>OZ257127.1:0-3582500 GCA_965278965.1 Actinomycetes bacterium
CACACGTCGGCGCTTGTCGACGGTCTTGAGGTCGTCCCGCGCCGGAGCCTGAACCACCGGGGGGTTGTCTTCGAGGAGCTCGACCTCGACGCGATCCTCGCCCGCCGGCCCGAGGTCGTCCTCGTCGATGAGCTCGCTCATACGAATGTGCCGGGCTCCCGCCACGAGAAGCGCTGGCAGGACATCGATGAGCTGCTCGCAGCTGGGATCGACGTCATCTCCACCGTCAACATCCAGCATCTGGAGTCGCTCAACGACACCGTCGAGGCGATCACCGGCATCCGGCAGCGGGAGACCGTGCCCGATGCCGTCGTCCGTGCCGCCGAACAGATCGAGCTGGTCGACATGTCGCCGGAGGCCCTGCGGCGACGTCTCGCGCACGGCAACGTCTACGCCCCCGAGAAGGTCGACGCGGCGCTCGGTAACTACTTCCGTGTCGGCAACCTGACGGCGCTCCGTGAGCTCGCGCTGCTGTGGCTCGCCGACCGGGTCGAGGAAGGCCTCGAGCGGTACCGGGCCGAGCACGACATCCAGGGCACGTGGGCGGCCCGGACCCGCATCGTCGTAGCCGTCACCGGCGGGCCGGAGAGCACGACCCTCCTGCGGCGGGCGGCTCAGATCTCCGGGCGCAGCGCGGGTCGCGACCTCGTCGCCGTGCACGTCATCCGGGGGGACGGCACGGTCGGGCCCCGGCCGGAGGCCATCGCTCATCTGCGGCAGCTGGTCGAGGACCTCGGCGGTACCTTCCACACCGTCGTCGGCGACGACCCGGCCGAGGCGGTGCTCGAGTTCGCCCGATCCGTCAATGGCACTCAGGTCGTCGTCGGAGCATCGCGCCGCGGACGACTGAGCCTGGTCCTCCGCCCGAGCACCGTCGACCAGATCGTGCGCGACTCCGGCGACATCGACGTGCACGTCGTCACGCACGAGCGGGCCGGCGTCGGGAGGCACTGGTGGTCGGCGCGGCGTCGCGTACCGCGGGGTCGGCGGGCGTGGGCTTGGGGAGCGGCCCTCGTGATCCCGCTCGTGCTCACAGCTGCGCTGCTGCCCTTCCGCGACGTGCTCAGCCTGACGGCCGTCCTGCTCACCTATCTTCTCGGCGTCGTCGCGACCGCGCTGGTGGGCGGTCTTGCGCCGGCAGTCCTCACTGCGCTCCTGGCGGGGGCCTGCGCCAACTTCTTCTTCGTGCCGCCGTACCACACGTTCACCGTCGCGCAGCCCGAGAGCGCCTTCGCTCTCGTCGTCTTCGTCCTCGTCGGCGCGGTCGTCGCGACGATCGTCGACCGAAGCGCCGCCCGCGCCGAGGATGCGGCGCTGCGGCGGGCCGAGGCGACCGTCCTGCTGTCCTTGTCGACGGGAGTCCTGGGCCGGGGGAACGGCGTGCAAGCACTGCTCGACCAGGCATGCACGACGTTCGGGATGCGAAGTGCGGCGCTCTTCGAGGAGAGCGGCGACCAACCCGGCCGGGCCACGGCGGTTGAAGTCACCGGTGATCGGCCGCCGACGACGCCCGAGGACGCTGACGTCGTCGTCGATGCCGGACCTGGGCTTCGGCTCGCGCTCGTCGGGCGGCCCCTGCCCGCGTCGGACCTGCGTCTGCTGGACGCCTTCGCCGCTCAGGCCGGCGCGGTGCTCGACCGCAACCGGCTCGCGGCCCGGGCCGCCGATGTCGCGCGGCTGCGTGCCTCGGACTCGGTGCGGACGGCGATCCTCGCGGCGGTCTCGCACGACCTTCGGACCCCGGTCGCCGGCATCAAGGCGGCGCTGGCGACCGTGC
The DNA here is from genome assembly GCA_965278965.1 of Actinomycetes bacterium. Taxonomy (GTDB): domain Bacteria; phylum Actinomycetota; class Actinomycetes; order S36-B12; family S36-B12; genus UBA10649. Next base: position 1,778 of record OZ257127.1, read on the forward strand.
TCGACGACGAGCTCGACCTGCGGCCCGCGGACGAGCGAGAGCTCCTGGTGGAGGCGTCGGATGCGACCGACCGCCTCGACACGCTCCTGTCGAACCTGCTGGACCTCAGCCGGCTGCAGACCGGTGCCGTCCGGCCGGTCCTCTCCCCGGTGTCGGTGGTGGAGGTCGTCGACGGAGCGATGGCCGGAGTCCCGGCGGGGTCCGTGGTCGACGAGACAGACGAGACGCTCCCGCTGATCTCGACCGATGCCGGCCTTCTCGAGCGAGTGCTGGCGAACCTCATCGAGAACGCCGTGCGGCACAGCCCGCACGGCGAGCCCGTCCGCGTGACCGCCGCCGTCGTCCCAGAAGAGGCGGTCGAGCTGCGGGTCGCTGACCGCGGTCCTGGGGTCCCGGCCGGCGAGCGAGACCGGATGTTCGAGCCGTTCCAGCGACTCGGGGACGTCCCGGAAGGCTCCGGCGTCGGGCTCGGCCTCGCCGTCGCCCGCGGTCTCGCCGAGGCCGTCGGCGCCGTCATCGAGGTCGACGACACTCCGGGCGGCGGCCTCACCATGGTGGTGCGGGTCCCTACGGCCGTGGCCACGACGACCGCGGTGCCAGCATGACGACCGTGCTGCTCGTCGAAGACGAGGCAGCTCTCGCGCGAGCTCTGGCGATCAACCTCAAGGCCCGCGGATTCGACGTGCACGTCGCCGGCACGGGCCGCGCGGCGCTTGCGCTCGCGGCCAGCGCCCACCCGGACGTCGTCGTCCTGGACCTCGGCCTGCCGGACCTCGACGGCGTCGAGGTGCTGCACGGAATCCGGGGCTGGAGCCCCGTGCCCGTCATCGTTCTCTCGGCGAGGAGCACAGGGGAGGAGAAGGTGGCCGCGCTCGATGCCGGCGCCGACGACTATGTGACGAAGCCGTTCGAGATGAACGAGCTGCTCGCCCGGATCCGGGCCGCCGCCCGGCGCGGCCGGCTCGCCGGTGCTCCCGCCGACGCCGTCGTGGAGACGGGCTCCTTCACCGTGGATCTCGCGGCCGGTCAGGTCCGGCGCGACGGGACTCCGGTTCGGCTCACACCTACGGAGTTCCACGTGCTCGAGGTGCTCGCCCGCCACGTGGGCCGGCTCGTGCCGCACGCCCAGCTCCTGACCGACGTATGGGGTCCGGGGTACGAGCACGAGCAGCACTACCTGCGGGTCTACCTCGCCCAGCTGCGACGAAAGCTCGAGCCGGACCCCGCCCATCCGCGCCACCTCGTCACCGAGCCGGGCCTGGGCTACCGCCTGGACCCGTGACCCGCGACTAGGCCAAGGCGCCGGCCTCGATCAGGCGCTTCGCGAGGCTCGCCGGAACCGGGGCGTAGCCGGCTGCCGAGCGGGTGAAGTCGCCTGTGCCGTGGGTGATGCTGCGGATGTCGATCGCGTAGCGGCTGATCTCGACCTCGGGAACGTCGGCGACGACCCGAGACCGGCCGTCAGGCAGCGACGCCGTGCCCTTGATGATGCCGCGGCGCGTGGAGACGTCGGCGATGACGGCACCGACGTGCTCGTCGGGCACGTCGACCGTCAACGTGACGACGGGCTCGAGGAGGCTGATCGAGCACCGGGCCGCCGCATCCTTCAGCGCCATCGCGGCGGCCGTCTGGAATGCCATGTCGGAGGAGTCGACCGTGTGGAACTTGCCGTCGACGAGGGTCACCTTGATGTCGACGACGGGGAAGCCGGCGGCGACCCCTTGCATCATCTGGTGGCGGACCCCCTTCTCGACCGACGGGATGAAGCTGCGGGGGACCGCCCCGCCGACGACCTTGTCGACGAACTCGAAACCGGACCCGGGGGCGAGCGGCTCGACGGTGATGTCCACGACCGCGTACTGGCCATGGCCACCGGACTGCTTCACGAGCCGCCCGTTGCCCTCCGATGCGGACGCGAAGGTCTCGCGCATCGGGGCCCTGACCTCGATCGCGTCGACGGCGACGCCGTAGCGCGTCCGGATCCGGTCGAGGACGAGATCGGCGTGCGCCTCGCCGAGTGTCCACAGGACGATCTGCCCGGTCTCCTCCGGGTGGTCCACCCGCAGCGTCGGATCCTCCGCGGCGACGCGGGCGAGCGCGCTGCCGAGCTTGTCCTCGTCGCCAGCGCTGCGGGGCGTGATCGCGACAGGCAGGAGCGGTGCGGGCATCTGCCACGGCTCCATCAGGAGCGGGCGGTCGACGGCCGACAGCGTGTCCCCGGTCTCGGCACGGCCGAGCTTGCTGACGGCGACGATGCTGCCGGCGATCGCGCGCGGGAGGTCGCTGTGCTGGGCGCCGACGAGGCCCGTCAGGTGCCCGATCCGCTCGTCAAGGTCGTGGTCCTCGTGCCCGGTGCCGGGCGAGAAGTGGCCCGACACGTGCACGATGGCGTCGGACACCAAGGTGCCGGAGAAGACGCGGACGATCGAGACCTTGCCCACGTAGGGGTCGCTCGAGGTCTTGACCACCTCGGCGACCAGCGGACCGGCGGGGTCGGCCGTGAGCGGCTCGGCCGGCGAGCCGTCGATCGCCGTGACGACGGGCAGGGAGTGCTCGGCCGGCGAGGGGAAGCCGCGGACGACGAGGTCGAGGATGAGCTCGGCGCCGACGTTCGCCGTCCGGACGGCGTGACCCATGACGGGGTGGAAGTGGCCGCGCGCGACGGCCTTCTCCAGGTCGGCGGTGAGCTGGTCGACCTCGACGTGCTCGCCGCCGATGAAGCGGTCCATGAGGTCCTCATCCTCGGACTCGGTGACGACTCCTTCGATGAGCGCGGCCCGCTCGGACTCGATGAGCTCGCGGTGGCGGTCCTCGGCGGCCGTGACGACCGCCGCGCCACCGGTCCAGTCCCAGATCTTCTCGTCCAGCAGATCGATGAACCCGGCAACCACTCCGTCATCTCCGTGGACCGGCAGGAACAGCGGCAGGACACCGCCGCCGCCGGTGAAGACGCGCTGGCAGACGGCGACGGTCTCGTCGAAGTCCGCACGCTCCTTGTCGAGGTTGGTCACGACCACCGCCCGGGGCATGCCGACGACCTCGCACTCGTCCCACAGCCGCGCCGTGGCAGCGTCGATGCCGTCGACGGCGGACACCACGAACAAGGCGGCGTCCGCCGCTCGCAGCGCGGCGCGCAGGTCGCCGGTGAAGTCGGCGTACCCGGGGGAGTCGATGAGGTTCACGACGACGTCCCGCCACGCGAACGTCGCGACGGACATGCCGACGGACCGCTTCTGCCGGACGGCCACCGGGTCCCAGTCGCCGACGGTCGATCCCTCTGCGACGGACCCGCGGCGACCGATCGCCCCGGCGGCGTGCAGCAGCGACTCCATGAGCGAGGTCTTGCCCGAGCCGGCGGGACCGACGAGCGCGACGTTACGGATCCGGTCCGGGGACTGCGGCGAGGGTGCCGCAACGGACCGGCGGTCGGCTCTCTTGTCGGCCATGGACGGGCTCCTTCGAGTCGGCGGTGCTCGTATCAGGCGGACCTGGCGTGCGCGTTGCAAGCCTCCCGCGCGCCTGCCTGGCGAAGCAACCGGATGCACGAATGAGGCAACGACGGGCCGGCTCGGGTTCCGCGCGCGCACTAGAGTCGACGGCGTGCTGAACAACGCCGGAGTGCGGTCGGCGATCCGCGGGGCGGTCGAGCCGGTTGCCCGGCTCCTGCTGCGCATCGGCATCTCGCCGGACGCCGTCACCATCGGCGGGACCATCGCGACCGCGACCGTCGCTCTCGTGTGCCTGCCCCAGGGCTGGTTCCTCGCCGCCGTGGTGCTGCTCGTCGTGCTCGCGATGAGCGACCTTCTCGACGGCACGATGGCGAGGATCTCCGGCACGTCCGGGCCGTGGGGGAACTTCCTCGACGCCACGATGGACAGGCTGGCCGACGGGGCGATCTTCGGTGGCCTCGTCCTGTACGGCGCGTTCCACGGCCAGCCCTGGCTCGCCGCCGCCGCCGCGGCCGCCCTCGTCACCGGTCAGGTCACCTCGTATGCGAAGGCACGGGCCGAGGCGGTCGGCGCAACCGCCAACGTCGGGATCGCCGAACGGGCGGAGCGGCTGATCATCGCGGGGGTCGCCGTCCTGCTTGCCGGCTTCGGTGTGCCGTATGTGCTCCCGATCGTGCTGTGGGCGCTCGGGGTCCTGGGGCTGATCACGATCGGCCAGCGCATCTGGACCGTCCGGGCGCAGCTGCGCGTCCCTCCGGCGCGATGACCCAGGTCACCGACACCGCGACCGAGTGGGCGTTCGCGGCGGGCTGGCGCGTCGTTCGGCTTCTCCCCGAGCGTGCGGCCTACCGAACGTTCGACGGCGTGGCCGACACCTTGTGGCGGCGCCGTGGCGGCGACGTCGTCCAGCTCGAGCGCAACCTCGCGCGAGTCCACCCGGACGCGGACGACACGGCGCTTCGCGAGCTGTCGCGGCAGGGGATGCGCTCGTACCTGCGCTACTGGTGTGACGCCTTCCGGCTGCCGACGTGGTCGCCGGAACGCGTCCGAGACACGTTCGAGCTGCGCGGGTTCGAGCGCCTTGACACGTGGGTCGGCGCGGGCACCGGCGTCGTGATCGCCCTGAACCACGGCGGCAACTGGGACCACGCCGGCGCGTGGGCGACCCAGCGCTACGGCACGCTCACGACGGTCGCCGAACGGCTGAAGCCCGAGGGCCTGTTCGACCGGTTCGTCGAGTACCGCGAGTCCCTCGGCATGGAGATCGTGCCCCTGGGTGAGCCGGGGCTCGTCCGCACGCTCGCTCGTCGACTGGGCGAGGGCCGCGTCGTCCCGCTGCTCGGCGACCGGGACCTGTCCCGAACCGGTGTCGTCGTCGACCTGTTCGACGAGCCCGCCTCCCTGCCGGCCGGTCCGGCCGTGCTCGCCCTGATGACCGGCGCACCGCTGGTCCCCGCCGTGTCCTGGTACGAGGACGACCGCGCCGTGACCGAGCTCCTCCCGGAGATCGTGCCGCCGGTCACCGGGACGACGGCCGAGCGCACGCAGGTGATGACGCAGGCGGTCGCCCACGTGCTCGAGGCCGGTCTGCGCCAGCACTCCCGGGACTGGCACATGCTGCAGCCCGTCTGGCTCGCCGACACCCGTCGGGCCCGCCCGGCCGCCGGAACGGTCGACGCGGTCGACGGGCCGCGAGCGGGGGAGCCGACGTGAGGGTGGGCCTGGTCTGCCCGTACGCCTGGGACACCCCCGGCGGGGTTCGTACGCACATCGCCGACCTCGCGGCCGCCCTACGCGACCACGGCCACGTCGTCCGGATCCTCGCGCCGGTCGACGACACCGAGACCGTCGAGCCGGGCGTCGACTCGGCCGGGCGGCCGGTCTCCGTCCGGTTCAACGGCTCGGTGGCACGGCTGAGCTTCGGCGTCAAGGCGACTCGTCGCGTGCGCGCGTGGATCCGTGACGGGGACTTCGACGTCCTGCACGTCCATGAGCCGATCGCCCCGAGCGCGGCGCTGCTGGCGACCTGGATCGCTCGCGGGCCGCTCGTGGCGACCTGGCACTCCTCATACGACCGGTCGAGGACGCTCTCGGCGAGCTACTACATCAGCCAGACGGTGATGGAGAAGATCCGTGGCCGCATCGCCGTGAGCGAGGAGGCCCGTCGCACCCTCGTCACGCACCTCGGCGGCGACGCCGTCCTGATCCCCAACGGGGTACGCCTCGGGCCGTACGCCGGGACCGAGACCCTCCCCGGGGTCGACCCGGCTCGCCCGTCGATCTTGTTCCTCGGCCGGATGGACGAGTCGCGAAAGGGGCTGCCGGTCCTGTTCGCTGCGCTGCCCGAGCTGATCGACCGGCTTCCCGGGCTCCAGGTGCTCGTCGCCGGTCCTGGCGACGCCGACGAGCAGCGCGAGGCCCTGCCGCCGACCGTCGGGGACCACGTGCGGTTCCTGGGCACGATCAGCGACGCGGACAAGGCCCGCGCCCTCCACACCGTCGGCGCGTACGTCGCTCCGCACACCGGCGGCGAGTCCTTCGGGATCGTGCTCGTCGAGGCCATGGCGTCGCGCACAGCCGTCGTCGCGTCCGACCTGGCGGCGTTCCGCGATGTCCTGCAGGAGGGACGCGCGGGCCGGCTGTTCACCAACCAGGACCCGCACGCGCTCGCCGATGCCGTCGTCGCCGTCGTCGGCGACCCGGCGCTGCGTGCCTCGTACGTCGCCGCCGCCAGCGTCCGGGTCCGCACCTTCGACTGGGACCGCGTCGTCGAGGACGTCATCGCCGTGTACGACAGCGTCCGCATGCCGGGGGAGAAGGTGACGGTCGACCTGCGGGGCCAGCTCGTCGGCCGGCTCGCGCCCGGCGCCCGGGGGGAGGGGACATGACCGGCTGGCTCGCGATCGCGCTCGTCGGCCTCGCCGCGATCTTGCTGGTCGTCTACATCGGCAACACTGCCGGCCGCCTGGACCACCTCCACCGTCGCATCGATGGGGCCCGCGCCACGCTCGACGCGCACCTCCTACGGCGATCGACGGTCTGCACCGAGCTGGTCGCCTCCGGCCTGCTCGACCCGGCGGCGAGCCTCGTCCTCGCCTCGGCGGCGCACGACGCGAGCCAGGCCGACCTGCCGGACCTCGACCGGATGCAGGCGGAGTCCGACGTCACCGCGGCGCTCCTCGCGGCGATCGAGCCCGAGGATGCCGAGGAGATCGCCGCCCTGCCGGCCGGGGCCGACCTGCTCGACGAGCTGGACGCGGCCTGCCGTCGGGTCCAGCTGTCCCGCCGGTTCCACAACGACGCGGTCCGGGCGTGCCGGCAGGTCCGGCGACAGCGCATGGTCCGGCTGTTCCGGCTGGCCGGGCGCACCCCGTGGCCGCAGCCCTGGGAGATGGACGACACCATCCCGGCGGGCCTGTCGAGCACCTGACCCCTCACCGGGACGGAGCGGGCGGACGGCGCCGCGTACGGCGCGGGTGCGTAGGATCGGTAGCCCCAACACCTGAGCAAGCGAGGTTCCCGTCGTGTCCACCACTGTCGTCGGAACGGACCGCGTCAAGCGCGGTATGGCCGAGATGCTCAAGGGCGGCGTGATCATGGACGTCGTCACCGCCGACCAGGCGAAGATCGCCGAGGACGCCGGGGCCGTCGCTGTCATGGCGCTCGAGCGCGTCCCCGCCGACATCCGCGCCGAGGGCGGCGTCTCGCGCATGTCCGACCCCGACATGATCGACGGGATCATCGAGGCTGTGTCGATCCCGGTCATGGCGAAGGCGCGCATCGGTCACTTCGCCGAGGCCCAGGTGCTGCAGGCGCTCGGCGTCGACTACGTCGACGAGTCCGAGGTGCTGTCCCCGGCCGACTACGCCAACCACATCGACAAGTGGCAGTTCACCGTGCCGTTCGTCTGCGGGGCGACCAACCTCGGGGAGGCGCTGCGCCGGATCACCGAGGGCGCGGCGATGATCCGCTCGAAGGGCGAGGCCGGGACCGGCGACGTCTCGAACGCCGTCACCCACATGCGCAAGATCCTCGGCGAGATCCGCGCTCTGACCGTCATGTCCAAGGACGAGCTCTACGTCGCGGCGAAGGAGCTCCAGGCGCCGTACGACCTCGTGGCGGAGGTCGCGCAGCGCGGCAGCCTGCCGGTCGTCCTGTTCACCGCCGGCGGCATCGCGACCCCGGCCGACGCGGCGATGATGATGCAGCTCGGCGCGGAGGGCGTCTTCGTCGGCTCGGGCATCTTCAAGTCCGGCGAGCCGGTGAAGCGCGCCAACGCGATCGTCCAGGCGACCCGGCACTTCGACAACCCCGACGTCGTGGCCAAGGTGTCTCGCGGCCTCGGTGAGGCCATGGTCGGCATCAACGTGGCGGACCTGCCGGTGCACCACCGGCTGGAGGAGCGGGGCTGGTAGCCCTGGAGGACCCGAATGACCCGACCTCCGACGATCGGGGTGCTGTCGCTCCAAGGTGACGTCCGAGAGCACCTCGCTGCCCTTGAAGCATGTGGCGCGCACGCCGTTCGCGTCGGCAGCGCCGAAGCACTCACCACCGTCGACGGGCTCGTGATCCCGGGCGGGGAGTCCACGACGATGTCCCGTCTGGCGCAGCTCGACGGGCTCTTCGATCCGCTGCGCGCCGCCCGCGCGTCGGGGATGCCGATGTACGGGTCCTGCGCCGGCATGATCATGCTCGCCGACCGCGTGCTCGACGCGCGTCCGGATCAGGAGACGATCGGGGGCCTGGACGTCACCGTGCGACGCAACGCCTTCGGCCGGCAGATCGACTCGTTCGAGGCCGACCTCGACATCGCGGAGATCGGGCCGCAGCCCCTTCGCGCGGTCTTCATCCGAGCGCCGTTCGTCGTGGAGGCCGGGCCGGAGGTCGAGGTGCTCGCCCGGGTCGATCGTGCCGGCGGCGAGGGCGCCGACGCTACGATCGTCGCGGTCCGGCAGGGGCCGTTGATGGCCACCGCGTTCCACCCGGAGCTGACCGGGGACCATCGGATCCACGAGGCGTTCGTCGGCATCGTCCGGCGGGTCATGGACAACGTGAGGAATCAGGCATGAGCGGCCACTCCAAGTGGGCGACCACCAAGCACAAGAAGGCGGCGATCGACGCCAAGCGCGGCAAGCTGTTCGCGCGCCTGGTGAAGAACATCGAGGTCGCGGCCCGGCAGGGTGGCGGCGACGTTGACGGCAACCCGACGCTGTACGACGCGATCCAGAAGGCGCGGAAGAACTCCGTCCCCCTGGACAACATCGAGCGAGCGGTCAAGCGCGGCTCCGGCGTCGAGGCCGGCGGCGCCGACTGGCAGACGATCATGTACGAGGGCTACGGCCCGAGCGGCGTGGCGTTGCTCGTCGAGTGCCTCACCGACAACCGGAACCGCGCCGCCACGGACGTCCGCGTCGCGCTGACCCGCAACGGCGGGTCCATGGCCGATCCCGGTTCGGTGTCCTACCTGTTCAGCCGCAAGGGCGTCGTGATCGTCCCGAAGGGTGACCAGCTCACCGAGGACGACGTTCTCATGGTCGTCCTCGACGCCGGCGCGGAGGAGGTCAACGACCTCGGCGAGTCCTTCGAGATCGTGTCCGAGGCCACCGATCTCGTCGGTGTCCGTACGGCGATCCAGTCGGCCGGTTGGGACTACGAGTCGGCGGAGGCGAGCTTCCTGCCGAGCGTCAGCGTCGACCTCGACGAGGACGGCGCCCGCAAGGTCTTCCGTCTCATCGAGGCGCTCGAGGAGAGCGACGACGTGCAGAACGTGTACGCCAACTTCGACGTCAGCGACGACGTCATGGAGGCCGTGGGGTGAACGACTACGTCGGGACTCAGCTGAGGGGATGGGACGCCGCGACGTTCCGCACCGCCAGCGACCCGGCGATGCGCTCCACCGTGGTGGCGCTGACGATCTTGGACTCCACGCCGCCATGGGACCGCCTGCGGGCGCGCATGGAGCGGCTCTCTTTGTGCGTGCCGATGCTGCGCATGCGCCCGCTGTTCGGGGCGTTCGGCATGTCCGCGCCGCGCATGGCGATCGACCCGGACTTCGACCTGGACCTGCACCTGCGCCGCTACCGGCTGCCCGAGGGTGCCGGCTGGCAGGGTCTCCTCGACGACGCGCGGCGCATGAGCCTCATCGACTTCGACACGAGCCGTCCGCTGTGGGAGGCCGCGCTGGTCGAGGGGCTGCCGGACGGTCAGGCCGCCCTCCTGCTCAAGCTGCACCACTCGATCGCCGACGGCCAGGCGACGGTCGCGATGGGCCTGGCGCTGTTCGAGTTCGGGCCGGACCCGGATCCGAACGAGGCACCGGCACCCGATGCTCCCGACGCGGAGGAGGTCGGCCTGAGGGACGTCACGTACGCGAACCTCGCCGACGGCCTGCGCCGGGGTGCCGGTGTTGCGGTGTCCTCCGTGCGCGGCGCGTTCGGGTTCGCCCGCGGGTCGGTCACCGAGACGCGGGCGACGTGGGGACGGGCCTGGTCGACCGTCACGTCGATCGGCCGCGTTGCCGCGGTGCCCGACGGGCCGATGTCTCCGGTCATGGTCGGTCGTGGCACGACGTACCGGTTCGCCGCGTTCGACCTTCCCTTCGACGGCATCCGCTCCGCGGCCAAGGACCGTGGCCTGAGCGTGAACGACGCGTTCATGGCCTCGGTCGCCACCGGGATGGACGCGTACCACCGGCGGCACGGCGTGCTCGTCGAGGAGCTGCGCGTCAACGTCCCCATCAGTCTGCGCGGTGATGCGGGTGACCGGAGCGCCCGCGCGTCGAACGCCGTCAGCATCGCCCGGTTCCCGATGCCCGTCGCCGGGCTGACCACCGACGAGCTGATGGGCCAGGCACACGACCTCGTCGCGCACTGGCGCGCCGAGCCGGCGATCCGCCTGGCCGACCCGCTCGCGGACGTCAGCTGGCTCGTCCCCGTGCCGATGCTCGCCCAGGCGGCTCGGGCCTCCGACGTCACCACGAGCAACGTGCCGGGCCCGCCCATACCGCTGTACCTGGCCGGTGCCCGGATGATCGCGGTCTACCCCCTCGTCGCGACGATCGGCGCAGCGGTGAACATCTCGATGGTGACCTACGACGGCGCGGCCTACGTCGGCCTCTCCGCTGACGACCGGGCGGTGTCCGATCTCGCCGAGCTCGTCGAGGACATCCGGTCCGGGTTCGCGACCGTCACCGGCGCCCCCGTCGGCTTGGCCGACCGTTTCGCCTGACCAGCGCCCCGTGTGGTGCGCTGGATTGTGGGTGGGCGTCGTTATGGTGTGCGAACAGGTGTTCGGGACGTCGGAGGAGGGTTCGTGCGGGTGCTGGGGATCGACCCGGGTCTGACGCGCTGCGGCGTCGCCGTCGTCGACGGTGCTCCCGGACGTACGCCGACCGCCGTCTACGTCGGCGTCGTGCGCACCGCTGCGGACGAGTCGATCGAGCTCCGGCTGGCGCAGGTGTGGGCGGCCCTCGTCGACCTCGTCGACACCCACCAGCCCGACGCCATCGCGATCGAGCGGGTCTTCAGCCAGCTCAATGTGCGCACCGCGATGGGCACGGCCCAGGCCGCCGCGATGGGGCTCCTGCTCGCCGGCCAACGCGGGATCCCGGTCGCCCTGCACACCCCGACCGAGGTCAAGGCCGCCGTTACCGGGTCGGGCCGGGCCGACAAGACCCAGGTCACCGCCATGGTCACCCGCATACTGCACCTGCCCGGCCCGCCGAAGCCGGCCGATGCGGCCGACGCCCTGGCCATCGCGATCTGCCACCTGTGGCGCGGGACGGCACAGCGCCGGCTCGACGCGGCCGTCGCCGCGATGGCGGCTGCCCGGTGATCGCGTTCGTCCGGGGCACGGTCGCCCACGCCGGGCACGACAGCCTCGTCGTCGACCTCGGCGCCGTCGGCCTGACCGTCCAGTGCACGCCCGCGACCGCCCTGTCGTACCGCGCCGGCCAGCACGTCGAGCTGACGACCTCGACGGTCGTGCGTGAGGACGGCTGGACCCTGTTCGGGTTCGCGGACCCCGACGAGCGGGCGGTCTTCGAGCAGGTCCAGACGGTCAGCGGTATCGGACCTCGGATCGCCCTCGCCCTGCTGGGCACGCTCACCCCGGACGAGCTGCGCCGGGCCGTCGCCTCGGGCGACGAGCGGGCCCTGACGACCGTCCCGGGGATCGGCCGCAAGGGCGCTCAGCGGCTGCTGCTCGAGCTGGCCGACCGCCTCGGCCCGCCGTCCGGTGCAGCGACATCGACCCGTGCCGCCGCCGTACCGGCCGGCTGGCAGCAGTCCGTCGCTGGCGGGCTGACCTCGCTCGGCTGGTCCGCCCGCGACGCGGAGGCCGCCATCGACCGGCTCGACCCGGACCTCGTCGCGCAGGCGAACGCCGCCGGGGCAGCGGCTGACGTCGGCGCGCTGCTGAAGGCCGCCCTGCGTGGGCTGGATCGCGGATGACCCTCGGCGCGGATGCAGATCCCGAGGACGTCGCGGTCGAAGGGGCACTGCGACCGACCTCGCTCGGCGACTTCGTCGGCCAGGACCGGGTCAAGTCCCAGCTCGGACTCGTCCTGGAGGCCGCCCGTCGACGCGGCCGCGCCGCCGACCACGTGCTGATGTCGGGTCCGCCCGGCCTGGGCAAGACGACGCTGGCCGGGATCATCGCCGCCGAGCTCGGCGCACCGCTTCGGATCACGGCCGGACCCGCGCTCCAGCACGCCGGTGACCTGGCCGCCGTGCTGTCGAGCCTGCAGACCGGCGAGGTGCTGTTCATCGACGAGATCCACCGCACCGGCCGAGCCGCCGAGGAGCTGCTCTACCTCGCGATGGAGGACTTCCGGATCGACGTCGTGGTCGGCAAAGGCCCCGGCGCGACAGCGATCCCCATCCAACTGGAGCCGTTCACGCTCGTCGGCGCCACGACCCGGGCCGGCCTCCTGCCGAGCCCGCTACGCGACCGGTTCGGCTTCACCGCGCACCTGGACTTCTACGACGAGCCCGACCTGGAGATCATCCTGCTGCGGTCGGCGTCGTTGCTCGCCGTCCCCGTCGAGCCCGGCGGTGTCGCCGAGATCGCGGGCCGGTGCCGGGGCACACCAAGAATCGCGAACCGCTTGCTGCGCCGGGTCCGCGACTGGGCCCAGGTGCATGGCGACGGAGTCGTCACGACGCACAGCGCCCGCGCCGCGCTCGAGCTGTACGAGGTCGACGCGCTCGGCCTGGACCGGATCGACCGGGCCGTCCTGGACGCCCTCGTCCGCCGGTTCGGCGGGGGGCCGGTCGGCCTGTCCACCCTCGCGGTCGCCGTGGGGGAGGAGCCGGAAACCGTCGAGACCGTGTCCGAGCCCTTCCTCGTCCGACTGGGGATGCTGATGCGCACCCCACGCGGCCGGATGGCCACCCCAGCGGCCTGGCGGCACGCCGGCCTCGCCCCGCCCGTCCCGGACGCCGGCGCCCAGGAGTCGCTCGAGCTCGGATAAGACCGCACTCTCGGCTCGGCAGTCATGGGGTAGCCTCATTCGACCGCACCGTCCAGCCGGGACGTGCAAGTTCCGAGAGGGCGTCTCGTGGATCCCACCAGCCTGCTGCTCATCGCCGCGGCGGGTGTCGCGTTCTACTTCCTCATCATCCGCCCCCAGAAGAACCGCCAGCGCGCGCAGGCTGAGCTCATGCGCAACCTGGCCCCCGGCACCGAGGTGATGACCACCGCGGGGATGTTCGGCACGATCGCCGTCGTCACCGACGAGCAGATCAGCCTCGAGGTGTCCCCGGGCGTCTTCGTCCGCGTGGTCCCCGCGGCCATCGGCAAGGTGATCGAGCCCGTGACGGCGGAGCAGACGGACGACGAGCCCTCCGACACCGACGCGGCCACGGGCGATGCCGGGCCCGATCCCAAGCCCCCCGTAGACTGACCGCCGCCTTCGTCCGGCGCCCTCCGCCCTCGCGGCGTGGCGCGGATGCCGTGGGGCCGTAGGAGCATCAAAGGAGCACAGTGGCGCCATCGCCCCCGAGCAGGCCAGGCCGGCTGCTGCTCGCCCTGCTTGCCATCGTGATCGCGCTGACCGCGGTCGCGTTCTGGCCCGGCACCGACAGCAGCATCAAGCTCGGCCTGGACCTCCAGGGCGGCACGCAGGTCATCCTCAAGCCAACCCCGGTGACCGAGGGCGTCAGCATCACCGAGGAGCAGCTCAGCCAGACGGTGTCGATCATCCGTCAGCGTGTCGATGGTCTCGGCGTATCGGAGGCCGAGGTCACCACGCAGGGCTCCGGCGACGGCGCTGTCATCGTCGTCTCGGTCCCCGGCGCGAACCAGGACCGGCTCGTCGAACTGGTCCAGCGCACCGCCCGCCTGGACTTCCGGCCGGTGTACGCACTCCTCAGCCCGGTCGCGACGGCCCCGACCGCATCGGCGGACGCCAGCGCGAGCCCGGACGCCTCCGCGAGCCCCAGCCCGTCCGCTACTCCCAGTCCGACGCCGTCCGCGAGCCCCAGCGCCACGCCGGGAGCCTCGCCAGAGGCCTCGCCCGGCGCGACGCCGTCGGCGACACCGAGCCCGACGTCGACCAACGAGCCTGCCCCGCTGATCCAGTCGGCGGAGAACACGCCGGAGTTCCAGGCGCAGATCGACGCGCTCGACTGCACGCTGCCGGAGAACTACACCGGTGGCCGGCCGGACGACCCGACACTGTGGCTGGGCACCTGTCTCAACGACACCACGGACAGGTACAAGTACAACCTGCAGCCGGCCGTCATCGAGGGCACGAACGTCACGGGCGCCAACGCCGTGCTCCCGCAGAACGGCATCGGCTGGGTCGTCTCCCTCGACTTCGACGCCGACGGCGCGCGCGCCCTCAACCAGATGTCGAGCGACCTCGTCCAGCTGCCCGAGTGCGGCCAGGGCGCCAGCCCCTGCAACGCCTTCGCGATCGTCCTCGACGGCGTCGTGGTGTCGGCGCCGCGGTTCAACGAGGCGATCCCGGGCGGCTCGGCCCAGATCGAGGGCAACTTCACCGCCGAGCAGGCCAAGGACCTCGCCAACATCCTGAAGTACGGCGCACTCCCCGTCACCCTCGAGCCCGTCGAGGTCACGACCGTCTCGGCGACCGTCGGCACCGACCAGCTGCACGCCGGCATCGTGGCCGGGCTCCTGGGCCTGCTCCTCGTCGCGATCTTCCTGCTCATCTACTACCGCGCGCTCGGCGTCGTCGCCGTGCTCTCGCTCGTCGTGGCCGGCATCGTCACGTACCTGACGCTGGTCGTCATGAGCAAGACCATCGGGCTGACGCTGTCGCTCGCGGGTGTCGCGGGCGCGATCGTGGCGATCGGCATCACCGCCGACTCGTTCATCGTCTACTTCGAGCGCATCCGTGACGAGATCCGCGAGGGCCGGTCGCTGCGGCAGGCCTGCGACTCCGGCTGGGTGCGTGCTCGGCGCACGCTGCTCGCTGCCGACTTCGTCTCGCTGCTGGCCGCCGTCGTCCTGTACTTCCTGTCCGTGGGCAACGTGCGCGGCTTCGCGTTCGTCCTGGGCGTGACGACCGTCATCGACGTCTTGGTGGCGTTCTGGTTCACCCACCCCCTCGTCGTGCTCATCGGTCGCACGTCGTGGATGCAGAAGGGCTCCTCCTGGACCGGCCTGAACGCCGACCGCCTGGGCGGCCACGGCCTGACCGGCTCCCCGCCACCGTCCCGACGTCGCGCCTCGACGAAAGAGGTCTCCTCATGAGCCGGCTGGGCTCCATCGGGCACCGCCTGTACAGCGGCGAGGTGTCGATCGACTTCGTCGGCCGTCGGCGGACGTGGTACGTCGTCTCGGCGATCATCCTTCTCGTCGCGGTCGGCGCCCTGTTCTTCCGCGGACTCAACCTCGGCATCGAGTTCCGCGGCGGCGCGGACTTCTCGATTCCGAACGCGACCTGCACCGTCGAGGAGGCCCGGGTCATCGCGGAGTCCGGCTCCGGCGAGCAGGCGATCGTCACGGAAACCGCGAGCGGGACGGTCCGGGTCCAGACCGAGGCGCTGACCCCGGCCGAGAGCACGCAGCTCGCCGGTCAGCTCGCCGAGGCCTGCGGCGTCTCCGTCGGCGACATCAAGATCCAGGTCGTCGGTCCGACGTGGGGTGAAGAGATCTCCAAGAAGGCCCTCCAGGGCCTGATCGTCTTCATCATCCTGGTCACGATCTTCCTGTCGATCTACTTCGAGTGGCGCATGGCCATCGCCGGCCTGATCGCGCTGGCGCACGACCTCGTCATCACGATCGGCATCTACGCGCTGACCGGTCTGGAGGTGACGCCGGCGACGGTCATCGGCCTGCTGACGATCCTCGGGTACTCCCTGTACGACACCGTCGTCGTCTTCGACAAGGTCAGGGAGAACACCCGCGGGATCACGGGCCAGTCCGTCGTGACGTTCGAGGAGTCGGCGAACCTCGCGGTCAACCAGACGCTTGTCCGGTCGATCAACACGTCGATCGTCGCCCTGCTCCCGGTCCTCGCGATCATCATCGTCGGAGCGGGCCTGCTCGGTGCGGGCACGCTGCTCGACCTCGCCGTCGCCCTGGCGATCGGCATGGCGGTCGGCGCGTACTCGTCGGTGTTCATCGCGACGCCGTTCTTCGTCCAGCTCAAGTCGCGCCAGCCGGAGATCAAGGCCCTCGCGGCCCGCGTCGCCGCCCGGCGCAAGAGCGGGCGGTCGGCGACGACGGCGGCGACCGCGGAGGCGGCGGGCGACGGCGACGGCGAGACCCCGCCGTCGGCCAGCGGGACCACGACGCGGATCGACCCCGCCGGGCGCCAACAGCCTCGGCGGCAGCCGCGGTCCAAGCGCGGTCGCTGAGCCAGCGCGCCGTGAACGCCAGCAGCCCGTCGCCGACGGCGACGAACGCGATGGAGCGTCTGCTGTGGTCACGGGTCCGCGACGTCCCGGACTGGCCGGAGTCCGGTGTCCTCTTCCGGGACCTCACGCCGCTGATGGCCGACCCGATCGCGTTCGGCGCCGCGATCGACCTGATGGCGGTTCGGCTGGGACGCGGCACGATCGACCTCGTCGTCGGTGTCGAGGCGCGCGGCTTCCCGTACGGCGCCGCGCTGGCACACCACGTCCATGCCGGGTTCGTCACTTTGCGCAAGCCGGGCAAGCTGCCCGGTGCCGTGCACGCCGAGGCCTATGACCTTGAGTACGGGTCGACCAGTCTGGAGCTGCACCAGGACGCCGCCGGTCCGGGTACGCGGGTCGTCATCGTCGACGACGTGCTCGCCACCGGCGGGACGGCGGCCGCGGCGATCGGGCTCGTCCGTCGTACGGGCGCCGAGGTGGTCGCACTTGCCGTGGTGCTCGACCTGCCGGCGCTCGGCGGCCGGGATCGTGTGCAGGCGCTGGGCACGCCCCTGGTCGCGCTGCTCGACGCAAGCGCGCCCGTAGACTGAGCACCCGCGCTACCGGAGAGGGGCTCGTGGCCAAGCAGTCGCCGCTTCCGACGGAGCCGCAGACTGCGGCTCCGGCCGTCGGCACGCCGGACTCAGGTGGCCGCCTGTCGCGCTTCGCCCGCCGCGGGGGACAGCGGCACGGATCGTCGGAGCTGGAGCCGCTGCTGCGGACCCTGCGCAAGTACCACCCGAAGGCCGACGTCCGCCTCGTCGAGCGGGCGTACGAGATGGCCGCGTACCTGCATCGTGACCAGAAGCGCCGGTCCGGCGAGGCCTACATCACCCACCCGCTCGCAGTCGCGACGATCCTGGCCGACCTCGGGATGACCGCGCCGACGCTGGCGGCCGCTCTCCTGCACGACACGGTGGAGGACTGCGGATACGCGCTGGACGCCCTGCGGGAGGACTTCGGCGACGAGATCGCGCAGCTCGTCGACGGCGTGACGAAGCTCGACAAGGTCAAGTACGGCGAGGCCTCGGCCGCCGAGACCGTCCGCAAGATGGTCATCGCGATGGCCCGCGACATCCGCGTCCTGGTCATCAAGCTCGCCGACCGGCTGCACAACATGCGGACCCTGCGATGGATGCCGGACGAGAAGCAGCAGCAGAAGGCGCGCGAGACGCTGGAGATCTACGCCCCCTTGGCGCACCGCCTCGGCATGAACGCTGTCAAGTGGGAGCTCGAGGACCTCTCCTTCGCCACCTTGCACCCGAAGATGTACGAGGAGATCGTCCGCCTCGTCGGCCAGCGGGCGCCGCTGCGCGACCAGTACCTCACGCAGGTCATCGACCAGGTAGAGGCCGACCTCAAGGCGGCCAAGGTCAAGGCGATCGTGACCGGCCGGCCGAAGCACTACTACTCCGTGTACCAGAAGATGATCGTGCGCGGCCACGACTTCGCCGACATCTACGACCTCGTGGGCGTCCGCATCCTCGTGGAGACCGTGCGCGACTGCTATGCGGTCCTCGGCGTGGTCCACTCGCAGTGGAGCCCGGTTCCCGGCCGGTTCAAGGACTTCATCGCGATGCCGAAGTTCAACATGTACCAGTCGCTGCACACGACCGTCATCGGTCCCGAGGGCAAGCCGGTGGAGCTGCAGATCCGCACGCAGGAGATGCACCGGTCAGCGGAGTTCGGCGTGGCGGCGCACTGGCGCTACAAGCAGCAGGACGTCGGCGGGAAGTCCGGTCCGGACGACTTCGGCTGGCTGCGCCAGTTGCTGGAGTGGCAGCGGGAGACGGAGGACCCCGACGAGTTCCTGGACTCCCTGCGCTACGACCTCAGCTCGACCGAGGTGTTCGTCTTCACCCCCAAGGGCGATGTCATCGCGCTGCCGGACGGGGCGACGCCGGTCGACTTCGCGTACTCCGTGCACACCGAGGTCGGCCATCGCTGCGTCGGCGCGCGGGTCAACGGCAAGCTCGTGCCCCTGGAGTCGACGCTGGAGAACGGCGACGTCGTCGAGATCTTCACCTCGAAGGCGGATGGAGCCGGACCGAGCCGCGACTGGCTCGGGTTCGTCAAGTCGCCCCGGGCCCGATCGAAGATCAAGGCCTGGTTCTCCAAGGAGCGCCGCGACGAGGCGATCGAGACCGGCAAGGACGAGATCGTCCGGGCGATGCGCAAGCAGGGTCTGCCGCTGCAGCGCATGATGACCAACCAGGCGTTGACGACGATCGCCGCCGAGCTCCACCAGACCGACGTCTCGGCGCTCTACGCCGCGGTCGGCGAGGGCCGGATCTCCGCGGCGACCATCGTGCGCAAGCTGGTCGACTCGGCCGGCGGCGTCGTCGGTGCGTCCGACGACGCGGCCGAGGGCGTCAACCCGGCCACCGTGCAGCGCACGCAGCCCCGGACGGCCGGCGACGTCGGGGTGGTCGTCAAGGGCGCTGACGACGTCTGGGTGAAGCTCGCGCGGTGCTGCACGCCCGTGCCCGGCGACGAGATCGTCGGGTTCGTCACGCGCGGTGCTGGGGTGTCCGTGCACCGCGCGGACTGCGTCAACGTGCCCGGGCTCCAGGGCGAGCCGGACCGCATGGTCGAGGTCGAGTGGGCGCCGACGTCGAGCAGCGTGTTCCTCGTCAACATCCAGGTCGAGGCGCTGGACCGCGCCCGCCTGCTGTCCGACGTGACGCGGGCCCTCTCGGACACGCACGTCAACATCCTCAGCGCGTCAGTCAGCACGACCCGCGAGCGGATCGCGTTGTCGCGGTTCACGTTCGAGATGGCCGACCCCAAGCACCTGGGCTCGGTCCTGCGGGCGGTGCGCAGCGTCGAGGGCGTCTACGACGCCTACCGCGTCTGACCTAGCCCCGCCAACCTTGAGGTTTCAGGCCCCAAGCCGCGCGGATGAGGCCTGAAAGCTCAAGCTCGGCGGAAGGATCAGCCGCCGAGGAGGGCGCGGGTGCTGGCGATCTGCGCGTCCAGGCTCGCTGCCGTCGCCTCGTCCCCGCGTGCCAGTGCCG
This sequence comes from Actinomycetes bacterium, assembly GCA_965278965.1. Classification (GTDB taxonomy): domain Bacteria; phylum Actinomycetota; class Actinomycetes; order S36-B12; family S36-B12; genus UBA10649. Next base: position 21,110 of record OZ257127.1, read on the forward strand.
CGTCGCGCTTGGACTCCAGCCGCGACAGGGCATCGATGAACGCGGCGTTGCCCGCTGCGGACGCGCTCGACTGCCACGCCTTGGCCTCGCCGGAGCGGATGGTCTCCTCGACGCGCTTCAGCCGGCGCTCGAGCTCGTCACGGTCGGCCCGCGGCAGGTCGCCGAGGGCGTCCCAGCGTTCCTGGATGCCACGCAGCGCGGTCTTCGCGGCCTTGAGGTCGGTGACCGGGAGCAGGCCCTCGGCCTGCTCGACGAGCGCCCGCTTGGCCGGCACGTTCTCGCGCAGCTGCTCCTCAGCGGCCTCCTCGGCGGCCACCCGAGCGGCGTAGAAGGAGTCCTGCGCGGCCTTGAAGCGCTTCCAGAGCTTGTCCTCGTCGGTGCGTGAGCCGCGCGGGGCGAGCTTCCACTCCGCCTGCAGGTCGCGCAGCGCGCGCGACGTCTTCGCCCAGTCCGTCGAGGTCGCCAGCGCCTCGGCCTGCGCGATCAGGTCGCGCTTGGCCCCCATGGCCTCCTTGCGCTTCGCGTCGACCTCGGCGAAGTGCTGGCGGCGACGCTTGTCGAAGCCGGTGCGGGCTGCGCTGATCCGCTGCCACAGCTCCTGCTCCGCGCCGCGGTCGGCGCGCGGAAGGCCCTTCCACTCCTCGACGATCGCCGCGAACCGCTCGGTCGTGGCCTTCCACGAGGTGGATGGCCCCAGCGCCTCGGCCTCCTCGGCGAGCGCCCGGCGTGCGGCCAGCGCCGACTCGCGCTGCTCGGCCTTGCGGACTTTCGCCGCCTGTTTCGCGGCCTCGATGTCCTTGGCGAGCTGATCGCATCGGGCCTCGAGGGTGGCGACGTCGCCGACGAACGCGCGAGCGGCGAGGGCCTGACGGACCCGCTCCAGGACCGCCTCGGCCTGCTCGGCGGTAGCGCGCTGGTCGCCCAGCCGCCGCTCGACGAGGTCGACCTCGACGACGAGGTCGTCGTACCGGCGCGCGTAGAACGCCAAGCCCTCTGCGGGATCGCCGGCGGCCCACTGGCCGACCACGACATCGCCCTCAGGCGCGCGCAGGATGACGGTGCCGTCGGCCTCGACCCGACCGAACTGCGTGGTCTCGGTGCGTCGGGGCGTCGGCGGGCGCAGCGAACCGGGCGTCGGTATCCCGGACTCGGTCATCGTCGACTCCTGCCCTGCCTCGGGCCGCGGCACTCCGCGGCGTCGGAGGTCACCCTAGCCAAGCCATCAGGCCGGCTGGACGCTCGCGGACTCGATGAACACGGTCTGCTGCGGGGTTCCGTCCGTGCTGCCGTCCGTGGTCCCGGCAGCGGCGACCTCCTTCACGATGTCCAGTCCCGACGTGACGGTGCCCCAGATCGTGTAGTCGCCGGGCAGCACGGTGTCCTCGTAGACGATGAAGAACTGCGACCCCGAGGTGCCCGGACCGGCGTTCGCCATCGCGACCGTGCCCGCCGGGTAGGTCGCTGCGGTCCCGCCGGGCAGGTTCTCGTCAGGCACCGTGTAGCCGGGGCCGCCGGTGCCGTCGCCCTTCGGGTCGCCGCACTGCAGCACGAAGATTCCGTCGGTCGTGAGGCGATGGCAGCGGGTGTCGTCGTAGAAGCCGCTCTTGGCGAGGAAGACCTCGCTCGCGACGGTCTTGGGTGCCGTCTCGTCGAGGGCGATGACGATGTCGCCGCAGTTGGTCGCCAGCGTGATCGACGTCGCGCCCGCCGGGTCCTCCGTCGGCAGCGAGCCGTACGTGACGTTGTCCGCCCGCGGCGTCCCCGGGGCCTTGCAGCCCATCGCGCTCGTGGGCAGCGCCGACGGCTCGGCGGAGTCCGTGGCGAGCGCCGACGCGAGCGCGGAGGCGAGGGGCGTGGAGCCCGTGCTCGCGCTCACGTCCTCGCGCCCGGTGATCGACCACACGGCCCACGCGACCGAGGCCAGGACGAGGGCGACGACGACGACCGAGGCCACGATGACCTGACGACGCTTCGCGGTGGAGCCGCGTCGGGCACGGCGGGCCGCCTGCCGCTCGTACTTGGCGCGCGCCAGCTCGCGTTCGCGCTTGTTGCTGGCCATGACGTCCTTTCGCCCTCCTGAACCTCAGGAGCGGCGCCGAGTCTATGCAGCGACCCCGGAAGATAGGCTGGATGCCCTCGCCCCGTGCGGCCCCGTAGCCGCCGGGGACCCCGACAGGAGGCCCCGCACGTGCTCATCGGCGGATTCCCCGCGGGCTCGTGGGGCACGAACTGCTACGTGCTGGCGACCGCGCCCGGTGAGCCGTGCCTCATCGTCGACCCCGGTCAGGACTCCATCGACGGGGTGCATGCCCTTCTTCGCGAGCACCGCCTGCTGCCCGCGGCTGTTCTCCTCACGCACGGCCACATCGACCACGTGTGGTCCGTTGCCCCGGTCACCGACGAGTTCTCGATCCCGGCCCTGATCCACGCGGACGACCGCTACCGGCTGGAGGACATCGCCGGCACCAGCGCGATGTTCGCGCGGGAGGCGCTGCTGGCCATGACCAAGGGCGCGCTCGAGCTCACGGAGCCGGGCGAGGTCCTGCTGCTGGAGGACCAGCAGCGCCTGGACATCGCCGGGATCCCGATGGTGGTCCACCACGCGCCCGGCCACACGGAGGGCTCTGTCGTGTTCGAGCTCGACGAGATCATGCTCAGCGGCGACGTCCTGTTCGCCGGGTCGATCGGGCGTACCGACCTGCCCGGCGGCGACCACGCCGCGATGATCGAGTCGCTGCGCCGGGTCGTGCTACCGGCCGCCGACGAGCTCGTCGTCCTGCCCGGCCACGGCCCGCAGACGACGATCGGCGCCGAGCGGGCGAGCAACCCGTACCTTCGCCAGCTCGCCGACGACACCGAGGTCGGCCGCAACCCCAAGGGGCTGTGACGTGGCCCGCAGAGCCGGCCTGTCCGGCTTCCCCGAGTGGCTGCCGGCCGATCAGGTCGTCGAGCAACTCGTCGTCGACACGGCGCGTCGGGTCTTCGAGCTGCACGGTTTCTCCCCGCTGCGTACGCGTTCGGTCGAGCCGCTGGAGGAGATGCTCCGCAAGGGCGAGATCGACAAGGAGGTCTACGTCCTGCGGCGCCTGCACGCGGAGCAGTCGGACGCGGACCCCGGGCTCGGCCTGCACTTCGACCTGACGGTGCCGTTCGCCCGGTACGTGCTCGAGCACGCCGGCCAGCTCGACTTCCCGTTCCGGCGCTACCAGATCCAGCAGGTCTGGCGGGGGGAGCGGCCGCAGGAGGGCCGCTTCCGGGAGTTCACCCAGGCCGACATCGACGTCGTCGGGCGCGACACCCTCGCGTTCCACCACGAGGTGGAGATGGCGGTCGTCATGTCCGCCGTGCTCGCCGAGCTGCCGATCCCGCCCACCGTGATCCAGGTCAACAACCGCAAGCTCGCCGAGGGGTTCTACCGCGGTGTCGGCGCGGACGACCCGGCGGCGGTCCTGCGTGCTGTCGACAAGCTGGACAAGATCGGCCCGGAGCGGGTCGCCGACCTCCTCGTCGCCGATGCGGGGCTGAGTCGCGAGGCGGCGCTCATGTGCCTGGAGCTCGCCGGGATCCGGACGACGGACGCATCGTTCGCCGACCGCGTCCGTGCTCTCGGTGTCTCGGATGACCTGCTGGACGAGGGGATCGCCGAGCTGGTCGCCGTCGTCGACGGCGCGAACGCGATCCGGCCGGGGTCGGTCGTGGCGGACCTGCGCATCGCCCGCGGCCTCGACTACTACACGGGCACGGTCTACGAGACCCAGCTCGTCGGCCACGAAGGCGTCGGCTCCATCGCCTCCGGCGGCCGCTACGACGCGTTGGCGTCGGACGGCCGGCAGAGCTACCCCGGCGTCGGCATCTCCCTCGGTGTGACGCGGCTGGTGTCCGTCCTGCTCGGACGCCGGCTCGTCGCGGCATCGCGTGCGGTGCCGTCGGCGGTCCTCGTCGCGGTGACCGACGAGGAGTCGCGGCCGGCCAGCGAGCAGGTCGCGGCTCAGCTGCGTGCGGGCGGTGTCGCGTGCGAGGTCGCCCCCGCCGCGGACAAGTTCGGCAAGCAGCTCAAGCACGCCGACCGCCGCGGCATCCCGTTCGTCTGGTTCCCCGATGCCGCCGGCGACACCGTCAAGGACCTCCGGTCCGGCGAGCAGGTCCCGGCCGACGCCGCGACCTGGCGTCCGCCCGCGGCCGATGCCCGCCCCACCGTCTCGTCCACCAGCAGCCAGGAGGCATGTCCGTGATCCGCACGCATGACGCAGGGAGCCTGCGGCCGGCCGACGCCGGCTCGCAGGTGACGCTCGCCGGGTGGATCGCCCGGCGCCGCGACCATGGCGGCGTGGCCTTCTTGGACCTTCGCGACGCATCCGGGGTCGTGCAGGTCGTGGTCCACGACGCCGAGGTCGCGCACCCGCTGCGCGATGAGTTCTGCATCACGGTCGTCGGCACTGTCGGACTGCGGCCCGCCGGCAACGAGAACCTCGAGCTGGCCACCGGCGCGGTCGAGGTCATGGCGACGACGGTCGAGGTGCTGTCGACGTCGGCCCCGCTGCCGTTCCCGATCGATGACCGCAGCACGGTGGGCGAGGAGATCCGGCTGCGGCACCGCTACCTCGACCTGCGCCGATCCGGCCCGGCGTCGGCGATCCGCATGCGCTCCAAGGTCAGCCAGATCGCGCGCGACGTGCTGCTCGGCCGTGACTTCGTCGAGGTCGAGACGCCGACCCTGACGGCCTCGACCCCCGAGGGAGCGCGCGACTTCCTCGTCCCCGCCCGGCTGCAGCCGGGCAAGTGGTACGCGCTGCCGCAGTCGCCCCAGCTGTTCAAGCAGCTGCTCATGGTCGCCGGGCTGGAGCGGTACTTCCAGATCGCCCGCTGCTACCGCGACGAGGACTTCCGCGGTGACCGGCAGCCGGAGTTCACGCAGCTCGACATCGAGATGTCGTTCGTCGAGCAGGACGACATCATCGAGCTCGGCGAGTCGATCATCCGGGCCATCTGGGCGGGTGTCCTCGGACTCGAGCTCGGCCCGATCCCGCGGATGACGTACGCCGAGTCGATGCGCCGGTACGGCAGTGACAAGCCCGACCTGCGGTTCGGGCTCGAGCTCGTCGACCTGACGGCGTTCTTCGCCGACACCCCCTTCCGCGTGTTCCAGGCAGAGCACGTGGGCGCGGTCGTCATGCCCGGTGGCGCCGACCAGCCGCGTCGTACGTTCGACGCCTGGCAGGAGTGGGCCAAGCAGCGCGGTGCGAAGGGCCTGGCCTACGTGACGATCGCCGAGGACGGCACCCTGGGCGGCCCGGTCGCGAAGAACATCAGCGACGACGAGCGAGCCGGCCTGGCCGCGGCCGTCGGGGCGGGTCCGGGGGACTGCGTCTTCTTCGCCGCCGGTCGGCAAGCCGATGCGCGTGCCCTTCTCGGTGCGGCCCGGTTGGAGGTCGGCCGACGCCTGGGGCTCATCGACGAGGCTGCCTGGTCGTTCGTGTGGGTCGTGGACGCGCCGATGTTCGAGGAGATCGTCGAGGACGGCGAGATGGTCGGCTGGACGGCCGTGCACCACCCCTTCACGTCGCCGAACGCGGACTGGCGCGACCGGTTCGAGGAGTCGCCGGCCGAGGCGCTCGCGTGGGCCTACGACCTCGTGTGCAACGGCAACGAGATCGGCGGCGGGTCGATCCGTATCCATCAGCGGCAGGTCCAGGAACGTGTGTTCACGCTCCTGGGCATGTCCGACGAGGAGGCCCGCGCGAAGTTCGGCTTCCTGCTTGACGCCTTCCAGTACGGACCGCCGCCGCACGGCGGCATCGCGTTCGGCTGGGACCGGCTGTGCATGCTGCTGGCCGGCACGCCGTCGATCCGCGACGTCATCGCGTTCCCCAAGACCGGCGGCGGGCTCGACCCGCTGACCGGCGCACCGACGCCGATCACGGCGCAGCAGCGGGCGGAGGCGGGTGTCGACGCGACCCCGGACGACCCCGACGCCTGACCGCCGACGCGCCTGGAATGGTCGAAATCCCGCCCGCAATGTCCGATTTGACGACCACTAGGGGCGCGTCGACGGTGGAGGACGCCTATCTGCGCTGGCGGGCGGGCAGCGAGCTGACCGAACCGGTCCTCGTCGAGGCTGGCCACGTGGCGTGGTGCTGGACCCGCGACCATGACGCACCCGACGGCCAGGCGTGGGCGACTGTCGTCGGCGACGACCCTGTCGTGGCGGCGGAGCTGATCGACCGGCTCGCGGCGTCGACGGCGTTCGACGGGGTGACGGTGCGGGCGGGTGTCGCCGTGTCCCTGCCGGCGCGGCTGCGCCCTGCCGCGGCTCGCGGCTGGTGCGCCTGGACCCTTCCGGTCGCCGAGGTCACATGGCCGGCCGACCAGGCCGTCGTCGAGCTCGAGCACGTCGATCCGCGGATCGACCCGCTGCTGGACCTGTCGCCGTCGGCCTACATCCGAGCGGGCGATCCGAGCGTCACGCACTGGGTCGGGGTCGAGGACGACGGGTTGCTCGTCGCCGTCGGCGCGTCGTTCCCCGAGACCAGCGGCGCTGCGCACCTCGTGAGCATCTGCACGCACCCGGATCGGCGCGGCCGCGGGCTCGCCGAGCGGGTCGTCCGCGGACTGGCGGAACGGGCCCGCGCGGACGCGGCCGCCGTCGTCTACCTCGAGATGTACGCGGACAACGAGCCTGCCCGACGGGTCTACCGGCGCCTCGGCATGACAGAGCACGCGACGTACGTGTCGGGCGTGCTCCCGGGCTGAGGCGCCGGCGGACTCAGCTGGTGGCGCTGAGGTGCTTCTGGATGTCCGCCACGACCGACGGCGGCGTCGCGATGACCCACGACTCGTCGATGATCTGGTCGCACCGGTCGAAGAAGACCGTGTTCGCGAACTCGATCTTCTTCGGGCCGGTCGAGTCGGTCAGCGTGATGTCGCCGTACGAGGCGACGGACGGGTGCCGGTGGGCCGGGATCGAGCTCGTCGTCCGCCGGTCGGCGGTGAACGTCCTGGCGTTGACCCGCAGATCGGGGAAGACCGTCTTCATGAGCTTCCAGGCCGCGACGGAGTCGTCACTTCCTCCTGCGGGCAGCGGTGCCAGCAGGTGCTGCCGGTGGTCGTCGCTGAGGACTGCCTGCAGGGCCTTCCACGCGCCGGCATTGATGTCGCCGTAGTAGTCCCGCGCGACGTGACGCATCGCGGCGGGGCTGTCGGTCGTGCAGGTGGCGCGGGGGGCCGGGGCTGCCTGTGCCGCGGGCACGGCGATGGCGCCGCCCCCGAGACAGGCGATGCCAAGACATGCAGCGGCCAAGCGTCGAATAGTGGGCATGGGAGTGACCTCCAGAGGGGGACGTTCGAAGAACTGTCCCGATCTGCAGGCTATCTGCGTGTGCGCCTGCGGACTAATCCCATGACCACGGCACCGTCCTATGGTTCGGCGTATGACCTTGTTCGACGACGGGCTCGACCCTGCGCGCGCGTCGGCGCCGCTTGCGGTCCGCATGCGGCCGCGGACCGTGGACGAGGTCGTGGGCCAGGACGACGCCCTCGGCCCCGGCTCGCCGTTGCGACGGCTCATCACGGCGCCCGCCGGCGCGGCCGTCGTGTCCGTCATCCTCTGGGGCCCGCCGGGAACCGGGAAGACCACGCTCGCCTCGCTCTTGTCCGCCGGCAGTGGCCGCGCCTTCGTCGAGCTGTCCGCCGTCACCGCCGGGGTGAAGGACGTCCGTCAGGTCATCGACCGCGCTCGCGACCTGCTGGCGATGCACGGCCGGGGGACCGTCCTGTTCGTCGACGAGGTCCACCGGTTCAGCAAGACCCAGCAGGACGCGCTGCTGCCGGCCGTCGAGAACGGCTGGGTAACGCTCATCGCCGCGACCACCGAGAACCCGAGCTTCTCCGTCATCGCCCCTCTCATGTCGCGCAGCGTGCTCGTGCGCCTGTCGCCGCTGACCGACGAGCACGTCGGCCTCCTCGTGCGCCGGGCGATCGAGGACCCACGCGGCCTCGGGGGCGTCATCGCCGTGGACGACGACGCGGTCGACCATCTCGTCCGGACAGCCACCGGCGACGCCCGCCGCGCGCTCACCGGGCTGGACGCCGCGGCCTCGGCCGTCGATCCCGCCAGCGACGAGCCGCCCCGGATCACGCTGGCGGACGCCGAGCGGGCCGTCCAGCAGGCGGCGATGGTGTACGACCGCGACGGCGACCAGCACTACGACATCGTCAGCGCCTTCATCAAGAGCGTGCGCGGGAGCGACCCGGACGCGGCTCTGCACTACCTCGCCCGGATGCTCGAGGCGGGGGAGGACCCGCGCTTCGTCGCGCGCCGGCTGATGATCTCCGCCAGCGAGGACATCGGGCTCGCCGACTCGTCCGTGCTGCAGACGGCGACGGCGGCGGCCCAGGCCGTCGCCCTTGTGGGCATGCCCGAAGCGCAGATCATCCTGGCCCACGCGACCATCCACGCCGCGCTCGCGCCCAAGTCGAATGCTGTGATCATCGCGATCGGGGAGGCGGTGGCCGACGTGCGCGCCGGCGGCATCGGTCGCGTGCCTCCACACCTGCGAGACGCCCACTACGCCGGCGCAGCGAAGCTCGGTCACGGCGCCGGATACGTCTACCCGCACGACGAGCCCACCGGCGTGGCCCGGCAGCAGTACCTCCCGGACGAGCTCGTCGGGCGCACCTACTACCGCCCCGGGCCGCACGGCGCCGAGGCGCGATGGGGTGAGGCCGCTGCCCGGCTGCGCGATCTGCGCGCCGGCGAGGGTGAGGACGCCCGTTAGGGTTGGTGCCCATGCGAAGGCTGCTGTGGGTGACCGTCGGTGCCGTGGGCGGCATCATCGTGTACCGACGGGTCGAGCAGGCCGTGGTCGACGCCCGCGAGCGCGGCGTCGTCGCGACCGTGCAGCAGGCCGGGCAGTCGGCGGCGCACGCCGTCGACGTCGCGCGCCACGTCGCCGGACAGGCGGTCGCGGCCACCCGCGACGAGCCCGGGGCCACCCCGGGGTCTGCGGCGGCCGCCGTCCTGCACGCGTCCGACGAAGGAGAGTAGTCGTGGAGTCCGCCGAGATCCGGAGCCGCTTCCTGCGGTTCTTCGCCGACCGCGAGCACCAGGTGGTGCCGTCGGCGTCGCTTCTGCTCGACGACCCGACGCTCCTGTTCGTCAACGCCGGGATGGTGCCGTTCAAGCCCTATTTCCTCGGCGAGGCGCCGGCCCCGTACCCACGGGCGACGAGCGTCCAGAAGGTCGTCCGCACCCTCGACATCGAAGAGGTGGGCAAGACCGCGCGGCACGCGTCGTTCTTCCAGATGGCCGGCAACTTCTCCTTCGGCGACTACTTCAAGGAGGGGGCGATCCCGCTCGCGTGGGAGCTGCTCACGCGCTCGGTCGCCGACGGCGGGTACGGGTTCCCCGAGTCCCGTCTGTGGGCCACCGTCTACCAGGACGACGACGAGGCGCTGGACATCTGGCACCGCGTGGTCGGCGTGCCGCTCGACCGCATCCAGCGCCGCAGCGCCAAGGACAACTACTGGTCGATGGGCGTACCGGGCCCGGGTGGGCCGTGCTCGGAGATCTACTACGACCGCGGTCCGGAGCACGGGCGCGAGGGTGGGCCGGAGGCCGACGAGGACCGCTACCTCGAGGTGTGGAACCTCGTGTTCATGCAGGACGAGCTGTCCGCCGTCCGTTCGAAGATGGACTTCGACATCCGTCAGCCGTTGCCGGCGCGAAACATCGACACCGGCATGGGCTTGGAGCGGATGGCGACGATCCTGCAGGGCGTCGACAACCTCTACGAGATCGACACGACCCGCGGGATCCTCGACCGCGCGGCCGAGCTCTCGGGCTCGGCGTACGGCTCCTCGCATGCTGCGGATGTCGCTCTGCGCGTCGTCGCCGACCACGCCCGCACCTGCGCGTTCCTCATCAGTGACGGCGTCATCCCGGGCAACGAGGGCCGCGGCTATGTGCTGCGGCGTATCACCCGACGGGTCATCAGCAAGATGCGTGAGCTGGGGGCGGCCGAGCCCGCGATGGGTGACCTCATCGACAGCGCGATCGCCCAGATGGCTCCGCAGTACCCCGAGCTCAACGACCAGGCCGCTCGCATCCGCCAGATCGCGGTCGGCGAGGAGATGGCGTTCCTGCAGACGCTGCGTGCCGGCGCGACCATCCTGGACACCGCGGTCGCGTCGGTCCGGTCGTCGGGCGGCACGACGCTCAGCGGCGATGTGGCCTTCACGCTGCACGACACGCACGGCTTCCCGATCGACCTCACGCTCGAGCTCGCCGCCGACCAGGGCCTGGAGGTCGACGAGGTGGGATTCCGACGCCTCATGCAGCAGCAGCGCGACCGGGCGAAGGCCGACGCGAAGGCCCGCAAGGAGGGAGTGACGGCGACGACCGCGTACCGCGACATCCTCGCGACCGGCGGGACCACGTCGTTCCTGGGCTACACCGACGTGACGAGTGAGGCGACCGTGATCGGCATCGTCAAGGACGGTGTGCCGGTGCCTGCGGCCCGGGTCGGCGATGTCATCGAGGTCATCCTCGACCGCACGCCGTTCTACGCCGAGGGCGGTGGCCAGCTCGGGGACCAGGGCCGGCTGACGAGCGCGGCGGGAGCGACGGTCGACGTATTCGACGTGCAGGCGCCGGTGCCGGGTCTGTTCGTCCACCGAGGCGAGGTGGTCGACGGCGAGCTCGTGGACGGCGACGCGGTGGTCGCCCAGATCGACGTGCCGCGACGCGACGCGATCGCCCGAGCGCACACGGCCACGCACCTGATCCACAAGGCGTTCCGTGAGCGCCTCGGTGACTCGGCGACGCAGATGGGCTCGGAGAACGCGCCGGGCCGGCTGCGCTTCGACTTCCCGAACCCGACCGCGGTCCCCGGGTCGGTCCTCGGCGAGGTCGAGGAGCGCGTCAACGAGGTCCTGGTCGAGGACCTGCCCGTGTACGCCCAGGAGATGTCGCAGGACGACGCCCGCGCGGCCGGGGCCATGGCCCTGTTCGGCGAGAAGTACGGCGACACCGTCCGCGTCGTCTCGGTCGGGGACTACTCCCGTGAGCTCTGCGGCGGCACGCACACGACGACCTCGGGCCGCCTCGGTGTCGTGACGTTCCTGTCGGAGGGATCCGTCGGTGCGGGCATCCGTCGCGTCGAGGCCCTCGTCGGCGCGGATGCCTACCGCTTCCTCGCCCGCGAGCACCTGCTGGTGTCCCGGCTGTCGGAGCTGCTCAAGTCGCCGGCGGAGGAGGTCGTCGACCGGGTCGAGCGGACCATCGCCTCGCTGAAGGACGCCGAGCGCGAGCTGGCCCGTGCCCGAAGCGCCCAGCTCGCGACCAGCCTCGACGACATCGTCGGCGACGGCGTCGAGATCGGCCCCGTCCGCCTGCGCGCCTTCGAGGCCCCGGCCGGCACCTCCGCGGACGACCTGCGGGGGCTGCTGGCCACCGCGCGGGAGCGGACTCGTCCCGACGCCGCTGTCGTGATCGTCGGGGCGACCGTGGCCGACGGCAAGGTGTCGATGGCGGTCGCGACGAGCCCGCCGGCCGTGGCGTTGGGGCTGGCCGCCGGCGACGTGCTCAAGGCCGGCCTACCGGCGATCGGCGGCCGCGGGGGCGGCAAGCCGGAGTTCGCCCAGGGCGGCGGCAGCGAGCCCGGAGGCGTGGCCGCGGCGTTCGCCGCCATCGAGGCGCTCGTCGCCGAGCGGACGGGTCAGTAGGCCGCGTGCCCTCGGGGATCCGGGTCGCATGCGACGTCGGGACGGTCCGGATCGGGATGGCCCGGTCTGACGCGCTCGGCATGCTCGCCGTCCCACTGCCGGCGATCCGTGCGGGCGACGCGGCCATCGACGCCGTCGTCGCCACCCTCGTCGAATGGGAGGCCACTGCCTGCTACGTCGGCCTGCCGCTTCGGCTCGCCGGCGACGAGGGGCCGGCGGCGCAGGCGGCGCGGGGCTGGGCCGCCGCCCTGGCGGAACGCACGGACGTCGACGTCCGTCTCATCGACGAGCGGCTGTCTACGGTGCAGGCCCAGCGCGCGCTGCACGAGGCGGGTCGCTCCGTGCGGCAGTCTCGTGATGTGATCGACAGCGCGGCCGCGGTGGCGTTCTTGCAAGCGGTCCTCGACCGGGAGGAGCGCACGGGGCAGCCGGCCGGCGAGGCCGTGGACAGGCAGGCCTGGGACGACCAGGCCCGGGGAGGACAGGAGGGCACGACGCCATGAGCCAGCTGGAGCCGTTCATGACCTCCGACAAGCTGCCCCCGTCGCGGCACCGGAGCACGTGGGGCAAACGCATCGCCGCCCTCGTCAGCGTTGGGATCGCCGCGGTCATGATCGCCACGTCGTTCGTCCTGCTGCGAGGCTCGGACGAGTCGACCGACTTCGCCGGCGGTGGCGGCGCGGACGTGACCGTCGTCGTCTCGCGCGGCGACACCCTCACCGAGATCGGCGCCAAGCTGCAGGAGGCCGGTGTCGTCCTCTCGTCCGAGTCGTTCGTCAACGCGGCGTCGGTCGACGACCGCGCGTCGACGATCGGACCCGGTCGCTACACCTTGAAGAAGCAGATGAGCTCGATCGCGGCGCTCGACCTCATGCTCGACCCCGTCTCCCGCGCCGACAGCCGTCTCGTGCTGCCGGAAGGCCTGCGGCTGGAGCAGACGGTCTCGACTGCCGCGGACACCACGAACCTGCCGAAGGCCGACTTCCAGAAGGTCCTGCAGAACCCGTCGCAGCTCGACCTGCCCACCTGGGCCAAGGACCGGCCCGAGGGCTTCATGTTCCCCGCGAGCTACGACCTGACCGGCGACGAGACGGCTCGGTCGGTGCTGCGCCAGCTGGTCAAGCGGTTCGGACAGGCGAGCGACGACGTCGACCTCGAGGCACGCGCGAAGGACGTCGGGCTCTCGCCGTACGAGGTCCTGGTCGTCGCATCGCTGCTGCAGGCGGAGGTCGCCCCGCAGGACTTCAGGAAGGCGGCCCGCGTGATCTACAACCGGCTCGACGCCAACATGCCGCTGCAGCTCGACTCGACCGTCTCGTACGCCCTCGGCACGACCGACATCCAGCTGAACGAGGACGAGCTGAAGACGAACTCGCCGTACAACACCTACGTGCGCCGCGGTCTGCCCCCGCGGCCGATCAACTCTCCGGGCGAGGCAGCCATGGAGGCAGCCCTGGCCCCGGCGAAGGGGAAGTGGCTGTACTTCGTGACGATCGACCCGACCACGCACGAGACGAAGTTCGCGCAGAGCTACGAGAAGTTCCTGGAGCTCAAGCGTCAGTTCCAGGCGAACCTGGCGTCCTCGCAGGCCGCGGCGTCGGCGAGCCCGTCGTCGTGACACCGCGGCGCGCGGCGGTCCTCGGCTCGCCCATCGCGCACTCGCTGTCGCCGGCGCTGCACCGGGCGGCCTACGCCGCCCTCGACCTTGACTGGACGTATGACGCGGTCGAGGTCGACGAGGCGGGACTCGAAGGGTTCATCGCCGGGCTCGACGACAGCTGGGCGGGCCTGTCGCTGACGATGCCCCTGAAGGAGGCGGTGCTGTCGCTGCTCGCGGAGGTGGATCCGTTGGCGGCGACCCTGCGCAGCGTCAACACGGTTTTGCCCGCCGGCGACGGGTCGTGGACCGGGACGAACACCGACGTCGACGGCATCGTCGAGGCGCTCCACCGGGCCGGGGTCGACGACGCCCCTGCGACGGCCACCATCCTCGGGGCGGGTGCGACGGCCCGCAGCGTCGCCGCCGCCCTCGCGCGGCTTGGCACCTCGGCCGTCGTCGTGTGCGCCCGACGCCCGGCCCAGGCCCGGGAGGTTGCCGCGCTCGCGCACGCCGTCGGTGTCCCCGGGACGCAGGTCGCCGGCCTGGAGCCGCTCGCCGAGCTCGTCGCTGCCGACGTCGTCGTGAGCACGCTGCCCGGGGACGCCGCCGTCTCGTGGGCCGAGCTCGCCGGCGATGCACCCGGGGTGCTCCTGGACGCGTCGTACCACCCGTGGCCGACGCCGCTGGCGGCCGCGTGGCCCGCGGGCCGCGTCGCCAGCGGCCGCGACATGCTGCTGTGGCAGGCCGTACGCCAGGTCGAGCTGATGACCGGTCGGCCGGCGCCGTCCGCGGCGATGGCCGCGGCGCTGCCCCCCGGCTGACCGGGTCCGGACGCTTTGGGAGGATGCCCGCCATGGTGCGCTGGCTGACGGCAGGGGAGTCCCACGGACCGGCGCTCGTCGCGATCGTCGAGGGGCTGCCGGCCGGGATCGCCGTGACGACGGCCGACCTCGACGTCGATCTCGCCCGCCGCCGCCTCGGGGCCGGCCGCGGCGCCCGGATGAAGTTCGAGCGGGACGCGGTCAGCATCCTCGGTGGGGTCCGGCACGGGCTGACGCTCGGCGGGCCGATCGCGGTCGAGATCGGCAACACCGAGTGGCCGAAGTGGGAGCAGGTCATGTCGGCCGACCCGGTCGACGAGCAGACCCTCGCCGAGCTCGCGCGCAACGCCCCGTTGACCCGCCCGCGGCCCGGTCACGCCGACCTCGTCGGGATGCAGAAGTACGGCTTCGCCGACGCCCGCCCGATCCTCGAGCGCGCCAGCGCCCGCGAGACGGCCGCCCGCGTCGCGCTCGGGTCGGTCGCCCGGGCGTTCTGCCGCCAGGTGGCCGGGATCGAGGTCCTCAGTCACGTCGTGCGGATCGGGTCGGCAGCCGTCCCCGACGGAACGGTGCTCCCGCAGCCGGGCGACCTCGACGTGATCGACGAGAGCCCCGTGCGGTGCCTGGACGACACATCCGCGGCCGCGATGGAGGCGGAGATCGCTGCCGCCCACCGCGACGGTGACACCCTCGGCGGCGTCGTCGAGGTCGTCGCCTACGGCCTGCCGCCGGGCCTGGGCAGTCACGTGCACTGGGACCGCCGGCTCGACTCGCGGCTGGCCGCCGCGCTCATGGGTATCCAGGCGATCAAGGGCGTCGAGGTCGGTGACGGCTTCGGGCTGGCCGCCGTCCGCGGGTCCAAGGCGCAGGACGAGATCGTCGCCGACGACGGTGCGCTGCGGCGCACCTCCGGGCGTTCCGGCGGCACTGAGGGCGGCATGTCGACCGGGGAGACGCTGCGCGTGCGCGCGGCGATGAAGCCGATCTCGACGATCCCGCGGGCGCTGCAGACGGTCGACGTCGCCACCGGCGAGGCGGCCGTCGCGATCAACCAGCGGTCCGACGTGTGCGCGGTGCCCGCCGCAGGGGTCGTCGCCGAGGCCATGGTGCTCCTCGTTCTCGCCGACGCCCTCGTCGAGAAGTTCGGCGGAGACAGCGTGGTCGAGGCTCGCCGCAACCTGACCGGCTACCTCGACAACCTGGCCTTCCGGTGAGCGAGCCGCTGCCGGAACAGGCGACTGCGCCCACTCCTCCCGACCGGCCGGTCGCTGTCCTGATCGGCTCGCCCGGCGCCGGCAAGTCCAGCGTGGGCCGCCGCGTCGCCGACATGCTGAAGACGACCTTCGCCGACAGTGACGCCCTCGTCGAGGCCGAGGCGGGGATGAGCGTGTCCGACATCTTCATCACGCTCGGCGAGGATGAGTTCCGCCGGCTGGAGGTGCAGGCGGTCGCCCGGGCACTCGCGGAGTCGACCGGCGTGCTCGCGCTCGGCGGTGGCGCCGTCCTGCGCCCGGAGACGCAGCAGCACCTGGCGGGTCACCGCGTCGTGTGGCTGCGCGTGTCGCTGTCCGACGCGGTGAGCCGGGTCGGGCTGAACACCGCGCGCCCGCTGCTGCTGGGCAACGTCCGCGGCACGCTGTCCAAGCTGATGGAGGAGCGCGCGCCGATCTACGAGCGCGTCTCGACCGACATCGTCGACACCGGCGGCCGCGGTGTTCGCGACGTCGCCCGAGCGGTCGTGGAGGTGCTGCGTCGTGGCTGATGTGCGCATCGAGGTCAGCGCCGAGCGGGACTACCCGGTCGTGATCGGCCGGGGGCTGCTCGGGCACCTGCCGGGTCTCCTGCTGGGGTCCCAGCGGGTCGCGATCATCCATCCGGCAGCCCTCGTCGCCACCGCCGAGGCCGTCCGCGACGACCTGTCCGACGCCGGCCACGAGGTGACCCTCATCGAGGTGCCGGAGGCCGAGGACGCCAAGACGGCCGAGGTCGCCGCGTTCTGCTGGACCGTTCTGGGTAGCGCCGGGTTCACGCGAAGCGACAGCGTCGTCGGTCTCGGCGGGGGAGCGACCACCGATCTGGCCGGCTTCGTGGCGGCCACCTGGCTGCGCGGGATCCGCGTCGTCCAGATCCCCACGACGCTCCTGGGGATGGTCGACGCGGCCGTGGGCGGCAAGACGGGGATCAACACCGACGCCGGCAAGAACCTCGTCGGTGCGTTCTGGAGCCCGTCCGGCGTGCTGTGCGACGTCACGGCGCTGGAGACCCTGCCGCGCAACGACTTGCTCGCCGGCATGGCGGAGGTCGTGAAGGTCGGCTTCGTCCGCGACCTGTCGATCCTCGATGACGTCGAGGCCGACCCGTTCCGGGCCACCGATACGGCCGGCGACCTCCTGCCCGACCTCGTCCGCCGGGCCGTCCAGGTCAAGGCCGACGTCGTCGGTGCCGACTTCCGCGAGGCGTCGGCGACGTCCGGCGGAGGCATCGGCCGGGAGGTCCTCAACTACGGGCACACCTTCGGGCACGCCGTCGAACGGCGTGAGCGCTACCGCTGGCGGCACGGCGCCGCGGTCGCCGTCGGGATGATGTTCGTCGCCGAGCTCGCCGCCCTCGGCGGGCGGCTGCCGGAGGCCGATGTCGACCGTCACCGGCACGTGCTGGAGCTGCTCGGGCTGCCGACGACCTACGCGCCCGGGCACTGGGCCGCGCTGCTGGGGTCGATGGGCGTGGACAAGAAGGCACGCGGGTCGATGCTGCGGTTCGTCGTGCTCGCCGGGCTCGGCCACCCTGTCGTCTGGGAAGGCCCCGACCCGGCACTCCTCGCCGCCGCATACGACGCCATCAGCTCCTAGCCCCCGGCTGGGCGTGACTAGGCTCGCCGCATGCCTGACGTCCTCGTCCTCAACGGCCCCAACCTCAACCGGCTGGGCACACGCGAGCCCGACGTGTATGGCACCACGACCTACGCCGACCTGGTGGAGCTGTGCGAGGCCGCGGCCGCCGAGCTCGGGCTGACGGCCGAGGTCCGGCAGACCAACGACGAGGCCGAGCTCGTCGGCTGGCTGCACGACGCCGCGGACACCGGCACGCCGGTCGTCCTCAACCCGGCCGCGTTCACGCACTACTCGTACGCCCTGCGCGACGCGTGCGCGATGCTCACCGCCCCGCTGGTCGAGGTGCACATCTCCAACCCCGCCGCGCGGGAGGAGTTCCGCCACACGTCGGTGGTCGCCGGCGTCGCGACCGGCACGATCGCCGGGTTCGGCATGGACTCCTACCGGCTCGCGCTGCGCGCCGTCGCCAACCTGCGTCAGCGATGACGTCCCATGCGGCCCGCCGCGACCGCCTGCGCGCACTGCTCGCCGCCGACGGGGCCGCGGAGGTCCTGCTCGTGACGCATCTGCCGAACGTCCGGTACCTGACGGGCTTCTCCGGCAGCAACGCCGTTCTGGCCGTCGGTGTGGACGGGTCGGACCTGTTCGGCACTGACGGCCGGTACCTCGTCCAGGCTGCGGAGCAGGCCCCGGACCTGCCACCGATCGTCGACCGCGACACGCTCGGGTCCCTCGTGCGCGCCCTCGGTGGACGGGCCACGGCGGTCGAGGGGACGTTGTCCCTCGCCGGGGCGGATGTCGTCGAGCGGGAGCTCGGCACCTTCGCCGTTGCGGACGGCACCGTCGAGCGCCTTCGCGCCGTGAAGGACGACGACGAGCTGGCCGCGCTCGAGCGCGCGTGCGCCATCACGTCGGACGCGATCGAGGCGCTGGCGGGGGAGATGCGGGTCGGCGCGCGGGAAGTCGACCTCGCACGCCGCCTCGAGCAGCTCTTCGCCGAGCTTGGGGCGCCGGACCGGTCGTTCGAGACGATCGTCGGATCCGGCCCCTACTCCGCGGTCCCGCACCACGAGCCCGGCCCGCGACAGCTCGCCCCGGGCGACCTCGTCGTCGTCGACGCCGGCGCGCTGGTCGACGGCTACCACGCCGACATGACGCGCACGTTCGTCGTCGGCGAGCCGGCGCCATGGCAGATCGAGCTGCACGGCCTCGTCCAGGCGGCCCAGGCCGCCGCGATGGCCGAGTACCGCGACGGTGCCGACGTCCGGGGCGTTGATCAGGTCGCACGCGACCTGATCGCGGACGCGGGCCATGCCGAGCACTTCGACCATGGCCTCGGTCACGGGGTCGGCCTGGAGATCCACGAGCCGCCGTTCGTAGGACCCCGCGCGACCGGTACGATGAGCGCCGGCATGGCGATCACCGTCGAGCCCGGCGTGTACCTCCCGGGCCGCGGCGGAGTTCGCATCGAAGACACCCTCGTCGTCACCCCGGGGGGCCCGCGTGTGCTCACACCGGCTGCCCGCGGGCTGAGCGTCGTGGGCTGACACACAGACGCTGGAGCAGAAACCGTGGCCACCACGAACGACCTGAAGAACGGCATCGTCCTCAACCTCGACGGCCAGCTGTGGGCCGTCGTCGAGTTCCAGCACGTCAAGCCGGGCAAGGGCGGTGCGTTCGTCCGGACCAAGCTCAAGAACGTGCTGTCCGGCAAGGTCGTCGACCGCACCTTCAACGCGGGCATCAAGGTCGAGACGGCGAACGTCGACAAGCGCGAGATGCAGTACCTGTACAAGGACGGCGACGACTGGGTCTTCATGGACACGCAGTCCTACGACCAGCTCCCGGTGCCTGCCTCGGTCGTCGGCGACGCCAGCAGGTACCTGCTGGAGAACCAGAGCGCGACTGTCGCGACGCACGACGGGGCGCCCCTGTACGTCGAGCTGCCGCCGTCGGTCGAGCTGATGATCACGTACACCGAGCCGGGCCTTCAGGGGGACCGGTCGACCGGCGGCACGAAGCCGGCGACGCTCGAGACCGGCGCCGAGATCCAGGTGCCGTTGTTCATCGAGTCCGACACCAAGGTCAAGGTCGACACCCGCGACGGCTCGTACCTCGGCCGCATCAACGACTGACGTGTCAGCCCGCAGCAAGGCCCGTAAGCGCGCCCTCGACGTCCTCTACGAGGCGGACATCCGCGAGGTTCCCGTTGCCGACGTCCTGGTCGCCGCCCAGGAGCGACGGCATGACGACGGGCAGACGGCGCTGAACCCGTACGCGGTCGAGCTCGTCAACGGGGTCCTGGAGCACCAGGAGTACATCGACGAGCTCCTGGGGAGCTACTCGCAGGGCTGGGCGCTGGACCGGATGCCGGCTGTCGACCGTGCCATCTTGCGGCTCGGCTCGTACGAGCTGTTGTGGCGCGATGACATCCCGGACGCGGTGGCGATCGCCGAGGCCGTCACCCTCGCCCAGGAGCTGTCGACCGACGACTCCGCGGCGTTCGTCAACGGGCTGCTGGGTCGCCTCGGCGAGCTCAAGCCGCGACTCGCGCTCGGCTGAGCGCGAGCCGCAGCCCGAAGCAGACCTACGACGCCTTGGACGCCGACACCGTCAGAACGGTCTGGCCCTCTGCGCCCATCCCGCTGACGTTGACCGTGTAGCCGTTGCCCTCGTAGTCGGCCGACGCGAGCATGTCCATGCTCGGCATCGTGCCCTCGGAGGGCTTGAGGGTGAACCCGGCGCCTTGGAGCAGGGCGCCGTACGCGGCGACCGCGTCGGCCGGGCTCTGGTCGACGGTCCACAGTGCTGATGCGGTGCCGTCCGGCTCGACCGCGGCGGCGTTCAGCGAGCCGGCGTCGTAGGCCGGCACCTCGGCCGGCCAGCCGTCGGGCAGCTCCACGTTCTCGCCGATCGTCACCGCCTTGCCGCTCTCGTCGGTGATGGTGACGTTGCCGTCGTTGATGTCGACGTCCCCGCCGATTGCGGCCTCCGCCGCGTTCTCGGCCGCGCTCTCGACGCCCCCGCACGCGGCGAGCACCGGTGCCCCGAGGGCCAAGGTGACGGACAGCAGGACGACGGACATGCGTGATCTGTTCATAGTGACTCCTCCTAAGTCGCTCGCGAGCCTACGGAACGGCACCCGCAGCCGCACGGCGGCTCGCGCGGCTATGACCGCGACGTATCTCACGTGCAGGTCGAATGGTGCGGACGACGTGGTCGTGTCCGCCGTCGATCCGTAGGCTCGCGGTGGGGGGTATTCCAGATGTTGCCGTACGCGATGTCGAGCACGGAGCGGTCGACCGTCTCGAAGATCATCCTCACGGTCGTGATCCTCGCGGGGGCCGCCGGAGGTCTCACCGTGAGGTACTACCGGTGGCGCCGAGCCGTGGTCGCCTATGAGGCCGCGCGGGCTGCTGCCGACCGAGCCGGGCCGCTGCCTCCCGGCACGCCACCTCCGCCTGGGGATGGCTCGACGTACGAGAAGCCACCCGACTCCTTCCTTGCGCCGATGGACGGCGACGCCGACCTCGGCAGCTGGAAGGCATGGATGCCGCGGGGCTTCTGGAGCTTCTACCGCATGTGGAGGTTCGTCCGGTGGTCGGGCGGTGTTGATCCTGAGGGGTTGCAGGCCTCGATGCCGACGACGTATTGGGCGTTCTCACGCGTGAGAAGACTCATCGCTAGGTGGCGAGAGGCACGGCGGTAGGCCGTCCGGGGCAAGCGCCCTCTGCCCTCGCTGCGTGCCCCGGGTGTTCGCTCGCTGCGCTCGCTCGACCCGTGCCACGCGCTCGGCAAAGTGCGCAAGCGCCCTCTGCCCTCGCTGCGTGCCCCGGGTGGGATTCGAACCGAGGCCACGTCCCGATCCGTGAGGGAAATAGGGCCGAATCCGGACAGACCCTGACACGTATTGGGTGTCTACGGGGGTCTGTTGGTGGTCGCTCGGGGGAGTGGTGTGCACCCGATGTGCACCGGGGGAGAGCTCCGCCCGTTAGACGGACGACGTCACCCGATCACGCGCAGTAACAGCAAGGCGCCCCGCCCGAGCAGCAATCTCGGACGGGGCTGGCACCACCTCAATCCCGACTAAGGAAAGGCAGCACCATGACCAGAGTGACAGACGCACTAGACGTCTCCAATGCAGCACACGCCGTCCAGTGGGACGGCTCCCGCCGGCACGCCAACGCGATCGTCGCTTGGATGCGAGCGCACGGAGTCGACTCCAGGTACGAGGCAGCCAAGCAAGTCACCGGGTGCCTGTACCCGCCGACGATCTGGCTGAGGATGCCAACCGCTGAGGACCGCCCCGGCCCCATCGCCGATCCCCGAGCGCCCTTCCTGCTGCAGGTCTACGCGGGCGGCTGGATCGTTCGGTGTCCGGCCGCAATCGACTGCTGGATCGCGGGGCAGCAGCTCGGCGTCGAGGCGCCGTACTGGGACGACAGAGGCGAACGAATCGTCCCGCCGAAGGTTCCTTCGGCCTACGAGGTTTAGGACCCTCCGCTACGGGGAAGGCTCCCTACATCCGTGATCCCCCGCGCGGAAGCGACGCCCCGGCTGGCAACGGCCGGGGCGTCGTGCTGCACTGGGGGCGTGATCGACCCTGCGATCGTGTCCGTCGGCCTGGATGATGCAGCCCGGCTCACGGGTGTCTCACGGTCCACGATTGAGCGCGCCCTGCGATCGGGTGCGCTGATCGCGCACTACCCGACGTCGCGGCCCCTCATCCTGATCCGGGATCTCGAGGCCTGGGTCGAAGCGGCCCCGACGGAGCGCACATGACCGAGCCCCTGCTGACCGTCGCCGACGTCGCCGAGCTGTTCGGCGTTCGCACCCGGTTCGTCTACCGACTGGTCGACGAGCGCCGCATCCCGTTCATCAAGGTCGGCCGGTACCTGCGGTTCGACCCGGCGGACGTGGAGGCGTACATCGCTGAGCAGCGAACCGACGTTGCGACGCGATGGCCTCGCTACTGACTTGGGCGACTCGCCAGGAGAGCCCGAATGACCGCCGGATCGAGGCCCATGACTGGCTGCTCCGGACCCGAGTCAAGGAACCCGCTGTCGCTCGGCGCGAAGACTGCCTGCACCAGGGTGGCAGTGACGACATCTCGGCCTGCCTCCGTGGTCATTGCCGCCTCAAATAGCGTGTACGTGTTGAGTGCGTTCGCCTTCTGCTCATTCACGACGGCAGTGTGCATGTTCGACCGGTAGGCCTTGACTGTGAACGACAGTGCGTACGACAGAACGCCGAGAACGACCAACTTGACGAGGGTCTGTCGGACGAGGTCGACCCAGTCCGTGGTCGTGCTGCCGTCGGGCTCGGAGGTCAGGTACAGCCAGGCGATAAGGCCCGCGGCACCGAGCAGGAAGACTGCAAGAACGGCGGCGGCGATGAGGAAGTTGCGCGCGGTCTTGCGGTGGGCCGTGGCTTGGTCGGCGTAATGCCTGGAGATCTTCAGGGCTCCGACGTCGCCGGCAGACTTCTTGACTGTCTCAAGAATCTGAGCGACCTGAGCCTCGGCGGCCTTGGCGCTCTCAAGGGACGCGTCCAGTTCACCAATAAGCGCATTGCTCTCGACCGTCGTCTTGCGTATCTGGGGCTTGACGTCCTTGAGCACGAAATCGCAGAACGATGTGACTCTGTTCGCAAGGTCCGTGTGCTCGTTGCTTGAGTTGGGATTGGTCACGTCCAGGTTGCTCATCGCTGTCGTGATGTCTCGCAGGGTGTTCAGACCGGAGTTGAGCGCCGATGTAACCGACGGCGGCACGTCATAGTCGGATTCGTTCGCGTACTGCTCAATGAACTTCCGTGCCGACCGAAGTTGCTCAACCGAGTTGGCGAAGTTGAGGCTCCCGAGATCCTCCCTTCGGACGAGTTGATCGAGCTCGTCGTCCGACAGGAACTCCAAATGGAACTCTGACACCGTCCGCCCCCGTTCGAAGACCTTGACGGGGATTATGGCGCGTCCGGCCTACAGGCGGCTTCGCAATCGTCGTCACAGCTCGGACCCGTCCTGGGCGAGCTCGCGGTCGACGTAGAACGCCTCGGCTTTGGCGAGCGGGTAGCTCGGGGACTTCACGGGTCGGATGTCGGCGAGGTCGGCCATGAGGACGACACAGCGGTATGTGGGGGGCCAGGGTCCGCGCCACCACCACGGCGGATCGTCGTCTCCTAGGTACTGGTTGGCGGGGAAGTAGGGCAGGGCGTGGAGTCCGTGGCCGAGCTGGTTGTCGTCGACCCAGTCCGGCGCCGTGACCGTCGTGCCGACCGTGTAGGTGACGGGACCTACGCCCGGAGTGCGGGCGTACGACGTCAGGTCGAACTTCACCCGCTTGTACAACGTGATCTGGCCGGCGACGACGAGCGCCCCGTGTGCGGCGGCCCACGCCGCGGGGTCAGTCGTCACGCCGCGCTCGACCAGGCGCGGGTGGCGGCGAACATCCGGTCCACGTCGTACGGCGGCCCAGTGGGTGGCGTCACGGCACCGCCGACCGTGCATCCGCTGAGGATGTAGGCGTTCGGGACTCGGCTGATCGGCTGAAGGCTGCTGACCGGCACAGAGACCTCGCGCCACACCGCGGAGTAGGTGCCGCCGCTGCGGACGTACGGGCTGGGCGCGAAGCCGATCGCGTCGAGCACGACGTCTCCCTCGTCGGCGGGCACGAACGCGGGCCTCGAGTAGGTCTGACCGCCGTAGGTCGCGATCCACACCGTGGCGTTGCCGCCAGCGACAGGCACGCCCCAGGCTGCACACCACTGTTCGGCGGTGGGCGTCCACGTGGCGTCGTGGTAGCGGGGCGGGTAGGTAGTCCACATCAGCCGGCCGCCCGGACGCTGAGGATCTCCGCGCCGCCGTACGCCGGGAACGGCGTGGGTCCGAACTCGCGGAGCGCGATCTCGGTGCGGGTGACGAGCGTGAGTGAGCCGTCGACCCCGGGACGGAAGCCGCCGCGGGGTGTGCGGGTGTCCTGGCCGATGATGCCGCCGGACCAGGACATGCCGGTGAGGTCGCCGTTGCGGATCGCCTCCAGCACCTGATCGGCGAGCGGGGTGTTGTTGTAGCGGACCGCGGTGAGTAGGCCCTTGCCGTCGGGACGGATCTCGACGGGGCTGCCGAGTGGCATGGAGAACGTGTCCGACGGGGCGCCGGACAGCGTCTTGGCGTGGTTGTAAAACACGCCGAACCGCAGGGCCTTGTTCGCGAGCGCGCGGTTGAACGCGGTCGGTGCGAGCTGCTCCCGGTAGTGGCCTTCCTGGTCGAGGATCTCCGTCGCCTGGTTGAACACGGCGGCGTATGCCTCGACGGTGCGGCCGGTGCCGTCTGAGCGGATGGCGATGTCGGTGGCGTCGAGAGTGATCGAGCGGGTGACGAGCACGGCTGGCCTCCTCTCAGCGAGGGGTTGCCCTGGCGGTCCCGCCCAGCCGCGGGACCGCCAGGGAGTCGTCAATGTTTCAGCAGCCGGAACGCATCGGCGTTGACCGACTCAGCGCCCACGCGGTAGTAGGCGGCGAGGCCCGCGCTGTACGTCGGGCGGTTGTTGTCGCCCATGATCATCGGGACCTCGACGAGCTGGGTCCCGATCCGGTCGACGACGATGTACTCGCTGAAGTCGCCGATGAGCAGGGAGCGGCTTCCGGAGGTGATCGCGCCGGTCATCTCGGACGCCTCGTGGATCGGCTTGCCGACCAGGGTCGGCGGGGTGCCGTTGGCGAGCTGGACCCATAGGTCCGTGCCGCCGGTCTGGTCGAAGCGCCGGATGAGGCTGATGATCGTGTTGTTCGCCAGCCATGCGGTCTTCGCGCTGGCTCGCGCGCGGGGCGTGAGGGCATCCCAGACCTTGTAGACGTCGCCGACGACGAATGCACCGCCGGTCGTCGAGTCGACCTTGGAGCCCGTCGCTGCCGCGACCGCGGTCACGATGCCCTGCGGGGCCGTCGTTCCGTTGCCGGTGGCGAACGCTGTGGCCTCTTGGCGCTGCCGCGCGTCGGCGATGAGCCCGGGGAGCTGCGAGATCGCGTTGGTGTCCTGGAACACCTCGTACGAGCCCGTCAGGTACGCCGCGCCCTTGAACGTCGGGATCGTGACCCGATCGAAGGTCGGCGACGCGTCGGCCGCCTCCGCGCCCTCCGCGAGCCACTCCGCGGTCACGCCGGCCGAGACCACGCCGTTCCAGTCCCGCGTGATCGTTTGCTCGACGCGGGCGAGCTGCCGGATCGGGTGCGTTGCCCCGGCGTTGGTCAGCATCACGGTCGGGTCCAGCGACAGCGGCATGAGGTACCCGCCGTTGGCGTTCGTCAGGCTCATTGCCGCACGGACCGCCTCGACGCGGGCGTAGGACTCCCGCTCCTCCTCGGTCCACAGCATGTGCCCGCGCCGCGGGTCGCGCATCGCCTTGACGAACGCGCTGCGATACGCCGGGCTGGACAGGGCGATGACGTAGGCGGAGTCGCCGACGAGGTCGTCCCGGTCCAGGATCTCGGTCAGCCGAGAGCGGGCCGCGTCGTCGAGACCGGGAGCCTGCTCGATAACGGTACGAGCACGGCTCGCCAGCCCCATCGGGGAGTCGATCCGCACGACGTCGTCACCGGCACCAGCGGCCCACGGGTCGGTGCGCTGCCGAACCTCGGCGTCGCCGGGTCGCTCCGGGGCGTGAAACGCGGCTTCGACCCGATCCGGGTTGGACCGGGCGATGTCGCGAATCCGCTCGATCTGCTCGGCCCGGGTCACCTCTGCCGGCGTCTGAACCTGGCCGTCGTCCTCCAGGAGGAACACGGCGCTGCGAGCCTTGTCGATACCGGCCATGAGACGGTCACTGCGCTCGACCTGGCCCGGAGTCCACTGGGACCGGTCGTTGCCCCAGGTCTGGTACATGCCGTCGAGCTGAGACTGGAGCGACTCGGCTCGGGCGGTCAGGGTGTTGATGTCATCAGCCACGGAGGCCTCCAAGGAAATGCGCGATACGCGCGAGGAATGAGGGGAGGCGGCAGGCGCTCGAAGGCGCGGGCCTGGCTGGGTCGAACGGGCCGGGCAGCAGGCCGTCCGGCAGGCCCTCCACGGGCGGGTCGGACGACGGGCCGAGCAGCGGGCTCGACGCGTCAGCGTCGGGATCAGTGTAGCGCGGGGGTGCGTCATCTAACGAGTCCGACGCAGTCATCTGGAGCAGCCGCGCGGCCTCGACGGGATCCATCCCGATCAGTTCCGTAGCGACGTCGACCATGAAGTGCCCGCGGTACATCACCCGCAGCGCCTCGTGCAGGTTGCCGGCATCGAAGTCGCCAAGCTCGTACTGCTGCCGCGCGAGCTCGGCGTGCGTCTCCGCGCGCATCTCAAGCATCCCTCGATCGAGCCGGCGAGCATCAGCCACGTACGAGTCGAAGATCCGCCGCAGCGTCTCCACCGCTTCCACGGCGCTCACGCCGCGTCCAACGGGTTGTCGCCGCCGAGCGAAACGATCTCGGCCGCCAGGTCCGTCAGAGCCACCGCGCGGTACAGCAGCGCGATCCGGGTGTGCAGATCCTCGGAATGGACGTCGCCGCGTTCGTGTGCCTGGTCCCGCAACCATTCGTACAGCTCCACCGCGTGATCGCAGGTCTCCCGGTCAGCGCTGAGAGCGTGCTCGATGTACGGCTCGGCGAGGGCACGCAGCGAGGCGATCTGGTCAGGGACGGGTGTGGTCACGGGGTCTCCGATTCGCTGTTGAAGGTGTTGATGGCGGCACGCATTTGCTTGACGATCGAGACGTAGCCGGACAGCGTCGGCGGTGCCGTGTCGACGACATGTGCCAGGTAGACGGCCAGAAGTCCCGCCGGGGTGGCGAGCTGCTCCGGGGTGTGGCCTGCCTCCAGTGCGGCCCGGATCGAGCCGGGTTCAGCGGGAATCGACAGGTCGGGCGGTGACGGCAATAGGCGCACGTTGAACGCCTGCTTGCGGCAGCGCGCCGAGCAGTACCGACGGGTCGATCTCCGCGCCGCGATCGGCGCGCTGCACACGCAGCACAGGACGATCACGGCTTACCGTTCCTTGGGTTAACCCAGGGGATATATCGGGACATGGGTCCGGGGTTTCCTTCTGATTTCCCTGTTTGCGCATCGATGGCCCACCCCCATATGTGGTCACCAGCCAGGCACGAAGCGAGGAGCGCCACGTCTCACCCCCGATCTCGGGTGCCGTGTGCGCTTGCGTGCTGACCGCCCGTAGTTGCCGGGGCAGCCGAGGTCGGGGTGCTTCCTGCCGTGCGCCGGCCGCCAGTTGGATGCATCCCAGGTGAGCTCAGGTGCGACGCTGCGTGGCACGACGTGGTCAACGGAGTAGTCCCAGTCAGGGATCTCGTGCCCACACAGCCAGCAGATGTAGCCGAGGTTGAGCTTGCACCACGTGACGGCTTGCTGGGCTCTGCGCCCAGACCACGCCGCGGTCATCGGTCAGCCTCCGAACAGCCGGGTCGGTGTTCGATCGATCGCTCGGGGTACTGAACGGCGCCGCACTCGGGGCAGCGAGGCCACGTCGTCATGACGCCTCCACGTGCACGCGTCGGTTCTGCTCGGGGAGCTGGCAGCAGCCGGGCGTGAACGGGTGTGCGGCGAGCGGGAGAGGATGATCTTCTGAGCCCGTCGGGGCGGAGCCACCCGACGTGGCGCCCGGTATGGCCTTGGTAAGGCCTTGGTGGGTTGCAGCGGGCCGCCACCGTTGCTGTCGAATATTGCCGCCGTTAGCGTCGGATATTGCCGCCGTTGACCCTGTGACACCGGCACTCTGCTGCCGCCGTTGATCCCCTGACACCGGCACTGGAGTGCCACCGTCGGGGATCGTGAGTCGGTACGTCCGAGCTCGGCCGGGTGCCGTTGGGATGCCGTCCCACTCGATCAGCCCGGCGACCCTCAGTGCGTTCACCATGGCTCGGGTCTGACGGTCAGCAAGGCCCGCCATGTGGGCCATGCGCGCGGTGCCGGCACGCATGTTCTCGCCGGTCG
Organism: Actinomycetes bacterium; assembly: GCA_965278965.1. Taxonomy (GTDB): domain Bacteria; phylum Actinomycetota; class Actinomycetes; order S36-B12; family S36-B12; genus UBA10649. The sequence continues at coordinate 49,057 of OZ257127.1, forward strand.
CATAGTCGGCGTGCGTCGACATCACGAGCGCCACGGCCTTGGCCGAGCTCGGGACGTCTGTCCGAGCGACGGCCTCGAGCCAGTCGAGTACGAATGTCCGCGGCACACGTCACCGCCCCCGACGGAATCGGAGGGCGCGACTCATCTCGTCCCTGAGCCGCTTAGCCCGCCCCGGGTGCTCGGACCGGCCACGCCAGATCGCATTCAGGTGGTACCGCGGGTAGTCGGGGAACTGACGTCGGATCTCCGCGACGTCGAGCTCGGACTTGGCCGCGTAGACGCCGGGCGGAACCATCGCCGGCTCGTGCTCGCACGCGAGTGCGTCAACACAGTCGGCGGCCAGGCCGCCCACGTCACCCAGCCTTCGGGGGAGTGATGCCGTTCGACTGAGAGATCCACGCGGCGACGGTGCCGCGTGAGTAGCGGACGGCCTGGCCGATCTTCACGCCGCGTGGTCCGACGCCACGCTTACGCCAGTCCCGAACGGTTTCCGGGCTGACCTTGAGCTCGGCGGCGAGCTCGACGGTGGTTAGCCATTCATCGTTGGTGGTCACGGACACTGCCGCCTCCCTGTGTTCACGGGCGCATCTATTGCGCTCCCCACAGAATCCCCGTACGGTGCCGCAGTAGCAAGAAATCAATACCCCGTCTAAACCCCCAATCGAAAGGGATTTGATGCCTGAGCCGAAGGTCAGGTGGGAAGCCAAGTTCCCGGAGGTCGTCGGGCCGGCCGTTCGAGTCCAGGTCGTGGCCGAGTTCCCGGATGAGGCGGGCGCAAACTTCGAAATGGATCAGCCGATACCCGCGCTGGAGCTAGCGATGTGGAGCGTGGATCAGTCGGGAACGGCTGGACTTACCCTTCACGACGACCCAGCCGGACCGGCGACGCATCGCGTGATGGTCGAGTGGAAGGGAGTCAGCTCCGGCATCGCGTTCACGAGCGTCACCCTGGTTACCGAACCCGCAGGCGAGCCGATCGACGGCGCCACACTTGGCGAGGTCGCTGCGAAGTTCGAGCAGTGGTCCGCTGCCCTGCAATCGAAGATCCTCGTCGAGGTTGCGACGCAAAGGCAGAGCTTCTCGATCTCGTTTCCTCACTTCTCGATCTCGATCGAGAAGGGTGCGGCGACTCTCACGATGGGCGATCGAGTCGCGCACGGTCGCGGCACGCTCCGGTTTGTCGTCGAAGAATCGACGCTCGCTGGAATGGAGGTCGAGCTCGCCCGACGACAGCGCCTCCAGCTCACCGACGACGACTATCGCGAGGTTGCCAGGGTGTACGCCGATGCCGTGGAGCGTGGCGCGCCGGTCCTGGCAACGGTTGGTCGAATGTTTGGGGGCGCGAACACCGGCAGCAAGGCGCAGGCGGCGAACCGCAAGCGAGCTGAGCGCTGGATCGCCGAAGCGAGGTCCCGCGGCTATATCGCCAAGCGCGCACCTGGGCGTCCTGCGAAGAAGCCACCGTCGGCAAAGGAGGTTCGATGACCGTCACCGACCGCTGGCACAGCAGCACGGGGGAGCAGTCCACGGAGTACGGACGCGGCCGACGGTGGCTCGTGCGCTACCGGGATCCGCAGGGCAAGCAGCGCTCGCGTTCGTTCGATCGCAAGGCGCAGGCGGACGCCTATGACCTACGGGTGCGCGGCCAGGTCGTCGAGAGCACGTACGTCGACCCGTCCGCCGGCAAGGTCACGTTCGGGGAGTACGCGCAGGCGTGGCTCGCGTTGCAGACGCACTGGCGGCCGTCGACCCGTCGCAGCCAAGAGCAGATGGTGAAGCTCCGGATGGTTCCGCACATCGGCATGACGCCGCTGCGGGTGCTGAACCGCTCGCAGGTGCAGGCGATGGTGAACGCCTGGCGGACCGACTACGCCGCGGCCACGGTCACCACGACGTTCTCGTGCCTGCGGACGATCCTCGCGTCGGCGATCGACGACAAGGTGATCGCGACCGACCCGTCGACCAAGATCAAGGTCCCGACGCCGCCGCGTCGTCGTGACGTCCACCTGAGCCACGAGCAGGTGGCGACGATCCTCGGAACCGCCAAGCCCGAGCTGCGACCGTTCTTCGCGTCGCTGGCGTGGTGTGGGCTGCGGCTGGGGGAGTCGCTGGGGCTCGACGTCGCGGACGTCGACTTCCTGACCGCGACGCTGACCGTGCGCCGGCAGATGGACACCGAGGACCCGGCGGGTCGGATCGTGCCGTTCACCAAGACCGACGCGGGTCGACGCGAGGTTCCGGTGCCGCCTGAGCTCACCGCGATGTGCTCGGCGTTCCTGGCCGCTCGACGCCGCGCGGACGGATCGCTCGAGGGCACGCACCTGTGGCAGGCGCCGAGCGGCGCCCGGCTACTGCGGACGGTCGTCGACACCGAAGTCCGCCGGATTGAACGGCGCACGGGCATCACGTTCTCGCCCCACCACCTGCGGCACTACTACGGGGCCAGCCTGATCTCGGCTGGCGTGCCCGTTCCGCAGGTCGCCAAGCAGATGGGCCACGCCAGCCCACAGGTGACCATGCGCGTGTACGCCTACGCGATGAAGGACGACGCCGACAAGGGTCGCGCAGCCGTCGCAGCGCTCGCCGGCCTCTCTGCGCCATGTGCACCGGATGTGCACCGGACCGTGGCGGTGAGCAAATGACACGGGTGTCTGCCCTGGTCAGGCGGCACATTGGTGCTGCGTGCCCCGGGTGGGATTCGAACCCACACTGGACGGTGTTTGAGACCGCTTCCTCTGCCGGTTGGGATACCGGGGCGCGGTCAACCAGAGTAGTCGGGCCGCCGCCGCGGCGCCCGTAGGCTGACCGGCATGAGCGCCGCGCGGTCCACGGCCCCCGGGGTCGACCCCGTTCCGGTCACCGTGCTGGTCGCCGAGGATGAGGCCCTCATCCGGATGGATCTCGTGGAGCTGTTGGGGGAGTGCGGGTACGAGGTCGTCGCCCAGGTCGGCGACGGCCAGGCCGCGGTCGAGCAGGCGCGGGCGTTGCGCCCCGACGTCGTGCTCATGGATGTGGCGATGCCGCGCCGTGATGGCCTGTCCGCTGCGGAGGAGATCCTCGCGGAGCAGATTGCCCCGGTCGTCATGGTCACCGCCTTCGCCCAGCGCGACACGGTGGAGCGAGCGACCAGCGCCGGCGTGCTCGGCTACCTCGTCAAGCCGTTCGGCAAGGCCGACATCACGCCGGCGATCGAGGTCGCCGTCGCCCGGTGGCGCCAGCTCGTTCTCCTCACGGAGCAGGCCGCGAGTCTGCGCGAGCGCCAGGCCGCGCGTGAGGTGGTCGACCGGGCCAAGCGGATGCTGGAGCAGCGCCTCGGGCTGACCGAGCCCGACGCGTTCTCGTGGCTGCGTCGGGCCGCCATGGACGGTCGGATCACGCTGGCCGAAGCCGCCGCGGCCGCGCTCGCCGATCCGCCCCAGGCCCCGGGTTAGAGTGGCCAGAACCCCGCCCGCGACCCACCATCGGAGCGCTCATGCCACGCGCGCACGCGCTACGGGCAGTCTCGGCGCTCGTCGCGGTGGCCGCCCTCGCGCTCGCTGCATGCTCGTCACCGGGCGCCTCGCCTGATCCCAGCCGCGGCGTCCCGCAGCTGACGGACCCAGCGGCGACCGCCTCGTCGGCGCCCATGCCCAGCGCAGTCCCGACCGCGTCCCTCACGCCGAACGTCCCCCTCTACCTCGTCGACGTGAACACCACTGACGAGCTGGGCGCCGAGCTTCCGCTCGGCATCCTCACCGGCGTCAAGGGGACGATCCCGGGCGGCGAGGTGCCGGCGCCGTTCCGCGACGCCCTGGCCCAGGTGGACCCCACGCTCACGTCAGACGCCTACGCGGCCGAGGCGTACGACGCCACGATCCTCGCTGCACTCGGCGCCGCAGCCTCGTCCTCGGACGCCGGCCGCGACATCGCGGCCGAGCTCGCCCCGCTGACGAACGGCGACACGGTCTGCACCGACTTCGCCGAGTGCCGTGACCTGGTCGCGGGCGGGACGTCGATCGCCTACCAGGGCCGGGCCGGCGCTCTGCGCCTCTCGGCGTCGGGTGAACCGACGCAGTCGACCGTCGGGGTCTACACGTTCGGCTCGGACAACCGGCTCCTCGCCGACGTCGACTACGCCGATGTCCAGATCCAGCCCGGCAAGGTCGCCGCTCCGCGCGAGGCGAAGGTCCAGGCCGGCGCGGGCGACAAGGTCCTGACGATCGGCACGCTGCTGGCCGCAGGCGGGAGCCTGTCGTTCATGCGACCCGCTCAGCTCGCCGGCGTCCAACTGGCCGTCCGTGACATCCAGGCCGCCGGCGGGCTCCCCGGGTTCGACCGCATCGCGGTCATCGACGCCGATGCCGGCGACGGCACCGTGGAGGACGCGTCGATCGGCATGGATGAGCTGATCGCCAGCAAGGCCGACGTCGTCATCGGGACCGGGGCGATGACGTCGACCGGGGGCGTCGTTCCGCAGGCGGTCAAGGCCGGGATCCTCCTCCTGGCTCCCGTGAACGGGGCGCTCACACCGATCACCAACGCCTACGACGGTCTGTACTGGCGGATGTCGCCTTCCGGGCTGGCCCAGGGGGCCTTCCTCGGGTCGCTCGTGGTCGAGGACGGCCACACGCGCGTCGCCGTGATCCACTCGGACGACGAGTACGCCTCCAGCCTGGCCCAGGTCGTCGCTTCGTCGGTACCGCAGTCCGGCGGGACCGTCGTGGCGAACGCCGACTATGACCCGGCCGCCGTCGACTTCGCCGGAGTGGTCGCCAAGGTCAAGAAGGCCAAGCCGGACGCCGTCGTGCTGATCGGCTTCGACGAGTCGGCGAAGGTCATCTCCGAGCTCGTCCGGCAGGGAATCGGGCCGAACTCGGCCCGATGAGGGCCTGCGGGGGACGCGCTGCGCCGCAAGGTCACAGGTTGGTCACGAACCGCCAACGAAGTCGCTGCGGGTTACCTGTGCGTAACGAAGGGTCGCATAGGCTCCGGCCATTGCGACGGCACCCGTCGTCGCGTCCTTTCAAGAGGAGACTGCATGAATCGCACCACGGTCCTTAAGACGGCCGCCGTGCTCAGCGTCGCCTCCCTGGCTCTAGCTGCGTGTTCCAGCAGCTCGTCCAGCGAGTCGACCACCGCCGCTGCAACCAGCGCCGCCGCTTCCGCGGAGGCAACTGCTGCTGCATCGGCATCTGCTGAGGCCACGGCCGCCGCATCGGAGGCGTGCACCGCGACCGCCCTCAAGCTCGGCACTCTGCTGCCGCAGACGGGCGACCTCGCCTTCCTCGGCCCACCGGAGTTCGCCGGCGTGAAGCTGGCTGTCGATGAGATCAACGCGGCTGGTGGCGTCAACGGCGCCCCCGTCGAGGAGATCATCGGCGACTCGGGTGACACCACGACCGACATCGCGTCGCAGACGGTGGACTCGCAGCTCTCGCAGGGCGTGAGCGCCATCATCGGCGCGGCGTCGTCGGGCGTGTCGCTCACCGTCATCGACAAGATCACGTCGAACGGCGTGATCCAGATGTCGCCGGCCAACACCTCGCCCGCGCTGACGACCTACCCGGACAACGGCCTGTACTGGCGTGTCGCTCCGTCCGACGCCCTCCAGGGCGCGGTCATCGCGGACAACGCCATCAACGCCGGCCTGACCAAGATGGCCGTCGTCGCCCGCCAGGACGCGTACGGCGAGGGCCTCGAGGATGCGTTCGCGAAGAACTTCACGGACGCCGGTGGAACGGTCACGAGCCAGCTGCTCTACGACCCCGCCGCAACCTCGTTCGAGGCTGAGGTCTCGGAGATCAAGGCCGGCAGCCCGGAGGGTGTCGTCGTCATCGGCTTCGACGAGACGACCAAGCTCCTCCAGGAGATGATCAAGCAGGGCGTCGGCCCGCAGGACGTCCAGATCTACCTGGTCGACGGCAACCTGTCGGCGACCGCGTACAAGGACTTCCCGAAGGGCACCATGAAGGGCGTCCTCGGCACGGTCCCGTCGGGCAACAACGACCTGACCGCGTTCAACGAGTCGCTGAAGACCGTGGACCCGTCGCTGACGGACTACACCTACGGCGCTCAGTCGTACGACGCGGCGATGGTTCTCGCACTTGCGGCTGAGGCTGCCAAGTGCGCCGACGGCACGGCCATCGCGGCCATGCTGCCGGAGGTCGCCAACACCGGCGGCGAGAAGTGCACGACGTTCGCCGACTGTGTCGCCCTGCTGCAGGCCGGCACGAAGATCGACTTCGACGGCGTCACCGGCCCGCTGGACTTCAACGAGTTCGGCGATCCGAAGGAGGCCACCATCTCGGTCAACAAGTACGACGACAACGAGAAGTGGACCGAGGTCGACAAGGTGACGGCCGAGGTGCCGCTGCCCGACGCCAGCTGAGCACGACCCGCACATAGCGCGAAGGCCCCCAGCCACACGGCTGGGGGCCTTCGTGTGTCCGGGACCAGGCGCCCCCCAACCTCGCCACCTTGCCGTTTCAGGCCGCATCTCGGCGATATGCGGCCTGAAACGGCAAGGTGGCTAAGTAGGCGAGCGCTCAGCTGCGTGGGCTCCAGCCAGCCTTTCGCAGCATCGGCCCGACCACGCCAGGGATCCGATCCACCGTGTAGGTGTCCTCCCACGCGAACCTCAGCAGGACAGCACGAGCCCGCGCCTGCATCACGTTCTGTCGATGGCGATCGGCGAGAAGCGCGTCCGGCAGTTGGTGGATGCTCCGGCCATCGAACTCGACGATGAGCCAGCTCCCGTCTGGCAGTTCGTAGCCGATATCGCCGTAGCCGGCGAGAGACCCGGTTTCGGTCCGCACGGGAACTTGGAGCGAGTCCGGTGGCAGACCCGCGTCTTCGAGGATGAGGCGGACACGGGTCTCGCCCGGGGATTGCGAACCCTCTCGTGCTCGGTCCAGGCTCGCCCGGCCAGTGCGGCAGCCGCGCAGGCCCGCCATCGACGCTCGGATGTCCGGCAGGTCGTCGACGCCGATCATGCGTTGGTCGAGCGCGGAGTCGACCAGGCACACCGCCTGGACGGGTGGGAGCAGGCGACAGACGTCCGCCAGCGTGCGGGCCACGCTGGTCGTCGGCAGGTCGGCGACGTGGACGACGTGCTCTTGGGGCAGGTCCCACACCCGTAGCTCCATCCCGGGCCGCTGCCGCCGTTCCAGGCCCGGCGGCAAAGCTGCCTGTGGGACCCAGGACGCCGGGAGTCCCTGAAGGCGGTGGAGGCGTGCGGCCGATCCCAGCACCGCCACTGCCTGGTCGCCGAGGTGTGCGAGTACGGCGCGAATCTCGGCGTGCTCGTCATTGACGTCATGTACGCGATACACGCCGCGGAACGGGCGCTCTATGTGCCCGCGGTCGGCTTGGCGCTGGAGCTGTGTTCGGGTCAGCCCGAGGTGGGCCGCGTCAGCTGCCCGCACGAGGCCGTGCTTGTCGGTGATGGGTCGCTTGGGCGGTCGCATTCGACAAGGGTCAACGTGATCGGCGGCGGCGCGCGGCCCCGCGGATGTCCTGTGGACGCTGACCGTGAGCGGGCGGTTCTGTGCGCCTTCGCCGACCTTGGGGTTTCAGGCCCCATCCGGGCCACATGAGGCCTGAAACCCCAAGGTCGGCGGGTGGGGCGGCTAGGCCTTGGCGAGGGTGCCGAGGTAGAGCTCGATGACCTTCGGGTCGTTCGCGAGCTCGGCGCCGGTTCCCGTGTAGGCGTTGCGACCCTGGTCGAGGACGTAGCCGCGGTCGACGATCTGCAGGCAGCGGCGGGCGTTCTGCTCGACGATGATGACGGTGACACCGGACTTGTTGATGCTCTTGACCCGGACGAAGACCTCGTCCTGGAGGGCCGGGCTCAGGCCGGCGCTGGGCTCGTCGAGGAGCAGGACGCTCGGCTGCATCATCAGCGCGCGGCCCATCGCGACCATCTGGCGTTCGCCTCCGGACAGCGACCCGGCTCGCTGCTTGCGTCGCTCGCCGAGGGTGGGAAACAGGTCGACGACGGCGGCGAACCGCTCGGGGAACTGCTTGGGCGACTGGAACGCGCCCATCTGCATGTTCTCCTCGATGGTGAGCGAGGGGAACACGTTGTTGCTCTGGGGCACGAAACCGACCCCGCGTCGCACGAGCTGGTCGGCCCGCAGGTTGGTGATGTCCTCGTCGCGCAGCAGGACCGAGCCGGAGCTCACCGTCACGAGACCGAAGAGGGCTTTCAGGAGCGTCGACTTGCCGGCGCCGTTGGGGCCGATGATGCCGACGAGCTCACCCTCCTTGGCGTAGAGGTCCGAGCCGTTGAGGATGTTGACGCCGGTGAAGTACCCGGCGATGAGCTGGTCGGCACGGATGAGCGCTCCGACGGCCTCGGACTCGTGGATCTGCTCCGGGGTGGCCTGGTGCGGGTGGCTGACGTGGCGGGCGTTGTCGTCGAGCTCGGCGATGAACTCGTTGATGTCGTCCGGGCTGCCCGGCTCGGGCAGGTCGCTCGGGTCGTAGTTCGACTGGGAGTTCACGCGCCCCCTCCATCCGTGGTCAGCGACTCGCCGGACTCCGTCAGGGCCTTGTCGTGGTGCGAGCCGAGGTACGCGTCGATGACGGCGCTGTTCGCCATGACGGCCGACGGCGGGCCCTCGGCGATGATCTGCCCCTGGGCCATCACGATCACCCAGTCGCTGATGTCGTGGACCATGTCCATGTCGTGCTCGACGAACAGGACGGTCGCGCCCTCCTCACGCATCCCCTTGATGTGCCGCAGGAGGCTCTGGGTCAGCGCCGGGTTCACGCCCGCCATCGGCTCGTCGAGCATGATCAGCTCGGGGTCGGTCATGAGCGCGCGGGCCATCTCCAGGAGCTTGCGCTGGCCGCCGGAGAGGGAACCCGCGTAGTCGTCCTGCTTGGGCAGCATCGAGAACCGCTCCAGCAGCACCCGCGCGCGGGCCGTGACGGCGTCCTCCTGCTTGCGCCACAGGAACGGAAGCGCCGACGCCCAGACCCGTTCGCCGCGCTGGCCGCGAGCCCCCAGACGCATGTTGTCGAGGACGGACATGCGACTGAGCGCCTTGGTCAGCTGGAACGTACGGACCATGCCCAGCCGGGCGACCTTGTGCGGGGCGACGCCGGCGAGCGGCGTGCCGTTGAACGTCCAGTCACCGCTGTCGGGGGAGTCGAATCCCGTGAGCAGGTTGAAGAACGTCGTCTTGCCCGCACCGTTCGGGCCGATGAGCGCAGTGATCGACCCGCGCTGCACCTCGACGTGGGCGACGTCGACCGCCGCGAGACCGCCGAAGCGCCGAACGACGTCGTCGGCGATGACGATCGGGTCCGGCTTGGGGACGCCTGGGGTGTGCGGCACGTCGGCCAGTGCCGAGACGGCCGCTTGTGCGCGCGGGCCGGAGCCTTCGCTATCGACCATCGAGAGCCAGCTCCTTCCGGTCGCCGAAGATGCCTTGCGGTCTGAAGATCATCAGGAGCATCAGGCCGAGGCCGACGAGGATGAAGCGAATGGGGCCGACGTCGGTGGGCTGCAGGAAGTCGATCCAGCCCGCCTTGATCATCTGGTTGAGGAACTCCCCGACGAAGACGAGAAGGAACCAGAAGATGATCGCGCCGGCGATCGGGCCGAAGACGCGGGCGGCCCCGCCGAGCAGCACGATCGTGTAGGCGAAGAACGTGACGTCGGGGACGAAGTTGTCCGGCTGCACGGACTGCTTCGCCACGGCCCAGACGATGCCGCCCATCGCGCCGAGCATGCCGCCGAGGACGAGGGCCTGCATCTTGTACCAGTACGTGTTCTTGCCGAGCGACACCACAGCGTGCTCGTCCTCGCGGATGCCGCGGATGACGCGGCCCCACGGGCTGCGCACGAGCAGCCACACGCCCAGGGTCAGGACGGCGACGAGGACCCAGCCCACGGTCGCGACCCACAGGTCCTGCCGGGTGAAGGCCAGGAACGGCAGGCTGATGTCCTGCGGGAACGGGTTGAGGTCGTGGAACTCCTGGCCCATCTTCCCGTTGATGCCGTTGACGCCGCCGAAGGTGTCACGCAGGGCGATGGAGCGGACGACGAGCCGGATGATCTCGCTGGCGGCGATCGTGACGATCGCGAGGTAGTCCGCACGTAGTCGGAGGGTGGGGATGCCGAGGATGAGCGCGAGGACGACCGAGCCGAGCAGGCTGACCAGGATCGCCAGCCACAGGTTCAGCCCCATCGTCACGACGATGACGCCGACGCCATAGGCGCCCACCGCGACGAACGCGACCTGGCCGAAGTTGAGCAGGCCGGTGTAGCCGAACTGCATGTTCACGCCCATGGCGGCCAGGCAGTAGATGATCGCGGTGACGCCGATGGCCTGGGTGACGGCCTGGCTGAACACGAACGAGAGGTCCATCGGCTATCCCACCCTCTCGCGTCGACCGAGGATGCCCTGCGGGCGGACCAGCAGGATGACGATCATGAGGAACAGCGCGCCGACCGTCTTCATCTCTGTCGGGATGAAGAGCGTGGAGAGCTGGATGAACAGGCCGACGACGAGTGCGCCGACCAGTGCGCCGTAGATGGTGCCGAGGCCGCCGAGCGTGACGGCCGCGAACATCACCAGCAGCAGGCGCTGGCCCATGTTCCAGGAGACATCCTGCGTGAGTCCGAGGTAGATGCCGGCGACCGCCGCCAGGCCGGCCCCGAGCGTCCACACCACCGAGATGACGCGCTCGACGTCGATACCGGTTGCAGACGCGAGTGCCGGGTTGTCGGACACCGCGCGGGTGGCCTTGCCGATGCGGGACCGCTGCAGCCACAGAACGGTCGCCGTCAGCAGGATGATCGCGACGACCGCCAGGATGATCGCCTTGGGCGTGATGCTGACGGAGCCGATCGTCAGGCCTGCCTGGCCGGCGAACTGCTCGTAGCTGCGCGGGGACCCCTTGAACAGCAGCAGCATCGTGTACCGCAGCGTGATCGCCAGGCCGATCGTGATGACCATGCTCGCGATGAGCCCGGTGCGGCGACGGCGCAGCGGGCGCCACAGGATCCGGTTCTGACCCCAGCCCCACAGGACTGCGCTGATGACGACGGCGATCGGCGCGGCAATGATGATGTTGAGGCCGAGCTCGTTCAGGACGATGGCGGTGAACGCGCCGAGGGTGAGCAGCTCGCCGTGCGAGAAGTTGGTCAGTCCGGTGGTGCCGAAGATGAGGTTCAGGCCGACAGCGCCGAGCGCGATGAGGATGCCCAGCAGCAGGCCGTCGACGACGAGCTGGGGGATCTGGCTGGTGCCGGTCCCGTCGGTGGCCGTTCCGGAGTTCGTCTCACCGCCGGCGCCGAGGTTGAACAGGATCCGTTTCGTCCCGGACAGGACGTTGACCGTGCGCGTGGCCTCGTCGGGGTTGGCTAGCGAGACCCCGTCCGGCAGAGTCGACTCGTCGATGGCAACGGTGTAGGTGCCGGCCTTCGGGATCGTCACCGAGAAGGTGCCGTCTGCCCCGGACGTGGCGGCCTGGCTGAAGCTGTCGGCGCTGACTGTGACGACGACGCCGGCGACGGGCTTGCCGTCCGGGGTCTTCAGCGTGCCCGTGATGGCTGTGTCCGCTGCTTGGGCGCCGGGCGCGAACAGGGCGCTGAGGGCGATCAGCAGAGCGGCCAGGAGCCCGAGGCCCGTCAGGCGCTGCCGCATCCGGTCCCTCTCCTCCTACGCCGCCGGCCCGTCGCCCGCCTCGCGTTCGCGGCAGCATAGCCACGAAAACGACGGCATTGCGTCGGTTGCGTAAACGCCAGGCTACGCCGACCGGATGAGGCAGGTGAGCCTTCCGGTGCAGACCGCGCGACCCTCGCCGTCGGTGATCTTGACCTCGTAGGAAGTGATAGTCCGGCCGAGCGACAGGGGTTCGGCGACGGCCGTCACGACACCCTCACGGACCCCGCGATGGTGGGTGCACGAGATGTCGAGGCCGACGACCGCCTTGCCGGGACCGGCGTGCACGGCGGCGCCGATCGACCCGGCGGTCTCCACGAGGACCGCGCTGGCGCCGCCGTGGAGCAGCCCGAAGGGCTGCGTGTTGCCCGCGACCGGCATCGTCATGACGACCCGCTGCGGCGAGACCTCGACAATCGTGATCCCCATGGTGGCGGCCAGGTCGCCCACCGGGACGAGCTCCGGCGGCACAGCATCGGATGTCATGGGCCGAGCATAGGATCGCCGCGTGCCTGGCCCCCGTCTTCTCCTGCTCGACGGGCACTCGCTCGCGTACCGGGCGTTCTACGCGTTGCCCGTCGAGAACTTCTCGACCACGACGGGTCAGTCGACCAACGCGGTCTTCGGCTTCACCTCGATGCTCATCAACGTGCTGCGCGACGAACGGCCCACACACGTCGTGGTCGCGTTCGACGTCTCGCGTCGGTCCTTCCGCACCGAGGAGTACCCGGAGTACAAGGCGACGCGCTCCACCTCGCCGGCGGAGTTCGCGGGCCAGGTCGAGCTCATCAAGCAGGTCCTCGCCACCCTCGGCATACCGACCGTCGCCGTGGAGGGGTACGAGGCCGACGACGTCATCGCCACGGCGGTCCGGCGCAGCGGTCTCGACGGGGGCACCGAGGACGGCCCGATGGAGGTCGAGATCGTCACGGGCGACCGCGACGCCTTCCAGCTCGTCAGCGACCGCGTCACCGTTCTCTACCCGCGCAAGGGCGTCAGCGACCTCGCCCGGATGACCCCGACGGCCGTCGAGGAGAAGTACGGGCTCACGCCCGAGCAGTACCCGGACTTCGCCGCACTGCGCGGCGACCCGAGCGACAACCTCCCGGGGATCCCCGGGGTGGGGGAGAAGACCGCGGCGAAGTGGATCCGTGAGTACGGCTCCCTCGCCGCCCTGGTCGACCGCGTCGACGAGGTGGGCGGCAAGACCGGGGACGCTCTGCGCGCGGCCCTCCCGCAGGTGCTCGTCAACCGCCGCCTGACGGCCCTCGACGCCGAGGTCCCGGTCGAGATCGACCTCACGGCGGCGGCGCTGGAGCCGTGGGACCGGGCTGAGGTCGACCAGCTCTTCGACACCCTCCAGTTCCGTGCGCTGCGCGAACGGCTCGACGCCGTGCGCCCCGGGCACGAGGACGACGCCGAGGCGCCTGCTGAGGCGGACACCGACGTGCCCCTCGTCGAGCTCGCCCCGGCGCAGGTCGCGGACTGGCTCGCGTCGTCAGCGGGCGTCGCGGCGGTCGCGCTGCGCACGACCTGGGGACGCGGGCGCGCGGTCGTCGACCAGGCGGCGGTCCTGGACGACCGAGGCGTTGCGGGCCTGGTCGACGGGAGCGACCCGGTCGCCGCCGCGGCGCTGCTCGAGTGGCTCGCCGACCCGGCGGCGGCCAAGACGGTCCACGACGCGAAGCCGGTCGCGCTGGCGGTGGCCACGGCCGGTCACGCCCTGTCCGGCCTGGTCTGCGACACCGCGCTCGCGGCGTACCTCGACTCGCCCGGTCAGCGCAGCTTCGCCCTGAACGACGTCGCGCAGCGGGTTCTCGGCGTGTCCGTCGCCCAGCCGGCGCCGACCGACCAGCTCGCCCTCGACACCGGCGACGACGCGGCGCCTGCGCTGGCCACCGAGGCCGCGGTCGTCCGCGACCTGACCGCGACCCTCCTGCCGCGCCTGGCAGAGCGCGACCTCCTGCCGCTGCTGACCGACGTCGAACTGCCGCTGGTCACCGTTCTGGCGGCGATGGAGCACAGCGGCATCGCCGTCGACGTCCCGGGCCTGCAGGACCTGTCATCGGAGTTCGGTGCCGATATGCGGGCGGCGGAGGAGAGCGCGCAGCAGCGTGTCGGACGGCCGTTCAACCTCGGCTCGCCCAAGCAGCTGCAGGAGATCCTGTTCGACCAGATGAACCTGCCGAAGACGAAGAAGATCAAGACAGGGTTCACCACCGACGCCGAGTCTCTGCAGTGGCTGTACGAACAGACGAACGAGCCGGTCCTCGCCGACCTGCTCGCCTGGCGCGACCGGTCCAAGCTGCGGCAGACCGTCGACGGGCTGCTGCCGCTCGCGGACGCCGACGGCCGCATCCACACGACCTTCTACCAGACGGTTGCGGCGACCGGGCGGCTGTCGAGCGCCGACCCGAACTTGCAGAACATCCCGATCCGCACCGACGCCGGGCGTCGGATCCGGGGCTGCTTCGTCGTCGGCGGCGGCTTCGAGTCGCTGATGACCGCTGACTACAGCCAGATCGAGATGCGGATCATGGCCCACCTGTCGGCGGACGCCGGGTTGATCGAGGCGTTCCGCAGCGGAGAGGACCTGCACACGACGGTCGCCAGTCGGGTCTTCTCCGTGGACGCGGCCGACGTCGACGCCGAGATGCGCCGGCGGATCAAGGCCATGTCGTACGGCCTCGCCTACGGGCTGTCGGCCTTCGGGCTGTCGCAGCAGCTCGGGATCAGCCCGGACGAGGCCCGGGGCCTCATGGAGGAGTACTTCGGCCGGTTCGGTGGGGTGCGCGACTACCTCGGCGAGGTCGTCGAGCGCGCGCGGATGGACGGCTACACCGCGACGATGCTCGGCCGCCGCCGCTACCTGCCCGATCTGACCAGCGACAACCGCCAGCGGCGGGAGATGGCCGAGCGGATGGCCCTCAACGCACCGATCCAGGGGACGGCGGCGGACATCGTCAAGGTCGCGATGCTTCGGCTGCAGTCGGGCCTGGCCGCCGCCGGTATGGCCAGTCGCATGCTGCTGCAGGTTCACGACGAGCTCGTCCTCGAGGTGGCGCCGGGGGAGCGGGACTCCCTGGAGGCGCTTGTGCGCGACGCGATGGGCTCCGCGGTCGAGCTCGCGGTGCCCCTGGACGTGTCGGTCGGGGTGGGCGCCAGCTGGCAGGACGCCGCGCACTGACGGCATGTCCTCGCGATCGGACCGGACGGAACCCGACGTAGCGCCCAGATCGGACGTAACCGGATGAACCGGTCGGATTCGCACCGGTCGGTCCAGGCGGGTAGCCTTGGAGGGTTTCGCGCCTGCGGAACGTCCCCTACGACAATCGGATCCCCTACTCCATGACCATCTCTACTACTGCTGTCGCGGCCCCGCAGGTCGCGATCAACGACATCGGCTCGGCCGAGGACTTCCTGGCCGCGATCGATGCGACGATCAAGTACTTCAATGACGGCGACATCGTCGAGGGCACCATCGTCAAGGTGGACCGCGACGAGGTCCTTCTCGACATCGGCTACAAGACCGAGGGCGTCATCCCCTCCCGTGAGCTGAGCATCAAGCACGATGTCGATCCCAGCGAGGTCGTCTCCGTGGGTGACCACGTCGAGGCTCTCGTCCTCACCAAGGAGGACAAGGAAGGCCGGCTGATCCTGTCCAAGAAGCGCGCTCAGTACGAGCGTGCGTGGGGCACGATCGAGCGCATCAAGGAGGAGGACGGCGTCGTCGAGGGTCAGGTGATCGAGGTCGTCAAGGGCGGCCTGATCCTGGACATCGGCCTGCGCGGCTTCCTCCCGGCCTCCCTCGTGGAGATGCGGCGCGTCCGCGACCTGCAGCCCTACGTGGGCAAGACCCTCGAGGCCAAGATCATCGAGCTCGACAAGAACCGCAACAACGTGGTCCTGTCGCGGCGCGCGTGGCTGGAGCAGACCCAGAGCGAGGTCCGCCAGACCTTCCTCACACAGCTGCAGAAGGGTCAGATCCGCAGCGGCGTCGTCTCGAGCATCGTCAACTTCGGTGCGTTCGTCGACCTCGGCGGGGTCGACGGCCTCGTGCACGTGTCCGAGCTGTCCTGGAAGCACATCGACCACCCGTCCGAGGTCGTCGAGGTGGGCCAGGAGGTCACGGTCGAGGTCCTCGACGTCGACATGGACCGCGAGCGCGTGTCGCTGTCGCTGAAGGCGACGCAGGAGGATCCGTGGCAGCACTTCGCCCGGACCCACCAGATCGGCCAGGTCGTGCCCGGCAAGGTCACCAAGCTCGTCCCGTTCGGCGCGTTCGTCCGCGTCGAGGAGGGCATCGAGGGCCTCGTGCACATCTCCGAGCTGGCCGAGCGGCACATCGAGCTCCCCGAGCAGATCGTCCAGGTCAACGACGACATCTTCGTCCGGGTCATCGACATCGACCTGGACCGTCGCCGGATCTCGCTGTCGCTCAAGCAGGCCAACGACTCGGCCGAGGGTGTCGGCGCTGAGGAGTTCGACCCGTACCTGTACGGCATGGCCCCGGCGTTCAACGAGGCCGGCGAGTACATCGGGCCGGACGGCTTCGACCCGGAGACGGGCGAGTGGAAGGCCGGCTCGGAGGACCAGCGCAACGAGTGGGAGCGGCAGTACGCCGAGGCCCACGCCCGCTGGGAGGCGCACCGCAAGCAGGTCGACGACGCCCGGGCCGCCGAGCAGGCAGCCGCGCTCGCGTCCGGCGAGGCGCCGTCGTCGTACTCCTCGACCGGCGGCGACGCCGAGGGCACGCTGGCCTCGGACGAGGCCCTGCAGGCTCTGCGGGACAAGCTCACCGGCGAGTAGCAACGCGTTCGTCAGCGAGGGGTCGGACCGGAAGGTCCGGCCCCTCGTCGCTTTCGGAGGCGACTGGCTATGGTCGAAGCATGCCTCGCATCGGCCTGACCGGCGGGATCGGCTCGGGGAAGTCGACCGTCGCCGCCATCCTCGCTGCGCACGGGGCGACCGTCATCGACGCCGACGCCATCGCGCGCGAGCTGGTCGAGCCCGGCGGGGTGGCGCTGCCTGCCCTCGTGAGCGAGTTCGGACCACGGATCCTGCGCGAGGACGGGTCGCTGTCCCGGGGTGAGCTGGCGGCCCTCGCCTTCAGCGACCCTCGGGCGACTGAGCGGCTCAACGCGATCATGCACCCGCTGATCCGGGAGGAGTCCGCCCGGAGGCTGGCCCAGGCCGGCTCGCCGGTGGTGGTCTACGACATGCCGTTGCTGGTCGAGACAGGCCAGCGCGACCTCGTCGACCTCGTGGTCGTCGTGGACGTTCCCGAGGAGGTCCAGGTCGACCGCGCGGTCCGGCTGCGCGGGCTGGACCTGGAGGACGTCAAGCGGCGGATGGACGTCCAGGCGACGAGATCGGACCGGCTCGCGCAGGCCGATGTCGTCATCGACAACGCCGGAGATCTGGAGGCCACGACGGCCCAGGTCGAGGCTCTCTGGCACCGGATCTCGGTGTCGGAGGGATCGAATACGGTGGACAGGTGACCCGTCCTGTAACCGACCTGCAGAGGCGGGTCGCGCCGTTCAGCGTCCAGGCGCCGTTCTCCCCGTCCGGTGACCAGCCCGAGGCGATCGCCGATCTGGCCGCCCGGATCCGGGCGGGCGAGCGCGACGTCGTCCTTCTCGGCGCCACCGGCACGGGCAAGAGCGCGACGACGGCCTGGCTGGTGGAGGAGCTCCAGCGCCCGACGCTGGTCATGGCCCCGAACAAGACGCTCGCCGCCCAGCTGACGAGCGAGTTCCGCGAGCTCCTGCCCGACAACGCCGTCGAGTACTTCGTCTCGTACTACGACTACTACCAGCCCGAGGCGTACATCCCGCAGAGCGATACCTACATCGAGAAGGACTCCTCGATCAACGAGGAGGTCGAGCGCCTTCGGCACTCGGCCACGAACAGCCTGCTGACCCGGCGCGACGTCGTCGTGGTGGCGACCGTGTCGGCGATCTACGGCCTGGGCACCCCGCAGGAGTACGTCGACCGGATGGTCCGCCTGCGCGTGGGCGAGGAGTTCGACCACGACGCACTGCTGCGCCGCTTCGTCGACATCCAGTACACCCGCAACGACCTCGCATTCACGCGCGGCACCTTCCGGGTGCGCGGCGACACCATCGAGGTGTTCCCCGTCTACGAGCTGCACCCCGTCCGGATCGAGATGTTCGGCGACCAGATCGAGCGGCTCATGACGCTGCACCCGGTCACCGGCGAGATCATCACCGAGGACGCCGAGATGTACGTCTTCCCGGCGACCCACTACGTCGCCGGGCCTGAGCGCATGGAGCGGGCGATCGGCGGCATCGAGGCCGAGCTCGAGGGCCGGCTCGCCGAGCTCGAGCGCCAGGGCAAGCTGCTCGAAGCCCAACGGCTGCGGATGCGGACGACCTACGACGTCGAGATGATGCGGCAGGTCGGCTCGTGCGCGGGCATCGAGAACTACTCGCGCCATATCGACGGCCGCGAGCCCGGGAGCGCGCCGAACTGCCTGCTGGACTACTTCCCCGAGGACTTCCTCATCGTGATCGACGAGTCGCACGTCACGGTGCCGCAGATCGGCGCGATGTACGAGGGCGACATGAGCCGCAAGCGCACGCTGGTCGACCACGGCTTCCGGCTGCCGAGCGCGATCGACAACCGGCCGCTGCGCTGGGACGAGTTCGTCGAGCGGATCGGGCAGACGGTGTACCTGTCCGCGACGCCGGGGTCCTACGAGCTGGGCCGCACGGGCGGGGAGTTCGTCGAGCAGGTCATCCGGCCGACCGGGCTGGTCGACCCCGAGATCGTCGTCAAGCCGACCAAGGGCCAGATCGACGACCTCATGGCCGAGATCCGCGACCGCACCGCGCGCGACGAGCGGGTGCTGGTCACGACCTTGACCAAGCGCATGGCCGAGGACCTGACCGACTACCTGCTCGAGCACGGCGTCCGCGTGCAGTACCTGCACTCCGAGGTGGACACGCTGCGCCGGGTAGAGCTCCTGCGCGACCTTCGGCTCGGGGTCTTCGACGTCCTCGTCGGCATCAACCTCCTGCGCGAGGGTCTCGACCTTCCTGAGGTCTCGCTGGTGTCGATCCTCGACGCCGACAAGGAGGGCTTCCTGCGCTCAGAGACCTCGCTCATCCAGACGATCGGCCGGGCCGCCCGAAACGTGTCGGGCCAGGTGCACATGTACGCCGACAAGATCACGCCCTCGATGGAGCGGGCGATCGACGAGACCTCCCGCCGCCGGGCCAAGCAGACCGCGTACAACGAGGCTCACGGCGTCGATCCGCAGCCCTTGCGCAAGCGGATCGCCGACATCACCGAGCTGCTCGCCCGTGAGGACGCCGACACCGCCGAGCTGCTCGCAGCGCCGACGGGCGGTGGACGTGGCTCGTCGGCTCGTCGCGGGCGCTCGCTCGCCGGCGACGAGCTGCTGACTCTGATAGAGGACCTGACCGCGCAGATGCACCAGGCCGCCAGCGAGCTCTCGTTCGAGCTTGCCGCCCGGCTGCGTGACGAGGTGTCCGACCTGAAGAAGGAGCTGCGCGGGATGCGCGAGGCGGGCACGGCATGAGGCGGCCTGGGTAGTGGACGTCCCCAGCTGGTTGTGGGCGGCGACGGTCGTCGGCCTCATCGGGGTGATCTGCCTCGACCTCGTCATCGTCGACCGTAAGCCGCATGCCTTCGGCCCGAAGCAGGCGGCCCGATGGGTTGCCGTGTACGTCGCGCTCGCGCTGCTGTTCGCGGTGTTCGTCGCGTGGTACTTCGGCGCCGCCTACGCCGGCCAGTTCGTCGCCGGCTACCTCATGGAGTACTCGCTCAGCGTCGACAACCTGTTCGTGTTCATGGTCATCATGACCTCGTTCGCGGTCCCACCCGCGTTGCAGCACCGCGTCCTCCTGGTGGGCATCGTCATCGCCCTGGCACTGCGGGCCGTGCTCATCGTGCTCGGTGCCTCGCTCATCGAGCGGTTCGCCGGCACCTTCTTCTTGTTCGGTGGGTTCCTGCTGTTCACTGCCTGGCAGGTCTGGCGCTCGGAGGACGACGAGCCCGACCCGGGCGGCAACGGCTTCGTCCGGTGGGTCGGCAACCGGCTGCCGACGTCACCGCACTATGACGGGACGCGCCTGACGACCCGCGTGGCGGGCCGGCGCGCGCTCACCCCGATGGCCCTGGTGATGCTGGCGATCGGCACCACCGACCTGCTGTTCGCCCTGGACTCGATCCCCGCCGTCTTCGGCATCACATCCGAGGCCTACCTCGTCTTCGCCGTCAACGCGTTCGCGCTCATGGGCCTGCGCCAGCTCTACTTCCTCCTGCAAGGGCTCCTCGGTCGGCTGGCGTACCTCAACCGTGGGCTTGCGGTGATCCTCGCGTTCATCGGCGTCAAGATGGTTCTCGAAGCCCTGCACGCCACCACCGACCTCGACGTCCCGCTGATCCCGGTCTGGCTCTCGCTGGTCGTGATCGTCGGGGTGCTCGCGGTGACAACCGTCACCAGCATCTACGCGACCCGTGAACGGAAGGCGACCTGACCGTGGACGTGACCCTCGGCCTGTGGGCCGTGACGATCGCCGGGATCCTCGGCCTCATCGTGCTCGACTTCGTGGCCGTCAGCCACAAGCCGCACGAGGTGCACTTCAAGGAGGCCCTGCTCTGGTCGATCTTCTACATCGGCGTCGCGGTGGCCTTCGGTGCCGCGATCTGGGCCTGGCAGGGCGGCGACATCGGCACCCAGTACTTCGCCGCGTACCTCGTGGAGAAGTCGCTGAGTGTCGACAACCTGTTCGTCTTCATCATCATCCTCACCCAGTTCGCCGTGCCGGTAGAGCTGCACCAGCGTGTGCTCCTCGTCGGCGTCGTCCTGGCGCTGATCCTGCGCGCGGCGTTCATCGCGGTCGGCGCGGCGGCACTGGCGACCTTCGCCTTCACGTTCGTCATCTTCGGCGCGATCTTGATCTGGACCGGTATCCAGCTGGCTCGGCACCGGAACGAGGACCCCGAACCGAAGGACAACGCCGTCGTGCGCATGGCGCGCAAGCGGTTCTCGTTCACCGAGGACTACGACGGAACCCGGATGCTGACGCGGGTGGACGGCAAGCGCGTCGCCACGCCGATGTTGCTGGTCATCGTCGCGATCGGCTCGACGGACCTGCTGTTCGCGCTCGACTCGATCCCGGCGACGTTCGGCGTGACGCAGATCCCGTATCTCGTGTTCGCGGCGAACGCCTTCGCCCTCCTCGGCCTGCGAGCCCTGTACTTCCTGCTGAAGGGGCTGCTCGACAAGCTCGTCTACCTGTCGACCGGTCTTGCCGTGATCCTCGTGTTCATCGGCATCAAGCTCGTGCTCACGTACCTGCACGAGCTGAACCCGTCGATCCCGCACATCTCCACGGTGCAGAGCCTGGTGTTCATCGTCGTCGTGCTCGTCATCGTGACGATCGCGTCCTGGCTGAAGGTCCGCCGTGATCCCACGGCGACGGCCCACGCCGGCCGGATGACCGGCGGTGAACGGGAGGACGGAGCGGTCGCGGGCGACTGAACGCGGAGCAGACGTCAGGCCGCGTCGCCCTCGGCCAGCGCTCGAAGCGAGCGGTCCGTGCCGCGCCAGCGGCTCCAGGTCAGCAGGGATCCGACGGCCAGCGCGGCCGCCGGTGCGAAGTACGCCACCCACGCCCAGACCGACACCGAGTCGCCGTCGACCGCGTTGACGATGCCCCAGACGATCCAGCCCACCACCACGACCCAGATCACCAAGAGGGCCACCCACACCTGCATCGACCGCCTGGTGCGGTCGCGCTCGCGCAGCAGCTCCTGGACCCGGCCTTCGTGCCTCACCAGCCCCGCTCCCGCCACTCACCGAGCGACCCCCGCTCGGCACCGACCGTCGTGTCCCAGCCGTGGCCCGGGTACACCCACGTCTCGTCCGGTAGGCGGTCGAAGACGCGCTCGACCACACCGCTGTACAAGGAGTCGAAGTCCTCCGGCGACCCGGTCTTGCCGACGCCGCCGGGGAACAGGCAGTCGCCGGTGAACAGGTGCGGCGGGCCGTCGGGGTCGTCGTAGAGGAGGGCGATCGACCCCGGAGTGTGACCGACGAGGTGGATCGCCTCGAGGACGACGGAGCCGACCGGGATGGCGTCGCCGTCGCGGACGACGATGTCGGTCGGCACGGGGATGCCGGGGGCGTCGAGCTCGTGCGCGATCGTGGTAGCGCCGGTGGCGGCGACGACGTCCGCCAGCGCCTGCCAGTGGTCGGGGTGCCGGTGGGTCGTCACGACCGCGTCGATCCCGTCCGGGCCGACGAGCTCCAGGAGGCGCTCGGGCTCCGCGGCGGCGTCCACGAGGACCTGGCGCCCGGTGACCCGGCACCGCAGGAGGTAGGCGTTGTTGTTGAACGACCCGACGGCCAGCTTGCTCACGACCAGCCCGGTCAGCTCGTGGACGTCCGCCGGTCCGCCGACTGTCACACGGCCGTTATACATTCGAGCCCTTCGTCCGAAGATCCCGCACGATACCGCCGGAAGGAACCGCGTGAGCGAGCGACTCGTGGTGCGTGGTGCACGCGAGCACAACCTGAAGGACGTCTCGGTCGACCTGCCGCGCGATGCCCTCATCGTGTTCACCGGCCTGTCCGGCTCCGGCAAGTCCAGCCTCGCGTTCGACACGATCTTCGCCGAGGGCCAGCGGCGCTACGTCGAGTCCTTGTCGTCATATGCGCGCCAGTTCCTGGGCCAGATGGACAAACCGGACGTCGACTTCATCGAGGGTCTGTCCCCGGCCGTCTCGATCGACCAGAAGTCGACGTCGCGGAACCCGCGGTCGACCGTCGGCACGATCACCGAGGTCTACGACTACCTGCGCCTGCTGTACGCGCGCATCGGGGTGCCGCACTGCCCGGTGTGCGGGGACGTGATCGCCCGCCAGACCCCGCAGCAGATCGTCGACCAGGTGCTCGAGCTCACCACAGGCACGCGGTTCCAGGTCCTCGCCCCGGTCATCCGCGAGCGCAAGGGCGAGTACGCCGACCTGTTCCGCCAGCTCCAGGCCCAGGGGTACTCCCGGGTCCGGGTCGACGGCGTGGTGGTCGCGCTCGACGACGTCCCGGTGCTGAAGAAGGCCGAGAAGCACACGATCGAGGTCGTCGTCGACCGCCTCACGGTCAAGCCCGACAGCCGGCGTCGGCTGACCGACTCGGTCGAGACGGCCCTCGGTCTGGCGGCCGGCCTCGTCGTCCTGGAGTTCGTCGACCTCGACGAGTCCGACCCGGACCGCGAGCGCACGTTCAGCGAGCACCTGGCCTGCCCCCGGGACGGGCTGTCGTTCGAGGAGCTGGAGCCCCGGTCGTTCTCGTTCAACTCCCCGTTCGGCGCCTGCCCGGAGTGCACCGGCCTGGGCACGCGGCGCGAGGTCGACCCGGCGCTCATCGTCCCCGACGAGGACCTCAGCCTCGCCGAGGGCGCGCTCGCCCCCTGGTCCCGCGGACAGGTCTCGGACTACTTCGGCCGCCTGCTGGAGGCCATGTGTGACGAGCTCGGCATCGACATGGACACGCCCTGGCGGTCGCTGCCGGCAAAGGCCCGAACGGCGCTCCTGAACGGACACCCGACCGAGATCCACGTCCGGTACAAGAACCGCTACGGCCGGCAGCGCTCGTACCACACGGCATACGAAGGGGTCATCCCGTTCGTCCAGCGTCGGCACGCCGAGGCCGACACCGACGCGAGCCGCGAGCGGTTCGAGGGGTTCATGCGCGAGGTGGCCTGCCCGGTCTGCCACGGCGCCCGGCTCAAGCCGATCTCGCTCGCGGTCACCATCGCCGACCACTCGATCGCCGACATCGCCCGCCTCCCGGTCGGTGACGCCGCCGAGCTTCTGGCGCAGATGCAGCTGTCCGAGCGCGACACCGTGATCGCCAGCCGGGTCCTCAAAGAGGTGAACGAGCGACTGGCCTTCCTCATCGACGTCGGCCTGCACTACCTGTCGCTCGACCGTGCCGCGGCGACGCTCGCCGGCGGGGAGGCCCAGCGCATCCGGCTGGCGACGCAGATCGGCTCCGGGCTGGTCGGTGTCCTGTACGTCCTGGACGAGCCGAGCATCGGCCTGCACCAGCGCGACAACCACCGGCTCATCGAGACCCTCGTCCGGCTGCGCGACCTGGGCAACACGCTCATCGTCGTCGAGCACGACGAGGACACGATCCGCACCGCGGACTGGATCGTCGACATCGGCCCCGGGGCGGGGGAGCACGGCGGCCAGGTCGTCGTGAGCGGGTCGGTCGAGGATCTGCTGAGCAGCCCCGACTCGATCACCGGCCAGTACCTCAGCGGTCGCCGTTCCATCGAGGTACCTGCGATCCGACGCCCGCACGACGGCCGCGAGATCACCGTGCAACGGGCCAGCGAGCACAACCTCCGCGACGTCACCGTCTCCTTCCCGCTGGGCACGCTCGTCGCCGTCACCGGGGTCAGCGGGTCGGGCAAGTCCACGCTGGTCAACGACGTCCTCTACAACGTCCTCGCGCGCGACCTCAACGGCGCGCGGACGGTGCCCGGCCGGCACAAGCGGGTCACCGGCCTGGAGCAGGTCGACAAGGTCGTCCACGTCGACCAGAGCGCGATCGGTCGGACGCCGCGCAGCAACGCGGCGACCTACACCGGCGTCTTCGACCACATCCGGCGGCTGTTCTCCGAGACCCCGGAGGCGAAGGTCCGCGGGTACCAGCAGGGCCGCTTCTCGTTCAACGTCAAGGGCGGGCGCTGCGAGGCGTGCGCCGGCGACGGCACGATCAAGATCGAGATGAACTTCCTGCCGGACGTCTACGTCCCGTGCGAGGTGTGCCACGGCGCCCGGTACAACCGGGAGACCCTCGAGGTCCACTTCAAGGGCCGGACCATCGCCGAGGTCCTGGACATGCCGATCGAGGAGGCCCTGGAGTTCTTCGCTGCGGTGCCCGCCATCGCCCGGCACCTGGCGACCCTCGTCGACGTCGGCCTCGGCTACGTCCGGATGGGCCAGCCCGCTCCGACGCTGTCCGGCGGCGAGGCACAGCGCGTCAAGCTTGCCGCGGAGCTGCAGAAGCGCTCGACCGGCCGCACCATCTACGTGCTGGACGAGCCGACGACGGGCCTGCACTTCGAGGACATCCGCAAGCTCCTGGGGGTCCTGCAGAGCCTGGTGGACAAGGGCAACACCGTGATCGTCATCGAGCACAACCTCGACGTCATCAAGACCGCCGACTGGCTCATCGACATGGGGCCGGAGGGCGGCTCCGGCGGCGGCATGGTCGTGGCGACCGGGACGCCCGAGGACGTCGCGGCCGACCCGGCCAGCTACACCGGCCAGTTCCTTCGCCCCTTGCTCGCCCCGGCGCCGGCCAAGCCCGTCCGACGCACTCGCCGGGCCAAGGCCGTCAGCGCCTGACCGGCGCGCTGGGCGTCGACGGCGGCTTAACGGTTGCGACGGGTCTCGTAAACACTCGGTAAAGCCCGGGTGCGGTGACGTCGCCGCGCCACCGCCTCCCGTAGCGTCGGGTTGACCGTTCAACCGTTCCCGCCAGGAGGACCCATGCCCGTCGAGCGCCGCACCGTCCTGCAGGCAAGTGGCCTGATCGCCGTCGGCGGGCTCGTCGCCGCCTGCGCCGGCAGTTCCGACGCCGCCTCGGCGTCGACCCCGGCGAGCAGCGCGCCCGCAGCCGGAGCGTCGTCCGCCCCCGCATCGAGCGCCGCGAGCTCGGCCGCCGCCGGGGCCCTCGCGAAGGTGTCGGACGTCCCCGTCGGCAGCGGGCTGATCATCGCCGATCCGGCCGTCGTCATCACCCACCCCGAGGACGGCACGATCAAGGCGTTCAGCGCGATCTGCACGCACCAGGGCTGCCTGGTCGGCAGTGTCGAGAACAACGAGATCAGCTGTCCGTGCCACGGCTCGAAGTTCTCCGCGACCGACGGGTCGGTCATCCAGGGTCCGGCCACGCAGCCGCTGCCGGAGGAGAAGGTCACCGTCGACGACAACGGCACCATCATCTCCGCCTGACGGCACCCGACCTCACGGTCGGTGGGGGTACCTAGGCTGGCGGGGTGGCTGACCCGACGACCTACCGACCGGCGGCGGGGGAGATCCCGACCGACCCCGGGGTCTACCGGTTCCGCGACGGCCACGGCCGCGTCATCTACGTCGGCAAGGCCCGGAACCTGCGGTCGCGGCTGAGCTCCTACTTCGCCGACCTGTCGACCCTGCACCCGCGCACGCGGTCTATGGTCACGACGGCGGCCGGGGTCGACTGGGTCGTCGTCGCCAACGAGGTCGAGGCGCTCTCGCTGGAGTACTCCTGGATCAAGCAGTTCGACCCCCGCTTCAACGTCAAGTACCGCGACGACAAGAGCTACCCCTACCTCGCTGTCACGTTGGGCGACGAGTTCCCGCGCGCCGCGGTCGTGCGCGAGGCCAAACGCAAGGGCACGCGGTACTTCGGGCCGTACGCGCACGCCTGGGCCATCCGGGACACCCTCGACCAGCTGGTCCGCGTCTTCGGCGTCCGGACCTGCCGCGACGGCGTCTTCCGCCGGGCCGCGCAGGTCGGCCGGCCCTGCCTGCTCGGCTACATCGGCAAGTGCAGCGCCCCGTGCGTCGGGCGTATCGAGCCGGACGAGTACGCCGAGCTCGTGAACGACCTGTGCGCGTTCCTGGCCGGCCAGTCCGACCCCTTCCTGCGCGACCTCGAGCGGCGCATGCGGGAGGCCTCCGACCGGATGGAGTACGAGGAGGCCGCCCGCCTGCGTGACCGCCTCGCCGCCCTCAACCGGGCGCTGGAGCGCAACACCGTCGTGTTCGACGACTCGACCGACGCCGACGTCATCGCGGTGGCTGACGGCGACCTGCAGATGGGGGTCCAGGTCTTCCACGTGCGTGGCGGACGCATCCGCGGCGAGCGGGGCTTCGTCCTGGAGAAGGCCGAGGACCTCTCCGAGTCCGGCTACCTCGAGCGGGTCCTCCAGCACGTCTACGACGACGTCGAGGTGACCATCCCGGCCCGTGAGGTGCTGCTGTCCAGCCCGTTGGAGGAGCCGGCGGCGTGGAGCGCGTGGCTGACGGCCCTGCGCGAGGCGAAGGTGACGATCCGGACACCGCAGCGCGGCGACAAGCGGGCCCTCATGGAGACGGCCAAGGCCAACGCGGAGAACACCCTGCGGTTGTACGCGGCGAAGCGCTCCTCGGACCTGACGGCCCGCAGTCAGGCGCTGCGCGAGCTGCAGGAGTCGTTGGGCCTGCCCGAGCCGCCGCTGCGCATCGAGTGCATCGACATCTCCACGCTGCAGGGCCAGGACACGGTCGCCTCGCTCGTCGTCTTCGAGGACGGCCTGCCGCGCAAGGCGGACTACCGGTCGTTCATCATCCGGACCCCGAACGCCGACGACCTGGCTTCGGTCGCGGAGGTCGTGGGGCGCCGCTTCGCGCACCGGGACGAGGAACCGGCCCCCGACCCGGTCGACGGTGGCGGGCGCCGCCGCAAGTTCGCCTACCCGCCGGCCCTGCTCGTCATCGACGGCGGCGCCCCGCAGGTCCGGGCGGCTCAGGATGCGCTCATGGCCGCCGGGATGGCCGACCTCCCCGTGGTCGGGTTGGCCAAGCGCCTGGAGGAGGTGTGGCTCCCCGGCGAGAGCGACCCGGTGATCCTGCCCCGCACGAGCGAAGGCCTGTACCTGCTGCAGCGAGTCCGCGACGAGGCGCACCGCACCGCGATCGCGCTGCACCGTCGGCGCCGGGGCAAGCGCGCAACCGTCAGCTCTCTGGACTCGATCCCCGGGCTCGGGCCGGCCAAGGCGAAGGCGCTGCTGGCGCACTTCGGCACCGTTCGAGCCGTGCGCGCGGCGACGGTCGAGGAGCTCCAAGGCGTGCGCGGCGTCGGACCCGCGCTGGCCGAGGCGATCCACTCGGAGCTGAACCCGTCGACCGGCGTGGTCGTGGACAGCACCGAGGCGCCCGGTGCGCCATGATGGTCGTGACGCGCGACCGGATCACCGGATGACCGGCAGGCGCTGCTAGGGAGGCGAGCATGGAGGGCGACCCCGAGGGTCGGCACTCGCTGCGGCTGGCGCTGGTGACCGGGATGTCCGGTGCCGGGCGGACGACCGCGGCCCGTGCACTTGAGGACCTGGGCTGGTTCGTCATCGACAACATGCCCCCGTCGTTGCTGCAGTCCGCGATCGACCTGGCCCGGCGCACCGCTGACGTCGACAAGGTCGCCGTGGTGCTCGACGCCCGCGGCGGCGCGTTCTTCCGGCAGGTGCGCGAGGTCGTCGACCAGCTCCCACGCGAAGGCGTCGAGCTGACGACCGTCTTCCTGGAGGCCTCGGACGAGGCCCTGGTTCGCCGGTTCGAGAGCTCCCGTCGCCCCCACCCGCTCCAGCACGGCCAGCGGATCCTGGACGGCCTGGCGGCCGAGCGGGCGCTCCTGGCCGATCTACGGGGCGCCGCCGACGTCGTCATCGACACCACCGCGATCAACGTGCACGACCTGCGCCGACGCATCGAGGCCGCGTTCGCCGACGACAGCGAGGTTCGCCTGACGTGCACGGTCCTGTCGTTCGGGTTCAAGTACGGGATCCCGGTGGACGCCGACATGGTCGCTGACGCCCGCTTCCTGCCCAACCCGTTCTGGGACGAGACGCTGCGCCCGCTGACCGGCCTGGACGAGCGGGTCGCGACCGACGTCCTGGAGCGGCCGGGAGCCGCGGAATTCCTCGACAGCTACGAGGGACTCATCCGGATCGTCGCCGACGGGTACCTGCGCGAGGGGAAGCGGTACGTCACCGTCGCCGTGGGCTGCACGGGCGGCAAGCACCGCAGTGTCGCGCTCACGGTCGCCCTGGCCGCGCGGCTGCGCGCCGCCGGCGTCGACGCCTCCTGCCTGCATCGAGACCTAGGCCGCGAGTGACCCGCCCCCGGCTGCCGGGGGCTCAGCTCGGCTCCCGGGCACGTCGCCGGGTCGTCGCGCTCGGTGGCGGGCACGGGCTGTCCGCGTCGCTCCAGGCCCTACGCCGGGTGACGGACGAGCTGACCGCGGTGGTCGGGGTCGCCGACGACGGAGGCTCCAGCGGACGCCTTCGGGCCGAGTTCGGCGTGCTGCCCCCGGGCGACCTGCGGATGGCCCTCGG
The DNA here is from genome assembly GCA_965278965.1 of Actinomycetes bacterium. GTDB lineage: Bacteria > Actinomycetota > Actinomycetes > S36-B12 > S36-B12 > UBA10649. Next base: position 77,861 of record OZ257127.1, read on the forward strand.
GGCTCTGTGCGGGGACGACGCGTGGGGCCGCACCTGGGAGCAGGTGATCCAGCACCGGTTCGGGGGGTCCGGCGAGCTCGGCGGCCACTCGGTCGGCAACCTGCTGATCACGGCGCTGTGGGAGCAGACCGGCGACGCGGTGACCGGGCTCGACTGGGTCGGCGCCCTGCTCGAGGCGCAGGGCCGCGTGCTGCCGTGCAGCGACGTGCCGCTGACGATCGTCGCGGAGGTGCTCGGCCACGACCCGTCGCGCCCGGACGAGGTGCAGGCCGTGCGGGGTCAGGTCGCCGTCGCGACGACACCGGGCTCGGTCCTGCACATCGCGCTCGACCCGCCCGAGCCACCCGCCTGCCGTGAGGCGATCGAGGCGGTGCGGCAGGCGGACGCGATCGTCCTCGGCCCGGGCTCCTGGTACACCAGCGTCATCCCGCACCTGGTCATCCCGGACCTCGCGCGGGCGATCACCGAGAGCCCAGCCCGCCGCATCGTCGTGCTGAACATCGACCCGCAGGTGGGGGAGACGACGGGGTTTGCCGCCCACACCTACCTCGACGTCCTCTACAACTACCTGCCCGACCTGCGGGTCGACGTCGTCATCGGCGACCGGCGGCACGTCGAGGACGTCGACGCGCTCCGCCGCTCCTGCGACGACCTGGGGGCCGAGCTGTTCCTCATGGACGTCGCACGAACCGGGCCCGGGTTCGCTGGCGTCCATGACCCGCAACGGCTCGCCGTCGCATTCGATACGGTGCTGGCCTAGTTCGGTCGAGGAAACGGAGTACGGCGGATGGCGATGACGGCGGCCGTGAAGGACGAGCTCAGCCGCGTCGAGATCACCAAGGTGTGCTGCCGGAAGGCGGAGGTGTCGACCCTTCTGCGCTTCGCCAGCGGACTGCACATCGTCGCCGGGCACATCGTGATCGAGGCGGACGTGGACGCCGGGGCGATCGCCCGCCGCCTGCGCAAGGACATCTTCGACGTGTACGGCCACGAGAGCGACATCACGCTCGTGCAGGGCGGTGGGCTGCGCAAGGGCACCCGCTACCTGGTGCGCGTCGTCGCGGGGGGCGAGGCGCTCGCCCGGCAGACCGGGCTCGTTGACGCCAGCGGCCGCCCAGTCCGCGGGCTGCCGCCGGCCATCGTCTCCGGTGGGCTGTGCGACTGCGAGGCGGCATGGCGCGGCGCGTTCTTGGCCCACGGGTCGCTGACGGAGCCTGGCCGGTCGTCCTCGCTCGAGGTGACGTGCCCAGGGCCTGAGGCCGCGCTGGCGCTCGTCGGCGCCGCACGCCGGCTGGGGATCTCGGCGAAGTCGCGCGAGGTGCGCGGCGTCGACCGCGTCGTCATCCGTGATGGCGACGCGATCAGCGCCCTCCTGACCCGCCTTGGCGCGCACGAGTCCGTCATGGCCTGGGAGGAGCGGCGCATGCGCCGCGAGGTCCGGGCGACGGCGAACCGGCTCGCGAACTTCGACGACGCCAACCTGCGCCGGTCCGCGCGGGCGGCGGTGGCCGCCGGCGCGCGGGTGCAGCGGGCCATGGAGATCCTCGGCGACGACGTGCCGGACCACCTCGTGGTGGCGGGCCGGCTGCGGTTGGAGCACCAGCAGGCCAGCCTCGAGGAGCTCGGCGCCCTTGCCGACCCGCCGATGACCAAGGACGCGATCGCCGGGCGGATCCGCCGGCTGCTCGCGCTAGCCGACAAGCGGGCGTCCGAGCTGGGCATCCCGAGCACGGAGTCCGCGCTCGGCCCCGATCTCATGCTCCCGTAGGAGCAGCGCGTGTACGTGCCCGAAGCGTTCGCGACCACCTCGGACGAGGCGCAGGCGTTCGTCGGGGCGGCGGACGCGGGTGACCTTGTCGCCGTCGGCCCGAGCGGCCTCACCGCGTCGTTCGTCCCGTATGCCTTCGACCCCGAGCGTGGGAGCGGCGGCGTGCTCCTGGCGCACCTGGCCCGGCAGAACGAGCAGTGGCACGACCTCGACGGGGCTGCAGCCCTGATGATCGTGCGTGGGCCTGACGCCTACGTGTCGCCGGGGTGGTACGCGTCGAAAGCCGAGCACGGTCGGGTCGTGCCGACGTGGAACTACGTCACGGCGCACGTCCACGGGCGAGTCGTCGTCCACGATGCCCCCGACTTCGTCGAGGACGTTGTGCGCCGGCTCACGGAGCGGCACGAGGCGAAGCGCACGGTGCCGTGGTCGGTCGACGACGCTCCAGAGCGGTACGTCACCGGGATGCTGCGTGCCGTGGTCGGCATCGAGCTGCAGATCTCCCGTATCGAGCTGAAGGCGAAGCTGAGCCAGAACCGTCCGGCGGCCGATGTCGAGGGGGTCGTGAGCGGGCTGCTGGCGGACGGTCGCGACGACCTCGCCGAGCTGGTCGAGGACCACCGGTCGTAGGCGTCGTGGTGGATCCGATGCCGACGATGGGTCGGCTCGTCCTGCGGCTGGCGACAGCGGCGGACGTCGACACGCTCGTCGCGCTGGAACAAGCCTGCGGGCTGGAGGCCCTCGGCCACGTATTCCCGCCGGCGCAGTTCCCGTACCCGACGGGCGAGGTGCGCGATCGTTGGCAGGTCCGACTGGCGGATCAGGACGCGACGACGGTGCTCGCGGTCGATGACGTGGCCGTCGGCTTCGTCTGCGTCCGACGCGGGGTGGTCCACCACCTCGGCGTCGATCCGAGCCGGCAGCGTCAGGGGATCGGGGCTCTGCTGCTCGACGAGGCGGTGCGGGTCGCCCGCGCCGAGAGCGTCGACCAGGTGTCGCTGTGGTGCCTCGTCGACAACCATCGGGCGTTGTCGTTCTACGCGGGTCGGGGCTGGCTCGCGACCGGCGAGCGGCGGCCGGCGGAGTTCCCGCCCCATCCGGTCGAGGAATGCCTGGTGCTGGCGGGATGATCGGGTCGTGAAGGTCGAACGGATCGGCACGCCGCAGGCGTTCCTCGATGCCACCCGCGGCCTGCGGTCGCGCGAGCCGGTGCTGACGAACGTGATCGGGTCGGTCGCTACCGATGTCGCGGCGGGGCGGCGGTACGAGAGCCAGACATGGCTCGTCGTTCTCGATGGCGCGGACGTCGTCGGGTGTGCGATCAGGACCGCGCCGTGGCCGGCGAGCTTGTCACCGATGCCGATCGACGCCGCGGTGCTCGTCGGCCGAGCGCTCGCGGACGTGGAGCCGACCGTCACGGAGGTGACCGGCCCTGTTGCGGTCGTGCACGCGGCGCTCTCAGGACTGGGCAACCCGCCGTCCGCGGTCGTGATGGCCGACGTCGCGCGTGTTCTGGGGGAGCTGATCCCACCACGTCGCCAGCAGTCTGGGACGGGCCGGCCAGCCAGGCCGGGCGACCTCGATCTGGTTTCTGGGTGGCTCGCTACGTTCGCCGCCGAGGTCGGTCTGCCGGCGCACGACCCCGTCGAGATGGCGACGTCGATGACGGCTGCCGAGCGGTTGTGGCTGTGGGAGGACGACGGCGTTCCGGTCGCGATGGCCGGTCACGCGCCGACCGTCGAGACCCCCGCCGGGCGAGTGGGCCGGATCGGCCCGGTCTACACCCCGCTGGAGCACCGCCGCCGAGGCTACGGAGAGGCGGCGACCCGAACGGTCGCCGAGCACCTGCTCGAGACCTGCAGCACCGTCATGCTGTACGCCGACGCCGACAACCCGGACAGCAACAGCCTGTACGCGGCAATGGGCTTCGCGGTGGCGGGGGAGATGCTCCACGTTCGACTGGAAGATCGCCAATAGTCGTTGCGGCGCACTAGCCTCGGCGGATGAGCGATCCGGCCGCGCCACTCGTGTCGATCCGCGACCAGGTCGTCGGTGACGGTCCGGCCGTCGCCGACGTGATCGCCGCGGCCTTCGCCACGCAGCCGTCCGTCGTCGACCTGGAATCTGCTCTCGCCGCGCGGCCGGACTCCCACGGCTACGTGGCCGTCCATGCCGGCGGAGCCATCGTCGGACACGTACGGCTCACGCGGGGGTGGATCGACGCGCCGGAGCGGCTGGTCGAGGCGTTGACCCTGAGCCCGCTGTCGGTCGCGCCGGCCCACCAGCGGCGGGGGATTGGCCAGGCCCTCCTCACACACGCCGTCGCCGCAGCCGCCGGCCTCGGCGCACCGGCCGTGTTCCTCGAAGGCGATCCTCGCTACTACGGCCGGCTCGGCTGGCGGCCCGCCGCGGACGTGGGTGTCGAGCCGCCGTCAGCGCGCATTCCGGCGCCGGCGTTCCAGGTCGTCGCGCTGCCGGCACACGAGCCGTGGATGCGTGGGCGGTTCGTCTACGCGGAGACGTTCTGGGCCCACGACAGCGTGGGGCTGCGCGGCGCGGTGCTCGCCGACGTCCGCATGGCCCTCGGACTCGACGCGTAGCAGCAGCCCCGGCAGAGGTTGCTGCCGACCGACAGCACTCGACGATGCGAAGGAGCACGTGATGCAGCGGTATCTCGTTTCGTTCGACGACGGGTCGATGGTGTTCCCGGAGGAGGACCTCCCGGCCGTCAGCGAGGCGTCGCATGCCGTGGTCCAGGCCGCGAAGGACGCCGGGGTGTGGATCTTCGGCGGCGGCCTGCTCCGGCAGGTCGCATCGGTGGTCGGCACCGACGGGTCGGTCGTGGACGGCCCCGACCCTGAGGTGAAGGTCGCCATCGGCGGCTTCTCCATCATCGAGGTGGAGTCCCGGGACGAGGCGCTTGAGTGGGCCGCCCGGTTCGCCGTCGCCTGCCGGTGCGCTCAGGAGGTCCGCGAGATCATGTACGACCCGCAGTCCTGACCGGAGCGAGGGTCTCCAACGCGTCGGGGAGCGCACCCAGCTCGACGATGCCCAGGTCGGCCTGGGCCGCCTCGGGCCAGGTCGAGTGGATGACCCCCCAGGGGCCGCGCCGCAGGTGCACGGCGGTCATCCCGGCGGCCCGCGCGGGCAGGACGTCGTTGTCGACGCGGTCCCCGACATAGGCGATGCGGTCGGCCGGAGAGCCGAGCTCGGCCGCCACCCGGGCGAAGAACGCGGGCTCGGGCTTCGCCACACCCCACGACGCCGACGTCGCGACGCGGTCGACCGGCAAGGACTGAAGGAACGCCTCGACCTCGATCGGCTGGTTCGCCATCACGGCGAGCCGGTACCCACGTCGACGGAGCTCCCGCAGCGTCGACAACGCATCGGGGTACAGGTCGTCCGCCGTGACGGACCACCCGAACCCGGCTGCGGTCTTGCGCCGGACCTCGTCGGCCACGTCGCAGCCCGGCCGGAGCACCGCGAACGCGTCGGTGTGCGGTCGGCGCTCGGCGATAACCGCGCCGAGCACGGCGAAGAACGTCAGCGTCGGGACGCCGAACCACGCGGCCCACTCGGCCCAGCTCCGGGTCTCGTCGACGAGGGTCTCGCCAAGGTCGAGGACCACCCAGTCGACGGGCCGCCGTGACGCGTCGTCCGAGGCCACCGTTACTGCAGGTAGGACTCGACCTCGGAGACCGGCCGCTCCTGCGCCGCCTCCGGATCGCCGCCGACCTCGCGCAGCGCGTCGCGCTGGCGCAGGAGGTCCCAGATCTGGTCGAGCCGGGTCTCGAGGTCGCCGAGCTCGCGACGGGCGTCATCGTCCATCGGCCCCTGGCGCAGGCGGTGCTCGGCCTCGACGAGCTCGGTGATCTGGCGGTGCAGGTCGTCCATCGGGACTCCTCGGTTGGTGGATGCGGGCGCTGGGTCGAACGCTAGGCGCTGGGGCCGAACCGTTCGACGCGGATCGCCGCCGCGTCGACCCCGAGCCCGACGAGCAGGTGCGTCGCCGACTCCGCGAACTGCGCGGAGCCGCACACGTAGAACGCCTGAGCCGCGTGCAGGTGCGGTTCGAGGTCGGCGGCTGTGAGCCGGCCGGGCGGGCGACCGGACGGACCGGGCTCCCGGGACAACGCGACGACGTTGCAGCCACCGAGGATCTCGTCGACGTACGGCAGGTCGTCTCGCGTGGAGCCGGCGGCGACCAGGCAGATGCGGTCCCGCGCATCGGTGTCGCGGGCGTGCCGCAGCATCGACACGAGGGGGACGACACCGCTCCCGCCGCCGATCGCCAGTGCGGGGGTGGACCCGTCCCACACGAACCAGCCGCCGAGCGGGCCGCGGACCTCGAGCTCGTCCCCGGGCTGGACCACATCGGCAAGGAACTCGGACACCTCGCCGGTCGCGAGCTGCTTCACGCAGAGCTCGACCAGGTCGTCCGACGGCGCGGACGCCACCGAGTAGGAGCGCGACGCCGTGTAGCCGTCGTCGGCGCGCAGCCGGACGACATAGTGCTGGCCGGCCAGATGCGGCACTCGGTCCTCGACATCGAGGCGGAGCACGGCGAAACGGGGACCGTCACGGCCCACGCTGCTGACGACGGCGCGGCGCCAGCCGCCTGAAGGTGCCGGCGGCGCCGCGAGACGCGCGACGTCAGTCACCCTGGTACCGCTGCTCGAGCCACGGGTCGCCGCGGTCGTGGTAGCCGTTCTGCTCCCAGAACCCCTGCTCGTCGTGGTCCATCAACGTCAGGCGGGTCACCCACTTCGCGCTCTTCCAGAAGTACAGGTGCGGGACGAGCAGCCGGGCCGGTCCGCCGTGGTCGGGGGAGAGCGGCGCGTCCTCGTGGCTCCAGGCGACCCACGCCTTTCCACCGCGAAGGTCGTCGAGCGGGAGGTTCGTCGTGTAGCCCGTCGTGGACGTCGCCATGACGTACGCGGCCGTCGGCTGGGGGACGGCGGCGTCGAGAAGGACGTCGACGCTCACGCCGCCGAACCAGGTGCCGAGCTTGGACCAGGTCGTCACGCAATGGATGTCGCCGCGGTACTCGGACTGCGGGAGCGCGTGCGCCTCGTCCCAGGTCCAGGTGGTCGGGGTCTCGACGAGGCCGTCGACCGTGATGCTCCACCGCGACGTGTGCAGGTTGGGCGTGACCTCGGCGGTCAGAACTGGCCAGTCGGCGCCGGTGTCGTACTGCCCCGGCGGGAGCCGAGGATCGCGATCTCGGCTGCGCGAGGAGAACCCGCGGGTAATGCCCATCGCTGCCTCCCGGGCTCGCCCTCGATGCGCGCAGACGCTACCCGATCGGGCACACCCACACCGCGCCACCGGACCCGTTGAGCGCGTCGGTCGTCCCGAAAGCCTCTTCGCACAGCATGCTCGCCTGCTGCTCGCCGTCAGGCGCGTAGACGAGCGGGAGGTCGATGGCACCCAGGTAGTTGGTGCAGTCAGGCATCCCGTATCCGGCCGAGAACGCCGGCAGGCTCCAACCGCCCAGGAAGTTCACCCAGGTGTTCTGCGTCCGTCGCTCGCAGCCGCCCGAGGGGTAGACGGGGCCGGATCCGGCGTCGGACTCGTAGGCCCAGGTGACCGACCGTGTGCAGGTGAACCCGCCGTCGCCGCCGTTCGGCCACTGCTCCCACGTGGCGACCCACGGCGACCAACCGGCTGCGGAGTCCTTCGCGGATGTCACGGGGCAGGGTGCGTCGGCCGAGGGGCGGCCGACGGACTCGTGCCAGATCTGGTCGGCGGACGCGGCCGGTGCAACGGCCAAAGCAGCGCCGGCAACGAGGGTCACCGCCCCGGCAGCGGCAAGCAAGCGGTTCCTCATGACGTAGTCCTCCAGGTGCCGATGCGGGGGGGGTGCGCGAAACCCTACGTGAACGTCAACGGCCACGGTGTGTCGCCCGCGGTACAAGCGCGGGCGTGATCTCACAGGCCGAGGTGGCCCTCGGCGACGTACTTCGGGACGACCATCCGCCACGCGTCGAGCACGAGTTCTTCCAGCTCGTCGCGGTCCAGGGCGTCGAGCCGAACCTCGAGCCAGTTGTAGCGCAGGTCTGAGGGGATCGGTCGGACGAACTTGTCGGGCTCGGCGTCGAGCATCGCCTCGCGCTCCTCCTTCGGGAACGCGAAGCCCAGCTGCGACTCGTCCCGGGAGAACGCCAGGTAGACGATGCGGCCGACACGGAACTTCACCCGACCGCGGACGAAGGCCTCGTAGCTGCGCGGCAGGTCGGACACGATCTCGCGCACGTCCTCGATCGTGGCCACGGACCCCTCCTGCTGGCTGCTCCTGTCCGGCAGTATCGCCGTGTGGACGCCGACGTGCTCAAGGACGACCTTCTCCACTACCTGCAGGTGTCCCGTGACGCGCTGCTCTGGAAGCTGGACGGCCTGTCCGAGTACGACGTGCGCCGCCCGCTGGTGCCGACGGGCACGAACCTGCTGGGCCTCGTCAAGCATGTGGCGTCGGTCGAGTCGTTCTACCTGGGCGGGGTGTTCGGACGGCCGTTCGGCGAGCCGGTGCCGTGGTTCGAGGACGGCTCGGAGGCCAACGCGGACCTGTGGGCCACGCCGGACCAGAGCCGCGAGCAGATCATGGGGCTGTACCGGCGCGCATGGACGCACTCGGACGCGACAGTCCACGCCCTGGACCTGGACGCCGTCGGCGATGTGCCCTGGTGGCACCCGCACAGCGCGATCACGTTGCACCGCATGCTCGTCCACGTCGTCGCCGAGACGAACCGGCACGCGGGGCAGGCCGACCTCGTGCGTGAGCTCATCGACGGAGCCGTCGGGTTCACGAGCGGGAACGGCATCCTGGCCGACCTTGATGAGGCGGGCTGGTCGGCGCACGTCTCGCGCGTCGAGGCGGCTGCGCGGGAGGCGTCCCGGCGCGCCGGGGAGACGTGAGAACGCCGGATCCTACGGGCGGTGGAGCGCCGGGATCGGCTCGTCCGGTCCCGTCGTCTTGAGCCACCGGAAGATCGCGAAGAACCAGACCGCCATGAGCTCGGCGACCAGGATCGCGGCCAGCAACCATGGTGGCGGTCGCAGCCAGCCGACCACGAGCGCGAGCGCCACGGCGACCGCGATGGCCCACGCGACCGGGCGGTACACGCGCGCCAGCCGCACCCAGTCGGCCAGGGACGACATCGTGAGGACGAGCGCGCCGAGCCCGACGGCCACGGTGACGACGAGCAGCTGCGAGATCGTCTCCGGCGTGCGGGAGTCCTCGGCATGCTCGATGAGGCCGGCCAGCACGGCACCCGATGCCGCGATGCTCATCGTGATCGGGAGGTGGCCGAGGTTCCACCGCGCGAACGCGCCGCGGCTGACGCGCACCCGTCGGCCGCCTACGAAGTCGAAGTAGGTCCACCAGTAGGCGAACCCGATCATGAGCCCGACCATCCCGGTGGTGACGGCGATCGGGGTGCGGTCGGCTCCGGCGATCCCGTTCACGACGCCGACGACAACCTCGCCGAGGACGATGATGGTGAACAGGTCGAGGCGTTCGATGAGCGATTCCGTGTCCTCGAGCGCCGAGTCCGCCGACGTGCCGGATGCCCACGTGAGCACGAGCAGGCCCACGACCCAGCCCACCACGACGACAGCCCACAAGCTGACTCTCAGCGGTGACGGGACGAAGGCGCTCGTCCCGACGATCACGATCGAGATGCCCATCCCGACGAGGTACGGCGTCGTCACCGGCCGGAAGCGCTCGTCGTCCTGGCGGCGGACCGTGTACCAGAGCCACATGAGGACGACGAGAAAGGCGCAGTAGACGAGGGCGAAGGCGCGGCCGTCGTCGCCGGTGGCGTTCGCGGTGAACACGGCGAGCAGGGCGAGGATCGCCATCTGCAGGAACACGTAGGTCCGGGTGCGGCCGTCGTCGTGCCCGTGTAGCTCGTGGTAGGCCGCCCCGTTGAGCCAGGCGATCCACACGAGGCCGAAGACGATCGCGAACTGGCCGGCCGCACCCCACGAGATGTGCTCGGCGAGATGGTGCGCCGCCTGCGCGACGACGACGACGTAGACGAGGTCGTAGAAGAGCTCGAGGAAGCTGACGCGACGGTCACGGATCAGGTCGCCGTGGGCGCGCGGCGGCAGCCAGAAGTAGCGGCGGAAGCCGGCCAGGCCGGCGAGGTCTCGGGCGGCGCCCACGCGCGGAGGCTACTGGACCGCGATCTTCCACCTCTGGTCCTGGTCGGCGTAGATCCTGACGAGGCCGGGGTCGATCGTGTGCGTCCCGTCGTAGTTCCCGGCGTAGTAGCCCTGGTTGTTGAACAAGAACCCTGGGCCGTCGGGCGTCTCTGCCCAGACGCGGAGGTTCCCCTTGCCCCGCTGGGTGAAATGGGCCGGCGAGCCTGGCGGGCCGTCGAACCGGACGACGTCGTCGCCACTGCCCTTCACGGTGCCCGATCCGAACGTGGGCACGGTGGACACGTCGTCGACTGCGATCGTCCACGTCCCGTCGGTCTTGATCTGCAGCCCGCCCCAGTCGCCGGCGTACGCAAGCCGTGTGCCGGCGTAGTCACCGACCACGTTGACGAGCTCGTCGACCTTCGTTCCATCGGCACCGAGCATGTACGCGACGAACGTGCCATCACCAGAGTGCGTGATCGTCGCGACGTAGGGCAGGCCGTCGGTCGTGAACCTCTCGGTCTTGTTCCCGCGGCCCGAGAACGTCATCGGTGCGACGGCGGCCGTGGAGACCGGGCTGGGCGACGGGTTCGTCGTCTCGGTCGGCTGGGGGGACGGGGTGGCCGGCGGAGTTGCGCCAGCGCTTGGAGTCGCTGCGGTCGCGATGGACGCCGCCGACGCCTGCGACGGCGTCTCCTGCGACTCGGCACCTCCCGAGCATGCTGCGACAAGCGCGGCGCAGGACGCGGAGATGATCAGCAGACGACGCATCCGCCCTCCCGTCTCCGACGCGAGGGTACCGATCCGCGCCGCGGGTTGGCGCTCAGTCGACGCGCAGGCGACCTAGCCATTCGACCATCGCGGGGTCGCGGTGGTCGAAGAACACGCTGGAGCCGGAATCGAGGCCGGCGATGGTCGCCATGTCGTCCTCAGTGAGCTCGAAGTCGAGAACTCCGAGGTTCTCGGCCATGCGGTCGAGACGAACCGACTTGGAGACGACAACCACCCCGCGCTGCATGAGCCACCGGACCACGACCTGGGCGACCGTCTTCATGTGCCGGTGACCGATGGCGGTCAGGGTCGGGTCGGTGAACAGGTTGTTACGTCCCTCGGCGAAGGGCGCCCACGACTCGATCTGCACACCGAGCTCGGCCATCAGCCGCTGCTCGTCGACCCGCTGGTGGAACGGGTTGGTCTCCACCTGGTTGACGGCAGGGGTTACGTCGTTGTGGAGGTTCAGGTCGACGAGCCGGTCGGGGAAGAAGTTGGACACGCCGATCGCTCGGACGAGTCCGTCGGCGTAGAACTGCTCCATCGCGTGCCAGGCGCTGTAGTAGTCGCCGTAGGGCTGATGCACCAGGTACAGGTCGAGCCGGTCGATGCCGAGTCGCTCCAGCGAGCTCTCGAACTCACGGCGGACCGTCTCGGCTCCGCCGCGCTGGATCCACACCTTCGTGGTGATGAACAGCTCGTCGCGGGGGATCCCGCTCGAGGCGAGCGCCCGGCCGACGGCCGCCTCGTTCTCGTAGGCCGCCGCCGTGTCGATCGAGCGGTAGCCGACGGCGAGGGCGTCGACGACGACGCGCTCGGTCTCATCGGGCGGGACCTGGTAGACGCCGAACCCGAGGACCGGCATCTCGACGCCGTTGTTGAGGGTGACCGTGGGGATCTGCATGATGCGATCCTCCCACCGTCGCTAGCCGAGGCTGGGGATGCTCCGCGTGCAGACCCAGCCACCGGTGACCGGGACGGCCCACTCCTGCCACGACGTCGTCCAACCGGCCTCGCACGTGGTGTCCTTGTCCGCGCGGCCGTAGGCCTGAACCCACCAGGGGACCGGCGTGGATTCTCCAGCACTGGTCCGCGGCCCCGCCCACGTGATCAGGTGCTGCGGCGCGGCGTCGCCGTGCTCCGCGATGACGGCTCCGACGAACAACGGGGTGCCGACGCCATCCGTGGTGGCGAGCGTCGTCGTGATGACCGTCGTGCCGCCGCCGGCCGAGTAGGCGTACCAGTCACGCTGGTTGGTGTACCCCGGAACGTTGCCCTGTATCCCGTGCAACGACGAGTTGCCGTACGAAGACGGGTTCATCAGGTAGCCGGCGGCCGTCGCGCCGCCCGTGCCGTACGGGCCGTTGCCGTTGTACAGCACCGTGCTGGGCGAAAGCGTGCAGGTGGGGCCCATCGTGATCACGATGGTGTCGCCGGGATCGGCGACGAGGGGGGTGTCGTTGTGGCAGTCGACGGTCAGATTCACGGTGCCCGCCGCTGATGCAGGCGCCGCGCCCACGACTCCGAGTCCTGCAACAACCGCCACTGCGGCGACTGCCGCGATCCAACGCCGTGCGCGCACGCGATTCCCCGTTCCCGATTGACCGTGACCGCCGGGGGCGGCTCGCTGGCCGGAAGATGGCGCACGGGCAACGTCGGCGCGGCGCGATGAATCGCGACCACGATGCGTTCACGGCAAAGGCCGCGCCCGCACGACCGCACCGGTCGCCGTTCCTGCTTGACATCGAAGGCAGCTGAGGGTCGCTGGCAGATCACGGGCTTCGAAGGTCGCGCGTTCACAATCGGTCTGCCGTATCGTTGGACCGACCGTCGACGAACACATCAGTGCAGGCGGCGACCGACGGATAGGTAACGGGGGACTGTTCGGTGAGCAGTATGCGACGTGCGGCGATTGCGATACTGGCGGTCGGCGCATCGCTGGGGGCATTGCTCGTCGGGGCTGGGCCCACGCAAGCTGCGTACCTTGATGTTCTGACACCCGAAGATTCCGTGGTCATCTCGGCGTGCGGTGGAAGAGGGTATGCCGGCGCCAACGGAACTGTTCAGACTCGCGTGGGCTCCGGTGGTTGGGTCAACCGCGGGCGTACACAGGTGAACTCACGAGGCTGCATCAGTGAGGTGGTCTGGCCAGCCGACTTGGCTAGTTCCGATGTCGGCCAGATCGCCATTCGCGTGCTCGTTCCACGGCAGAAGACCAAGAAGGGCACCGTCCCGACGTGGCGCACCGTGGAGACCGCGTACCGAGTGTGGCCGGCCCCCAGCTCGGGGCGAGAGCCAATCCCGCATCTTGACGCGTTCGCCGAGAAGTACCAGACCAGCGTGGCGACCGTCCTGTGCTACTCGAGCAGAGGAGGCGGTGCTCAGGGAACGGCATTCCGCGTCCCAGTTACCCTTGGCGCTCAAGCTCTGGCGACCGGGTACGGGGACGTATTTCTGGTGACGGCGGGACACGTTGTGGCGGAGTGCAACTACTCCGACCACAACGAGGTCACGGTGGTCTATCGCGGGCAGAACTACCGCGGTGTGGTGTGGAACGCCTTCGACGATCCAGACGTCGCCACGATCATCACCAGCGCTCCGCTGGAACCCGTTCAGTTGTCACGCGGGGCTCGCCCCCAGATCGGCGACGCCGGGGTGTCGATCGGAACTGCTGGTGGGATCGTGAGCACTACGACGCAAGGAACGATCAACGGTGTGAGCGACGCGTCGTTGAACACGACGATCCCCTCCGGCCATGGCGCGAGCGGAGGACCGGTGTTCAACAACAGAGGTCAACTCGTGGGCATCATCACAGCCGGGAACGGCAGCCTGACTGAGGTGACGGCGCTTCCATCGTTCTGCGACACCGTGTACGCGCCAGCGTGGTGCTCCACTCCGGTGTGGTGAGCCGATCATCGTTCGCTCTGCGGCGCGGCGGCGATGTCGAACGCGAAACGCGCGCACGACTAACTCCGTTCCGTCCTGCAGGAGCGACTCGGGCGGTAGATGGACCGTAGACGAAAGGCCCCTGCCCAGCGTTCCCGCTGAGCAGGGGCCTTTCTGTCGGTGTCCGAGGGGGGACTTGAACCCCCATGCCCCGTAAAGGGCACTAGCACCTCAAGCTAGCGCGTCTGCCTATTCCGCCACCCGGACGAGTGCCGGACAAGCATACCCATGGCGATCCGGCGACCGAACCCGGCAGGATGGCCGCATGACGGACCCCGCCCTGCCGACGACCTGGGAGCCCCTGCCCGACGCCGAGGCGGAGGTGGCGACCCTCACCCAGGAGCTGATCCGGATCGACTCCAGCAACTGGGGCGACGCGCCGGAGACCGTGGGCGAGGCCGAGATCGCCGACTACTGCGCCGAGCGGCTGCGGGAGGTCGGGTACGACCCCGAGGTCTACACGACGACCAGCGACTCCCGTCGCGGCGTGCACCTGCGGATCCCCGGCACGGACCCGGATGCGGGAGCACTGCTGCTGCACGGCCACATCGACGTCGTCCCGGCGATGGCGGAGGACTGGAGCCACCCGCCGTTCGAGGCGCAGGAGGACGACGGCTTCATCTGGGGCCGCGGCGCCGTCGACATGAAGGACATGGACGCGATGATCCTGGCCGTGGTGCGCTCCTGGGCGCGCAACGGCGTGCGCCCGCGACGCGACGTCGTCGTCCAGTTCCTCCCCGACGAGGAGGCCGGCAGCCTTCACGGCTCCCGCTGGCTGGAGACCAACCGCCGCGACATGTTCGAGGGCGTGACGGAGGCCGTCGGCGAGGTCGGCGGCTTCTCCGTGACGATCCGGGACGACCTGCGCCTGTACCCGATCCAGACTGCCGAGAAGGGCATCCGCTGGCTCCGGCTGCGCGCTCGCGGGCAGGCCGGTCACGGATCCGTGATCAACGATGACAACGCGGTGACCGCCCTCGCCGAAGCCGTCGCGAAGGTCGGGCGGCACGAATGGCCCCTTCGCCGGACGAAGACCGTCGACCGCTTCCTCGACGAGCTCGGCCAGGCTTACGGCGTCGACCTGACCAGCGGCGACATCCAGTCCGTGGTCGCCCGCCTCGGCACGCTCGGCTACCTCGTCGGAGCGACGATGCAGAACACCGCCAACCCGACGATGCTGAACGCCGGCTACAAGCACAACGTCATCCCGGGCGAGGCCGTCGCTGCGATCGACGGCCGCGTCCTGCCCGGCTACGAGGACGAGCTCGAGGAGACGATCCGGGCCATCGTCGGCGACGGGATCGACCTGGAGATGGTCGTGGCCGACGACGCGATCGAGGCGCCGTTCGACACCGCCACCGTCGACCTCATGGCCGCGGTCCTGCGCGCGGAGGACCCGCACGCGAAGGCCGTGCCCTACATGATCTCCGGCGGCACCGACGCGAAGGCGTTCAGCCGGCTGGGTATCTCCTGCTACGGCTTCTCGCCGCTACAGATGCCCGCCGACCTGGACTACTGGCGGCTGTTCCACGGCGTCGACGAGCGCGTGCCGGTCGACGGCCTGAAGTTCGGCGTCCGCGTGCTCGACCGGTTCCTGCGCGCCGTCTAGCAGTTCGCCGATATCGCCTGCCGCACAACGCGATTCGTCCACAGGCGGTTGCGGCTGTCGGGCCTGTTCGGTACACTCGAACACATGTTCGATCACCCGTCCGATCCGCCCCCGGATCCCGGAGACGACCTCCCCGTGGAGGCGTCGCGGGTGGAGGCGTGGGCGCAGGACGACGCGGAGGCCTACGCCGATCCGCATCCGGCTCCGGATCGCTGGGACGAGGCGTTCGGGGACCCCGACTACGTGCCGACCGCGGGCGCGCTGCTCGCACAAGCATGTGGGCTGGAGCCCGGCTCGGGCCAGCTGTCCAGCCTCGTCGGAGTCGACGTGTCGACGCTGTCCGCGGACGACGCCGTGACGGCGCTCCAGGAGATGCAACGCTTCGTGGCGTATGCCGCCGGCATGGAGACCCGCCTGCGCGCCGAGGTCACCGACGTCGTTCTGGCCCACGTCGAAGGCCAGTTCGCCGCCGAGGCGGAGCGCGAGCGCCTCGCGAACGCCGAGAGGGCCGCGGCGGGGCTCGCGACACTGCCGTCGCGGCCGCAGTACGTGTGCCCCGAGCAGGTTGCGTACGCGGAGGTCGCTGCCGCGTTGCGGCTGTCCCCGCGTACGGGGGAGTCGCGAATCCTGGCGTCGCAGGAGCTGACGGGTGCCTGGCGGGCCCTGCTGGACGCGATGCTGGCCGGAGACCTCACCGCGGACTATGCGGGAGCGATCGGCCGCGAGCTTCGCCACATCCCGGGGTACGGAAGCGTCGAGCCGGCGACCGTCATCGCCTACGGGAAGGCCTGCGCAAAGGTCCTCGCGGTGGTGGTTCCGTTCGCCCGGACGCACACTCCCGGGGAGGCCGCGCGCAAGACCCGCGTCCTGGTCACGGCACTCGACCCCGCAGGCGCTCGCAACCGGCGACGGAAGACGGCCGAGCAGCAGCACGGCGTCTACGTGAACCCGCTAGAGCCCGGAACGTCCGAGTTCCGAGCAGTGCTGCCGACGGCGTACGCCGAGGCCATGCACGTTGCCGTGCGAACCCTCGCGAAGGACCCGCGGTTCGAGGTTGCCGACGGGTGCGTGACCGCCGGCCAGCGGCAGGCCGCCGCCCTCGTCGCGCTCACCCTCGGCGACCCGGGCTCAGTCGCTCGCGTCGAGGGGCCAGTGCAGGAGGCGAAGCTCGCGGTCCACGTCAACGTCCTCGTACCGATCGAGTCGCTTGTCGGGGCGGGGGAGCAGGGCGGCCGCGTCGGCAACGTGCCCGTCCCCGCGGATGAGATCCGCGACCTGATCGCGCACGCCGCGCTGGAGTCCTCGACCATCCGGCGCCTGGTCACCGAAGCCACCGGTTGCATCCTGGATGCCGGTCGCAAGAGGTACCTCGCCAGTGACCTGCAGAAGCTCGTCATCCGGTTGCGAGACGGCTACTGCCGGTTCCCTGGCTGCAACGACCCCGCCTGGCGCGGGGAGATCGACCACGCCAAGCCGTACGACGCCGGCGGCTCGTCCGATCTGGACAACTTCGGTGTGCTTTGCAAGTTCCACCATCAGCTCAAGACGCATGCGAACTGGGTCATCATCCAGTCAGCCCGTGACGGGTCGTGCACGTGGAGATCACCGCTCGGTCGGATCTACCAGCACACGCCGCCCGACCTCGTTCCGCCACCGCCGACCCCCGTCGAACACGACCCGCCACCCTTCTGACCGGCGGCCTGCCCGTGGGGCATGCACGGTCAGGCGGTTCGTGCCATCCGGTAGACGCGTCGGCGCAGCCGGATCACCCGACGTCCGTCCGGGTACAGGCGCAGCTGGTCCAGCTCCCAGTGGTCGGTCTCTGCCGCCCCGGTCAGCAGCTGCCGGGTCGCCTCGCGCGACGTGCCCCGGGGGAACCGGAGCTCCCGGTACTCCCAGGTCGCCGACCGCCGCTCCACGTCGCCACCTACCGCCGCTGCGCCCAGCCGGACTCGGGGTAGCCGAGCGCGGGCGCTGACACGTCGTCCAGCGCGATCGTGATCTCCTCCGGCAGCTCCAGCTCGTCCGCCGCGAGCGCCGCCGCGAGCTGCTGCGCGGTGCGAGCGCCCACGATCGACGACACAACCCCCGGCCGGTCGCGCAACCACGCCAGGGAGACCTCCGTGGGGGAGGCGCCCAGGCCCTCGGCTGCGGTCGCGACCGCATCGACGATGCGCCGGCCCCGCTCGTCCAGGTACGCCTGCACCCAACCGGCCGACTCGGCGTTCGCTCCCCGCGAGTCGCTCGGCATCCCGTGCCGGTACTTGCCCGTCAGGACACCGCGGCCCAGCGGTGACCACGCGAGGACGCCCATCCCGACTGCCTGCGCTGCGGGGACCACCTCGCGCTCCACGCCGCGCTCCAGAAGCGAGTACTCGACCTGCGTCGTGACCAGGGGCGCTCGGCCCAGGACCTGTTGCGACGTCGCGGCCCGGGCCATCTGCCAGCCGGCGTAGTTGCTCACGCCGGCGTAGCGGGCCTTGCCCGAGCTGATGGCCACGTCGATCGCCGCGAGCGTCTCGTCGATCGGTGTCCACGGATCCCAGGCATGCACCTGCCACAGGTCGACCGTGTCCGTCTGCAGGCGTCGCAGCGACGCCTCGAGCGAACGGAGGAGGAAGCCGCGGGAGGCGTTCATCCGACGTCCCGCCCCGGGTCCGGAGCCGGACTTGGTCGCCACGACGACCTCGTCGCGGACCTCGAACTCCGCCAGGAGCTCGCCGAGAAGCGTCTCGGCCGCCCCGTCGGCGTACCCGTCGGCCGTGTCGATGAGGGTCCCGCCCGCGTCGAGGAACGCGGCGAGCAGGTCCCGCGCCTCGTACTCGTCGGTGCCGCGGGTCCACGTCCCGGTGCCCAGCCCGAGCCGGCCGACCCACAGGCCGCACCGGCCAAGCGGACGCTGTTCCATGGCCGGCAACCTACCCGAGCACCCCGCGAATCGAGCCTGCGTCGCCGCAGACGCGCGCAGTACGCTCGCGCCGTGCGACTAGGACTGAACCTCGGCTACTGGGGCGCCGGCAACGACGCTGACAACCTCGTGCTCGCCCGGGAGGCCGACCACCTCGGCTACTCGGTCGTCTGGGCGGCAGAGGCCTACGGGTCCGATGCCGCAACCGTCCTGACGTGGATCGCCGCGCAGACCCAGAACATCGACATCGGGTCCGCGGTGTTCCAGATCCCCGCCCGCACGCCGGCGATGACCGCGATGACCGCCGCCACGCTCGACACCTTGTCCGGCGGCCGGTTCCGCCTCGGGCTCGGCGTGTCCGGGCCCCAAGTGTCGGAAGGCTGGCACGGCGTCCGCTTCGACCGGCCACTGGCCCGCACCCGCGAGTACGTCGACATCGTGCGGCTCGCGCTGTCGCGCAAGAAGGTCGCCTACGACGGCGACTTCTTCACGCTGCCGCTTCCGGACGGCCCGGGCAAGGCGCTGAGCCTGACCGTCCACCCGGTCCGGGAGCACATCCCGGTCTACCTCGCGGCGATCGGCCCGAAGAACCTCGAGCTCACCGGCGAGATCGCCGACGGCTGGCTCGCGATCTTCTTCTCACCCGAGCACGCCGGCGACCTCATGGCGCCGCTGCGCGCCGGCCGCGCCTCCGTGGGCAAGGACCTCGGCGGGTTCGACGTCGTGCCGACGGTTCCCGTCGTCATCGGCGACGACCTCGCCGCCTGCGCCGAGCCGCTGCGGTTCTACACCGCGCTGTACGTCGGCGGCATGGGCAGCAAGGACAAGAACTTCTACAACCAGCTCGCGCACCGGATGGGCTACGGCGACGCTGCCGACGAGGTCCAGCGGCTGTACCTCGCGCGCGAGCACCAGGCCGCGATGGCAGCGGTGCCGCAGGAGTTCATCGACGCGACGAGCCTGATCGGCCCGCCGGACCGGATCCGTGAGCGCCTGCACGCCTACGCCGACGCCGGCGTCACCACGCTGTCCGTCGCGACGTACGCCTCGACGTTGGAGGACCGGCTCAGCACGATCCGCACGATGGCGCAGATCCTCGACGCGTCCGGGCTGGCTTCCTAGTGGGCTGGTTCGAGGCGATCATCCTGGGCGTCGTCCAGGGCCTGACCGAGTTCCTGCCGATCTCCTCGAGCGCCCACCAGCTCATCGTCTCCCAGCTGTTCGGCTGGGAGGACCCAGGTGCCGCCTTCACCGCCGTCACGCAGATCGGCACCGAGGTCGCGGTCATCATCTACTTCCGCACCGAGATCGTGGAGATCCTGCGCGCGTGGTGGCGCTCTCTGCGCGACAAGGACGCCCGCAGCGACCCGTCCGCGCGGCTCGGCTGGATGGTCATCATCGGCACCATCCCGATCGTCGTGTTCGGCTTCGCGTTCCGCGACCAGATCGAGACGGCGGCCCGCAACCTGTACCTCACCGCGGCGATGCTCATCATCTTCGGCATCGTCCTCGGGGTGGCCGACGCGCTCGGCGCTCGGCGCAAGGACGAGCACGAGATCACGGTCCGCGACGGCGTCATCTTCGGGTTCGCCCAGGCCCTCGCGCTCATCCCCGGCGTCTCCCGGTCCGGGGCGTCCATCTCCGCCGGCCTCGCCCTGGGCTACACGCGCACCGCCGCGACGCGCTACGCGTTCCTGCTCGCAGTGCCCGCCGTCCTCGGCTCGGGCCTGTTCGAGGCACGCAAGATCGGCGACGACGCGTCCGTCGCGTGGGGTCCGACGATCCTGGCCACGGTCGTCGCGTTCGGCGTTGGGCTCGCGGTCATTGCCTGGCTCATGCGCTGGCTGACGACCCGGACGTTCCTGCCGTTCGTCGCCTACCGGATCGGCATGGGCCTGCTCGTGCTTCTCCTGCTCGCTGTCGGCGTCCTGAACGCCTGAGCTAGAGCCAGCCGGAGCGCTTGAAGCCGCGGTGCAGCGCGTAGCAGGCGATCGCCATCGTGCCGAGAACCGCCGGGTAGCCGAACTGCCAGTGCAGCTCCGGCATGTCGTCGAAGTTCATGCCGTAGATCGCGGCGATCGCTGTCGGCACGGCCGCGATGGCGACCCACGCCGAGATCTTGCGAACATCGCGGTTCTGCTGGAGGTCCTGCAGGGAGGTCGCCGCCATGAGCATCGCCATGAGCAGGTTGTCCGTGGCCTCGACCGTGTCCATCGTCCGCAGCAGGTGGTCCCCGATGTCCGCGAAGTACGGCGACAGGTCGTCCGCCACCCACGAGATCTTGGCGTCGGTCGCCTGGTGGGCCCAGCCGACCAGTGGACCGACGGCCCGCCGGATCTCGACGTTCTCACGCTTGAGCCGGTAGATCGCGTTCGTCGTCCCGGCATCGGGCTCGGACGAGAACACCTCGGCCTCGAGGTCGGCGACGTCGTCTGTCACCGCGTCCGACACCCGGACGTACGAGTCGACCGCAGAGTCGAGGATGGCGTACAGCACGCCCCGTGACCCGTGCCGGCGCAGACGCTCGTCGCCAGCGACGCGCTTCTGGATCGTGCGCAGGTCGCCGATCTGGCCGAACCGCACGGTGATCGCATATTGCGGGCCGACGAACACCGAGAGCTGACCGGTGTGCACGTCGGACGTCGCCTCGACGTAGTCGAGGGTCTTCAGGACGGCCAGCCCGTACCCGTCGGCGTCGAGCTCGAACTTGGCCCGCTGCTGGTCGTTGGAGCAGTCCTCGACGTGCAGCCGCGAGAGCTGGAAGACACGGGCGACCATCTCCAGCTCGGCCTTCGTCGGCTCGAACAGGCCGAGCCAGACGAACTCGTCCGGGTTCTCGTCGCAGCGGTCGATGAGCTCGCGCAGCTTCGGCTCGGGATGGCCGTCCCCGGGCTGCTGCCAGCTGCGCACGTCCTCGACCGCGACCACCTTCTCGGGGCTGTACAGGCCCAGGCCGCGGATCATGGCCCCAGTGTGCTGCACCCGTGCGGACCCAGCCGTAGCGCCACGATCTACGCTGGCCAACGTGTCGACGGTCGTCTTGGTCCGCCATGGGCGGACCGCCGCCAACGCCACCGGTGTGCTCGCCGGCTGGACCCCCGGGATCGCGCTGGACGAGACCGGGGTCGCCCAGGCGACGGCGCTGCGCGAACGCCTCGCTCCTGTCCCGCTCGTTGCGGTCGTCACGTCGCCGCTGGACCGGACGGTCCAGACGGCGGCCGTCATGCTCGGGGAGCGCGACGTCCCCGTGCACCACGACGAGCGCCTCGGGGAGTGCCGTTACGGCGACTGGACCGGGCAGCCGCTGAAGACCTTGGCCAAGGACCCGCTCTGGCGCGTCGTGCAGTCCCACCCCAGCGCCGCCGTGTTCCCCGGCGCCGAGGGGGAGCCGATCCCGCAGATGCAGCACCGGGCGGTGACGGCGGTCCGCGAGTGGAACGAGCGCCTGGGCGCCGACGCGGTGTACGCGGTCGTCAGCCACGGCGACGTCATCAAGGCGATCCTCGCCGACGCGCTCGGCATGCACCTCGACCAGTTCCAGCGCCTCCACGTCGACCCGTGCTCGGTCAGCGTCGTCAGTTACACGCCGATGCGGCCGTTCGTCCTGCGGACCAACGACACCGGCGGCGACCTGTCGAGCCTCGCCCCGAAGGCGGCGCGCAAGGGCCGCCGCTCGCGCAAGGCCGAGGCCGACGCGGTCGTCGGCGGAGGTGCGGGCGCATGAGCCGCACCGTCCTCGCGTACGACCGGCCGACCCGTTTCGTCGTCGGCACGGTCGGCATGCCCGGCGAGCGTGCCTTCTACCTGCAGGCCCGGGACGGCGCCCTGGTCACCAGCGTCGTCCTCGAGAAGGCGCAGGCGGCGGCACTCGCCGAGCGGGTCGACGAGCTGCTCGACCAGGTCGCGTCGACGGGCATGACCGTGCCGAGCAGCGCGCCGGCGGACTTCGTCGACATCGACCCGCTGGACCTGCCACTCGACGAGGAGTTCCGGGTCGGTGCGATGGCGCTCGGCTGGGACGAGGCGACGGCGCGGGTCGTCGTGGAGGCCTATGCCGTCGCCGAGGACGAGGCCGAGGTCCCCGAGCTCGGCGATGACGATGCCAACGGACCGGACACCCTGCGCGTCTGGATGACGGCCGGCTACGCGCGGTCGTTCGCTGCCCGCGCCCGCCAGGTCATCGCCGCCGGCCGGCCCGAATGCCCGTTCTGCAACGGTCCGCTCGACCCGTCGGGCCACATCTGCCCGCGGGCCAACGGGTACCGCCGGCGGAGCTAGCGTGGCGCTCCTCGCCGACCTCGCACGTGCACCCCTGCAGGTCGAAGGTCGGCTGCACGGCGCGTCGAACGCGACGCTGCGGTGTCAGGTCGAGACGGCCGGCGGACTCCTGGACTGCGTCTACAAGCCGGTAGCCGGTGAGCGGCCGCTGTGGGACTTCCCCGACCAGACCATCACGCGGCGCGAGCTGGCGGCCTACGAGCTCGCGCAGGCCGCCGGCTGGGACATCGTCCCGCCGACCGCGTGGCGCGAGGACGGCCCCGCCGGAGCCGGCATGTGCCAGCTATGGGTCGATGACGACCCGTCCGCCTGCCCCGTCGACGTGGTCCGCCCACGCGCCGTGCCGGCGGGCTGGATCGCGGTGCTGGAGGCTGAGGACGGCGCCGGTCGGCCGGTCGTCCTCGTGCACGCCGACGACCCCCGGCTGCAGCGAATCGCCGTCTTCGACGTGCTGGCGAACAACGCCGACCGCAAGGGCGGGCACCTGCTTGCCGACGCCGCGGGAGATCTGTGGGCGATCGACCACGGCGTCTCCTTCGCCTGCGACGACAAGCTCCGCACCGTCCTGTGGGGGTGGGCCGGGCAGGAGGTCCCGGCCCCGCTGCTCGCCGAGGTCGCCGCGCTCGCGGACCGGCTCGGCGCGGCCTACGACCCCGTGGACCGCTGGCTCGCCGACGACGAGCAGGAGGCGCTGCGTGAGCGGGTGCACGACCTCCTGCGCTCCGGCTGCTTCCCCACCCCCAGCGGCCACTGGCCGGCGGTCCCGTGGCCGATCTTCTGACAGTGCCGCTCTAGGCTGCGGACGTGAAGTCGTGGCCCGCCGTACCTGTCCCCGTCCTGCCCGGAAGCGGTGGGCCGCTCCGGCTGTTCGACACGGGGCGACAGGCGGTCGTCGCGACCGAGCCCGGGCCGATCGCCCGGATGTACGTCTGCGGGATCACCCCGTACGACGCGACCCACATGGGTCATGCGTTCACGTACGTGACGTTCGACCTCGTGAACCGAGCGTGGCGCGATGCCGGCCACGAGGTCCACTACGTCCAGAACGTGACCGACATCGATGACCCGCTGCTCGAGCGGGCCGTGCAGACCGGCCAGGACTGGCAGGAGATCGCCGAGCGCGAGACCGCGCTGTTCCGCGAGGACATGGCCGAGCTCCACGTCCTGCCGCCGCGCGAGTACGTGGGCGCGGTCGAGTCGATCCCGTCGGTCGCCTCGCATGTGCAGACGCTGCAGGAGCGGGGCGCGATCTACGCGGTCGAGGACGACCTGTACTTCCGGGTCCGCAGCGACGACGCGTTCGGCTCCGTCGCGGGCCTGTCCGAGGAGCAGATGCGGACCGTGTTCGCCGAGCGCGGGGGCGACCCCGACCGCCCGGGCAAGCACGATCCCCTCGACTGCCTGGTCTGGCAGGCGGCGCGGCCGGACGAGCCCTCGTGGGACACCCCGCTCGGTCACGGACGGCCCGGCTGGCACATCGAGTGCGCGGCGATCGCCCTGGACCACCTCGGCATGGGGATCGACGTGCAGGGCGGCGGGACCGACCTGGCCTTCCCGCACCACGAGATGAGCGCGGCCGAGGCGCAGGTCCTGCGCGAGGAGCACCCGTTCGCCCGCCACTACGTGCACTCGGCGATGGTCTCGTGGCAGGGCCACAAGATGAGCAAGTCCCGCGGCAACCTCGTGTTCGTGTCGGCGCTACGGCACGAGGGCGTGGACCCCATGCAGATCAGGCTCGCGCTGCTGGCGCACCACTACCGCGCCGAGTGGGCGTGGACCGACCAGGGCCTCGCCGGCGCGGGGGAGCGGCTCGCGCTGTGGCGCGCGGCGGTCGCCTCGCCGACCGGGCCGGACGGCGCCGCGGTGCTGGCGAGGGTCCGGGCGGCGCTCGCCGACGACCTGCGCACGCCCGAGGCGCTCGACGCGATCGACGACTGGGCTCGGCGCGCGACGGCCGGTGAGGGCGAGGACGCAGGCGCGCCGGCGCTGGTCCGCGACCTCGTCGACGCGCTCCTCGGCGTCCAGCTCTAGGCCGACCGCCGCCCGAACCCCCGGCCGGCTAGCCCTTCTTCTCGTCGTGGCCGCCGAACTCCTTGCGCATCGCGCTGAGGAGCTTGTCGGCGAACAGCGCGTTGCCCTGCGACTCGAACCGCTCGAACAGCGCGGCCGACAGCACGGGCGTCGGTACGCCCTCCTCGATCGCGGCCATCGCCGTCCACCGGCCCTCGCCGGAGTCCGACACGCGCCCGCCGAACTCGTCGAGGTCGGGGGAGCGGTTCAGCGCAAGCGCCGTGAGGTCGAGCAGCCATGAGCCGACGACGCTGCCGCGACGCCAGACCTCCGCGATCGCCGGGATGTCGAGGTCGTACTGGTAGAACTCCGGGTCGCTCAGCGGCGCGGTCTCCGCGTCGGCGTCGCGCGAGACGGTGCCGGCGTTCGCGTGCTTGAGGACGTTGAGCCCCTCGGCGTACGCGGCCATGAGGCCGTACTCGATCCCGTTGTGGACCATCTTCACGAAGTGCCCGGCGCCGCTCGGGCCGCAGTGCAGCCAGCCGCGCTCGTCCGGAGTCGGGTCACCGGTGCGGCCGGGGGTGCGCTCGGCGGCGTCCACGCCGGGAGCGATCGTGTCCCACAGCGGGCTGAGGCGGTCAACCGACGCGTCCGCGCCACCGATCATCAGGCAGTAGCCGCGCTCGCGGCCCCAGACGCCGCCCGACGTGCCGACGTCGAGGTAGTCGATCCCCTTGGCCGCCGCGGACTTCCCGCGACGGATGTCATCGCGGTAGTAGGAGTTGCCGCCGTCGATGAGGCAGTCGCCGGCCTCGAGCAGGCCGATCAGCTCGGTCACGACAGAGTCGGTGATGTGCCCGGCCGGCACCATGACCCACACCGCGCGCGGCGCGGGCATCGCGGCGACCAGGTCGGCGAGCGACGACGTGCCCGTCGCGCCCTCGGCCGCGAGCTCGTCGACGGCGGTCGGCAGCGGGTCGTAGACGACGCAGGTGTGCCCATCGGCCATCGCTCGGCGCACGAGGTTTGCCCCCATGCGGCCGAGGCCGACCATCCCCAGCGTGACGCGATCAGTTCGGACGGGACTATCGGACACGCGGCTCTCCTCGGTCGGCGGTGACGGCGTACAGGTGGAAGGCTAGAGGCATGACGACCTCACTGCCTGCCGACGACCCCACTCGGACCGCCGCCTGGGCCGACCTGACCGCGCTGGCCGCGGCCCTTGACGGCACGACCATCCGCGATCTGGTCGACGGCGACCCGGCGCGGCCGGCCGGCTACACGGCCGCGGCGGCGGGGGTCCACCTGGACCTGTCGCGTCAGCGGGTCACCGACGAGGTGCGCGCGGCGCTGCTTCGCCTGGCCGACGAGCGGGGCGTCCTGGCCCGGCGCGACGCGATGCTGCGCGGCGACCACATCAACGTCACCGAGGACCGGGCGGTCCTGCACACGGCGCTGCGCCGACCCCGCGGGGACGTCCTCGTGGTCGACGGTGCCGACGTCGTCGCGGACGTCCACGACGTCCTCGACCGCATGGGGGCGTTCGCGACCGCCGTGCGGGACGGTTCGTGGCGAGGGGCCAGCGGCGAACGGATCTCGGCTGTCGTGAACATCGGCATCGGCGGGTCCGACCTCGGCCCGGCGATGGCGCACGTCGCCCTCGCAGCCTTCGCCGACCGCGGGATCGACTGCCGCTTCGTCTCGAACGTCGACCCCACGGACATCGCCGAGACCCTGCGCGCGCTCGACCCGGCGCGCACGCTCGTCGTCGTCGCGTCGAAGACGTTCACGACGCTCGAGACGATGACCAACGCCCACGCCGCCCGGGACTGGGTCGTCGCCGCGCTCGGCGAGGACGCCGTCTCGCGGCACTTCGTCGCCGTGTCGACGAACGCGGAGAAGGTGGCGGAGTTCGGGATCGACACCGCCAACATGTTCGGCTTCTGGGACTGGGTAGGCGGCCGGTACTCGATGGACTCCTCGATCGGCCTGAGCACGATGATCGCCATCGGCGCGGACGGCTTCGCTCAGCTCCTTGCCGGGTTCCACGCGATGGACGAGCACTTCGCCAGTGCGCCCGCCACCGACAACCTGCCGCTGCTGATGGGCCTGGTCGCGGTGTGGAACCGCGACTTCCTGCAGATCCCGACGACGGCCGTCCTGCCCTACTCGCAGTACCTGGCCCGCTTCCCGGCGTACCTGCAGCAGCTGACGATGGAGAGCAACGGGAAGTCCGTCCGCCTCGACGGCACGGCCGTCGACTACCAGACGGGCGCCATCTTCTGGGGGGAGCCCGGCACCAACGGGCAGCACTCGTTCTACCAGCTCCTGCACCAGGGGACGAGCACGGTGGCGTGCGACATCGTCGTCGTCGCCCGGGCCGAGAACCCGGTCGGCGACCAGCAGGACATGCTCGTCGCGAACGCCCTCGCGCAGGCCTCGGTCCTGGCCCGCGGCCGGACGGCCGCCGAGGTGGCGGCCGACGGCACGCCGGCGAACCTCGTGCCGCACAAGGTGATGCCGGGCAACCGGCCGGTCAGTGTGCTGATGGTGCAGCGGCTCGACCCGTTCGCCCTAGGTGCGCTCGTGGCGCTCTACGAGCACAGCGTGTTCGTGCAGGGCGCCGTGTGGGGGATCGACTCGTTCGACCAGTGGGGCGTCGAGCTCGGCAAGAAGGTCGCGATGGGGATCCTGGCGGACCTCACCGGCGAGCAGCCGGCCGACTTCGACCCGTCGACCGACGCCTCGATCGCCCTCTTCCGCTCCCTCGCCTAGCCCGCGACGCGCCTTGAATGGTCGCTAAAAGCGGACATATCGCCCGAATAACGACCACTCGAGGCGCGTCGGCGGTCAGAGGTGGGGGAGGACCTCTGCGGCGACGAGCTCGATGAGGTCCAGGTCGGTCAGGTCGAGCACCTGCAGGTACATCCGCTGCGCCCCCGCGTCCGCGTAGGTGCGGAGCTTGTCGACCACCTCGTCGGGCGTGCCGGCGAGGCCGTTCTCGCGCAGCTCGGCCACGTCGCGGCCTACGACGGCCGCGCGACGGGCGATCTCGGCCTCGTCGCGGCCGCAGCACACGATCTGCGCCGACGAGTAGGTCAGTGAGCCTGGGTCACGACCGACCGCCTCGCACGCCGCGCGAACGCGGGCGAACTGGGCGGCGGTGTCCGCGAGCGAGCTGAACGGCAGGTTGAACTCGGTGGCGAAGCGGGCGGCCAGCGCCGGGGTCCGGACGGCCCCGGCCCCGCCGACGATCAGCGGGACGGGCTCCTGAACGGGCTTGGGCAGCGCGGGGGAGTCGGTGAGCGTGTAGTGCTCGCCGGCGAACGAGTAGGTGTCCCCGACGGGCGTCGACCACAGCCCGGTGATGATCTCCAGCTGCTCGGTCAGGCGCCCGAACCGCTCGCCGAGGGCGGGGAAGGGGATGCCGTACGCCGCGTGCTCGACGTCGAACCACCCGGCGCCCAGGCCCAGCTCGACCCGGCCGCCGCTCATCTGGTCGACCTGCGCGACGCTGATGGCCAGCGTCCCCGGCAGGCGGAACGTCGCCGCCGTCAGCAACGTGCCGAGCCGGATCGTCGACGTGTCGCGGGCGAGCCCGGCGAGCGTGATCCAGGCGTCCGTCGGCCCCGGGAGCCCGTCGGTGTACTCACCCATGACGACGTAGTGGTCCGAGCGGAAGAAGGCGCCGAAGCCGAGGCGTTCGGTGGCCAGGGCGACCGTCAGCAGGTCGTCGTAGGTCGCGCCCTGCTGAGGCTCGACGAAGATGCGCAGCTCCATGGCCGCCACCCTAGGCAGGCCCGGTCAGCCGCCCGCGAACCGGGTTCAGGGCTGCTTCGGCCCGTCGGCCCCGCGTCGACGCAGGTAGCGCTCGAACTCGCGGGCGATCGCCTCGCCGCTGGCCTCGGGCAGGTCGGCCGCGTCCCGGGCCTCCTCCAGCTGGCGGACGTACTCGGCGACCTCCTCGTCCTCCGCCGCGAGCTCGTCGACGCCGATCTCCCACGCCCGGGCCTCCTCGACGAGATCGCCGAGCGGCACCGGCACGTCGAGGATGTCCTCGATCCGACGGATGAGCGCCAGGGTGGCCTTCGGGCACGGGGGCTGCGCGACGTAGTGCGGGACGGCGGCCCACAGCGAGACCGACGCGATGTCGAACCGCGCGCACGCCTCCTGAAGGACGCCGACGATGCCGGTCGGCCCTTCGTACGACGACGGCTCCAAGCCGAGGTCGGCACCGAGGGCGGCGTCGGAGCAGGTGCCGGTCACCGGGACCGGCCGGCTGTGCGGGATGTCCGACAGGAGCGCGCCGAGCGTCACGACCGTCGTCACCTCGAGCTCGGCGGCCAGGCCGAGGATCTCGCGCACGAACTGCTGCCACTTCATGTTGGGCTCGATGCCCTGCACCAGCACGATGTCGCGCGGGAAGAGCGGCACGCGGGCGACGAAGATCCGGGTCGACGGCCACGTGAGCGTGCGCACACCGGTCTCGTCGACGCTGACGTACGGCCGGTTGACCTGGTAGTCGTAGTAGTCCTCGGAGTCCAGCTCGGCGAGCGGCTGCGCGTCCCAGACGGCCCGGAGGTGCTCGACCGCGTCGGAGGACGCGTCGCCGGCGTCGTTCCAGCCCTCGAAGGCGGCGACCATGACGGGGTCGACCAGTGTGGGAAGCCCGTCGAGCTCGATCACGCGCAACGCCTCCTCGCACCAGGAGCCGTCCGCTCCGGTCCTGGCTAGCGTACGGCGCAGGGCCGTCGTGGGGCGCCGGTAGGCTTCCGGCTCGTGCAGTCGCCCCATCCGGCTCAGGGCCGTGGATCCCTCCGTGAGGCGCTCACGCGCCGTGTCGTCGTCGCCGACGGGGCGATGGGCACGATGCTCCAGGCGGCCGACCCGTCGCTGGATGACTTCCAGGGGCACGAGGGCTGCAACGAGATCCTCAACATCACCCGGCCCGAGCTCGTCCAGAGCGTGCACGACGCCTACTTCGCCGTGGGCGTCGACTGCGTCGAGACGAACACGTTCGGGGCGAACCTCGCGAACCTCGGCGAGTACGGCATCGAGGACCGGATCTTCGAGCTGGCGGAGGCCGGCGCCGCGGTCGCCCGTCGAGTCGCTGACGACTGGAGCACGCACGCGCACCCGCGGTGGGTGATCGGGTCGGTCGGTCCCGGTACGAAGCTGCCGAGCCTGGGGCACGCGCCCTACGCGGTGCTGCGCGACGCGTACCAGACGCAGGTCAGCGGGATGGTCGCCGGCGGTGCGGATGCGGTCTTGATCGAGACCTCCCAGGACCTCCTGCAGACGAAGGCGGCCGTCGTCGGGGCGCGCCGCGCGCTGTCCGCGGCCGGGTCGCAGATCCCGGTGTTCGCCCAGGTCACGGTGGAGACGACCGGCACGATGCTCCTGGGCACCGAGATCGGCGCGGCACTCACCGCCCTCGTCCCACTCGGCATCGACATCATCGGCCTGAACTGCGCGACCGGCCCGGCGGAGATGAGCGAGCACCTGCGGACCCTCGCGCGCACGTCCCCGATCGGCCTGTCCTGCATGCCCAACGCCGGTCTGCCGGTGCTGACCTCCGACGGCGCGCACTACCCGCTGTCGCCTGCCGAGCTCGCCGATGCGCACGACACGTTCACCCGCGAGTTCGGCCTGGGCCTGGTCGGCGGCTGCTGCGGCACGACGCCGGAGCACCTGAAGGCCGTCGTCGACCGCGTCCGCGGACGCGACCTCGCGACGCGCGCCCCGCGGCTCGAGGCGGCAGCCGCGTCGCTGTACCAGGCGGTCCCCTTCCGGCAGGACACGGCGTACCTGTCGATCGGCGAGCGCACCAACGCGAACGGCTCCAAGGTGTTCCGCGAGGCGATGCTCGAGGGCCGCTGGGACGACTGCGTCGAGATCGCGCGCGACCAGATCCGCGACGGAGCGCACCTGCTGGACCTGTGCATCGACTACGTGGGTCGGGACGGCGTCAGCGACATGCGCCAGATCGCCGCCCGGCTCGCGACCGCGTCGACGCTGCCGATCGTGCTCGACTCGACCGAGCCGCCGGTGCTGGAGGCCGGACTGGAGATGCTCGGCGGCCGGGCGGTCGTCAACTCCGTCAACTACGAGGACGGCGACGGTCCGACCTCGCGGATCGCTCGGATCATGCCTCTGGTCATCGAGCACGGCGCCGCGGTCGTCGCGCTGACGATCGACGAGGAGGGCCAGGCACGCACCGCCGAATGGAAGGTGCGCGTGGCCGACCGGCTCATCCGCGACCTGACCGACCGGTGGGGCATGAATGTCGGTGACATCCTCGTCGACACGCTGACGTTCCCCATCGCGACCGGGCAGGAGGAGACCCGGCGCGACGGCATCGAGACGATGGAGGCGATCCGCCAGCTCAAGACCATGTACCCGGACGTGCAGACGACGCTGGGCCTGTCGAACGTCTCGTTCGGCCTGAACCCCGCCGCCCGGCAGGTCCTCAACTCGGTGTTCCTACACGAGTGCATCGCCGCCGGCCTGGACTCCGCGATCGTGCACGGTTCGAAGATCATGCCGATGTCGAAGATCCCGGACGAGCAGCGGCACGTCGCGCTCGACCTCGTCTTCGATCGGCGTCGGTACCGCGAGGACGGCACGGTCGAGTACGACCCGCTCCAGCGGTTCCTGGAGCTCTTCGACGGCGTCGAGGCGACGTCGCTGTCGGTGTCGAAGGCCGAGGCCCTGGCCGCGCTCCCGCTGTTCGAGCGGCTCGAGCGGCGCATCATCGACGGGGAGCGGCAGGGCCTGGAGGCTGACCTCGACGAGGCGCTGGAGACCCGGCCCGCCCTGGAGATCGTCAACGACACCCTGCTCGCCGGCATGAAGATCGTCGGCGACCTCTTCGGCTCCGGGGAGATGCAGCTGCCGTTCGTCCTGCAGAGCGCCGAGGTGATGAAGACGGCGGTCGCGTACCTCGAGCCGCACATGGAGCGCAGCAACGATGACGGCAAGGGCACGATCGTGCTCGCCACCGTCAAGGGTGACGTCCACGACATCGGCAAGAACCTCGTCGACATCATCTTGACCAACAACGGCTACACGGTCGTCAACATCGGAATCAAGCAGCCGATCTCCGCCATCCTCGACGCCGCGGACGAGCACCGCGCCGACGCGATCGGCATGAGCGGGCTGCTGGTCAAGAGCACGGTCATCATGCGAGAGAACCTCGAGGAGCTCAACGGCCGCGGCCTCGGCGAGCGGTTCCCGGTCCTGCTGGGCGGCGCGGCGCTGACCCGCTCGTACGTCGAGCAGGACCTCGCGTCGATCTACACCGGCGAGGTCCGCTACGCCCGCGACGCGTTCGAAGGCCTGCGGCTGATGGACGCCGTCATGGCGGTCAAGCGCGGCGAGCCGGGCGCGGCGCTGCCCGCGCGCCGCGAGCGTCGCGTGACGACGGCCGCCCGCCCGATCGAGACAGCCCCCGAGGACATGCCGGCACGGTCGGACGTCGCGGTCGACGTGTCGTTGCCCGTGCCGCCGTTCTGGGGGGACCGGATCGTCAAGGGCGTCGCCTTCGCCGAGTACGTGCCGTACATCGACGAGCGTGCGCTGTTCCTGGGGCAGTGGGGCCTGAAGCCGACCCGTGGCGACGGACCCGGGTACGAGGAGCTGGTCGAGACCGAGGGGCGCCCGCGCCTGCGGCACTGGCTGGACCGGATCCACACCGACGGCCTGGTCGAGCCCGCCGTGGTCTACGGCTACTTCCCTTGCCAGTCCGAAGGCGACGAGCTGCTGATCCTGCGCTCGGACGACCCGGAGGACCGCGAGGTCCGGGCGCGGCTGTCCTTCCCACGTCAGCGACGCGGTCGGCACCTGTGCCTGGCGGACTTCTTCCGGCCGGTGGAGTCCGGCGAGGTCGACGTGGTCGCCCTCCAGGTCGTCACGATGGGCCACGCGGCCTCGAAGGCGACGGCGGAGCTGTTCGCCGCGGACGCCTACCGGGACTACCTCGAGCTGCACGGGCTGTCCGTCCAGCTGACCGAGGCGCTCGCGGAGTACTGGCACGCCCGCGTGCGCGAGGAGCTCGGGCTGGGGCAGTTCGACAGCGCCGACATGGACTACCTCATCGGCAAGCAGGGGTACCGCGGCTCGCGGTACTCGTTCGGCTACCCGGCCTGCCCGGACCTCGAGCAGCAGACGGTCCTCATGGACCTGCTGCGGCCCGAGCGGATCGACGTGTCGCTGTCGGAGGAGTTCCAGCTCCACCCCGAGCAGTCGACGAGCGCGATCATCGTGCACCACCCCGAGGCCAAGTACTTCAACGCCACGTGAGCGAGCGTGACCGGCTGCCGGCGGCCGTGCTGTTCGACCTGGACGGCACCCTCATCGACAGCGAGGGGATGTGGCTGACGGCCGAGATCGCGGTGATGGCCGACCTCGGGGCCGGCTGGACCGAGGCTGACCAGGCGCACTGCCTGGGCGGCCCGCTCGAGCGTGTCGCGGCGTACATGCTTGAGCTCTCGGGGTCGAGCCTTGAGCCGGAGGCCGTGGGCGAGCTGCTCCTGGACCGCATGGAGGAGCAGCTGCGCTCCCTGCCGTTGGCCTGGCGGCCGGGGGCACCGGAGCTGCTTGCACAGGCCCGCGCCCTCGGAGTTCCGACGGCCCTGGTGTCGGCGTCGTGGGCCCGGCTCATCGCCGCGGTGCAGGACCGCATGGACGCGGAGATCGGCACACGCGCGTTCGACGCCGTCGTCGCCGGTGACGACGTGACCGAAGGAAAGCCGCACCCGGAGCCCTACGAGACAGCCGCGGCGCTCCTGGGTGTCGCCCCGGGGGACTGCCTCGCGCTGGAGGACTCTCCGACCGGTGTCCGCTCGGCGCTCGCCGCGGGGTGCCACGTCGTGGCGATCCCGCACATCGCGGTCGTCGACGACCCACGAGTCGTCCTCGTCACGACGCTGGCGGGGGAGTCGGTGGAGTCTCTGTGGCAGCGCAGCGCCCCGTGACGGCTAGCGGGAGCGGAACGCCCACGCTGTAGTGGCGTCGTCCCAGTACTCCTCGGTGGAGCACACGTACCCGCCCGAGCCTTCGTTGGCCCACTGCTCCCACGACGGGTGCCAGTGCTCGGCACAGGTCGCGTCCGCCGATGGGCGTCCGACGGACTGGTACCAGGACGGCGGTGGCGTCGACGTACCTCCGGCGCCGGTCGCCGGGCCGGCCCACACGATCGGGTAGTTCACGTAGACGCCGGTGCTGGGCTGGCCGTGGATCATGCCCACGGTGGTGCCCGGAGTCAGGGGGTTGGAGGCGCCGTCGGTCGCCGCGAGGGTGAACCAGACGAGCGGCGTGTTGGTCGAGTCCGTGCGGACGTACCACTGCCCGGCTGGACCGGTGCCGTACGTCGCCGCTTCCGAGCCCACGTACTCCAGGAAGCCGGCCGGTGGGTACGTCGACGGGTTCCCGCCGGACCACGGACCATTGATGTTCCACAGGAACCACGCCGGCGTGTTCGGGGCCGTCGCCGAGGCGCACGCGGCGGTCATCGTGACGACGATCCACTCGTCGGGATCCGACCGGACGGTGAGCGGACCGTCGCAGCTGGTCGTGTACGTCCGATCGGCGGCAGCCGCCGGGGGAGCGGCCACCGCCATCGCGCTCACGAGGCCGAGACCGGCGGCGAGGACGGCCAACACGCGTGTGGGAGTCACTGTCATGGCGGGAGTATGTACCAAGTCAGGTGTTCACGTCATGTAGGTGTCGTCTGTCAGGTCGTCGACCAGCCCCGTGACGCCTAGATGACGTTCATCCGGTCGAGCACCGACGCCGCGTAGTCCGCGTCCCCGTCGAGGCTCGCGTGGTCGCGCCAGGGCATCCGGGTCGTCCCCCACTGCATGAACGCGAAGGCGTCGGACGTGACGACCGCAGCCGCATCGGCGGACAGGCCCGGCTCCACGACCAGCGGATCGCCCGGCTGCAGGGTCCAGGAGCCGCCGCCAGGACCGGTGAGCCGTAAGCCGACCGGCCGGCTGAGCGCTGCTCCGACGGCAGGGCACATCTGCGGCAGGCCGGTGAGCATCCAGCCGATCCCGGGAGCCAGGGTGGCGTCGTCCAACGGCGCGATGTCGTCGCGCCGCACGGTGGTCTGCGGGCCGATCAGGTCCACGTACAGGTGGCAGGCCAGGTCGAACGCGAACGCGTCGGCGAGCGAGTGCAGCGGGTAGGTGCCGAGCTCGCTCATCGGGACCTCGACCGATGCCGTCGGGTCCACCTGCAACGCCGCGAGGGCATCGAGCCAGGGCTGGTGGTAGGTGCGAAGCTCGTCGGCGACCTGCTCGTGGGTCCAGTCCCGTCGGGCGCGGACCATGAGGTCCATGACATCCTCCGCCTTCATCGGCGAGGCGTCGGGTTCCGGGGCCGGCGGGGAGACCACGGCCTGGTAGTTCGAGCTCGCGTGCGCGACGAGATCCTGGATCGACCAGCCCGCGCACGCGCTCGGCGACGCCCACTCATCCTCAGACAGCGAGTCCACGACGAGGGCGTAGCGGTCGGCGAGCTCACGGGTCGCCGTCAGTCCTGCCTGGCTCAAGGGGTTCCTCCCGGATCGGCGTCCTGCCACCGTAGGTCCGGCGGCCGCGAAGTGACAGCCCTCCCGAGGGTCAGGTCATTGCGCGGGCTTGACCGCCTGCAGCGTGTACGTCAGCGGCAGCCGCTCAGGCCGGTCGACCAGCCGCCACTCGCCGCCCTCGCCGAGCTGCATCGCGCCGCCATCCGGCAGCGGGTTCCAGGGCACGCTGTCGTGCTCGACCAGCCCGGTGATCGTCAGGCCCTCGTCGAGCAGCGCGGTCACGATCTCCCCGAGCCCGTGGTTCCACGAGTGGCTCTCGGTGTTCTGCAGCGTCGTGCCAACCTCGACGTACGAGCCCTCGGAGACGTCGACGAACGCGTCCGCCGTCTCGACGTACGGATACGCCAGCACGAGCAGGTCGTCGGTGCGCTCGTAGTCCAGCGCCCACAGCACGGGGTGTCCTTCGCGGATGAACAGGCGACCCCCGGGCGCCAGCAGGGCGGCGACGACGCCCGCCCACTCGCGGATGCTCGGCAGCCAGCACAGCGCGCCGATCCCGGTGAATACGAGGTCGAACGCACCGGCGGGCAGGACCTCGAGGGCGCCGGCAACCTCCGCCTCGACGAAGTCGAGGTCCGTGCCGGTGGCGGCGGCGAGCGCTCGTGCCTGCGCCAGCGACGGGCCGGAGAAGTCGAGCCCGGTCATGCGCGCGCCGAGCCGGGCGAGCGAGAGGGTGTCAGTGCCGATGTGGCACTGCAGGTGCACCCCGCGCAGCCCGCTGATGTCTCCGAGGAGCGGCAGGTCGAACCGCACGACGTCGCTGAGATGGTCGGGATCGGCGATGAACCGGTCGACCTGGTAGTCCGGCGATGCGGCGTGGGCCGGCGCCCGCTCGTCCCAGTGCCGGCGGTTGACTTCGATCGACGTGCGCGGGTCCATGTCAGTCTCCGATCGGTTCGACCGCGTCGTCGGCGACCTCATCCGCGACCTCATCCGCGACGACGTCGGCGTCCTCGGGCCGCGCACTGCGGGTGGGCCACTGCGCGCGCGGCGGGAGCTCCGGCGGCGTGCCGCCCCACGCGGGGCACAGCGCGCGGTGGCTGCACCAGTCGCACAGTCGCGACGGCGTCGGCTCGAACCGCCGAGCATCGGCGGCCTGGCCGATGGCCGCGCGCAGCGCGAGCACCTTGCGCTCGGTCGCCAGGAGGTCCGACTCCGTCGGCTCGTACTCCAAGGTCTCCCGGTTGCCCAGGTACATCAGTCGCAGCAGCGTCGGCACCTGGCCGGTCATCCGCCACCAGGCGAGGGCGTAGAAGCGCATCTGGAACATGGCCTTGGCCTCGAACCCGGCCCCCGGGGAACGTCCGGTCTTGTAGTCGACGATGCGGACCAGGCCGGTGGGGGAGACATCGACACGGTCGATGAACCCGCGCAGCTCGAAGTCCGGGTCGAGCTCGGCCCGGACACCGACCTCGCGGGCATGGGGCTCCAGCCGGCGCGGGTCCTCCAACTGGAAGTAGGCGGCCACGAGGGCATCGACGTCGACGGGGTCACCCGGCTGCGCCGCGACCGTCCGAGCAGCCTCGGGCTCGTCCCGCTCGAGCTCGGCCAGCGCCTGGCCGACCAGCTCGACCGCCGCCGGGGCCGTCCGGTCCGCCGCGGGCAGATCGAACAGCAGCTCCAGCGCCCGGTGCACAAGGGTGCCTCGGACCGCCGCCGCCGACGGCTCCTCCGGCAGGCGGTCGATGGAACGGAACCGGAACAGCAGTGGACAGGTCATGAAGTCGGCCGCGCGCGAGGGCGACAGCGAGGTCGGGAACGGAGTCGACTCCTCGGCTGTCATGGCAGGCAGGCTATCGGCGGGGACCGACGGCCCCGGTAGCGTCGTGGCCGTGCCCCCCTCGATCGCCAGTAGTCGCCCGCACGGCCCGTTCGTCCCCGGGGACCTGGTCCAGCTGACCGACCCGCGGGGCACGATGCACACGATCACGCTCCAGGACGGCGGGGAGTTCCACACCCACCGGGGCCGCATCCCGCACGGCGACCTCATCGGCGCCCCCGAGGGCGTCGTCGTGACATCGAGCAACGGAACGGGCTACCTCGCCCTGCGGCCGATCCTCGACGACTTCGTCCTGTCGATGCCGCGTGGCGCCCAGGTGATCTATCCCAAGGACGCCGCGCGCATCGTCGGCCTGGCCAACCTCGGCGCGGGGGCGCGGGTCGCCGAGGCGGGCGTCGGGTCCGGAGCGCTCACGTGCTCGCTGCTGCGGGCGGTCGGCGACGAGGGCCGGGTGTTCAGCTACGAACGGCGCGAGGAGTTCGCCACCGTCGCCGAGGCGAACGTCACGAAGTGGTTCGGGCACCGCCCCGCCGCCTGGGAGCTGATCCTCGGTGACCTCGCGACCGCCCTCGACCAGCGCGACCTCGACGCCGTCGTGCTCGACATGCTCGCCCCGTGGGAGTGCGTCGACGCCGTCGGCGCGGCGCTGGCCCCCGGGGGGATCCTCGTCGGCTACGTCGCGACCACGACGCAGCTGTCGCGGCTGGTCGAGACCCTCCGGGTCGTAGGCGGGTGGACGGAGCCGCGCGCCGAGGAGTCGCTCCTGCGCACGTGGCACCTCGAGGGCCTGGCCGTGCGCCCGGACCACCGGATGAACGGGCACACCGCCTTCCTCGTCACGACCCGGCGGCTGGCCCCCGGCACCGTGCTGCCGCCGCGTCGGCGTCGACCGGCCCCCGGTGCCTACGGCGCCGACTACGACGGGCCGCGCGCCGCGGAACCCGCTGATGAAACATCCCCGGGTTAGGGTGGAGAGCACCTGACCGCAGGAGGTGCGATGAGCGACGGATGGCCGGCCCGTGTGCACGGGCTCGAGACGGCACTCACCGAGCTGCGCGGTGAGCTGGCCGCGCAGAAGGACCACAACGCCCGCCTGATCGCGACGCTGCGTGAGGCGCGCGAGCAGATCGTGACGCTCAAGGCTGAGGTCGACCGCCTCGCGGAGCCGCCGAGCGGGTTCGCGACGTTCATGGGCCGCAACGAGGACGGCACGGCCGACATCACGTCCGCCGGCAAGCGCCTGCGGGTAGCGGTGAGCCCCGGCGTCGACGCCGAGGCACTGCACCCGGGACAGGACGTCCTGCTGAACGAGTCGATGACGGTCATCCGCGCGCTGGAGTTCGAGGAGACCGGCGAGGTCGTCATCCTCAAGGAGGTCCTGGAGGACGGCCTGCGGGCCCTCGTCCTGGGCCACACCGACGAGGAGCGGGTCGTCCGGCTCGCCGAGCCGCTGAGGGAGGCGCGGGTCCGCGCCGGTGACTCGCTGCTGTGCGACGTGCGATCGGGCTACGCGTACGAGCGCATCCCGAAGTCCGAGGTCGAGGAGCTCGTCCTCGAGGAGGTCCCGGACATCCGGTACGAGGACATCGGCGGCCTCGGCGACCAGATCGAGGCCATCCGCGACGCCGTCGAGCTGCCGTTCCTGCACGCCGACCTGTTCGCCGAGCACCTGCTGCGCGCTCCGAAGGGGATCTTGCTGTACGGCCCGCCCGGGTGCGGCAAGACGCTGATCGCGAAGGCGGTCGCCAACTCGCTCGCCAAGAAGGTGGCCGAGCGCACCGGTCGCGAGGAGGGCCGTAGCTTCTTCCTCAACATCAAGGGGCCAGAGCTGCTGAACAAGTACGTCGGGGAGACCGAGCGGCACATCCGGCTGGTGTTCCAGCGGGCCCGCGAGAAGGCCTCCGAGGGGATGCCGGTCATCGTCTTCTTCGACGAGATGGACTCCCTGTTCCGCACCCGCGGGTCCGGCGTCTCCAGCGACGTCGAGAACACGATCGTGCCGCAGCTGCTCAGCGAGATCGACGGCGTCGAGAGCCTGGAGAACGTGATCGTCATCGGCGCCTCGAACCGCGAGGACATGATCGACCCGGCGATCCTGCGACCGGGCCGGCTCGACGTCAAGATCAAGATCGAGCGGCCGGACGCCGAGGCTGCCCGCGAGATCTTCAGCAAGTACCTCGTGCCCGAGCTGCCGATCCACGCCGACGACCTCGCCGAGCACGGGGGCGACGCCGCGGCAGCGTGCCACGCCATGATCCTGCGCGCCGTCGAGCGCATGTACGACCCGTCCGAGGAGAACCAGTTCCTCGAGGTCACGTATGCCAACGGCGACAAGGAGATCTTGTACTTCAAGGACTTCAACTCCGGCGCGATGATCGAGAACATCGTCTCGCGGGCGAAGAAGTCGGCGATCAAGGACTTCCTCGACCTCGGCGAGAAGGGGGTCCGGGTCCAGCACCTGCTGGACGCCGGCATCGACGAGTTCCGTGAGAACGAGGACCTCCCGAACACGACCAACCCGGATGACTGGGCGCGCATCTCCGGGAAGAAGGGCGAGCGGATCGTGTTCATCCGCACGCTCATCCAGGGCAAGAAGGGTGCCGAGCCGGGACGGTCGATCGAGAACATCGCGAACACCGGTCAGTACCTGTAGCCCATGACCGTCCGCCGGGTCATGGGGCTGGAGACCGAGTACGGGATCTCCGTGCCCGGGCTGCCCAACGTCAACCCCATGGCATCGAGCACGCTCGTCGTGAGCGCGTACGGCCAGCACGCCGTACCGGGCTCGCGGCCGCGCGCTCACTGGGACTACGACGTCGAGAGCCCGCTGCGCGACGCCCGGGGCTTCGACCTGTCCCGCGCGGACGCCGACCCGTCGCAGCTCACGGACGACGACCTCGGCATGGCCAACGTCATCCTGACGAACGGCTCGCGGCTGTACGTCGACCACGCCCACCCGGAGCTGTCGACGCCGGAGGTGACCAGCCCGCGTGACGCGGTGCTGTGGGACCGGGCCGGGGCGCTCATCATGCGGCGGGCCATGGAGCTCGCCGGGCGGGCGCCCGGGGGGCACGCCGTCGTGCTCTACAAGAACAACACGGACAACAAGGGCGCGTCGTACGGGTGCCACGAGAACTACCTCATGCGCCGATCGACCCCGTTCGCCGACATCGTCCGCCACCTGACGCCGTTCTTCGTCACGCGCCAGGTCTACGCAGGCGCTGGCCGCCTCGGCGTCGGGCAGGACGGCCGGAAGAGCGCCTTCCAGCTCAGCCAGCGGGCGGACTTCTTCGAGGTCGAGGTCGGTCTCGAGACGACGCTGAAGCGGCCCATCATCAACACCCGCGACGAGCCGCACGCCGACCCGGAGCGGTTCCGTCGGCTCCACGTGATCGTCGGCGACGCCAACCTGAGCGACACGGCGACCTTCCTCAAGACGGGGGCGACCGCGATCGTGCTCGGGATGATCGAGGAGGGCTTCCTGCGCGGTCGCGACTGGGCGCTGGCCCACCCGGTGGCGGAGATCCACCGGGTCTCCCACGACCCGACGCTCACCCACCAGCTCGAGCTCGCCGACGGCCGGCGCATGACCGCGCTGCAGCTGCAGGGCGAGATCTTCGAGCTGGCCCGCGAGTTCTGCGCACGGTCGGACCACGCGCCGAAGGACCCGCAGACCGATGAGCTCCTGGCCGAGTGGGAGACCGTGCTCGACGGGCTCGCGACCGACCCGACCACGCTCGCCGACCGGCTCGACTGGGTCGCCAAGCTCGCCCTCATTGAGGGGTTCCGCCAGCGTGACGGGCTCGACTGGGACTCCCCGCGGCTCCAGCTCATCGACCTGCAGTACGCCGACGTCCGGGCGGACAAGGGCCTGGCGGCCCGGCTGGAGCAACGCGGCTCGCTGCGCCGGATGTTCACCGATGCCGAGGTCGAGCGGGCCGTGACGTCGCCGCCGGAGGACACGCGCGCGTACTTCCGCGGCGAGTGCATCCGCCGCTACCCGGGGTCGATCGCCGCTGCGTCGTGGGACTCCGTCGTCTTCGACGTGCCGGGCCGGGACGCCCTGCTGCGGGTCCCGACCCTGGAGCCGTTGCGCGGGACGCTCGACCACGTGGGCTCGCTCCTGGACGCCTCGCCGGACGTGGCGACGCTCGTGGCGCGGCTCAGCGCCGACGCCGCGAGGTAACGTGGCCCCATGGCTTCGCAGGATCGACCCCAGCAGCGCCGTGTCGAGCGCGACGACGTCGAGGACACGGTCGTCGCGACCACCGACACCTCGACGGCGGCCCTCGACTCCGACGTCGACGCGATCCTCGACGAGATCGACTCCGTCCTGGAGGAGAACGCGGAGGACTTCGTGAAGTCGTTCGTGCAGAAGGGCGGCCAGTGAGCGGTCCGCTCGGGCTTCCCGACCCGTACCGCTCCGTCGGCTCCGCGTCGTTCGTCGACTTCCTGGCGAGCATGCATCCCGACCGGCTGCCACGTGCCCACGGCCCCGCACCGCTCGACGCCCCGCACGGCACGACGATCGTCGCGCTGCGCACCCGCGAGGGCGTCGTGCTCGCCGGCGACCGGCGAGCGACGATGGGCACGCTCATCGCCCAGCACGACATCGAGAAGGTCTTCGTCGCCGACGACCACTCCGTCATCGGGATCGCCGGCACCGCCGGCCTCGCGGTCGAGCTCGTCCGCGTGTTCTGCGTCGAGCTCGAGCACTACGAGAAGATCGAGGGCATGCCGTTGTCGTTGGACGGCAAGGCGAACCGGCTCGCATCGCTCCTGAGAGGCAACCTCGGCCTGGCCATGCAGGGCCTGGCGGTCGTGCCGCTGTTCGCCGGCTACGACCTCGCGCGCGGGACCGGGCGCATCTTCGCCTACGACGTCACCGGCGGACGCTACGAGGAGTACGACTTCTACGCGGTCGGCTCCGGCTCGGTCTTCGCTCGAGGCTCGCTGAAGAAGCTGTACCGCCGCGAGGCGGCGATGGCGGACGCGGTCCGGGTCGCGCTGGAGGCGCTGTACGACGCCGCCGACGACGACAGCGCGACCGGTGGCCCGGACCTCGCTCGCGGGATCTTCCCGGTGGTCGGCGTGGTCGACGTCGACGGTGCGCGGCTCCTGCCCGAGACGGAGATTGCGCCGATCGTCGAGGCGATGATGGGCGCGCGCAGCGGTCGAGCAGAGGGCGGAGCGGTGGAGACCACCGCGGTCCCGGAGGTCTCGCGATGAGCGTGCCGTTCTACGTCTCACCCGAGCAGGTGATGCGGGACAAGGCGGACTTCGCCCGTAAGGGGATCGCGCGTGGACGCAGCGTCATCGTCCTGCAGTACGCCGACGGCGTCGCGTTCATCGCCGAGAACCCCTCGCGCGCGCTGCACAAGGTCAGCGAGCTGTACGACCGGATCGGCTTCGCCGCCGTCGGCAAGTACAACGAGTTCGAGGGCCTGCGCGTGGCCGGTGTCCGGCTGGCCGACATGCGCGGCTACTCCTACGACCGCAGCGACGTCACCGGGCGCAGCCTCGCCAACGCCTACGCACAGACCCTCGGCACGATCTTCACGGAGGCGCCCAAGCCGTTCGAGGTCGAGCTGGTCGTCGCCGAGGTCGGTGCGACCGCAGCGGACGACCAGATCTACCGGCTCACGTTCGACGGGTCCGTCGCCGACGAGCAGGGGTACGTCGCCATGGGCGGGTCGGCCGAGCCGATCACGGCCGCGCTCGGTGGCGCGTGGTCCCCGGACCTGCCGCTGCCCGACGCCGTCCGGCTGGCCGTGCGACTGCTCGGCGAGCAGGTCGACGGTGCGGCCCGGACGCTCGAGCCGGCTCAGATCGAGGCCGCCGTGCTGGACCGTCGGCGACCGCGCCGGGCGTTCGTCCGGCTGGGGCAGACTCGCCTCGCCGAGATCCTGGCGCCCGCGACGTAGGGTTGGGCGATGGACCGCCGGATCTTCGGGATCGAGACCGAGTACGGGGTCACCTGCACGTTCAACGGCCAACGCCGACT
Organism: Actinomycetes bacterium; assembly: GCA_965278965.1. Taxonomy (GTDB): domain Bacteria; phylum Actinomycetota; class Actinomycetes; order S36-B12; family S36-B12; genus UBA10649. Next base: position 120,674 of record OZ257127.1, read on the forward strand.
CAGCCCCGACGAGGTCGCCCGCTACCTGTTCCGTCGCGTCGTCGCGTGGGGGCGCAGCAGCAACGTCTTCCTGACGAACGGCTCGCGCCTCTACCTCGACGTCGGCAGCCACCCGGAGTACGCCACCGCCGAGTGCGACCAGCTCCCGCAGCTCGTCGCGCACGACCGAGCGGGGGAGCGGATCCTCGAGGGCCTCGTCACCGACGCCGAGCGGCGCCTGCGCGAGGAGGGCATCCACGGGGACATCTACCTGTTCAAGAACAACACGGACTCCGCCGGGAACTCCTACGGCTGCCACGAGAACTACCTCATCGACCGGCGCGGCGAGTTCGCGCGCATGGCTGAGCGCTTCATCCCGTTCCTCATCTCGCGCCAGCTCATCGCGGGGGCGGGCAAGGTCCTGCAGACCCCGCGCGGGGCCGTGTACTGCCTGAGCCAGCGAGCGGACCACATGTGGGAGGGCGTCTCGAGCGCGACGACCCGCTCGCGCCCGATCATCAACACCCGGGATGAGCCGCACGCCGACGCCGACCAGTTCCGCCGGCTGCACGTGATCGTCGGCGACAGCAACATGAGCGAGACGACGACCCTGCTGAAGGTCGGGTCGGCCGACCTCGTCCTGCGCATGCTGGAGGCCGGCGTCGTCATGCGCGACATGACGCTGGAGAACCCGATCCGCGCCATCCGCGAGATGAGCCATGACGTCACCGGCAAGAAGCTGGTGCGCCTCGTCACCGGGCGCGAGCTGTCGGCGCTGTCGATGCAGATGGAGTACTTCGAGAAGGCCGCCGACTTCGCCGACCGGCGGGGGCTCGCCGACGACCCGACCGGCACGGTGGCGCGCGTGCTGGAGCTGTGGGGCCGGACGTTGAAGGCCATCGAGGCGGAGGACACCTCGTTGATCGACCGCGAGATCGACTGGGCGATCAAGAAGCGCGTCCTCGACCGCTACGTGGCCAAGCACGACCTCGGCTGGGACTCCCCACGCATCGCCCAGCTCGACCTCGCCTACCACGACATCAACCGCAACCGCGGGCTGTACAACCTCCTTGAGCGGCAGGGCCTGGTCGAGCGCGTCACGACCGACCTCGCGATCTTCGAGGCCAAGGGCGTCCCGCCGCAGACGACGCGCGCCAAGCTGCGCGGCGACTTCGTCCGCCGGGCGCAGGAGCGGCGCCGGGACTTCACGGTCGACTGGGTCCATCTCAAGCTCAACGACCAGGCTCAGCGGACGGTGCTGTGCAAGGACCCGTTCGCTAGCGTCGACGAGCGGGTCGAACGCCTGATCGCCAGCATGTAGGGCTCGGATCGCTAGGCTGCGCGCATGATGAAGAAGCCGATCCTCGCCCTCGCCGCGGGCCTCGCGGCGGTCACGTTGGCTGCCTGCGGCCAGCAGACCGACGACCGCGCGGCGACCTCCGAGCCGGCCGCAAGCATGGAGGCCACGGCAGCGGCGAGCGCCGAGGCCTCGTCCGGCTCGGTGCAGTCCTCGATCGCCGCAGCGACCCCGTTCGTCTCGCTGGACTGCGTGAGCATGCAGGCGTCGCCGACCGACTCGCCGCCGGCGAGCGCGACCACGGTGGGCGACGCGAGCGCGATCATGCAGCCCAACGGCGCACCGGCGATCACGATCGCTACCGACGCGCAGCCCGCCACGGAGCTCGGGATCGCGGACATGGCCGTCGGCGACGGCGCCGAGGCGACCGCCAGCGACACCGTCACGGTGAACTACTGCGGGGTCGGCCTGGGTGGCAAGACGGTCTTCGACTCGTCGTGGCAGCGTGGCCAGCCGGCGGTGTTCCCGCTGAGCGGGGTCATCCCCGGGTTCGCGCAGGGCATCGAGGGCATGAAGGTCGGCGGGCAGCGGCTGCTCGTGATCCCGGGTGCACTCGCCTACGGCGAGACCGGCTCCGGCCAGATCGGCCCGAACGAGACCCTCGTGTTCGTCGTCGAGCTCACCGCCATCGACGCGGCCAGCCCGGCAGCGTCCTGACCCGAACCTGAACCCGAACCTGAAGGCCTGGAGGACCCCTGTGACCAGCAAGCCCGAGATCGACTTCATCGAAGGCCCCGCCCCCACCGAGCTCGTCATCACCGACCTCGTCGTCGGTGACGGCGCTGAAGCGGTTGCGGGCGGGAAGGTGGAGGTGCACTACCTCGGGGTGGACTTCGAGACCGGGGAGCAGTTCGACGCCTCGTGGGATCGCGGTCAGTCGATCACGTTCCCGCTGAACGGCCTCATCGCCGGCTGGCAGGAGGGGATCCCGGGGATGCGGGTCGGCGGTCGCCGGCAGCTGGTCATCCCGCCGGCGATGGCGTACGGCGAGGCCGGCACGGGTCACCGGCTCTCGGGGCGCACCCTCGTCTTCGTGATCGACCTGCTCGACGTGGGCTAGTGGCGACCGAGCGGACCGAGCGGCTGCTGGGCCTCGTCGTCGTGCTGATGGGCAGCGAGCTGCCCATCACCCGCGAGACGATCCGGGCCGGCGTCCCGGGCTACGCGGACTCCCCGAGCGGCGCGGCGTTCGAGCGGAAGTTCGAGCGCGACAAGGACGAGCTGCGTTCGATGGGCGTGCCGATCGAGACCGTCCGCGACGCGAACGACGAAGTCCTCGGATACCGCCTTCGCCGCGATGACTACGCCTTGTCGGACCTGCACCTGACCCCGGAGGAGCGTTCGGCCGTCGCGGTCGCTGCCCAGGTGTGGGGCCAGGCGAGCCTCGCGCAGGCTGCCGGCTCGGCGCTGCGCAAGCTCGACCTCGCCGGCGACGGCGTGTGGGAGCCCGCGGGCCTGCGCGGATCGGTCCAGCTCACCGCGTCTGACGCAGCCCTGCCGACGCTGATGGCCGCGGTGCGTGAGCGCGCCGTCGTCTCGTTCCCCTACCGCGGTCGCGCCGACGCCGCCGCCAACGACCGGACCGTCTCTCCCTGGGGTATCCGATCGGCGACGAGCGGGGCCTGGTTCTGCATTGGCCACGACCACGACCGCGGCGCTCAGCGCACCTTCCGGCTCTCGCGCATCACCGGCACGGTTGCGACCACCCCCGGTGTGGTCGCCGTGCCTGCCCCGTCGGGGTTCGACGTGGCCGAAGTCCCGCTCGCCCCGGCCACCGGCGAGCCGGTCTCGGCCCGGGTGCGGGTCGCGGCCGGGCGGGCGGCCGCCGTGCGTCGGCTCGCCGCCGGGCCGGACGCGTGGGACGCCACCGAGCTGACGGTCGCGGCCGGGTCGATCGAGCAGCTCGTCGCGGTGCTGTGCGGGGCCGGTGCCGATGTGGTCGCGCTCGACCCGCCGGAGGTCGTGGCCGCGGTCCGGGCGGGCCTCGCCGCCACGCTGGCGGGCACCGCGTGAGCGCGGCCGACCGGCTGGCCCGGCTGCTTCAGCTCGTGCCCTGGCTGGTGGCCCACCCGGGCGTGACGATGCGCGAGTGCGCGCTGAACTTCGGTGTGACGGAGAAGCAGCTCGAGGATGACCTGTACCTGCTGATCGTCAGTGGCGACGGCGTGCTCGGGGCTGACCGGCTCGTCGACATCCAGTTCTGGTCCGATGAGGACGAGGACTCCGACGCCCGGTTCGATGCCAGCATCCGCGTCGTCGAGGCACAGGCGCTCGACCGACCGATGCGGCTCAACGCCTCGGAGGCGATGGCACTGCTCGTCGCGCTGCGGATGCTGGAGCAGCTGCCGGGGCTGGCCGATCGCAACGCGATCGCGTCCGTCGTGGCCAAGCTCGAGGGGGCGACGTCCTCGTCGACCGCGCCGCCGGCCGCCGGCGAGATCGCTGTGGACGTCGCCGTCGACCCGGCCGTGCGCGCCGTCCTGGACGACGCGCTCGCGGGCGGGTCCGAGCTGGAGCTCACGTACGGGTCCGCGACAAGCGGTGCCGTCACCGTGCGGCAGGTCATCCCGTACGGCGTGGCTGCCGTCGACGGGATCGCCTATCTGGACGCGTTCTGCCGCTTCGCCGGCGCTCGGCGCACCTTCCGCCTGGATCGCGTCGTGACGGCGAGGGCCATGCCGGCGGGGGAGGAGCCTCCCGCGGACGACGTGTCCGATGGGACGGACCCGGTCGAGCCGCGAGGCCCGCTCGTCCCGCCGCGTCGCACGGCCGTCCTCGACCTCGCGCCGTCCTCCCGATGGGTCGCCGAAACGCACGGGGCGCAGGTCATCTCAGAGCTCGACGACGGCGGCGTACGCGTCCGGGTCGCCCTGCACGACCTGCAGTGGGCGGTGCGGCTCGTGCTCGCCCAGGCAGGTGGGGCGCGGGTCGTCGAGCCGACCGAGCTCGCCGAGGCCGTGGCCGACGCCGCCCGGGCCGCCCTCGCGGCGTACCCTGGCCCCCTACGGTGATCGGCGACGCACGCCTGCGCCGGGTTGGGAGCTGGACATGAGGATGCCCCAGGGCGCGGAGTGGCTGATCCTGCTGCTCATCGTGGTGCTGCTCTTCGGTGCCAAGCGTCTGCCGGATGCTGCGCGCGGCCTTGGCCGGTCGCTGCGAATCTTCAAGGCCGAGACCAAGGGACTCACCGACGACGACGCGGCCGCGACGACGCCAGCGGCGACGGCCGCGGTGACGACGGAGCCGACACAGGCACCGACCGCGCCGCCGGCCGTCGGCACGGCCGCGTCACCGGTGCCGCCGGTCCCGGGTGCCCCGGCCCCGGCGCCGAGCGAGCGCACCGACGGCTGACGCGCCGAACCCAGACACGGCTCCAGGGATGGCGGTCGAGGAGCGAGCGCCGCAGAAGGCTGCGGCGATGCCGCTGTCCGAGCACCTACGCGAGCTCCGCTCGCGGCTGGTCAAGTCCGGCATCGCGATCGTCATCGGGATGGTCGTCGGCTGGATGTACTACCCGCAGATCTTCGACTGGCTGAGCGCCCCGTTCGCCGACGTCGTCGCGCAGGCCAAGGCTGAGGGTCGCGAGGTGACGCTGGCGCTGACCGGCGTCGCCGACCCGTTCGTCCTGCAGCTCCAGGTAGCCGCCGTGACCGGCCTGGTGCTGGCCTCGCCGATCTGGCTGTACCAGCTGTGGCGGTTCATCACCCCGGGCCTGCACCGGCACGAGCGCCGCTGGGCCGTGGGGTTCGCGGCCATCGCGGCGCCGCTGTTCCTCGGCGGGGCGCTCTTCGCCTATGCGGTCCTGCCCTACGGCCTGCAGGTCCTCTTCGGCTTCACCCCCGACGGGGTCGAGAACATCATCTCCGTCGACCGCTACCTGTCGTTCTTCATCCGGACGATGCTCATCTTCGGGATCGGGTTCCTCGCCCCGCTGTTGCTCGTCCTGTTGAACTTCGCCGGCGTGCTGACCGGTCGCCGGCTCATCAGCTGGTGGCGGTGGATCATCATCATCGTCGCGATCTTCGCGGCGATCGCGACGCCCACCGGCGACCCGGTCAACCTCGCGCTGCTGGCCGGCCCGATGCTCCTGCTCATCGCCATCGCCGTCGGCGTGTGCGTGCTGAACGACCGTCGCCGGGCCCGGCGGCGCCTGCGCCACGGTGAGGGCATCGACGACATCGAGGGCCTTGACGACCTCGCCGACGACGAGGCCTCCCCGCCACCGACCGGACCGAGCCTGCTCGACGACACCCCGTGACAGCGGAGGTCTGGATCGTCGCCAACTCCCATGCGGGCGGCGGCAGGGCTGCCCGGCACGCTCGCGCCGCCCTGCGCGCGCTGAACGACGCCGGTTTCGCGTGCCGGCTGGTCCTGCCGGCCTCGGCCGAGGACTCGACCCGAATGGCGGCCCAGGCCGTCGCTGCCGGGGCTCGCGCCGTCATCGCGTGCGGTGGGGACGGCACGGTCCACACCGTCCTGCAGGCGCTCGTCGGCGCTGACGTCCCGCTCGGGATCCTGGCCGGTGGCTCCGGGGACGACATCGCCGCCTCGCTCGGTATGTCCACCGGGGATCCGGCAGCGACCAGTGCCTGGCTCGTCGAGGCCCTGGCCGGCGGACGTACCCGCGCCGTCGACGTGGGCACCGCGATGACCGCCGACGGCCTGTCGCGGTACTTCCTCAGCGTCCTGTGCACCGGCTTCGACGCGTCGGTCAACGAGCGGGCGAACACGTTGACCCGGCTGGGACGGCAGCGCTACAACGTCGCGCTCGTCCGCGAGCTCGCCTCGTTCAAGCCGCTGAAGTACCGGGTACGGATCGACGACGCGGAGACCGTTCTTGACGCCATGCTGCTGTCCATCGGCAACGGCCCGCAGTTCGGCGGCGGGATGCGGATCTGCCCGGACGCTTCCATGGATGACGGGATGCTCGACGTCATCGTGCTCGCCGCCGTCACGCGCGTCACCCTCCTGCGCGTGTTCCCGACGGTCTACCGCGGCACCCACGTCCACCACCCGGCCGTGTCGACGTTCCGGGCGCGGACCGTGCACGTCGAGGCTCCGGGGCAGGTCGCGTACGCGGACGGCGAGCGGATCGGCCCCCTCCCGGTCGAGGTGACGGTGCGCCCCGGCGCCCTGCCGGTGCTCACGACGTAGCCTGGCCCCATGCCCAGTCCCGCGGAGCGGTATGCGGCCGCTCGGGAGCGGGCCCGGTTCGAGCGCACCCAGCTGTCGGACTTCGCAGCCGGCTACGTCTTCGGACTCGACGACTTCCAGGTCCGCTCCTGCCAGGCCCTCGAGGACGGCCACGGCGTGCTGGTCGCCGCCCCGACAGGGGCCGGGAAGACGGTGGTCGGTGAGTTCGCCGTCCACCTCGCCCTCGCCGAGGGGCGCAAGTGCTTCTACACGACGCCGATCAAGGCACTGTCGAACCAGAAGTACGCCGACCTCGTGGAGCGGTACGGCGCCGACCGGGTCGGGCTGCTGACCGGTGACAACAGCATCAACGGCGAGGCCCCGATCGTCGTCATGACGACCGAGGTGCTGCGCAACATGCTGTACGCGCGCTCGAGCACCTTGAGCGACCTCGGCTACGTCGTCATGGATGAGGTGCACTACCTCGCTGACCGGTTCCGCGGCGCGGTCTGGGAGGAGGTCATCATCCACCTCCCCGAGTCGGTCACGGTGGTGGCGCTGTCCGCGACCGTGAGCAACGCTGAGGAGTTCGGCGCCTGGTTGGAGGCCGTCCGCGGCCGCACGGCGATCATCGTCGAGGAGCACCGCCCCGTACCGCTGTGGCAGCACGTCATGGCCGGCCCTCGCCTGTACGACCTGTTCGTCGACGACGACCAGCGCATCGTCAACCCGGACCTCACGCGGCTCGCCCGCGAGGAGGAACGACACGTCCGCCACGGACGGCCCGGCGACCGCCACCGCCAGCGCGGGCGACGCGGAGGCCCGAAGACGCCGTGGCGCAGCGAGGTCGTCGAGCGGCTGCAGCGCGAAGGGCTGCTCCCGGCGATCTACTTCCTGTTCAGCCGCGCCGGCTGCGACGAGGCCGTCCAGCAGTGCCTTGCGGCCGGTCTTCGGCTCACGGCGCCGGAGGAGCGTCGCGAGATCCGCCGGATCGCGATCGAGGCTACCGAGCGGCTCGCCGACGAGGATCTCGCCGCACTCGGGTTCTCCGAGTGGCTCGAGGCCCTCGAGCGGGGACTAGCCGCGCACCATGCGGGACTGCTGCCGGTCTTCAAGGAGATTGTCGAGCGGCTGTTCCAGCGGGGCATGGTCAAGGTCGTCTTCGCGACGGAGACCCTGGCGCTTGGCATCAACATGCCGGCCAAGTCCGTCGTGCTGGAGAAGCTGGTCAAGTGGAACGGCGAGACGCACGTCGACCTGACGCCGGGGGAGTACACCCAGCTGACCGGACGGGCCGGCCGCCGCGGCATCGACGTCGAGGGGCACGCCGTCGTGCTGTGGCAGCCGGCGCTCGACCCGCGGGTCCTCGCCGGCCTCGCCTCCACACGCACCTACCCGCTGCGGTCGTCGTTCCAGCCCAGCTACAACATGGCCGTCAACCTCGTCTCGCGGATGGGTCGGCACGCCGCGCGCGAGGTCCTCGAGACCTCGTTCGCTCAGTTCCAGGCTGACCGCGCGGTCGTGGGCCTGGCCACCGAGCTGCGCCGGCTGGAGGAGGCCCGGGACGGCTATCTCGCGGCGATGACATGCCACCTCGGCAACTTCGTCGAGTACGCCGCGATGCGGGAGGAGCTCTCCCGACGAGAGAAGGATGAGGGCCGCCGAGCCGCCGCCGAGGAACGCGACCGTGCGGAGGAGTCGTGGATGGCGCTCAAGCCCGGCGACGTCTTCGTCATCCCGAACGGCCGTCGGGCCGGCCCTGCCGTGGTGCTGGACTCCCGGCGCAGCCGACAGCCCCGTGAGCAGGCCCGGCCGATGGTGCTGACGGCGGACGGCCAGGTTCGCCGGCTGTCCGTCGCGGACACGCGCCTGCCGGTCGAGGCCGTCGCCCGGATCCCGGTCCCGCACCGCTTCGCCGAGCGCGACGTCCGCGCGCGGGCCGACCTCGCGTCGGCTCTGCGCACGGCCGTGCAGGAGGTCCCGTACGACCAGCGACGGCGCGGGCGCGTGCGCACCGACGAGGGCGAGGTGACGAGCCTGCGCCTAGCCCTGCGGCAGCACCCCTGCCACGGCTGCTCGGACCGGGAGGTGCACGCCCGTTGGGCCGAGCGGTACCACCGGACCAACCGGCAGGTGGCCGACTTGCGCCGCCGGGTCGAGGGACGCACCAACTCGATCGCGCGGCGCTTCGACCGCGTGTGCGAGGTGCTCGGCGAGCTCGGCTACCTGTCCGACGACGGTGGCGAGGTGACCGACCGCGGCCGTCTCCTGATGCGGCTGTACAGCGAGTCCGACCTCCTCGCCGCGCAGGCGCTGCTCGGCGGCGCCTGGTCCGATCTGGAGCCGGCGGAGCTCGCGGCAGCGTGCGCCGCGCTCGTCTTCGAGTCCCGCAGCAAGGACGACGATGCTCCGCCACCATCGTCCAACCGGGCGGTGCGCCAGGCCGTTTCCGATCTCACGGGGCTGTGGGGCGACCTCCACGACGTCGAGTCCCGGCACGGACTGGACATCACGCGGCGTCCGGATGCCGGGCTCGTCGAGGCGACGTTCCGGTGGGCATCAGGGACGAACCTGATCAAGGTCCTGTCGATCGCCGACATCAGTGCCGGCGACCTCGTCCGCTGGATGCGTCAGGTCATCGACCTGCTCGGCCAGATCGCGCAGGCCGCGCCCGCGGACGACCCGTTGCGCGACCGCGCCCGCGTCGCCGCCGACCTCGTGAACCGCGGCGTCGTCGCCTTCTAATCGTTGCGGGGCAACATGTTTCGTCCACAGAGGGTTGCCCGTGTCAGGCTGGCCAGGTAGAATCGAACACATGTTCGACCCGCCCGATGTCGCGTCGCAACCCCCGTCTGGGGTGGCGTTGTTGCGTGGGCTGGATCGCAGGTCGGAGGTCGAGCTCGCGCTGTGCGTCGGGCTCCTTCGCGAGGCGGCGGCAGAGCGCACGGACGACCCGGTGCCGGTGGTGGTTCATGGTCCGGTGGCGGCGTGGGAGGCGGACCCGGCGGGGATGACGGCGGATGCGGCGATCGACTCGCTGGTCGCGGTTCAGGCGGCGCGTGCTCGACTCGATGCCGCGGAGAACGCGCTGCTGGTCCGGGCCGCGGGCCGGACCCAGGTGGTGCGGGAGGTGCTGGTCGAGGACGTTGATCCGGCGACCGGGCTCCCGTTCCACGAGCGTGACCCTCGGATCGTGCCGATGATCGACGAAGCCGTCGATGAGATCGCCGCGGCCCTGCACCGGCCCGTCGGGGTCGTCCAGGGCCAGCTCCACGTCGCGCGGCTCCTGCATGGCCCGCTGCGCGCGACCCGCGACGCCCTCGCCGCGGGGCGGATCACGCTGGGGCATGCGACGGTGATCGCCGATCAGGCCGCCCGGCTCCTGGCCGCGCCCCTAGGCACGGACCCGGACGCGGACCTGGTCTTCGCCGACGCCTGCGCCGCGTTGCAGGACCGCGTCCTGCCCTGGGCACCGCGGGAGACGGTGACGGAGTGTCGGGGGCGGGCGCGGAGGGTGGTCACCGCGATCGACCCGGCCGGTGCCGCCGCCCGACGCCGCCGCGCCAAGCTCCACATCGATGTCACGGCGAAGGCCCTGGACGACGGTCTGGCGTTGTTCGAGGCCGTCATGCCGGTGCTGGAGGCGCAGGCGGTCTTGGCGGCCGTCGACACCGCGGCTCGCACCGCGATCAGCACCGGCACCGTCGAGGCGCTCGGTCTCGGCGCGGACGCGACCTTGGGCCAGGTCCGCGCCGCCGTCTTCAGCCAGCTGATGCGGGGCGAGGGCAACGTGCGGGTGGAGGTCGGGGTCCTCATCGACGCGGCGACGCTGGCGGGCATCACACCGAACGGCCCGGTCTACGCCACCGTCGGCGGTCAGCCCACCGATGCGTCCCGGGACGACCTGATCCGGTTCCTCCTGGACCCGACGACGGATGCGACGTTCCGCCGCCTGGTCACCGACCCGCTGACCGGGGCGCTGGTCGACTACGGGAAGAACACCTACGCCGCGTCGAGCCTGCTACGGCGCTGGCGGGAGGCCGCGGACCAGCACTGCACCCACCCCGGCTGCACGCGGCCCGCTGTCCGCTGCGACGTCGACCACACGGTCGACTACGCCGACGGTGGCCGCACCACCCGCGCCAACACCACCCTGCGGTGCCGGCGCCACCACAACGGGAAGACCCACGGCGGCTGGCGGATCGAGAACCCCGACCCGGTGACGGGAGCCCACGACGTGATCTCACCCGCCGGCCGCCGCTACCACCACGAACCCGCCCGCCTCATGCCCGAAACCCCACCCCCGGTCCGACCCCAACCACCAGCCCCGGACGACGAAGACCCACCCTTCTGATTCAGCGAACCGCGAGGCCAATCGCCTTCTGCAGGTCCGCCACCTGACGTTGCACGCCCCATTCCTGCGTGAGCGACGCGAGCCGGTCGGCGTCCGCGGGGACCGGGGACAGCGGCGGCGGGTCGCCGGGAAGCTCCAGGTCGGGCCTGGCGGTCGCGACGACCCGGGACGCTCGCACCTCGTCCGCTGAGCCCCGCAGCGCAGCCGCGAGCCGGGCGGTCATCGGCCGGACCGCCGGCGTCGCATCGGCCGCGGCGAGGATCTCCTCCAGGCCGCCGAACGCGCCGACGAGTGCGGCCGCCGTCTTCGCCCCGATGCCGGGCACGCCGGGGATGCCATCGGATGGGTCACCGCGCAGGACGGCGAGGTCGACGTACAGCGACGGGTCCACGCCGAACCGCTCGCGGACGCCCGCCGGGTCGAGCAGCGGCCACTTCTCCATTCCGCCATTGACGGCCAGGAGAAGGCGAGCGGAGTCGGAGACCACCTGTACGAGGTCGCGGTCGCCCGACACGGCGATGACCGGTCCGGCGACCTGTGCGGCCACACTCGCGACGACGTCGTCGGCCTCGTGCTCCGGCACCCCCCACACCGCGATGCCCAGTGCCGTGAGCAGCGCGTCGATCGCGAGCGCCTGCGGTCCGAGCGACTCCGGCTCCATCTCCCCGGGCGGGGCGCCGCCCGCCGATCCGGCCGCGGCCGGATCGGCGAGCCGATGGGTCTTGTACGTCGGGAGCAGGTCGACGCGCCAGGCCGGGCGCCAGTCCGCGTCCCATGCGGCGACGACGGCCGTCGGGCCGTGCGCGGCGACGAGCCGGGTGAGCGTCGACAGGAAGCCGCGGACCGCGTTGTGGGGACGTCCGTCCGGCGCGGTCATCGACTCCGGCAGCGCGAAGAACGACCGGAAGTACAGCGAGGCGGAGTCCAGCACCAGCGTCGGGGGAGCGCTCATGCGGCCAGTCTCGCAGGAGGCCGCGACGTAGACTCGGGCGATCGGCGCGCCCATCCTCGGGCCGGCACGACGGACGGAGCGGGCATGCGCATCGGCGACTTCGCGGGGCGGCTCGAGGCCGTCCACCGGGCCGCATCGGTCCACCAGATCCACGGCGTGCTCGTCACGCCGGGACCGGACCTGCTGTACCTGACCGGCTACGACGCGAAGCCCCTGGAGCGACTGACCTGCCTGGTCGTGCGGGCCGACGGCGAGCCCGTCCTCGTTGTGCCCGGACTCGAGCGTCTGGCCGCCCTTGCCAGCCCCATCGGCGACCTCGGGGTCGAGGTCGTCGCCTGGGGGGAGCTCGACGACCCGTACGCCGTCGTCGCCCGCCTGCTCGGCACCGACGGCGTCGTTGCCGTCGACAACCACATGTGGGCCGAGAAGGTGCTGGCGCTGCGGGCCGCGATGCCCAACGCCGCGCAGGTGCTCGCCGGGCCGCTCATCAGCCCCTTGCGCATGCTCAAGGACGACGCGGAGGTCGCCGCCCTGGTCGAGGCGGGCGCCGCCATCGACCGGGTGCACGCCCAGGTGGATGGGCTCCTCGTCGCCGGCCGCACGGAGCGCGAGATCGGTGCCGACATCGCCGACCTGATCCTCGCCGAGGGGCACGCGTCCGTCGACTTCGTCATCGTCGGCAGCGGCCCCAACGGCGCCAGCCCCCACCACGAGGTCTCCGACCGCGTCCTCGAGCGCGGCGACGTCGTGGTCGTCGACATCGGCGGGACCATGCCCAGCGGCTACTGCAGCGACTGCACCCGCACGTACGCGCTCGGCGAGCCGGGCGAGGACTTCCTGGCCGCCTATGCCGCGCTCGAGCAGGCGCAGGCCGCTGGTGTCGCGCACGTGCGCGCCGGGGTCACGTGCGAGAGCGTCGACGAGACGACCCGGGGCGTGCTCGCCGACGCCGGCTACGCCGACCTGTTCATCCACCGGACCGGGCACGGCATCGGGCTGGAGACGCACGAGGACCCGTACATCGTCGCCGGGAACGACCTGGCACTCGAGCCGGGGATGGCGTTCAGCGTGGAGCCCGGCTTCTACGTCGAAGGACGACACGGCGCGCGGATCGAGGACATCGTCATCGCGACGGACGACGGAGCCGTCGTGGCGAACACCCGGCCGCGCGCGCTGCAGGTCGTGTGATGGCGTACCTCTGGGACGGTGCCTCCGTCACGCGGCTGCTGCCCACGCCGGAGGCCGTCGACCTGCTCGCGCTCGTGGAGGAGTTCGCCGCGGCCGAGCTCGCACCGTTCGCGGCGGAGGCCGAGGCGGCCGCGCAGTTCCCGCGCGAACGGCTTCGCGCCCTCGGCGGACTGGGACTCCTCGGCCTGCCCTACGCCGAGGAGCTCGGCGGCGGTGACCAGCCATCCGAGGTGTACCTCCAAGCACTGGAAGAGGTTGCCCGGGCCTGGCTCGCGGTCGGCGTCAGCGTCAGCGTCCACTGGCTGTCGTGCTTCCCGCTGGTGACGCACGGCACGGCGGAGCAGCAGCGCCGGTGGCTGCCGGACCTGCTCGGGGGAGACCTCATCGGCGGGTACTGCCTGTCCGAGCCGCAGTCCGGCTCGGACGCCGCGTCGCTCACGACGCGTGCCGACCGCACCGGTGACGACTACGTCATCACCGGCACGAAGGCGTGGATCACCCACGGGGGCCGGGCCGACTCGTACGCCCTCATGGCACGCACATCAGACGACGGCGCGCGGGGCATCACCTGCCTGCACCTGCCCGGTGACGCCGCCGGCCTGAGCGCGGCGCCCGAGGAGCACAAGATGGGGGCGATGAGCTCGCCGACGGCGCAGCTGCACCTCGACGCCGTGCGCCTGCCCGCCGACCACCGGATCGGGGCGGAGGGCGCCGGCTTCCCGATCGCCCTCGCCGCCCTCGACGCCGGCCGGCTGGGTATCGCCGCATGCGCGGTCGGGCTGGCCCAGGCGGCGCTCGACGCCGCGGTGGCGTACGCGGGCGAGCGGCGGCAGTTCGGCCGCCCGATCGCGGAGTTCCAGGGGCTGTCGTTCCTACTGGCCGACATGGCGACGTCCGTCGCCGCTGCTCGGGCCTTGTACGTCGACGCCGCGCGCCGACGGGACGCCGGCCTGCCGTTCGGGACGCTCGCAGCGATGGCGAAGCTCACGGCGACCGACGCCGCGATGCGGGTGACGACCGACGCCGTCCAGGTGCTCGGCGGCGCCGGATACACCGTCGACTTCCCGCTGGAGCGGTACTTCCGCGAGGCGAAGGTCCTGCAGATCGTGGAGGGGACGAACCAGGTGCAGCGCATGGTGATCGGACGCGCGCTGGGCCGTCGGGGATCGCGCGAGGGCTCGTGAGCGCACCCGCTTGGGCGCGCGGCGAGCGCGTGCTGCTCGTCGGCGGCACCATCCACTCGCCGGCCAGCCCGTTCGCGACAGCGATGCTCATCGACGACGGTGTCGTCGCGTGGCTCGGGGAGGACTCTGCCGCCCACGCGTACCGGGATGTTGCTCAGCGGGTCGTCCACCTCGACGGCGCGCTCGTGACCCCCGGCTTCGTCGACGCTCACGTTCACGCCACCAGCACCGGCCTCACGCTCGGCGGCCTCGACCTCACCGGCGCCCGCTCACTGTCCGAGGCCCTCGACGCGGTAGCCGCGTTCGTTCGTGCGCACCCCGGAGAGGCCGTCGTCGGGCACGGCTGGGACCAAACCGACTGGCCCGAGCGCCGAACCGCGACGCGCGCCGAGGTCGACCGCGCCGCCGGTGGAGCGCGCGTCTACCTGAGCCGCATCGACGTGCACTCGGCGCTGGTGTCCACCGCGCTCATCGAGGTCGTCCCCGGGGTCACGGACCTGGCCGGCTTCGACGCCGACGGCCCGCTGACGCGGCAGGCTCACCACGCCGTGCGGGAGGCCGTGCTCGCCGGAGTGGTGCCCGGTGTCCGTGCTGACGCGCAACGGCGCACGCGCATGCACGCGGCGGCCCACGGCGTCGTCGCTCTGCACGAGATGGCCGGCCCGTCCATCAGCAGCGGCGACGACCTCGCCGGTTTGCTCGCTCTCGCCGCGCACGAGCCGGGCCCGCTCGTCATCGGCTACTGGGGCCAGACGGCTGCCGACGGCGGGATCGAGGCCGCGCGGGCACTCGGGGCGGCTGGCGTGGCCGGCGACCTGTTCGTCGACGGCTCCCTCGGCTCGCACACGGCCTGGCTCGCCGAGGGCTACGCCGACGCCACGGACGAGCAGGGCCAGCCGTACCTCGACTCCGACCAGATCCGCGACCACCTCGTCGCAGCCACACGGGCCGGGCTGCCCGCGGGATTCCACGTCATCGGCGACGCCGCGTGCGCCGCCGTCGCCGTCGGGCTGACGCGGGCGGCGGCCGAGGTCGGCTCCGAGGCCCTGCGCATGGCCGGGCATCGCCTTGAGCACGCTGAGATGCTCTCCGCCGCCCACGCCGCCACCTGCATCGAGCAAGGCGTCGCGCTCAGCATGCAGCCGATGTTCGACGCGCTGTGGGGCGGCCCGGACGGGATGTACGCCCAACGGCTCGGCGCGGACCGGGCCGAGCGGCTCAACCGTTTCGGCGACCTGGTCACCGCCGGAGCGGTCCTCGCGTTCGGCTCCGACGCCCCCGTCACGCCGATCGGGCCGTGGGCCGCCGTGCGAGCCGCTGTGCTGCATCGCACGCCGGGCGCGGGGCTCACCGGGCGCGCCGCCTTCTCCGCTCACACGCGCGGGGGCTGGCGAGCCGCTGGCCAACCCGGTACCGGCGTGCTCGCGCCCGGAGCGCCGGCGCACGTAGCGATCTGGGCGGCTGGCCGCACGGTCGTCCAAGCCCCCGACGCGCGCGTGGCCGGCTGGTCGACGGACCCGCGGTCGGGCACGCCGGAGCTGCCCGAGCTCGGGGCCGACCTGCCGCTGCCGACCTGCCTGCGCACGATGGTCCACGGGGTCGTCGTGCACGACACGGGCGTGCTCGTCGACGAGCTCGTCCGGTGAGCGGCGGACCCGCGCCGGCGGTCCGCCTCCCCGTCGCGCTCGTGCTCGCGGCGCTCGGCGGGATCGCGCTGTGGATGGCGTTCCCGCCCGTGGGCGCCGGCTGGGCGGCCGTGGTCGGCGTCGGGCTGCTCGCCGTTGCCGCGTGGCGCGCCTCCGTACGACGCGGCCTGCTGGTCGGTCTGATCACGGGGCTGACGTTCTTCTTCCCGCTGCTGGAGTGGATGCGCGTCATCGGCTCGGACGCGTGGACGGGGCTCGCGCTCATCTGTGCGGCGTGGCTGGCCCTGTCCGGAGCCGCCATGGCGCTGGTCACCCGCCTTCCCGCGGCTCCGGTGTGGGTGGCCGGTGTCTGGGTGCTCCAGGAGGGCCTTCGCTCGCGGATCCCCCTCGGCGGCTTCCCGTGGGGCACCCTCGGGTTCGGGCAGCCGGACACGGCCTTCGGTGGCTGGGCCTGGCTGGCGGGCATCCCGATGACGACCGCCGCGGTGGCGCTGGTCGGTGCCGCGCTCGCGCAGGCCGTCGTGCTGCTCCGGCAGCGACCCGTCGCCTGGCGTCCGCTGGTCACCTGGGTCGTCGCCGCCGTCGTCGTCACAATCGTCCCGCTCGTCGCCGTGCCGATCGGTCGCGCGGACCCGACCAGCACGGCGGTCGTCGCTCTCGTCCAGGGCGGCACGCCGCAGGTCGGGATGGGTGCGATGGACGTGCGCCGGGCCGTCCTGGACAACCACGTGCGGCAGACGATGCTCCTGGCCCAGGCGATCGAGGCGGGCGACGCGCCGCGGCCGGCGTTCGTGCTGTGGCCGGAGAACTCCTCCGACATCGACCTGTTCGCCGACACCTCGGCCGCGGCCGAGGTCACCACGGCGGCCCGGGCCGTGGGCGTGCCGATCCTCGTCGGCGTCGTCACGGCGGTGCCCGGCCGGACGGACGCGGTGTGGAACGCCGGCGTCGTCTGGGACCCGGAGCAGGGACCGACGCAGATGTACAAGAAGACGCACCCCGTGCCGTTCGGGGAGTACGTCCCGTTCCGCAGCCTGCTCACCCGGTTCATCGACCGGCTCGACCGCGTCCCGCGCGACTACCTCGCCGGTGACACGCCGGGCAACCTGCAGATCGGCGGGATCGACGTCGGCGATGTCATCTGCTTCGAGATCGCCTACAGCAACGTGGTCGACGCGGTCGTCGACGGCGGTGCCCGGCTCATCACCGTGCAGACGAACAATGCGACCTACGGCGGGACGAGCCAGCCGGCACAGCAGCTGCAGATCTCGCGCATCCGCGCGATCGAGACCGGGCGCACGGTGCTCGTCGCCGCGACCTCGGGAATCTCCGCCGTCATCGAGGCCGACGGCTCGGTGACGGCGAGCCTGGGGGAGACGCAGGAGGGTTGGCTGGACCCCACCGTCTCGCTTTACGACACGAGGACGCCGTCCACCGTGGTCGGCGCCGCGCTGGAGGTCGCGGTCGCGCTCGCCGCGGCCGGTGCGATCGTCGTCGCCGCGATCGGTGCGCGGCGGGCGATCACCTAGGCTGGCCCGGTGTCGACCGCATCCTTCGCCGACCTCGGCCGGATCGTCGTGATCATCCCGACGTTCAACGAGATCGAGAACCTGCCGATCATCGCCGGCCGTGTGCGTGCGGCCGTGCCCGAGGCCGACATCCTCGTCGCCGACGACAACTCCCCGGACGGGACCGGCCGCGCCGCAGACGAGCTCGCTGCCGCCGACGACCACGTCCACGTCATGCACCGGCTCGGCAAGGAAGGGCTCGGCGCGGCCTATCTCGCCGGCTTCGCGTGGGCACTGCAAGCCGGGTACGACGTCGTCGTGGAGATGGATGCCGACGGCTCGCACCAGCCCGAGCAGCTGCCGCGGCTGCTCGACGCGCTCCGCGACGCCGACGTCGTGCTCGGCTCGCGATGGGTCCCGGGGGGCTCGACGGTCAACTGGCCTCGCAGCCGCCAGCTGATCTCCCAGGGCGGCAGTCTCTACTCGCGCATGCTGCTGGGCGTCCCGATCCGCGACATCACCGGCGGCTACCGGGCCTTCCGCGCCGAGACGCTGCGCAAGCTGGACCTGCACGAGGTGGCCTCGCAGGGCTACTGCTTCCAGGTCGACCTCGCCTGGCGGGCGATGCAGCGCGGCATGAAGGTCCGAGAGGTGCCGATCACGTTCGTCGAGCGGACCCGCGGCGCCAGCAAGATGAGCCGCAAGATCGTGTTCGAGGCGCTGTGGCGGGTGACCGCCTGGGGGGTCGACGACAAGGTGACGCGCATGCGGGCACGTAGCCTCGCGCGCCGGGCGAGCGGGCGGTCATGAGCCTGCGGGCACGGCTGCTGGTCTTCGGCTACCCGCTGCTCGAGGTCGCGACCGCGTACCTCGTCGCGCTGTGGATCGGCTGGGGCTGGATGCTGCTGCTCCTGCTCGCCGGCATCCCCGCCGGGTTCGCCGTGATGCGGAACGCGGGGGACTCGGCGATGCGCGACCTGCGGGCCGCTTCGGCATCTGGCACGGTCGTCGAGCCGGGCCGGCACGCCACCGCGTTCGTCGCCGGCCTGCTCATCGCGATCCCCGGGTTCTGGACCGACCTCGCCGGCGTCCTGCTGCTCCTGCCCCCGACGCGGCGGCTGTTCTCGCGGCGGGCGCAGGGGTGGCTGGACGCCCGGGTCACGACGGTTCGGATGCCCGGCGTGCGCTACCCGGCCGGCGATGTGGTGCAGGGCACCGTGATCCACCCCGAGAAGACCGAAGGCCCACCGGCGCCTCGCGCCGATGGGCCTGCCGGCCAGCTCCCGCCCGCGTAGCCGCGGGCGGCGATCCTCAGGCGGACGTCGTCAGGCCGACTTGGCCAGCGCCGTGAGCCCACGCTGCTCGTGCAGCAGGGCCAGCCGCTCGCGCAGCAGGTCCTCGAGCTCGGCGATCGTCCTCCGCTCAAGCAGCATGTCCCAGTGGCTGCGGATGTGCCGGGTGGGCTTGGCCTCCGGCGCGTCCACGTCCGGCCGCGTCGCGGTGTGGCCGCAGCGGCAGGTCCACTCGTAGGGGATCTCCTCGGCCTCGACCGAGAACGGCACCACCGTGCGGTGCCCCTGGGGGCACTCGTACGCCACGGCGAGCCGCTCGGCGGGGACGACGTGGGCGTCGGTCTCGTAGCTCAGGGCCCCCAGGCGGGTGCCGCGCATCGACTCGCTCATGTTCTGTCCCTTCGTTGCGGTTCACCAGTGGTCAGCAGGTGTGACGTACTTGTTATTCCACCCGGTTCCCAAGGTGACGCATGAGGCGTGTAAGGGTTTGGTAAGGCGGCCGCTGACCCCCGGCCGGACCTGGATTACGTCCGATATCCGGAGATGCCGTACCGCTTTCGCCTACTGGATCCCCCTACTGACGGTGCCAGCGCAGGGACAGCGCGACGGCCGCCGCGCCCAGCAGCAGCCCCGCCAGCGCGAACCAGGCGGAGACCTCGACCGGCTGCGTCGTCGGCTCGATCCGTTCGGGCAGGTCGGCGAACACAGACGCGAGCTGCTCGGCGTCGCGCGCCTGGAAGTACTCACCGCCGGTCGTCGCCGCGACCTCCTGAAGGGTTGACTCGTCCATCCGCAGGAACCACCCGGTGCCCAGGCCGCCCGGTTCGTTGCCACCGGCCGGCCCGGCGAAAGGATCGCGCTGGCCGCCGACGCCGAAGCTGGCGAACTCGCTGCCGCCCTGGTCCGGCGCGCAGATGAGGGCCGCCGGCTCGTCGGTGCCGAAACCGATCGTGTACACCCGGATGCCGCGGGCTGCCGCGACCTGCGCGGCCACCAGGGGATCGACCCCGCGCGTGTTCGCGCCGTCGGTCAGCAGCACGACGATGTCCGGCTGGTACGCCGGCTCCTGACCGGCCTCGGGCGACGGTGGGGCCGCCAGCTCCACGGTGCTTCGCGGGACCGCCGGGTTGACCTCGGCGATCGCGTCGACCGCCGACAAGATCGCGAGCCCGATCGCCGTGCCACGGGCCACGGTGAGGCGCTCGAGCGCCGTCCGCAGCCGCTGGGTGTCGTTGGTCGACGGGACCACGAGCGCGGCGAGCCCGCTGAAGGCCACCAGGCCCATGCGCGAGTCCTCGGACTGCGCGTCGACGAGCGCGGTCGCCGCCTGCTGGGCGACGGTCAGCCGGTTCGGGGGCACGTCCGTGTTGCACATCGACCCGGACACGTCGAGCGCGAGGATCAGCGAGGTCCGGTTCACCGGCACCGTGATCTCAGCGGTCGGCCGGGCGGCTGCGACCGCGAGGGCGACGAGCGCCGCCGCCATGAGAGCGACCGGGATGTGTCGACGCCACCGCGCCTGCCGGGGGACCGCATCGCGGATGAGCGCCACGCTGGGCACCCGCACGGCCGTTCGACGGCGACGGCGCAGCTGCCACACGTGCAGGCCGACGAGGACCGGTGCGGCGAGCGCCAGGAGCAGCAGGAGTGGCCAGGCGAAGCTCATCAGACCACCCGCCCCAGCCAGCGCATCGACGCGAGCGCGGCGCCGAGGAGCACCAGCACGGCGCCCGTCGCGAACAGGCCCGTGACCTCGGTCTCCTCGGGCTCGGCGACCCACTGGAGGTCGAGGTCTTTGTAGACGGCCTCCAGGGACTGCGCGTCGGTCGCCCGGTGGTACGTGCCGTTCGTCGCAGCGGCCACGCCGGTCAGGGTCTCCTCGTCGAGTAACGTGGAGACCTGCACGCCGTCGACGTCGATGACGGCGCCGTCGGTGCTGCCGATGCCGATCGTCGTCACCCGCACGCCGGCGGCGGCGGGCAGGTCGGCGATGAGGATCGGGTCGGGTCCGCCGGTCGACTCACCGTCGCTGGCGAGGACGATCGCCGTCGAGGGGTGGAACCCGACGTCGATCCCACTGAGGTCACCGGCGTCGAGCTGGTCCGCCGTCACCTGGATCGGCGTGTCCACGATGGCGTTCATCGCCGTCAGCAATGCGGAGCCCAGCTCGGTGTCGCCTCCCGTCGTCAGCCGGTCGATCGCCGCGAGGACCTCGGCTCGATCCTGCGTCGGTCGCACGACGAGCTGGGCGCCGGTGCTGAACGCGACGAGGGCGATCGACACCCCGTCCGGTTGCTCGGCGACGAACGCGCGCGCGGCCTTCTTGGCGGCCTCGAGCCGGGTCGGGGCGACGTCGTCGGCTGCCATCGAGTTCGACACATCGATGCCCAGGACGACGGTGCCGGACAGCTTCGGAACGGCGATCGCCACCTGCGGCCGCGCGAGTCCGACGGCGAGCACGGCGGCGCCGACGAGGAGCAGCGCGAAGGGCACGTGCCGACGCCGACCGAGGGCGGCAGGGGTCCCGA
This sequence comes from Actinomycetes bacterium, assembly GCA_965278965.1. Classification (GTDB taxonomy): domain Bacteria; phylum Actinomycetota; class Actinomycetes; order S36-B12; family S36-B12; genus UBA10649. The sequence goes on from OZ257127.1 coordinate 141,795, forward strand.
CCGTGACCAGGCCGGTCGCGGCGCGGGCCGCGGCCTGTCCGGCTCGTCGCCGCTGGAGGACGACGTACGCGATGACCGCGGCGGGGACCAGCAGCAGGGCGGCCAGGCCGGCGGGCCACAGGAACGTCATCAGCGGACCAGATGCGTCGAGCGGGCCATCCGCACCAGGGCCGTCGCGAGATCCTCGTCGGTCCACACGGTGTACGTCGTCGCTCCGACGCGCCGGACGTCCGCGGTGATCTCCGCGTCACGACGCTCCGCAGCCTCCCGGTACCGGCTGCGGAAGCGGGGGTCCGAGGTGTCGACGAGCAGCTGCTCGCCGGTCTCGGCGTCCTGCACCCAGATCTGCCCGACGTCCGGCAGCTCCCACTCGCGGGCGTCGGCGAGCCGCAGGACGACGACCTCGTGGCGTCGGGCGAGGATGCCCAGGGGCCGTTGCCACCCGTCGCCGGTGATCAGGTCGGACACGAGGAAGACCAGCGACCGTCGGCGGATCATCGACGACGCGGCAGCCAGCAGCGGCGCCAGCTCGGTCTGTTTCGTCGACGGTGCCGGCGCGCGCAGGAGGCGCTGGGCCAGGCGCAGCACGTGGTCGCGGCTGCGCCCCGGCGGGATGGTCTCCTCGATCGCCGTGTCGTAGAGGACGGCACCGACCCGGTTGCCGCCGCGGGTCAGGATGCGGGCCAGCGCGACGGCGACCTCGACGAGGACCATGTCCTTGCCGCGGCCCTGCGGGCCGAACGCCATCGACGCCGAGCGGTCCAGGAGCAGCCATGCCGTGAGCTCGCGGTCCTCGAGGTACTCGCGCACGTGGGGCTCGTCGAGCCGGGCGGTCACGTTCCAGTCGATGTGGCGAGGGTCGTCGTAGGGCTCGTAGCGGCGGATGTCGGTGACGTCGACGCCGGACCCCCGGGCCAGCGTGCGGAAGTCACCGACCCGCGTCCCGGCCAGCCGGCGGCGCACGTGCCAGTCGACCCGGTGCAGGAGAGCCTCCGGCACCGGGGTGACCGTCGACGCGCGCGCCCGGGTGGCGTCCATCAGCGCTCGCGTCGGTCCAGCTGGGGCACGGGCGCCGCGCGGAGCACGGCCGTGATCACCTCGTCGGCCGTGACGCCCTCGGCGAGGGCCTCGTACGACAGCACGAGCCGGTGCCGGAACACGTCGTGGACGAGATCGGCGAGGTCCGGGAGCACGACGTACTCGCGGCCGCGGAGGTACGCGAGCCCGCGGGCGGCGAGAACGAGGTTGATCGACGCGCGCGGACTCGCGCCGAAGGACACGAACCGGGCGAGGTCGTCCAACCCGACGCTGCGCGGGTCACGGGTGGCCGTGGCGATCCGCACGGCGTACTCGATGAGCCCGGGATCGACGAACACCCGGGCGGCGGCGGCCTGGGCGGCGAGCAGCAGGGCCGGGTCGAGCACCTGCGCGATGCGTTCGGTCGGGGCGAGCATGCGCTCGACGATGACGAACTCCTCCGTCGCCGACGGGTAGCCGACAAGGACCTTCATCATGAAGCGGTCGACCTGCGCCTCGGGCAGGGGATATGTGCCTTCGGACTCGATCGGGTTCTGCGTCGCCATGACCAGGAAGGGGTCCGGGACGGCGCGCGTCTCGCGGCCGATCGTCACCTGTCGCTCCTGCATGACCTCCAGGAGCGCGGACTGGACCTTCGCCGGTGCACGGTTGATCTCGTCGGCGAGCAGCAGGTTCGCGAAGACCGGCCCCGGCTCGACCCGGAACTCCCCACTCGGCTGGTGCCAGATCCGGGTGCCGACGACGTCCGCGGGGACGAGGTCGGGCGTGAACTGGATGCGCTGGAAGGTGCCACCGATCGACTCCGCGAGCGCCTTGATCGCGAGGGTCTTCGCCAGGCCCGGTACCCCCTCGACCAGCACGTGGCCGCGAGCCAGCAGGGCGACCAGGAGCCGCTCCAGCAGCCAGTCCTGGCCGACGATGACCTTCTTCACCTCGTAGAGCACGGCCTCCATCGGCCCGCCCGTCGTCCGGTCCCCAGTCACGCTCATCGCTCCGGTTCCTCCCCGAGTCCTGCACCAAGTGCTTGGGCGATAGGCACGGCGAAGCCGATGCCGATGAAGTAGCGGTCGTCGGTCGGGTTGGCCAGGGAGGAGACGACACCGACGACCTGGCCCAGCTCGTCGAGGAGGGGACCGCCGGAGGACCCCGGGTTCACCGCGGCGTCGAACTGGATGAGCCCGTCGAGCTGCTGCCCGCCCTGCACCGTGACGCTGCGGTCCAGGCCCGACACGATGCCCTCCGTCGTGGTCGCCGTCAGGCCCAGCGGGTGCCCGATCGCGACGACTCGGTCGCCGACCCCGGTGCCGCCGCCCATGACCGCGGGCACGAGGACCTGCGGCAGCGCCAGCGGGGTGAGCGTGGCGATGTCCGTCGCGGGGTCGGAGGTGATCACCTCGGCCGTCGTCTCGGTGCCGTCGGCGAACTCCACGGACACCGACGGGTTGTCGCCGACGACGTGCGCCGCCGTGAGGATCGTCCCGTCGCGGCTGATGATCGTGCCGGTCCCGAGCCCGGCATCACTCGTCCCGCTCTTACCGCCCTTGGGACCCGTGCGCACGATGACGACGGAGGGAAGCACCCGTTCGTAGATCTCCGCGGCGCTCAGCGGGACCGGCCCGGAGGGAGAAGGACTGGGCTCCATGGACCCGGCGGAGACCTCGTCCGGCTGGGCGATCAGCGCGACGCCGGCACCGACGGACGCAGCGATCAGGACGAGTCCGACGGCAGCACCGACCACCACGAGCGTCGTGCGGTGCCGGCTCACCGAGGTCGGCCCCCTTCGTCAGGAGGTGTCCTCGCCATGCTGCCACGCCGGTGGGGTCAGGACCATGCTCGTTGCCGAGCTGGTCCAGGCGGCGGGACGTCAGTCGGTGCCGGACTCCATGGCAGCGCGGTCGAGGGACTCGACCTCGCCCTCGTCCGGTACCGCGTCGGCGGGCAGTGCGGCGATCGACGCGGCCCCGCCGGGGGAGAGCTCGCCGACCAGTCGCTGCTGGCCGGGCAGCAGCTGGCCCTGGCTGGCATAGAGCTCGAGCTTGGCCCGGGAGTCGGCGATGTCGAGGTTGCGCATCGTGAGCTGGCCGATGCGGTCCACGGGGCCGAACGCGGCGTCCTCCGTCCGCTCCATCGACAGTCGGTCCGGGTGGTAGCTCAGGGCCGGTCCGCGTGTGTCCAGGATCGAGTAGTCGTCGCCCCGGCGCAGTCGGATCGTCACCGATCCGGTGACCGCGGAGGCGACCCACCGCTGCAAGGCCTCGCGCAGCATCAGCGCCTGCGGGTCGAGCCACCGGCCCTCGTAGAGCAGACGGCCCAGGCGACGCCCCTCGGCGTGGTAGCTCGCGATCGTGTCCTCGTTGTGGATCGCCGACACGAGCCGCTCGTATGCGATGAACAGCAGCGCCATCGCGGGCGCCTCGTAGATTCCGCGGCTCTTGGCCTCGATGATCCGGTTCTCGATCTGGTCGGCCATGCCGAGCCCGTGGCGGCCACCGATCGCGTTCGCCTCGTGCACCAGGGCGACGGGGTCGTCGTAGCGGCGACCGTTGATCGCGACGGGTCGGCCCTGCGCGAACTCGACCGTGATGTCCTCGGCCGCGATCTCCACGGCCGGGTCCCAGAAGCGCACGCCCATGATCGGCTCCACGAGCTCGATCGAGGCGTCGAGATGCTCAAGTCGCTTGGCCTCGTGCGTCGCGCCCCAGATGTTCGCGTCGGTGGAGTAGGCCTTCTCGACACTGTCCCGGTAGGGCAGGTCGTGCGCGGCGAGCCAGCGCGACATCTCCGTGCGGCCGCCGAGCTCGTCGACGAACTGCGCGTCGAGCCAGGGCTTGTAGATGCGCAGCGCCGGGTTCGCGAGCAAGCCGTAGCGGTAGAAGCGCTCGATGTCATTGCCCTTGTACGTCGAGCCGTCCCCCCAGATGGAGACGTCGTCGTCGAGCATCGCCCGCACCAGCAGCGTGCCGGTGACGGCGCGGCCCAGGGGAGTGGTGTTGAAGTACTGCTTGCCCCCCGAGCGGATGTGGAAGGCACCGCAGGCGAGAGCAGCGAGCCCCTCCTCGACCAGCGCCGCCTTGCAGTCGACCAGACGCGACAGCTCGGCGCCGTACTGCGTGGCGCGCCCAGGGACGGACCCGATGTCCGGTTCGTCGTACTGGCCGATGTCGGCGGTGTAGGTGCACGGCACCGCCCCGTTGACACGCATCCAGGCGACGGCCACCGAGGTGTCCAGGCCACCGGAGAAGGCGATGCCGACGCGCTCGCCGACGGGCAGGGAGTTCAGGACCTTCGACACGCCGCAAGCGTATTGACGCCCCCTCGCGTCGGCGCGACGCGGGTCAGGACGACGTCGGCGTCAGGGCGTGCCACCGGCCTCGACGTTGACCATCCAGCGAATGCCGAAGGCATCGACGAACGTCCCCCAGTGGGCACCCCACGGCGCCAGGCCGTACGGCGTGATGTCGGAGCCGCCGGTGCTGAGGGCGTCGAAGATTCGCTGGCCCTCTTCGATGGTGTCCGGCTCGAGGTTGATCGACATGTTGTTGCCGGTCGTGGAGGTGTGGCCCATCGACTCGAGCATGTCCGTGCCCATGATGACCGTGCCACCGAGGATCTCCAGCGCGACATGCATGATCTTGTCGCGCTCGCCGTCCGGGAGGCCCTCGCTGCCGGGCATCTCCGGCATGTCGCCCATGCGCGTGAGGTCGACGGGCTCGGTGCCGAAGACCGAGCTGTAGAAGGCGAACTGCTCCTCCGTGCGGCCCATCGTGTTCAGGTAGATGCTGACTCGGCTCATCGCGTGCTCCCGTCGAACGTCTCGTGGCGTTCCTTGCACGCTAACGCGGTACGGCCCGCCGCGCTCAGGCGATGTCGATTCCCAGCTCGACGGCGAGACGATCGGCGACGGCGACGAGCTGGTCCGCGCCGATCGTGGCACCGGAGAGCGCGACGGCGGGCGTGACGACGTCGAGGGCCGCATCGCGGAGGTCGACGTCCTTGAGTGTGACGCCGGCCAGCAGGAGCTCGTCGACCCGTCCGCCGTGGACGTGCAGCCGCTCGACCCGGGCATCCTGGAGGTCGAGGGTTCCGATCACGCAGTCCTCCATGACGACGTCGATGAGCGTCCCTCCGCGCAGGTTCAGGTAGACGATGCGGCAGCCGCGGAGCACGACCGAGGTCCAGGCGCTCTCGTACACCTCGGCGGCTCCGAACCGGGAGGCGACGACCTCGACGTCCCGCCATGTGCTGCCGGCCACCGTGACCGTGCTGGCGGAAGCGGACTCGATCCGCAGGTCGAGCAGACGAGCGCCCCGCAGGTCGGCGTCGTCGAGAGCGGCGTCCACGATGAGTGACTCGCGGTACGTCACGTCCCGCAACCGCAGCCCGCTGAGGTCGGCCCCTCTGACGTGTGCTCCGTCGAGGTCCTCGCCGGCGGCCATCTGCTCGGGCGAGACCGGGGCGAGGTCGCCGAGCGCTACCGGCGTCACGCGCGGGGGAGCGGGACGGCCGGGCTTGGTCATGGCGGACAGGATCGCACGCAGCACCGACCACGTGAGATCCATCGGGATTGACGATGGATCCGTGCGGGACGAGCATCGATGTCATGAGCACGAAGGAGTCCGACCGCCTGGCGATGCAGCTGGACGACGCGTTCCAGCGCGTCTACCTGGCGTTCCACCGGCGTGACGGTCGGACCCGGGACCTCAGCAGCGCGTCGCGGGCGGTCCTCGTCCACCTGACCCACAGCGGGCCGGTGACGATCGGTGAGGCGGCGGCCCACCTGGACCGTGCGCAGTCGGTCGTCAGCGACATCGTCACGCAGCTCGAGGGCAACGGCCTCGTCGAGCGGCAGCGCGACCCAGCCGACCGTCGCCGCGTGCTCGTGTGGCTGACGGACGCCGGCGTCGATGCCGTGCGGTACGACGCCTCGGTCCTGAGCCATGAACGCCTCGCCGACGCGATCGGACGCCTCGACCCTGAGGTCGTGGAGTCCGCGGTCGACGTCCTCCACGTGCTGGCGCGGTCCGCGCGTCAGCCCCACGAGAATGACAAGGAGTCATGATGAGCACCGCCACCCTGAGCTGCGAGAGCTGCTCGATGCCGATCGAGACCGGCCGCTACTGCGCCTACTGCTCGGACGAGCACGGGAACCTGCAGGACTTTGACACCCGCTTCGCGAACATGGTCGCCTGGCAGCAGCGGTCCCACCCGGAGCAGTCCGCCGACGAGGCGCAGGCGGCCACCATCCGCTACATGGCCACGATGCCGGCCTGGCGTGACCACCCGGACGTGCTGGCGCGCCTGACGTAGTGCGCGGTGACTTCCTAGCTCGCTGCAACGACGCATCGACACCGGACGGCTAGAACGGCGGAGGCGGTCCGGTGTCGATGACCCGGGATCGCGGTGCGGGTGGTAGCAGGGGCGGTGGTTCGTGCTGATACTCGCGGCCCAGGGGTGATCTCCACGTGCAGGACCCATCAGGCGCGCTGTGGGTGATGTGCCAGCGGGCGTGGGTTTTCAGCTGGTGGTGGTGTTTGCAGAGAGGGCCTTGGTTGCACAGCGACGTTCGGCCGCCGGTGGTGAACGAGTGCGCGTGGTCGATCTCGCAGTCCTCAGCCGGTCGCGTGCAGCCGACGCCGCGGCAGTGCCCGTCGCGGAGCTTGATGACGTGCTTCTGCAGGTCGCTGCCGATGTAGCGGGAGCGGCCGTAGTCCACGATCACCCCGGACGCATCGGTGACGAGGCGGCGGATCGTGGATGTGGGGTCACACTGCGCGATCAGGTCGCGGATCACGTCCGCGGTCACCGGTTCGCCGTTGATCCGCCCGCCCTGCTCCGAGGCGCCCAAGATGGTTTCGAGGGAGACGATGACGGTGACGTGGGCTTTCTCCTTCGCCTCCGCCACCGGGCCATCGATGACCGTGATCTGCCCCGGATCACCCAGAACCAGCGTCTTGAGGGCGGCGACGCGGCGTTGCCCGATCGTCACGCAGCCGTCGGACACTTCGAACCGGGCATCCCCAGCCAGCCGGCGGATCGCGTCGTAGACCGCCCGGGCGGTCTCGGTCGGCAGCACCGCCATGAGCTCACTGGTTCCGGGTTCGCGGGGGTTCAGGAAGACGCCATGCTCCTGGTCGGCTGCTTCCTGCCGGCGCTTCTTCGTGCCGACCGGGTCGATCACCGTGATGAGATCCCGGGCCCTCTTCGCGCACTGCCCCGGGGTATGCGTCCGCGCGTAGGGAACCACCACCGCCAGCACCTCGGCGCAGTGCTTCTCGTAGTCCTCCGCCCGCTCCGGGTCCAGGTACGCGGGCAGGAGCGCAAGGACGCGTCCGATGGCTTTGGCGTGGTTCTCGGTGACCTCCCCGGCCAGCAGCGCGGCACGCATCGGTCGCCACGGGCCGGCGAGGTCCACCGCGAACTGCACCACCGTGGAGATACTTCGCGGGGACAGCCGCAGGGCGGCGGCGAGCTCGGCCTGGACCGCGACCTCCGGCGGCACAAACCCGAACCCATTGCTCCGCGGCTTCAGTCCCGCGGCGACCCGGTCCTCGTTCTGCTGTCGCAGGATCTCGGCCTGCCGAGCGACCTCGGCCTCCTCCGCCGCGACGAGAGCGGCGTTCACCACAGCACGCGCCTGAGCCTGGAACCCCGCAACGTGCGCCGCCAACCGATCAACCTCTTGGGCGAACGTCACCGCATCATCCGGCGACAACACCGACGGATCCAGGCACGACAGGTCATTGAGCAGCCCCGGACCTGCCGGCTGAACCCGCAGATACGCCAGCAGATCCGACGCACTCAAGTAGTCCACCGCGAAACCCGCCCACGGGTCATCCGGCTCAGGAACCGGGCTGGACGAGGACTCGAACATGTGTACGACTCTAGTGATAGGGTCTGACACACGCCGATCTGATGAAGGAGTGCGCGATGACGAACCCTGCTCCCGGAATGTGGCTGAGCCTGCGGCTGCGTGACGTCCCGGCCATGCTCGGCTGGCTGCAGGCCGTCGGCTTCACCGAGCTCGCGTTGTTCCACGACGACGACGGCGTCCTCATGCATGGCGAGTACCTGTGGCCGGCCGGCGGGGGAGTGATGGTCGGCGCCGAGCGCGACGGACCCGCGTGGGTGCAGCCCGTCGGGTCGCAGGCGGTGTACGTCGTCGCGGCGGATCCGGACGCCGTCTACGCCGCCGCGCTGGCGGCCGGCGGCACGAGCCTGTACCCGCCGACCGATCAGGACTACGGCGGCCGCGATGCCGGGGTGCGGGATCCGGACGGCAACATGTGGTCGTTCGGGACCTACGCCCCGGGCGGCTGACGGCGGCGGAAGAACTGTCGCACCGCCGTTCTACCGTCCGGCGTATGGATACCGTTCTGTGGCAAGAGATCTCGGCCGTTCTCGGGGGAATGGCTGAGTCCGGCGGCGACAGGCTCGCGAGGCTGACTGCGCTGTGGGACTGCTGCCCCGACGACCAGGCGACGCTGCGCTGCGTGATCGCGCACTACGCCGCCGACCTCGAGCCCGAGGCTGCCGACGAGCTTCGCTGGGACGAGCGGGCACTCGCAGCGTGGCGCGAGTCGGACGCGACGGACTGGGACGAGATCGGCATCGCCGACCCGGCCGCGATGCTCCCCTCCTTGCACCTGAACCTCGGGGACGACCACCTGCGCGCCGGCGACCGGCCGGCTGCGTTGCGTCATCTCGCCGTGGCCCGCAGCGGCCTCGATTCGCTTCCCGATGACGGCTACGGGCAGATGATCCGGGCCGGGGTATTGGGACTGGCCGAGAGGTGCGCCGCTCCGGTGTTGCCCACGGCCGGACCGGGGGAGTAGCGTCGTACGTCTGTTCGACGAGAGGAGCGACGTGGCACCGTTCATCGGGCCGGACGGGCTGCCGCGCTGCGGCTGGGTCGCGGGGGAGGCGCAGTTCCTCGGCTATCACGACACCGAGTGGGGCTTCCCGGTCGCGAATGACATCCGGCTGTTCGAGAAGGTCTGCCTGGAGGGCTTCCAGTCCGGGCTGTCCTGGCGCACGATCCTGGTCAAGCGCGAGAACTTCCGGGCGGCATTCGCCGGTTTCGACTTCCGAGTGGTTGCCGAGTTCGACGAGCGCGACGTCGAGCGCCTGCTCGGCGATGCCGGCATCGTGCGGCACCGCGGCAAGATCGAGGCCACCATCAACAACGCCCAGCGGGCCGTGGAGCTCGTCGACGCCGAGGGCTCCATCGCGGCCTACATGTGGGGGTTCGAGCCCGCAGCGGAGGACCTGACCTGGCCCGACGTCGTCGCGACGTCGCCCGCATCCGTCGCCCTGTCCAAGGACCTCAAACGCCGGGGCTGGCGCTTCTTCGGGCCGACGACGGCCTACGCCTTCATGCAGGCGATGGGTCTGGTGAACGACCACGCGGGGGACTGCTACATCCGTGATCAGGTGGCGACCGCCCGGTCGGGTTTCGTACCGCCGACCTGAGAGTCCCGCGACCTCCCCTTCCTAGTATCGGCGGATGGATCCGCGCTACCGGTTCTCCGCCGATCGAAGCGAGCTCGACGTCGACCTGATCCACCAGTGGCTCAGCGAGCAGGCCTACTGGGCGGAAGGCCGCCCTCGCGACGTTCAGGAGCGCGCGATCGAGGGTTCCCGGAACTTCGGGATCTACGACGACGAGGCCGGTCGCCAGGTCGCATACGCCCGGGTCGTCACCGACGGGGCGACGTTCGCCTGGCTGTGCGACGTGTTCGTAGACCCGGACCACCGCGGCGAGGGGATCGGTACAGCCCTGGTCGACGGCGTGATCGCCCACCTGGAACCACTCGGGCTACGCCGCATCCTGCTGGCCACCCGCGACGCGCACAGCCTCTACGCCGCATCCGGCTTCGGACCCCTGCCCGAGCCGGGTCGGTGGATGGTGCGGACCACCGACCTGTCAGGCCGTGGCTGAACAGCCTTCGATGGCAGATGCCGTCGTGGAGCGCGTCCGTCGCATGCGCAGCGGTGGCCTTCATCGGCGGCTTGCGATCGGGATCTCCGGATACGGGGGAGCCGGGAAGTCGACCCTCGCGCGGTCTCTCGTCGCTCGCCTGGAGAGCGCCGTGCTCGTGCCCGGGGATGACTTCCTCGACCCCGTTGCTGCCGGCCATCGTTCCGACGACTGGAGCGCCATGGATCGGGACCGACTCGTCCGGACAGTCCTCGAGCCGTTCAGGCAGACCGAGCCGGTCGTACTCCAGCGCTACGACTGGAGCACGGGCGGGCTCGGACCCCCTGAGCTGCTGCCGGACGGCGACGTGCTGGTCGTCGACGGCGTCGGACTCTTCGATCCCACGGTCACTGCCTGGTTGGACCTCGCCGTGTGGATCGACACGGACCTCGCCACCGCGACGGCGCGGGGGAAGGCGCGCGATCGCGGAGACGGACTCGACCACGACGGACTCTGGGATGAGGTATGGGCACCGACGGAGCAGGCGTTCGATCGCCGGTTCACCCCGCGCGCACGCGCCGACCTCGTGGTGCCGAACCCCTAGGTCATGCGCTCCCCGGCTCGGCCTCGTCCGCGGCGCGCTGCAGCTCCTCGGCGAGGAGCTTGATGCGGCCCAGTCGCGCATCCCACGCCGAACCCACGTCCGCCAGCTGGGCGGCTGCGCGCGCGAGCTGAGCCTCGTCGACCCGGAACCGTCGCTCACGGCCGACGGCGATGTCGCGCACGAGTCCCACGCGCGACAAGACGACCAGGTGCTTCGCGACGGCCTGCCGGGTCACCGGGAGGCCGTCGCTCAGCGTGGTCGCCGTCCCGCCGCCGTCGCGCAGCATGAGGTCGAGCATGCGCCGCCGCGTCGGGTCGCCAATCGCCGACCACAGGTCGTCGTCGATCATCGCGGTCATCCGGCGACCGGCACGGACGCGGCGTAGTCGGGGAGTCGGCCCAGGAAGTAGGTCCAGCCGTTCACGTGGTCGGCGTGCGACGCCGCGACGGTGGCCTCGTCCCAGCCCCGCTCGCGGAAGCCCGTCTCCGTCAGGCGCACACGCGTGCCGGAACCCTCGGGCTCGAGCTCGAACACGACGAGGAACGAGTTCCCCAGCTCCGCGGCCGTTCCTTCGGTATGGGTCCAGCGGAACACGAATCGCTGCGGCGGCACTGACTCGACGACGGTGAACTGCTCCCAGGCGATCTCGTCGGCGTTCTTCCGGAAGCCGATGCGGCCGGTGCCGCCGGGCGCCGGGTCGTACTCGGCCTCGTCCGGCCACCAGCGCCGCACGTGATCCGGCTCGCTGACGACGGCGAAGACGACCTCGGGCGTCGCCTCGATGTGTAGCTCCCGTTCGATGGTTGCGTACTCCATGATGCGCATCCTTTCGCAATGACTGGTTGCACGTGAGAATAGCTGGGGGAGCCAGGTAGTGCAACCACATGTTGCGTGTTGTGCGCGTCCTACGCTGCCGCGATGGGACTCACGGTCACGCTGGAGGACGGCCGCACTGCGTGCGCCGAGTCGATCGAGGCATTCGTGCGTGCGGCCGACGGGTTCACCGAGTACGAGCTGCTTGACGTGTCGGGGTGCCACGGGTGGACGCGGCTCGACGTGGCGGTCCACGTCCTGGCCGGATGGCAGGAGATGCTCGGCGGACTGGTCTCGCCGGACGACGGGCCTCCGACGGTCGACGCGGCCACCTACTGGCCGGCCTTCACGGCCGAGTACGGGGCGGACGACGCCGTGCTCACGCTGATGGCCCAGCGCCGGCGCAGCGCCGCGTACGCCCGGCCGTCGTCGGCCGTCGCGCAGCTCCACGACGTCGCCGCGGCACTCCTCGCGGCGTGACCGCCTGCGAAGGCAGGCGGTGCCTGCTGTGGCAGGGGCACGTGTTCACCGCGGGTGACTTCCTCGCCATCTGGGCGGTCGAGGACGTCGTCCATCACCTGGACCTGTTGTCCGACGAGCCAGCGCCGCCGAGCGCGCTGAGGCTGGCGCGTCGGACGGTCGAGGCGCTGACGGACAACCTCGTGCCAGCAGGCTGGACCGACCGTGACGCGACACTCATCGCAACTGGCCGTGAGCCGGTGCCGACGGGAACGGGCGCTCTCGCGGCGCGGCTTCCGGTGCTGGGCTGAGGCTCGGTGGGAATGCGGTTCGAACGGGCGTAGTCCGCACGGCACGGCCGGATGCGTATTCCGCCGATAATGTGCATTATGAAATACCACCCGAACGAGAGGGGCTTCCCAGCGTCGCATCTCCGGTCGGCTCGCTCCCCTGAGCGCCACCCGCACGATCTCGGTCAGTGCCAGAAGACGCTGAGCGGCTCGCCGAGAGCCCGGCCCTGGTCGAACCCGGCGCGCGCGGCGGGCGGCCGCGTCGACGGATCCATCAGGTTCTCGCCGAAGGCGACCCGCGAACCGGCGTCCGGGAAGATCGTCTCGACCAGGCTGCCGTCGGCTCGCAGCGCCTCGACCTGCGTGTCCAGGTGGTTTCCCCACTCCGCGGGCTGGAGCGAACGCCCGCCGAGGGGCGACAGCACCAGGACCCGAGCGAAGCCGGCGGCCAGATCCGCGTTGTCGGCGTTCGAGCGATATCCCCCGTCGATGAACTGACGGTCGCCGATGCCGTAGGCGAAGCCTCCGGCGCAGCTGGCGGCCACAGCATCGACGAGGTCGACGCCGCTGTGACGGTCGAAGGTGAGCGGCTCACCGGTACGCGCGTCGACGGCGGTGATGATCACGTGCTGGTTCGGCCAGTCGGCCGACGGCAGCCGAGCGGCGACGGTCTGCCGCCACCGGGTGGTCATGGAGCCGCCCGACGCCGTGGCCGCCCCGAGCTCCCTGCCCATCCGCCGGCGTAGGTCGGCCGCATCGTCGGCCTCCGCGATTGCTCGTCGCAGACGCGCGAGGTGGTCGTCGCCGGGGCTGACGGCTCTCCGCTCGGGCGCAGGCCCGGCCGGAGCCGCGGGCGGCCGGGCGGCCGGCGTGAGGACGTCGGCGAGGAGTGCGCCGGGAGCACGTGCAGTGATCTGGGCCGCGGCCGTCGCGCCGGCCGAGGTCCCGATGATCAGGTCCGCGCCGGTCGCGTCCAGCCCGGCGTCGGCTAGGCCCGCGATGACGCCGATCAGCCAGGCGTTGCCGGCGGATCCCCCGCCGCCGAGGACGAGGGCCGTGCCGGTCGGACGGTGCAGGCGGTCGAGGTCGTGGAGAGAATCAGTCATTCGTCGTCGCTTTCGGAGTCGCTGTGACGCTCCCCGGCGAGGACGGCGTCAGCGGTGCTCGCGTGCGATCGAGGGGGCGCCCGGGATGGGTCGTGCGCGCATCGGGCTCACCTCCTCGGTCCGTGTCGCTGGCCGCCCAGGCTACCGGTCCGCAGCGCGGCCGGTAAGGCCGGTTGGATGAGGTCACACCGCAGGAGGCAGCATGACGGACACCACCGCGCCGGACGCCGGCCTGGGCGCGAGCTCGACGGCCGACGAGGTGCTTGCCGGCGTCGACCTGAGCGGTCGCCGGGCGCTCGTCACCGGTGGCGCGTCCGGGATCGGCCTCGAGACGACCCGCGCCCTGGCCGCGGCCGGCGCCGAGCTCGTCGTCGCCGCGCGCGACCCCGACGTGGCGGCTCGGAGCATCGCCGCGCTTGGCGTGCTCCCCCGAACGGTCCGGGTCGAGCCGCTGGACCTCGCCGACAGGGCGTCCGTGCGGGCGTTCGTGCAGCGGTGGCACGGTCCACTGCACATCCTCGTGGCCAACGCCGGTGTGGCGCTGACTCCGCTGAGTCGTACGGTCGAGGGCTGGGAGCTCCAGCTTGCGACGAACCACATCGGTCATGCGGCGCTGGCGATCGGCCTTCGACCGCGGCTGGCGCCCGGTGCCCGTGTCGTCGTGCTGAGCTCGGGTGCCCACCTGCGCTGGCCGGTCGACTTCGACGACCTGCACTTCGAGCGCCGGCCCTACGACCGATGGGCCGCCTACGGACAGTCCAAGTCCGCGAACGTCCTCTTCGCGGTCGGCGCCGCGTCGCGTTGGACGGACGACGGGATCGCCGTCAACGCCGTCATGCCCGGCGTCATCGAGACCAACCTCCAGCGGCACTTCGCCGTCGACGAGCTCGCGGCCCTGCGGGCCGACGCGACGCTCACGTTCAAGTCGCCCGCCCAGGGAGCCGCGACCAGCGTGTTCGCCGCGGCCTCCCCGGCAGCGGACGGCATCACCGGCCGCTACCTCGAGGACTGCGCCGTGGCCGGCATCCGCCAGCGAGGCCAGCGCGTCGGCGTCGCCGAGCACGCCATGGATCCCGAGCGGGCCGGCCGGCTCTGGTCCGTCACCGAGCAGCTGCTTTCCGAGTAGCCCCCGGGGCATCGCTGCCGCTCCCCCGCCCTCTGAGGTTGGATAGGAGCCGTGAAGAGCATCGGGTTCTTGTCCTTCGGCCACTGGAACGACTCGCCGCAGTCCGGGGCGCGCACGGCGTCCGACGTCCTGCACCAGTCGATCGACCTCTCGGTCGCCGCCGAGGAGCTCGGCGCTGACGGCGCGTACTTCCGGGTCCATCACTTCGCCCGTCAGCTGGCGTCCCCCTTCCCGCTGCTGGCGGCGGTCGGTGCACGCACGGAGCGCATCGAGATCGGCACCGCCGTGATCGACATGCGGTACGAGAACCCGCTCTACATGGCCGAGGACGCCGGCGCGGCGGACCTGATCGCCGACGGCAGGCTCCAGATCGGCATCAGCCGGGGCAGCCCGGAGCAGGTCGTCGACGGCTGGCGGTACTTCGGCTACGCGCCGGCGGACGGGACCACCGACGCCGACATGGCGCGCGAGCATGCCCGGGCCTTCCTCGAGGTGATCCGCGGCGAGGGGTTCGCGGAGCCGAACCCGCGGCCGATGTTCGCCAATCCCCCGGGACTGCTGCGGGTCGAGCCGCACAGCCCCGGCCTGAGCGACCGCATCTGGTGGGGTGCTAGCTCGGATGCGACGGCCGTGTGGGCCGCCGAGCTCGGGCTGAACCTCCAGTCCTCCACGCTGAAGACCGACGAGTCGGGCGAGCCGCTGCACATCCAGCAGCGCAAGCAGATCGAGGTCTTCCACGCGGCGTGGGCCGAGGCGGGCTGGGAGCGCACGCCGCGGACCTCGGTGTCGCGGTCGATCTTCCCGCTGGTTAACGACCTGGACCGGGCCTACTTCGGGCACGAGCGCCACGCCTCCGACCAGATCGGCATGATTGACGAGCGCACCCGCGCGGTCTTCGGCCGGTCGTACGCCGACGAGCCGGACCGGCTCGTCGAGCGGCTGCGCGAGGACGAGGCGATCGCGGCGGCGGACACGCTGCTGCTGACGATCCCGAACCAGCTGGGCGTCGACTACAACGCCCACGTCATCGAGTCGGTCCTGACGCACGTCGCGCCGGCGCTCGGCTGGCGCTGAGGAGCGGGCGGGTGCGCTGACCCGCCCGCAGGGCACGGCAGGATTCGCTCATGACGACCGACTCCCCCGTCCAGTACCGCGCAGAGCTCGATGCGACCGTCTCGTTCACGAACGGCGGCCGGCTGGAGGTCGAGGGCTTCCGGGTCGACCTCCCCGGGCCTACGACGACGGCCGACGCGGCCGGGACGCTCCTCGTGGCGTCCCTGGGCCTCCTCATGGCGGGCACCGTCGAGGTGAGCCGGCTGGTTGTCCTGGAGGAGCCGCACAAGGGCACACGCGGCGGCCCGAGCGACCTCGCCAGCGCTGCGCCCGACTCCCCCGGGCGCCTCATCGAGCTCAGCCACGTGATCGAGGCCGGCATGACCACCTATCCCGGTCTGCCCGCCCCGCAGATCGACCCGCACCTCACCCGCGAGGCCTCCCGGGCCGTGTACGCCCCCGGCACGGAGTTCGGCATCGACAAGATCTCGATGGTCGGGAACACCGGCACCTACCTGGACAGCCCGTTCCATCGGTTCGAGCACGGTCCCGACCTGGCCCGGCTCCCCCTCACCTCCCTGGTCGACCTGCCTGCGGTCGTCGTGCGGACCACCGGCAGCGGGATCCGCGGGGTCGACGTGGGCGCCCTGGCGGCGTTCGAGGTGCGCGGGGCCGCGGTCCTGCTTCACACCGGCGGTGACGCCGGCTGGCGCACACCCGCCTACGCGCAGGACGCGCCGTTCTTGACCGCAGAGGGCGCCGCCTGGCTGGTCGAGCACGGCGCGGCGCTCGTGGGCATCGACTCGGTGAACATCGACGACACCGGCGACGCCACCCGGCCGGCCCACACGACGCTTCTGGAAGCCGGGGTCCCGATCGTCGAGCACCTCACGGGCCTGGCTCAACTGCCCGTGCACGGCGCTCGCTTCACCGCCGCTCCCCCACGGGTGGCCGGGTTCGGGACGTTCCCCGTCCGCGCATACGCCCTGGTTCCCTGACCGGTCAAAGGACTGGTCATGTGATCGGTCAGGGGTCCAAGAAATGACTGATTGACCGGTCCCCTGACCAGTCAACCACGCTCACTGGAACTAGTGCTTCGGCTACCTAATTCGGTAACCTAACGACTTGTGGAGTCCCTGGACACAACGCCGGACCTGAGCGGGGCCGTCATCGGCGCGGTCGCCCGGACATACCGACGGCTGCGGGCCGAGCGCGGGACGGACGACCTCAGCGACACCCAGCACACCGTCCTGTTCCGGCTGACCGGACAGGGGCCGTGCTCCCCCACCGAGCTGGCTGAGCACTCCCGGGTGACAGCCCCGTCGATGCACCAGGCCGTCTCGGGGCTCGTCGACGCCGGCCTGGTCGAACGGGTCCCCGACCCGCAGGACCGGCGCAAGGTCCAGGTCGTGCCCACGCAGAACGGCCTCGCGGTCGCGGCCGAGGCACGGCGCCGGCGCCACGAGTGGCTCGACGCGCGACTGGACGCCCTCACGCCGGACCAACGGGCGACCCTGGCGGCCGCGGCGGCGATCCTGCGCGAGGTGGCCGACTCGTGAGCGCGAGCGCCGGGACCTTCCGCTCGCTGCGCGTTCGGAACTACCGGCTGTGGGCCTCGGGCGCGATCGTCTCCAACACCGGGACCTGGATGCAGCGCACGGCCCAGGACTGGCTCGTTCTCACCCAGCTCACCGCCCACGACGCGACCGCGGTCGGCGTCGTCATGGCGCTGCAGTTCGGGCCCCAGCTGCTGCTCCTGCCGGTGACGGGACTGGCCGCTGACCGGCTCGACCGTCGACGCATCCTCATGGTCACCCAGGCGACCATGGGGCTGCTCGCGTTGGGCCTGGGCCTGCTGACACTCGGCGGGCACGTCACGCTCGCGCAGGTCTACGTGTTCGCCCTGCTCCTGGGCTGCGCGGCCGCGTTCGACGCCCCTGCTCGGCAGGCCTTCGTCGGCGACATCGTCGGTCCCGGCGACCTGCCGAACGCCGTGGGGCTCAACTCGACCTCCTTCAACCTGGGCCGGCTCATCGGGCCGGCGGTCGCCGGACTGCTGATCGCGGCGATCGGTACGGGTTGGGTCTTCGTGGTCAATGCGGCCTCGTTCGCCGCGGTGCTCGTCGCCCTGCTGGCGATGCGCGTGGGCGAGCTGCGGCCGGTCGCGAGGGCACCCCACACCAGGGGCTCTCTCGTGGAGGGCTTCCGGTACGTCCGGCAGCGGCCGGACCTCATCACGATCCTGGTGATGCTCTTCCTCGTCGGGACGCTGGGCATGAACTTCCCGATCTTCTTGTCGACGATGTCCGTGTCGGTGTTCGGCACAGGCGCGGGCGCGTTCGGGCTGCTGACGTCGGCGATGGCGGTCGGCTCGGTCGTCGGCGCCCTGCTCGCGGCTCGCCGCCGACGCCCCGGGATGCGCCAGCTCCTCGCCGGGTCCCTGGTCTTCGGCGCCGGCCTCGCGCTGGCGGCCGTGATGCCCTCGTTCCTGCTCTTCGCGATCCCGCTCGTCGTGGTCGGCGTGGCGTCACAGACTCTGACGACCTCGGCGATGGGCATCGTGCAGTTGACGACCGATCCGCAGATCCGAGGGCGCGTACTGGCGATCCTCCTCGCCGTCGTCATGGGCGGGACGCCGTTCGGGGCCCCGCTGGTCGGGTGGGTAGCGAACACGTTCGGGCCGCGGTGGGCCATCGGTGTCGGGGCCGCCGCCGGGCTCGCGGCAGCCGCTGTGTGCGGGTGGTATCTGGTCCGGTACCGGCTCCTGCGGGTCCATCGCGACGGACGCCACCTGGTCGTCACCCACGCCTGACCGATGCGCCCGGTGCCGACCCGCCAGGATGGGGGCATGGACCACGACGCGCTCCTGCGGCACTGTCTCGCGAAGCCGGGCGCCTGGCCGGACCAGCCCTGGGAGGACCACACGGTCGCCAAGGTCGGGTCCAAGATCTTCGCGTTCCTCGGGGACGCCGATGCGGCGGAGCCCACAGTCGGCGTCAAGTGCGGGCGCAGCCGCGACGACGCGGACGAGTGGCTGGATCGCTTCCCTGACGACGCGCGGCCGATGCCGTATCTCGCCCGCTCCGGCTGGAACTCCCTGCGCCTGGCCGGTGCCATCCCCGACGACGAGCTCCTCGCCGCGGTCGACGAGTCCTACGAGATCGTCGTCGCCGGTCTGCCGCGTAGGGAACGGCCATGACGCGGACCGTCGTCGATGACCTGGGCGTCGCCCAGACAGTGCCCGACGTGGCGCGCCGGGTCGTCAGCCTCGTGCCGTCGCTGACGGAGTCGATCGCGGCGACCGACCGCACCGCCCTCGTCGCGGCCACGCAGTGGTGCGAGTTCCCGGCCGACCTCGACGTGCCGCGCATCCGGGGCACCAAGAACCCGGACACGAAGGCGATCATCGCCCTGGCGCCGGACCTGGTCATCGCCAACATGGAGGAGAACCGCGAGCTCGACGTCCGACGGCTGCGCGACGGCGGGATCCCGGTGTGGGTCACGCGGATCGAGTCCGTCGACGAGTCCCTGGCGTCGATGCGCCGGATGTTCGTCGACGCGCTCGGCTGGGACGTCCCCGGCTGGCTCGAGGACGCGGCCACGGTGTGGGCAGCGCCCGCCCCCCTCGCCGACGTCGAGGTCGCAGCGGTCATCTGGCGGAACCCGTGGATGGTCGTCGGGCGCGACACCTTCGCCGGCGACCTGCTGTCGCGGCTGGGCTGCGTGAACGCCTTCGGGCAGGCGCCGACCCGCTACCCGAAGGTCGACGCCGCCGAGATCGACGCGCTCGGCCTCGACGTCGTGCTGCTGCCGAGTGAGCCCTACCGGTTCACCCCGGGTGACGGGCCGGACGCCTTCCCGAACACCCCGACCGCGCTCTTCGACGGGCGTCTGCTCACCTGGTACGGACCGACCCTGCTGACGGCCCGGTCGGAGCTGGCCGACTCCGTGCTCACAGCGATCTCCCCGCCGGTGCTCCCGGACTGACCGTGACGCGCGACGGCCCCGCACCCGCGAGGGGTACGGGGCCGTCGAGACGGACCGAGAGGCTGCTACGCGAGCGCCTTGGTCTTGATCTGGTCGAACTCGGCCTGCGAGATCGTGCCAGCGTCCAGCAGCGACTTCGCGGTCGCGATCTGGTCGGCGGCGCCGCCCGCACCGGCGACCTCCTTGATGTACGCCTGCTGCGCCTGCTGCGCGGCCTTGTACTGGGCCTGGCGACGCTCGGCCATGCCCTTGCCACGCGCGATCAGGTAGATCAGCGCCGTCAACGGCGGGATCAGGATGAGGAAGATGATCCAGATCGCCTTCGCCCAACCGCTCTCGCTGTGGTCGCTGAACAGGTCGATGATGATCTGGAACAGGATGATGAAGAACATCACCAGGATGAAGATCCACAGGACCTGGATGATGAACGTTCCGAAATCGGAAGCCATTGGGTGCCTTTCTGAGGGATATGTCGCCGCAAATCTAGCGGTAGGGGCCTTGCGCGAACAGCACTGACGTGTATCCCATGCGGGTGAGTTCCGCGATCACCGACTCGTCGTCGTCGATGACGACTGCCACCTCGTCGCTCGGAGACAACCGGCGCAGGGTCGCGGCCTTGAAAAGGCGGGCAGCCCGTCGGTCGGCATCCGGGCGTAGGACTAGCCGCGACCAGGGCACCTGGTGCTGGGCCAACCATGCCTGCGTGTCCGCCCGCGTGCGCTCCGGCCGTCCCGAGAGCAGCACGACCTCGTGCTCCGTGGCGAGCTCGCGGACGAGGGCGAGCCCCTCCGCGATCACGGCGTCCGAGCCGACCGCGGCGAAGAACCCGTCCCAGTCCTTCGGCCGGCCTGACACCAGGTGCTGGCGATGGCCGGCGTCGGCGAGCACGCCGTCGATGTCGACGACGGCGATCATGGAGCGGGCCGGATCACGACGCCCGTCCGTTCACGTTGCGGCGAGCTCGGCCGGCGTGGGGCACGAGCACACGAGGTTGCGGTCGCCGTAGGCCCCGTCGATGCGGCGGACCGGCGGCCAGTACTTGTCCGCGGCCTGGCCGGCGACCGGGAAGGCCGCCAGCTCCGCCGGGTACGCGTGCTCCCACGAGCCGATCACGCTCGCCGCCGTGTGCGGTGCTCCGCGCAGGGGGCTGTCGGCCACCGGCCAGGTGCCGGCCGCCACCTCGTCGATCTCGGCCTTGATCGCGATCATCGCGTCGCAGAACCGGTCGAGCTCAGCGAGGTCCTCGCTCTCGGTCGGCTCCACCATCAGCGTTCCCGCGACCGGGAACGACATCGTCGGGGCGTGGAAGCCGTAGTCGATGAGCCGCTTTGCGATGTCGTCGACGGTCACGCCCGTCGCGGCCGTGATCGGGCGCACGTCGAGGATGCACTCGTGCGCGACGAGGCCGTCGGCGCCGGCGTAGAGGACGGGGTAGTGCGCGCGCAGGCGCGCAGCCACGTAGTTCGCGCCCAGCACGGCGGTCTGGGTCGCGCGGAGCAGGCCGTCCGGCCCCATGAGCCGGATGTACGCCCACGAGATCGGCAGGATGCCGGCACTCCCCCACGGTGCCCCGCTCACCGGGCCGACGCCGCCGTCGACGTGCCCGCGGCCGGTCGGCCCCGCCTCCGGGCGCAGCGGGTGCGAGGGCAGGTAGGGCGCGAGATGGGCGCGGACGGCCACGGGTCCGACGCCGGGACCACCGCCCCCGTGCGGGATGCAGAACGTCTTGTGCAGGTTCAGGTGGGACACGTCGGCACCGAACCGGCCCGGCTTGGCTAGTCCGACGAGCGCGTTCAGGTTCGCGCCGTCGACGTAGACCTGGCCGCCAGCGTCGTGCACCAGCGCACAGACCTCGCCGATCGTCGTCTCGAACACCCCGTGCGTGGACGGATAGGTGACCATGAGGGCGGACAGGTCCTCGGCGTGCTCGGCGACCTTCGCGCGCAGGTCGGCGACGTCGACGTTGCCCGCCTCGTCGCATGCGACCACGACGACGCGCATCCCGGCCATGACGGCGCTGGCGGCGTTCGTCCCGTGCGCACTGCTTGGGATCAGGCAGATGTCGCGGGCGGCCTCGCCTCGCGCGTGGTGGAACGCGCGGATCGCCAGCAGGCCGGCGAGCTCGCCCTGGGAACCGGCGTTGGGCTGCACGCTGACCGCGTCGTATCCGGTGATCTGCGCGAGCCAGGCCTCTAGGCCGCTGATCAGCTCGACGTAGCCGGCGGCCTGCTCGAGTGGGGCGAAGGGGTGGACATCGGCGAACCCGGGCCAGGTCACCGGCTCCATCTCCGTCGTCGCGTTCAGCTTCATCGTGCACGAGCCCAGCGGGATCATCGACCGGTCGAGGGCGATGTCCCGGTCCGCCAGGCGCCGCAGGTAGCGCAGCATCGACGTCTCGCTGCGGTGCGTGGAGAACACCGGGTGCACGAGGTAGGGCGAGGTGCGCGCGAGCCCGCCCGGCACGCCGAGGCTATCGACGGGCGTGACGTCGGCGTACGCCAGCGACCCGGTGGCCAGGCCCGCGACGGCGGCGGCCCGCCACACGGCCTCCACGTGCTCCGTGGTCGTGGTCTCGTCCGTGGTCGCCGACACGGTGTCCGCGTCGACGAGCCGCAGGTTGATACCCGCGGCGACAGCAGCAGCAGCGACGACGGCGTCGGCCTGGCCGGGGACGGACCAGCGGACGGTGTCGAAGAAGGCTTCCGCGGCGAGAACCGCGCCGCCCTGTCGGAGCCCGGCGGCGAGGACAGCGGCCCGCTCGGCGGTGCGTCCGGCGATCGCCCGCAGGCCGTCGGGGCCGTGGTAGACGGCGTACATCGACGCCATCACCGCGAGCAGGACCTGGGCGGTGCAGATGTTGCTCGTCGCCTTCTCCCGGCGGATGTGCTGCTCGCGGGTCTGCAGCGCCAGCCGGTACGCCGGTGCTCCGTCGGCGTCGATGCTGACACCGACCAGGCGACCGGGCATCGAGCGCTCGAGCCCGGCGCGGACGGCGAGGTATCCCGCATGCGGGCCGCCGAAGCCCATCGGGACGCCGAAGCGCTGCGCCGACCCGACGACGACGTCGGCGCCGATCTCCCCCGGGGAGGTCAGCACCGTGAGGGCGAGGAGATCCGCGGCCACGAGGGCGAGGGCACCGCGCGCGTGCGCCGCCTCGACGACGGGCCGCAGGTCGCGCACCTCCCCCGAGGTCCCGGGGTAGCTGGCGAGCACGCCGACGACGTCCCCGTCCGCCACGGCCGGCAGCCCCGCCGACAGGTCGGCCACGACGAGTCGCACACCGATCGGCTCGGCGCGCGTGGCCAGGACGGCGAGGGTCTGCGGGTGGGTATCGGCGTCGACCACGACGACCGGGTGCTCGGACCGGGAGGCGCGTACGGCGATGCCCATCGCCTCAGCAGCTGCGGTCGGCTCGTCGAGCAGCGACGACCCCGCGACCGGCAGGCCCGTGAGGTCCTCGATCATCGTCTGGAAGTTCAGCAGCGCCTCCAGTCGTCCCTGCGAGATCTCCGGCTGGTACGGCGTGTATGCCGTGTACCAGCCGGGGTTCTCGGTGATGTTGCGGCGGATGACGGCCGGCGTGTGGGTGCCGTGGTAGCCGAGGCCGATCATCGAGGTCGCCACCTGGTTGCGGGCGGCGAGTGCCAGGAGCTCGGCCCGGGTCGTCGGCTCGTCGGCGGCGGGCGGCAGGTCCAGCTGCTCCTGCCATCGGATGACCGAGGGCACGACGGCGGCCGTGAACGTGTCGAGGTCGTCGAAGCCCAGGAGCGCGAGCATGCGCTGCTGCTGGGCGGTGTCGGGCCCGATGTGGCG
This sequence comes from Actinomycetes bacterium, assembly GCA_965278965.1. Classification (GTDB taxonomy): domain Bacteria; phylum Actinomycetota; class Actinomycetes; order S36-B12; family S36-B12; genus UBA10649. The sequence continues at coordinate 165,001 of OZ257127.1, forward strand.
GTCGGCGAAGGTGCGGTCGGTCATCGGAGGCCTTCCGGTCCGGCATGCCGGGCATGCGCGAGGGCGGCGGCCGCGGCTGCGCCCGCCCTCCCCCTCTGTCACCCGCGTCGGACGCGACCTGAGAGCTTCACCGGGCGAACCCGGCTTTCACCGTCGGCGGGACAGGTTCGTCCCTCTTCCAGAGGTGCCTCCCCCGAGCGGTCCTGCTGCCTGAGAGGTTGTCGGGGAGATTGCTCCTTCGGCGCCTGGGGGTAAACCAGGTCTCTCCCGCCCGGGGTCATGCAGCGCCGTCATCGTACTCATGGGTCGTACTCATTGGCCGTACTCATGGGCGTACCCATGGACGGCGGTCCGGATCGAGGTGACGCGACGGGCGCGGCTCAGACGGCAGCGCGGCGAGCGCGACGGGCCGCGAGCTCGTCCGTCGCGTCCGGCTCGTCGATGACGACGGGCGTCGCAACGACACCCTCCGGGGTCTCGCCCGGCAGGCTCGCGAGGCTGCCCTCGACCTCACGCCACACGCTGCCCACGGCGATGCCGAAGACTCCCTGGCCGCCTCGGACCAGGTCGACGACCTCGTCGGCGCTGCGGCACTCGTAGATGCTGGCGCCGTCGCTCATGATCGTCAGGCTGGACAGCTCGTCGCCGTCGCGCTGGGACAGGTGGTCGACCGCGGCCCGGATGTTGGGCAGGGAGACGCCCGTGTCGATCAGGCGCTTGACGACCCGCAGCACGAGGATGTCGCGGAAGCTGTAGAGCCGCTGCGTCCCGGAGCCGGCCGCGCCGCGGACGGACGGCACAACCAGGCCCGTACGGGCCCAGTAGTCGAGCTGGCGGTAGGTGATGCCGGCGGCGCTGCAGGCGACCGGGCCGCGGTAGCCGATGCCCGCGGGCAGAGGACGCAGGTCCTCCTCATCGAAGAGCACGCCCTGGGCCTTCGACGTCCGGGTCGGCACCGGTGCCTCCGAGGTTGCCTTGCTCACGCCCGCATCCTCCTCACCCGGACCTGCCGGGTCTCCGGCGGGTCATCCTGCGTCCATGTCGTGCGCCCCAGACGCTAGGTGCGCCGTCCGGGCCGGTCAAACGCCCGTGGCGGCGTGTCGCGGACCAAAGTCTCAACCTCATGCTGAGGGTGCGTGAGGCTCTCTCAGCCGAAGTCCTCCGGTGACACCTGGTCCAAGAACGCCCGGAACTCCTCGACTTCTTCCTCGCCGGGCACGGCTGCGCCGTCGCCACCCTCGGGCTCGTCGACCTCGTCCGGCAGCTCCACGCCGGCGGCATCCAGGACGGTGTCGGCGCCCCGGATCGGCACGTCGGTGCGCAGCGCCAGCGCGATCGCGTCGGACGGCCGGGCACTGACCTCGACCCCGTCGGCGAAGACGAGAAGCGCGTAGAACACGCCGTCCTCAAGAGCCGTGATGCGCACCTCGGCAAGCTGGGCGCCGACGGCCGCGAGGACGTCGCGCAGAAGGTCGTGCGTGAGCGGCCTCGGGGGCACGATCCCCTGCTGGGCGTAGGCGATCGCCGTGGCCTCGGCAGCCCCGACCCAGATCGGCACGTACCGGTCGCCGTCGCGCTCGCGCAGCAAGATCACCGGCGAGTTCGACGGCATCTCGACCCGGACTCCGACGACCTCTAGCTCGCGCACCTGCCCAGGGTAGACCCGATCCGCTCAGCGACCGCCCGTACGGACGAGCTCGGCTCGCAGGATCGAGGCGTGCAGCTGGACCACGAGGGCGGCGAGCTCCCGGACGGTCTCCTGCTCGCGGGTGCGGTCCCGGGTGTTCTTGTACGGCGTGACCATCTGGTCGACCAAGCCGAGCTCGCGGTCGGCGTTGCGGCGGAACAGCTTCAGGTGCCGTGCCTCGACGCCGTAGGACGCGAGCCGGGCGACGACCGTGGCAATCGCCACCGCGTCCTCGTCGTAGTGGCCGGTGGGCGACGCCCAGACGAGGTCGATGCCTTCGAGCTCTCGCACGTAGGCCTCGTCCAGCCCGCACTCCTCGGCCAGCTCGGTGCGGGTCAGCCGGACGCGACCCGCGCCGGGGCGGAAGTCCGCCGGGCTCATCCCCGTGCCAGCGACCGCGACCGGCTCGGCGTCGGCCGCCCCCTCGGCGATGTGCTCGCGGATGACCTTCAGCGGCATGTACTGGTCCCGCTGGAGGCGTAGGACGGCCCGCAGCTGCTCGACGTCACGCTGGCCGAACCGCCGGTAGCCGGACGCCGTGCGCTCCGGCGTGACCAGTCCCTCGGACTCCAGGAACCGGATCTTGCTGATCGTCACGTCGGGGAACTCGCGCTTGAGCAGGCCGAGGACCTCGCCGATGCTGATCGTGCCGCTGACGGGCTGCGACGCCTCGCCGCTCATGGTGCCGGGTCGAGCCCGAGGAGGAACACGAAGCGGAACTTGCCGATCTGGACCTCGTCGCCGCCATGCAGCTGCTGGTCGTCGACCCGCACCCGGTTGACGTACGTACCGTTGAGGCTGCCGACGTCGCGCACGCTCCAGCCCTGCGCGCCGTGGCGGAACTCCGCATGGTGCCGGCTGACGGTCACGTCGTCGAGGAAGATCGCGGCCTCCGGGGCGCGCCCGACAGTGAGGACGCCCGCGGACTGGTCCAGGACGTGCTCCTGGCCCTCCCCCGGCCCACGGTGGACGACCAGGAGTGCGCTACCGCTGGGCAAGTCGAACTGGGTGCCGCTGCCGACGGCGCTGATGGGGCCGGACCCGGTTCCCGGACCGGACGGGATGATCGAGGTGATCGACCCGGTGTGCTCGATGCTCTCGAACGCCTCGACCGTCAGCGGGGATCCGCAGTTGCCGCAGAAGCGGTCGTCCGGGGCGACGTCGTGCCCGCACTGAGGGCAGGTCATGTGCGCTCAGCCCTGCTCGACGATCGCGCGGTACTCGGCGGGGGTCAGGAGTCCGTCGATGGCGGTCGCGTCGTCCGGCCGGACCTCGAACATCCAACCCTCGCCGTACGGGTCGGCGTTGACGGTCTCCGGGGTCGCGTCCAGCGCGTCGTTGCGGGCCACCACCTCGCCGGACACCGGGACGTAGATGTCGCTGACGCTCTTGGTCGACTCGACCTCGCCGCACGCCGTGCCGGCCGCGACGTGCGCGCCGACGGCGGGAAGGGAGACGAACACGATGTCACCGAGCGCGTCCTGCGCGAAGTGTGTGATCCCGATGCGAACCGTGCCCGTGCCGGTGTCGCGCACCCACTCGTGCTCGACGGTGTAGCGCACGTCGTCCGCGACCATCGCGTCCTCCTAGTCGGTCGTCTCGGGAACTGTAACGGAGATCGACATGGCGTCCTCCGTCGACGCGGCGAACTGCCCGCCCCTCGTCCGCACGGAGTCGGCGACCCCGCCGGGGATGCTCATGGCAGTGGAGAGGGTCTCCGGATCGCCGATCGCCTGGATGCGGATCGGCCGGCCGACCTGCTGCCCATCCACGACCACGCCGCCGGCCGAGTCGCCGAACCAGCTGTCCACCACGACCCGCGCCGGACCGACCTGGATCGCCTCCGCACCGGCGTCGCGCAGCTCCTGCACGGCGTCGAGCACGACCGCCGCGTCAACCTGGGCGCGAGGGTCGGCGATGACGATCGACAGTCCCGGGCCGCTGACGGGCGTCGTCCCGCTCAGGACCTGGAGGGCGGCCAGTCGGCGGCGGGCCTCGGCAGCCGCCTCGACCGTCGACCCGGCCTCGAGATCGCGCTGGAGCGTCGTCAGGCGGACGTCCTCGGCGTCCAGCCGCTGCTGGCGTGAGGTCAGGTCGTCGAGGATCTGCACGAGGTCCTCCGTACGCGCAGTGCGCCACCGGTCGTCGGTGCCGGGTCGGACGACCGCGATCGTGACGAGGAGACCGAGGACGCCGAACAGGACGCCGATGACCAGGTGCGGCCGGCTGGGCCGGAACGCGAGCTGGTGCAGCAGCCGGGTCGTCTCGCCCTCACGGTCCGCCATCGTCAGGCCCGGAACAGCAGCCGTCGGATGGCGGCGGCGTTCGCGAAGATCCGCATCGCCAGGACGACGACGACACCGGTCGAGATCTGGGCGCCGACGCCGAGCTGGTCGCCGAGGAAGACCAGCACCGCCGCGATGAGGATGTTCGACAGGAAGCTGACCACGAAGATCCGCTCGTCGAACCGACGCTCCACGAGGGCGCGTACGCCGCCGAACACGGCGTCGAGGGCGGCGACGATCGCGATGGGCAGGTACGGCTCCGCCCACACCGGGACGATGGGGTGCCACAGCAGCCCGACCGCGATGCCGACGAGCAGGCCGATGAGCGCGATCACGACGCCTCCTCCTCCCCGACGGGGGCACCAACCGACGCGACGTGCGGTGCGCGGAGGTCGCCCGCCGGCAACGCTACGTCACCGTCGACGACGTCGGAGTCGAGCCCGTACGCGGTGCGGAGCGTGTCGAGCAGCCCCCGCAGGTCCTCGCTCCCGGGCGCCACGGACGTCGTGCCGACGGCGTCGACCCGGTACGGCGGCGACAACGGGCGGTAGTCGACGAGGATCGCATCGCCGGCACTGCGGATGGCGGTCAGATCGGTCAGACGCTGGCCGTTGATCGCGACGGCGGTCGCACCGGACTTCCACAACGCGTTGACGATGAGCTGGAGGTCCCGGTCGAGGACACGGTTCAGCGATCCGGCGCTGGCGCCCGCGGCGTCGTCGATCGTCACCGTGAGGCCTGGACCGGACACGGCGACGAGGCCAGCCTGGGCCGCGAGCCGGTCGCTCCGCGCCGCCTGCGCGGCGGCCGCGTCGGAGTCCAGTAGCTCGTCCTGGAGCGCGCCGACCCGCTCGGTCGCCTCGTCGACCGCGGCCTGACGCTGGTCGACGGTCTCGGAGAGGGCGGCGACGCGATCCTCGAGCTCGTTGTGGGTACGGGCGCGCACGTCGTCGGTGGCGCGTGCTGTCAGGATCGCGGTCGCTCCGATCACGCCGATGACGACGGCGACCGCGACCGCGGCGAGCGCGACGACGAGGTCGCGACGTCGAGCGGGTCGACGCTCGCCGACCGGCATCGTTGGCACACCGGCGTAGTCGTCGGCGACGGCCAGGGCGATGAAGGCGCCCAGCGGGCCGTCGACGTCCTCTGGCCGCTCGTCGGACAGGCTCATGTCGCCCTGCCGTCCGGCTGGACGATCACCACTGCCTGCATCTGGACCCCGCCTCAGGCAGGTGTGCCCAACGCGCGCGCCTGCTGCACGTAGCGTATTCCGGCCCACCAGTACAGGTAGGTGCCCCAGAGCGCGAACGCCCAGCCGAAGGCCGCCGCCGCGGTGCCGAACGTCGGGTCGTCGGCGAGCAGCAGGAGCGGGAAGCCCCACAGCAGGGCGAAGGTCGCGGCCTTGCCGACGTAGGTGACGGGCAGCGCGACGCGGCCGTGGCGGCGCAGTGTCGGCAGCAGGGCCACGAGCATGAGCTCACGCGCCACCAGGATGCCGACGAGCCACCACGGGATGATCCCGCGCAGCGCCAGGCCGAGCAGGGTCGCGGCGATGTAGAGCCGGTCGGCGATGGGGTCGAGCAGGATGCCGAGCTCGCTGCGCTGGTTCAGGCGGCGGGCGAGGTAGCCGTCGACCCAGTCGGACGCCCCGGCGATGACCAGCAGGACGAACGCGGCGAGGTCGGCGTGCGGGACGAGGATCAGCCACAAGAAGACCGGGATCCCCAGGAGCCGGGCGAAGCTGATGACGTTCGGGATCGTCCAGATCCGCCGGGACGCGGCCGGCTCAGGTGGGCTGGTGCTCATCAGGCTCCGGGTCGGCGTGGTCGACCGCCGCGACGATCGGGATCTCCGCGGTCTCGTCCAGCGCGGGTGGTGCAGGTTCAGGAGCAGGTGCCGGTGCCTGCGGGGGCGGCGCGGTGGGCAGGGCGGCCGCGGGCGGTGCAGGCTCGACAGCCGCCGTGGGCTCGTCGGTGCTCTCGTCGGTTGCGTGCTCGGTCGCTTCGGCGGCCACGATCGGTACCAGTGCGGTGACCGGCTCGTCGGCCGTCGGCAGAGCGGCAGATTCGGGAAGTGCGGCAGATTCGGGAAGTGCGGTCTGCGGCGCCGCCTCGATGGCGGGCGTCTCGACAGCCGGCGTGTCGATGGCCGGCGTCTCGACAGCGGGCGTCTCGACAGCGGGCGTCACGACGGGGGCGGGTTCGACCACCACGGGGACCGCCTCGTGCGCACCACGCGGACGCCGGCGGCGGAACGCCAGGACGAGCAGGACGATGCCGACGATCAGCGCGACGGCTGCGCCGATCCCCAGCCACATCGCCCATCTTTGGGCCGTGGGCACCGCGAAGTCCGCGGCGAGCGCGACGGCTCCGACGGCCGTGCCGTCCTGCCGGGCGATCACGATCGTCAGCGGGCGGCTGGTCGGCACGTCCAGCAATGCCGTGGAGCCGGCCGCCTGCGCGAGCCACGTGCCGGAGTCGACGGGCGGGAGCACGGCGGAGCCGGGGATCTGGCGCACCTGCCAGCCGCTTGCGTCGCGCAGCGCGACGGCGTAGGGCGCACCCTTCACGTAGGCGTCGACGTCCGTCGTGGCGTCGGCGCCGACGAAGACGACCGTGTTCGCGCCGCCGGGCTGCACGCTGCGGACCGCGAGCTGGGTGACGCCGAGGGCATCCAGGTAGGGCACGCTCGCGCCGAACCGATCGACGTCGATGACGATGGCGGTCTCGTCCGTCCCGGGCACGACGGTGCCGAGGTCGTAGCGCAGGCTGCCGCCGTTCGCGAACGTGAGGTACCCCCACGCGGCGAACGCGCCGGCCACTCCCGCCACCAGCACGAGGAGCGCGCCGATCAGTCCGAGCAGTACGCGCTTCAGCACGAGCCCTCCGTCGCTCCGGTCACCGTTCTTCGGCAACGCTACAAGCCGCGCGCCGTGCTACCGGCCCACGACGAGGTACAGCGTGGCGCCGACGCCCACGGCGACGACCATCCCGCGCAGCACGCTTCGAGGCAGCCGCCGCGCAAGCCGACCTCCCACGTACCCACCGATGATCGCTCCGATCGCCACGGCGAGGGCCGCCAGCCACACCACGACGCCGGCGATGGCGAACACGGTCGCCGCGGCGATGTTCGCGGCGCCTGCGCACAGGTTCTTGGCCCCGTTCGCCCGTTGGGTGTCCTTGTCGTAGACGAGCCCGAGCACGGCCATGAGCATGACGCCCTGCGCGGCCCCGAAGTAGCCGCCGTACACGCCGACGAGCCCCGTCCAGGGCCACGCCCGGCGGGGGCGGTCCTCGTGGTGCTCGCCGACGATGCGGGAGATCAGCGGTTGCACGGCGACGAGCACGGTCGCCGTCGCGACGAGCCACGGCACGAGCGCGACGAACACCCGGCTCGGGAGCGCGACGACCAGGGTCGCGCCGACCGCGCCGCCGACGATCGACGCGAGGAACGGCCAGCGCAGCACGCGCATCCGGTCGCGCAGCTAAGCCCGATAGGCCCAGGCTGAGGAGAAGCCGCCCGGTGAGAGGCCCGCCGCGTTCGTCGCGTTCGCCGCGACCGGGGGGACGCCAGCCGCCAGCAGCGCGGGGTAGGTCAGCAGCGTGCCCGAGCCGACGGCCGCGTTGATCATGCCTCCGCCGAACCCGGCCAGGACGAGCAGCGCGAAGGTGCCCGGGGTCACGGGGTCGCCGAGCCGCGGGCGAACCAGCGCCCGTCGGCCGCGGTGAGGGTGATCGGGAGGCCGAACGTCGCCGTGAGCGCCGCCTCCGTGAGCGTCTGGGCGATTGGCCCGGCCGCCACGAGCTCCCCGCGCGCCATGAGAGCGACGTGCGTGAACCCCGGCGGCACCTCCTCGACGTGGTGCGTCACGAGGACCTGCGCCGGTGCGGTCGGGTCGGCCGCCAGCGCCGCCATCCGGGCCACGAGGTCCTCCCGGCCGCCGAGATCCAGGCCGGCACCGGGTTCGTCGAGCAGCAGGAGCTCGGGGTCGGCCATGAGCGAGCGGGCGATCATCGTCCGCTTGCGCTCCCCCTCCGACAACGTGCCGAACGTCCGGTCGGCGAGCTCGGCGATGCCCCAGGTCGCGAGCAGCCCGTCGGCGCGCACACGATCGGCATCGTCGTAGTGCTCGCGCCACCGGCCGGAGACCGCCCACGCACCGGTCATGACGACGTCGTGCACGCGCTCCCCGCGCGGGATGTCGCCGGTCGCCGCGCTCGACGCCCAGCCGATGCGCGGGCGGACCTCGGCCATGTCGACGGCGCCGTACTCCTCTCCGAGGAGCTCGACCTGGCCGACGGTCGGGAACAGGCGGCCGGCGGCGACCAGCATCAACGTGGTCTTGCCAGCGCCGTTAGGCCCCATGACGACCCAGCGCTCGCCCTCGCGGATCTCCAGGTCGACGGCGCGAAGCAACCATGACGTGCCGCGCCGCACGCCCACGCCCGTCAGGCGCACCACGACCGTCACGTCGGCCCACCCTAGGCGGTGCTCGCCGGCCGCCGAGCACTACCGTGGGCCGGGCCATGGACGCCCCACGTCGCACATTGCTGATCACGCTGTCCGGCATCGACCGCCCCGGAGTCACGCGGTCGCTGTTCGACACCCTCGCCGCACACCCGGTCGCCGTGCTCGACGTCGAGCAGCTCGTCGTCCGGGGCCGGCTGGTCCTGGCCGTCCTCGTCGAGGTCACCGGCGACGACGACCTGATGGACGCCACCCGCGCCGCTGTCCGGCGGATCGGCGGCGACCTCGACATGGACGTCCAGACGGTGCCGGGCGCGGCCGAGGACGACGAGCGCCGGCGCAACCGGCTGCAGGTCATGCTCATGGGATCGCCGCTGTCGCCGGCCGCGGTCGCAGCAGCGGCGGGCGAGATCGCCGACCGCGGCGGGAACATCGACCGCATCCGGCGTATCGCGTCGTACCCGGTGACGGCCATCGCCCTCGAGGGTTCCGGCGTCGCGGTGGACGTGCTGCGGCGTCCGCTGGCCACCGTCGCGGCCGAGCACGGCGCGGACATCGCCGTCCAGGAGGCCGGGCTCGACCGCCGCGGCGTCCACCTCGTCGTGATGGACGTCGACTCGACCTTCATCCAGGACGAGGTCATCGACCTGCTGGCCGACGAGGCCGGCGCCCTGGCGGAGGTCGCCGCAATCACCGAACGGGCCATGGCCGGCGAGCTCGACTTCGAGCAGTCGCTGCGTGCGCGCGTGGCGCTGCTGGCCGGTCTACCCGCGGAGGCCGTCGACCGGGTTCGGGGCCGCGTCACCCTGACTCCGGGCGCGCGGACGCTGTGCCGCACGCTGCTGCGCCTCGGCTACCGGATCGCGCTCGTGTCGGGCGGTTTCGTCGAGGTCATCGCGCCGCTGGCCGCGGAGCTGGGCGTGACGGACGTGCGGGCCAACTCCCTGGAGATCGTGGACGGCCACCTCACCGGACGAGTCGTCGGAGATGTCGTCGACCGTCTCGGCAAGCGGACCGCGCTGGAGGACTTCGCCCGCCAGTACGGGGTCCCGCAGCGGCGGACGATCGCCATCGGCGACGGCGCCAACGACATCGACATGCTGGAGGCAGCCGGGCTCGGCGTCGCGTTCAACGCGAAGGCGGCCGCGCGCGACGCCGCGGACACCTCGCTCAACGCGCCCTACCTGGACTCGGTGCTGTTCCTGCTCGGCATCACGCGCGAGGAGATCGAGACCGCCGACGAGCGCGAGGGCCTGCCGACCCGGCCGTAGTCCGGGGCCTACCCGCGGGGGACGGCGAAGTCGGCGACGCGCATCGAGCCGGGGGCGCCCAACGCCTGCGTGAGCGGGAGGTCGGTGGCGAGCAGCGCCACCGACGCTGTCGGGAACTTCACCAGCGCCTCCCGGCGCCGCACGTCGTCGACGGCCAGCCACGCGACGAGGTCGGCCAGTCCCGGGTTGTGCCCGACGAGTACGACGGTGCTGCTGCCGGCCGCCGCCTCCCGCGCGACGGCCAGGAGCGTTGCCACGTCAGCCTCGTAGATGCGGGGCTCATCCTGCTCGTCGACACCGTCCCACCGGTCGGAGAGCCGCGTCCGTGCTCCGGCCCACGTGAGCTGGGCCCGGCGCGCGGTCGAGACGCGGACCGCAGGCTCGCCGCCCGCGCTGTCCGACGCATCCGTCCCGCGCGCCCAGCCGACGTGCTGGTCGAGCCACGTGCCGATCTCGGGTGCGTCACGTCGACCGCGGTCGTTCAGCGGGCGGTCGTGGTCGGCGACGCCCCAGGGGTAGTCGCTCTTGGCGTGCCGGACCAGCACGAGGCGGGCGCCCATCAGCCGGCCTGCGCGTGGATCCCACCGTCGACGTGCACGATCTCGCCGGTCGTCGCCGGGAACCAGTCCGACAGCAGGGCGACGCAGCCCTGCGCCGCCGGGACCGGGTCGGACAGGTCCCAGGGCAGCGGTGCACGCTCGGCCCACACACCCTCGAACTCGTCGAAGCCGGGGATGCTCTTGGCCGCCATCGTGCGGATCGGGCCGGCCGCGACCAGGTTGACGCGGATCCCGCTCGGCCCGAGGTAGCGCGCGAGGTAGCGCGACGTGCTCTCCAACGCCGCCTTCGAGACGCCCATCCAGTCGTACTTGGGCCAGGCGACCGAGGCGTCGAAGTCGAGTCCGACGATGGACGCCCCCGGCCCCATGAGCGGCAGCGCCGCGACGGCCAACGCCTTCAGCGAGTACGCGGAGACGTGCAGCGCAGTCGCGACGTCGGTCCACTCGGTGTTCAGGAAGTTGCCGCCAAGGGCGGCCTCCGGCGCGAACCCGATCGAGTGCAGGACGCCCTCGAGGCCGTCGACGTGCTCCCGCAACCGGTCGGCTAGCGACGCGAGCTGCTCTGGATCGGTGACGTCGAGCTCGATGACCGGCGCCTCCTGCGGCAGCCGGCCGGCGGTGCGCCGGGTCAGGCTCATCGCCCGCCCGAACGATGTGAGGACCACGGTCGCGCCCTGCTCCTGCGCCAGTCGGGCGACGTGGAAGGCGATCGACTCGTCCGTCAGCACGCCGGTGACGAGGATCCGCTTGCCGTCGAGCAGGCCCATGCCGGGCTCCCTTCGTCCGCCGACGCGCCGAAGCGGTCGGTCAGTGACCCATGCCCAGGCCGCCGTCGATCGGCAGGACGGCGCCGGTCACGTACGCGGCGCCGGCCAGGAACACGACCGCGTCGGCGATCTCGGCCGGCTGAGCATAGCGAGCGAGCGGGATCTGCCCGAGGATCGCCGAGCGCTGCGCGTCATCGAGGACCGCGGTCATGTCGGTCTCGACGAACCCCGGCGCGATGACGTTGACGGTGATGCCGCGCGAGCCGACCTCGCGCGCCAGCGACCGGGCGACGCCGACGAGGCCGGCCTTCGACGCGGCGTAGTTCACCTGGCCCGCGGACCCCAGCAGGCCCACGACGCTGGACACCAGGACGATGCGGCCGGTGCGGGCGCGGATCATGCCCTTCAGCGCGCGGCGGGCCAGCCGGATGCTGCCTGCGAGGTTCGTCGCGAGGACGTCGTCGATGTCGTCGTCGCTCATCCGCATGAGCAGGCCGTCGCGGGTGATCCCCGCGTTCGCGACGAGCAGGTGAACGGGCCCGTGCTGGTCCTCGACCTGCGTGAACGCCTCGTCGATCGAGGCCGGGTCGCTGACGTCGAGCCGGACGGCGTCCAGGCCGTCAGGTGCCTCGCCGGACCGCGAGCCGACGACGACGGTGAACCCCTCCTCGCGCAGGCGAAGCGCCGTGGCAAGGCCGATCCCGCGGTTGCCGCCGGTCACCAGTGCGACCTGAGCCATGCGCAGTCCTCTCGTCGGGTCGGCAGGCTAGTGGGCGTCCGCGGTGCCGCGACGCGGGCGCATCCAGATGCTCAGCGGGATGATGCCGAACGGAAGCCACGGGGCGATGCCCGGGACGACGATCGTCGAGATGCCAAGGAACAGGAAGTAGGCACCGAGCACAGGTCCCCGCCACATGACGTGCGGGTCGGAGTACCCGTCGTCCTCGTCCTCGCCCAGGACCGTCAGGTCCGGCCGCGCGTGCAGCCGCACCGACATGGCGGTGCCGAGGAGGCTGATCGCCGCGAGGGTCGACCAGTAGAGCATTCCGACGCCGAGCGAGCGCATGTCATCCGAGGCGAACATCTCCGACTCGCCGAACATCGAGCTGAACCACGGCAGCAGGACGATGAGGGCGAGCCAGGTCGCGTTGAGCCACAGGATCAGCCCGTCGATCCGGTTCAGCACGTTGAGGATGCGGTTGTGCACCGCCCACATCGCGATGACGACGTAGAACGTGAACAAGAACGAGTACAGCTGCCCCGAGTGGTCGCTGAGCACCTCCCAGACCGACTGGCCGGGCGACGGCGCGGCGATGTCGACGAGCGGCAGCGCGAGCAGCGTCACCGCAACGGCGACGACGGCGTCGCTGAAGTTGATGAGCCGGTCGACCGTCCGGCTCTCCCGCTTGTTGCCAGCCTCGCCCATCGAGCGCCTCCCCTCCCTGCCGCGCGCGCTCATCTTGGCTTACCGTGGGCGCATGCCGAAGGGCGAGCCGGTCTACACGATCACCGAGGCTCAGCGACCGCTGAGCGTCGAGCAGGTCGGTCGCACTCGCCGCTACCTGATCTCTATGGGCATCCGCACGGCCTGCTTCGTGGCGGCGATCTTCACGCCGGGGTGGCCGCGCTTCGCGCTCATCGCGGGCGCCGTCGTCCTGCCCTATCTGGCCGTGGTGATCGCGAATGCGGGCCGGGAGAACGACGAGCCGGGCGATGTGGGCGTCGCGACGCAGCCGCGCACGGCGCTGCCGGGATCGGGGACGGCACTGCCCGGCCCGGCCGACCGCCCGTGGGCGGACGTAGGCTGAGCCGGTGATCTGGCCGTTGCTGCGCACGCGGCGATGGCTCGGCTTCACCATCGTGGTCGTCGTGACGATCGTCGCCTTCGGTCTGCTGAGCCGCTGGCAGTGGGCGCGGGCGGAGGAGCACCGCGAGCTGCGGATAGCCCTCGCATCGTCGCTGGCCGCCGACCCTGTCCCGCTCGCGACGGCGTTGAGAACCCCGGTCGGCGACGACGAGTTCCGTGCGGTCACCGCCACTGGGTCCTACGAGGCCGCGTCGACGGTGCTCGTGCGCCGTCGGCCACTGGACGCCCGCAACGGCTTCTGGGTCATGACTCCCCTACGCCAATCGGACGGCAGCGCCGTCTGGGTCAACCGCGGCTGGGTCCCGGTCGGCGGCGATGCGCTAGCCACGCCATCGGTCCCGGCCCCGCCGTCCGGTCCCGTCACGGTCACCGGCTACCTGCGCCACGACGAGGACGCCTCGGCCGACGGCAACGACGGCCTGCCCGACCGGCAGATCGCGGCTGCGTCCGCGCTGCTCCTGCCGGCCGTCCGCGATGCGGCGCCCGGGTTCGTCCAGCTCGCCTCGTCCTCCCCCGCGCAGACCGACCTGGTCCCCTGGCCGCTGCCGGACATCGACGAGTCGCGCAACATCTCCTATGCGATCCAGTGGCTGCTGTTCGCGGCCGTCGCGATGTCGGGCTGGTACTACTTCCTGCGGCGGGAGGCCCGGGAGGACGCCGAGCGCACGCAGGCGGCGGAGCAGCCCGAGCCCTCGACGAGCGGAGCCTGACGTGGACCTCGGCGTTGCCGGACGCACCTACGTCGTGACCGGCGCGAGCTCAGGTCTGGGCTTCGCGTCGGCGCGCGTGCTCGTGGACGAGGGCGCATCCGTCGTCGTCGTGGCCCGTCACGCGGAGGCCGTCGACCGCGCGGTCACGGAGCTCGGCCCGACGGCCGTGGGCCTCGTCGCCGATCTCGCTGACCCGGGGACGGCCGCCGCCGCGATCGCGAAGGCCCGCGAGCGCTTCGGGCGGATCGATGGGGCGCTCGTCAGCGTCGGCGGTCCGCCGACCGGCCGGGTGACCACGACGACCGACGAGCAGTGGCGCGGGGCGTTCGAGTCGGTGTTCCTCGGCCCGGTGCGCCTGGCCCGCGAGGTGTGCCGAGCGGTGCGCGACGACGGCACGGCGGACGGCGCGGCGATCGTGCTGGTGTTGTCGGTGTCGGCGGTCGAGGTCATCCCCGGCCTGTCGTCGAGCAATGGCCTGCGGCCCGGACTGGCGATGCTCGTGACCGACCTGGCCGACGAGGTCGGGCCGGACGGGATCCGTGTGCTCGGGCTGCTGCCCGGGAAAATCGCGACGGACCGGATCGCCAGCCTCGACGCGGCGACCGGCGACGCTGCGGCGACCCGGGCGGCTGCGATCGAGCGGATCCCGCTACGACGTTACGGCGAGCCCGCGGAGTTCGGGCGGGTCGCAGCGTTCGCGCTGAGCCCCGCCGCGTCCTACCTGACCGGCACCCTCATCGCCGTCGACGGCGGCTCGACCCGCCAGCCCTGACCCCCGTACCGCCGAGACGCCTCAGATGGTCGTTATCGGGGCGATATGTCCGCTTTTAGCGACCACTCCAGGCGCGTCGGCGGCGGGGGCGTCGGCGAACTGCGTCCGGTACAGCTCGGCGTAGGCCCCGCCCCGGGCGAGGAGCTCGTCGTGGGTCCCCCGCTCGACGACCTGTCCGCCATCCACCACGAGGATCTGGTCGGCCCGACGAACCGTGCTGAGCCGGTGCGCGATGACCAGCGACGTCCGACCGGCGAGCGCCGCGTCGAGGGCGTGCTGGACGGCCTGCTCGCTCTCACTGTCCAGGTGCGCCGTCGCCTCGTCCAGGACCACGACCCGGGGGGCCTTGAGCAGCAGGCGCGCCAGCGCGATCCGCTGCTTCTCCCCGCCCGACAGCCTGTGCCCACGGTCGCCGACGACGGTGTCGAGACCGGCAGGCAGCCGGTCGATCATGCCGCGGATCTGCGCGGCGTCGCAGGCGGCCAGAACTTCGGCCTCGCTGGCCTCCGGCCGCGCGTACACGAGGTTGGCCCGGATGGTGTCGTGGAACATGTGCGCGTCCTGCGTGACGACGCCGACGGCGTCGCGCAACGACGACTCGGTCGCGTCGCGCACGTCCATGCCGCCGACCCGGATCGCGCCGGACGTCACGTCGTACAGCCGGGTGAGCAACGCGGTCGTCGTGGTCTTGCCCGCACCGGACGGGCCGACGAGCGCGGTCAGGGTGCCGGCCGGTGCCGTGAACGACACATCCGTCAGGACGTCGGCCGCCTGCCCTTCGCGGCGGGCCGACTCCTCGCGAGCCACGGACTCCAGCGACGCGAGTGAGACCTCGTCCGGTCGCGGGTAGCGGAACCCGACCCGGTCGAACGTGATCGACAAGGGGCCATCCGGCAGGGGGCGCGCCGTCGGGGACTCGGTGACCATGGGGGTCAGGTCCAGCACCTCGAACACCCGCTCGAAGCTGACCAGCGCCGTCATCACGTCGACCCGCACGTTGGACAAGGCGGTGAGCGGTCCGTACAGCTGCGCGAGCAGCCCGACCAGCGCCAGCAACGTGCCGAGCGTGAGCACCTCGCGGATCACCAGGTTGCCGCCGAGCCCGTAGACGACGGCGGTCGCGATCGACGCCACGAGCGCCAGCCCGGTGAAGAACCACCGGTTGGCCATCGCCATCCGGACGCCGATGTCGCGCACGCCGCCGGCGCGGTGCGAGAAGACCGCGGCCTCCTCCTGGGGGCGGCCGAACAGCTTGACCAGCAACGCGCCGGCGACGTTGAACCGCTCCGTCATCTGCGTGCTCATGTCGGCATTCAGGTGCATCTGCTCGCGGGTCAGCGACTGCAGGCGACGGCCCATCCACCGGGCCGGCAGCAGGAAGACAGGGACGAGCACGAGCGCCGCCACGGTGACCTGCCACGACAGGGCGAACATCGCGATGAGGACGACGACGGCCGAGATGAGGTTGCCGAGCACTCCCCCGAGCGTCGATGTGAACGCCTGCTGGGCGCCGATGACGTCGTTGTTCAGGCGGGAGATCAACGCGCCGGTCTGCGCGCGGGTGAAAAACGCGATCGACTGCCGCTGCACGTGGTCGTAGACCTCGGTTCGCAGGTCGTAGATCAGGCCCTCACCGATGCGCGACGAGAACCACCGGCTCACGAGCCCGAGCCCGGCGTCGACCAGGGCCAACAACCCCATGAGCACGGCCATGGCCGTGACGACGCGGGCGTCGCCGGCCGCGATCCCGTCGTCGACCAGGCGCGGGATGAGCAAGGGCTGGGCCACCGAGACGAGAGAGGCGAGCACGAGGGTGATCAGGAACAGCACGATCGTGCCGCGGTAGGCCGTCGCGTAGCCCAGGATCCGTCGGACCAGGGCACGGGTGTCGGACTTCGTCGTCAGGCTGCGGTCGCGGGTCATCGACCGGTACGCCTGCCACTGCTCTCCGCGCATCGACATGTCAGCCACCGCCGAACAAGGTGCGCAGCTCGGCCAGCCGGCCGATCTGCGCGGCGCGTTCCCGGGCGAGCTGGTCGTCGCCGGCGGAGGCCGCGGCCAGCAGCGGCTTCAGCGCGAGCACCGCCCCGGGAAGGGCCGCGAGCACGGGCTCCAACAGCCGGCGGCCGGCCGCATCGAGGTCCGCCGTCGGGACCTGGGTCAGGGCGAGGCCCAGCCGGACGGCTTCGTCGGCACCGACGAACCGGCCCGTCGCGCAGATCTCCAGCGCCCGCGGGTAGCCGACCCGCGCGACGAGCGGCGCCGTGCCACCGAGGTCGGGCACGAGGCCGAGGGAGGTCTCGCGCATGGCCAGCTGGGCGTCGTCGCCGACGATCATCCAGTCGCACGCGAGCGCCAGCTGGAGACCCGCGCCGATCGCGTGCCCGTTGACGAGCGCGACGGTCAGCTGCGGGACCTCGCGCCACCACGTGAACGCCGCTTGCGCCTGGCGGATGAACTCGTCCTGCTGACCGGGGTCGTAGCCCGAGAGGCTCAGGAGAGACTCCTCCCCCGGCACGCCGTCGGCGGTGAGCATCCGACGGTCCAGGCCGGCGCTGAAGCTCGGTCCCTCGGCATCCAGGACGACGACGCGGACGGTCTCGTCGAGGACGTCACGGATGCCGGCCAGCCGTCGCCAGGTCGCCGGGGTCTGGGCGTTACGGACCTCCGGCGCCGCGAGGGTCACGCGAACGATCGCGCCGTCGCGCTCCACCCGGACACCCTCGTGGTCGCCGAGACCGTGCCCGTTCGCCTGTGCCGACATCGCTACCTCCGCTCAGGCGAGTTCAACCAGGTCCGCGTAGTCCTCATTCCATAGGTCCTCGTCGCCGTCGGGCAGGATGAGGACCCGCTCCGGCGCGAGGGCCGTCACGGCACCCGGATCGTGCGTGACCAGCACGACCGCCCCCTCGTACCTGCCGAGCGCGGCGAGGATCTCCTCGCGGCTCGCCGGGTCGAGGTTGTTCGTGGGTTCGTCCAGCAGCAGGACGTTGGCCCCGGAGACGACCAAGCAGGCCAGCGCGAGCCGCGTCTTCTCTCCGCCGGACAGGACCCCGGTCGGCTTGCTCACCGCGTCGCCGGCGAACAGGAACGAGCCGAGCACCGTCCGGCGGCGGGTGTCGTCGAGGTGGGGGGCGGCGTGCGCCATCGTCTCCTGGACGGTCGCCGTCGGGTCGAGGGTCTCGTGCTCCTGCGCGTAGTAGCCGACGACAGCGCCGTGTCCGAGCGTCACCTCGCCGGTGTCGGGCGCGTCGACGCCGGCCAGCATCCGCAGCAGGGTCGTCTTGCCCGCGCCGTTCAGCCCGAGGACGACGACCCGGCTGCCCCGGTCGATCGCGAGGTCGACGTCGGTGAAGACCTCCAGCGACCCGTAGCTGCGGGACAGCCCCGAGGCCGTCAGGGGCACACGTCCGCAGGGCTTCGGCTCGGGGAAGCGCAGCGCCGCCACCTTGTCGCTTCGCCGGATCTCGTCGCTGCCGGCGAGGATCTTGTCGGCGCGCTTGAGCATCGACTGCGCTGCCTTGGCCTTGGTGGCCTTCGCCCGCATCTTCTCCGCCTGGGCGCGCAGGGCGTCGGCCTGCTGCTCGGCGTTGCGTCGCTCCCGGCGCCGCCGGCGCTCGTCGGTCTCGCGGGCGGTGAGGTACGCGCTCCACCCCATCGCGTACTGGTCGATCTCCTGCCGGTTGGCGTCCAGGTGCCAGACCTTGTTGACCGTGTCGCCGAGGAGCTCGGTGTCGTGGCTGATGACGATGAACCCGCCCGCGTAGCCGGCGAGGAACTTGCGCAGCCAGCGGATCGAGTCGGCGTCGAGGTGGTTGGTCGGCTCGTCCAGGAGCAGGACGTCGGAGCCGCCGAACAGGATGCGGGCGAGCTCGACGCGACGGCGTTGCCCGCCGGAGAGCGTTCCCAGCGGCTGGCCGAGGATCCGCTCGGCGAGGCCGACGCTCGCCGCGATCGCCGCCGCCTGCGACTCGACGGCGTACCCGCCGAGGGTCTCGAACTCGGCCTCGGCGCGCGCGTACCGGGCGATCAGCCGTTCCCGCTCGGCCTCGTCGTCAGTTCCCATCGCGATGCTGGCGTCGTGCATGCGGCGGACGACGTCGTGCAGACCGCGGGCCGACAGGATGCGGTCGCGCGCGAGGACGTCGAGGTCGCCGGTGCGCGGGTCCTGCGGGAGGTATCCGACGGTGCCTGAGGAGTGGACGGTCCCCGAGGCCGGCTGGCCCTCGCCGGCGAGGATCCGGGTCAGCGTCGTCTTGCCGGCGCCGTTGCGCCCGACGAGGCCGATGCGGTCACCCGGGGCGACCCGCAGCGACGCTGCTTGCAGCAGGAGCGCGGAACCGGCCCGGACTTCAAGGCCGGTGGCAGAGATCATGGCTGCCTGATTCTAGGCCCCACCGCCGACGCGCCTTGAATGGTCGCTAAAACCGGACATATCGCCCGAATAACGACCATTCAAGGCGTCTCGGCGGTCAGACGTTGAAGCCGAGGGCGCGCATCATCTCTCGGCCGTCGTCGGTGATCTTGTCCGGACCCCACGGCGGCATCCAGACCCAGTTGATCCGGAAGTCCTGCACGACGTCGGTCAGCGCGGACCGGGTCTGGTCCTCGATCACGTCGGTCAGCGGACACGCGGCGCTGGTCAGCGTCATGTCGACGGTCGCGATGTTCGCGTCGTCGACGCTGACGCCGTACACCAGGCCGAGATCGACGACGTTGATCCCGAGCTCGGGGTCGACGACGTCCTTCAGCGCCTCCATGACGTCGTCGTCGGTTGCGATGCTCATGCGGTCGTCCCCTTCTGGTCAACCCCGTCGATGCCGATACCGGCCTTGGCCTGTGCGTCCTGGAGCGCGACCCACGGCAGCAGCGCGCACTTGATCCGCGCCGGGTACTTCGACACGCCGGCGAACGCGATCCCGTCGCCGAGCACGTCCTCGTCCGGCTCCCCCGCGCCCTGGCTGTGCATGAGCTCCAGGAACGCCTCGCGCGCCTCGACGGCCCGGGCGGGCGTCTGGCCGGCGAGCAGCTCGGACATCACGCTGGCACTGGCCTGCGAGATCGAGCAGCCCTGGCCGTCGTAGCCGATGACGAGGCCGCCGTCGGCGTCGAGCGACACCTGCACGGTCACCTCGTCGCCGCAGGTCGGGTTGACCTGGTGGGACTCCCCCGCGGCGTCCGCGAGCGCTCCGCGACCGCGCGGGTGCTTGTAGTGGTCCAGGATGATGTCCTGGTACAGCGACTCGATCTGCATCGTCATACTCCGAAGAACCTCTGCGCGGCGACGATCCCCGCCACGGCGGCGTCGATGTCGGCCTCGTCGTTGTAGACGTAGGGCGAGATGCGGGTCGTCGCCGGCACGCCGAACCGGCGGCAGGTCGGCCACGCGCAGTGATGCCCCACGCGTACGGCAACACCGAGATCGTCCAGGAACTGCCCGACGTCATGCGGGTGCAGCCCGTCGACGGCGAACGACACGGCACTGCCCCGGTCGGTCGTATCGAGCGGGCCGATGACACGCACCCCGGGCAGCTCCGCCAGGCGCCCCAGCGTGTAGCCCGTGAGGTCGAGCTCATGGGCGGCGACGGCCGCCATGCCGAGGTCGTCGAGGTAGGTCGCCGCAGCGGCGAGACCGACGGCCTGCGCGACCATCGGCGTGCCCGCTTCGAACCGCTTCGGCGGCGCCGCGAACGTCGTCGCCTCCATCGTCACGGTCTCGATCATCGAACCGCCGGTCAGGAACGGCGGCATCGCGTCCAGGATCTCCGGCCGCCCCCACAGCACGCCGATGCCCGTCGGGCCGAGCATCTTGTGACCGCTCCACGCGACGAGGTCGGCGTCCAGGCTCGCGACGTCCACCGGCATGTGCGGGATCGACTGGCAGGCATCGACGACGCCCAGGGCGCCGACCGCATGCGCACGCGCCATGATCTGCCGCACCGGGTTGACCGTCCCCAGGAGGTTGGACTGGTGCACGACGCTGACGACGCGCGTCGTCTCGTCGATGAGCGTGTCGAGGCCCGCGAGGTCCAGCCGGCCGTCGTCATCGACGGGAATCCACCGCAACGTCGCACCGGTCTTGGCGCAGACCTCCTGCCAGGGAACGAGGTTCGCGTGGTGCTCCATCTCGGTCACGACGATGGAGTCGCCCGGACGCAGGACGAACCGCGGGTCAACCTCACCCGGCGCGAACGCCGCCTTGGCCGTCGCATTCGTGAACGCGTACGCGACGAGGTTGATGCTCTCGGTGGCGTTCTTCGTGAAGACGAGCTCGGCCGGCTGCGCGCCGACGAACGCGGCGATGCGCGCACGGGACTGCTCGTACGCCTCGGTCGCCTCCTCGGCGAGCTGGTGCGCGCCGCGGTGGACGCCGGCGTTGGAGGTCTCATAGAACGCCCGCTCGGCGTCAAGGACGGCCAGCGGCTTCTGGCTCGTGGCCCCGCTGTCGAGGTACACCAGCGGCCGGTCGCCGCGCACCGTGCGCTGCAGGATCGGGAAGTCCTTGCGGATCCGCTCGACGTCGAGGGGTCCGGTGGCTGGGGGCGCCATCGTCACGCCGTCGCAGGGCTCTCGGTGCCGACGAACCGCTCGTACCCGTCGGTCTCGAGGACCTCCGCCAGCTCCGGGCCGCCGCTCTCGACGATCCGGCCGTCGTAGAAGACGTGCACGAAGTCCGGCGAGATGTACCGCAGGATCCGCGTGTAGTGGGTGATGAGCAGCGTCCCGGCGCCGGTCTCCTCGCGGAAGGCGTTGTACCCCTCGGCGATCACGCGGAGCGCATCGACGTCCAGACCGGAGTCGGTCTCGTCGAGGACGGCGATCTTGGGCTTCAGCAAGGTCAGCTGCAGCATCTCGTGCCGCTTCTTCTCCCCGCCGGAGAAGCCCTCGTTGACGTTGCGCTCGGCGAATGCCGGGTCCATCTGCAGGTTCGCCATCGACGACTTCAGCTCGCCGATCCACTGGCGCAACTTCGGTGCCTCGCCGCGGACGGCCGTCGCCGAGGTGCGCAGGAAGTTGGAGACCGAGACGCCCGGAACCTCGACGGGGTACTGCATCGCGAGGAAGAGCCCCGCGCGGGCGCGCTCGTCGACGGACATCGCGAGCACGTCCTGGCCGTCCAGCGTGATGCTGCCGGCCGTGACCGTGTACTTCGGGTGCCCGGCGATCACGTACGCGAGCGTGGACTTGCCCGAGCCGTTCGGTCCCATCACGGCGTGCGTGGTGCCGCCCTCGATGGTGAGCGAGACCCCGCGCAGGATCTCGGTGTGACCCGCGTCGTTGGTGACGCCGGCATGGAGGTCGTCGATGACCAGGGTGCTCATGATTCCTCGATCTGTCCGCCGACGCGCGCCGGCTCAGGGGTGGGTCCAGCAGTGGGCGTGGTGGAGGTGGCGTCGATCTCGATGACGGCGTCGGGCCCGTCGCCGACGACCCTCGCCGGGAAGGTCGCGACCGGCACGATCGCCGGCAGGCTTCGGGGGGCACCCGTGCGAAGGTCGAAGGCGGAGCCGTGCAGCCAGCACTCGATGGTGCAGCCGTCGACGTCGCCCTCGGACAGCGCGACGTCCGCGTGCGAGCAGCGGTCCTCGATCGCGAAGACGCCCTCGACGGTGTTCACGACGGCGATCGGGCGGCCGTCGACGAACACCCGATGCGCGGTCCCGACCGGCACGTCGGCGACGGAGCAGACCGGTGAGAAGCCGCTCACGCGTCCTCCTCGGCCGGCATCCCCAGCCGCTCGGCGATCGCGGTGAGGACGTGGTCGCGCCACTGTCCCGCGGGGATCCGCCCGAGCACGTCGACGAAGAACCCACGCACGACCAGCTGTCGGGCGACGTCCGCCGGGATGCCGCGGGCCTCGAGGTAGAACAGCTGCTCCTCGTCGAACGTGCCGGTCGCGCTCGCGTGCCCGGCGCTGACGACGTCGCCGGTCTCCAGCTCGAGGTTGGGCACCGAGTCCGCGCGTGCCCCGCCGTCGAGCAGCAGGTTGCGGTTGAGCTCGTAGGTGTCGATCCCGATCGCCGTCCGCCGGACCAGCACGTCGCCGACCCACACGGTGCGCGCGGTGGCGCCCGTCAGCGCGCCCTTGTAGACGACGCGGCTCGAGCAGTGCGGCTGGTCGTGGTCGACGAGGATCCGGTGCTCCAGGTGCTGGCCGGAGTCGGCGAGGAACGCGCCGATGAGCTCGGCCGAGCCGCCGGGACCGCCGTACGTGACCGACGGCAGGATGCGGACGACCTCGCCGCCGATCGTGACCTGTGCGGCGAGAACGTGCGCGTCGCGACCCACGTGCACGGGCCAGTGCCACAGGTGCGTGCCGGTGGGCGCTCCGCCGAGGAGGGACAGAACCGTGAGGTCCGCTCCGTCGGCGACCTCGGTCACGAGGGCGCCTGCGACGTCGAGGGAGCTGTCGTGGAGGACGACGACGGTCGCACGCGCGTGCCGGCCGACGTGGACCTGGATGCGCGCGTACGCGACGGGGGTCGTGCCGACGAGGCGCACGACGATGGGCTCGGCGATGACCGCCTCGGCAGGAACCTCCACCACGACGGTGCGCGTCGCCCCGGACCACGCGACGGCGGCGGCGCGGTCGGTCGGCAACCACGCGACCGGTGGCGCGTCGGCCGTGTCGACGACCCGCACGTACGGGGCGTCGGCGACGACGAGCACGCCGGCGGCAGGGTCCGGGGTGAAGAACCGGCGGACGAGGTCGAGCGGGGTGAACCGCCAGTCCTCCTCCCGCCCGTGGGGGATGTCGAAGTCCTCGAAGTCCGACGAGGCGACTCGCGGCGCGAGGTCGCTCGGCGGGGTGATCAGCACAGTCACCCGACGGCACCTTCCATCTGCATCTCGATCAGGCGGTTGAGCTCCAGGGCGTACTCCATGGGCAGCTCGCGCGCGATGGGCTCGATGAAGCCGCGCACGATCATCGCCATGGCCTCGTCCTCGGTCAGCCCGCGGGACATCAGGTAGAACAGCTGGTCCGCGCTGATGCGCGAGACGGTCGCCTCGTGGCCCATCGAGACGTCGTCCTCGCGGACGTCCACGTACGGGTACGTGTCCGAACGCGAGATGTCGTCGACGAGCAGCGCGTCGCACTTCACGGTGGCCTTGGCGTGGTGGGCGCCCTCGAGGATCTGGACGAGCCCGCGGTACGAGGTACGGCCGCCGCCGCGGGCCACGGACTTGCTCACGATCGACGACGACGTGTGCGGTGCGGCGTGGACCATCTTCGAGCCGGCGTCCTGGTGCTGACCCTCGCCGGCGAAGGCGATCGACAGCGTCTCGCCCTTGGCATGCTCACCGGTGAGCCACACGGCCGGGTACTTCATCGTGACCTTGGAGCCGAGGTTGCCGTCGATCCACTCCATGGTGGCGCCGGCCTGTGCCACGGCGCGCTTCGTCACGAGGTTGTAGACGTTGTTCGACCAGTTCTGGATCGTGGTGTACCGGCAACGCGCACCGGGCTTGACGACGATCTCGACGACGGCGGAGTGCAGCGAGTCCGACGAGTAGATCGGCGCGGTGCAGCCCTCGACGTAGTGCACGTACGCGCCCTCGTCGACGATGATCAGCGTCCGCTCGAACTGGCCCATGTTCTCGGTGTTGATCCGGAAGTAGGCCTGCAGCGGGATGTCGACCTTCACGCCCTTCGGGACGTAGATGAACGACCCGCCGGACCACACCGCGGTGTTCAGGGCGGCGAACTTGTTGTCGCCGACCGGGATCACCGAGCCGAAGTACTCGCGGAAGACGTCCTCGTGCTCGCGCAGGCCGGTGTCGGTGTCGAGGAACAGGACGCCCTGCTCCTCGAGGTCCTCACGGATCTTGTGGTAGACGACCTCGGACTCGTACTGCGCGGCCACACCGGCGACGAGGCGCTGCTTCTCCGCCTCCGGGATGCCCAGCCGGTCGTAGGTGGCGCGGATGTCCTCAGGCAGGTCCTCCCAGGACTGGGCCTGCTTCTCCGTCGAGCGGACGAAGTACTTGATCGTGTCGAAGTGGATGCCGGACAGGTCCGCACCCCAGGTCGGCATCGGCTTGCGCTCGAACAGGCGCAGACCCTTCAGGCGGAGGTCGAGCATCCACTGGGGCTCGTTCTTCTTCGCCGAGATGTCGCGGACGACGTCCTCGTCGACCCCGCGGCGGGCGGTCTCCCCGGCGGTGTCGGCGTCGTGCCAGCCGTACTCGTACCGGCCGAGCTCGTCGATCGTTGCGTCCATGCTGGTCTTCTCGGACGGAATCGTGGTCATGCCAGGACCTCCCGGTCGGTGGGTCGGTGGGATGCGTGCGGGGCGGACGATGCCGCCATGGGCGGGGCGAGCACGGCGGTGCAGACGGCGTCGCCGTGGGCGAGGGTCGCCAAGCGCGTGACGTGGCGGCCGAGGACACGGGCCAGCTCGGTCGTCTCGGCCTCACACAGCACCGGGAACTCGCGCGCGGCGTCGATGACGGGGCAGTTGTGCTGGCACAGCTGCACCGCGACATCGCCCAGCGGCTCGACCTCGGCGGCGTAGCCGGCGCGGCTGAGCACGTCGGCGAGCTCCTGGGGCGACAGCGTGGCCACGGGCGCTGTGTCGGCGGTGGCCGCATCGACGAGCGTGAGTCGGCGCGCCCGGTCCGTGGCGAACGCCTCGACGGCGGCGGCGCCGTACCGGTCGGCGATGAAGCGCAGCGCGGTGAGTGCGAGGTCGTCGTAGGCCTGGTCGCAGGCGGCGCGCCCGGTCTCGGTGAGCGTGAAGACCGCGCTGGGCCGGCCACGACCCCGTTTGGGCGTCGGGCCGTAGGGCGCCCGGTCGTGCGCCACGACCAGCCCGTCGTCCATGAGGGTGGCGAGGTGCCGGCGGACCCCGGCGGAGGTCATCCCCAGCGTGTCGGCGAGGTCGGCGGCCGTGGCCGGACCGACCTGGAGGAGGGTGCGTGCCACCCGCTCCGTCGCCTCGCTGGAGATTTTCACAACCACATTGTTGCGTAAATAGCCGACGCCCCCCAACACGGGGTCCGATTTCCGACCGCCACCGGTCGGATACCGCGGTGGCGGCCCCCGCCTAGGCTCTCGGACATGCCCGGATCGGACCCGGCGGCGCTCGCCGTCCGCGACCTCGTTGTCCGATACGGGACGACGACGGCGGTCGCGGGTCTGTCGTTCGAGGCGCACCGGGGCCGGGTCACCGCAGTGGTCGGGCCGAACGGGGCCGGGAAGACGTCCACGATCGAGGCCTGCGTCGGCCTGCGCCGACGCACCGCCGGCGAGGTCGAGCTCCTCGGCGAGCCCGTCACGGCCGCCGGGTCCGTCGCGCCGGCCGTCCGCGAGCGGGTCGGCGTCATGCTCCAGGACGGCGGCCTGTACGCCACGGCGCGGCCGTTGGAGCTCGTGCGCCACGTCGCCGGCCTGTACCCCGACCCCGACGACCCGGCCGGGCTGCTGGCGCGGCTGGGGATCGACCCCGCGACGCGGACGACGGTCCGCCGGATGTCCGGTGGGGAGCAGCGCCGAATCGCGTGCGCCGCAGCGCTCGTCGGCCGCCCCAAGGTGGTGTTCCTCGACGAGCCGACGGCCGGTCTCGATGCCGTCGCTCGCCGCGAGTTCCACGCCCTGGTGCGCGAGCGCGTGGCCGACGGCCTCGCGGTCGTCCTCACGACGCACCTCATGGACGACGTCGAGCGGCTCGCCGACCACGTCATCGTCGTCGCGGGCGGACGGTCCGTGCGCGAGGGCAGCGTGGCCGACCTCGTCGGCGACGACGAGTCCGTCTCGTTCCGCGGCCCGCTGCACGCCGACGTCGCGGGCCTCGTCGCGGTCCTGCCCGAGGGTGGCACGGTCGTCGAGGACTCCCCCGGCCACTACCGCGTGACCGGCGCGGCCGACCCGATGGTCCTGTCCGCCATCGCCGCGTGGTGCGCCCAGCATGGTGTCCGCACGGCGGACCTGTCGGTGGGTCGACGGACGCTCGAGGACGTCGTCATCGAGCTGGTGGGCGACCTGTGACGGCGACGGGACGCGCGCTGCACCAGGCCGGCTGGGAGACGCGACTGCTGCTGCGCAACGGTGAGCAGGTCCTGCTGACGCTGGTCATCCCGGTCGGGATCCTGCTGGCGCTCGCATGGACCGACCTCGTGCCGAGCATCGCCGGGCCGGATCGGCTGCCGACCGCGCTCGCGACGGTCCTCGCCGTGTCCGTGATCTCCGCCGCGTTCACGTCGCTGGCGATCGCCACGGCGTTCGAGCGACGCTCGGGCGCGCTGCGGTTCCTCGGGACGACGCCCCTGCGGCGCGGTGAGCTCCTGGCCGGGAAGCTCCTCGCCACGGCCGTGGTGACGGTGGTCGCGGCCGTGGTCGTCACGGTGGTGGCCGTCCTGCTCGGGTGGCGGCCGGTCGCCGGTTCGCTCTGGGCGCTGCCGGTGATCCTCCTGGGCACCGCGTGCTTCGCGGCCTGGGGCCTCGCGCTCGCGGGTCTGCTCCGGGCGGAGGCCGTGCTCGCCGTCGCCAACGGGCTCTTCCTCGTCCTGATCCTGTTCGGCGGGGTCGTCGTCCCGGCGACGTCGCTCCCGGGGCCGATCGAGGCCTTCGCGCAGGCGCTCCCGTCCGACGCGCTCGCGGAGGCGTTGCGTGCCGCGCTCGTCGCCGGCGATGCGCCGTCGCTCGGGATGGTCGCGGTCCTCGCGGCCTGGGGTGTTGCCGGGGCCATCGTCGCGGGCCGCACGTTCCGCTGGACATAGGCTCGGTCGACGTGCCGGCCCGCTGCCCTGCCTGCGACACGAAGGTCTACGTCGAGTCCCTCGACTGCCCCACGTGCGCCGCACCCTTCGCCCTGCACCCGGACAGCCGCCGGTTCGTCACCCTCGGCCCCGAGCAGGTCTCCGGCGACTCCCCGGTGATGGTCGACGGTCAGGCGTGGCACGCGTGCGTCAACCGCTCGTGGCAGTGCAACTGGCTGGCCCCGGACGCCGAGGGGCACGACGCGTGCCTGTCCTGCCGGCTGACGCGCAGGCGACCGGCCGCCGACGACACGTTCGCCCTGGAACGCCTCGCAGAGGCGTCGCAGGACAAGCGCCGGCTGCTCGCGCAGCTGCTCGACCTGGGCCTGCCGATCACCCCCTACTACGAGCGCGAGGGCGGTCTGGCGTTCGACCTGCTGTCCAGCTTCAGCGGCGAGCGGGTCGTCATCGGCCATGCCGGCGGTGTTATCACCATCGACCTGGCCGAGAGCCTGGACTCGCACCGGGAGGCGCTGCGGATCGCGCTTGGCGAGCCGTACCGCACGATGCTCGGCCACTTCCGCCACGAGATCGGCCACTACTACCAAGGGATCCTCGTCGGCGCGGGGGGCGGCGCGGGCGGGCTGGATGCATGGGACGAGTGCCGCGCCCTGTTCGGCGACGAGCGGGCCAGCTATCGCGAGGCGAAGCTGCGGCACTACCGGGAGGGCGCCCCGGCCGGTTGGGTCGCGTCGTACATCTCCGAGTACGCGACGATGCATCCCTGGGAGGACTTCGCCGAGACGTTCGCCCACTACCTGCACATCACCGCGACGCTGGCGACGGCGGCCGACGACGGGACCGTCCTGGAGCGGTCCGGTCGCGGCGGGTCGAGCGTCGTCGTCCCGTTGCCGGACTACGCAGACCAGGGGATCGACCGGCTTCTGGACGACTGGCACTGGCTGTCGTTCCAGGCCAACCGCGTGAACCGGGCGATGGGTGCACGCGACCTGTACCCGTTCGGGATCGTGGCTCCGGTCCGGCACAAGCTCGCATTCATCCATCGCCTCGTCACGACGGTCGGCGGGAGTCCGGGACGCGTCGCCGCGTAGGTTGGCTGGCGTGTCCGCCGCACCGATGACCACCGTCGCCGACTACGTCCCCGACGGACGCGCGAGCCGCGGCGCACGGGGTATCTACATCGCCAACCTGGTCGGCCAGAGCGCGATCATCGTCACCGGTGCGGTGGTGCGGCTCACCGGTTCCGGGCTCGGGTGCCCGACCTGGCCGCAGTGCGTCGACGGCTCGTACGTGCCGACGACCCGCCAGGAGCAGGGCTGGCACAAGTACATCGAGTTCGGCAACCGGTCGCTCACGTTCGTGCTGGTGCTCCTGGCCGCGGCGGCGATCATCGCGGCGGTGCTCGACGCCCGTCGGCAGCGGGCTGCCGGGCTCCCCCGCCGGACGGCCCTGCTCGTGCTGGCCTGCGTGCCGTTCGCCGCGACCTTCGCGCAGGCGGTCCTAGGGGGCGTGACGGTCCTCACCGGGCTGAACCCGGTGACCGTGTCGGCGCACTTCCTCGTGTCGATCGCCATCGTCGCTGGCACCGTCGCGCTGGTCGTCCGCTCCGGCGATCCGGGCGACCGGCCCGTCGTCGCCCTGGTGCCTCGTGGCGTGCAGGGCCTGGCCTGGGCGCTGGTCGCGGTGAGCGCGCTGGTCGTCGTGCTCGGGGTCCTGGTCACCGGCAGCGGTCCGCACTCCGGCGACGCCGACGCCGAGAACCGGTACCCGTTCGATCCGCGGACCGTCTCGTGGCTGCATGCCGACGTCGTCCTGCTCTTCCTGGGCCTTCTGATCGGGCTTCTCGTCGTCCTCGTCGTGGTCCACGGCCCGCGCCGCGCGCTGCGCCGCTCGTGGCTGCTGCTCGGGCTCGCCCTCGTGCAGGGGGCCGTGGGCTACCTGCAGTACTTCACCGGGCTGCCCGAGGTCCTCGTGATGATCCACGTGACGGGCGCGGTGCTGACGTGGATAGCCGTGCTGTTCATCCCGGCCGCCCTACGCACCCGCGGACTCCCCGCCCAGTAGTCGAGACCTGCAGCTTGCGGGGCGAATCGCCTCTGGTCCGCCCCGCAAGCTGCAGGCCTGGACGCTCAGGTGGGTAGGGGGGTCACGCGCTGGAGCTGCGTGCGCGCGATGCACGCGTCCCGACGGTCACTCATCGCCACCCGGTCCGGGTCGGCGATGAACGCCGCAAGCGCGTCCTCGCCGGGGAGCTCGAGCACCTGGACCTCTGTCGGCCCGTCATCGTCCTGCGTGGCCCGCACCCGGCTCACCACCCGGCCGCCGTGCCGGGCCAGCAGCGCCAGCACGTCCGTCTCGTAGGCGGTGAGGTCGTCCGCGCGGCCGTCGACGGCCCACAGCAGGGCGCACAGCGTGATCGCCACGGCGGCGCTAGAAGAGGAACGGGTCGATCGCGACGAGCAAGAACAGCAGCGCGAGGTAGGTGATCGACCCGTGGAACAGGCGCATCGCCGTCGCCGACACAGCAGCGTCGCCGGCCGACACACGCCGGCGCAGGAGGACCGCCTCGGACAAGAACGCCGCGCCCAGCACGGCCGCGCCGACGCCGTAGACCCAGCCCATCGGCGCGATGGGGATGAGCGCGAGGGAGGCCGCGACCATCGCCACGGAGTACCACACGATGCTCGTGGCGACCTGGGACGGCGTCCGCACGACGGGCAGCATCGGGATGCCGGCGGCCGCGTAGTCGTCGCGGAACCGCATCGCCAGCGGCCAGTAGTGCGGCGGCGTCCAGAAGAACACGACGAGGAACAGCACGACCGGCGTCCACGTGAGCGACCCGGTGATCGCCGCCCAGGCGATGAGGACCGGCATGCAGCCCGCCGCGCCGCCCCACACGATGTTCTGCGGCGTCCGCCGCTTGAGCAGCATTGTGTAGCCCACCGCGTACAGCACGATCGCCACCAAAGCGAGGACGGCCGACAGCACGTTGGCGGTGACGAGCAGCACGGCGGCGGCCGCGACGGCCAGGAGCGCGCCCTGCCACAGCCCTGCGCGGACGCTGACGACCCCCATCGCCGCGGGCCGGTGGTACGTCCGGCGCATGAGTGCGTCGATGTCGCGGTCGTAGACGCAGTTGAACGTGTTCGCGGAGCCGGCGGCCAGCGTCCCGCCGACGAGCACGCCGAGGGTGGGGACCAGCGGCGGGAGGCCCCCGGCGGCAAGGAAGGCGGTCGGCAGCGCCGTGGCCAGCAGCAGCTCGACGATGCGCGGCTTGGTGAGCGCGACGTGAGCGCGAACGCGGTCGGCTGCCGAGACGGCGCCGTCCGGACGCATGTCGATCGCCACCTGTCTCCTGCTTCCGATCCGCGGTCCTGGTGCGCCGTCACCCTACTCGGCGTCTCGTGGCCGCCGGCCCACCAGCACCGGCGCGCGTCCTCCTGCAGGTCCCCGCACCCTTCGTTAGGGTCGGGGCATGACGACGACGCCGTCCGCGACCCCGATTCCCGCCCTCGACTGGACCTCGACGGACGACGACGCCGTCCGGTACCTGCGGGCGCTGGCCGCGGACGCCGTCCAGCGCGTGGGCAACGGCCACCCCGGCACGGCGATGTCCCTCGCACCGGTCGCGTACCTGCTCTTCCAGAAGCTCATGCGTCACGATCCGCACGACCCGACCTGGCTGGGCCGCGACCGGTTCGTTCTCTCCCCCGGGCACTCCAGCCTGACGCTGTACAGCCAGCTGTTCCTGTCCGACTACGGCCTGTCGATGGCCGACCTGGAGTCGTTCCGCACGTGGGGCAGCCGCACGCCCGGCCACCCCGAGCACGGGCACACGGCCGGCGTCGAGACCACGACCGGACCACTGGGCCAGGGCCTTGCCACGGCCGTCGGCATGGCGATGTCCCAGCGCTACGAGCGCGGGCTGTTCGACCCCGACGCGGCTGCCGGGACGAGCCCGTTCGACCACCGGATCTGGTGCATCGTGGGCGACGGCGACCTCGAGGAGGGCGTCACCTCCGAGGCGTCGTCCCTCGCCGGCCTGCAGAAGCTCTCCAGCCTCGTCGTGCTGTACGACGACAACCAAATCTCGATCGAGGGCGACACGGCGATCGCGTTCGGCGAGGACGTCGTCGCACGGTACGCCGCTTACGGCTGGGCGACGCACAGCGTCGGCCTCGGTGCCGACGGCTCGGTCGACGTTCCGGCGCTGTACGCGGCGATCCGGTCCGCCGGCGCCGAGACCGAGCGTCCGACCTTCATCAAGGTTCGCAGCATCATCGGCTGGCCCGCCCCGGACCTGCAGAACACCGGCAAGGCGCACGGGTCCGCGCTCGGCGAGGAGGAGGTCCGCAAGACCAAGATTGCCCTCGGCCTGGATCCCGACGCGCACTTCGCCTTCCCGGCGGCCGTCCTCGACGACGTCCGTTCCGCACTGCGGCACCGCGTCGACGCCGCCCGCACGGACTGGGACGGCCGCTTCGCCCAGTGGCGCGCCGACAACGCCGAGCGGGCGGTCCTGCTCGACCGGCTCCTCGCGCACGAGCTGCCCGACGGGCTCGACGCCGCATTCCCGACCTTCCCGCCCGGCTCGGCGGTCGCCACCCGCAAGGCCTCCGGCGACGTGATCAACGCGATTGCCGCGGTCATGCCCGAGCTCTGGGGTGGCTCGGCCGACCTCGCGGAGTCCAACAACACGACCATCGAGGGTGCGGCGAGCTTCCTGCCGCCGGGCAACCCGGTCGGCGGATCGCCGTATGGCCGGGTGCTGCACTTCGGCATCCGCGAGCACGCCATGGGCGCCGCGCTCAACGGCATTGCCCTCGACGGCCTGACCCGGCCGTTCGGCGGCACGTTCCTGGTGTTCTCGGACTACATGCGCGGGGCCGTCCGGCTCTCGGCGCTCATGGACATCCCGGTCACGTACGTGTGGACGCACGACTCGATCGGCCTGGGCGAGGACGGCCCCACCCATCAGCCGGTCGAGCACCTGTGGTCGCTGCGCGCGATGCCCAACCTCGCGGTCGTGCGCCCCGCGGATGCCAACGAGACCGCCGGTGCCTGGCGCGCCCTGCTGCACCAGCGCGGCCCGGTGGGCCTCATCCTCACGCGGCAGAACCTGCCGACCATGGACCTGCCCGCCGACACGGTGCGCGACGGCGTGCACCGCGGCGGCTACGTCGTCGCGGACAGCGACGACCCCCAGGTGCTCCTCCTGGCCACCGGCTCGGAGCTCCAGATCGCCCTCGCCGCCGCCGACGAGCTCGAGGGCGCCGGTATCGGCACCCGAGTCGTGTCGCTGCCCTGCCTGGAGTGGTTCGACGCCCAGGACCAGGGGTACCGGGACTCGGTGCTCCTGCCATCCGTCCGGGCCCGGGTCGCCGTCGAGGCCGGGGCGACCCTCGGCTGGTGGCGCTACGTCGGCAGTGACGGCCGCGTCGTCGGCCTCGACCATTTCGGAGCGAGCGCCGACCAGGCGACCTTGTTCCGCGAGTTCGGCATCACAGCCACGGCGGTCGCCGCGGCTGCCCGAGAAGCCATCGCCGCCGCCGGCCGCGACTGACCTGACGCGAAGGATCCTGATGGACACCACCGCTGTGCCGAACCCGCGCCTGCAGGCTCTGACCGATGCTGGCGTCTCGGTCTGGCTCGACGACCTCGACCGCACCCGCATCTCCTCCGGCGAGCTCGCGCGCATGGTCGCCGAGCTGAGCGTCCGCGGAGTGACGACCAACCCGACGATCTTCGACAAGGCGATCTCGGCTGGAGCCGCGGCGTACGCCGACCAGCTCGGCGCTCTGGCCGGCGAGGGCAAGGACGTCGACCAGATCATCCGGGTGCTGACGACCGACGACGTACGCGCCGCGTGCGACGTGTTCGCGGACCTCGCAGCGTCGACCGGCGGTGAGGACGGCCGCGTCTCGATCGAGGTCGACCCCCGCCTCGCTGACGAGACCGATCCGACTATCGCGCAGGCGGCCGAGCTGTGGGCGACCGTCGACCGTCCGAACGCCCTGGTCAAGATCCCCGCGACGCGGGCCGGCCTGCCGGCTATCACCGCGGTCATCGCCCAGGGCATCAGCGTCAACGTCACCCTCATCTTCTCGGTGGAGCGGTACCTCGAGGTCGTGGCTGCCTACGAGGCAGGCCTCGAGCAGGCCGCTGCCGCCGGGCACGACCTCTCCTCGATCCGCTCTGTCGCCAGCTTCTTCGTCAGCCGGATCGACACCGAGGTCGACAAGCGCCTGGACGCCGTCGGCTCGCCCGAGGCGGCCGCCCTGCGCGGGCAGGCGGCGCTCGCGAGCGCACGGCTCGCATGGCAGGCCCACCTCGACACCCTCGCCAGCGACCGGTGGCAGGCGCTCGCCGCCGCCGGCGCCAACCCGCAGCGTCCGCTGTGGGCGTCGACCGGCGTCAAGGACCCGGCGATGGACCCGACGCGCTACGTGGTCGAGCTCGTCGTGCGCGGCAGCGTGAACACGATGCCCGAGGCGACTCTTGACGCGGTGGCCGACGCCGGCGTCATCCCGGCAGACTCCGTGACGGGGACCGCCGACGCGGCGGCCGCCACGTGGGCGGCCATCGAGGCCCTCGGCATCGCCAACGCCGACGTGTGCGAGACGCTCGAGCGCGAGGGTGTCACGAAGTTCATCGACTCCTGGGAGCAGCTGAGGTCGACGGTGGCCGAGGCCGCGGCGCAGGAGGCCTGATGCCGGCTCGGAAGCCGGCCGTTCCGACGAACCCGTTGCGGGACCCGCAGGACCAGCGGCTGCCGCGCGTCGCCGGGCCCTGCGGGATCGTCTTGTTCGGCGTGACCGGCGACCTGTCGCGCAAGAAGGTCATGCCCGCGATCTACGACCTCGCCAACCGCGGCCTCCTGCCGCCGGGCTTCGGCCTCACCGGCTTCGCCCGCCGGGACTGGGAGGACCAGGACTTCGCGCAGATCGTGCACGACTCGGTCCGCGAGCACGCGCGCACGCCGTTCCGCGAGGAGGTGTGGAAGCAGCTGTCCGAGGGCATCCGCTTCGTCGCCGGTGACCTCGGTGATCCCGAGGCGTACCAGCGGCTCAAGTCGGTCGTGGCGGAGCTCGACGCATCGCGCGGCACGGGCGGCAACCACGCGTTCTACCTGTCGATCCCGCCGGGACTGTTCCCGGTCGTACTGGAGCACCTGAAGTCGTCCGGGCTGGCCGAGAACTCCCCCGCCGCGTGGCGCCGGGTCGTGATCGAGAAGCCGTTCGGCCATGACCTCGCCAGCGCCCAGGAGCTCAACCGCATCGTCGACGAGGTGTTCGACTCCGGCTCGGTGTTCCGGATCGACCACTACCTCGGCAAGGAGACAGTCCAGAACATCCTGGCGGTGCGCTTCGCGAACTCGATGTACGAGCCGCTGTGGAACGCGAACTACGTCGACAACGTGCAGATCACCATGGCCGAGGACATCGGCATCGGCGGCCGGGCGGGCTACTACGACGGCATCGGTGCGGCGCGCGACGTCATCCAGAACCACCTGCTGCAGCTCCTCGCGCTGACCGCGATGGAGGAGCCGCTCTCGTTCGCCGCGGACGACGTCCGGCAGGAGAAGGAGAAGGTGCTCCGGGCGGTCAAGCTCCCCCGCGAGCTGGGCAAGCACACGAGCCGCGGCCAGTACGCGAACGGCTGGCAGGGCGGACTGCCGGTGCTCGGGTACCTCGAGGAGCAGGGCATCGACCCGCACAGCACGACCGAGACGTACGCGGCGATCCGCGTCGACATCGAGAACCGGCGCTGGGCGGGAGTCCCGTTCTACCTGCGCACCGGCAAGCGCCTGGGCCGACGGGTCACGGAGGTCGCGGTCGTCTTCAAGCGTGCCCCGCACCTGCCCTTCGCGAAGACGGCCGTCGAGGAGCTCAGCAACAACACGTTCGTGTTCCGGATCCAGCCGGACGAGGGCATCACCGTCCGGTTCGGCTCGAAGGTGCCGAACACGACCTCGATCCAGGTCCGCGACGTGACGATGGACTTCCAGTACGGCGAGTCGTTCGTCGACTCCAGTCCCGAGGCGTACGAACGGCTCATCCTCGACGTGCTCCTCGGCGACCCGCCCCTGTTCCCGCGGCACGAGGAGGTCGAGCTCGGCTGGGAGATCCTCGACCCCGTGCTCGACTTCTGGGCCGCCGACGGAGCCCCGGAGCAGTACGCGTCGGGCGGCTGGGGCCCAACGTCGAGCTACGACATGATCGCCCGCGATGGGCGCACCTGGAGGCGACCATGACGATCCGTCTCGAGGACACCAGTGGCGGAGCCGTCGCGGCGGCGATCGCGGCGGAGCGGCACCGGATGGGTTCGCCGGCGACCGGCATGGTCCTGACGCTGCTCATCCTCACCGACGAGGAGTACCAGGCGGATGCGACGGCGGCAGCGGTCTCCGCGGCGCGCCAGCACCCGATGCGCATCGTCACGCTCATCCCCCGGCCCAGCCGGCACGACGCGCGCCTGGACGCTGACATCGCCGTCGGCGGCGACGACGGTCCCGGCGAGGTCGCCGTCCTTCGGCTGCGCGGCCAGCTCGCCGAGCACGCGAACTCGGTCGCCATTCCCCTGCTCCTGTCGGACACCCCGGTCGTGGCGTTCTGGCCCGAGAACGCCCCGCTCCTGCCGGAGGACGACCCGATCGGCCGGCACGCGCAGCGCCGCATCACCGACTCCTCGACCGCCGAGGACGTCGACCGGGAGCTGGCCAACCGCGCGGCGGGCTACCGGCCCGGCGACACCGATCTCGCCTGGACGCGGCTGACCCCGTGGCGTTCGGTCCTGGCATCGGCACTCGACCAGCCGACCGGGCCGATCACCGCGGCCGCCGTCTCCGCGGAGGACGGCAACCCGAGCGCGATCCTGCTGGCGTCCTGGCTGCACCGGCGCCTGAAGGTCCCGGTCACCCGCGTGACGTCCGGCGGCCCTGGGATCACCGAGGTCAGGATCGTCACCGAGGCCGGCGACATCGTCGTCAGCAGGACCGACGGCATCACGGCGGTCCTGTCGCGGCCGGGCGTGCCCGACTCGCGCGTCGCGCTGCCGCGACGTGAGCTCGCCGAGCTCCTCGCCGAGGACCTGCGTCGCCTCGACCCCGACGAGGTCTACGGC
Organism: Actinomycetes bacterium; assembly: GCA_965278965.1. GTDB lineage: Bacteria > Actinomycetota > Actinomycetes > S36-B12 > S36-B12 > UBA10649. The sequence continues at coordinate 201,230 of OZ257127.1, forward strand.
GACGTCATCGGGCACCTGGTCTAGCGATGGCAGGCGTCGATGTCATCCGGCACCCGGATGCGGCCGCACTGGCCCAGGGTGCAGCGGGCCGCCTGGCGACCCGGCTCGTCGAACGCCAGGAGGCCGCGGGGATCGCCCATGTGTGCCTGACCGGCGGCGGCATCGGCACGGCCGTGCTCGCGGCGCTCTCGGACAGCTCGGCCCGCGACGCCATCGACTGGGCTGCCGTGCACGTGTGGTGGGGCGACGAGCGGTTCCTGCCGCTCGGAGATCCCGAGCGCAACGAGACCGGTGCCCGCGCGGCCCTGCTGGACCATGTACGCGTGCCGGCGAGCAACGTCCACGCCATGCCGGACTCCGCCCAGTTCGACGGCGACGTCGACCTCGCCGCGGCTGGCTACGCCGACGAGCTCGCCCGGCTATCCCGGCCTGAGGACCACGCTTCCGTCCCCTCGATGGACGTCTGCCTGCTCGGCATCGGCCCGGACGCCCACGTCGCGTCGCTGTTCCCCGGTCAGCCGGCGCTGCACGACGACCGCGCCGTCACCGCCGTGCGCGGAGCGCCCAAGCCGCCGCCGACCCGTATCTCCTTGACAGTGCCGTCGCTCAACGCCTCGCGGGAGATCTGGGTGCTGGCCAGCGGCGCGGAGAAGGCGTCGGCGATACGGCTGTCCCTGGACCCGGAGGCAGGGCTGTTCCAGGTCCCGGCTGCCGGTGTCCGCGGGCGGGAGCGCACGTTGTTCCTCGTCGACGAGGCCGCCGCCGGGAAGCTACCGCCCGCCCTGGGCCGGCAAGGGGCCTGAGCTAGGGCGCGAACAGGCCACTAGGCCGACCGCCGCTCGGGAGCTAGGCCCCGCCGCGCAGCTTGGCCAGCGCCTCTTCAAGGATCGCGGCGCCGTCGACGTCGGAGCGGCGTTCCTTCACGTAGGCAAGATGGGTCTTGTAGGGCTCGATCTTCGGCGGGGCCGGCGGGTTGTCCTTGTCCGGCCCGGCGGGCAGCCCGCAGCGCGGGCAGTCCCACTCATCGGGCACGACGGCTTCAGCAGCGAAGCTCGGCCGGGACTCGTGGCCGCGCGAGCACCAGAAGGAGACCCACATCCGCGGCGCAGCCTCGCCCCGCTCGGCCTCGCCCATCGGACCTGCGCCTACCCGGCTGCCCCGGATCGCACTGCCACCCGCCATGTGGTGCCTTCTTCCTGGTCGTGTCGAACGCGGTCAGGTCGCCGAGCTGACGAGCAGGCCGACGGCGACGATGCTCGCCGCCCAGACCAGCGCCAGTCCGACGGTCAGCCGGTCGAGGTTCTTCTCCGCCACCGACGACCCGCCGATCGAGGAGGACACGCCGCCGCCGAACATGTCGGACAGGCCGCCGCCCTTGCCCCGGTGGAGCAGGATCAGCACGATGAGCAGGACGCTGGTGATCACGAGGACCACGGCGAGCGCGATCGTGAGCGCGGTGATCATGCAGAGCTCCTGGGGACGGGCACGCCGAGGCGGCGGACCACCGAAGGATACAGGGGTCCGTGCCGATCAGGCGTCGGCCGGGTGCAGCCGGAAGCGGATGATGCCGACGAACTCGTCCGGGTCGAGGCTGGCCCCGCCCACGAGCGCCCCGTCGACGTCGGGCTGGGCCATGATCGCGGCCACGTTGGACGACTTCACCGAGCCGCCGTACAGGACGCGGACGGCATCGGCCGCCTCGGCGCTGAACGTCTCGCCGACGCGGGCGCGGATAGCTGCGCACACCTCCTGGGCGTCCGCGGGGGTCGCCACCTCGCCGGTGCCGATCGCCCACACCGGCTCGTAGGCGATGACGAGACCAGCCACCTGCTCGGCGCTCAGGCCGGCGAGGTCCGCGTCGAGCTGCGCGAGGACGTGGGAGACCTGGTCGCCCGCTTGGCGGATCGCCAGCCCCTCGCCCATGCAGACGATGGGCACCAGGCCGTGCGCGAGCGCGGCCGTGGTCTTGGCGTTCACGACCTGATCGGACTCGTCGTGGTACTCCCGCCGCTCGCTGTGCCCGACCACGGCGTACGTGCAGCCGAGCTTGGCGAGCATCGGCCCGCTCACCTCGCCGGTGTACGCGCCGGAGGCATGGACGGAGATGTCCTGGCCGCCGTACTGGATGTCGTACTTGTCGCCATCGACGAGCGTCTGCACGGACCGGATGTCGGTGAACGGCGGCAACACGGCGACGTCGACCGCCGCGTAGTCGGCCTCGTTCAGGGCGAACGCGAGCTTCTGGACGAGCGCGATGGCCTCGAGGTGGTTGAGGTTCATCTTCCAGTTGCCCGCCATGAGCGGCTTGCGTGCGTGAGCCATCAGGGGGTCTCCTCGAGAACGGCGATACCGGGCAGGGTCTTGCCCTCGAGGAACTCCAGGCTCGCCCCTCCCCCGGTGCTTATGTGCGAGAACGCGGACTCGTCGAGCCCGAGCAGGCGGATCGCCGCGGCGGAGTCGCCGCCGCCGACGACGGTCATCGCCTCGGACGCGACCATCGCCTGCGCGACGGCGCGGGTACCACCGGCGAACGGCTCGAACTCGAACACGCCCATCGGCCCGTTCCACACGACCGTCGCCGCATCGGAGATGCTCGCGGCGAACAAGGCGGCCGAACGCGGGCCGATGTCCAGGCCCATCCAGCCGTCCGGGATCGCGTCGGCGTCGACGACCTGCGTCGCGGCATCGGCCGAGAACGCGTCCGCGACGACGACATCGACAGGCAGGAGGAGCTCGACCCCGGCAGCGGCAGCCTGCTCGATGAAGCCCTGCACCGTCGGGATCTGGTCGGCCTCCAGCAGCGAGGTGCCCACCGGGTGCCCCTGGGCGGCAAGGAACGTGAACGCCATGCCACCGCCGATCAGCAGCCGGTCGACCCGGCTGATGAGGTTGCCGATGACGCCGAGCTTGTCGCTGACCTTGGAGCCGCCGAGCACCACGACGTATGGGCGGGCCGGGTCGGCGAGCAGCCCGCCGAACACCGTCGCCTCCTTGTGCACCAGGCGTCCGGCCGCATTCGGCAGCCGACGGGCGACGTCGGTGACCGACGCCTGGTTGCGGTGAACGACGCCGAAGCCGTCCGACACGTACACGTCGGCGAGCGCAGCCAGCTCAGCGGCCAGCTCCTCGCGCTCGGACGCGACCTTGCTGGTCTCGCGCGCGTCGAACCGGATGTTCTCCAGCAGGAGCACATCCCCTGGCTCCAGCGCGGCGACGAGCGCCTGCGCCTGCGGGCCGGTGATGTCGTCGGCCACCTCGACGTCGGCGTCCAGCAGCTCGCTGAGCCGGTCCGCGACAGGTTGCAGCGTCAGCTCGGGCACCGGCTCGCCCTTGGCCCGGCCGAGGTGCGCGATGACCACGACCTTGGCGCCGGCATCCCGCAGGAACGTCAGGGTCGGCAGTGCGGCCCGGATGCGCCCGTCGTCGGTGATGACCTTGACGTCGTCAGGGCCGTCCGGGCCGTCCGCCATCGGGACGTTGAAGTCGGCGCGGACGAGCACCGTCCGCCCGGCGACCTCGAGGTCGTCGAGTGACTTCATCGCCGGTCCTACAGCTTCGAGCCGACGAGGCCCACGAGGTCGACGAGGCGGTTGCTGTAGCCCCACTCGTTGTCGTACCAGCCGACGACCTTGACCATGTTCCCGTTCGCGTGGGTCAGCTGGGCGTCGAAGATGCATGACGACGGGTCGGTGACGATGTCGCTGGAGACGATGGGGTCCTCGGTGTACGTCAGGTAGCCCTTGAGGGGACCGTCCGCGGCCGCCTTGATCGCCGCGTTGATCTCCTCCTTCGTCGCCGCCGTCTTCAGCTCGACCGTGAGGTCCGTCGCCGAGCCGGTGGGCACCGGCACGCGCATCGCGTAGCCGTCGAGCTTGCCCTTGAGGTGCGGCAGGACGAGCGCGATCGCCTTGGCGGCGCCGGTCGTCGTGGGGATCATGTTGAGCGCGGCCGCCCGCGCGCGACGCAGGTCGCTGTGCGGGTAGTCGAGGACGTTCTGGTCGTTCGTGTACGCGTGGATCGTCGTCATCAGGCCGCGCTCGATCCCGAACGCGTCGTCGATCACCTTCGCCATCGGCGCGAGGCAGTTCGTCGTGCAGGAGGCGTTCGAGATGACGACGTCGGTCTCGGAGTTGTACTCGGAGTCGTTGACGCCCATGACGATCGTGATGTCCTCGCCCTTGGCCGGCGCGGAGATGATGACCTTCTTGGCGCCGGCGGTCACGTGCTTGCGCGCGTCGTCGGCGTTGGTGAAGAAGCCGGTCGACTCGATGACGATGTCGGCGCCGACCTTCGCCCACGGAAGGGCGGCCGGGTCGCGCTCGGCGAAGACGGGGATGGCGACGCCGTCGACGACGATCTCGCCCTCGCCCGCGACGACGTCCTTGCCCAGGCGGCCGAGGATGCTGTCGTACTTCAGCAGGTGGGCCAGGGTCTTCGTGTCGGTGAGGTCGTTGACGCCGACGATCTCGATGTCGGCGCCGCTGGCCACGACGGCGCGGTAGAAGTTGCGGCCGATGCGGCCGAAGCCGTTGATGCCCACCTTGACTGTCACTGCTGCTCCTCGATCGACGTTCGCCACTGGCGCCTCACGGACCTGTTGCCGTAAGCGCTGTCATCCTAGCGAAGCGCCGACCGTCACGCGCGGGACGAACCCGACGCGCCCCGGTCCGCGGACGCCGCGCCTTCGGGCAGGACTTTGGGTACATTTCGACCCGACCGCGAGGGGGGTGCCGCAATGCAGGTCTCGCACCCGTCGCTCATCCGCCCCTCGATGTTCGCGGTGGCGTGGCAGGCCAGCGCCTGGCTGGGCGGCGCCGTGCTCGTGTGGGCCGTGCTCGACCTCGACCTCGCCGGCATCGAGGCCATGAGCCCGCAGATCGTCATGATCGCCGCGCTCGTGGTGCTCGGCGAGCTCCGACCGGTCGTGATGACCCGCCTCGAGGGAAATCCCGTCTCCATCTCGATCGCGTTCGTCTTCGCCACGATGTACCTGTGGGGGTTCGCCCCGGCGGTCGTGCTGATGGCGATGCTCGTCGTCCTCTCGGAGCTGCTGCAACGCAAGCCGTGGTGGAAGCTGGTCTTCAACCTCGGCCAGTACGTCCTGAGCCTCGGGGCGGCCTGGCTCGTCGTCGTCGCGTTCGGCGAGGTCGCGTCGCCGACCTCCCCGCACGTCGACATCACCCCGGGCGACCTCTGGTGGATGGTGCTCGGCTGGGCGGTCTACCACGTGGTGAACATCTCCCTCGTCGCGTGCCTGTCGGCCTCCGACGACGAGAGCTGGTGGGACTCCTTCAGCGACGAGTGGTGGTTCTACACGATCTCCGCCGCCGCCGTCCTCGCGCTCTCCCCTCTCATCGCGGTCATCGCGACGGCTACCGACGGCTCATGGGCGCTGCTCCCGCTCCTCCTGGTGCCGCTCCTGGCCGTGCAGAAGGCCGCGGAGATGTCCCGCGAGAACGAGCACCAGGCGCTGCACGACCCGCTCACCGGCCTGCCGAACAGACTGCTGCTCGCCGATCGCATCGGGCAGGCGCTCGCCCGCAGCCCACGGCAGTCCGGGCACGTCACCGTCCTGTTCCTCGATGTCGACCTCTTCAAGGTGGTCAACGACAGCCTGGGCCACGCGGCCGGCGACGCCCTCCTGCGTGAGCTGGCCCGCCGGTTGACGGCCGTGCTTCGGCCCGGCGACACGCTGGCCCGCTTCGGCGGGGACGAGTTCGTCATCGCCTGCGAGAACGTCCCCGACGACGAGGTCGAGCCGCTCGCTGTCCGGATCGCTGGCGCGTTCGACCATCCCTTCCTGCTGGAGGGGCGCGACGTCAACGTGTCTGTGAGCATCGGCATCGCGGTCTCGCGCCAGGACACCGACGCGGAGACGATGATCCGCGACGCCGACGCGGCCCTGTACCGCGCCAAGGCGGGCGGCCGCAGCCGGGCCGTCGTCTTCGACGAGCGCATGCACGACGAGGCCGCCTACTGGCTGGATGCCGAGTCCGGGCTGCGGCGCGCGCTGGACCGCGACGAGCTGCGGCTGCACTACCAGCCGGTCGTCTCGATCCGGACCGGCGATGTCTGCGGGGTCGAGGCGCTCGTGCGCTGGCAGCACCCGACGCGTGGCCTCATCGGGCCGAAGGAGTTCATCCACGTCGCCGAGGAGACGGGGCTGATCATCCCGCTGGGGGCGTGGGTGCTCGAGGAGGCCGTGCGCCAGGTCGCGCAGTGGCGCCGTGAGGTCGTGGTCGCGGCGGACCTGTGGGTCTCGGTCAACATCTCCCAGCGTCAGCTGCAGTCCAGCACCCTCGTGCGCACGGTGACGCGCGTGCTGGACACCTACGGGCTGCCCCCGTCCGCCCTTCGGCTCGAGCTGGTCGAGTCCGCCCTCGTCGATGCCACAGGACCGCAGGGCGAGGCCATCGGCGCCGTGACCGCGCTCGGCGTCGGGTTCGCTGTCGACGACTTCGGGACGGGCTACTCCTCGTTGTCCTACCTGGCCGGCCTGCCCGTGACCGCCGTCAAGGTCGACCGCTCATTCATCGCGCCGCTCGCGTCGCCGGACGACGGCCGCTCGATGGCGATCGTCGACGCGATCGTGAGCATGGCGCGCGCGCTGCGGCTCGAGGTGATCGCTGAGGGGGTCGAGACGCCCGAGCAGCTGGCCTGCCTGCGCCGCCTGGGCGCCGTCCAGGCCCAGGGATACCTGTGGTCCGCCCCGCTCGCGGCTCCGGACCTGCCGTTCTGGCTCGTCCGCGCCGCCGCGGCGAACCACTGACCCGGCGCTTCCGATTGGCAGGATGGCTCCCCGTGGAGTCCACGGCCGACCTTGCCCGCAGCGGCCGCACGGTCTTCGCGCCACGGCGGGTCGGCCGCCCCGGCCACGGTGCGCTCTACTGGCCGCTGTTCGCTGTCGCCCAGGCGGCGCGGGCACGCTGGTCGGTGCATGTGAGGGGACGTGACCTGTTGGCACCGGGCCCGGCGATCCTGGTCGGGAACCACCTCCGAGCGGTCGACCCGGCGCTGCTCGGGCTCGCCGTCGCGCGGCGCATGGTGTTCGTCGCCAAGGCGGAGGCGTTCACCGGACCCGTCGGGGCGCTCCTGCGCGGCACCGGGCAGATCCCCCTCGTGCGGGGCGACGAGGCGACCACCCGCTGGGCCCTGGCGGCGAGTGCCGCGGTCCTCGCGGAGGGTCGCGTCCTGGTGGTCTACCCCGAGGCGACCCGGTCGCCCGACGGACGTTCGCTCCACCGCCTCCACCGCCGGGTCCTGCTCCCGCTGCTCGCCGCGAGCCCCGACGTCCCCGTGCATGCGGTGACCATCGGCTACAGCCCGTCCCGTGGCCCGCGCGAGCGGGTCGACCTGCGCCTGTCGCCTCCACTGCCGGTCGACGTCGCCACGATGTCCGACGACGACATCACGTCGGCGGTCCGCGACGCGCTGCTCGGGCTCGGTGGGATGCCGTACATCGACCGCTTCGGCACGGCCGTGAAGTCCGCACGTGCCCGGGACGACGCGCGGGCGTCCGGTCCCCGCCCGTGATCACCCGGTTCGCGCCGACTCCCAGCGGCTTCCTCCATCGGGGGAACGCGGCGAACGCACTGCTCACGTCGTGGCTGGCCCGCGGCGAGGGGGGCACGCTGGCGCTACGCATCGACGACGGCGACACCGACCGGGTGCGCCCGGAGTACGTCGACGACGTCTTCGACCTCCTTGCGTGGCTCGACATCTCCTGGCAGGTCGGGCCGCTGGACCCAGACGACCTCGACGCTCACTGGTCGGCCCGCAATCGCCTGGCCCGTCACCGCGAGGCCCTGCGGCATGCCGTGGACGCCGGCCTGCCGGTCTATGCGTGCTCGTGCTCGCGGCGCGTGCAGCTGGACGTGGCGACCGGCGGGTGCGTCGGCGGGTGCCGCGGCCGCGGGTTGGCGTACGCACCCGGCGAGAGGGCCCTGCGTGTGACCGTTCCCGTCGGCACGACGGTGGACGTCGGCGGGACCGCGGTGGCCCTCGCCGACGAGCTCGGCGACTTCGTCGTGTGGCGGCGCGACGACCGGCCCGCGTACCAGCTCGCGAGCGTCGTCGACGACGACGACCTCGGCGTCACCGACGTGGTACGGGGCGTCGACCTGCTCGCCTCGACGGCGGCGCAGCTGTACCTGGCACCGGCCGTGGGGGCGACGACGTTCGCCCGGGCGCGGTTCCGGCATCACGGGCTCGTCGCGGATGAGCACGGCGGCAAGCTGTCGAAGTCCCAGCAGGCCAACGGCGCTCCCCTGCCGCGGACCGACGCCGAGCGCAGTGCCGTCGAGGACCTCGCACGGACCCTCGGCGCCGCCATCGGCATCTCCCCACCCCCGCCTGACCCCACCTGACCCCACCTGACGCCACCTGGCCCTCTGCCCCCCTCCCCGTTTGTCCCGCTTTGCGGGACCGGCGGGCAGCTGCGGCGGCAATTTCGCACCGAGTCGCCCGCCAGTCCCGGTCAACTGCCGGCTGACGTCGGTCGCGTCGCCCCGGTCGTCGGCCAGGCCCGCACTACCGTGGCGCCGTGCCGATCGCCGCCCGTTCGCGCCTGTCGCGCGGCGACCTGTGGCTGCTGACCGGATGGATCGCCGCGATCGCGATCACGCTCGCCGGAACGGTGCACGACACGGACCCGTACTGGCAGATCCGCGCGGGTGAGGAGAGCCTCGACGGCAGCCCGCTGGCCCGGCCGGACAGCTGGAGCTGGGCGCCGGTGGAGGGGCTGTTCTATCCGAACTCCCCCGCGTGGAACGTCGTGCTGGCGCTCGCGTGGCGGGGGCTGGGCGCGTGGGGCCTGTTCGCCGTCACGGTGCTGTCCATCGCCGCCTGCCTGGCGCTGGTCGCCTGGCTCGCGCTGCGGCTCGGGGCGCACGCAGTGCCGACGGTGGTCGTCATCCTCATCACGAGCGCCGGCGTGCTGCCGATCCTGTCGCCCCGGCCGGCCCTCCCGGCCCAGGCGCTGCTGCTCCTGGCGATCGCGCTCGCCGCGTGGTGGGCCGACCGGGCGGCCCGGTTCTCCTGGGTGGTCAACGCGGTCGTCGCGCTCGTGGGCGCGCTAGTCCTGTCGATCGTCGGGAACTGGGTCCACCTGTCGTGGTCGACGCTCGCCCTCGCGGCGGCCGCCGCCTGGGCCGCGATCTGGCTCCTGACCGGCGGTCTGCGCCCGGCGGTGCGGGCGGCGCTCGTGGTCGCGGGCACGGTCGGTCTCGTCGGCGGAGTGCTTGCGGGCCGTACGGGACAGACGTCTGGGAGAGGTCGGCGGTCGTCCTGCGCGTGTGCCGGGACCTCATCGTCGAATGGTCGAGTCCGTTCAGCCCGGAGTTCGGCCTGCGGTGGTGGCCGGAGGCCCTGCTCGTCCTCGTCGCCCTGGCGTTCGCCGTCGTCTGGTGCCTGCGCACCCTGCGCCGCTCCCGGCTCGACGACCCGCGGCTCCCGCTCACCGTCGCCCTCACGCTGGTCGCTGCGCCCTACGCCGTCGCGGGGCTCACCCTCATCCGCTTCATCCCCGTCGCCCTCGTCGTGATCGCCCCGGTCGTGGCCGCCGGCGTGACGGCGTGGGCGCGCGGCCTCGCTGCCCGGGTCGTACCGGTGCCCGACGGCGCGGGGTACCTCCGGCGGCGGCTGCCCGAGTGGCTGGGCGCATCGTTCTGGCGGGTGATCTTGTGGCTGGTGCTCGTCGTGCTCGCTCCGTTCGCACTCTTCGCCGGGTCGCGGCACGCCGAGCCCGCCACGTCCGGTGTCGACGCGCTGCTGCCGTCGGGCTGTCGCATGTTCGGCACGTCGATCGAGGCAGCGTCGATCATCCTCACCCGGCCCGACGTGCCGATCTGGTACGACGGTCGTGCCGACTACTGGGGCCGCGACCGGCTCCTGGAGGCCCACCGCTACCTGTACGAGGTCGACCAGCCCACCCTCGTACCGCCGGGGACGACGTGCGTGGTGCTGATGGACGACGCCACGGACCCAGGGCTCACGCGTCTCACGGCCGCGCTCGACGCGGACCCGCAGTGGCAGCGCGTCCCCGGCACGACCGGCGCCAACCTCTGGCTCCCCACCCCCTGAGCCACACGCCAGTCCCGGTGCTCGTCGCCGGTCCCGGGCTACCCTGCCGCCCATGACGATCGCCGACCTCGCCCAACGCCGCCTCGAGCAGATCCTCGCCGCCGACCCATTGGAGGCCACGCTCATCGGCTACCGCGACCAGGACCGCCATCTGGCCGACCTGTCGGTCGTGGCCGAGCGTGCCCAGGCCGCCGAGCGCTCGGCTCTGCGAGCCGACGTCGAGGCGCTGGACCCGTCGACCCTGAGTCCGCAGGAGGTGGTCACGCGCGACGTCCTCCTGGCCAACCTCGACTACGCCGACGACGCCGACGCGACCGACCTCATCACGTTCACCGTCGCGGCGTTCCCCGTGAGCCCGGCGTCGGTGATGCTGTCCTACCTGCGCATGATCGTCGCGACGGACGCCCAGCAGGCGGTCGACTACCTGGCCCGGCTGTCCGAGCTACCGCGCTACCTCGCCCAGGCCACTGAGCGGCTCCGCGAGGGTCGTGCAGCCGGCCTCACACCGGTGGCGCGGCTGGTGCAGACCGCCGTCGACCAGATCGACAAGTTCGTCGCATCACCCACCGACGCGTTGCGCATCAGCCTGCCGCAGGGGTGGGACGGCGCGGACGCGTGGGAGGCCGGGTTCGCCGACGTCGTCACCTGCGAGGTCGTGCCCGCATTCGAGGCGTACAAGCGCGAGCTCGTTGCCGAGGTCCTGCCGACGGCGCGGGACGACGAGCACTGCGGGCTCGTCCACGTTCCGGACGGCCTGGAGCGCTACCGCCTGCTCACCCGGCTGCACACGACGACCGACCGCACACCGGACGAGCTGCATGCGCTCGGGCTCGAGCTCGTCGCCGGCATCCATGACGAGTTCCGCGAGCTCGGCGGCCGGGTTCTCGGCACGAGCGACCTCGGGCAGATCTTCGAGCGGCTGCAGACCGACGCCGACCTGAAGTGGTCGACGTCGCAGCAGATCCTCGACGCGGCGGAGGAGACGGTGCGGCGTGCGGAGGCCGCCGCGCCGCTGTGGTTCGGCCGGCTGCCCGAGGCGGTGTGCGCGCTCGAGGCGATCCCCGAGCTGGAGGCCGAGGGCGCCCCGGCGGCGTACTACATGCCGCCGGCTCTCGACGGCTCGCGCCCCGGCACGTACTACTCCAACGTGAGCGAGCCCGACCAGCGCACGTCGTTCGACCTGGAGTCGGTCGCGTACCACGAGGCGGTGCCGGGCCATCATTTCCAGATCTCGCTCGCGCTCGAGCTCCCCGACCTGCCAGTCATCCGGCGCCTGTCGATGTTCACCGCCTACGTCGAGGGCTGGGGGCTGTACGCGGAGCGTCTGGCCGACGAGATGGGCCTGTACTCCTCCGACCTGCAGCGCCTGGGGATGCTGTCGGCGGACGCGTGGCGCGCGACGCGTCTCGTCGTCGACACCGGGATCCACGCGTTCGGCTGGAGCCGCCAGCGGGCGGTGGACTACATGTCCGCGAGCACGCCGGTCGCCGCGATCGAGGTTCAGGCCGAGATCGACCGGTACATCGCGTACCCCGGTCAGGCCCTGTCGTACATGACGGGTCGGCTGGACATACTCGCCCAGCGGGCCAAGGCCCAGGCCGCGCTCGGCGACGCGTACGACGTCCGCGACTTCCACGACGTCGTTCTCGGCTCGGGCGCTCTGCCGCTCACTGTCCTCGGTGAGGTCGTCGACCGCTGGCTCGCCACCGCCTAGTCGATTCCATACGCCAGCGTCAGTAGAACGCGGCGGAATGACGCCTGCGTATGGAATCGACGACGCGGGTCAGCCGCGGGCGGCCAGCCGGGCGCGCAGGGCGTCGCGCTTGTCCTCGAAGCGCGTCGCCTGCGAGTCCATCTCGGCGAGCAGCGTCGCGAGCTCGTCGCGTGCGGCCTCGCCGACCGGGCCGAGGTCCTCGCGCTCGAACACGCGCCACTTGCGCAGCACGGGCATGACGACGTCGTCGCGGTGCAGGCGCAGGTCGTAGATCCCGGCGACGGCGATCTCGACGGCCTTGCGGCCGAACCCATCGATACCGTGCCCGGGCATCGCAAAGTCGCGGATCGACGCGTGCACGGCGACCATCGACTGGTCTGGCACGAGGTCGAACGCCGCCTCGATCACGTTGCGGTAGAACAACATGTGCAGGTTCTCGTCGAGTGCGATGCGGGTCATGAGCTGCTCGGCGACCTCGTCGCCCGTCGCAGCGCCGGTGTTGCGGTGCGAGACCCGCGTCGCGAGCTCCTGGAACGAGACGTAGGTGAGCCCGGCGAGCAGGCCGGGGTTGATGGCGCGGAACCCCTCCTGCATGTGGATCATGCGTGCGTCCTCGAGTGCCCGCGGGTCGACGGCGCGCATCGTCATCAGCAGGTCGCGGATGGCGAAGGCGTGACGACCTTCCTCGGCGGTCCACCGGCCCAGCCAGGCGGCCCAGGCGCCGTCGGCGCTCACGTTCGTCTCGATCGCCGTGTGGTAGCTCGGCAGGTTGTCCTCGGTGAGCAGGTTGATGATCAGGCTCGTCCGCGCTGCGTCGCTGAACCGCTGCTCCAGCGGCGTCCAGTCCTTCCCACCGAGCGGACCGTCGAAGTCCTCCCCCATGCTCCACGGCACGTACTCGTGCGGGTACCAGTCGCGCGCCGTGGACAGGTGACGGGCCAACTCCTGCTCGACGACCGGCTCGAGCTCGCGCGCGAGCACGTCGTCGGGGACGGTGGCGGCAAGGACGGCGGTGTCGGTCACGTGCCAAGCCTGTCACGCGCGAGGTGCCACCGGTGCACGTGCCGCCGACCCGTCCCGAAGTCAAGGACCTACGTCCTCCCCTGAGCACCCGTCCTCCCGGCGGGACCGCGTTACTGTGAGGAGGTCCCACGTCACGGGAGGTCCACATGAACGAGCATGTCGCCGGGTGCGCTGACCCTGCCGAGGTCGCGCGGGCGGACGGTTTTGACACGACCGGCGATGCCGCCGACCAGGCCGACCGGCTGTCGATGGTCATGGCGGCGGAGGCGACCCACAACGCCCTCAACGGCGGTGGCGGCGAGGGGTCCGACGACGACCTCCCGTACCCGTTGGAGGACACCGAGGATGTCCTCGCGATGGAGGACGCCGAGGACGGAAGCGACGACCCCCAGCACGCGGGTGGCCTGACGCCGTCCCCCTGGGTCACGGCCGAGCAGGCGGCGATCCACGTCGTCGACCTGGAGAACCCCGACGACGCGGCGTACCTGGACGACGAGACCGACGAGGAGCGCGCCGACCCGTTCCACGACCAGTACGAAGGCCCGGCGGCGGATCTCACGCCGGAGGACGAGACCTTGCTGGGCATCGACCCCTACGACGCGCCCGTGCCCGACCGTGACTGAGGACACCGAGCCGAACGTCCTCTACGCCGTCGACGGACCGGTCGCGACGATCACGCTGAACCGGCCGGACCGGCTGAACGCGATCGTCCCCGGCATGGGCGAGGAGTACGCCGCCTGCCTCCGGCACGCCGACGCCGACCCCGAGGTGCGCGCGATCGTCGTCACCGGTGCCGGCCGCGGCTTCTGCGCCGGCGCCGACCTCGGCGCCCTCGCGCAGGGTCCGGAGGTTCTCGCGCAGTACCTCGACGGCCAGACGACGCAGACCCTGCCGACGATCGCGCTGCGGCTGCGCACGCCGGTCGCGACCGCAATCAACGGTCCGTGCGCGGGGATCGGCTTCGTCCTCGCGATCAGCGCCGACGCCCGGTTCGCGCACCCGACGGCCTCGATGAGCGCGACGTTCCCGCGGCTCGGCCTCGTCGCCGAGTACGGCAGCGCCTGGCTGCTGACTCGCCTCGTCGGTCTCGCCACCGCGACCGACCTGCTCCTGACCGGGCGCACGATCACCGGTGCGCAGGCCCACGAGCTCGGCCTGGTCACCGCCGTCAGCGACGACCCGCTCGCCGCGGCGACCGACTGGGCGCGCGACCTGGCCGAGGGGTGCTCGCCCTCTGCGATGGCGGTCATCAAGGAGCAGCTCCTGGCCGCTGACACGCAGCGCCTGGACGAGGCGGTGGAGCTGTCGTTGGCGGAGATGCGCCGGTCATTCGACCGGCCCGACCTGGGCGAGGCGATCGCCGCCCGGACCGACAAGCGCCCGCCGCACTTCCCCCCGCTGCCCTAGGACCAGCCCGGCGCGCTAGGGCAGGACGCCGCAGTGCGCGAGCGCCATGCGCACGAGCCGGCCCTGGCCGCCGCTCATCTCCGCCTGGAACTGCGGCGACATCGCCTCGTCGGGGCTCACCCAGGCCAGGTCGAGGGCGTCGCTGGAGGGCGAGCAGTCCCCACCCATGGGCACGATGAACGCGAGGGAGACCGCGTGCTGACGCGGGTCGTGGAACCCGGTGACCTCGGGGCTGGGGAAGTACTCGACGACGGTGAACGGCGCCGGCGCCGGCGCGAGCCGGGGCAGCGCCATCGGCCCGAGATCCTTCTCGAGGTGGCGGATCAGCGCGTCACGGACCCGCTCCCCGTACAGGACGCGGCCGGACACCACGGCCCGCGAGATGTTGCCGTCGGGCATCGCGCGCAGGAGCAGCCCCACGCTGGTGACCTGGCCGCGCTCGTCCACCCGAACCGGGACGGCATCGACGTAGACGATCGGCAGGCGCTCCCGCGCGGACGACAGGTCGTCGTCGGAGAGCCACGAGCCTCGCTGGTCCAGCATCTCGCTCATGCTGACCGACCCTAGCGGCGCCATACTTGCCCGCATGTGGGGTGCACTCCTGACCGGCCTGGGCGTCGGCGCGCTGGCAGCGGCGAACGTCGGGCCGATCTGGCTGCTGTGCGTGCGGACGAGCGCGCGCTACGGCTGGCGGCCTGGTGCCGCGATCGGCGCGGGCGCCGCGACGGTCGATCTCGCCTATGCCGTCCTCGGCGCTCTCGGCGCTGCTGCGCTCCTGCAGGTCGCTCCGTTGCGGATCGGCCTGGGGCTCCTCGGCGCGGCCGTCCTGGTATTCCTCGGTGCGCGCACGCTACGCGACGCGTTCCGCATCCGGCTCGGGGCCGAGACGGCGGACGAGGTCGTCAGCCCGCCGCAGGCGTTCCGGACCGGCCTCGTCGCGACCGCCTCCAACCCGTTGACCATCCTGACGTGGGGCGCTGTGTTCTCCGGTGCCGCCGTGGCCGACGTGGCCGGCAGTCCTGCGGCGGCCGCTGCCTTCGTCGTCGGCATCGGCCTGGGCTCGCTCGCCCTGCACCTGACGCTGGCCGGCGTCGCCGGGACGGTCGGCGCCCGCGTCGGCGACCGAGCGCTGCAGTGGACGGATGCCGTCAGCGGCGTCGGCCTGATCGGGTTCGGCACCCTGCTGGGCGTGCGCACTGTGCAGGACCGCTGAGGGTGGTCTACCGTCGAGCGATGACGACCTCGACGCCCGCCGCGGACGGCGCGAACCGCCCGGACGGCACCGTGTACCCCGACGCCCGCCCGGAGACGGACTGGCAGGCGACCTTGACACCGCTGGAGTACCACGTCCTTCGCGAGGCCGGGACGGAGGCGCCGTTCGTCGGTGAGTACACCGACACCAAGACCGAGGGCGTCTACCGCTGCCGGGCCTGCGGGGCCGAGCTGTTCCGCAGCGACACGAAGTTCGACTCGCACTGCGGCTGGCCGAGCTTCTACGCCCCGCTCGCCGGGGACTCGGTCGTGTACCTGGAGGACCGCACGCTGGGCCGGCTTCGTACCGAGGTGCGCTGTGCGACCTGCGGTGGTCACCTCGGCCACGTGTTCGAGGGCGAGGGCTACGGCACCCCGACCGACCTGCGCTTCTGCATCAACTCGATCAGCCTGACCCTGGAACCAGCACCCGCACCCGAGGCCACGACCTGACTCCGCCCGTTACGTCGCGCCGATGAGGACGACGCCGGCCAGGACGGCGACGACGCCGGCGTACTGAACCCGGCGCAGTCGCTCCTTCAGGACGAGCGCCGCCAGCACGGCCGTGACGACGGGGTACAGCGATGCCAGGACCGCCGTCGTCGACAGCAGCCCCAGCGTCGTCGCGATCCCGTAGGTGACGTTGGCGCAGGCGTCGAGGACGCCGATCAGCGCCAGCGGCAGCAGGTCCCGTCGGCTCGGCCCGCCGACGCTGCGCAGGGCGATGGCCGCGACGCCGAGCACGAGGACGGTCGTGACGCGCATCCCCGTCGTCATCAGCAGCGGGTCGTGCGCGCTGCCCTCGGCCATCGTCACGTACATCCCGCCGAATCCCAGAGCCGCGATCGAGGCAAGGATCAGCGGCCGGGCGGACCGGGCCGCCGTCAGCTCCGGGCCGGAGGCCAGGGCGATTCCGAGGATCGCCACGACGATGCCGGCGACCTGCCAGCCCGACGGCGACTCGCCGCGGGCGACGCCGACCAGCACCGGAACAGCGGTGGACACGGCCACGAGCGGGGCGACGATCCCCATCGGGCCGATCGCGAGCGCCTGGTAGAACGCCAGCATCGCCGCGAGCCCGAGCAGGCCCGACACGACCGCCCAGCCCCACGCCCCAGCGTCCCAGGCCCAGCCGCCGGTCACCGTGACGACCGTGGCGAGCGCGACCAGGCCGATGCCCTGGGAGAGCCCGTAGACCGCGGCGGCCGGGAGCCGACGGGTCGTCAGGCCGCCGAGGAAGTCCGACGTCCCCCACGTCAGGCTCGCCAGCAGGGCGAGGAGGGCAGCCACCCGCGCCACCCTAGGGCCGTCGCGGCGCGCCGGACCGGACCAGCCGCTCCCGCCGCCTAGCCTGGCACCGTGCGCAGCATCGTGACCGACGCCGGGGCGTTCGAGCGCGCCATCGCGCAGGTCAAAGCCGCGTCACCCCGCCCCGAGTTCGACCTCGACGAGGCACCGGCCCCCCAGCGGCTGGCCCCGTCCGCGGTCGCGCTTACCGCTGAGATCGCCGACCCGGATGCCGAGCCGGCCACCGGCCGGCTGGTGCTGCTCCACGATCCGGACGGGGTCGAGGAGTGGGACGGCTGCTTCCGGGTCGTCATCTTCGCCCGCGCCGCGCTGGAGCCCGAGCTCGTCGATGAGCAGATGCTCCACGACGTCGGCTGGAGCTGGGTCACCGAAGCGCTGGCCGGTCGGGGGTGCCACGTGGCGCAGCTCGGCGGAACGGTCACCCGGACCGCCGGCCGGTCGTTCGGCACCCTGCTCGACCGCCCGGCCGAGGGTTTCGTCGAGATCCGCGCGTCCTGGACGCCGATCGAGGACCCGGAGACCGGTGAACCTGCCGACGACCTGGGCCGCCACGTCGAAGCCTGGATCGACCTGCTGGGCCAGGCCGCCGGCATGCCGCCGGCAGTCACCGGGGTCGCCAGCGTCACCGGCCGCCGGCGGCACCCGCGCCGGTGAGCGATCCCGCGACGGACCCGGTGCCCGAGGCCAGCACCGCCGCTCCCGACGTCGAGCCAGCGCCTGCCCTGCCGGAGGCCACCCTGCGCGAGCCCGTTCCGGACGTCATCGTCGACGCCGCCGGCCTGCTGGCGTACGCCGATCTCGTGGCAGCCGGGAGCGGCCCGCTGGCCCTGGATGCCGAGCGTGCCTCGGGCTACCGGTACGGCCAGCGCGCGTACCTGGTCCAAGTGCGCCGCGAGGGTGCGGGGACGGCCCTGATCGACCCGATCGCGGTCGGCGACCTCGGTCCGCTCCAGGCCGCATCGGCCGGTGTCGAGTGGATCCTGCACGCCGCCACGCAGGACCTGCCGTGCCTCGCGGAGGTCGGGCTGCGCCCGTCCGCGCTGTTCGACACCGAGCTGGCCGGCCGGCTCCTGGGCCGCGACCGCGTCAGCCTCGCCGCCCTCGTCGAGTCCGAGCTCGGCCTGCACCTGGCGAAGGGGCACGGCGCGACCGACTGGTCCGTGCGGCCGTTGTCCGCCGGCCAGCTGCGGTACGCCGCGCTCGACGTCGAGCTGCTCGTCGAGCTCCGGGACTGCCTTGCCGCCAGCCTCGCGGACGCCGGCAAGGAGCAGATCGCGCGCGAGGAGTTCGAGTCGCTGCTGTCTTTCGCCCCGCGGGAGCGCGGCCCCGACGAGTGGCGACGGACGTCCGGGATCCACCGGCTCCGCAAGCCGCGTGCGCTCGCCGCTGTCCGTGCCCTGTGGCAGACGCGCGACGATCTCGCGCAGCAGCGTGACATCGCCCCCGGCCGGATCCTGCCGGACTCCGCCATCGTCGCGGCCGCGACGGCGCTGCCGGCCTCGGCTGACGCGCTGGTGGCGCTCCCGGAGTTCCGTGGCCGCGGCGCCCGCCGGCACCTCGGCCGGTGGTGGGCGGCGCTCGCCGCGGCGCAGGCCCTGCCGCTGGACGAGCTGCCCGCGCCCGCTCCGCCGGCCGGCGGGCCGCCACCACCGCGGTCGTGGGCCGACCGCGATCCCGACGCGCACGCACGGCTCCGGGCCGCTCGGTCCGGGCTCGCGGACGTCGCCGAGGCCGAGTCGATGCCGCTGGAGAACCTCCTCTCCCCGGACACGGTCCGCCGGCTCATGTGGACGCCGCCGGACCCCGTGTCGCCGGAGTCGGTCCGCGGCGCGCTCGTCGCCGCGGGGGCCCGTCCGTGGCAGGTCGAGCGCACCCTCCCGGTGCTGCTGGATGCGCTCGGCCAGACGGCCGCCGCGGACGGTACCGCGTAGTAGCCAGCGTAGTTACTGGCCGGTAATATGGCTGGGAGCCGCCTCCCGGGCGCGCCCTGACCTCGAGGAGCCCGTCGTGGCCGAACCCGTCGCCCGCCGTGTCCGTGACGTCGTCTTCGTCGACGGCGCCCGAACCCCGTTCGGCCGGGCAGGCAGCGCCCTGGCCCAGACGCGCGCCGACGACCTCGTGGTCAAGGTCTTCCGTGAGCTCCTGCGCCGTAACCCCGGCGTCGAGCCTGAGCGCATCGACGACGTCGCGGTGGCCGCGACGACGCAGATCGGCGACCAGGGCATGACGATCGGCCGTACGGCCGCACTGCTGGCGGGCCTGCCGCGCAGCGTGCCGGGGTACTCGGTCGACCGTATGTGCGCCGGTGCGATGACGGCGGTGACGACGGTCAGCGCGGCGATCATGGCCGGGCAGTACGACCTCGCGCTCGCCGGCGGCGTCGAGCACATGAGCCGTCACCCCATGGGCGAGGGCATGGACCCGAACCCGCGCTTCCTGGCCGAGCGCCTCGTCGACACCGACGCGCTGATCATGGGCAACACGGCGGAGAACCTGCACGACCGCTTCCCCCACCTGACGAAGGACCGGGCCGACGCGTACGCCGTCGCGTCCCAGGCGAAGACGGCCGCTGCCTACGAGGCCGGCTGGATCCAGCCCGACCTGGTGCCCGTCGCGACCCCGTCGAGCGAGCTGGGCTGGGGCCTGCTCACCGCGGACGAGGCGATGCGCCCCGGGACGACGCTGGAGGGCCTCGCGGCGCTGAAGACCCCGTTCCGTCCGCACGGACGCGTCACGGCAGGCAACAGCTCCGGGCTCAACGACGGGGCGACCGGCGCGATCATCGCCGCCGAGGAGATCGCTGACGAGCTCGGCCTGGCCAAGAAGATGCGCATGGTCGGGTTCGCCTTCGCCGGGGTCGAGCCGGAGGTCATGGGCGTCGGTCCAGTGCCGAGCACCGAGAAGGCCCTCGCGCGCACGGGCCTGTCGATCGCGGACATCGACCTGTTCGAGGTCAACGAGGCGTTCGCCGTCCAGGTCCTGGCGTTCCTCGACCACTTCGGCATCGATGACGACGACCCGAGGGTCAACCCGATGGGCGGGGCGATCGCCGTCGGCCACCCGCTCGCCTCGAGCGGGATCCGCCTGATGACCTACCTCGCCCGCGACTTCGAGCGGACGCCGTCCGCACGCTTCGGCATCACGACCATGTGCATCGGCCTCGGCATGGGCGGCACGGTCATCTGGGAGAACCTCAGCCACGACGGGAGCGCACGATGACCGAGCCCACCCCCACCCCCGACGAGGTCGTCACGCACGCCCGCGTCCGCGTGGTCGACCTCCCCGGCTCGGGCGGACGCCTGGCTCTCATCACGATCGACAACGACCGTGACCACACCCGGCCGACGACGTTCGGACCGGCGGGCCTGGCGTCGATCGACGCCGCCCTCGACGCCGTCGCCGCGATGGACGACCTCGCTGCGGTCGCCGTGACCGGCAAGCCGTTCATCTTCGCGGTCGGCGCGGACCTGTCCGCGATCGGCCTGGTGAACGACCGCGAGACGATCCGTGCGTTCGGCGAGCTCGGCCACGCCGTCCTGCGGCGCTTCGGCGAGCTGGACGTCCCGACCTTCGCGTTCGTGAACGGTGCGGCGATGGGAGGCGGCACCGAGCTCGCCCTGCACTGCACGTACCGGACGATGTCGACGGCCGCAGCCGCCATGTCGCTGCCGGAGGTCTTCCTCGGCCTCATCCCCGGGTGGGGCGGCGCCTGGCTGCTGCCGAACCTGATCGGGCCGGCCAACGCGCTCGAGGTGATCGTCGCCAACCCCCTGCAGACCAACAAGCAGCTGCGTCCGGCCGACGCGCTCCGCCTCGGCGTGGTCGACGTGCTGCTCGAGCCCGCCGACTTCCTGGAGGAGTCGATCCGTTGGGCCGCAGGCGTCCTCGACGGCAGCATCGCCGTCGACCGGCCCGAGCCCGACCGCGCCAGCTGGGACGGGATCGTCGACTTCGCCCAGGCGATGCTCGATGACCGGCTGCACGGGGCGACCCCGGCGCCGTACCGCGCGCTCGACCTCGTGCGTGCTGCGCGGACCGCGACGCGGGACGAAGGGTTCGCGGCCGAGGACGAGGCGCTGGCCGACCTCGTCATGGGCGACGACCTGCGGGCCTCGCTCTACGCCTTCGACCTGGTGCAGAAGCGCGCGAAGCGGCCCGTCGGCGCACCCGACAAGGCGTTGGCCCGCAAGGTCACGAAGGTGGGCGTCGTCGGCGCCGGCCTGATGGCCAGCCAGCTCGCCCTGCTGTTCGCCAAGCGCCTGCAGGTCCCGGTCGTCATGACCGACCTCGACCAGGAGCGCGTCGACAAGGGAGTCGCGTACGTCCGGGCCGACCTCGAGGCGCAGGTAGCCAAGGGGCGCAGCACGCCGGACAAGGCGAACCGCCTGTCTGCGCTCGTCACCGGCACGACGGACAAGACGGAGTTCGCCGACGCCGACTTCGTGATCGAGGCCGTGTTCGAGGACCTCGACGTCAAGCGCGCCGTGTTCGCCGAGCTCGAGGGGATCATCACGCCGGAGTGCGTCCTGGCGACGAACACGTCGTCGCTGTCGGTGACCGACATGGCCGCCGGGCTCGCGCATCCCGAGCGGGTGGTCGGCTTCCACTTCTTCAACCCGGTCGCGATCATGCCGCTGCTGGAGATCGCCCGTGCTGACCAGACCGACGACGCAACGCTGGCCACGGCGTTCGCGGTCGGCAAGGCCCTGAAGAAGTCGTGCGTGCTGGTCAAGGATGCGCCCGCCTTCGTCGTGAACCGCCTGCTGACCCGCTACATGGGCGAGGTCATCGCCGCGGTGGACGAGGGCACGCCGGTGGAGGTCGCGGACGCGGTCTCGCACTCCTTGGGTCTGCCGATGGGTCCGTTCGAGCTGCTGGGTCTGGTTGGGCCCGCCGTCGCGCTGCATGTCTCCGAGACCATGCACGCGGCCTTCCCGGACCGCTACCGCGTCTCGGCCAACCTTGCGCGCATCGTCGAGGCCGGCCGGACGACGATCATGGTCAAGGGCGCCGACGGCAAGAAGACCATCGACCCCGAGGTCCTGGCGATGTTCGAGCAGGGCGACTCCCCCTCGACGGTCGAGCAGGTCCGCGACCGGCTGGGGCTCGCGCTGGCCGACGAGGCTCGCCGGATGCTGGACGAGGGTGTCGTCGCCGAGGCGCAGGACCTCGACCTGTGCATGGTGCTCGGCGCGGGCTGGCCGTTCTGGCTCGGCGGGCTGACCCCGTACCTGGACCGCACCGGCGCGTCGGTGGAGGCGACGGGACGTCGGTTCCTGCCGCTGGGCGTCGCGAGCGTGCCCGCCCGGTAGGTCGTCGCCCGTCGTCAGTCGTTGCGCGGTCGTCAGTCGTAGCGCCGCATGACCCGCACGTTGATGGCGAGCATGATCCCAACGAAGCAGATCACGACCGCGAACCCCGGGGCGATCGCCGCCCAGTCGAGCGGACGCAGGATCAGCGCTCGCATCGACTCCATGACGTAGGTCACGGGGTTGAAGGTGGCCGCCACCTCCATCGGGTCGGTCAGCAGGTCACGCGGCACGAAGTTCGGCGTGAGGAACAGCAGCGGGAAGAAGACCAGGCCGGCGGAGTTGGTCGCCGCCGCGCTGCGCGTCTTGAGCGCCACGAACTGCAGGAACGCCGCGTAGCCGGTCGCCCAGCCGGCGGCGAGCACCACGAGCAGGATCACCCCGATGATCCCGCTCGCGATGGACACCCCGAACGGGATCGCCACCAGGACGATCACGACCGTCATCACGGCGATCTTCACCGGCTCGGAGATCAGCCGCCCGAGCGCGATCGACGTGCGGGAGACCGGCGTCGCGCGGATCTTGTCGAAGTAGCCGTTCTCCACCTCCTCGACCAGGTAGAGCGCGGCGGTCCCGAACGACGCGGCGAGCAGGATCGTCGCCGGCAGCTGGAAGGCGGCATAGCTCTGGCCTTCGAGCCACGGCGTCGAGTCGCTGGGAAAGATCTTCGCTGCCTGGCCCACGTTCACGACCAGGAAGAACAGCGGGATCAGCAGGGTGGGCAGCAGCGCGTCGGGCGTGCGCAGCGTCTCGCGCAAGCCGCGGCCACCGAGGACCATCAGCGCCTTCATCCCCCCACCTCCCGAACCTCGCCCGCGCCGCGTTCTCGGCCGCGGCCCGTCACATCGAGGAAGACGTCGTCCAGAGTCGGCTCGGTGTCTCCACCGCGCTTGGCCCACAGGGCGGCCTTCAGCTCGGCCGGCGACCCCTCGCTGACGATCCGACCACCGTCGATGATCGCTAGCCGGCCGCACAGCTGGTCGGCCTCCTCCAGGTACTGGGTGGTGAGGAAGACGGTGACGCCGAGCGCGTTGATCCGCCGGACCTCCTCCCACACCACCAGCCGGCTGGCCGGGTCCAGTCCCGTCGTCGGCTCGTCGAGGAAGAGCACGTCCGGACGATGGACGAGGGCGCTGGCCAGATCCAGCCGGCGCTTCATCCCCCCGGAGTAGGTCTTCGTGCGCCGGTCGGCGGCGTCGGTCAGCTCGACCAGCTCCAGCAGCTCCTCCGCGCGAGCGGCCGCCTCGGTCTTCGACACCCCGAACAGCTGGGCCTGCAGAACGAGGAGCTCGCGACCGGACTGGCGGGGGTCCAGGCCCACGTCCTGCAACGCCACCCCGATGCGGCGGCGTACGCCGTCGGGGTCCGTGGCGACGTCGACACCGGCGACCTGGGCCGAGCCGCCGGAGATGCTCGTCAGGGTCGTCAGCATCCGGACGGTCGTGGACTTGCCGGCGCCGTTGGGTCCGAGGAAGCCGAAGACCTCGCCGGGGTGGACCTGCAGGTCGACACCTTTCACGGCGTCAACCGTCGATCCCTTCTTGCCGTGGAACGTCTTGATCAGGCCCGAGGCCGTCACCGCATCAGTCATCCCGGCACGCTAGCGGGCAGGTCCGACAGCCGACCAGATCCTGGAGCGCGCGACTTCGACGGCCCCCTAGTGGCCAGGCGGCGGGCCAGGGGCTTGCGAGTCCGTGGGTTTGAGGACCTTCGACCCGCCAGGTGCGGCCGATCGGAGGGCTGCTCGTCGCGGCGGCCGACCTAGCGTTGTGTACGCGGGCCGTCGTCCGCCCGAGGAGGCTCCCCATGAGAAGCGCTGAACACCTGCCGCCGCTGATCCAGGGTGGGATGGGGGCTGCGGTGTCCTCGTGGCGGCTGGCCCGGGCCGTCTCGCAGCGCGGCCAGCTCGGCGTCGTGTCCGGCGTCGCGCTGGACCTCATCCTCGCCCGGCGCCTGCAGGACGGCGACGCCGGCGGGCATTGCCGTCGGGCGCTGGCTGCGTTCCCGGACCCGGGCATGGCCCGACGGGTCCTCGCCCGGCACCTGCGTCCCGGTGGGCGGGCTCCGGGCGCGCCGTACGCCCCGATCGGCCAGCTCACTGTGCGCCCGACGCGGCGGGCGGCAGAGCTCGTCGTCCTCGGCGGTTTCGTCGAGACATGGCTAGCGAAGGAGGGCCACGACGGTCTCGTCGGCATCAACTGCCTGGAGAAGATCCAGGTCTCGACGCCGGGGACCCTCCTCGGCGCGATGCTCGCCGGCGTCGACGTCGTCCTCATGGGGGCCGGAGTACCGAGGGAGATCCCCCGCACCCTCGACCTCCTCGCGGCCGGGGAGCCCCTGTCCTTCCCGATCGACGTCGACGGACTGCCGGGTGACCCGGTCACCCTCGACCTGGACCCGCGCGCCGTCGCGGGCGCGACGACGTTCCCCATCGAGCGGCCGGTCTTCCTCGCCGTCGTCTCGGCACACGTGCTCGCCGCGTTCCTGGCCCGGGACGACGGCATCCGTCCGGACGGCTTCGTCGTGGAGGCCTCGCCGGCCGGTGGGCACAACGCTCCCCCGCGGCGGCCCGTGGTCGAGGACGGCGAGGTCGTCTTCGGCCCGCGCGACGAGCCGGACCTCAGCCGGATCGCAGCGCTCGGGCTGCCGTTCTGGGTCGCCGGGGCGGCCGGCACGCCCGAGGCCCTGCGTGCCGCACAGGCCGAGGGCGCTCGTGGCGTGCAGGTCGGCACCGTGTTCGCGCTGTCGGCGGAGTCCGGGCTACGGGCGGACCTTCGGGCTGAGCTCCTGGACGGGATCCGGCGCGGTTCCCTGCGGGTGCGGACCGACCCGCTCGCCTCCCCCACCGGCTTCCCGTTCAAGGTCGCCGATGTCGCTGGAACCGTCGCGGACCCGGATGTGCGCGCGGAGCGAGACCGGCTCTGCGACCTGGGGTTCCTCCGGACGCCGTACCGACGGGCCGATCTGAGCGTGGGCTACCGGTGCGCCGCCGAGCCCGAGGACGCGTTCGTGCGCAAGGGCGGCAGCGCGGAGAGCACGGCCGGACGTGCCTGCGTGTGCAACGGGCTGACGGCGGCGGTCGGGCTGGGGCAGACCCGCGCCGACGGCTACGTGGAGCCGCCGATCCTCACGCTCGGCTCCGACCTGGTGGGCGCGCGGCGGCTGCTGGAGATCTACCCGAGCGGCTGGTCGGCCGGCGACGTCGTGGACTGGCTCGTCCGCGCCTGAGCGGGGACCGCGGTCGGCTCTTCTGCGCCCGCTTCCGGGTCCGCGCACCGGGCCATCGTCTCGACGATCCCCCGGGAGATGTCCTGGGCGGTCAGGCCGCACTCCGCCAGGACCTCCCCGCGCTTGCCGTGCGCGAGGAACCGCTGCGGCACCCCGACGACGCGTAGCGGCACGCTAACCTCGCGGTCGCGCAGCAGCGCACCGAGGGCGTCGCCGACGCCACCGACCCGCACGCCGTCCTCGACGCAGACCACCAGCCGTGCGTTCGCCGCGAGGTCGGCCAGCCCGGCCGGCAGCGGCTTGACCCACCGCGGGTCGACGACGACCACGCCGATCCCCTGCGCCTTGAGCCGGTGCGCGACCTCGATGCCGAGGGCCGCGAACGCACCGACGGCGACGACCACGACGTCCGGACGACCGGACTCGGCGATGACGTCGCAGCCGTGCTCCTGGCGCAGCGCCGGGATCGCCGGTCCGAGAGCGCCCTTGGGGAAGCGGACGACCGTTGGGGCGTCGGCGACGGCGACCGCCTCCCGCAGCTCGGCCCGCAGCGTCGCCTCGTCGCGCGGGGCGGCGATCCGCAGGTCCGGCACGACCTGGAGCATCGCCAGGTCCCACATGCCGTTGTGGCTGGCGCCGTCGTCGCCGGTGATGCCGGCGCGGTCCAGCACGAACGTCACGCCGGCGCGGTGGAGTGCGCAGTCCATGAGCACCTGGTCGAACGCCCGGTTCAGGAACGTCGCGTACACGGCGACGACGGGGTGCAGGCCGCCGTAGGCCATCGCGGCCGCGCTGGTCACCGCGTGCTGCTCGGCGATGCCGACGTCGTAGGTGCGCTCCGGGAACCGCTGGGCGAACCGGTCCAGGCCCGTCGGCCCGAGCATCGCCGCCGTGATCGCGACGACGTCGTCGCGCTCCTCGCCGATCGCGATCAGCTCGTCGGAGAACGCGCGGGTCCACGTCGGGCCGGCCGCCGTCACGGGCAGGCCGGTCTCGGGGTCGAAGATCGGGACGCCGTGGAAGTGGTCGGAGTCGTCGAGCTCGGCCGGGCGGTACCCGCGGCCCTTCTGGGTGATCGCGTGCACGATGACCGGGCCGGGGAACGCCCGGGCGCGTGACAGCGCGAACTCCATCTCCTGCTCGTCGTGCCCGTCGATCGGGCCGATGTACTTCAGGCCGAGGTCCTCGAACAGTCCCTGCGGGGCGACCATGTCCTTGACGCCCTTCTTGAACCCGTGCAGGGCGCCGTAGATCGGGTCGCCGACGACCGGCGTGCGATGCAGGACGCGCTTTCCCCACTGCATGAAGCGCTCGTAGCCGCGCGTGGTCCGCAGGGTCGCCAGGTGGTGGGCCATGCCGCCGATGGTCGGCGAGTACGACCAGGCGTTGTCGTTGACGACTATGACGACGGGGCGGTCGGACGCCGCGATGTTGTTCAGGGCCTCCCAGGCCATCCCGCCGGTCAGTGCACCGTCGCCGATGACGGCGACGACGTGCTGGCGGTCCAGGATGCCGCGCCGCTCCCAGGCCTTCGCGAGGCCGTCGGCGTAGGACAGCGCCGTCGACGCGTGCGAGTTCTCGACGAGGTCGTGCGGGCTCTCGTCGCGGCTGGGGTAGCCGGACAAGCCGTCCTTCTGCTTGAGGGTGTCGAAGTCGCGGGCGCGGCCGGTGAGGATCTTGTGGACGTACGCCTGGTGGCCGGTGTCCCAGATGATCGTGTCGTCCGGTGACCGGAACACCCGGTGGAGGGCGATCGTCAGCTCGACGACGCCGAGGTTGGGGCCGAGGTGGCCACCGGTTGCGGAGACCTTCTCGACGAGGAACGAGCGGATCTCGGCGGCGAGCTCCGGCAGCTGCTCGGGGGGCAGAGCCCGGACGTCGCGCGGATCTCGGATCCGCTCTAGCAGGCTCACGAACCGATCCTAAATGATCGCCGCCCTCATTCCCGTTTCTCCCGCATTGCGGGACAGATGGTCATCGGTGTCCGTTTCGTCCCGCGCGTCCCACCGTTTCTCCCGTATTGCGGGAGAAACGGAAGGGAGAGCGGCGAACCGGTCAGAGGAGGGAGCGCAGGACGTACTGGAGGATGCCGCCGTGGCGGTAGTAGTCCGCCTCGCCGGGGGTGTCGATCCGCACGACCGCGGTGAACTCGACCGTCCGTCCGTCGGCCGCTACGGCCTCGACGTCCACCTCACGCGGCGTGACGCCGTCGTTCAGCGCGGTGACGCCACGGATCGTGAAGACCTCGTCGCCCTGCAGGCCCAATGTCGCCGCATTCATGCCGGCCGGGAACTGCAGCGGCAGCACGCCCATGCCGATGAGGTTCGAGCGGTGGATCCGCTCGTAGGACTCCGCGATCACGGCCCGCACGCCGAGGAGCGC
The DNA here is from genome assembly GCA_965278965.1 of Actinomycetes bacterium. Classification (GTDB taxonomy): domain Bacteria; phylum Actinomycetota; class Actinomycetes; order S36-B12; family S36-B12; genus UBA10649. The sequence goes on from OZ257127.1 coordinate 228,932, forward strand.
CGTGCCCTTGGCGGCCCAGTCGCGGCTCGAGCCCGAGCCGTACTCCTTACCGGCCAGGATGACCAGCGGCGTGCCCGTCTTCGCGTACGCCTCCGCCGCGTCGAACACCGGCACGGTGAGGTTGTCCGGCGTCGTGAAGTCGACCGTGAAGCCGCCCTCGACGTCGTGGAGCATGAGGTTGCGCAGGCGGATGTTCGCGAACGTGCCGCGGATCATCACCTCGTGGTTGCCACGGCGCGAGCCGTAGGAGTTGAAGTCGCGCTTCTCGACCCCGTGCTCGGTGAGGTACAGGCCGGCCGGGCTGTCGGGCTTGATCGAGCCCGCCGGCGAGATGTGGTCGGTCGTGACCGAGTCGCCGAGCTTGAGCAGCACGCGGGCGCCGGTGATGTCGCTGACCGGGGACGGGTCGGTCGACATGCCGTCGAAGTACGGGGCCTTGCGCACGTAGGTGCTGTCGGGCGCCCAGGCGAACGTGTCGCCGTCGGGGGTCGTCAGCGCCTGCCAGCGCTCGTCACCGGCGAAGACGTCGGCGTTGCGGGCGGCGAACATCGACGGGTCGATGCACGTGTCGATGAGGTCCTGGATCTCCGTCGCCGTGGGCCACACGTCTGCGAGGAAGACACCGTTGCCGGCCTCGTCGTAGCCCAGCGGCTCGGTCGCGAGGTCGATGTCCATCGTGCCGGCGAGGGCGTAGGCGACGACCAGCGGCGGCGAGGCGAGGTAGTTCATCTTGACGTCCGGGTTGATGCGCCCCTCGAAGTTTCGGTTGCCCGAGAGCACCGAGACCACGGCGAGATCGGCCTCGTTGACCGCGGCGCTGACCTCGGGGATCAGGGGGCCGGAGTTGCCGATGCAGACGGTGCAGCCGTAGCCGACGACGTCGAACCCGATCTTCTCCAGGTACGGGAGCAGACCGGACTTCTCGTAGTAGTCGGTGACGACGCGCGAGCCAGGCCCGAGGGTCGTCTTGACCCACGGCTTGCGGGTCAGGCCGCGCTCGACGGCCTTCTTGGCGACGAGGCCGGCGCCCATCATGACGAAGGGGTTGGACGTGTTCGTGCAGGACGTGATGGCGGCGATCGCGACGGCGCCGTGGCCGATCTCGACCGGCTGCTCGTCGATCGTCGTCTCCACGACGGCCGCCGGCGCCTTCGTGTAGTCGGCCAGCGCCGTCTCGAACGACGCCTTCGACTCGCTCAGCAGCACCCGGTCCTGCGGCCGCTTGGGGCCGGCGAGCGAGGGGACGACCGTCGACACGTCGAGCTCGAGGTACTCGGAGTAGACCGGCTCGTTCGCCGGGTCGTGCCACAGGCCCTGCTCCTTGGCGTACGCCTCGACGAGGGCGATCTGCTCCTCGGCGCGGCCAGTCAGGCGCAGGTAGTCCAACGTCGCGTCGTCGATCGGGAAGATCGCCACGGTGCTGCCGTACTCCGGGCTCATGTTGCCGATCGTGGCCCGGTTGGCCAGCGGGACGGCGCCGACGCCGTCGCCGTAGAACTCCACGAACTTCCCGACGACCCCGTGCTGGCGCAGCATCTGGGTGATCGTCAGGACGAGGTCGGTCGCAGTCGCGCCGGCCGGGAGCTCACCGGTGAGCTTGAAGCCGACGACGCGCGGGATGAGCATCGAGACGGGCTGGCCGAGCATGGCCGCCTCGGCCTCGATACCGCCGACGCCCCAGCCGAGAACGCCGAGGCCGTTGACCATCGTCGTGTGCGAGTCGGTGCCGACGACGGTGTCCGGGTAGGCCTGGCCGCCACGGGCCATGACGACGCGGGCGAGCGCCTCGATGTTGACCTGGTGCACGATGCCGGTGCCGGGAGGGACGACCTTGAACTCCTCGAAGGCGCCCTGGCCCCAGCGAAGGAACTGGTAGCGCTCGCGGTTGCGCTCGTACTCCAGGACTACGTTGCGGTCCTCGGAGTCGGCGGTGCCGAAGAAGTCGGCGATGACGGAGTGGTCGATGACGAGCTCCGACGGCGCGAGCGGCTCGATCTTCGCCGGGTCGCCGCCGAGCTCCTTGACCGCCTCGCGCATCGTCGCGAGGTCGACCACGACGGGTACGCCGGTGAAGTCCTGCATGATCACGCGGGCCGGGGTGAACTGGATCTCCTTGCTCGGGTCGGCGGCCGGGTCCCAGTCGCCGATCGACGCGATCGTCTCGCGGGTGACGTTCGCGCCGTCCTCGGTGCGCAGCAGGTTCTCCAGGAGGACCTTGTGCGTGAGCGGGAGCCGGGCGGAGCCGGGCACGGCATCGACGCGGTAGATCTCGTAGACGGCCGAGCCGACCGTCAGGGTGCTACGGGATCCGAAGCTGTCGATGCTGGTCACCGGCGGTCTCCTTCGCGAGGGCGAGATATCTTGACGTCAAGATATCGTAATCCCCACGTCACGCGACCGGCGGTCGGTTCGGGCTACTCAACCAGGCGGACCGGGTCGCCGTTCAGGTTCGCCGACCACGTCGTGTCCTCGTTCGCGCCACTGCCGATGGTGAATTCGACGCGGAACCAGCACTCTCGCGGAGCAGGAACACCGGCGGTCGTGCACTCGTACGAGTTGGGGATCGGCACAGTCATCGTCCCGGTGCGGCCCTGGTTGTTACTCGTACCTCCCGGCATCGTGATCGAGCAGGTACTCGAAGTGAATGTTCCAGTGACGCCGCCTGCGATTGCGCAACCACTCCAAGGAACGTCGCCTGGGCCCTTGACGGTGAGAGTCGCATTGCCGGAGTAGTCGGTGACATCGAAGAATGAGAAGTCGAAGTTGGTTCCTCGCGCATTCTCCGGGACTTGAATCAGGTTGACGTTCTGCGCGCCGACCTGGTTCGCGTAGATCGGCAGGCGGTTCTGCGCCGAGACCGAGATGAGGTCGCCGAGTGCGTTCGCGCCCGATGTGCTGGTCGCGATCCGCATCGCGAAGATGTTGTGTCCCATCGTTCCTTCGTTGACCAGGCTGGGTGCCGGGTAAGCCACCGGATTGCTCGCTGTTCCGCCGCCGTCGGTGGGCTTGACGATCAGGCCGTCAGTGTTGACGTTCGTCATTCCAGTCGCTGAGGCGTTCAGGTTGGTTCGGATCTGGACGTAATAGTCCCCCGCTGTCGACGCAGTGAAGCCAGTAGCCACACCGGCCGTCGTCGAGCAGAGGTCCACCCACTGGTGGTACTCCTGAGCAACCGACTTCGTGTAGCTCGTCGTATTGCTCGCCATCAAGGCTGCCGCGGTGGTCCCCGATGCTTGCGGCTTGAACTGAGTTGTGCAGTTGACGAGCGGCACGGCGTCCAACGGGTTGTTGGAGGCCGTAATCCCTCGAACAACGAATGACGTTACAAAGCCCTCGGTCCCGCTGCCACCCGGGCTGTTGTCGCCAGCGCAGAACGGGCTATCGATGCCTGAGTCCAGCGTCAGAGAGTTCTCGTAGCGATCCTGCGCCTTGTTGTTCGTGGACGTATTGAGCCCGCTGTTCGGGACGTACTGGTTCGTGCCGTTGACCAAGATCCATGCAGTGCCGCTGGACCCGCTTGCCGTCCCGCTCGTCCCTGACGTGTATGTGATTCTTGTGGTGTTCGGGACTGAAACTACGGTAAACCTGCCGTTGACGCTGCTTGTCGAAGTGCCGGTGATCTCAACAGGGTCTCCGACCTTCAGTCCGTGCGCCGCGGACGTATTGACGGTGACAGTAGTACCCGAACGCGACCAACTGGAGATGCCGACGCTCGGGTTCGGCCCCGATGTGCAAGAAGCTCCCGTATCGATATACGCAGGGTCGTAGACCTGCGGGTACAGCGTCAGTGGACCCCCGTTGGCGTCAAGCGCAGCCTGAGTCACTCGGATTGTGAAGAAGTACCCGTAGTAGCCGCCGCCTTTCGAGACGGCGTAGTCGTCATTCAGATTCGAGATGCACTGCGGGTCATTGCCCGTCGGAGTGGTGCTGCAGCCCTTCGTGGCGTAACGGTCGCCATTCGACTTGTAGGTCGCCGGGCCAGCCATGCGCAACCAGTACCCCGGGTCGGTCGAGCACAGGCTGCTGGTGGTCTGGATGACGGAGCCGTTCGGAAGTGCCGCGCCCAGAGTGCTGACGGGCTGGTTGCCGAGAGCGTTGCACGGACTGCCCATGATGGTAGGGGCCGCGTAGTCGGCGACGGCGGTCCGGGCGATGGTCGTCGTAGGGTTTCCGAAGATCCGACCGAAGATGTTCGTGACGGTACTTCCGACGGTCACCCCCACACGCGTGGGAAATCCAGCGGGGCTGAAGACCGTGACCGTGCTCGTGCCGGAGTTCGGGTAGCCGTTGACCGAAGAGATCGAGCGGGCGGTCGACTGTGCGGTGCCTGAGGTCGACGAGGCGTCGCCGAGGCTGTTGGGCATGAACGTGACCGCTCCGAGCGCCGCGGCGTCCGCGGCCTTCTGGACGCGCGCCGCCTCGACGTACCAGCGTCCGACGTCGACGGCGAGCGCCGTCAGCAGGATCATCACCGGGATCATCACCACGACGAGGATCGCTACGGCTCCGCGGTCGTCGCCTGCTTTGCTTCCCTGCCAATCTCGGATCGGGTTCTTCATCATCCGTGCCCTCCGGCTCCACCGGTCCCGTTGCACGTCGCAACTGGGAGCGGCTGGAATCGCATGAACGCTCGGTCGGTCAGGCTGATCGTCGAGCCGAACATCTTGGTCATGTATGGGTGCTCCGCCCGAAGAATTACGCCGATCTGGTCTGGGTCAGGGAGACAGCCATTGATGTTGGTGGAGTTCCACGTCCCGGCCGTGCGGATGAAACCGCCGGCCCCGCTGTTGGCGGAGGCCGACCACGAGTAGACGACGCAGTTGGCCACGGCCGCGCAGCCCGCGGCGTTAGCCGCCGCCTGGGTGGTTGCCGTCCCGGGGAAACCCGACGCGTTCGCCTTGTACACCCAGATGTACTGCACCGCGCTCTTGGGCATCCCGATGACGGCCTTCTCGACGGCATCGGCCGCCGTCTGCGCGAAGACGGGCACGCACGTCGCTCCGGACCCGGTGATGCAGCCGTTCGCCGCCCCATTGGTCGCTGCGCGTGCGCCGTCACGTACCGCCCCGCCTACGGTGAGCCAGTCGCGCATGAGGAAGCCGAACTCCAGCATCCCGACGACGAGCAGGACGAGTACCGGCACGAGGATCGCGAACTCGACCGCTGCGACGCCGTCATCCCCACAAGCGCGGCTCCGGCATCGCTCGTTCAACGAGGTCGTCCGCACGCGCATCATTCGTGCCCTCCGCTCGTGGGGCCGAGGTTGTTGCAGACCTTCTGCGCCAAGGGCTCGAACTGCATGATCGCCCGGTTCGAGATCCCGAGTGTCGTGCCGAACATCCCGCTGAGGTAGGGATGCGTCGCATGCATGTACACGCCGACCGAGTCCGGTCCCGGGTCAGTCACTGTGGACGGTGCGCACGCGTAGATCGACTGGGAGTTCCAGCTGCCCTGGCCGGCGTAGACGAAACGGCCGGCGCTCTTGGCCCAGCGGAAGCCGACGCAGTTCGTGTACGCGCCAACGCCGCACTGCGCGTACGACGGCATCGTGGTGTTGCCCGCGCTGCCGGGATACCCCTTGTCGTTCGACTTGTACACGAGCACGTAGTCGACGTAGTTCTGCGGCATCGCTGAGCCCGACTGCTGGATCGCGTCGACCGCATCCTGCGCCAGGGCCGGGACGGCACTGGTGACGCAGGTGACCGGTGCGCCCGGACACGTTCCCGGCCCCGCGCCGGCTCCCGTCGAGGCGATACGGGCCCCGGTCCGGGTCGCCGACGAAACGCTCAGATAGTCACGCATGACGAAGGCGAACTCCAGCATGCCGATGACCAGGAGCAGCAGCACGGGCACGACGATGGCGAACTCGACGGCGGTCGCGCCGGAGTCCCCGCGGCGCCTGCGACGCCGCCCCGCCACCCGCATCGAACCCCCTCGGCCATGCCGACACCAGCCCTCGTGCCGAGGACTGGCGGCCATGCTAACGGGCAAATGCCCACAATCGACCCAGCGCGACCATCACGAACCCCTCACGAAGTGCATGCGGGAGCCTCACGGACGGTCCGCGACGGGTAGGACGCACGAGGACGACCGACGGCTCCCCTAACCGTTCCGCGAGCGGGGAGACGTCGTCGGGTCAGAGCGGCCCGAGGCGACGACAGCTCCCCGCTCGCGGATGCAGGGGCCTCAGCCCTCGTGGACGAGGAGGGCGACGGCCTCGAGGTGGTGGGTCATCGGGAAGGCGTCGAACCCGTCCACCGCCGCCAACCGGTACCCGCGCTCCCGCAGCAGCGCCACGTCCCGGGCCAGCGCGGCCGGGTCGCAGGCGACATAGACGATGCGATCGATGGCCCGGTCAGCGATCTCCCCCACGACCGCGGCACCCGCGCCCGCCCGCGGCGGGTCCAGGACGACGCCGTCCGGCCGGCCGGGGGCCGTCCGCAGCCAGGTACCGACGTCAGAGCTGTGCAGGCGCACCTGGGGCAGGTCGTGCAGCGCGCGGCGGGCCTCTCGTCCGGCGTCCAGGTCGGCCTCGACGGCGTCCACCTCGCCCTCGGCGCCGACGGCCTCACCGATGAACGCGGCGAACAGCCCGGCCCCGGAGTACAGGTCCCACCACGACTCCCCCGCCGTCGGGCGACCCAGCCGAAGCACGGTGTCGACGAACGCCTCCGCCGCGCCCGGGTGGACCTGCCAGAACGCGTCACCGGCCGTGCGCCAGTGCCGACCGTGCACGTCGTGGTCGACACGGCCCACCGGAGCAGGCTTCTGCCCGGGCGGCGGCGGCACAGCGACGTCCGGAGCGGCGATGAGGCACCGCTCGACGGGGATGACCTGGTGGCTGCGGTGCCGCTTCAGACCGGTCGTGCCGTCCGCGGCAACCGACCAGCGCACCCGCGTCCGCCAGCCGAGCCCGTCCGGCGCGCCGGGCAGCTCGCGCACGTCCAGCCCGAGGGCGTCGACCTCGCCTGCATCGAGCCGGCCGATCCGCCGCAGGCAGTCGGCGAGGACCTGGGTCTTCAGTGCGCGCTGCGCCGGCAGTGCCGCGTGCTGGAGGTCGCACCCGCCGCAGCCGCCAGGGCCGAAGACGGGGCACGGCGCGGAGACGCGGTCGGCCGAGGCCGTGAGGACCTCGACGGCCTCGGCCCGCACGATCTTGCGCGAGACCTCCGTGATCACGGCGCGTACGCGCTCGCCGGGAAGCGCGTACCGCACGAACACGGTTCGTCCCTGTGTGTGCGCGACACAGTGCCCGCCGTGCGCGATGGGGCCGATGTCGACGACGCAGGAGTCGCCGACGACCAGGGGGATGTCAGGCATCCTTGTCGAGCACCAGCTCACTGGACTCCAGCTGCCACGGCACGCTCGTGACCATCACGCCCGGCGTGAACAGCAGCCGGCTCTTCAGCCGGAGCGCCGACTGGTTGTGCAGAAGCTGCTCCCACCAGTGCCCGACGACGTACTCCGGGATGAAGACGATGACGAGGTCGTTCGGGCTCTCGCCGCGCAGGCCGCGCACGTAGTCGAGGATCGGCCGGGTGATCTCGCGGTAGGGCGAGGCCAGGATCTTCAGCGTGACCGGGATGTCCTCGCGCTCCCACTCCGACCGCAGGCGCTCAGTGTCGTCGGCGTCGACGTCGACCGTCACCGCCTCCAGCAAGGTCGGCCGCGTCGCCCGGGCGTAGGCCAAGGCCCGCAGGGTCGGCTTGTGCAGCTTGCTGACGAGCACGATCGCGTGGACGCGCGCCGGCAGCATGACCTTCTTGCCCGTCGGGGTGATCTCGTCAGCGACCCGCTCGTAGTGCCGGTGGATCGAGCGCATGAGCAGGAAGATCAACGGCATCGCGACGACGACGATCCAGGCGCCCTTGGTGAACTTGGTCGCCAGGACGATGATGAGGACCGAGCCTGTCATGACGAGGCCGAAGCCGTTGATCAGGCGTGATCGCAGCATGCGCGCGCGCTCGCCCGGGTCGGGGTCGCTGCGCAGCAGCCGCGTCCAGTGCCGCACCATGCCGAGCTGGCTCAGCGTGAACGAGACGAAGACGCCGATGATGTACAGCTGGATCAGGCCGCTGACGTCGGCCTGGTAGGCGATCACCAGCAGGACGGCGAGAGCGGCGAGCGCCAGGATCCCGTTGCTGTACGCGAGCCGGTCCCCGCGGGTGTGCAGCTGCCGGGGCAGGTAGCCGTCGCGGGCGAGCACCGACCCAAGCACAGGGAAGCCGTTGAACGCCGTGTTCGCCGCGAGAGCCAGGATGGTCGCCGTCGCCAGGGCGACGATGAGAACGCCGATGTGGGAGTGGTGGAACACCGCGTCGGCGATCTGGACGATGACCGTCTTCTGCGGCTGACCGGCCGGCAGGCCGACGAGGTCGTCGTCGAACTCCGTGACCTTCACCTCGGTCGCGAGCGCGAGCCACGTGATGCCGACGAACATCGTCATCGAGATCACCCCGAGGAGCAGCAACGTCGTTGCGGCGTTCTTCGACTTCGGCTTCTTGAACGCCGGGACGCCGTTCGCCACGGCCTCGATGCCGGTGAGGGCCGTCGTGCCGGAGGAGAACGCCCGAGCGACCAGGAAGACCAGGGCCGCGCCGGTGAACGTGTTCTCGGCGATGATCGTCCAGTCGGCGCTCTCGGCTCGCAGCGTCTGGCCCGTCGCCATCTCGAAGATCGCGAAGCCGATCATGAAGAAGATCGACGCGACGAAGAAGTAGACCGGGATGGCGAACAGAGCGCCGGACTCCTTCACACCGCGCAGGTTCAGCAGCGTGATGATGACGATGAACGCGACCGCGAACCACACGTTGTGCTTGTCGACGAACGGGATCGTCGAACCGAGGTTGGCGACGGCTGATGAGATCGAGACCGCCACCGTGAGCACGTAGTCGATCAGGAGCGCGCTCGCGACGAAGACCCCCCAGTTGGGGCCGAGGTTCTTGGAGACGACCTCGTAGTCGCCGCCGCCGCTCGGGTACGCGTGGACGTTCTGTCGGTAGGAGGCGACGACCGTGAAGTAGATGACGACGACCATCGCGGCGACCCACGGGCCGTACGAGTACAGCGAGAACCCGCCCAGGGACAGGACCAGGAGGATCTCCTGGGTCGCGTAGGCGTTGGACGACAGCGCGTCACTGGCGAACACCGGGAGAGCGATCCGCTTGGGCAGAAGGGTGTCGCCCATGCGCTCACTGCGCAGCGCTTGCCCGAGGAAGAGGCGCTTGAACGCATCCGATGCCGACACGTCGCCGGAGCCTACCTCCGCGCCGCCGGGAGGACCGCGCGCCGCGGCCTGTAGCGTTCGACCGTGCACATCGTGATCCTGGGATGCGGCCGGGTCGGCACCCTGCTCGCCCACCGGCTCGACGACATCGGCCACAGCGTGGCCGTCGTGGACCAGGATCCGAAGGCGTTCCGCAAGCTCGGGCCGGAGTTCGGTGGGCAGACGGTGACGGGCGTCGGCTTCGACCGCGAGACCCTCGAGAGCGCCGGCATCGGCCGCGCGCAGGCCTTCGCGGCCGTCTCCAGCGGAGACAACTCCAACATTCTCGCCGCCCGTGTGGCGCGCGAGACCTACGGCGTCGAGCAGGTTGTCGCCCGCATCTACGACCCCCGGCGGGCCGAGGTCTACCAGCGGCTCGGCATCCCGACAGTGGCCACCGTCGCCTGGACCGCCGGACAGATCATCCGCCGGCTCCTGCCCCTGGGTGCCCTCGACGAGTACCGCGACCCGAGCGGGGAGATCGCCCTCGCCGAGATCGCGCTCGGCCCGGTCTGGCTCGGCAAGCGCGCCTTCGCGCTGGAGGAGGAAACCGGCGTCCGGCTGGCGTTCATCACTCGCCTCGGCGACGCGATGCTGCCCGGGCCGGACACCGTGCTCCAGGAGGGCGACCTCGTGCATGCCCTCCTGCGGGACGAGACCCGCGAGCGCGTCGAGCGGATCTTCGAGCACGGACCGCTGGAGGCCTGATGCGCGTTGCCATCGCCGGCGCCGGGAAGGTCGGCCGCGCCATCGCGCGCGAGCTGGTCTCCAACGGCCACCAGGTGCTGCTGATCGACAAGGACACCGAGCTCGCACGCCCGGGCATCGTCGAGGGTGCCGACACGCTGCTCGCTGACGCGTGCGAGATCTCCGCGCTCGACGAGGCGATGCTCTCCCACTGCCAGGTCGTCGTCGCGGCGACCGGTGACGACAAGGTCAACCTCGTCGTGTCGCTGCTGGCCAAGACGGAGTACGGCGTCCCGCGCGTCGTCGCCCGCGTCAACCACCCCAAGAACGAGTGGATGTTCGACGAGTCGTGGGGTGTGGACGTGGCTGTGTCGACCCCGCGCATGCTCTCGGCGCTCGTCGAGGAGGCGGTCAGCGTCGGCGACCTCGTCCGCCTGTTCACGTTCCGCCAGGGTGACGCGAACCTCGTCGAGATCACGCTGTCGTCCGACTCCCCCGTCGTCGGCACCCGTGTCGGGGACCAGGTGTGGCCCGTCGACACGGCGCTGGTCGCCGTCGTCCGCGGGCCGCGTGTGTTCGCGCCCACCGCCGACGACCCGCTGGAGAAGGGCGACGAGCTTCTCTTCGTCGCCTCGCCGGACCAGGAGTCCGAGCTCCAGCGACTGCTCGGCCACACCTAGTCCGGTCGAACTTCGCACCACCCGCCGACCTTGAGGTTCAGAGTGCTTCCTCAGCCGTGAACCCCTCCGAACCTCAAGGTCGAGGATCGGTGGTGGGAGTGGTGGCCTCGGCTCGCGCGGCACGCTTGCTCGCCAGGATCGGCGACAGCACGCGGTAGGTGAAGTACGCGGCCGCCAGGAACAGCGGGTAGCCCATGACGATCTTCGTGATGCCCTGGATCTCGACCCAGCCGAAGTAGTACATCGGCGTCTGCACGACCAGACGGCCGTAGAACAGCGCGACCCAGATCCACGACGCCGCGGCGTACGCCCGACGTAGCGCCGGGTCCCTGCGCCACGACGTGCCCTCGCCGGTGAGGATGCCCATCGCGATCCCGATCAGGGGCCAGCGGACCAGGATCGACAGCAAGAACGCCGAGCCATACCCCAGGTTCGTGAGCATGCCGGGCAGGTAGACGTTGGAGGCGTTGTCGGTGCGGGCGGCGAACCACGCGGAGATGCCCAGCCCGACGAAGCCGGCCGCGACCTGCAGGAGCGGCTCGCGCCGGACCAGCCGCCACAGCGCGATCAGGCCGCCGGCGACCAACGCCGCGATGAGCGAGGGTCGCAGCTGCGAGGACGTGACGACGTACGCGACCACGAAGACCGCGGTCGGGACACCGGAGTCGATGACGCCGCGCCATCCCCCGATCGCGCGCTCGAGCAGCAGTGCCTCGGCGCGCACCTCGGGGGCCGTCTCGACGCCGACGGGCTCGTCGGCCGCCTCGGTCACCTGCGCAACGGTCTCGGGGACGGTTGCAGGCTCCGGCACATTCGCAGGGTCAGGCACGTTCACGGGCTCGGACGCGGGCTCGGGGACCGGCGTGGCCGGAGTCGTCATCCGGCGGAAGGCTTCAGCTCGTACCGCGGGTTGTACATCGTCGGGTTGTCCTCGTTGCTGGTGAGCCGGCCGTGGACGACCATCGTGCGCCCCGCCTCGATGCCGGGGATCCCGCGGCGGCCGAGCCAGACCACGGTGACGCTGCCCGACCCGTCGTACAGGTCGACCTCAAGCGCCGGCACAGCTCCCTGAGGCCGCACGGTGATCGACCGGACCATGCCGCGGATCGCCACCTCGTTGCCGCCCGTGCAGTTGCAGATCGCCAGGAGGTCGTCGGCATCCACCTGCTCGCCGGCGAGCTCCTTCTGCAGCTCGTCCGCCTCCACCTGCGCCTGCGAGCGGGTCAAGGACTTCCACAGACCGCGTCGCTCCGGAGGCCGTGCCGTGCTCGTCGCCATACGGCAACGGTAGCTCCTGCCGGGCCGGACGCGGTGCTCGTGGTCCGCTAGCGCGTCTCCGTCACCTCGGGGCCACGCTCGAACGGCGACGGCAGCACCCGGCCCGGAGCGGGCACGGACGGGTCCTCGCTGACGGTGGGCATCTTCAGCGGGATGGGCGCGCCCACGGGCATCGCCTCTCCGCCGCGGACCACGACGAGCGTGCGGACGAGGTCCTCCAGCCGCTGCGCTCCCGGCCCGGGGCGCGCCGCGGAGCCGAGGAACACCGACCGCAGGAACCACCGCGGGCCCTCGACGCCGGTGAAGCGGGCCGGCTGTAGCTGGCTGCTGCCGTCGGACGCCGGCACCTGGGCGCGCAGCTCGGGTCCGAACGGCCCGACGCCCTCCTCGACGAGGCCGCCGGCGCCGTTGATCGAGGACCGGATCTGACCGCGCACGTCGTCCCACAGGCCGCCGCTGCGCGGCGCGGCATAGGGCTGCACCTGCACCGCGGCGTCACCGGCCGTGAACGTGAGCTGGCTGATCTGCCCGGTGCTCTCGTCCACCTGCACCTGCACCTCGACCCCCTCGGCGGGGGCGACCAGGAGTCCGCCGAGGTCCAGCCGCTCGGCGCCATCGGCGGCGTCGATCTCATCGGCATCCCACGGCCCGTTGGGGCGATCTTCCATGACTCTCCTTCGCCCGTGCGTCACCCGACGCAGCTCGGCGGTTATCGAATCGTTACCGTACCCGCCCCGTCAGCCCTCCGCCGCCAGGGCACGGACTCACCGGCCCGGTCAGGCCCGGGAAAGTCCCCCGGTCGAGCCGAAGCCGCCCGCGGCCCGGTGCGAGCCGGGCAGCTCGGAGACCTCGTGCAGTCGTGCCCGCGCGACCTCCTGGACGACGAGCTGGGCGATGCGGTCCCCGCGCGAGATCGTCGCCGTGGCCACCGGGTCGTGGTTGACGAGGACGACGCTGATCTCGCCGCGGTAGCCCGCATCCACGACGCCGGGGGCGTTCACCAGCCCCAGGCCGTGCCGGATCGCCAGGCCGCTGCGTGGGCACACGAGCGCGACATAGCCGTCCGGCAGCGCGATGGCCACGCCGGTCGGCACCAAGGCCCGCTCGCCAGGGGCGAGCTGGACGTCGACGCGGGCGCGCAGGTCCAGGCCCGCGTCACCTGGGTGCTCGTACGCCGGGAGCGGTAGGTCCGGGTCGAGCCGATGGACGAGGACATCCGGTACGACGGTCACGGGTTGAGCTCCACGGTGTACTCCTCGCCCTCCGGTCGCCACGCCGGCCCGCCAGAGGCGCGGTCCTCGATCGCCTGGCGCACCTGCGCCGCCGTGCCGTGGTCGACGAAGTGCTGCAGGCCTACCTGGATGAACAGCGCCGTCGCCGTGACCGCGATGGGCCCGTCCGGCTCGGCGAGGCGCCCGACAGCGCGCGTGAACACCTTGCGTCCCTTGACGCCGACGACCTCGCCGTCGATGACAAGGGTCTCGCCCACCGGGACGGGGCGGCGGAAGTCGACCTCGATGCGCGCGGTGACGGCCGGGCCGGCCAGCAGCCAGTTCAGCGAGCCGAGGATCTCGTCCAACGCCGTCGTCAGCACGCCGCCGTGCGCCAGGCCCGGGGCACCTTGGTGGTGCTCCGACGCCATGAACCGGCCGGAGACGCGCAGACCCTCGCCCGCCGTGATCTGCAGGTGCAGTCCGGTCGGATGGTCGGCCCCGCACCCGAAGCACCAGCGGTAGTGCGACGGGACGGGCTCGCCGGGCGACGGGGCGTTCGGCGACCGAAGCGGCATGACCGCGTCGGACGGCGCGGTCGTCGGGAGCGTCGCCTTCGGTCGGTTGGCGCCGGTCGAGGCGTCGCGGGAGGCGGTCATCGCGCCGAGGGTACTCGCGTGCCAGGCTGGCCGGATGGACGACGGGACGGGGTACCGCGAGCGGCTGTGGCCGACCTGGTGGGCGTCGATCCTCGCCCTCGTCCCGGCGCTGATGATCTCGGTCGCGTACGGCGCCGCCCTGGGTGCCGGCGTCGGTTGGGGCGTGGCCGCGGTGACCGGCGTGCTCACCGTGCTTCTGCTGGTCGTCACCGCGCCGCGGATCGAGGTGACCGCCGACCACCTGGCCGTCGGGCCCGCGGTCCTGCCGCCGTCCGCCGTCGCCGCGGTCGAGGTGGTGGACGCGAGCCGGATGGCTCAGCTGCGCGGACCGGGCGCCGACGCGCGTGTCTTCGTCGCGCTGCGCCCGTGGTCTGCCCGCAACGGGGTGCTCGTGACGCTCGATGATCCGCAGGACCCGCACCCGGCGTGGCTGTTCAGCTCCCGCCACCCCACTCGCGTGGTGACCGCGCTCACTGCAACGATGGGCCGCTGACCTACTCACGGAGGATCCATGGACGCGTCCGACGGCGACATCTCCGGCGACATCGCCGCCGACGTCAAGATCGAGGTCAACCCGCTGATGCACGTCGTCGCGCCGCTGGCCGCGGTGCTCGTGACGATGGTCGTCCGCAAGGCCGTGAGCGTCGCGTACGAGAAGGCGACGGGCCGACCGGTACCCCAGGCCCGTGACCTGCACGTGTCACTGCCCCGTGCGATCGCGTGGACGGCGGTCATCACAACGGCTGCGGCCGTCGCGGAGGTTGCGGTCTACCGGGCCGTCAACCGTGCAGGCGCTCGGATCCTTCCGCCCGGGTAGCGCCGGTCGACGCGCGCCCGCGAGCGCCTGGGATCAGGCGCACTCCTTGCAGATCGGTCCGTTCTTGCCCTCGTGGTCGAGCTGGCTGCGGTGGTGGACCAGGAAGCACGACGAGCACGTGAACTCGTCCGACTGCCGCGGGAGCACCCGCACTGTGAGGCTCTCGTCGGAGAGGTCGGCGCCCGGAAGCTCAAGGCTCTCGGCCAGCTCCGCCTCGTCCACGTCGACCGCGGAGGAGGCCTTGTCGGCACGACGGGCCTTCAGCTCCTCGAGGCTGTCCTCTGCGAGCTCCTCGTCCGTCTTCCGAGGTGCGTCGTAGTCGGTTGCCATCGTGAGGTCAGCCCCTTCCCATTCTGCGAGCCTTACGCTCGCCCTTGCCCGAACGCTCCGAGCCCGCCCAACATTCCGCGGGGGGCGATTGTGCCTCATCGCTGTGGCGGCCGCGTGGCAGGGTTGCGTCGGCGCGCCGGAGCGGTGCGCTTTCCCTCATGGAGGCCCCATGCCTTGCTACGCCCTCGGCGATATCGCGCCGACGATCGACCCCACGGCGTTCGTCCATCCCGACGCCGTCCTGATCGGTGACGTACGCATCGGTCCGGAGTCGAGCGTGTGGCCGACGGCGGTGCTGCGCGGCGACGGCGGGGCGATCATCGTGGGCGCACAGACATCGATCCAGGACGGCACCGTGATCCACTGCACGTCGACCTTGGACACCGTCGTCGGCGACCGCTGTGTCGTCGGTCACAACGCTCACCTCGAGGGGTGCACGATCCACGACGACAGCCTCGTCGGGTCGGGGTCGGTCGTCCTGCACCGGGCCGAGGTCGGCCCGCACGCGCTGGTCGGCGCGGGAGCGCTCGTGGGCAACGGCAAGGTCGTGCCGCCGTTCGCCCGTGCCCTCGGGGTGCCCGCGACGATCGTCCCCGACGTCGTGCGGGAGGGCGAGTTCACCCAGGCGGCGCAGGGCTACGTCGCCAAGACCCACCGCTACCGCGCCGAGCTGCGTCGCCTCGACTGACCCGCCCCCCTTACCGCCGAGACGCCTTGAATGGTCGCTAAAACCGCCTTTCAAGGGCGTTTGACGACCATTCCAGGCGCGTCGGCGGCTACCGGTCGGCGTCGAGTGCGGTGAGGCGGTCGCGCAGCGCGTCGGCGATCCCGGGAGCGACGGCGAGCATGAACTCGCTGCCGGGCGGACGCCCCGGACGCAGGCCATCGACGACGACGCCGGCCTCGGCGGCGATGACCAGCCCCGCCGCGATATCCCACGGGTTCAGGTTGCGCTCGTAGAACGCGTCGACGCGGCCCCGCGCGGTCCAGCACAGGTCGACGCAGGCGGCACCCAGGCGTCGCAGGTCACGGATGCCGGCGATGAGGTCGGCGGCGACGGCGGCCTGCCGGCGCCGCAGCTGCGGGTCGTAGTTGTAGCCGGTCACGACCAGCGACACCGGCAGCTCCGTCACAGTGCTGCAACGGAGGCGGGTGACCCGGGCGCCGTCGACGAGCCAGGACCCGTGCCCGCGGATCCCGATGTAGGACTCCCCCAAGTCGGGGGCGACGACGACGCCGACCTCGCCGACCCCGTCGACCTCGACGCCGATCGACACGCCCCACATCGGCAGCCCGTAGAGGTAGTTCGTCGTGCCGTCGAGCGGGTCCACGACCCACCGGACGCCGGACGTACCGGGCCGCTCGCCGCCCTCCTCGCCCAGGAACCCGTCATCGGGCCGCGCGCCCAGGACCGACGTGACGATGAGCGCCTCTGCGGTGCGGTCCATGACCGTGACCGCGTCGGCGACGTTGCTCTTGGTGTCGACGACGAGGTCGCGCGGACGCTCGTCGCGCAGGAACGCCCCGGCCTCGGTCGCCGCCCGCCAGGCCGGTCGTACCAACGGATGCCGGGCGAACAGGTCGGCAAGGACGGTGGGCTCACGGTCATCGGGCACGTCTCCATCCTCCCCCGGCGGCACCCCGTACCGCCGTCGGGGCCGGTCAGGGCGATGGCCTAGGTTCGAGCGCATGTTCGGCGGCTACCGGTCGGCACTGGCGCTACCGGGAGCCATCCGGTTCTCGAGCGCCGGCCTCGTCGCGCGCCTGCCCAACTCGATCGAGACCCTCGGCATCGTCCTGCTCGTCAGCGGCCAGACCGGCTCGTACGCGCTCGCTGGCGCGATGTCGGCGGCGTACCAGCTGGCCGTCGCGGTGGGTGCGCCGATGACGAGCCGGCTCGCCGACCGCCGCGGGCAGACGGCGCTGCTGACGTTCCTGTGCATCGCCAACGCCGCACTCGTGTGCGTGCTCGTCGGCCTGATCGTGAACGACGCCCCGGCCGCCGTGTCGCTGGTCGTGGCCGCCCTGGCCGGCGTCACGCAGCCGGCCATCGGGTCCATGGTCCGCGCGCGGTGGGCCGCGATCGCCCCGGATGCGCCCACGCTGCGGACCGCCTTCGCGCTCGAGAGCGTGCTCGACGAGGTCGTCTTCACCGTCGGCCCGCTGGTGACCTCGGTCCTGGCGTTCCAGGTCGGACTGCCGGCTCCGCTGATCGTCGCGTCGGTCCTCGTCCTCGTCGGCGGCCTCGCCTTGGCGGCGCAGCGGCGCACCGCCCCCGCCCCCTCGCCGCCGGCCCAGCACGGCGAGCGGGGCGTGCTGGGCTCCCCGGCGTTGTTCATCGTCGTCGTCGCCGCGCTCGGCATCGGCGGGGTGTTCGGCACGTATGAGGTCGCCGTCGTCGCCTTCACGCAGAACGCCGGCCAGGCGGGCACCTCCGGGATCGTGCTGGGGCTGTGGGCGTTCGGGTCGATGCTCGGCGGGATCGTGTTCGGCGGCCGGCACTGGCCGGCGAGCCTGCCGCGTCAGGTCCTCGTGCTGTCGACGATCCTCGCCGTCGCCCTCGTCCCGGCGACGCTCGTACGGACCGTCCCGCCGCTGATGGTCGCGACCTTCGTCGCCGGCGTCATGGTGGCGCCCGCGCTCATCTCCACGTTCGCGCTCACCGAGCGGCTCGTGCCGGCGCGGCTGCTGACCGAGAGCCTCACGTGGGCGACGTCCGGGCTCACGGTCGGCTTCGCCGGCGGGACTGCCGTGGCCGGGATCGTGGTCGACGCGCACGGGTCGACCCCGGCGTTCGTGCTGTCGGTCGGCTGCGCGGCGACAGCGGCGATCATCGTCGCGGCGACCCTGCGGCCGCTCACCCGGGCGATGCGGCCACCGGAGGACCTCCCACCGGCCGCGACGATCGGCGCCGACCCGGTCGCCGGCCCGACTCCTGGAGCCGAGCGCACGAGCTGACAGCGCGGCCGTCGGCCGTCCCACACCCCGACCCGCCGAGGGGGTTCGCAGCCCGGGACGAGCCGCGAGGCGGCTCGACGCGCTAGGTTCGGCACTGACCGACGGCCCGCACGCCGCGAGCCACCCGACCCGGCACCAGGAGCCTGCCCTGCAGACGTTCAGCCCGCGCGAGGTCCAGGCGCGAGTGCGTGCCGGCGAGACGGCTGAGGCCATCGCCGGCGACACCGGCTGGTCGCTCGACAAGGTCGTGCGCTACGCCGAGCCCCTGCTTGCCGAGCGCGCCTACATCGCCGAGCAGGCGCAGGCCGTCGAGGTCCGTCGATCCGGTGGCGGCGCGACCCTGCGCGAGGCTGCGGTCGCTGCTGCCGGGCCCGAGCTGGTGTGGGACGCCTTCCGTCGCGACGACGGCAGGTGGATCGTCACCGCCGTCTACGCCGACCGGACCGGTGAGCACCGAGCGGCCTGGACCTACGACCACGGCGGGCGCAACCTGCACCCGCAGGACGACCAGGCCCGCGCGCTCATGGGTGCGCGTCCCGCCGCCGCGAGCGATGCCCCGCTCGACGATGCCGACATCGCCGACGCACTGAACCTCGTCGCGCCGATCCCGGTCGTGCGCGCAGAGCCCGAGCCCGGCCGTCCGCGCCTGGTCGCAGTCCCCGACGCCGACGACGAATCGGCGGATGAGCCGGCCGACGACGTCCAGGAGACCGTCGTCGTCTCGACCGAGCCGGAGCCGGCACCGGCGCCCACCCGGCGCACCTCGCGTTCGACCAAGACGGCCGCGGCGAAGAAGGCCGCGCCGGCCAAGGACAAAGAGCCCGAGGCCGAGCCGGCAGCGACGCCAGCACCGGCCGCGCGCAAGCCGCGCGGGCGCAAGGCCCGCGCGAGCGTCCCGACGTGGGACGAGATCCTCTTCGGCTCGGGCAAGCCCGACGACGACGCCTGACGCTCCCCCACCTTGCCCCTTACTGCCCGAGCGGTGAGTTGTCGTCGCAATAGTGCCGCACGACCCGACGACAGCTCACCGCTCGCGGCGTTGTGGGACGGATGTCCACAGCTGCGCGTCGACGCCGGGCGGCGTCCACCGCTGGCCTGACGTCGGCTGGCTCTCGCCAGGGGCACGCGCACCCTGCACGTCATGCCGATTCACCCCGCAGCAGACGCCAGCAGCGCCCCGTTCGTCGTGAGCGCGGCCGGGGCCGGAGCCCTCTCCGCCCGGCAGGTCCGCTCCGCGTCGCTGGTCGTGCCGTCGCGCGGAGTGCGCGTCGGCCGCGATATCGACCCGGATGCGGTCGCGGCGCGGGTCGCCGTGCTCGCCTCAGGGCCCGATGCTGTCCTCACAGATCTGACGTGCGCGCAGCACTGGGACCTGCCGCTTCCGCCGTGGATCGCGTTGGGCGGCAAGCAGCCGGCGTCGGTGTCCATCCGACAGACCTCGACCCGGCCGCAGCGTCGCGGTGTGCGGGGACGACGGGTCGACCTGCCGGATGAGCACGTCACGGAGCACGCCGGCCTTCCGGTGACGACACCAGCTCGCACGTGGATCGACTGTGCTGGCCTTATGCCGATCGAGCATGTCGTCGCGATGGGCGATGCCATCCTCCGCCGAGACCTCGCGACGCGAGACGAGCTGCGCGACCTCGTTCGGTGGGCGCACGGCCGGCGCGGAGTGAAGACCGCCCGCACGGCTCTGCCGGTCCTCGACTCCGGTTCGCAGTCCCCGGGTGAGTCCCGGACCCGCAGCATCCTGGTGCTCGGAAAGGTCCCGCCGCCGGCCTGCAACGTCGACATCCACGACCGTGGGCAGTGGATCGCACGTGGCGACATGGTGTGGACCGGGCAGCAGGTTGTCGTCGAGTACGACGGCGCACATCACGGCGGAGAGTCGCAACGCCGGCATGACGCGACCCGTCGCAACCTGCTGACCCGCGCCGGTTGGATCGTCATCGTCGTCACCGCGGACCAACTGACGAAGCCGTGGGTCCTGATCGAGCTGGTCCGCGCGGCCCTCACATCACGCGAACGGTGAGCTGTCGTCGCCTCAGTCGCCGGTGAGACGACGACAGCTCACCGTTCGCGGAAGGAGCGCGGAAGGCGGTCAGGCGAAGGGGAGCGGGTCCGGCGACATGTGCGCCTGACGCGCGCGGGCCGACGTCATGTGTGCGCGGTAGTGCGTGCGGCACAGGACCTCGTACGCCACCTCGCCGGCCGGGTGCACGACGTCGTCGTCCGACGCGCTCGCAGTGTCGCCAACGACGACCTGGCTGCCCTCCACGACCATCTGTCCGTCGACGGTGCGCGCGTTGTGGATCGCCCGTGCCCCGCACCAGCACAACGCCTCGACCTGGAGCACCTGGACCCGGTCGGCCAGCTCGACCAACCGCGCCGAGCCGGGGAACAGGCGCGTGCGGAAGTCCGTCATGATCCCGAACGCGTACACGTCGACGCCGAGCTCATCGACGATGACCGCAAGCTGCTCGACCTGCGCGGGCGAGTAGAACTGCGCCTCGTCACAGATGAGGTAGTCGATCCGCTCGCCGGCGGACAGCCGGGAGACGACGTCCTCGCGCAGGTCCAGGGCCTCGTCGACCTCGACGGCCGGCACCTGCAGGCCCAGCCGGCTCGAGAGCACCGACTCCCCCGCCCGGTCCAGCCGGGTGAACACCAGGCCGGCACGTCCGCGCGAGGCATGGTTGTGGTCGGTCTGCAGCGCCAGCGTCGACTTGCCGCAGTCCATCGTCCCTGCGTAGAAGATCAGCTCCGCCACGGACCGCATCGTGCCAGCCCCGGTCCGGCCGCGGGCCGCCGGTTCAGCCCCGGGCCACCAACGCGGGCACCAGGACCTCGTCGTCGGTCAGCGCGCCGTGCTGGCCGATCAGCGCACTGACCCGCGCGTCGGACCGGGTCGCCAGCTTCACCTGGCCGCGCGAGACGGCCATCAGGTCCCCGATCCGTTCGGCGACGAAGGGGTCGACCTCGCCCATCAGCCCGCCGTCGATGACCTCGAGCCGCGTCAGCACCTGCACGCGGTCGCCGAGCACGGCCGTCCACGCCGCATGCACGTCGGCCTCGGCTCCCGGCCGCACATACACGTGCCGGGCCCGCGGGTCGCCGACGACGCGACGCACGCCCGCGGTCAGTGCGCGGTTGTCATCGACCACCACCGCCTGGTCCATCGGGGTGTCGACCATGCCGTGGTCGGCCGTGACGACGAGGACCGCTCCCGGTGCCAGGGCGTCGACGAGCGTGTGGACCACGGCGTCGGCCCGGCCCAGAGCCGCCCGCCACTGGTCGCTGTCGACGCCGAACTCGTGCCCGACCCGGTCGACCTCACCCCAGTAGACGTACGACAGCGTCCGCTCGGCGCCGGCCTGCACGGCGCGCAGCGCCTCCACGCGCGCCGCCCCGTCCCCCGGCGCGACGGCCCAGTACTCGCCGCCGCGAAGAACCGCCCGGGTCAGCCCGCTCTCGCGGTACTCCGCCGCCGTGATCGTCGCGACCGACACCCCGGCGCGCGAGGCGACCTCGAAGACGGTCGGCTCGGGCTGCACGGCGACGGGGGTCGGGTCGCCGCCCCAGTGCAACGGCTCCAGCACGTCGTCGATCTCGGGAAGCCAGAAGGCCGCCCCGACCAGGCCGTGGCGGCCGGGGAGCGTGCCGGTGCCGAGGGTGCCCAGGCCGACGGGCGTGGTCGTCGGGAACGCGGCCGCGATCGGTGCCCCATCGAGCTGGGCGAGGACGGGGGCGTGGTCTAGCGCGCGACCGAGGATGTTGGCGCCGAGCCCGTCCACCAGGCACACCACGACGTGACGGGCCGGACCAAGACCCAGCACGTCCGTGAAGCCGGGAACCCCCAGCGCCGCCGCCCCCGAGGGGACGACATCGGCCAGCGACCGGACGAGACCTCCCACGCGCGCCGCGTCAGCGGGCACGGGCGGCGGTCGCCTGCGACAGCGCCGAGGCGAACGCGAGGACCTGCCGGACCAGCTCCGCGCCGTCAGCGACGGTCGAGACACGCACGGACAGGTCGTCGTTGCTCGCTGTGCCGGTGTAGCCGTGGTCCGCCTCGCACTGGGGGTCCCCGCACGTCGCGGGCTCAAGGTCGATGCGGCTGACCGCACCCCACCCGATCGTCAGGACGACCTCGGACGCGTCGTCGCCGACGGAGTGCTTGGCCGGCTCGTTGACGACGCGGGTCACGACGACGGAGTCCACCCGCTCGAGCCGGACGGCCTCGGTCGACGCGGACGCGGACGGGAGCGGGTGCTCCTCGTCGGCCGGGTGCTCATCGGTGTGGCCGACGATCAGGCGGGTCGGGGTGAGCGCGAGGACGGTGACGTGCCGACGGAGCTCATCCCGGTCGAGCGTCGTCTCCTGCTGGACGACGTACGCGCTGAGCACCTCGCCGGCGAGCGCGGTCTCCAGCGCCTCCGCCACGAGGTCGGGGTAGTAGCCCGACCTCTGGATGTCGCTTCGGAGCTGCTCGGCCAGGGCGGGGCGGGTCATGCCGGCATTGTTCCACCCAGGGCCGTCGGCCGTTCGGTGACCGGCACGTCGCGCAGCCGGCGGACGTCGGGCTCGACCAGCGCCGCGTGCGCGGCCACGGCCGCCGTCGCATCGCTCACGCAGACGGCGCCGTCGATGACGCGGACGTCGCGCAGGTCGATGGCTGACAGCTCGGGGACGCCCAGGTGCCAGCCGCTGATCGCGGCCACGAGCTCGGCGACCGATCCCGGCACCGAGGTGGACGGCGGATCTCCGTCGGCGGGCGGGACCACCCGACGCGCCCCCAGCGCCTCAACCATCTCGGCCGCCGCAGCGACACTGACCGGCGCAAGTCGCCACGAGCGGTCCCCGAGGACCTCGGCGACGGGGTCGTCCACGCCGATGCTGACGACAGGCCCGAACAGCGGGTCCGTCACGAGCCGCACACGCCACCCCAGGTCGGCACCCGGCGGCGCGACCTGCAGCCGCGGCGCGAGTCCGACGGACGCGAGCAGGTCGGCAGCATCGGCCCCGCGGTAGTGCCCTGGCGCGACGGGGCTCGCGACCGGCGCCGGCGCCGCAAGCGGCTGCCGCTGCGCATCACGGCGTCGCCAGTCGGCCAGCCGGGCCAGGTGCGCCAGCGCGAGCACCGCATCCTCGATGTCCTGGAACACCGGCACGCCGGGCGGTCCCGGGCGTGGACCCGGGCTGTCGGGCAGCACGGCGACGACGGGGACCGTCGGGTCCACCAGCCACGGCCCGGTGGCCTCGTCGCCGGTGGTCTCCGCACCGGGCACATGGACGACGAGCACGAGCCCCGCGCCGGCCGACGCCTCCGCGACCGCGGTCGCGATCTCGGCGCGCCCGACGGACCGCGGCAGCAGGACCGGCGGTCGTCCGCCGTCCAGCCCGCTGGCCGCGAGAGCGTTGAGCGCGAGCGTCGCGAGCGCGTCGCTGTTCGCGACGACGACCGGGGCCAGCGGACCCGGCGGCGGCTGCTGCGCGGCGATCGCCGCGACGTCGAGGAGGTCGGCGACACGGTCGACGACGACGAGGCCGCAGTCCGCGAGCACCTGGTCGACGGCGGCGGCGGGCAGCTCGGAGCGCGCCACCGCATGGCCGAGCGGGTGCCGTTGCGCGGCACCTCCGGTCCGCACGACGACAACGGGCTTCACGCGGGCGACGGCGTGGACGAGTCGTGCGAACTTGCGGGCGTTGCCGATGGACTCGAGGTAGAGCAGCACGACCCCGGTGCGTGGGTCGTCCGCCCAGAACTGCAGGAGGTCGTTGCCGGAGACGTCCGCGCGGTCGCCGGCGGACACGAACGTCGACACGCCGAGGCCGCGGACGAAGAGGCGGTCGAGGAGGGTGCGGCCGACGGCGCCCGACTGGCAGAACAACCCGATCGGGCCGGACCGCGGCATGGCCGGGACCAGTGATGCGTTGAGCCGCACCTGACCCTCGGTGTTCACCAGGCCGAGGGCGTTCGGGCCGACGATCCGCAGGCCGGTCGCCCGCGCGCGGTCCACGAGCGCGGCCTGCCGCGCCGCCCAGTCCGCGTCCCCCGGCGCTGCCGACGACGAGACGACGACCAGGCCGTGCAGACCGCGGGCGCCGGCATCCTCGACGACGGCCATCAGGCGGTCAGGGTCCACGGCGACGAACGCGAGGTCGGTTCCCGCCGGCGCGGCCGCGAGGGACGAGGCCGCCTGCGTGCCAGGCGGGGCGTCGATCCCGACCACGGTCACCGGCCCGCCGAACCCGCCGGCGACGACGTGCCGGGCGACCGCGGCGGCAACCTCGGCGAGCGGCCCGGGCTCCCCCACGACGGCCACGCCGGAGGGGCGCAGCAGCCGCTCGACGGACCGCGACTCGGCGCGGTGCTCGCGGGCGGCTTGGACCTCACGGCTCGCCTGCGTCGGCTCGATGTCGAACGAGACCAGCGCCACGCCTTCGTCGTACCGTGACGTGACCGTGTAGCCGGCCTCGCGGAACGTCGCCAGCATCCGGGAGTTGGCGGGCAGCACCTCGGCGACGAAGCGCTCGATGCCGCGCTCGCGGCCGGCCGCGGCCAGGTGCTCCAGCAGGATCGAGCCGAGGCCCAGCCCCTGGAGGTCGTCCCGTACGACGAAGGCAACCTCCGCCGAGCCGTCGCCGAGGGCGTCGAAGCGGCCGACGGCACCCAGCACGCCCCGATCGACGACCACGAGCGCGACCCGGTCGTGATGGTCCACGCGCGTGAAGCGCTCGACGTCGGCGTCGAGGAGCTCCGGCTTCGCCGTGAAGAACCGGTAGTACACCGTCCGGGCGGACAGGCCGCGGTGGAACGCCCGCAGAGCCTCGCCGTCGGCAGGCGAGATCGGACGCAGGTGCACGGGTCGGCCGTCGCGCAGGAGGACGTCGGCCTCCCACTCGCGCGGGTAGCCGGGGTCCCTGGGCACGGGAGCATTCTCCCCGCGCGCACCGGCTAGGGTCGAGTCGTGACGATCCAGCTCGATCCCGCGCGCGTCCGCGTGGCCGACTCCGTGCGCGCGGCACAGGCGTCCGGGCACGCTGTCGTGGCGCTGGAGTCCACGATCATCAGCCACGGGCTCCCCCGCCCCGAGAACCTCCGCGTCGCCCTGGAGGTCGAGGAGACGGTCCGCCGCGAGGGGGCTGTGCCGGCCACCATCGCGATCCTGGACGGCCTCGTCCACATCGGCCTGGAGGCCGACGAGCTCCACGCCGTCGCGAACCGGGGCGACATCGTCAAGGTCAGCCTGCGCGACATCGCGACGCTGGTCGCCCGCAACGGCAGCGGTGCGACGACGGTGGCGGCGACCAGCCACCTCGCGACGCTGGCCGGCATCCGCGTCTTCGCGACCGGGGGCCTCGGCGGCGTCCACCGGCAGGCGCGCGACTCCTGGGACGAGTCCGCCGACCTGTCGACGCTTGCGGCGACCCCCATGACAGTCGTGTGCTCGGGCGTGAAGTCCATCCTCGACGTCGGTGCGACGCTCGAGCGCCTCGAGACCTACAACGTCGGCGTCCTGGGCTACGGCACGATGCGTTTCCCCGGCTTCTACCTGACGGACTCCGGCCACACGATCGACTGGTCGGTCTCGTCGCCGCAGGAGGTCGCCGCCGTCATGCGGGCACGGGCCGAGCTGTGCGTCACGTCCGGCCTCGTCGTCGCGAACCCGCTGCCGGAGACCGACCAGGTCGACCCCGACCTGCACGACCGCGTCCTCGACGAGGGGCTGCGGCTGGCGGCGACCCGCAATGTCCGCGGCAAGGACGTCACGCCGTTCCTGCTCGACTACTTCCACCGCTCGACGCACGGCGCGAGCCTGGAGGCCAACGAGACGATCATCCTGCGCAACGCCGAGCTCGCCGCCCGCATCGCCGTCGCGGACGTGGCGCTCCGGGCGGCCGACAAGAACCCGTGAGCCCGCGCTGCGTCATCGTCGGCGACGTCATGATGGACGTCACGGCGATTATCGACTCCGACATCGCCTACGCGAGCGACACGCCAGCTCAGGTGAGCCTTCAGCCCGGCGGCGTCGCCGCCAACACGGCCGCGTGGATGGCTCCGTCCGGCCAGCCGGTGACCGTCGTCGGGTGCGTCGGCGACGACCCGTTCGGTCGGGACATCAGCTCCGAGCTGGCCGCGCTGGGCGTCGACGTGCAGCTCCAGGTGTCCACGGAACGCGGGACCGGGACCTGCATCGTCATCGTCGACCGTCGCCGGGAGCGCACGATGTTCCCGGACGCCGGCGCGAACGCGATGCTCCAGGTCGAGGCCGCGCGCGCGGCCCTGACGCCGGGGTGCCACGTGCACGTCTCGGGCTACACGCTGCTGAACCCACGCACGCAGGCCGTGGCGCTGGCGATCCTTGCGGCGGCGCGCGACATCGGCGCGACGACCAGCCTGGACGCGGCGTCGGCCGCGCCATTGCGAGCCCAGCGCGAGCTCGTGACGACGATCATGCCGACCCTCGACCTGCTCCTCGCGAACGCCGACGAGGCGGCGGTGCTGAGCGGGTTCGATGACCCCTACGAGGCCGTCAGCTCCTTGGCGGGCACCGTGCCGACGGCCGTCGTCAAGGTCGGGGCCCAGGGCGTGCTCGCGCACGACTCGACCGGCATGATCGCCCAGCCCGCACCGCCGACCGACGTCGTCGACACCACTGGGGCCGGCGACGCGTTCACCGCAGGCTTCCTGCCCGCCTGGCTCGCCGGGGACCCCCTCGCCCAGGCCCTGGCGGCTGGCCAGCGGCTCGCGGCGTCGGCCGTCGCCCGGGTCGGCGCCAGCCCGCTCGTCCCGTAGCGCACGATACGAAGGACCCGGAGGACTCATGGCTCGTCGTACGAAGGTCTCGACCGCACCCCCGGGCGAGGGCCGGATCGTCGATGTCGACGTCGCCCAGGAGATGCAGGGCTCGTTCCTGGAGTACGCGTACTCCGTCATCTACTCCCGCGCCCTGCCGGACGCACGCGACGGTCTCAAGCCTGTGCAGCGGCGGATCCTGTTCCAGATGGCGCAGATGGGCCTGCGGCCCGACCGCGGGCACGTCAAGAGCGCCCGCGTCGTCGGCGAGGTCATGGGTCGGCTCCATCCGCACGGCGACGGCGCGATCTACGACGCGCTCGTCCGCATGGCGCAGCCGTTCACGCTGCGCCTGCCGATGGTCGACGGACACGGCAACTTCGGGTCGCTCGACGACGGTCCGGCCGCGATGCGCTACACCGAGGCGCGGCTGGCGCAGGCCGCACTTGAGATGACCGCCGGCCTGGACGAGGACGTCGTCGACCTCGGACCCAACTACGACGGCCGCGAGACCGAGCCCGAGGTGTTGCCGGCCGCGATCCCGAACCTGCTGGTCAACGGCGCCTCCGGGATCGCCGTCGGCATGGCGACGACCCTGGTACCGCACAACCTCGGCGAGGTGCTGGCCGCGGCCCGGCACCTGCTGGCGCACCCGGACGCCACGCTCGCGGAGATCATGACGCTCGTCCCCGGCCCGGACTTCCCCGGCGGCGGTGTCGTCGTCGGCCTGGACGGCGTGCGCGAGGCGTACGAGTCCGGACGCGGAGCGATGCGGGTCCGGGCGCGCACGCGCATCGAGCAGCTGACCCCGCGCCGTCGCGGGATCGTCGTCACCGAGCTGCCCTACAACGTCGGGCCTGAGCGGGTGATCGACAAGATCAAGGACGCCGTCCAGTCCAAGCGCCTGCAGGGGATCTCTGACGTCGTCGACCTCTCGGACGGCGACTCCGGTCTGCGACTGGTCATCGAGGTGAAGAACGGCTTCCATCCCGAGGCGCTGCTCGAGCAGCTGTTCAAGCTCACGCCGATGGAGGACACGGTCAACGTGAACGCCGTCGCGCTCGTCGACGGCCAGCCGCAGACCCTGGGACTGCTGACGATGCTGCGCGTGTGGCTCGACCACCGCCTCGAGGTCGTCCGTCGGCGCAGCGAGTTCCGCCGGGCCAAGGCGACCAGCCGTCTCCACCTCGTCGAGGGCCTGCTCATCGCAATCCTCGACATCGATGAGGTCATCCAGCTCATTCGGCAGTCCGACGACGCCGCAGCGGCCAAGGAGCGGCTCATGGCCGTCTTCGACCTGTCCGACCTGCAGGCGACGTACATCCTCGACATGCCGCTGCGGCGGCTGACACGCTTCTCCCGCATCGAGCTGGAGGCGGAGCGCGACGACCTGCGCCGGGAGATCGAGGCGCTGACCGGGCTGCTGGAGGACCCGGCGGTGCTGCGCGCTGCCGTCGCCGACGAGATCTCGGCGACCGCTCGTGCGCACGCGACCCCGCGTCGGACGCTGCTGATGGAGGCGGGCGCCGCGCCCGTCACGGCGGCGATGCCGCTGGAGGTCGACGACGAGCCGTGCGTCGTGCTGCTGTCGAGCACGGGCCTGCTCGCACGGACGGCCGACACGCGCCCGACCCTCGACGCCGGTGACACCCGGCGTGCCGCGCACGACGTGATCGTCGCGGCGGTCCCGTCGACGACCCGGGGCGAGTTCGCGCTGGTTACCACGGCCGGCCGCCTCGTCCGGCTGCGGACGCTTGAGCTCCCGGCGCTGCCCGCGGTCGCCGGTGTGCCTGCGTTGTCCGCCGGGGCTCCAGTCGGCGCGTTCGTCGACCTGCCGGCGGGCGAGGCGGTCGTCGGCCTGACGACACTGGACGAGACCGGGGGGCTCGCCCTGGCGACCGCGCGCGGCACCATCAAGCGCGTCGTGCCGGATGTCCTGCAGAACAAGGACTCCTGGGAGATCGTCCGGCTGGATGACGGCGACCGCGTCGTCGGTGCCGTGCGCCTGACGGAGGCCGATGCGGAGACGGCCGAGCTTGTGCTCGTCGCCTCTGACGGGCAGCTCCTGCGCTTTCCGGCCAGCGCGGTGCGACCGCAGGGACGGGCGGCCGGTGGGATGGCGGGGATCCGGCTGTCTGCCGGTGCCGAGGTCGTCGCGTTCTCCGCCTTCACGCCCGCCGACGACGCAGTCGTGGTGACGGTGGCCGGCTCGGCCGACGCGCTCCCCGGCACTGATGCGGGCACGGTGAAGGTCACGCCGCTGAGCGAGTACCCGGCGAAGGGACGCGGCACGGGCGGGGTCCGCTGCCACCGCTTCCGCACCGGCGAGGACCGGCTCGTGCTCGCCTGGTGCGGGCCGGGTCCGGCGCGGGCGGCGACCGCATCCGGCGCGCCCGCCGCCCTGCCCGAGCCCGACCTGCGTCGCGATGGGACCGGGGTGCCGTCGACGGCTCCGATCGCCGGGATCGCGGGTGTGCTTTGACCGCACCCTCCGAGGCCGGCGCGTCGACGCCGTGCTCGTTGCAGTCTCGTGCCGTCGATGAGCCGCTCGCCGGAACGGCGCCGACCGCCCGCGCCTGGATCGTCATCGAGCATCCGGGGCCGTGGGGCCGTGATGCCGTAGCGGACAGCGACCTCCCGCCGGCCGTGCGCGCGCACCTCGCCCAGGCGAAGGCCCACCAGGTCACCGTGCTGCTGGCGCGCCGGCCCGAGCGCCGTGGCGGCGGGGAGGCGGCGGCGGGCCATCGCGTGTGGGTTGCGCGGGGTGCGGCGGGCGCGGCGCGGATGCGCACGGGGCAGCTGTCGAACCTGGACGTCCTGGCGACATGGGACCTCGCCGCGATCGCAGAGGGCACCCTGCCCGCCCTGGACCGCGTCATGGCCGAGCCGCTCCTGCTGGTCTGCACGCACGGACGCCGGGACGCCTGCTGCGCCGTGAGCGGCCGGGCGATGGTTGCCGGGCTGCTCGAGGCAAGCCCGGGCCACAGCGATCAGGTCTGGGAGTGCAGCCACGTCGGCGGCCACCGGCTGGCACCGGTCACGGTGACGCTGCCAGACGGCATGGTGCACGGCCGCCTGTCGCCCGACGACGGTGCGCGGCTGCTGACGGCGATGGACGAGGGACGTGTGCTGCCGGACCTCCTACGCGGACGAGCGAGCCTGCCGGCCCCGTTGCAGGCGGCGGAGGTCGCCGTACGTCTCGTCGAAGGGATCGACGTGGCGGGCGACCTGGACGCGCTGGCGGTCCGGGATGGCCGAGCGCTGCCGGTTCCGACGGGGTGGCCGGCGCCGGCCGAGGTGCTCGTCGAGGTCCGCCACCGCGATGGTCGGGCGTGGCGCGTGCCGGTCAGCCACGACGACCTCGGCGTGCGTCGCGCGGAGTCGTGCGGCAAGGACCCGGTCGACGTGACGGCGTGGATCCCCGGCGACGTCGTTCCCGCCCCGGCCTGGCCCACGTAGCCACGTCCCCCTGCTCCCGCACGTCCCGGAAAGCGGGACGTGCAGACCGTTCCCGCACGTCCCGGAAAGCGGGACGTGCAGCACGACACGCCCGAGATCCCGGGCGTGTCCCGCCGGACGTCCCAGAAAGCGGGACGTGCGGGAGGGTCGAGCTAGGCGGGAGAGCCGGCGGCGGAGAGCAGCGCGTCGGTCTCGTGGATCGTCGTGCGGTCCCGACCGCGGGTCGCGCCCAGCGCACGCTCCGCGGCGTCGATGGAACGCCAGCCGGACGTGCCCACGATCGTGATGCCGCGCTCGGCGAGCAGCGCGTCGATGCCGCCGGGCTGCGACGGCGCCGGCAGCGCGCCCGAGGCTGCGTCGGCCAACAGCGAGGCGACGGTCGCGGCGGCGTCCTTCTTGTTCGTGCCGATGATGCCCGTCGGTCCGCGCTTGATCCAGCCGGCGACATACTGCCCGGGGACGACCGCGCCGTCGCGCTCGACCCGTCCGTCCGCGTGCGGGATCACGTTGCGGCCGGAGTCGAACGGCACGTCGTCCAGAGCCGTGCCGCGGTACCCCACACTGCGGACCACGAGCTGCGCGTCGATACGGCTCAGGTCGCCCGTACCGGCGGCACCC
The DNA here is from genome assembly GCA_965278965.1 of Actinomycetes bacterium. Classification (GTDB taxonomy): domain Bacteria; phylum Actinomycetota; class Actinomycetes; order S36-B12; family S36-B12; genus UBA10649. The sequence goes on from OZ257127.1 coordinate 259,691, forward strand.
CCGTCCGCCGTGAGCTCAGTGCGCTCGACGACGACCTGCGCGACAGCGCCGTCGCCCTCGAGCTCGACCGGACGGGCCAGGAAGTGCAGGTGGACCCGACGCGACTTGCCGGTGGGCTCGTTGGCGACCCAGCCGCGGATGACCTCGACGTTGCGCGCGACCGCCTTGTCCCCGTCGGCGGCTGCCTGGCTGGTCGCGTCGAGCGTCCCGTCGAAGCCGTGGACGAGGACGTCGGCGTCGGCGAGCTCCCCCAGCTCGCGCAGCTCCTTCGTGGTGAACGTCGCCTGTGCCGGCCCACGACGTCCGAGCACGTGGATGTCCGTGATCTGCGAGCGCGCCAGTGTGTCGAGCACGTGCTGGGGCATATCCGTGTGGGCCAGCTCGTCGACGGTCTTGGCCAGAACCCGCGTCACGTCGACAGCGACGTTGCCGACGCCGACGACGACCACGCCGGTCACGGACGGCACGAGCCGCTCGAACCGCTCCCGGTCAGCGTCCGGATGGCCGCAGTACCAGGCGACGAAGTCCGTCGCGGCGACGCTGCCGTCCAGGTCCTCACCCGGGATGCCGAGCCGGCGGTCACCGGACGCGCCGTAGGTGAGGATGACCGCGTCGTAGCAGCTGTGCAGGTCGGCCATCGTGACGTCGGTGCCCACCGTCAGGTTGCCGAGGAACCGCACCCCGGGCTTGTCGAGGACCTTGTCGAGGGTGTCGCGCACCGACCGGATGCTCAGGTGGTCCGGGGCGACGCCGTAGCGGACCAGGCCGAACGGCACCGGCAGGCGGTCGATCACGTCGACCTCCACCGGGACGTCGACCTGGCTGACGAGGGCGTCGGTGGCGTAGATGCCGGAGGGACCCGAACCGACGACGGCGACACGCATCTGGCTGCTCCTTGGACGTCCTCGAATCGACCGACCCAACCTAGCCCGCTGCACCGCGGGTCGCCGGGGATTGTGCGAGGCACCACGCAGATGTGAGCGCCGACACGTCCCGGCCCTGCCGTTTCTCCCGCTTTCCGGGACGCGCGGGCTGCTGGGAGCGGCCGGACGGGTCGAGCCGCCCGCCAGTCCCAGTCCCCGGCACTCAGGACGGACGTGCCGAACCGCGCGGTGAGTCCCGCATCCGCTCGTAGTCGGCGACGGTCGGGACGACCTGAAGCACGACGACGAGCACGAGGTACACCAGTGCGAACAGACCACCGGTGAAGATGGCCAGGAGGACGAACACCCACTGCACCGCGTCGTGCGGGACCTGCGCGTACGCCGCGAGTCCGGTGCACACCCCCGCGACGGACTGTCCCTCCGTGATCCGGCACAGGAAGCGGCCCCGGGCCACTCCAACGGCCGCGGTCGTGGAACCAGCGTCGATCGGCTCGGGAGGCACGCCCGAGTACCCGCCCTCGACCGGACCGACCGCAGACAGCACGGCCCCCATCTGGTCCGCTGTGACGGGGTCGCCCTGCTCGCGCGGGAGCGCGCTGAGGCGGTCGCCGACGGATCGCTCAATGTCCTCGAGGATCTCCGCCCGGTCCGGATCACCAACCAGGCGCGCGGCCGACTCGTCGAAGTACGCCCGCAGCGCGGCGTGCGCCCCGGCGTCGAGGGGATACCCGACGTCGTGGCCGGTCAGCATGACAGACACCTGCTCGCGCATCGTCACCGTCCGATCGTCTCGATGATGGTGGTCAGTGACGCCCATTCGGCGTGGAAGTCCGACAGCCGACGCCGGCCGGCGTTGCTGAGGGCGTAGTACTTGCGGGGCGGCCCGGCGGCCGACTCCTGCCATTCGTGGCTGAGCAGGCCGTCGCGGCCCATTCGACTCAGCAGCGGGTAGAGCGTGCCCTCCTGGGTCGGGAAGCCTGCACGCGACAGGCGCGCGAGCACCTCCGCGGCGTACGCGGGCCCCGTCGAGACCGATCCGAGCACCAACGGCTCGAGCATCCCCTTTCGAAGGGATGCGAACCCGATGCTCGACGACATGCAGGTACCTTGTCAGAGCAAGGTACCTGGGTCAACACTGTCGACGCTCGCGAGGCCGTCCTCAGGTCTCCATCGGCACGAGCCGGCCGGTCCGCAGGTCGAGCACGGCCCCGGCCACGACCAGATCGGCCGGCAGCAGCGGGTACGCCCGGATCCGCGTGACGTCCGTGACGAGCGCGTCGGCCTGGTCGGTCACCGTGCGGATCTCGACGCTGCGCGTGTCGACGCCGAACCCCTCGAAGATCTGGGCGTGGACGTCGGCCTCCTCGCCGCTGGCCATCTTGCACTCGGTGTGCGGCATGACCAGCACCCGCCGCACGCCGAGCAGGTACGTCGCCAGCACGAGCGTCCGCAGGACGTCGTCGGTCACGCGCGCGCCCGCGTTCCGCAGGATCTTCACGTCGCCGGGCTGCATGCCGAGGACGTGGAGAGGGTCGATGCGCGAGTCCATGCACGTGATGAGCGCGAGCTCGCGGGCCGCCCAGCCCGTCATGGGCGGCTCCTCGTACTGCGCGGCGTACTCCGCGTTGGCAGCGAGCACGTCCGCGAACGCCTCGCTGGGGAACGGCTGGACCGTGGCCGTGCTCGCGATCGACATGCGCGGAGCCTACGACCGCATCAGGCGTCGATGCGCTCGCGGTCCAGCGACGCGGCACCGTCGACGATGAAGTCCCGCCGGGGCGCGACGTCGCTGCCCATGAGCAGGTCGAACACGCGCTCCGCGGCGTGCGCGTCGCCCACGGTGATGCGCCGAAGCGTGCGGTGGGCGGGGTCCATCGTCGTCTCGCGCAGCTGCGAGGCGTCCATCTCCCCCAGGCCCTTGTAGCGCTGGACCGGGTCCTTGACCTTCCGCCCGCGACGCTCGGCGTCGGCGAGCACGGCCTTCATCTCGGCGTCGGAGTACGTGTACACGACCTCGTTCGCCTTCGAGCCGGCGTTGACGATCTCGACGCGGTGCAGCGGCGGGACGGCGGCGAAGACCCGGCCGTCTTTCAGCAGCTCCGGCAGGTAGCGGTGGATCAGCGTCAGCAGCAGGCAGCGGATGTGCGCGCCGTCGACGTCGGCGTCCGACATCAAGATGACCTTGCCGTAGCGGGCCTGCGCGAGGTCGAAGGTGCGCCCCGACCCGGCGCCGATGACCTGGATGATCGACGCGCACTCGGCGTTCTTCAGCATGTCGGCCAGCGACGACTTCTGGACGTTCAGGATCTTGCCCCGGATCGGCAGGAGCGCCTGGTACTCCGAGCTCCGCGCCGTCTTCGCGGTTCCGAGCGCGCTGTCACCCTCGACGATGAACAGCTCGGTGCGCTCGATGTCGTCGCTGCGGCAGTCGACCAGCTTGGCCGGGAGAGCCGAGGACTCCAGCGCCGTCTTGCGCCGCTGCGTGTCGCGGTGCGCGCGGGCGGCGACCCGCGCCCTCATGGCGTTCGCCGCCTTCTCCAGCAGGGTCCGCGCGGTCGCCTTCTCACCCCGCGGCGGCGCGGACAGCCACGAGCTGAGCTCCTTGGCCAGCACCTGCCCCACGATCCGCGTGGCCGCGGGCGTGCCGAGGATCTCCTTGGTCTGGCCCTCGAACTGCGGTTCGGCCAGGCGGACCGCCACGACGGCGGTGAGGCCTTCGAGCACGTCGTCCTTGGTGACGTTGTCCTCGCTGGCCCGCAGGACCTTGGCCGTGCGGAGCTGGTCGTTGAAGACCTTCGCGATCGACCGCTCGAAGCCGACGACGTGCGTGCCGCCCTTCGGCGTCGCGATCACGTTGACGAACGAGCGCACGGTCGTGTCGTACCCGGCGTCCCAGCGCAGCGCGATGTCGACGGCGAGGGTCCGCTCGACGTCCTGCGGGCTCATGTGCCCCTTCGCGTCGAGGACGGGGACGGTCTCGTGGAACCGGCCCTCGCCGGTGAGCCGGATGACCGGGGTGACGGCCTCCCCGCTGGACAGCACGTCGACGTACTCCCCGATGCCGCCCTTGTGGCAGAACGACTCGGTCCACACATCGTCAGCGTCCCGCGCATCGGTCAGCTGGATAGTCAGGCCGGGCACGAGGAACGTGCTCTGCATGGCCCGCTCGCGCAGCGCGTCCCGGTCGTAGCCCGCGTCGGCGGTGAACACCTGCCGGTCGGCCCACCAGCGCACCCGCGTGCCGGTGCGGGTCCGCGAGCACTTGCCGACGACCAGGAGGCCGCCCTTCCGCGCGAACGGCGCATCAGGACCGTCGCCGTCGAAGATCCCCGGCACGCCGCGGCGGAACGACATCGCGTGCACCTTGGCTCCGCGGTCGACCTCGATGTCCAGCCGCGACGACAGGGCGTTCACCACGGACGCGCCGACCCCGTGGAGGCCCCCGCTTGCCTGGTAGGAGCCGCCGCCGAACTTCCCGCCGGCGTGCAGGCGCGTCATGACGACCTCGACGCCGGTCAGCTTGGTCTTCGGCTCGACGTCGACGGGGATGCCTCGGCCATTGTCGGCGACCTCCGCCGAGCCGTCCGCGTGCAACGTGACGTCGATCAGGGTGCAGTGACCGCCGAGTGCCTCGTCGACGGCGTTGTCGACGATCTCCCACAGGCAGTGCATGAGGCCGCGGCCGTCGGTCGAGCCGATGTACATGCCGGGGCGCTTGCGGACAGCCTCCAGCCCTTCCAGGACCGACAGGTCCTTCGCGGAGTAGCCGGCCTCGCGGGTGCTCGCCATGCCTGGCAACTTACCGGCGCCTTCGACCACAGCCGTGCTCCGCCACCGCTGCCCGTGGGCCCGGTCACAGGCGCGTTTCGCGGTCGTGCCGCATGCGTAAGGAATCCGGACATTGGCCGCGTAGCGCTCCGCTGTGGGCGAACTACCTCGGCGTGGCGCGATGGGAACATCGAGGGCGTGTAAGACTGTTGTCCCGAACGCGGGCGACAAGGCCCACACGGACACGGGAGGTTGAGGGCTCATGGCCACGACTCTGACCGCGCCTACGCTGGCTCCCACCGATCGTTGCGATCGATGCAACGCCCAGGCCTACATCCGCGTCGTCCTGCCCGGCGGGACCGATCTGCTCTTCTGCGGACACCACTGGAACCGTCACGAGGACGTCCTGAGGCCGAAGGCCGTCGAGGTCGTCGACGAGACGCACCGCCTGGTCGCGAAGCCGGAGATCGTCGACTGACGTCGGCACTTTCGGTCAGGACCCCGTGAACCGCGGGGTCCTCTTCTCGACGAAGGCCTTCACGCCCTCCTGGTAGTCCACGCTGGTCCAGGCCGCGCGACGCAGTTCCGTGAGTCGTTCGAAGTCGTCGCTGGTCAGCGGGCGTGCATCCGTGAGAGCGGTCATCTCCCCCTTGATCGCGCGGACGGCGAGCGGCGCGCGCACGGCGATGCGGCCGGCGAGGGTGATCGCCGCGGTCTCGAGCTCCGCGGAGTCCTCGACGAGACGGTTCACGACCCCGTACCCGGCCAGCTGCGGCGCCCCGATCGGGTCGGCGGCGTAGAACATCTCGCGAGCCACGTTGAGCGGCAGTGCGGACAAGAAGTGCGCGACGCCGGCGGTGTTGTACGGGACGCCGAGGCGGGTCGGCGTGATCGCGAACGTCGCGGTGCGACAGGCGACGATGAGGTCGCACGTCAGTGCGAGCTCGCAGGCTCCGCCCCACACGCCGCCCTCAACAGCGGCGATGATCGGGAACGGCGCTCGGCGCACCTCGTGCAGCAGGTGCTCCAGTGGGTTCTTCCAGGTGAGCGGGTCTGTCCCGTCCAGCGGCAGCGCCGTGATGTCGTATCCGGCCGACCACACCGTCGCGCCGGGTTCCGCCCGCAAGATCATGGCCCGCGCCCCCGAGCGGGTCGCCGCCGCGACGGCATCATGCAGCGCGGTCAGCATCTGGTCACCGAGCGCGTTTCGTCGCTCGGCGTTCGTCATCGTGACCTCGACGACGGCGTCCGGCGCGTTCTCGGGTCCAGCGGACGCGACGCGGACGAGGGTTGAGGTCGTCATGTGCGCGCGCCCGCCTGTCATATCGCTGTGAGGCTGTTCCGAGGGGTCCCCAGCCTACGGGGACCCCTCGGAACGACCGTCGGCTACCACTTCCAGAGGGTGCGGTACTGCTCGAGCGCGGTGGCGGGCTCGGTGTAGGGCAGCGTGAGGCCTTGGGCGCTCTCGGGCGTGACGAGCTGGAAGGGAAGCGCGCTGTTCTTCTCGATCCCTTCGGACTCCGTCAGGACCCGCAGGAGCGAGTCGAAGCTGCCGTAGCCGTAGATCCGGAACGCGTTCGCACTCCACGCCGCGACCGATCCCGCCTGGAGCTGAGCGAGGATGTCACCGTTGATGCCGTTGCCGATCACCGTGACCTGGTCCTTCAGACCGGCCGCGTTGAGCGCCGGGATGAACCCCTGGGCCCAGGCCCCGTTGTCGAACACGACGTAGTCGTAGTCCGGATTGGCGCGGAGCGTGTTAACGAACGCCGACGGGATCTGGCCGGAGCCGAACTGTGCGAGCGTCGTCTCCTGGACCGTGGCGGTGCAGTCGGAGCACAGGCGCTTGAGCTCCTCCTGGAACGCGTCTCGGAAGCCGATGTAGACGTTGTACTGCGGCATGCTCTGCATGAGCACGTCGACCGGGGAGCCGTTCGCGTCCGCGACCACCCAGTCAGCCAGAGCCTTACCCGTGCGCGGGTTCTGGTCGCAGGTCCCGCTGCCGGGGTGGATGGAGCCGGTCGCCTCGACCGGGCAGGTCGATCCGGCGATGATCGGGACGCCGGCCGCAGCGTAGGCGTCGGTCACCGACGCTCCCCACGTGCTCGGGGACTCGCCGGCCAGGATGACGCCGGTCGGCTTCTTCTGCAACGCGGTCATGAACGCCCGCTGGAGGGTCGACGGGTCGTTGGACTTGTACGAAATGGTGGAGAAGGTCCAGCCCCCGGACTCGGCCGCCTCCTTCGCACCGCCCCAGATCTCGGCCGTGGACGCGTTGCCGTTGTCGAGGAAGATGACCGAGCCGCCCTTCGGGCCCGCCGCCGCCAGCGGAACATCCTGCAAGATCGCGGTCGGGGCGGTCGTCGCCTCCTTCGTGAGCTCGATGGCCTCGACCGTTGACGCCGAGGCGGAGCCAGCGGGGGCCGGCGATCCAGCTCCGGGTTCCGCGGACGACCCGGTGGAGGTCGATCCGCACGCGACGAGACCCATCGCGAGGACTGATACGGCGGCAATTCCTACGACTCGGTTCACGTGTTCGCCTTTCACGCAGCAATGCTGATCGGGTAGGACCAAACGCGCGGTCGTGCGCGATTGGTTAGCGTTGTTATCTATACCCGATCGATCGTAAGCGAATCACGCAGCGCGAATCACCTGCGGCGCACCGCCCTCCAGGCGTGCGTACGCGATCTATCCGGGAGAGAGGCGCAGGAGACGTTCGTAGACACCCGGAATCGTTCGTTTGTCCCGCAATGCGGGACAAACGAACGAGACGCGTTGGGCGGTAGCGGTTCGGGCCTGCGCGCTAGTCGAGGTAGTCGCGCAGGACCTGCGACCGAGACGGGTGCCGCAGCTTCGACATCGTCTTGGACTCGATCTGGCGGATCCGCTCGCGGGTCACGCCGTAGACCTTGCCGATCTCGTCCAGCGTCTTCGGCTGGCCGTCGGTCAGGCCGAACCGCATGCGCACGACGCCCGCCTCACGGTCGGACAGCGTGTCGAGGACCGACTCGAGCTGCTCCTGCAGGAGCGTGAACGACACCGCGTCCGAGGGCACGATCGCCTCGGAGTCCTCGATGAGGTCGCCGAACTCGCTGTCGCCCTCCTCGCCGAGGGGGGTGTGCAGGGAGATCGGCTCACGGCCGTACTTCTGGACCTCGACGACCTTCTCCGGGGTCATGTCGAGCTCGCGGGCCAGCTCCTCCGGGGTGGGCTCGCGGCCGAGGTCCTGGAGCATCTGCCGCTGGACGCGGGCGAGCTTGTTGATGACCTCGACCATGTGCACGGGGATGCGGATCGTGCGCGCCTGGTCGGCCATGGCGCGGGTGATCGCCTGACGGATCCACCACGTCGCGTACGTCGAGAACTTGTAGCCCTTGGTGTAGTCGAACTTCTCGACGGCGCGGATGAGGCCGAGGTTGCCCTCCTGGATGAGGTCCAAGAACAGCATGCCGCGGCCGGTGTACCGCTTGGCCAGCGAGACGACCAGGCGCAGGTTGGCCTCGAGCAGGTGGTTCTTCGCCCGACGACCGTCGGTCGCGATCCACTCCAGGTCCAGCCGGGTCTTCTTGTCGAGCTTCTTGCTCTCGGCGAGCATCTCCTCGGCGAACAGGCCGGCCTCGATGCGCTTGGCCAGCTCGACCTCCTGCTCGGCGTTGAGCAGCGAGACCTTGCCGATCTGCTTGAGGTAGTCCTTGACCGGGTCGGCGGTCGCTCCGGCGACGGTGACCGTCTGCACCGGGGCGTCGTCCTCGTCGACCTCGGAGATGACGAAGCCCTGGTCCTCGCCCTCCGCCGCTGGCTTCTCGGCGGTCTCCCCCTCGGCGGTCTCCCCCTCCTCCTCAACGGTGGCGAGGTCCTCGGCCAGGTCGGCCTCCAGGTCGGCCTCCAGCACGGCCGCGACCTCGAGCTCGGCGACGTCGACGTCGGCCACCGCATCGATGTCGGCGACCTCGACGAGACCGTCCTCGGTCGCGATGACCTCGATGACCTCGTCGCCGGCGGCGCCCTTCTTGGCCGGTGCCTTCTTCGCCGCTGCTGCCTTGGGGGCTGCCGCGGCCGGGGCCTTCTTCGCCGCCGGAGCGACCGCCTTCTTCGCGGCCGCAGCCGGGGCCTTCTTCGCCACCGGCTTGCTCGGGACGGCCTTGACGGCCGGGGCCTTCGTCGGCGCCGAGGCGACCGCCGTGGCGGCGGGAGCCTTCTTCGCCGCCGGCTTGGTCGGGACGGCCTTGACGGCCGGCGCCTTCTTCGCGACAGGCTTGGGAGTGGTCGTGCTGGTCACCGGCTTCTTCGCCGACGCTGACTGAGCCAAGGGGTGGAGCCTTCCTCGCGTTGTCCCACGACAAGGGCCCGTGTCAAGCCGTGGCTTGACAGACGGGCCGAGAGATCGTCGTCATTGTGCCATGCCCGACGCAGTGAAGCCGCCACCGGCCGGTCCCGTCGGCGTGGCCGGGGTCATCCGGGCACGAGAACGGCCCTGCCTTCCCCGATCCGTACGTCGACCGCTGCCGACTGGCTGACCGGCTCGGCCACGTCGAAGGGGCCGAGGCCGTCCACGACGTACGTCGCCGTCCACCGCGTCCGGACCACCACCTGCATCAGCCCGGGTCGGGCGTACGCGTGGGTGACCGTCGGTCGGCGGAAGCCGCCCCCGGGTTCGGACCCTGTCCACGTGGACCCGTCGCCGTACGACCAGGTCCACGACGGCACGGCCGTCACCGAGACGGACCGGCCGGCGACCTGCATCGTCCACCGACGTGGACCTGCGGGCTGGCCCGAGGAGAACGCGACCGGAAGCTGCGTCACTGCACCTTGCAAAGGCTGGAACGCCGGACGCAGGTCCGGGATTCCCTCCTCGACCCGGTCGGCCACCTCGTGCCCGACCTCTTCGACCGTGACCGGCTCCCCCAGGCACACGACGTCGACCGCCCGCCAGGGCTCACCGGCCGGCCTGAACCACGCCCGCAGGAGCTGCCGGCCCTGCGGGCAGCCGCGGACCACGCCCGCACAGCCGCCACCCTCGTCGAACGGCGAGCCGAGCCCAGGATCGACGCAGACGGTCGTCAGCCGCCAAGCACACCCCGGGCAGCGGGCGACCGTGTTGCGGGCCTCCTCCCCCACCCCGGGCGGCAGGATCAGCCCGCCCGTGCCGACGTAGACGTCGCGGCCGTCGTCGCCGTGGACATCCGCTGCCGCGGCCGGGACCGCGCCCACGACCGCGAGACCAATGAGGAGACCGACCACAAGCAGGCCGGTGCCGACGAACCTTGCGCGTACGTTCCCCCGCATCCGCCCGACGCTACGTCGCTGCGGCGGGCTCGGTCACCTCGTAGGTCGCGGCCTGTGGAGAACCGCCGCCCGCACCGGCGCCGCGCTGGTCAGCGTGGGTCGCGGACGCGTCCCAGGGCGTGGCTGATGAACCGGCCGACCTGCTCGTCCTCGACGAGGAAGCCGTCGTGGCCGTACGGGGAGACGAGCAGGTGCAGCTCGTCGGCTCCCGGAGCCAGCTCGACGATCTGCTCCTGCAGGCGCACCGGGAAGAGCCGGTCGCTGTCGATGCCGACGACGGTGAGCGGTGCGGTGATGGTCCCGAGTGCCGCGGCGACGCCCCCGCGGCCGCGACCGAGGTCGAACAGGCTCATCGCCCGCGTGAGGGCGACGTAGCTGTTCGCATCGAACCGACGGGCCAGCTTGTCGGCGTGGTGGTCCAAGTACGACTCGACGGCGAACCGGCCGCCGGCGTATGGGTCCTCGCCGACCTGCGCCTCACGCCCGAACCGCAGGTCCAGCTCGGTCTCGCACCGGTAGGTCAGGTGCGCGACCTGCCGTGCGACCCCCATGCCCACGTGCGGCCCGTCGCCGTCGGCCGCGTCGTAGTAGTCGCCTCCGCGGAACCGGGGATCGGCCGCGATCGCGGCCAGCTGGACGTGATGGGTGCCGATCTCGTCGGCCGTCACGGCGGCGGCCGAGCCCAGCACCATCCCGCCGCGCACCCGCTCGGGGTGACGGACCATCCACTCCAGCACGCGCATGCCGCCCAGCGAGGGACCGAGCAGCAACGCCCACGTGTCGATGCCGAGGTGGTCGGACAGCCGGCGCTCGACCTCGACCAGGTCACCGACCGTCACCACCGGGAACCGGCTGCCCCACGGCCGACCGTCGGGGGCGGTGGACGACGGCCCGGTCGTGCCCTGGCACCCGCCAAGGACGTTCGCGCACACGACGAACCACTCGTCGGTGTCGATGTCCGCACCAGGCCCGACCAGCCCCTCCCACCAGCCGCCCGTCCGATGACCAGGACCGGCCGGACCGGTCACGTGGGAGTCCCCGGTCAGGGCATGGCAGACGTAGATCGCGTTGCTGCGGTCCGCGTTGAGCGACCCCCACGTCTCGTAGGCGACGCGGACCGACGGCAGGACCGCCCCCAGCTCGGTCCGCAGCTCCCCCACGTCCACGAACCGCCGGTCGCCGACGAGGTCCCCCTCCCGCCAGGCGGCGCTGGCGGGAGGGGGACCGTCGTACGACAGGGGTCCGTAGTCGGGCATGCGGACGGTCAGGCCTTCGCCGCCCGGAAGCCAGAGTCGAGGTCGGCCAGGATGTCGTCGATGTTCTCGATGCCGACCGCCAGACGCACGAGCCCGGGCGTGACGCCCGCGGCGAGCTGCTCGGACTCGGTGAGCTGCGAATGCGTCGTCGAGGCCGGGTGGATGACCAGGCTGCGCACGTCGCCGATGTTCGCGACGTGGCTGTGCAGCTCCAGCGCCTCGACGAACTTCTTGCCCGCCTCGATCCCGCCGGCGATCTCGAACGCGAGGACCGCTCCGGTGCCCTTCGGCGCGTACTTCTGGCCGAGGGCGTACCAGGGGCTGGACGGCAGGCCGGCGTAGTTCACCGACAGCACCTCGTCGCGGCCCTGCAGCCACTCGGCGACTGCCTTGGCGTTCTGGACGTGACGCTCCATGCGCAGGGACAGCGTCTCGATGCCCTGGGCGATGAGGAACGCGTTGAACGGCGAGGCGGCCGGACCGAGGTCGCGCAGCAGCTGGACGCGTGCCTTGAGGATGAACGACAGGTTCGCGCCGAACGCGGAGCCGACGCCGAGATCGCGGGCGTAGACCAGACCGTGGTAGCTCGGGTCGGGCTGGTTGTAGTTCGGGAAGCGCTCCGGGTACTGCGCGTAGTCGAACGAGCCGCCGTCGACGATCGCGCCGGCGATCGCCGTGCCGTGGCCGCCGAGGTACTTCGTCGCCGAGTGGACGACGATGTCGGCGCCCCACGCCAGCGGGTTGATGAGGAACGGTGTCGCGACGGTGTTGTCGATGATCAGCGGAACGCCGACCTCGTGCGCGACGTTCGCGACCGACTCGATGTCCAGGACGTCGTTCTTCGGGTTCGCGATCGACTCGCCGAAGAACAGCTTGGTGTTCGGGCGCACGGCGGCACGCCACGACTCCGGGTCGTCGGGGTTCTCGACGAACGTCGTCTCGATGCCGAGCTTGGGCAGCGTGTAGTGGAACAGGTTGTACGTGCCGCCGTACAGGCTCGGGCTCGACACGATGTGGTCGCCGGCCTCAGCGATGTTGAGGATGGACAGCGTCTCGGCCGCCTGGCCGCTGGCCACGAGGAGCGCCGCCACGCCGCCCTCGAGAGCCGCGATGCGGTCCTCGACGACCGCCTGGGTCGGGTTCATGATGCGCGTGTAGATGTTGCCCAGCTGCTTGAGGGCGAACAGGTCGGCGGCGTGCGTCGTGTCGTTGAACGTGTACGACGTGGTCTGGTAGATCGGCAGCGCACGAGCGTTCGTGGCGGCATCCGGCGACTGGCCGGCGTGGATCTGCTTCGTCTCGAAGGACCAGGCAGTGCTCATGGTGGGGACTCCTTGAAGATGTGGCCGCCCGGGGCGGCACGACGGATGGGGACGTGCGGTTCCGCGCTCAGCGCGGGAGGGGGTGCGTCCCGTCGACAGGCGGGACCGGTGAGCCGCTAGGACGATGCCGCGGGGCGTCGTCGGTCAGCGGCTCGGCATTCGGCGTCGACAACAGCACATGTTCGACCTCGCAGATCCGTGGGGTCCTGCCCGTTGCAGAACCCGCGCTTGCCCACCGAGGCGGGCCAGGTCTTCATCCGGAGCACCCCACCGCGGTGGAGGGTTGCCGTCCCACGAGCCGGAGCTTGACGCGGGAACTCTTGACCTTGGCGGGACTATACCGACCATCCCCGGCCGGGCAAACCGTGCGCGCCGCGCATCGCGGGACGTCAGGCAGCCGGTGGCAGGAGGCCGCGACGACAGGTGCCGCGGTCAAGGTCCGCGACGATCTGGCGCCACCGGTCCGGGGGCCAGCCGGCGCGCAGCGCGGTGCGGACCAGGTGCGCGAGGTTGTACGCCGGCTCCACGGCGAGCGCGCGATCGACGGCGGCTATCGCGCCGGCGGCATCGCCTGCCAGCCACAGCGCGACGGCGCAGCAGGTCGCGACCGGAGCGAGGATCACGTCGGGTGCGCTGCGCGTGAGCGCAGAGAGCGCGGACGCGGCGCGATCGACGCCGTCGGCGGACGCGTGGCCGATCTCCCACAGGACGGTGTCGCGGACCCGGACGTCCAGCAGCGCCCGCATGACCCGCGCGCGCTGCGCGGGCTCGACGACCCCCGAAGGCCCGAGCAGAAGGTCGGTCACCTCCTCGATGGCCGCGTCTCGCCAGCCGTCGCCCCGGCGCGGCCGGCGGGGGCGGACCGGGAGGACGGCGCTGACTTGGCTGACCGCCCACGGGTCGCGGGCGACCCGGGTGCGGATGCCCGGGCGGCGCGCCGTTGAAGCGTCCACGTCGCGCCTGGCGATGGCGGCGGCCCGGCGCAGGGCCTGGCGGCTCAACGCACGCCCGGCGGCCGTGCAGCAGGCGGCGTCGTCGCAGTACAGGCTGCGCCAGCGGCCGGACCGGACGCCCAGCAGGTCCAGGATCGGCAGACCCGCGCGGTGCACGCGATCGCACACGCGATCGGCCAGCCGGACCCCGTCGTCGACCGGTTCGGCCGGGTCCGGGATGAGGACGGCCACCAGGGAGTCGACGCCCTCGCGCACCGCTCGGGTCACCAGGGAGTCGGCCCATCGGTCGAGGGCATCGCCTTCAGCGGCGCGCAGGGGGGCCAGGTCGTAGGTCACGAACGACTCCGGGCACCCGCCCCGGAACCAGGCCAGGACGAGGCTGTCGGACGGCGCGAAGCCCAGGACATGCGGGAGGCAGGCGACGAGCTGTTCGTTGCCGGCGATTGATGACGCGGTGCAGGCGTTCGGCATGCGCCGACGGTGGCCGATCCGGCGCGGCGCCGGCAGGAGCGTCGCGGTCCCTGTGGCCGCCGCCCGGTGTGGGGTCGGGTTGGGGAAATCCCGCCGGACGTCGCTACGTCGCGCTGACGTCGATCTCGATGACCTGGCACGGCCAGGCGCCGGTCGGGGCGTCGACCCAGACCGTGTGGCCGCCGCGAGCGCCGACCAACGCGATCGCCAGGGGCGAGGTGGCCGAGATGCGCTCGTCGTCGAGGAACGCCTCGTCGGGGTGGACGGGGCGGACCCACGCCGGACTGCCGTCCTCGAGCACCACCTGCACCCGCATGCCGAGCTCGACGCGTCCGTCGACGGCGACGGGATCGATCTCAATGACGTCGGCCTGCGCGAGCAGCGCGTCGATGGTCTCGGCCTCCAGCATGAGCCGCTCGAAGTCGGCAACGACACGCTCGTCGCGCTCGGTCTCGACGAGCAGCGGGCGCATCTCCGGGAGGCGACGCTCGCGGATGTCGACGACCCGTGCCTCGAGCTGCTCGTACCCCTCACGGGTCAGCTGCGGGCGGCCGTTGCGCTCGCCCGGGCGGTCGGCTCGGGTGGCGGTGCTGGGCATCGGGGGTCCCTTCGTCGGTTCCGGGCCATTCTAACCGGGGTTCGGTGCAGGGCCCTGCGAGCCGATCCCGGCCCCGGAGACGTGTACCCACGTCGGGTGCTTCGCAACCACGTCGTCTCCTGAGGACTCCCCCCGCAGGCGGCGGAGCACCCACGGCGCCAGGTGGGCGCGTGCCCAGTGAGCATGCACCTGAGCCTGGGCGACACGGCCGGGCCGCGGGCCAGGAGGGGCCGCCGTGCGCCAGCCGCCGTCGTCCATGCCCAGCCCGGCCAGCGCCGTGCGTGCGGCCAGCCGGTGGCCCGAGGGGCCGAGGTGGAGGCGGTCCTCGTGCCACAGCCGCTCGTCCTCGTACGCCGGGACGAGCCAGAAGCTCGCGAGGTAGCAGCCGTGGTGGCCGGCGATCGCCTCGATCGCCGAGTTGAGGCGACGGACCCGCTCCCGCACCGGCCGCATCGCCGACGACCGCCGCGCCGGGTCGCCCCAGGCGAACAGCAGGACGTCCGCACCGGTCCCCCGCAGGCGTCGGACCGCCGACTCCAGGGCCGTCGCCGTCGCGTCGAGGTCGAACCGGGGGCGCAGCGTGTCGTTGATGCCGGCGGCGAGGCTGACGAGGTCCGGCTCGAGGGAGATGGCGACCGGCACCTGCTCGGCGACGACGGACCGAAGCAGTCGTCCGCGGACGGCGAGGTTCGCGTACTCGATGCCGTCCTCGCCCCGGCTGCGCGCCAGGCCGGCGAGGGTCACGGCGACGTCGTCGGCCCAGCCGCCATGGCGGCCGGAGGGATCGACGTCATCCATCATGCCCTCGGTGAAGCTGTCGCCGAGGGCCGCGAAGCGCCGCCAAGGGCGCGGCTGCGTGGCGATGGGCACCGGCAGATCCTAGAAGTGTCCCTGGGCAAAGAAAGTGCCTGGCCGTCGAAGGCTTCCCCTCCTGCGACGACCAGGCGATGCACAACCTAGAGGGCGGGCCGGTGGCGCGTCCCGCCGACACGCCGACCGGCGTGCCGGCTCGCTACGCCGGAGCCGTGCCACCCTCCGTCGGCAGGCCCGACAGCGCGCGGTTGGCGCGCCGGAACCACGTCACCAGCGCGATGATGCCGACGATGATCTGCGGCACGTAGGACGCCGCGCGCCACACGAGGTCGGCGGCCGTCGCGTCGCCCTCGCTCACGCCCGCGCTCACCAGCAGCGAGATGATCAGCGCGTCGACGGTGCCCAGTCCGCCCGGGGTGATCGGCACCATGAGCATGATCTGCGCGGTGGCGAAGGCGCCGAAGACGGCGATCACCGAGGTACCCGGCTCGTCCCAGCCCTGGATGCCGCGCAGCGCCACATAGAGGATCGCGAACTGCGACAAGATCACGCCGAGCTGCGCCGCCGTGATGACGTGCCAGCGGTGGCTGAGCAGGTCGTGCATGTCGGTGCGGAACTTGGTGATCGGGGCTACGAGGTCCAGGCCCTGCAGCTTGGAGATCCGCCCCCGCAGCGGCTTGAGGATCGCATTCCCGAGGCGGCCGACAGCCTGCGCCAGCCGCTCGGACCGGACGATGAGGACGAGGATCACGACCATCGCGGCGAGGATCGTCAGGCCGACAGGCGCGACCCAGGCGTACGACGTCTCGACGCCCGCGGCCGACAGCGCCGCGATGCCGAGGACCGGCAGGCCCAGGCTCACGAACATGCTCCACAGGCCGACGGCGGTGATCGCGGATGTCGCGACGGTCCCGGGCACGCGGTAGGTCGCGAGCATCGCGTACTGGACGGCCAGACCAAAGGCCCCGCCCGCCGGGACGCCGTTGCTGATAGCGAACGCCGCCTGGTTGACCTGCTGCGACGGCCAGTACTTCAGCTTCGGCGTCGCTGCCATGAACGGGAACCCGTAGAGCGTCAGGTACACGAGCACGGCGAAGACGACGACGAGGAGCGCGGCGAACCCCATGTCCTTCAGGGCGATCGCGGCGTCCTCGTAGCTGCCGATCTGCGGGATGACCTTCCAGAAGATCAGCACGATGACGGCCAGGCCGACGACCCCGAGGATGATCGACCGCTTCTTGTTCAGCTTGGCCGTGACGTTGACGGGCGCCGCCACGTCCGCCGATGGCTCGGCTGCGGGTTCACTCATGGCGGGAGCCTCCCACAGGCCGGGCCTTAGCGGGGGGCACCGCGCGGGTCTCCGACGCCGTCGTGCACGATGCCGCCATGCGGCTCGACCACATCTCATACGCGTGCACGACGTCCGAGCTGGCCGACGTGGTCCAGCGCATCGGCAGCGACCTGGGCGCCGGCTTCGTCGACGGCGGACGGCACCCCTCGTTCGGTACCCGCAACTTCATCCTCCCGTTGGCCGGCGGCTGCTACGTGGAGGTCGTGTCGGCGCTCGACCACCCGGCGGCGGAGAAGGCACCCTTCGGCCGCGCCGTCGCACAGGTCGCCGCGGACGGCGGCGGCTGGTTCAGCTGGGTCTTCGCCGTCGACGACATCTCACCGGTCGAGGAGCGGCTGGGCCGCTCCGCAGCGAAGGGTCACCGGATCCGGCCCGACGGGCATGACCTGTGCTGGCGGCAGATCGGCGTCCTCGACGTCATGTCCGACCCGTCGCTTCCCTTCTTCGTCGAGTGGTCCGGACCGGCGGCCGACCATCCCTCGGCCGGGGGCACCGGCGTGAGCATCGAGCGCATCGAGGTCGCCGGCGACGCCGCAGCCGTCGCGACGTGGCTCGGAACCGGGCATGATGTGCCGCTGGACGAGATCGCCGTGGAGTGGGTGGCAGACGACGAGCCCGGTCTGGTCGCGGTCTGGTTCTCCACCCCGCACGGTCCCGTCCGGATCGACTAGCCGCGAACGCCGGCTGGTCCGGCACGTTCGAAGGAGCGCAGATGTCGGCCTTCACCCCCGTCCCCCACGAGTCCCTCAGCTGGGAACGCAACGTCCTGGGCTCGGAGGTGACCCGCCTGCGGACGGACGGGGCGATGCTCACGGTCGTCCACGGACGCGCCGGTGATGTCGTCCCGGCCCACGGCTACAGCAAGGGCTGCGTCACGTACGTCGTCTCCGGCCGCATCCAGATCGACGACGTCGTCCTCTCTGCCGGCGACGCCGGCACGTACTCGGCCCCCGGCGGCTACTTCTCGGTGAAGTTCCTGGACGACTCGACCTACGTCGTCGCCCGGGCCTCCGACGACGAGATCACCGTGCCGGACATCGGCGAGCGCGCAGCCCACCACCTGGACGCATGACCACGCCGCACGAACCCGGCATTCCCGGGACGCTGCGGACCCTCTCGGGCATCACGTGGCGCCTGCTGATCCTGGCCGCCGGCATCGTCCTCGCCGGCTACGTCCTCAACATCATCTTCCCGGTCGTCTTCGCGCTGTTCTTCGCGATGCTCATGACGGCCTGGACGCAGCCATTGATGAACCTCTTGCACCGGTTCCTGCCCAAGGTCGTCTCGATGGTGCTGGCACTGCTCGTGATCGGGGGCATCGTCGTCGTCATCCTCGGCGTCGTCATCCGGTCGACGATCCAGGAGGGGCCCAAGCTCGTCGCCTCGATCCAAAGCGGGGTCGCCGACATCGAGACGTGGCTGAAGACCGGCCCCCTGCAGCTGAGCGACGCGAACATCACGTCGCTGCTGGGGCAGGCGGAGCAGTGGGCGAAGTCCATCGCCGGCGGCCTGCTCGGCGACGCGGTCTCCGCGCTCGGCTCGCTCGGCACGCTGGTCATAGCCGGTTCGGTGTTCTTCTACGCCGTCGTCTTCTTCCTCCTCACCCCGGGGCCGATCTGGTCGTGGCTCATCGGGTGGATGCCGCGGCACGTCCAGGTACCGGTCGACACGTCGGGACGGCTGGCCTGGGACGCGATCTCCGGCTACACGCGCGGCATCGTCATCGTGGCGTTCGCTGACGCGCTCCTCGTGTACATCGGGCTGACGGTCCTGCAGGTGCCCCTCGCCCCGGCCCTGTCGGCGGTCGTCTTCCTCGGGGCGTTCATCCCCGTCATCGGCGCGCCCATCGCGACCTTCTTCGCCGCGGTGGTCGCGCTGGCCGAACGCGGTCCCGTTGTCGCCCTCCTGGTCGTCGGGCTGACCGTGGTCGTGGGCTCGTTCGACGGGGATGTGCTGCAGCCCCTGGTGATGGGCAAGGCCGTGAGCCTGCACCCGCTGGCGATCGTCTTCGCCATCGCGGCCGGCGGGATCGCGATGGGGATCGTCGGGGCGCTGATCGCGGTGCCCGTCGCCGGCGCGATCTACAGCGTCGCGAAGTACCTGACCGGGCGTGACCCCGAACGTCCGTACCCACCACCGGCGCCGGTCGACCCGGCGCTGGCCACGTAGCTCAGTCCCACAGCGCGCCAAGGTCGTCGAGGTCGGCGCGTGCCTGCTCGGCTCCCTGCCGCAGCGCCTGCGGGATCACGTCGGGGGACATGAGTGCGCCCAGGTCCACCCCAGCCGGCGACCGCACCAGGACTCGACCGCCGGCCGCCTCTACGGCGGCACGCTCCTTCGTGATCGTGTCCGAGCGCGTGGTCATCCGCGGCTCCCCCGCGACCGTGCCGTCTACCAGGGACAGGACCAGCACCCGACGCGCACCCGCAACCAGGTCGAGGTGCGTGCCGCTTCCGCTGACACCGCCGTCCATGCAGCGTCGGTCGCCCACGGGCTGCGGCGGGAACAGTCCCGGGACCGCGCTGCTGGCCGCGGCCGCGCGGCTGGTCCGCACGCCCGTCGCGCGTGTCACGACGCAGCGCTCCCCGGTGTACGCGTCGACACATGTGATGTGCAGCCGGTCGTCCGGCCAGGCCGTCGTCTGCAGGACGAGCGCGAGGTTGCGGCGCATCCGACCGGGCTCGGGCGTCACGGCCGCGAGCGCGGTTCGGCCGATCTCGCGGATCGTTGCCGGCTCGGCGTCCGCCGCCTCGACGAACAGTGACCCTGCGCGCTCCTGGCTTGGTGTCAGCCGCCCGGCCGGAGCCAGCGCGGAGACGAGCGCGGGAACCCGGCCCAGCGCCGACAGCTGGGCGTGCAGCCACCCGAGCCGGCCGGACACCAGCGTCGTCGAGACGATCGAACCGGCCGACGTCCCGACGACGCGATCAGCACGACCGAGGTCGATACCGGCGTCAGCCGCTGCACGCAGGTAGCCCACCTGCCACGCGACGAAGAACACCCCGCCACCGCCGAGGGACACCGCCCGGTCCAGGCCGTCGCCGTAGCGGGCCTCGAACGAGACGGGCCACGCGAGCCCGTCGTCGGCCAGTCCCCCGGAGGTCTCGCGCGTGGCAGTCACGTCCCGACCCTAGGAGCCTCCCCGTCGATTCCATACGCCAGCGTCGCAAAAGCGCGCGGGAACGACGCTGGCGTATGGAATGCGGTCAGGTGTTGCGGATCGCGTTGGCCACGATCGCGTCGTGGACGTACTGGGCCAGGCCTGGGACTCGGTCGTCGTAGTACGCCGTGAACCGCGGGTCTGCGACGTACATCTCGGCGAGCCCGACCTGCACGTCGTAGTCGCAGTCGTAGTACCAGCGGCTGATCTGCGCGCGGTGCGCCTCGGCGGCCGCAACAGCCCGGCCTCCGTCGGCCGGCTCGCCCGCGGCCAGGGAGTCGGCGAAGGCGACGAGGACCTCCTCGGCCTCGGCCTTCGCCGCTAGCCAGTCCTCCTTCGTGTACGCGGAGGTGCGCCGAGCGGACTCGGCGTACGCCTCGGTGTCACCCCAGCGCTCGCGCGCCTCCTGCGCATGCTGCGTCGGGTCGTGGTCGCCGAACACGTCCAAGATCTCCTGCGGATCCAAGTCGATCCCCATGGTGTGTGCCTCCCAGGCTCGTCGGAGGACCTCGCGTCGGTCGGCGAGGTCGGTCATGCGCTGGTCGAGAAGCTCGAGCTGCCGCTGCAGGTGCTCACCGCGCTCCGCGCCGTCCGCGTCGAGGACGGTCGCGATGTCCGGCAACGCCATCCCGCACGCCCGGTACGCGACGACGTGCGCCAGGCGCGCCACGTCGTCCGCGCTGTACTCCCGGTAGCCGGCGGAAGTTCGGCCGGACGGTCGCAACAGCCCGATCTCGTCGTAGTGATGCAGCGCCCGCACGGAGACGCCGGCCAGCTGGGCCAGCTCCCCGACCGAGTACCTCTCGTCCACGCCGGCGACGCTAGGCCCTGACGTCACGTCAGGGTCAAGTCGCGATGACGGCTAGCTCGCCGACGCCGACGCCGATGCCGGCGCCCCTTGGCACTGCGGTGCGGCGTCGAACGCCTCGCGCAGCTCACCCGACGCGCCGCTGACCGCGTCCGTCACGGACCCGACCAGCGCTTGGCCGGCCTCGAACGCTGCCTTCGCGGCGATCACCGCCTGCGCGGCCTCGGCCGCGCCGGCGAGCAGGTTGTCCGAGGAGACCATGGCGTCCAGGTGCGAGCGGGCGGCATCGAGGGACTCCGCCAGATCCGTTCGCGCCTTCGTCACCGTCGTGACGAGGTCGTTGGCCGCCTGGAAGTCGACCGGTACTGCTTGGAGCGCCTTGACGAGCTGGTCGGCCGCGTTGCCGAGCGCGATGACCTGCAGCCGCAGCTGGCGGTCGATCTGCTCCAGCGCCGACCGATCGGAGGCGACGTCGTAGCTGAGGTTGCGGCCCAGAGCCGACACGGCCGTCGACACGCCGTCGCGAGCGACGCACACCTCGCCGGCCCACACGACGGACGCCGGGACGGTCGGACTCGGGCTAGCGCTCACCGACGCGGCGGCGGACGTGGCGTCGTCGGAGGACGAGCACCCGGACAGGACCAGGGCTGCGGTGAAGACAAGGGAGCCGGTGACGGCCAGTGCGCGCCTCATCGGATCTCGCTCTGCGCGGCCCAGAGGTTGATGTCGCCGTCGACCGCGAACTCGTCGATCGCGGCGAGCTCGTCGTCGGTGAACGCGGGAGCCTGAACGGCCCGCACGGTCTCCTCGAGCTGGGTGACGCTGCTGGCCCCCAGGAGGGTCGAGGTCATGCGTGGGTCTCGCAGCGTCCAGGCGACGGCCATCTGCGCGAGCGACTGACCTCGCTCGCGCGCGATCGCCGCGAGCCCACGGATCCGGTCGAGGTTCTCGTCCGAGGCCATCGACGACGACAAGGACTTGCCCTCGCTGACGCGGGTCCCGGCCGGAACACCGGCGACGTAGCGGTCGGTGAGAAGGCCTTGCGCCAGCGGGCTGAACCCGATCGCGCCGGCGCCGACCTCGGCGAGTGTGTCGAGGAGGCCGTCCTCGATCCAGCGGTTCAGCATCGAGTAGGACGGCTGGTGGATCAGCAGCGGCACGCCGAGACCCTGCAGGATCGCCGCCGCCTCGCGGGTGCGCGTGGGCGAGTAGGACGAGATGCCGACGTACAGCGCCTTGCCCTGGTGTACGGCCGAGGCGAGCGCCCCCATCGACTCCTCGAGCGGCGTGTCCGGGTCGGGCCGGTGGTGGTAGAAGATGTCGACGTGGTCCAGGCCGAGCCGGGTCAGGCTCGCGTCGAGGCTGGACAGCAGGTGCTTGCGTGAGCCGAGGTCACCGTACGGTCCGGGCCACATGTCCCAGCCCGCCTTGGTCGAGATGACGAGCTCATCGCGCAGGTGGGCGAAGTCCTCGCGCAGGATACGGCCGGCGTTGACCTCCGACGAGCCGTAGGGCGGGCCGTAGTTGTTCGCAAGGTCGAAGTGCGTGATCCCCAGGTCGAACGCCCGGCGCATCAGCGCGCGCTGCCCGTCGAGCGGGCGGTCGTCGCCGAAGTTGTGCCAGAAGCCCAAGGTCACCGCTGGAAGGACGAGCCCGCTTCGGCCGCAGCGGCGGTAGGGCATCCGGCCGTCGTAGCGGTCGGCGTCGGGCACGTACTGGTCGAGGATCGGCATGGCGGGATTCTGTCAGGCGTGCCAGGCAGCGAGCACACGCTGGTACTGCGACCGCTCGAACGCCGCGGGATCCGCAGCGGAGTGCCGCGCGACGCTGCCGCGAAGCTGGTCGACGCTCTCGTAGCCGCCCTCCCCCATCCAGGCCACGAGCTCGTCGAGTAGCCCCCGGGCACGCTCCGGGCCGCGCCGCAGCAGCTCCGAGGTGCTCATCACGACGTCAGCGCCAGCCAGCAGACCCTTGGCCAGGTCCGTGCCCGATGTCACGCCGGACGTGAGCGCGAGCGACGTGGTCGGCAGCTGCGGACGCAGGATGGCGATCCACCGCAGCGGCAGGCGCAGCTCGCCGCCGCGCGACAGCTCTAGCCGCGGTGTGACGTCCAGCGTCACCAGGTCCAGGTCGGGTTGGTAGAAGCGGTTGAACAGGACCAGCCCGGACGCCCCGGCCGCCACGACGCGTGCGGCGAAGTTCGGCAAGGACGAGAAGTACGGCGACAGCTTGACGGCGACCGGCACGTCGACGCTGCGGCAGACGTCCCGCACCAGGGCCAGGTAGCCGTCCTCCACGTCGGCTGACGACCGGGCGGGGTCGACGGCGAGGTCGTACATGTTGAGCTCGATCGCCCGGGCGCCGGCGTCGACGAGCTCACGCGCGTAGCGCACCCAGCCGCCGGCCGACGTCCCGTTGAGGCTCGCGACGACCGGCACCGAGAGCCGGGCGGACGCCTGCTCGACGAGGACCAGGTGCCGGTCCAGGCCCAGGTGGTCCAGGTCGACGTCCGGGAAGTACTCGGCCGCCTCCGCAACGACCCCGGCCCCGGCCTCCATCCGGTCGAGCAGGAGCAGCGGCTCGCCCTCGACCTCCTCCTCGAACAGGCTCGGCAGCACGACGGCGCCGACCCCGGCGTCCTCGAGGCGCAGCAGCGCGTCCAGGGCGCCGGTGCCCGGCGACGGCGAGGCCACCAGGGGAGACGGCAGCTCCAGGCCCAGGTAGGAGGTCGACAGCGCGTGGCTCATGGGTGTCCTCTCTCGACGTCCTCGACGTCGGCGGGCGGCGTCGGTACAGAACGCTCCACCCCGCCGAGCTGCTCGTAGTAGTGCCACCGCTCGTCGACGTCGGCCTGCGCCAGCACGTCCAGCTCGGCCGCGCGCTGCGGCGCTGTCCGGGCGAGGACGGAGAAGCGCGTCTCGGACTCCCTGAACTCCCGCAGCGGGATGGTCGGGGCCTTGGAGTCCAGGGAGAACGGTCGCGTACCGGCGTCCGGGCTGGGGTGGTACCGGTACAGCGGCCAGTACCCGGAGGCCACGGCCTGCTTCTGGTGCGACATCGACGTCGACATCTCGATGCCGTGCGCGATGCACGTCGAGTACGCGATGACCAGGCTCGGGCCGGCGTGCGCGGCGGCCTCACGCAGCGAGCGGACCGCCTGGGTCTCGTTGGCGCCTAGCGCGATCTGTGCGACGTAGACGTCGCCGTAGGCCTGGGCCAGCAGGCCGAGGTCCTTCTTGCGGGTGGCCTTGCCGTCGCTGGCGAACTTCGCTGTCGCCCCGCGGGGTGTTGCCTTCGAGGCCTGCCCGCCGGTGTTGGAGTAGACCTCCGTATCCAGGACGAGGATGTTGACGTCCTGGCCGCTGGAGAGCACGTGGTCCAGTCCCCCGAAGCCGATGTCGTACGCCCAGCCATCCCCGCCGACGATCCACACGCTCTCGGGCACCAGCGCGTCCGCGAACGCTGCGAGCCGACGTGCCGCAGGGCCCTCGACGCGGGCGAGGGCCTCGCGCAGCCGGACGACGAGGTCTCGCTGCCGAGCAATGCCGACCTCGTCGTCGGCCTCCGCGCCGCCGCGCAGGGCTGCGGCGAGCTCGGCCCCGACGCTCGGGGCGAGCTCGGCTACCAGTGCCCGGGCCTCGTCGCGCTGCACGTCGGCCGCCAGCCTCATGCCCAGGCCGAACTCGGCGTTGTCCTCGAACAGGGAGTTGCTCCACGCGGGTCCGCGGCCGTTCGCGTCGAGCGACCACGGCGTCGTCGGGAGGTTGCCGCCGTAGATCGAGGAGCAGCCCGTCGCGTTCGCGACGACGATGCGGTCGCCGAACAGCTGCGTGAGCAGCTTCAGGTACGGGGTCTCGCCACAGCCCGAGCAGGCACCGGAGAACTCGAACAGCGGCTGCAGCAGCTGCGAGCCCTTGACGGTGTCGTGCCGAACGAGTCCCCGGTCGACCTCGGGCAGCGCGAGGAATGCGTCGTAGTGCGCCCGCTCGGCGACCCGGTGCTCGTCGGCCGACCGCAGGTCGATGGACTTGTGCCGAGCCGTGGTCTTGCTGCGGGCCGGGCAGACGTCGACGCAGATGCCGCAACCGGTGCAGTCGTCTGGCGCGACCTGGACGCTCAGCAGCGTCCCGACGGGCAGGTCGCGGCCGCCGTACACCTTGTGCGGCAGCGCCGCGCCACGTTCGCCGAGCGCGTCGAGGGCCTCGGCCGGGTACGCCTTCATGCGGATCGCCGCGTGCGGGCACACGATCGCGCACTTGCCGCAGTCGATGCACAGGGTCGGATCCCACACGGGGATCTCGTCGGCGAGCCCGCGGGCCTCCCACCGGGCGGTGCCGGTCGGGAACGTCCCGTCGACCGGAAGCGCGCTCACCGGCAGGAGGTCCCCCTGTCCGGCGAGCATCGCCGCCGTCACATGCTGCACGAACGCCGGCGCTGCCGCCGGCAGGCCGTGCCGCATCGTGATCGAGGACGTGGCAGCGCCGAGCGGTACCTCGTGCAGCGCGTCGAGCGCTCGGTCGGTCGCCGCGTGGTTGCGCTCGACGACACTGCGGCCGCGACGCCCGTACGCCTTCGTGACCGATGCCTTCACCAGCTCGATCGCCTGGGCTGCCGGCAGGACGCCGGACAGGGCGAAGAAGCACGGCTGCATGACGGTGTTGATGCGCGACCCGAGCCCGACCTCGCGAGAGACGGCTCTGGCGTCTATGGCGAAGATGCGCAGGGCTTTGTCGATCGCCTGCTGCTGCACCTCCACCGGCAGGCGGTCCCAGACCTCGTCGGCGGGGTACGGCGCGTTGAGCAGGACGACGGCGCCCGGACGGGCGACGTCGAGTACCGGCATGCGTTCGAGGAGCGAGAACTGGTGGCAGGCGACGAAGTCGGCGCCGTCGATGAGGTAGGTCGACCGGATCGGCTCCGGGCCGAAGCGCAGGTGAGACACCGTCACCGAGCCGGACTTCTTGGAGTCGTAGACGAAGTAGCCCTGCGCATGCAGGTCCGTGCTCTCGCCGATGATCTTCACGCTCGCCTTCGTGGCACCGACCGTCCCGTCGCTGCCGAGGCCGAAGAACACAGCCTGCGTGCTGGCGGTCGGGAACGCGAGATCGGCGTCCCGCTGAAGCGAGAGGCCGGTCACGTCGTCGACGATGCCGACCGTGAAGCGGGTCTTGGGCGTGGCGGACGAGAGGTCGGTGAAGACCGCCGCAGCGTCGCGCGGTGCGAACTCCTTGGAACCCAGCCCATACCGCCCACCCGAGACGGTGACCGGCAGGGCCGCCTCCAGGACGGCGAGGGCGACGTCGAGATGGAGCGGCTCCGCGGGAGCTCCAGGCTCCTTGACCCGGTCGAGCACGGCGATCCGCCGTACGGTGGGCGGAAGCGCCGCCAGCAGGGCCTTCGTCGGGAACGGCCGGTAGAGCCGGACCGTGAGGACGCCGACGCGCTCACCAGCGGCGACGAGGGCGTCCACGACCTCCGTCAGCGTGCCGGCTGCGGAGCCCATGGCGACCACGACCCGCTCGGCGTCCGAGGCGCCGTGGTAGTCGACGAGGCGATACGCCCGGCCGGTGCGGACGGCCAGCTCGTCCATGGCCTGCTGCACCGCATCCGGGACCGCGTCGTAGAACGGGTTGGCCGCCTCGCGCGCCTGGAAGAACACGTCCGGGTTCTGCGCCGTCCCCCTGAGCACGGGGTGCTCGGGAGTCAGGCCACGACCTCGGTGGGCGAGGACGTCCTCCTCGCGCACGAGCGCCCGCAGGTCGTCGTCGTCGAGCAGCTCGATCCGCGAGACCTCGTGGGAGGTCCGGAAACCGTCGAAGAAGTGGAGGAACGGCACCCGGGTGCGCAGCGTCGTCGCGTGCGCCACCAACGCGAAGTCGTGGCACTCCTGCACGCTGGAGGCGCAGAGCATGGCCCAGCCCGTGCCGCGCGCTGCCATCACGTCACTGTGGTCGCCGAAGATGGACAGGGCATGCGTGGCCAACGCGCGGGCTGCTACATGCAGGACTGCGGGAGTCAGCTCGCCGGCGATCTTGTACATGTTCGGCAGCATGAGCAGCAGCCCCTGCGACGCGGTGAACGAGGTCGCGAGCGATCCCTTGGTCAACGCACCGTGTAGCGCTCCGGCCGCGCCGGCCTCTGACTCCATCTCGACGACCCGCGGGACCGCGCCCCAGAGGTTCGGCCGGCCGGCCGCGCTCCACGCGTCTGCCAGCTCGCCCATGGGCGACGCGGGAGTGATCGGGTAGATCGCGCAGACGTCACTGAGCCGGTGGGCCACCAGGGCGGCTGCCTCGTTGCCGTCCACGCATCGTGACTGCGGCACGCGAACCTCCGGGTCGTTGGTACGACCGTAGGCCCGCCGACGGCCAGACCGTAGGGTCGTTCGTCCCCGAAGGACCGGCCGAAGGGCGTGAGTTGTGCGTCCGCGCCGCTCCGGTGGTCAGCGACGTCAGACCGCGGTGAAGACCTCGTCACGCGGCAGGCGCGGGCTGCGCGGGAAGGTGCCGCCATCGGCGACATGGCCGATGTTGACCACGACGAGCGAGCGGTGCCGGCCGTCGGCGAAGAACTCGGCGTCGACCCCGGCACGGTCGAAGCCGCCCATCGGTCCAGCGTCCAGCCCGGCCGCGCGGACGGCCAGGATGAAGTACCCGGCCTGGAGCGTGGCGTTGAAGACCGCCGCCGTCTCCCGTGCGGCCTCGTCGGCGAACCGGTCACGGGCCCCCTCGATGTGAGGGACGAGGCGCGGCAGCTCGTCGTGGAAGTCGATGTCGGCCGCGAGGATCGCGACGACGGGGGCGGACTGCGCCTTCGCCCGGTTGCCCTCGGCCAGCAGCGGCAGGAGCCGGGCCTTCGCCTCGGCCGACCGCACGAGGACCACGCGCAGGGGCTGGGTGTTCATCGCGGTCGGCGGATGCGCCACGAGCTCGGCCACCCGGTCGAGCTCGGCGTCGGTCACGGGCTCGGGCGTGAAGCTGTACGCGGTGTGGGCATCGCGGAACACGCGGTCGACGGTGGCGGCGTCGAGGGTGGCGGCGTCGAGGGTGGCGGCGTCGAGGGTGGCGGGGGTGTCGAGAACGGCGGTCATGCGGGCTCCTTGCTCGGCGGGCATCTGCCGGCTACAAGGTAGTTGAGCGTTCATCTATTCCACGAGCGACCGTGTGGCCGCGTGACACGTGCCACACCGCGGCGGCCCTCCTCAGCAAGCGTTTGCATTGACAGAGCGGGACGATGGTCGCGTGGATGTCACCGCACTCCTGTCCGGCTTCGCCGACCTGGCCGCGGAGCAGCCGCTGCTCCTGCTCGTGGTCATCCTCGCCGTCGGCGGCGCAGTAGGCGCAGTTCGCGTCGGTGGCGTCGCCCTCGGCCCGGCCGCCGTGCTGTTCACGGCGCTCGCGCTGTCCGCGTACGACGACCGGCTGACCCTGCCGGCGATCATCGGCACCTTCGGCCTCGCGATGTTCGCGTACGTCATCGGCGTCGGCGCCGGTCCGTCGTTCTTCGCCGCCCTCCGCACCGGCGGCCGAGCCCTCGCGGTCGTCGTCGGCGCCCTCGTGCTCGCCGGGGCCGTCGTCGTGGGTGCGGCGCACGCGCTGGGACTGTCGGGGCCGATCCTGTCCGGGGTGTACGCAGGCGCCCTGACGAACACGCCCGCGCTCGCGGCGGCCACGGAGGCCTGGCAGTCGGACCTGCCGACCGTCGGCTACTCGGTCACGTACCTGTTCGGCGTGCTCGGCATGCTCCTGGCCGCCGCCATCGGGCTCCGGCTCGGGGCGCCGAGGGCGGCGCTGGTGCCGGTCGTCCCGGACGAGCCGCCCGCTCC
The DNA here is from genome assembly GCA_965278965.1 of Actinomycetes bacterium. GTDB lineage: Bacteria > Actinomycetota > Actinomycetes > S36-B12 > S36-B12 > UBA10649. The sequence continues at coordinate 288,186 of OZ257127.1, forward strand.
CCTGGACAGCCTCACGATCCGGGTGGACGCGGCGGGCCTGCCCGACATCGGGACCTTGTCGGAGCGGTACGCGCATGCGGTCGTGTTCTCGCGGATCATGCGGGGAGACTCCCCCGGCCACCCCGGCGTCGTCGACGTCGCCACCGACGACGCGGTCCCGCGGCCCGGCGACATCGTCGCCGTGATCGGAGCCCCCGACGCCGTGGCCCGCCTCGCCGCCGAGCTGGGGCACCCCTCGACGGTGGCCCTGACGCTGGACCGGAGCACCGTCGACTACCGCCGCGTCGCGGTCTCGAACCGCGCCGTCGCCGGGCTGACCCTCGAGGCACTGCACCTGCGCCGGCGTTTCGGGGCCGTCGCGACGCGCGTGCGCCGTGGCGACGTCGACCTGCTGGCTACCGACGACCTCGTCGTGCAGATCGGCGACCGCATCCGGGTCGTGGCCCCCCAGGACCGGATGCGCGAGGTCGCGGCGTACCTCGGCGACTCCGAGAAGGGGGCCTCGTCCTACTCACTGACGAGCATGGCGCTCGGCATGACGCTGGGCGTCCTGCTCGGGCTCCTGGAGATCCCGCTGCCAGGCGGCGGGCACTTCGCCCTCGGCCTGGCCGGCGGACCGCTGCTGGTCGGACTGCTCGTCGGCCGCGTCGGGCGCACCGGCCCGGTGCTGTGGTCGATGCCGCACGGCGTCGCGACGACGCTGTCGCAGCTGGGCATGTGCCTGTTCCTCGCCTACGCCGGCTCGAACGCCGGGTCCGCGCTCGCCGACGCGCTCACCGGCCCGACGGGAATCCGGCTTCTGGCTGCCGGCCTGGTCGTCACGACCGTGACGGCGATCGTCCTCGTCGCCGGCAGCCGAGCCCTGGCCGGCGTCTACGGACCGCGTCTGGGCGGAGTCATCGCCGGGGCGCAGACCCAGCCGGCGGTGCTCGCGTACGCCAACGAGTCGACGCGCGACGACCCGCGCGTGAACCTCGGGTACGCGCTGGTGTACCCCGCCGCGATGATCATCAAGGTCGTCGTCGCCCCGATCGTCGGCCGCTTCTAGCCCCGGCGCCGCTCCGCCCCCCCCCCCCGCACGTCCCGCACGTCCCGCTTTCTGGGACGTTCAGCACGACACGCCCGGAGGCGTCGGCGTGTCGTGCTGAACGTCCCAGGAGGTCATCTCGGGGCGTCGCGCCCTGCGGCGCTCAGGACCCTGCTCGCGACGGCGGCGCTGTCAGACATGAGCTCGCGCCAGGTCCAGCGCACGACCGCGAACCCGAGTGCGCGCAGCCGGTCCTCGCGCAGCTTCTCGCGGATCAGGTCGTCCCGATCGGCGTACTTCGCCAGCCCGTCGCACTCGCCGATCACTCTCCACTGATCCCACGCCATGTCGGCGTAGCCGATGAGACCGGCGCGGTCGTGGAACGGCACCTGCAGTCGCGGCTCGGGGAGACCGTGGCCCACGAGGCGCACCCGCGACAGGCTCTCGAACGGCGACTGCGCACCCGGGCGGACCAGGCCCAGCGCGGCTCGCACGGTGCCGACCCCGCGGAGCCACGGCCAGCGGTCGACGACGGCACCGAGCGCGTCGACGCCGTCCGGACGCTGCCAGGCCGCCGCGTCCAGCACGGCCACCGCCCATTCGTGCGAGCACTCGGCAGCGGCGGTCACCGCGGCGATGTCTCGCGTCACGGTAGGCAGTCCGTCAACGAGCGTGATGTCGGTGTCGAGCAGGCGGTGGCTGTGGACCCGAACCGCAGTCAACGTCGTGGGCATGCGTAGACGACGCCGGAGCGCACGTTGGTCCGAGCCGTGGTCGCGGACCAGCGTCACCGTCTCAGGTGGGTCTCCGGGTCGCGGCAGCCCGTGCACGAGTGCACCCGTCGGTCCAATCGTGTACGCCGCGATCGGCAGCGCGGCGATCGCGGCCCGCGCCATCAGCCGATGCAGTCGCTCCGGGTCCTTGCCACACGCGGCCAGGACCCCCGCGTCGGTGTAGACGCCGCGATGCAGACGGATCCACAGGCCCTGCTTGATGTAGGTGCGTGCGCAGTCCGGGTCGATTCCCCACGGTGCCATGTCGCTGCGGCGGAAGACCTCGACGGCGCCGGTCTGCGTGACGGGAGCGACGGGCCTGCGGGCACGGGGTCGCGCACCGGCGGGGCTGGTGTGTGCACTCATGGGCCGACCGTCGCCGCGATCGACGCCAGCGGGAAGCCCATCGTCGTCGGCTGGGGACGCCGATCCGGTCATCCACAGGGACGTTCAGCACGACACGCCGACAGCGCCGGGCGTGTCGTGCCGCACGTCCCAGAAAGCGGGACGTGCGGGAGAGAGCGGGGGGCTAGATGGAGAAGTCGACGGCGTCGAGCTCGAGCTCCCACTCGCCGGTCTCGCGCCGGGTCGGGCCGGTCCCCGCCGGGATCAGACCATCGTGTCCGCTCTCGGCGACGGCCCGGGCCTCGAGCTGCTGCACGCGCATCATCAACGTGCTCACTGCGAGCGCGAGCGGGTCGGGCGCGGTGGGGCTGTCGTGCTTGGGTCGCGTGTCCGGCCCCGGGGCGGTCGCGTGGGCGATGACCTGCCCGGGAACGCCGACGACGACGGAGTGGTCGTCGACCGACCGCACGAGGACGGCGTTCGCCCCGATCCGGGAGTCGTCACCGACGCACAGGTTGCCCAGGACCTTCGCCCCGGCGCCGACGGTGACGCGGTCGCCGATCGTCGGGTGGCGCTTGCCGTGGCCAAGGCTTGTCCCGCCGAGCGTGACGCCGTGGTAGATCGTCACGTCGGACCCGACCTCGGCGGTCTCGCCGATGACGACGCCCATCCCGTGGTCGATGAACAGCCGCGGCCCCAGAGTCGCGCCCGGGTGGATCTCGATGCCCGTGGCGAACCGGGCCGCCTGCGAGACAGCGCGGGCGGGGAGCTTCGCCCCGCGGCTCCAGAGCGCGTGCGACACCCGATGCGCCCAGACCGCATGGACCCCCGGGTACAGGAGGGCCACCTCGAGGCCGTTGCGGGCCGCAGGGTCGCGTTCGACGACGGACGCGAGGTCGGCCCGCGCGGTCGTCCAGGCCCGCTCGCCGCGTCGGCGCAGCCGGCGCAGCGCGCCGCTCACGCCCGGGTCACTCCCCCAGGCCGGCGAAGAGGGCGGTCGACAGGTAGCGCTCGCCGAACGAGGGGATGATGACGACGATGAGCTTGCCGGCGTTCTCCGGGCGCTGGGCGACCTCGCGGGCCGCCCACAGGGCCGCGCCGGATGAGATGCCTACGAGCAGGCCCTCCTCGGTCGCCGCGCGCCGGGCCATCGCCAGCGCGTCGTCCGCGGCCACACCGACGACCTCGTCGTACACCTGCGTGTCCAAGATGGCCGGGATGAACCCGGCACCGATGCCCTGGATCGGGTGCGGGCCCTTTGCCCCACCGGCCAGGACGGGCGATGCCGCCGGCTCCACGGCCACGACCTGCACGCCCGGCTTGCGCTCCTTGAGCACCTGACCGACGCCGGTGATCGTGCCGCCGGTCCCGACACCGGCGACGAAGATGTCGACCCCGCCGTCGGTGTCGTCCCAGATCTCCTGCGCCGTGGTGGTCCGGTGGATCGCCGGGTTCGCCGCGTTCATGAACTGCTGCGGCATGAAGTACTTGGGGTCACTGGCCGCGAGCTCGGTCGCGCGGGCGATCGCCCCGCCCATGCCCTCCGGCCCTGGGGTCAAGATCAGCTCCGCGCCGTAGCCACGCAGCAGCGCCCGACGCTCCAAGCTCATCGTCTCCGGCATCGTCAGGACGATCTTGATCCCCCGCGCCGCACACACCATCGCCAGCGCGATCCCGGTGTTCCCGCTCGTGGGCTCGACCACGACCGTGTCCGGACCGATCAGACCGGCCTCGGTCGCAGCGTCGATCATCGCCACACCGATCCGGTCCTTGACCGAGTTCGCCGGGTTGAAGAACTCCAGCTTGGCCACGACCTCGGCCGGCGCACCGTCCATGATCGTGCGAACCCGCACCAGCGGGGTGTGACCGACAAGCTCCGTGATGTCGTTGGCAATACGCATGTGGTTGATCCTTCCACTACCCGCGGGTCCCCGCCAGATCGGGGGCCGCGCGAGGATGTCCGCCGTGAGCGAAGAACGGGCCCTCGGGGCGATGTCCGACGCCGGCCTCGACGTCCGCGTCGTCCGGCATGGACCGGTGACGAGCCTGGCCGAGGCCGCACAGGCCCGGGGCGTGCCCGAGCGCGACGTCGTCAAGACGATGGTGGTCCGGCGCGGGGACGACGACCTGCTGTTCGTCCTGGTCCCCGGCGACCGGACCATCAGCTGGCCCAAGCTACGGGCGCTCCTGGGCGTGAACCGGCTGTCGATGCCGGACGCTCAAGCCGCCCTGGCGGCGACCGGGTACGAGCGCGGCACGATCACCCCGTTCGGATCAAGCCACGCATGGCCCGTCGTCGCGGACAGTCTGCTGGTCGGGCGGACGATCTCGCTGGGGGCGGGCGCGCACGGGGTGGCGGCGGTCGTCGATGCGAACGACGCTCTGCCCGCTCTCGACGCGGTCGTCGCGGATGTCACGGACCCGGGCTAGTCAGGCGGCGCTCACTGCAGGCGGGCGCCGTGCTCGGCCGGTGTGCTGCAGCACGACGTGGGACGTACGCGGCCGCGGACGGCCTGCACGGCCAGCCAGACGGGTGCAGCAATGACGACCGTGGCGATCAGCAGCCGGACGAGCACGGCCTGCTAGCCGACGACGCGACCGGCGCCGCTGTACCGCTCGCCGTACCAGGGACCCTTGTAGTCGATGACCTCGACGCCGTCGCGCGGGTTCGACGCACTGACCATCTTGCCGCCGCCGATGTACATCCCGACGTGGTGGGCGCCGCTGCCGAAGTAGAAGACCAGGTCGCCGGGCTGGAGCTCGGAGTCCGAGATCCGCTGGACCTGGGAGAACTGGGAGTACGAGTAGTGGGCCAGCGAGACGCCTGCCTGGCGCCACGCGGCCATCGTCAGCCCGGAGCAGTCGAAGGAGCTCGGCCCCGCTGCCGCGGCGACGTAGCTCTTGCCGACCTGCGACAGGGCGTACTGCACGGCTACCGCGGCCCGCGTGCCCCCGGTGTACCCGCCCCCGCCGGCGGTGCTGGTGCTGCCGCTGGAGCTCGACGAGCTGCTGTTCGCAATGGCCTGCGAGGCGGCCTGCGCCTGCGCCGCCGACTGTGCGCGCTGCTGCGCCTGCAGCTCTGCCAAGCGCTGCCGCTCGGCCTCCTGGAGGCTCGCGAGCACGGCCTGGGCGTCGGCGAGGTGCTGGTCGGCCTCTGACTTGGCGGAGGCCATGTCGTCACGAGCCGACTTCGCGATGTTCTCCTGGTCGGCGAGCTCGGCCTCGCTCTGTGCCAGCCGGAGCTGTGCGGTCTGCGTGCGGCGCATGTCGGCGGCCTGGCTTGCGGCGACCTGGTCGAGCGCGGCGGACTGGGCGAGGAAGTCCGCGGGGTCGTCGGCCATGAGGACCTGGATCGTCGTGTCGACGCCGCCGGACATGTACACCGAGCGGGCAAGGTCGCTGACCGAGGCCATCGCCTGGCTGAGGTCGTCGCGCTCGCGGTCGACCTTGCCCTGGATCGTCGACAGCTTGCCGCGGGTCGCCGCGAGGCGGTCCTGAGCGTTGTTGTACTTCTCGTTCGCCGACGCGGCCTGCATCTGCAGGCTCTCGACCTGGTCCTGGACCTGCCGGATGTCACGGGTGGGAGCTGCTGCACTGGGGACCGTGCCGACGGCGAGGAGCAGGCCTGCGACTACGGAGGCAGTGATCACACTCCTACGTGCTTTCACCCGCACTCGTGCGCTCCTTGTCGTCGAAAGGCCCGTGGGCCCGGCGGCAGGTCTCGATCCGCGCTAGTGGAACTGTCCTAGCAGAGTACGTGACCGTTTCGTTATGAGGCAAATCTTCGGTGAACGCGGCGTGGCTCGTCAGGCGAACAGCCGCTCCCCGATGAACTCCCCCGGACCGCTGACACCCGGCGGGATGGCGAACGCGGCGCTGGACAGGTAGCGCACGTACTCGTTCATCCGGTCCGATCGCGACAGGCTCAGCTGCATCGGGACGAACTGCCGTTCGAGGTCGCGGGCGTAGGCGAGGAAGAACAACCCCGCGTCCAGCCGGCCGAGGCCGTCACTGCCGTCGGTGTAGTTGTACGCCCGGCGCAGGATGCGATGCCCCTCGTTGGCCGAGGGGTGCGCCAGCGCCATGTGGGAGTCGGCCGGGACCAGGGGCGTCCCATCGCGGCCAGCCTTCGCGAAGTCGGGCACCGTGTGCTCGGTGCCGCCGGACAGCGGCGACCCCTCGCGCTTGGTTCGGCCGAAGACGTCCTCCTGCTCGCGCAGCGAGGTCCGGTCCCAGGTCTCGATCGTCATGCGGATCTTGCGCACGGCGGCGTACGAGCCCCCGGTCATCCAGTCGGCGCCGTCACCCGGCTGCACCCAGACGAAGTCGTCCAGGGCCACCTGGTCGTCCGCGGTGATGTTGTTGGTGCCGTCCTTGAAGCCGAACAGGTTGCGAGGCGTCGTGTCGGCGCTGCTGGTGACCGAGCTACGCCCGAAGCCCAGCTGCGACCAGCGGACGGCCGCGGTGCCGAACGCCTCCCGGGCGAACGTCCGGATCGCGTGCACGGCGACCTGGGCCTCGTCCGCGCAGGCCTGGACGAACAGGTCTCCCCCGCTGATCGCCTCGTCGAGGGTGTCCCGGGGGAACGGCGGCAGAGGGCCGAAGCCCGGCGGCAGCCGGTCGGCCAGGCCGAACCGGTCGACGCCGGCGAGCGTCCGGAACAGCGAGGGCCCGAGCCCGATCGTCACGGTGAGCCCGCTCGGTGGCAGGTCGAGTGCCTCACCGGTGTCGTCCGGCGGGGCGTCGTACGGGCCGTTGACGGCTCCGTACTGCCCGACCGGGCGGCCCGCGGTCATCTGCGCCGCCGCCGCGCTCCAGGCCCGCAGCAGCGCGATGAGATCGTCGCGGCTGGTCGAGGTGAGGTCGAACGCCGCCGCATGCAGATGGTCCTGCATCGGGGTGACGATCCCGGCCTGGTGCTGGCCGTAGAAGTCGAACTGCCTGCCGCTGGCCGCCGGAGCGGTGTCCGAGGACCGCGTGATCGCCGCGGCCCCGACGCCGGCGGCCGCCACGGAGGCGGCGCCGACCCCGATGCCGGTGAGCAGCGCGCGCCGGGTGACCTTGGTCATGACGAGGTCGGCGAGGCCGCCACGGAGCTCCCCGAGGCGGCCTGCAGCGCTGTGGCCGTGAGGGTAGAGAGCGGCTCGCCGAGGGCGTCGACGGCCGCGGCGAGCTCCTTGACCTGGTCCTGGGTGAGGTCGGTGTAGAGCACGAACCCGTCACCGTCGCGGAGCTTGTCGAGTAGCGTCTGGACGGCGGCGAACCGCTCGTCGAGGGTCTTCACGAGGTCGGGGTCGACTCGCGCGACGACCGGCGACAGCCCCGCGTACATGACCTTCGCGCCCTCGAGGTTGGCCTGGAAGTCCCAGAGATCGGTGTGGGACCACGCCTCCTCCTCGCCGGTGATCTTCCCGGTCGCCACCTCGTCGAGGAGCTCCTTGGCGCCGTTGCCGAGCTGGTCGACCCGGAAGGTGAGGTCCTTGGAGCGGTCGGCCAGCTCCTGGGTGTCGGCGACGAGCTTGTCGGCGACCGTCTTGCGCTCAGCCGGCGTCAGCGCCGAGTACCCGCTTGCCGGCGGCCACAGGTCCTTCTCGATCCGGTGCCATCCGGTCCACTCCTGGCCCTCCTCCAGGTCCGCCTCACGGGCGTCGAGGATCGGGTCCAGGTCGCCGAACGACTCCGCGACCGGCTCGATGCGCTCCCAGTGCATGCGGACGGTCGCGTAGAGCGCGCGCGCCTTGTCGTCGTCGCCGGCGATGTACGAGTCGGCGAAGTCCTTGGTGCCGGCCAGGAGCTGCTCGACCTGGTCGTCGACGTAGGACTTGTAGTTCGTGACGGCGGTCTGGACCAGCTCGCCGCTGGGACCGGTCGGGGTCAGGTCGGCGCCGGAGTCGGTCACCGTGAAGGTCGAGCGGATGCCGTCGCCGACCATGCCGGGCTTGCAGGCCAGGGTGTAGGACCCGGGGGCGGCCTGGACGACGAGGTCGCGGGACAGGCCCGGTCCGATGTTCTCGACCTCGCCCACGACCTGGAGGCCGTCGGCGCCGAGGACGTAGAACTCCGTGACGTCCGAGCCGGAGTTGGTCACGGCGAACTGCAGCACGCCGGAGGGCGCCTCGCCTGCGGACACCGTGCACGCGTCATCGGAGCTGTCGACGGTGATCGACCCCTCGCCGCTCGCAGCGGCACCGGTGGTGGCCGTGGACGCGCATCCGGCGAGCAGGACGGCACTGACGGTGCCGAACAGGGCGAGGGTCGAGCTAGACAGCAGGCGCTTGCGCATGGGTCTCCTGGGTCGGGCGTGCCGGTCGGCGACGCGATCTGATGGTGCGTACGTACAAGAACATCGTCGGGACGACGTAGAGCCACCACACGACGAACTCCAGCCAGGTCGTGGCCGGGGAGAAGTTGAAGACGCCCTTGAGCAAGGTGCCGTACCAGCTGCTCGGCGGAATCTGCGCGCTGACGTCGAACGCCAGCGAGTTGAGCCCAGGCAGGATGCTGGCCTCCTGCAGGTCGTGGACGCCGTAGGCCAGGACGCCGGCCGCGACGATGATCAGCGCCGCGCCGGTCCACGTGAACAGGCGGGCGAGGTTCAGGCGCATCGCTCCGCGATAGATCCCGAAGCCGATGGCGACAGCAGTGGCCAGGCCGAGGGTCGCGCCGAGGATCGGCTGGACGGTCTGCCCGGTCGACGTGATGCCGGCCCACAGGAACAGGGCCGTCTCCAGACCCTCACGCGCGACCGAGACGAACGCGACGATCATCAGCGCCCACGTGCCGCCGACGAGGGCCTTGTCGACCTCGCCCTCGAGGTGCCCGCGCAGCTTGTGCGCGTGCGTGGCCATCCAGAAGATCATCCAGGTGATGAGGACGACCGCCAGGATGCTCATGAAGCCGCCGAACGCCTCCTGCGACTGGAACGGCGTCAGCCCCGGGAACACGATGGCCTGGCTCGTCAGGGTGAGGAAGCCGCCGAGCCCGAATGACAGCAAGACGGCAAGCCCGACGCCCGCCCACAGCTTCGCCAGGGCCTTGCGTTGGTCGAGCCGGACGAGGTAGGCGACCAGGATCGCCACAACCAGGGATGCCTCGAGGCCTTCACGCAGACCGATGAGGTAGTTCGCAAACATCCCTGGCTGGCCCCCTACGGCACAGTCGAGACGTCGACCTGCTGCGCCAGGTACCCGGGGGCGCCGATCTGACCGAGTGCCTCAAGCTGGGCCTCGAACCAGTCGCCGTGCTCCTCCTCGTCGAGGACCATCTCCTCGAACACCGATGCCGTGCCGTGGTCGCCCAGGTCGTGGCACTCCTGCGCGGCGGCGTTGAACTGCGCGATCGCGGTCACCTCGGATGCCAGCGCGAGGCGCATGACCTCCTCGGGGGTCTCGCCGATCGCGATATGGCCCAGGCGCTGGACGTTCGGGTGCCCGTCGAACATGAGGATGCGCTGGATGAGGGCGTCGCAGTCCTTCATCTCGTCGATGGACAGCGTGTAGAACGCCTTGCCCAGCTTCGGGAAGCCCCAGTTGTCCAGCATGCGGGCGTTCAGGAAGTACGTGTTGACGATGGTCAGCTCGAAGGTGAGGGCGTCGTTGAGCAGGTCGACAATGCGAGGGTCACGCGGCTTCATCTGGAATCTCCCGGATCGAGGGGACGCTGGCGCGCCCAGTATCCGGCAGAAGCGCCCGCAGGGCGGACACGCAAGACCCGCAGCTACCACCGGCGCCGCAGTAGCGGCGCAGGTCCCGAAGGCTCGAGCACCCGTTCTCGACCGCCGTGGCCACCTTGCGGTCGTTCACGCAATGGCAGTGGCACACGATCACGGTCAGGCGCTCCTTCGGCACGGTGGACTGGGAGCACTATAAGGCAAGCCTTACCTGTGTGTCGCAGCCACGCGATGAGCGCTAGGTCACAGCGACTGCTCGTCGCCGGACCCGGATCCCCTCAGCCGTCGGCGATGGCGATGCCGCGGGACGTCGCCGCCTCGGTGACGACCCGCGCGAGCGCCACGTCGCGGGCGGTGAGGCCGCCGGCATCGTGCGTCGTGAGCGTGAGCGTCACGTCCGGGTACCGCAGCAGGACGTCGGGGTGGTGGTTCGCGGCGTCCGCGAGGCGTCCGATCTCGTCTACGAGGTCCACCCCGGAGGCGAACGAGCCAGTGGTGAACCGGGCGCGGGCGGTCGTGCCCTCGGCCTGCCAGCCTGCCGGTGCCTGCGCAAGGAACTCGGCGGCGCTCAGGGTCACGGGGGTCGACGGTGATGCAGGTGTGGATGGCATCTCGCCATCATCGCCGCAGTCCGGTGGGACCGGAACCCGCCGGCGCCGGTCGGCTCAGGTCGTCGCGGGCTGTCCGAACACCAACCGCGTCCGGATCGGGTTGTGGTCGCTGGCGCGGAACGACTCCAGGAACGATCCGTTGGCGTCGAGCCACACGACCACGTGGTAGGTCCGCGCGCGCACGCCGGCCCCGCGGAACATGATGTAGTCGACCCGGCTCGCCACTCCCGACGCGTTCCGCAGCGGGCGTTCTGGCCAGCCCGACCGCGAGGTGGGCGAGTAGTTGGTCGAGTTGATGCCGACGTTCCGCCGCTTGGGCGCCTTCCAGGCGTCGGACCACCCGCTCGCACGCAGCACCGCCTGCGCGCCCGCGGGCTGGCGGCGGTCGAAGGAGTTCAGGTCGGCCATCAGCACGACCGGGACGGTCCCGATCCCCAGACGGGCGCCGAGCGCGTCGGCCCATGGACCCAGGCTGGCGGCCACCGCGACGCGGTCGGCCTCGGTCCGGGCGTCCTTCTCGGTGGCCAGATGCATCGCGACGGCGAGGAACGGCCCGGACCCGTCACGACCGCGCAGGTACGCCCAGGCGACCTCGCGGGGTCCGCTGACGGCGCTGATGGACGGGGCGATGTCGCGTTGCGCGACGTACCCGGCGGCCGGGACGCCGGACGGCAGGCGGACCGGAGTGACGGTCGCCGTCCGGTAGAGCAGGCGTGCGGTATGGGTGCATGACGCGCCGCGCCCGCAGGTGTCGTTCCGGGCCGTCGATCGAGGGGCCGCGTAGCCAAGCGGGGCGACGACGCGCTGGATGTCGTCCCACTGGCTCACGCCGCGGCCGTTCACCGGCTGGTTCGTCGCCTCCTGAAGGCCGAGGACGTCGGCGCCGAGCGCCCCGACCACACGGGCGAGCCGGTCGCGCCGGACCCCCCAGGACGGTGCCGGTGCCGCGCAGTCGGCCTTGCAGACGTTGTACGTCGCGAACGTCAGCGCGGGCGTCGCCGCAGCAGCCGGCACGCGACCGGGCGCGCGATCGGGCAGGGTCGACGCGGACGCCGCCGTCGACGACATCAGTCCCGTCGTGAGGGCCAGCACCAGGGCAGCCGCCAGCAGAGGTCGGGGGAAGGTCGACACCCGAACACCATAAAGCGGTGTCACCGGAAGTGATCCTCGCCACGTCGGCGGCGGACGACCTTCGTGAGGCGCCGGGTCAACCGCCTGCCGGCCCCAGCGTGTCGAGCTCACGCCGTACGTCCTGCGCGACGAACCGCAGGTACGGGACCGGCGCCGGCTCCGTGGCCGACGGCATGAGCACGACCGTCCGGGCACCGGCGTCGCCCAGCGCCCGGACCTGCCGCGCCGCGGCGACCGGATCGTCGCTGATCGCGGCCTCGACCCCACCCGGCCGCGCGTCGGCCGCCAGTCGGTCGGCCGCGTCCGGCCCGCGGTAGCACCGCTCATAGACGACGACGTCGAAGCCCTCGGTGACACCGGCGGCCGAGCGGGCGGCCAGGCACACGTCGATCTGCTCGCGAACCGCGGCCGGGGTGAGGTCGGCGTCCAGCAGCACACCGTCGGCGATCTCGCCGGCCAGCGCCAGCGACTTCGGGCCGACGGCGCCGACGAGCACCGGCGGCGCGGCGAGCGGCGGCCAGTCGAGCGCGACGCGGTCGAGGTTCACGTAGCGCCCCGACGTCGTGACCTGTTCGCCCCGCAGCAGCGCGCGCAGGGCCACGACGTACTCGCGCATGAGCGTGAGCGGCGACTGTGCCCGGCCGCCGACCTGCCCCATCCAGGACTGCACACCGTGACCCACCGCCAGCCGGAGACGCCCCGGGAACATCCGCTCGACCGCGGCGATCTCCATCGCCGCGAGCGCGACGTTCCGCAGCGGCACGGGCATCAGGCCCAGGCCGATCGTCAGCTCGTCGGTGCGGGCCAGGCCGGCCGCGACCGACGTGAGGCCGCCCTGCAGGAAGCAGTCCTCCCAGAGCCAGACCTCGGACAGCCCGGCGCGCTCGGCTGCACGCACCGCGTCGAGGAACGCCTCCGGCCCGAACTGGGGACGGTAGACCGCGCCGAGCGTCGGGGTCGTCATCGCGACGCCCCCACGGCACGGGACGCCTCGCGCGCGATCTCCGCCTCCTCGTCGGTCGGGACGACGAGGATGCGCGCGCTCCCGGAGGAGTCGTCGATCGCGCGCGCCTGTGCGGCGGCCTCGGCATTGAGGGCCTCGTCGAGGTGGAACCCGAGATGGGCCAGCGGGGTGCACACCTCGCGCCGGAGCGCAGCGTCGTTCTCGCCGATGCCCGCGGTGAAGACCAGCGCGTGCAGGTCCGGCACCGCTGCCAGGTACGCCCCGATGTACGACCTGATGCGGTACGCGTAGACGTCGAGCGCGGCGCGGGCGGCCCCGTCGCCGCGCGCGGCCAGCGCCCGCACGGCCCGCATGTCCTGCTCGCCCGACAGCCCTTTGAGCCCGCTCTCGGAGTTCAGCATGCGGTCGACCTCGTCGACGCCCATCCCTGCCACATGCACGAGGTACGGAACGACGGCCGGGTCGACGTCACCGGACCGCGTGCCCATCACCAGCCCCTGCAGCGGTGTCAGGCCCATCGAGGTGTCGACGCTGGCCCCGTGGCGGACCGCTGCCACCGACGCGCCGTTGCCGAGGTGGCAGATGATGAGGTTGACCTCGTCGACCGGGACCTGCAGCAGGTGAGCCGCCTGACGCGTCACGTACTGGTAGCTCGTGCCGTGGAACCCGTAGCGCCGGATGCGGTGACGTCGTGCCAGGTCGGCCGGGATCGCGTACGTGTAGGCCTGCGCCGGCATCGTCGCGTGGAACGCGGTGTCGAACACGACGACCTGCGGCACGGCCGGAAGCAGCGAGCGCATCACGCGTATCCCGACGAGCGCCGCCGGGTTGTGCAGTGGTGCGAGGGGTGAGACGTCCTCGATCGCCGCCTCGACGCCGTCGTCGACGATGACCGGCGCGCGGAACGACGGCCCGCCGTGGACGACCCGATGACCCACCGCTACCAGGTCGTCCAGCAGTCCGCCGTCCGCCGAGAGCCGGTCGAGCACCAGGGCCAGCGCGGCCGCGTGGTCGGCCAGAGCGCTCTCGCTCTGCGTCGCCGGCTCCCCCGCCCGCTGATGCCGCGACGACGCCGAGGACTCCCCGATCCGCTCAACCAGGCCCTTGGCCACCCACTGGCCGGAGTCGGGATCGACCAGCTGGTACTTCAGGCTGGACGAACCCGTGTTGACGACGAGGACGTGGCTCATGCCGCTCCAACGGGTTCGCCGTCACGGACGCGGGCGGCGGCACGGACCTGCTGGGCCTGCACCGCGGTGATCGCCACCGTGCTGACGATGTCCGCGACGGTGCACCCGCGCGACAGGTCGTTGACCGGCAGCCGCAGGCCCTGCAGGACCGGGCCGACGGCGACCGCCGGCGCTGCGCGCTGCACGGCCTTGTAGGTGGTGTTGCCGGTGTTGAGGTCGGGGAAGATCAGGACGGTCGCGTGCCCGGCGACGGGGTTGCCCGGCATCTTCGCCGCGCCGACGCCGGCGTCGACGGCAGCGTCGTACTGGATCGGCCCGGCCAGCGGCAGGTCCGGGCGCCGGGCAGCGACCAGCTCGGTCGCCCGGCGGACCTTGTCGACGTCGACGCCCGAGCCGGACGAGCCGGTCGAGTACGACACCATCGCGATCCGCGGGTCGACGCCGAAAGCGCGCGCCGTCTCGGCGCTGCTGATCGCGATGTCGGCAAGCTCCTGCGCCGTCGGGTCCGGGTTGACCGCGCAGTCGGCGAACACCAGGACCCGGTCGGGAAGGCACATGAGGAAAGCGCTCGACACGAGGCTCGCGTCGGGGGTCGTACGGATGATCTCGAGCGCCGGTCGGATCGTGTGCGCCGTCGTGTGGGCGGCGCCGGACACCATGCCGTCGACGCGACCGGTGTGGACCAGCATCGTGCCGAAGTACGAGACATCGGCCATCGTGTCGAAGGCGCTCTCCCACGTGACGCCCTTGTGCGCCCGCAGCGCCGCGTACGCGGTCGCGAACATGCCCCGCAGCGGGGACGTCACCACATCGATGAGGTCCATGCCGCTGAGGTCGACACCCGCCGCGATCGCCCGGGCCTGGACGTCCTGCGGGTCGCCGAGCAACGTGATGTCGACGACGCCAGCGTGAACCAGCTCCTCGGCGGCCTGCAGCACGCGCTCGTCGGATCCCTCAGGCAGGACGATCCGCCGCCGATCGGCGCGCGCCCGCTCCAGCAGGCCGAAACCGAACATCAGCGGGGTCGTCGACTCCGGGTGGGACAACCGGATGCGCGCACTGAGCTCATCGACATCGACGCCGGCGGCGAACTCGCCGAGCGCTGCGGCGATCTTGCGCCGGCTGGTCGGACGGATCTCCCCGCGCAGGCCTTCGAGCGCATGGAGTGTCCGGTAGGTGTCTGGCTCGACGGCGACGACGGGCAGGCCCGACGCCTCCAGCAGCAGCTGCGTCATCGGGTCGGGCCGGTGCCCGCAGGTGAGGACGACTCCCGACGGGGTCGGCATGTCCCGGCTCAGCGCCGAGGCGGCCGTCCCGACCGCGAGGTCGGCGCGGTCACCGGACGCGACGACGAGGGCGCCGTCGGACAGGATCGGCAGCAGCGTCTGCAGGTGGCCAGAACCGGCGACGTAGGCGTCCACCTCGCGCTGCAGGCTCTCGGGGCTGCCGGCGAGCACCGTTCCGCCCAGGCCGTCGGCGACCTCCTCGACCGTCAGAGCGGACAGCACCGGGAGGTCGCGCAAGGCGTACACC
Source organism: Actinomycetes bacterium (assembly GCA_965278965.1). GTDB lineage: Bacteria > Actinomycetota > Actinomycetes > S36-B12 > S36-B12 > UBA10649. Next base: position 303,429 of record OZ257127.1, read on the forward strand.
GGCGCCCGGTCCGGGTCGCGGCGCAGATGCTCGCGCACCGTGTCGACACGGTCGGGGTCGACCCGGTTCACGACGGTCGCCACGATCGAGCAGCCCAGTCGGGTGAGCTGGCCGGTGGAGGAGTCCACGGCGTTCTGGATCGACGCGACATCGAGGTCGTGCCCGTTGACGACGGCCAGGACGGGCGTGCCCATGTTCGCCGCCAGACGCGCGTTCAGGGCGAGCTCGGTCGACGGCGACGGCCCGGTGAAGTCCGTGCCGATGACCAGGACGAAGTCGAACCCGTCCGTCAGGTGGGCGAACGCGTCGACCAGGTGCGCGACGAGGCGGGCGTCACCGTTCTCGTCGACGAACGCCGACGCCTGGGCGTACGTCAGGCCGTAGCCCGGGTCGGTGGGCAGCCGGTACCGGTCCGCCAGCAGGTCCAAGAGCGCGTCGCGCCCGCCGTCCCCGCCGATGATCGGCCGGAACACGCCGACGCGGCCAACCTGGCGGGCAAGGGTCTCGAGCATGCCGAGCGCTACGACGGCCTTGCCGGCTCGGATCGTCGTCGACGTCAGGTACAGGCTCTCGGTCACTCCCGCGAACCTAGTCGGACTGCTCGATCGAGTCGCCCCACGACCAGTTCCGAACCTGCGGAAGGTCCTCCAGATGCTCGACGACGTACGCGTCGTGCCGGCGCAGCTGCTCCTCGCACCAGCCGTAGAGGTCCTCGCTCCCCCGGACCGTGCGACGGGAGTTGTTCAGCGCGTCCATGACCAGGTGGTAGCGGTCGACGCGGTTGCGACGGACCATGTCGAACGGGGTGGTCGTCGTCCCCCGCTCCAGGAAGCCGCGCGCCCGGAAGCGGTCGGCCTTGGGTCGGCCATGCACCAGCGCGTGCACAACGCCGGGATACCCGTGGAACGCGAAGACCACGTCGCGGTCGTCGGTGAACAACTCGTCGAAGTACCGGTCCGACATGCCGTGCGGATGGTCCTTCGGGCGGATCAGCGACATGAGGTCGACCACGTTCGTCACGCGCACCCGAAGGGTCGGGACTCGCTCGCGCAGGATCTGGGCCGCGGCGAAGGTCTCGGCCGTCACGACGTCCCCGGCGCAGGCCAGCACGACGTCGGGGTCCTCGCCGTCGACCTCGTTGCCGGCCCAGTCCCAGACGGTCGCACCGCGGTCGAGCTGGTGCCGCGCCTCCTCGATCGTCATGTACTGCAGGTGCGGCTGCTTGTCGATGACGACGACGTTGACCCGGTTGGTGTCCGTGAAGATCCGCTCCGACACGGCCAGCAGGCTGTTGGAGTCGACCGGCAGGTACACACGCGCGACGTCGCCGCGCTTGTTCATGACGTTCTGCAGCAGGTCAGGGCCTTGATGGCTGAAGCCGTTGTGGTCGTTCCGCCACGCCGTGCTTGTGAGCAGGATGTTCAGGCTCGGCACCGCGTTGCGCCACGGCAGCTCGACCATCTCCTCCAGCCACTTCGCATGCTGGATCGTCATGGACACGCTGACCATCGCGAACGCCTCGTACGTCGCGAACATCCCGTGGCGCCCGGTGAGCGTGTAGCCCTCCAGCCAGCCGTGGCAGTTGTGCTCGCTGAGGACCTCCATGACGCGGCCCTCCGGGCCGATTGCGTCGTCGCGCGGGATGACCTGCTCCATGAACGACCGCTCGGACACCTCGAACACGGCCCCGAGCCGGTTGGAGTTGGTCTCGTCCGGGCAGAACAGCCGGAAGCTGGTGGGATTCTCCGCGTAGATGTCGCGCATCATCTCGCCAAGGACGCGCGTGTTCTCGATGCGCACGGTGCCGGGGACGGAGATGGCGACGGCGTACTCGGCGGCGTCGTGCAGCACGAGAGGGCCGGTGCCGCTGTCGCCGTTGGCGAACGGCGTCGCCGACATCCGCTTGCCCCCGTCAGGAACTGCCGCCGCGACGTCCGCGACCGGCCGGCCCATGTCGTCGAACAGCTCTGCGGGCCGGTAGGACCGCAGCCACTCCTCCAGGATCGCCAGGTGCGCGGGGTTGTCCTTGACACCGGACAGCGGCACCTGGTGCGACCGCCAGCTGTCGGTGACCTGGATGCCGTCGACGTCGTGCGGGCCGGTCCAGCCTTTTGGCGTGCGCAGCACGATCATCGGCCAGGCCGGGACGCCCTCGGGCGCGTTGCCGGATCGCGCCGCGTGCTGGATCTCCCGGATCATCCCGTACGCCGTCGCCAGCGCTTCGTGGAACCGCTCGTGCATGCCCGGGGTGTCGTCGCCGGATACCTCGATGACGTGGTACCCGTGACCCTCGAACATCTTCCGCAGCATCGCCGGGTCCTTGCGCGCCGACACCGTCGGCCCGCCGATCTTGTAGCCGTTGAGGTGGAGCACCGGCAGCACGGCCCCGTCGCGAGCCGGGTTGAGGAACGAGATGCCCTTCCAGGACCCCTCGAGGGGGGCGGTCTCGGCCTCGCCGTCGCCGACGACGGCCAGGCACAGCAGGTCGGGGTTGTCGAAGGCCGCGCCGAACGCGTGCACGAGGACGTACCCCAGCTCGCCGCCCTCGTGGATCGAGCCGGGCGTCGTGACGGACACATGGCTGGGAATGCCGCCGGGCGAGGAGAACTGGCGGAACAGCCGGGCCATGCCGTCCGCGTCCTGGCTCACGCGCGGGTAGACCTCGCTGTAGGTGCCATCGAGCCAGCCCGCGGCGACGAGGGCGGGGCCGCCGTGGCCCGGGCCGGTCAGGTACACGACGTCCTGGCCCGTGCGCCGGATCAGGTTGTTGGCGTGCGCGTAGATGAACGACAGGCCCGGCGAGGTGCCCCAGTGTCCGAGCAGCCGAGGCTTGATGTCGGCCGACGACAGCGGTTCGCGCATCAGCGGGTTCGCGCCGAGGTAGATCTGACCGACCGTGAGGTAGTTGCAGGCGCGCCAGTAGGCGTCGACCTGCCGGAGCTCCTCGGCGGACAGGGGGGCGGCTGCGGCCGCCGAGAGGTCATGCAGGGCGGTGGCAGCGGACATTCGCTTCTCCCATGATCGCGTTTACATGCCAAGCCTGCCAATGGATTCCCGCCGTGTCGACCGGAAGCGCGAAGTTCATGCTGCCGTCACGCGGCGGACATGGACGGCCCGGCTGGCGCGGTGGGTCTCCGGCTTGGCACGCTCCGCCCATGACGCCCCCAGTCGCGCCCTCGCCAGACCCGCACCCGCCGACGGCCGAGCTGGCGGGAATGGGCGTAGCCGAGCTGACGGCGCGGCTCGGTTCGGACCTGACGAGCGCCGCACTGACCCAGGCCCTTCTCGACCGGATCGCCGCGATCGACGCCGAGGGCACGCCGACAGCTCTGCGCGCCGTGCTGGCCGTCGCGGACGACGCCCTCAAGGTCGCGGCCCAACGGGATGCGCAGCGCGCCTCGGGCGCACGGATCGGGCCGCTGTGTGGTGTGCCGGTCGTGGTCAAGGACAACATCGAGGTTCTCGGACTCCCTGGCACGGCCGGCTCGGCGGCGCTCTCGGGCCGCGCGGTCGTCCGGGACGCGCCGCTCGTGACGCGGCTGCGGCACGCGGGGGCGGTCGTCCTCGGCGCGACGAACCTGTCCGAGTGGGCGAACCTTCGCTCGACCCGGTCGGCCAGCGGCTGGTCGGCGGTCGGCGGGCTCACCGGCAACCCGTGGGCCCTGGACCGCAGCGCGGGCGGCTCGTCCTCCGGCTCCGGCGCGGCGGTGGCCGCCGGCATCGCTCCCCTGGCCGTCGGCACGGAGACGAACGGGTCGATCACGTGCCCGGCCGCGCTGAACGGCGTGGTCGGGTTGAAGCCGACGGTCGGGTCGATCCCCGGGGAGGGGATCGTCCCGCTCAGCCGCAGCCAGGACACCGCCGGCGCGCTCGCCCGGTCCGTCCGGGACGCCGCTCTGCTGTTCGAGGTGCTGGCCGGCCGGTCCGACTGCGTCGAAGCCTGCGACCCCGCGCGCGCGTCGCGACTGGTCGTGGGAGTCCCGTTTGGGCTTCGGACCTGGGACGCCGCCACGGATGGCCTGTTCGACGAGGTGGTCCGCGCGATCGCGCCACAGGTCGCTCAGGTCCGCGATGTCGACGTTCCCGGACCGTCCGACCTAGTGATCGAGGACCAGACCACCGTGCTCGTCGCCGAGCACCACGACGATCTCGCGGCGTACCTGGCCACGCGATCGGGGCCGGGTGTGCGGAGCGTCGCCGACGTGGTTGCGTTCAACGACGCCCACCCCGGGATCGAGCTGCTGACGATGGGTCAGGACCTGCTCGAGCGTGCCGCGGCGAGCGGGGGTCGCGCCGGCCCGGACTATGCCGGCGCGCGCGAACGCAACCTCGCGTGGGCACGGTCGACGCTCGGCGCTGCGTTCGACGCCGGTGTCGACGTGGTGCTCGCACCGGCCTACCGGCCGGCTTGGAAGTCCGACCTCCTGCACGGCGACGTGCTCGTGGGCGGCGGCTCGGTCTGCACCGGTCCGGCCATCCTCGGCTGGCCGATCCTCACCGTGCCGATGGGCCTGGTCGGCGGGCTGCCCGTGGGGCTGTCGATCTGCGGGCCAGCCGGGTCGGAGGCGACGCTGCTGGCCGTCGGCCAGCTCGTCGAGGACCTGCTGGGGCTCGCCGCGGACGGCTTCCGGCCGACCTGGAGGCCACCGCAGCGCGGCTAGCGACGCACGTCGTACCGCACGTACACGACGCCGCTGGCAAACCGGCGCAGCTCGCGTTGCTCCAGGCGCAGGCGCGTGCCGGGGCGGACCCACGCCGCCCCGCCCGGCCCGACCGCGACGGGGCACACCCACAGCTGGATCTCGTCGATGAGGCCGGCGTCGATGACCTCGGCCGCCAGGGCCGGTCCCCCGACGCTCACACCACCGTCCGACGCATCGACGAGCGCGCGAACCTCGGCCGGGTCCAGTGAGCGGCGGAGCTGGGTGCGTGGCGTCGTGACGTCCGGCAGTGTCGTCGAGTACACAATCTTGTCGGCGGACTGCCAGACGGTGGCGTAGTCCTGCGCCGGTGACGGCGGGCCGTCGTCCTGCGGCGGGTCAGCCCAGAACGACATGATCTCGTACATGCGCCGGCCGTACAGGTAGGTCGACACCCCGCGCTCGACGTCGTTGACGTGCTGGTGCACCTCGGGATCCGGCGCGGCCCAGTCGAAACCGCCACTGGCGTCGTTGACGTACCCGTCGATCGACGTGATCGCCCCGTAGATGAGCCGGCCCATGCCATCGCCTCCCGCACGGGACGCTACCCGCGCGGACGCCGGCCTCGGGTCGGAACTCAACGATGTGGCGCTAGAGGTCGGCCGCGGGCTGCGGCCGACCCAAGAGGTAGCCCTGGCCCCAGGGGACACCAAGGGCCCGGAGCACCTCCAGCTCGGTCGGACGCTCGATGCCTTCGGCGATCACTCGCGACCCGACCTCATCGGCGAAGCCGACAAGCGCCCGAACCAGCGCGCGTTGCTCCGGGCTCGTGTCGATGCCTGCGATCAGGGAGATGTCGAGCTTGATGATGTCGGGCTGCAGGCGGATCAGGTGCTTGAGGTTGGCGACTCCGGATCCCAGGTCGTCCGCCGCGAGCCGACACCCCTGCTCACGCAGCGGTGCGAACGCCCGCTGAATGGCCTGGTAGTCCTCGACGCGCTCATGCTCGGTCAGCTCGACGACGAGCCGGTGGTGCTCGGACGTCGGGAAGAGCTCGGCGTGGGACCGTCGCAGAAGCGTCGCCGGCGACACGTTGACGGCCAGGAACGTCGTGGGCGCGAGCCGGCCCAGGTACGACAGCGCCTTGGTGATGACGTGCTGCTCGAGGTCGACTCCGAGCCCGACGCTCGCCGCGGTGGCGAACCACGCGCTCGGCCCACCGGACTGCCCCGGGAATCGGCTGAGGGCCTCCCGCCCAACGACCTGCAGGCTCTCGAGATCGACGACCGGCTGAAAGACGAGATCCACCGCGTCTTCCTCGATGATGGACCGAACCTGCTCGGTCGCCGCGGCCCGTTCGTCCGCGGTCAGCAGCACGCCGCCGGACGGGCGGCTGGACTCGTAGAGGTCCACCGTCTCCAGGAGGTTGGCGATCCGCAGTGCCGCCTCGACCGTGTCGATCGGCTTCACGAGGTAGTCCTGGGCGCCTTGTTTCAACGCACGGTTGCGTGTGGTCAAGGTCGTGTCGGCCGTCATCACGATCACGGGAAGGTAGCGGCCGGCAGCGAAGGCTCGGACCTGGTCGAGCACCGTGAACCCGTCGACGAAGGGCATGTGCAGATCGAGGATGACGAGGTCGGGCCGCACGTCGGCGAGGGCTGCGGCGGCCTGCCGGGAGTCAGTTGACGCGTGGACGCGGGTCAGACCGTGCTGCCGCAGCAGCGTGGTCATCAGCAGCACGTTCGCCTTGTTGTCGTCTATGACGAGGATCGTCCGTCCGGCGTGCTGCCGGAGCGCGGCCACGCTCCCTCCCCTAGCCCACGTGCTCGTCGAGGATGGCGAGGAGCTCAGGAAGCTCGAACGGCTTGACGAGGAGGCGCTGCGCGCCCTCTGTGAGCAGGCGCTTGGACAGGACCGCGGTGGCGTCGGCCGTGACGATGACGACGGGTGTTCGGCTGGTGCGGGCGTCCGCGCGCAACGCGGTGAGCACGTCCGCGCCAGGACCGTCGGGCAGGTGCAGGTCCAGCAGCACCAGGTCGGGCCGATGGGTCGTCGCCATGTCGACGCCGAGGCGACCGAGGCCGGCGTGGATCATCCGCCACTCCGGGCGAAGGGACAGGACGTGCTCGACGACGCGCACGTTCGGCTCGTTGTCCTCGACGTACAGCAGCGTCAGCGAGCCCGGAGGGGGGACCGGGCCGTCGGCGCGTGCCCGGTCGTCGTGCGACATCAGACGGGGCCGGTCCACCGCCATCGGCAGGACGACCGTGAAGCCCACGCCGCTGACGGCCGCGGGCGAGACCTCGACGCGACCGCCCATGAGCTCGATCAGCGACCGGGTGAGAGCAAGACCGATACCCGTGCCGTCGACACCGCCCGCGTCGGCGCCGAGCCGGTCGAACGGGACGAACAGGCGCGACCGCATCGACTCCGGGATGCCAGGCCCGTCGTCCCAGACGGCGATGTTTATCTCACCGTCGCGCTGCGAGACGTCGAGCCACACCTGGCCGTCGCGGCGGTTGTACTTGATGGCGTTGGACAGCAGGTTCAGCAGGACCTGCCGCAGTCGTTGCCGGTCGGCGAACACGCACAGCTCGCCGTTGGCCCCGTCCCAGCGCATCGAGACGGAGGCATCGGCCGCCATCGGCGCCATGAGCTGCAGGCTCTCGTCGATGAGCCCGTCCAGCGGTACGGACTCGCGGCTGATGGACATCTCGCCGGACTCGATCCTGGCGATGTCGAGGACGTCGTTGATGAGGTTTAGCAGATGTCGGCCGCCCTTGACGATCTGGTCGACGGCCTCCAAATGCGGGGTGTCCGCGAGCTCGTACTGCAGGATCTGCCCGAACCCGAGCACCGCGTTCAGCGGTGTCCGCAGCTCGTGGCTCATCCGCGACAGGAAGTGGTTCTTCGCATCGTTGGCCTGGCGCGCCGCCAGTTCGGCCTCGCGCAGTGCCTGGGCTGCGCGCACCTGCTCGGTGATGTCCTCAACGGTGATCACGCTGCGCGTCTCCGGGGCATCGGCGACCGGCTGGTTGACGGTCCGCACCCATCGGACGTCGCCGTTCGCGTGCAGTGCGCGATGCTCGGAGACGGCGGGACGGCCCTCGCTCACGGCGACGAGGAAAGTCTCTGCCACCTGCTGCCGGTCGTCTGGGTGCACGACGAGGGAGATGGGATCCTCCGTCGTGAGAAAGTCCTCCGGCTCTAGTCCGAAGATCGTCCGCGAGGCCGGACTGATGTACAGGACCTCCGGTGCCTGCAGGTCGAGCAGGATGAACATGACATCAACGCTCTCGGCGAGCTGGCGCAACCGCGCGGCGTTCTCACGCGCGGCGACCTCGAGGCGCACACGCAAGCTGACGTCGCGGACAGCGGCGATCACGTACCCGTCTGCGCCGGGGGTGGCCGGTGCGAGGCTGATCTCGACCGGGAACACCGAGCCGTCCCGACGACGCGCGACGAGGGACATCCCTACGCCCATCGCCCGCGTCTGCGGATCCTCGCGGAACGCCGCGACGTGCGCGGCGTGCACGACTCGCGCATCCTCCGGGAGAAGCTGAGCTAGCGGCAGCCCGAGCAGCCCCTCGCGTGGGTAGCCGAACATGTTGGCAGCCTGGGCATTTGCCACCGCGACGGTGCCGGCACGGTCGATGCCGAGGATCGCGTCGGGCGCCGCCTCGAGCAGGGCGGCGAAGCGCTCGGCGTCGCGTTCGTGGGCGCTGACGGCCCGCGACAACGAGGCGACGGCGACCACCTCGCCGGACTCGTCACGGACCGCTGACATCGACATGACGATGTCGATGGGGCTGCCGTCGCTGCGCATCCGGGTGCATCGCAGCCCGCTGACCGAGTCACCGGCGGAGATCCGGGCCCGCAACGCCTGCTCGGTCGACCGCTCGCCTTCGGGGATGAGGAGGTCGATGCTGCGACCGATCATGTCGTCTGCGGACGCGCCGTACAGGACTGCAGCGCCAGGGTTCCAGGTCCGGATGGTGCCGTCGACGCTCTTGGTGATCACGGCGTCGGTGGACGACTGGACGATCGCCGCCAAGGCGAGGGCGACGTTCTCCCTGCCTAGCTCTCGACCTTCGCCATCGTCCGTACGAGCCTCCCCGCATCAGCGTTGATCGCTTGCGGCACTGTAAGCCTGAATCCGGGTCGCTGGTAGCCCCCGCGCCATGTCCCGGTCAGGCGCGATACGCGAGGACCTGCTCGGGCAGCGCCATGCCGGCCGCGAGGTCGATGCCGTGGACGCAGAAGGCTCATGAGAGCCGTCGGCAGGATCTACACCTCGACCGCGTAGCCGAGTGAGAGGTCGGCGCCGTTGACGCCGCGGATACCCCAGTTCGCCTTCGGGGTCTCGGTGATCGTGATCTCGACACTGTGCGGTGCGATCCCCGCCTCCGCCTCGACCCGAGCGAAGACCTGAGCGATGAGATCGCGTCTCGCGGCCTCCGTGCGGCCCTCGAACATGGAGATCTCGATGATCGTGTAGTCCGGTCCGCGATCGTCGGGGTAGATGAAGTCCGCTGGGTCCAGTGCGACGAACCGCTGGAACCGCTTCTCCGGCGGGTATGACAGCGCACTCACGATCGCGCCGTGGATCGCTCGGGACAGGGCCTCGCGGTGGACATCCAGGGACGAGCGGTTCCCGTACACGACGACCTGTGCCATGACCGACACGCTACTGACCTCTGTGCCCTGCCCGCCGACCTTGAGGTTCGGCCGGGTATTCGAGTCTCAGACCCGGCCGAACCTCAAGGTCGGCAGGTGGGGAGGGCATGGGGGTGGGTCAGAAGGGCGGCGGGTCGCATGGTGGCACGTCGGCGAAGCCGTCACGCTGCGGGGGCGACCATTTCGATCACGATCTTCCCGCGGACCCGGCCGGACGCGAGGTAGTCGAGCGCCTGCGCGGTCTGCTCCAGCGGGAACGTCCGGTCGACGACTGGCGAAACAGCGCCAACCTCGATGAGGTCGACTAGGCGCTGCATTCGCGACTGACGGGGTCGTGGCAGGCGGAGGTGATACTGGCTCACGAACGGAGACTGCACGATCATCCCCGCGAACGTTCCCAGGCTGCCGATCCACCCGATGCGAGATGCGTCGTAGTCCTCGTGACCGACGAGCACGTACGTGCCGGTCTTGGCGATCACGCGGCGGCAGGCACCGGGCTTGCGGGTGCCCGCGACATCGATGAACACGTCGTAGCGGGCGTCTCCTTCAGTGACATCGGTGACGGTGTAGTCGAGTAGAGCATCGGCACCGATCTGGCGCAGCACGTCGAACTTGTCCACGTGATCGACGGCGGTCACCGTGGCGCCGGCCGCTCGAGCGAGCTGGACGGCGAACACGCCGACACCGCCGGCTGCGCCGTTGACGAGGACCGACTGTCCGGCGCTCACGCGGCCCTCGTCCTCGACGACCTGGACGGCGATCAGGCCCGACGTCGGTACCGCCGCCGCCTCGACATGGGACAGCCGACCGGGCTTGTGCGCCAACGCCATCGCGGGCGCCGCCACATAGTCGGCGAAGGCTCCGCCGTTGGCCCAGATCTGCCGCCGGGTGACCTCCCCGAACACCTCGTCACCGACCCCAAACCCGGACACGCTCGCGCCCACCTCGACGACGACCCCCGACACGTCGTTCCCCGGGATCGGCTGCTTGGGCCGGCGCAGGCCCGAACCCATCACCCGGACCACGAGCGGATCACCGGTGACCGCATGGCGCACATCCGCGTGCATCGACGCGGCATGAACCCGCACCAGCACCTCATCGGGGCGGATAGGCGGCGTCGACACCTCGGCGAGTCGCAGTACGTCGCTCGGCCCGTACCGGTCCTGCACGATCGCTCTCACGGGCACCCTTCGCCGGTCCTCGGAGTCGATCATCCCCTGCGGCGGGATCACTCCGGGCAATAGCCGACGACGACCTTGAGGTTTCAGGCCGCTCCGCGAGGGAATACGGCCTGAAACCTCAAGGTCGAGGTGGTGGTGCTCCGGTCAGCTGCAGCCGGAGGTGCTGCCGCAGCCTTCGCAGACGTAGCAGGAGCCGGCGGCGCGCATCTTGATGCCGCAGGTCATGCACAGCGGGGCGTCGGACGCGGTGCCGGTGATCGCCTCGAGGAGCTCGGCGCTGGAGTGCACCTCGACCGGGACCGGTCGTGCCGCGGCCGGGACAACCGACGCCTCGGCCTCGCCCTCGACGGCGGCCTCATCGACCGCGACGTCCAGGTCCGCCGATGCCGCCGGCACTGCTGCCGGTGCCCCGTAGGTCGCCGCGACCGTCGCCGCGCGCTCGTCGGCCGTGAAGATGCCGAGTGCCTCGCGCTTGTCGTACGGCAGGTAGTCCAGCGCCAGGCGACGGAAGATGTAGTCCATGATCGACTGCGAGATCCGGATGTCCGGGTCGTCGGTCATGCCCGCCGGCTCGAACCGCATGTTGACGAACTTGCTGACGAACGCCTCCAGCGGCACGCCGTACTGCAGCGCAATGCTGATCGCGATCGAGAACGCGTCCATCACCCCGGCCAGGGTCGAGCCCTGCTTGCCGAGCTTGAGGAAGACCTCGCCCAGACCGTTGTCCGGGTACGAGCCCGCCGTCATGTAGCCCTCGGCGCCGGCGACGGAGAAGCTCGTCGTGACGCTCGGCCGGCTCTTCGGCAGCCGCTTGCGAACCGGTAGTTGGCCGGCCAGCGCCGCGGCGACCGCCTCGGCCGTCACCTCGGAGAGCTCCTCGACCTTCTTGGTCGTGCCGTCCGACAGCGGCTGGCCCACCTTGCAGTTGTCGCGGTAGATCGCCAGCGCCTTGATGCCGAGCTTCCAGCCCTGGAAGTAGATCTCCTCGACCTCTTCGACGGTCGACGACTCCGGCATGTTGACGGTCTTGGAGATCGCCCCGGAGATGAACGGCTGCACCGCCGACATCATCCGCACGTGCCCCATCGGGGTGATCGAACGCTGGCCCATCGCCGTGTCGAACACCGCGTAGTGCTCCGGCTTGAGCCCGGGCGCGTCGACGACGTGGCCGTTCTCGGCGATGAACTCCACGATCGCCTCGACGGTCTCCTCGGTGTAGCCCAGGCGGCGCAGCGCCCGCGGGATCGTCTGGTTGACGATCTGCATCGAGCCACCGCCGACGAGCTTCTTGAACTTCACCAGCGAGAAGTCCGGCTCGATTCCGGTCGTGTCGCAGTCCATCATGAAGCCGATCGTCCCGGTCGGGGCGAGCACCGACGCCTGCGCGTTGCGCCACCCGTTCGCCTCGCCGATCCGCAAGCACTCCGCCCACGACTTCTCCGCGGCCTTGAGCACGTCGCCGTCCAGGCTGCTGGAGGTGCGGATGTTGTCGTTGGCCGCGGCGTGCTTGCGCATGACCCGCTTGTGCGCGTCGATGTTGCGGGCGTAGCCCTCGTACGGGCCGACGATGCCGGCCAGCTCCGCGCTGCGCTTGTAGGCGGTACCGGTCATCAGGCTCGTGATCGCGGCCGCGAACGAACGACCCGCGTCGGAGTCGTACGGCAGGCCCGTGGCCATGAGGAGCGCACCGAGGTTGGCGTAGCCGATGCCCAACTGCCGGTAGCGCCGCGTCGTCTCACCGATCGGGACGGTCGGGAAGTCGGCGAAGCAGATCGAGATGTCCATCGCCGTGATGACGAACTCGACCGCCCGGGTGAACGTCGCCGCGTCGAAGGTGTCGTCGTCGCGCAGGAACTTCAGCAGGTTCAGGCTGGCGAGGTTGCACGAGGAGTTGTCCAGGCTCATGTACTCCGAGCACGGGTTCGACGCGTTGATACGACCGGTCTCCGGGTTGGTGTGCCAGTCGTTGATCGTGCCGTCGTACTGGATGCCGGGGTCCGCGCACGCCCACGCGGCCTCCGCCATCGTCCGGAACAACTTCTTCGCGTCGACCGTCTCGACGATCGAGCCGTCCATCCGCGCGACGAGGCCGAAGTCCCCGCCGTTCTCCACGGCCTGCATGAAGGTGTCGGACACCCGCACCGAGTTGTTGGCGTTCTGGTACTGCACGGAGGTGATATCGGCGCCGCCGAGGTCCATGTCGAAGCCGGCGTCGCGCAGGACGCGGATCTTCTCCTCCTCGCGGACCTTCGTCTCGATGAACTCCTCGATGTCGGGGTGATCGACGTCGAGCACGACCATCTTCGCCGCGCGCCGGGTGGCGCCGCCGGACTTGATCGTGCCGGCAGACGCGTCCGCACCGCGCATGAACGACACCGGGCCGGAGGCCGTGCCGCCCGAGGACTTCAGCAGCTCCTTGCTCGACCGGATACGGGACAGGTTCAGGCCGGCACCGGAGCCGCCCTTGAAGATCAGGCCCTCCTCCTTGTACCAGTTCAGGATCGAGTCCATCGTGTCGTCGACGGCGAGGATGAAGCAGGCGCTGACCTGCTGCGGGGAGACCGTGCCGACGTTGAACCACACCGGGGAGTTGAAGCTGAACACCTGGTGCAAGAGCATGTAGGCCAGCTCGTGGTCGAAGACCTCGGCGTCCTCCTCCGTGGCGAAGTAGCCGTGCTCGCGGCCGGCCGCGCCGTACGTCTGCACGACCCGGTCGATGAGCTGGCGCAGGCTCCACTCACGCGTCGGCGTGCCGACCGCCCCGCGGAAGTACTTGGTCGTCACGATCGTCGAGGCGTTAACGCTCCAGAAGTCGGGGAACTCGACCCCGCGCTGCTCGAAGACGGTCTCGCCGGTCTTCCAGTTGGTCTGCACGACGTCGCGCCGCTCCCACGTGACGGCGTCGTACGGGTGCACCCCCGCCGTCGTGTACAGGCGCTCGACCGACAGGCCCTGTCCGCCCTGCGTGTTGTGGACGAACGTCTCGGCCTGGTCGATCGGGTTGCTGGTGACGGTCATGCGCGTGCCTTCCTCGGATGCGAACTGATGACTACGGGTGGGAAGCTCGGGGGGCGCCGCTGGGCGCCGGGGTGGTGCTGTCCGGCTCACGGCCGGTGGGGTCCTGCTCGGCGCGCAGCAGTGCGATCTCCGCCTCGAAGTCCTCGAGGGTGTCGAAGGACCGGTAGACGGAGGCGAACCGCAGGTATGCGACCTCGTCCAGCTCGCGCAGCGGCGCGAGGATCGCCAGGCCGACCTCCATGGCGGGGATCTCGGCGCTGCCGGTGGCGCGCACGGCGTCCTCGACCTGCTGGGCAAGCCGCGCGAGGTCGTCCTCGCTGACGGGCCGACCCTGGCAGGCCTTGCGGACGCCCGAGACGACCTTCGAGCGGCTGAACGGCTCGGTCGCCCCGGACCGCTTGACGACGTACATCACCGAGGTCTCCGACGTCGTGAACCGACGGCCGCAGCCGCTGCACTCGCGCCGGCGTCGGATGGCCAGGCCATCGTCGACGACCCGGGAGTCGACGACCCGGGAGTCGTCGGACTTGCAGAACGGACAGCGCACCGCGGGTCACCTCCTCCGGGACCTCTGTGGACCGTCGCCGGACCCCCGGTGGGGGCCGAACTGGGGACGGTCTGTGGATGAGTTGTTGATGAGCTGTTGACCAGCTGTTGACATCTCACCACTAGTTGTTGATGAATCACATCGCTGTGACTACTACATCTAGGGGTCCGAAGGTAGCCACTCCGCCCGGCGTTGGCAAGGTCTGCGGCCTCGGCGCGCCGGAGTTTCGCTGACGGCGTCAGCGAGCAGTGATCGACGGCATCCCGGGCAACGGCACGGCAGCCGGTGACGGGGACGGGGACGGGGACGCTGAGGCAGGTGGCGTGGCGCCCGGGGTCGCCGACGGCGTCGGTGATGGCGTCGTCGTCGGAGCCGGGATCGGAGCCGGTGCCGGCCGCGCCGGCAGCCGCGGAGCCGCGGAATCGACCGCCGCCGCGACCTCCTTGGCCCGCAGCCGGTAGCCGGCCGGCCCATAGTGGATCCCGTCGCCGCCGCGGATCCGATGCGCGGCGGCGACCTTGTGCCAGCCCACGACCGTCAGGTTGTCCCGCGAGCGCGCCTGCGTGCGCAGCATCGCGTTGAACCGGGCCGCCCGGGCGTCCAGCCAGGCGCTGCGCGTCAGGTGCAGGTCTACCCACAGGATCTGCCGCCGGGGGCCGAGCCGGTCCAGGAGCGAGTCGACGCGGCGTGCGGTTGTGGCCTCGTCGACCCAGGAGATGTCGTTGGTGCCGAGCGCGACGACGACGACCGACGGGAGCTGGTCGAGCTCCTTGGCCCGCGCGATCTGAGCGATCCCCCAGTCCAGCCGGCGCGACCCCCAGCACCGGAACGTTGGGGTCCAGCCGCTGCTGCGCAGCGCACGGGCGGTGAGCGTGCGGGACTCGCGCGTCAGCGAGTCGCCGAGCAGGAGCACGTGTCGGCCGTCTCCGGGCTGGCCGACCGCGGGAGTGCCGGGCCACACCGGGCGTGGGCACGCGTCCCACGGCGGGTGTGCCGGCCACGACCGATCCACCCGGTCGGGGACGCCGGCCGGCCGGCGGGTGGCCGTGGTCGCTCCCGGCGTGGGGGTCGGGGTTGGGCTCGCCGTGGACGTGGGCGTTGATGTTGGCGTCGGGCTGGGTGACGTGGTCGGGCCGGGAGCAGGCGCGATCAGGTCTGCGACGGCGGCAACCGGGACCGCTTCGGCCGGGGACTGCCCGAGCGGGACGACGAGCACCGGCACAAGCACGACGAGTGCGACGAGGCCCGTGACCACGGCCACGGCAGGGCTCCACCACCGCCCCGGCACCCGTGTCGACCTCATCCCAGCAGTATCGCTGCGAACCACGCGGCCGCATCACCGCCACCGCCGCGCGTCGGGCCTAGGAGCCGGCGTAAGCCGGAACGACGAGGGACTGGCCGGGCACGACGGTGCGCACCCCGAGGTCGTTCAGCTCACGGATCGCGGTAACGACCGCCCGCGGGTCCGAGGCCGGCGCGATCCGGCGGGCGATCTGCCACAGGCTCTCACCCTGCTGGACGACGACGACCGAGGCGACCGGGTCGACCGCCGAGCCGGCCGGACCGGCCTCGGCCGAGATCCGCCCGGTGAGCACCACGACGGCGAGCAACACCAGCAGGCTGGCCACGAACGCGACGGCCCGGCCCCGACGGGTCAGCCGAAGGCCCGCCGCAGGCGCGACGCCGACGCGCTCGGCCGCCAGGCCGACCGGCTGCGATGACTGGGGACGGACCGGGGTCAGGCGCCGGGACGGGACGCGGACGACGGCGGGAGCGGTGGGGAAGGTGACCGCGTGTGCCATGTCAGTACCTCTCTGGAGTGACTGTGAAGTGGAGCGACTGCGGGACGGATCTGTTAGGTTCGTACTTGTGTTCGATCGAACTGCTGTACGATTTGTAGCACGAACCGCACGACACGTCCAGCATTCTTCGAACAGATGTCCGAGATTTCCCTCGTCACCGGCTACCGTGGGACCGACGGTGACACCGGGGTCTGACAGCGTCCCGACGCACGCCGGGCGGCCGAGTTGGCCGCCCACGACCACGCCGACACCACGGCGAGAAGGGGGCCGACCATGGCCGCTCGCATCACCCCTCTGCCCGACGGCCCGGCCGACGAGTCCGGCCTGACTCCGCGCCAGCGGGCCGTGCTCGCAGTCATCCGCGACGCGGTCGCCACGCGGGGCTACCCGCCGACCGTCCGCGAGATCGGCGAGGGCGTCGGCCTGACGTCTCCCTCGAGCGTGGCGCACCAGCTCGGCGCGCTCGAGCGCCTGGGCTTCCTGCGCCGCGACCCGAACCGGCCGCGTGCCCTGGTCGTCGCCGACCTCGACGGTCCCGCCGCCGCCACCGACCCGGCCACCCGAAGCGGTCGACGGCTCGCCGCGGTGCCCGACAACCCCCTGGGCATCGACGCGGCACTCGTGCCTGTCGTCGGGCGCATCGCGGCCGGCGGGCCGATCCTGGCCGAGCAGGAGATCGAGGCCGTCTTCCCGCTGCCGCGTGACCTCGTCGGTGACGGCGAGCTGTTCTTGCTCAAGGTCGTCGGCGACTCGATGATCGACGCCGCGATCTGCGACGGGGACTGGGTCGTGGTCCGCCAGCAGCCCACGGCCGAGAACGGCGACATCGTCGCGGCCCTCCTCGACGGCGAGGCGACGGTCAAGACGCTCAAGCGCACGCCCGGGCAGGTCTGGCTCATGCCGCACAACCCGGCCTACGAGCCCATCGACGGCAACGACGCGACCGTCATGGGCAAGGTCGTCTCCGTGCTGCGACGCATCTGACACGCAGACCGCGGCGTGGCGTCCGGTGATCGGCCGCCACGCCGCGGCATGTGACCATGGGGGGTGCGCTCCCCCGTCGTCCTCGTCGCGGCCGCGCTCGTGCTCGTCGGCTGCTCGCCGACCGTCGAGCTGACGACGAACAGCGACGTTCCCGGCTCATCCGCCTCAGCCTCTCCCAGCGCACCGGACGCATCCGCAGCACCGGCTTCCCCGAGTGCGTCACCGAGCGCACCGGCCAGCACACCGGTCGCGAGCGAGTCCCCCGTCGCACCGGTCGGCTCCTTCGTGCTGGGCGACTCAATCTCCCTCGGCGTAGGCCCGCGACTGGCGCGGCTGGGATACCCGGTGACCGGCCGCGTCGGCCAGTCCGTGACGGACGACTACCTCACGACCTACCTCACGACCCCGGACGCGCAGCAAGCGCCGGCGTGGGTCCTCATCCTCGGCACGAACAACCCCGGTGACGCCGGTGACATCGCCCGGATCGACGGCTGGCTGGACGAGCTGGACACGCTGCGGCTGGCGGCGGACGGGCAGGACGTCTACTGGGTCACCCCCTACCGCGACCCCCGGTACTCCGGCGGACTCGACGAGGCCGCGCTGGACGGCTTCAACGCCGAGCTCGCCCGGCAGGCCGCCCTCCGCCCGTGGTTGCATGTGATCGACTTCGCCGCGGCGGCGGCGTTCCACCCCGAGTGGTTCGACGCCGACGGCGCCCACCTGCACCCCGACGATGCTGGGTACGGCGTGCTGGCCGCGATGGTCGCCGGACCCGACGCGGTTCCGCTTCTCTCGCCTGCCCCGCTGCAGACTCTCGACGGCCCCGGGAGCACCCCGGCCCCGACGACGCGCCCCACCCCCCGGCCGTCCCCCTCCCGCACGGTCACCGTGGATCCACCGACCTCGGCCGCCCCGTCGGGAGGGCCGGCCGGCCCGACGGCCGATGTCCAGACCGGATCGGGTCAGGACGAGGCACCGAGCCAGGACGAGTCCTCAAGCGCGCCGGCGGCGGCGCAGCCGGAGTTCAGCCCGGCTGGTTGAGCGGTCGGCCCGGGCCTGCGACATCGCCTCACCCACATGCACATTTCTTCGGTACTTGACCGGTAAAGCCTTCGAGGTTACTGTACCGGTATAGCCAAGGAGGCCGGATGTCCACGAAGGTCACGCTCGCCACCGTCGCCGAGGCGGTCGGAGTCAGCCGCATGACGGTGTCCAACGCATACTCCCGCCCGGACCAGCTGTCGGCCGAGCTGCGAGAGCGGATCCTCGCGACCGCCGCCGAGCTCGGCTACTGCGGCCCCGACCCCGTCGCCCGGGCCCAGTCACTTGGCCGGACCAACACCATCGGCGTGCTGTTCACCGACCGGCTCACCTACGCCTTCACCGACGAGTTCGCCGGGCGGTTCCTCTCCGGGGTGGCCAGCGTCGTCGAGAACGGCGGCCTGGCACTGTCGGTCCTGTCCAGCCCCCGGGACGAGCTCGTCGATGCCGGTGCCGTGGCCACCGCGATGATCGACGGACTGATCGTCTACAGCGTCGACAAGCACTCCCCTGGCCTTGCTGCCGCTCGCCGCCGGGGCCTGCCGCTGGTCTTCGCCGACCAGGCGCCCGAGCCGGGGATCGCCTCGGTTCTTGTCGACGACCGCGGCGGCGCCCGCGCAGCAGCGACGTACCTGCGCGACCTCGGGCACACGCGGGTCGCGATGGTCACCGGCGCCGTCGACGCGCCCATCGGCATCGTCACGATCGACGCGCCCCCCGCTCACCACGTAGCGGCCGAGCGGCTTGCCGGCTGGCGCGAGGGGTTCGGATCGGCGATCGTCAAGGACGCCGCACTGGTGAACGTGCCGTGGAACCGCCGCGAGCACGGCCGCGAGGCCGTCGGCCAGGTCCTCGACGCCGGGTTCGCGCCGACCGCCTACGTCTGCCTGACCGACCTGATCGCGATCGGCGTGATCGACGGCCTGCGCGATCGCGGTCTGCGCGTCCCCGAGGACGTGTCCGTCGTCGGCTTCGACGACAGCACGACCGCCCAGACCTCCGTTCCGCCGCTCACCACCGTGCGACAGCCGCAGGTCGCCAAAGGGCAGTCCGCCGCACTCCTTCTCATGCAGAAGCTGGGCATCGACATCCCCTCATCGATGACGGCCCCGATCCTCACGGATGGGTCCGTCCTGCTCGACACCGAACTGATCGTCCGAGACAGCACCGCCCGAACAGGAGACCACCATGTATGACCACATCCCGCATCTGACCGACACGGCTGCGCTCCTCGCCAACGCGCACAGTGCCCTGCCGAACGCGCCGCAGGTCGCGCCGGTCATCCGCTTCGCCCGCACCCGCAACGCGAGCGCCTCAGTCCTGGCTCACCTGGCCGCGCGCCTTGATCGCGCGTCCGTGCGGGTCGCCCCCGTTCGCACGCAGACCTGCGTCAGCGCCTAGTCGATCGTGTCGCGCAGCCGTTCGAGCGCACCGATCACTGTCGTTCGGTCCGTCGTGTACCAGAACGGCGGAAGGCTCTCGCGCAGCGTGCGTCCGTAACCGGCGGTCGCGAGGCGGCTGTCCAGCACGGCGACGACCCCGCGGTCGGTCGACCCGCGGATGAGCCGGCCGACGCCCTGGGCCAGCAGCAGCCCGGCCCTGGGCACGGCGACGGCCCGGAACCCCGAACCGCCGGCCTCGTCCACCGCCGCCTGCCGGGCAGCGAGCAACGGGTCGTCCGGGCGGGGGAACGGGATGCGGTCGATGACCACGCAGATGCAGGAGTGCCCCGGGACGTCGACGCCCTGCCACAGCGACACCGTGCCCAGCAACGTCGTGGCCGGCTCGGCGGCGAACCGGGCGACCAGCGTGCCGACGGCGTCGCCGCGGCGCTGCACGAGGACCGGGAGCTCGGGCCGCAGCCGGACCCGCAGATACTCCTCGGCCCGCTCCACCCCCCGCCAGCTGCTGAACAGCGCGAGGGTGCGCCCGCCGGCGGCCTCGATCAGCTCCGCCAGCTCGTCGAGCGCCTCCATCGCGACGCCGTCGCGGCCCGGCGGCGGGAGGTCGCGGGCCACGTACAAGATGCCCTGGCGCCCGTGGTCGAACGGCGACCCCACGTCGAGCGCGACGGCGTCGGACTCGCCCAGGCCGAACGAGCGCATCGTCGCCTCGAACGTGCCGCCGACGGTGAGGGTCGCGCTCGTCACGACGACCGGCCCCCGGTCGAACAGCGCGGTGCGAAGGAGCCCCGCGACCGACAGCGGCGCGATGCGCAGCGCCGCCTGCCCGCGGCCGGTGCCCGGGTCCAGCCACGCGACGTCCTGCGGACCGAACGACAGCAGGGAGCCGGCCACGTCGTGCACGTCCTCGATCGCCGCCCGGGCCTGGTGCCGGCCGGCGACGGCTTCCGGTGAGGAGTCCTTGTCCGCCGACAGCTCCGTCGTCGCCGCGTGGCAGGCGTCCCGGAGCAGCGTGAGCCCCTGGCGCAGCGTCGCATCCAGCTCCAGGATCCGGACAGGGCCGCGCTCCTGCTCGGCCATGGCGGCGATCGCGTCGCCGAGCTGCTCCGCGGCGACGTGCAGGCGGTCCAGCCCGTCCTCGGTCAGCAGCCGCCGGCACCGCCCGATGGCCCGATCGATCATCGCGACGCCGAGCTCGCCGGTGATCGCGGCGGTCGCCCGGTCGACGAGCTCGTGGCCCTCGTCGACGACGACGGCGTCGTGCTCCGGCAGCACCGGGATGCCCTCGATCGCATCGATCGCCAGCATCGCGTGGTTGGTCACGACCAGGTCGGCCTTCTGCGCCTTCTCCCGGCGCAGGACCGTGAAGCACTCCTCGCCGTAGGTGCAGCGGCTCTCGCCGACGCACTCGCGGCGGCCGACGCTGAACGCCCGCCACACCCGCGGGTCGATCTCCCCGGGGTACTCGTCGCGGTCCCCCGTCTCGGTGTCCTCCGCCCACGCCCGAACCGCCTGCGCCTGCACGGCGAGCGCGCTGCGCGGGGTCTCGAACAGGGCCTGGTCGTCGGGGTCCTCCGGGGCAACACCGTGCAGCTTGTTCAGGCAGACGTAGTTGTTGCGCCCCTTGAGCACAGCGAACGTAACGGGCCGCCCGACGACGGGGCCGAGCGCGTCCGCCACCCGGGGCAGGTCACGTTCGACGAGCTGGCGTTGGAGGGCGAGAGTCGCGGTCGCGATGACGACCGGACCGCCTCCGTCCGCCGTGGCGTGCAATGCCGCCGGGACGAGGTAGGCCAGCGACTTCCCGGTTCCCGTGCCGGCCTGGACGATCGCGTGGCCGCCGGTGGTGATGGCCTCCGAGACCGTCTGCGCCATCTGCCGCTGCCCCGGACGAGGCTGGCCGCCGATCGCGGCGACAGCAGCGGCGAGCGCCTCGTCGAGGTGGTCGTCCTCAGCCATGCGCGGCGGCGAGGAGCTCACCGGCGAGGGCCTCGGGCACGCGGGCCGTCAGGCGGGTCCCGTCGGCCTCGTGGTCGCTGCGGCGGACCTCTCCTTGGCGGTGCGCCCGGCTCACGAGGTCGCCGCGGGAGTAGGGCACCAGGACGCTGACGTCGACGAGGTGGTCAGGCAGGTCCGCGTCGATCGCGGCGGCCAGCGCGTCGAAGCCCTGGCCGGTGCGGGCGGAGACGACGACGGCGTGCGGCTCACGGCGCAGCAGCGAGGCGAGGGTGTCCGGGTCGGCGAGGTCGGCCTTGTTGATGACGATGAGCTCGGGCACGCCGATCGCGTCGATCTCCGCGAGCACCTCCCGCACCGCTGCGATCTGCTCCTCCGGCGCCTCGTCGGAGCCGTCGACGACGTGCAGGATCAGGTCGGCGTCGCGAACTTCCTCCAGCGTCGAGCGGAACGCCTCGATGAGCTGGTGCGGCAGGTGGCGGACGAACCCGACGGTGTCGGCGAGCGTGTACTCCCGGCCCGACAGCGTGCGGGTCTTGCGGACTGTGGGGTCCAGCGTCGCGAACAGCGCATCCTCGACGAGCACGCCCGCCCCGGTGAGCCGGTTGAGCAGCGATGACTTGCCGGCGTTGGTGTAGCCGGCGATCGCCACCGCGGGGACGCCTGCGCGGTGGCGTGCGGCGCGCTGGGTCGTGCGCGTCGCCTCCATGTCCTTGAGCTGACGGCGCAGCCGCGTCATCTGCGAGCGGATGCGGCGACGGTCGGTCTCGATCTTGGTCTCGCCCGGACCGCGCGTGCCCACCCCGCCACCGGAGCCACCGCCAGCGCCGCCGCCCTGGCGGGACAGCGACTCGCCCCAGCCACGCAGGCGGGGAAGCAGGTACTGCATCTGGGCCAGGCTCACCTGCGCCTTGCCCTCACGGCTGCGCGCGTGCTGAGCGAAGATGTCCAGGATCAGCCACGTCCGGTCGACGACCTTGACCTGCACCACGGCCTCGAGCTGACGCAGCTGGCCCGGGGTCAGCTCGCCGTCGCAGATGACGGTGTCCGCCCCCGTTGCCACGACGATGTCGCGCAGCTCCCGCGCCTTGCCGGAGCCGAGGTAGGTCGCCGGGTCCGGGGACGAACGGCGCTGGATGACACCCTCGAGCACCTCAGAGCCGGCGGTCTCGGCCAGCAGCGCGAGCTCGCGCAGGCTGCGCTCGGCGTCGGCGACGGTGCCGTCCGTCCACACGCCGGCCAGCACGACGCGTTCGAGGCGGACCTGCCGGTACTCGACCTCGGTGACGTCCTGGAGCTCGGTGGACAGGCCGGCGACGCGCCGCAGCGCATGGCGGTCCTGCAGGTCGAGGTCACCGGTGGCCGGATCGTGCCGGTCGCCCGCGGTATCGAGGTCGTCGGGCTCGGAGAGCCGGTCCTTGTCGTCACGCATGAGGGGTCCAGGGTGTCACGCGACCTGCCGCTGGGCCAACCGGTGTTCGCTAGCAGCGCGATCGGCGCCGGTCACCGCCGTCCGCGCGCGACGACCATGCCGTCGAGGTCGGCGTCGCCGTCGAGGCCCCCGGAATGGACGGTGTCGACGGCCAGGCCGCCGTCCGCCAGGGCCGCGACGGTCGACTCGGCCTGCTCGGCTGAGGTCTCGATCAGCACGACGCCGTCGACGGCGAGCCAGCCCCGGGCCTGCGCGGCCACCTGCCGGTGGACGTCGACGCCGTCCGCGCCCCCGTCGAGGGCCAGCCGCGGCTCGTGCAGGCGCGCCTCGGCCGGCAGCGTCGGCAGTCGGCCGGTCGGCACGTACGGGGCGTTCACGACGAGGACGTCGATGTGCTCGCGCACCTCGTGCGGCAGCGCGTCGAAGAGGTCTCCCGTGTGGACGCGTCCGGCGCCGGCGAGGTTGCGGGCCGCGCATCGGGTCGCGACGGGATCGACGTCGGCCGCGTGGACCCGAGCACCCGGGATCTCCCCCGCGACGACGACGGCGAGGGCACCCGAGCCGCAGCACAGGTCGACGACGAGCGGGCTCGGTCCGCGATCTCGCGCGGCCCTGACCGCGGCGTGCGCGAGTGGCTCCGTGCGACGACGCGGGACGAACACCCCGGGCTCCAGCAGGATCCGACGGCCGCAGAACGACGCCCAGCCCACGACCTGCTCCAGCGGCTCGCCCGCCATCCGGCGTTCTGCGAGGCGCCAGCGCGCGTCCTCGTCGGCCGGCGATGCGTCGACCAGGATCGCCGCCTCGTCCTCGGCCCACACGCAGCCGGCCGCGCGCAGCGCGTCGACGAGGTCGGGTGGCGGGACAGCCGAGGTCACGCGGGTTGGTCGACCGGCACCAGCGCGTTGCCGCGGGCGACGAGCTCGGCCGGACCGCGCAGGAGCAGCGCACCGTCCGCGGACTCCGTGACGTGGACGGTGCCGCCCGGGACGTCGACCTGCCAGGTCGTCTCGCCCACCGCATCGGGCTCGTCGCGGCGGCGGGCGGCCCACGCGACGGCGCAGGCACCGGTGCCGCAGGACTGGGTCTCGCCGACCCCGCGCTCGTGGACGCGCATGGCGACGTGCCGCGGGCCGCGGGCCGCGACGAACTCGACGTTGACGCCGTCGGGGAACACCGACGCCGGCGCGACCTGCGGCGCGTGTCCGAGGTCGCCGGCGTCGTCAAGGTCATCGACGAACACGACGGCGTGCGGGTTGGGCACCAGGACGCCGGTCGCCGGCCACGTGCGGTCGCCGACCTCGACGTGCGGCAGGGCGCGTGCCCGCGGCGTGGTGGCGTGGCCCATGTCGACGGTAATCGTGCCGTCGTCGTTCAAGGTGACGCTGCGCAGACCGCCGCGGGTCGCGACAACGACCTCGGGCGAGGACAGCAGGCCCGCCGCGTCGAGGTAGCGGACGAAGACGCGGATCCCGTTGCCGCACATCTCGGCGATAGAGCCGTCGGCGTTCCGGTAGTCCATGAAGTACTCGGCCAGCCCGGCGAGCTCGGCGAACTCAGGCACGTGCTCGGTGCGGACGACCCGCAGCACGCCGTCGCCGCCGATGCCTGCGTGCCGGTCGCACAGCCACCGCACCTGCGGGACCGAGAGGTCCACGCGCGCGTCGAGATCGGGGACCAGGACGAAGTCGTTGCCCGTCCCGTGCCCCTTCACGAAGCTCACCTCGCGCGTCACGCGCCAAGGGTACGACGTGACCCCCGCCGAACGCGGGTGGCGGCAGTCAGGCGGCGGGACCCGTGGCGCCGGCGGCGCGGTAGGCCTCGGCCACCACGGCGAGCACGTGCGGCCACGCCTGCTCCGGCGGCACGCGGCGGTTGTGGTCGGTGATCTGGTCGAGCAGCGCGCGGTCGCGGCCCAGGCGCACGAGCGCGCGGGCCAGCCCGCCGTCATCGTCGGCCAGCAGCCCCTCGACCCCGTCACGGACGAACTGACCCGTGCCCGTCTGCGACCGCGCGACGACCGGCAGGCCCGCCGTCCGGGCCTCCAGCGCGGCCAGGCCGAACGACTCGCGCACCGACGGCTGCAGGTACACGTCCGATCGCGCGAGAACCTCGAGGATCCCGGCTCGGTCGAGCCGTCCGGTGAACGTGACGAGGTCGTCGAGGCCGCGCTCGTGCACCCAGCGCTGCGCCCCTGCCCGCTCCGGGCCGTCGCCGACGAGCGTCGCGGTCAGCCGCACGTGCGGCGGCAGGGCGTTCGCCGCGGCCGCGAGGATCCGTACGAGCGGGAGCGTCCGCTTTCGCGGTGCCATGCGCATGACCGTCACGGCACGCAGCCGCGACGTGTGGGCGCCCGTGGGCTGGACCTGCCAGTCGGCCGGGTCGATGCCGTTCGGCACGACGAGGACGTCGCCGGCCGCGGGGATGGCGGCTGCGATCCGCGCCGCCGCGACGGAGCTCACGGCGGACAGGCGCGCTCCCCAGCGGCTCCAACGCAGCAGACCGTCGGACATCGCGAACCCCGGTCCGGCCAGCGGACCCCAGACGCTGTGCACCGTGACGAGCGTCGGCAGACCGCGTCGCGTGGCCGCCCGCACGGCCCCCCAGGCGAACGGCGACACGACGCCGGCGTGCACGTGGACGACCTCCGGGCGGTCGAGATCGAGCGCCCGCCCGACCTCGCGCACCGCCCGCGGGTGCACGGGCAGCTCGAAGGGCAGGTGCGCGGCCAGGCGGGTGACGGGCAGGCCGTCGACGATGTCGTCGCCGGCGAAGACGCCGTCGTGCCCCGGGGTGGCTGTCAGGACCCGGACATCGTCACCGGCTCGCGCCTGCCGGCCGGCGAGGGCGGCGACCTGCGTCTCGATGCCGCCCGTGCGCGGGGCGTAGCAGTCGCTGACGTGGACGATGCGCACCCAGCGAGGCTAGGGCATCGCCGTCGGGCACCCGGCTCAGTGGCCGCGGGCGACCCACGCCTCGTAGTCAGCGGCCTCGGCGCCGATCGTCGTCTCATCGCCGTGACCGGTGAGCACGCGCGTGTCCGGCGGGAGCTCCAGGAGGCGTTCGCGGATCGAGTCGAGGATCGTCGGGAAGTCGCTGAAGGACCGGCCCGTCGCGCCCGGGCCACCGTGGAAGAGCGTGTCGCCGGACACGACGACCGCGAGGTCCGGGGCGTGGAGGCAGACCCCACCGGGCGAGTGACCCGGCGTGTGCAGGACGTGCAGGGTCGTGCCGGCGACGACGATCTCGTCGCCGTCGGCGAGCGGCTCGAACGGGACGTCGGGGTTGACGACGTCCCAGAGCATCCGGTCGTCGGGGTGCAGCCGCACGGGCGCGCCCGTGGCCGCGACAAGCGCCTGCACCGCATTGACGTGGTCGTTGTGTGCGTGGGTGCACACGACCGCGACGACGCGACGATCACCGACCGCCGCCAGGATGGCCGGCGCGTCATGGGCGGCGTCCACGACGAGGACCTCGGCGTCGTCTCCGACGAGCCACACGTTGTTGTCGACCTCGAAGTCCTGGCCGTCGAGGCTGAACACCCCGCGCGTGACGACCTGCTCGATGCGTGCGCTCACGTCGCGCTCACCCGCCGAGCACGACGACGCTGCGGAGCACGTCGCCGTGGTGCATCTTCGTGAAGGCGGCCTCGATGTCGTCGATACCGATCTTCTCCGACACGAACCGCTCCAGCGGCAGCCGTCCTTGCAGGTACAGGTCGATCAGCACGGGGAAGTCCCGCGACGGCAGGCAGTCGCCGTACCAGCTGGACTTGAGGGTCCCGCCACGGCCGAACACCTCGATGAGGGGCAGGTCGAGGCGCATGTCCGGCGAGGGCACGCCCACGAGGACGACCGTGCCGGCGAGGTCGCGCGCGAAGAAGGCCTGCTCGTAGGTCTCGGGGCGGCCGATCGCCTCGATGACGACGTCGGCGCCGAAGCCGCCGGTCGCGGCGCGAATTCCCTCGACTGCGTCAGTCTCGCGTGAGTTGACGGTGTGGGTGGCGCCGAACTCCTTGGCGATCGCGAGCTTGCGGTCGTCGATGTCGACGGCGACGATCGTCCGCGCTCCCGCCAGGAGGGCGCCGGCGATCGCGGCGTCGCCCACGCCGCCGCAGCCGATGACGGCGACCGTGTCGCCGCGCGAGACGTTGCCGGTGTTGATGGCGGCCCCAAGGCCGGCCATGACGCCGCAGCCCAGGAGACCGGCGACCTCCGGCGGCGCGGCCGGGTCGACCTTCGTGCACTGACCGGCCGCGACGAGCGTCATCTCGGCGAAGGCGCCGATGCCCAGGGCCGGGCTGAGCTCGGTGCCGTCGAGCAGCGTCATCTTCTGCGTCGCGTTGAACGTGGAGAAGCAGTACCAGGGGCGCCCGCGCAGGCACGAGCGGCACGTGCCGCAGACCGCGCGCCAGTTGAGGACGACGTAGTCACCGGGGGCGACGTCGGTGACGTCGGGACCGACCGACTCCACGACTCCGGCGGCCTCGTGGCCCAGCAGGAACGGGAAGTCGTCGTTGATCGCGCCCTCGCGGTAGTGCAGGTCGGTGTGGCACACCCCGCAGGCGAGGACCTTCACGCGTGCCTCGCCCGGTCCGGGGTCGGGTACGACGATCGTCTCGACGCTGACGGGCTCGCCCTTCGCGCGGGCGACCACTCCCCTGACCTGAACCGCCATGTCCGCTCCGTCCGTCCATCCCGCACCCGGGTGCCCGGGCGCGGCCACACTACCCACGCCAGCCGCCTCCGCGAGCGGGGAGTTGTCGGGGGGTTTCGGCGCCGGAACTGCCCGACAACTCCCCGTTCGCGAGTGTTGGTGGCGCTGGCAGGATGCGCGGGTGACCGTCCGCCCCCGCACTCTCGTCTTCGTGCACGCGCACCCCGACGACGAGGCGCTCCTGACCGCGGGCACGATGGCCCGCGCCGCGGCCGAGGGACACCGGGTCGTGCTGGTCGTCGCGACCGACGGAGCGGCTGGCCTCACGTCGGTCGCGTTCGCCGACGGGCTCGCCGCCACACGGTCCGCCGAGCTCGCGGTATCCGCCCAGGCCCTCGGGGTCGCGCGGGTCGAGACGCTCGGGTACGCGGACTCCGGCCTCCACGGCGACGTGCCCGGCGGCCTGGCGGAGGCATCCGCGTTCGCCGTGGCGCGTCGGATCGCCGCGGTGTGCGACGACGAGGACGCCGACGTGCTGGTCGGCTACGACCCGTCGGGCGGCTACGGCCACCCCGACCACCTGCAGGTCCACCGCGCCGCCCGCGCCGCCGCGGTGCTCGCCGCCCGGCCGCCGCGGCTGTTCGAGGCGACCTTGCCGCGTGAGCCGATCGCGGGTGCGGTGCATCTCGCGTCGCGGTTGCGCCTGGTACCAGGCGGGTTCGACCCCGCGGAGTTCGATACTGCCTGGACCCCGCGGGATCAGATCACGCACCGGGTCGACGTGCGCGATCACCTGGGCGCGAAGGCCGCGTCCCTGCGGGCGCACGCGTCGCAGGCGTCGGCCGACGGCACCGTCCGGACGCTCGGGGTGCTCACCCGGCTGCCACGTCCGCTGCAGACGCTGCTGCTGGGCACCGAGTACTTCGTCGCCGTCCGCTGACCGGCCGCTCCCCCGTCGTTGACTGTGCAGCTGAGCCCGCCTTCATCCCATCGGACCGGGGCTCATCTGCACGCTCAACGACTGGGGGACTCGCCGGCGACCCACTGCATGTCGGCGTAGCGGTCACCGACGGGGCGCAGCGCCGACAGCCGTGCCACCTGGGCATCGGTGAGCACGACGTCGTCGGCCCCGACGTTCTCCTCCAGGTGCCGGCGGCGGGTCGTTCCGGGGATCGGCACGACGTCGTCGCCTTGCCGCAGCACCCAGGCCAGCGCAACCTGGCCGGCGGTCGCGTCGACCTCGTCCGCGACGGCGCGGATCTCCTCGACGAGCGCGAGGTTCGCCTCGATGGCGCCGGCCTGCCAGCGCGGCATCGTGGCGCGGTGGTCGCCCGGCGCCGGGTTGGCCGCGTCGACCGACCCGGTGAGCAGGCCGCGGCCGAGCGGGCTGAAGGGCACGACGGCGGCCGCCGCCTCGCGGGCGGCGTGCAGCGGCCCGTCCTCGACGTCGCGGGTGAAGACGGACCACTCCGACTGCAGGGCCGCGATCGGATGGACCGCCGCGGCCCGCCGGATCGTCGCCGCGGACGCCTCGGACAGGCCGAGGTAGCGGACCTTGCCCGCCGTGACGAGCTCGGCCATCGCACCGACGGTGTCCTCGACCGGAACGCCCGGGTCGACCCGATGCAGGTAGTACAAGTCGATCACGTCGATGCCGAGCCGGGCGAGCGACGCGTCGACGGCGTGCCGCACGTGCGCCGGCGTGCCGTTGACGCCCCGGGTCGCCCCGGGCGCCGAGTCCGGGCCGAGGCCGAACTTCGTGGCGACGATGACCTCGTCGCGGCGGGTCGCCAGCACACCGGACAACAGCCGCTCGTTCGCGCCGGCGCCGTACACGTCGGCGGTGTCCAGCAGCGTCACCCCGAGGTCGATCGCCCGGTTGATCGTCGCGATCGACTCCGCCTCGTCGGCCGGGCCGTACATCGCGCTCATCCCCATGCAGCCCAGGCCCTGCGCGCCGACCACGAGATCGGCGATCCGTCGCGTCCTCATCGGGACACCTCCGCGTCGTAGACGGCGACCGTATCGGCCACCCGGGTCGGGCTGTCGTGGTCCAGCCACGTGATCCGGCGGTCGCGGGCGAACCAGCGCTGCTGGCGGCGGGCGAAACGCCGCGTGGCGTCGATCGTCTGCTGACGTGCCTCGTCCTCGGACAGGTGGCCCTGGTGGAACGCGAGCACCTGCTGGTACCCGAGGGCGCGGGAGGCCGTCGGCGTGTCCGCCAGACCGGCGTCGGCGAGTGCGGCCACCTCGTCGACGAAACCGGCCGCCCACATGGCGGCGACGCGCGCGGCGATCCGCTCGTCCAGGACCGGACGCGGTACGGCCAGGCCGACCCGCCGGGTCGGGTACACGTCGACGGGGTCCGGCAGCACTGCGGCGAACGGCTCGCCGGTGATCTCGACGACCTCCAGGGCACGGACGATGCGCCGACCGTTCGAGGGCAGGATCTGCGCCGCGGCCGCCGGGTCTACCTCGGCCAGCCGTGCGTGCAGCGTGGCGCTGCCGACGTGCGCCAGCTCGGACTCCAGCCGCGCGCGCACCTCGGGGTCCGTCCCCGGGAAGCGCAGGTCGTCGAGCACCGCGGCGACGTACAGCCCGCTGCCCCCGACGACGACGGGGACGGCGCCGCGCGCACGGACGTCGTCGATCGCGGCCCGGGCGTGATGCTGGAACTCGGCGACGCTGACGGCGTGGGTCGGCGGCCACACATCCAGCAGGTGGTGGGCGACTCCCCCGCGCTCGGCTGGCGTCGGCGTCGCCGTCCCGATGTCCATGCCGACGTAGACCTGCATGGAGTCGGTGCCGACGATCTCGGCCGGCCGGCCGAGCGCGTGCGCGATAGCGACGGCGAGCGCGGACTTGCCGGATGCGGTCGGCCCGACGATCGCCAGCACCGCAGCCGCCGGGGACCTGGTCATCGGCGGCTCAGCTGCGGACAGCCGGCAGGCCCAGCAGCACGCCCGGGGAGCGGGGGGTTGCGGCCTGTTCGGCGGCATCGCCGGCACGCGTTCGGCGCAGGCCGACGACGCGGTCGGCGATGAGGTGGTGCGGGGCGGCGTACGTGATCTCGGCGGTCACGACGTCGCCGGCCCGCGGGACGCCGACGCTCTCGTCGACGGCCAGGTGCACGAGCCGGTTGTCCGGCGCCCGCCCGGAAAGACGTGCGGTGGCGTCGTCCTTGCGACCTTCGCCGTTGGCGACGAGCACGTCGACGACCCGGCCGACCTGCGCACGGTTCTCCGCCCAGGCCACCTCCTCGACGAGCGAGACGAGGCGCGTGTACCGCTCCTGTACGACGGCCCGCGGGACCTGGTTGTCCATCGTCGCCGCCGGCGTGCCGGGGCGCGGGGAGTACTGGAACGTGAACGCGCTGGAGAACCGGGAGGCCCGTACGACGTCGAGCGTCGCGGCGAAGTCCTCCTCCGTCTCCCCGGGGAAGCCAACGATGATGTCGGTCGTGATCGCGGCGTCCGGCATCGCGGCCCGCACGCGATCGATGATCCCGAGGTAGCGGTCGGCGCGGTACGAACGCCGCATACGGGCGAGGACGGCGTCCGAGCCGGACTGCAGCGGCATGTGCAGCTGCGGCATCACGTTCGGGGTGCTCGCCATCGCGTCGATGACGTCGTCGGTGAAGTCTTTCGGGTGCGGGCTGGTGAACCGGACGCGCTCGAGGCCGTCGATGTCGCCGCAGGCCCGCAGCAGTGACGCGAACGCCCCGCGGTCACCGAACTCCACGCCGTACGCGTTGACGTTCTGGCCGAGCAGGGTGATCTCCACGACACCCTCCGCGACCAGGGCGCGGATCTCGGCGAGGATGTCACCGGGCCGGCGGTCCTTCTCCCGCCCGCGCAGCGACGGGACGATGCAGAACGTGCACGTGTTGTTGCAGCCGACGCTGATGGACACCCAGGCGGCGTATGCGCTGTCGCGGCGGGTCGGCAGCGTCGACGGGAAGGTCTCCAGCGACTCCAGGATCTCGACCTGGGCCTCGTCGGCGATCCGGGCGCGCTCGAGCAGCACCGGCAGCGAGCCGATGTTGTGCGTGCCGAACACGACGTCCACCCACGGTGCCTTCTGAACGATGACGCCGCGGTCCTTCTGCGCCAGGCACCCGCCGACGGCGATCTGCATGCCCGGCCGGCTCGCCTTGACCGGGGCCAGATGGCCGAGGTTGCCGTAGAGGCGGTTGTCGGCGTTCTCGCGGACCGCGCATGTGTTGAACACCACGACATCGGCCTGCTCGCCGTCCGGCGCTGCGACGTACCCGGCATCCTCAAGCAGCCCGGACAGCCGTTCGGAGTCGTGGTTGTTCATCTGGCAGCCGTATGTGACGACCTCGTAGGTGCGCGCGGGAGCGCCTACGGTTCCGCTGGACATGGCTCGATCCTAGGCGCGGGCTGCCTCACGCCAGACCGAGCAGCACGGAGGCGCCCACCGCACCGCCCACGACCCTCGCCTCCGATCGCGCGCTCCTCCGCCCTCGACCACTCAGATTCAGATCGACGCGAACGGCGCTCATTGCCTCGCGGACGTCGCCAAGGGTCTCAAGTCATTTCGCGAGGAACAGGCCAAGGGCAACGAGAAGATCACCGAAGAGTTGGCAAGTATGCGCGAGGTAGTCGAAGGCCGGGACTAGTCCGACTCGGAGGTCGTGTCGGGGGGAACCGTGCTTGACTTGCGACTGAAAGTCCTGCCTATCCGGGTGGCCGACTTGCCTATCGACTTGGCCATGCCCACCCCGTCACTAACCCACACGGCCCCAATGACCAGCCTGGCCAACCACTCCAACAACTCCATGACACCCCGTCACGCTTCGATCTCAGGTGGCTCATCGGACTCGGGGCGGGAGTCCTCACGCGCTTCTCTCCACATGTCCCGCAAGTTTTCCCAGCACAAATACGTCCCGACGACGGCAGCACCCGCCATGAGCGACCACAAGATGAACGCTTCCATGAGCGAGTCCCCGCCTTCCCCTCAGCCGAGGGTACTTACCACGCGCGGGAGCGCCTACGGTTCCGCTGGGCATTGCTCGATCCTGGGCGCGGGCTGCCTCACGCCAGACCGAGCAGCACGGAGGCGCCCACCGCACCGCCCACGCCGAGGACCTGCCAGCGCGACAGGCGCTCGTCGAGAACGAGACGGGCGAGGAGCACCGTCGACAGCGGGTACAGGCCCATCAGCACGGCGACGACGGCCAGCGCGCCGGCGTGCAGAGCCAGCATCAGAAGCACGTTCCCGACGCCTATGAGCGCGCCGGCGACCGCTGCGAGCACGACCGGGGAGGGCCAGCGCCGGCCGTCGGACGCCGGCTCCCCCGTCACCGCGTGGTCGACGTCCAACGTCGCCGACCACCCGCGCAGCAGGGCGCTCGCCCGTGCCGCAAGCAGCACCACGACGAGCACGACGAGTCCGGTCATCACGTCCGTCGCGATCGGCAGGACGCCCGAGTCGTTTGGCGCCCCGTCGAGCGCGATGTTCGAGGCCCCCAGGGTTGCCCCGCCCAGCACAGCCAGCGCGAGCACGCGCAGACCGGGACGCTCGTGGCGCTCGCCACCACTCACTCCGAGGAGCACCGCGGCGACGACGCCGACGAGGATGCCCAGCCAGCCGAGCGGCTCCGGTCGCTGCCCGCCCACCGTGATGTCGTACGCAACCGGAACGGCCGACTGCGCGACCGCGACGACCGGCGCGACGGTCGACATCGGTCCGACCGCCATGGCTGCGTAGAACGCGACGAAGCCGACGACGGCGAACAGCCCTGCGACGACCCCGGCCCCGATCGCGCCCGTCGTCACCTGCATCGGCACGATGAGGCAGGCCACCACGAGCACGGCCGCCGACAGCGCATACGACACCGTGGTCATCGGCAGCACGGGCATCCGGCGCGCCGCTACGCCACCGATGAAGTCGGAGACGCCGTAGAACACGCTGGAGGAGAACGCGAGCACGACGACGAGCACGTAACCACCATAGAGGTATGAACAGTTACGGGGTCGGCCTAGTATCGGCTCGTGACGGTCACGAGCGCGCCGGCCGACCTGGTGGTCGACTTCCTCAACACGCTCGACGTCGAGGCCGGCACCGACCTGCTCGACGACGAACGGGCCTTCGCCCGCTGGTGCCGCGCTCACGGCACCCGTGCCGTCGACCCCGCCGCCGCACGAAGGCTGCGCGATCGGCTGCGATCAGGCGCCGCCGGCACACCACGGCGACTTGAGCCCGTGCGCGTGACCCTCACCCCAGCTCCCGGCGGCGGCCTCGTGCTCGCGCCCGTCGACGCCCTTGAGGCGGTGAGTGCCGCGGTTCTCGCCCTGACGGCGAGCGGCGACCTCGACCGGATCAGGCTGTGCCCGGCCGATGACTGCCGCGAGGCGTTCTACGACCGCTCGCGAAACCGTTCGCGAGTGTGGTGTGACATGGCCGACTGCGGCAACGTCGCCAAGGTCCGAGCCCTGCGAGCCCGGCGCGGCGCCCGTCCGTCGTGACCGCGCCGCCCGCCAGGTCGTTTTGGCCCGAACGAACCTGGCCCGTAGGGTTGGGCCAGTGCGTGCCTACCTCGAACTCCTCAAGATCCCGGGCGCACGGACCCTCCTGATCGCCTCGGCCTTCCCTCGGCTGGCGTACGCGATGGTCAGCCTGGCGATCTTCTTCCTGGTCCAGCAGGCCAGCGGCAGCGTTGCCGTCGCCGGCCTCGCCGTCGGCGTCTCTTCAGGCATCGGCGCGATAACAGCGGGACCCCGCGGCCTCCTCGTCGACCGCCTGGGTCAGACCATTCCGCTGGCGATCCTCGTTCCGGCATACGGCCTGTCGACGGTCGCCCTCGCACTGTTCGCGCACAGCCCGGTCACCGCCGTCATCCTGGCGGGCGTCGTCGGCCTGTGCGCGCCGCCTATCAACATGAGCATCCGCCCGCTCTGGCTGCTGCTCGCCGGGCCGGAGCGCGTGCGCACGGCGTACAGCGTCGACTCGGCATTCACGAACTTCCTACAGCTCCTCGGGCCGGTCATCGCGACGTTCATCGCCCTCCACGTCTCCCCGACCGCCGCGATCCTCGTCGTCGGCGCCAGCATGACGGTTGGCGGACTGCTCCTCGCCGGCCACCCGCACTCGCGGCGCTGGGTGCCAGAGGCCCGCGATCCGGACGCGGAACGGATCTGGCGCTCGCCGGCGATGCGCCTGCTCGCCCTCGAGGGCGTCGTCATGGGCCTGGCCGTCGGCCTCATCACAATCGCGCTGCCGGCCCTCGCCACCACGACCGGACACGAGTCGATGACCGGCTGGCTCATGGCAGCGATGGGCGTCGGAGCGATCGTGGGCTCGGGCTGGGCGGGCGCACGCGCGCATGGAATCGCCCCGGTCGTCGGGTTGCGGACCTCGGTCCTGCTGTTCGCGGTGTTCTGCATCCCGGTCGCCGTGCTGCCGATCGGTCCGTGGATGATCGCCGCGATCGTGGTCGCCTGGGCCTGCTTCGGCCCGGCCCAGGTCTTCTACATGGAGACGATCGACATCGTCCGGCCGCGGGGCACCGCGGTCGCGGCGCTCGGCTCGCTGTGGATGATCGAGGGTGCGGCCGCCGCGGCGGGCAACGCCCTCGGCGGCATCATCGCGCAGGGTCCCGGTGCGCGGTGGGCGCTGGTCGTCGCGGCCGTCATCGTCTTCGCGTCGCCGGCGATTTTCACGATCGGCATCCGTACGGTCCTCAAACCGGCGGCACACGTGACGGGTCGAGCAGTCGAGCCCGAGCCCGCCGCCACGTAGGTACGCCGCTCCTTACGGGCAGTCCGCCGACATGTCGATGACGTCTCCCCCGATGACGTCGGCGAGCGCCTCGACGCGGGCAGGAGTAGAGATCGCGAACACGTCACCGGAGCGGGCCACCGCCTCCTCGTCCCGGGTGTCCTGGCAGACCTCCTGCATCAGGTGGTCAGAGCTCTCGCTCGTCGTGAAGCCCAGGATCAAGAAGCTGGGGCAGCTGATCGCCCAGCCCCCGCTGACCCCGCCGCCGCCGTCCAGCTCGTCGACGTCCATGCCCGGACAGGCAAGGCCCTCGTCCGTGAGCCGCGTATGAACGCCCAGCGCCGTCACCGGTCCCCCGCCACCGCACCCGGTCACGAGCAATGCGGCACAGGTGACGGTGACGATGCCGACGGGCCAGCGCCTCATGATCAGCTCGCCTCGCCGGACCCGGACCGCGATCGGTAGTCCGCAGTGGAGATCTCGAAGATGTCCTCCGGGCCGTCCTCGTCGTCGATCTGCTGGCCGCAGTACGCGAAGCCGAAGCCGGCGATGATCCGCTGCGAGGCGACGTTGTCCGGGCTGACGGTATAGCGCAGCGTGCGGACTCCGGGCTGGTCGATGACCCACGCCCACATGCCGCGCAGCATCTCGACGGCGAACCCCTGGCGGCGGTAGGCCTCCTCGACCCCGAGGCCGATCTCGATCATGCCGTCACCGTCGGGCAGGTCGTGGAACCCGGCACTGCCGACGATCACACCCTCCGACCGCAGCACGGCCACCCGCAGCAGATAGGGCGCCGCCAAGGGGTTCTCGGCGACCCGCGGCAGCCGGTACGGAAGCGGACCAGGGTTGTCCACGAGGTGTCCGGCCGGGTTCGAGAACCCCCGGTCCCCCCACAGACGCGGGTCGGCCCGGTTAGCGGCCAGCAGCGCGTAGTCCTGCGGCCGCACCGTGTGCAGGTCCAGCCGCGCGGTCCGGATCACGAGGTCCTGGTCGTCGGTCACGACGCCGGCCCTGACTGCTGCGCGAGCACGCGCTCGTAGTAGGCCTCCTCGTCGGCCTTCCGCGGGTACCGCAGCACCACGAGGAGGAGACCTCCGAGGGTCAGGACCAGGGCGACACCGATGGCCAGCGACTTGCCGTGGGCGAAGGCCTGGGCCGCGGCCGACACGATCGTGTCAGCGTGGGCCGGGTAGTCGTTGGCGACGGCAGCGGCGCCCTCGTAGGAGGAGACCAGCTGTGCCGAGGCCGCGGAGCTGACCTGGTCCGCCTCGCTCGTCGGCAGGCTGGCGAGGTCCCCGCGCATCTGCTGGGCGTAGGCGAAGGCGAGCAACGTCCCCATCAGCGCCTGCATGACGGCGCCGCCGAAGTCGCGGGTCAGGTCCAAGAAGGCAGATCCCATGCCGCCACGGTTCGGCGGGACGGACGACATCAGCGACCTCGACGCGGGCGTCGCCGCCAGCCCCACGCCGGTGCCGACCAGCGCGTAGGCCAGCAGCACCCAGCCGATGGCCGCGCCTGCGCGCCAGGCGACCAGCATCACGGCGAACGCGGCAGCCACGGACGACAGGCCGAGCATGAACGACACCCGCGAGCCCCGCGCCGCGATGAGGCGTCCGGCGAGCTGGCCGAACACGGCCGTGCAGACCGCGGACGGCACGACGACGGCAGCGGCGACCAGGGTGTCGTACTGCAGCACGTTCTGGGTGAACTGCTGGCCGATGAACATCGCGCCGATGAGCGAGCCGAAGGTGATTGCGCCGGCTACGAAAGCCACCCAAAACGTGCGCGCGCGGGCGAGCGGGATCGACATCAGCGGCCGCGGTGCCCGGGTCTGCCGCCAGCCGAACGCGCCGAGTGCTGCCAGCACGATCGCGAGCTCGACCAGCCACCGGCCGTCGACTCCCCGATCGACCCGGGAGATCACGAGGACCAGGCCGCCGATCCCGATGACCGACAGCACGCCACCGAGGTGGTCGACGGGGAAGACCTCCTCCCCCGCGCGCCACGGCAGGACGGCCAGGCCGACGACGAGGGCGAGGACGTCCAGCGGAACGGTGATGAGGAAGACCGATCCCCACCAGAAGGACTCAAGCAGCCATCCGCCCAGCAGGGGCCCGAGCGCGGCGAACCCGCCACCCAGGCCCGACCACACCGCGATGGCCGTGACGCGCGCGCGGCCCCGGTACAGCGCCGAGATGAGCGACAGGGTCGTCGGGAACAGCAGCGCCGCGGCGAACCCGCCGCCGAACCGAGCGAGCGTCAGGACCTCCGGCGTCGGTGCCCACGCGGCGAGGGCGGCCATCGGGACGGTGAGGACCGCCCCGGCCACGAACAGGAGCTTGCGCCCGTAGCGGTCGCCGATCGAGCCCAGGTACAGCACGGTTGAGGCGAGTCCCAGGGCGAACGCGTTCGCAATCGACGTCAGCTGGTCCTGGCTGGCCCCGAGGTCCGCGCCGATGGTCGGCAGAGCGACGTTCGCGACGCTGAGGTTGATGTTGGCGACGATCGCGCCCGTGACCAGCGCGAGCAGCACGAACGTGCTGCG
Source organism: Actinomycetes bacterium (assembly GCA_965278965.1). GTDB lineage: Bacteria > Actinomycetota > Actinomycetes > S36-B12 > S36-B12 > UBA10649. Next base: position 341,057 of record OZ257127.1, read on the forward strand.
CGGCGGGCGGTCCCCCGTTGCGGTCTCGGCCACGGCCGGAGGCTAGCGGCTCACCGGCCCCGATCCGTCGATCGCGGCTACAGAGCGCCGTCGCTGGTATCTTTCCGCTCGTCAACACGGCCGATCCGCGCCGTGCCGACCCGCTTTCGCCAAGGAGCTTCGCCGATGACCCGGATCTCGCAGTGGGCCGTGCGCCACCCGATCTGGGGGCTTGTCTCCTGGCTGGGAATCATCGCGGTCCTCATCCTCTTGTCGTTCCCCTTCCGCGGTGAGTTCAACGACGACTTCGGGCTGCCGGCGTCGGAGTCCACCACCGCCCAGGACCTGCTGAGCACGATGTCCGGGGGTGGCGCCGGAACGGGCAACGGCCTCGAGGGCCAGATCGTGTGGCGAGCCGACTCCGGCAAGGCGAACGAGGGCGCTGCCGCCGCAGCCGTCGGCACTGCGCTGACGGAGATCTCGAAGATCGACCGCGTCGCGTGCGTCATCTCCCCGCTGTCCGAGCCGATCGGAACGGCCTGCCCGCCCCAGCAGGCGCCCACCGGCGGCGGCGCCGACCAGGCTGCCGCACTGGCGAACCTGCCCGAGGACGCGCTTGGCCCCATGTCGCACTTCGGTCAGGCAGGCGTCAGCCCCGACGGCACGGTCGCCTACGCCACCGTCCTGTTCAGCGGCGCGGACTCCAGCGACATCCCCACCGACCAGGTCGCGGACGCACTCGATCTCGTCAAGGGCCTCGATGACCAGGGCGTGACGGCCGGCGCGAACGGGATCTTCACCTACATCCAGGGCGAGCAGTCCTCTGCCGAGTCGATCGGCATCCTGGTCGCGCTCGTGATCTTGCTGTTCGCCTTCGCCTCGATCCTCGGCGCCTTCCTGCCTATCTGGGTCGCCGCCATCTCCGTCGGCATCAGCACGGGGATCGTGGTCCCGCTGGTCGCGAACTTCTTCACGGTCGCGTCGTTCGCCCCGTTCCTGTCCTCGATGATCGGACTGGGCGTCGGCATCGACTACTCGCTGTTCGTCATCAACCGCTACCGCGACGCCCTCCTGCACGGCCGCGAGCCCCGTGAGGCCGCGCTGGAGGCGGTCCGCACGTCCGGACGGGCCGTCCAGTTCGCGGCGCTCACGGTCATCATCGCCCTGCTCGGCCTGTTCATCATGCGCATCTCCTTCTTCAACGGAGTCGCGCTGGCCGCGGCAGCCACGGTCGTGATGGTGGCGCTCGGCGCGTTGCTGCTCCTGCCGTCGCTGCTCGGGATCCTGGGCACCTGGGCCTTCGTCGGTCGGATGGCGTGGGTCACCAAGGGCGAGGCCATCCCACGGCAGAAGGCGCACGGCGTCCTGCACGGCATCAGCCGCGTCTTCCGCTGGATCGGCTGGGTCATCGTCTGGCCGGTCACGCTGATCGGCCTCGCCTGGCGCTACACCGTCCGCCGCGGCAAGCCGCCGGCCGCCGACAAGCCCAGCGCGTTCGCCCGGTACGGCGAATGGCTCCAGAAGCACCCGTGGCCGCTGGCCGTAGGCGCCCTCGCGGTCATGATCCTGATCGCCGCACCCGTCCTCCAGCTGCGCCAGGGCTTCCCGGACGACTCCGGGGCGCCACAGGGCAGCGTCGCCCGCATCGCCTACGACCTGACGGCGGAGGGCTTCGGCCCGGGCGTCAACGGGCCGATGTACATCGCCGTGGAGCTGCCCGCCGACGGCGGACAGGCCGCGATGGACTCCCTCGCCGGCGCCCTCAACGCCGACCCGGGGGTCGCCCTCGCGGCCGCCGCGCCGGTCACGCCCGGCGCGACGATCGGCGTCGTCCAGGTCTTCCCGACCACGGCGCCGCAGGATCAGGCCAGCACCGACCTGCTGTTCCACCTGCGCGACACGGTCATCCCCCAGGCCCTCGACGGCACCGGGGCAACGGCCTACGTCGGCGGCTTCCAAGCCGTGACAGCGGACTTCACCAAGGTGCTCACGCAGGCCCTGCCATTGTTCCTGCTCATCGTCGTCGGCCTGGGCTTCATCGCCCTGCTGTTCTTGTTCCGGTCGGTGCTCGTGCCGCTCATGGGCGTGCTGTTCAGCCTGCTGTCGCTGGCGGCATCACTGGGCATCACGGTCGCCGTGTTCCAGTGGGGCTGGATGGCCGACCTGATCGGCCTGCAGAACACCGGTCCGATCTTCCCGTTCCTGCCGATCATGGTCTTCGCGATCTTGTTCGGGCTGTCGTGCGACTACCAGGTGTTCCTCGTCAGTCGCATGCACGAGGAATGGCTGCACGGCAAGGACAACCACCGGGCGATCCGCCGCGGCCTGGCCGGCTCCGGCCGCGTCGTGGCCATCGCGGCCCTGATCATGACGAGCGTGTTCGCCGCGTTCGCCTTCGGCAGCGACTCGACGACGAAGCTGTTCGCCGTCGCGCTGTCGTCCGCCGTGCTCCTGGACGCCTTCGTCATCCGGCTCGTGCTCGTGCCGGCGCTGATGTCGGTCCTCGGGCCGCGCAACTGGTGGCTGCCAGGCTGGCTGGACAAGATCCTGCCGCACTTCAGTGTGGAGTCCGAGGAGGACCTCGAGGACGCGGAGTCGGAGATCAACGACATCGAGGAGCCGGTCGCGCGGGCGTAGGTCGCCGGCACGGACGACGCAGGGTCACGGGCGCAGGGTCACGGGCGCAGGGTCACGGGCGCCACAGAGGCCGACGGGCAAGGTCGGCTCAGGTCGTGTCCAACGCCTCGGGCAGGTGCGCGTCCAGCAGATCCGTGTCGGCCAGGGCCTCACGGACGACCTCGTAGGCCATGGCCGTCCGGTAGCCGCGGCGTACGAGCATCCCGGCGAGTCGGCGGGCCAGCCGGTCGGGCTCGTCGATAGCGGACCGCCCGGCCAGCTTGCGCTCTACCAGCTGCCGGGCACGCTCACGCTCGCCCTCACCGTCAATCTGCGCAAGCGCGGCATTGGCGGCGTCGTCATCGACACCCTTGTGCCGAAGCTCCTGCCGAAGCACGGAGCGCGCAGTCCCACGGGTCCGGTGGCGCGACTCGACCCACATCCGGGCGTACTCCGCGTCGTCCAGCAGACCCACCTCGGTGAACCGGTCGACGACCTCGTCAGCCAGGGAGGGCGTGACTCCGCGAGCGACGAGGTCGGCCCGCAGGTCCGCTCGGGTCCGGGGGGCCGCCGTGAGGCGACGCAGCGCGATCGTCCTCGCCACCTGCACGGGGTCGGCGTCGTCCGCAGGAGCTGCCCCGGGTGGGCCCGCAGGCGGCTCGCGGGTCAAGCGCACGGCCTACTCGTCGATCGGAGCAGGCGCGGGAGCAGCCAGGTCGGCGGGCACGTCGACCCGCGGGCCGATGCCCAAGGTCTCCTTGATCCGCTTCTCAATCTCCAGCGCCAGGTCGGGGTTGTCCTTCAGGAAGGTCCGGGCGTTCTCCTTGCCCTGGCCCAACTGATCGCCGTCGTAGGTGTACCAGGCACCAGACTTGCGGACGATGCCGGCGTCAACGCCGATGTCGATGAGCGAGCCCTCGCGGGAGATGCCCTCGCCGTACAGGATGTCGAACTCGGCCTGCTTGAACGGCGGGGCGACCTTGTTCTTGACGACCTTGACCCGGGTGCGGTTGCCGACGGCCTCGGTACCGCCCTTGAGCGTCTCGATCCGGCGCACGTCGAGGCGGACCGACGCGTAGAACTTCAGCGCCTTGCCGCCCGTCGTGGTCTCCGGCGAGCCGAACATGACGCCGATCTTCTCGCGCAGCTGGTTGATGAAGATCGCCGTCGTGTTGGTGTTGCTCAGCGCGCCGGCCATCTTGCGCAGGGCCTGGCTCATGAGGCGGGCCTGCAGGCCGACGTGCGAGTCGCCCATCTCACCCTCGATCTCAGCGCGCGGCACGAGCGCGGCGACGGAGTCGATGACCACGAGGTCGATCGCCCCCGAGCGGACCAGGGTGTCGCAGATCTCCAGCGCCTGCTCACCGGTGTCGGGCTGGGAGACGTAGAGGTTGTCCAGGTCGACGCCCAGCCTGGAGGCGTAGTCCGGGTCGAGGGCGTGCTCGGCGTCGATGAAGGCCGCCAGGCCGCCTGCGGCCTGCACCTGCGCGATCGCGTGCAGGGCGACGGTGGTCTTGCCGCTGCTCTCCGGCCCGTAGATCTCCACGATGCGTCCGCGCGGCAGCCCGCCGATGCCCAGGGCAAGGTCGAGGGCGATCGAGCCCGTCGGGATGACCTCGACCGGTGCCCGGCCGTCCTCTCCCAGGCGCATGACCGAGCCCTTGCCGAACTGGCGCTCGATCTGGGCGAGAGCGGCGTCGAGCGCCTTCTCACGGTCGTTGGCGGCGGTGGCCATGGGTTCTCCTCGTGGTCGCGGTGGTCGTGCTGGCAGGAACCTAGGGCGGACCCCTGACAGCCGATTCCGTCCGCGCATCTGCTGTGGGCGATGCCCGAACCGGAGCCGTGCGGTGAACCTATACCGAACGGGTGTTCGAATGCACGCGACACGCCGGGATCGACGCCGCCACCGCCAGCCCCGCCAGCGGGACCAGCGCGACCGCGCACAGCAGCCCGTAGGAGCCGAACGCGACGACGATGCCGGCGACCACGCCGCCGACGGCGCCGGCGGCGTTCATCGTGAGGTCCGACAGCCCCTGGACGGCCGGCCGCTCGGCCGGTTCGGTCTCGTCGGTGACGATCGTGGAGCCGGCGATGAGCGTGCACGACCAGCCCAGCCCGAGCAGGAACAGCCCGGTCCCCAGGACAGCGATGTCGTCGGCGGGCGCCAGCCCCGAGACCACGCAGGCCGCCACGAGGACGACGATCCCGGTGACGACGACCGGCATCCGGCCGATCCGGTCGACCGCCACGCCCACGAACGGGGAGAACGCGAACATCCCGGCGACGTGGACGCTGATGACCAGGCCGATGAGCTGCAGCGAGACGTCCACGTGCGCCATGTGGACGGGCGTCATGACCATCACGGCGACCATCACCACGTGCCCGACGGCGATGACCGCGATGCCCAGCAGGGCCCGCGGGCGGCCCCGCAGGTGCTCGACGCCATCGCGCAGGCGCGGCACCGACACCGGCTCCCCCGCCGCCCGACGGATCCGCCGGGCCAGCAGGTACGGGTCCGGGCGCAGGAAGAGCACCAGCGCGGCCACCGCCACGGACAGGCAGCCCGCCGCGACGACGTACGGCCCGGTCAGCTGCGGCAGGCCGAGGGCCATCCCTAGCTCGCCGGAGGCGTTGAGCAGGTTGGGGCCGAGGACCGCCCCAATCGTCCCCGCCCAGACCACCCAGGACAGGGCGCGGGCCCGCTGCGTCGGGCCGGCCAGGTCCGTTGCCGCGTACCGAGCCTGCAGCCCGGCGGCAGTCGCGCTGCCGACGAGGAAGCACCCGACCAGCACGAGGGGCAGCAGCCGCAGCGTGGCCGCTACCGTGACGACGACGGCGCCGACAGCACCGACCCCGAACCCGAGCGACAGCGAGGCACGCCGGCCTCGGGACATCGCGGTACGAGCGAGTGGCAGGGCCAGGACGGCGGCGCCCAGGACACCCGAGGTCTGCGCGAGCCCGGCCACCGCCTCGCTGTCGACGAGGGACGCGGCGATGAGCGAGCCGGCCGGGATCGCCCCGGCCGTCGCGACACCGCTGAACACCTGCGTGACGGACAGCGTGCCGATCGTCCGGCGCTGGACGACGGCCACGTCGAGCCCGGCGGTGGCCAGCGGCGCGACATCCGTCACGGAGGCGACTCGCCGTGCGGCCCGTGCGACAGCCGGGACCCGAGCGCGGCCCGCACGGCCTCGTCGTCGCGCGGCAGGCCCAGAGCCCCGAACGCGTCGACCACGGCGTCGGGCCGTTGCGCCCAGTCGGCGTAGTCCAGCAGCGCGGTGCGGCCCGGGCCGAGCATGCGCGAGAGGTCGCCGGCGGCAGCCTCGAGCCAGGCGCGTGAGGTCTCCAGCGTCTGCACCGCGTCGGGGTCGTCCGGCCACCACCCGCTGCGGGCAGCCGCTCCGGCCTCGCGGACGTTCAGCACGTACGCGAGCCCGGGAAGCAGCGTGCCCAGGAACAGCAGGTAGTCGAGCAGCTCGTCGTAGGACCCGAAGTGGCCCGGCGTGTAGCGGACCTCCTTGAAGCCGATCCAGGTCGTGCCGGGGCGCGGCCGCAGGACGGTGCGGACGACGTGCGCCCGCAGGTCGGCGACGACGTCGGCCGGCACGAGCCGCGCCGAGCCGTACCAGGGATGGTCGGGGCGCCCCGCGTGGTGGCGGTCGGCCGTCTCCGCGATCGACTGCACGTACCGGTGGAGCCCGCGCAGCGCCTCGTAGTTCTCACCGCGGACGATGACGCCGGGCAGCGCGTTCAACGCCGCCTGCAGGGCCGTGCTGCCGGTGCGGCCGTACGTCACGACGACGACGTGGCGAAGGCCGTCCGTGCTGCTCATCGCAGCGTCGCCGGCACCTCGGCCTGGGCGCACACGGCGCGCCAGACGTCCTTGGTGTCGACGCCCGAGGCGATCGCCTCGTCGACGGTGCAGCCGAGGTCGGCGAGCACGACGTCGTGCGCCCACGACCGGGCGTACGCCGGCCCGAGGACCTGCTCCATCCGCTCCCAGAAGTCCGTCAGCCGCACGCGGGTGAGTCTGCCGCATGCGCGGACCGGCGGCGTCAGGGTCGGGGGTCAGCCGGCCACGTAGGCCGCGAGGTGCTCGCCCGTGAGCGTCGACCGGGCCGAGACGAGGTCGGCCGGTGTTCCCTCGAAGACGACCCGCCCGCCGTCGTGCCCGGCGCCGGGGCCGAGGTCGATGATCCAGTCGGCGTGCGCCATGACCGCTTGGTGGTGCTCGATGACGACCACCGAGCGGCCAGCGTCGACGAGCCGGTCCAGCAGCCGCAGGAGCTGCTCGACGTCGGCCAGGTGCAGGCCGCTGGTCGGCTCGTCCAGCACGAGGACGGCACCCGCGTCGCCCAGGTGGGTCGCGAGCTTGAGCCGCTGCCGCTCACCGCCGGACAGGGTCGACAGCGGCTGGCCGAGCGTGAGGTAGCCCAGACCGACGTCGTCGAGCCGCTCGAGGATCACGTGGGCCGCCGGCACGCGCGCGTCGCCGGCCGCGAAGAACTCGCGCGCTGCGGCGACCGGGAGCGCGAGGACCTCGCTGATGTCGAGCCCGCCGAAGCGGTACTCCAGGACCGACGCGTCGAAGCGCCGGCCTTCGCACTCCTCGCACACCGTCGCGACGCCGGCCATGATCGCCAGGTCGGTGTAGATCACGCCGGCGCCGTTGCATGTCGGGCACGCGCCCTCGGAGTTGGCGCTGAACAGCGCCGGCTTCACGCCGTTGGCCTTGGCGAACGCCTTCCGGATCGGGTCGAGCATGCCGGTGTACGTCGCCGGGTTGCTGCGCCGCGACCCCCGGATGGGCGTCTGGTCGACCGCCACCACGCCGTCCTGCGGCGCGACGGACCCGTGGATCAACGAGCTCTTCCCCGATCCCGCGACCCCCGTGACGACGACGAGGACACCGAGGGGGATGTCGACGTCGACGTCCTGGAGGTTGTGGCTGGTGGCCCTGCGAACCTCAAGCGCGCCCGTTGCCGCGCGCACCGCGGGCTTCAGCCCGGCTCGGTCGTCGAGGTGGCGGCCGGTCAGCGTGCCGCTCGCGCGAAGGCCGGCGACCGTGCCTTCGAAGACGACCTCGCCGCCGGCCGTGCCGGCGCCGGGCCCGAGGTCGACGACGTGGTCGGCGATGACGATCGCCTCCGGCTTGTGCTCGACGACGAGCACCGTGTTGCCCTTGTCGCGCAGCTTCACCAGCAGCTCGTTCATGCGGGCGATGTCGTGCGGGTGCAGTCCGATCGTCGGCTCGTCGAACACGTAGGTGACGTCGGTCAGCGACGACCCGAGGTGGCGGATCATCTTCGTACGCTGGGCCTCGCCGCCCGACAGCGTGCCCGACGGGCGGTCCAGGCTCAGGTAGCCCAGGCCGATCTCGACGAACGAGTCCAACGTCCCCCGCAGGGCGGACAGCAGCGGCGCGACATTCGGCTCGTTGAGCCCGCGGACCCACGCGGCGAGGTCGCTGATCTGCATGGCGCAGGCGTCCGCGATGCTCAGCCCGGCGACCTTCGAGGACCGGGCGGCCTCGCTCAGCCGAGTCCCGCCGCAGTCCGGGCAGGTCGTGAACGTCACGGCCCGCTCGACGAACGCGCGAATGTGGGGCTGAAGCGCATCGACGTCCTTGGACAGGAACGACTTCTGGATCTGCGGGATCAGTCCCGAGTACGTCAGGTTGATCCCGTCAACCTTGATCTTCGTCGGCTCGCGGTGCAGCAGGTCGTGCAGCTCCTTCTTGGTGTACCTCGCGATCGGCTTGTCCGGGTCGAAGTAGCCGCAGCCGCGGAAGATGCGCCCGTACCACCCCTCCATGCTGTAGCCCGGGATGGTCAGCGCCCCCTCGTTGAGCGACTTCGACGAGTCGTACAGCGCGGACAGGTCGATGTCGTTCACACGGCCCATCCCCTCGCACCGCGAGCACATCCCGCCCGTGATGGAGAAGCTGCGCCGTTCCTTGGTCGTCGTCCCGCCGCGCTCGATCGTCACGGCGCCGGCGCCGCTGATGGAGGCGACGTTGAAGGAGTACGCCTGTGGGGAGCCGATGTGCGGAACACCGAGGCGGCTGAACAAGATCCGCAGCATCGCATTGGCGTCGGTGACGGTCCCGACCGTCGAGCGGGGGTTCGCCCCCATGCGCTCCTGGTCCACGATGATCGCCGTGGTCAGGCCGTCGAGCACGTCGACGTCGGGGCGGGCCAGCGTCGGCAGGAAGCCCTGGACGAACGCGCTGTAGGTCTCGTTGATCATCCGCTGCGACTCGGCGGCGATCGTGTCGAACACCAGCGAGCTCTTGCCCGAGCCGGAGACCCCGGTGAACACGGTCAGGCGGCGCTTCGCGATCTCGACGCTGACGTCCTTGAGGTTGTTGACGCGGGCTCCGACGACACGGATCCGGTCGTGGCTGTCGGCAGGCGCTGTCGTGGCTGCAGGCTTGCGGGCGGGCTTCGTGGCGGTCATGCGGGCTCCTTCGCGGTGGCGGGGGCGGGCAGGGACGACAAAGCGGCCACGACGCGGCCGAGGCCGAACGTCCAGGCGTGGTCGGGGCTGTACGCGGCCTCCATCGCGGCACCGGCCGCCGCGCCGACGCGCTGGGCGCGGGGATAGTCGGTGCCGAGGTACGTGGCCAGGCGCACGCCCCATTGCACCCAGGCCTCGGCGATCGCGGGACTCACCTCGACCTGGCGGCTGGCGCGGGCCGCCGCCCGCGCGAAGTCGAGGACGAACGTCAGCGCCGCGTCCGCATCGACGTCGTCGAGCCCCAACGGCTCCAACGCGCCCAGCTCGTGGTCGTACTTCGCGATGGTGCCGGGGCCGAGCGCGACGCGCTGGTCGCCGACGTCGAGGAGCCACGGGTGGTCCAGGCACATGCCGCGGTTCGCCTCGGCAACCGCGCGGACCCGTGCGGGCCACCCGCGGCGGCCGAAGGACGGTCGTGGCATCTGCCCATGTACCTCGTCCGCCATCAGCACGAGCAGGTCCTCGTGCGGACCGACGTAGGTGTACAGCGACATGGGCGAGACGCCGAGGTCGGCGGCAAGGCGCCGTACTGTCACGGCGCCCAGGCCGTCGCGATCAGCCACCGCGATGGCGGCGCAGACCGCGGCCGACGTCGTCACCTTGGGCTGCGGGCCGCGGGCGCCCCGGCGCGGCGCGGCCGGATGGTCCCGCCACAGCAGGTCGAGCAGGTCGCGAGCCACCGTGCTCCCATCCTCGTCGCCGGCGCGGAATATCCGGCGCCTGAGTTACCTTGTACGGCGTACATAGTACTGACTGGGAGGTCCCCCTTGCACATAACCGCCACCGCCGTCTCGCTCAACGTCGCCGACGTGCACGCCTCGGCCCGGTTCGCGATCGAGCACTTCGGCTTCACCGAGGGAATGTCCGCCGACGGCTTCGTGTCCGTCTCCCACCCGGACAGCCCGCTGAACCTGGCGTTCCTGCGCACCGGACTGCCGAGCTTCCGGCCCGCGTCAATCGGGGGGGCGGCCGGGCAGGGCACGCTGATCGCGTTCGTCGTCGACGATCTGGACGAGCAGTTCGCCCAAATCGCCGCCGCCGGCGCGATCGTCGTGACCGAGCCCGAGACCGAGCCGTGGGGTGAGCGGTACTGCCAGTTCGCCGATCCCAACGGGCTGGTCTGGCAGCTGGTGCAGTGGGTCTGACCGGGCCCGGTCAGGCCGGACGCTGCTGGATCCGCAGGAGGTTGCCCGCGGGGTCGCGGACCGCGCAGTCCCGAAGGCCGTAGGGCTGGTCCATCGGCTCCTGCACGACCTCGGCCCCGCTGGCCTGGATGCTGTCGAAGGCGGCGTCGACGTCGGCGGACGCGAGCAGGAGGCTCGCGTACGTCCCCTTCGCGATCATCTCGGTGATGACACGCCGCTCCTCGTCGGTGATCCCCGGGTCGACCGCCGGCGGGTGCAGCACGATGGCCGTACCGGGCTGGTCGACGGGGCCGACGGTGATCCAGCGCATGCCGTCGTACCCGACGTCGAGGCGGACCTCGAAGCCGAGCACGTCGCGGTAGAACGCCAGCGAGGCGTCGGGGTCGGTCTGGGGCAGGAAGCTCGAGGCGATGGTGATGTCCATGCCGGTCAGGCTAGGTGCGCCGGCTCGCCGCGTGCTTCTCGATTCCTGATCGGTCTGGTGACCTGGCGTGTGACGCAGGTGGGCATGCCCGCCGCGGCGCCGGCGGCCTCGCGGCGGTAGACGCTCGGTGACATCCCGACGAGCTCGGAGAAGCGGGTGCTGAATGTGCCGAGGGAGGAGCAGCCGACCGCGAAGCAGGCCTCCGTCACGCTGACGTCACCCCGGCGCAGCAGCGCCATCGCCCGCTCGATGCGGCGGGTCATGAGGTACGAGTAAGGCGACTCGCCGTACGCCAACCGGAACTGGCGGCTCAGATGCCCGGCGGACATGTGCACGTCCCGGGCCAGCGCTTCGACGTTCAAGGGCTGGGCGTACTCGCGGTCGATGCGGTCGCGGACCCGGCGCAACAGCGCGAGGTCGCGCCGACGCTTGGCGTCCGCCGTCGTCGGGTCCACCACGCGATCGTGCCACGGCCAAGCGCGCGGGCGCGTGTGGACGAGCTGTGGGAAAGCGGGACAAACGCAAGGGCGGGGTCGGCGGTGTCGGGGAGTCGGTGTGGGATGGGGACGTGCCCCCTGCCGAGCCTGCGCTGAGCGAGCCGACGCGTGCCTGGCTCGCCGGCGCCTTCGCCGCGCCGACGCCCGCGCAGCTGGGCGCCTGGTCCGCGATCGCCCGCGGCGAGGACACCCTGGTCGTCGCCCCGACGGGCAGCGGCAAGACCCTGGCCGCGTTCCTGCACGCGATCGACCGCCTCGTGGCCGAGCCCCCGCCGCCGGAACCGCAGCAGCGCTGCCGGGTCCTGTACGTCTCCCCGCTCAAGGCCCTGGCCGTGGACGTCGAGCGCAACCTGCGCAGCCCGCTGGTCGGCGTCTCCCGCGAGCGCGAGCGGTCCGGCCTGTCGTCGGCCCCCGTCACCGTCGGCCTGCGCACCGGAGACACCCCGCCGGCCGAGCGCGCCCGCCAGTCCCGACGCCCGCCGGACATCTGGATCACGACCCCGGAGTCCTTGTTCCTGCTGCTGACCTCCGGCGCACGCGAGGCCCTGCGGGGCGTCGACACGGTGATCCTCGACGAGGTGCACGCCATCGCGGGGACCAAGCGCGGGGCGCACCTCGCGCTGTCGCTGGAGCGGCTGGACCTGCTGCTTCCCCGACCGGCCCAACGCATCGCCCTGAGCGCCACCGTCTCCCCCATCGACGTCGTTGCCGACTTCGTACGGCACGACCGGCCAGCCACCGTCGTCGCCCCGCCGTCGGACAAGCAGTGGGACCTCCAGATCCGCGTCCCCGTCGACGACCTCGGCGAGATCGGCGCGGCACCGGCTCCGTCGGGTGACCTCGCCGATCCGGTCCCCCGTGCGTCGATCTGGCCGCACGTCAACGAACAGATCGTCGACCTCATCGAGTCCCACCGCACGACCCTCGTCTTCGCCAACAGCCGGGGCCTCGCCGAGCGGCTCACCGCCAGCATCAACCAGATCGCCGCCGACCGGGCCATCGAGCGGGGCGACGCGGCGCCGCCCCAGGTCGCGCGAGCTCACCACGGCTCGGTGAGCAAGGAGCAGCGGGCGATCATCGAGGACGACCTCAAGTCCGGACGGCTGCCGGCCGTCGTGGCCACGAGCAGCCTCGAGCTCGGCATCGACATGGGCGCCATCGACCTCGTCGTCCAGGTCGAGACGCCACCGAGCGTCGCCAGCGGCCTGCAGCGGGTCGGCCGGGCCGGGCACCAGGTCGGGGCCGTCAGCTCCGGGATCGTGTTCCCGAAGTTCCGTGGTGACCTCGTCACCGCCGCCGTCGTCACCTCCCGCATGCGGGAGGGCCGGATCGAGCAGCTGCGGGTCCCGCGCACGCCGCTGGACGTCCTGGCCCAGCAGATCGTCGCCGCCGTGTCCGTCGACGACTGGACCGTCGAGGACCTGCTCGCGCTCGCGCGCCGAACGGCCTCCTTCGCCCACCTGACCGACGCCGTGCTGGAGTCCGTCCTGGACATGCTGTCGGGCCGGTACCCCTCCGACGAGTTCGCCGAGCTGCGCCCGCGCCTGGTGTGGGACCGCGACACCGGCACGCTGACCGGTCGCCCGGGAGCCAAGCGGCTGGCCGTCACCAGTGGCGGCACGATCCCGGACCGCGGGCTGTTCACGGTGTTCCTGGTCGGCGGTGGCGACGGCATGCGCGTGGGCGAGCTCGACGAGGAGATGGTCTACGAGTCCCGCGTCGGCGACGTCATCGCCCTCGGCGCGTCGTCCTGGCGGATCGAGGAGATCACCCACGACCGGGTTCTCGTCTCCCCCGCCCCAGGCCAGCCCGGCCGCCTGCCGTTCTGGCACGGGGACTCGATCGGGCGACCGGCCGAGCTCGGTGCCGCCGTCGGCGCGTTCGTCCGCGGCGTCGACACGGCCCCGGATCCGCTCGGGTCGCTCGCCGGGCTGGGCCTGGACGACCGCGCCGCGAGCAACCTGGTCGCGTACGTCGCCGAGCAGCACGCGGCGACCGGCCACGTGCCGACCGACCGGACGATCGTCGTCGAGCGGTTCCGCGACGAGCTCGGCGACTGGCGGGTCGTCATCCACTCCCCGTACGGCGCCCAGGTGCACGCGCCATGGGCCCTGGCGATCGGGGCGCGTCTGCGCGAGCAGGCCGGCCTCGACGCCCAAGTCATGCACGCCGACGACGGGATCGTCCTGCGGCTGCCGGACACCGACGACGAGGAGTCCGCCCGGTCGATCGTCGAGCTCATGGCCATCGATCCGGACGAGATCGAGGCACTCGTCACCGAGCAGGTCGGCGGGTCGGCGCTGTTCGCGGCCCGCTTCCGCGAGTGCGCCGCCCGCGCACTGCTCCTGCCCAGGCGCCGGCCGGACCGGCGCACGCCGTTGTGGCAGCAGCGCCAGCGGTCGGCGCAGCTCCTCGCCGTGGCGGCCGGGCACGGCAGCTTCCCGATCGTGCTGGAGACGGTCCGTGAGTGCCTCCAGGACGTCTACGACGTCCCCGCCCTCCGGGAGCTGCTCGTCCGCATCCGTGACGGGCGGGTGCGCGTGCGCGAGACCGCTGGCGACCGTCCCTCCCCGTTCGCGCAGTCCCTGCTGTTCGGCTACGTCGCGGCCTTCTTGTACGAGGGCGACTCCCCGCTGGCCGAGCGCCGCGCGCAGGCCCTGACGCTCGACAGCGGCCTGCTCGCCGAGCTGCTCGGCGCGCCGGAGCTGCGCGACCTGCTCGACGCCGACGTGCTCGACGAGGTCGAGGCCGAGCTCCAGCGGCTCACGCCGGCGACCGCCATCGCCTCGGCGGAGGTGCTCGCGGACGCGCTGCGCGTCCTGGGGCCGTTGTCCGCGGCCGACGCGGTCGCCCGGGGCGCGCAGCCGTCGTGGCTCGACGGGCTCGTGGACTCCCGCCGCGCGATCCGCGTCCGTCTGGCCGGGGCGGAGGTGGTCGCCGCGGTCGAGGACGCGGGCCGCCTGCGCGATGCCCTGGGCGCGGCCCTGCCGGTCGGACTGCCGGAGGCGCACCTCGCGGCCGTCGCCGACCCGCTCGGCGACGTGATCGGCCGCTACGCGCGCACGCATGCCCCGTTCGCCGCGGCCCAGGCCGCAGCGGCCCTCGCCCTGCCGGTCGCCGCCGCGGCCGAGGTGCTGGACCGGCTCGCCGGCGCTGGACGCCTCGTGCGCGGGGAGTTCCGCCCCGGCGGCGCCCACACCGAGTACGTCGATCCCGAGGTCCTGCGCCGGATCCGCCGCCGGACGGTTGCACGCCTGCGTGACGCGATCGAGCCGGTGCCGCCCGAGCAGTACGCCGCGTTCCTGCCGGCGTGGCAGCAGGTCGCGCCCGCGGGCCGACGCCCCGCTCTGCGCGGGGCCGACGGCGCTTTCGAGGTCGTCGCTCAGCTTGCCGGCACCGCCCTCCCGGCGAGCACGTGGCTGGGGGCCGTGCTCCCCGTGCGCGTCGCGGACTCCCACGACGGACTGCTCGACGAGCTCATCTCCGCCGGTGACATCTCCTGGTGGGGGGTGTCCGCCCTGCCCGGCGGCGACGGCGTCGTCGCCCTTGCCCCGGCCGACCGGGCCGACGATCTGCGGCCGTCACGGGAGGCGCAAGAACCCGAGGACGACCTCGGTCGGCGGATCGTCGCCGCGCTCGCCGGCGGCGGCGCGCTGTTCTTCCGCGACCTCGCCGACCGGGTCGGCGGCGACGGCGGCTCGTCCGTCCTCGACTCGGCCCTCGTCGAGGGCCTGTGGGACCTCGTGTGGTCGGGCTGGGTCACCAACGACGGCTGGGCCGCGCTGCGCGCCCGGATCGGCCAGCGGGCGCCGGCCCGGCGGCCCGCCCGCCCAGGTCGACCCGGGCGGCTGGGGCGCGGCGGCCTGCCATCGCGATCCGGGCCGCCGGCCGGTGCGGGCCGCTGGTCCCTCGTCCCCCCGGGGCCGGACCCACGCGAGGGGGCCGTCGCCGTGGTCCAGGCCCTCCTCGACCGCAGCGGGGTGCTCACCCGCGGAGCCGTGACGGCCGAGCGGCTGCCCGGCGGGTTCGCCGCCGCGTACCGGGTGCTGCGGGCGTTCGAGGATGCCGGCCGCTGCCAGCGCACCTATGCGATCGACGGCCTGGGTGCGGCTCAGTTCGCGCTGCCGTCGACGGTCGACCGCCTGCGCGAGCCGGTGCCGGGCGTCGTCGCCCTGGCCGCGACCGACCCGGCCAACGCCTACGGGGCCGCGCTCGGCTGGCCAGCCCGAGCCGGCGAGCCGATCGGGCACCGCCCCGGCCGCAAGGCCGGCGCTGCCGTCGTCCTGGTCGACGGCGCCCTCGTGCTCTATCTCGAGCGCGGCGGCGCCTCGCTGCTGACGTTCGGGCCGGACGGGCCGCCGCTCGCCGCCGCCCTCGAGGCGCTGCCGGCCGCCGCCCGCCTCGCCGGCCGTGACCGCGTGCTCATCACCCGGGTCGACGGCGCGTCCGTCACGCCGGACTGGTCCGCGCGGCTGGTCGGCGCCGGCTTCCGGGAGACACCGCGCGGCCTGCGTGCACCGACGGACGAGCGGACAACCCCCTAGTGCCCGAGGGCGACAGCGTCTGGCGTGCCGCGCGTCGGCTCGACGCGGCGCTCGCCGGCCGTGTGCTGGTCAGCGCCGACCTGCGAGTGCCGCGGCACGCGACGGCCGACCTGACGGGTCGGACGACCCTCGAGGTCCGCTCCCTCGGCAAGCATATGCTCACGCGCTTCGACGACGGCCGAACTCTGCACACGCACATGCAGATGGACGGCCGGTGGGACGTGTACCGGCCCGGCGAGCGCTGGCGCGGCCCGGGGCACCAGGCCCGCGCGGTCCTGGTCACGGACGGATCGGTCGCCGTCGGGTTCCGCCTGCCCGTTGTCGACCTGCTGCGCACCGCCGACGAGGGCTCCGTCGTCGGGCACCTGGGACCTGACCTCCTCGGACCGGACTGGGATGCCGGGGAGGCACGCCGTCGCCTGCTGGCGGACCCGGGCCGAACGATCGGCGAGGCGCTGCTGGACCAGCGCAACCTCGCCGGGATCGGGACGATCTACCGCGCAGAGTCGCTGTTCGTGGCGGGCATCCATCCGTGGACCCCGGTCGGGGAGGTCGCAGACCTCGACGGCCTGCTGGAGGCGGCCGGGACGCTCCTGCGCCGAGGTGCGCAGGCGGGCCGGCCGATGCTCACGGGTGATCCGCGTCGACCCGTGCGGGTCTACGGACGTTCTCGGGAGGCCTGCTACGCGTGCGGCACCGCCATCGAGCGGGCGGACCTCGGAGAACCGCCGCGCGTCGCCTACTGGTGCCCGACCTGCCAGCCCCGCCTCGGCGGGAGCTGACGGGCGAACATCACACCAGCGACGGCACCCGGTCGGCGGTCTCGGCCCGCGCGACCTCGAAGCTGACCGACGCCAGGACATCGGCCATCGACACCTCCAGGGCACCGCAGATGGCCGCAAGCAGCTCGCTGGAGGCTTCCTTCTGTCCGCGCTCGACCTCGGAGAGGTACCCGAGGGACACCGCAGCGGCCCCGGACACGTCACGCAGCGTGCGGCCCTGGTCCTGGCGCCGACGACGCAGCTCGTCGCCGATCACCTGTCGTAGGACGATCATGGCGCCCGCCTTCCCCTTGCCTCGTGCCGTTCTGTGCTCAACGACCGCAACCACCGGTCGGGCCGGTCTATTCCGGAGTGCCCGGCTACCCCGAGACCCCGACACCTAACACCCGACCAAGCAGGTCCCAGCATGCCTCGACGGTCTGACACCGGATCGCAGCCCGGTCCCCGTGCAGGCTCAGGTGCTCGGTCCGCGTCCCCTCCGGCGTCGTCACGGCGATCCACACCGAACCGACCGGGCTGCCGTCGTGCGGCTGCGGCCCGGCGACCCCCGTCGTCCCGATGCCGACCTCGGCGCCGAGCACCCGGGCTGCGCCCTCGGCCAGGGCTCGGGCGACGGGTTCGCTGACGACCCCGGCGGCCAGCGCGTCAGCCGGCACGCCCAGGACCTCCGCCTTGATGTCCGGCTGGTAGGCGACGACACCCCCGCGCAGGACCGCCGAGCACCCCGGCACGTCGGCCAGGCCGGCCGTGACGAGCCCCGCGGTGAGCGACTCCCCGGTCGCCAGGGTCCAGCCGCGCGTGATGAGGGCGGCGACGAGATCCGCGGGGTCAGGGGCCACGGTGCTCCCCGAGTCGGCTGGTGCTTGCCGGCGGCTGACGGCGCAGCCGTACCGCGCGCACGGCGTAGTCGACGCCGGTCACGAGCGTCAGCACGACGGCGACCGCCATCGCGATCGCGGCGACCGTGGACCACCAGTCGACCGGCACGTCGGCGAGGTACATGGCGATCGCGACCACCTGTGCAAGCGTCTTCGCCTTGCCGCCGCGGCTGGCCGGGATGACGCCGTGCTCGATGACCCAGAACCGAAGCAGGGTCACGATGATCTCGCGCCCGAGGATCACGCCGGTGACCCACCACGACAGCTCGCCGAGCAGCGACAGCCCGATGAGGGCCACCCCGGTCAGCGCCTTGTCGGCGATCGGGTCCGCGATCTTGCCGAACGTCGTGACGAGGTCGTATCGGCGGGCGACGGCGCCGTCGACGAGGTCGGTGATCGACGCGACGACGAACACGATGGTCGCGGCCAGCCGGGCCGGACCCTGGCTGCCGTCGTCGACCCACAGCAGCCACGCCAGCAGCGGGACGCACGCGACCCGCAGGATGGTCAGGGCATTGGGGATGTTGACCACGGGAGCGTCGCCGACCGGGTCGGCCGCACGGTCAGGGACCGGCGGTCGCATCACCACGCGCTGTCCGCGGGCCGAGCGACGAGGTCGACACCCTCGGCCGCCACGACGACCGCGTGGACGAGATCCCCGACCTGCAGGTCCGCGGGCACCGGCTCGACACGGGTGCCGCCGTCGTCGGGGCCCTGGTGTGCGGCCCGTCCCCACGCCACGGCGATCCCGTCGTCGTCTCCGATCTCCTCGACGAGGACGGTGACGCGCTCGCCGAGGCGGTCCTCGGCCCGCTGCGCCATGACCTCCTCGGCCAGCATCGTGACGCGCTCGACGCGCGCGTCGACGACGTCCTGGTCGACCTTGTCCGGGAGCGTGGCCGCCTCGGTGCCGTCCTCGTCGCTGTACCCGAACACGCCGACCGCATCCAGCCGGGCCTCCTCGAGGAAGGCGCAGAGCTCGTCCACGTCGGCCTCGGTCTCGCCGGGGAAGCCGACGATGACATTGCTGCGGATGCCGGCATCGGGGTCGAGATGACGGATCTGCTGGACCAGGTCGACGAACTCGGCCCGCCCGCCGAAGCGACGCATCCGCCGCAGGACCGTCGGGCTCGCGTGCTGGAACGACAGGTCGTAGTAGGACGCGATCGTCGGCGTGCGCGCGATGGCCACGAGCAGGCCGGGTCGCACCTCCGCCGGCTGGAGATACGCCACACGCACGCGCGCGACCGAGCCGGCCTCGTCGATCTTCGGCAGCAGCGCCTCCAGCGCGCGCAGGTCGCCGATGTCCTTGCCGTACGACGTGGAGTTCTCGCTGACGAGCACGACCTCCCGGACGCCCTGCCCGGCGAGCCAGTCGATCTCGGCGAGGACGTCGGCCGGCGGCCGGGAGACGAACGAGCCGCGGAACGACGGGATCGCGCAGAAGGCGCACCGACGGTCACAGCCCGAGGCCAGCTTGACCGGGGCGACGGGGCTGCCGTCGAGGCGTCGCCGGAGTACGGGCGGCGTCCACGCGGGGGTCGCGCCGTCGCCGGCCTCGTCGTCGGACGCGGCGGGGCCGTGCCCGGGGATGACGGTCGCCGAGCCGGGCCGGTCGACCGGGGAGATCGGCAGGAGATGGCGACGGTCACCGGGCGTGTGGGCGGCCGGGCGCTCGCCCGCGACGATGCGGCGCAGCCGGTCGGCGATGTCGGGGTAGTCGTCGAAGCCGAGGACCGCATCGGCCTCCGGCAGCTCCTCCGCGAGGTCGCGGCCGTAGCGCTCGGCCAGGCAGCCGACGGCGACGACCGTCCCGCGGATCTCGCGGTCGTGCGCGACATCGGAGGCGGCGAGGATCGCGTCGATCGAGTCCTTCTTCGCGACATCGACGAAGCCGCAGGTGTTCACCAGGACGGCGTCCGCCGTATCGGCGTCGTCGACGATCTCCCAGCCCGCTGCGGCCAGTCGGCCGGCCAGCTCCTCGGAGTCGACCTCGTTACGGGCGCAGCCCAACGTCACGAGTGCCACGGTGCCACCGGGGGTCGCCTCGTCGGCGAGATCCACGCGCACACCGGTCGAGGTCACCGGTCCAGCCTACGCACCGGCCCGGGACAGACCGCGCTCAGCCGCTTCGGCGTCGGCCTTCCTCGAAGGCGTCGACGAGGTCGTCGGGGTCGAGACCGACGACGGGGGCGATGGCGCGAAGCTGTCCGCGGGCGTACACGACCCCGCCGCAGTGGCTGAAGTCGTCGGCCTCCATGGCACCGAGGATCGAGGCCCGCAGCTTCGTGGCCTGGGCGAGGTCGTCGAGCGACAGGCCGCGTGCGGCCCGTGCTGCGGCGAGCATCTGCCCAGCGGACATCGCGCTCCTAGCTCCCAGTGACCCGTCAACGCATGGTAGGCGTCGAAGCCGTGCTTCGCACCACACACCGACGAGCGATCGGTGCTACTCCGCTCCGCCGCGCAGCATCAGCAGCAGGCCCGGGAGCTCGTCCGGGGTGACGAGGACCTCGCGGGCCTTCGACCCCTCGCTCGGCCCGACGATGCCGCGCGACTCCATCAGGTCCATGAGCCGGCCCGCCTTTGCGAACCCGACTCGCAGCTTGCGCTGGAGCATGGAGGTCGAGCCGAACTGCGTCGTCACGACCTGCTCGACCGCCGCGAGGAGCACGTCGAGGTCGTCGCCGATGTCGCTGTCCACCTCGCGGTTCGACGTCGGCGCAGCGACCACGTCGGGGATGAACTCCGCCTGGGCCTGCGCCGTGCAGTGGGCCACGACCGACTTGATCTCGGACTCGGAGACGAAGGCCCCCTGGATCCGCATGGCCTTGCTGGCACCCATCGGCAGGAAGAGCCCGTCGCCCTGGCCCACGAGCTTCTCGGCCCCGGGCTGGTCGAGGATGACGCGGCTGTCGGTCACGCTGGACGTGGCGAACGCCAGACGGCTGGGCACGTTGGCCTTGATGAGCCCGGTGACGACGTCGACGCTGGGACGCTGGGTCGCGAGCACGAGGTGGATGCCGGCCGCGCGGGCCAGCTGCGTGATCCGGACGATGGACTCTTCGACGTCGCGGGGGGCGACCATCATCAGGTCGGCCAGCTCGTCGACGATGACCAGCAGGTACGGGTACGGCTGAATGACCCGCTCGCTGCCGGGCAGCGGCTGGACCTTGCCCGCGAGAACCGCCTTGTTGAACTGGTCGACGTGGCGGAAGCCGAAGTGCGCGAGGTCGTCGTAGCGGCGGTCCATCTCGGCCACGACCCACTGGAGCGCGTCCGCGGCCTTCTTCGGGTTGGTGATGATCGGCGTGATGAGGTGCGGGACGCCCTCGTACACCGACAGCTCGACGCGCTTGGGGTCGACGAGGATCAGCCGGACCTCCTCGGGCGTGGCCCGCATGAGGACACTCGTGATGAGGCTGTTGATGCAGCTGGACTTGCCGGCTCCGGTGGCGCCGGCGACAAGCAGGTGCGGCATCTTCGCGAGGTTGGCCATGACGAAGCCGCCCTCGACGTCCTTGCCGACCGCCACGGCGAGGGGATGGTGGTCGGAGGTCGCCGCGCCGCTGCGCAGCACGTCCCCGAGAGCGACGAGCTCACGGTCCACGTTGGGGATCTCGACGCCGATCGCCTTCTTGCCGGGGATCGGGCTCAGGATCCGGACGTCCGCACTGGCCACGGCGTACGCGATGTTCTTGCTCAGCGCGGTGACCCGCTCGACCTTGACGCTCGGCCCGAGCTCGATCTCGTAGCGCGTGACCGTCGGCCCCCGCTGGAACCCCGTGACCTCGGCGTCGATCGCGAACTGCTCGAGCACCTCGGTCAGCGCGACGACGACGCGCTCGTTCGCCTTCGTGGCCTGCTTGTGCGCCGGACCGGTCTTCAGCGACTCCTTGGTCGGCAGCACGTAGTCGCCCGCGTCGGCCAGCGAGAGCTGCGTCGGCCGCTTCGGGCCGGTGCTGCGCGGGGTGGTGGAGCGCGCCGCGGCCGGGGCCGCCGGGGGGAGCACGACGGTGTCGCTGCGCGCCGGGTGTCCGGCAGGTGTCGCCGTCGGTGGGATCACGCCCGTGAGCAGGTAGGCGGCGGGACGCTCCTCGTCGTCGATGACGACGGTCTCGTGGCGGCCCGGGTCGCCCGGCGCTCCGGCGCTGCCGTGGTCATGGGAGTCGTCGTCGAGCAGGATCGGTCCGGTCACGCGGACGAAGCCGGGCGGATCCGCCTCGGGCGTCTCGTCGTCGTCGAGGACGACCGACGTGAGGTCGGAGCGGCGGCCGCGGCGCAGCAGTCGGCCGGAGCCCCGCACGGCCCGGGAGAGGCCGTCGCGCACGGACGCGAGGGAGGTCGCGGTGAGGACCAGGACCCCGAAACAGGCCAGGAGCACCAGGAGCAGACCGGTGACGACCGGCCCGACGGCCGACTCCACCGGGGCGGTGGCGATCCAGCCGACGACGCCGCCGCCGGAGGACATCGACTCGGCGCCGTCACTGGGCGTCGCCGACCCCATGGCCAGGTGCCAGATCCCGATCCCGCCGACCACGACGGCACCGCCGCCGATGGCCAGGCGCCCGGTGGTGGAGGCCTCGTCCGGGTGGCGCAGCATGCGCCAGGCGAGGGCGAGCAGCACGAGGGGCGCGAGCCATGCCGCGGCCCCGAGGATCGTCGTCGTGATGAGGTCGGTCCACGAGACGAACCAGCCGTCGACGCCGAACCAGATGCCCGCGGCCAGCACGATCGCACCGGCGACGAGGGCCAGGCCTAGGCCGTCCCGGCGGTGAGCAGGGTCCAGGTCACGGGCTCCCCGGCCGAACGCGCGCGCGGCGGCACCCGTGAGGTGGGCCAGCCCGAGCCACAAGGCGCGCAGGGCACGGCCGATGCCGGCGACCAGGCGCGGGATGGGCCCTGGCCGCAGCGGCGCGGCAGCCTGCCGAGACGCGGGCCGACGGCCGGACGACTTGCTGCCGGATGAGCGGCTGCCGGATGAGCGGGCAGGACGAGATGACCGCGCGGGGGAAGACGTGCGGGAAGCCATGGGCCGAAGCGTAGTGCGCTAACCCCACCAGTCCCGGTAGTCACACGCGGCACGTGCGGAGACCGCGCGCGCCCCACTCCCCCCTCGATTCCATACGCCAGCGTCGTTCCGGCCCGCCTTTGTGACGCTGGCGTATGGAATCGGGTCAGGCCTCGACGACGACGGGGACGATCATCGGGCGGCGGCGGTGGGCGGAGTTGACCCACTTGCCCGCCGCGCGGCGGATGCGCTGTTGCAGCTCGTGCGTCTCGTCCAGCCCGTCGGCGAGCGCCGCCTCCAGCGTGCGCACGACCTGCTCACGCAGGGGTTCGAGCAGGTCGGCCGCGTCGCCGAAGCCGCGGGCCAGGATCTCCGGGCCGGCGACGATCTTCGCGTCGACCACGTCGACCGCGACGAAGATGGAGATGAACCCCTCCTCGCCGAGGACACGGCGGTCCTTGAGGACCGTCTCGGTCACGTCACCGACCCCGGAGCCGTCGACGTACACATAGCCCACGGGGACCTGCCCGGTCACCATCAGCACCCCGTCGACCAGGTCCAGGACGGTGCCGTCCTCGGCGAGCAGCACGCGCTCGGCGGGGATTCCGACACTCGTCGCGATCTCCGCGTTGGCTTTCAGGTGCCGCCACTCGCCGTGCACGGGCAGGACGTTGCGGGGCTTGACGAGGTTGTAGACGTACCGCAGCTCCCCCGCGGCGGCGTGCCCGGACACGTGGACCAGGGCGTTGCCCTTGTGCACGACGTGGGCGCCGAGCTTGGCCAGCCCGTTCACGACCCGGTTCACGGCGTTCTCGTTGCCCGGGATCAGCGAGGACGCGAGCACGATCGTGTCGCTCGGACCGACGCTGATCGGATGGTCGCGGTTCGCGATCCGGGACAGCACGGCCATCGGCTCGCCCTGCGAGCCCGTGCAGATGAGGACTGCCTCGTCGTCGGGCAGGGAGGTGAGGTCGTCGGCCGCGATCAACGTGCCGCCGGGGATCCGCAGGTAGCCGAGGTCACGGGCGATGCCCATGTTCCGCACCATCGACCGCCCGACGAACGCGATCTTGCGCCCGTGCAGCTCGGCCATGTCGATGATCTGCTGGATGCGGTGCACGTGCGACGCGAACGACGCCACGATGATGCGGCCCTCCGCGCGCAGGAACACGGCGTCCAGGACGGGCATGATGTCCCGCTCGCTCGTGACGAAGCCGGGCACCTCGGCGTTCGTGCTGTCCACGAGCAGGACGTCGACGCCCTCGTCACCGAGTCGAGCGAAGCCGTTGAGATCGGTGATCCGGGAGTCGAGCGGGAGCTGGTCCATCTTGAAGTCGCCGGTGTGCAGCACGACGCCGGCCGCCGTGCGGATCGCGACCGCCATCGCGTCGGGGATCGAGTGGTTGACGGCCAGGAACTCCAGGCCGAACGGGCCGGCCTGAACGGTCTCGCCGTCCTCGACGACCTGGACGTTCGGCGTGATCCGGTGCTCACGCAGCTTCGCCTCGAGCAGCGCCAGCGTCAGCTTCGACCCGAGGATCCGGATGTCCGACCGCAGCCGCAGGAGATACGGCACGGCGCCGATGTGGTCCTCGTGGCCGTGCGTGAGGACGATGGCGTCGACCTCGTCGAGGCGGTCCTCGACCGAGGAGAAGTCCGGCAGGATCAAGTCGATCCCCGGCTGGTTCTCCTCCGGGAACAGCACGCCGCAGTCGACGATCAGCAGCCGACCCTCATGCTCGAAGACCGTCATGTTGCGGCCGATCTCGCCCAGGCCGCCCAGCGCGACGATCCGGAGCGCGCCCGCCGGCAGGGCCGGCGGCGGCGTCGGTCGTGAGCGGCTCATGCGGGGAAACCGCGGACGCCGCCGAGCGTCAGATCGGCACGCAGCTGGTCGATCTGGGCCGGCGTCGCATCGACGAGCGGCAGGCGCACCGGGCCGGCCGGCAGCCCCTGCAGGGTGAGAGCGGCCTTCGTCAAGATGACGCCCTGCGTGCGGAAGCAGCCGGTGTACACCGGCAGCAGCGCCGCGTTGATCGCGGTCGCCTCGGCCGTGTCTCCGGCCCACAGGGCCTGCGCCATCGCCTTCAGCCGGTCACCGACGATGTGCCCGACGACCGAGATCATCCCGGCGGCGCCGACCGACAGCAGCGGCAGGTTCAAGATGTCGTCGCCGGAGTACCAGGCGAGACCGGTCGTGGCGATCCCCCACTGGGCGAACTCGAGGTCGCCCTTCGCGTCCTTGTTGGCGATGATCCGCGGGTGCTCGGCGATGCGGAGCATCGTCTCCCGCTCGATCGCCGTGCCGGTCCGCTTCGGGATGTCGTACGTGAGCATCGGCAGGTCGGTCGCGTCCGCGATCGCGTGGAAATGCCGGACCAGGCCCTCTTGCGGGGGCCGGTTGTAGTACGGCGTGACCGCCATGACCGCGTGGGCGCCGGCTCGCGCGGCCATCCGAGCAGCCTCGACCGAGTGGGCCGTGTCGTTCGTGCCGACGCCGGCGATCACCGTCGCGCGGTCACCCACCGCCTCGATGACCGCCGACAGGATCGCGATGTCCTCGGCGTCGGTCTTCGTGGCCGACTCCCCCGTCGTGCCGTTGACGACGAGGCCGTCGTGCGCGAGATCGTCGACCAGGTGAGCGGCCAGGCGCTTGGTGCCGTCCAGGTCGAGTGATCCGTCCGGGGAGAACGGCGTGACCATCGCGGACAGCATGACCCCGAACGGAGCCGTCGGGGTGGTAGGACCAGGCATGCCCCAAGGCTATCGCGCGGGCCACGGGCGCCCTCGCCCCTCGCTACGGCGCACACCTTCGGCGCCGCCGCTCCGGGGCTCGTTCCTCACTCCTCGCTACGGCGCACACCTTCGGCGCCGCCGCTCCGGGGCTCGTTCCTCACTCCTCGCTACGGCGCACACCTTCGGCGCCGCCGCTCCGGGGCTCGTTCCTCACTCCTCGCTACGGCGCACACCTACGGCGCTACCCGCCCGTTGCGAACGAACGCCTCGTGCGTCAGCGGCATGAGCCGTGACCACTCGTCCTCGTAGCGCTCGGCCACCATCTCGATCTCGCGCTGGGGGTACGACGGGAACTGCGATCCCTCCGCGCGGCGACGCAGGGAGAGGAAGTTCATCAGCGAGCGGGCGTTCATCGTCACGTAGGCGCTGGAGTAGATCGAGACCGGGAGCACCATCCGGGCGACCTCGCGCGCGACCCCGGCCTCCAGCATCCGTCGATACGCGGCGTACGCCTGCGCGCACGACGTCCGCATCGACGCGTCCACGAGCGCCTGCTGCTCCGCGGTCCCGGGAAGGAACTCATACGCCCCGGCCTTGCCGACCTGCACGAGCGCCCGCTGTGCGTCCGGCACGTAGAACACCGGCTGCAGCTCGCGGTAGCGGCCGGACTCCTCGTTGTAGCTCGCGATGCGATGCCGCATGTGCTCACGCCACACGAAGATCGGCGCACGCACGAAGAAGGTCATCGAGTTGTGCTCGAACGGACTGCCGTGACGGTCCCGCATCAGGTAGTTGATCAGGCCGGAGGACCGCTGCGCGTCGGCGTCGATGTCGTCGAGCGTCTGCTCGCCGGCGGTCGACACGCGGGCGGCGAAGACGACATCGGCATCCTGCGCGCTCGCGCGCACCAGCTCCACGGTCACGTCACTGCGGAAGCTGATCTGGTCGTCCTCGTCCGCGCTCGTCACGGTCGCCACCCTACTGAGGCGCGTGGCCCCGACGGCCGACCACAATGGTCGCGTGTCCCTGCCCTCGACCCTCGACGGACCGCCGCCGGACGGCCCCGACGTCGGCGTCCGGCTCGCCCGCACGTCTGACGTCGACGACATCGCCGCGGCTCAGGTCGCGTCCTGGCGCCAGCGGTTCGCCGGGATCCTGCCGGTCGCGGTCCTCGACGGCCTGCACGCCCCTGACCTCGCGACCGTGTGGGCGCGCGCGATCCTCGTTCCCCCGACCCGCGGGCACCGCATCTTCGTTGCGCACGAGGCTGGGGTGGTCGTGGGCTTCGCCTCGATCGGGCCGGCCGACGACCCGGACGCGTCACCCAATGTCGCTGAGCTCGGCGCCCTGGACGTGCTTCCCGCCGCGCAGCGTCGCGGGCACGGGTCGCGACTTCTCGCGGCGGTCGCCGACCACGCGCGGACTCTGGAGTGCGACGAGATCGTCGTGTGGTGCGCGGTCGCCGACGAGGCGCGTCGCGCGTTCTTGTCCAGTGCCGGGTGGGGACCAGACAGTGCGTACCGCGACCTGCTCGTCGGCGACCGCCCCGACGGCAGCGATGAACTGCTGCGGGAGGCGCGCCTGGTGACGGTGCTCCCGTCACCAGCCTGACCGCCGGGCTCCGGCGGGTCCCCCGCGCCCGCCCAGCGCGTCACATGGTCCAGCACGCGGCCCGTGTGCGCGACGCGTTGGCGTCCCCTCCCCGGGGGACAGGCACAGGCGTTCCTAGGGGGATGCGCCAGGCAGGAGGCCGTCGCGGCTCGCCGCCGCATACAGCTCCGTGCGTGTGCGGGCCTGCCGGCCGACCTGCTGGTACTTCTGCCGCACCCGGTCCAGGTACTCCTTGGCCGTATGCGGAGAGATGCCCATCTGCCGGGCGACGGAGACGAGCTTGAGCCCCGAGGCGTAGAGCCGCAGCGCATCCAGCTCACGTGCGCTGAGGTCGGGGGTGTCCGCCGCCGAGGCCAGCAGCGACGCAAGGTCCACCGACAGGTACAGCTCGTCGCGCGCGACAGTGTCGAGGGCCTCCGCGAGCTGTCCGTACGACACGCGCTTCGGCACGAAGCCAAGAGCGCCGGCGCGCATCGCGTCCCGGATCGCCACCGGCTCGTCGTGCGCGCTGATCAGCAGGACCGCGGACCCGGCGTTGCGCAGCGTTGCCGTGTTGACGACGACGCCGCTGTCCCCCGGGCCGAGCTCGAGGTCGAGCAGCGTGACGGTCGGGGCCGCCGCCACGGCGCCGTCCACCGACTCGCCGCAGTACACGACCTCGAACCCGTCGAGCGGGCGGTTCTCCAGCAGCGCGCGCAGCCCGTCTCGGACGAGTTCGTGGTCGTCCACGATCGCGAGGCGGACGATGGGCGTTGCACCCGCGGTCATCGGTGGACCGCCGGACGCTCGGCGGCCGTGGATGCAGCGGCCGACCGCCATTCCCACAGCGTGGGCCGCGCGCCGTCGACGGCAACATCGACAGGGCGGCCAGGGACCGCGAGCGCCGCGACCTCGTCCTCGCGGTCGACGGCGATATCGGCGAAGAGGCGCACGACGACATCGTCCTCCTCCCGACGCGCGGTGAGCCGCGCCTCACCGCCGGCCACGATGGACGGCATCGCGGCAAGGAGGGAGACGCGCAGCTGGGAGAGCCCGTCGACCGACCGCAAGGGGACGTCGCCGATATCGCACGAGAGCGCGACCCCGGCGCGGCGGGCCGCACGCACGACCTCGCCGACGACCGAGCGCACCGGGTCCGCCTGCGGGTCGATGCGGATAAGGCTGCGAACGAACCGCTCCTCGACGGCGGCCCGCCGGCGGACGTCCGGGTCCTCCGGCGACAGCAGGCCCTCAGCGACGCCGTCGAGGAGGTCGACCACGTCCGACTCCGACAGCGCGGCGTACCGAGCCTGCAGCCGGCGAACGCTCGCGTCAGCCACGGCGACGCCGATCGCCTGCGTGCGTTCGGCAGCGCGTGCCTGCTCCACGGCAGCGGCGTTGCGTCGGGCGCTGCGACCGAACAGCGCCCCCGCCACCAGCACGGCGGTGCCGGCGCTGACCAGCTCGTGGAGAGGATCACCCTGCAGGACGAGCCAGGCCGCGATGACGACCACCCAGGCCCACCGCGGTCCGACGCCGGCCACGACGAAGAACGCCATGGCGACCGCGACCGACGCCCAGTCGAACCACGTGTTGTCGCCCTGCGGTTCGGTCATCTGCTGCAGCCCGAACGCCGCTGCGGCGCCTGCGACGACCACGAGCACGAGCCAGGCGGGCAGGGTGCCCCGGCGCGAGGCCAGCATCAGCACGGCGTACACGCCCAGAAGCGTCGCGAGCGCGAGCACGTCGATGACAGGGCGGCCGACCTGGCCGATCGTCGTCGCGACGGCCGCCGTGGTGAACAGCCCGAACGCCGTCAGGATCGGCACCGCGACGCCCGAGGCCGACGGCAGGAACTGCCTCCCGCCGGTCGCGGTCAGCTCGCCGTGCCACTCGAGCCGGACACGGGTCCCGGCGCCCACCACCGACTCCACGGTTGCCAGCCCGCCGATCTCGTCCATCGGCCCGGCGATCGCGCTCGCGAGCCCGAACCGGCCACTCCCCTCGCTCACGTCGAAGCCCAGGCCGTCGTCGTCGACGACAACGACGACGCCGCCCGCCCCCGCGGCCGGTCCTGGGCGCACGCGGGCATGGACCGTGCACGTGCGCGCGTCGGCATGCCGCACAGCATTGGCGAGCGACTCGTGGACCGCCGCCCGGACAGCGGCGTAGACCCGCGGGGGCAGGCCCTCCATGGGATCCACGTCCACGGATACCTCGGTCCCGACCGCACGGAGATCGGCGAGGGCCGATGCGAGGTCGCGGTCGAGTGCCTGCATCGCCTTCTCGTCGGCCACCGGCGGCGCGGCATCACGTCGGAGGTCCCGTAGGACCCGCGCTGCCTCGCGGCACCGCTCGGAGAGACGCTCACGTGCACCGCCCGCGAGGCCGCCGCGCTCGATCGCCGTCAGGGTGTTGAGCACCGTCGCGTGCAGGGAGCGCTCCCGCTGCCGCAGGGCGGCCTCCACCCCTTCGTGGACGCGCCGTTCGGCCTCCCGGCGCGCGGATGCGGCCTCGGCCACGTCGACCTCGTGCGCCTCCCGCACGAGCACTGCGCGGGCCGAGATGGATGCAACGCCGACCGCGAGCGCGAAACCCGGGTACAGCAGGTCGGTGATCGCGGGGGCCGCGAGAGCGGCGACGGTCTCGACCGCCACGACGATCGTCACCGTCAGGGCGGCGATCCGCAGCTCCAGGAGCATGCCGCCGACGCCGGCCGTCAGCACGGCGAGGTTCGAGGCGGTCGGCCAGGCGAGGGTCCCCCGGCTCGCGGCGATCAGCGCGAGGACCGCGACGACCGCCAACGCGGCGACGTTGACGATGCGAGAGGCGCGGCGGGCGCGTCTGCCTCCGACGACCTGCGTCGCGAGGACCGCCGCCCACGTGCCGACGACGACCCACAACGCGAAGGCCCGCACGGGCAGCTGGGCGCGCCAGGGCCACAACGTGGGATCCCCGGCGATCCACAGGGCCTGCCACACGATGGCCAGCGATGTCGCGCCGCGGACGACGACCTGGTGGGCAGAGCGCGCGGGCGCCTGTCGGCCGAGCCGCGCCGGCCACCCCACCCCCCGCACCTGCGAAGGGTCGCACACGCAGCGCCCCAACGCCCCCCGGCGCGCAGGCGAGCGGATAGCGTCCGGACGTGGCCGACCGCGCTCCCTCCGTCCGCTCGGTCCACGCGACCGCGCTGAGCATCGGTCTGGCGACCGGCGCGTACGGCCTGTCCTTCGGCGCGATCACCGTGGCCAGCGGCATGTCCGCGTGGCAGGCACAGACGTTGTCCCTGCTGATGTTCACCGGGGCGTCGCAGTTCGCGCTGGTCGGCGTGCTCGGGGCGGGCGGCGGTGCCGTGGCGGCTGTCCTCACGGCCTGGCTCCTCGGCGCCCGCAACGGGCTCTACGCCTTGAGTCTCGCGCCGACGTTGCAGCTGACCGGCTGGCGCCGCCTCGCCGCCGCCCAGCTGACGATCGACGAGTCGACCGCGACGGGCCTCACGCACCAGGCGTTCCCGGCCTCAGCGCGCCGGGCGTTCTGGAGCACAGGCCTGGCCGTCTTCGTCCTGTGGAACATCGGGACGCTGATCGGCGCGCTCGGTGCCGCCGCGCTCGACGACCCTGCGACGCTCGGGCTCGACGCCGCCATCCCGGCGGGGTTCGTCGCCCTGCTGTGGCCGCGGCTCGTCGACCGGACGACGTGGGCCGTGGCACTCGCCGGGGCCGCGCTCGCGATCGTCCTCACGCCGGTCCTGCGTCCGGGCCTGCCGGTGCTCGCCGCCGGGCTCGTCGCCCTCGGCGCGGCCTGGCTCGTCGGGAGGCGGACATGATCTGGGCCGCCGTCCTCGTCGGCGCGCTCGGCACGTACGTCGAGAAGCTTGTCGGCTACTTCCTCCCCCGGTCGGTCCTCGACCGCGCGCCGGTCCGACGCGTTGCTGGCTTCCTGCCGATCGCGCTGCTCGCCGCGCTGGTCGCGGTCCAGACGTTCGCCGACGGGCAGACCCTGGTCATCGATGCGCGCCTGGCGGGCCTGGCCGCGGCCGTCATCGCTCTCATCCTGCGGGCCCCGTTCCTGGTGGTCGTCCTGGTCTCCGCGATCACCGCGGCCCTCCTACGCGCATCGGGGCTGGCGACATGACCGAACCACGCAAGCCGATCTTCGGGTTCTTGTGGGCCGCACAGGACGGACCGGTCGACGGCGACTTCCACCAGGTGCGTCGGGTGCGGGTCACCGGGCGCGGTCCGTGGCGGGTCGTCGCGCTGTCCGTGCTGTCCGCGGCCACCGTCGCCGTCCTGGGCACCGCGCTCATGGCGGCGCTGTCTACCGGGGCGTCCGTCGCATCACTTGTCGGAGCGGCGCTTGGGGCCACGGCGCTGTTCCTCACGCTGCGCGGCTGGGTCGTCGGGACGTACGTCACCGATGCCGGTCTCAGCGTCGAGCGGACGTTCCGCCGTGTCAGCGTCGGCTGGGACGACGTCGAGCAGGTCGACGAGGTCGAGGGCCGGACGCCGTTGCTCGGCACCCCGGTGCCCGTGCCCGGACGACGGTGCGTCGTCACGCTGCGCGACGGCTCAACGCTGCGGACGCACATCTACACGACGTCCCCGGACCTGTGGCTGCGCCCGGAGGCCTACGACATGGCCCGCCTGCGCCTGGACCGCTGGCAGGAATCCTGACGCGGGCGCCGGCGCCGACCTTGAGGTTTCAGGCCCCATTCCGCCGGTTTGAGGCCTGAAACCTCAAGGTCGACGTGCGAGGCGGAGACGCCTAGCCAGGAGTCAGCGGTGGCCGGTGTCGTGCAGCTTGATCGCCGTGCGCATCGCGGCCCGGGCCCGCTTGCGGTCGCGGGCGTCGTCGTAGCCAATGGCCAGCCGGTACCAGGCACGCCAGTCGTACGGCTCGGCCTCGACCTGCTCGGCGTACACCCCGAACCGCTTGTCCGCCGCGTCCTTCTCGACCCGACCCGCCGGGGTGCGGGGCAGGTCGTCGACCGGGAGGCCGCCCTCGGCGCCGAGCTCGCGGCCCAGCCGCTGGCTGCCGAAGCCGAAGGCGAGCTCACGCCACAGCACCCACACGCCCAAAAGCGGAAGGACCAGCACGGCGAGGCCGAGCAGGATCGGGACGACCTCGCCGTCGGCGATCAGCAGGGCCGCACGCCAGGTGGCGAAGACGAGGTAGACGGTGAGGGCGGCCGCCATGAGCCAGGCGACCAGCCGAGCACTCACAGGCGCGGCGGACGCGCGGTTGCGTCCCCGGCGTCCCCGGAAAGGCCGAGGTACTCGCCCAGGCCGACCGTGAGCCCCGGGTGCCGGCCGACCTCGCGGACGCCGAGCAGGACCCCGGGCATGAACGACTCGCGGTCCAGCGAGTCGTGCCGGATCCGCAACGTCTCCCCCGGTCCGCCCAGGATGACCTCCTGGTGGGCGACGAGCCCCCGGGCGCGGACGGAGTGCACGTGCACCCCGTCGATGACGGCACCCCGGGCACCGTCGACCTCCTGGCTCGTCGCGTCCGGCATCGCCGCCATGCCCTCACGAGCCTGTGCGACGAGCTGAGCCGTGAGCGTCGCCGTGCCGGACGGTGCGTCGACCTTGTTCGGGTGGTGCTCCTCGACGACCTCGACCGACTCGAAGTACGGCGCCGCGATCGCGGACAGCCGCATCATCAGGACGGCGCCGATGCTGAAGTTCGGGGCGATGAGGACACCGACCTCGGGCGCCGCAGCGCACCAGCCGCGGACCTGCTCCAGCCGCTCCGGCGTGAAGCCGGTCGTGCCGACGACGCAGTGGATCCCGCCGGCGATGCAGGTGCGCAGCGTCCGCATGACGGCGTCAGGCGTCGTGAAGTCGACCATGACCTCCGCCCCCGCCTCGGCGACGGCGGACACCGGAACACCCAGGTCGATCGCGGTGACCAGCTGCAGGTCCGGGGCCGTGCGCACCGCCTCGGCGGCGGACTGGCCCATACGTCCCTTCGACCCGACGACTGCGACCTTGATCACGGTGGGCCTCCTGTGCTGGTGGGTGTTAGCCGAGCGCGTTGAACGTGGTGGTCTCGTCGAACGGGCCGATCACGGCGAGCGTGTACGGGCCGGCGAGCAAGTCGGCGGCGACCTGGCGGACATCATCGGCGGTCACGGCATCGACCCGGCCGATCAGCTCGGACAGGCTCGGCAGCGGCTCGCCGTTGAGCTCGCTCTTGGCGATCCGCGTCATCCGCGCGCCGGTGTCCTCCTGGCCGAGGACCGTGGCGCCGCGCACCTGACCCTTGCCCCGCTCGACCTCGTCGTCGGAGAGCCCGTTGGCCGCGACGTCGCCGAGCTCGGTGAGGCAGACATCGAGAACGGTGTCGACCTTGCCGGGAAGGCAGCCCACGTAGACGGAGAACGTGCCGTCGTCGGCGAACCCCTGGGCGTACGAGTAGACCGAGTACGCGAGCCCGCGCTTC
Organism: Actinomycetes bacterium; assembly: GCA_965278965.1. Lineage (GTDB taxonomy): Bacteria > Actinomycetota > Actinomycetes > S36-B12 > S36-B12 > UBA10649. Next base: position 374,219 of record OZ257127.1, read on the forward strand.
TCCCGGATCTCCTGGAACAGCCGGCTGCTCATTCCGCCGCCGAGCGCTGTCGACAGCACCGAGAGCGTGTAGCGGCGCGGGTCGGTGCGGACGATGCCGGGCACGCCGAGCACCAGGTGCGCCTGCTCGGTGGGCCGGCTGACGACGCGTACGCCGGCCTCGTGCCGGCGCGGCCGTCGGACCGCCCGCGGGGCGAGTGTCTGCGCCGCCGGGTCGATGAGGTCGGCGAAGGCGGCGCGGACCCGACGCACGACGGTGTCGTGGTCAAGGTTGCCGGCCGCGGCGACGACCATCGCCTCCGGGCGGTAGCGACGGCGGTAGAAGGTGTTGATCGCCGACCGGCTGATCCCCTTGATGGTCTCGTCCGTGCCGAGGATGGGCCGTCCGAGCGGGGTGTCGCCGAACAGGGCGGCGGCGAACTCGTCATGGACGATGTCGGTCGGGTCGTCGTCGTGCATGGCGATCTCCTCGAGGATCACGCCACGCTCGGCCTCGACGTCCTCCGACCGGATCAGCGCATCGGTGACGACGTCGCAGACGACGTCGACAGCCAACGGCAGGTCCTCGTCGAGCACCCGTGCGTAGTAGCACGTGTACTCCTTGGTGGTGAATGCGTTCAGGTCACCACCGACAGCTTCGATCGACGCCGAGATCTCCAGCGCCGAACGGGTGTGCGTTCCCTTGAACAGCAGGTGCTCGAGGTAGTGCGCGGCGCCCATCTGGCGGCCCGCCTCGTCCCGCGAGCCGACCCCGACCCACACACCGAACGCGGCCGAGCGGACGCCCGGCACCTGCTCGGTGATGACCCGCAGGCCGCCCGGGAGGGTCGTACGGCGGACAAGTCCGCCGTCGCCCTCCCGGAGCAGCGTGCGCGTGGTCGCTCTAGGCATCGGCCGTGGCGGCGTCCTCGACGACCGGCGCGAGCGAGAGCTTGCCGCGCGAGTCGATCTCCTTGATCTCGACCTGGACCTTCGAGCCGACCTTGAGGACGTCCTCGACGTTCTCGACGCGCTTGCCACCGGCGAGCTTCTTGATCTCGGAGATGTGCAGCAGGCCATCCTTGCCCGGCATGAGCGAGACGAACGCACCGAACGTGGTCGTCTTCACGACCGTGCCCAGGTAGCGCTCGCCGACCTCCGGCATCGTCGGGTTCGCGATGTTGTTGATCGCGGTCCGCGCGGCCTCGGCCGAGTCGCCGTTCGTCGCACCGATGTAGATGGTGCCGTCGTCCTGGATCGTGATGTCGGCGCCGGTCTCCTCCTGGATCTGGTTGATGATCTTGCCCTTCGGCCCGATCACCTCGCCGATCTTGTCCACCGGGATCGTGATCGCGATGACTCGCGGAGCGGTCGGGGCCATCTCGTCGGGGCCGTCGATCGCCTCGTTCATCACCTCGAGGATCGTCATGCGGGCGTCGCGCGCCTGCTGCAGTGCCTGGGCCAGGACCGACGCTGGGATGCCGTCGAGCTTGGTGTCCAGCTGCAGCGCCGTGACGAACTCCTTGGTGCCGGCGACCTTGAAGTCCATGTCGCCGTACGCGTCCTCGGCGCCGAGGATGTCGGTGAGCGCGACGTACTGCATCTCGCCGTCGATCTCGCCTGTCACCAGGCCCATCGCGATGCCGGCGACCGGGGCGCGCAGCGGCACACCGGCGTTGAGCAGCGACATGGTCGAGGCGCAGACCGAGCCCATCGACGTCGAGCCGTTGGAGCCGAGAGCCTCGGAGACCTGGCGGATCGCGTAGGGGAACTCCTCCTTGCTCGGCAGGACCGGGAGGAGCGCGCGCTCGGCGAGCGCGCCATGGCCGATCTCACGGCGCTTCGGCGAGCCGACGCGACCGGTCTCGCCGGTGGAGTACGGCGGGAAGTTGTAGTTGTGCATGTAGCGCTTGCGGTTCTCCGGGCTCAGCGTGTCGAGCTGCTGCTCCATGCGGAGCATGTTCAGCGTTGTGACGCCAAGGATCTGCGTCTCGCCGCGCTCGAACAGCGCCGATCCGTGGACGCGCGGCAGGACCTCGACCTCGGCGCTCAGCGGCCGGATGTCGGCGCGGCCACGGCCGTCGATGCGGCCCTCGTCGCGAAGGACGCGCTCGCGCACGACCTTCTTGGTGACCGACCGGACGGCCGCGGACAGCTCCTTCTCGCGGCCCTCGAACGACGACCCGAGCTGGCCGAGGACGGCCGCCTTGATGTCGTCGAGCCGGTTCTCCCGCTCGGCCTTGCTCACGATGGTCATCGCCGACCGGACGTCGTCGATGGCCGCAGCCTCGACGGCGTCGTAGGCGTCGGGCTGGTACTCCAGGAAGACCGGGAACTCCACCGTGGGCTTCGCGGCGGATGCGGCCAGCTCGGCCTGCGCCTCGCAGAGCAGGCGGATGAACGGCTTCGCCGCCTCCAGGCCCTGCGCGACGATCTCCTCGGTCGGCGCGGTGGCGCCGCCGGCGATGAGCTCGATCGTCCGGGTGGTGGCCTCGGCCTCGACCATCATGATCGCGACGTCGTCACCGGCGATGCGACCGGCGACGACCATGTCGAACACGGCCTCACCGAGCTGCTCGTGGGTCGGGAAGGCGACCCACTGGCCGCGGATCAGGGCGACGCGGACGCCGCCGATCGGGCCACTGAACGGCAGGCCGGAGATCTGCGTCGACGCGGACGCGGCGTTGATGGCGACGACGTCGTAGAGGTCGTCGGGGTTGAGCGCCATGACGGTGACGACGACCTGGACCTCGTTGCGCAGGCCCTTCTTGAAGGTCGGACGCAGCGGGCGGTCGATGAGCCGGCAGGTGAGGATCGCGTCCTCGGACGGCCGGCCCTCACGGCGGAAGAACGAGCCGGGGATACGCCCGACGGCGTACATCCGCTCCTCGACGTCGACCGTCAGCGGGAAGAAGTCGAACTGCTCCTTGGGCGTCTTGCCGGCCGTCGTGGCCGAGAGCAGCATGGTGTCGTCGTCGAGGTGGACGACGACGGAGCCGGCGGCCTGACGGGCCAGCCGGCCGGTCTCGAACCGGATGGTGCGCGTGCCGAACGAGCCGTTGTCGATAACGGCCTGTGCAGTTGAGATCTGGGGACCCTCCACGGGTGCCTCCTGTCCATTACAGGGGCGCACACGCAGCCGGTGACGGTCTTCGATCGAGGCCCACGGGACGTTTCTCGCCCGCGTGTTCGCAGGCGCGCCCCGGAGGTCACTACCGAGGACCGACGGACGTCGTTGCGGCGCCCCGGATTTCGGTGTGGGTGTATTCGGTTGTCGCACCCGGCGGTTCGCCGGGTGCGGGTGGCATCCGGCTAGCGCCGGATGCCGAGCCGCTCGATGATCGAGCGGTAGCGGCTGATGTCGGTCTTGACCAGGTACTGGAGCAGCCGACGACGCTGGCCGACCAGGATCAGCAGGCCGCGCCGGCTGTGGTGGTCGTGCTTGTGCGCCTTGAGGTGCTCGGTGAGGTCGGAGATCCGACGGGTGAGCAGTGCGATCTGGACCTCCGGGCTGCCGGTGTCTCCCGGCTTGGTCCCGAACTCGTCGATGATCTGCTGCTTGACTGCGGTGTCGAGCGACATGACTTCCCTTTCGCGCCCACTCAGGGGCGTTCAATCCGACACGAATCGCAGCGCGGCTAGCGCCCCACGACCGTCTTTACGCCGACAGGCTACCAGCCAGCCCTGGACCCGCCGACCAGCGCCGCGCCCCTGCCGCTCGTCCCATCCCGCCGGGAGGGCTACGGCGTGTCGAGCGCCGCGCGAGCGTCGACGACGTCGGTCTGCATCTGGGTGACGAGGGCGTCGGCGCCGTCGAACCGCAGCTGTCCGCGTAGGCGGGCGACGAACTCGATACCGACGACCTGCCCGTAGAGGTCGAGGTCGTCGCGGCCGAGGACGTGGGCCTCGACCCGTCGCTCGAGACCGTCGAACGTCGGGTTCGTGCCGACCGAGATCGCCGCCGGCATGGAGGACCGGGCGTCCTCGTCGAGCAGCACGAGCCGGCCGGCGTAGACGCCGTCGGCCGGGACGGTCGTCGGAGCCGCGTCGGCCGGGGCGATCGCCGCTGCCGACAGGTTCGCCGTCGGGAAGCCGAGCTCGCGGCCGCGGTGGTCGCCGTGAACGACCTCGCCGTCGATGCGGTACGGCCGGCCGAGGGCGATGGCGGCTGCGGCGACGTCGCCTGCCTCGATCAGAGCCCGCGTCGCGGTGGACGACCAACGCTGGCCATGAGCACCGGCGAGCGGCACACCCTCGACCGCGAAGCCGTGCCGGCTCCCCTCGTCCTCCAGTGTCACGAGCGTTCCGGCGGCGCGGTGCCCGAACCGGAAGTCCGCACCGACGACGACCGCGCGCGCTGCGAGCCGGCCGACCAGCACGTCCTCGACGAAGGCGCTCGGGGACATCGCCGCGGTCGCCTCGTCGAAGTGCAGGACTTCGACGGTGTCCGCGCCCGCGCGTAGGAGCAGGTCGCGGCGGTGCGCCAACGTTGCCAGCGACGTCGGAGCGCGCCGCGGGCCGATGACCGCGAGGGGGTGGGGGTCGAAGGTCATCGCGATCAGCGGTAGGCCCAGCGCCGCCGCGCGGTCACGTGCGGCGGCGATGAGGGCTTGGTGCCCGCGGTGCACGCCATCGAACACGCCGATCGTGACGACGGACCCTGCGGGTGAGCCACCGGTGTCGAGGGGGTCGACTCCATCGTCCGTTGTGTCCATCGCCCCCGAATCGTAGGCGTCGTCGGAACGGCGCGCGCGCCCAGGGCGTCCACCCGGCAGCGTCCGCGTCCGACGCGCTAGGAGCCGGCCAGCACCGCGAGGTAGCGGGCCGTACCCGCGTCGTCCGACGCGAGGGCGAGCAGGGCGCCGTCCCCGTCGAGCACCGCGACCGGTCCGTCGCTGTCCACCGGCCCGGACCACGGCAGGCGGCGGCCGTGACGCACCGAATCGGCACCGTCGGCATCGACCACCCACACGGGGAAGCACCGAGCAGCCACCGAGTCCAGGTCCACCAGGGTGCGCGGACCATCGGCGTCGAGCGCCTCGAGCGTGCGCGCCTCGGCCAGCGTGAACGGGCCGACCCGCGTACGCCGGAGCGCCGTCAGGTGGCCGCCCACGCCGAGGCCGTCGCCCAGGTCGCGGGCGATGGCACGCACATAGGTGCCGGTAGAGCACTCGACCTCGATGTCGACGTCTATCGCTCCCGCAGACCGCTGGATGTCGAGAACGTCCAAGCGGGTGACCTCGACCGCCCGCGCGGGCAGCTCGACGTCCTCGCCGGCGCGGACACGCTCGTGGGCGCGGCGGCCGTCGACCTTGATCGCGCTGACCGCACTCGGGCGCTGGCGGATCCGTCCCGTCAACGCACGCAGGCCCGCGGTGAGATCGTCGTCGGTCACGACCGTTAGGACGTCGGGATCGGCACGCGACGTGACCTCACCGTCGGCGTCGTCGGAGACGGTGGACGTCCCGAGCCGGATCGTGGCCCGGTACTCCTTGTCGTGCAGGGCAAGGTGGCCGAGCAACCGCGTGGCTCGGCCGACGCCGAGCACGAGCACGCCCGTCGCCATCGGGTCGAGGGTGCCGGCGTGGCCGACTTTGCGGGTGCCGAGGGCTCTACGAGCCCGGGCGACGATGTCGTGCGAAGTGAGGCCGCCGGGCTTGTCGACGACGACGAGGCCGGTCGGCTCCCTCACACTCGGCCCGGCTCGTCCGCGCCCGAGACCTCGGTGTTGTCGTCGACGTCGCTCGCGTCATCGTCGGCGGCGTCGTCGTCCGAGTCGTTGTCTGAGTCGTCGTCGCGGCGGTACGGGTCCGGCTCGCCGGCGAACGTCGCGCCGGCCGCCTGCCGCTGGACCTCGGCGTCAGCCTCCGCCGCCTGTCGGAGCAGCTCCTCGACGTGCCGCGCAGTGTCCGGCACGGCGTCGAGGATGAAGTCCAGCGTCGGGGTGAACTTGACCCCGGTCTGCCGTCCGACCTCGGTGCGAATGACACCCTTGGCCGAGGCGAGCGCCGCCGCGGTCGCCTGCCGCGCCTCGTCGTCGCCGTACACCGTGTAGAAGACCGAGGCCTCACGCAGGTCCGGCGTCACGCGCACGCCCGTGACCGTGACGAAACCCAGGCGCGGGTCCTTGATCCGAGACTCGAGCATCTCGGCGACGATCACCTTCACGCGGTCGGCCATCTTGCGCTGCCGGGCCTCGCTGCTCATCGGACTCTCCTTCGACGCTTCGGGTCGGGCACGGCCCGCCTCCGATGTTCGGGGGCGGGCCGTGTCCGGATGCTGCTAGGCCTTGCGGGGCTTCTCCCGCATCTCGAACGTCTCGATGACGTCTTCGACGTGGACGTCCTGGAACGAGCCCAGGTTGATACCGCACTCGAAGCCCTCGCGGACCTCGGTGACGTCGTCCTTGAAGCGGCGCAGGCCGGCGATGGCGAGGTTCTCGGCCACGACGGCACCGTCGCGGACGAGGCGGGCCTTGGCGTTGCGGCGCACCTCACCCGACTGGACGAGGCAGCCGGCGATCGTGCCGAACTTGCTGGACTTGAACACCTCGCGCACCTGCGCGAGACCCAGCTGGACCTCTTCGAACTCCGGCTTGAGCATGCCCCGCAGCGCCGCCTCGACCTCTTCGATGGCCTGGTAGATGACGCTGTAGTAGCGGACGTCGACGCCCTCCTCGGTCGCCAGCTCGGCGACCTTGCCCTCCGGCCGGACGTTGAAGCCGATGATGACGGCCTTCGACGCGCTGGCGAGCGTGACGTCGTTCTTGTTGATCGCACCGACGCCGCGGTGGATGACCCGCAGGTTGACCTCGTCGCCGACGTCGATCTTCAGCAGCGCGTCCTCCAGCGCCTCGACCGAGCCGGACACGTCGCCCTTGATGATGAGCGTGAGGTCCTGGACCTCGCCCTTCTCCAAGGACTCCAGGAAGTCCTCCAGCGACCGCTTGACCCGGTTCTTGGCCAGCAGCGCGTTGCGCTCCCGAGCCTGGCGGGTCTGGGCGATCTGCCGAGCGACACGGTCCTCGGGCACGACCATGAACGAGTCACCAGCGCCGGGGACCGACGTGAGTCCGAGCACCTGCACCGGCATCGACGGCGTGGCAACCTCGACCGGCCGACCGTCGTCGTCGAGCATCGCGCGAACACGACCGAACGCGTCGCCGGCGACGATCGAGTCGCCCGCCCGAAGCGTTCCGCGCTGCACGAGGACCGTCGCCACCGGACCGCGACCGCGGTCCAGGTGCGCCTCGATCGCGACACCCTGCGCGTCCTGGTTCGGGTTGGCGCGAAGGTCGAGCGTCGCGTCGGCCGTCAGCAGGACGGCCTCCAGCAGCGACTCGATCCCCTGGCCCGCCTTGGCCGAGACGTCGACGAACATGGTGTCACCGCCGAACTCCTCGGCCACCAGGCCGTACTCGGTGAGCTGGGCACGGACCTTCATCGGGTCCGCACCCTCCTTGTCGACCTTGTTGACCGCCACGACGATCGGCACGCCGGCCGCCTGTGCGTGGTTCAGCGCCTCGATCGTCTGCGGCTTCACACCGTCGTCGGCCGCCACCACGAGGATCGAGATGTCGGTCACCTGCGCACCACGAGCACGCATGGCGGTGAACGCCTCGTGGCCCGGGGTGTCGATGAAGGTGATCTTCCGCTCGACGCCCTCGCCGGTCGTCGTGACGACCTGGTAGGCACCGATGTGCTGGGTGATGCCGCCCGCCTCGCCGCCGATGACGTTGGTCTTGCGGATCGCATCGAGCAGGCGCGTCTTGCCGTGGTCGACGTGGCCCATGACGGTGACGACGGGGGGCCGGATCTCCAGGTCCTCGTCATCGCCCTCGTTCTCGCCGAACTCGAGGTCGTACTGCTCGAGCAGCTCGCGGTCCTCGTCCTCGGGCGAGACGACCTGGACGTCGTAGTTGAGCTCACCGCCGAGCAGGCGCAGGGTGTCGTCATCGATCGACTGCGTCGCCGTGACCATCTCGCCCAGGCCGATGAGCACCTTGACGAGGTCCGCGGGCATCGCGTCGATGCGCTCGGCGAAGTCGGTCAGGCTCGCACCGCGCGGCAGCCGCACGACCTCGCCGCCACCGCGCTTGATGCGGACGCCATCCATGATCGGCGCCTGCATGTTGTCGAACTCCTGGCGCTTCGCGCGCTTGGACTTGCGCCCACGCGACGGGCGCCCACCGGGACGGCCGAACGCGCCCGCGGCCTGGCCACGACCACCTGGGCCACCGCCGGGACGACCGGCGAAGCCACCGGGACCACCGGGACCGCCGGGACGCTGGCCCGTGCCGGCTCCGGCACCACCGGGACGACCAGCGAAGCCACCACCGGGACCGCCGGGACGACCAGCGAAGCCCGGACGGGCACCACCGGGACCGGCCGGCGCGCGGCCGGGGGCGCCGGGGCGTCCACCGGTCGGAGCCGGTCGCATCGGACGCGGCGGCATCGTGCCGGGGTTGGGTCGGGGGGCTCCGGGGACTCCGGGAGCCGCGGGGCGGCCCATGCCGGTGCCGGTGCCGTACGGGTTGTTGCCCGGACGCGGACCGGCCGGACGGCCCATGCCGGTGCCGGTGCCGTACGGGTTGTTGCCCGGACGCGGACCGGCCGGACGGGGGGCCGGCCGTGGCGCGTCGCCGGGTGCGGCCGGGGGCTGAGCCTCTGTCGGCGCAGGAGCCTGGGCCGCGGGGGCGACCGGAGCTGGGGCCGGAGTCGGCGTCGGCGCGGCCGGCACGGCCGGCGCTGGGGCCGGCGGTGCTACCGGTGCTGCCGGCGCGGGCGACGGCACAGCTGCGACCGGTGCCGGAGCAGCGGGTGCTGCCGGCGCGGCCTCGGGCTGAGCCGGTGCGGGGGCGGGAGCCGCCTTGGCCGCGGACTTCTTCGGCGCCGCGGGCGGCATGGCCTCGCGCAGGCGGCGGGCCACGGGTGGCTCAACCGTCGACGACGCGGACTTGACGAACTCGCCCATCTCGCTGAGCTTGTTCAGGACATCCTTGCTAGTGACCCCAAGCTCTTTCGCGAGCTCATGGACCCGGACCTTCGACACGTCTCTCCTGTCTTGGTCCGGATGCGGGGCGCTACCGGACCGTCAGTGCAAGCGGAACACGTTCATGCCTGCGTGCTCATGGGGTGTTCATCCTTGAGCTCCCGGTCTGTTGCGCCGGTGACGGTCACCGGCGTTCGTACGTTCGTCACGAGCTCCCGCAGCGCGGTCAGGTCCAGTGGACCGGGTACGCGCAGTGCTCGCGGCAGGCTCCTGGTCCGCTCGGCGCGGTCCAGGCACTGCAGGCTCGGGTGAAGGCTTGCGCCCCGACCTGGCAGCCGACGACCGGGATCCGGGACCAAGGCCCCGGCGATCGCGACGACCCGCACCAGGTCCGTCGTGGCGGCCCGCCGACGGCAGCCGGCGCACATCCGAAGGATCGGGCGACGGGCAGCCGGTGGGCTCTCCGGCGCCGAGTGTACCCCGTCGCTCACCCGTTCTCGTCCGGCGCGCTCGGCGGCGGCGACCCCGGCGCCATTCCCATGGCCGCGTCCGAGCGGATGTCGATCCGCCAGCCAGTGAGGCGGGCAGCCAGGCGCGCGTTCTGCCCCTCCCGGCCGATCGCCAGCGAAAGCTGGTAGTCCGGGACGATCACCCGAGCCGAGCGGGTGACCGGGTCAACGATCTGCACCGCGGTCACCCGGGCGGGCGACAGCGCGTGGGCGATCATCTGCGCCGGGTCCTCGCTGCTGTCCACGATGTCGATCTTCTCGTCGTTCAGCTCGTGCATCACCTGGCGCACCCGCTGCCCCATCGGCCCGATGCACGCGCCCTTCGCGTTGACCCCGGGCACCTTCGAGACCACCGCGATCTTCGTCCGGTGTCCGGCCTCGCGGGCGATAGCCGTGATCTGCACGGAGCCGTCGGCGATCTCCGGCACCTCCAGGGCGAACAGCTGCTTCACCAGCCCGGGGTGCGTGCGCGACACCGTGACCTGCGGCCCCTTGAAGCCCTTGCGGACGGCCGTCACGACGCACTTCAGCCGCGTGCCGTGCGTGTACGACTCCCCCGGCGACTGCTCCTCGGGGGGCAGGTTCGCCTCGACCTTGCCGATGTCGACCCGGACCATGCGCGGGTTGCTGGACTGCTGCACGACTCCGGAGACGAGGTCGCCCTCGCGGCCGGTGAACTCGCTGAGCGTCACGTCGCCCTCGGCCTCGCGCAGCCGGGCCAGGAGGACCTGCTTGGCCGTCGTCGCCGCGATCCGGCCGAACCCGTCGGGGGTGTCGTCGAACTCGCGCAGGACGATGCCGTCGTCGTCGGTCTCCGCTGCCCACACGGTGACGTGGCCGGTCTTGCGGTCGAGGGTCGCGCGGGCGCGGGTGGCCGCGCCGTCGGTGCGGTGGTACGCGACGAGCAACGCCTGCTCGATCGTCTCCACGACCAGATCCAGGGACAGGTCCTTCTCGCGTACCAGCGACTTCAGGGCGCTGACGTCGATGTCCATCGCACTACCTCCCGTTCGCCGGGGCGTCGGAGACCGCGCCGTCGTTGTCGTCGTTGTCGTCGTTGTTGTCGTCGTCGTCGTCGTCCGCCTCGGCCTCGGCCTCGGCAGCGTGCACCTCCGGCACCGCGTCCTCGACCCGGGTGAACTCGACCTGCACCACGGCCCGACCGACATCGCTTCGGCGTAGGACCACGTCACCGGAGTCCGCGGCCACGGTGATCTCGTCGCCGTCGACGGCGATGACCCGGCCGGCGACCGTACGGCCATCGGTGAGGTCCGCCGTGACCAGCCGGCCGACCGCGCGGCGCCAGTGCCGCTGCTCGGTCAGGGGACGGTCGACACCGGGCGAGGAGACCTCAAGGACGAACGGGCCGGGGATGACATCAGCCAGGGCCGGGTCGTCGAGGACGGCGGACACCGCGCGGCTCACCTCGGCGACGCGGTCGAGGTCGACGCCCCCGTCGCGGTCGACGACGATCCGGACGACGTGGCGGCGGCCGGCTCGCTCGACGGCGACGTCCTCCAGGTCGACCCCCAGGGCGGCGAGCGGCGGGGTGATCGCCTCGCGCATCCGATCCGCGGTCGCGGGCATCGCATCCTCCAGCGTCCTGTTGTGGTCGTGCAGTTGTGCCCGCCGACGCGGGTAGGGAAGAACTGTACCCAGTCCGCCCGGTGCCGGGCCGCTCCGTCGACGACCGTTCGTGCCATTGTTGGCCGATGCCGCCGACGACGCCCGTCCTCACGCGCCGGGCTGGGCTGGCACTCCTGGTTGCCCTGCCGGCAGGCCTGCTCGCCGCCTGCGCCGGCGACGACGCGGCGACCGGCACGGCGCAGCCGGCACCGAACGGCTCCTCGGCGCCGACCGTCGCGGACCCGGCCGCCGAGGAGGCCGACCTCGTCGCCCTGTACGACGCCGTTCTCGCCGCATTCCCCGGCTCAGTCGCGAACGACCTCCTGACCGCCCTTCGCGACCAGCACGCGCAGCATCGCGACGCGCTCGGCGGCGCCGGATCCCCCGCGACGACGTCGCCCGCCGTGCCCGCGACCCTGGACGCTGCGCTCGCGTCCCTCGCGACGACCGAGCGGCAGGCCGCACGCTCGCGCACCCGCGCCTGCGTCGCGGCAACCGACGACGGTCAGGCGCGCCTGCTCTCCCTCATCGCCGCCTCCGAGGCGGCCCACGTGCCCGCTCTGCGCGACGCGCGCGGTGGCGCGGCATGACACCGGTCGAGGCGCTCACTGCCGTCGTCGCCGGGGAGGACGCCGCGATCTACGCCTACGAGGTCGCCGGTGCCCGCGTCCCCGTCGGTGCCCGCCGACGGGCCCGTGCCGGCCTGGACGCGCACCGCACGCACCGTTCGGCGGCGGTGGCGCTGCTTGCTGCCGCAGGCGGCCCGGTTCCCGGCGCCGCTGCCGCGTACACGCTGCCGGGCGACGTCTCGGGCGCCTCCGGGGCGCGCGCCGCTCTGGCGGACGTCGACAACGCGCTCGTCGCGACGTATGCGGACGCGGCGGCCGCGCTGTCCGGTGAGGACCGCCGCTGGGCCGTGCGCACCGGCGCGCAGTACGCGACGCAGGCCGTCACCTGGGGTGCCGCCCCACAGGCCTTCCCCACCTAGCGACCTCCCCCTCCCGTTTCTCCCCCTGTGCGGGAACGGCAGTCCGGTCGGAACGTCAGCCCGCCACCAGGTCCCAGGCCAGCCGGGCAATGAGGACGCCGACGACGACCAGGAACACGATGCGGACGAAGCCGCTCCCCCGCCGGATCGCCATCCGGGCACCGACGATCGCGCCGGCCGCGTTGCACACGCCCATCAGCAGGCCCAGCACCCACAGGACAGATCCGGTCCCGGCGAAGACCAGCAGCGCCGCCACGTTGGTCCCGACGTTGACGAACTTCGCCGTCGCGGATGCCTGGAGGAAGGAGTAGCCGAGCCCGGCGACGAGCGTGATGAGCAGGAACGAGCCCGTCCCGGGGCCGAGGACGCCGTCGTAGAAGCCGATCGCCGCACCGGCACCCACCGCGACCACGTAGTGCCGCCTGGTGCCCGCCCACCGCAGGGACTGGACCTGCCCCATCGCCGGGGTGAACGCCGTCCACAGCCACGCGACGACAAGCAACCCCACGATCACGGGCCGGAAGGCGGCGGCGGGGACGTGACTGGCCGTGAGGGCACCCGCCGCAGCACCGGCGAACGCGGCGAGCGCCATCGGCAGCGCCGTCCGCAGGTCCGGCCGCAGTCGGCGCGCGTACGTCGCCGCGGCCGTCGACGTCCCGAGGAGGCTGGACAGCTTGTTGGTCGCCAGTGCCTGCACGGGCGAGGCCCCCGGCACGGCGAGCAGGAGGGCGGGCAGCTGCAGGAGCCCGCCGCCGCCGGAGACCGCGTCGACCCAGCCCGCCGCGAGCGCGGCGAGGCACAGCACCACGACCGTCCACGTGTCGGGAAGGGCGAACGCGTCCACTCGCCTAGTGCCCGGGGTCGTCCTGCCAGCCGGCGACGATCTCGACGACGTCGGCGAGCCGGTGCGCGACGGCGTCGGGTGTCACCTCGCCGAGGCCGGCCGGGACCTGCGCCGCCGGGATCGTCGAGTGCGGGATCCAGATGGCCCGCATGCCCGCACGCTGCGCGCCGTCGACGTCGTCCCACAGCCGGTCCCCGACGAACACCGTCTCCGCCGGGGCGACGCCCAGCCGGGACAGCACGAGGGTGAACGCGTCGGCGTGCGGCTTGGCGACGGGGATCTCGCTCGTGTAGACCGCCGCGTCGATCAGGTCGTCGAGGTCGTCGCGGGCGAAGACCTCCTCGTGGTGCGCACGCGGCCACATCGTGTTGCTCAGGACGCCGACGGCGACGCCCGACGCACGCAGCGCGGTCATCGTCGGCCGCGCGTCGGGGTCGGCCAGCGTGTGGGGCGCCCAGAAGTCCAGGTACCCGCTGAGCGCGCCGAGGTGGCGCGCGGCGTTCACGTCGATGCCCTCGTCGAGGAACAGCTGCTCGAGCGCGCCCGCGGCCTCCGCCCCGGCGGTGTCACGCTGACGCGACCACCGCGCGGTCTCGTTCGCGAGCAGCCGGTGCGCCAGCGCGGACGCGTTTGCCGGGTCGTACTCGACCGCGTACGCGTACCACTGGGCGTACAGGTCGATGTCGTGCCAGGGGGTCAGCGTTCCGCCCCAGTCGAAGACGACGGCCCGGACGGGCATGTCAGCTCCGGGCGATCGCGACCAGCTGCGCGACCGCGTCACCGACAGGGACGTCCTCGCGCTCACCGGTACGCCGGTCCTTGACCTCGACCAAGCCGTCGGCGAGCCGCTTGCCGACGACGACGATCGTCGGGATGCCGAGGAGCTCGGAGTCGTTGAACTTCACGCCCGGCGAGACACCGCGCCGGTCGTCGTACAGCACACGGACGCCGGCCGCATCGAGCTCGGCGGCCAGCACCTCCGCGGCATCGAACGGCTCGTCGGCCTTGCCGGTCGCGATGAGGTGGATATCGGCGGGTGCGACCTCGCGCGGCCAGATCAGGCCCTTGTCGTCGTGCGACTGCTCGGCGATCGCGGCCACGGCCCGGGACACCCCGATGCCGTAGGAACCCATCGTGACGGTGACGAGCTCGCCCCGCTCGTCGAGCACGCGCAGGCCGAGCGCGTCCGCGTACTTGCGGCCGAGCTGGAAGATGTGGCCGATCTCGATGCCGCGGGCGAGGACGAGTCCTTCTCCGCACGACGGGCAGGCATCGCCCGCGCGCACCTCGGCGACGTCGATCGTCCCGTCCGCCGTGAAGTCACGGCCGGCGACGAGGTCGAACACGTGCCGGCCGGGCTCGTTCGCCCCGGTGATCCAGCGCGTGCCGTCGACGACGCGCGGGTCGACGAGGTACCGCACGCCCGACACCGCCGACTCCCCGAGCGCGCCAGGGCCGATGTATCCCTTGACCAGCGCGCGGTTCGCCGCGAAGTCGGCCTCCTCGAAGGGCCGCGCGACCGACGGGAGAAGCACCGCCTCGAGCCGCTTCATGTCGACCTCGCGGTCGCCGGGCAGGCCGATGGCTAGCGGCGCGGTCGTCCCGTCGGGCGCAGTCACCATGACCACGACGTTCTTCAGCGTGTCGGCGGCCGTCCACGGGCGGTCGTCGCGGGCGAGGTCGGGCCGGCTGTTGGAGAGGTCGACGAGGGTCTCGATCGTCGGCGTCGACGGAGTGTCCTCGACGTGCGCGACCGGGAGGCCGTCGAACGGGACGGCCGGCGGACCGACGGTGGTGACGGCCTCGACGTTCGCCGCGAACCCGCAGGACGGGCAGCGCACGAACGAGTCCTCGCCGACCTCGGTCGGGGCGAGGAACTCCTCGCTCGCCGATCCGCCCATCGCCCCGGACATCGCCGACACGATCACGAACTCCATGCCCAGGCGGGTGAAGGTCGCGATGTACGCGTCCCGGTGCCGCAGGTAGGACTGCTCGAGGCCGGCGTCGTCAACGTCGAAGGAGTAGGAGTCCTTCATGACGAACTCGCGCCCGCGCAGGATCCCGGCACGAGGCCGCGCCTCGTCCCGGTACTTCGTCTGGATCTGGTACAGCGCGAGCGGGAGGTCCTTGTACGAGGAGTACTCGCCCTTAACGAGGAGCGTGAACATCTCCTCGTGCGTCGGCCCGAGGAGGTAGTCGCCCCCCTTGCGGTCCTGCAGGCGGAACAGGTTGTCCCCGTACTCGGTCCACCGGTCGGTGAGCTCGTACGGCTCCCGCGGCAGGAGCGCCGGGAAGTGGACCTCCTGGAAGCCGGCGCGATCCATCTCCTCGCGCACGATCCGCTCGACGTTGCGCAGCACGCGGTAGCCCAGCGGCAGCCAGGTGAACACGCCGGGTGCGACGCGCCGGACGTAGCCGCCGCGGACGAGCAGCCGGTGGCTGGGCACCTCCGCGTCGGCGGGGTCGTCGCGCAGGGTGCGCAGGAACAGGGTCGACATCCGCGAGATCACGGCGCCACCCTATGCGGCGCCTAGAGGAGGACCGTCGCGAAGGAGCCCTGCTCGCGGAAGCCGACGGCGAGATAGGACTTGCGGGCCGCGGTGTTGAAGGAGTTCACGTACAGGGACACGGTCGGGGAGAACCGGCGCCGCGCGAGGTTGACGACGGCGGCCATCCCGGCCTCGGAGATCCGCCGGCCGCGATGGGCGGGATCGACCCACACGCCTTGGACCTGGCACGCCTGCGGCGTCGCCGCGCCGACCTCGGCCTTGAACACGACGACGTCGCCGTCGATCCGGACGAACGACCGGCCATCGCGCACGAGCTCGGCGACGCGGGCGCGGTAGGCGGCGCCCATGCCGCCGACGGTCGGCGAGACGCCGACCTCGGCAGTGAACATCGCGATGCACGCCGGGACGAGGACATCGAGGTCGGCGGCCGTCGCCCGTCGTACCTGAGGATCGGGAAGGACGGCCGGCTCGTGGTCGATGACCATGAGTGGCTGGTGCTCGCGGACCTCCCGGGCCGGACCCCACGACGGCTCGAGCAGCCGCCACAGGTCCAGGACCTCCTCGCCCGGGCCGACAAGCGACGAGCAGCGCCGGCCGGTCAGGCGCAGCCGGTCGACGAAGGCCGCCCGGCTCGCGGGCGTCGTCGCGATCGGCACGAGGTTCGCGCCGCAGTAGATGAGCGACCGGACGCGACCGCCGTCGTCGTAGCCCCACAGCTCACCGCCGAGACGCCACGGGTCGACCCCGCCGACCCGCACCCGCGACGACACGAAGCAGTGCGCGACGGGGTCGGTCGCGACGAGCTCCTCGATCGCCGGGATGTCGCGGCTGGTCACCGGGCGCACGACGCCGAGCGTGGGGGCGATGCTCATCGGCGGCCGATCACGCGGTCGTGACGATCGGCGTGCCGGTCTGGTCGGACATCTCGTCCGCGAGCTTCAGTGCCTCCTCGATGAGGGTCTCCACGATCTGCGACTCCGGGACGGTCTTGATGACCTCACCGCGGACGAAGATCTGCCCCTTGCCGTTGCCAGACGCGACGCCCAGGTCGGCCTCGCGCGCCTCACCCGGGCCGTTGACGACGCAACCCATGACCGCGACACGCAGCGGGACCTCGAGCCCCTCGAGCCCGGCGGTCACCTGCTCGGCGAGGGTGTAGACGTCGACCTGGGCCCGGCCGCACGAGGGGCACGAGACGATCTCCAGTCCGCGCTGGCGCAGGTTGAGCGACTCCAGGATGCCGATGCCGACCTTGACCTCCTCGACCGGCGGAGCCGACAAGGACACGCGGATCGTGTCACCGATGCCGCGGCTGAGAAGTCCGCCGAACGCGACCGCCGACTTGATGGTCCCCTGGAAGGTCGGCCCGGCCTCCGTGACGCCGAGGTGCAGCGGGTAGTCGCAGGCCTCGGCGAGCTGCATGTAGGCGAGCATCATCACGACGGGGTCGTGGTGCTTGACCGAGATCTTGATGTCGCGGAAGCCGTGCTCCTCGAACAGGGAGGCCTCCCAGAGGGCGGACTCGACGAGGGCCTCCGGCGTCGCCTTGCCGTACTTGGCCATCAGCCGCTTGTCGAGGGATCCCGCGTTGACACCGATGCGGATGGGCGTGCCGGCGTCCGCCGCCGCGCGGGCGATCTCGCCGACCTTGTCGTCGAACTCCTTGATGTTGCCCGGGTTCACGCGGACCCCGGCGCAGCCGGCGGCGATGGCGGCGAACACGTACTTCGGCTGGAAGTGGATGTCGGCGATGACCGGGATACCGCTCTTGCGGGCGATCTGCGGCAGCGCGTCTGCGTCGTCCTGGCTCGGGACGGCGACGCGGACCACCTGGCAGCCCGCGGCGGTGAGCTCCGCGATCTGCTGGAGCGTGGCGTTCACATCGGACGTGAGGGTGGTGCACATCGACTGGACGCTCACAGGGGCGTCGCCGCCGACCGCGACCGGGTGGGTCGGGTGACGCAGCACGAGCTGGCGGGATGCCCGCCGTGCCGCGACGACGGGGGGCGGGGCCACGGGCAGGCCCAGGTCGATGCTCACCGGGCCATTATCGCCCCGCGGGGGCCTGCGCGCGGTAGAGCACGTGCCGACGCAGCCGATCACCGGGCGGCAGGGCCGGGTGGTCGAAGTCTCCGGCGGGGTCACGGGTCATGCCGATCCGCTCCATCACGGCGCGCGAACGGGCGTTCTCCGTGACCGTGAACGAGACGACCTCGGGCAGGTCGAGGTCGTCGAACGCGTGGTCGAGGCAGGCGCGGGCCGCCTCGCTGGCGTAGCCGTGACCCCACGCAGCCCGGGCCAGCCGCCACCCGATCTCGACGCAGGGGTCGGCTGCATGGGCGAACGGCGGGTCGAACCGCGGCACGACCAGGCCGACGTAGCCCAGGAACGTCCCGCTCGCGGCCTCCTCGACCGCCCAGCCGGTGTACCCGTGCGCCTCCTCGTGGGCGACGAGGCGGTCCACCATCGCATCGCTCGCGGCACGGTCGAGCGGTCCCGGCAGGAACTCCCCCACGACGGGGTCGGCGTTGAGTGCCGCGAACGGATCCCGGTCCGCATCGCGCCACGAGCGCAGCAGCAGCCGGTCGGTCCGCAGCGGTGCGGCGCTCATTGCAGCGCGAGCGGCTTGACCAGGTCGGCCCAGATGACGATGACGCCCATGAGCAGCAGCGCGCCGGAGGCGACGTAGGCGACCGGCATGAGTCGGGCGATGTCGACTGGTCCCGGGTCCGGGCGTCCGCGCCACCGGGCAACCCGTCGCCGGGCGGCTTCGTACAGCGCCCCGGCCACGTGGCCCCCGTCCAGCGGGAGGATCGGGATGAGGTTGAACAAGAACAAGAACAGGTTCAGCGACGCGATGAGGCCCAGGAAGGTCGCCGCCTTGGCCCGCATCGGTTCGTCCATCGCGGCGATGTCACCGCCGAGCCGGCTGGCGCCGACCACGCTGACGGGGCTGTCGACCGACCGCTCCTGGCCGCCGATGAGCGTGTCGGACACGAGCTCGTACAGGCGCACCGGCAGGCTCACGAGCGCGACGACCGACTTCGAAGTGAGGTCCCACATGTAGGCCGGCACCGACGTCACCGGCTGCGGCTCCCACGCGAACTCCGGCCCCACGCCGAGGAACCCGGCGGTGACGACGTCCTCGGTCGCGTTGCCGTCGGCGTCCAGGACCGGGCGCTGCGCCGTCGCGATGGTGGCCGGCAGGACGATCGTCTGCCCCGCGCGCTCGACCGTGACGCCAACGCTCGCGCCGGGGTTCGCCCGGATCCACGTCGTCGCCTCGTCCCAGGTCGTCATGGCCACGCCGTCGATCGCCACGATCGTGTCGCCGGGCTGGAGACCCGCCGCAGCCGCAGGCGAGGCCGAGGAGCCCTCTGGGCACGCGCCGGACGGCAGCGGGTTCGGGACGGGCTGGCTCTGCGTGGGCGTGCACGCCGTGACTGATGAGACCTGGAGGGTCGGCTTCGGCAGGCCGATGCCCACGAGAACGATGGCGAACAGCACGAAAGCGAGGATGAGGTTCATCGTCGGCCCGCCGAGCATGACGACGACGCGCTTGCGCACCGGCAGCCGGTAGAACGCGCGCGCCTCGTCGCCGGGCTCGATCTCGGCGGCTGACTGCCGCCTGGCGTCGTCGACCATCTGAGAGAACCGGCCGGTCGACGTGGCGCGGACGACGCCGTCCGGTCCGGGCGGGAGCATGCCGATCATGCGGATGTAGCCGCCGACGGGCACGGCCTTGAGGCCGTAGCGGGTCTCGCCCTTCTGCCGTGAGAACAGCGACGGCCCGAAGCCGATCATGTACTCGGTGACCTTGACGCCGAACGCCTTCGCCGGGATCAGGTGTCCGAACTCGTGGAACGCGATGGACAGCCCGATGAGCAGGGCGAAGACGACGATGCCGACGATCTCAACCACGGGCAGCCTCCCGGTCCGTGGACGCCGTGACGAGGTCGACCGCTCGACCGCGTGCCCAGGCATCCGCAGAGAGGACGTCCGCCAGCGTCGCCGCGTTCCCCGCGACCCACGCGGCCCCGTCCGCGTTCGCGTCGTCCGCCGTGGTCGCGAGGTGCTCGTCGAGGACGGCGGCGACCGTCGGGACGATGCGGTCGAAGGGCAGCCGGCCATCCAGGAACGCGGCCACCGCGGCTTCGTCCGCAGCGTTCATCACGGCCGTCGCCGTGCCGCCGACCGTCCCGGCGCGACGCGCCAAGCCGACCGCGGGGAACGCGGCGTCGTCCAGCGGGTAGAAGTCCCAGCTCGTGGCCTTCGACCAGTCGCAGCCCGGGGCGGCGCCGTCGACGCGATCGGGCCAGGCCAGGCCGAGCGCGATCGGCAGCCGCATGTCGGGCGGGCTCGCCTGGGCGAGCGTCGATCCATCGACGAACTCGACCATCGAGTGCACGACCGACTGCGGGTGCACGACGACGTCGATGCGATCGAAGGGCAGGTCGAACAACAGGTGCGCCTCGATGACCTCGAGGCCCTTGTTCATGAGCGTCGCCGAGTTGACGGTGACGAGCGGACCCATCGACCAGGTCGGGTGGGCGAGTGCCTGCGGGACCGTGACGTCGGCAAGCTGCTCCGCCGTCCACCCGCGGAACGGGCCGCCGCTTGCGGTCACGACGAGTCGACGCACCTCGTCGGGCGCTCCCCCGCGCAGCGCCTGGGCGAGTGCGCTGTGCTCGGAGTCGACGGGGACGATCTGGCCGGGAGCAGCGGCGGCCTTCACGAGCGGACCGCCGACGATGAGCGACTCCTTGTTCGCCAGGGCGAGGACCGATCCGGCGGCGAGGGCCGCGAGCGTCGCCCGTAGCCCCGCTGCCCCGGCGATCCCGTTGAGCACGACCTCGCACGGCAGGGCGGCGAGCTCGGCGCTCGCCTCGGGGCCAGCAAGCACGCGGACAGCTGCGGCCGCAGTCCCCCGCCGACCGCGCTCCGCCTCGATCGCCGCCACGAGGTCGCGGGCCGCGGACTCGTCGGCGACGGCAACTGTCGGCACCTCGAAGGCGACGACCTGCTCGGCGAGCTGGTTGATGCTCGACCCGCCGGCGGCCAGCCCGACGACGACGAACCGGTCGCGGTTGCGGCCGATGACGTCAAGCGCCTGTACGCCGATGGAGCCCGTGCTTCCCAGCAGCACGACCCGTCGGGCGACGGGCACGGCGGAGGTCATGAGCCCATTGTCACCGGTGAGGCGCCCGACTCAGAACGGCGGAGGCGGTCATACACCGCGATTCCATATGCCAGCGTCATTCCGGGCCGGCCTTGTGACGCTGGCGTATGGAATCGCCGCTACCCGCCGTGTCGACGCAGCGTCAGCAGCGCGAACCACAGGTCGGCTCGTACCTGGGGGTCGTCCAGCGGGCGGTCGAGCACCGTCTCCGCCCGGCGCAGGCGG
Organism: Actinomycetes bacterium; assembly: GCA_965278965.1. Classification (GTDB taxonomy): domain Bacteria; phylum Actinomycetota; class Actinomycetes; order S36-B12; family S36-B12; genus UBA10649. Next base: position 395,069 of record OZ257127.1, read on the forward strand.
TGCCGCACGGTGTGCCGGTGGATCCCGAGGTGCTGTGCCGCGGCGTCGACCTGGCCGTGCTGCTCCAGCCAGGCGTGCACCGTGTCCATCAGGTCGACGCCCTCGTCGCTGTCGATCAGCGCCCCGAGATACGCCCGTGCCCACTGCGTCGCGGACGCCGCGTCGAGCAGGTCGAGCAGGCCGGTCGAGGATCCAGGCGCGTTGCGCCGCAGCCCCCGTGCCTGGGCCGCCCGACCGGCCTGGTCGAGGGCCTGGATGACATTCGCCGGCTCCCGAAGGTCCAGCGGCGCCGACACCCCAACCGACCGCACGCCGGGAAGCGCCGCGAGCTGGTCGAGCACGGCCGGCAGGCCCCCCTCGGAGTCCACGGAGGCGAAGCCCTCCCAACGACCCGGACCGGTCAGTGCGACGACGACCTCGGCGCGCCCCGCGTCGAGCTGCTCACGCACGGCGGCATCCACCGAGTCCGCCCGTATGACGACACCGACGGCTCGCGCCGCGGTGAGCCGGTCAAGGCCGATCGATGGCAGGGCATCGGCCGGAATGCCTGCGACGCTGGCATGTCTCACGAGCACGGCGCGCCAGGCGTCCTCCCGTCCCGGCGTCACCGCCGGCCGGGCAAGCAGGGAGACCGCGAGGGTCAGGACGCCCTGGTCGGCGGGCCGAAGCACCCTCGGAGAACCGACGACGAGGAACGCGTCCGCGGCGCCGTGCAGGCCAACCGGCAGGAGGCTGACGTGCTCGTCGGCGGTCGCCAGGGACGACGAGCCGCGCATCCCCCGGGGGCGCAGTCGATCGACCTCAGCCGCGAACTCGGGGGCCCGACGCGCCGCGGCCTCGGGCCAGGCGCCGCGCACAGCGCCGTCCGCGGACAGCAGGAGTGCGAAGCCGCCGACGTGGCGCGCGACCACCCGCAGGATGGCGTCGTCGGCCGCGTCGCCCCGAGCATCGTCGAGAACGGTGCGCAGCAGCCGCCGCTGGCTGTCGAAGGCGGCCGTCGCCTCGGCGTACTCCTGCGCGGCCAGCAGTCGCGACACCGCCTTGCTGATGGCGACGAACGGGACGGGCTCCGGCACCTCGAACAGAGGCAGGCCGGCTCCGGCGGCAGCCGCGACGAGGGTCTCGGGGACCGTCTCATGGCTCAGGCCCACCCCGGTACCCAGCCCCAGCCCCGCCACCCCGACGCCTGCCAGCCGATCGACGTACGCCTTCGCACCCGATGGGCTGACGTCCAACGTGAGCCCGGTCGTCAGGAGCAGGTCGCCCTCGGCGATCCACGGTCGCGGGTCGGCGTGCTCGGAGACCGCGACCCAGCGGACCTCGCGGTCCAGCGCGATCCCGTCGGTGCGCACCCCCAGGTCGAGCTCGGGCAGGGCGACCAGTTGCGCGACCGTCAACGGCACGAGCGGACCTCCAGCCTCACGCGACCTCCAACAACTCGGACAAGCCTAGGGGTCTGCATTGTCCGAGTTGGAGCGGTAGTCAGGGCGCGACGGCCCCGTCCGGCCCTACGCTTTCGCCACCGAGCCGGGGAGGACCCATGACCGCTGTCGTCGACGTCACCACCAACGGACTGCCGCAGGAACGGCGCCTGGTCACCGAGATCCCCGGCCCGCGGTCTGTCGAGCTCCAGGCACGCAAGACCGCGGCCGTCTCCGCCGGGGTTGGCGTCACGTTGCCGATCTACGTGGAGCGCGCCGGCGGCGGCATCCTGCGCGACGTCGACGGCAACCAGCTCATCGACCTCGGGTCCGGCATCGCCGTCACGACGGTCGGCAACGCCAACCCCGCGGTCGTCGCCGCGGTGCAGGAGCAGGTGGCGGCCTTCACCCACACGTGCTTCATGGTCACTCCCTACGCCGGCTACGTCGAGGTGTGCGAGGCGCTGAACCGGCTGACCCCCGGCGACCACGAGAAGCGCTCGGCCCTGTTCAACTCCGGCGCCGAGGCGGTCGAGAACGCCGTCAAGATCGCTCGCGCGTACACGCGTCGTCCGGCCATCGTGGTCTTCGAGCACGGCTACCACGGGCGTACGAACCTGACGATGGCCCTGACGGCGAAGTCGATGCCCTACAAGCACTCCTTCGGGCCGTTCGCGCCCGAGGTGTACCGCGTGCCGACGTCGTACCCGTACCGCGACCGCGGCCTGAAGGGTCCGGAGATGGCCCAAGCGGCGATCACCCGCATCGAGCGCGAGATCGGTGCGGAGAACGTGGCCGCGATCATCATCGAGCCGATCCAGGGCGAGGGCGGCTTCATCGTCCCCGGCGACGGCTTCCTGCCCGCGCTGGTCGACTTCGCCCGCGCGTCCGGCATCGTCTTCGTGGCGGACGAGATCCAGTCCGGCTTCTGTCGCACGGGTGACTGGTTCGCTTCCGAGTACGAGGGGATCGTCCCGGACCTCATCACCACGGCGAAGGGCATCGCCGACGGCCTGCCCCTGGCCGGCGTCACGGGCCGCGCCGAGATGATGGATGCGGTCCACGCCGGCGGTCTCGGCGGCACGTACGGCGGCAACCCGGTGGCCTGCGCCGCGGCGCTCGCCGCGATCGGGTGGATGGAGACCACGGACGCGAATGCGCTCGCCCGCGACATCGAGGCGCTGATGCGGCCGCGGCTCACCGCGCTCGCCGAGCGGTTCGACGTCGTCGGCGACGTCCGCGGCCGCGGGGCGATGCTCGCGATCGAGCTCGTGCTCCCAGGCACCATCGACCCGAACCCCGACCTCGCCGGCGCGCTCAACCGGTTCTGCCACCGCAACGGCGTCGTCACGCTCACCACCGGCACGCACGGCAACGTCTTCCGCTTCCTGCCGCCGCTGACGATCCCCCTCCCGCTCCTCGCGGAGGCTCTCGACGTGCTCGAGGAGGGCTTCGCCGAGCTCGCCGGCTGATCGCTACGTACGTCCGCGGCCTGTGGACGACGCGGTCCCCTGATCGCCTGCGCTGCTTACCCTTCCCGGGACGATCGGACCGGGGGTGGCGTATGGGGGCGTGGCGCACACGCACGACGGTGGTGCTCGTGCTGGCGGCAACGATGGTCGCGACGGGGACGAGCACCACTCCGTCCGCGGCCGCGGCCGCCGACGCAGCGACGGGCCAGTCCTACTACTGGCGCTGGAGCGACGGCAGCGAGGCGCGCCACCGGACGTTCCGGCAGTCGCAGTACCGCGTACCGGAGCGACTCCCCCGCCTCATCGTGTCCGCCTACCCGAGCGGGCCAAGCAGCCAGGTCACCCTGCAGTACCGCCGGGACGGCCGTTGGCGCACCGAGGACACCGGTCGCACGGACGGCGCCGGACAGGTGCGGCTGGCGCTCAACCCGTACTGCCCGGACGGGCAATGGTGTGAGGCGACATTCGACTACCGCGCGCTCGCCGGCGGGCACACCGCATCGCTGCGCGTGACCTATGCCCCCTGACCGGTCGCGCGACCGCGACGATCAGCTCACAGGATCGGCGACGCGTGCCAGATGCGGTCCAGGTAGTCGCGCATCGCCCGGTCGGACGAGAAGTAGCCGCAGCGTGCGACGTTGAGGATCGCCGCGCGCGTCCAGGCATCCTGGTCGGCGTAGGCCGCGTCCACCCGCTCCTGCGCGGACAGGTAGGAGGCGAAGTCGGCCAGCACCATGAACCGGTCGTCGTAGAGCAGGTTCGACACGATCGGCTCGAAGACGGACCGGTCGCCGCCGGAGAACGCCCCGGAGGCGATCAGGTCCATCGCCAACCGGAGGCGCTCATCTGACTGGTAGAAGTCAGCAGGCCGGTACCCGGCCGTCCACAGCGCCTCGACCTCCGGCTCGCTCATCCCGAAAAGGAAGAAGTTCTCGTCGCCCACCAGCTTGCGGATCTCGACGTTGGCGCCGTCGTCGGTGCCGATCGTCAGCGCGCCGTTCAACGCGAGCTTCATGTTGCCGGTACCCGACGCCTCCTTGCCGGCCAGGGAGATCTGCTCCGACAGGTCCGCGGCCGGGACGATGCGCTCGGCCAGGGTCACGTTGTAGTTCGCCGGGAACAGCACCTTCAGGCGCCCCTCGACGCGCGGGTCGTCGTTGACGACCGAGGCGACCGCGTTGATGAGATGGATGATCCGCTTGGCCATCGCGTACCCCGGGGCGGCCTTCGCGCCGAAGACGAACGTGCGGGGTTGGACGTCAACGACCGCAGTCCGACCGGAGACGACCCCCTCGTACAGCGTCACGATGTGCAGCACCTTGAGCATCTGGCGCTTGTACTCGTGCAGGCGCTTGACCATCACGTCGAGCAGGTGGGTCTCGTCGACGTCGAGACCGTCGCGCACGCGCAGAACCTCACCGAGGCGGCGCTTGTTGGCCGTCTTGACGGCGGCGAACCGCTCCCGGAAGTCCGAGTCCTCGGCGAAGGCCTCGAGCCCGCGCAGCCGCTCGAGGTCGACCGTCCAGCCGGCTCCGAGCGCCTCGGTGATGAGATCGGCGAGGTCCGGGTTCGCCAGGCGGAGGAACCGTCGCGGGGTGACACCGTTCGTGACGTTCGTGAACTTCTCCGGCCATAGCTCAGCGAAGTCGCGCAGCACCTTGTCGCGCAGCAGCTGCGAGTGAAGCTCGGCCACCCCGTTGACCTTGGAGCCGGCGACCGTCGCCAGGTGCGCCATGCGGACGGACCGGGTCGGGTGCTCGCCGATGATCGACATCTCCCGGATGCGCAGCTGGTCGTCGCCGAACTTCTCCCGCACGACCGCGAGGAACTCCTCGTTGATGCGGTAGATGATCTCCATGTGCCGCGGCAGCAGACGCCCGAGCAGCTCAACCGGCCAGACCTCCAGTGCCTCCGGTAGGAGCGTGTGGCACGTGTACGCGAAGCACTGGCTCGTGATCGCCCACGCGTCGTCCCACTCGAGCCCCTTCTCGTCCACGAGCAGCCGCATCAGCTCGGGCACGGCGATGACCGGGTGTGTGTCGTTGAGCTGGAAGATCACCCGGTCCGGCAGCTTGGCCAGGTCGAAGCCCGCCGGCAGCACGCTCTCGACGAAGTCGGCGATTGACGCTGCGACGAAGAAGTACTGCTGCTGGAGGCGCAGCTCCTTGCCCTGCGGCGTCGAGTCCTCGGGGTACAAGATCTTGGAGATGTTCTCGGCGTATGTCTGCGCGCGGACCGCATCCTCGTAGTCACCGGAGTTGAAGATCCGCAGGTCGAACGCCTCGGTGGCGACCGCGCGCCACAGGCGCAGGGTGTTGACGCGGCCGTTGTGGTAGCCCGGGACCATCATGTTGTACGGGACGGCGAGCACGCTCCAGCCCGGCACCCAGCGGGTGCGGGTTACGCCCTCGTCCTCGTAGGTCTCCGTGTATCCGCCGAAGGAGATCGTGCGCGCCGTCTCGGGGTGCGGGAAGTCCCAGGGCGATCCCATCTGCAGCCACGCGTCAGGCTGCTCGACCTGCTGGCCGTCGACGAATGTCTGCCGGAAGATCCCGTACTCGTACCGGATCCCGTAGCCGATCGCGGGCACGCTCATGGTCGCGAGCGAGTCGACGAAGCAGGCCGCGAGCCGGCCGAGGCCGCCGTTGCCCAGGCCAGGCTCGACCTCCACGGCGCGCAGGTCGTCGATGTCGATGCCGCACTGGGCCAGCGCCTCCGTGGCGATCTCGGTCAGACGGGCGGCGAGGAGGTTGTTGTCGAGCTGCCGGCCGAGGAGGAACTCCGCGGACAGGTAGCACACGGTCTTGGACTGCTGCACGGCCTGCCGGGCACGGTCGTCGAGCCACCGGGCCATCAGGTAGTCGCGCACGGCTCCCGCGAGGGCCAGGTAGCGGTCGTTGACGTCGGACGCCGAGAGGGTCACGCCCTGGTCGAAGTTGAGGTGATGGAGGAACTGCTTGACGAACCCGTCGACCGACGCCGGGGGCGCCATGACGGGGGCGAGAGCGAGGGCATGGCTGGCACTGGGCGCGGGGACGGTGTGATCGGGCACGAGTGGACGCTATCGGCAGCGCCGCGAGCAGCACACGCGACGGGTGCCCCGCCGCGAGAGGTTTACGTGTTCGTCACCTGTGCGTGACCCGCCCGCCCCGGTCCCGCCATGCTCGGTCCCGCCGTGCTCGGTGCCGCCGTGCTCGGTGCCGTCGCGTCCGAGTCAGGCCTGGCTGTCGCGGATGCCGAACGCCTGGCCGTGGCCCTCGCGCAGCAGGTCCAGGAACGGGACCGCGTCGAAGGCCTCCGGCCCGAGCACCCCAGCGCCGGCCCAGGTCCCGTCGGACAGCAGCTCGAGTGCGACGACCGGGTTCATCGCCGTCTGCCACACGACCGCCTGCACGCCGTACTCGGCCATCGTCCAGGCGTTGTCAGCGACGTGGTACAGGTAGACCTCGCGCGGACGCCCGTCGGTGCCGGTGCCCGTCACCCACGTGCCCGCACACGTCTTGCCGGTCATCTTGTCGCCGAGCGTCGCCGGGTCCGGAAGCGCCGCCGCGACGACGTCGCGCGGACTGACGGACACCCCCTTGACCGTCACCGGATCGGTGCGGTCCAGCCCCAGCTTGTGCAGCGTCCGCAGCACGTCGATGAACTCCTCGCCGAGCCCATACTTGAACGTCACGCGCTTGCAGGAGATCCACCGCGGTACCAGGAGGACCTCCTCGTGCTCGACGTTGATGACCTCCACCGGGCCGATGCCGTCAGGGAAGTCGAACACCTCGGGCTCGGAGAAGGGTGCCGTCGTGAACCAGCCGCGGTCGGCCTCCCAGACCACCGGCGGGTTGAGGCACTCCTCGATCGTCGTCCAGATCGAGAACGACGGCGCGAATTCGTATCCCTCGACGACGAGGTTCGCCCCGTCGCGGATCCCGATCTCGTCGATCTCGCTGAAGAGGTGGTCGGCCGCGTACCGGGCGAACACGTCGGCCAGCCCGGGCTCGACGCCGATCCCGCACAGTGCGAGCCGGCCGGCCGCCTCCCATGCCGGGGCGCGCTCGAACTGCTCGTCGCCCAGCTTGACGCCCACCTGGGCGAACGGGTCGGTCGGGTGGGGCCGCGACAAGCTCATCGCCGTGTCGAGGTAGTCGGCCCCCGCCGCAAATGCCCCGTCGAAGATCGCCACGACGAAACGTGGGTCCACGACGTTCAGGACGTGCGTGATCTCGTGCTCGCGGCACAGAGCCGCCACGGCATCCGCGCTCGCGGCGTCGACGGCCGCGGCTACGAAGCGGTCGTCGCCGACCCGCGCGACGACCTGCTCGGCACGGGCGAGCTCGTAGTCGCTGACGACCCACCGATCGAAGAACCCGCGCCGGGCGGCGATGAGTGCCGCCGACGTGCCGACGCCGCCGGCGCCTACTGCGAGGACGCGCATGATGTCCCTCCTGTCCAGGCCGCGGGCGGCCTCGTCGACTGTAATGCCGGGGTCGGGCTGTGCCTCGGGTTCACGAGTCGAATCCGAGGCCGACCCGGTCCAGGGTCCGCAGCCAGAGATCGCGACGCCCCTCGTTCGCGTCGGCGCGGCGCAGCGACGCTGTCGTCAGCCCGATCCCCCACCCACGCGCGGGCTCCGGCGGGAACGGGATCGGCTTGCGCCGCACCATCTCCAGCGCGGTCCGCTCGGTCGACCGGCCGTCGATGAGATCGAGCATCGTGGCCGCGCCGAACCGCGACGCCCCGACGCCGAGGCCCGTGTAGCCGACGACGTAGCCGGTCTTGCCGCCCATCGCGGTGCCCCAGAAGGCCGAGAAGCGGCTGCAGGTGTCGATCGCCCCACCCCAGGCGTGCGAGAACCGGACACCGGCCAGCTGCGGGAACAACTGGAAGAAGTGCTCGGCGAGCCGGCCATACGTCAGGTCGCGGTTGTCGTGCTGGGGGTTGAACCCGCCGGCGTACACGGCGTCGTAACCGCCCCACACGATCCGGCCGTCCGCGGTCGTACGCGTGTAGTGGAACTGGTTCCCGGTGTCACCGACGCCCTCGCGGCCGCGCCAGCCGACGGCGTCCCACTGGGCGTCCGTCAGCGGCTCGGTGGCCAGGACGTAGTCGTATACGGGCACGACGTAGTGCCGGATCCGGGACAGCAGGGGCGGATACGCGTTTGTGGCGAGGGCGACGCGCTCGGCGTGCACGCGACCGCCGTCCGTTCGGGCCTCGACGTGTCCGCCGCGGTCGCGGAGCGCCCGCACCGGCGTCCGCTCGTGCAGGCGCACCCCTTCGGCAAGGCAGGCGGCGCGCAGTCCCTCGGCCAGCCGTGCCGGGTCGACGAGCACGACACCGGTGGCGTCGTAGACGGCCCCGAGCACGCCGGGGGCGTGGACTCGCTCCTGGGCCGTCGCGGCGTCGATGAGCTCGACGTCCTCGCCGAGCGACCGCGCGTCGGCGACGTGCGCTCGCGCGGCCTCGAGCTGGTAGGGCTCGAGCGCGATGTCGAGCTCCCCCGAACGCAGGAGGTCGCAGTCGATCCCGTACTCCTCGATCGTCGCGACGATCGACGCGAGGTTCTCCCGACCCAACCGCAGCAAGGTCGGCATCTCGTCCGGCCAGCGTCGCAGGCCGTTGGCGAGACCGTGCGTCAACGATGCGGCGACGAATCCGCCGTTGCGCCCGGTCGCGCCGTCGGCGACGCGGCCGCCTTCGGCCAGGAGCACGTCGCGGCCCGGGTCGGCGCGTTTGGCCAACAGCGCGGACCACAGGCCGGTGAAGCCGCCACCCACCACGAGCAGGTCGGCGCTGACATCACCAGCGAGCCGGGGTGCGACCGCAGGCCGGTCGGGGCGGTCGAGCCACAGGCAGGCGCGACGCGCCGGCGCCAGGGCCGCCAGCGCGTCGGGGCCTGGGGTGTCGAGGTAGAGCACGTCGAACTCCTCGAGTGAGAACAGGTCGGAACGGATGCGAGGCCGTCATGCCTCGTCGTCCCACCAGTCCCTTCGCGGTGTCGAGTCTCGCGGTGTCGAGTCTGCCGCCAGCCTACGCCCGGAACGTCTTACGAGCCGGGTAGCTGAGTCGGGTTGTTCTCCGGCGGGAACTGGACGAACGAGCCGTCCGCCCACGGCTGCTGGGTCGGGGTGAGCCGCTTGAGCTGGCGCTGGTCGGACAGCAGCGACGCCATCTTCGACACGACGCCGGCGAAGGCCGGGTCGGGGTAGAGGTTCGAGAGCTCGGCCGGGTCCAGGGTCAGGTTGTAGAGCTCGAACTCGTCAGCGGGCGGCGCGACCTGGCCGTTGGTGGGCTGCTGCGCCGTGACGGTGGTCGTGGCGGTCTTGTCGCCGGGCACATTGAAGCGGCCGCTGGTGATGGTCTCGACGTTCTGGGAGTTGGGGCTCGTCCAGAAGGCGGGGTTGTCCCAGTAGCGCGTGTACTTCCACCGCTCCCGGGCACCGCCCGGTCCGCTCGGCAGGTTCGCGATCACGGTCTCGACGTGGTTGGGCTGGGCCACGGCGGCGTAGTTCTTGCCGTTCCACGCGATCTGCTGGATGCCTTTCGACGGCTCGTCCTCGCTCATGTAGTACTGCGCGACGTCGTCGACCTGATCCGCGGACACATCGCCGAGCAGGAACGGCGACAGGTCTCGTCCGGGCAGCTCACGGACCTGCGTGTGGGTCTCACGCAGCCGACGTCGCAGGACGGCCTCGTCCAGGCCGGCGAGCCCGAGCATCGTGGGCAGCAGGTCCGCGTGGCTCGACAGGAGGTCGGTCGACGCGCCGTCGGGGAACAGCACCGGGTTGTGGACGATGAACGGGACCTTCAGCATCTCCTCGTAGGCCGAGTACCACTTCTGGAACAGGCCGCCGTGCGAGCCGAGCAGCTCACCGTGGTCGGACAGGTAGATGACGATCGTGTCGCGGGCCTGCTGCGGCGAGCTCATCAGCGCCGTGAGGACGCGACCGACCTGCGCGTCGACGTTCTTCTGCAGCTGGTAGTAGAACCGGTGGTACGACTCGCCGTTCGCCAGCGGCTGGAACACGTTCGGATAGGTGCTGCGGTAGCTGGCCTGGGCCGTCGGCTTCGTGCTCAGGTCCTCCGACGTGGACGCGTCGTACACGTCCGTGAACAGGTTCCGCGGCACGTTGGACCCGACGAGCTGCTGGGCGAGGTAGAACTGCTGCTGCGCCAGGGACAGGTCGCCCCAGATGGTGATGTCGTGGGGGTTCACGTAGGAGTTGACCAGCAGCCAGGGGCGGGACGCCTGGCGCAGCGCCTTCAGCTGACGCACGCCCTGGGTCGCGAAGTACTCGTCACGCCCGCGTCCGCCCGGTCCGGACGACCCAGAGTTGAGCGGGTTGCTCCCGTGCGGCTCAGGACCGACCCAGCCGGTGAAGCCGTACTCCTCGAGCCGGCCCGCCTCGAGGTACACCGACTCCAGCCTCGGGTCCGGTAGGCCGGCGTTGTCGTAGGAGGGCAGCGGGTTGTAGCTCCCCGGCTGGTACAGGTCCGCGTCGGACACATGCCACTTGCCCTTGTAGAACGTGTCGTAGCCGGCGGCCCGGAACCAGGAGCCCATCGTCGGGACCGTGGTCGGGTCCAGCCAGAACAGGTCGGACTCGTGCGCGCTCTTCGCCGCACCGGAGGTCTGCGACACCCCGTGGAGCGATGGGTACTGGCCCGTCATGAACGACGCACGGCTCGGCTGGCAGGCGGCCGACATGATGTAGTGGCTGGAGAAGTCGATGCCGTTGCGGCGCAGTCGTTCCTGCGTCGGCAGGTTCGCGACCCGCCACCGGCGCAGCTCCTCGGACTCGTACGTGGGCGCGTAGCGCTGCTCGTCGATGATGAACACGAGGAAGTTCGGCCGGCGGCGAAGTCGTCCGCGCGGTCGGAACGGCAGCGGCGCCGCCTGTGCCTGCCCGCCGCCGACAGCCATGCCGATGCCGGCCGCGACGCCCGCGATCCCCGCGCCCTGCAACAGCCGTCTCCGGCTGACCGTATTTGCCTCGTCCTCGCCCATGACCTGCGCTCACTCCTGCCGTCGTTCGTGTGCCGATCCCGACCTGGACTCCCGACTAGCTCACTGCGACCAGGCCCTGGCGGAGGTCGTAGGTGATCGTGTGGTCGAAGAACACCGCGTTCCCCGTGTTGACCCGGGCTGGACCCTTGGTCGACATCACGACGGCGAGGTTGCGTGACGGCTGCCGGCCCGCGACGAAGCCCCACGTCGTGAACGCGGCGCCGACGGCGCCCATCCGGACGACGACGCCCGGGGTCACACGTCCCGACGCCGAGGACGTCGGGACGACGGAGAAGTCCTGACCCGCGAACCGGCTGGGATGGAAACCGGAGTCGAACCAGGTGTCCGCACACACCCGGCGACCGTCGAACGACCAGCAGGCCTGGGCGCGATGGTCGTCCCAAGCGGGAGCGCCCGTGCTCGACGTACCTTCCGGTGGCACCCGGAACGTGGCATCGGCGTCCGCCGGCACGGCGGCGCCCAGGAGTAGCCGGCCGGTTCGGGAGCCGTCGGCGTCCGAACGCGCGAAGTGGACGCTCCACCGCCTGCCGAGGTCACCGGGAAGCAGCGTGAGCGGGTTCGGAACGGGCGACCGGCCCATCCCGATCCCGAGGATGCCGACGACCCCCCGCGCGGCCCACTGCTGAAAATAGCCGTTGGTGGTCGAGACGTACTGGAACGTGACCGGGCCGCTGGAGCGGACGCCGCCGATCGCGAATTCCGCCGATGCCATGCCGTCGGCGACAGCGCCGTCCCATCCGCCCGGGAAGACCCGCAGGCCGACGGAGCCGGTGTCGAGCATGACGCGGATCGGCGCCTCGCGGCCCAGCCGGATCTCCACGATGCCGTTCGCACCACGCGAGTCGGGGGCGGACATCGTCACGATCGGCACCCGCACCACGGACGGGGACGAGGTCGCCGCGACGACGTCAGCCCGTGCCGTCGGACCGACCGCCAACAGGGACACCGCGGTGGCGAGAGCGAGGAGGGAGGCGCTCAGACGAGCGCGGACCGTCACTACGACCGCGGAAGCAGTGCGTCGGCGTCGACCTTCGGCACGTTCACAAGTGGGCGCTCCAGAGACTTTCGGCGGCGGTAGGAGATCAGCTGGCTCGTGAGCACGACCAAGAGCGCGACCACGAATACGAGCGTAGCCAGCGCATTGACCTGGACAGGGATGCCACGCTGAGCCGCACCCCAGATAAAGATGGGGAACGTCACGAGAGTCCCGGCGTTGAAGTAGCTGATGATGAAGTCGTCGAAGGAGAGCGAGAAGCCCAACAGGGCGGCCCCGGCGATTCCCGGGAGGACCAGCGGGAAGGTCACGTACCGGAAGACCTGCCTCGGGTTGCAGTACAGGTCGCGGGCTGCCTCTTCCAGCCTCGGGTCCATGCCTTGCAGCCTTGCCTTCACGGCGACGACCACGAACGAGATGATGAACATGATGTGGGCGACGACCACCGTGCCGAGGCCCAAGGGGAACTTCAGGTTCAAGAAGAGCGCCAGCAGGCTGGCGCCCATGACGACCTCGGGCGTGGCCATCGGCAGGAAGATGAGCAAGTTCGTCGTCGTTCGCCCGCGGAACCGGTACCGGACCAGCGCGAACGAGATCATCGTGCCGAGGACCGTGGCGATGAGTGTCGAGACGATGCCGATCTCGATGCTCGTCGCGAACGACGAGCAGACACCGGGGACACCGCACAGGTTGGTCCACGCATCGGTCGAGAACTCGTTCCACGACAGGTTGAACTTCCCCACCGGGTTGTTGAACGACAGGAGCGCGATCACGGCGATCGGGATGAACAGGTAGATGAGGACGCAGATCCCGACGATCGCGATGATGTTCTTCCGCAGCCAGCGCATCAGACCAGGTCCTCCGTCCCGGCTCGGCGGATGTACACGAAGACGAGCACGAGGATCACCGCCATCAGCATGAACGACATCGCGCTCGCGGCCGGATAGTCGCGGTACTCGATGAAGTTCGCCTGGATCTCGTTGCCGATCATCCTGTTCCGGGGCGAGCCGAGGAGCTCGGAGTTGATGTAGTCGCCTGCAGCAGGGATGAACGTCAGCAGCGTGCCGGCGACAACACCCGGCATCGACAACGGCCAGGTGATCTTGCGGAAGGCCTTCTGGGGCGACGCATACAGGTCACCGGCCGCCTCGATGAAGCGGTGGTCGATCCGCTCAAGTGCTGCGTACAGTGGAAGCACCATGAAGGGCAGGAAGTTGTAGGTCAGGCCGGCCACGACCGCGATCCAGGTGTTCAGGATCCGGCCCTCGGGCAGCAGATGCAGAGAGTTCAGGGTGCTCGTCACGAAGCCGTCGTCGGCGAGGATCGTCTTCCAGGCATACGTTCGCAGCAGGAACGACGCGAACGCCGGGGCGATCACGAGGACGAGCAGCAGCGAGCGCCACTTGCCGGACTTGAACGCGATGAAGTACGCCAGCGGGTAGGCGATGGCGAGCGCGAGGAGCGTCGCCAGGCCGGCGTACATGAACGAGCGCAGGAACTGCGGCCAGTAGTCGATCAGCGCTTCGCTGTAGTTGGAGAAGTCCAGTCCGGGCTGGTACTTGCCGGTCTTTCCCTCGATCGGCACCTGCAGGCTCGTGGCGAACAGCGTGACGAGCGGGATCGCGAAGAACACGCCGAGCCAGGCGATACCCGGGAACAGCAGGAAGTAGCCCGTCCGCGACCGGCGCTGCGTCGTCGGCGGTGCGGACGCGGCCGACGTCGCGGCCGGGACGACATGGGCCATGTCAGGCGTCCGCCTCGTCGGCGACGAGCGCGGCGCTGACCGCCTCGGCCTCCAGTACCTCCGGGTCGACGCCGGCGTTCACATCGGACGTGCCGTCCAGGCCGAACGTGTGCGTGGGCGACCAGTGGAAGATCACCTCGTCGCCGACCTCGCACCGGTCGCCGACGACCGAGTTCTGCTCGAAGATGATGATCTCCTGGTCCCATGGCGTCATCACGAGGTACTGCGTCGACACTCCGCTGTAGGAGACGTCCGTCACGCGCCCGGTCAGGCGGTTGTGGTTCTCCGGCACCCGGTCGGCGTCGACGAGGTCGAGCACGGTGATCTTCTCCGGCCGGACCCCGACGATGACGTCGTCACCCGGGGCGCTGCACCGGGCAGCCGGGATGGCAAACGTCACACCGTGCGCTGTGACGAGGACGTCGTCCCCTGACCGGCCGGCAGCCTTCCCGACGACGAGGTTCGACTGGCCGAGGAAGTTCGCGACGAACACCGTGCGCGGCAGCTCATAGATCTCGGCGGGGTGGCCGAGCTGCTCGATGTGACCCGCGTTCATGACCGCGATGGTGTCGGCCATGGTCATGGCCTCCTCCTGGTCGTGCGTCACGTGGACGAACGTCGTGCCGACCTCGGTCTGGATCCGCTTGAGCTCGATCTGCATCTGCCGGCGCAGCTTGAGGTCGAGCGCGCCAAGTGGCTCATCGAGGAGGAGGACGTCCGGCCGGTTGATGAGCGCACGGGCGACGGCGACGCGCTGCTGCTGGCCGCCGGACAGCTGAGCGGGCTTCCGACGCGCAAGGGCAGACAACTCGACCAGGTCGAGCATCCGCTCAACCGGCTCCTTGACGTTCTTGACCTTGCGGCGGCGCAGGCCGAAGGCGACGTTCTCGAAGATGTCGAGGTGCGGGAACAACGCGTAGGACTGGAAGACGGTGTTCACCGGCCGCTCGAATGCCCGGAGGCCGGTGACGTCACGCTCACCGATGGAGATCGTGCCCGCCGTCGGGTCCTCCAGGCCAGCGATCATCCGCAGCGTCGTCGTCTTCCCGCAGCCCGACCCGCCCAGGAGGGCGAAGAACGAGCCGGCGGGGATCGTCAGCGTGAGGTCGTCGACGGCGACGAAGTCGCCGAACCTCTTCGTGAGGTTCTGCAGGTGCAGGTCCTCGACCGTGTGCTCCTCGGTGGTCACGTGTCCTCTTCCGCTTCGCTCGTCGTGGCCGGCGTCAGCCGCCGATGGCCTTCTGGAACGCCCGCTGGTACTCGATGTCCTTCTCCTCGGTCAGCGTCATGAACACGAACGAGTTGTCCAGCATCTCGGAGGTCGGGAAGATCCAGGGGTTCTCGGCAAGCTCCGGGTCGATGTCCTTCATCGCCTCCTGCGCCCCTTCGACCGGGGAGACGTACTGGACGTAGGCCGCCACCGTCGCCGCGACGGTCGGGTCGTAGTAGTAGTTCATGATCAGCTCGGCGTTGAGCTTGTGCTGGGCCAGGGCCGGGATCAGCATGTTGTCGGTCCACAGGGTGCCGCCGGTCTCCGGCAGCGCGACGCCGAAGTCGTCGCCCAGCTGGATCATGTCGCCGGACCACCCGATGACCGCGACGACGTCGCCGCTCTCGAGGGCACCGGCGTAGTCATTGCCGGTCACCTGCCGGATCTGGCCGTTGTCGACCTGCTGCGTGAGCAGCTCGATGGCCTTGTTGAACTCGTCGTCGGTGAAGTTGGTCGGGTCGGCCCCCTGGTAGGCCATGAGGATGCCCATCGTGTCGCGCATCTCCGAGAGGACGGTGACCCGGCCCTTGAGCGCAGGATCGAAGAGCTGCGTGACCGAGGAGAGCGTGTCGGTTCCCAGGAGCTCCTGAGTCTTGCCCTTGTTCCATCCAAGGGCGCCGAAGCCGGACTGCCAGGGCAGGGTGTACTGCCGGCCCGGGTCGAACTGCGCGTACATGTACGACGACCGCATGTTCGTCCAGTTCGGGATGACGTCCTTGTTCAGCCGTTCGGCGAAACCGTTCTGGATCCACAGGGCGGCCATCCAGTCCGTCAGGACGACGAGGTCACGACCGATGTCCTGGCCCTGCTCGAGCTGCGTGCGGACCTTCGCGTAGAACTCGTTGTTGTCGTTGACGTCCTCGGTGTAGGTGACCTGGATGCCGGTCAGCTTCTGGAACGCGTCGAGGCTGGGGCGGGCCCCCGACTCGTCGTCGACGTCGATGTACAGCGGCCAGTTCGACCAGTTCGCGGTCCGGTCCTGCATCGACAGGTCCGGTGCCTCGTTCGTGTCGGTGACCGTCCCGCCCTGACCGCCTCCGCCGCTGCCGAGCGCCGCATCGGAGGCACCGCACGCGGTGGCGAGCATCGCCGCGCCCCCGATGCCCGCAGCCCCCAGCAGGCGCCGGCGGGACATGCGCGATCGCATCGTGCCCGCGATCGCGGCGATGACTTCGGGCTTCTCGTCGATCATGGGCGTCCTTCCCGAGGGGGTCTTTAGTGCTGCGGCGGGTCGGTGAAGACGGTGCGGTGCCAAGGCTTGCGTGCTTGGGCGGTGATGTCCATCGAGACATGCTTGATCTGGGTGTACTCATCGAACGAGAACTGCGACATGTCCTTGCCGAAGCCGGACTGACCGAACCCGCCGTGCGGCATCTCGCTGACGATCGGGATGTGGTCGTTGATCCACACGCAGCCGGCCCGGATCTCCCGCTGCGCCCGCAGTGCCCGGAACACGTCGCGGGTCCAGGCGGAGGCGGCGAGGCCGAACACGGTGTCGTTCGCCATCGCCAGCCCCTCGTCGTCCGTGTCGAACGGGAGGACGACCAGCACCGGCCCGAACACCTCGTCCCGGACGATCTCGGAGTCCTGAGCGGCGTCGACGACGAGCGTCGGACGGTAGTAGGCGCCAGCAGCGAGGTCGCCGCCTGGAGCATGACCTCCGGCGACGACCCGAGCACCGGCGGCGCGGGCACGGTCGACGAAGCCGGCAACGCGTGCGGCCTGGCCGGCCGTCACAAGCGGTCCGAGATCGGTCGCCTCGTCCTGCGGGGGTCCGAGCCGGACCGTCCCGAAGAGGTCCGCGACACCGGCGACGAACGCGTCGTACAGCGGCCGCTGGACGTACGCACGCGTCGCCGCGGTGCAGTCCTGACCGCTGTTGATGAGGGACCCGGCCACCGCTCCGTGGACCGCTGCCTCCAGGTCGGCATCGTCGAAGACGACGAAAGGCGCCTTGCCCCCCAGCTCGAGGTGCACCCGCTTGACCCCGGCGGTGGCCAGCTCCATGACCCGGCGACCGACCGCCGTGGAGCCCGTGAACGAGACCATCCGCACGCCCGGGTGGCTGACGAGCCGCTCGCCGGCGACCGGTCCCGCGCCCACGACGACGTTCACGACGCCCGCGGGCAGCCCGGCGGCGAGCGCGTCCTCGGCCAGCATCATCGAGGTGAGTGGGGTGATCTCCGCGGGCTTGAGGACGATCGTGTTCCCGGCGGCGATGGCCGGGAGCACCTTCCAGACGGCCATCTGCAGGGGGTAGTTCCACGGCGCGATCGACCCCACGACGCCGATCGGCTCACGCCGCACGATCGAGGTGTGCGTGCCGTCCCACTCGGCGGACGCCATGCCGTCGAGGCGACGTGCCGCTCCGGCGAAGAACGCGATGTTGTCGATCGAGCCCGGGACGTCGAACTGCGTCGTCAGCCGGATGGGTTTGCCGCACTGCCGGGTCTCGACCAGCGCGTACTCCGCGGCCCGGTCGGCGAGCCGGCCGGCCAGCTGGTGCAGAGCCGCCGAGCGCTCCCCCGGGGTCGCCCGCGACCACTCGGGGAAGGCCGCCGTGGCGGACCGGACCGCCTCGTCGACGTCGGCCGGCGTCGCCCAGGGCACCTCCGCGACGACCGAGCCGTCCGAGGGGTCCACGACCGTGCCGCCGAGGCGCGCCGAGGCGACGGCAGCGGTCACGACACCTCCCTCAGCGCGCGATCCCCACCGCGCGGAAGTCGCATGAAACCACGGAAAGCAGCGGTCGGACAAGGATTCGACGGCAGGAAACCTCGGCGACATCTGATTGTGACGAGGGAAACCGTGCCGACGGTCAGACACCCCGAAGCGTGGGCACGGCCCGGGCGGCGGCGGCCAGCGCGGAGATCACGTGCTGGAGGACCTCGCCGTCGTGCTCGTCGAGGACCCCGGTGGTGACCCGCACGTGCTCGCGCCCACTAGGCGCCACCATGAAGGGGGTGCCGGGCGAGACGCGCAGGCCGAGCGCGGCGAGAGTGATGAGCGCGGACCGCTCGTCGGCGACCTCGACCCACGCGTTGATGCCGTCGCCCGTGGTGCTCGCGACACCCTCCCGGGCCAGGCCGGCCCGGACGGCGAGCGACCGCATCGCGTAGGCCACCCGCGCTCGGCCGACGGCGGCCACGGCGTCGGCATCGGTGAGCAGCTCCAGGAGCGTCGCCTGAAGCAGGCGGCTGGTCCACCCGGGGCCGAGCATGCGGCGGGAGACGAGCGGGTCGATGACATCGGCTGCTCCCCCGACGGCAGCGATCCGCAGGTCCGGACCGTGCGACTTGGAGTAGCTGCGGATGTGGACCGTGCGGTCCGGCCAGAACCGGCCCAGGCTGACGTCCTCGCCCGTCGCGATGTCGCCGGAGTGGTCGTCCTCGACGATGACGGCGCGGGACCCGGACAGGACGGCCGCGAGCTCGGCGCAGCGGGACCTGCTCGTGCTGATGCCGGTGGGGTTCTGCGCCCGGGGCTGCACGAAGACCGCCACCGGGTCCACCGCGAGCGCGTCGGCGAGGGAGGCCGGGACGACACCCTGGTCGTCCAGCTCGAGGCCGACGATCTCCGCTCCGGCGCGCTCCAGGAGGTCGATCAGCGGAGGGAAGCCCGGGTTCTCCATCGCGACGCGGTCGCCGAACCGGACGTGCAGGTCGACGATGCGGGACATGGCGTCCAGCGCCCCGTCGACGACCGTGAGCCGGGCGGGCGGGAACGGCCAACCGGCCCGGAGCACGGCCTCCAGCTCCGGCAGGACGGGGGCGTCCAGGTAGCTCGTCGTCCACGACGTTGACCGGGCGACGACGCGCTCGACCGCCTCCCGAAGTGGTGGCAGGAGCGCGGGGTCGGGGGTGCCGCTGGAGAGGTTGAGCCCCTCGGCGAGGGGGCCGCCGCCGATCCCCAGGTACCGGGCCGGTCGGCTCGGCTCCGCCGTGTCACGGACGAAGGTGCCGGCGCGCCCGCGCGCCTGGATGGCACCGACCGCCGCCAGCGCCTGCCAGGCCTCGCTCACGGTCGCCGGACTGACTCCCAGGTCGCGGGCCAGGTCGCGCACGGTGGGCAGGCGGTCGCCGGTCACGAGCCGGCCGGCGCGGATCAGCCGGTGCACGGCGGCCGCGATGCCCTTGGGCGTGCGCTCCTCGACCGCGCTAGCCACGGACGACGGCTCACCGGGCACGACGGTCAGCGTCACGGCTGCCCTCCCGTCACGCCCACCGCGGTCCGAATTGCCGGATGGGTTCGGATTGTCCCACTGGGAAATGTTCGTCGAAACGGTGTTGTAACAGAACTGAAAGTGTCTAGGGTCCAGAATCACACAACGACGCCGTGCCGTCGAGGACCACCGACGAAGGAGACCAGACGATGACTGTTGTGCGAGCCGCACTCGTGCAGACCAGCTGGACCGGCGACAAGGAGTCGATGATCGTCGCGCACGAGGACTACGCGCGGCAGGCGGCGGCCCAGGGCGCCCAGGTGATCTGCTTCCAGGAGCTCTTCTACGGCCCGTACTTCTGCCAGGTCCAGGACAAGGCGTACTACGCGTACGCCGAGTCGATCCCCGGGCCGACCACGGAGCGCTTCCAGGCCCTGGCCAAGGAGCTCGGGATGGTCATGGTGCTCCCGATGTACGAGGAGGAGCAGCCGGGCGTCCTGTACAACACGGCAGCCGTCGTGGACGCCGACGGCACGTACCTGGGCAAGTACCGCAAGCAGCACATCCCGCACGTGAGCGGCTTCTGGGAGAAGTTCTACTTCCGCCCGGGCAACGGCGGGTACCCGGTGTTCGACACGGCGGTCGGCAAGGTCGGGGTCTACATCTGCTACGACCGCCACTTCCCCGAGGGCTGGCGGGCCCTCGGCCTCAACGGTGCCCAGATCGTGTTCAACCCCTCGGCGACCTCGCGCGGGCTCTCGCAGTACCTGTGGAGCATCGAGCAGCCGGCCGCGGCCGTCGCCAACGAGTACTACGTCGGGGCGATCAACCGCGTGGGCATCGAGGACCTGGGCGACGACGACTTCTACGGCCAGTCGTACTTCATCGACCCCGAGGGCAGCTACGTCGGCGACAAGGGCGACCCCTACCAGCCGGAGCTGATCGTCCGCGACCTCGACATGGACCTGCTGCGGACGGTCCGCGACCGCTGGCAGTTCTACCGCGACCGCCGGCCCGACGCCTACGGTGATCTGGTCCGGCCGTAGTCCGCTCCGACGAGAGGCGACACCATGACGATCCTGATCACCGGCGGCACCGTCGTCACGGCGACCGGTAGCTCGCAGGCGGACGTGCTCGTGGACGGCGAGACGATCGCCGCCATCCTTGCGCCCGGCGACACGCGGCTCGGCGCTGACCTGGCGGCGTCGGTCGACCGCGTCATCGATGCGACCGGCAAGTACGTGGTCCCCGGCGGCATCGACGGCCACACGCACATGGAGATGCCGTTCGGCGGGACCGTCGCCTCGGACACGTTCGAGACCGGGACCCGCGCGGCCGCCTGGGGCGGCACGACGACGATCATCGACTTCGCCGTGCAGAAGCAGGGCGAGCGCGTGCAGGACTGCCTGGCTGCCTGGCACGCGAAGGCCGCAGGCACGTGTGCCATCGACTACGGCTTCCACCAGGTCGTCGGCGGGGTCGACGACGAGTCGCTGAAGGCGATGGACGAGCTCATCGACGAGGGCGTCACCACGTTCAAGCTGTTCATGGCCTACCCGGGCGTGTTCTTGAGCAGCGACGGCCAGATCCTGCAGGCGATGCAGCAGGCCGCCGGGAACGGCTCGATGATCATGATGCACGCCGAGAACGGCAGCGCGATCGACGTCCTCGTCGCGCAGGCCCTCGCGGAGGGCAAGACCGATCCGAAATACCACTCGCTGACGCGTCCGTGGGAGACCGAGGCGGAGGCGACGAACCGCGCGATCATGCTGGCGCGGCTCACCGGCGCCCCGCTGTACATCGTCCACATGTCGGCGAAGCAGGCCGTCCGCGTCCTGCAGGTCAACAAGGACGAGGGCTACAACGTCTTCGGCGAGACCTGCCCGCAGTACCTGTACCTGTCGCTGGAGGACCAGCTCTCGCAGCCCGGGTTCGAGGGCGCGAAATGGGTGTGCTCGACACCGCTGCGGTCGAAGGCCGAGCACCACCAGGACGAGCTGTGGCGGTACCTGCGCACCAACGACCTCTCGGTCATCAGCACCGACCACTGCCCGTTCTGCTTCAAGGAGCAGAAGGAGATGGGCCTGGGCGACTTCTCGAAGATCCCCAACGGCATCGGCTCGGTCGAGCACCGCATGGACCTGATCTTCCAGGGCGTTGTCGAGGGACGCATCACGATCGAGCGGTGGGTGGAGCTGTGCTCGACCACGCCGGCCCGGATGTTCGGGCTCTACGGACGCAAGGGTGCGCTCCTGCCGGGCTTCGACGCCGACATCGTCGTGTACGACCCGGCCGGCCGCACCGAGATCGGGCTGCACAAGACCCATCACATGAACATGGACCACTCCGCGTGGGAAGGGTTCACCGTCGACGGGCACGTCGACACCGTTCTGTCCCGAGGCAAGGTCGTGATCGACGACAACGCATACCTCGGCACCAAGGGCGACGGGGTCTTCCTCCCCCGCGGCCTGTCGCAGTACCTGACCTGACCGACGACAGCCGGAACCGGCCGCCGTCGCTGACACCTCACCACCTGAAGGGTTGCTGATATCCGTGCGCACCATCGACCACTGGATCGACGGAGCTGTCACCCCATCGACGTCGGGCCGTGTCGGCCCCGTCTACAACCCGGCCACCGGCGCGCAGCAGGCGCAGGTCGGGCTCGCCTCCATCGCCGAGGTCGATGCGGCCGTCGCCTCGGCGAAGGCCGCGTTCCCCGGCTGGCGGGACACCTCCTTGTCGCGGCGCGCGGAGGTCATGTTCCGCTTCCGCGAGCTCGTCGTGGCGCACCGCGACGAGATCGCCGACCTCGTCTCGATCGAGCACGGCAAGGTGCCTAGCGACGCGGCGGGCGAGCTCGCCCGCGGGATCGAGAACATCGAGTTCGCCTGCGGCATCCCCGCCATGCTGAAGGGTGGCTACTCCGAGGGCGTCTCCAGCGGCGTCGACGTCTACTCGATCCGTCAGCCGCTCGGCGTCGTGGCCGGCATCACGCCGTTCAACTTCCCGGCGATGGTCCCGATGTGGATGTTCGCCAACGCGATCGCCACCGGCAACACGTTCGTCCTCAAGCCCAGCGAGAAGGACCCGTCGGTCGCGCTCCTGCTCGCGGACCTGCTCAAGCAGGCGGGCCTGCCCGACGGCGTCTTCAACGTCGTCCAGGGCGACAAGACCGCGGTCGACCGCCTGCTGGACCACCCCGACGTCGAGGCGGTCAGCTTCGTCGGCTCAACCCCGATCGCCCAGTACATCTACGCGACCGGCACCGCGAACGGCAAGCGCGTCCAGGCCCTCGGCGGAGCGAAGAACCACATGGTCGTGCTGCCGGATGCCGACATCGACATGGCCGCGGACGCCGCCGTGAGCGCGGCCTACGGCTCCGCCGGTGAGCGGTGCATGGCGATCTCGGTCGTCGTCGCCGTCGGCGGGGTCGGCGACCGCCTCATCGACGCGATCACGGCACGCATGCCCAAGCTTCGGGTCGGGCCTGGCACCGATCCCGACGCCGAGATGGGCCCCCTCATCACCGGTGAGCACCGCGACAAGGTGGTGTCCTACCTCGCCGGCGCGCCGGCCGAGGGAGCAACGGTCGTGGTCGACGGACGCGAGGCCGACCTGCCCGCCGACGGGTTCTTCCTGGGCGTCTCGCTCATCGACCACGTCGCCCCGGGCATGGCCTGCTACGACGACGAGATCTTCGGGCCGGTCCTGGCCGTCGCGCGGGTCGACACCTACGACGAGGCCGTCGATCTCGTCAACGACCACCGGTACGGCAACGGCACCGCGATCTTCACCCGCGACGGCGGTGCCGCCCGGCGGTTCCAGCACGACATCCAGGTCGGCATGGTCGGCATCAACGTGCCGATCCCCGTACCGGTCGCCTACTACAGCTTCGGCGGCTGGAAGTCGTCGATCTTCGGCGACACCAACATCTACGGGCCGGCCGGTGTCGACTTCTACACCCGCACGAAGACCGTGACCTCGCGGTGGCCCGACCCGGCGACCTCCTCGGTCGACCTCGGCTTCCCCCGCACGCGCTGACGCACCCCCAGCCCCACCCGGCCGCTGCCGGTCCCGCCCACCGCGAAAGGTGAGTCCATGGACATCGGAGTCGTCCTGCAGTGCACGCCCCCGGCGGCGCGCGTGATCGACCTGGCCCGGCGGGCCGAGACCTACGGGTTCTCGCACGTGTGGACCTTCGACTCCCACATCCTGTGGGAGGAGCCGTACGTCATCTACAGCAAGATCCTCGACGAGACCCGCAAGGTCGTCGTCGGTCCGATGGTGACGAACCCCGCGACGCGCGACGTCACGGTGACAGCCTCGGTGTTCGCGACGCTGAACGAGATGTACGGCAACCGCACCGTGATCGGGATCGGGCGGGGCGACTCGGCGGTCCGGGTCACCAACGGCAAGCCCGTCTCCGTCGCCGAGCTGCGCCAGGCCGTCGTCGACATCAAGGGGCTGGCCAACGGCGAGGCCGTCGACTACAAGGGCAGCACGCTTCGCCTACCGTGGGCGAGCGCCAGCCGCACGCCGGTGTGGGTCGCGGCGTACGGGCCTAAGGTGCTCGCGCTAACCGGCGAGGTCGGCGACGGGTTCATCCTGCAGCTGGCCGACCCGTCGATCGCCGAGTGGACGATCGCGGCGGTCCGGCAGGCCGCGGCTGACGCGGGGCGCGACCCCGACGACCTGTACATCTGCGTCGCCGCCCCGGCCTATGTGACTGACGGGTCGGACGAGGCCCTCGCCCACGCTCGCGACCAGCTCCGCTGGTTCGGGGGCATGGTCGGCAACCACGTCGCCGACATCGTCGAGCGCTACGGCCACTCCGGCGCCGCCGTGCCTGCCGCCCTCACCGAGTACATCAAGGGGCGGCAGGGCTACGACTACAACCAGCACGGTCAGGCGGGCAACGAGCACGCCGATTTCGTCCCCGACGAGATCGTGGACCGCTTCTGCATCATCGGCACGCCCGAGGAGCACGCGCGCCGCATCGAGGAGCTCAAGGCGCTCGGCGTCGACCAGTTCGCCGTCTACCTGCAGCACGACGACAAGGACCGCACCCTCGCCGCGTACGGCGAGAAGGTGATCCCGGCGGTGCAGGAGTACCTCCTCGCGACGTCGTAGGTCACGAGTTGATATCGGGGGCGGGGATTTTACGGGAGTGAAACGCACGTGAGCGATTCTTCGACGGTGACGACGGGCGGCAGGAGCGCGAGCCGCCGCTCGCCTCTCGCACGCCGGCTCCGGCGCGGCGCGGTGTCGTTGGGCTGGGCGGTCGCCGGCGTCGCGCTGGCGGTCCTCCTGTGGGAGATCGTCAAGGTGGTCGGCTCCCTCGTGTCCCTCCCACTGGACACGAGCGACCAGGCGATGCCCCACGTCTGGCAGATGATCGCCGGCTTCGGCCAGCCCGAGGTCCGCGGGTCCGACACCACCGTCCTGCAGGCGGTCGTCTCGGCCACCGCGTACTCGTTGATGATCGCGCTGTGCGGGTTCGCGATCGGCGTCGGGATCGGCCTGCTCCTTGCGATCATCATGCAGCGCTTCGCGTTCATGGAGCGCG
This sequence comes from Actinomycetes bacterium, assembly GCA_965278965.1. Lineage (GTDB taxonomy): Bacteria > Actinomycetota > Actinomycetes > S36-B12 > S36-B12 > UBA10649. The sequence continues at coordinate 419,721 of OZ257127.1, forward strand.
GGCTGCTGCCCTTCGTGATCGCCTCGCAGACCGTCCCGCTCATCGCCCTGGCACCGCTCATCGTCGGCATCGGCAACCGCATCAGCCTCGGTCCGCTCCAGTGGGGCACGACCCAGTCGGTCATGTTCATCGCCGCCTACCTCGCGTTCTTCCCGATGAGCGTCGGCGCGCTGCGAGGGCTCAAGGCGCCGTCGGCGACCGCCCTCGAGCTCATGCGCTCGTACGCCGCGACACCCCGCCAGACGCTTACCCGCCTGCGCTTCCCCGCGTCCGTCCCGTACCTGATCCCCGCGATGAAGGTCTCCGCCGCCGCCGCCATCGTGGGAACGGTCGTCGCGGAGATCTCGACCGGCGTTCGCGGCGGCATCGGCCGCCTGTTGGTCGAGTACGCCCGGGAGGCGACGAGCCAGCCCGCGAAGGTCTACGTCGCGGTCTTCGGGGCGATCGCCCTCGGCCTGATCGCCGCCGGTCTCGTGACTCTCCTCGATGTCGCGGTCTCCCGCAACCTGCCCAAGGAGGAGCTCGTATGACCGTCACGACGAAGGCGCGTGCCGTCCGCGCCGACGGCGTCTGGAAGATCTTCAACGAGGGTGAGGCCGGCGAGGTGACGGCCCTCCAGGACATCACCTTGGAGGTTGGCGCCGGCGAGTTCGTCTCGCTCATCGGACCGTCCGGGTGCGGCAAGAGCACGCTGCTGCGCGTGATCGCCGACCTCACGCAGGCCACCCGCGGGACGATCGAGGTCGCCGGCGTGAGCGCCGCCGAGGCACGCCAGGACCAGAAGTACGGGATGGCGTTCCAGCAGGCGGCGCTGTTCGACTGGCGCACGGTCCGCCGCAACGTCGAGCTGCCGCTCGAGCTCCAGGGCTGGGACAAGACCCGCCGGGCCGCCCGCGCGATGGAGCTGCTGGAGATGGTCCAGCTGGCCGACTTCGCCGACCACCGTCCGTGGGAGCTGTCCGGCGGGATGCAGCAGCGGGTCGCGATCGCGCGCTCGCTCGCCGTGGACCCGCCGCTGCTGCTGATGGACGAGCCGTTCGGCGCCCTCGACGAGATGACGCGCGAGCGGATGCAGAACGAGCTGCTGCGCATCCGCGAGGAGACCGGCAAGAGCATCATCTTCGTCACTCACTCGATCCCCGAGGCGGTCTACCTCTCCGACCGAGTCGTCGTGATGTCGCCACGACCCGGACGTATCACCGACATCGTCCCGATCGCCCTCGGCGAGCGGACCGAGGACACTCGCGAGGCCGACGACTTCTACGCCGGCGTCACAGCGGTCCGCGAGGCGCTGCGTGGACGTGGACATGGCGGCTCGCCGGCACGGGCCCGGATCGGCGAGGTCTAGTGGGTGCCCGCCTGAAGTCGGTCTGGCCGCCCCTGCTGGTCGGGGTGGTCCTCCTCGGCGCGTGGCAGCTCCTCGTGGTCGCGCGCGATATCAAGCCCTACCTGCTCCCCGCCCCGAGCCTGATCTGGCAGAACTTCTCCGGTGAGTTCGGCCTCATGTGGTCGACCGCCATCTACACCGCGACGACCGCTCTTCTCGGGCTCGTCATCGGCACGGTGCTCGGCCTCGCGCTCGCGCTCCTCGCGCAGCGGTTCATCGTCGTCAACAACCTCGTCACGCCGCTCGCCGCCGGTCTCGCCGCGGTCCCGATCGTCGCGCTCACGCCGATCCTGAACAACATGTTCGACATCACCAGCCGCACGCCCCGCGTCCTCGTGACGACGATCATCGTGTTCTTCCCGGTCTACGTGAACGTCATGCGCGGCCTCGTGCAGGTGCAGCCGGTCCAGCTGGAGCTGATGCGTTCGATGAACGCCCGGCACGGAACGGTCCTGCGGCTGCTTCGGGTGCCGAACGCGATCCCCTTCTTCTTCACTGCCCTGAAGATCGCCGCTCCGTTGTCGGTCATCGCCGCGCTCGTCTCGGAGTACTTCGGCGGACCGCAGCTGGGGCTTGGCAGCCGCATCGCCTCCGCGGCAGCCAACACGGCCTACGGCCGCGCCTGGGCCTACGTCGTCGCGGCGATCATCACCGGCTTGATCTTCTATCTCGCAGTCCTCGCCGCCGAGCGATGGGCCGCCCCCTGGACGGGCCGTTCCCGGTCGGCCTGAGAACGACCACTCGCACAACCAAGGAGGAGACAATGCGCCAGACCGCACGCAGTCGATGGGTCGCCCTCACGGGCGTCGCCGTCGTCGGTGCCCTCGCACTGACGGCCTGCAGCAGCACGTCGTCGTCGGAGTCCACGTCCGCGGAGGCAAGCGCCCCCGCCTCGTCGGCTGCGGCGTCCGCGGAGGCATCGGCGCCGGCATCAGCGCCGGCGGAGTGCACGACACCGACGCCGGTGACCTTGCAGCTCCAGTGGTTCGCCCAGGCCCAGTTCGCCGGCTACTACGCCGCCAAGGACAAGGGCTTCTACGCGGACCAGTGCCTGGATGTCACGATCCTGGAGGGCGGCGTCGACATCGTCCCCCAGACCGTCCTCGCCCAGGGCAACGCCGACTTCGCGATCGCCTGGGTCCCCAAGGCCCTCGCGTCCCGTGAGCAGGGCGCACTCATCACCAACGTCGCCCAGGTGTTCCAGAAGTCCGGCACGCTTCAGGTCTCGTGGGCCGACTCCGGCATCACGACCGCGGCTGACTTCAAGGGCAAGAAGATCGGCAACTGGGGCTTCGGCAACGAGTTCGAGGTGTTCGCCGCGATCTCGAAGGCCGGACTCGACCCGGCCGCCGACGTCGAGCTCGTGCAGCAGCAGTTCGACATGCAGGGCCTGCTGAAGAAGGAGATCGACGCCGCCGAGGCGATGACGTACAACGAGTACGCACAGCTCTTGGAGACGAAGAACCCGGACACCGGCGAGCTCTACAAGCCTGAGGACTTCAACGTCCTGAGCTACGAGGACGAGGGCGTCGGCATGCTCCAGGACGCCATCTGGGCCTCGCAGGAGCGGCTGGCCGACCCGACGTACCAGGACCTGACGCAGAAGTTCGTCACCGCGTCGCTCGAGGGCTGGATCTACTGCCGTGACAACGCCGAGGAGTGCGCGACGATCGTCACCGACAACGGCTCGAAGCTCGGGGCGAGCCACCAGCTGTGGATGATGAACGAGATCAACAAGCTGATCTGGCCGTCTCCGGCCGGCGTCGGCGTCATGGATCCGGCGAAGTGGGAGCAGACGGCGACCATCTCCCTCAGCACGAAGAACCTCGAGGGATCGACCGTCATCACCAAGGAGCCCGATGCCGAGGCGTACACGGACACGTACGCCGTCGCGGCCAATGCGGCGCTGACCGCGGACGGCCTGAACACCACCGGCGACGCCTTCGCGCCGCTGTCGGTGACCCTCAACGAGGGCGGCAACTAGCACGACCGGAGATAGGGCCCCGGGACTCTCCATCCCGGGGCCCTATCGCTGCCTGGATCCCAACGGCATGCTTGGCTGCCGCGGGCGCGCCCCATGGGTCAGCGCTCGGAAACCACCGCCCATCGACCGACCGGAGAGGCTCGATGCCGACGGCCGACGCCACTGACCGTCCGCGCCGCCCGTTGGAGGGTCTGCGCCGCTGGGCGGCTCGCGACCCCGACCGCGTCGCACTCCGTGACGCCGAGCTGTCGATGACCTACGGCGAGCTGCTCGCCTACGTCGAGGCCACGGCGCCCGCCGCCCGGGCCGCGCTCGGCCAGCGGACGGACGGCGCCTTCCTGCCTGTCCTGGTCGATCGTTCCGTCGGCTCAGCCGCGGCTGTCCTCGCCTGCCTACTTGGTCGGGTCCGGTTCGTCCCGGTGGACGCCGCCGCAGCGCCGGAGCTCGTGCAGTCCATCGTCGGTCGCGCAGGCGCGCCGGGAGTCCACCTGGCAGGCCCCCGTGTCTCCCCCGGCGTCGCCGGGTCCGTGCCGATCGACCTCGGCCGCGCTGTCGGCGCGGGTGACACCGTCGACGAGCCGGCCGAGTCCGAGACCGGTTTGCTGTTCTTCTCGTCGGGTTCGACGGGAGAGCCGAAGGGAATCGTCCTCACGTGGCACGCGCTCGAGCAGCGCTGGCGGTCGCGGGACCGCGAGTACGCCGCCTTCGGCGACGATCGACGTCAGCCGCTGGTCATTCCCCTCGACTCGTCCTGGGGTGTCGCCAAGGTCGGAGACGTCGCCTCGGGCTTCGGCGAGCACATCATCGACGTGGCAAGCACGGGTCCCGTCGCCTTCCTCGCCGAGAGCCGGCGCTTCGGCGCCACCGCAATGGCGATCCCCGCCCAGCTCGCCCGCCTGATCGCCCAGCTGCCCCCACGGCTGGTTATCCCGTTGCCTGCTGTCCGCCGACTGCACATCGCCGCCGAGGGCTTCCGGTACGAGTACATGCCCGGCCTGCAGGCGACCTTCGGACCGACGACGACCATCGTGCACAGCCTGGCGAGCAGCGAGGGCGGCCGCGAGATTGCGACGTGCTTCGCCCTCCAGGACGCCCCCGCCGCCGGGGCGGTCCACATCGGCGAGCCACTCTTCCCCGACAGCCTGCGCGTGGTCGACGTCCCCGGGATGGACGGAGTCGGAGAGGTCCATGTCGCTGGCTCGATCGCCGTCGGCTACCTCGACGATCCGGAGCTCACGCAGAACCGCTTCTACATCGACGCCGACGGTCGACGCTGGTGGAGGTCTCATGACCTCGTGTCCCGCGACCCGGTGGGCGGACTTCGTCACGAGGGACGTCTCGACGACGTGGTGAAGGTGCGCGGGAAGCTCGCCGCACCGGGAGACGTCACCGCGGTCCTGCTCGACATCGGTGGGATCACCAGCGCGATAACCGTCCCGGTCGTCACGGACGGGAACACCCGCCTCGTCGCCCATGTGGATGTCGCCCCGGGGTCGGCACTCACGCTCGCCGAGGTCCGCCAGGTCCTGTCGAGCCGCCTACCGGCCCACGCCGTACCCTCAGCGGTCATGCGTCATGCTCGCCTTCCTGTCACGGGGCGGGGGAAGGTCGACCGGAGCGCGCTGATGGCTGGTCCGTTCGAGTCGTGGTGACAGGTCGCGCCACAGGGGTGCGACGCAGGAGGAGGGAACGTCATGCCGGCCAGCGAGGGAGGCCACCGGCGACCGCTCGATGGGCTTCGGGCCTGGGCGGCGCGCACACCTGACCGGGTCGCGCTGGCCGACCTGACGACGTCGATGACGTTCGCGGAGCTGCTGGCGTACGTCGAGGTCACGTCGGCGGCGACGCGCACGGCCATGAATCAGGCGCCCCCCGGGGCCTTTCTCCCCGTCATCATCGACAGGTCGGTCGGGTCTGCCGCAGCGGTGATGGCGTGCTTCCTCGGCCGCGTGCCGTTCGTCCCGGTCGACGTCCGCACGACCCCGGAGCTCAAGGCGCGCCTCGCCCAGCGCACGGGCGACACCGGACTCCAGCTCATGGCCGCACGCGACGGCGACGGGATCCCGGGCGCGACCTCGATCGACATGTCGCCCGCCGCCGACGGCTCCCCGGAGCCGGGCGCGATCGACGAGGAGTCCCCTGCGGTGGTCCTGTTCTCGTCGGGCTCGACCGGCGAGCCCAAGGGGATCGTGCTGTCGTGGCGCTGCCAGGAGTCGCGCTGGCGGGGCCGTGACGCGATGACCGCCGGCGAAGCCACCGAGAACCGCCGACAGCCGCTGCTGCTGCCGATGGACTCCGCCTGGGGCCTGCACGAGCTGGCCCTCGTCGCGTCGGGGTACGGGCATCTCATCGTCGACCCGGCGCAGCTGCGCACGACCGACCTCCTCGCCGCCCTCGCTCGGTTCGAGCCGTCCGCGATCGCCATGCCGGCGCAGCTCGCGCGCGTCGTCTCGCAGCTGCCGGACCGCGCCGTGGTCCCGCTGCCGAGCGTCGACCGCCTGCACATCGGCGGCGAGGGCTTCCGCTACGAGTTCTTCGACGGGCTTCGCCCCACGTTCCGCCCGGACGCGGTCATGGTGCACAGCCTTGCGAGCAGCGAGGGCGCGTGGATCATCCTCGGCGAGTTCGCGCTCGCCGATGCCCGCGACCACGGGCCGGTCCACCTGGGCACCGCGCTGTTCCCAGGCGACCTGCGTCTCGACCCCGTGCCGGACCTTGGCGACGGGCTCAGCGAGGTCCACGTCGGCGGCGCCATCGCCACGGAGTACCTCGACGATCCCGAGCTGACCGCGGAGCGCTTCTACGCCGACGCGGACGGCCGGCGGTGGTGGCGCTCGCACGACCTCGTCTCGTTCGACGAGACGGCGGGGATGTACCTGCATGCGGGTCGCATGGACGACGTCGTCAAGGTCCGTGGGCGGCTCGCCTCCCCGTCGGACGTGACGGCCGTGCTCTTGTCGATCGACGGTGTCGCCGGCGCGATCACGGTGCCGGTGGTGACCGAGGGCTCCACGCGCCTCGTCGCCCACGTCGAGATCGCCGACGGCGCCGATGTCTCCCGCGACGCCGTGCGCGCGACGCTGGCCGCCCGGCTCCCCGAGCACGCCGTACCCTCGTCAGTCATGCGCCACGCCCACCTGCCGGTGAACGATCGCGGCAAGGTGGACCGGAGCGCTCTCATGGAGGGACCGTTCGTCCCGTGGTGACCAGCCGTGGCCGCCGACCAGCACACACCGAACGACCAGGAGGAGCCGACCGTGGCTAGCGCGACCCGGGCCGAGATCGTCGAGCTGCTGCACGCGTGTGGCGTGTTCACGCTGCGGGAGCACGGCGTCGAGGAGGCGTTCCTTGACGGCTCGACCGACTTCCCGATCGCCGACCTCCGGATGGACAGCCTGTCGGCGATGGAGTTCTGCATCGTCCTGGAGGACCGGTGGGGGCTGTCGGTCTCGCCGGCCGAGGTGACCCGGCTCGGGACGCTGGGCGAGCTGATCGCCACGCTCGGAGGCTGACGTGTCCGAGCATTCCGACCGGTACGGCGACGGCCGGCTCTACGACCGGCTGTTCGATCGGTGCGCGACGGAGAACCAGCTCGCGCAGATGCAGATCCAACTGGAGAACCGCCTGACGCCGGTCGAGGCGTCGCGCCTGGCCGCGCACATCCACCGCCGCTACGGGCAAGGTCCGCTACGTCGTCGGATCACCTGGCTGCGGATCGAGCGCGACCGGCGCCGCCGGCGCGAGCTCGTGGTCGGCGCCCCCCGGACGGCTCCGCGCTACCTGCGCGCGGTGCAGGCGGTGCAGTGGGCCGACGGCATCGCCCGACAGCTCGCCTTGTCGGGGCGCCCCCCGGCGCCGGTCGAGCGCGCCTGGGTGCGCGGCGGCGCGACGCTGTACCGGTCCGCGGCCACAGGACCTCGCACCCTGCTCATCGCGTTCTCGGGCAACCTGCGCGGGTTCATGATGCCGACACAGCTGTTCTTGCAGTTCGTCGGCGAGCGCCCAGTCGACGTGCTGAAGCTGGAGGTACCGCGCGGCGTCGGCTACGTCACGGGCGTCCGGCCGTTCAGCCACGACTTCCCGACCACCCTCGACTGGCTCACCGGCTTCGTCGCCGAGGGTGGCTACGCGCGCACCGTGACCGTGGGCACCAGCGGCGGCGGACTCCCGGCGCTGCTGGCGGCGGCCCGGGTCGGTACCGACGCCGCGTTCGCCGCCGGGCCAGCCGCGTTCATGAATGCAGACGAGATGGCCGCACAGCTCGGAGCGCCCTCGGTGCTGGACGTGCTCGCGGGGACGCCCGACGACTGCGCCGTGACGATCACCTATGGCGTCCTCAGCGCCCGGGACACCGAGTCGGTCGACTACCTCGCCGCCGCGCTTCCGGCCCCGCGCGTCGTCCCGATCGCGGACGCGGACCACGCCTGCCTGTACGACCTGGTCGAGCGCGAGGAGTTCGCCCCGTTGGTCGCCACCGCGATCCTCGGCGAACGTCGGTGACTGAGCCGGTGGAGCCGATCGCCCGGCTCGCCACGGCCCTTGCCGCCCGAGCAGATCCTGGCGCGCGCCTTCTGGTGGGGATCGCGGGCGCCCCCGGCGCCGGGAAGACCACCGCCGCCGATGCCCTGCGCGCGGCGCTGATCGACGTGGCCGTGCCGACCGCGGTGGTGCCGATGGACGGCTTCCACCTCGCCGACGTGACGCTGCGCCGGCTCGGTCGCCTCGACCGCAAAGGGGCGCCCGACACGTTCGACGGCGACGGGTTCGTCGCGCTGCTCCGCCGCCTGCGCGCCGAGACCGCGCGCACGGTCTACGCCGCCGGGTTCGAGCGCGGCCTCGAGCAGCCCATCGCAGCGTCCGTGGCCGTCGACCCCGAGGTGCAGGTCGTGGTCACCGAGGGCAACTACCTCCTGCTCGATGCGGACCCGTGGAACCAGGTGCCGGACCTGCTCGACGAGGTCGTGTACGTCGATCTCGACCCGGCCGAGCGCCGTCGACGCCTGCGAGCACGGCACGAGCAGTTCGGCAAGTCGCCCGACGCCGCCCGGCGTTGGGTCGACGAGGTCGACGAGCCGAACGCGGTGCTCGTGGAGGCGAGCGCTGCCCGCGCGTCGCGACGGGTCAGCCTGCCCGCGAGCTACAGCGGCGACGCGAGGTAGCCGGCGAGCTCCGTCGAGGCGATGACGTCCGAGCGCCGGCCCGGAAGCCGGTACTGCGTGGCGTTGCGCGTCTGCTCCTCGACGATCGGACCGCCGTCGACATGCAGGTCCTCCCAGTCGCCCTCCCAGCACGTGTGGGCGTCGGACACGAGAAGCACGTCGTAGCCCCGCTCGAGCGCGGCGTGCCAGGTGTGGCGCACGCAATGGTTGGACTCGGCCCCGCACAGGACCAGCTCCGCCGCTCCGAGATCGGCCAGGACACCTTCGAGCGCCGTCTCCTCGAACGCGCTGCGGTAGCGCTTGTCGATCCGCGGCTCGGCCTCGGCGGGCTCGAGCTCGGGGACGATCTGCCACTCCGGGCTGCCCAGCACCAGACCGCCATCCTCGTTGTGCTGGATCCAGACGACCGGCACGCCCGCAGCCCTGGCCGTGTCGACGCTCGCGCCGATCGCGGCGACGACGGCGTCGCGCTCCCAGGCCTGGGCGACGACGTCGTTCTGCACATCGATGACGACGAGTACGCGGCTGTCGCGGCCGCTCAGGGTGGTCACTGCTAGTCCAGGCTCGCCATGACGTGCTTGATGCGCGTGTAGTCCTCGAACCCGTACATCGACAGGTCCTTGCCGTACCCGGAGTGCTTGAAGCCACCGTGCGGCATCTCCGCCACGAGCGGGATGTGCGTGTTGATCCAGACGCAGCCGAAGTCCAACCGCTTGGCCATCCGCATGGCGCGGCCGATGTCGCGCGTCCACACCGAGGACGCCAGCCCGTAGGGCACGCCGTTGGCCCACCGCAGGGCCTCGTCCTCGTCGGAGAACCGCTGGATCGTCACGACGGGCCCGAAGATCTCGTTCTGGATCATCTCGTCGTCCTGGCGCAGGCCGGCAATCACCGTCGGCTCGATGAAGAAGCCGCGGTCGCCCTGCCGCGATCCGCCGGCGACGACCTCAGCATGGCTCGGGGTCCGCTCGACGAACCCGAGCACGCGCTCGAACTGGGCCGCGTTGTTCACCGGCGGGACGAGCGCGTCTCCCCCCGGTCCGTCGGCGAACGTCGTCTGCGTGGCTCGCGCCTGGTCTGCGAGGGCGGCGACGAAGTCGTCGTAGACCCGCTCCGACACGAGCATCCGCGTGGCAGCCGTGCAGTCCTGGCCGGCGTTGAAGTAGCCCGCCACGGCGAGCCACTCCGCGGCGGCCGCGATGTCGGCGTCGTCGAACACGACGACAGGCGCCTTGCCGCCGAGCTCCAGGTGCACCCGCTTGACGTCACGCGCGGCGGTCTCGGCCACCTGCATGCCGGCGCGGACGCTGCCGGTGATCGACACCATCTGCGGGGTCGGGTGCTCGATCATCGCGCGGCCGGTGTCGCGGTCGCCGCACACGACGTTGAGCGCACCGACCGGCAGCGTCCCCGTCTCGGCGATCAGCTGGGCCACCCGGACGGTCGACGCGGGGGTCGTGTCGCTCGGCTTCAGGACGACGGTGTTGCCGGCAGCCAGGGCCGGTGCGAACTTCCAGACAGCCATCATCATCGGGTAGTTCCACGGTGCGACCTGGCCGATGACCCCGACCGGCTCGCGCCGGATGATCGACGTGAAGCCCTTCATGTACTCCCCCGCGGCACGTCCCTCCAGGAGCCGGGCCGCGCCGGCGAAGAAGCGGATCTGGTCGACCATGGGCGGGATCTCCTCCGCCATCGTCACCGCGATCGGCTTGCCGGTGTTCTCGCTCTCCAGCGCGACGAGCTCCTCGGCGTGCTCTGCGAACGTGTCCGCGATCGCGAGCAACGCCGTCTGCCGCTCCGACGGCGTGCTGTCGCGCCACGTCTCGAAGGCCTGCGCCGCGGCCACGTAGGCCTTGTCGACATCCTGCGCAGCTGACACCGGCGCGGTGGCGAACACGGCGCCGGTCGTCGGGTTGACGAGGTCGCTGGTCGCGCCGTCGGCTGCGTCGATGCTCTCGCCGGCCACGAAGTTGCGGATGGTGCGCTTGTCGCTCACTCGGGTCTCCCGGGGTGGTTTGAGGTCTCAGAGCAGCGTACCCACGCGCACGTCCGCGAGCCATGGCGTTCGTGCGGATTCCGTGGCACAGGGGCCAGGCGGGTGCGGATTCACTTGCTCACAACCTCCGGGCTAGCCCATCATGGCCGCCATGACACCGCGAGAGCGCCACCCGAGCGTCCCGCTGGACGACGTCTCCAAGGGCATCATCGAGCAGCTGCAGCAGGACGGCCGCCGCCCGTACGCCGCTATCGGCAAGGCCGTCGGCCTGTCGGAGGCTGCCGTCCGCCAGCGGGTCCAGAAGCTGCAGGACTCCGGCGTGATCCAGATCGTCGCCGTCACCGATCCGATGCAGGTCGGGTTCTCCCGCTCCGCGATGATCGGCATCCGGGTCGAGGGCGACGCGGAGGCCGTCGCCGACCAGCTCGCCGCGATGCCCGAGGTCGACTACCTCGTCGTGACCGCCGGCAGCTTCGACATCCTCGCGGAGGTCGTCGCCGAGGACGACGACCACCTGCTAGAGGTCATCAACCGCCGGATCCGCGCGATCGACTCGGTCCGTGAGACGCAAGCCTTCGTCTACCTGAAGCTCCGCAAGCAGATCTACACGTGGGGAACCCGATGACCACTCCGCAGGACATCACCGAGCCCGGCCCCGACCGCCTCGCCGACCGCGCCCGCGACCACCTGTGGATGTCGTTCACCCGGCACGCGCCGTTCTTCGACGGCTCCGGCCACGTCCCGGTCATCGTCCGTGGGGAGGGTGCCTACGTCTGGGACGACGCGGGCCGGCGCTACCTCGACGGCCTCGCCGGGCTCTACACCAGCCAGCTCGGCCATGGCCGCGCCGACATCGGCGAGGCGATGGCCCGCCAGGCACGCGAGCTGGAGTTCTTCCCCGTGTGGTCGTACGCGCACCCTCGCGCGATCGAGCTGGCCGAGCGGCTCGCCCACGAGGCCCCCGGCGACCTCAACCGCGTGTTCTTCACCACCGGCGGCGGGGAGGCCGTCGAGACGGCATGGAAGATGGCCAAGCAGTTCTTCGCACTCACCGGCAAGCCGAACAAGCGCAAGGTGATCAGCCGGTCGGTCGCCTACCACGGCACCCCGCACGGTGCGCTCGCGATCACCGGCATCCCGGACGCGAAGACACCGTTCGAGCCGCTCGTGCCCGGAGCCGTGAAGGTCCCGAACACCAACCAGTACCGCGCGCCGGAGCACCTGCGCGACGATCCCACGGCGTTCGGGCGCTGGGCGGCGGACCGCATCGCGGAGGCGATCGAGATCGAGGGACCTGACACCGTCGCCGCGGTGTTCCTGGAGCCCGTGCAGAACTCCGGCGGCTGCTTCCCGCCGCCGCCGGGCTACCTCGAGCGGGTTCGCGAGATCTGCGACGAGCACGACGTCCTGCTCGTCGCCGACGAGACGATCTGCGCCTTCGGACGAATCGGCGACATGTTCGCGATGCGCCGCTACGGCGTCACCCCCGACGTGATCACCTGCGCCAAGGGCCTGACCGCCGGCTACGCTCCGATGGGCGCGATGATCGCGAGCGATCGGCTCTTCGAGCCGTTCCGCACGGGGTCGACGTCGTTCCTCCACGGGTTCACGTGGAGCGGGCACCCTGTGACGGCGGCGGCGGCGCTCGCCGTCCTGGACGCGTACGAGACCGAGGGCGTGTTCGCGCACGTCCGTGCGAACGAGGGTGCCTTCCGCACCACGCTCGAGCGACTGCGTGACCTGCCGATCGTCGGGGACGTGCGTGGGGCCGGGTACTTCTACGGCATCGAGCTCGTCACCGACCAGGCCACCCGAGCGACACTCGACTCCGACCAGTGCGAGCGCGTGCTCCGCGGGTTCTTGTCGAAGGCGTTGTTCGACGCCGGGCTGTACTGCCGCGCGGACGACCGCGGCGACCCCGTCGTGCAGCTCGCTCCGCCGCTGATCGTCGGACAAGCGGAGTTCGACGAGATGGAGCAGATCCTGCGGGACGTCCTCGCCCGCGCGTGGGCACTGCTGTGACCGACGCCCCCTTGGAGCCGGGCTCCACCCCGCGGACGCGGATCCGACGGCTGCCTGAGCGCGCCGTGCACGACGTCGAAGCCCTCCATGCCGTGCTCGACGGCGGTCGCGTCGCCCACGTCGCCGTAGTCGACGAGTCCGGCCAGCCGTTCGTGCTGCCGGTCGCATACGCCCGCCGCGGGGGCGAAGTCGTCTTCCACGGCTCGACGGGGTCACGGTTGTTCCGCGCGCTCGCGTCCGGGCAGCAGACCTGCCTGACGGTCACGCTGCTCGACGGGCTCGTGGTTGCCCGCAGCGCCTTCGAGTCGGGCATGAACTACCGGGGCGTCATGGTGCTCGGCGTGGCGCGGCGCCTCGATGGCGACGACGAGCTCGACGCGCTGCGGGTCGTCACCGAGCACCTCATGCCAGGGCGGTGGGCGGAGTGCCGCCAGCCGTCACCCAAGGAGCGCGCGGCGACGATGACCCTGGCCCTCTCCCTCGATGAGTGCTCGGTCAAGATCCGCACCGGCGGCGTCGAGGACGACCCGGCGGACCTCGTCGATCCCGTCATCTCGCGGATCTGGGCCGGCGTTGTCCCGATCGTCGAGACCCTCACCGAGCCGATCACCGACCCGGACTGCCCGGCCGGAACCGCGGTCCCGGGGTACGTGCGAGGCTGGTGACCGCCATGTCCGACGACCTTCGCGGCCTGTCCCTGTGGTGGGACACCCTGCCCGCCGACCTGCGCGAGCCGCTGGGCGTGCCGTTGCCCGGCGATGTCGACGCCGACGTGGCGATCGTCGGCGCCGGCTACACCGGGCTGTGGACCGCCTATTACCTCGTCCGCGCCGACCCGACCCTGCGGGTGGCCGTCATCGACGCCCACGAGGCCGGATTCGGCGCGAGCGGCCGCAACGGCGGCTGGGCGTCGGCGCTGTTCCCCGTCAGCGTGCCCGCGCTGGCTCGTCGCTCGTCACGCGACGCGGCGATCCGACAGACCCGCGCGATGCAGGCGAGCGTCGACGAGATCGGCCGGGTCGCCGCGGCCGAGGGCTGGGACATCGGCTGGGCCAAGGGCGGCACCGTCATCACGGCTCGTACACCGCTGCAGCTCGAGCGAGCCCGCGAGGAGGTCGCCGAGTGGCGTTCCTGGGGCTTCGGCCCCGATGACCACGTCCTGCTCGACGCAGACGAGGCCGCGGCGCGCGTAGGCGCGACGGACGTCCTCGGCGGCACGTATACGCCGCACTGCGCCGCGATCCAGCCGGCGCGGCTCGCCCGGCACCTCGCGCGCACGGTCGTCGCCGCTGGCGTCCGGCTCTACGAGCGCACCACGGCGAGCGCGATCGAGTCGGGCGTCGTGCGGACGGACCGCGGCGTCGTCCGTGCGCCCATCGTCGTCCGAGCAACCGAGGGGTACACGCGCTCGCTCGCGGGCTCGGTGCGTGCCCTCGCCCCCGTCTACTCGCTCATGCTCGCGACCGAGCCGCTGCCGCCGCACGTGTGGGACGAGGTGCGGCTCGGTCAGCGCGAGACCTTCTCCGACGGCCGCCGGCTCATCGTCTACGGGCAGCGGACGGCGGACGGCCGGCTCGCCTTCGGCGGCCGTGGCGCCCCGTACCACTTCGGCTCGCGCATCTCGCCCGAGCAGGACCGCGACCCGGCTGTACACGCCGCACTGTGGCGGACGCTGACCGACCTGTTCCCCGCCGTCGCCGGCGCCGCCGTCACCCACACCTGGGGCGGGCCGCTCGGGATCGCCCGTGACTGGTGGGCCTCGTGCGGCCTCGACCCCGCCACGGGACTCGCGTGGTCCGGCGGCTACGTCGGGGACGGAGTCGGGACGGCGAACCTCGGCGGCCGCACGTTGAGCGACCTCATCCGCGGCGAGAGCACCGAACTCACCGACCTGCCGTGGGTCGGCCACGTCTCCCCGTCCTGGGAGCCCGAGCCCCTGCGCTGGGCGGCGACGAACCTCGGACTTCGGGTCATGACGCGTGCCGACACCGTCGAGGAGCGGACCGGGAAGCCGTCGCGCATGGCCGGCCTGTTCGACCGCTTCCTCGGCCACTGACGCCCCGCCGGGCCGCGCCGGGCGTCCTCCCGCCAGACACCCCTCCCCCGCGAGCGGGGACTTGTCGGGGGGTTGCGGCGTCGGAACTGCCCGACAAGTCCCCGTTCGCGAGGGTTTTGCTGGCTACCCTCGTGCCGTGGAGATCAAGGAGCTCGGGCACCTCGTCCTGTACGTGCGCGACATCGCGCGCTCGGTGCACTTCTACCGCGACGTGCTCGGCTGGCGGACCGTCCTGGGTGGTGACGACGACCTCGTCGGACTACCGGTCGCCGCCTTCTCCGCACCCGGTGGGAGGACGCACCACGAGCTCCTGCTGATCGAGGTCGGGCCGGATGCGGCTGCCCTGCCCGCCGGACGCCGCGTCGGGCTCTACCACTTCGGGCTCAAGGTGGGAGACAGCGACGACGAGCTGCGGGCCGCGCTTCGCACGCTCCAGGAGAACGACGTCGAAGTGCTCGGCGCTAGCGACCACACCGTGACGCACAGCCTGTACATCGCCGACCCCGATGGGAACGAGATCGAGCTCTACATCGATGTCCCCGGGGTCGACTGGCGCTCGGACCCCTCGCTGATCGGCGCCCCGATCCGGCCACTGCGCCTGTAGTCGCGGGCAATAGCACCGTCAGCCGCGGTAGGCGGCGAGGCCCGTGAGCGCTTCACCGATCACGAGCGTGTGCATCTCGTTCGTGCCCTCGTACGTGTAGACCGACTCCAGGTTGTTCATGTGACGGATCACCGGGTACTCCAGCGTGATGCCGTTGCCGCCGAGGATCCCGCGGCACTCGCGGGCGATCGACAGGGCCTCGCGGGCGTTGTTCAGCTTGCCGAGGCTCACCTGCTCGGGCCGGATCCGGTGGTCGTCCTTGAGCCGGCCCAGGTGCAGCGCCAGCAGCATGCCGTTGCCGAGAGCGAGCGCCATGTCGGCGAGCTTGCGCTGCGTCAGCTGGAAGCCGGCGATCGGCCGGCCGAACTGCTCGCGGTCGATGCTGTACGAGATCGCGGTCTCCAGACAGTCCCGGGCCGCGCCGAGCGTGCCGAACACGATCCCGAACCGAGCCTCGTTGAGGCAGGACAAGGGGCCGCGGAGGCCGACCGCCTCCGGCAGGACTGCCTCGGCCGGCAGCCGCACGCCGTCGAGGACCAGCTCGGCGGTCACCGACGCACGCAGCGAGAGCTTCTTGTGGATCTCGTTGGCAGTGAAGCCCGGTGTGTCGGTCGGGACGACGAAGCCGCGGATGCCCTCGTCGGTCCGCGCCCAGACGACGGCGACGTCGGCGACAGTTCCGTTGGTGATCCACATCTTCGTGCCGTCGAGCACCCAATCCGTGCCGTCGCGTCGGGCGCTCGTCCGCATGCCAGCCGGGTTCGAGCCGAAGTCGGGCTCGGTCAGGCCGAAGCAGCCGATCGCCTCGCCCGCCGACATCCGCGGGAGCCACGCGAGCCGCTGCTCCTCGGAACCGAAGGCGTGGATCGCGTACATGGCGAGCGATCCCTGCACGCTGACGAGCGATCGGATCCCCGAGTCCCCCGCCTCGAGCTCGGTGCAGGCAAGGCCGTACGCGACGGCCGACGTCCCCTGGCAGCCATACCCCTCCAGGTGCATGCCGAGCACCCCGAGCTCACCGAGCTGCCGGGCGAGCTCACGCGCCGGGATGGAGCCGGTCTCGAACCAGTCGGCGACGTACGGCTTGATCTCCGCGTCGACGAACGTCCGGACGACGTCACGGATCGAACGCTCCTCCTCCGAGAGCAGCGAGTCGATCGCGAACAGCTCGAACGGGTGCTGCGGGATCATGCCGTCCTCCAACGGGTCGGAGCAGATTGGATCCAATCGATGGCATCGTAGCCGATGAGGCTAGGCGTTCTCACGTTCGAGCGCGGCCCGCACGGCCGCCACGGAACGACGCCGGTGCTGGTCCTGGAGCTGGACGACCCGGCTCACGTTGCGCCGACGCAGCGCGCCGAGCATCGCTGCGTGCTCGCGGTCCACCCGCGAACGGTTCTCCGGCGCGGCGAAGTACACAGCGCGGTAGGCATCCGTGGCATCCCACAGCTGGCGCAGCAGCCGGGACAGCCGCGGCTGGTCCGCCGCATCGAAGATCGCGAAGTGGAAGCGCCGGTTCGCCGCGGTGAGACGTACGAGGTCGCCGGTCGCCGAGGCAGCCTCGACCTCGCCGAGGAGGTCCGCCAGCTGGGCGAGGTCCACCTCCGTCAGCGTCGGCACGCCAACCGTGATTGCTTCGGTCTCCAGCAGCTCACGTAGCCGGTAGACCTCCACGAGGTCACTCACCTGGAGCGCGGCCACGAAGTACCCGCGGTTCGCGTGGTAGACGACCAGGCCCTCGGCCTCCAGCGTCTTCAGCGCCTCGCGGATCGGTACCCGACTCAGGCCGTAGCGGTCGGCGAGCGTCTCCTGCACGACCTGGTCGCCCGGCCCGAGCAGGCCGTCGCGGATGTCGGCCCGCAACGCGTCCAGGGCCCGATCCTGTGCCGTCACGACGGCTCGTCCCCCAGGAACGCGAGCACCGCGTCCCGGTCCTCGTCGAGCAACGGTGGAGCGGTTCGATACAGGGCCGGCGTCGCCGAAAGCCGGATCGGGTTGGCCACCTGCGACTGCGGCGCCGGACGACGAGGGTCGTCGATGTCGACGACAGGAGCGAGCCCGAGTCGCTCGGCGAGCGCCAGGCCCTGGGCGATGTCGTTGATCGGACCGCACGGCACTCCGGCCGCCGTGATTCGGTCCTGCCATGCGTCCGCGCCGTCGGTCGCCAGGATCGCCTCGACGTCTCGGACGAGCTCAGGGCGGTGCGCGACGCGCGCGGCGTTGGTCGCGTATCTCTCGTCCGTCGCGAGGCCGGGCGCTGCGAGCACTCCGGCGAGCCGCATGAACTGGGCATCGTTGCCGACCGCGAGCACGATCGGCCGGTCCGCTGTCGCGAGCACCTCGTAGGGAGCGATCGACGGGTGCGCGTTGCCCAGCCGTTGCGGGGTGACGCCGGCGCCAACGACGGAGGCAGCCTGGTTCACGAGCGCCGACTGGAGGGAGGTCAGCAACGCGACCTCGACCCGCTGGCCCTCTCCCGTGCGGTCCCGGTGCGCGAGCGCCGCGAGGATGCCGACCGCGGCCTGCAGCCCGGTGACGACGTCGACGACGGCGACACCCGCCTTCGTCGGCTCGTCCGTCCCCGTGACGCTCATCAGGCCGCCCATCGCCTGCACGAGCAGGTCGTAGCCCGGCAGGTCCGCACCGGCGCCGGCGCCGAAGCCGCTGATCGAGCAGTAGACGACGTGCGGGTTGACGGCACGCACGGCCTCGTAGTCCAGCCCGAAACGGCGCAGCGAACCGGGCCGATGGTTCTCGACCACCACATCCGCGCGTACTGCGAGCGCCAGCGCGATCTCGCGGTCGACGGGGTCACCCAGGTCGAGCGCGATCGAGGACTTGTTCCGGTTCACCGACTGGAAGTAGGTGGACTGCCCGTCGGAGGCGTAGGGCGGCCCCCAGGCCCGGGTGTCATCGCCGGTGCCCGGTCGCTCCACCTTCACGACGGTTGCGCCGAGGTCCGCCAGCAGCATGGTCGCGTAGGGGCCGGCGAGGACACGGGAGAAGTCCGCCACCAGCAGTCCGTCCAGGGCACCTGTCACGCGCCGATTGTATCCAATCTGCGCGCGGTGTGACCTGTGGTCAGCCCTGCAGGAGAGGAGTGATCACCTCGAGGACGCGCGGGTCCTCGATCGTGCTCGGAACGGGCCCGGGGCGGCCGTCGGCGATGCCGCGCATCGTGCTCCGCAGGATCTTGCCCGAGCGGGTCTTGGGCAGGGCTGGCACGACGACGACCTCCTTGAGCGCGGCCACCGGGCCGATCTCATGCCGGATCGACGCGACGATCTGCTCCTCGAGCACGCCGGGGTCGATCTGCGCACCGGACTTGAGGACGACGAAAGCACGCGGGACCTGACCCTTGAGTGCGTCGTGCACACCGATCACCGCGCACTCCGCGACGAGCGGGTGGGACGCCACGACTGCCTCCATCGCACCCGTCGACAGGCGGTGCCCCGCGACGTTGATGACGTCGTCCGTGCGGCCCATGACGAAGACGTAGCCGTCCGCATCGATGTAGCCACCATCGCCGGTGGTGTAGAAGCCGTCGAACGTCCGCAGGTAGGAGTCGACGTAGCGCTCGTCGTCGCCCCACAGCGTCGGGAGGGTCCCGGGCGGCAGGGGCAGACCGATGACGATGGATCCCTCCTGGCCCGGCCCGACCTCGTCGCCGGCGCCGTCGACGACTCGCACGTCGAACCCGGGAACGGCAACGGTCGGCGAGCCCGCCTTGATCGGCATGGGCTCCAGACCCCGCAGGTTCGATGCGATCGGCCAGCCGGTCTCCGTCTGCCACCAGTTGTCGACGACGGGCACGTCCAGCTGGGCCGTGGCCCACGCGTAGGTGTCCGGATCGAGGCGCTCCCCCGCGAGGAAGAGAGTCCGCAACGAGGAGATGTCGTGACGGGCGAGCAGAAGGCCGTCCGGATCCTCCTTCTTGATTGCCCGGATCGCGGTCGGGGCCGTGAACAAGGCATTGACGCCGTACTGCTCGATGACGCGCCAGAACGCGCCGGCGTCCGGCGTGCCGACAGGCTTGCCCTCGTAGAGCACGCTCGTCGCACCCGCGATGAGGGGGGCGTACACGATGTACGAGTGTCCGACCACCCAGCCCACGTCGGAGGCGGCCCACCAGACGTCGTCGGGCCCCATGCCGTAGACGTTGGCGAACGACCACGCCATCGCCACGGCATGGCCACCGTTGTCCCGGACGACGCCCTTCGGTCGCCCGGTCGTCCCCGACGTGTAGAGCACGTAGAGCGGGTCGGTCGCGGCAACAGGGACGGCGGCATGGGCCACCGCACCGGCCACGGCCGAGTCCCAGTCGACCTGCCCGGCGGCCAGCTCGGCCGGCAGCTCGAGGCGCTGCTTCACCACGACCGCGGCCGGCTCATGGGCAGCCAACTCGAGCGCCTCGTCGAGCATTGGCGTGTACGCGATGACACGGGAGCCCTCGATGCCGCAGGTCGCCGTCACGACGACGGTGGGACGTGCGTCGTCAATCCGCACGGCCAGCTCGGCCGGCGCGAACCCGCCGAAGACGACCGAGTGCACGGCGCCCAGCCGAGCGGTGGCGAGCATCGTGACGACCGCCTCCGGAATCATCGGCATGTACAGCAGCACCCGGTCGCCTGCGCCGACTCCCAGGCCCGCGAGGACGCCGGCGAACCGCTCGACCTCGGCGAGGAGCTCGGCGTACGTGATGGAGCGCGACGTCCCCGTGACCGGGCTGTCGTAGTGCAGCGCCACGTGCTCGCCCCGCCCCGCGGCGACATGGCGGTCGAGCGCGTTGGCTGACGTGTTGAGCACGCCGTCGGGGAACCAGCGGTACAGCGGCGCGTCCGCGTCGTCCAGACCTCGCGTGGGCACGACGTGCCAGTCCAGCGTCCGTGCTGCATCGAGCCAGAACCCGGAGGGGTCGACGAGCGCGCGATCGCGGGCGTCCGTGTAGGCGCCCATCACCCCTCGCCCGGGCCCGGGAAGATCGACTGCTCGTTGCGCGCCGCGAGCGCACGCCGGGCCGAGCTGGTGAACACCCGGATGACGACCGCGATGAAGGCGAGGTCGAATGCCATCTGGACCATCGTCACCGAACGCGCGACGGTGGAGACAGGGGTGATGTCGCCGAACCCGACCGTCGCCAGCACGGTCAGCGAGAAGTAGTAGCCGACGAACGGGTCGAGCGGCTCGGTAAAGGCGGGCGGGTCGCTCAGCGAGATCATCACGTAGACCATCGAGAAGATCGCGAGGAACATCGCGGCCACGAGGATCAGTGATTCGACCGCCCGCAGAGTCGGGAACCGTGCCTGGTAGATGCTGCGCACCTGCCGTCGGAAGAACCACACGTACAGGACGACCGCGACGGCCGCGATGACCAGCGGCAGGACGAACCGTCCGTCAGCGTCCTGCGGGACGAGCTGGAGGATGCCGAAGATGATCCAGAAGCCCAGGAACAGCCGACCCAGTGTGGCCGCGATGGCGACGGTGATCTCGCGCGTCGACGGCTTCGGGTGCCCAGCCGCTATGGGCGGCGGCTGCGGGGCGGGAGTCGTCACGAGCGCAGTGTGCCACTGCAGAACGCGCGAAGGCGGGCGACGCTAGTCCGCCGTGGCGGCGAGCTGACCCGCATGGGCCGTCGATCGTGCGGCCGCAGGCGGCCCGGAGCGCAGCGAGCCCAGCACATCGGCGCGGACGAGGCTTCCTAGGATCGAGCGATGACGGGAACCGATCACGTGGACGTCGAGCAGCTGTGGGGCGCGCTGCGTCGAGCGTGGGGACCTGACACCTGCGCGCCAGAGGATCAGTCAGCCTGGACTCACGAGAATCCTGCACGAGGTCAGTGCATCACGACCGTGCTGGTTGTCCATGACTTCCTGGGCGGAGACTTGGTGCGCGGAGATGTACGCGTTGATGGGGAGCAGGTCGACTACCACTGGTGCAACCGCCTACCCGACGGTGATGAGGTCGACCTGACGCGAGAGCAGTTCGCGCCGCACGAGGTCGTGGTCGGCAGCACCTACGTCGCTCGGCCCACTGATGGAGGCCGAGTTGTCGAGCAGTACCGCCGGCTCCGGTCGCGAGTCGACACGGTGCTGGCTGAGCGCGGCACGAACGGCTGAACGCTCTGCTCGTGAACCGTCATCCGGCCAGTGCGTTCGTGTCAGGCGAGCCAGGCTGCCGCCGAATGCGGTGCGCGCAGCACGCGCTGACCGACGCTAGTCCGTCGTGGCGGCGAGCTGGCCGCAGGCTCCGTCGATCTCCCGACCGCGGGTGTCCCGGACCGTCACGGGCACCCCGCGTCGCTCAAGCGCGCGGACGAAAGCCCGCTCGTCCTGCCTGCGCGAGGCCGTCCACTTCGACCCCGGCGTCGGGTTGAGCGGGATCAGGTTGACATGGACGAGGTGCCCGACGAGAAGGTCGGCGAGCAGATCAGCCCGCCACTCCTGGTCGTTGATGTCCTTGATCAGCGCGTACTCGATGCTGACCCTGCGGCCCGTGCGGTCGGCGTAGCCCCACGCCGCGTCGAGCACCTCACTGACCTTCCAGCGGGTGTTGATCGGCACGAGGGTGTCGCGCAGCTCGTCGTCGGGCGCGTGCAACGAGACCGCCAGCGTCACAGGCAGGCCTTCGGCGGCCAGGTCGTTGATCCGGGGCACGAGGCCCACCGTGGACACCGTGATGCCGCGGGCACTCAACCCCAGCCCGGACGGCAGCGGGTCGCACAGGCGGTGCAGGGCACCGACGACGGCCCGGTAGTTGGCCAGCGGCTCCCCCATGCCCATGAAGACGATGTTCGAGACGCGGCCCGGCCCGCCGGCGACCTCGTCACGGGCGAGCATGCGGGCTCCGGCGAGCGCCTGCTCGACGATCTCCGCCGTTGACAGGTTGCGCGTCAAGCCGGCCTGTCCCGTCGCGCAGAACGGGCAGTTCATGCCGCAGCCGGCCTGCGAGGAGATGCACATCGTCGTGCGGGCCCGCGAGTCCTCGGTCGCCGCGTACCGCATGAGGACGCTCTCGACGAGCGATCCGTCGTGCAGCCGCCACACCGTCTTCACCGTCATGCCGTCGTCGCACGTCAGCGCCCGGACCGGCGTCAGCAGCCCGGGAAGCAACGCGGCCGCGACCTGGTCCCGGGCGTCCGCCGGCAAGTCCGTCCAGGTGGACGGGTCGTCCTCCAGCCGTCCCAGCCAGTGTCGGGACACCTGGTCGGCGCGGAACGCGGGCAGGCCCAGCCCGACGACGGCCTCGCGCCGCCCCGCGGTGTCGAGGTCGAGCAGGTGTGTCGGCGGCCGCCCCCGCGCCGGGGCCTGCAGGACGAGCTCACCGGGCTGCGGCGCCATCGCTAGAACGCCACCCCGGCGCCGAGGAACACCGTGAAGAGCGCCCACGAGGCGAAGGCATTCGGGATCAGCGAGTCGAAGCGGTCCATCATCCCGCCGTGACCGGGCAGGAACGTGCCCATGTCCTTGACGCCCAGGTCGCGCTTGATCGCGCTCTCCGCGAAGTCACCCGCGGTCGCCGTGACCGTCAGCACGATGCCGGCCAGGACGCCCTGCCACCACGGCGCGTCGAGAAGGAAGACGAAGCACAGCGCGCCGACGGCCCCCTGCAGGAGCAGCGAACCGACCAGTCCCTCCCACGACTTCTTCGGGCTGATCTGCGGCGCGATCGGGTGCTTGCCGAACAGGACACCAGCCGCGTAGCCGCCGATGTCGTTGCAGATCGTCAGCAGGATGAACGTCGCGACGCGGGCGACGCCGTTGTCGGCCGCCAGCGTCAGGGCCAAGAACCCGGCCATGAACGGCAGGTACACGATCGTGAAGACGGTCGCGGTGACGTCGCGGACGTAGCCCTCGTAGCCCCGGCGGATCCGCCAGATCACGGCGGCGAGGACAGCGATCCCCGTCGCTGCGAGAAGCGCGACCGGACCCCACACATACGTGACGGCCGGGACGGCAACCGTCGCGGCGTAGACGGGGGCGCGCGCGACCATCACGTGAACGCCGCGGAAGGCAGCGATGACCTCGTGCACGGCGATCGTCAACGTCGCGATGACGACGATGACGAAGACCCACTTGACCAGGACCAGGCTCAAGATGACGACGACGCCGAGACCGACGCCGGTCGCGATCGCCGCGGGGAGGTTGCGCCCGGCCCGGGATGCGGGGCGCGTGGCGCCCTGCGGATCCTCGGGCATGTCGGGCACGGTGTCAGACCTCGAGGAGTTCGGCTTCTTTGTGCTTGAGGACCTCGTCGATCTTCTCCACGTGCGCGTGGGTCGTGTCGTCGAGCTGCTTCTCCGCGCGGCGGACCTCGTCCTCGCCTGCGTCGCCGTCCTTGAGGAGCTTGTCCAGCGCGTCCTTGGCGTGGCGGCGGATGTTGCGCACCGAGACGCGCGCGTCCTCCGCCTTGTGCTTGGCGAGCTTGATGTACTCCTTGCGCCGGTCCTCCGTGAGCAGCGGGAGGTTGACCCGGATCACGGCGCCGTCGTTGTTCGGGTTGATGCCGAGGTCGCTCTCGCGGAGCGCCTTCTCGACCGCCGCGAAGGAGCCCTTGTCGTACGGCGTGATGATGACCGAACGCGCCTCCGGGATCTGGATGGAGGCCATCTGGTTCACCGGCGTCATCGTCCCGTAGTACTCGACGAGCACCTTGTTGAACATCGCGGACGTGGCCCGGCCGGTGCGGATGGTCGAGAAGTCCTCGCGCGCCACGGAGATGGCCTTGTCCATCTTCTCCTCCGCGTCCAGGAGGATCTCGTCGATCTCGTCGCTCACGTACCGTCTCCGTTCGCTGGCCGCACTCAGTCGATGCGGCGGGTCGACACTAGCGTTCCGATCGTCTCGCCCCGGACCGCGCGGGCGATGTTGCCCTCCTCCAGCAGGTTGAACACGACGATCGGCAGTCCGTTGTCCCGGCAGAGGCTGATCGCCGTGGCATCAGCGACCTTCAGGTTGCGCGCGAGGACGTCGTCGGGCGTCAGGCGGTCGAAGCGCACGGCCTCCGTGTTGGTGCGGGGGTCGCTGTCGTACACGCCGTCCACGCCCTTGGCCATGAGGACGACCTGAGCGCCGACCTCCAGCGCGCGCTGGGCGGCGGTCGTGTCGGTCGAGAAGAACGGCTGCCCGAGACCGGCGCCGAAGATGACGACGCGGCCCTTCTCCAGGTGCCGGGCGGCGCGCCGCGGGATGTACGGCTCGGCCACCTGGCCCATCGTGATCGCCGTCTGCACGCGCGTCTCGATCCCGGCCTTCTCGCAGAAGTCCTGGAGAGCCAGGCAGTTCATGACCGTGCCGAGCATGCCCATGTAGTCGGCCCGCGAGCGGTCCATCCCGCGCTCCGCCAGGATCGCGCCGCGGAAGTAGTTGCCCCCACCGATGACAACGGCGACCTGCGTGCCGTTCCGCACGACGTCGGCGATCTGCGCGGCGATCGAGGACACGATGTCGGGGTCGACACCCAGCCCCCCACCGCCGGCGAAGGCCTCACCGGACAGCTTCAGCAGGACGCGGTGCCACCCGCCCTCGGGCGTCTCCGGCCAGGTCTCCAGCGTGCCCTCGAGAGCGGGCTGGATGGCCCCGGAGGTCTGGTCGTCCGAGCCCATCGCGCCCCTCCCGATCGTCGCGCCCGAGTATGCCGTGCCGGGCGGCCGCCCGGAGCCGGAGGCTATGCCTGGCCGGGCTCGAACCGCGCGAAACCGGTCACCGCGGTGCCCTGGTCGGCGAGGACCTGAGCGACCGACTTCTTCGGGTCGGTCACGCTGGGCTGCTCGAGCAGGACGGTGTCCTTGAAGAACGCGTTGACGCGGCCCTCGATGATCTTGGGCATGGCCGCCTCCGGCTTGCCCTCCTCCTTAGCCGTGGCCTCGGCGATGCGCCGCTCGTTCTCCACGACCTCGGCGGGGACGTCCTCGCGGGTCAGGTACTGCGGACGCATCGCGGCGACCTGCATGGCCGCACCGCGGGCCGCAGCCTCGTCACCGTCGTAGGCGACGATCACGCCGACCTGCGGGGGCAGGTCCGAGGCGCGGTGGTGAAGGTACGTCGCGACCGGCTCGCCGAGCACGGCCACGCGGCCGAGCTCGATCTTCTCTCCGATGACGCCGGCCATCTCGGTCGTGGTCGCCTCGACGGTCCGCCCGTCGGGCAGCGTCGCGGCGAGCAGGGCCTCCCGGTCGCCGATCTGGCCGGCGGCCGCGGCGTGCGCGATCTGCTCGGCGAGGGCGAGGAAGTCAGCGTTCTTGGCCACGAAGTCCGTCTCGCACAGGACCTCGACGAGCGCGTTGCCCTCAGCGGCGACCAGGCCGTTGGAGGTCTCCCGCTCGGCGCCGCGCTTGGCGGCCTTCGCCGCGCCGGAGATGCGCAGCACCTCGATCGCCTTGTCGAAGTCGCCATCGGCTTCCTCGAGCGCCTTCTTGCACTCCATCATCCCTGCGGCCGTGAGGTCGCGGAGCTTCTTGACGTCTGCGGCGGAGATCGTCGCCATGGTGGGTCATGCCTTCCGGGTCAGGTGTCGTTCACAGGGTCGTACAGGCCGGCGCGCGCCGTCGTCGGTGCGTGCCGATGCCGGCGTCCGCGTGCGCGAGGCAGGGCGGACGCCGGCAGGCAGAGCTATTCGGCTGCGGTCTCCTCGACCACGACGACGGCCTCGGGCTCGAGAGCCTCGGCGGTCTCGGCCGCCGGTGCCTCAACCTCGACGACCTCGATGACCTCGACGACGTCAGCAGCCGCCACGGCCGCGGGGGCCTCGGTGCCGGCGAGCAGCTCGCGCTCCCACTCGGCCAGCGGCTCGACCTCGGTCACCGTCGCGCCACCGGCACGGGCGATGAGGCCCTCGGCGACGGCGTCGGCGATCACGCGGGTGAGCAGGGCGACGGAGCGGATCGCGTCGTCGTTGCCCGGGATCGGGAAGTCGACCTCGTCGGGATCGCAGTTCGTGTCGAGCACCGCGATGACCGGGATGCCCAGCTTGCGGGCCTCGCCGACAGCGATGTGCTCCTTCTTCGTGTCGACGATCCACACAGCACTCGGGATCTTCGCCATGTCGCGGATGCCGCCGAGCGTGCGCTCGAGCTTGTCCTTCTCGCGGCGAAGGACGAGGAGCTCCTTCTTCGTCAGGCCTGAGCCGGCCACGTCGTCGAAGTCGATCTCCTCGAGCTCCTTGAGCCGCTGGAGGCGCTTGTGCACGGTCTGGAAGTTGGTCAGCATGCCGCCCAGCCAGCGCTGGTTGACGTAGGGCATCCCGACGCGGGTCGCCTGCTCGGCGATCGCCTCCTGGCCCTGCTTCTTCGTACCGATGAACATCACGCTGCCGCCGCGGGCGACGGTCTCCTTCACGTACTCGTACGCGCGGTCGATGAAGGACAGCGACTGCTGCAGGTCGATGATGTAGATGCCGTTGCGCTCGGTGAAGATGAAGCGCTTCATCTTGGGGTTCCAGCGGCGCGTCTGGTGCCCGAAGTGGACACCGCTCTCGAGCAGCTGGCGCATGGTCACGACGGCCATGGATGCACTCCTGTTCGCGCCGGCCCGTTGGGCGCGACGCGTGGTCGGTTGTCGGAAGCGGGCGGTTGCCTGCGACCCCTGACGGCCCCCGGGCCACCGTCTGCCACCCGAGGGCGGGACCGACCGGTGTCCGGCGCGCACATGCTGCGCGAGGTGGACCGTGCGAATTCCCGGACAGCAAGCCGGCCGGGTGCGGACATTCTACCCACGTTCGCGACGAGCTCCGTCCACCGCCCGGATGCGCGGTGGGCGCCGTCCACCGGGCGGGCCAGCGTCGCCCTCGCGGGTCGTGCCCGGCGTGATGGTGGACCGGTGCCCATGACCATCCTCGCCGCCGCGGCGGCCATCGCCTGCGCCGCGGCAGTCGGCGGCCCGCAGGTCGCCGGTACGCCGACCGCGGACGGTGTCTGGCCCGTCGACCGGCCCCGCGTCGTGGAGCCGTACGCGCCGCCGGAGCACGACTGGCTCGCCGGCCACCGCGGCGTCGACCTGGCCGTGGCCGTCGGCCAGCCCGTCCGCTCGATGGTCGACGGCGCGGTCGCCTTCGCCGGTCAGGTCGCCGGGCGGCCGGTGGTCGTCGTGCGTCTGCCGGACGGCCGGCGCACGACGTACGAGCCGGTCCACGCCCGGGTCACCGTGGGCGAGACCGTGCGCGCGGGGCAGGTCCTCGGCGTCGTGGCGGCCGGGCAGGGTCACTGCCCGGCCGCCTGCCTGCACGTCGGGCTGCGAACCGCCACGGGGTACGCCGACCCGCTGAGCCTCGTCGGCCGGCGCCCCGCCGTCCTCAAACCCCTCTAGCCCCCCCGCCCCGCCGAGACGCCTCTAGTGGTCGGAATTATCGGACATATCGCCCGAATAACGACCACTAGAGGCGCGTCGGCGGTCAGGCGCGGGGGTGCGCCTGGGCGAAGGTCGCCCGCAGGCGCTCGATCGAGACGTGCGTGTACCGCTGCGTCGTGGCCAGCGAGGCATGGCCGAGGAGCTCCTGGACGGCCCGCAGGTCTGCGCCACCCTCCAGCACGTGGGTGGCCGCGCTGTGCCGCAGGCCGTGCGGGGCGAGGTCCGGCACGCCGGCTCGCGCCGTCAGCCGATGGACGACGGTGCGGACGGCCCGGGGATCGATCCGCCGCCCCTGGACGCCCACGAACATCGCGGCCCCGGCGGCGGGCGATGCGAGCTCGGAGCGGACGGCGAGCCAGTCGTCGAGCGCATCCTGCGCCGGGATGCCGAACGGGACGGTCCTCTGCTTGTCCCCCTTGCCGGTGACGCGCACCGTGCGCCGCGAACCGTCGATGTCGTCGACGTCGATCGCGCACAGCTCACCGACGCGGATGCCGGTTCCGTAGAGCAGCTCGACGATCGCCCGGTCCCGGGCCGCGACGGCCGTCTCGTCGTCCGTCGCGATCTGGGCGACCTCCATCAGCGCCCGAGCCTGGCCCGCGTCGAGGACGGTGGGCAGGACCCGGGCGGCCCTCGGGCTCGCGAGTCGCGCGCCGACGTCGGCCGGTGTCAGGCCGCGGCGCTCGCACCAGGACGTGAAGCCGCGGGCCGACGCCGCGCGGCGGGCGAGGCTGGAGCGGGCGAGCCCACGCTCGGCGTCGGCCGCCAGCCACGCCCTCAGGTGCCCCAGGCGCAGGTCCGCCGGTTCGCGCACCCCGAACGTCGCCCCGAAGGCGCACAGCGAGGCGACGTCGGCCCGGTACGCGCGCACGGTGGCCGGAGAGCAGCCGCGCTCGTCGCGCACGTGCGCGACGAAACCGTCCAGCGCGTCGGCGAGCGCCGCGGGCAGCGCGGTCACGTCGACAGGGTCGGCCGGAGCAGTCACGTCCCCATCGTCGCCTGCGCGGCCGGGGTCGGGCGACAGGCGCGCCACTGCGCCCCGTCGCCCCGGACGAGCGCCACGGACTCAAGGAGGGCGAGCGCGGCAAGCACGTCTGCCGGACCGAGTCCACTGGCCCGGACGACCGCGTCGACGTCGAGACCGCCTCGACGCGGCAGCGCGTCGAGCACCTGCCGCTCGCGAGCGGCGAGTCGGTCCCACGCGGACGGCTCGGGCCGCTCGCCACCGCCTCGCGCAGACACCGAGTCCAGGTCCAGGAGGCCGGCGACGTCGTCGACATCGACGACGCAGATCGCCGACCCGTCGCGGATCATCCGATGGCAGCCGGCCGAAGCCGGCGACGTGACCGGACCGGGGACCGCCAACACGGGCCGGTTGAGTCCGACCGCGGCGCCGGCCGTCGAGGCCGCACCGGACCGCAGGGCGGCCTCGACCACGAGGGTCGCGCGGCCGAGGGCCGCGATGAGCCGGTTGCGGGACAAGAACCGCTGGCGGCGAACCTGCTCCCCCGGCGGCGACTCGCTCACAACGAGGCCGTCGTCCTGGATGCGGGCCAGCAGCTCGGCGTGGGACCGCGGATACGCGACGTCCACGCCGCCGGCCACGACGGCGATCGTCACGCCCCCGGCAGCCAGGGCGCCGCGGTGTGCGGCCGCATCGATGCCGACCGCGGCGCCGGAGACGATGGTCCACCCGGCAGCGGCGAGGTCGGCCGACCAGCCGTGAGCGACCTGTTCGCCGTACAACGTGCACGCGCGCGCACCGACGACGGCGACCGCACGTAGCGCGAGCAACCGCAGGTCACCGGCACCGGCAACCCACAGGGCGTGCGGCACCTTCTCCCGCAGGTCGTCGAGCTGGTGGGGCCACCCGGCGTCGGCCGGCGTGAGAATCAT
This sequence comes from Actinomycetes bacterium, assembly GCA_965278965.1. Classification (GTDB taxonomy): domain Bacteria; phylum Actinomycetota; class Actinomycetes; order S36-B12; family S36-B12; genus UBA10649. The sequence goes on from OZ257127.1 coordinate 449,169, forward strand.
TGCGCCGCAGCGGTCGGCGGCTCGTTCCGCCGCACCCGGGTCGTACGCGCTCAGCCGCGACGCGAGGCCGGCGCCTGCCCGTAGGCCCGTCGACCCGGAGCGGATCCGCGCGAGCGTGCCCTCCGGCCCGTCCGCAGCGACCAGCGCCCCGACTGCCGTGTCGCCGGGCTCGACGACGTGCGCCAGCGCGATCCAGGACTCGCGGTCGCTCACGCCGCCCACGGCAGGTTCGCTCCGCGCAACGCCATCGCCAGGGCGACGTCCTCGCGCTGGGGTCGGTCGTGGCCCGCGAGGTCCGCGATGGTCCACGCCATGCGCAGGACCCGATCCGGTCCGCGCAGGTTGGCCGAACCGCGTTCGATCGAGGCCAGGAGCTCGGCGGCATCAGGCTCTGGGCGGAAGCGGCGGCGCAGCGGCCCCGTCGGCACCTGCGCGTTCGTCCGCCATGGGGTCCCGGCCAGTCGGCGGCCGCTCCGTTCGCGGGCCTGCGCGACCCGGTCGCGGACCGCGGCCGACCGCTCGCCCTCCGATCCGCCGGACAGCTCGGCCTCGGAGGGTCGGGCGACTGCCAGCCGGATGTCGACCCGGTCGAGCAGCGGGCCGGAGAGCTTGGCCGCGTATCGACGCACCGCGGCAGGCGAGCACGAGCAGCCGGCGCCGGTGCCGCTGCGCCGACCGCACGGGCACGGGTTCGCGGCGAGCACCAGCTGGAACCGTGCCGGCAGCCTCCCCCGCCAGCCGCTGCGGGCCAAGGAGATCCAGCCCGACTCCAGCGGCTGGCGAAGGCCCTCCAACGCCGGCCGGCTCAGCTCCGCTGCCTCGTCGAGGACCAGTACCCCGTGGTGGGCGAGGGTCGCAGCTCCTGGAGCCACATGGGAGCCATGCACGGCGCCAAGAAGTGCGGCCGCGGACGCCGAGTGATGCGGTGACTGCGAGGGCGGCCGTCGGTAGGCGGAGTCCGGCCGCGGTGTGCCGCCCACCGAGTGCACCGACGCCACCTCAAGCGCCGCCTCGTCGTCGAGGTCCGGCAGCAGGCCGGCGAGCCGGTCGGCCAGGAGCGTCTTGCCGACGCCCGGGCTGCCGACGAGGGCGACGTGGTGACCGCCGGCGGCGGCCACCTCCAGCCCCAGCCGGCCGTGGGCGTGGCCACGGACATCGCGCAGGTCCGGGCCGTCGGCCGACGTCACGTCCTGGCCACCGACGGGGCCCGTGGCGAGCACGGGCTCCGCCTCTCCGCGGGCAACGCGCACGGCCTGCCCGAGGTCGTCGGACACGACGACGTCGATCCCCGACAGCCGATGAAGCTGCTCGGCGCCGGCGGCAGGCACCACCACCCGCCGGAGCCCCGCCCGACGGGCCGCCAGCGCGGATGCGAGCGCACCGCGCGGCACCAGCAACCGTCCGTCGAGGCCGAGCTCGCCGATGAACGCCGTGCCGGCCAGGCTCGCCGGAGAAAGCTGATCGGTCGCCGCGAGGACGGCCATGGCCATCGGCAGGTCGAGCCCCGATCCGTGCTTGCGCAGCTCGGCCGGGGACAGGCCGATGGTCAGGCGACGGTTCGGCCAGGTGAGGCCCAGCCGTTCGATCGCGACCTTGATCCGCTGTCGCGACTCCGACACGGAGGTGTCGGGCAGACCGACGATCGCCACCCCGGGCAGCCCGTCCGAGACATCGGCCTCGACCTGGACGAGCGCGCCCGTGACGCCCGACAGGACGACTCCGATGGCCGTTCCGTGCGCCATCAGCCGACGCCGCGCAGGTGCTCGAGGACCGGCCTGCCCTCGGGCGGCCGGACGATCGCGACGACGTCGAACCGGATCTCCGGCACGTAGATCCCGCGGTCGTCGAGCCAGTGCAGCGCGAGCTCGCGCAGCCGCCGCAGCTTGCGGCGGGTCACGGCCTGCGCGGGCGACCCGAAGGTCGTGCTGGACCGGGTCTTCACCTCGCAGACGACGAGCGCTGAACCGTCGCGCGCGACGATGTCGATCTCCCCGGCGGAACACCGCCAGTTCCGGTCGAGGATCGTCATCCCGGACCGCCGTAGGTACTCGGCCGCCAGCTCCTCGCCGTGCCGGCCGAGATCGTCCTTCGCCGCCATCGCTCCCCCGTTCGCCTGAGGACGCGAGGCTCGCGCAGGCGGGCGACGGGCAGGAGGACGGCAACGCCGGTTGTGGACGGCTGACCGGCGGGCGCTACGCCTGTGCGCGAGCGGTCACGGCGACGCGACGGCCGCCGGGTCGAACCCGAACGGCAGCTCCAGGCGGTGCCGAGCCATGAGGCCGGCGTCCCCGAGGATCTCGCGGGTCGGCCCGTCCGCGACGACGAGCCCGTCCGAGAGGATGACGGCACGCGGGCACAGCTCAAGGGCGTACGGCAGGTCGTGCGTGACCATCAGCACGGTCACGTCGAGGGACCGCAGCACGTCGGCCAGCTCGCGCCGGCTCGCCGGGTCGAGGTTGCTGGACGGCTCGTCGAGCACGAGGATCTCCGGCTCCATGACGAGCACCGTCGCGAGCGCGACGCGCCGCCGCTGGCCGTACGAGAGATGGTGCGGGGGCCGGTCGGCGAACTCCGCCATGCCCACCGACTCCAGCGCCGCACCGACACGTCGGTCGAGCTCGGCGCCGGATACCCCGGCGTTGGCCGGGCCGAACGCGACGTCGTCACGCACGGTCGGCATGAACAGCTGGTCGTCGGGGTCCTGGAACACGATGCCGACCTGTCGGCGGACCTGCCGGTAGGTCTCCGGCTCGACGGTCGTCCCCGCCACTCGGACCGTCCCGACCCCGCCGGACAGCAGGCCGTTGAGGTGCAGCACGAGCGTCGTCTTGCCCGCGCCGTTCGGCCCGAGCACCGCGACGCGCTCGCCGCGTTCAACGCGCAGGTCGACCCCGAACAGAGCCTGGTGGCCGTCCGGGTAGGCGAACGCCAGGCCCTCGATCAGCAGGCTGGGCTCGGTCATCGCTGCAGCGCGAGAGCCGTCATGGCGACCATGAGAGCACAGGCCGGCAGGGCGAGCGCCTGCGCCCAGTCGCGCGCGTGGGTGACCGACCCGTCGAGCCGTGGAAGCCGGCCGTCGTACCCGCGGCTGAGCATCGCCAGGTGCACGCGCTCACCGCGCTCGTACGAGCGGATGAACAGCGCTCCGGCGGTCTGCGCGAGGATCGGCCACGAACGCATGCCCGTCGCCTCGTAGCCCCGGGCCTCCCGCGCCAGCCGCATGCGCGCGAGCTCGTCGGTCACGACGTGCACATACCGGAGCATGAAAGCGGCGATCTGCACGATGAGCGACGGCACGTGCAGCCGCTCGAGCCCCAGCACGAGGTCGCGGGCGGGGGTCGTAGCCGCCAGAACGATGGAGGCCAGGACGCCGATCGTGCCCTTGATGACGATGTTCCACGCGGCCACGAGGCCGGCGGAGTAGATCGTCACGCCGAGGACCTCGTGGCTCGGACCGGTGCCGAAGAACGGCATGAGCACGGCGAACAGCAGGAACGGGACCTCGATGAGCATCCGCGGGGCGATGACACGTGCCGGGACCCGGGCGATCGCGGCGACGGCGACGACGAGGCCCGCATAGACGACGAACGCGCCGTACCACTGCGCCGGCGTGAACACGACGACGAGGACGAACGCGACCATCGCGACGGTCTTGACCTCGGCCGGCAGGCGGTGGACCGGCGAGTCACGCGCGACGAACAGCCGCTCCGACGCGTCGTGGGGGTGGACCGGACTAGCCATCGGCACTAGGCAACGGGCGGCGGGCCGGCAGCGGCGGACACCGGCGACCGGTCGTCCGCCGGCGCCTTCTTGCCGCGAGCGAGCAGCCAGAACAGCCCGAACGCCACGACAGACATCACGACGACGCCGAGGACGCCGGCGAGCCCGACCGACAAGCGCTCGTTGTCGACACCGGAGATCGCGTACCCCGCTGTCGGCAGGGCGGCGTTCGCGCTGTCGGACGCGTTCTGCAGGAAGCCGTGGTCGCCGGCGACCTTCTCCAAGCCGTCGGGCGAGCTGCTCGCGTAGTAGCTCACGATCCCGGCGGCGATGAGCGCGAGGACCAGCCCGACACCGACGACCCACCACACGCTGCGGCGCATCACGCCACCTCCTCGCGTTCCCGGATGACGACGACCGGCTTGGGCAGCCGGTCCCGGACGCCGAAGACCAGATCAGGTCGCGTGAGGTACACGGCCGAGACGACAAGCCCGGTGATGATGCCCTCACCGATCCCAATGAGGACGTGCACGCCGGTCATCGCGGCCATCACCGTCGGCCAGCCGATCGTGCCGGTCCCGCCAAGGACGTACTCGAGCACGAAGGCGAGCGACGAGACGGGCACGGCGATGAGGCCGGCCAGGAACGAGGCCGCGAAGACCTTGGGCTTGGACACCCCGATCGCCTTGATGGTCGTTCGGAAGACGAACCAGCCCACGACCGACGTGACGAGCGCCATGTTGATGATGTTGAGGCCGATCGCGCTCAGGCCACCGTCGGCGAACAGCAGCCCCTGGACCAAGATCACGACGCTCACGGCCAACGCACCGGCGTACGGACCGACGAGGATCGCGGCGAGCGCGCCGCCGAGCAGGTGGCCGCTCGTGCCGGCCGCGACGGGGAAGTTCAGCATCTGGACGGCGAAGATGAAGACGGCGACGAGGCCGGCCATCGGTGCCGTGCGCTCGTCGAGCTGACGACGTGCCCCGCGCAGACAGATGACGATCCCGACCGCAGCGATGACCATCGCCACCACGCTGACCGGGCCATCGATGAAGCCGTCCGGGATATGCATCGCGGAGACGTGCACGCTGCCCCTCTCATCGCTCGACCTAGGGCCCGATCGAACCACGGACCGCCCGTGACGCGCAATTGCAAATGACTTGCAACAAGGGCGGCGGGGCTAGCCGGTGGCGCGACCCAGGTCGACCACCCCGGGCAGGCGCCAGCTGCGTCGGTGCTGCACGGACGGGCCCAGCCGGCCGAGCGCGTCGACGTGGTCCGGCGTGGCGTACCCCTTGTTGACCGCCCAGCCGTAGCCAGGGTGCCTGGCCGCGAGGTCGACCATGATCGCGTCGCGCTCGGTCTTGGCCAGGATGCTGGCGGCGGCGACGGCCGCGCACCGAAGGTCGGCCTTGATCAGCGGGCGGACGGACGGCATCGGGTCGACGGGCTCGTCGTCGAGGAGCGAGGCCTCCGCCGGCGGCGAGAGATAGTCGTGGTTGCCGTCGAGGAGGACGACGTCCGGCAGCTGGGGCAGGGCGGCGAGCGCGCGGTGTCCGGCTCGGCGCAGCGCGCCGATGATGCCGACGGCGTCCACCTCGGCGGCGCTGGCATGGCCGACCGACCACGCGACCGCCCACCGACGGATGCGGGGAACCAGCGCCTCCCGCGCGTCCGGGGTCAGCAGCTTGCTGTCACGGACGCCCGTCGGCGCTGACCGGGTCGCCGGTCCGATGACGACGATCCCCACCGTCGCCGGCCCGCACAGCGCCCCGCGCCCGACCTCGTCGACGCCGGCCACCAGCCGGGCACCCGAGCGCAGCAGGTCGCGCTCGGTCCGCAGGCTCACCCTCACCGCCATCGCTACGGCCGCGCTCCCTGGGTGATCGCCGGGTCGGAGAAGATCTCCGGCACCGGGATCGTCGACCACCGGGCCAGCGGCCAGACGACCAGGACCGCCCGGCCGACGACGTCGTCGGTCGGCACCGCCCCGAGGTCGTCGTCCAGGTGGAAGCGGGAGTCGGCCGAGTCGCCGCGGTTGTCGCCCATGACGAACACGCCGGCTGGGGGGACGACGACGTCGAAGCGGACCTGGTCGGTGGAGCCCTTCACGTAGTCCTCGTCCAGCGAGACCCCGTTGAGGACGATGCGGCCGTCCGCGTCGCAGCAGGACACGCGGTCACCGGCGACGCCGATGACGCGCTTGACGAGGTCGTGCCCGGAGTCGCTGGGCAGCAGGCCCACGAACGTCAACCCGGTGCGCAGCACGCCACCAACCCCCGACGACGCGGTGTCAACCGGCTCGAGCCAGCCGCCCGGGTCGCGGAACACGACGACCTCGCCGCGGTGGATGCCGGCGATCTCGGTGCTGATCTTCGAGGCGACGATGCGGTCGTTGATGGCGAGCGTGTCCTCCATCGACGGGCTGGGGATGTAGAACGCCTGGACGAGGAAGGCCCGCACGAGCGCCGAGATGACCAACGCCGCGACGACGATGATCACGGTCTCCTTGACCCACCGCGAGATCCCGGTGCGTCGGCGACGCGGCGAACGCCCACGGGCGTGCCGCCCCCGGCCCTCCGGACGCTCGGGCAGGGGAGCCTGCGAGTCGCGTGCGGAGACCGCCACGCTAGGAGGCCTTGGGCTCGGCCACGTCGGCGAACGTGTCGGGGATGGGCAGGGTCTGCCACTGCGAGACCGGCCAGACCACCGCCATCGCCCGACCGACGACCGCGGACTCAGGCACGAAGCCGCCACCGGGGTCGCCCATGTGCGCGCGGGAGTCCGCCGAGTCCGAGCGATGGTCTCCCATGACCCACAGCATGCCGTCCGGGACGATCACATCGAACTCTTGAGTGCTCGGCGAGTCGCCCGGGTACAGGTAGGAGCCCTCGTCCAGCGGCGTTCCGTTGACCGTGACCCGGCCCTCGGCGTCGCAGCAGGCCACGCGGTCGCCGCCCACACCGATGACGCGCTTGATGTAGTCCGTCGAGTCCGGCGTCATGACGCCGAGCGACTGCCCGACCCAGGCGGCGACGCCCGCGACGGGGTTGCGCTCCGGCACGTCGTCGTAGGGCGCGAGGGAGCCGGCGGCGTCGAAGACGACCACGTCGCCGCGCTCGATGTCACGCGTGTGGTAGACCATTCGGTTCACCAGCACCCGGTCTCCGATGAGGAGGGTGTCCTCCATCGACCCCGACGGGATCGAGAACGGCTTGGCGACGAACGTGGTCAGCAGGAGCACGACGCCGATCGCGATCGCGATCGTCAGCGGGATGTCCCACCACGTCTGCCGATCACGGTCGGCCACGGGCGAGCTCAGGCCTCGGACTTGGGGGTCTCGCGACGCTCGCGGATCTTGGCCTTCTTGCCGCGCAGGTCGCGCAGGTAGTACAGCTTCGCGCGGCGGACGTCGCCGCGGGTGACGACCTCGATCTTCTCGACGATCGGCGTGTGCAGGGGGAAGGTGCGCTCGACCCCGACTCCGTACGACACCTTGCGGACCGTGAAGGTCTCGCTGACGCCGGCGCCGGAGCGGGCGATCACGACGCCCTGGAAGATCTGGACACGGGTCTTGTTGCCCTCGACGACCTTGACGTGCACCTTGAGGGTGTCGCCGGCGCGGAAGTCGGGCAGGTCGGTCTTGAGCGAGGCCGCATCAACGGCGTCGAGCGTCTTCATCAGGGTGTTCGCTTCCTGCAGGCGCCACAGGTCGCCCACGGTCGGTGGGGTGGGAACTTCTCTGCCTCGGTGCCTCGGCGGACCGCGCCCCCTGCGGCAGGGCGGTCCGTGGCCACGCGGGCCGGGCGTTCGAGCCGTCACAGTCTGCCACGATGGGCACGACGGACCCAAACCGGACCGGAAAGACCCGTACACGCCGCCCCACCTGCCTCGGAGCGAACATGAGCCTGCACCCCCGAGCCGGCCTGCCGGCCACCGCCGAGGACCTCATCGACGTCCCCGCCCTCGTCACCGCGTACTACGCCCAGCACCCGGACGTGGCCGACGTGTCGCAGCAGGTCGCGTTCGGCACGTCGGGGCACCGCGGGTCGGCGTTCGACGTGGCGTTCAACGATGACCACATCGCCGCCGCCACGCAGGCCATCTGCGACTGGCGGCACGCTGCTGGCATCAACGGCCCGCTGTTCCTCGGCCGGGACACCCACGCGCTCAGCGAGCCCGCCTGGACGACGGCGCTGGAGGTGCTCGCCGCGAACGGTGTCCGCACCCTCGTCGACGCGGCCGGCGGCTACACGCCCACCCCGGCGGTCTCCCACGCGATCCTGCGGCATAACGCCGGCCGGGCGGTCGACGACCCGGGCCGGGCCGACGGCATCGTCGTGACGCCCTCGCACAACCCGCCACGCGACGGCGGGTTCAAGTACAACCCGCCGGACGGAGGACCCGCCGGCGGCGACATCACCGCGCCGATCCAGGCACGCGCGAACGAGCTGCTGGCTGCGGGTCTGCGCGGGGTCCGGCGCATCACGCTGGCGCAAGCCCTCGCGGGAGGCATGACCGGGCGGCACGACTTCCTCGGGGACTACGTCGACGACCTGCCGAACGTTGTCGACATCGAGGCCATCCGATCGGCCGGGATCCGGATCGGGGCCGACCCGCTGGGCGGGGCGAGCGTCGCGTACTGGGCGGCGATCGCTGAGCGTCACCACCTCGACCTCACCGTGGTGAACCCGCTCGTCGACCCGACGTGGCGATTCATGACCGTGGACTGGGACGGCCGGATCCGGATGGACTGCAGCTCCCCGAGCGCGATGGCCTCGTTGATCGAGCGGAAGGCGGACTACGACATCTCGACCGGCAACGATGCCGACTCCGACCGGCACGGCATCGTCACGCCGGACGCCGGGCTCATGAACCCCAACCACTACCTCGCGGTCGCGATCGCGTACCTCGTCGCGAACCGTCCGGGCTGGCGGCCGGACGCCCGCATCGGCAAGACGGTCGTGAGCTCGTCAATGATCGACAAGGTCGTCGCTGGGCTGGGCCGGAGCCTGTGGGAGGTGCCGGTCGGCTTCAAGTGGTTCGTGCCCGGGTTGGTCGATGGGTCCGTCGCGTTCGGCGGCGAGGAGAGCGCCGGGGCATCGTTCCTGCGGATGGACGGCACGGCCTGGACCACCGACAAGGACGGCATCATCGCGGCACTGCTCGCCTCGGAGATCCTCGCGACGACGGGCCGCACGCCGTCCCAGCACTACGCCGACCTGACCGCCCAGCACGGTGACCCCGCGTACGCCCGCGTAGACGCGGCGGCGACCCGAGCCCAGAAGGCCGCGCTGGCAGCGCTGTCGCCGGACCAGGTCACGGCGACCGAGCTCGCCGGCGAGCCGATCACCGCGCGCCTGACGCACGCCCCCGGGAACGGTGCTGCGATCGGCGGGCTGAAGGTCACGACGGAGCACGGCTGGTTCGCGGCGCGTCCCTCCGGCACCGAGGACGTCTACAAGATCTATGCGGAGTCCTTCCTCGGCCCCGAGCACCTGGCTCGCATCCAGGACGACGCCCGCGAGGTCGTGGGCGCCGCCCTCGCCGGCTCCGCGACGTAGGTCGGGCCGCGCGTAGACCAGACTGAGGGCCAACCTGTAGGAGGAGACATGGCTCGCTTCACCCGTTCCACCCTCGCCGCCGCCGCGGTCGTCGTTACCGCTGCGGCTCTCGTGGCTGCACCGGCGGCACAGGCCGCCACCGGGTCCCCGCTGACGTTCGCGCAGCTGCAGTCCGATCCGGGGACCGTCGCGGCGAACGCGAGCATGGAGAAGTTCCTCGATGGGAACTTCACCCTCACCGGAACCCAGTACGACTCCAAGGGCGGGACCGTCGTCGCCGAGCGGCTCGTCCACAAGGGCGGCATGTACCGCATCGCCGCCACACGTCCGGGGCTCGGCACCCGGGTCGTCATCTCCGACGGCTCGCGGTCATGCGTCCGGACGGCGACGAAGGCGGCCAACGCGGCTCCGTCGAAGGACCGCGCGGCGCGCTGGTCGTGCAAGAACGGCGTCGACACGCTGCTCTCGGGTGAGCTGCTCGCGATCACTCCGATCGGCATGGGCCAGGTGCTCGATGCGCAGACCGACGGGCTGATCCGCTTCGTCCCGCGGAGCCCTTCCGGCAGCGCGTACCAGATGGACCTCACCTCGGCGACCGGTGTCAAGGCCGGCGCCTTCCGGATCGCCGGCCCGGCGGGCGGGCCGATCTCGGTCACGATCGTGCAGGGCAACAACGACTTCGTCGCCGGCAAGTTCGTCGCGAAGGCTGGCGCGACCGGCGCGATCCCGTCGTTGGCGAGCCTGAAGAAGTAGCGCGGGTACGACAGGCAGACCTCGATCGTGACCGGCACGTCGACCTCCGGGGGACCTATGAGGACGATCAGGCGATTCGCCGTTGTCGTCACTGCGGCAACGTTCGCAGCGGTGGGTGCGGTCGCTCCGGCCCATGCGGCGGACGTCGCCCCGCTCACCTACGCGCAGCTGCAGGCGGACCCGACCACGGCCGCGGTCCAGGGCCAGGTCACGACCCTCCTGGCCGGGGACTTCACGATGGGCGGCAGCGAGTACGGCCCCGGCGGTGCTCTTGTCGCCGACCAGACGATCGTCCACCGCGGTGCCCTCTATCGGACGGGGATCTGGCAGGTCGGTTCCTCGGCGGTGGTGATCTCGGACGGCAGGCAGACGTGCCGCCGCAAGGCGACCGCGTCCGCCCCGAACTCGTACGCAGGCGACCTCCGAGCGCGCTGGACGTGTCGGAAGGGGGCCGACACCGTCATCGCCCCGCAGGTGGCAACGTTGACACCGATCGGTTTCGCAGCGGCTCTGGATTCGGGTAGTGGCGGCGCGGTGCGCTTCGTGCCGACCGCCCTGCCCAGTGGCGGGGTGCAGGTCGACTTCAGCGCGGACGGGGAGCCGCTCGGCTCGTACACGTTCACCAGCCCTGCGGGCGGCTCGTTCACCTTGACGCTGACGTTCGGCTCGGGAGCCAGCGCGGACCAGACCATCACCTTCACGGCGAAGGCCGGTGCGACGCATCGGATCCCGTCGATCGCACGGCTGAAGAAGCAGCGAGCCTGAACAAGCGATGAGCCTGACGTCGTCGCGCGCGCAGCAGGCCCTCAGGTGAGGTCGGGCCGTCGGGCCTGTGTGCGCTCGGCGGCCCGTTCGGCGCGCCAGGTCGCGATCTGGCCGTGGTGCCCGCTGAGCAGCACGTCCGGCACGTCCAACCCCCGCCACGCGGGCGGCTTCGTGAACACCGGGCCCTCGACCAGGCGTTCCATCGCTCCCGGCGCGAACGAGTCGTCGACGACGCTCTCGGCGTTGCCGAGCACTCCCGGCACGAGCCGGACGGTCGCCTCGACCATCGCGAGGACGGCGGCCTCACCGCCGGCGAGTACGTAGTCCCCCAGGGACACCTCGCGCACGCCGGCCCAGTCCGCACGCTGGGCGTAGTGGGCCACGACGCGCGCGTCGATCCCTTCGTACCGCCCGCACGCGAACACAAGCCAGGGCTCGGCCGACCAGTGCTGAGCTGTCGTCTGCATGAACGCGTCGCCCGAGGGCGTCGGAACGACCAGCAGCGGGCGGACGTCGCCAGGGCCGGACGCGGCGATCTCGTCGAGCGCCTCCCCCCACGGCACGGGGCTCATCACCATGCCGGGTCCCCCGCCATACGGGGTGTCGTCCACGGTGCGGTGCCGGTCGCGCGCGTGCTCGCGCAGATCGTGCACGCGCAGGTCGACCAGTCCGGCGTCGATGGCCTTGCCGACCAGGGACAGCCGCAGCGGCTCGACGTAGGCCGGGAAGATCGTGACGACGTCGATGCGCATCAGCGCCGGTCCGGCTCGTCCATGTCGTCGACGGCGGCGACAGCAGGCACGTCGTCCGGGGGGTCGAGCAGCCCGGGCGGCGGGTCGATCACGACCTGCCGTGCGGCGATGTCGACGGAAGGGACGATCGCCTGGACGAAGGGCACGAGGACGTCACGCTCGGGGACGCCGCCGGCCTCGGCCATGCGCACGAGCAGCAGGTCCTGCGCCGGCAGGTGCACGACGTCGGCGACCTCTCCGACCACAGTGCCGGCGACGACGACCGAGCACCCGACCAGCTGGGCGTCGTAGAACTCCTCCGGGTCCTCCGGGACCTCGTCATCGGCCCGCTCGGCCTCGAGGATCGACCCGCGGATCGCCTCAGCCGCGTTGCGGTCGTCCACGCCGGCGAACTGCACGAGCAGCCGGCCGGAGTGCCAGTGCGTGCCCGCAACCGTCAGCGTGCGTGTGGAACCCTCGACGGACAGCACCGCGCCGGTCACGAACCGGCGGTCCGGCTCGTCCGTGCGGACCTCGACCGTGACCTCGCCGCGGATGCCGTGCGGGCGTCCGACGCGTCCGACGACGACGCGCACGCGGACTAGCGCTCGATCTCGAGGAGCACGGCTCGCTACCGCTCGACGACGTCGAGGAAGTCGATCCGCACGCCGCGGTCGTCGTTCAACGCGGCGATGACGGTCCGAAGCGCGGTGGCCGTCCGGCCGCCACGGCCGATGACCCGGCCCATGTCCTCGGGGTTGACCCGGACGTCCAGGGACCGGCCACGACGGCCGTTGCGGTCACGCACGTCGACATCGTCCGGGTTGTCGACGATGCCGCGGACCAGGTGTCCGAGAGCCTCGTCGAGCATCAGGCCTCGTCCGCAGCCTCGACGATGGCCTCCTCCGCGACCGCCTCGGCGACCTCGGCGACGGCAACGGCCTCGACAGCGACCTCGGCCGCCTCGACGGCAGCCTCCGCAGCCTCCTCGGCAGCAACCTCAGCCTCGACGGCTTCGGCGATGGCTTCCTCGGCAACGGCCTCCGCGACCTCGGCGACGACGACGGCCTCGACGGCGGTCTCGAGCTTCGGCTTGGGCTTGGCGGTCGGCTCGGAGGCGGCGGACTGCACGGCGGCCTCGTACGCCAGGACCTTGCTCGGCTTCGGCTCGGCGACCCGGAGGGTGCCCTCGGCGCCGGGCAGGCCCTTGAACCGCTGCCAGTCCCCCGTCACCTTCAAGATCGCGGCGACGGCCTCGGTCGGCTGCGCGCCGACACCCAGCCAGTACTGCACGCGCTCGGAGTCGACCTGGATGATGCTCGGGTCCTGCATCGGCTGGTAGATGCCCAGCTCCTCGATCGCCCGGCCGTTACGCGCGGTACGCGCGTCGGCGACGACGATCCGGTACTGGGGGGCATGGATCTTGCCCAGGCGCTTCAGCTTGATCTTGACGGCCACGGGTGATGCTTCTCCTGTTGGTGTGGTCGGAATGCGCCCGAGCTGCCGCGTGGGGGTGCGGCGTCGAGGCAAGCCTGCGGATGTCGGCCCGGCGCGGGTTAGAGGGCCCGCCGGTCGCGACATGTGCGCGCCCATTGTGCCAGACGTCGGGGCCAGTGCCGAACCGCCCCGGACAAGCGTCGGACGGGCTACTTCAGCAGGTCGCGGAGCTCGGGGGGCAGGGAGCCGACGTCGAACGGCGTCGCGGCGTCGGTGGACGCGTCCGCCTCGGGCAGGGCCTCCGGCCCCGCCGCCCGCTTGGCCGGGTTGCCGCTGCGCTTGGAGCCCTTGGCCGGGCGGCTCGCCTTCGCCGTCTTGCCCTTGGACTTCTTGCTCCCGCCGAACCCCGGCATACCCGGCATGGCCGGCATCCCGCCGCCCTTGCCCATCTGCCGCATCATCTTCTGGGCCTGCCCGAAGCGGTCGATGAGGTTGTTGACATCGCTCACCGCGGTGCCCGAGCCGCGCGCGATGCGGGAGCGGCGCGAGCCATTGAGGATGCGCGGGTCGGTGCGCTCGGCCGGGGTCATCGACTGGATGATCGCGGCGACGCGGTCGAGCTCGCGGTCGTCGACCTGCTCGAGCTGGGCCTTCACGTCGCCCATGCCCGGGAGCATCCCCAGGATCTTGCCGAGCGAGCCCATCTTCTTGACGGCCTGCATCTGCTCGAGGAAGTCGTCGAGCGTGAAGTCCTGGCCGGAGGACACCTTGCGGGCCATGCGCTCGGCCTGCTCGGCGTCGAACGCCTTCTCGGCCTGCTCGATGAGGGTGAGGACGTCACCCATGTCGAGGATGCGCGAGGCCATCCGGTCGGGGTGGAACACCTCGAAGTCGGTCAGCTTCTCGCCGACCGACGCGTAGATGATCGGCCGCTCGGTGATGGACACGATCGAGAGCGCCGCGCCGCCGCGCGCATCGCCGTCGAGCTTGGTCAGGACGACGGAGTCGAAGCCGACACCGGTCTGGAACTCCTGCGCCGTGCGGACGGCGTCCTGGCCGATCATCGCGTCGACGACGAGCAGGATGTCGTCGGGGCGGGCCGCGTCGCGCACGTCGCGCAGCTGCTGCATGAGGTCGGCGTCGACGGCGAGCCGGCCGGCCGTGTCGACGATGACGATGTCGTGCTGCTTGGCCTCGGCGAACTCACGGGCCGCGCGGGTGACCGCGACCGGGTCGCCGACGCCGTTGCCCGGTTCCGGGGCGAAGACCGGAACGCCTGCGCGCTCCCCCACCACCTGCAGCTGGTCGACGGCGTTCGGGCGCTGGAGGTCAGCGGCGACCAGCAGCGGCGCGTGGCCGTCGCCGCGCAGCTTCAACGCGAGCTTGCCGGCGAGGGTGGTCTTGCCGGCGCCCTGCAGGCCGGCAAGAAGGATGACGGTCGGCCCGGTCTTCGCCATGGCCAGACGAGCGGTCTGCCCGCCGAGGACGGCGACGAGCTCGTCGTGGACGATCTTGACGACCTGCTGCGCCGGGTTCAGCGCGCCCGAGACCTCCGACGACAGCGCGCGTTCCTTGACGGCGGCGCAGAACGTGCGTACGACCGGAAGGGCGACGTCGGCCTCGAGGAGCGCCGTGCGGATCTCTCGCACCGTCGCATCGACGTCCGCCTCGGACAGCCGGCCCTTGCCGCGCAGCCCCTTGAACGTCGCCGCAAGGCGGTCGGAGAGGGTTGCGAACACGAGAGCCAGCGTAGCTAGGCGCTACTGCAGCGCGGACAGCACCGTCACGCGCAGCGCGGCCACGCGCGCGTCGTTGAGCGGGGCGCCGTCGCGGTCGGTCACGAAGAACACGTCGACGGCGTCCGCGCCGAGGGTGGAGACCTTCGCGCCGACGATCGCGGCGTCCGCCGCTGCGACGGCCTTCGCGACGCGGTGCAGCAGGCCGGGGGCGTCGTGGGCGCGCACCTCGACGAGTGTCGTCCCCCGCGAGCCGCCGGACTGGACGAGCACGATCGGCTCCGGGTACTGCGAGAGCGGGCGGCGCGCGTGCTCGGCGTCGCGCTTGGCGAGCCGCGAGGCGACGTCGTAGGTGCCGTCCACCGCCCGGCGGATGTCCTCGCTGAGCTGCTCGATGGGCGGCGGGTCGCCGAACGCCGGCCGGACGGTCCACTCCTGCACGGCCCGGTCACCGACCGTCGTGACCCGCGCGGCGAGGACGTTCAGCCGGTTCAGCGAGAGCACCCCGGCGACGAGTCCGAGCAGGCCGATCCGGTCCGGGGCCGCCACGGTCACGATCGAGGTCGAGTCGCGTTGGTCCATCAGCACCCAGACCCCGGACTGCGCGAGAGCGACCTCCTGGTGCTCGGTGAGCTCGGGCGGCTCAGGCAGCGGGCGGCCGGCGAGCTGCGCCCGGGTGCGCTCGGCCAGGTCGTTGACCAGGCCGAACCGCCAGTCCGAGCACACCGCCGGCCCGGTGGCCAGCGAGTCGGCGATCGTCAGCTCGTGCAGGAGGTCGAGGGTGGTCGCGTCGCCGACGACCTCGGCGAACTCCGCGATGGTCTGCGGGTCCTCCAGGTCGCGGCGCGTCGCGGTGTCACCCATCAGGAGGTGGTGGCGAACGAGCGTGACCAGCCGGTTGCGGTCGACGTCAGGGAAGCCCATGAGGGTCGCGAGCTCACTGGTGATCTGCGCGCCGACGACGCTGTGGTCCCCGCCGCGCGCCTTGCCGATGTCGTGCAGGAGCGCCGCGACGAGCAGGAGGTCCGGACGCTCGACGTTGCGGGTCAGGGCGCTCGCCTGCACGGCCGTCTCGACGAGGTGGCGGTCGACGGTGAACCGGTGGATCGCGTTGCGCTGCGGGGCCGACCGCACGACGTCCCAGCCGGGGATCAGCCGGCCGACGACGCCGACCTGGTCGAGGGACTCCCAGACACCCACCATGCTCGGGCCTGAGCCCAGCAGGGACACGAACGACTCGCGGACCTCGCGGGACCACGGCGCCTGCGGCTCCACCGCCTCGGCTGCGAGCCGCTCGACAGTGTGCGGGGACAACGGCAGGCCGGCCTGGGCGGCGGCGGCCGCGGCCCGCAGCAGAAGGCCCTCGTCGGTGCCGGGCCGCGCGTCGAGCGCGAGCACGACCTCGCCGTCCTGCATCACGACGCCCTCGGCCAGCGGCAACCGGTGGGCGGTGCGCCGGCGCAGCGGGCGGAAGCCGAGCCGCTGGCGGTTGCGCGTGAGGCGGTCGACACGATGCCAGGTCACGTCACTGGCATAGGCGATGCTGCGGGCGCTGTCGTAGACCGCGCGCAGGAGGGCGTCCGCGTCGGGCACGCCCACGAGCTCGAGGGCGACCGTCGGCTGCTCCTGCATGACCAGCCGGTCCGCCGAGCGGCTGGACACCCGGTGCAGCGCATCGCGGACATCGAGGAGGAAGTTGACGGCGTCGAGCCAGCCGGCGTGCGGCACGTCGGTCACCCAGGAGGCCGCGATCCCCTTGAGGATCGTGGCGTCGCGCAACCCGCCGTAGGACTCCTTGAGGTCAGGCTCCAGGAGCTGGCTGGCCTCGCCGAACCGCCTGCGCCGGTCCTGGACCATCTCGTGCAGCGCCGGTAGGCGCCGGTCGGCCATGGCCCGCCAGTCCGCCAGCACGGCCGACTGCAGCTGCTCGGCCAGCGAGGCGTCCCCCGCGACGACCCGGGCGTCGAGCAGTCCGAGGACCACCTTGATGTCCTCGCTCGCGAGCCGGCGAGCCTCGCTGACGGTCCGCACGCTGTGGTCGAGCCGGATGCCGGAGTCCCAGATCGGGTACCAGAGCGCCTCCGCGACGTGGGCCGCCTCGGCGCCGCCGGACTTGTGCAGCAGCAGGAGGTCGATGTCGCTGCCGACGGTGAGCTCTGCGCGGCCGTATCCGCCGACGGCGACCAGGCAGAACGACTCACGGACACCGTCGGTGGCGGCGGCGAACCCGCTCGCCAGCCACTCGTCCGTGAGAGTCGTCAATGCGGCACGTCGCCCCGGGCCCGAGAGCCCGGGGCGACGCACCAGTTCGTCCCTCGCAGACGCGAACAGCGTTGCGTCCACGTCCGTTTCCTTCCCTACAGTGCTTCGGCGCCGCGCTCGCCCGTGCGGACTCGCACGATCGTCTCGACGGGGATGACCCAGACCTTGCCGTCGCCGATCTTGCCGGTGTTCGCACCGGCCACGATCGCATCGACGACCTCGTCGGCGGCCTCGTCCTCGACGACGACCTCGACCCGCACCTTCGGCACGAGGTCGACCGTGTACTCCGCACCGCGGTAGACCTCGGTGTGGCCCTTCTGGCGGCCGTACCCCGATGCCTCGGTGACGGTCAGGCCGTGGACGCCGCGCCCTTCGAGCGCGGACTTCACGTCCTCGAGCTTGAACGGCTTGATGATGGCGGTGACGAGCTTCACTTATGCCTCCTCGGAGTGACGGACCGCGGCCGCACCGACACCGGCGAACGAGCCGGCCCCAGTGTCGCCGAACTCGTAGGCGGACTCGGCGTGAAGGGCCAGATCGATGCCGCCGTACTCCTGGTCCTCCGTGATGCGGATACCCATCGTGACCTTCAGGATCAGGCCGATGATGGCCGCGACGATGAGCGAGTAGAACAGCACGGAGAAGGCACCAACGGCCTGCTTGCCCAGCTGGTCCAGCCCGCCGCCGTAGAACAGCCCGTCGACACCGGCCGGTGCGTCGGCCGTGGCGAGCAGGCCGATGAGCAGCGTTCCGATGATGCCGCCGACGAGGTGGACGCCCACCACGTCGAGCGAGTCGTCGTACTTCAGCTTGTACTTCAGGCCGATCGCCAGTGCGCAGAGCACACCAGCAGCGATGCCGATGAGGATGGCGCCGATCGGGCTGACCGCCGAGCACGACGGCGTGATGGCGACGAGACCGGCCACGACACCCGAGGCGGCACCGAGCGAGGTCGCGTGACCGTCGCGCAGCTTCTCCACCAGGAGCCAGGCCAGCGCCGCCGCACAGGTCGCGACGAACGTGTTGACGAAGACGACCGCCGACGTGTTGTTCGCGGCCAGCGCCGAGCCGGCGTTGAACCCGAACCACCCGAACCACAGCAGGCCGGCACCGATCATGACCAGCGTCAGGTTGCTGGGCTTCATCGGAGTCTTCGGCCAGCCAAGACGCGGGCCGAGGACGATCGCGAGCGCGAGACCCGCTGCGCCGGCGTTGATGTGGACCGCGGTGCCACCGGCGAAGTCGATGACGCCGAGCTGGAAGATCCAGCCGCCGGAGGCCCACACCCAGTGTGCGACCGGGAAGTAGACGAGAGTCGCCCAGACCGCGGCGAACACCATCCAGGCCGAGAACTTCATGCGGTCGGCCACAGCACCGGCGATGAGGCCGACGGTGATGCAGGCGAACATCGCCTGGAAGGCGACGAAGGCCATGACCGGCAACGAGGACTCCGGGTTGTCGACCATCAGGCCGGTGAGCCAGGCGTACTCGGTGAAGCTGCCCAGCAGCGGCGAGCTCTCCGGATCACCACCGAAGGCGACCGAGTAGCCGTAGGCCACCCAGAGGATGCCGACGATGAACAGGGCACCCATCACCATCATGAGCATGTTGAGGACGGTCTTCGACCGGAGCATGCCTCCATAGAAGAAGGCAAGTCCGGGGATCATGATGAGCACCAGCGCGGCGCTTGCAAGCACCCACGCGGTGTCACCTGAGTTCAAGGCTGAATCCATGCGAGTTCTCCCTCCAACGGCGACATTCACCTCGCGGTGGTGACCCTCGTGGAGCGAGGTTTCCGCCGTCACGCCGAGGGGTTTCCGGCCTGTGTCGTGGGAGGCGCCGAGGTTAACAGCGCGTTACGGGATCGGCGGTCCGGGCGCGTGCGACGCAACTGCGACATACGCGGTACAGCGGTGCGACCGGCTAGTCGTCGATCAGTGCCGAGACGAACGCCTCCGGGTCGAACGGCGCGAGGTCGTCCGGGCCCTCCCCCAGTCCGACGAGCTTGACGGGCACGCCGAGGTCGCGCTGGACGGCGACCACGATGCCGCCGCGGGCCGTGCCGTCGAGCTTGGTCAGGACGATCCCGGTGACGTCGACGACCTCGGCGAAGACGCGGGCCTGGACGAGCCCGTTCTGCCCGGTCGTCGCATCGAGGACGAGCAGCACCTCATCGACCGGCGACTTCTTCTCGACGACGCGCTTGACCTTGCCGAGCTCGTCCATGAGGCCGGTCTTCGTGTGGAGGCGTCCGGCCGTGTCGATGATGACGGTGTCGACGTCGGCGGCGGCACCTGTGGTCACGGCGTCGAAGGCGACGGCGGCCGGGTCGCCGCCCTCAGGCCCGCGGACAACCGCAGCACCGACGCGGTCGCCCCACGTCTGCAGCTGGTCGGCCGCGGCGGCCCGGAACGTGTCGGCCGCGCCGAGCACGACGGTCTGGCCGTTGGCCACCGCGAGGCGGGCGAGCTTCCCGGTCGTCGTCGTCTTGCCGGTGCCATTGACCCCCACGACAAGGACGACACCCGGACGGCCGTCGACCCGCTCGGCCCGCACCGTGCGGTCCATCGACGGGTCGACCAGCGCGAGCAGCTCCTCATGCAGCATCCGCCGCACGGCGGTCGGGTCGGCGGTGCCCTCGACGCGGGCGCGCGTCCGCAGACGCTCGACCAGCTCGGTGGTCGGGCCGACCCCGAGGTCCGCGCCCAGGAGGATCTCCTCGACCTCGTCCCACGTGTCGTCGTCGAGCGTGTCGCGGCTGAGCAGTGCGAGAAGGCCTCGGCCGAGGACGTTCTGCGAGCGGGACAGGCGCGCGCGCAGCCGGCGCAGCCGCCCGACCGCCGGCTCGGGGACCTCGACGACGAGCAGGCCCTCAAGATCCTCGAGGTCCTCCGCGGTGGGGTCGAGGGGTGACAGGTCCTCCTCGACCGGCGTGGCCAATGGAGCGCCGACGTCGAGGAGGTCGACGCTGCGGCGCGGGGTGTCCCGTGGCTCGGAGTCGTCGTCGCCGACCCCGGGGGCGTAGTCGAGCCCCGGACGGGGTCGGGCACCGCCGACGGCCTTGCTGCCGCGACGGCGACCGACCACCAGGCCGACGACTGCGACGACGAGGACGACCAGGACCACCAGGCCGATGACGTACATGAGTGCGCTGTCCACGTCAGGGATCCTTCCACGCCTCGCGGAGGGGCTCGATCCGGCAGGATCCGTTGGATGGCGAACCACGCGCTCCTGCGGGTCTATGGCGTCGTCGGGGTCGCCGAGCTCGCGGCGGTCGCCCTGGACGCGCGGCTCGTCACGTGGGTGGTCAAGCCTCTCCTTGTCCTCCTGCTGCTGGCCTGGGTCGTGGTCGACGCCCGCGGTCGCGCAGCACCGTGGCCGTCGTCCCTGCGCTGGCTGGTCGTCGGACTGGTGTTCGCGTGGGTCGGTGACGTGCTTCTGCTCGTCGACGGGGACCTGTGGTTCCTCGGCGGCATCGCCGCGTTCGCGGTCATGCAGGTCTGCTATCTGGTGGCGTTCCTACGCGTTCCGGGGATCGGCCTCGTGCGCGCCTGGCGCGTGTGCGTCGTGCCGTACGCGCTCGTGTGGGTCGGCGTCAACATCGCGGTCTGGTCGGATGTCGGCGATCTGCGCATCCCCGTCGTCATCTACAGCGCGCTCGCGATCGCTATGGCACTCGGCGCGCTCGACGTCGTGCTGCGGCTGCCGCGACGGCTCGGCTGGCGCGTCGCTGGGGGCGGCGCCCTGTTCGTCGTGTCCGACGCGCTCATCGCCCTGACGGCGTTCGGGCCGCTGGACTCCGGCCGCGGGTGGGACGTCGCGATCATGGGGACCTACATCGCCGCTCAGGCCATGATCGTCACCGGGCTGACCCGAGGCGTTCGGCAGCGCTAGCCGTTGTCGTTGCGGTGCAACGCAATCGTGACCTTCTACTGGCTGCGGGTGTCAGGATTTGGCGGTAGAGTCGTACACATGTTCGAGTCCTCGTCCAGTCCGGTTCCGGAGCCGGATGACGCTGCCCGGGATGCGGACGATGCGGGTCTGCCGGTGGAGTGTCCGTGGCCCGCGGGCTGGGATGCGCTTCCCTCGGATGGGGAGCGGCTCGCGGGTGCGTGTCAGCAGTCCCCGGGTGTCGGGTTGATGCTCGGCCTGGCGGAGATCGACGTCCGTGGGTTGTCGCCGGATGAGGCGGTCACGTTCGCCCAGCAGTGGGACCGGGCCGTCTCGTGGGCCGCCGGCGCTCAAGCCGCCGCCCGCGCTGCCGTCAACGCCGCCCTGGTCGCGGCGGAGGAGGCCGAGGTCGCCCGGCAGGCGGAGGCGCTGCGGCAGCGCAACGAGGAGCGCGTGGCGGCGGGGTTGAAGCCGCGTAGCACTGGGTTCGGGTTCGTGCCGCCGGAGGTCGCCGTCCAGGCCGAGCTCGCTGCCGCCCTACGGCTCTCACCACGGAGCGTGTCGAGCGTGGTGCAGTTCGCGGTGGATCTGGCCGGGCCGTGGCGGCCCATGCGCGCGGCGCTGGTGGCTGGGGAGATCACGGAGAACCACGCGAAGGCGATCGGCCGCGTGCTGAGTCTGCTGCCGGCGTATGTGGATCCGGAGCGGTGTGACGACTACGCGAAGGACTGCGCCGAGGTCCTGGCCACGGTCCTGCCGTTCGCGCGGACCCATACCCCCGGGCAGGCGGCGAAGAAGACGCGGGATCTGATCACCGCGATCGACCCGGTCGGGACGCGGAAGCGCCGGCAGGAGGCCGCAGACCGCGATCACGGGGTGTTCCTGAACCCCCGGGAACCCGGAACGTCCGAGCTGACCGCGGTGCTGCCGACCGAGACCGCACGCGCGGTCTACGACGCGATCCGCCGGCTCGCTGGTGATGCCCGGTTCGAGGTCTCCGATGGGTGCATCACGATCGGGCAGCGCCGCGTCGCCGCACTGAAGACGCTCGTGCTGGGTGACCCGGGCCAGATCACCGTCATCGACTCCCCGGTGGCCGAGGCGAAAGAGAAGGCCCACGTCACCGTCATCGTGTCGCTGGAGACCATCCTCGGGGTCAGTGAGCAGGGCGGGCGCATCAATGGCGAACCGGTGACCGCGGACGTCATCCGCGACCTCATCGCCTCATGCGACCCCAAATCCACGATCCGGCGCCTGGTGACCGATCAGTCCGGGGTGATCGTGGACTACGGCCGCTCCCGATACATCGGCAGCGACTTGCAGAAGCAGGTCATCAGACTCCGCGACGGCCACTGCCGCGGCGTCGGCTGCACCCGACCCGCCGAAAACTGCGAAATCGACCACGCCCACTCCTGGAACGCTGGCGGTGCGACGTCGTTGTGCAACCAATGACCCCTCTGCAAACACCACCACCAGTTGAAGACCCACGCCCGCTGGCACATCGTCCACAGCGCCGCCGACGGCAGCTGC
Organism: Actinomycetes bacterium; assembly: GCA_965278965.1. Classification (GTDB taxonomy): domain Bacteria; phylum Actinomycetota; class Actinomycetes; order S36-B12; family S36-B12; genus UBA10649. Next base: position 471,561 of record OZ257127.1, read on the forward strand.
ACGTGGAGATCACCACTCGGCCGGGAGTATCAGCACCAGCCACCACCGCTCCTACCGCCACCACCTAGGTCACGCGTCATCGACGACGGACAACCGCCACCGTTCTAGGCGATTCGAGGTGCGGCTAGTAGCGCTCCTCTGCCTGCTTGCACGCGAGGCAGAGAGTGGCCCGCGGGAACGCCTGCAGACGGTGCTTGCCGATCGGCTTCCCGCACGACTCGCAGGTCCCGTAGGTCCGGGAGTCGATCCTGTCCAGGGCGTGCTGGACCTGCTCGATCATGCTGCGCGCGTTGTTGGCCAAGGACATCCCGTGCTCGCGCTCGAACGCCTTGCTCCCGGCGTCGGCCTGGTCATCGCCGGCCCCGTCACCGGAGTCGCGGATGAGATCCGCGAGACCCACCTCGGCCGTGGCCACCTCGTCGGTCAGCCGGCGCAGGTCGCCGTTGAGCTCGGCCCGCACGGCGGAGAGCTCCTTGGCCGTCCACGGAGTCTCGTCCTCCCGGACCGCCAGCCGCGGCGTACGCGCAGCCGGTGCCGCCTTCTTCGCGGGGACGGGCTTCTTGGCCGGGGCCGCCTTCTTGACCGGGGCCGCCTTCTTCGCCGGCACGGCCGTCTTGACCGGGGCCGCCTTCTTCGCCGGCACGGCCGTCTTGACCGGGGCCGCCTTCTTCGCCGGGGCGACCTTCTTCGCGGGGACCGCCTTCTTCGCCGGCACGGCCTTCTTCGCCGGGCCGAAATTCTTCGCGCGGACCGCCTTCTTGACCGGGACCGCCTTCTTGACCGGGGCCGTCTTCTTCGCGGGGACCGCCTTCTTCGCGGGGACCGCCTTCTTCGCCGGGACCGCCTTCTTCGCCGGGACCGCCTTCTTGACCGGGGCCGCCTTCTTCGCCGGGACCGCCTTCTTGACCGGGGCCGCCTTCTTCGCGGGGACCGCCTTCTTCGCAGGGACCGCCTTCTTCGCAGGGACCGCCTTCTTCGCAGGGACCGCCTTCTTGACCGGGGCCGCCTTCTTCGCAGGGACCGCCTTCTTCGCGGGCGCGTTCCTTCGCGCAGGGCTCGCCGTTCGTGACGCTGCCATCGGACTCCCCTGTCCGCCACGGTCCCGAGATGGCCGCCCCCCGGCCGCTTACCCCGAACCCTCGGATGTTCGGTCGGATGCTAGGGCCAGCCGCACGCTGGCGGGCGCTAACGCGCCGATATCCTGACCGTTCCGCCGTCCCCCTTCAGGAGGATCGATGTATCGCGCCGTGCCGCCGCAGGTCGACCTGCCGGCGATGGAGCACGAGATCCTCGCCCTCTGGGACGCGGAAGACGTCTTCGCCGCCTCGATCGCCCAGTCCGCTGGGCGCCCGCAGTGGACGTTCTACGAGGGCCCACCGACGGCGAACGGCAACCCGGGCACCCACCACGTCGAGGCACGCGTATTCAAGGATGTCTTCCCGCGCTACCGCACGATGAAGGGGTACTTCGTGCCCCGGCAGGCCGGCTGGGACTGCCACGGGCTGCCCGTCGAGCTCGCCGTCGAGAAGGAGCTCGGCTTCTCCGGCAAGGGCGACATCGAGGCGTTCGGCGTCGCCGAGTTCAACGAGCGCTGCCGGGAGTCGGTCCTTCGGCATGTCGACGAGTTCTCGGTCATGACCCGCCGCATGGGCTACTGGGTCGACCTCGACCGCGCGTACTGGACGATGGATCCGGACTACGTGCAGTCCGTCTGGTGGTCGCTCAAGCAGATCTTCGATGCAGGCCTCCTCGCACAGGACTACCGCGTCGCCCCCTACTGCCCGCGCTGCGGGACGGGCCTGTCCTCCCACGAGCTCGACCAGGGGTACGAGTCCGTCGTCGACCCGTCCGTCTACGTCCGGTTCCCCGTGGCCGAGGGAACCGACCTCGCGCAACGCCACCCCGGCATCGCGCTGCTTGTGTGGACGACGACGCCGTGGACGCTCGTCTCCAACACCGCCGTGGCCGCGAAGCCCGACGCCACGTACGCGGTCGTCCGCACCGCCGACGACGAGACGCTCGTGGTGTCCGAGGACCTCGTCGGCGCCGTCTTCGGCGAATCGGACATCACGATCGTGGAGACCCTGCCAGGGACCGCGCTTGAGCGCGTGCCCTACGTCCGCCCCTTCGACTACGTCGAGATCCCCGACGCCCACTACGTGCTGCTCGCCGACTACGTCACAACGAAGGACGGCACCGGCCTGGTCCACCAGGCGCCCGCGTTCGGCGCCGACGACCTGCAGACCTGCCGTGCCTACGGGCTCCCGGTCGTGAACCCGATCCGGCCCGACGGGCACTTCGAGGAGTCGGTCCCCGTCGTCGGTGGCCTGTTCTTCAAGAAGGCCGACGAGACGCTGGTCGCCGATCTCGAGCAGCGCGGGCTGCTGTTCCGCCACGTGCCGTACCAGCACGACTACCCGCACTGCTGGCGGTGCCACACGCCCCTCATCTACTACGCGCAGCCGTCCTGGTACATCCGCACGACAGCGGTCAAGGATCAGCTCCTCGAGCAGAACGAGCAGACCAACTGGTTCCCCGGCACGATCAAGTGGGGCCGCTACGGCGACTGGCTGACGAACAACATCGACTGGGCGCTGTCCCGCAACCGGTACTGGGGCACGCCGCTGCCGATCTGGCGGTGCCCAGACGACCACCTGACGGCCGTCGGCTCCCTCGCCGAGCTGAGCGAGCTCGCCGGGCGCGATGTCACGGCGACCGACCCGCACCGCCCGTACGTCGACGACATCGCGATCGCGTGCCCGGAGTGCGGCGCCCAGGCACGTCGCGTCCCGGAGGTCATCGACGGCTGGTACGACTCCGGGTCGATGCCGTTCGCCGCCATCGGCTACCCGCACAAGAACGCCGACGCGTTCGCGGCGCAGTACCCGGCCGACTTCATCTGCGAGGCGATCGACCAGACCCGCGGGTGGTTCTACACGCTCATGGCGGTTGGCACGCTGGTGTTCGGCGAGTCCTCGTACCGCAACGTCGTGTGCCTTGGCCACATCCTCGACGAGGACGGCCGCAAGATGAGCAAGCACCTGGGCAACATCCTCGCCCCGATCCCGCTCATGGACCAGCACGGCGCCGACGCGGTGCGGTGGTTCATGTTGGCGAGCGGGTCGCCCTGGCAGGCCCGCCGGGTCGGGCACGCCGCCATCGCCGACGTCGTCCGCAAGACGCTGCTCACCTACTGGAACACGGTGAGCTTCCAGTCGCTGTACGCGCGGACAGCGGGCTGGACGCCGAGCGCCGCCGACCCGGCGCCGGCCGACCGCCCGGTGCTCGACCGATGGGTGCTGTCGCAGGCGCAGTCGCTGGCCGCCGGCGTGGACGAGGCTCTCGACGGCTTCGACACGCAGCGGGCCGGCCGCCTGCTCTCGACCTTCGTCGATGACCTGTCGAACTGGTACGTCCGCCGTTCGAGGAGGCGGTTCTGGGACGGCGACCCGGCGGCGCTCGCCACACTGCACGAGGCGCTGCGCGTCGTGACGCTGTGTCTGGCACCCTTCACGCCGTTCATCACCGAGCGCGTGTGGCAGGACCTCTTCCGGCCCACCGACGACGAGGCCCCGCTGTCGGTCCACCTCGCGGCGTGGCCGGAGGCCGATCCCGCGCTCGTCGATGTCACGCTCGACGTGAACATGGCCCTCGTGCGGCGTCTCGTCGAGCTCGGCCGCGCCGCGCGCGCGTCGTCCGCCGTGCGGACCCGCCAGCCGCTGCGTCGTGCGCTCGTCTCGGCCGCCGGCTGGTCCGACCTGCCCGACGACCTCCGCCAGCAGGTCGCCGACGAGCTCAACGTGCTCGGGCTGGAGTCCCTGTCGGACTCCACGACCGACCTCGTCGACGTCAGCGTGAAGGCGAACTTCCGCAGCCTGGGCGCCCGCTTCGGCAAGCAGACGCCCGTGGTCGCGGCGACGATCGCCACCGTCGATGCGCGTGGCCTCGTCGGCGCGTTGCGCACCACCGGGGCCGTCGAGCTGGAGACCGAGGAGCTCGGACCGGTCGGCATCGGCCCGGAGGACGTCGTCATCACCGAGACCCCGCGCGAGGGCTGGGCCGTCGTGACCGAGGCGGGCGAGAGCGTCGCCCTCGACCTCGCCCTCGACGACGAGCTCCGCCGCGCCGGCCTGGCCCGTGAGGTCGTGCGGGCGCTCCAGGAGGGACGCAAGGCGGCCGGCCTGGACCTGTCGGACCGCATCCGCGTGTGGTGGCGGTCCGACGACCCGGAGGTGGCGGCAGCGGTCGCCGAGCACGCGGCGACGATCTCCGCCGAGGTGCTGGCCGTCGAGCTGGCCGACGGTGAGGGTGCCGAGGCAGCGTCCGCCGTGGCGGTCCCCGACGACCTGGCGATCACGCTGGTGCTGGCGAAGGCCTAGCCGCTACCCCGCTACTCGCGGTCGAGGATCGCGCGCTGCTCGTCGAGGGCGGCGCGGACGGTCGCCCGGATGGAGTCCGCCCGCGCCTGCGCGTAGCGGACGATCTCGTCGGCCGTGCGCTGCGCGACGGCCAGGACGTCGGCCGCCTCCGGGCTGTCCCCGAGCGAGGCTGACAGCTCCTCCGAGACCTGCGGTGCGGGACCAGTGGTCGCCGACGACGCGGCCAGGGCCGACTCGGCCTCGACCAGTCGCTTCTCCGCAAGCCCGAGCCGGGTCTGCAGCTGATCGCACTGCGTCCGCAGGACGGCCTCGCCGTCCCGTAGTCGCTGGAGCTCGTCGGCGCTCTGCGCGACGTCGGCCTCGATGATGTCGAGGAACGCGTCGACCTCGTCCATGTCGTAGCCGGCGCGGACCCTGGTGGTGCTGAACTGCGTTGCGCGCACCTCTGCGGCGGTCAGCGGCATTCGCAAATCCCTTCGTGACGCGTGGAGCGACCCTAGAGCAGCAGGGCGACGTTGATGAGGATCTGCAGTGCGATCAGCAGGATCAAGAACGCGAGGTCGAACTGAACCGACCCGATCCGGATCGGCGGGATCACCCGTCGCAGCAACCGCAGCGGCGGGTCCGTGACGGTGTAGATCGTCTCTGCGACGAGAAGCAGGAACCCGCTGGGCCGCCACTCGCGGGCGAACACCTGAACGAGGTCGAAGATGAGCCGGCCGATCATGACGAGCCAGTACAACCACAGGACGGTCGCGAGCACCTGGCCCACGGCACTCATCGACCCACTCCTTCACCTACGTGCCCGCTGACGCGGCAGGACGACGGTCGCCCTCGGACGACTCGGTCAGCTCTGGTTGAAGAAGCCCGTGTCGCTGGCGACCTGGGCGCGTGCCATGTCCCCGACATCGACGTTGACCGGCGAGAGCAGGAACACCTTGTTGGTGATGCGGTCGATCGAGCCGCGCGTGCCGAAGACCAGTCCGGCGGCGAAGTCGATGATCCGCTTCGCGTCGGCGTCCTCGAGCTCCGAGAGGTTCATGATGACCGGCACGCCCTCGCGGTACTCCTCGCCGATCCGGCGCGCGTCGTTGTACGTGCGCGGGTGGATCGTCTCGATCCGCGTCAGGTCTGCCGGAGCCGGTGTGTACGTGCTCGCCGGGCGACGGGCTGCCAGCGGCGCGGAGGTCGGCTGCGACGGCGGCGGGGCGTCGCTGCGGAACGTGCGGACCGCGCGGCTGTCGGCCGGGATGGGCCGGACGCTGCCGCGCGAGGATGCGTAGCGGTCATCGGGGGCGGGCTCGTAGCGGTCGTCGTAGCCGCGCGACGTGCCACGGCTCTCGCGCACCGAGCGCCGGCTCGCGTCGTAGTCGTCGTACTCGTCATACGAATCCGCACCATGGTCTTCGACCAGACCCAGGTACACGGCCATCTTGCGCATCGCGCCAGCCATATCCCGTCGTCCTTCCCTGTAGGCCCTGCATTGGACGTGCGTCGGCCCTGCCATGGTCGCGCGGCGCATAGCGCACCGCAGCATCGAGATTAGTGCACGGTCGGGCGCTCCCCCAGCACCGCGCCGCCGACTCGCACCTGTGTCGCCCCGTGCGCGACCGCCTGCTCGAGGTCTCCGCTCATGCCGGCGGACACCCGATCGGCCTCTGGGTGGGCGGCGCGGATCTGGTCGGCCACGGCCGCCAGCCGCGCGAAGGCCTCCGCCGGGTCGCCCGGGTGCGGGGCGACGGCCATGACCCCGCGCAGATCGAGCCATTCGCTGGACGCGACGAGGTCGGCCAGTGCCGGCGCCGAGGTCGGCGCCACGCCACCGCGGTCCGGCCGCGGCGGGACATCGAGCGAGACCTGGACGAGCACCTCGAGGCGCCGGCCCAGCGTTCCTGCCGCACGGTCGAGGGCCGTGACGAGCTCGGTCCGGTCGACCGACTCCACGACGTCGGCCCAGTGCGCTACGGAACCGGCCTTGCGTCGCTGGACCTGTCCGATCATGTGCCACCGCAGCCGCGGCCCGGGGACGAGGTCGGCCTGCTTGGCGCGTGCCTCCTGGTCGCGGTTCTCCCCCACGTCGGTCACCCCGAGCTCGGCCAGCAGGTCGACATCGCCTGCGGGGAACGTCTTCGTGACGACGACGAGGTCGACGTCGTCGGTCCGTCCGCTCGCGGCGCGGGCCGCGTCGATGCGGGCTCGCACGCGGGTGAGCCCGGCTACCAGCTCGTCGCGGCGGCTCATGCGGCCGGCCGCCGCCGCACGACGACCATCGCCTGTCGGCCGGTCCGACCGTCGCGGCGGTAGGAGAAGAGGTCTGGCTCCTCGACGGTGCACAGCGGGGACCGGGCGAGAGCAGCGGATGGGGCGAGCTCCTGCAAGCGCGCCGCGACGCCGGCGCCGACATCGATCCCCGGCTGCCCGTCGGGGCACCGGACGATCGCCGCGGACGCGACCGCCGAGGACCGGGCCAGCCGGAGCGCCTCGGCCCGCTCGGGCGGCACGGGGTAGCACGTCCCGCACACCGACGGTCCCAAGACGGCGGCGGCAACGGCAACCCGGCGGGACCGCAGGGCCTCGACCGTCCGGCCGACGACGTCGTCGACCAGGCCGCGCCATCCGCAGTGCACGACGGCAACGGTCCTGTCGTCGTGGCCGAACAGTGCGATCGTGCTGCAGTCCGCCGCGAGGGCCGCCACGGCGAGCCCCGGCCGGTCGGTCACGAGCGCGTCGACACCCGGGACCACGCCGGGACCGTCGACGAACGCGACCTCCACGCCGTGCACGGCGTCCATGACAGCCAGCGCGTCCCCCGCGACCGTGTCGACCAGCCGCGCACGGTTGATGGCAACAGCGTCCGGGTCGTCGCCGACGTGCGCGGCGACGTTCGCCGACGCGAACGGCCCGGTGCTCACCCCGCCGTGGCGGCAGGTCGCCGCCCAACCGGCCACCGCACCGCCGCGCGTGCGCGCGGGAACGGTGCCCGCCGCGACCGTGGTCAGCGACATCGCCTACTTCAGGAAGTCGGGGATGTCGAGGTCGTCGTCGGTGTCGTCGAACAAGATGTTGCGCGGCTTGACGACGGCCGGGATCTCCCCGGTCTCCTCACGCAGCTTGGCCGTTCCGCCGCCGGTCCCCGCACCCGCGGTGGCGCCGCCGGAGACCCGACGGGCCGGCTCGCCGCCGTCGAAGCCGGCCGCGATGACGGTGACTCGCACCTCGTCGCCGAGCGTGTCGTCGATGACCGTGCCGAAGATGATGTTCGCGTCCGGGTGGGCGGCGTCGGCCACGAGGCGTGCCGCCTCGTTGATCTCGAACAGGCCGAGATCGCTGCCACCGGAGATCGACAGGAGCACGCCGTGCGCACCGTCGATGCCGGCCTCGAGCAGCGGGCTGGAGATGGCCTTCTGCGCTGCCTCGACGGCCCGGTCCTCGCCGCGCGCCGAGCCGATGCCCATGAGGGCGGAGCCCGCAGCGTGCATGACGCTCTTGACGTCGGCGAAGTCCAGGTTGATGACACCCGGGGTCGTGATGAGGTCGGTGATGCCCGACACGCCCTGCAGGAGGACGTGGTCGGCCTGCCGGAACGCGTCGATCATCGAGATGTTGCGGTCCGACAAGGACAGCAGGCGGTCGTTCGGGATGACGATGAGCGTGTCCACCTCGGCCCGCAGCGAGTCGACGCCGGTGTCGGCCTGGGACTGCCGACGGCGGCCCTCGAAGCCGAACGGCCGGGTCACGACGCCGATGGTCAGCGCGCCGAGCGAGCGGGCGATGCGCGCGACGACCGGCGCGCCGCCGGTGCCCGTGCCGCCGCCCTCGCCGGCGGTCACGAAGACCATGTCGGCGCCCTTGAGCACCTCCTCGATCTCCTCCGCGTGGTCCTCGGCGGCCTTCTTGCCCACCTCGGGGTTCGCGCCGGCGCCGAGGCCCCGGGTCAGCTCACGGCCGATGTCGAGCTTCACGTCGGCGTCGCTCATCAGCAGCGCCTGGGCGTCGGTGTTGACCGCGATGAACTCGACGCCCTTGAGGCCGACGTCGATCATCCGGTTCACGGCGTTGACGCCGCCACCGCCGATGCCGACGACCTTGATCACTGCCAGGTAGTTCTGCGGAGCCGCCACGGCTGCCGTCCTCTCGTCCGTGCCGCCCTGACGGGCGGCGCTGACGTCGCCCGAGGGCGACGTTCCGACCTGATAAACCTCAACCTTTACTTCAGCCTCAGATTTCTCTGAGGCCGCGGCCGGCGGGAGGGTAGGGGCTGGGCCAGGCGTGACGCAAGTGACGACCCGCGAGAAACCCTCAAGTAATAGGTGAGGGTTAGTGCTACGGGCGCTTGTACGTGGTCGGAAGACCCGGCGCCGACACGTCGTACATGTCGGCCTTTCGCTTCATCAAAGCGTTCAGCACGGTTGCCTTCAGCTCGGGGTCGTCCGCACTCCCCCAGCGCACCGTGTCGCCAGAGCGAAGAGTCAGCTCGACATCGTCCAGGGACTGCGCGCTCACGCGGACGACCCGGCGGGTGAGGTCGGCCGGCAACGAGGCGAGCACGGCGACCGAGGCCACCAGCCCGTCGCCGGATGCCTCCACCCGGGGCAGGCCCTTGGCGAGCGGGGCGACGGGCGAGAAGACGACACCGGACGCATCGACGGCCTCGGCGGCCTCGGCGCTGACTCCGCTCGCGACGACGCGCGCGACGGCGACCCGGGGGGCGACGGCGACCACCACTTCGTTGGGCCAGCCGCGACGAACATCGACGGCAGCGACCCACGGCAGGGAAGCGACCGCGGCCTGGGCTGCGTCGGCGTCGACCAGGGCCAGCGGGGTGCCCACGCGTACGGCCGCCGCGTCGAGGACCTCGGCGGCGACGGAGTCGACAGGTTCGCCGTCGAGGCTCACGACCCGGACCTGCTTCACCGCGAGCACGGACGAGAACCAGACCAGCCACACGACCGCCACGGCCGCCAGCCCGGCGAGAACGATGAGCGCGATGCGCAGCCGCCGCCGGCGTCGGGCCGGCAGCACGGAGCGCCGCACCGGCGGCGCCGGCGGGTCGATGGTCGGGGCGCTCATGCCTGCCCCACCCGCAGGAGGTCGAGGACCTCCAGGCCGATCATGCCGATGTCGCCTGCGCCGAGCGTCATGATCACGTCGCCGGGGCGGGCCCGCTCGACGAGGTGGCCGGCAACCGCTGACCACGACGGCTCGAAGACGACCTGGCCAGGCGGCAGGGGGACGTTGGCGGCCATCGTCTGCCCGCTGGCTCCCGGGATCGGGGTCTCACCGGGGGCGAAGACCTCCAGTACGACGACCTCGTCGGCGAGGCCGAGCGCCGCGCCGAACTCTTCGACGAACATCGCGGTCCGGTAGTAGTGGTGCGCCTGGAACGCGACGACGAGTCGACCCTCCCCGACGACGTCGCGCGCGGCCGTGAGCGTCGCCTCGATCTCGGTCGGGTGGTGGGCGTAGTCGTCGTAGACCCGGATGCCGTCGACCTGGCCCTTGAAGTCGAAGCGCCTCCTGGTGCCGCTGAAGGACGCCAGGCCGGCCCGGAGGTCCGCCGCGGGGTAGTCCAGGCCCAGGCCCGTCACGAACGCGGCTAGCGCGTTGAGCGCGTTGTGGCGCCCGGGAACCAACAGGGCGATCTCGCCGAGGCGCACGCCGTTGTGGACGGTGTCGAACACCCATCCGGCGTCGGCATGACGAGCGTCGGCTAGGCGGTAGTCGGCTTCCGGGGACTCCCCGTACGTGCGCACGTCGACGCCGACCCGCCGGGCCTCCTGCGCGAGCCGGTGGCCGCCGGCATCGTCCACGCAGACCACCACGAAGCCGTCGCGATCGCGGACGCCCGCCGCGAAGTCGACGAACGCCGCCTCGATCGCGTCGTAGCTACCCCAGTGGTCGAGGTGGTCGGGCTCGACGTTCGTGACGATCGCGGCGACCGGCTCGAGCATGAGGAACGCGCCGTCGCTCTCGTCCGCCTCGACGACGAACACGTCGCCCGAGCCCAGGTGCGCGTTGGAGCCGGACTCGTTGAGCTCACTGCCGATCGCGAACGACGGGTCGACCCCGCAGTGCTGGAGCGCCACCGTGAGCATCGAGGTCGTGGTGGTCTTGCCGTGCGTGCCCGCGACAGCCACCCCACGGCTGCCGGTCATGACGGCGGCGAGCGCCTCCGCACGGCTGAGCTCCCGGATGCCGGCCGCCCGCGCCGCTGACCGCTCCGGGTTCGCCGTCGGGATCGCCGTCGAGACGATGATCGTGTCGACTCCGTCGACCAGGGCAGCATCGTGCCCGACGTGAGCCGGCACGCCGAGTGCGCGCAGCGCCTGGAGCCGCCGGCTGTCCTTCGCGTCGGACCCCGACACCGCGACGCCCTGCGCAACGAGGATGCGGGCGATGCCGGACATGCCCGCGCCGCCGATACCGACGATGTGGACGCGGCCCAGGGTCGACGTGTCGATCACCGGTCACCTCCCGCCGCGACCCGGAGGACGATCCGGGCCAGCTGCTCGTCGGCGTCGCGGACGCCGTGATCTCGTGCGGCCGCGCTCATCGCAGCCAGTCCTCGGTCATCCTCCACGATGCCGAGCACGGTGCCGGTGAGCCACTCCGCGGTGATCGTCGCGTCCTCGACCAGCACGCCTCCCCCGGCCTCGACGACGGGTAGGGCGTTGATGCGCTGCTCGCCGTTGCCGATCGGCAACGGCACGTAGACGGCCGGCAGCCCGACCGCCGCGAGCTCGGCACAGGTCATGGCTCCGGCGCGGGTCAGCGCGACGTCGGCAGCGGCGTACGCGAGGTCCATCCGGTCCACGTACGCGAGCGGCACGTAGCCGGGGACGGCTTCCGGCACGTCGTTGCGCGGGCCAACGGCGTGCAGGACCTGGACCCCCGCCGCCAGCAGCGACGGGAGTGCGCCGGCAACGACCTGGTTGAGGCGTACCGCACCCTGCGAGCCGCCGAATACCAAGAGGACCCGGGCGTCCGGTGACAGCCCGAGATCCGCGCGGGCCTCGGCGCGCGTCGCATCGCGGTCGAGGGTCGCGATCGTGTGGCGCAGCGGGAGGGCCATCGGCTGCGCGCCGGGCATGGCCTGCGGGAACGACGCGTACACGTGTGGGGTGAAGCGTGCACCCAGCCGGTTCGCGACGCCGGCGCGCGCGTTCGCCTCATGGATGACCAGCGGCGTCCGCGTCCGGCGGGCCGCGAGGTATGGCGGCACGGCGGCGTAGCCGCCGAAGCCGACGACGACGTCGGCGCTCTCATCCCGCAGGGTCCGGGCGGCGAGCCGGACCGCGGTCGACAGCCGTGGTCCCAGGCGCAGCAGGTCGCTGCCGGGCCGACGGGGCATCGGCACGGCGGGGACGGTGACGAGCCGGTAGCCACGTGCGGGCACCAAGGTCCCCTCGAGCCCGCGGTCGCCGCCGACGACCGTGATCACGGTGGCGGGGTCGAGCCGCAGGAGGGCGTCCGCGACGTTGAGGGCGGGTTCGATGTGCCCGGCGGTCCCGCCTGCCGCCAGGACGACGTGCACGGTCAGCGCCGCCGGAGCGACAACGCAGTGCTGCGCCGGCGCAGCGCTCGACGAGCCTCGGGCTCACTGCGTGCCAGGCCCATGAGCATCCCGAGGGCGACGAGCGTCGGTACCAGGGAGCTGCCGCCGTACGACACGAGGGGCAGCGGAACACCCGTGATCGGCAGGACGCCGAGCACGGCACCGATGTTGACGACCGCCTGCACGACGACCCACGAGCCGACACCCGCCGCCGCGAGTCGGACGAAGGGGTCGTGGGCCTGCCGGACGAGCCGGAAGATCGCGAACGCCAGGAGCCCGAACAGGGCCAGAACGGTGAGCGTGCCGACGAGGCCGAGCTCCTCGCCGACGACGGCGAAGATGAAGTCCGTGTGCGCCTCCGGCAGCGAGCCCCACTTCTCGCGGCTCGCCCCGAGGCCGACGCCCCAGTAGCCGCCGGTGCCGAGCGCGTACTGGCCCTGCGTGACCTGCCAGCCGAAGCCGAGCGGATCGGCCCCGGGGCTCAGCCACGACGTGAACCGCGCCATGCGATACGGCGCTGCGAGCGTGAGGAGCAGGATCGCGAGCCCACCGACGCCGACCATGGCCGCGAACAGCCGCATCGGTGCACCTGCGGCGAACAAGATGCCCATCGTGATCGCGGCGAGCATGAGCGCGTTGCCGAAGTCGCCCTCGGCCAACACCAGCGCCATCATCAGCAGCGCGACCGGCAGGAACGGCACGAGCAGTGCTCGCCACGACGTCAGGGACTTGGAGCGCCGGGACAGGAGCGCTGCTCCCCAGACCACGAGCGCGAGCTTGGCGATCTCGGACGGCTGCAGGCGGAACGGCCCGGCGATCTCGATCCAGTTGCGCTGCCCGGCGACCTCGTGGCCGACGACGAGGACGGCGACGAGCAGCACGAGCGACCCGCCGAGGAGCAGCGGCGCCGCACCCTTCCAGAACTGCGGCGACGTGCGCGCCGCGAACAGCATTGCGAGGACGCCGAGCACGGCGAAGAGCGCCTGCCGCTGGACGATCGTGTAGGACGACCCGAAGATCTTGAAGCTCTCGATGCTGGACGCCGACAGCACCATGATGAGTCCGAGCACGACGAGCAGGAGGGTCGTGCCGAGGAGCAGGTAGTAGATGCTGAGCGGATGCTCGACCAGCAGGGCAACGCGACCGTTGCGCCGCTTCGTGCCGACGTCGTCCGGCGCGGTCGTCTGGCTCACGCGCGGTCGCCCGGGAGCTCAGCGACCGCCTGGGCGAACCGGGTGCCGCGGTCGGCGTAGTCGCGGAACATGTCCCAGGAGGCGCACCCGGGCGCAAGCAGGACGGTGTCTCCCGACCGGGCGAGCGACGCTGCGTGCCGCACGACCTCGACCATGGCTCCAGTGTCGGGGGTGTCGACCGTGATCACCGGCACATCGGGCGCGTGTCGGGCGAGGGCACCGGCGATCGTCTCCCGGTCGACGCCGAGCAGGACGACGCCGCGCAGCCGCGGCCGCACGAGTCGCACGAGCTCGTCGAAGTCCTGGCCCTTCGCCATGCCCCCGGCGATCCACACGATCGAGTCGTAGGCCAGGAGCGAGGTCTGAGCGGCGTGCGCGTTGGTCGCCTTGGAGTCGTCGACGTACACGACGTCGTCGACGGTCGCGACGGTCGCGATGCGGTGTGCGGCCGGGGTGAACGCGCGCAGCCCGTCACGGACGGCCGACGGAGGGACCCCGAACGCGCGGGCGAGAGCCGCGGCGGCCAGCGCGTTCGCGACGTTGTGCGGCGCCGGCGGCCGCACGTCGGAGACCGTCGCCAGCTCCTGCGCGGCGTCACGTCGATCGTCGACGAAGGCTCGATCCACGAGCAGGTCGTCGACGACTCCCAGCATGGACGGCGCCGGCACGCCGAGGGTGAAGCCGATGGCCCGGCAGCCGTCGACGACGTCAGCGGCCTCGACCATCTGCAGCGTCCGAAGGTCGGCGACGTTGTAGACGGCGGCCTCCTGCGTCCGCTCGTACACGCGGGCTTTCGCGGCGACGTAGGCGTCGAGCCCGCCGAAGTGGTCGATGTGGTCGTCGGCGACGTTGAGGCACGCGGATGCGACCGGGCTGATGGTGTGCACGAACGGCAGCTGCGGGGCACCGACCTCGATGGCGAGGACGTCGAGCTCGTCGTGCATGACGGCGTCCACGAGCGAGCGGCCGATGTTGCCCAGGGCAGCAGTGCGGTATCCCGCCGCCACGAGGATCGACTCCAGCATGAGTGTGGTCGTGGTCTTGCCGTTCGTGCCGGTCACGCACAGCCATGCCGCCGCGGTATCGGGGTCGCGCAGCCGCCATGCGAGCTCGAGCTCGCCCCAGACTGCGATGTCCCGCTCGATCGCGTCGGTGATGAGCGGGGCGTCCGGGCGCAGCCCCGGGGACACCACCAGGAGCTCGGTGCCGTCCGGCACGGGGCCGGTGTGACCCAGCAGCACTCGAACGCCGATGACGTCGAGGATCTCGGCCTTCTCCCGCTGACGCTCCCCGTCCGCGGCGTCGACGAGAGTGACGCGCGCCCCGAGCTGCGCGAGGGCGTCGGCGCACGCGAAGCCGGCGATCCCGATCCCGGCGACCGTGATCGACCACTCGCCCCACTCCGAGCCGCGGTGCAGGTCGCGCGGGTCCTTGTTGACGAAGTGCGTCGGGGTCACGAGCCCTCCGATTCGTTCGCTCCGCTCACGAGGCGACCCATTCGGCGTAGAACAACGCCAGCCCGGCTCCGATGCACAGCCCCTGGACGATCCAGAACCGCACGACGATCTGGATCTCGGGCCAGCCCAGCATCTCGAAGTGGTGGTGCAGCGGTGCCATGCGGAAGACCCGCCGGCCGGTCAGCTTGAACGAGCCGACCTGAAGGATCACCGACACGGTCGTGATCAGGAACAGGCCGGCCGTGAACGGTAGGAGCAGCTCGGTGCGCGTGAAGACCGCGAGGCCGGCGATCCCACCGCCGAGGGCGAGGGACCCGGTGTCGCCCATGAAGATCCGTGCCGGGGCGGTGTTCCACCAGAGGAACCCGAAGGTCGCGCCCGCCGCCGCCGCCGCGACGATCGTGAGGTCGATCGGGCTGGCCGTCGCGTAGCACGACGACGTCGCCGTGCTCAGGTAGCAGCTCTGCCCGTACTGCCAGACGCCGATGAGGACATACGCGAGGAACGACGCGCACGCCGCGCCCGTCGCCAGGCCGTCGAGGCCGTCGGTCAGGTTCACCCCGTTCGTCGTCGCAGTGATCAGGAACCAGATCCACAGGACGAACAGGCCCATCGGCAGCACGATCGCCGTGTCACGCAGGAAGGACATCGCCATCGACGCGGGGGTGATGCCGTCGGAGTTCGGGAACTGCGCAGACATGTACGCGAAGGTCACGGCGACGAAGCCCTGGCCGATGAGCTTCGTGCGCGCGCGCAGGCCGGTGCTGCGCTGCTTGAAGATCTTCAGGTAGTCGTCTGCGACCCCGACGAGCCCCAGGCCCACCATCAGGTACAGCAGGAGCAGCCCGCTGGGCGTCACGGGACGCCAGACGATCAGGTGCGTCAGGAAGTAGGCGAGGACGACGCCGACGATGATCGCCACCCCGCCCATCGAGGGCGTGCCGCGCTTGGCCTCGTGGTCGGGGTACAGCTCGCCCTCGGTCGACTGCCGGATGGCCTGGGCATAGCCGTGCCGGGCCAGGATCCTGATCAGCAACGGCGTGCCGATCAGCGCCACGACGGCTCCGATCGCGCCGGCGATCACCACCAGTCTCATCGGGATCCGTCCTCGTCCAGCAGCGCGATGGCAACCTGCTCGAGGCCGACGCTGCGCGACGCCTTGACGAGGACGGTGTCTCCCGGGCGGATCTCCGCACGTACCAAGGCGATCGCGGCGTCGGCGTCCGGTACGTTCACCGACTCGTTGGACCACGAGCCCTCCGTGGCGGCGCCCAGGTGCATGACCCGGGCCGGTCCGTCGCCGACGCACACGAGCCTCGACACGTCCAGGCGGACGGCCAGCCGGCCGATCTCGTCGTGGGCGGCCGTCGACTCCTCGCCGAGCTCGCGCATCTCCCCCAGCACGGCCCACGTGCGTCCGTCGCCGGCCATCGCAACGAGGGTCCGCAGCGCGGCCCGCATCGAGTCCGGGTTCGCGTTGTAGGCGTCGTTGACGACGGTGTAGCCGCCCGGTGCCTCGTGCACCTCCATCCGCCAACGGCTTGCCGGCTCCGCCGCGCTCAGCGCAGCGGCGACGACGGTGATGTCCGCTCCTGCGGCGAGGCCGACGGCCGCGGCGGCCAGTGCGTTGCCGACGGCATGCTCGCCGCGCTGCCGCAAGGTCACGGGTGCGCGGCGTCCGGACGCGCCGTCCACGAGGGTGAAGGTGGCCCGGGCAAGCTCATCCAGGACCACGTCCTCCCCACGGACGTCGCCGCCGGCCAGGCCGTACAGGATCACGCGCGCGTCCGTGGTGTCGGCCATGGCCCGCACGAGCGGGTCGTCGCCGTTCAGCACGGCGACGGCGTCGGCCGGCAGTGCCCGCACCAGCTCGCCCTTGGCGCGGGCGATCGCCTCCTGCGACCCGAGCATCTCCAGGTGGGCCGTGCCGACGTTCACCACTACGGCGATGTCGGGCCGCGCGATGCGGGCGAGGTGGTCGATGTGCCCCTCGCCGCGCATCCCCATCTCCAGGACGAGGAAGTCGGTCGACGGTTCGGCCGACAGCACCGTCAGCGGGAGGCCGACCTCGGTGTTGAGCGAGCCGGGCGGGCCGACTGTCTCACCGACTGCGGCAAGGACCGCGGCGGTGAGGTCCTTCGTGCTGGTCTTGCCAGTGGAGCCGGTGACGGCGACGACCGTGGCGGTGAGAACCTCCGTGCGGTACCACGCGGCCAGCCTGCCGAGGGCGGCCACGGTGTCGTCCACGACGACGACCGGCAGCGGCGTGCCGTCGGCAGCGACGAGCGGACGGGTTGCCAGGACGAGCGTCGCGCCGGCCGACACAGCGGCCTCGGCGAAGTCGTGGCCGTCGACCCGCTCCCCCGGGGTGGCCACGAAGAGGGCTCCCGGACCGGCGAGCCGGGAGTCGGCGACCACACGGCGGACCTCGGTCCGGCCGGGGTCGGAACCGTCCACACCGGCGGGACCGTCGAGGGTCCCTCCGGTCGCCCGTGCGACCTCGGCCGCGGAGAGCGCCCTCACGACCGGCCCGCCTCGTCGGCGACGACAAGCGCGTCGCGCAGGACGGAGGCGTCGTCGAACGGCGTCACCACGCCTGCGACCTCCTGCCCCTGCTCGTGCCCCTTGCCCAGCAGCAGCACCACGTCGCCGCGCCGGGCCAGTCCGACAGCCACCGTAACGGCCTCGGCCCGATCGCCCACCTCGTGGACCTCGGCGCGTTCGGTCGGGGCGACATCACGGGTCCCGTCCAGGACCTGACGGCGGATCGACGCAGGGGCCTCCGACCTCGGGTTGTCGTCCGTGACCACGACAACGTCGGCCAGGTGTGCCGCCACCGCACCCATGGACGCTCGCTTTCCGCGGTCCCGGTCACCCCCGGCGCCGATCACGGCGACGACCCGGCCGGGTGCGGACTCCCGGGCCGCCCGCAGGACGCGCTCGACGGCGTCGGGCGAGTGCGCGTAGTCGACGAGGCCGACGATGCCGGCAGCCCTGCCGGCATCGACGACCTGCATGCGGCCGGCGACCCGCGCGTCCGCTATGCCGGTGACGGCATCGGCAGCGTCGACGCCCGCGCTTCGAAGCATCGCGAACGCCACGACGGCATTGGCCACGTTGAACGAGCCGGGCAGGCCGACGGTCAGCGGCTCGCGGTCTCCTGAGGGGCCGACGACGAGCAGCCCATCAGCGGTCCGCTCGGCGTGCCAGTCCGCGCGCGGGTCTGCGAGCGACCACGTCTGCAGGGGGACGGACGCCTCGTCAGCGAGCTGGCGGCCCCACGGGTCGTCGATCCCCACGACGGCCATCCGGGACCGGGTCGGGTCGAAGAGCTCCGCCTTGGCGGCGAAGTACTCCTCCATCGTCCCGTGGTAGTCCAGGTGGTCCTGGCTCAGGTTGGTGAACGCGACCGCGGCGAAGACGATCCCGTCGACCCGGTGCTCGCGCACCGCGATGCTGCTGACCTCCATGACGACGGTGGCAACGCCGTCCTCCCGCATCCGACCGAGGATCGCGTGGAGGTCGCTCGCCTCGGGGGTCGTCCGCCGACCCGGGTAGGCCCGGCCGTCGACACGGACGCCGGTCGTCCCGATGACTCCCGTCCCCCGGCCGGCTGCCCGCAGACCCGACTCGACCATCGCGGCGACAGTCGTCTTCCCGTTGGTGCCGGTCACACCCAGGATCTGCAGCTGCCGGGCCGGCTCCCCGTACGCGCGCGCGGCGAGGACTCCCAGCGCAGCGCGCGGCCGGGCCACGACGACGACCGGCACCGGGAGCTGACCTGCGGCCTCGGCACCGGCGGAGTCGGTGACGACGGCGACGGCACCGGCGCCGATTGCGGCCGCGGCGAAACGCGCACCGTGCGTCGCGCGGCCGGGCAGGGCGACGAAAACGTCTCCCGGCTCGACGTCCGTCGAGTCATGCGTCAAGCCGGTGACGATGGCGCCCTCCGCGGCGGCCGGGAGCGGCCTAGCCGCCAGCCCGGCGACGAGCTCGGGCAGAGGGATCGGCCGCTTCGCGGGTCGCAAGGACATCGGCTAGCCGCCGGCGTAGACGGGCAGCCTGCCGGGCTTGGCACCGGTCGGCGGGATGTCCCGCTTCTGCAGCGCGTACGTCATGACGCGCTTGAAGACGGGGGCGCCCAGCACGCCGCCGTAGCGGCCGACCTTAGGGTTGAAGATCGAGACCGCGACGACCAGCTGCGGGTCGTCGAGCGGCGCCATGCCGATGAACGACGCGATGACGCCGGAGTAGCAACCGCAGGACGCGTTGTACTCCTGGGCGGTGCCGGTCTTGCCGCCGACCCGGTAGCCCGGGATCGCGGCGGCCGGCGCCGTGCCGTCGGTGACCACGGACTCGAGCATCGCACGCACCTGACGCGCCGTGGCGGCACTGACGACACGGGTGGTCTTCGGCTCCGCCGACTGCTCGACGGTCCCGTCCGCCTGGGTGACCGAGGAGACCAGGCTCGGATGGACGCGCACGCCGTCGTTGGCGATCGTCGAGAAGATGCTCGCCGTCTGCACCGCGTTGACTGACAGGCCCTGGCCGAACGCGATCGTCGGGAACGATGTGGCCGACCAGTCCGCGTGCGGCGGCACGTAGCCGTCGGACTCGCCAGGGAAGTTGAGACCGGTGGGCTCGCCTACGCCGAACTTCTTCAGGTACTTCAACAGCTTGCGGCCGCCGATGCGCTCCGACGCGAGGATCGTGCCGATGTTGCTGGACTTCGCCATGATCCCGGCGAGCGTCAGCGACTCCGTGCCGTGCGCATGGTCATCGTGGAAGACCTTCCCGCCGCGCGAGAGGCCGCCGGGCACTCGGAACGCGGAGTACGGGTTCGCCTTGCCCTCATTCACCACAGCCGAGAGAGTCATGAGCTTCGCGGTCGAGCCGGGCTCGAAGACCTGGGTGAGCGCGGCGTTGGACCGCGTCTCCGGGTCGGCGCTGCCGGCCTTGTTGGCGTCGAACGTCGGAGCGACGGCGAGCGCCAGGATGTGCCCGGTCCGGGGGTCCATGACGACCAGGGTGCCGCTGTCCGCCTGTGCCTCGCGCACCTTCTGGGCGAGTGCGCGCTGGGCGACGAACTGGATGTCGCGGTCGATCGTCAGCTGGACGGTCGCGCCGGCCATCGCGTCGGTCGTCGACTGCTGGCCGGTCGGGATCGTCTTTCCGCCGGGGCCACGCTCGGTCGTGCGCGTGCCGTTCGTCCCGGCGAGCTTGTCGTTGAGCGCGTACTCGATCCCGCCGAGGCCCTCCCCCTGCGCTCCGACGAACCCGACGACGTTGGCCCCCAGATCGCCGGCCGGGTAGACCCGCCTGCTCGTGGTCTCACTGAAGATCCCGGGAAGCCGCATGGCAGAGATGCGGTCCCAGGTCTCCGGGGTGATCGTCTTGGCCACGTATACGAATCGCCGGTCACCGGTCAGCCGCGCGGCAAGCACAGCCGGATCCGCGCCGAGCGCCGGGCCGAGCTGCGCGGCAACCGCAGCAGGATCGGTGATCAGGGTCTGGTCGGCGGTGACGTTGCGCGCTTCCACAGTGAGCGCCATCGGCTGGCCGCTGCCGTCGAGGATGGACCCGCGCTGCGCGGTGATCGCCGTCGTCTCCAGCCGCTGGCCCAGCGCCTTGCTCGCCAGCGCGTCGCCGCGGACGGCCTGCAGGTCGACGAGCCGCATCGCGAAGATCGACAGCACGAACGCCGTCGCCAGCAGCAAAGCCGTTCCGCGCCGGCGCGGGTCAGCGATGGCGAAGGCCCGCCGAGGGCGTCGGGTGGGTGGCCGGCGAGGAGGACCCGACCGCGGCGGAGCAGAGCGCGACGGCGCGGGCCGTCCGCCCGTGGTGGGCCGCCGCGTCGGCGGGGGCGCGGAGCGAGTGACCACGAGGGCCCGTTCCTAGCGGACCGGGACGGCGGTGAGGCCGGCGTCGGAGCTCGACACAGCCGGCACGTCGAGGACGGTGGAGTCTTGCCACAGCTTGTTCTCGTTCGGGCGGCCACCATCGGCCTTCTTCCCCGAACCCTTCGCCCCGTCGGCGCCCTTGGCCTTCGTCCCGTCGGCGCCCTTGGACTTCGCGCCGGCGGCATCGGCCGCCGCGGCATCAGCGGCCGCAGGGTCGTAGTTGACCGGCAACGACTCCGGCAGGTCGGCCCCGCCCGCATCGACGGCCTCAGAGACGGTGGCGTCGGCGGGGGTCAGCAGCGTCGGCAGGGCGCTGCGCGCGCCGCCGGCCGGCTTGGGGCTGCCGAGCACGCGCCCACTCGGCACCTGTAGGAATACGGGGTTCTCGCTGGGCACCATTCCCAGTGACCGCGCTTCGCGCTCCAGCGCCTTCGGCGCAGCCGCAGCGGCCACACCCTCGGCGAGCGACTGCTCGTTCTGAGCCAGCTCGGCCTGGCGCGCCTGCAGCTCGCTGATCGTGAAGGCCCCCTGCGCGAGGGTCGTGTTGATGACCAGGATCGCGACCATCCCCAGCACGAGGACGGCGCCAACGATGACGGCGAACATGCCGCGGCTGGCGCGCTCGGGGCGCAATGGCGACACGATGCGCAGGTGCGGGCGGTCGGCCCGGTGCGACCGCGCGCCGCGCGTCGCGTACTCCGTCGTGTGCTCCGCGGTGCCGTCGTCGACCGACGCGTCCGGGGCCGCAGGCCCGTGGTCCGCAGGATCGGGCAGCTCCTGCTTGCGTACCGTCGCGCTCATGAGGCCACCGCCGTCCGCTCGGCCGCGCGGACCCGCACGGGCGCCGATCGCGGGTTGCCCGCGATCTCGGTCTCGTCGGCGCGCTCCGCGCCGCGCGTCACCAGGCGCAGCCAGGGCTGACGGTCCGGCGGGATGATCGGCAGGTCATCGGGCACCGAGGGGTGCACGCCGACAGCGAGCGCGCGCTTGACGATCCGGTCCTCGAGCGACTGGTAGCTCATCACGACGATGCGGCCTCCGACGGCGAGCTCCGTGAGCGCGGCGGGGATCGCGCGCCGCAGGACGTCGAGCTCGCCGTTCACCTCGATCCGCAGCGCCTGGAACGTCCGCTTCGCCGGATTGCCACCGGTGCGGCGCGCCGGCGCGGGGATGGCGTCCCGGACCAGCTCGACCAGGCGTCCGCTCGTCGTGAAGGGCGCGACCTTGCGCTCGACGACGATGCGCGCGGCGATACGGCCGGCGAAGCGCTCCTCGCCGTAGACCCGCAGGACCCGGGCGAGGTCGGCGGCGTCATAGGTGTTGAGGATCTCGGCGGCTGTCGGCCCGCTCGTCGGATCCATGCGCATGTCCAGCGGTCCGTCGTGCGCGTAGGCGAACCCGCGGTCGGACTCGTCCAGCTGCATCGAGGAGACGCCGAGGTCGAACAAGATCCCCTGCACAGGCCCGAGGCCGAGGTCGGCGAGGACCTCCGGCAGCTCGTCGTACACGGCGTGCACCAGCGTGACCCGCTCACCGAACGGGGCGAGCCGGTCGGCCGACAGGTCAAGTGCCTGCCGGTCGCGGTCCATTCCGACGAGACGGAGGCCGGGGAAGCCCTTCAACGCCGCCTCCGCGTGGCCGCCCAGGCCGACCGTCGCATCGACGAGCACGGCGCCCGGTCGGTCGAGGGCCGGGGCGAGTAGCGCGATGACGCGGTCGCGCAGGACGGGGACGTGGCGGTCGGCGGCGGTCATGGTCGGGCCGTTCACGCCCACGTGCCCACGAGCGTGGATGCGGCGACCAGCACGACGACGGTCAGCGCGCACGCCAGACCGAGCACACCGGCAACGCGCAGAGCGCTGCGGGCAGCCGGGGTCGGGTGCGTCAGGTGGGTCACTGGTCCCCCTTCGGGTGAAGGTCGCGGTGGGATCGGGTGGATCGGGTGAGCGGTGGAGCCGGTGGTGCCGTTCGGTGGTGCGCCGTGGGGCCAGGTCCCCGCCCGCTTGGTCCTGCGGGCTCTGGCGCCGGGGAAGTGGCGTCAGCGTCGGGGTACGAGAGCGGGAGGAGACCTCGCCGCGCGGCGCGTTCAGGCGGTGGTGCCGCTACAGGCCCGGGATCACCACCTCCGACAGGTCGGCGAACGCGTCGTCCTGCTGGGCCATGTAGTCCTGCCACGAGGTCTTGTCCCAGATCTCGGCGACCGAGTTCTTGCCGGTCACGACGACCTCGCGGTCCAGCCCGGCGTACTCACGCAGGCTCGGCGGCACGGTGATCCGGCCCTGGCGGTCCGGGATCTGGTCGAACGCACCGGAGAACAGGACCCGCTGGTAGGCGAGCACCTTGGGGTCGGTGCTGCCGGCGGCCGTCACCGCAGCGGCGTACGCGGTCCACTCGTCGGCCGGGTAGATGGTGATGCAGCGGCTCTGCCCCTTGGCCAGCACGAGGCCACCGGCGAACCCGTCGCGGAACTTGGCCGGCAGGACGAGGCGGCCCTTCTCGTCGAGTCGAGGGAAGTGCTCGCCAAGGAACCCCATCCCCATGAGCCTCACCTCCCTCGTCTGACCCTCAAGTGGGCGCCACCATACTCCACTTTCCTCCACATTCCACCACCACGACCCACCTGGCGGGTCCGAGTCGATCGTGTCCCTCCACCGGGCGGCACTGACTCGTGGCGGACCGTGTTGCCGAACGCCGGCGGGCACGCCGCGAGGACCGCGTTGCGCGGTAGGGAACGGGCGCCCGCTTACAGTGCCGACGTGTCGTCCTCAGGTGCCCGCGTGACCGCCGCCGTCGTGATCGCCATCGGCACGCTCGCCGCCTGCGCTGCGCCCAGCGCGCAGGCCCCCACGTCGTCGGTCCCGGCCGCGTCCGCCGCGAGCTCGATCGCCTCCCCCACCCCCACGCCGTCGCCGACCCCGACGCCCACGCCGACGCCCACGCCGACCCCGACCCCGACATCTCCGCTGGACGGCCAGCCGGTGGACCCGGCGACGGGCGAGCGGCCGGTGCTGATCGTGAAGCTCGACAACACGACCTACGCCCAGCCGCACGCGGGCCTCACCAAGGCCGACATCGTGTACCTGGAGGAGGTCGAGTACGGGATCACCCGGATCGCCGCCGTGTTCTCGACGGCTGTGCCCAAGCGGATCGGCCCGGTGCGCTCGGCACGCATCACGGACGTCGACCTCGTCGCCGAGTACGGCAAGCCTGCATTCGCCTACTCAGGCGCCCAGCGGCGCATGTGGCCCGTCCTGGCCGCAGCGTCCATCCACGACGTGTCCCCGAACCGAGCTGGTTCGGCGTACCGACGCGACAACTCTCGGCGAGCGCCCTACAACCTGTACCTCGACGGCCGGGTCGCGCTCGCGGCCGCTCCGAAGGCCTCGCTCGCCCGGGACATCGGCTTCGCCTTCGACCCGACCCCACCGCCGGGCGGCCTCGTCGCGAACAAGGCGACCATGGCGTGGAGCTACGGCTCCGCGTCGTTCTCCTACGACACGGACACCGGCCTGTACCGGGTCTACCTGAACGGGCAGCGCGCCCGCGCCGAGGAGTCCGACACCGGGCAGAACGCGGCCACGGTCGTCATCCAGTACGTGAAGCAGGAGCCGTCCAAGTACTTCGACAAGGGCGGCGGCAACACCCCGCTGGCCCACACGGTCGGCTCCGGCAAGGCGGTCGTGCTGCGCGATGGGCTCGTGTGGGACGTGCGCTGGAGCCGGCCGGACGAGACCTCGGGGACGACGTACACCCTCGCCGACGGGACGGTGATGCCGTTCAAGCCCGGTCAGACGTGGGTCGTGCTGCGTGACCGCACGCGCAAGGCGAAGATCACTCCGTTGACCGAGCCCAGCCCGTCGCCGGCGGCTGCGAGCGCGTCAGCAACCCCGACCGCGTCAGCAACCCCACGCAGCTCGTAGGGCGTCGACCAGCCCCTCCGGATCATCGACGTTCGGCGAGTGGCCCGACCCCGGGAGCTCGACGGCGGTGGCCCCGAGCTCCCCGGCCCAGGGCCGTTGGCCGGCCGACGGCCAGGTCTCGTCGGACTCCCCCCATGCCACCACGACCGGCTTTCCCCCGACCGCGTCGCGCAGCGCCCGGGTGAGGTCCGGAGTCGTCATCAGGATCCGGGCCACCTCGCGTACGTGCTCCGGGTCGTTGGCGCACCATCGACGCTCGACGAACGCCGCGACGGCTGGCGACATCGGCCGGGCTGCTGCCGGGAGCTGCGGCCAGATCAGCTCGAGACCGACCACCGTCACCGCTTCCCGGAGCCGTTCGAGATCGGCGTGCGCCGACGGCGGCAAGGCCCCTGGGCCGGTGTCGAGGAGCGTCAGGGTCCGCGGCCGGACGGCGTCGTCGATGACGGCCTGCTGCGCGACGAGCCCGCCGAAGGAGTGGCCGAGCAGGTGCGGCGGCGACGTCCAGCCGAGGGTCGACACAACCGTCTCCGTCACGGCCGCGAGATCGGCGGCAAGCGCCGTCAGCGCGTACGAGCCCGGGTCGGACGAGCCCGTCGACTCGTACTGACCACACTGGTCGAACGTGACGGCGCCGATGCCGACGGCGGCGAGCAGCGGGAGGACCGCGATGAAGTCCTCCTTGCTGCCGGTGAACCCCGGCACGAGAAGGACCCAGTCGTCGACCCCGCCGCCCGGCCCGGCATGGAGCACGGCACGGTGGCCGGCGCCCACCGGCCAGCGGGTGGGCGTGACGCCCTCAGGAAGGTCGACGAACGGCGGCGTGCTCATGGCAGCGCGAGGCTAGCCACCCGGGATAACGTCTGCGCCATGACCTCACGCTGGAGCATTCCCACGACGCGCTCCGTCTTGTCGATCCGGTCTTCGGGATCAGTCCTTTCCATCGGGTCCAAGAACAGCGTGCTGAGCATCGCCAGCGTGGGCTCCGCGCTCTCTGTGGGGAGCATCGGCTCGGCCGCCTCGATCCTGTCGGTCGCCTCCGTCGGCAGCGCCGCATCGGTGATGTCCGGACTGTCCTCGTTCGCGATCATGAGCTGGCGGCGGCACCGGGCGATCGTCGGCGCCTAGGCGTCGCCCGTCGACCGCGGGCCGGCGGCCCGAGCGCATCGGCACGCGCATCGGCCCGGGCCACCGGTGCCCGTCTCCCCCGCAGGCGGGCAGCGCCACCGTAGGGACGGGCACTGACACGGCCGCCCTGCGTGAGCCGGGATGTGGACACCCGACAGCCACCACAGCCCCCTGGGGACATCGAGGTCGCGCGGCGTGGCAGACTCCCTTGCCCGGATCGCACCTACGCGGCACATCCGCGGAAGGGCAGGAGCATGGACCCGGTTTCCGAGGAGCAGGCGTTCCTCGACCGTGCCTACGCCCGCCTCGATGACCTGCGTACCGGGCTCGGTGAGCGGATCAACGCGGTGATGGTCGCGCCCGGGACAGGAACCGCGCAGGACGTGCTCGAGCGTCAGGCGCTGCTGGACATGCTCGGCCACCAGGCCACGGCCGCCTATGCCGCCGAGCAACGGCTGTTCTTCGGCCGACTCGACCGCGACGACGGCTCGACCGTCCGCCTTGGGCGGATCGGGCTGCGCGACGACGACGGTGATCCGATCCTCCTGGACTGGCGCGCCCCGCAGGCGGCCGGCTTCTACCAGGCGACGACGGCGGAGCCGGCCGGCGTGCGCCGACGCCGGCGGGTGTTCACGCGCGAGCGCACCGTGACCCACGTCGAGGACGAGGACCTCGCCGACCCGCTCGCGGGCGTGGGTGAGCGCGCCGCGGCAGCCGCCGTGGATGCACCTCGCGAAGGCCGCATGGCCGACATCGTCGCGACGATCGCGGCGGACCAGGACCGGATCGTCCGCAGCCCGCTGAACCGCGTCACCGTCGTGCAGGGCGGTCCGGGAACGGGCAAGACCGTCGTCGCGTTGCATCGCGCGGCCTGGCTGCTCTACACGCACCGGGACCGGCTGGCTCGTGACGGCGTCCTCGTGGTCGGCCCCTCGAGCGCGTTCCTCCGCTACATCGAGCAGGTGCTCCCGAGCCTGGGTGAGACCGACGTCGTCCTGCTGACTCCCGGGCAGCTGTACCCGCCGGTGTCGACGTCACTCGCCGATCCGCCGGCCGTGGCCGCCGTCAAGGGCGACCTCGTCATGGCGAGGGTCGTCGCAGCAGCGGTACGCCAGCGCGTGCGCCTGCCGGCCGAGGGGGTGGAGGTGCGGCTCGTCGACGGGTCGATCGCCCGGGTGTCCGCCGGCCAGCTCACGCAGGCACGTGCGGACGTCCCGCGCCGTGCGACGTTCCATGGCGGGCGCGAGCCCTTCCTGCGCCGGGTCCTGGACCTGCTGGCGCGCGACCACGCCGTCCGCCGCGGCGACGACCCGTCCGACCCGGACGTGCGCGCCGCGCACCTCGCCGACCTCGTTGACGATCCCGAGGTCCGCCGCACGGTGAACCTCATGTGGCTTCCGACGACGCCGGAGCGCCTGGTCGGGCGACTCCTGAGCGATCCCGCGACGTTGGCGGCCGCTGCCGAGGGCCTGCTCGACGCCGCTGCGCAGCGCGTCCTCCTGCGACCGCCCGGCTCGCCGTGGACCGTCGACGACGTCCCGCTGCTCGAGGAGGCCGCCGAGCGCCTGGGCGAGTTCGTCCCGCCGACACCGCGGGTCACGGCGCTGCCCGACGACTACGCCGAGCTCACCGTGTACGACCCGTTCGCCCGCGACCGACCCGCCGGCACGCTCGCGGACCGGGCGATGGCGGACCGCGACTGGGTGTACGGCCACGTCGTCGTCGACGAGGCACAGGAGCTGTCGCGCATGGCGTGGCGTGCGCTCTCCCGCCGGTGCAGCCGGCGGTCGATGACGGTCGTCGGGGACCTGCAGCAGACCGCCCACCCCGCGGGCGCACGGTCGTGGGACGAGGTCCTCGACTGGGCCGGGGACCATGTCGACCTGCACACGCTCACGGTCACGTACCGCATCACGCGCCAGACCGCCGACACCGCAACGGATCTGCTGGTGCGTGCCGGCGGTACGGCCCCGGTTCTGCGCCCGATCCGTGACGGCGAGCCGACCGAGCACGTGAGGTGCACGCTCGCCGAGCTCGCGGACGTCGCGTGGTCCCGCGCCGATCCCGACGAGGGGGGTCGCACGGCGGTGATCGTCCCGGACCTGGCCCTCGACGTCGTGACCGCGGCCCTACGCGGCCGCGATGGTTTCGGCTTCGGGGACAACGCGATCGACGCACCGGTAGCCGTGCTGACCGTGCGCGAGGTGAAGGGCCTGGAGTTCGACCATGTGCTCGTGGTCGACCCGGACGCCCTCGCCCGCCAGGCACGCCACGGCAGTGACGCGTACGTCGCATGCACCCGCGCGACCCGGACGCTTCACCTCGTCGACCTCATCGACCTCCACGAGCACGCGGCCCTCTGACGGCGGTCACGCGCCGATCGTTGCCGATTCGTTGCCGTCACCCAGGGAACGCACACGGGGTCGGCCCGCGTCCACGCGGTATCCGACCCCACCGGGGTCACGCAGGTCTGAGGAGGAGACATGCGCGCTCGAATCGCTATGGCAGGGGCCGTGATAGCCGGTGCCGTCCTGCTTGCAGGTTGCTCCGGGGAATCCGCGTCCACGTCCGGGGAGGCCGTGGCCCCGGCTGACGTCGGTGCTGCCGAGATGGCTCCCGACTCGATGGTCGCGCCTGAGGCGCGGGGAGCCGACGGGAGCGTCGCCACGAGTGGCACCACGACCCTGCAGCGGCAGGTAGTGCGGTCGGGCTCGATGTCGATGCGCGCCGACGACGTCGCGACGACCGTCGTCACGATCCGCGGACTCACGACCGGTGCCGGTGGCTTCGTGTCGGCCGAGAACACGTCGGCCGGCGGGGACTACGCCTACTCCTCGATCACGGTCCAGGTGCCGGCCGCCCGGCTC
This sequence comes from Actinomycetes bacterium, assembly GCA_965278965.1. Taxonomy (GTDB): domain Bacteria; phylum Actinomycetota; class Actinomycetes; order S36-B12; family S36-B12; genus UBA10649. The sequence continues at coordinate 499,960 of OZ257127.1, forward strand.
GACGCCGTCATCGATGCGATCTCCAAGCTCGGGACAGTCGATACCGTCGACATCAGCGCGCAGGACGTCACGTCGCAGGCGGTCGACCTCGACGCCCGGATCACAGCGCTGCAGGCCAGCGTCGACCGGATGACCGACCTGCTGGCGCAGGCGTCCGACGTCACCGACCTCATGACCATCGAGGCGCAGCTGTCGACGCGCCAGGCCGATCTCGACGCAGTCAAGGCTCAGCGCACATGGCTGGCCGACCAGGTCACGATGTCGACCTTGGCGGTGACGGTCCAGCCCGTGGAGACCGTGGAACCGGTCGAGACCCCGGGCTTCGGCGGCGGGTTCGAGAGCGGCTGGAACGCGCTCGTGTCCGCCGTGGCGGTCGCGGTGACGGCGGTCGGGTTCTTCCTGCCGTTCCTCGTGCTGCTGGCGGTGATCGCTGTCCCGGTCACCATCGTGTCTGTCTGGCTGGTGCGGCGGCACCAGCGCCGAACCGTTCAGCGCGCTGCCGAGCTCCGGTCCGGCGACCCCAGCCCCACCCCTTCTACTCGTTGACTGTGCAGATGTGCCCCGGTTCGGACGTCCGAACCGGGGCACAACTGCACGCTCGATGAAGGAGGGGACCGTCAGCCGTAGGTGCAGGCGGTCACGGCGTCGGCGGTGACCGAGACCGTGAAGCGGTCCGGCCGGTAGTCGGCCGTCACCGCCTGCGGCTGGCCGTCGATGCTGCCGACCCGCAGGCTGTAGCCGTTCGACACGGCGAACTGCTCGGCCTGCACTGCGGACATCGGCGCGGTGACCATCTGCCGGCACATGCCGATCATCTGGGCCGAGCCGGCGCCACCGGCCGGCGCACCGGCGACCTGCTCGACGCTGCGCGCCACGGCGACGAGCTCGGCGAAGCGCAGGCCGGTGGAGCGGATCACGATGGTCGTGCTGCCGGGCGCGCTCATCGTCGAGGGCGGCTTCGCGGTGAACTCGATCGTGCCGCCGTACAGCCGGACATCGGACGTCGTGCACCGCACCCGCGGCTCTCGCCCGTCCGGCCGCTGCGCACAGTCGGCGTAGACCCGCGCCGGGACGATCGTGCGTGCTCCCCGTGACCCGATGGCGATGCGCACGGTCCGCACGAGTGCGCGGGAGGTCGTCGCAGCCGGCTTGGCCGCCCAGCCCGTCCCGGCCCACTTCTCCTCGATCACCACGGTCCGGCCTCGCCGCCCGTACTGCGCGCCGGCGAACGTCGAACCTCCGGTCACTGCCCCATCAGCCACGGTGATGCCGGTTCCGACGACCGTGACTTTGCCGTGGCGGGCAAGGCCGGCGGTGTGCCGGGGCTCCCACAGCGAGCCGGCCGTGCCCAGCCGGGCGGCAGCGACATCCCACGAGGCGACGGACGCCGAGAGGTCGGCAGTGGCGGTGGCCGCCGACGACGCGGGCACGCAGAGGACGGCGACCACGCCGGTCGCCAGCGCGGCGGCCAGCGGCCGGACGAGCGCCCCCATCGGTCAGCCGTACGTGCAGCCGACGACGACGCCGCCCTCGACGTCGAAGGTGAACCGGTCGTCGCGCAGGTCCATGGTGACCGCCTGGCCCTCGCCGTCGATCGTGCCGACGCGCGCCACGTAGCCGTTCGTCTCCGCCAGCGCGGTGGCGTCTTCCGGGCTGAGCTTCTGATCGACCATCTGCTTGCACAGGGCGGCCATCTCCGGCGTCCCGGCGCTCGCATCGGCCGGCGCGTCCGACGCCTGCCCCGACGCGGCGGCGCTCACGCTGGCGGCCGGCGCGCTGCTGGAGTCGTCCGCCGACGACGAGCAGCCCGAGAGCACCCCGACGGCGGCGATGGTGGCGACGCTCGCGGCGACGAGTCGGATCCTCATGGTGATTCCTTTCGTTGGCGGCTTCGTCTCGCTCATGGGCGCTCCGGGGCCGGGGGGGTGCGTGTCAGGCGCGGGACGCCGACGACCCAGTCGTGGATCACGCTGGTCCGTAGTACGACGTCCTGGACGGAACGATTGGTTCCGCTGACGATGACCCACAGCAGGCCGGGGATGAACAGCGTGCAGAACACGGCGCGGACGAACGCGCCCAACCAGCGGACGCGCTCGCCGCGATAGTTCACGACGCGCAGCCCCATGATGAGGTTGCCGACGGTCCGCCCGCCCAGCGCCCAGCCGGCGGTCCAGTAGGCGATGTTGAGGGTGTACCCCCAGGCGATCAGCCAGCCGATGTCCGGCAGCCGGTCGCTGGCCTGCGCGGCGGCGGTCGTGCCGCTCACCGGATCGACGATGAACGACAGCATCCAGAGCCCGGCCACGGTGCCGAGGACCCCGATGAAGACCAGGCACACGTCGATGCTCGCCGCGACCGCCCGCGAGACGACGCCGGCCCGCTGTCCTTGGATCGGCACCGCGTCCGACGGCAGAATGGGCGCCTCGTGCAGCGGGGGCGCGCCGCCGGCGAGCGCCGCACGGTACTCACGGAACGTCGTCATCGCGGCTCCTGCGTCGTGGGTGCCGTCGGGTCGGGCGGGGGCCCCTCGTGGGCCGTCCGGTCGTCCGATCCGTCCGCGGCATCGACCGGTTCCGGCTCGGCGGCGAGATCCTCCCGGAACCGGTTGGCCATCGACTCCGGCTCGCCCGGCGCCTCGAGCCGGCGGCCGCGCCGACGGAAGACGAGGCGGTCGGCCAGGCCGGAGACGAGGCGGTCGGCGCCGAGGCCCTGGCGGCGCACCACGTTCATCGCGTCGCCGGCGATGCCGCTCGTGGAGTCCCGGATGATCTGGGGCAGGTCGATCTCGTCGACGACGTAGTTGGCCAGGTCGATGACCGGGACCCGGTCGATGATCGCGTCCATGTCTGCCTGCGCGACGACCCGGTCGATGTCTACCCGGTCTATGACGATCTCCGTCAGGTCCATGTCATCGAGAACGCGGGTGACGACCGCGTTCAGGTCGACCTGGTGGAGCACGATGTCCGTCAGGTCGATGCGCGCGACGACCGCCGCGGCGATAGCGGGGACCAGTCGGTCGAGCGCAGCGCTCACGGGGACGCCGACGACCCGCGTCACGGAGTGCTCGACCACGGCCGCCATCGTCGTCGCCGTCGCCGTCGCCATCCCGACGGTGCTCGCCATGACGCCGAGCAGGGTGCGCATCGGGTCCGGCGGTGCTGCCGCGGCGGGCCGCGTCATCAGCACGACCTCTTGGCGAGGCGGCGGGTCGGTGTCCACGCGGCCCATCATCGCGTGCCGGGCGCCTTGGCCGCAGCGACCGGTCCTACTCGGCGGCCAGGGGGCCGGTCTTGGCGGCCGGGAAGTAGTCCTGGCCGATGCCGCTGGTGCGCTTGGGGATCATGACGGAGCGGAACCACGACACGATCTCGTCGCCGTCCTGGTTCAGGCCCCGGGTGCGCATCCGGATGATGCCCATCTCCGGTCGCGACGACGACTCGCGCTTGTCCAGGCAGATGCTCTCGGCGTAGATCGTGTCGCCGACGTAGACGGGGTGCGTCAGCTTGATGTCGGTCCACCCGAGGTTGGCCACGGCGTTCTGGCTCATGTCGATCACCGACAGGCCGAGCACGAGGGCGACGGTCAGGCCCGAGTTGACGATGATCCGCCCACCGGTGATCGGGTTGGACTGCGCCAGGTGGGCGTTGAAGTGGTTCTGGTTGGTGTTGCAGGTCAGGAGCGTGAACCAGGTCGAGTCGGCCTCGCTGATCGTGCGGCCGAACGGGTGCTGGTACACGGTGCCGACCTCGAAGTCCTCGAGGAACCGGCCCAACTGGGCGGGGACGACTGGGGCCGGGGTCTGCTCTTCGCTCATGGGCGGCCATCCTGCCGTCCGAGCCGGAGCACTGCCGAACGGGGTCCGCGCTAGGGCTGCTCGCCGTCCTCAGCGCGACGACGCCAGCGGTCCTCCATGCGGTCCATGAAGCCCGGCGACTTCGTGGCGGGCCGTCCCGGAGCGGGCTCGGCCTCCCCGTCGGCCTCGGCCGCACGCCGGGTGAACGCCGAGTACGCGATCACAGCACCAGCCAGCATGACAATGAACCCGGCGACGCCGAGGGCGATCACGTCGGCGGACACGCCACCGATGAGGAGGCCCACGCCGGCGAGGACTGCCAGGAAGCCGAGGGCGGCGCGGCCGCGCGCCGCGCGGACGGCCGGGGACGAGCGCAGTGACGTCGCGAACTTGGGATCCTCGGCGTAGAGCGCCTTCTCCATCTGATCGAGCAGACGCTGCTCATGCTCCGACAACGGCATGACGCGCCCCCTTTCGCCGGTTCCCGAGATGGGTCCCTCCAAGGATAGGCACGAACTGTCCCCAGGGAAACCGCCACCCGCCGATCGGTGCGCCGCGCGCGTCGCGCCGACCGGCCTCACCCACGGTCCGGCCCCCCGTTCCCCGGCTCGTCCGGGGCGCGGCGACCGAGCAGTCGGGCCGACCGCACGGCGTCGGTGCCGAACCGGACGCGGAGCTCGTCGACGGCCACCTCGGCCTCGCGGCGGCCGGTCTCCGGCTCCCCGAGGACGAGCTGCTGGGGGGTCTGCGCGGCGTCGACGAGCCCCTCCGCGCGGACGCCGACGAGGCGGATGGGCTCGGGCTCGGTCACCAGCGCGTCGAACAGCGACCTGGCGGCCTCGTACACATCGGCGCCCACGTCGGTGGGGGTCGCGAGCGTCCGCGACCGCGACACCGTGCGGAAGTCGGCGAAGCGCACCTTGATGGCGATGGTGCGCGCCCGGTACCCGGAGGAGCGCAACCTCGATGCGACGTGGTCGGACAGGCGAAGGAGCCGGGCGCGCAGCGCCACGAGGTCGTCGAGGTCGACGTCGAAGGTGACCTCGTTGCCGATCGACTTCTCGCCCGTGCCGGGCGTGACCGATCGCGGGTCGCGCCCCCACGCCAGGTCGTGGAGGTGCGTGCCATGGGCCTTGCCGAGGCTGCGCACGAGGCGGGCGAGCGGCGCCTGCGCGAGCTCGCCGACGGTGTCCAGGCCGATGCGCCGCAGGTGCTCCTCCGTGCGCTCCCCCACGCCCCACAGCGAGCCGACCGGCAGCGGGTGCAGGAAGTCCAGGACCCGCGCCGCCGGGACGAGCAGGAGGCCGTCCGGCTTGGCGTGGGTCGAGGCCAGCTTGGCCACGAACTTGGTCGAGGCGACGCCGACCGAGCAGGTGATCTCCTGGTCTGCCGCCACGCGCGCGCGGATGTGCTCGGCGACCTGTACCGGGGAGCCCAACCGGCGCTGCGCACCGCCGACGTCGAGGAAGGCCTCGTCGACGCTCAGCGGTTCCACCAGCGGCGTGACCTCACCGAAGATCGCCATGACCGCGCGGCTCACGTCCGAGTACCGCCGGTGGTCGGGCGCCAGGACGGTCGCGTGCGGGGCCAGTCGCAAGGCCCGGGACATCGGCATCGCCGAGTGGACGCCCATCGCCCGGGCCTCGTATGTGGCCGACAGGACCACGCCACGGCCCGCGCTACCCCCGACGATGACCGGAGTGCCGATGAGCTCGGGGTGCTCCCGCAACGACACGGAGGCGAAGAACGCATCCATGTCCACGTGCAGGATCGGGCAGCCGGTGTCATCGGAGCCGAGGTCGAGCGGCCCGTTCGGCCGACGCACCTGGCTACGACTCATGGATGCATCCTCCCGGACCGCCTCGGGCGACTAGCCCGCGTGCCGCCACCCGCCCGCGGCGGACGGCCCGAACCCGACAACCTGCAGGTGCGCGACACCCACGGCCTCACACACGCGCATCACGAACGTCTCGGCGTCGCGGGCCAGGTCGTCGGCGTCCCGGGCCGCGATGACGGCCAGACCGGACTCCAGCGCGGCCCTGCGCCGGGCGGTCACGGCGAAGAACTCCGACCACTCGGTCAGCTCCGGCGCTACCCGCGGCAGCAGGGACCAGACGCTCTGGACGCGGGTGCGTCGCCCGGAGGGCCGACTGCGATCGGCCAGGACGGCGGCGCCAGCGCGCAGCGCGGCGAGGTGCGCGGCGACATAGCGGTCGGCCGGCGTACTGGCGAGCGCGGCGTCGGCGAGGCTGCGGCCGGCCGCGGCGAGCAGGTCGTCGACCGCCCGGCGCGGGGGCGACGGGTGCGGGACCGGTGACGCGGGCAGGTTCCGGACCGTCGTGCTGCGTGCCATCGCGTGCCTCCTTCGTGACCGGACCTCGGTGATTCCGACCGGCGTCATGGACCCACCGGCACGAGCTGATCGGCGCTGCGGTCGCCGAGGACGGGGTCGAGTCGTCCTCGGCGACCGCGCACGCCTGCGCGTCGGCCGCGAACCGAGCAGCAGTCGCCCGCCATGGTGGCGGTCACCTGAGCGTCCGTCCGGATGATCGAGCCGGGGGGACTCGTACATGCGTTCGAACAACCTGACCGTATCCCCGCTCCCCCGCGGCCGTCAACCCCGTCGGACGCATGTGATTGGGTGGCTCGCGTGATCGAAGCCCGGCAGCTCGTCAAGGCCTATGGCGACTTCCGGGCGGTGGACGCGATCGACCTGTCCGTCCAGCGTGGGGAGTCCTTCGGGATCCTCGGCCCCAACGGCGCCGGGAAGTCCACGACGATGCGGATGCTCACGGCGACGTTGCAGCGCACCTCCGGCGACCTGGCCATCCTGGGCCGCGACCCCGCGAACGACGGCCCCCTCATCCGGGCGCATCTGGGGGTCGTGCCGCAGCAGGACAACCTCGACACCGAGCTCACCGTCGCCGAGAACCTCTACACCTACGGCCGGTACTTCGGCCTCCCGCGCGCCCACCTGCGCCCGCGGGTCGACGAGCTACTGGAGTTCGCCCAGCTCACCGAGAAGCGCGACGCGAAGGTCGAGGCGCTCAGCGGCGGCATGAAGCGCCGGCTGACGATCGCGCGCGGCCTGGTGAACGAACCCGAGCTGGTCCTCCTGGACGAGCCGACAACCGGCCTGGACCCCCAGGCGCGGCACGTGCTGTGGGACCGCCTGTTCCGGCTCAAGGAGGACGGCACCACCCTCGTCATCACGACCCACTACATGGACGAGGCAGAGCAGCTGTGCGACCGCCTCGTCGTGATGGACGGCGGCCGCATCGTCGCCGAGGGCTCCCCCGCCGGCCTCATCCGCGAGTACTGCCCGCGCGAGGTCGTGGAGGTGCGCTTCGGCTCCGAGCGCAACGCCGAGGTCGCTCCGCAGCTGGCCGACATCGGCAGCCGGCAGGAGGTCCTGCCCGACCGCATCCTCCTGTACACCGACACCGGTGAGGCCGACCTCCAGGTGATCGTCGCCCGCGGCTTCGAGCCGGTGACCTCGCTCGTGCGTCGCTCGTCGCTCGAGGACGTCTTCCTCCGGCTGACCGGTCGCAGCCTCGCGGACGGCTGATGACCACGACCCTGCCTGAGCTCAGCCCGCCGGCCCGTCGCGGTGCGCTCTACGTCGCCCAGTACCGGCTGCGCAGCATGTGGAAGTGGCGCGGCACTCTCGTCGCGTTCGGGATCGGCACTCCCGTGCTGTACCTGGCATCCATCGGCCTTGGCGTCGGCCTGCTCGTCGATGCCAACAGCACCGGCGGCGTGGACGGCGTTCCGTACCTCGTCTTCCTGGCGCCAGCGCTGATCGCGGCCGCCGCCATCCAAGGCGGCACCGACGACGCGATGTTCCCGTCCCTGCACGGCTTCTTGTGGAGCAAGCTGTTCTTCGCCATGCGGGCGACGTCTCTGACGGGCGGGCAGATCGCCGAGGGCATCCTGCTGGGCGCGGCGTTCCGGGTCACGGTCACGTCGATCGCGTACTGGCTGGTGCTGTGGGCGTTCGGTGCGGTCGGCATCGGGTCGGCACTCCCCCTGATCGTCGTGTCGATCTTCGCCGGCACGGCCTGGGCGGCGCTCATCTTGGCGATCGTGGCCGGCGTGCACGACGACAGCGGCTTCCTGTCCGTCGTCGGGCGGCTGGTCTTCATGCCGATGTTCTTGTTCTCCGGCACGTTCTACCCGTTGTCGAGCCTGCCGCTGGCCGTCCAGTGGATCGGCTGGATCTCACCGTTGTGGCACGCGACCGAGCTTGGTCGCTGGTTGTCCTACGGCCAGCCGACGCCGGCGTGGCAGCTCGCGCTGAGCGTCGCCTACCTGCTGACGATCGGGGTCGGCGGCATCCTCGTCGCCCGGGTGCGGTTCGAGCGGCGGCTGACGTCATGATCCTCCGCGCCGCCGTCACCTCCGCCGCCGTCACGATCGCCGAACGGCACGCCAATAGGCCCGGCTCGGCCGTCTACGGCGGGCGGGCACGGGCCGTCCTGTTCCGCAACGCCCGGGCCGTCCGCACGACCAACGCGCTGGTGTTCGCGACCGGCTTCGTCGAGCCCGTGCTCTTCCTCGTCGCGTTCGGCTACGGGATCGGCCAGCTCGTCGGGACGATCGACGTGGCTGGTCAGACGATCTCCTACGCCGCGTTCATCGCCCCGGCCCTCCTGGCGGCGAGCGCCATGAACGGCGCGCTCATGGACGCGACGTACAACGTCTACTTCAAGATGCACTACCAACGGCTCTACCAGGCGATGACATCGACGTCGCTGGGCCCGATGGACGTCGCCCTCGGCGAGATCGGCTGGGCGATGGTGCGCGGCGCAGCGTACGCCGGGGGCTTCCTCGTCGTCATCACGTGCTTCGGTCTGGTCGTGTCATGGTCGGCGGTGCTGATGATCCCGGCCGCCGTTCTCGTCGCCTTCGCGTTCGCCGCGATCGGGATGACGCTCACGTCGTACATGTCCTCGTTCCAGCAGCTCAACTGGGTGACGTTCGCGATGCTGCCGATGTTCTTGTTCTCCGGCACGTTCTTCCCGATCTCGACCTACCCGATCTGGCTGCAGCACGTCATCGAGGCGCTGCCGCTGTGGCAGGCGATCGCGATGATGCGGGGACTCATGCTCGGCGAGCTCGACGGCGGGCTGGCGTTCCATGTCGGCTACTTCGTGGTCCTGTCCGTCGCCGGTCTGTGGATCACGACGCGCCGCCTCGACGCCCTCTTCCTCCGCTAACCCCCTCCCCCCTCCCGTTTGTCCCGCTTTGCGGGACGCGCGGGCGGCTCAGCGCCGAAAAGCCCCGCCAGTTGCCCGCCAGTCCCACAGTTCCAGCGGGCGGGCGTCAGTCGCCGCGGCCCGGATCGGTTGCGGGCCCGACGAAGTCGCCGAGCCACTCCACGAGCGGTCGCATCGCCCGCCAGCCCGATCGCACCGACGTGAATGCCTTGCGTGTGCCGAGCGACGCGTCGACCGGGTAGTGGCGCGAGACCGTGACTGCCCGGTTGCGAAGGAGCTCAAGCCGCGGATGGTCGGGGTCCACCCCGCGCGGTCGGGTCTTCATCTGCCGGCCGTCGACCCGCCAGGACCGTGACAGCGTCTTCAGGATCCGCTCGAGCTCAGCGCCGGCCGGACCCTCGACCGAGGTCCGGTAGCGCGCGATCTGCTCCCCCTGCGGCGCGTACCAGCCACCGGCGATCATCAGCCCCTCCGCCGAGATCTGCACGTAGTAGCCGATCGCGTCCTCGACGCCGACGAACGCCCCCTGGTGGTCCTTGATCGGAGTCTTGTCCTTGCTGAAGCGGGCGTCGCGGTACGGCCGGAACACGTTCGCCTCACCGAACTCAGCACTCAGCTCGTCCACCAGCGCCTGGACCGGCTCGCGCACGAGCTGGACGTACTCCGCCTTGTGCTCGTTCCACCACGGGCGCGTGTTGTTCGCCGCCAGCCGCTCGTAGAAGTCGAACGCCTCGACCGGGAAGCCCTGGAACGCCGACACGCGGCGACCCTAGCCGCCCTACACCCGAGCGGCTACGCCCTGGCGCACGCCCATCGAGTGATCACCTGCGTGCCGCTCAAGCGAGGGCACCTGACCGGGCACCTGACCGGACGCCTGTCCGCAGGCGAAGCCCGAACCACACGTAGAGCAGGCTCCAGATCGTCAGCCCGACGACGCCTACGACGTCCGGTGCGAGGAAACGCACCGGTATGACGATGGCGAGGACGATCCCGGCGACCAGCAGGGGCAGTGCGTACGGCGAGCCCGTCCGGCGCAGGACTGCTCCCGCGCCCACGGTTCCCACCACGACCGCGACGGAGGCGACCAGATACGCGACCTCGAGGACGTCCACCACCGTCGCGTCGAGGTCCGTCGAGGCGAGCAGACCCGACCACAGCTCGCAGACGGCGAGGGCGGCCAGGCCCGCGGCTCCGAGCCGCGCCAACGTGGCCGCGCTGCCGGCCGTGCTGCCGGCGACGACGAGGTAGCCGAGCATCACCAGGAGGTGGCTCACGGCGAGCAGGACCGAGAGGGCGAGGAAGGCAGTCGGCTGCACGGGGTGAGCCCACGTGCCCTCGCCTGCGTCAGTCGTGATGCTGCCGAGGGTCGCGCCGCCAACGAGGGGCAGCACGGCGCCGATGATGACGAGAATCCAGGTCCGCATGGCCGCATGCTGGCCCGTCCCCGCACCCGGCACGCGATCGTTTCCCGCCAGGAAACGGTCCGTGCCCCAAGCACGTCAGCGCAGCGCCGCGCGGCTGATGGAATCCGTGAAGTCGGCCATGAGATCGATCGTCGTGAGCACCTCGGGCCGCAGATCGTCGGCTCGCCGCTGGGCGTGGTACCACGACGGTGGACAGCCGATCAGCTCGATGCGACGCAGCTCCGGTGGCAGGTTGGCGGTGAGCGCGAGGGGAACCACGGTCACCTCACGGCCTTGGAGGACTCGCTGGGCGACATGGGCGGTGTTCGAGGCGTCGATCTCCCGGAGGTCCGCGTCCGCCAGCGGACGCACGTCAGCGAGGACGAACGGGGCCATGTACTCCGCAGGGGCGGACGGGCTGTAGAGCATGGGCAGTCGCGCGAACGCGTGCACGTCGACGGATCGCATGCCAGCAGACGGGTGCCGGCTGCCGACCATCCCGACGCGGTGAATCTCCGACAGTCGAACCGACGTGATCGCGGGATCCGGCGATGCGCCGAACGACAGCACCACGTCGACGACGCCCGATCGCAGGTCGGCCGTGAGCCGCGGGAACGGCGTGGGCAACTGCTCGACGGCTACGCCCGGGTGGGCGTGCTGCAGCGCCAGCTCCAACGTCGCCAGCGCGGTCGGCATGAGCGGCGCCACGACGCCGACGCCGGCTGGTACGGCCAGCCGCACCGTGGTCGTCGGCGATCCGGACGCGGCCAGGCGCGCGACGTGTGCGGCGTTGACCAGAAGGGGTGCGACCTGCGCGAAGCGCCAGCCCGCCCGGGTCAGGCCCAAGAACCCACCCGAGTCCCGCTCGATCAAGGGCACGCCCAGGGAGGTCTCGAGCCGTTGGATCCTCTTCGTGAGCCCGGACACGGAGATGCCGAGCTTCTCAGCGGCCCGGCCGAAGTGCTTGCACTCGGCCACCTCGAGGAAGCTGCGCACCTCCGCGAGGTCGAGGTCCATGGACCGCATCCTGGCACCGGCGCCCTCGGCGGGGGTACTAGCCTCGCGTGCCATGACTGCCAGCGAGAGCAAATCCGTCGCCCGCGCCCGAGCGGCTCTGGCCGACCTCGGAGTCACCGGTGAGGTCCGTGCGCTCGACGACAGCGCGCGCTCCGCGAAGGAGGCCGCCGACGCCTTGGGTGTCGAGGTCGGGCAGATCGCGAGCTCGCTCGTCTTCATGGCGGACGGCGAGCCCGTGCTGGTCATGGCCAGCGGAAGCCATCGCGTGGACATGATCCAGCTGGGGTCGATCCTTGAGACCAGCCACCTCGAGAAGGCCTCTGCCGACGATGTCCGAAAGGCGACCGGGTACGCGATCGGCGGTGTCGCGCCGGTCGGCCACCCGCACCCGATGCGCGCCATCGTCGACATCGCGCTCGCGCGCTATGACCAGGTCTGGGCCGCCGCCGGGCATCCGCACTATGTCTTTCCGACGACGTACGACGAGCTGCTGCGCATCACCGCCGGTGAGGCGGGAGAGGTCGGCGCCTGACCCATTCAGCTCAGGTGGAGATGAGCAGCTCGCGCGTCCACTCGCTGATCGCTGCGGCCTCGACGGTCTTGCCGTTCGAATCCATGTCGCTGGGACTCGCGCCGTACCGCATGAGCGTCATGATGATCTCGCGCTGCTCATCCCTTGCCGCTTCGCTCCCAGAACTACCACGACCTGTGTTCTGGACAGCGAGGTGAAGTGGCGTCGAACCGCTCTTGTTCCTCAGCAGCGGATCAGCGCCACCCTCAAGGAGGGCTTCGACGGCTGCGCTCGACCGAGTACGGACTGCTCGATGTAGCGGAGCGACTCCGCTGTTGTCACGGGCATCCGGATCCGCGCCGGCGTCAATCAGATATCCGACGAGCACGCGCTGCGCAGCTGGGTCCCAGTAGCTCGCTCCGGGTACCCCGTCTGCGGCGTAGTGAAGGGGCTCGGCTCCCCGGCGGTTTCGCGCGCGAATGGCAGCACCCCGCGCGACAAGCGATTCAGCGATCTCGACCTGGTACGCGGCCGCGGCAATGTGCAGGGCAGTATCGCCACCGTAGACGTAGTGGCAGATCGCTTCGAGGAAGTACGTATCGGCGTCCTGGCGACTTCCCCCGATCACGATCGCACCGGTGGCGAGGTCGTACGCGGAGTCAATGCGCAGCGAGACTTCGAGACGGTCGCTTGAGGCAATGGCGCGAAAGAGTCCAAGGAAGGCGTCGTCGTCAGATGGCTCGGGCCGATCGCTGCTGGTCGCCACCCGCCGAAGAATATGGTCGCAGCTCCTCGCAGCCAAGATGACTCGGCCGCCGGAAGTCCTTGGCTTCACAAGATGAAGAAGCCACAGCGGCGTCAACGGCTACCGTGTGAGCCGCGAGCCGCTCAGCTGCGCAAGGACGTGCGGTGCAGCGGACCTGGTCGGTCCCATCGATGGGATGCCACTGTGGACTGATTGCCGCGTCGGCGGCTGTTTCGCTTTCGGCCGGCTTGCTGGTCGTGTCGGCGACGTCAAGCAGCGCGATCCCCGCGGCGGATACCGGCCAACGCTCAGCGCTGCTGTCGTGCACGATCCACGGGACGGACCTTCTGACCGCCGATGGCGCCAATACCGTGCGCCTTCGCCAAACATCTATCGCCAACCCCAGTTGGGCAAACATCCTCACCGGCGCGTGGGCAAAGACTGCCGACGTCTCCAATGACATGTTCACTCCGTGGTCGTACGACCGCTGGGTCCACCTCCTGCCCGAGACCCTTGCGTCCGACTACGTGAGCGGGTGGGCAGGCTACAAAGGCGACGACATGTTCTTCCCCGGCCCCGGCGCCGGCATCCTCGTCGGCGGTCCTGGACACGACGTGCTAATCGGCCAGCCCGACGAGCAACCCGGCTGCACGCAAGCCGGTGGCCCGGCAGACCGTTCCCGCGTCGCCAAGGTAGGGCGAGCCTCCGTGGTTCAATGAGGGTGCCGGCGGCAGTGATCGTCTGTGGGAGCGCTGTCGAGTGAAATCTCGCTCGAGTCCTGTGGCCGATGTTGAGTGGGGTTCGTCGATGCGTATTCGGACGATTGCTGTTGTTGCCGCGTGCGGGCTGGGTGCGGCGCTGCTGACCGTCCCCGCGACCCTCGCGCGAGCTGACTCCACCGAGACCTTCGCCTACACAGGATCAGTTCAGACCTTCACTGTTCCGGCGAACACCACCGGGATCACCATCACGGCTGTCGGCGGCGGAGGTGGCGCCTACAACGACGGCGACAGCAGCGGGCCAAACGGCGGCGGCGGCGCACAGGTAGTTGCGGCCTACGCACCACCGGCAGGCACCGTGCTGACGATCAAGGTCGGAGCCGGCGGCGGAGGTGGCGGTGGGTCCTCCCAGGGCGGAGCCGCGACTGCGGTGACCGGGACCGGCATCACCGTCGTCGCCGGGGGCGGCGGCGGCTCGGGTCCTGGCGCCCAAGGCGGCAGTGGTGCGGCAGGAAACACGGCGGCCGGCGGCAACGGCATCAGCAGCAGCTACTCCGGCTTTGGCGGAAACTCCAGTGGGGACGGAACCGGCGGCAACGGCAACCCCTATCCGGGCGGCTGCGGCGGCGCGGCAGATCCCGTCGGTGCGGCGGGCGGTGTCGGCTCAGAGAACGGAGCCAACGCCACCAACCCGCCGAACGGCGCCGGCGGCGGCGGATACGGCGGTGGCAACGGCGGGGAGTCCGGGACAGGCCAACCGGGCGGGATTGCCGCGAGCTTCACGAACGCACCGGGCGATGGTCGCGGCGGAGATGGTGCGGGCTTCGGAGGTGGTGGCGGCGGCTATGCGGGTGGCGGTGGCGGTGGCTACGGCGGCGGGGGCGGAGCGGCCAACTGCGGCAGTTCGGGCGCTGGCGGTGCGGGTGGCTCCCACTCCAACGACCTCGGTGCGACCTTCATGGCGATGGCGAACGGTGCGGACTCGTCAGTGTCCACCGCGGGCGGCAACGGGTCGGTGACGATCGTTGTCACGTCAGGTCCGGCACCGACTCCCACACCGACGCCGGCACCGACCACCGATCCGGAACCAACGCCGACGCCGACCGCGACGGCGAGCGTGATCGCGACGCCCTCACCAACGCCAACGCCTACCGACCTACGGCCGGGCGAAGGCACGGTCGTCGTCAACGGTGCATCCAGTCCGGTTCGGGTCGAGCCGACTGCTGACGGGTCTGGGCTCGTAGTGACCGGCGGCGGGATCCAGATCACGATCGACGCGGTTGGCGCGGCCGGCAACCGACTGCCATTGGCGCCCGACGGCTCGCTCGTGCTGTCGCAGTTCGGGGATCTCACAATGGCGGGTACCGGCTTTGACCCGTCGAGCATCGTCACGCTCTTCATGTTCTCGACACCGGTAGACCTAGGTTCCTTGCACGTCGGGGCGGGAGGAGCCATCTCCGGATCGGTTCGCATTCCGATGAATACGGAGAGCGGCGACCACACGATTCAGGCCGTCGGCACCGGGCCCGATGGCAAGCCCGTAACGGTGTCCCTAGGTGTCAGAGTCCTCTCACCGGCGGCAGCCAGAGGAGCGAACCCGACAGTTGCGGTGATGAAGTCCGGACCCAAGAGGCCAGGCGCCGCATTCGACGTAGCCGCCTCGGGCGTGCAGGGTCGCTGCCACGTGACGTTCTGGACTCGTGGCTCTTCCGTCGTGTCGAAGGCAGGGGTAGCCGGTCGCGCATTTGCGACGCTCCACGCGCCGAAAGTGATTGGTAGCTGGGCGGTGACCGCGACCGTGTCCGGCGCGGGCTGCGAACCCATTGCGGCGAAGACGTTCGTCCGGGTGCGCAACTGAGCGCTCCCGCTGCGAGTCCACGTCTGGGCCGCCGCCGGGGACACCGGCGAAGTCGGCGCATGACCGCGGTAGCCGATCATCGGCGAACGCGATCGGTCCGCACGGGCGATCGGATCGGACTGAGATAGTCGGGCGCGCGCCCCTACCGGCCGACGACGCTTGCGGGCGAAAGGGGGACGCCATGATCGCCGCGCTCAACGGCCTCGTAGACGCCATCGAGCAGGACCTCACCGTCGATGCCGACCTCACCGCGCTGGCCGCCCGACACGGGACGACCGAGTACCACCTGCGTCGGATGTTCTCCTCGCTGGCCGGAATGCCGCTGTCTGAGTACGTGCGTCGGCGCCGCATGACGCTCGCGGCGGCCGACGTCGTCGACGGCAGCGGGCTGCTGGAGATCGCGGTCCGCTACGGGTACGGCTCGACCGAGGCCTTCGGTCGGGCGTTCCGTGCCGTGCACGGCGTCGGCCCGGCGGACGTCCGGCGAGATGGCGGCCCCCTTCGCACGCAACCGCAGCTCAGGTTCCGCCTGACCGTAGAAGGGAACACCCCCATGGACACCCGCATCGCCGACCGTTCGGCATTCAGGCTCGTCGGCCACTCGACCCGCGTGCCGCTCGTGCACGAAGGCGTCAACCCGCACATCCAGGCGTTCATCGCCTCGCTCCCGGCGTCCGAGCATGACCGGCTCAAGGGCCTCAGTGACACCGAGCCGACCGGGCTGCTGCAGGTCAGCGCCGACGTCGACCCCGACTACGCCGAAGGGACGGAGCTGACATACCTCCACGGCGTCGCAGTCGCCGCCGACGGCGAGGCGCCAACGGATCTGGACTCGATCGACGTCCCGGCAGGTGCATGGGCCGTGTTCCGTGCGACCGGGCCGTTCCCGACGGCGCTGCAGTCCGCCTGGGCTGCGACGGCCACGGAATGGTTCCCGTCGAATCCCTGGCGCCTTCGGCCCGGCCCCTCGATCGTCTCGGTCCTCGATCGGTCAGACGACTTCACCAGCGCCAAGTGCGAGCTGTGGCTGCCGGTGGAACGCGCCTGACCGGGGTCGGCTCTGCGGCCGCCAGCGTCAGTGGCCGTGCGCGATGGAGATCGCCGCGCCGGTTGTGGCATCGGCCGACATCCCGACCTCGACGGCAAGGGCGTCGAACATGCCGGCCGAGAGGTCGTAGGCGCTCGACGCCGCGGCGATGAACTCGGCCTGCTCGACCGGCGACCACGGCATGAGGTCCAGCAGCGTGCGGTACTGCTTGCGGTAGTGGTGCGTGTCGCCGAGCGCGGAGAAGTCCAGGCACGTCATCGCCGAGCGCGGCACGCCGTACATGCGATGGACGAGCGCGGCGATCGCCTGACCGCCGGCCATGTCACCGAGGTAGCGCGTGTAGTGGTGCGCCAGGAGCTGGTGCGGCGAGGCGGCTGCCGCGGCACGGATCGCCTCGGCGTACGCGAGGCCAGCGGTCGACGGCTCCCACGAGCCGCCGCTCAGCTCGGTGAGGTCGGCCCCGATCCGCGCCGTCCGGTCGAGCGCGCGGTGGTCGAACACCGCGACCGACGCGTCCTCCGAGTCCCGCATCGCCCCCTCGAGGGCCTGGTACACGGGCTCGACCGCGGCGAGGTACCGCGTGAATGCGTGCGCGTCCAGCTCGCCGCCGAGAAGTCCGGTGATGAACGGGTGGGCGCTGGCCCGCTCGTGCGCATCGTTCGTCTCCTCGCGCAGTCGCTCGCAGAACATGACCCTCCTCGCACCGGCCCGGCGGTTCCGGGTACCCTCAGAATGACTGCTTAGGTAACGCTAACCTAATGCAGTAGCCGACATACTGTCGGAAACTGACGATACCCGCAAGGCCGGCTCCGGTCCCCCGACCGCCCGTCGCCTGTCCGGCCGGCTAGCCCGGGTCCGGAGCCGTCCACGAGTAGTCGCGGACGACGGTCGCAACCGTCAGCCGGTACTCCTCGTAGAACGACGCGCGACCGAGCTCGCGGGCGTGCGCGTGCTCGGCGTGCTCACGCCAGGCGTGCACCGCCTCCTCGTCGGTGAAGAAGCCGACGGTGACACCGGCGCGCGAGTCCGGGTCACGCACGCTCGTCATCGACACGAACCCGGGCTCGGCGTGCACGAGCGCATCCATGCGCGCGGCGACCTCGGCGTACTCCGCATCGCTGTGCGGCGTGCGGCGGGAGGCGAAGACGACGACGACGGTCATGGCGGGCCACCCTAGACTCGCGGCCGTGAGCGTGAGGGTCTACAGCGGGCCGCACTCGGGGCGGGGCGGCGGACCCTCGGGCTGGATCGCGCAGTTGCCGTGGTGGTTCACGGGCATCACGATCGGCGGCCAGATCCTGTGGATCCTCGTCGGCGCCGACGGGCGGCGCGCACTCACGATCCTGACCGTGGTGACGTTCTTCCTCGCGACAGCGACGCACGCGTGGCTGCGACGGGGTGCCAGCTGGGCCGTCTCGTACCTGGCGATCAGCTTGGCGTTCGGGCTCCTCATCGAGGTGCTCGGGCTGTCGATCAGCTTCCCATTCGGCGAGTACGCGTACTCCTCGCAGCTCGGGCCGACCATCTTCGGTGTCCCCGTCGTCGTGCCGATGGCGTGGTCGATGATGGCGTACCCGTGCCTGCTCGCCGCGCGCCGGCTGTCGTCGACGACGATGGGCACGGCGCTGTTCGGCGGCTGGGTCCTCGCCTCGTGGGACCTGTTCCTCGACCCGCAGATGGTCGGGCAGGGCTACTGGACCTGGGCCGACGCCGGCTGGCAGCTCCCCGGGATCCCCGGCATCCCCTTGCAGAACTTCCTGGGCTGGCTGCTCGCGGCGATGGTCCTCATGGCCCTGCTCGACCGCCTCCCCCGCAAGCCGGCCGCCGACGCGGTGCCGACGACCCTGCTCGCCTGGGTGTTCGCGTCGGGCATCGTCGCGAACCTGCTGTTCCTCGGGCGGCCGGGCGTCGCCGTCTGGGGCGGGATCTGCATGGGCCTGATCGTCGTCCCGTACCTGTGGCGGGTGTGGAGCCAGCCGCAGTGGTGAGCCTGCGCGCCGTCGTCGTCGCCGGGTCGGCGCTGGCGGCGGCCGTCGCCGTGCACACGGCCCTGAACCTGCGCCGACTGCCGCGGCCCGCGCCGACGTGGCCGTCGGTCACCGAGGCGGTGAGCGTGCTGATCCCCGCCCGCGACGAGGTGACCCACGTGGCCCACGCGATCCGGTCCGCGCTCGCGCAAACGGGCGTCGCCGACCTCGAGGTCGTCGTCCTCGACGACGACTCGCGCGACGGCACAGGCGCCGTCGTCGATGCGTTGGCACAAGACGATCCGCGTGTCCATGTCCTGCACGGCAACGACGACCCGCCCCCCGGCTGGCTCGGCAAGCCGTGGGCGTGCGCCCGCCTGGCCGACGCGGCCCGCGGGACCGTTCTGGTCTTCGTCGACGCCGACGTGCGCCTCGCGCCGGCGTGCGTGCATGCCGCGGTGCGCATGCTGCGCGGCAACGGGCTCGCCCTCGTCGCGCCGTACCCGCGCCAGGAGTCCGGCTCCTGGCTCGAAGAGCTCGTCCAGCCGCTCGTGACGTGGGCACCGCTCGCCCTGCTGCCGCTCGGCTGGCAGCGACGCTCCGACCGCCCCTCGCTCTCCGCAGCCAACGGCCAGCTGCTCGTGCTCGACGCCGCGGCCTACCGCGAGATCGGCGGCCACGCCGCGGTGCGTGACCGCGTCGTCGAGGACGTCGCGCTGATGGCCACGCTGCGCGGGCACGGACACCCCGCCTGGACCGTCGACGGGTCAACGCTGGCGCACTGCCGGATGTACGACGGCCCACGCGCCGTGGTCGACGGCTACGCGAAGTCGTTGTCCGCGGCCTTCGGCGGCCCGGCGGGCTCGGCAGCCGTCACCGCCCTGCTCGTCCTGACGTACGTCGTGCCCGCAGCCGCGATGACCGCGGCACGTGACCCCCGCACCCGGACGATCGGCGCCGCCGGGTACGGCGCCGGGGTCCTCAGCCGGGCCCTCGTCGCGCGCCGCACGGGCGAGCCGGTCTCCGGCGCCGTCACGCAGCCGCTCGCGGTGATCGCGTTCGCCGCGCTCACCGTCGTGTCCTGGTCACGACGCAGGCGCGGCACGGCGCAGTGGAAGGGCCGACCTGTGGTGGTCGCGTGAGCCGCGTCGTCGTCGTGGGCGGTGGCGTCGGCGGCCTCGCTGTCGCCGCACGCCTGGCCGTCCGCCGGCACGAGGTCACACTGGTCGAGCAGGCGGCGACGACCGGTGGGAAGCTCGCGACGTACCGGCGCGAGGGGTTCGCGTTCGACACCGGACCGAGCCTGCTGACGCTCCCGGCCGTCTACCGCGACCTCTTCCTCAAGACCGGCGGCGCACTGGAGGACAGCGTCGACCTGAAGCCTGTCGAGCCCGGGTTCGCGTACCACTTCGCCGACGGTGCGACGGTCAGCGTGCCCGGCGTCGACCCGGCGCGCGCCGCCGCCGCATTCGGGGCCGCGCTGGGCGGCACCGCCGAACGGGACTGGCGGCGTGTGATCGAGCGCGGCGGTCGCATGTGGCAGCTGACCCGCGAGCCGTTCCTCCAGCGGCCTCTTGAGGGCTGGCGCACGCTGCTCGGGTTGGCCCGCAGCGCCGACGACGTCCGCACGGTCGCGCCGTGGACGACGCTGCGCGACCTCGGCCGTGACCTCATCGCCGACCCCCGGTTGCGGCAGGTGCTCGACCGCTACGCGACGTACACGGGCTCCGACCCGCGCCGGGCGCCGGCCGTGCTGGCGACGATCCCGTACATGGAGCAGACCTTCGGCGCGTGGCACCTCGGCGGCGGGCTCGGGACGTTGGCCGACGCGCTGGCCGACCGGTGCGCCGAGCGAGGCGTCCGGGTCCGGACCGGCTGCGACGTCGTGCGGATCCTCACCCGCGACGGGCGCGTCGTGGGGGTCGAGCTCGCCGACGGCGAGCATCTCCCTGCCGACGTCGTCGTGGCCGATGCGGACGCGCGGGCCGTGTACGGGCGGCTCGTCGACGACCCCCGAGCCCGTCGCGCGTTGCGGGCGCTCGACCGCTCGACCCCGTCGCTCTCCGGGGTCGTCCTGCTGCTCGCATTGCGCGGGCGCACGCCGGGCGTCGCGCACCACAACGTCTGGTTCCCGGCGGACTACGACGCCGAGTTCGATGCCGTGTTCAGCCGCTCCGCCCGACCTGTCGACGACCCGGCCGTGTACGCGTGTGTCCCCGACGATCCGCGGATGCGCCCGGACGACGCGCACGAGTCGTGGTTCGTGCTCGTCAACGCCCCGCGGCACGGACACGGAACCGGCGCCATCGACTGGGACGAGCCCGGCCGGGCGGACGCGTACGCCGATCACATCCTCGAGGTGCTGGCTGCCCGCGGGACCGACCTGCGCGACCGGGTCGTCTGGCGGGAGACCCGGACACCCGCGGACCTCGAGCGGTCGACGCGGGCACCCGGCGGCGCGATCTACGGCTCGTCGAGCAACGGCGCCCGCGCCGCCTTCCGCCGGCCGGCGAACGCCTCACCCATCCCTGGCCTCTACCTCGTCGGCGGGTCGGCGCATCCCGGCGGCGGGCTGCCGCTCGTCGGTCTCGGCGCCGAGATCGTCGCCGACCTGGTCGGCCGCGCCCAACCCCCGACGCCCTAGCCGCCGACGCGCCTTGAATGGTCGTTATTGCGCCCGAAACACCCGATTTAGCGACCATTCAAGGCGTCTCGGCGGTGGGGGCGGGACCTTCCCACGGCGGCTGACGAGGGCTACGGTCGGGCTGATCGGCACCTTGAGCCAGGTGCCAGCAGGAGGTGCCTCGTGGCCATCCACTCCCGTCGCCTCGTCCCGGTCGTCATCGCTGCGCTGGCGCTCGTCGCCGGCGGCCTTGTCGCCAGCACGGCGCCCGCCGACGCCGCCGGCCCGGCCGTCCGTGCCGTCGCCAAGGTGAAGTGCGTGAGCAAGACCAGCGGGTTCGCGCGGTACTCGTCGTCCGGCTCCTGCACGAAGAAGGAACGCGTCGACCGCAAGGCGTGCAAGAAGGGCGGGTCGTGCGTCGTCGGCGACGTGGGGCCAGGTGGCGGCAAGGTCTTCTACTCGGCACGCACGAAGCAGGCGTGGGGCCGGTACCTCGAAGCAGCGCCGGCGGCGTGGATGTCCGGCGGCGACCCGAACCTCACGTGGTGCTCGAACGTCACGGACTCGGTCCCCGGCACCCAGACGACCGGCCTCGGCGCCGGGAAGGCGAACACGGCGGCGATGCTCGGCGTGTGCACGACCGACGCCGCTGTCGCCGCGTCGTCGTACCGCGGCGGCGGGAAGGCTGACTGGTACCTGCCGTCCCGCGACGAGCTGCGCCAGCTCTTCCTGCGCAAGGCCAAGGTCGGCACGGCCGGTTTCCAGCTGCACGGCTACTGGAGCTCGTCAGAGGCCTCGCCGAGCGAGGGCTGGATCCAGGACTTCTACGCCGACTACACGCCCGCCCCCTCGGACAAGGGATTCGCCAACTACGTCCGCCCGATCCGCGCTTTCTGACCAGGCCTGCCGGTTGTTGACTGTGCAGCTGAACCCCTGTTCGGCCAACGCAGCTGGGGCACAACTGCACAGTCAACGAGGTAGTGGCTAGGTGTCGGAGGCGCGCCAGCGCGCCAGTCGTCCATGGCGGGCAACCAGTCTCAACTGCTCCTGCGTCGCGGCTCGGGCCTGCTCGGTGGTGACGACCAGGACCTGGTCGTCGGCCCGCAGCCGCGTCTGCGTATCCGGTGCCAGCGCGGCACCGCCACGGACCACGAGCGCGACGACGGCGTCCGGCGGCAGGCCGAGCTCGGAGACGAAGATGCCGACGAGCCCCGAGCCGGCCGGGACGTCGACGCCGAGGACGAGCGCCTGCATGCCGTCCAGCGGCGCACTCTCCAGCTCCAGCTCCCGGGTCTCCCCCGGCCGCACGACGCCGAGCCGCCGGCCCATCCGGGTGATGAGCGGGACCTGGGCCAGCATCAAGATGAGGACGACGAGCAGCGTGACGTCGAAGACGTCCGTCGCGCCGGCGACGCCGAGGCCGAGCGGGATCGCCGCGAACACGATCGGGACCGCGCCACGTAGTCCCGCGATCCCGGCGAATGCCACCTCCGGCAGCGGAATCCGGAACGGCAGCAGCGACACGGCGGCGGCGATCGGCCGCGCGAGCAGCAAGATCAGCAGCGACACCACGATCGCCAACGGGATCGCGGCCGGCAGGCGGCTGACGCTCGCCAGTGCGCCCAGCATGACGAAGAGCCCGATCTCGGCGACCCATGCCAGCCCGTCGGAGAAGCCGACGATCGACCGGCGGTGCGGCAGTCGCGCGGTCGAACCGATGATGACGGCGGCGACGTAGACCGCGATGAACCCGGAGACGTGCAGGTACTGGCCGGCGCCGAACGCGCCGACGAGCAGCGCGAGCGCCGCGATCGGGTAGAGGCCGACGGCCGGGAGCGCGAGCCGCGGCAGCAGCCAGCGTCCGCCGAAGCCGACGGCTCCGCCGATGATCGCGCCGCCGATCAGCTCGGCGAGGATCAGCAGCGGCGGCTGCCACCACGGGGAGCTGGAGAAGTCGCCCGACGAGACGACGGCGACGATGACGACGACCGGTGCGTCGTTGAACCCGGCCTCAGCCTCCAGCAGCGTCCGCATCCGCGAGGTGATGCGCATACCGCGCATCACCGAGAAGACGGCCGCCGCGTCAGTCGCGGCGAGCACAGCGCCGATGAGCACGGCGGTGCGGGCCTCGACGCCGAGCAGCAGGAGCGGCCCAGCAACGACGACGATCGAGACGATGATGCCGACGGAGGCGAGCGTGATAGCCGGCCACAGGACAGGTCTCAGCTCGGACACCCGGGTCGTGAGCCCGCCCTGGGCGAGGATCAGCAAGAGCGCGCAGTAGCCGAGCGCGGTTGCGAACTCGGCGTTGTCGACGTGCAGGGGCGGGAACACCGCCCCGAGCACGAGCCCGAGGACCAGATACAGCAGCAGGCCCGGGACCCCGAGCCGGCCGGCCAGCCGGACGCTGAGGATCGCCACGAGGGCGACCGAAGCCCCGACGAGCAGGGCTGGCGCCAGCCCGTCGAGCGTCATCCCATCCCCCGCCGGTTATCCCGTGGCCGCGCCCAGGCCGAGTGCCTGGTACACCTCGATCGTCGAACGCGAGCGGTTCAGCGTGTAGAAGTGGAGACCGGGCGCGCCCCGCTCAAGCAGCTGCTGGCTCAACCGGGCCGCGACCTCGACGCCGAGGCGCACGACGGCCTCGGGATCGTCGGCCACCGCGCCGAACTCCGCGGCCAGGTCCGCGGGGAACGCAGCCCCCGACAGCGCGGCGAAACGCTGGATCTGGGACACGTTGGTCACCGGCATGATCCCGGGCACGATCGGCATCGTGGTGCCGTGCCGCCCGGCCGCCTCGATCAGCCGCTCGTAGTCCTCGACCCGGAAGAACAGCTGGGTGATGGCGAACTCGGCACCGGCATCCTGCTTGAGCGCGAGCACGCGCGCGTCCTGGTCCAGATCGGTCGACTCCGGGTGCCCCTCGGGGAATGCCGCGACGCCGACGCTGAAGGACCCCATCGAGGAGATGAGCTCAACCAGCTCGACGGCCCGCTGCAGACCCTGCGGATGCGGCTCCCACGCGGCGTCGAGGCCGTTGGGCGGGTCGCCGCGAAGGGCGAGCATCGTGTTGACGCCACCCGCCGCGTACTGGCCGATGACGTCGCGGAGCTCGTCGCGCGAGGAGCCCACGCACGTGAGGTGTCCGACGGGCGTGAGGGTCGTGTCCGCCGCGATCTGCTCGGTGATCTGGACGGTTCGATCGCGGGTCGACCCGCCGGCGCCGTACGTGACCGACACGAACGTCGGACGCAGGGCCTCGATCTCCCGGATCGTCTGCCACATCTGCCGCTCGCCGTCAGCGGTCTTGGGCGGGAACAGCTCGAACGAGAACGAGCGGGAGCCGCTGGACAAGATCTGCCCCAAGGAGCCGTCCGCACGCATGCGCACACCCTACGGGGCGCTCGTTTCGCGCCCGAGTCATCTGCGGCCGGTCCGCAACGCGGAGGTATGGACGCCCACGCGGGGGCAGCCCATAGGCTCACCAGCGTGCCGTCTGACGCCTCTCCGCTCGACGCCGCCGACCTTCGTGACCGGGTTCGCGCGGTCCTCGAGGACGTCGTCGGTCGGTACGAGGCGAGCCTCGCCGCCATCGCCCCGGACCTGACCGAGCTCACGGACGCACTCGGTTCCCTGCTCGACGGCGGCAAGCGGGTCCGGCCGGCGTTCGCCTATTGGGGCTGGCGGGCCGCCGGCGGCGACGACCTCGACGACCAGGCCCTGGTCGCGGCCGCGTCGCTGGAGCTGATCCAGGCCTGCGCGCTGATCCACGACGACGTGATGGACGGGTCCGACACCCGACGCGGGCTGCCCGCGGTGCACCGCCGGTTCGCGAAGATCCACGGCGAGTCCGGGTGGCAAGGCTCCCCCGACACGTTCGGCGTCGGAGCCGCGATCCTGCTGGGCGATCTGTGCCTGGCCTGGGCGGACGAGGTCCTCTACGGCAGCGGCCTGCCGGCCGACGCCCTCGACCGCGCGAAACCCGTGTACGACGAGATGCGCACCGAGGTCATGGCGGGCCAGTACCTCGACTTGCTCGAGCAGGTCCGCGGCGGCGGCTCCGTGGCGCGGGCCCTTCGCGTCGCCCGGTTCAAGGCGGCCAAGTACACGGTCGAGCGCCCCCTGCACCTCGGAGCGGCGATCGCCGACGCGGGACCGGCCGTGTTCGAGGCGTACACGGCCTTCGGTCTGCCGCTCGGCGAGGCGTTCCAGCTACGCGACGACGTGCTCGGCGTCTTCGGTGATCCTGCCCGGACCGGCAAGCCCGCCGGGGACGACCTGCGGGAGGGGAAGCGGACCGTGCTCGTCGCGCTGACGCTCGAACGCGCGACGCCCGCGCAGTCGGACATCTTCGGCCGCCTCCTCGGCGACCCCGCCCTCGACCCCGACGGTGTCGACGCCCTTCGGGAGGTCATCGTCGAGACCGGCGCGCTCGACGAGGCCGAGGCCCTCATCGAGAGCCTGCTCAGCCAGTCCCTGGCCGCCCTCGACCAGACCGATCTCGAGCCGACGGGCCGCGATGTGCTGGCAGCCCTGGCGCTCGCCGCGACGCGGCGGTCCGGATGAGAGCCGTCAGCGGGCCGACCGACTCGGTCGTCATCGTCGGCGCCGGACTCGGTGCCCTCTCGGCCGCACTCCGCCTCGCCGGAGCCGGCCGGCAGGTCACCGTCCTCGAGCGGGCCGAGGTCCCCGGCGGTCGGGCCGGCCGCCTGGACGTCGCCGGCCCGACCGGGACCTACCGGTTCGACACCGGGCCGACCGTCCTGACGATGCCCGACCTCATCGCCGACGCGTTCGACGCCGTCGGCGAGCGGATGGAGGACTGGCTCACTCTGCGCCCCCTCGACCCGCTCTACCGCGCGTTCTTCCCGGACGGCACGCGGCTCGACGTGCGGGCCGACCCGGAGGCGATGGCCGCGGAGATCGCGACCACCATCGGCCCGGAGGAGGCAGCGGGCTACCGGCGGTACGTCGACTACGTGGCCGGCCTGTACCGGTCGGAGTTCAACAGCTTCATCGACCGCAACCTCGACTCCCCCCTGTCCCTCGTCGGCCCGGACCTCGCACGTCTCGTCGCGATGGGGGCCTTCGGCCGGCTCGCACCGCGCGTCGGCAAGTACCTGCAGGACCCGCGGACCCAGCGCGTGTACTCGTTCCAGGCGATGTACGCCGGGGTGTCTCCGCAGCAGGCGCTCGCCGTGTACGCCGTCATCTCGTACATGGACGCGGTCGCCGGGGTGTACGTGCCGGAGGGCGGCATGCACGCGTTGCCGACAGCGATGGCCGGTGCCGCGGCGGCCCACGGCGTCGAGTTCCGCTATGGGGTCGACGTGACCTCGGTCGAGACCGTCGGCGACCGCGCCGTGGCCGTGCTCACGTCCGACGGCGAGCGCATCGCTGCCGATGTCGTCGTCCTGAACCCGGACCTGCCCGTCGCCTACCGTGACCTGCTCGGCCGCGAGCCGCTCTCGGTCCGCCGGCTGCGTTACTCCCCGTCCTGCCTGCTCCTGCTCATCGGCTCGCGCGCGGGATACGGGCAGATCGCCCACCACAACATCCATTTCGGCCGCGCGTGGCGGGAGACCTTCGCCGACGTGATCGACCGGGGCCGGCTCATGCAGGACCCGAGCATCCTGGTGACCGAGCTGACCCACGGCGAGCCGTCGCTCGCGCCGGCCGACCGGCATGCGTACTACGTCCTGCTGCCGACGCCGAACCTGGACGCCCCCATCGACTGGCGGACGGAGGGCCCGCGCTACACCGAGGAAGCGCTCCGCGTGCTCGAGGACCGCGGCTACATCGGGTTCGCCGATGGCATCGAGGTGCTCGACGTCACGACGCCCCTGGACTGGCAGGACCGCGGGATGGAGCGCGGTACGCCCTTCGCCGCGGCGCACACGCTCACCCAGACCGGACCGTTCCGGCCCGGCAACCGGTGGGGTCAGAACGTCGTGTTCGTGGGATCCGGCACCCAGCCCGGCGTAGGGGTACCGATGGTGCTCGTGTCCGGCCGCCTCGCCGCCGAACGCATCACCGGCCCGGACCCGTCGTACCGGTCGCGCGCCGGACGCCGATGAGCGAGCCCGTCGTCGGCGCCATCGGCCCGGTCGGCGGGCACCGGCCGATGCCGTTCGCCGTGCGGCACGGGCTGCCCGGCCTCGTCGGCACCACCCTGACCGCAGTCGGGGCGCTCGGCATCGGCTGGCTGCCGCTCACCTCCGACCTCTCGGAGTCCCCGCTCGTCAGCGTCATGCGCACGTCGCTCGGGGGCTCGTTGACGGCCCGCGCCATGGTCATCGTGGGTCTCGCGATCCTCCTGCAGGCCTGGCTCCTGCTGGGCGCCGAGCTGCACGACCGCCAGCTCGGCCACGACCAGCCGAGCAGGCGGCAGCTCTTCGGCGTCCTCGCGATCTGGTCCGCCCCGCTGGTGCTCGCCCCGCCGCTGTTCAGCCGGGACGTCTACTCGTACTACGCGCAAGGGCGCGTCTTCGAGGCCGGCTACGACCCGACGACGACGGGCATCGACGTCATCCCGGGGTGGTTCGACGATGGCGCCGACCCGATGTGGGTGGAGTCGCCGACGCCGTACGGCCCGTTGTTCCTGCTTGTCGAGCGAGCGGTGAGCTCGTTCTCGCATCCGAACGCCTACCTGGGCGCGCTGTTGTTCCGGCTCGTCGCGCTGGTCGGGGTCGGGCTGATCGCGTGGAGCGTGCCGCGGCTGGCCGAGATGCACGGCATCGACGCGGATCGCGCGTTGTGGGCAGGCGTGCTCAACCCGTTGGTGATCATGCACTTCGTCTGCGGCGCGCACAACGACGCGTTGATCGTCGGCCTGGTCGGCGTCGGACTCCTCCTCGCCGGCCGCGGCCACGGCCTGGGGGGCGCGCTCGCGGTGAGCCTGGCCGTCTCCATCAAGCCCGTCGCCGTCATCGCCCTGCCGTTCGTCGGCCTCCTGTGGGCTGGCCGCGGCGGTGGCCTGGGCCGACGGATCCGCGCGTGGGCGATGTCGCTGGTCGTCCTCGCGGCGACCCTCGCGGCGGTGTTCCTCGTCACCGGGGCGGGCCGAGGCGTGGTGTCGGCGGCGTTCGGTACGCCGTCCGGCGTCCTGACGTGGCTGTCACCGACGACGGCGATCGGCAAGCTCAGCGGCATGGGCGCGACCGCACTTGGGTGGACAGCCGACTACGAGCTTCCCCTGCAGATCCTGCGTACGACGGGGCTGGTGGCGGCGGTCGGCATCGTCGTCTACCTCGTCCTGCGACCCGGGGGGCGCAGCCCGGTACGCGGTGCTGCGTTCGCGTTCGGGGCCGTCGTGATCCTCGGGCCGGTCGTGCAGCCGTGGTACCTGCTGTGGGCGCTGCCGCTGTTCGCAGCCACGGGCCTGTCGCGCACGTGGTTGCGAGCGCTCGTGATCGTGACCGCCGGGTTCACGGTCCACGGGATGATCGAGACCTCGACGAACGCCGACAACATCGCGGACATCGCCGACGTGATCGTCTACATCGTGGCTTTCGCGGTCGTCGCCCTCGTCCTGCTCGCCTCTCCGCGCGAGCGCGCCCTCGTGGTCGGCGACGACGACCTGGGGCCGATCACCGACGACGAACGGCGCAGCCGCGCCGCGATGACGTGGCCGGCATGAGCACACGCGACCTCGACGCGGCCGGCATCGCCGACCCCGGGCTGCGGGACTCCTACGAGCTGTGCCGACGGCTCAACGCCGCCCACGGGCGCACCTACTACTTGGCGACGTTGCTGCTACCGCGCGCGAAGCGGCCGTACGTCCACGCGCTCTACGGATTCGCCCGCTACGCCGACGAGATCGTCGATGACCTCGACTCGGAGCTCACGGCGGCGGAGCGCGCCACCTGGCTGCGCACGTGGAGCGCGACGTTCCTGTCCGACCTGGAGTCCGGGCAGTCCGAGGACCCCGTGTGCTCAGCCGTCATCGACACGGCTCGCCGCTGGGACATCCCGACCGTGCACTTCGAGGCGTTCCTGCGCTCGATGGAGATGGACCTGACGGTCACCGACTACGCGACCTACGACGACCTGTACGAGTACGTCTACGGCTCGGCCGCGGTCATCGGCCTGCAGGTGACGCCGATCCTCGAGCCCACCTCCCCCGATGCTGCGCGCTATGCGGTGGACCTCGGGGTCGCGTTCCAGCTCGTGAACTTCGTCCGTGACGTCGGCGAGGACCTCGACCGGGGGCGGGTCTACCTGCCCACAGCCGAGCTGGCCAGGTTCGGCGTCGATCGCGACGTTCTCGAGCGCCGGGTCGCGACGCCGGCGGTCCGGGCGGCGCTGGCGTTCCAGGTGCAGCGCGTGCGCGAGCTGGCCGAGCGGTCGCGGGCGGGCGTGCCGCTGCTCGCTCCGTCGTCGCGACCGTGCATCGACGCCGCCCGCGACCTGTACTGCGGTATCGCCGACGAGGTCGAGCGCGCCGGGTACGACGTGTTCACGTCCCGGGCGACGGTGCCGCGCCGCCGGCGCCTGGTGCGCTTCGTTCGCGCCTGGAGCGCCGCCCGCCTCGCCTAGCTCTCCTGCGAGGCGACGTGCCCGATCCTCAGGCTCGTACGGTCGACCAGTCGGCCGGGAGCTCGTCGCGGCCGTAGCCGAAGACGTGCAGGCTGACGACGTCCACTTCGCGGCGCGCGTCGCCGAAGAACCCGCCGAGCCGATGGCAAACCCGTTGGAACGGCCGCTCGCGCCTTCCGCCCGCTCGGTTCCAGTTGGCGTGCGGGACTACCAGGAACAGGTGGTGAGCGTCGGGAGCCAGGTGCGTCTTCCAGAAGTCCTTGAGGTCGTGGTTGTTCAACGTGGTGCCGCCGCGCTCCACCTCCGCGAGCACACCTCGCCCCTCGCCGAGCCGGAAGACGAAGTCGGGCCGTGCGCGCGTGACCAGGCCCTCTTGCGGGGTGAGCACGACCTCGTTCCGGAAGCCGAGCTCAGCCGCGAGGAGCTCTTCGACGATCGACTGGATGCGGCTGCTCTGAGCCTCGGGAAGATGGACGGTGTCGATCTCCACGCGGCGCCGGTCCAGGTGACTGCTGAGCGCCGTAGCGAGCGCGTCGACCCGCTCGAGCTCGACGGCTTCGTCCACCGTGAGCTGCGACCGGACGAATCGCCGGTACGCCGCCTCCACGGCGCGCAGCTTCACAGCTGCGCGGCTCGAAAGCTAGCGGCCGCTTCGGCGCCAGATCGGCGGGCCGGCGACCGGCGTGCGCTGGACGCCGCGACGGCCCCACCACACCCACAGCGACAACGTGAGCAGGACGAGGGCGAAGCCGAACAGCAGGTCCTCGACCGGTGCGAACGCCAGCCGGCCGTCGCCGACGAACGGGGGCGACCCGTCGATCGGGGACGACCCACCGACCACAGCCGCCCCGTCGTACCGCACGATGCCGAACCCGGTGAACATCGCGTTCGTGATCAGCTGGAACAGCACGACGATCGCGTAGGCCGCCCAGAAGGCGCGGCGGCGAACGAGCCTGGTCCGCAGGACCGCCAGGTCCACGACGACGACGAGCACGACACCGACGACGGCCAGCTGCGTGTACGTCATCGGCTGCCGTCGCCGTCGTCCGGCTCGTCGCCGATATCCCAGCGGCCCCCCGCGCCGCGACCCTTCACGCTGCGCACGGCCTCGAGGGTCAAGATCGCCGCCAGCGGGATGATCGCGAAGAACAGCACCTCGTCGATCGGGACCCCACCCGGCAACGTCACCCCCAGCAGGCGGCCGGCGTCGAACGACCAGTGCCCGGCCGCCACGGCGTATGTGTCCCACGCGACGAACACGACGACGACCGGGACGATCGTCAGCAGCACCCGCCGCCAGCGACGCAGGACCCGGGTCCGCAACGCGACCTCGAGCCACAGGCAGCCGATCAGCACGAATGCGAGAATCGCCACGTACGAGAACCGGCCCACCGGGGCATCTTCTCGCGGACGGCCGGGGAGGTCGCATGCAGCACGCCACCCCCGCTCCGATCCGGGTCGGACTCCTCGGCGGTGAGTGCACCGGGAAGTCGACCCTCGCCGGCGCCCTCGCTGCGGCCCTGCCGGCGTGTCTGGCCCCGGAGGTCGCCCGAGAGTTCGTCCGGCGTGAGGGGCGCCCGCCGCGGGTCGACGAGCAGGCAGCCGTCCTCGCCCAGCAGGCGGAGTCGGCCGCGCGCGTGGCGGCGACCTGCCCGCTCGGCCTGGTCGTCGTCGACCCCGTGCCCCTCATGACCGCCCTCTACAGCGTCCTGTACTTCGGCGACGACACGCTCATACCGGTCGCGGTCGACGACGCGATCACCTACGACCTTCTCGTGTGGTGCGCGCCCGACCTGCCGTGGAGCGCCGACCCCGGGATGCGGGACGGACCGGCCTTCCGGGACGCCGCCGAGCGGCTCGTGTCGGACGTCGTCCACGGCCAGCTGCGGCCCCGCGGAGGGAGTGTGGTGCGCGTCACGGGGGCGCTCGACGACCGGATCGCCTCGGTCAGTCGGGCGCTGGCGCGGACGGGCGCAGGGCGGGCGTGGCAACGCGGGGGCACTCGGACCGCAACCTAGACTCGCACGGGTGGACAACGGTCTGGTCGGCTCAACAGTCGACGGCCGGTACCGGATCATCTCGCTGCTTGCCCGCGGTGGCATGGCGACCGTCTACGAGGCCCTCGACCTGCGCCTGGACCGGGTCGTCGCCCTCAAGATCATGCACCCGCACCTCGCCCACGACCAGGCGTTCGTCAGCCGGTTCCAGCGCGAGGCGAAGGCCGCCGCCCGCCTGACCCACAGCCACGTCGTCGCGGTCTACGACCAAGGAAGCGACGGCGACACCGTCTACCTGGCCATGGAGTACGTCCCGGGCCGGACCCTGCGCGACGTGCTGCGCGAGTTCGGTCCGCTCACGCCCGAGCAGGCCCTCGTCTTCCTCGACCCCGTCCTCGAAGGCCTCGGGGCCGCGCACGCCGCGGGCTTCGTCCACCGGGACATCAAGCCGGAGAACGTCCTGATCTCCGACGACGGGCGCGTCAAGGTCGCCGACTTCGGCCTCGCGCGGGCGATGACCACCGACGGCCAGTCGGTCACACAGGGCATGATCATCGGGACGGTCGCCTACCTGTCCCCGGAGCAGGTCGAGCGCGGCGAGGCCGACGGCCGCTCCGACGTCTACGCCGCCGGGATCCTTCTCTACGAGATGATCACCGGCCAGGTGCCGCATGCCGGCGAGAGCCCGCTGTCGGTCGCGTACCAGCACGTCAACTCCGATGTCCCCGCTCCGTCCTCGACCGGACGGCCCATCCCGCCGGACGTCGACGCCCTGGTCGTGACGGCGACGCGCCGCGACCCCGCGCTCCGGTACCAGAACGCGTTGGACTTCCTCGCCGACGTGCGGCGCGTCCGCGCGATCCTGCCGCCGCCGCGTCCGTTCGTCGACGCCCGTGACACCCTCGTCGTCGACCTCGCCATGGCGGCCGAGCTGGCGAACCGGCCCGCGCCGACCACGACGACGTCCCGCCCCTCGGCACCGGCCGCTGGCGGCGCGGCACCGCGACCCCCGGCCGGCGGCGCCGCTGACGCGACGACGCGACCCACCCAGGCACCCCGGTACCGGCGCAGCCGGGCACCCCTGTTCGTGATCCTGCTCGTCGTCGCCGTGCTCGCCAGCGTCCTCGGCGGCTGGTACCTCGCCGCCGGCCCGGGACGCAGCGTCGCGATGCCGCCGATCGACGGGACGACCGTGCCGGCCGCCACGAAGGCCCTGCAAGCACTCGACGCCGACCTGACGTTGACGGTCACCGCCGAGGAGTTCAGCGAGACCGTCCCGGCCGCGGAGATCATCAGCAGCGATCCGCCCGCCGGTGAGAGCGTGCGGGTCGGCAGCGAGGTCGGCGCTGTCGTGTCGAAGGGGCCCGAGCGCTACGCGGTCCCGCCGGTCAAGGGGCTCGACCAGGCGGCCGCGGCCGACGCGTTGTCCGCCGTCAACCTCGTCGTGGGCTCGGTCCGCCAGAGCTTCGACGACAAAGCAGCCGTCGGCACCGTCGTGTCCAGCGACCCGAAGACCGGTGCCGAGGTCAAGCGGGACACGCCCGTCGACCTCGTGGTCTCCAAGGGGCCGAAGCCGGTGCCCGTCCCGTCCGTCGTCGGCAAGAAGGGCTCCGCGGCACGGTCGACGCTGGCCGATGCCGGCCTGCGGGTCGACGTCACGCAGAAGTTCTCCGAGCAGGTCGCCGACGGAGTCGTCATCTCGGTCAAGCCGGGCGAGGGCAAGGTCGTCGACTCCGGATCGACGGTGGCCCTGGTCGTGTCGAAGGGGCCGCCGCCGGTCACCGTGCCCAACCTCATCGACATGCCCCGGCAGAAGGCGATCACGACGCTGCGCAACCTCGGACTGCGGGTCAACGTCTCCGAGGGCGGGTTCACGCCGCTGGACCGGGTCATCAGCCAGGACCCGGTCGCCGGCACCAGCATCCCGAAGGGCAGCACGGTCACGATCCGCATCATCTGACGATGCCCGCACCGGCACGGCAGGATGACGATGTGACTGTCGACGACCTCGCCGTCCGCGCCCGCAGCGCGCTCGCCGCATGCGGTGCCACCGTCCCGGACGGACCACTGGTCATCCCGGCCTGCTCCCCGATCCTCGGAACGGCAATGTTCGACGTCGGCGCGGTCGACGCCGCCGGTGTGGATGCAGCCGTCGCTCGCGCGCACTCAGCGTTCCTCACGTGGCGCACGACGCCGGCGCCGGTCCGTGGGCAGCTCGTCAAGACCCTCGGCCGGCTCCTGGATGAGCACCGGGAGGCGTTGGCCGACCTCGTCCAGCTCGAGGTGGGCAAGATCCGCGCGGAGGCGCTCGGCGAGGTCCAGGAGATGGTCGACATCTGCGACTTCGCGGTCGGGCTTTCGCGCCAGCTCGACGGGCGCACGATGCCGTCGGAGCGGCCCGGGCACCGCCTCATGGAGACGTGGCACCCACGCGGCGTGGTCGGCGTCATCTCGGCGTTCAACTTCCCGGTGGCCGTGTGGGCTTGGAACACCGCTGTCGCGCTCGTGTGCGGCGACACCGTGGTCTGGAAGCCGTCCGAGCGCACGCCGCTGACGGCCCTGGCGTGCTCGGCGATCCTCGCGCAGGCGGTCGACGAGCAGGGCGCTCACGACGACATCCACGTGCTGGCGCTGTCGACGCGCGACGGCGCTCCGGCGCTCGTCGACAACCCGCTGGTGGCGGTCGTCAGCGCGACGGGCTCCGAGCGGATGGGTGCCGCTGTCGCGCCGAGGGTGGCAGCGCGCTTCGGGCACGCGATCCTCGAGCTCGGCGGCAACAACGCCGCCGTCGTCGCCCCGACCGCCGACCTCGAGCTCGCTGTGCGCGGGATCGTCTTCTCTGCAGCGGGAACGGCCGGCCAGCGCTGCACCACGCTGCGGCGGGTCATAGCCCACGAGAGCGTCGTCGACGACCTCGTCCGGCGGATCGCCTCGGCCTATGACGGCCTGCGGGTCGGCAGCCCGCTGGCGGCCGACGTCCTCGTCGGCCCGCTCATCGACCCGGAGGCCTTCGACCGCATGCAGTCGGCCCTGGCGGAGGCGGTCCGCGCGGGCGGGCACATCGTCACCGGAGGCCAGCGGGTCGACGTGCCGGGCGCGCCCGAGGCGCATTACGCACGTCCGGCGCTCGTGCGGATGCCGGACCAGGCCGACATCGTCCGACGGGAGACGTTCGCGCCAATCCTGTACGTGCTGTCGTACCGCGAGCTGGAGGAGGCGATTGCGCTGAACAACGCTGTCCCGCAGGGCCTTTCGTCGGCGATCTTCACCCTCGACCAGCGCGAGGCCGAGCTGTTCATGTCGGCGGCCGGATCCGACTGCGGGATCGTCAACGTGAATATCGGGACCTCAGGCGCCGAGATCGGCGGGGCCTTCGGCGGCGAGAAGTCGACCGGCGGCGGCCGCGAGTCGGGCTCGGACGCGTGGCGGGGGTACATGCGGCGCGCGACGAATACGGTGAACTACTCACGCGACCTTCCACTGGCCCAAGGGGTGACCTTCACGTGACCGTCATCGACGACCACCTCGCCCGTTTCGACGACGCCCAGCGCGCGGCGCTCGCGGCGACGGTGACGACCATCCGCAAGGCCCTTCCCGGCGCGGTCGAGGTCATCTCGTACGGCATGCCGACGTTCAAGCTGGATGGCGGGTCGGGCCCGGCGGTCGTCGGGGTCGACGGGTTCTCGAAGCACAACAGCCTGTTCCCTTACAGCGACGGCGTGCTGCAGCAGTTCGCGGACGAGCTGCGCGACCGCATCCGGGCGAAGGGAACCATCGGCTTCGACCGTGACCGCGCCTTCCCGGCGCCGCTACTGAAGCGGATCCTCGGCGCCCGCATCAGCGAGATCAATGCCGGCTACCCGAAGAAGTCCGGCCAGATGCGCGAGTTCTACGACAACGGATTCCTCAAGGCAGCCGGCCGCATGGCGGGCGAGCAGATGGCCGGCCACTGGCAGTGGTACCGGCGCGACGGGACGATCCTGCGCAGCGGGTCCTTCCGTGGTGGTGAGCAGTCGGGCGAGTGGGTCACGTACGACCGTGCCGGACAGCCGCACAAGACGACCCGCTTCTAGCCCGCCGAGACGCCTTGAATGGTCGTCAAAACGGACGTTCCGGGCGGTTTAGCGACCATTCAAGGCGCGTCGGCGGTTAGAGGCGCAGGCGCAGGACGAGCCAACGGGTCTGCTGCTCGGGCGCGGTCAGCCGGATCGTCACCCGGACGGGCCGATCGCCGGTCAACGCCGGCAGCACGAGCCGCCCACCCCGGGTCGAAGGTGCCGCGCCGAGCCGCCGCCAACCTTCGCCGGCATCCACCGCCGCGGTCCACGTCCGCCGGGCAGCGACGTTCTCCACGCGGACCCGGACGGCCGTCCCGACGCTCGCGGCGACCGTCGGTGCCTGCCGTCGGCTGGACGCCGGGTCGACCCACGGCAGCAGCCGGGCGCCGGCGGCCGGAGCCGTCGTCACGCCCCCGCCCAGAGCCCGCGGGACGAACGTGGGCGCCGGCATCGGTGACGGCTCGGGCGTCCCTGTGGGCATCGGGGTCGGCGTCGGGTTCGGTGTCGGGTCGGTGGTGGGCGTCGGGTTCGGTGCCGGGGGCCACGGGGTCGTCGTGAACGAGACCGGAGCGCTCGTCGCCGTCCCGTCGGAGTCCCGGGCAGAGACCGTGTACGCGTACGTCGTCGCCGCCGCCAGCTGCGTGAACGCGCACGTCACCGGCAGGTTCGCCGCCGTGTCCGGGGCTGCGCTCGGCGACGCGGGGACCATGAGGCCGGTGCTGGACGACGCCGTCGCGACCCAGACGTGGCAGGCGATGTCGCTGATCGACTCGTTCGTCGCGGTCACCGTCCCGTTGCCGGTCGCGGTCCGCTGAGCGATGGAGGTCGCCGGGTCGGCCGTCACGATCGGCGGCACGGCGCCGGTCACGAACCGGACGACTGCGCTAGCCGTCGGCCCGATCCCGTTCGTGGCGGCGAACCCGTAGTAGTACTGCTGATTCGGCGTCAGTCCCGCGAGCGCACAGGTCACCGCCGTCGGTCCAGCGTCCGCCGCGACGGTAGAGGGTGTCGCCGGCACGACGGGCGCACCAGCGAGGTCTGCGGCGCTCGTCGCGACCCGACACCCGACAGACGAGACCGCGCTGCCGTTCGGCGTCACGGTCCCCCGTCCGGTGGCGCCTGTCGACGACACGCTCGCGGGCGCGCTCGTCGCGACCGTCGGCGCCGCCGCCTCTACGGTCCCGGCATAGGTGATCTCGGAGGCGTACGCGCCTCCGGACCGAGCAACGCACGACGCGCTCAACGTGACCGAGTACGGACCGGAAGCTGTCGGGGTCCCCGAGACGACGAACGCGGGACCCGGCTTGCTGACGAGCGTCAAGCCGGGCGGCAGCGCGCCGGCGACCGCGGCCCAGGCCGGGGTCGCGTCGAAGCACGCGGCATCGAGAGGAACGTCGACCCGGCTGCCGACGGTCAGGTTCGGCAAAGCGGTCGTCGCGATCTGGACCCACGTGAACGTGACGCTGGCGCCGAGCTCGCTGGCCGCGATCGTGGCGGACGACGTCAGGTCCGGGTTGACGTACGACGAGCCGGATCCGCCACCACCGCCACCACCGGACTCGCTGAAGCAACCGCCGCCGCCGCCGCCACCGCCGCCACCGCCCTCGTACCCGCCGCCGCCTCCGCCACCGCCGCCGGAGTCCGAGCAGGTCGAGCCCTCCGTCCCGTCCGAACCGTCCGCGGTGTCCTCCGCGCCAGCGACCCCCGCGCGACCGGGGTTGCCGCCGCCCTGCCCGGTCTGGCCGTCCGACCCCGCCCATGAGCTCGCGGTGCCGCCGGAGCCGCCATACCGGGAGGCGCTGGCCGAGCCGCCGCCGAAGCCGCCGCCGCCGGCCGCGACCACGGCACGGATCCACAACGGTCCGCCCACGAAGACCTCGGTCGCTCCCCCACCGCCCCCGCCGTCCAGGCCGAACCCGCTGCTCTCCCCTCCGGAGCCGCCGCCGTTCCACCCGCCGGACGACACGCCCCCGTCGCCGCCCACGAAGACGTTGAGTGAGGCACCGGGCGTCACGTCGAGGATCACCCCGACGGAGGCACCGAAGGACTCGCCGACCGCTCCCTTACCCACAGATCCGTTGCCGCCGCTCGCCACGACGCCGACGGACTCCACGAAGTCCGGGATCGTCCATAGCTGCGGCGAGCCGGTGTACGTGAGCTGTTCATAGCCCTGTTGACCGGACACGGCGGCACGAACGGGCAGTGCGCCGAGGGTCGCGCCGACGAGGACAAGACCGGACGCGGCGGCGACGACACGCCGGACGAGCACCATGGGTCGAATCATGCTGGCCGGCCCAGCGGTCCGCCGGCAGGGACACACCGGCCGAGCAGCCCGCTAGAGCAGGACGCCCTCGTGCTCCAGCAGCGCGATCTTGGTGTCGAGGCCGTAGCCGTACCCGCCCAGGCCGTCGGCAGCGAGGATCCGGTGGCACGGCACGAACGGGGCGACCAGGTTCTGCGCGCACACGGTGCCGGCGGCACGCGCGGCGCCAGGGATGCCGGCGCGCGCGGCGAGGCCGGCGTACGTGTCGACGTTCCCGCCCCGGATCTCGCGCATGGCTCGCCAGGCCCGCTGCTGGAACGGCCCACCCGGCTGGGTGACGGAGACCTCGTCGAGAGCGTCGAGGTCGCCGTCGGCGTACCGCTCGAGCACGTCACGGACGAACGGGACGATCGTGCGCGGGCGAACCTCGGCCCCGGCGGGCAGCCGGCCGACGGCGTCGTCGAGGCTGCGGAACGTCGAGCAAACCACGGCGCCGTAGTCGGCCGGTCCGAGGTCGCCGGCCGCGTGGGGGTCGACGACGACGACGAGCGCCCCTGCCGGCGTGGGGTAGGAGGCCGCGAGCAGCGATCCCCCCGGGTGGGACATGACTACCGGATCATCAGCATGTCGGCGACGGCGAAGGCAAGCTCGAGGCTCTGCTCGCGGTTCAGCCGGGGGTCGCAGGCCGTCTCGTAGCGGTCCCCGAGATTGCCCTCGAGCACGCCCCCGGTCCCGCCGACGCACTCGGTCACGTCGTCGCCGGTCAGCTCGATGTGCATGCCGCCGGGGATCGTGCCGAGCTGACGGTGCACCTCGAAGAACCCCTCGACCTCGGCGACGACGTCGTCGAAGCGCCGGGTCTTGTGACCGGAG
The DNA here is from genome assembly GCA_965278965.1 of Actinomycetes bacterium. Classification (GTDB taxonomy): domain Bacteria; phylum Actinomycetota; class Actinomycetes; order S36-B12; family S36-B12; genus UBA10649. Next base: position 538,592 of record OZ257127.1, read on the forward strand.
GGGGCCTCGCGGGTGTTGCCGTGCATCGGGTCGCACACCCACACGACGGGCACGCCGCTGGCGTCCACCTTCTGCACGATGCCGGGCAGGGCGTCGGCCACCTTGCCGGCACCCATCCGGGTGATGAGCGTCAGCCGTCCCGGAACACGGTCCGGGTTCAAGATCTCGCACAGCTCGACGACGTCGTCCGGCGCTGCCGTCGGTCCGATCTTCACGCCGACGGGGTTCCGGATGGTCGACGCGAAGTGCACGTGCGCCCCGTCGAGCTGGCGTGTGCGCTCGCCGATCCACAGGAAGTGCCCGCTTACGTCGTACGGCAGGCCCGTCCGCGAGTCGATGCGGGTCATGGCGCGCTCGTAGTGGATCGAGAGCGCCTCGTGGGCGGCGAAGAACTCCACCCGCTGGAGCTCCTCGGGATCGGCGCCGATGGCACGCATGAACGACAGCGCGCGGTCGATGTCGCGGGCCATGACCTCGTAGCGCTGGCCGGCCGCGGAGTCACGGACGAAGTCGGTGTTCCAGGCGTGCACCTGGCGCAGGTCGGCGTAGCCGCCCTGGGTGAACGCGCGCACCAGGTTCAGCGCGGCGCTGGAGGCGTTGTACGTCCGCACGAGCCGCTGCGGGTCCGGGACGCGCCCCGCCGCCTCGAACGGCAGGGCGTTCACCGCGTCGCCGAAGTACGACGGCATCTCCACGCCGTCGCGGGTCTCCGTCAGGCTCGAGCGTGGCTTGAAGTACTGGCCGGCGACCCGGCCGACCTTCACGACGGGCAGCGACGCGGCGTACGTCAGCACCACGGCCATCTGCAGAACCGTCTTCAGCCGGGCCCGGATCGACTCGGCGTTGTTCGCCGCGAACGTCTCGGCGCAGTCCCCGCCCATCAGGACGAAGGCGCGGCCTTCGGCGGCGGCGGCGAGCCGATCCCGCAGGATGTCGCACTCCCCCGCGAAGACGAGGGGCGGCAGAGTGGAGAGCTCGGCGACGGCGGCGGCCAGCGCGGCCTCGTCCGGCCACGGCGGCTGCTGGGCAGCCGGCAGGTCGGGCCACGTGATCGCGTCAGGCATGGACAAAGGGTACGGCCCCGGTTCGGGGCCGTACCTCCTGGTCCGTCAGCGGGCGCCGATGAGGTGCTCGGTGGCCAGCTGCTGCAGCCGCACGAAGCCGAAGCCCTTGCCCCCGAAGTAGGCACCGGGGTCGAAGTCCTCGAACGCCGACCGGTCGGCGATCAGGTCGTCGTAGGTCTCGCCTGCAGCGAGCGTGGGCACGGAGAGCTCGGGGACGCGCGCGGCGGCGAGCGCCTCCTGCACCTCCGGATCGGCGCGGAACGCCTCGGTCCGCTCCTTGAGCAGCAGGTAGGTCCGCATGTTCGCGGCCGCCGACTCCCATACGCCGGTCTCGTCCTCGGTGCGCGAGGGCTTGTAGTCGAAGTGACGCGGCCCGTCGTAGGTCGGCCCCCCGTTCGGCCCGCCGTTCTCCAGCAGGTCCACCAGCGCGAACGCGTTGTGGAGGTCGCCGTGGCCGAACACCAGGTCCTGGTCGTACTTGATCCCCCGCTGACCGTTCAGGTCGATGTGGAAGAGCTTGCCGTGGTAGAGCGCCTGCGCGATGCCCGCGGCGAAGTTCAGCCCCGCCATCTGCTCGTGGCCCACCTCGGGGTTGAGGCCCACGAGCTCGGGGTGCTCGAGGGAGTTGATGAAGGCGAGGGCGTGTCCCACCGTCGGCAGGAGGATGTCACCTCGGGGCTCGTTGGGCTTGGGCTCGATCGCGAAGCGGATCCCGTAGTCCTTGTCGATCACATACTGCGACAGCACGTTCACGGCCTCGCGGTAGCGCTCCAGCGCCGCCCGCACGTCCTTCGCCGCGTCGTACTCGGCGCCTTCGCGCCCGCCCCACATGACGAAGGTCTTGGCGCCGAGCTCGGCGGCGAGGTCGACGTTGCGCAGGACCTTGCGGAGCGCGTACCGACGGACCTCGCGATCGTTCGACGTGAACCCGCCGTCCTTGAACACGGGCTGGCTGAACAGGTTGGTCGTGACCATCGGCACCTTCATGCCGGTCGCGTCGAGGGCGCCCTTGAGGCGGTCGATCTGGGAGCGACGCTCGGCGTCGGTGGAGCCGAACGCGAACAGGTCGTCGTCGTGGAACGTCAGTCCGAACGCCCCGAGCTCAGCCAGCTTCTCGACGACGTGGACGACATCGAGCGGCGGCCGGGTCGCGGTGCCGAAGGGGTCGATTCCGGTGTATCCAACGGTCCACAGGCCGAAGGTGAACCTGTCGGCGGGCGTCGCCATGTGCGCTCCTGAGTGAGGTAGACGGTGATTGTTGCCAGCGGCAACTAATTACCGTCCCAACCTAACCCCGTCGATGCGCTTCGTCCAGCGATATCCCCGACTCGATATCGACCTGTGTCAGGACGACCCGGTCGACGTCGACGAATCCCTCCCCCACCGCGAAGACCCCGACCCACGGGCCCATGAACGAGCGGGCGCCGTCCGGGGCGAGCGCGCTGACGTCGACGACGCCCACGTCGTGGCCGTCCGCCCGGACCGTCGCCGCGAGCCCGTCGATCTCGATCTCCAGCGCGATCGACGTCGGCAGCCCGTCGATGCTCACCCGCTCGGACCGGTCACCGTCTCGGACCAGCACGACGCGGAGGGGGCCGTCATCGGCGACGGACACCTCAAGATAGGCGTCCGTGCCGGTTCGCAGGAGCAGTCCGCCGCGGACGCGGTCGCCCCCGAGCTCGATGACGGCGCTCACGCGCGTGCGCGACCAGGGCAGGCGACGGCAACAGAACGCGAGGTCGCCCGTCTGCGAGGGCTCGACGGGCGATGCGTGAACCCGCGCCCAGCCGACCCGGGCCGCCAGGTCGACGAACGCCGACGGCAGCCGGCCAACGGCCGCCCACTGGAGGTCGAGCACGGCGTCGTCGAAGTCGTCGACCAGCTCGGTCGCCCGGGCGCTCTGGTCGGGGACGCCGTCGGCGTCGACGACGGCGGTGACACGTCCGACTCCCGGGGCGAACAAAGGCCTGCCGTCCTCCCACGCGACCGGCACCAGATGGGTCTGCCGGCCCGGGAGTGCGGTCCAACCGTCGTCCAGCTGCACGGCAAGCATCACGGCCCACCATCCCCCGCGCCCGTCGTCCACCAGATCCGCGTGCCCGACGTCGGCGATCGCCGTACGAGCGCCGAGGTCGCGGTGCGTCAGCCTCGGGTTGGCGGGGTCGCCCCGGTACGGGCCGGTGATGTCCTCGGCGTACGCGACGCACACGGCGTGATCACGCGCTGTGCCACCTTCGGCGACCAGGAGCAGCCAGCCCCCGCCGGGCCGCGCCATGAGGTGGGGCCCTTCAGCCCACACGGCCCCCGCGAGGGCTCCGTGCCAGATCCGCACGGGCTCGCCGAGGGCCGCGAACGTCTGCGGGTCGAGCTCGACGAGCCAGACATCGGTCTGGTCGGGCCACAGCCCGGGGTCGGCGAGCCGCGTGGCGCACAGCCACAGCCGCTCGCCGTCGAACGTCAGCGAGGGGTCGATGCCGCCGAGCGCGTCGAGCCACGTCGGATCCGACCATCCCGCCGCCGGATCCTCCGTCGTCACGACGAAGTGGCCGGTGCGGCCCGGCCACCCCCCGGCGTCCGGTCCGACGACCGTGCACGTCAGGTAGAACGTGCCGGCGTGGTGACGGATCGTCGGGGCGTACAGCCCACGGGACGACGGGAGGCCGCCGAGATCGAGCTGGTCCGGGCGGTCGATGGCATGGCCCACGAGCTCCCAGTCGACCAGGTTCGACGATCGGTGGATCGGGAGCCCGGGCAGGAACTCGAAGGACGAGGTGGCGAGGTAAAAGCTGTCGCCGACGCGGCACACGCTCGGGTCGGGATGACACCCGTCCAGGACGGGGTTGCGGTACTGGCCCATGGCATCGCCTCCAGCTCGTGCAGGCTCGTCAGCGCAGCGGCGCAGTGGTCGCGCGCGGGATGAGGCGGGTGGACAGCACGACCTGGGTCTCGGCGGGTGTCTCCCCGCGCATGAGCGCCGTCACGAGCTCGACCGCGGTCGCCCCCAGGCTTCGCATCGGCTGTCGGATCGTCGTGAGCGGTGTTGCCCGTTGCGATGCCTCGGGGATGTCGTCGAACCCGACGACGGACAGGTTGTCCGGGACGCGGACGCCCAGCTCGGCCGCGACCTCGAGGAGGGCGATCGCGGAGAGGTCGTTCGCGGCGAACACAGCCGTCGGCCGGTCCCCCGCCGTCAAGAGGGCCCACGCCGCCTCGCGCGCGGCGTCGTGCTCGTACCGGCCGCTCTGCACGAGCCTGGGGTCGAACGCGATACCGGCCTCGGTCAGCGCCTGCCGGTACCCGGCCTCGCGCAGGCCGGCCGAGCGCAGGTCCGGCCGTCCGGCGAGGAAGCCGATCCGCCGGTGCCCGAGCTCGAGCAGGTACCGGGTCGCCTGCAGCGCACCGCCGAGGCTGTCGGACTCGACCGTCGGCAGGTCGGCGCGGCCGGTGTGCGGGTCGATGGCGACGACCGGGATCTCCGCCGGTGCCGTGAGCACGGTGGGCGTCACGATGATCGCCGCGTCGATGAGAGTGCCGGAGAGGCGTTGGAGCGAGCGCCGCTCCCAGCCGGCCTCGGAACCTTGCCGGGCGCCGGCGTACGCGAGCACGTCATGCGTGGAGCCGTGCAGGGCGATGCCGACGCCCTTGAGGATCTCTGCGCTGAACGGTTCGAACGCTGCCACGAGCACACCGATGACGCCCGTCCGGTGCGACCGCATGCTGCTGGCGACGAGGCTCGGCTCGTACCCGAGCTCCTCCGCGGCCCGGCGCACCTTGGCGACGGTGCTCGGGGCGACGCCGTAGCGGCCGTTGACGGCCTTCGAGACCGTCGCGACGGAGACCCCGGCCGCGGCGGCCACGTCGTGGATGGTTGGTCTGGGTGCCATGGTGCGCCGGACTATAACGAAACAGCACCAACGTCGAAAATGTTTTAGAAAACTCTGACACCGGTCGGCGTCACGGAAAAACTTCAGCCACCGCGGCACCCGGCTCGGGGATGCGGCCCGGCTCGGCGCGCTGCACGCACCGCAGTGCACCCAGGGAAGAACAGGGGAACCACATGAATTCCAGGAGAGTCCTGGCAGGCGCCACCTTCCTAACGGTCGGTGCGCTCGCCCTCAGCGCGTGCTCGAGCGGTACCGACGCCGCGAGCTCTGACACCGGCACGACGGCTGCCGGTGCAACCTCCGGCGGCGACGCGAACGCCGAGCCGGTCACGATGACGTTCTGGCACAACTCGACGACCGGCGACGGCAAGAAGTACTGGGAGGACACCGTCGCGGCGTTCGAGGCGGCCAACCCCAACGTCACGATCGAGGTCCAGGCCATCCAGAACGAGGAGATGGACGGCAAGCTCCAGACCTCGTTGAACGCCAACGAGGGACCCGACATCTTCATGGCCCGCGGAGGCGGGAAGCTCGCCGACATCGTCTCGGCCGGTCAGGTCATGGACATCAGCAGCGGTGTCAGCGAGGCGTCGAAGTCCGCTGTCGGCAACGCGTTGTCGGCCTTCACGGTCGAGGGCAAGACGTACGGTATGCCGGTCTCGATCCTGCCGTCCGGCATCTTCTACGCGAGCGACCTGTTCACGGCCGCCGGCATCAGCACCCCGCCCGGGACGATCGCCGACCTCGAAGCCGCCGACACCGCGCTGAAGACCTCGGGCGTGGATCCCATCGCCGTCGGGGCGAAGGACGCGTGGCCGGCAGCCCACTGGTACTACAACTTCGCCCTGCGCGCCTGCGCCCAGGACGTCATCGAGCAGGCGGCGCTGACCCGCAGCTTCGATGATCCCTGCTGGCTGACGGCCGGGCAGAACCTCGAGGCGTTCTTGAAGACGGAGCCGTTCAACAAGGGCTTCCTGACGACGCCGGCCCAGCAGGGCGCTGGATCCTCGGCGGGCCTGGTTGCCAACCACAAGGCGGCGATGGAGCTCATGGGGGCGTGGGATCCGGGCGTCATCGCGTCGCTCACCCCGGACGAGAAGCCGCTGGCGGACCTGTCGTGGTTCCCGTTCCCCGAGGTTCCGGGCGGAGCAGGGGCGCCCGGCGCGATGATGGGCGGCGTCGACGGGTACTCGTGCTGGGTGAACGCACCGCAGGCATGCGTCGACTTCCTCAACTTCATCGTCGAGAAGGCCAACCAGGAGGCGTACGCCGATGCCTTCAAGACCCTGCCGGCCTCGACCGAGGCGCAGAGCGTCGTCACTGACCCCGCGCTGCAGGACATCCTCACGGCGTACAACGACGCGCCGTACGTCATCTTGTGGCTGGATACCCAGTTCGGACAGAACATCGGCAACGCGCTCAACGTGGCGGTCGTGGACATGTTCGCTGGGAAGGGTTCGCCGGAGGCGATCGTCGACGCGGTGAACTCCGCTGCCGCGAAGTCTTAGGGCGGGTTCGATGGCTTCCGTGCGCGACTCGTCGGTGATGGGGGCGACGAGCGCGCGCGGAACCTCGGGCTCGGAGGAGGGCGCGCCGCCGCCGCCCTCCTCCGAGCCCGTCACCGCCGTCGGGGGTCGACGGCGCGGCGTCGGGTGGGGCGCCCGGTTCGAGCTCGGCCTGCTCATAGGGCCGGCGCTGATCGTCTTCGTCGCCTTCGTGATCTACCCGGTCGTCATGGCCGCGTACTACGGGTTCTTCAGCTGGAAGGGCTTCGGCCCGCCGACGGTCTTCGTCGGCTTCCGCAACTACGTGACGATCCTGACCGACCCGGACTTCCACGAAGCGCTGTACCACAACGGGTTCATCGTCGTGATGTCCCTGGTGATCCAAGGTCCGATCGCGATCGGCCTCGCGCTGCTGCTGAACCGGAAGATGAGGTTCCGCTCGGCGATCCGCGTCCTGATCTTCGTGCCGTTCGTCATCTCCGAGGTCGTCGTGGGCATCGGCTGGAGCCTCATGCTGCAGACCGACGGCGCGGTCAACGGCCTGCTCAACAAGGTCGGTCTCGGGGCACTCGGCTCCGAGTGGCTGTCCAACCCGTCGATCGCCATCTGGACGCTGATGGTGATCATCACGTGGAAGTACATCGGCTTCGCGGTGATCTTGTTCCTCGCAGGCCTCCAGGGCGTTCCGCCGGAGCTCTCGGAGGCCGCGTCGATCGACGGCGCGTCGTACTGGCAGGTCCAGCGCTACATCGTCCTGCCGCTGCTCGGCCCGACGATCCGGATCTGGGCCTTCTTGTCGATCATCGGATCCCTACAGCTCTTCGACCTCGTCTGGATCGTCTGGGGCCAGTACGTCTCGTCGACGGCCGGGACCTCGACGATGGCGACCTACATGGTCGCCAACGGTCGCAACGCCGGCAGCTACGGCTACGGGAGCGCCGTGGCCGTCGTGATGTTCGCCGTCTCGTTCCTCGTCGCGCTGACGTACCAGCGCTTCGTCCTGCGCCGCGACACCGCCGGCGCCATCACGGGAGGCAGGATCTGATGGCGACGCTGGCAGCCTCACCTCCAGTCCTCCGGCGCGGCCGTGGCACGCCCGGGTCCGGCCGGACGGGGACGATGTTCGTCTACTTCCTCGCCTTCGTCCTGGTCGGGCTGATGCTGGCGCCGATCGTCTACATCATCATCGGCGGGTTCCGGACGAACTCCGAGATCACGGTCGACCCGTCGGGCCTGCCGACCACGTGGCACTGGGAGAACTACGCGAACGTGCTCAAGAGCGGCGTCTTCTGGCGGCAGGTCGCCAACTCGACGTTCACGGCCGCCTGCACGACGGCCCTCGTCGTCGCGCTGGGCCTGATGGCGGCGTTCGGCCTGGCGCGCTACCGGTTCCGTGGGCGTGGGGCGATCTTCGCGTTGTTCACCGCCGGGCTCATGTTCCCGGTCACCGTCGCGATCACGCCGCTGTACATCCTCGTACGCGATCTCGGGCTGGCCAACTCGCTCGTCGGCGTCATCCTCCCCCAGATCGCGTTCGGCCTGCCGATCACGATCATCATCCTGGTCCCGTTCCTCGCCGCGATCCCGAACGATCTGCAGGAGGCTGCGTCGATTGATGGCTGCAGCCGCCTGGGCTTCTTCTGGCGCATGGTCCTGCCGCTGTCGCTCCCCGGCGTCATCACGGTCGGCATCCTCGCGTTCGTGACGAGCTGGAACAGCTACATCCTTCCGCTGTTCCTGCTGAGCAGCGAGTCCAACTTCACGCTCCCTCTCGGCACGCAGTCGTACGCCTCCCAGTACGCGGTCGACACGGCTCGCGTCCTGGCCTTCACCTCGTTGTCGATGATCCCGGCGCTGATCTTCTTCAGCGCCTTCGAACGTCGCATCGTCGGCGGCCTGACCGGGGCGGTGAAGGGCTGATGGCCGATCCGGTCACCGGCGGCGACGACTGGCGTTCCCGGCTCTCCCCGCGAGTCCGGGCGCTGGTCGACGCGATGACCCTGGAGGAGAAGCAGGCGCAGCTCGTGGGGTTCTGGGTCGACCAGGGCGACGAGGTCGTCGCGCCGATGGCGGGCGAGATGCGCACGTCGACGCGCTACGAGGAGGCGACCCGTCACGGGCTGGGCCACCTGACCCGCGTCTACGGGACACGGCCGGTCGACCCCGTCGAACGCGCGGCGTGGCTGTGGGAGGAGCAGCGACGCCTGCAGCGCGAGACGCGCCTGGGAGTCCCGGCGCTCGTCCACGAGGAGTGCCTGACGGGACTGGCCGCGTGGAAGGCCGCGACGTACCCCACGCCCCTCGCGTGGGGTGCCTCGTTCGACCCGGCGCTCGTCGAGCAGATGGGCCGCCGCATCGGCGCCTCGATGCGGTCGCTGGGCGTGCACCAAGGACTGGCGCCCGTGCTCGACGTCGTGCGGGATCCGCGGTGGGGCCGCGTAGACGAGTGCATCTCCGAGGACCCCTATGTCGTCGGGGTGCTGGGTTCCGCGTACGTCCGCGGCCTCCAGGCGGCCGGCGTCCACGCGACGCTCAAGCACTTCGTGGGCTACTCCGGCTCCGGGGCGGGGCGCAACCACGCGCCCGTGCACGCCGGACCCCGTGAGCTCGCGGATGTGTTCCTTCCCCCGTTCGAGATGGCCGTGCGCGAGGCGGGTGCGCGAAGCGTCATGAACTCGTACACCGACATCGACGGGGTTCCGGTCGCCGGGACCTCGACATTCCTCACCGACCTGCTGCGCGGCACCTGGGGATTCGACGGTGTCGTCGTCTCGGACTACTTCTCCGTCGCGTTCTTGCAGTCGATGCACCACGTCGTCGGGGACCGGGCGTCGGCGGCGTCGCTTGCGCTCCGCGCCGGTATCGACGTCGAGCTACCTTCTGCGGACGCCTACCCGCTGCTCGCCGACCTCGTCCGGCGCGGACTCCTCGCGCAGGACGTCCTCGACCGCGCCACGGCGCGGGTGCTCGTGCAGAAGGAGGAGCTCGGCCTGCTCGACGAGACGTTCGACGCACCCCCTTCGGCCATCGACCTCGATGCGCCTGCGGACCGGGCGCTCGCCCGGACGCTCGCCGAGGAGTCCCTCGTGCTGCTGAGCAACGATGGGATCCTCCCCCTCCGTGCGCGCCGGATCGCCGTCATCGGCCCCAACGCCGACAGCACCGAGGCGCTCATGGGGTGCTACTCGTTCGTCAACCATGTGCTCGCGCACTATCCGGGCACACCCGCCGGCATCGCGCTCCCAACCGTGCTGGAGGCCTTGCGCGCCGAGCTCCCGCAGGCCCAGGTAGCTCACGCGGCCGGCTGCGCCGTCGAGGGCGATGACCGGTCGGGGTTCGCCGAGGCGATCGAGGTGGCAGCCGCTGCCGACGTCGCGATCGTCGTGGTGGGCGACCGGGCCGGGCTGTTCGGCCGAGGAACGGTCGGCGAGGGAAACGATGTCGACTCGCTCGAGCTTCCCGGAGCACAGCGGGCGCTCGTCGAGGCGGTCGTGACGACCGGCACGCCGGTCGTCCTCGTCCTGCTGACCGGGCGTCCCTATGCGATCGGCTGGGCCCTCGCCCCACTCGACCTACGCTCGGGCGTCGTCGCCGGACTCGGTGCCGTGAACGGAGCGGCGAGCACCCCCACCGCGGCGACATCGTCGGCCGGCCACCGGATGCCGGCCGCCGTGCTCCAGGCGTTCTTCCCGGGCGAGGAGGGCGGTCCGGCTATCGCGGCGGTGCTGAGCGGGGGCGTGGCGCCGTCCGGACGCCTGCCGGTGTCGCTCCCCCGTCCCGCCGGAGCTCAGCCGTACTCCTACCTGCACCCGACGTTGGGGGGCCGTACCGACATCACGAGCGCGGACCCGACGCCGGCCCGCCCGTTCGGCTTCGGCCTGACGTACACGACCTTCACCCATGAGGGCCTCCGGGCGGACGCCAGCGTCGATGCCGGCAGCAGCTTCTGCGCATCGGTGCGCGTCGCGAACACCGGCGACCGTGCCGCCGTGGACGTCGTCCAGCTGTACGCGCGCGACCTGCTCGCTTCTGTCACCCGACCGGTCGCGCAGCTGCTCGCATTCGAACGCGTGGCTCTCGAGCCCGGCGAGGAGGTTGTCGTCCGGTTCGCCGTCCCGACCCAGCGGCTGGCGTTCAGCGGCCTGGATGGACGACGGATCGTGGAGCCTGGCGAGCTGGACCTGTGGGTCGGCCCGTCCTGCGCGGACCGTGAGACCCAGACGACGATCGAGATCACCGGCGACGTGCATGCGGTGGCCCTCGACGACCCACGCCTCGCCGTCGCCACCGTCGAGCACAGCGCCTAGCTGCTCCCCCGTGCCGCAGGTGCCCGGAGCGCGACGAGGACTGCGAAGACGACGACGTTGTCGCGATAGGTGTGGGTCGACGTGTTCAGGCCGGCGCACGTGATCAGTCTCAGGCCGGCTTCGCGCGCGTTCCCATAGACGAGCTCCGTGGGGAACGACGACTTGCGGAACTGCGACACCCGCGTCACCCGGAACACGGCAGCACTGCCGTCGCTGCGCGCGACCGTGATGCGGTCGTCGTACTTCAGTTTGCCCAGCCGGGCGAACACGCCCGGCAGCCCGTTCCAGTGCACGTGCCCCGCTATGACCGCCGGACCGATCTGACCGGCAGCCGGACCCCCGGTGAACCACCCGGCGGTCCTTCGGTCCGGTGGCACCTCAAGCGATCCGTCACGCCGCAGCCCGAGGCGCATGACCTCGGTGTGGACCCCGATCGCCGGGATGGTCAGCTGCACCGGGGCCGGCGTGCTCCGGGCGAGCGCCGTGCCCGTGAGCATCCCGCTCGCCGCCAGCGACACAGCGACGAGCACTCCCACGCCGGTCCGCACGGCTGCTCGGCGCGCAACCGTCCGCATCGTCACCATCAGTGCTGGCGGTCGACGCCATCGTCACCGGTGTCGACACCGCCCTGCGGCTTCTTCGTGACCTGCGAGGTCGCTGTCGGCCGGGAGGCCGCAGGAGACACGACGGCCGGGGCCACGGGTGCGGTCGGCGCGGCCGTCGGGATCGCGGCGATATCCGCCGTCACCGTCGGGCTTGGCGTCGGGATGACGATCGTCGTGTCGGCGACCACCGTCCCCGAGGTTCCCGAGTCCGTGGACGTCGGTGCCGAGGTGGGTCCGAGGTTGAGCGTGAAGGTCGGCGTCGCGCTCGCACTCGAGGTGGACGTCGCGCTGGAGCTGGACGTCGCGCTGGAGCTGTCCGTCGGCGTCGCGCTGTCCGTCGGCGTCGCGCTGTCCGTCGGCGTCGCGCTGTCCGTCGGCGTCGCCGAGTCGGTCGGGGCCGCCGCCGTCAGGCACGGCGCCCGCGTGATCGTGTTCGTGTCCAAGGTGACGGCGCCATTGCGCGCGAGCAGCCGGCCATCGATCGTCGCGGTCGTGCCCGCCGAGATGTCCGTCAGTGCCAGGATCGTCCCGCGGAAAGCGGAGCCGGTGCCTAGCGTCGCTGAGCTGCCCACCTGCCAGTACACGTTGCAGGACTGGGCGCCGTTCACCAGCGCTACCTGGCTGCCGGAGGCCGTGATGAGCGTCGATCCCGCTTGGAACACGAAGACCGCGTCCGGATCACCTTGCGCATCAAGGGTCAAGGTCCCGGTGAGGGCGAGCGACGACCCGGAGCTGTAGACGCCCGAGACGAGGGTCATGCCGCCGAGGTTCGCTGAGATCGGCGAGGTCGGCCCCTGACCGGCCGTGACTCCGTAGGCGGTGACGAGGTCGTTCTTGGCGTTCTGCGTCACGGAGTTGCCGCCGTGGAAGGCCCCGATGATCGTGATCGCTCCCGAGCCCGTCACGCTGGTCGTCGGGAACGAGCCGAGGTCGCCGGTGATGGACGTCGAGCCGGTGTTGGTCACCCCGGCGCCTGCGAGCACCCCGAAGCTCCCTGCGGTGCCAAGGCCGACCGACGTCGGGGCCGCGAAGGCTCCGCCGGCGGACGCCACGAGGAGCCCACCCGCCGCAAGCACCGTCAGGGCGACTCCGGCGCCGCCGGCGATGAACGCGGTTCGGGAGGATGAGGAACTGGTACGTGCCATGTCAACTGCTTTCTTCGACGCGGGCGGGAGATCGCTCCTGCGAGCCGTGCCGATTCCGGGCGGCGCGTCCGCCGAGTCGGTGGACGTCACCAGTGCAGAAGCAGCCGCGTTGACGAGCACAATGCTCAGACCTACATAGGGCGCTCCGCAGTGCCTTGAGGCACACGACCGGGGGCTGGGGCCGAATCCGCGCTAGCGCGGACTGCCTTTGCAGCAAGACGCACAGAAGCGCCTCCTGTCAACGCGAAACGGGCTTCGGCGGATTGTTGGGCCGGCTATATCCACCGGCCGCCCCTACCCGACGGCCCGGGGCCGGGCACCGACCGGCGCGTGTCCCCGCCGTACGCTGCCAGGTCCGGGGCGAAGGGGGAGCGATGGGACACCTGCCGAGGGCACGGGTGGCGGAGGTGTTCGTCGACTTCGCCGACACGCTCGTCGTGGAGTTCGACGTCATCGAGTTCCTCCAGATGGTCGCGTCCCGGACCGCCGAACTGCTCGTCCCGGCCCAGGTCGGCCTCCTCGTGGCTGCGCCGGGCAGCGGCCTCGGATTCACGGCCGCGTCGGAGGAGCGCGCCCAGATGCTCGAGCTCTTCCAGGAGCAGGCGAGAACCGGGCCCTGCCTGGACTGCTTCACCTCGGGCCTCGCCGTGGTCAACGCCGACCTCGGCGACCCGGCGACGCCGTGGCCCGCGCTGGCTCGGCGGGCGATCCCCGCCGGCTTCCGGATGGTCCACGCGTTCCCGATGCGCCTTCGGGACGAAGTGATCGGCGTCCTCGCCGTGCTCGGGACGGATGCGACGACCCTGGCGCCCGACGACGTCCGCACCGTCCAGGCGCTTGCCGATGTCGCGACGATCGGCCTCCTCCAGGAGCGGGCGATCCGCCTCGGTGGCCTCCTAACCGAGCAGCTACAAGGCGCCTTGGACAGCCGCGTCATCATCGAACAGGCGAAAGGGGCCATCGCGCAGGCGCGCGGGTGCTCGGTCGACGACGCCTTCGCGCTCATGCGGACGTACTGCCGTGAGAACAGCCTCCGGCTCAGCGCCGTGGCGCAGGCCGTCGTCTCCGACGGCCACGAGGTCATCGGGCTCAGCACCGGCTGACCTCGCCTGACGGTCGGCGCGCTAGTCCGCCGGCGATCGCCGGCGACTGCGTGATTCGAAAAGGCGACATCCGGGTACGTCGCGACCTGAAGAACCATCCACGCGTCGACAACGGCCACCGCAGAGCGGTGCTCATGCGTGCGACCGCACGATCTCCGGCACGAACCCGACGAAGGTGACCGTGATGCCGGACAGGAGAAGGGCCGATCACGCCGTCCGTCCACCGTCGGTGCCCGCGGCGCCCGTGACCAGGGAGTCGGCCGCCGAGCAGCTCGCCACGGCTGCTCGAACGGCCGCGGCGCGACTGACGGCATCTCAGCTCCAAGCTGCGCAGGAGGCACGGACCCGGCTGGAGTCGGCTCGCGGCACTGCCGCAGCGCGTATCGCCGCGGAGCACATCGCGGCCGTCGAGGCCGGCGCCGCACGGCTCGTGATCGCCGAGCAGCAGGCCCACGACCGCCTCACGAGGGCAGAGCTGGCCTCGGCCACCCGGATCGCCGCTGCGACCATCCGTGCGGACGTCGACAGCCGGGCCGCGCCCGGCGACCCGGCGAGCACGACGACGGCCGCCGAGCGGCTGCAGACTGAGATGCGGGCCGCATCCGACGAGTTGGCGGTCGAGCAGATGGCGGCCGCGGAGGAGGTTGCCCAAGCACGCCTGGCGGCCGCGCTCAGCGCAGCCGAACAACTAGGCGCGAGCCGCCTCATCGCGGCGGAGCAGCTGGCCGCCGAACGCGTCGCGGCAGAGCAGCTGATCCACGAGCAGGAGGCCGCCGCCCAGCTCGCCGCTGCGGAACAGGTCGCCGCGGAACAGCTCAGCGTCGCAGCTGCCCTCGCCGCGAGCCAGCTCGCCGAAGCGGAGGAGGTCTTCCGGCTCGCCATGGACCACAGCGCCGTCGGCACCTGCCTCGTGTCAGCGGACGGCCAGTTCACCCGGGTGAACCCCGCCTTCGGCGAGATGCTCGGCCGACAGCCCGAGGAGCTCATCGGGTCGACCTGGGCCGGCATCACCCACCCCGACGACCTCCCGAAGATCCTCGGGCTCAACGCCGAGCTGCTTGCTGCCGAACGCTCGAGCTTCCGGACGCTGGATCGCTACCTGGCCGACGATGGCCGCGTCATCTGGGGTGACACGTCGGTGGCTGCCATCCGCAACGACGACGGAACGGTACGCCACGTCGTCGCGCAGGTGCTCGACGTGACGGACCGCATCACGAGCGAGCGGGAGCTGGCCGCCCTGGTGACCCACGATCCGCTGACCGGCCTCGCCAACCGCGCCGCGATGCTCGACGAGATCACGCGCGCCGTTGCGGCGGGCCGACGGTCCGGCACGCTCCCGGCGGTCCTGCTCATCGACCTCGACCACTTCAAGAACGTGAATGACTCACTCGGGCACGCCGCAGGTGACGAGCTGCTCATCGCGGCCGCTCGACGAGTCGACGCGATGGTCCGCACCGGCGACCTCACGGCTCGGCTCGGTGGCGACGAGTTCGTCGTCGTGATGCGAGACGTCGACGGGGCGCCGGAGGCGCTGCGGACGGGATGGCGGCTCGTACGCGCGTTCCGCGATCCGTTCGCCACGAGCAGCGGCGAGCTCTTCGCGACGGCGAGCATCGGCGTGGCCCTGGCATCCGAGACCGGCTCGGACGGCGCCGACGACCTCCTGCGCGAGGCGGACACGGCGATGTACGTGGCCAAGAGCCAAGGACGAGACCGGCTCTACCTGTTCAACGAGGAGCTCCGAGCGGCCGTGACCAGTCGACTGCTCATCGAGGGCGACCTGCGGCACGCGCTCGACCGCGGCGAGCTCGACGTGTGGTACCAACCCGAGATCGACCTGGCGACCGGTCGTGTCATCTCGGTCGAGGCGCTGCTGCGATGGCATCACCCCAGTGGCGAGCTCTACCCCGCAGGACGGTTCATCGAGGTCGCCGAGGAGTGCGGGCTGATCCTCGAGATCGGGGCGTGGGTCCTGAAGCAGGTGTGCGCTCAGGCCGCCGCATGGACGAGCGCAGGGGCGCACGCCGGCCTGGTCGTCAGCGTCAACGTGTCCACGCTGCAGCTCGCGGAGGACGGCCTTCTGGACGTCCTCGACGATGCCCTCGTGAGCAGCGGCGTCGATCCGGCGCTGCTGTGCATCGAGATCACGGAGACCGCTCTCGTCCGCGAGACCGACGTGGTGCGACGCAACCTTCTCGGGATCCACGAGCGCGGGATGAAGATCGCCATCGACGACTTCGGTACGGGCTTCGCGTCGCTGACGTACCTGCACCGGTACCCCGTGGACGTGCTCAAGATCGATCGCAGCTTCGTCACGAACATCGTGTCCAACGACTTCGATCGGCGCCTGGTCTCGGGCATCCTCGCGCTCGTGCACCACCTCGGGATCGCGGTGACGGCCGAGGGCGTCGAGCAGCAGGACCAGGCCGACTGTCTGCTGGAGCTGGGGTGCCCGGGCGCACAGGGGTTCTTGTACTCCCAAGCCGTGCCGCCGGCCGAGATCGGCCCGCTGCTCGACATGACGTTCTCCCCGGTGTGAGAAGCCTGTCGGATCAGCCGAAGAAGCTCTTCGCCTCTTCGTAGCGCTCCATCGGGACGGTCTTCAGCACGCCGGTCGCCTCCTGGAGCGGGATCCGGACGATGTCCGTGCCCTGCAGCGCGACCATCGTGCCCCAGGCCTCGTCCTTGACCGCGCTGATCGCGTTGAGTCCGAACCGGGTGGCGAGCACCCGGTCGAACGCCGTCGGCGACCCGCCGCGCTGGATGTGGCCGAGGACCGACGTCCGCGCCTCGTGACCGGTGCGCGCCTCGACCTGCTGGGCCAGCCACTCGCCGATTCCGGACAGCTTGACGTGGCCGAACGAGTCCAGCGTGGTGTCCTTCGTGACGAGCGTCCCGCCCTTGGGCAACGCCCCCTCGGCGACGACGATGATCGGCGCGTACGAGGCCTCGAACCGGGACTGGACCCAGCCGACGACCTCGTCGAGGTCGAACTCGACCTCGGGGATGAGGATCGCGTTCGCTCCGCCCGCCATGCCGGAGTGCAGCGCGATCCAGCCGGCGTGACGGCCCATGACCTCGCAGATCAGGATGCGATGGTGTGACTCGGCCGTCGTGTGCAGCCGGTCGATCGCCTCGGTCGCGATGCTGACGGCCGTGTCGAACCCGAAGGTGAAGTCGGTCCCGGACAGGTCGTTGTCGATCGTCTTCGGCACGCCGACGACGTGGAACCCGTGCTCGGTGAGCGTCGTCGCGACGCCGAGCGTGTCCTCGCCGCCGATCGCTATCAACGCGTCGATGCCCAGCGCCCGCAGGTTCTCCTCGGTGCGCTCGATCCCGCCCTCGATCTTGACGAGGTTCGTGCGCGAGGAGCCGAGGATGGTCCCGCCGCGCGGCAGGATGCCGCGGACCTGCGGGATGCCGAGCTCCATCGTCAGGCCCTCGAGGGGACCTCGCCAGCCGTCGCGGAAGCCGACGAACTCGTACCCGTACTCGGCGACGCCGCGGCGGACGACACCGCGGATGACCGCGTTCAGGCCTGGGCAGTCGCCTCCACCAGTAAGAACCCCGACGCGCATCGGCACGGCACCTTCCCGTCTCGCGCCCGGCGGCCCGGGCGTCAGAACGCTCAGACTACCGACGCGTGAAAGCGCTGTCATCCGGGACGACGGGCGCCGCGGGGCGCGGACCGGCCGCTGCGGCCACCGCGCTGGCTAGGGTCGCGGCATGCCCGCGCTCCTCGCGATCGACGCCGGCACGACCGGCATCACCGCCCTCGTCGTCGACGACCAGGCACGGGTCCGCGCCCGCGGCTACGCGGAGTTCGCCCAGCACTACCCGGCCGAGGGCCAGGTGGAGCACGACCTCGGCGAGATGTGGGCGGCGACGCTCGCGGCGACCCGCGCCGCCCTCGCCGGCACCGACGAGACGCTCGTGGCGGTGGGCGTGACGAACCAGCGCGAGACGGCCTGCCTGTGGGACCGCGAGACGCTGGGTGCCCCCCGACGGGCCATCGTCTGGCAGGACCGACGCACCGCGACGCTGTGCGAGTCGATGCGGGAGGACGGGCACGAGCCGCTGGTCGTCGAGCGGACGGGCCTACGCCTGGACCCCTACTTCACGGCGACGAAGCTGGCGTGGATCCGCGCCCACGACCGGCACGCGTGGGCCGGCGTCGACAGCGGCCGGACGGCGATCGGCACGGTCGACTCCTACCTCGTCGCCCGCATGTCGCGCGGTCTTTTCCATGTCACCGACGCGACGAACGCCTCCCGGACCCTGCTCTACGACATCGTCGACGGCGCCTGGAGCGAGCGCCTGTGCGCGTTGTTCGGCGTGCCGATGTCGGCCCTGCCCGAGGTCACGGCGTCGTACGGGTCGATCGCGCGGACCGACCCGGCCGCGTTCTGCGGGCTGGACCTGCCGATCACCGGTATCGCCGGCGACCAGCAGGCCGCCCTCGTCGGCCAGGCCGGTTTCACCGCGGGCGACGCGAAGTGCACCTACGGGACCGGGTCGTTCCTGCTCGTGCACACCGGCGAGGTCATCCGCCGCTCCGATCACGGGCTCCTCACGACGGTCGCCCTCGCCCACCCCGACGGCCGGCGCGACTTCGCCCTCGAGGGTGCGGTGTTCGTCACCGGTGCCGCCGTGCAGTGGCTGCGGGACGGGCTCCAGATCATCGGATCGGCAGCCGAGATCGAGGCCCTCGCCGCGAGCGTCCCGGACTCCGGCGGCGTCGTGTTCGTCCCCGCCCTCACTGGTCTCGGCGCGCCGGAGTGGGACCCGACGGCTCGCGGCCTGGTCATCGGCATCACGCGTGCCACGACGCGCGCCCACCTCGCGCGGGCCACGCTGGAGGCCATCGCCCTGCAGGTCAAGGACGTCGTCGACCTGATGGCCCGCGAGGCCGACGTGCGCCTGGACCGGCTGCGGATCGACGGGGGCGCAGCGGGCAACGACCTGCTGTGCCAGCTCCAGGCCGACACGTCCCGGCTCGTGGTCGACCGCTCCGCCGAGCTGGAGACCACCGGGCTCGGGGCCGCGTTCCTGGCCGGACTGGGTGCCGGCGTGTGGGCATCGACGGACGAGCTCGCCAGCACGCGGCGGTCATCGGCGGTGTTCGAGCCGGGACGGATCGACCCGGCGATGCACGAGCGCTGGCGGGAGGCGGTCGCCCGCTCCCGGCACTGGTCGGCGTAGGGCGGTTCAGTCCGCCGGAAGCGTGGCGCGCGCGTCGGCGGGCGAGCCCTCGGCGATGAGCTCCTTGGCGCGGGTCGCGTACATGTCGACGTACTCCTGGCCCGACAGCGCCATGAGCTCGTACATGATCTCGTCGGTGATGGACCGCAGCACGAAGCGGTCGTTCTCCAGCCCGTCGTATCGCGAGAAGTCCAGTGGCGCGCCGATGCGGATGCCGACCCGCTTGAGCCGGGGCCGGAGGGTGTGCGGGGGCTGGATCTCGTACGTGCCGATCATCGCCGTGGGGAAGACCACCGCGCCGGAGGCCATCGCGATCCGCGCGACGCCCGTCTTGCCGCGGTACATCGTGCCGTTGGGCGAGCGCGTCCCCTCCGGGTAGATGCCGAAGATGTTGCCGCCGTCGAGCACCTTCAGCGCGGTGAAGATCGCCGCCTCGGACGCCCGGCCCCCGGACCTGTCCACCGGGAGCTGGCCGGTGCCGGAGAAGAAGAGCTTCGTGAACCAGCCCTTGATCCCGCTGCCGGTGAAGTAGTCGCTCTTCGCGATGAAGATCATCGGGCGCTTGAGGACCAGGGGCAGGAAGAAGGAGTCCGAGAAGGACAGGTGGTTGCTCGCGAAGATGGCCGGGCCCTCGGCGGGCACGCGATCCATGCCCTCGACCCAGGGGCGGAACAGCACCCGCAGCCACGGGCCGACGAGCACGTACTTCAGGAACCAGTAGAGCACCCGGCCGCCTTTCGCATCGGGTGGCACACTAGTCGCAGATCCGGCCGAAGCCGGGTGAGCACGCTCGAAAGGACCCCCATGGCCGTCGTGCCCGGAGCGGAGCCCTGGTCCGCCGATGGCGACGGCACCGGCATCCTGCTGGTCCACGGGTTCACCGGGTCGCCCGCCTCCATGACACCGTGGGCGCGAGAGCTCGCCGCGAAGGGCTGGACCGTCCGCGTCCCGCGCCTGCCCGGCCACGGCACGCAGTGGCAGGACATGAACCTGACGACCTGGCACGACTGGTACGCCGAGGTCGACGGAGCCTTCCGCGAGCTGCAGGGCCGTTGCTCACGGGTGTTCGTGATGGGGCTGTCGATGGGCGGCACGCTCACGCTGCGGCTGGCCGAGGACGCCGGCGACGCGGTGGCCGGCATCGTCCTGGTCAACCCATCGGTGCACAGCGAGCGGATCGACCGGTTCCTTCTCCCCCTCGCTCAGCGGTTCATCCCGTCGTTCCCCGGCATCTCCAACGACATCGCCAAACCCGGTCAGGACGAGATCGCCTACCGGCGCATCCCGCTCAAGGCCGCGTACTCGCTGTCGCACCTGTGGCAGCTGACGAAGGCGGACATCGGCAAGGTCACCGCGCCGGTCCTGCTCCTGCACAGCGCGACCGACCATGTCGTGGAGCCGTCGAACGCCGCTTTCGTCCTGGCGAACGTGAGCTCAGCCGACACCACCGAGGTCGTCCTGCCCGACTCGTACCACGTGGCGACGCTGGACTATGACGCGCCGGTCATCGTCCGCGACAGCATCGCCTTCGTCGAGCGGCTGAGCGCATGAGCGAGCCCGGGCCGCCGGACGCGGCAGGTCGATCGGGGTTGCCCGAGCACGAGCAGCGGGCGTGGGACGCGATCGTCGCCGACCTGCGCGGGCAGCTCAACCTCGGCCCGGCCTTCCCGGCCGAGCGCTCGGACCCGGCGGTCCCGACGGCGGGCGACCACCCCGATCCGTTGGCGGACCCCGTCGAGCTCGACGACGCCGACGACGAGGGGCACCGGTACGTGCCGCCGGAGCCCCCTCCGCTGCCCCGGCCTGCCGACACAGGCGCACGCCTGTCGTGGGCCGCGGTGGTCATCGGCCCGGTCATGGCGATCGGGGCCAACCTGCTGAGCTGGGACGACTGGGTCGTCGGGGCCGGCATCGCCATCACGGTCGGCGGGTTCGTGGCGCTCATGGCCCGCCGCACCGACCGGGAGGACGACGGCAACGACGGGGCCGTCGTCTGAGCCTTCAGCGCCCCACGCCCCGGCATCATTAGGGTGCCATCCGGGAGGGCCGATGGCGACGATCGCTGACGTGGCTCGCGAGGCTGGCGTCTCGCGAAGCACAGTCTCGTCCGTGCTGACCGGCAAGAAGTTCGTGCGTCCGGCGACCCGCGAGCGCATCGAGAAGGCGATCGAGCAGCTCTCGTTCTCCGTGAACTCCGGTGCCCGGGCGCTCGCAACGTCCCGCACCCAGATCATCGGCGTGATCGTCCAGCTGCACGGGGCCGAGTTCGGCCCGGCTCTCGCGCCGTTCCTCGTCTCGTTGTCCGACGCCGCGCGCGTCGCCGGGTACGACGTCCTCCTCGTGACCGAGCAGGACGCGCTCGCCGCGATCCGTCGGCTTGCCGTCGAGCGTCGCGTCGACGGTCTCATCCTGCTCAACATCGTCGACGACGACCCCCGGCTGGCCACCGTGCGGAAGCACGACCTGCCCGCAGTCCTCCTCGGGATGCCGAACGACACCGGCGGCGTCGACGCCGTCGACCTGGACTTCGGCGCGGCCGCTCGAAAGCTCGTCGACCACCTCTACGAACGCGGCCACCGCGATGTCCTGTTCGTCCGGTGGGCCCCGCAGATGTTCGACGAGCGCAACTCGTTCGTGCTGAGGTTCAACGACGCCGCGCTGTCGCGGGCAGCCGAGCTAGGCATGCGGCTGCGGCCGGTCGACTGCCCGGTCGAGCCGGAGCTCGTGCCGGCCGCCCTCGTCGCCGCGTTGTCCGACCGCGGCGAAGCCACGGCGGTGCTCGTCCACGACGACGCCGCGACCGCGCTGATGCCCTCCGCATTGAGCACGCTCGGCCTGGCCGTGCCTGCGGACCTCTCCGTCGTCAGCATCCACTCGGCCGAGCTGGGCAGGGCGTTCGCGCTGCCGTTCACGTCGGTGGAGACCGTGCCGGGCCTGGTGTCCGAGGCGGCCGTCCGCGCACTGCTGCGCCGGATCGACTCCGACGACAGCGACGGCGCCGGCGTCGTGCACGAGCTGCTCGACCCGACGATCACCGATCGCGGCAGCGTGCGCCGGCGCCGGCCCACGCGCGCGCGCCGTGGGCCGGCTGCCTCCCGTAGACCGGTCTGACGGACTGCACCGCCTCCGTCAAGGTCACAAGTCGATAACAGCGAACCGGTTCGCTTGAAACCAGCGAACCGGTTCGCTGGAATGGGTGCACTCGACAGTGAGCTCGTGCCAGCGTGGCCTGCCGCCCTGGACCACACCCACAGCCGAGGGGTGCCAGCGGATCCCCCGCGTGTATCCCGGAGAACTCGGAGAGGAGTTCGCGTTGAAGAGATCGACAACAACCCTGCTCGGTTGCACTGTTGCCGCCGTCGGCCTGATGGGCTCGCTGACCGCCTGCAGCAGCAGCTCCAGCAGCGAGTCCAGCACGTCCCCCGCCACCTCCGCCGCTGCCGGGTCGGCAGCAGCACCGGCGACCGGAGACGCCGCCCCGGCCCTCACCACCGTCAACGTCTGGGATCCCTACCCCCAGCGCGACGAGACCTCGGACTGGGCCAAGTACCTGCAGGCGTGCGCGCCTGCCGGCACGACGCTGGTGCGCACCTCGGCCGCGACCAGTGACCTGCTCAACAACCTCACCACCGCGGTCAAGGCGGGCAACGCCCCGGACGTCATCCTCCTGGACAACCCGGCGGTCCCGGATGCGGCCAGCTCGGGCCTGCTGGCACCGGCGAGCGACGTCGGGATGGACACCTCCGGGTTCGACCCGAACCTGGCCGGCCCCGGAATGGTCGACGGCGTCACGTACGGCGTCCCGATCGGTGCCAACACTCTCGGCCTCTACTACAACGCGGACGTGCTCAAGAAGGCAGGCGTCGACCCGGCCAGCATCACCAACTGGGAGACCTTGAACGCCGCGCTTGCGAAGGTGACGGACGCGGGCTCCAAGGGGATCACCTTCTCCGGCATCACCGGTGAAGAGGGCGTCTTCCAGTTCCTGCCGTGGTTCTGGGGTGCCGGTGCGACCCTCGACTCCCTCGGCTCGGACCAGGCCGTCGCTGCCGGCCAGCTGGTGTCGGACTGGATCGGCAAGGGCTACGCACCGAAGTCGGCAATCACCGACAACCAGTCGGCGTCGTGGGACCTGTTCCTGACCGGCGACTACGGGTTCGCCGAGAACGGCTCGTGGTTCGCGAAGGACGCATCACAGCTGAAGGACTTCACCGCCGTCGCGATGCCCCTGCCGGGCAAGGACAGTGGCGCTGCTCCGGCACCGACCGGTGGTGAGTTCGTCCTCGCCCCGCTCCAGAACGAGGACGCGGCAGCGCACTACGCCAACGCCGCCGCGGTGATCAACTGCCTGGTGGGCAAGGACAACCAGGTGAAGACCGCGGACGCCCTCGGGTACTTCGCTGCCAACAAGGATCTGCGCGCGGCTCAGGTCGCCTCGGATCCGATCTGGGCCCCGTGGGCCGCGTCGATCGAGAGCGCCCAGGGCCGTACCACCGACCTCGGTGCCGGGTACACCGAGGCGTCGGCCACCCTGTCCACGGCGCTGCAGGCTGCCCTGAACGCGGCCGGCGACCCGGCTGCCGTCCAGCAGGCATTCCAGCAGGCCGGCCAGGGCTGACAGCTCGTGCGGCGGCCCGGAGTCCGGGCCGCCGCACGACACCACCCACGGACAGGGCGGAATCGCAGTGACGAACGAGACGGTGGCGCTGCCCGACGTGACGCGGGAATCGACCGGTCGCGACGAACCGGTCGCGCGACGGCGGTTCCGCCGCTCCCCTCGGTTCTGGGCCGCGCTCGGGTTCGTGTCGCCGCTGGTGCTCTACCTCGTCCTGTTCTACGCGGTGCCCCTGTACGAGAACGTCAGCATGAGCCTGCACCGCTTCACGCGGGCGACGTTCGTCACGGGCGACGCCCCCTTCGTCGGCCTCGACGTGTACCGGGAGGTGCTGGGATCGTCGCAGTTCTGGCCGACCGTCTGGCACACCGCGTTGTTCGTGGTGGTCTCACTGGCCTTCCAGTACACGATCGGCCTGGCGCTGGCCGTCTTCTTCTACCGCAGCTTCCCGTTGTCCGGCCTGCTCAGGGCGCTCTTCCTGGTGCCGTGGCTGCTGCCGATCATCGTGTCGGCCACGACCTGGCAATGGATGTTCGACGCCGACTCCGGGGTCATCAACCGACTTCTCGGCACCGTCGGGGTGGACCCCGTCTGGTGGCTGAACGCCGACCACTCCCTCGTCGCGGTCATCATCGCGAACATCTGGCTCGGGATCCCCTTCAACCTCGTGATCCTCTACGCCGGCCTGCAGAACATCCCGACCGAGCTGTACGAAGCCGCCGCCGTCGACGGCGCAACGGGCTGGCGGCAGTTCTGGTCGATCACCTTCCCGCTCCTGCGACCGGTCACCGCGATCACGCTGCTGCTCGGGTTCGTGTACACGCTGAAGGTCGTCGACATCATCTGGATCATGACGTTCGGCACGGGGTCGTCGCAGACGTTGGCGACCTGGGCGTACGGGATGGCGTTCGGCAAGGGAGCCTCGTCGGTCATCAAGTACTCGGAGGCGTCCGTGGTCGGCACGCTGCTGCTGATCGTCGCGCTGGTGATGGGCTTCGTCTACATCATGGTGCAGCGTCGTCAGGACAACCCCCGATGACCCCAGGGCGCCGCACGTGGGCGAAGACGGTGATCGGGCTCATCCTGGTCGCGATCATGCTGTTCCCGCTGTACTGGATGGTGAACGTCTCGCTGACCCGCCGCGAGGCGATCCGCGACGGCGACCTCTTCCCGCGGGCGTTCACGTGGGAGCACTACCGGACGGCATTCGGCGACCAGCTGCCGTACCTGGGCACCAGCATGCTCGTCGGCCTGGGCACCGTGGTGATCACGCTCGTGGTCGCGGCGCCGGCCGCGTACGCGCTGGCGCACCTGATCCGCCCGCGCCGGCGTTCGCTCAGCTTCGCACTGATCGTCGCGCAGATGGTCCCGGCGGTCGTCATGGCGCTGGGGTTCTACCAGGTCTACAGCGACCTGGGCTTCCTGGACACCCTGCCCGGGCTGATCGTCGCGGACTCCACTTTGGCCGTCCCGTTCGCGATCTTGCTGTTCGAGGCGTTCATGCTGAGCATCCCCCCGGAGCTCCTGCAGGCCGCCGAGGTCGATGGGGCCTCGTACTGGCGGACGTTCCGGTCCATCGTCCTGCCGATGTCCCGGAACGCTGCGGTCACAGCCGCGTTGTTCGCGTTCTTGTGGTCCTGGTCGGACTTCTTGTTCGCCTCCACCCTCAACCGGGGCGGCGGCCTGCTCCGCCCGATCACCATGGGGATCTACGACTACATCGGATCCCAGAACCAGGAGTGGGGTCCGATGATGGCGACCGCGGTCCTCGCGTCGATCCCCACCGCCATCTTGATCGTCGTCGCCCAACGCTACGTATCCGCCGGCATAACCGCCGGCGCCGTGAAGGACTGAACCCGTGACCGATCACTCGTACGTCGACGTCACCGCTGCCGAAAGCCCCGTCGCGGTCGGGACGGGGGCCTTCGACATCCGGGAGATCCCGTTCTCCTGCCGGGGGTCGTGGCTGAACCTCTCCCCCGTCGTCGGCCTGCACACCTCCGTCGACGAGATCCACCTCGTGTCGCACGTCAACGGCATGCATGCGGTGGTGGAGCTCGCGCCGCGGGATGCGGGCGAGCCGGTGACCACCGAGTGGGTCGCCGAGCCGGCGTCGTTCCGCTGGCAGGCCGACGACGGCCGCTTCGTCGGCGTCGTCTTCGCGGGCACGCGTCGGCTGCTCCTGCGCGGTCGCGGGCTCCAGCTGATGATCACGGAGGCGGCCGGCGAGCTGACCCCGTTCACCGGTGCCTACCTGTTCGTCGACCCGGTCGACGACGCCTTCGTGCTGACCTCGTACGAGACCGGCCGCCGCTACCGGATCACGATGGTCGAGGGCTCCGCCCGAGCCACGGGCGTCGAGTCACTCGGGCGCGGCGAGCGGTCAGTACTGCTGGGTGAGCCCGGACAGGACTGGGTGGCCGAGCTCGTCGAGTCGACGAGCGACACCCCGATCCGGGGTCCAGGTCCGTCGTTCGAGCAGCTCGCCGACGAGCGCGCCCGGGAGTTCGACGACTTCGCGACGCGACTGGTCGCCTGGGAGCACCCGAGGGACCGGGCGGTGACGCGCGCGACGTACACGCTGTGGTCCGCGACGGTGGCGCCGGAGGGCATGATCACGCGCGAGGCCGTCCTGATGTCCAAGCACTGGATGGACAAGGTGTGGTCCTGGGACCACTGCTTCAACGCGGTCGCTCTGGCTCCCGGCTGGCCCGACCTCGCACTCGATCAGTTCCTGCTGCCGTTCGACCACCAGGACGCCTCGGGAGCACTGCCGGACTCCGTGACGCACTCGGAGGCCCTCTACAACTACGTCAAGCCGCCGGTGCACGGCTGGGCGTTCCGCCGGTTGCGCGCGCGGCTGCCGCGGCCGTTGTCGATGATGGAGCTGGAGCTCGTCTACGAGCGACTGTCACGGTGGACCCGCTACTGGCTCGAGCACCGCCGGGCTGTCGGCCATCGGCTGCCCTACTACCAGCACGGCAACGACAGCGGCTGGGACAACGCGACGACCTTCGACGCGGACCGCGTCATCGAGTCCCCGGACCTCGCCGCATTCTTGGTCATCCAGCTCGAAGTGCTTGCGGAGCTGGCCGACGAGCTCGGCCGCGCCGAGGCGGGCTGGACGCAGACCGCGGCGGACCTCCAGGACGCACTTGTGGCCCAGCTGTGGACGGAGGACGGGTTCACCGCCGTGGGGGCGTTGTCCGGTCGCCGGAGCGGGACCACCAGCCTGCTGACCCTGCTGCCGCTCGTGCTCGGCGAGCGGCTTCCCGCCCACATCCGAGCGTCCATGGCCGAGCAGGTGAGGGCTCACCTGACCCCGTACGGGCCCGCCACCGAGCGACCGTCCTCGCCGGAGTACGCGGACGACGGCTACTGGCGGGGCCCGATCTGGGCGCCGTCGACGGCCATCGTGGAGGACGGTCTGCGGGTCTCGGGCTATCCCGAGCTGGCGGACGAGGTCAGCGACCGCTTCCGCGCGCTGTGCGAGCGATCCGGTTTCGCCGAGAACTTCGACGCGCTCACGGGCGAGGGCCTGCGGGACCGGGCGTACACCTGGACCGCCTCGGTCTACCTGACGCTCCGAGCGGACCGCGCCCACCGCCGCGCCTAGCAACCGCCTCGCGTAGCACCGCCGAGACGCCTTGAATGGTCGCTAAACACGCCTCTGGACGGGTTTTAGCGACCATTCAAGGCGCGTCGGGGGTTAGCGGTCGCGGGCGAGGTCGGCGGCACCGACGAGGCCCGCCTCGTTGCGCAGCTCGGCGATCTTGATCAACGGGGCCGGTCGCGTCTCGAGCCCGATGAGCTTGTCCGCGAGGGTCCGACGGGCGCTGGACAGCAGCAGCTCGCCGGCGTCGGACACCCCGCCGCCGATGACGAACACGTCCGGGTCCAGGACGGCCGCGAGGTCGGCGAGACCTCGACCCAGCCACATCCCGGCGGTCGTGAATGCCTCGAGCGCGACCGGGTCCCCCGCCCGCGCGGCCTCGGTGACGTGCCGACCCTGCACACCTTCGGGGGTCCCGTCGCCCATCCCGAGCAGGATCCCCGCCTCGGACCGGCGCTCGGCAGCCAGCGCGCGGGCCTCACGGACGAGGGCGTTGCCGCTCGCGTACTGCTCCAGGCAGCCGTTGCGGCCACAGCCGCACGGCACGCCGTTCGGCACCGCGTTGACGTGGCCGATCTCGCCCGCCGCCCCGTGGGCACCGCGGAACAGCCGGCCGCCCAGGACGATGCCGCCCCCGATGCCCGTACCCACCGTGACGAGGACGAGGTCGCCGGAGCCGCGCCCGGCCCCGAAGCGGAACTCCCCCCACGCGGCGACGTTGCCGTCGTTCTCGACGACGACCGGCAGTCCGGTTGAGGCCTCGAGGATGGTGCGTGCGGGCACCAGCGACCACTTCAGGTTGGGCGCGAAGTAGACGACCGAGCGCTCGGCGTCTACCGGGCCGGCGACGCCGAGGCCGACGCCGTCGATCGGCTCGCCGACCTGGCCGGTGAGCTCCCCGACGACCTCGGCGACCAGCGCGAGCACGCCCATCGCATCGGCGTGCGGCGTGTCGCGCCGAGCCGTAGCGACGATCTGACCGTCCTCAGTGACAGCGCCCGCCAGGATCTTGGTCCCGCCGATGTCGACGCCGATGCTCAGTCCCACGTGCGGCAGCGTAGACCGAAAGTAAGCGCTATCACTCCCGGATCGGCAGCCAGCGCACTCCGGATTCCTCCGGCCCGTCCGGACCGGCCCCGTGGCCGCTCGCGTCAGCGGCCGCGCCTCGGCCGACGTCACCGAGCACCAGGGACGCCCGGCACACGAGGCACTGGGGGTGCGCCCGCGGATCGTCGTGCTCGGCGTGCGGCGCCAGCACGGCATCGGCCGCCCAGTCCACGATGCGTTGGGCACCGGACAGCAGGCCGAGCCAGTCCAGTCCGGGGACCCAGCCCGAGGACCCGGCCGCGGGTGCGGCGTCGTCCCCGGCCTCGCCAGCGTACGCGCCCTCGTCGGCCGGGCCGGGCACCTCGGCCGCCGGCACCTCGTCGCCGGAGTACCACCACGGCACGCGCGGTGCGTCGCTCATAGCGGCTCATCCTCGTCGGCTGCTGCGCGCGCCCGCCACACGGCGGGGTCCGGCCGGAACCGCACGAGGAAGCCGCTCTCCTGCCGGACCGCCTCCACGGCCGTCGTCCGACGCAGGACCGGTGGCAGCTCGAGCCACCGGTACGACCCGCCGGACTCCAGCACGAGGTGGTCGTCCTGGACACCGATGCGAACGCGGCTCGCGACCGCCTGCGGGATGGCGAGCCCCCACTCCCAGGCGTCGTCGTCGCCAAAGGGCGCCTGCGTGGACACCTCGGCCACCGGCCCGGCGGGTCCGGCGATGCCGATCCCCTTGGGGACAGCGGGACGGCCCGGCCCGGACCGCCACACCGAGATCCCGGCCAGCTCGGCCAGCGCGGCGAGCGCAGCCGCCGCATCGGCCCGCTGATCGACGCCCGCGCGTTTGCGCGGGTAGGGGTCGACGACGATCCCGTCGACGCGGGCGCCGAGCACGACGAGCGCGGACAACGCGCCGAGCACCTCATGGACGGCCTCGGGTCGCGGCGGCGCCGCGATCCGCCAGGTCACGCCAGGCCCGCACAGCAGGGCACCCAGCTCGGCGGCGGCGCCGCGAGCCGTCGTCAGCCGGTCGAAGACCCCGGCCTCGTCGTCCGTGCTGCCCATCGCAAGGTCCGGCCCGAGCGCCGCATCGAGCAGCGCACCGACCGCGGCCGGGTGCGCCAGCAGGTCACGGGCGGCCCGCTCGTCGCCGGCGTCGACGACGACGAGATCGACCTCGGGGTCCTGCGCGACGGCGCGGATCCGTTCGAGTGCTGCCGCGCGCCGGGCGTCGCCCAGACCGGCGGTTGCGGCCAGCGGCAGCGCCGAGCCACCGAGCGCGGCCAGCGCCGCGGTGAGCGCTGTCGCCCAGGGAGCGTCATCGGACTCACCCGAAGGGGCGGCCGTGTCGGCCGAATCGGCCACGACGAGGCGCACGCCCAGGCCCGCATCGCGGCCGGCATCGGCCGTGGCCGCTGCCAGTGGGTCGCTCGCAGCGCCGACGGCGCAGATGACGACGATGCGCGTCGCAGATTCGTCAGCCACCGGCGGCGAGAGACTCCACGCGCTTCTTCAGCCCCTTCAGCGCGGTGTCGACGATGACCTTCTCGGCCTTGCGCTTGATCATGCCGATCATCGGGATCTTCACGTCGACCGAGAGCCGGTAGTGCACCGTCGTCGAGCCGCCGCCCGCGTCGGAGAGGGCGTACTCGCCGTCCAACGCGGTGAGCATGTCGCCCTTGGTCAGCGTCCACGTGACCTTGCGGTCACCGTCCCAGTCGTACTCGAGCTCATAGGTGTCCTTGATTGCCCCGGAGCTCAGCGTGAACCGCGCGTCGGCGGGCCGGTTGTCGTCCTCGTAGACCGACAGGATCGTCACGGACGTGATGCCGTCGCTCCACTGCGGGTACGCGGGCAGGTCGGCGATGACTGCCATGATCGCCGCGGGCGACGCGTCGATGACGATGCTGGACTCGGTCTGCTCGGCCATGTCGGAAGGCTACTCGCCGCAGGCGCCGCTACAGGTCCAGCACGAACGGCCGGCGGCGGGCATGGAAGTGGCCGACGTTGATGCACTCGGTGGTCCCGATCCGCCGCCGCGCGGCCAACGGCTGGTGGACGTGACCGAACAGGTGGAACCGAGGCTGGACGTCTCGGACGTAGGTCGCCAGGGCCTCGCTGCCGAGCTCGAACCGCCGGGCGACGACGTCGTACGTGAGCTCAGGGACGGCCGGCGGGATGTGCGTGAACAGGACGTCGACCGGGCCGAGCGCCTCCACCGCGGCATCGAACTGCTCGGCCGGGATCTCGTAGGGCGTCCGCATCGGGCTGACCAGGCCGCCGCCGACGAACCCCCACCGCATTCCGCCGACCTCGACCACCGCGCCGTCCACGACCTGGTGGCCAGGTCGAAGCCGTGCCCCCCACAGGTCGGGCACATCGACGTTCCCGAACGTCAGAAGGGCCGGCGTCGGCATGGCCTCGAACAGCTCGTCGTACTGCACGGCGACCATCGAGCGCATGATCGCCCAGCGCTCCTGCGGGTCCGTCACGCCCAGCCGTGCCCACGCGTCGGCGCTGAGTGCGCCCGCCTCGTCGAAGCGGTTGGCGGTGCGGGCCTCGATGTACGCGCGGGCGTGCTCAGCACCGAAGAGATCGGCATAGATGCCGCGGCCCGGATCGTCGTAGTCGAGGAACAAGATCAGGTCGCCGAGGCACACGAAGACGTCGCTGCCCTCGGCCGCGCGGGCAAGGTCGGCGGCGGCACCGTGGACGTCGCTGACGACATGGACCCTCATGACACCCTCGGTTCGCGCGCTCCGCCCTCGAGCTCCTCCTTCAAGGCCCACACCGCGCGCTTCCACGCCACCGCCTGGCGACGGCGGAGTGCCTCGAGCTCGCGGTCCCCGTGCGGCGACCGTGGCAGCTCACGAGCGGCGCGGGAGGACCCGGGAGTCGCCGGGTCGACCGACATCGCGTAGCGGATCACGACGCCGTCATCGGTGTCGACGAGCACGACCTCGGTCACTCCGACGACGACGCCCGACAAGGACCAGCGCATCCCGTCGATGCCACGGTCCACGACGACCGTTGCCTCCGTCTGCGGCCACCACGACCGCCACCGCGGTCGCTGGGCGATGACCTCGGCCACGACGCGTCGCGAGACCACGATGACGGTCTCGTCGCGGACCTCCACGCCAGCCACCCGCCCAGGATGCCACGAGGGCGCGCGCGACCGACCGGCGGAAGCGGTCGCCTGCGGAAGGCCGTTCGTCTACGGTGAAAACATGCGCCAGGAGTTCGCCGTCCCCGTGCTCGTGCCCACTCCCGCTACGGGGAGCGTGGTCGACCACATCATCGAGAACGCCGAGAAGGCGCCTACACGCGAGGCGTTGTCCGTGCCGCGCGGTGAGGCGTGGGTGTCCATCACGTCCGCGGAGTTCCTCGCCGAGGTGCGTTCGGTCGCCAAGGGCATCATCGCCAACGGCGTCCAGGCCGGCGAACGCGTCGGCGTGATGAGCCGCACCCGCTACGAGTGGACGCTGGTCGACTACGCGATCTGGTACGCCGGCGCGATCAGCGTCCCCGTCTACGAGACCTCCTCGGCCGAGCAGATCCAGTGGATGCTGAGCGACTCCGGCGCGGTCGCCCTGTTCTGCGAGAGCGAGAAGAACAAGTCGACGTTCGACGAGATCGCCGTGCACGTCCCCTCCGTCACGCGGGTGTGGGTGTTCGAGGACGAGATCATCGACCGGCTCAAGGGTGAGGGCGCCGGCGTCTCCGACGAGGAGCTCGAGGGCCGACGCGCGACGCTCGGCCCGGACACGATCGCCACGATCATCTACACGTCCGGCACGACCGGCCGGCCGAAGGGCTGCGTCCTCACGCACGGCAATGTCATGTTCGAGGTCGACAACGTCGTCAACGGACTGCACGACGTCTTCCTCGCCCCCGGGTCGTCGACACTGCTGTTCCTGCCGGTCGCCCACGTGTTCGGCCGCGTCATCCAGGCGGGCTGCCTGCGCGCCGGCGTGCGAATGGGTCACTCGGCGAACATCAAAGACCTGCTGCCCGGTCTCCAGTCATTCCAGCCGACGTTCCTGCTGGCGGTGCCGCGGGTCTTCGAGAAGGTCTTCAACTCTGCGCAGCAGAAGGCCGTCGCCGACGGCAAGGGCAAGATCTTCGACACTGCCGCGCAGACCGCGATCGACTACAGCCGCGCCCTCGACGCCGGGGGCCCCGGCCTCGTGCTCAAGGTGAAGCACGCGCTGTTCGACAAGCTCGTCTACAGCAAGATCCGGCATGCGATGGGCGGACAGGTCCGCTGGGCGGTGTCCGGGAGCGCACCTCTGGGTGAGCGGCTGGGGCACTTCTTCCGCGGGATCGGGGTGACGATCCTTGAGGGCTACGGGCTGACCGAGACGACGGCCGCGACCACCGTCAACCGGCCGGACGCCCTGCGGATCGGGACCGTCGGCCAGCCCGTGCCGGGTGCATGCGTGAAGGTGGCGCCGGACGGCGAGCTCTTGCTCGGCGGCGGCCAGGTCTTCGTCGGCTACTGGAACAACGAGGCGGCCACGGCGCAGGCGATCGAGCCCGACGGCTGGTTCCACTCCGGTGACATCGGGGAGATCGACGACGACGGCTTCGTGCGGATCACCGGCCGGAAGAAGGAGATCCTCGTGACGGCGGCCGGCAAGAACGTCGCCCCGGCCGTGCTCGAGGACCGGCTGCGGGCGCACTGGCTCGTGAGCCAGTGCATGGTCGTCGGGGACGGCAAGCCGTTCATCGCCGCTCTGGTGACGCTCGATCCCGAGGCCCTACCCGCATGGGCCGCGCAGAACGGCCGCGCGGGCGCATCGGCCGCGGACCTCGCCGATGACCCGGCCCTGCGCGCGACGATCCAGTCCGCGGTGGACGACGCGAACAAGGCGGTATCGCACGCCGAGGCCATCAAGAAGTTCCGCATCCTGCCGGTCGACTGGACCGAGGAGGGCGGACAGATGACGCCATCGCTGAAGCTCAAGCGCGCCGTCATCATGTCCGAGTTCGCCGACGACGTGGACGCGCTCTACGCCGGCTGATCGGCACTGATCGGCACTGATCGGCACTGATCGGCGCGGGGCGTTGCCGGACCGATCACGGTCCTCAGCTGGCGACGCGCGGCACGAGGCGCAGCGGCGGCACGAGACCGGACTTCGCCAGCACGGCCATGGCGGCCGCGTGGTCGTCCGCCACCTCGACCTCACCGCGCCCCGCCGGATCGAGCCGGTCGCGGGGGTCGACGACCCCGAGGACACCCGGCGGGCCCAGCAGCACCGTGACGACGCAGTCGTCGCACGCCGGCCCGGCCACCTCGCACGTTCCGCAGTCGATGATCATGTCCAGGACGCTACGTCGACCCCCTGACAGTGCCTACGGTCCGCCGTCTCCCGGGCCTTCGTCGGCCGGTCCGCCGAACTCGGGGCGGGCGACGAGCTCGACGCGGTCGACGGCGCCGCACCAACGGCACGCGACCTCCTCGACCGTCTCGGCGAGCACCTCGCGCTCGTCGACGGAAGGCTCGCCCGCCATCGACAGGTGCCAGAACTCGCGGACCCTGGTCGTACGGGTCACGTCGAACCGGGTGAGGTTCCCGCAGTGGGCGCAACGCCAGCGGGACCGCTCGTCGGGCAGGGCAGCGGTGGTCACGCGCCGACCCTATCCGCCCGCCGCGCCGGGCCGTGCCCGGCCGCCGGCCGCTGTCCCAGGTCGCGCCTAGGGTCGCGGACGTGGACCGGCGAGGAGGGGCAGCAGGCGTCGGCAGCGGCACCGGCAGCGAGCCGGAGCAGCTGCGTCTGGCCGACCTCGGCACGCCGCTGCGCGAGGTCACGTTCGTCGTCGTCGACCTCGAGACCACCGGCGGAGCACCCGCCGATGCCGGGATCACCGAGATCGGCGCCGTGAAGGTACGCGGCGGGGAGGTCCTCGGCCGGTTCCAGAGCCTGGTCAACCCGGGAACGCCCATCCCGCCGTTCGTCGCGGCCCTCACCGGCATCACCGAGGCGCTGGTCGCGACCGCCCCCACGCTGCGCGTGGTGCTGCCGATGTTCTGGGACTTCGCCGGCGACGCCGTCCTGGTCGCGCACAACGCCCCCTACGACATGGGCTTCCTGGCCGCGGCCGGCGTCAAGCACGCGCACCCGTGGCCGTCACCGACCGTCCTGGACACCGCCCGCATCGCCCGCGTCCTGCTCCACCGCGACGAGGTGCGCAACTGCAAGCTCGCAACGCTCGCCGCCCACTTCCGGGCGAGCGTCACCCCGACCCACCGCGCCCTCGACGATGCGCTCGCGACCGCCGACGTGCTGCACGGCCTGCTAGAGCGTGCCGGCAGCCTGGGGGCCTCGACGGTCGCGGACGTCGTCGACCTGTCGGCGCGGGTGAGCCGCGCCCAGCGGACCAAACGGCACCTGGCCGCCGACCTTCCGGACGCCCCGGGCGTGTACGTCTTCCGTGACCGTCAGGGCGTCGCCCTGTACGTCGGCACGTCCCGCAGCATCCGGACGCGCGTCCGCAGCTACTTCACGGCCGGAGAGCAGCGTCGGCGGATGGCCGAGATGATCGAGATCGCGACCGTCGTCACGCCGATCGTCTGCGCGACCGCGCTGGAGGCGCACGTCCGCGAGATCCGGCTCATCGTCGCCGAGCAGCCCCGCTACAACCAGCGCTCACGGCGTCCGCAGGCACAGCGCTGGCTCAAGCTCACGGTCGAGCCCGCTCCGCGGCTGGCCGTGGTCGCCCAGGTCGCGGCCGACGCCGGCGACGGTGCGCGGTACCTCGGCCCGTACGGCTCGCGGGCCGGTGCCCAGGCCGCCGCCGAGGCGCTCCTGCTGGCCTACCCGGTCCGCACGTGCACCGCCCGCCTGGGGCGGCGCTCGCGGCAGCGCTCCCCCGGCTGCGCTCTCGCCGAGCTGGGCCGGTGCCTGGCACCGTGCGCGGCCGACGGGGACCGCGACGCGTACGCCGACCAGGTCGAGCGTCTGCGTGCTGCCATGTCGGGCGATCTTCGCGAGGTCGTCTCCGCCGTGGAGAGGCGTATGGCGGTGCTCGCGGCGGACGAGCGCTTCGAGGAGGCCGCGACCTGGCGCGCACGACTGGAGCACGCCGTGACGGGCAGCGTCCGCGCGCACCGGCTTGCGGCGCTGTCCGCGGCGCCGATCGTCGTCGCCGCAGAGCCGACGCCTGAGGCCGGCTGGCAGATCCACGTGGTCCGGCATGGCCGGCTGGCTGCTGCCGGTACGGCCCCGCCGGGGTCCGATCCGCGTCCGGTCGTCGATGCCCTCGTGTCCTGCGCCGAGCACGTCGACCCGCCGCCGTTGCCCGCCCCGGCCGCGCTGGTCGAGGAGTCGCAGGCCGTGCTCACGTGGCTTGAGTCCGGCGAGGTCCGGCTCGTGCGGGGTGGGCCGCTCACGTGGCCGTTGCACTGCGGGGGCGCAGCGGTGGCCCGCCTGACGGCCGCCCGTCAGGCGACGCTGGCGGGTGCGTACGACGAGGACTACCGCGCAACGGCGCCGGCACGCCGGGCCCGCGGCTCGCGGCCGCTTGGTCCCGCCCGAGCGGGCTAGGGCCGGCGAAGCTCGCGCGTCACCTGGATCCAGCCGTCAAGCACGTCGAGGGCCGCCCCGGACGCCATCACGGCCCGCACCGGCTCCAGCTCGCCGCCGACCCGCTGGTCGAGGGGCCGGTCGTCGACCGGCTCGCCCGTGCGGACGGCGAGTGCGGCACGGTAGGCGACGAGGGCGGCAGCGGCGTTGACCGCGACGGCATCGCGGATGGCGGCTACCCGCTCCCGATCCGGCCCGTCGGCCGGGCCGGGCCGGAGCGAGGCTACGAGCAACGCCGCGTTGCGTGCGGCATCGCCGCCGCCTAGGAGCTCGCGGTCGGTCGGGGCGACACCCAGGTCGGCGGCATCCAGCGTCGTCGGGACGACGGTGGAGCCGGTCGCGTCCCACACAGCCGTGGGCCCGGCTGTCGAGATCTCGTCCAACCCGTCGTCCCCGCGGACGACCAGAGCCCGCACACCGTTGCGGCGCAGGACGTCGGCCATGACCGGGGCCAGGCCGGCGTTCGCGCAGCCGATGAGGGCCGATGCCGCCCGGCCCGGGTTGGTCAGCGGACCGAGGATGTTGAAGACGGTGGGCACCCCGAGCTCACGTCGGGTCGGGCCGGCATGACGCATCGCCGGGTGGTGCGTCGGAGCGAAGCAGAAGCCGATCCCCGCGTGGGCCAAGGACGCCACGACGTCCTCGGGCTCCAGGTCGATCGCGACGCCCAGCTCCTCGAGCACGTCCGCCGTGCCGGTGGACGACGAGGCGGCGCGGTTGCCGTGCTTGACGACGGGCGCACCCGCCGCCGCGCACACGAGCGCCGCCATCGTGGAGATGTTCACGGTGTGCGCGTGGTCACCACCGGTGCCGACGACATCCAGGCACACGGGTGCGTCCGCGCCGAGGTCGAGCAGCCGCGCGTGCGCGAGCATCACGCCGACGAGGGCGTCGACCTCCTCAGGCGTCTCCCCCTTTGCTCGCAGAGCTGTGACGAACCCGGCGATCTGTGCCGAGGTGGCCGATCCCGAGAAGATCTCCGCCATCGCCCAGCGGGCGGTCACGGGGTCGAGGTCGGCTCCGGCCAGCAGCGTCGTGAGGACCGACGACCAGGTCGGCGGTGCGGAGGTCACGCGAGCAGCGATCAGGGGGCTGTCGCGACGGCCAGGCGCTGGCGGAGCACGTCCGCGACGACCTGGGCCAGCCGGATCGGGTCGATCGGGTGCGAGACGACGCCGTCGGCCCGTGACCACGTGGCCAGCCAGGCGTCCTGGGGACGGCCTACCAGCACGACCACGGGCGGGCACCGGTAGATCTCGTCCTTGAGCTGGCGGCACACCCCCATGCCGCCGGCGGGGGTGGCCTCGCCGTCGAGTATCAACAGGTCCAGGCGGCCGGCGTCGGCGGCTCGGATGACCATCGGCTCGGTCGCCACCTCGACGTACTCCAGCGGAGGCAGGTCGCCCGCCGGGCGCCGCCCGAGAGCGGTGCGGACCGTCGCCCGCACGAGGCGGTCGTCGCTGTACACCAGCACCCGCAGGGCGGGGGTCGGCGTCGAGGTCGAGGAGGACTGCTGAGCCACGACGCACACTCTAGCCACCGCGACGAGCACGGTCCGCGCGACGCCGCCGGGCCCGTCGCGAGCGGTCCGGCGGCGGCCCGCCGGGCGGTGGGACGGCCGTCCGCCGGGCGGTGGAACGACGCGCCGCCAGCATCGGGGGGTCACGGTGAATCCCGACGTCGTATCTGCAACACTCCCCTCGTGGCGAACGCGACGACCATCCCCTCGGCGTATACGCACGCGCCTGCAAACCGGCCGAACATGGTGGCGATCGGGACGATCGTCTGGCTGTCCAGCGAGCTCATGTTCTTCGCGGCGCTGTTCGCGATGTACTTCACGCTCCGCGCGGTCAACCCGGAGCTGTGGGCGCAGGAGACGCAGCTGCTGAACATCCCGTTCGCGACCGTCAACACCACGATCCTGGTGCTCTCCTCCGTCACCTGCCAGCTCGGCGTGTTCGCCGCCGAGCGCGGCGACGTCCGCGGGCTGCGCCGCTGGTTCGTGATCACGTTCCTGATGGGGTCGGTCTTCATCGCCGGCCAGGTCACGGAGTACGCGACGCTCGTCCACGAGGGTCTGACGCTGTCGAGCAACGCCTACGGCTCGGCCTTCTTCCTCACGACCGGGTTCCACGGCCTGCACGTCACCGGCGGCCTCATCGCCTTCCTCTTCGTCCTCGCGACCACCTTCGTCGCGAAGCGCTTCACGCACGACCAGGCCACCCGCGCGATCGTCACGTCGTACTACTGGCACTTCGTCGACGTCGTGTGGATCGCCCTGTTCTTCATGATCTACGTCCTGAAGTAGTACGGCACCACTCCCGCAACGAGCTCCAGCGCACGAGAAGGGTCCGCGTACACGTGACGTTCTTGGCCGCCAGGCGGCGAAGCCCCCTCATGGCGTCCGCGCTGCTCATCGGCGCGCTCGCCGTCGTGGGCGGCGGCTATGCCGCCGTCGCCAGCGTGCAGCCGGCGGTGGCCGCGGGCTCCGACGGCTCCCAGACGCAGGTCGACAAGGGCCGCCAGCTCTACCTGGAGGGGTGCTCGTCCTGCCACGGGCTCGAAGCCCAGGGCTCGGCGACCGGACCGACCCTGGTCGGTGTCGGTGCGGCCGCAGTGAACTTCCAGGTCTCGACCGGGCGCATGCCTCTGGCCGCGCCCGGCGCTCAGGCGGTCGCGAAGGAGAACATCTACTCCGACGAGGACGTCGCCGCCCTCGCGGCGTACATCGCGAGCCTGGCCCCCGGCCCGGCGATCCCCACCGAGGAGCAGATCGCCTACGCCGACGCCGACCCCGCGTACGGCGGTGAGCTCTTCCGCATCAACTGCTCGCAGTGCCACCAGGCAGCCGGCGAAGGCGGCGCGCTGACCCAGGGCAAGTTCGCGCCCAGTCTCATGGAGTCCGAGCCGCGCACCATCTATGAGGCGATGCTCACCGGCCCGCAGAGCATGCCGGTGTTCAGCGACGCCCAGCTGCCGACGAAGGACAAGCAGGCGATCATCGCCTACATCCGCACCCTCCAGGACTCGTCCAACCCCGGCGGCCTCAGCCTCGGACGCTTCGGGCCGGTCACCGAGGGCGTCTTCATGGCCACCGCAATCTTCGCCGGCCTGATCGCGGCCGCCGTCTGGATCGGAATCAAGGCGCGATGACCGACATCACCCCCCACGACGGATCGCACGGGGCGGGCACCCCCGTCCCGGTCGGGCACCTGCCCGCCGCGGACGTCGAGCACCGGCTTCGTCAGACCGACCTGTCGGCGAAGGCCAACCGGCGCGCCCAGCGCCAGGTCGCGTCGATGTTCGTGCTGTCGATGCTGTGCGTGGTCCTCTTCGTCGCCGCGTACGTCGGGATCGACCCGTCGACCACTATCTACATCCCCGTCTTCGGCGACACCAGCGCGCTGAACATCGCCCTGGGCCTGACCTTCGGCCTGGGCGTCCTGTTCGTCGGCACCGCCGCGATCCAGTGGGCCAAGAAGCTCATGTCCGACGTGGAGGTCGTGCAGGACCGCCACGAGATGGCCTCCTCGCCGGATGAGTCCGCGGAGGCTGCGGCCGGCTACGAGCGGGGCCGTGACGAGTCCGGTTTCGCCAAGTTCAAGCTCATCCGTCGCACGATGATCGGCGCGCTCGTCCTGTTCCCGATCCCGCTCGTCGTCTTGCTCAAGGACCTGTGGGTGCCCACGCCCGCCGAGAAGGGCAAGACCCCCGCCGAGATCCTGTCCGTCACCTTGTGGCACAAGGACTCCCGGATCGTGTCCGATGGCACCTACCTGCCGGTCAAGCCGGAGGACCTCCCGGTCGGCGGCCTCATCTCCGGGGTTCCTGCCGACCTCGAGGAGGTCGAGCACGCCGAGGGCAACCTCAACGCCCGCGGCAAGGCGGCGATCATCCTCGTGCGGATGGACCCGAACGAGATCCGGTCGCAGCAGGGCGAGGGCTGGGACTACCAGGGGATCCTGGCCTACTCCAAGATCTGCACCCATGTGGGCTGCCCCATCGCCTTGTACGAGCAGCGCACGCATCACCTGCTGTGCCCCTGCCACCAGTCGACGTTCGACCTCGCCGACAGCGGCAACGTCGTGTTCGGCCCGGCGGCCCGGCGCATGCCGCAGCTGCCGATCGGGGTCGACGACGAGGGGTACCTCGTGGCCATGTCCGACTTCGCCGAGCCCATCGGCCCGAGCTTCTGGGAGCGCGGATGACCTCCCCGACCCCGATCGAGCACGTCGGCGGCGGGGCCGCCACGTACGTCGACGAGCGCCTCGGTAGCAACCGGTTCCTGGGCCGGAACTTCAGGAAGGTCTTCCCGGACCACTGGTCGTTCATGCTCGGCGAGATCACGCTCTACAGCTTCATCGTCGTCCTCATCACCGGAGTCTTCCTGACGCTGTTCTTCCAGCCGTCGATGGTCGAGGTCGTCTACAACGGCTCGTACGTCCCGCTGCGCGGCGTGCAGATGTCGCAGGCCTACGCCTCGTCACTGGACATCTCGTTCGACGTCCGGGGCGGACTACTCCTGCGCCAGATGCACCACTGGGCCGCGCTCGTGTTCGTCGGCGCGATGGCCGTTCACATGTTCCGCGTGTTCTTCACCGGCGCGTTCCGCAAGCCGCGCGAGTTCAACTGGATCATCGGCGTCGTCCTCACGACGATGGCGCTCCTCGCCGGGTTCTCGGGCTACTCGCTGCCGGACGACCTGCTGTCGGGCACCGGACTGCAGATCGCCCGCGGCATCCTGCAGGCGATCCCCGTCGTCGGCACGTGGGCGGCGTTCCTGCTTTTCGGCGGGGAGTTCCCCGGAACCGACTTCATCTCGCGCCTGTACCCGATCCACATCCTGCTGATCCCGGGTCTGATCCTCGCGCTCGTGACCATCCACCTGATGCTCGTGTGGACGCAGAAGCACACCCAGTTCCCCGGCCCGGCGCGGACCAACAACAACGTCGTCGGCTACGCGTTCATGCCGATCTACATGGCCAAGGCGGGCGGCTTCTTCTTCATCGTCTTCGGGATCATCGCCCTCGTCGGCGGCCTGGTGACGATCAACCCGATCTGGCTGTTCGGCCCCTTCACACCCGACCAGGTGTCCGCGGGCTCGCAGCCGGACTGGTACATCGGCTTCCTCGACGGCGCCCTGCGCGTCATGCCGAACTGGGAGACGACTCTGCTCGGGTTCACCATCTCGTGGAACATCTTCATCCCAGCTCTGGTCGTCCCGGGGATCATCTTCACGCTCCTCGGCGTGTACCCGTTCCTGGAGGCCTGGGCGACCGGCGACAAGCGCGAACACCACCTGCTGGACCGCCCGCGCAACGCCCCCGTCCGCACCGGCATCGGCATGATGGCGATCACGTTCTACTGCCTGCTGTGGATCGGTGGCGCGAACGACATCATCGCGGTCACGTTCGACCTGTCGATCAACGCGATCACGTGGACCCTGCGCGTCCTGCTGATCGTGCTGCCCCCGATCGTGTTCCTCATCACCAAGCGGTGGTGCCTGGGCCTGCAGCGCCGCGACCGGGAGAAGCTGCTCCACGGGTACGAGTCCGGTCGAGTCCTGCGTCTGCCGCACGGCGAGTTCATCGAGGTCCACCAGCCGCTGCCGGCGAAGGACCTGGCGGTCATCACGTCCAAGACCGACCATGAGGTCATCCCGGCACCGCAGCGGACCGATGCGGCCGGGGTGCGCAACAAGCACTTCCACGT
The DNA here is from genome assembly GCA_965278965.1 of Actinomycetes bacterium. Lineage (GTDB taxonomy): Bacteria > Actinomycetota > Actinomycetes > S36-B12 > S36-B12 > UBA10649. The sequence continues at coordinate 579,980 of OZ257127.1, forward strand.
CCAGAACCTGCGGCACAAGCTCAGCTCGTTCTTCTACGCCGACAACATCGCGCTGCCCACCCGGGCGGAGATCGAGGCCGGCCAGGAGCACGCGGCGCACGCGGCCGCGGTCGAGGCGCCCCTGCACGACTACGAGGACGCGGACGAGATCCGCAACTTCCATGGCGGCGTGCTGCACCACCCGGGCATGGCCGAGACCAACGCCGAGCAGGCAAGCGCCGACCAGCACTGAGCTAGTCCTTCCCCCTCAACTCGTTGAGGGGAGGTCTACGCACCTCGCCCTCCTCGTTGAGCGGCGGTTTGTGCGCTTCCGATGTCCCGTTTTGTGATGATTCGCGCGTACACAACTCGCCGCTCAAGGAAAGGGCGGCGGGGCGATCCGGGAGGGAACCGGAGTCAGTGGCGGGCTGCTTAGGAGGCGGCGGCCGCGGCGAACGAGGCTGACTCGCTCGGAGCAGGCGTGGCTGAGTCGCTCGGGTCGACCGGCGGGCTCGAGGGGTCGGCAGGCAGATCGGTCGACGTCGGGTCCGGCACGGCGGGAGCGGTCGGGGCCGTCCCGGCGACCTGCGTGGTGATCGCACCAACCTGGGAGTCCTTCAGCCACTCGTCCCACGTGGTGGTCCACACGGTGATGCCGTTGCCGAGGTTCTGCGGGTTGTCCGTCCCGGTCACCTCGACGGGGTCGCCGATCTTGGCCAGGCCGTACAGCCACTCGGCGTTCGCGGTCGACATGCCGATGCAGCCGTGGCTGACGTTCGCGTAGCCCTGCGAGCCCACGGACCACGGGGCGGCGTGCAGGAACTCCCCCGAGTACGTCAGCCGCATCGCGTACTGGACCTCGATCCGGTAGTACTCCGGGTCGTCGGGGTTCGTCCCGCCGGTCGCCGCGTCCATGACCCGGGTCGGTTCCTTGCTCAGGATGATCTTGGTGCCCGACCGGGTCTCGAAGCCGTCCTTGCCCGTCGTGACCGGGATCGTGCGAACCTTCTCCCCGTTGCGGAAGACCTTCGCCTCATGCGAGTCGGCGTTCACCTTGATGACCGTGGAGGAGCCCACCCGGAACGTCGTGCTGGTGTCCTCCTTGCCGAAGACGCCCTTGGCGATCTTGACGCCCTTGAGGTTCGCGGCGACAGTCACGTCGATGTCGCCCGGCCAGTAGTCCTTCGGCCGGAACCGCACCTGGGTGTCGTTGGTCCACGACCACGCGCCCTCGATCGGGGTCGGCGTGTAGACGACGAGGGCCTGCTCGACGGCGGCGCGGTCCTTGATCGCCCGATCGAAGTTGACGGTGATCGGCATGCCGACGCCGACGGCGCGCCCCTCGCCCGGGTCTACCGTGGCCCGCACGAGCGCCTTGGGCTCCAGCGTGCTGAACTCGTTGGTCGAGGACGTCTGCACGCCGCGGGGGTCGATCGCGGAGGCCTTGACCGTGTACGTCTTGCCGTAGCCCAGGCTGCCCTTCGTCGCCGTCCAGGTCGACCCGTCGGGTGAGAGCTGGCCCTTGAGCGGGTTGCCCTTGGGACCGAGGACCACCACATCGGACAGCTGCCCGTCGGTCGCCGTGACGGTGATGCGCTGGCCGGGGTCGACCTTCTTGCCGGCGGCCGGCTGCGCGGAGATCGTGGCGCGCGACACATCCGAGGGGACCACGGTGCTGAAGTCGACGCTGGCCGCCGGGGTGCAGGCGCTGATCGCGATGGCCGCGGCACCGAGGCCGCAGGCGGCGCCAACGGACGAAGGCAGTCGGCGACCTACCTTCACGACGCGCTCCTCACGATTCGGACGACCTCGCCATGGTACGTCCGGTACCGCTCCACCCGAAATCCGACAGGCCGGTGAATCCGGGCCGTCAGCCAGGAGTCGCCGCGCTAGTGGGCGAAGTCACCGCGGTAGTACTCGAACACCCAGCCAATCAGGGAGAGCATGAGCGTGACCGCGCCGAGCACGATGATCCAGTTCGCGAACACCAGGCCCAGCACGACGAGGAACGCCGAGAACCCCACGCCCAGCGGCCACCACGAGTGCGGGCTGTAGAAGCCGTACTCCGGGTCAGCCTCGTCGACCTCGGCGTCGAGCCGGTCCTCCGGTCGGGGGTAGACCCGCTTGGACGTGTACAGCACGTAGAAGCCCACCAGGAACGCCAGGCCGCCGCTGAGCGCCAGGGCCGTCGTGCCGATCGGGTCGTACGAGACGTACCAGTAGATCGCCGCGATGGCGACGAAGAAGATCGCCGCCAAGGCGAAGATGCGTCCTTCGATCTTCACGACGCGTTCCCCGTCTCGCCCGCGGGTGCCGCCGCGACAGCGGGCGCCGGGTGGGCGCCGAACGCGGCCAGCTCAGGATGGTGGAGGTCGAATGCCGGACGCTCCGACCGGATGCGCGGCAGCGACACGAAGTTGTGGCGCGGCGGCGGGCAGCTCGTCGCCCACTCCAGCGAGCCGCCCCAACCCCAGGGGTCGTCGACGGTGACCTTGGGAGCCGACCGCCACGTCTTGAGGACGTTCCACAGGAAGAACAGCATCGACAGACCCAGGATCGCCGAGCCGACCGTCGAGACGATGTTGAGGGTCTCGAACCCGTCGGCGGGTAGGTAGTCCCCGTACCGACGGGGCATGCCCTGGACGCCGAGCCAGTGCTGGACCAGGAAGGTGACCTGGAAGCCGATGAACAGCAGCCAGAAGTGGATCTTGCCAAGCCGCTCGTCGAGCATGCGCCCGGTCATCTTCGGCCACCAGAAGTACAGGCCGGCGAAGAAGAGGAACACCACGGTGCCGAAGACCGTGTAGTGGAAGTGGGCCACGACGAAGTAGCTGTCGGAGAGGTGGAAGTCCAGGGGCGGCGCCGACAAGATGATGCCGGTCAGGCCACCGAACAGGAACGTGATCAGGAAGCCCATGACCCACAGCATCGGCGTGTCGAAGGAGACCGAGCCCTTCCACATCGTGCCGATCCAGTTGAAGAACTTCACGCCGGTCGGGACCGCGATCAGCATCGTCATGATCGCGAAGAACGGCAGGTAGACCGAGCCGGTCACGTACAGGTGGTGGGCCCACACCGCCATCGACAGGGCACCGATGCCGAGCGTCGCGAAGACCAGACCCTTGTAGCCGAAGATCGGCTTGCGCGAGAAGACGGGGATGATCTCGCTGGCGATGCCGAAGAACGGCAACGCGAGGATGTAGACCTCGGGATGGCCGAAGAACCAGAACAGGTGCTGCCAGAGCATGGCTCCGCCGTTGGCGGCGTCGAACACGACGGCCCCGAACTGACGGTCGATGAACGCCATCGCGAGCGCGGCCGCCAGGACCGGGAACGCGAGCAGCACGAGCACCGAGGTGACCAGCGTGGTCCAGGTGAAGATCGGCATCCGGAACATCGTCATTCCCGGGGCGCGCATGCAGAAGATCGTCGTGACGAAGTTGACCGCACCGAGGATCGTGCCCAGTCCACCCATCGCCAGGCCCAATAGCCACAGGTCGCCGCCGACCTCGGGCGAGTAGATCGCGTTGCTCAGCGGCTCGTAGGCGAACCAGCCGAACGCTGCAGCGCCACCGGGGGTCAAGAACCCCGCGGCGACGGTGATGCCACCGAACATGAACAGCCAGAACCCGAGCATGTTCAGCCGCGGGAAGGCAACGTCCGGGGCGCCGATCTGCAGCGGCATGATCACGTTGCCGAAGCCGACGAACAGCGGCGTCGCGAACAAGAACAGCATGATCGTGCCGTGCATCGTGAACAGCTGGTTGTACTGCTGCAGCGAGACGAACTGCATGCCCGGCACGGCCAGCTCGGCGCGCATGACCAGCGCCATCGCCCCGGCGGCGAAGAACCAGAACGTCGCCAGGATCAGGTACATGTACCCGATCACCTTGTGGTCGGTCGACGTGATCCAGCTGATGATCGCGGAGCCAGGACGCTTGGCGGGGGCGACCGGTGTGGGCGGGACCGGCTCGGCGGCGGCGACACGGTCGGTGAGAATCGTCATGTCGTCCTCTCATCGGGCATCTGGCCCTCGTCCGTGCTCATCCCCGTGTCGAGCAGGCCGGTCTGGCCCTTGGCCTTCAGGTCGGCGATGTACTGGTCGAACTCCGCCTTGTCGACGACCTTGACCGTGAACAGCATGCGGGCGTGGTCGACGCCGCAGAGCTCGGCGCACCGGCCCGGGTAGGTACCGACCGTGTTCGGGGTGAGCTCGAACTGGTTGGTCTTGCCCGGGATGACATCCATCTTGAACAGGAAGTCCGGGACCCAGAACGAGTGGATGACGTCAGGCGAGACGAGGGTGAACTTGACCTTCTCGTCGACGGGGAGGACCAGCAGGGCGGGCTCGGTCGGCGAGCCGACCGCGTACGCGCCCTGGTCGAGGTAGTTGAAGCCCCAGTTCCAGCGGTAGGCGACGACGTTGACGGTGAGGTCCTGGTCGTTCTTGACCGCGAGGATCTCCGACTGGTCGCGTGCGGTGAACCAGAAGAGCCCGAGCACCATGATCAGCGGCACGATCGTGTACATGATCTCGATCGGCAGGTTGTACTTGGTCTGCTCGGGGACCTCGGCGCGGTGCCGGCGGCGGTAGGCGATCGCGGCCCAGATCATCAGGCCCCACGTGATGATGCCCACGATCCACGCGGCGATCCACGCGCCCTGCCAGAGGTTCTGGACGATCAGGCCCTGGTCGGTGACCGGCTCGGGGAGGTCGAGGAACACGATCTCGTTCACCGTGCAGCCGCTCAGGACGACGGCCGTGACGGCCGCTCCCACCGCCAGGGTCAGGACGCGCACGCGGCGCGGCAGCCGGCCCCGACTCGCGAGGGATGCACCCGCCGAGCCCGCCTGGATCGTTCGCCGCACAGGTCGCCTTCCTAGGTTGTCGGACGCGGGCAGACTAGCGCACGGTCCCGTCACAGCGTCGGTCCCCCCGCGGCCCGTCGGAACCCCTTCGCGACCGGGCTACCGTGACGTCATGGCGCTGCCCGAGCCCGCCCCCCGACCCCCGGCCGGATACCTCGACGCCGTCGGTGGGCAGCCCGTCCTGCCCGTCGCGCGCGAGGCCTGGCTGGCCGCCGTGGACGCGGGTTGGAGCGACCCGGCGCGGCTGCATCACGAGGGCCGGCGCGCGGGTGCGCTGCTCGACGCGGCGCGGGCGAGCCTGGCCACCAGCCTGGGGGTCACGGCGGCGGAGGTCTACCTGACGACGTCCGGTCCGACCGCCGTCGGCGTGGCCGTCAGTGGGCTCCTGCAGTCCCGCTCCCCCGGCGAGCGTCGCGTCGTCGCGAGCGCCGTCGAGGCGATGGCCGTGCTCAGTCCCGCGCGCGGCTGGGCCGATCTCGTCGACCTCGTCCCGGCGTCGGGGACCGGCCGGGTCGACGTCGACGCGTTCGCCGAGCAGATCGGCCCGCAGCACCCGCCCGCCGCACTGGCCTGCCTGCAGGCGGCCAACCCCGAGGTCGGAACGATCCAGCCGGTCGACGAGGTCGCGGCGCTGACGCGGGAGGCGGGGGTGCCCCTGCTGGTGCACGCCGTCCAGGTCGTCGGTCGCATCCCGGTCCCCGATGGCTGGGACGTGCTGTGCGCCGCGGCGCGCGACTGGGCCGGCCCGGCCGGGGTGGGCGTGCTGGTAGTCCGTCCGCATGTGCGGTGGCGCCCGGAGGAGAACCCGGACCGCGGGTGGGTCAACGGCTTCCCCGACATCCCCGGCGCAGTGGCCGCGGCCCGTGCGCTGGAGTACCTGCGCGGGCACGAAGCGGACGAGGCGCGGCGACTGCATGAGCAGACGGCACGGCTGCGCGACCGGCTGCCCACATGCGGCCCCGGGATCACCGTGACCGGCGAGCCGCAGGACCGACTGCCCCATGTCGTCACGTTCACGTGCGACGGCGTGACCGGCGAGGTCGTCGTCGACCAGCTCGCGCGGGCCGGGCTCAGCGTGGCGAGCGGTTCGGCGTGCACCTCGGACGTCCGGATGCCCAGCCAGGTGCTCGCGGCGATCGGGCTCACGGCCGACGCGAGCGTGCGGGTCTCGCTCCCCCTCGGCTGCGCCGACGACGCCGTCGACCAGCTGCTGGCCGTCCTCCCCGAGGCGCTGGCCACCGCCCGCGCCGCCTGACCGCTGGTCAGAGGGCGGGGGGCGTCCTCAGTAGTTGCGGGAGCCGGTCCAGGTAGTCGGCCCGCGGCACCGCCACGACGCCCAGGGTCGCCAGGTGGTCGGTGCGCCACTGTGTGTCGACCAGGCGCTCGCCGCCCGCGCGGACCAGCAGCGACGCGAGGTGCGCCGTGGCCGCCTTCGACGCATCGGTCTCGCGGTGGAACATCGACTCGCCCGCGAAGAGCCCACCGAGCTCCAGCCCGTACAGGCCGCCGACGAGCCGGCCTCCCGCCCACGTCTCGACCGAGTGGGCCCAGCCCAGGCGGTGCAGCTCCTCGTAGGCCTCGATGAACGCGTCGGTGATCCACACCTCGCCCGGGCGGGCGTCGCGGCACGCCCGGATGACGTCGCCGAAGGCGACATCGACGGTGTGGTCGAACGTGCGCATAGAGCGGCGCAGCGACCGGGGCACGCGAACGCCCGCGGGATCGAGCACACCCCGCGGGTCCGGCGACCACCAGCCGAGCCGGCCATCGACGAGGTCCATCGGGAACAGGCCGTTCGCGTAGGCCGAGAGGACCGTCGACGGGGCCAGGTCGGCGCCGACGCCGACGACGTCCTCACCCGGCGGCGCCACCCGCGGATCAGGCAGCGCCCACTGGCACGGCCCCGGGTCTATCCGTCGTGTCGCCGGCACCGCACGGTCACGGTCGCGGGCAGGAGACGTGCGGCTCGACGTCCGCCGCCGCGTCGTCGCCGTAGGTGCGGGCCATGCGCTCCAGGAAGTGCGTCCGGGCGAGCTCGTACTCCTGCGTCCCGATCGTCTCGATCACGTACGTCGCCAGCAGCGCACCAACCTGCGCCGAGCGCTCGTCGCCGACGCCCCACGACTGCCCGGCCAGGAAGCCCGCCCGGAAGGCGTCACCCACGCCGGTGGGGTCCGCCTTGCGGTCCTCCTCCGCAACAGTGACCGTGACCGGCGCCTCGCCCCGACGCTCGACCCGCGCGCCCTCCGGTCCGAGGGTGGTGATGCGGGTGACGACCATCGCGGCGATGTCGTCGGCAGTGAGACCGGTCTTCTGCTCGATGAGCGCGGCCTCGTACTCGTTGGCGAACAGGTACGTCGCACCCTCGATGAGCGGGCGGATCTCGTCCCCGTCCATCCGGGCCAGCTGCTGCGACGGGTCGGCGGCGAACGGGTAGCCGCGGAAGCGGCACTCCTGGGTGTGCCGGACCATCGCCTCGGGGTCGTTCGCGCCGATCAGGACGACATCCGCCGCGCCGACGCGGTCGACGACTGGCTTGAGCTCGATGTTGCGGGCCTCGGACATCGCGCCCGGGTAGAAGGAAGCGATCTGGTTCTGCTCGTTGTCGGTCGTGCATACGAACCGCGCGGTGTGGCGAGACTCGGAGACATGGACACCGCTTGTGTCGACGTTGTGGCGCTGCAGCCAGGACTCGTAGTCGGCGAAGTCCGGGCCGACGGCGCCGACGAGCACCGGGCGCAGCCCCAGGCAACCCATGCCGAACGCGATGTTCGGCGCCACGCCCCCACGCCGCACCTCGAGCTCGTCGACGAGGAACGACAAGGAGACCTTGTCGAGCTTCTCAGCGACGAGGGAGTCGGCGAACCGCCCCGGGAAGGTCATGAGGTGATCGGTCGCGATGGACCCGGTGATGAGGACGGCCACGGGGCGCGACCCTACCGGCGAACGGCCGGCACGTTCACGCGCGTCGGCGTCGGGAGTGCCCGCAGGCGCTGTCGAGCATCCGGACACGGCGAAGGCGGCCGGACCTTTGGGGTCCGGCCGCCTTCGGCCACGAGAAGCGGGTCGGTCAGTGGAACGAGTCGCCGCAGGCGCAGGACCCGGTCGCGTTGGGGTTGTCGATCGTGAAGCCCTGCTTCTCGATCGTGTCGACGAAGTCGATCGTCGCGCCGATCAGGTAGGGCGCGCTCATGCGGTCGGTGACGACGTCGACGCCGCCGAAGTCCTTGGTGACGTCGCCGTCCAGGCTGCGGTCGTCGAAGAAGAGCTGGTAGCGCAGTCCCGAGCACCCGCCCGGCTGGACCGCGACGCGCAGAGCGAGGTCGTCGCGACCCTCGGCGTCGAGCAGCGTACGGACCTTCTCGGCCGCCACCTCGGTGAGGAGGATGCCGTCGGTGACCGGGGCCTCGGTGATCGTGATGTCGGCCGACATTGGGGCGTCCCTTCGATTCGTCGCGGCCCGCTCGGGCCCTGTCGTCTGTGGCCAGCAACCGCGCCCGGGTTGCCGGTATTCCCCCAACAGTCTCACACGGAGCGCCCTCGGCGCGAGCACGGACTCCGGCGTGTGACCGGCAGGTGCGAGACTATGCGAATGGCTGACACCGCCGGTCGTGCGAGCGCGTTCGTCGATCCCGAGCCCACCCCGCTGGCCCTGCTGCTCCTGGGCAACGGCGCCGACGCCGGCTCCGAGCGCGGGGTCGACTGCCCCGGGACGCTCCCCGCGCCGTCCGACCCCCACCTGGTCGAACGAGCGCGAGCCGCCAAGGAGGCGCTGGGCGACCGCGTCTTCATCCTCGGGCACCACTACCAGCGAGACGAGGTCATCGCCTTCGCCGACGTCACGGGCGACTCCTTCAAGCTGGCCCAGCAGGCCGCGGCCCACCCGGAGGCGGAGTTCATCGTCTTCTGCGGCGTCCACTTCATGGCGGAGAGCGCCGACATCCTGACGGCGCAGAGCCAGCAGGTCGTCCTGCCGGACCTGGCCGCCGGCTGCTCGATGGCGGACATGGCCGCGATCGGGCAGGTCGAGGACTGCTGGCGCGTCCTGGAGGACGCTGGTGTGGCGGACGTCACCGTCCCGATCACGTACATGAACTCCACGGCAGCGATCAAGGCGTTCACGGGTCGCCACGGCGGCGCGGTCTGCACGTCGAGCAACGCCGAGCGCAGCCTGGCGTGGGCGTTCGAGCGCGGCGAGAAGGTGCTGTTCCTGCCGGACCAGCACCTCGGCCGAAACACCGCCGTGCGCGAGCTCGGGCTGTCTTTGGACGACTGCGTCCTGTACGACCCGAACAAGCCGGGCGGTGGCCTGACGTCCGACCAGCTCCGAGCCGCCCGCGTGATCTTGTGGCGCGGCCACTGCTCCGTGCACGGCCGCTTCACCGCGGAGTGCGTCCACGAGGTCCGCGAGCGGATCCCCGGTGTGACGGTGATCGTGCACCCGGAATGCCGGTACGACGTGGTCGAGGCGGCCGACGCCGTCGGCTCCACCGAGAAGATCATCTCCACGATCAACGCCGCCGAGCCCGGCACCTCGTGGGCGGTCGGCACCGAGCTCAACCTCGTCAAGCGGTTGGCACTGGCCAACCCCGACAAGGAGATCGCCTATCTCGACCGGACGGTCTGCTACTGCTCGACGATGAACCGGATCGACCTGCCGCACCTGGTGTGGGCGCTGGAGTCGCTCGTCACGGGCAACGTCGTCAACCAGATCCAGGTCGACCCCGAGACCTCCCACTGGGCTCGCGTCGCCCTCGACCGGATGCTCGCGCTCCCCGGCGTCGCGACCGCCGCCCGCCCCGACTGAGACCCAGCCCGCGCCGCACCATCCCGCACGTCCCGCTTTCCGGGACGTTCGGCTTCGTCCCGGACGTCCCGCTTTCCGGGACGTTCAGCACGAAGGCGCGACATTTCGGGCGCCTCGTGCTGCATGTCCCGCTTTCCGGGACGTTCGGCTTCGTCCCGGACGTCCCGCTTTCCGGGACGTTCAGCACGAAGGCGCGACATTTCGGGCGCCTCGTGCTGCATGTCCCGCATTCCGGGACGTTCGGCTTCGTTCCGCATGTCCCGCTTTCCGGGACGTTCGGGGGGTGGAGGTCGGGTGGTGGCGTTCGGGGGGGACGGACCGCGGCTACAGGCCCGGGGCGCCCCAGATCGCGAACCAGCGCGACAGGTCGGCCTCCAGCGGGAGCTCCCCGACGAGCAGGTCGCGCACCTTCAGCTCCAGCACGTTGACGCGCTGCTGCGCGGCCGGCTCGACGCCGCCACCTCCCGCCGCGGGCGCGAACGGATAGAACGTCCCGCGCTTGAACAGGTACACCATCGCGAGGTCCTGGCCGTCGGGTCCGGAGAACGCCGCGTGCGAGCACAGCAGCTGCGGGCCGAACCCCGCCTCGACGAGCGAGGTGTTCACGGCGTGCAGGTCGGTGACGACCGAGGACAGGTCCGGCGGCGCCGTCGCGACCACGAGCCAGGTGAAGCCGAACTCGTCGGTGGCCACCTCCACCGGCGGTCCAGCGTCGGCGTCGAGCAGGCGGCGCACCTCGTCCTCGACGTCGGCGAACGCCCGGCCCTCCGGGGCGCGGAACGCGACGGCACCGCGCCCGGTCGGCACGAGGTCCAGCTCGACCTGAAGGGTGATCGCCGCGCTCGGCAGCGCGAAGAGGGCGTCGAGGTCGGGGCCGACCGGCTTGCGCCGGCCGAGCAGCGCGTCGAACAGGCCCACGCCTAGCGCTCGCCGAGCTGAGCCGAGATCTTCGCCAGCTGCTCGAGCCGCTTCTCCAGCGGCGGGTGGGTCGCAAAGATCGTCGCAAGGTCGATCCCCTTGCGGCCGCCGATCGCCGGTGCGAACGCGAACGCGCTCACGGGCTCCATCTGACGGAGGTCCCGGTTCGGGATGACGGCCATCTCGCCGCTGATCTTCTGCAGCGCACGGGCCAGGGCGGACGGCTTGCCCGTCAGCAACGCCGCGCCCCGGTCGGCGCCGAGCTCGCGGTAGCGCGACAACGCACGCATGAGGATGAACGACAGGAAGTAGACGACGACGCTCACGACGGTCACGGCCAGCACCATGATCGCGGCGTTGTTGTCGCGGTTGCGCCCCATCGACCCCCACATGGCCGTTCGCATCATGAACCCGGCGAGGATCGCGGTGAACGACGCGACGGCCATCACCGTCACGTCGCGGTGCGCGACATGCGACAGCTCGTGCGCGAGCACCCCCTCGAGCTCCTCGGCGTCGAGCCGGCGCAGCAGCCCGGTCGTGACAACGACGACCGAACGCTTGGGCGACCGCCCGGTGGCGAAGGCGTTCGGCACGTCGGTGTCGGCGATGCCAACCCGGGGCTTGGGCATGTCCGCCATCGCGCACACACGGTCGACGATGGCGTGCAGCTGCGGGGCCTGCTCGGGGGTGACCACCACCGCGCGCATCGAGCGCATCGCGAGGGAGTCCGAGAACCACCACTGCCCGAACAGGAGGGCCCCGGAGATCGCCAGGACGAACAACGCGTTGATGCCCAGGGCGATGAGCACGGCCGCCAGGACGACATAGAGCAGTCCCAGACCGAACAGCGTGCCCATCATGCGGGCCGACAGCCCGCGGTCGGCCCCGTACCGGGTCCGAGCCATTGCTACCTCACTACCCCTCGATCTGCGGCTTGTCGGCGCTCGGTCCGAGCTCGCGCTTGAGCGCCTCGAGCTGGGTGTTGACCTCGTTCTCGCTGGCCATCCGCTCCAGCTCGACCGTCAGGCTGTCCTTGCCGAGCCCGCTGGCGTCGGTCAACGCGCCCGAGGCGACGAGCTCGTCGATGGCGCCGGCGCGCGCCTGCATCTGCGCGGTCTTGTCCTCGGCACGCTGAACGGCGAGGCCGACGTCGCCCAGTTCGTTGGAGATCCCGGCGAACGCCTCGTTGATCTTCGTCTGGGCCTCGGCGGCCGAGTACGTGGCCTTGATCGTCTCCTTCTTCGTGCGGAAGGACTCGACCTTGACCTGCAGCTGCGACGCGGCGGCGGTGAGCTTCTCCTCCTGGTCCTGCAAGGTCGCGAGCTGGCCCTGGAGGTCGGCGATCTGCTGGTGCAGGCCGCTGCGGCGGGTCAGCGCCTCACGTGCGAGGTCCTCACGGCCGCCGGCGAGAGCCGCCCGGGCCTGCTCCTCAAGCTTCGCCTCCTGCTGGGCCAGGCCCTGGATCTGCAGCTCGAGCCGCTTGCGGCTCGTCGCCACGTCGGCCACGCCCCGACGCACCTTCTGGAGCAGCTCGAGCTGCTTCTCGTAGGAGTAGTCAAGGGTCTGCCGCGGGTCCTCGGCCTTGTCCAGAGCCGCGTTGGCCTTGGAGTTGAAGATCAACTTGAAGCGCTGCCACAGGCCCATCGAGGGATCCCTTCGTCGTCCACCGTCCTTCTAGCGTAGGCGAACGGGGCGCAGCGCCGCTGTACGGACCGGCTAGGCTCGCTGCTCGTGTTCGGACGCAAGCCTTCGTCGGCGCAGGAGCCGGCCCCCGACGACTCCGTCGACGGCCACGACCCGACCTCTCCGAAGGGTCGGCCCACCCCGTCCCGACGCGAGGCCCAGGCCGCGCGGAAGAGCACCATCCGCGTGCCGAAGGACCCCAAGGAGGCCAAGAAGGCCTCGCGCGACCGCGACCGCGAGGACCGCGCCCGCAAGCGCGCCGGCATGATGGCCGGCGACCCGCGCTACCTGCCCGCCCGCGACCAGGGCGCCGGTCGCGCCTTCGCCCGCGACTTCGTCGACGCCCGCGTCACTCTCGCCGAGTACTTCATCTTCATCGCCATCGGTGTCCTGCTCCTCGGGTTCATCCGCAACCCGGCGATCCAGTCATTCGTGTCCATCGCGTTCTTCGCCTTCACGGCGATCATCGCGATCGACACGATCCTGCTTCTGGTCACGTTGAACCGGCGCGCCAAGGCAGCCCTCCCCGACGCCGCGGACCGCAAGGGGCTCACGCTCTACGCGGCGCTGCGCACATTGCAGATGCGCCGCCTTCGTCTTCCCCCGCCGCGGGTCCGCCGCGGCGGCCGACCCGTCGTGCCGAAGTAGCCGTCATGCCGTGGACCTGGACGTACGAGGCGGACGGCGGCAGCGCCGTCGACCCGGACCGCTCGCAGGAGTTCCCGACCCAGGCCGACGCCGAGTCCTGGCTCGGCGAGACCTGGCGCGAGCTACGGGAGTCCGGCATCGCCGCGGTGACCCTGCACGAGGACGACCGCGTGGTCTACGGGCCTATGCCCCTCGACGCCTGAGGCGCTCGCTACGGCCGACCGGCTTTTGACACCAGCGCCCCACCCGTGGTCGGATCGCGGCCACAACCGAATACCCCACTCGTTCGACGTCCAGGGGAAGTCCGGTGAGATCCCGGCACTGTCCCGCAACCGTGTTCCCCGCAAGGGGTGAGTCGGAGCACCTGGCGAACGCGAGCGGCTCCATCCGTCGAGGTAACGGGACGAGAGCTCACGGTCGATGAATCCGGGCACCTGGCTCCGCCACCCGGATCGACCCGCCGCCCTCGGTCCGGCACCGCTCTCACCCGAGGACACCCGATGTCACGCACCATCCTGCGCGCCAACGCGCGCCGCACCCTCGCCGCAACCACCGCAGTCGGGCTCTCGCTCGGCCTGGTCGCGGCACTCACCCCCGCCCAGGCCAGCCCGGCCGCCCAGCCCGCCGCCAACGCGGGCCTGTTCGGCTCCGCCGACCCCACCTACGACGGCGTGTACCGCCAGTCGATGGCGATCGTCGGCCTGACCGCCGCCAAGGCCCCCGTGCCGGCTGCGGCCGTGACGTGGCTGGCCGGCCAGCAGTGCTCCTCCGGCGCGTTCTCGTCGTTCCGGGCCGACACGAGCGTGCCGTGCGCCGCCCCTGACCCGGACGCGTTCACCGGCCCGGACTCCAACTCGACCGCGCTCGCGGCGATCGCGCTGAAGTCCGCGGGCCGCGGGGCTGCGGCCTCGCGCGCGGTGTCCGCCCTGCGGGCCACCCAGAACGCGGACGGCGGCTGGGGCTACACGCTCGGCGGTCCGTCTGACGTGAACTCCACGGCGCTGGCTGTCGCTGCGCTGCAGGCCTTCCCGACAACGCTGCAGGCGGACGGCCCGATCCCCCGGGCGACGACCTACCTGAAGAAGGCACAGCTGCCCTGCACGGTCGCTTCGCGTGGCGCGTTGCCGTACCAGCCGGGTCAGGCAGCGAACGCCCTCGCTTCGGTGCAGGGTCTGCTCGGCTGGGCCGGCACGCTGCCCGTGGCCGCGCCGGCGCGGCTGGGCTCCCTCGCGGGGACGACCTGCGGCTCCCCGGCGTTCACCCGGCTCGCGTCGACGGTGAACCGCCTCCTGGTCACGACGAAGGGCCGCGTGCCGTCCGCGATGGACGCGAACCAGGTCGACTGGAACTCGACGGCCACCGGCGTTCTCGCGCTGGCGTCGGCCAAGCGGGGCGCGACCGGCATCTCCGTCGGCATCACCGCGCTCGGCCGGAACACCGCGGCCTACGTCGGGACCGGCGCGACGGCGAACGCCGCTGCGGCCGGCACGCTGATCCAGGCGGCCGTCGCCTCGGGCCGCAACCCGCGGGCGTTCGGGACGTCGTCGACGAACCTGGTGCGGCTGCTGACAGGAACGCTGCAGCGCTAGCCATGACACGGACCCGCCTGCTGACGACGGCGGTCGCGCTGGTCGCGACCGTCGTCGTCGGCTGGGCTCCGGGCGTCTTCGCAGCAGCGAGCCCCGGAACGCTGGCGCATGTATCCGCCGCGGCCTACCGCTACTGGACCTACTGGATCGGCACCGACGCCGGCTGGACGTTCGCCACGGCCGGGCCGGCCTCGCTCATCCCGCCCGACGGCTCGGTCCAGGGGTGGCGCTTCGCCGTCACCACGGCCGCAGGAACGGTCTCCTCGCAGCCGCGGGTGACGACCTCCTTCGACGAGATCTGCGGAAGCACGCCGGCCGAGGAGGGACGCAAGCGCGTCGCGCTGGTCGTCGATCCCGGTGACGCCGCCGAGGCGCCTCCGGGCCAGGCACCCGGTCCCCCGATGTCGACCTGCGTCGTCGCCGATGCCGACGCCACGGGGTACCAGGTGCTGCGCGGCACCGACGCCGTGCGCGTCGAGGGCGGCCTGGTGTGCGGGATCGGCGGCTATCCGACCGACGAGTGCGCCCCGGTGGTCGACGACCCCGTCCCCGACCCGTCGACGTCTCCGACGACATCGGCCCCCCCGACGACGTCGGCCCCGACCGCGACATCGACCGCCGTCGGCGCGGGCAGCGCGATGGAGACCTCCGACGCGGCCGACGAAGCCGGGAGCGGCTCGCCGTGGCCGGTCGTCGCCGTGCTCGCGATCGTCGCCGTGATCGGCGCCCTGCTGTGGTGGCGACGCTCGCGTGACTAGCCGGGACCCCGGCCGCACGGGCGGATTCGGACTCCCGCCGCGCGTGGGCCGCTGGCTACACCCAGGCGCGTGGTGGCTGTGGGCGCTATGCCTGGCCGCTGCGGCCAGCCGCACGACGAACCCGCTGCTACTGGTCCTCCTGGCAGGTTCCTCCGCCGTCGTTGTGGCGGCACGTCGACCGGCCGCACCCTGGGGCCGGTCGTACGCGTTCTTCCTGCGGCTCGCCGTCGTCGTGGTCGTCGTCCGGGTCCTCGTGCAGATCCTGTTCGGGGCCGAGCTCGGCGTCACGGTGCTGCTGCCGCTGCCGGGGATCTCCCTGCCGGAATGGCTGGCAGGCGTCCGGCTCGGCGGCGACATCACGGCGGAGTCCCTCCTGCTCGCCCTGTACGACGGCCTGCGGCTCGCGACGATCCTGCTGTGCGTCGGCGCCGCGAACTCGCTCGCGTCGCCGACCCGCCTGCTGAAGTCCGTGCCGGCCGCGCTGTACGAGGTCGGGGTCGCCGTCGTGGTCGCCTTGACGTTCACCCCTCAGCTCGTGACCGACGTGGACCGTCTCCGCACAGTTCGGCGGCTGCGCGGACGCGCCGACCGCGGACCGCGCGCGATCGCCGGCGCTGCCATCCCCGTCCTCGAGGGCGCGCTCGAGCGATCGGTCGCGCTCGCGGCGGCGATGGACTCGCGCGGCTATGGACGCCGCGGCACCGTGAGCGTCCGGCGCCGCCGCACGATGGCGTTCGTACTGCTCGCCGGTCTCGTCGCCGCCTGCGTCGGGTGCTACGGGCTCGTATCCGCCGGATCTCCCCCCGCCCTCGGCCTGCCCATGCTCGCGGTCGGCGTCATCTGCTCGGTCGTCTCCGTGCTGGTCTCGTCCCGCTCGACGGGGCGGACGGCCTACCGGCCCGACCCATGGCGGATCCCGGAGTGGCTCGTCAGCCTCGCCGGAGTTGCGGCCGCTGCGGCGTTCGTGGCCGCGGACATCCTCGGCGTGCCGGGCATGACGACCTCGACGGACCCGCCGGCGTGGCCGGCCCTGCCGCTGCTTCCGCTGATCGGCGTGCTGATCGCTGTGACCCCGGCCGTCACCGCGCCCCCGTTGCCCGTGGACGCGGCACCGCCGCGGCACCGCCGCGAGCCTGTCCTTGTCGCGGAGGCCGTCGCATGATCAGGTTCGAGGACGTCACGATCACCTACCCGGGAGCGCTCGCCCCGACGCTCGCACACGTCGACCTCGTCATCCCCGAAGGCGAGCTCGTGCTCGTCGTCGGCCGCACCGGTTCGGGCAAGTCGACCTTGCTGCGGGCGATCAACGGGCTCGTCCCCCACTTCACCGGGGGCACCCTCGCCGGGAGGGTGATCGTCAACGGCCGCGACACCGCCACGAACCCGCCGCGGGAGCTCGCGGACGTCGTCGGCGTCGTGCCCCAGGACCCGATGAGCGGTTTCGTCACCGACGTCGTCGAGGACGAGCTCGCGTACGGGATGGAATGCCTCGGCGTCGCGCCGGACGTCATGCGGCGACGGGTGGAGGAGATCCTCGACCTGCTCGGCCTCGCCGAGCTGCGCCAGCGCCCGCTGCGGACCCTGTCCGGCGGCCAGCGCCAGCGCGTCGCGATCGGCGCCGCGCTCGGGGGGCAGGCTCGGATCCTCGTGCTGGACGAACCGACGTCGGCCCTCGACCCTGGGGCAGCCGAAGAGGTGCTCGCCGCTCTGCAGCGGCTCGTGCACGACCTCGGCGTCACGGTCGTCCTGGCCGAGCACCGGCTCGAGCGGGTCGTCCAGTACGCCGACCTCGTCGTCGTCGTGCCGGGCGGCGCCGAGCCGCTGCAGGTGGGTCGGCCGGCGGACATCATGGGCCTGGCACCGATCGCCCCGCCCGTCGTCGAGCTCGGGCGGCTGGCCGGCTGGTCCCCCCTGCCGTTGTCGGTCCGCGACGCCCGGCGCGCCGCCGGGCCACTGCGCGACCTCCTGGTCGGCCGTACTCCGCGCCTTCGCGCCGCGGCCGACGGCCCCGAGATCGTCCGTGCCCGCGGCGTGTCCGTCCGGTACGGGGATCGCGTCGCGTTGAACGACATCGACCTCGACGTCCGCCGCGGTGAGGTCGTCGCACTCATGGGCCGCAACGGGGCCGGGAAGTCGACCCTGCTGAGCGCGCTCGTCGGCATCGGCCCGCGGCGATCGGGCCGCATCGCGGTCGACGGCGCGGACCCGGCCGTCCTCGCGGGGCCGGCGCTGCTGCGGGCGGTGGGCCTGGTACCGCAGGAGCCGGCCGACCTGTTGGAGGCGCCGACGGTCGCCGAGGAGTGCCGGGCCGCCGACCGCGACGCAGGCTGTGCCGCCGGGACAGCGCGGGCGCTGCTGGCGCTCATGGCCCCCGAGATCGATGACGGCATCCACCCGCGCGACCTGTCCGAGGGCCAGCGCCTCCTGCTCGCCTTGTGCCTCGTGCTCGCAGCCCGGCCTCCGCTGCTGCTGCTCGACGAGCCGACGCGCGGGCTGGACTACCCGACGAAGGCGCGGCTTGGCCGCGTCCTGGCCGACCTCGCGGAGGCCGGCCACGCGGTGGTCCTCGCCACGCACGATGTTGAGCTCGTCGCGCAGCTCGCCCACCGGGTCGTGATCCTCGCCGACGGCGAGATCGTCGCGGACGGGCCGACCGCGCACGTCGTGACGTCGTCGGCGATGTTCGCCCCGCAGGTCGCGAAGATCCTGGCGCCGCAGGAGTGGCTCACCGTCGACGAGGTCGCCGACGCGCTCGCCGAGGCGGCGATGTGACCGGCCGGCCCGGACCCGATGTGGTCGCGAGCGCGGGGCCTGCGCGCGTCACCGCGGTACGGCTGGGCCTGACCTCGACCGCCGTCATCGTGCTGGCATCGCTGGTCGGCCTGGTCGCATTCGGCTGGCCCCTGGTGGCCGACCCGGCGTCCGAGGCCGTCGCGCACTCGCAGGACGCGCCGTTCCTGTTCGCGGTCGTCGTGCCCCTTCTCCTGCTCGTGGTCCTCGCGCAGGTCTCCGACGGCGGCATGGATGCGAAGGCCATCGCCATGCTCGGTGTGCTCTCGGCCGTCATCGCCGCCCTTCGCCCGCTCGGTGGCGGAACCGCCGGGATCGAGCCCATCTGGGTCGTTCTCGTGCTCGGCGGCCGCGCGCTCGGTCCGGGCTTCGGCTTCAGCCTCGGGGCCGTGTCGATGCTGGCCTCGGCCCTGATGACCGGCGGGGTCGGGCCGTGGCTGCCGTTCCAGATGATCGGCGCCGCGTGGGTCGGCATGGGCGCCGGGCTGCTGCCGCGCGCCTCCGGGCGGCGTGAGCTGGTCATGCTCGCGACGTACGGCGCCATCGCGTGCGTCGCGTACGGGTTCTGCCTGAACCTGTGGTTCTGGCCGTTCACGTCGGGTCTGCCCGAGGGCATCGCGTTCGTTCCCGGGGACCCGCTCGCGGCGAACCTCGTCGCGTGGATGCGGTTCAACCTCATCACGTCCCTCGGGTACGACATCCCGCGCGCGGTCCTGACCGTCGTGCTCATCCTCGTGGCCGGTCGTCCGGTCCTGCTCGCGTTGCGGCGCATGTCGCGCAAGGCGGCGTTCTCCGCTCCCGTGACATTCGAGCCCGGGGTCGCAGCCGCCGCTCCCCCGGACGTGACGGCTCGGACCTGACATGCAGATCACGTTGCTGGGCACCGGTTCCGCCGACGGGTGGCCCAATCCCTTCTGCCGATGCCGTAGCTGCACGACGGAGCGGGAGGCCCATCGATCGCGCCGACCGAGCGCGGCGCTCATTGATGCGGCGGTCCTCGTGGACTGCGGGCCGACGACACCGCACGGTGCCGGCGCTGACCTGCGGGAGGTCGAGCACCTCCTCGTCACACACGGTCATCCCGACCACCTGAACCCGGCTGTACTGCTGACGCGTTCCTGGGTCGACGACGCGCCGCCGCTCCACGTGTGGGGACCGGCGGTCGCGATCGAGCAGTGCCGCGCATGGCTCGGACCCGACTCCCCCGTCCGCCTGCACGTCGTCGCCGCCGGCGACGACATCTCCCTGCCGACGGCACGCGGCGGGTTCCACGCGCGGGTATTGCCGGCCGCCCATCACCACGGCGACGGCGACGTGCTCGCGCAGGAGGCGCTCCTGTTCGTCGTTACCGCGCCCGACGGGCACCGGCTCCTGTATGCGACGGACACCGGACCGCTTCCCGCGACGACGCGGTCGGCGGTCGGCGGTCGCGTCGACGCGCTGCTCGTGGACGAGACCTTCGGCGATACCACCGACCACGGCCGCGGGCACCTCGACCTCGCGACGCTGCCCGTCGTCCTCGGCGCGCTCCGGGCAGCCGGCGTCGTCGACGACGCCACCGTCGTCGTCGCCACCCATCTGAGCCACCACAACCCGCCCGAGCCGGAGCTCCGCGCGCGTCTTGCGGTGCTGGGCGTCGACCTGCGCGCCGACCTCGACGTCGTTGACACCGCGTACCCGCGAGGACGCCGCCCGCAGCGCACGTTCCTGCTCGGCGGTGCCCGATCGGGCAAGTCGGCCGCCGCCGAGCAGCTCGCTGGCCGCTTCGCCACGGTCGCCTACGTCGCCACCGGCGGCGAACGCCCAGACGACCCGGAGTGGGCCGAGCGGGTCGCACGCCACCGCGACCATCGACCCCCGACGTGGACCACGCATGAGACGACCGACGTCGTCGGCGTCCTGGACACCGCGCTGCCGGGGACCTGCGTCCTCGTCGACTGCCTGACGCTCTGGCTGACCGCGGTGCTGGACGACCTCGATGCGTGGGCCCGCGCGGAGTCCGGCGACCGGGACGGGGTCCAGGACGAGGTGGACCGGCGCGTCGATGCAGTCATCGACGCTCTGCTGGCCTGCCGGGCGGAGGTCGTCCTCGTCTCCAACGAGGTCGGCATGGGTGTAGTCCCACCGACACCCGCCGGCCGCCTCTTCGCCGACCTGCTCGGCCGGACGAACGCTCACGTCGCAAGCGCGTGCGACGACGTCACGCTGATGGTCGCCGGCCGGCCGATCGCGCTCGCCCCCGCCGACAGAAGGAGCAGATGATGGTCGACCCCCTGCCCTGGGCGGTCACGCCCCCCGATGCGGTGGCGCACGCTGCCGCGATGGACCGTCAGGGGAGGCTGACCAAGCCGACCGGCGCGCTGGGGCGCCTTGAGCCCGTGTCCGCCTGGATCGCATCCGTCCAGGGAACGTGCCCACCTCGGCCGTTCACCCGCCCGGCGCTGGTCATCCTGGCCGGCGACCACGGGGTGGCGCGGGCGGCCGGGACCTCGGCGTACCCGCCTGAGGTGACGGCGCAGATGGTCGCGAACTTCGTTGCCGGTGGCGCGGGGGCGAACGTCCTCGCCCGCCAGGTCGGCGCCACGTTGCAGGTCGTCGACGTGTGCGTCGACGCCGACCCCGCCTACCTCGACGCGCTGGACCCGACGGTCGCGGCCCGCCGGATCCGTCGGTCCTCGGGCGCCATCGACCGCGAACCGGCGATGAGCCCGGAGGAGGTGGCGGCGGCCATCCAGCTCGGCGCCGCTCTCGCCGAGGAGGCGCTCGCCGGCGGAGCGGACCTGCTGGTCCCCGGGGACATGGGCATCGGCAACACAACGGCGGCCGCGGCCCTCACGGCGGTGCTGGCGGGCCGGCCCGCCGACGAGGTGACCGGCCGGGGGACGGGGGTCGACGACGAGACCTTCGCCCGGAAGCAAGCAGCGGTGTCGGCGGCGGTCGGGCGCGGCCAGCCGCACCGCGCGGACCCGCTCGCGCTCCTTGCGGCGATCGGCGGGCCGGACCTCGCCGCGATGGCCGGCATGCTCGCCCGGGCCGGGGTGATCGGCCTGCCTGTGGTGCTCGACGGCGTCGTGTCGTGCGCCGCCGCCCTTGTCGCTGAGCGACTCGCCCCAGGGGCGCGTGCGTGGTGGGTCGCCGGCCATCGGTCGACGGAACCGGCCGCCACGGCGGCACTGGCCGCTCTCGGCCTGGACCCGCTGCTGGACCTGGGGCTTCGGCTCGGCGAAGGCACCGGCGCTCTCCTGGCCATCCCGGTGCTGCAGGCGGCGAGCGCGACCTGCCGCGAGATGGCGACGTTCGACCAGGCTGGCGTCAGCGACCGCGACAAGACCGGCTGACCTCGATGCCGCGTTCGACGTTCACCGATGGCGTCGCGCTCGCCGTGGGCACGCTCACGCGGGTCCCGGTGCGCCCGCCATCGTCCGTTGACTCTCACGTGGCGGGCGTCGCGATGGTCCTGGCGCCTGCTGTCGGCGCGGTCCTCGGCCTCGTCGTGGGAGCCGCGGCCCAGGTCGCCGTCGACCGGGCGCACGTCGGACCACTCCTCGCCGCCGCACTTGCGGTCGCGGCCCTGGCGTACCTCACGCGAGCCATCCACCTGGACGGCTTGGCGGACACGGCGGACGCCCTCGGCAGCGGCCGGCCGCCGGCGGAGGCGTTGGCCATCGCGCGTCGATCGGACATCGGCCCGTTCGGGGTCGTCACCATCGTGCTTGTCGTGCTCGTCCAGGTCACTGCCCTTTCTTCCGTGCTGGCAACCGGCCACGGTCCGCTCGTCCTGGCCATCGCCCTGGGCAGCGGCCGTCTGCTCATCACGGCCGCGTGCATCCGTGGGATCGGCGCCGCACGCGCGGACGGTCTGGGGTCCGCGGTCGCCGGCTCCGTCGGGCGGGTGGCTGCCCTGGCCGTCTCCATCGCGTGGGTCGGCGTCGTCGTCGTCGCTGCGTTGGCCGCCGGGGGCGGGGTCGCCGTGACCGCCGGCGTGGCCGCCGTCGGGGCGGCAGTCCTGGCCGGCGGGGTGCTGCTGCGGACCGGTCTGCGCCGTTTCGGCGGCGTGACGGGCGACCTGCTCGGCGCCGTGACGGAGGTCGCGACGACGGCGGCGCTCGTGGCCGTCGTGCTCGTCCGCGGGATTGCGTCCTAGGGTCGGCCCGTGACCGCCGAGCTGCCCGTCGAGGTGCGTGCTGCGGTCGAGCGGATCGAGGTCGGGCCGGCTCCGTCCCCCGCCGACCCCGCGACCGGGGCACTGGGCCGGCTCGCTTCCTGGTGGACGGCGCTGGGACCGGAGAGCGGCGGCCGGCTCGCGCCGACGACGATCGGCGCGCCCCCCGTGGACGGACACGCGACCGGATCCAGCGAGGACAGCGTCCGGCGCCTGCTGGTGGCCGGGATCACCGCCGCTGACCGCGCCGTCGACGCGGGGGCGACGCTGCTGGTCGTCGCACCCGAGCCTGCCGGAAACGCCGACGTGGACGACGCCGACCGGGCCGTCATCGCTGTCCTGACCCGGCGCGAGGCGTCCGCCGTCCTCCCGCAGCCGGCCGGGATGACCGACCGCACGTGGATGGCGCGCTGCGAGCACGTGCGTGAGCTCACCGCCGCGGCGCATGGACATCGCGGCGACCCCGTCACGCTGATCGGCGCGACGGGTGCCGATGCCGTCGCGTTCACCGCCGGCGTGCTCGTGGCAGCGGCCGCCCGGCGTACCCCCTGCCTGCTCGACGGCACGCGCGCCCTCGCCGCCGCCGTCCTCGCCGACCGGATCGCCTACCGGGCCCGCGGGTGGTGGCTGGTCGCGTCGGACTCCCCCGATCCGGCGCGGACCGCCGTCGTGGACCGGGTCGACCTCACGGTCGCGCTCCCGCTGGGGCTGTCCGACGAGACCGGCCTCGGCGCCCGCGCCGTCCTCGCGCTGCTGACGCAGTTGAGTGGCTGATCTCGGCGTCGCGAGCGAAGCGAGCGGCCGCGAGCCGCCACTCAACGATAGTTCGACGGAGGAAGCACCGACCCCGGGCGATGCGCGACGTGATCCGCGACCTAGCCCCGGGGGTCGGCGTCGACGAAGGGCGGGGTGACGACCTCGAACCGCGCCGGACGGCCCCGCAGGTCCACGACGACCTCGTCCCCCACGGCGATGTCCGACGCCAGCAGCGCGAGCCCGATCCCGGCCTTGATGGTCGGGGAGAACGTCCCGCTCGTGACCTCGCCGACGACCTCCCCCGACAGGGGCTCATCGGGGTCGAGCGGAACGCGCCGGACCGTCATGTGGCACCGCGGGATCCCCCGGTCGAGGGCCAGCAGCCCCCGAAGTCGACGCGACGGACCCTCCTCACGCAGGGCGGCCGCCGCCGGCCGGCCCACGAACACCGGCTTCGCCCAGCCGACGGCCCAGCCGATCCCCGCCTCGACGGGGCTCACCGTCGGCCCGATGTCCTGGCCGTGCAGCGGGTAGCCCATCTCGGTCCGCAGCGTGTCGCGGGCCCCCAGCCCGGCGGGCGTCGCACCGGCGGCGACCACCGCGTCCCACACGGCCCCGAGCACGTCCACCGGGACGACCAGCTCGTAGCCGTGCTCGCCGGTGTAGCCGGTGCGACAGACGATCACGGGCCGGTCATCGACCTCGGCGGACGCCATGCCCATGTACGGCAGGTCCGTCGGGAGTCCGAGCGCGCCGACGACCACCGCGGATCGCGGCCCCTGAACCGCGAGGATGCCGTGGTCCAGGTGATGGTCGACCACCTCGACGTCGGCCGGAGCCGATGACTGCAACGCCGCGACGACGGCCGCCGCGTTGGCCGCGTTGGGGATGACGAAGAGCTCGTCGTCGGCCCACCGGTAGACGATGAGGTCGTCGACGATGCCGCCTTCGGAGTTCAGCAGCATCGAGTACTGGGCCCGACCGGCCTCGATCCGATCGAGGTCGTTCGCGAGGACCTCGTTGAGGAACCCGGCCGCGCCGGGACCGTGCACCCGGACCTTGCCCATGTGGGAGACGTCGAACACCCCCACGTCGGTGCGGACAGCGGTGTGCTCGGCGACGACGCCGCCGTACTCGATCGGCATCTCCCAGCCGCCGAAGTCGGCGGTCTTCGCCCCCAGGGTCACGTGGCGATCGTGCAGCGGCGTACGACGAAGCTCAGTCACGGGCCGAACGCTAGCCGGTCCGTTCGACCCCGCCCGGACGATGCCCGAGGCATACAGTTCTGGCCATGACGCACCCCCCGCTGCCGCCCGCCACGCCCACCGCCCGCCTCGTCGTCGCCGACACCCGGCCGACAGCAGTGGCGACCGAGGCCCTGGTCGTCGCCCTCGCCCCCGGGCGCGGGCGGGCCGCCAAGCCCGAGGTCGTCACGCCCGGTCTCACCGCCGCGGTACGCACCCGGCTGATGGAGGCGTTCGCCGCGGTCGGCGCGACCGGCAAGGCCGGCGAGGTGACCCGCATCCCCGGCGGTGGGTCGATCGCCGCCCCGCTCGTCGTCGGCCTCGGCCTGGGCGATGCGAACAAGCAGGCCAACCCGGAGGCCGTGCGCCGCGCGGTCGGCGACGGGGTGCGCGCCCTCGCCGGCACCCGCCGCATCGCGCTTGCCCTGCCGCTCGCCGACGACAGCGCCCTGCTGACGGTCGCTATCGCGGCCCAGCTCGCGGCGTACGACCATGTCGCCTTCCGCGCCTCGTCCCGCAAGGGCCGCAAGGCGCCGGTCTCGTCGATCACGATCCTCGTGCCGGAAGCGCCGTCCGCCGAGACCAAGAAGCTCACCAAGGACGTCACGGCGGTGGCGACCGCGGTGAACCTCACCCGCGACCTCATCAACACCCCGCCCAACGCCCTCCCGCCCGCCGGCCTCGCCGCGGCCGCCCAGGCCGCGGTCGAGGGCCTGCCCGTCGACGTCCGCATCTGGGACGAGGAGGACCTGACCCGTGAGGCGTGCGGCGGGATCCTCGCCGTCGGCCAAGGGTCGGCGAACGGCCCGCGCCTGGTCCGCCTCGGGTACAACCCCGAAGGCGCCACCGCGCACCTCGCCCTCGTCGGCAAGGGGATCACGTTCGACACCGGCGGCATCTCGATCAAGCCCGCGTCGAACATGGACGAGATGAAGTCCGACATGGCCGGCGCCGCCGCCGTCATCGGCGCCGTCCGTGCGATCGCAACCCTCGGTCTCCCCATCCGGGTCACCGGCTGGGTCCCGACCGCCGAGAACATGCCGAGCGGCACCGCGCAGCGCCCGGGCGACGTCATCACGATCCGCGGCGGGACCACCGTCGAGGTCCTCAACACCGACGCCGAGGGCCGGCTGGTCCTGGCCGACGCGATCGTCCTCGCCGCCGAGGAGTCACCGGACCTCATCATCGACATCGCCACCCTCACCGGGGCAGCGCGCGTCGCCCTCGGCGCGCGCACCTCCGGCGTCATGTCGAACGACGACGCCGCGCGCGCTGCGGTGTGCGTCGCTGCCGACGAGGCGGGCGAGGCGATGTGGCCGATGCCGCTGCCGGACGACCTCCGCGCGTCCCTCGACTCCGGGACCGCCGACATCGCCAACATCGGCGACCGGCTCGGCGGGATGCTCTCAGCCGGTGTCTTCCTGCGTGAGTTCGTCCCCGCCGGCCAGGCGTGGGTGCACCTCGACATCGCCGGCCCAGCGTTCAACGACAAGACCCCGTTCGGCTACACGCCCAAGGGCGGCACCGGCACCGGGGTCCGGACCTTCGTCCAGATCGCTGCCGAGATGGCAGGCCCGCGGTAGGCGGGCGGCGCGGCGATGGGAAGATGTGAGCCGCGCCGATCCGGCGCCTCACGCGGCAGCGGCCCCAGACGGGAGTGGCGACAGTGGCCTCAGCAGACCTGGTGATCCTCGGTGGCGGCAGCGGGGGCTACGCGTGCGCGCTGCGCGCAGCTGAGCTCGGGATGTCCGTCATCCTGATCGACAAGGACAAGCTCGGCGGGACCTGCCTGCACCGGGGCTGCATCCCGACGAAGGCGCTGCTGCACGCGGCCGAGGTCGCCGACAGCGCGCGCGAGAGCGAGAACTTCGGCGTCCGCGCCGTCCTCGAGGGCATCGACATGCCCAAGGTCAACGAGTACCGCGACGGGGTCGTGAACCGCCTCTACAAGGGTCTCCAGGGCCTGGTGAAGAGCCGGAACGTCACCTTCGTCGAAGGCGCAGGACGCCTGGTCGCGCCAGACACCGTCGAGGTCGACGGCGAGCGCTACACCGGCACCAACGTCGTCCTCGCGACCGGCTCGTACGCCCGCACGCTGCCGGGGCTGGACATCGGTGGCCGGATCATGACCTCCGACCAGGCCCTCTACCTGGACTACGTGCCGCGCAGCGTGATCGTGCTCGGCGGCGGGGTCATCGGCGTGGAGTTCGCCAGCGTCTGGAAGTCCTTCGGCGCCGACGTCACGATCGTCGAGGCCCTCCCGCACCTGGTCCCCAACGAGGACGAGGCCTGCTCCAAGGCACTCGAGCGTGCCTTCCGCAAGCGCGGCATCGACTACTCGCTCGGGGTCCGCTTCGCGTCGGCGACGCAGGACGACTCCGGCGTGCAGGTCACCTTGGAGGACGGGAAGGTGCTGTCCGCCGACCTCCTGCTCGTCGCCGTGGGCCGAGGCCCGAACGCCTCGGGCATGGGCTTCGAGGAGCAGGGTGTCGCCATGGAGCGTGGCTGGGTGCTCGTGGACGAGCGCCTGCGCACCAACGTCCCCGGTGTGTTCGCCGTCGGCGACATCACCCCCGGCCTGCAGCTGGCGCACCGCGGTTTCCAGCAGGGCATCTTCGTCGCCGAGGAGATCGCCGGCCTGAACCCGGCAGTCATCGCCGACGTCAACATCCCGCGCGTCACGTACTGCGAGCCGGAGGTCGCCAGCGTCGGGCTGACCGAGGCGCAGGCCCGCGAGCTGCACGGCAACAACGTGGCGACCTACGAGTACAACCTCGGCGGGAACGGCAAGAGCCAGATCCTCGCGACGACCGGCTTCGTCAAGCTCGTGCAGGTCGTCGACGGCCCGGTCGTTGGCGTCCACATGGTCGGCGCCCGGATGGGCGAGCAGATCGGCGAGGCCCAGCTGATCGTGAACTGGGAGGCGTACCCGTCGGACGTCGCCACGCTCATCCACGCGCACCCGACGCAGAACGAGGCCCTCGGCGAGGCGCACCTCGCGCTGGCCGGCAAGCCGCTGCACGCCCACGCCTGACGGTCCCCGCACGCAAGGAGTAATTGGATGTCGGTCTCGGTCACGATGCCCGCCCTCGGCGAGTCGGTCACGGAGGGCACGGTGACGCGCTGGCTGAAGGCCGTCGGCGACACCGTCGCGGCGGACGAGCCGCTGCTGGAGGTCTCCACCGACAAGGTCGACACGGAGATCCCGGCCCCCGCGTCCGGCGTCCTCCTGAGCATCGCCGTCCCCGAGGATGCCACCGTCGCCGTCGGCGCTGTGCTCGCCGAGATCGGCACCGCCGCCGAGACGGGTGCCGAGGCCCCCGGCTCGGACGGACCGGGCACGCCCGAGCCGCAGTCCGTGGCGGAGCCCGAGCCGGCGCCTGCACCCGTCGCCGCCGAGCCGGTCGCCGCCGAGCCGGCGCCCGTCGCCGCTGCTGCACCGGCACCTGTGCCGTCCGGCCAGGGAACCGCCGTCGTGATGCCGGCGTTGGGCGAGTCGGTCACGGAGGGCACGGTCACGCGCTGGCTGAAGGCTGTCGGCGACACCGTCGCGGCGGACGAGCCGCTGCTGGAGGTCTCCACCGACAAGGTCGACACGGAGATCCCGGCCCCCGCGTCCGGCGTGCTGGTTAGCATCGCCGTGCCCGAGGACACCACCGTCGCCGTCGGCGCCGAGCTGGCCCGGATCGGCGGCGCGGGCGCCCCTGCCACAGCTCCGGCCGATCCGGCGCCCGCAGCAGCGCCGGCGCCCGCCGCCGCTCCTGCGCCGGCAGCCACGCCGGCACTGCCGGTCAGCGCCCCCGCGCCGGTTGCCCCTGCGCCCGCCGACCCTGCACCCGCGGCCCCCGCCCCGGCGGCGTCTGCCCCGACGTCCCCGACGGATGCGCCAGCCGATTCCGGATCCGAGACCTACGTGACTCCCCTGGTCCGGCGGCTGGCGGTCCAGCACGGCGTCGACCTCAGCACGCTCACCGGCACCGGCGTGGGCGGCCGGATCCGCAAGTCCGACGTCCTGGAGGCCGCCGTGGCGGCGAAGACGACGGCTGCGGTGGCGGCCCCCGCGACCGCAGCGCCGACGCCCGCGCCGGCGACGGCCGCGGCGAGCCCGGAGGCCTCCGCACTGCGCGGCCGCACGGAGAAGATGTCCCGCCTGCGCAAGGTCATCGCCGAACGGATGGTCTCCTCGCTGCAGGTCTCCGCGCAGCTGACGACCGTGCTCGAGGTCGACGTGTCGAAGATCGCGACCCTGCGCAACCGGGTCAAGCGTGACTTCGAGGCCCGCGAAGGCGTCAAGCTGTCGTTCCTGCCGTTCTTCTGCAAGGCCGCCGTCGAGGCGCTCAAGGCCTTCCCGCAGGTCAACGCGACGATCGACACCGAGGCCGGCACGATCACGTACTTCGACGCCGAGCACCTGGGCATCGCCGTCGACACCGAACGCGGCCTGCTCGTCCCGGTCATCCGCGACGCCGGCGACCTGTCGATCGCGGGCCTGGCCCGCAAGATCACCGACCTGGCCGACCGCACCCGCACCAACAAGCTGTCGCCCGACGAGCTGTCCGGCGGCACCTTCACCGTCACCAACACCGGCAGCCGCGGCGCCCTGTTCGACACCCCGATCATCAACCAGCCCCAGGTCGCGATCCTGGGCACCGGCGCCGTCGTCAAGCGGGCCGTCGTGGTCCCCGACGACACCGGCGCCGACGTCATCGCCATCCGCTCGATGGTCTACCTCTCCCTCACCTACGACCACCGGCTCGTCGACGGCGCCGACGCCGCCCGCTTCCTCTCCACGATGAAGACCCGCCTCGAAGACGCCGCCTTCGAACCCGAGCTCGGACTCTGAACCGACCGGCATGAGACGGTGACCACATGCTGATCGCGGTCACCGGGGCGTCCGGTCTCATCGGCTCAGCCCTCGTCCCGCACCTTCGGGCGGCTGGGCACGAGGTCCTCCGGCTCGTCCGACGTCCGACGGCCGCGCCCGACGAGGTCTTCTGGGACCCGGCGTCCGGGACGGTCGACCTCGCCGCGCTGGCCGGCGTCGAGGGCGTCGTCCACCTCGCCGGGGCCGGCGTCGGCGACCACCGCTGGACCGACGACTACAAGCGCACGATCCTCGACAGCCGCATCGACGGCACCCACGCGATCGTCCGCGCCGTGTGCGCGCTGGACCCGAAGCCGTCGGTGCTCGTGTCCGCCTCCGCCATCGGGTACTACGGCGACACCGGCGACCGCGCGGTGGACGAGTCCGCGCCTGCGGGGACGGGCTTCCTCCCCGACGTCGTGCGGGCCTGGGAGGCCGCCGCTGAACCGGCCGCGGCAGCCGGCATCCGCGTCGTCCACCCGCGCAGCGGCCTCGTCGTCGCCGGCGACGGCGGCGCGTGGGCGCGGATGTGGCCACTGTTCCGACTCGGGCTGGGCGGGCGGATGGGCTCGGGCCGGCAGTACTGGTCGTGGATCTCCTTGCGCGACGAGCTCGATGCCCTGGCTCACCTGCTCCTGACCGACTCCCTGACCGGCCCGGTCAACCTCACCGGACCCACCCCCGTCATCAACGCCGAGGTCGCCGCCGCCATGGGCCGCGTCCTGCACCGACCGGCGCTATTGCCGGTGCCCGCGTTCGCCCTGCAGGCCGTCCTGGGCGAGTTCTCCTCCGAGGTGCTCGGCAGCGCCCGCGTCCTGCCGACGGCCCTCCTGGAGTCCGGCTTCGCGTTCGCCGACCCGACGATCGAGTCCGCTCTCCGGGCGGCCCTGGCCTCACCACCGCAATGACCACGGCGCACGACGTCGTGGTCATCGGAGCCGGGCTGGCCGGCCTGGCGGCGGCCCGCGAGCTGGCGATCGCCGGCGTGGACGTCGTCGTCCTGGAGGCCGCGGACCAGGTCGGTGGCCGTGTCCGCACCGACCACGTGGACGGCCTGCTGCTCGACCGCGGCTTCCAGGTGCTCAACCCCGGCTACCCCGAGGTCCGCCGAATACTCGACGGGCACGCCCTCGACCTGCGACCGCTCGCCCCGGGAGTCGTCGCGATGACCGACCACGGGCCGCTGCGCCTGGCCGACCCCCGGCGCCGCCCGCAGTGGCTCGGCGACGCTCTGTCCCCCGCCGCCGGGTCGCTCCTGGGCAAGGCGCGGTTCGCGCGGTACGTCGCGCAGGCGGTCGCCCGCACCGCGCGCGGCCGCACCGCGGTTCCCGACCTCCCCGCCGGCGTCGCCCTGCTGTCGGCCGGCGTGGACGCACTCCTGGTCGAGCAGGTGATCGGGCCTTTCCTCAGCGGGGTGTTCGGCGAGACCCGGCTCGCGACGTCCCGCCGCTTCCTGGACCTCGTGCTCACGAGCTTCATCCGCGGCACGCCGTCGATCCCGGCGGCCGGCATTCAGGCCGTGCCCGACCAGCTCCGGGCAGCGCTGCCCGAGGGGACGGTCCGGTTCGGGACCCCGGTGAACGCCGTCGCCTCCGGCACGGTGAGGACGGCCGACGGGTCGATCCGCGCGCGGGCGGTCATCGTGGCCACCGATCCCCCGACGGCCGCGGCTCTGCTGCCGGGCCTGGAGGTCCCGCCGGGGCGCGACCTGACGACCTGGTACTTCCTCGCCGACTGTGCAGCCGCCGACCTCACCGGCGGTGAGGCCCTGGTCGTCGTCGACCACCGCGGGCCGCTGGCGAACGCGGTGGCGATCTCGAACGCGGCGCCGGAGTACGCATCGGGCGGTCGGGTCCTGGTCGCGGCGACGGCCGTGGGCCTGCACGACGACAGAGCCGGCGAGCAGGGCGCGCGCGAGCACCTGGCCCGCCTGTTCGGCGTCGAGACCCGCGGCTGGTCGGCCGTGGCCTGCTATCCGCTGCGGTACGCCCTCCCGGCGATGCTGCCGCCGCTGTCGATCCGTCGTCCGGTTCGCGTCGCGGACGGCCTGTACGTCGCCGGCGACCACCGCGACACCGCGTCGGTCCAGGGGGCGCTGGTCAGCGGCCGCCGGGTGGCCCACGCCGTGCGTGCCGACCTGCGGGGTTAGGCTCGACCTCGTGTCGATGACGGTCGCCTCCGGTGCGACGACGCTGCACGTCGAGCGTGTCGGCTTCGGCGACCAGGCCGTGGACTACCAGGCCGCGTGGGACCTGCAGCGCGAGGTGCACGCCGCCGTCGTCGCCGGGACCGGCCCAGACACCGTGCTGCTGCTCGAGCACCCGCCCGTGTACACGGCGGGCCGACGCACCGAGCCGCTCGAGCGTCCGGTCGACGGGACGCCCGTCGTCGACGTCGACCGCGGCGGCAAGATCACCTGGCACGGCCCCGGCCAGCTCGTCGGGTATCCGATCGTGCGCCTGCCCGGCAAGCTCGACGTCGTCGCGCACGTGCGCCGTCTGGAGACGCTGCTCATCGCCGTCTGTGCCGACCTCGGCGTCGCCGCCGGACGGGTTCACGGGCGCAGCGGTGTCTGGGTCGCCGCCGACGACCGCGGTCCCGAGCGCAAGGTCGCCGCGATCGGCATCCGCGTCGCCGAAGGCGTGACGATGCACGGCTTCGCGCTCAACTGCGACAACGACCTCGCCTGGTTCGACCGGATCGTGCCGTGCGGCATCCGCGACGCCGGAGTCACCACGCTGTCGGCCGAGCTCGACCGTGACGTGACCGTGCTCGAGGCGCTGCCCGTCGTCGAACGTCATCTCGGAGAGGTGGTGGCCTGGTGACCGTCGTCGACCCCGCGGGTCGCAAGCTGCTGAGGATCGAGGCGCGCAACGCCGAGACGCCCATCGAGCGCAAGCCCGCGTGGATCAAGACCCGGTTGCGCACCGGTCCGGAGTTCACCAAGATCCACGCGCTCGTCCAGGCCGAGGGCCTGCACACGGTGTGCCAGGAGGCGGGCTGCCCCAACATCTACGAGTGCTGGGAGGACCGGGAGGCGACGTTCCTCATCGGCGGCGAGCAGTGCACCCGCCGATGCGACTTCTGCCAGATCGACACCGGCAAGCCCGCTCCGCTGGACCGCGACGAGCCGCGCCGTGTCGCGGAGTCCGTCCGCACCATGGGCCTGCGCTACGCGACGGTGACCGGCGTCGCCCGCGACGACCTCCCCGACGAGGGGGCGTGGCTGTACGCCCAGACGGTCCGCGAGATCCACGACCTCAACCCGGGAACCGGCGTCGAGGTGCTCATCCCCGACTTCTCCGGCACGCCGGCCCTGCTGCAGCAGGTGTTCGACGCCGAACCCCAGGTGCTGGCCCACAACCTCGAGACGGTGCCGCGGATCTTCAAGCGGATCCGCCCCGCGTTCGCGTACGAGCGCAGCCTCGACGTGCTCACCCAGGCACGCGCCGCGGGGCTCGTGACCAAGAGCAACCTCATCCTCGGCATGGGTGAGGAGATCGAGGAGGTGCAGCAGGCACTCATCGACCTCCACGACGCCGGCTGCGACCTCATCACGATCACCCAGTACCTGCGCCCCACCCCACGCCACCATCCGGTCGAGCGCTGGGTCCGGCCGGAGGAGTTCGTCGACCTGGCCGACTACGCGCGCGAGGTCGGCTTCCTCGGGGTCCTCAGCGGCCCCCTCGTCCGCTCCAGCTACCGCGCCGGCCGGCTGTACGCCGACGCGGTCGGCGCCCGGGCGCAGGCAGGCGCCTGACCCGTCCGCGCTCGACGCCCGCACCGTCCGCACCCGGTGACCGGCTGATCTAGGCTGACCCCATGGCCGGTCGTATTCGCTCAACCCTGTCGTCCATCGCCCAGAACTGGTCGATGACGGCCAAGGTCTACCGGCTGCTGCCCCTTGAGGTCGGCGGCATCGCCCTGGCAGCCGGCGCCATCGTCTTCATCCCGGTCTACCTGTGGCTGAACCTCCTCACGGCGATCCTCGTCGCCATCCCGGTCGCGTTGCTGGCCGCGACGTTCTGGTTCAGCCGGCGGGCCATGAAGGCCGCCTACAAGCAGATCGAGGGCCAGCCCGGCGCCGCTGCCGCCGTCATCCAGTCCTGGCGCGGGGGCAACTGGCTGGTCACCCCGGCGGTCGCGGTGAACAAGAACCAGGACGTCGTCAGCCGGGTCGTCGGCAAGCCGGGGGTCGTGCTGATCTCCGAGGGGCCGTCGAGCCGGGTCGTGCCGCTGCTGGCGACCGAGCGCAAGAAGACGGCCCGATGGCTGCCCGAGGTCCCGATCTACGAGGTCCAGGTCGGCACCGACGAGGGGCAGGTCCCCCTCGCGAAGCTGCAGCGCGCGTTCGGCAAGCTGCCGCGCAACCTGCGCGGCGGTGAGATCACCGAGGTCCGCCGGCGCCTGGACGCTCTCGGCAACGCGCAGACCTCGATGCCCGTCCCCAAGGGCCCGATGCCGACGAGCGCCCGTCAGGTCCGCCGCCAGCGCTAACCCCGCGCCACACTCCCCCTCCCCTCCCGCACGTCCCGCTTTCTGGGACGTTCAGCACGACACGCGCGGGAATCCGGGCGTGTCGTGCTGAACGTCCCAGGTATCTCGCGGGCCGCGGGCCTGACGCGTCAGCGGGTGCGGATGACGATCGAGCCGACGGCGCGGTCGTGCAGCCCCCGGCCGTCGGCGTCGTAGACCACCGCCGGGACCACTAGGCAGATCAGCAGCGTTCGAGCCACGGCCCGGAGCAGGCCCAGCCGGCCGCCGTCGGTGCGCAGCACGGCGAGGCCTAGGAGGCGCTGGCCGAACGAGCACCCCATGAGCCACGTCAGGACAGCGACCTCGACGGCGAACACGACGAGCGTGCCCAGCGAGCTGGCCAGCGAGCCGTAGCTCGCCTGCGGGAACAGCAGGACGGCCACGAGGACGCTGACGCCCCAGTCGATCGCGATGGCGGCCAGACGTCGTCCTAGGCCCGCTGCCGTGAGGGCGGACGAGGTCTCCGGGCCGGGCACCGAGCCACCGTAGCCGGTGCCGTGTAACACGGCAGAAACGAACCAGAGATCCGGAGGACACCCCGCCTCCTTAGGCTCGACCCGTCGGCGACGTCCGTCGCCGACTCGACGGGAGTCCGATTTCCCGTGCGAGGCGACCTGCACCCTGTGGTGCTCGACCACGCTCGCGACCGCGAGCAGGAGGTGTCAATGTTCAGCTCCCATGACGATGCCAAGAAGTTCATCAAGGACGAAGGCATCGAGTTCGTCGATGTCCGCTTCATCGACCTTCCCGGCGTCATGCAGCACTTCAACGTCCCGGCGGTCTCGTTCGACGACGCCGCGTTCGACGACGGACTGATGTTCGACGGGTCATCGATCCGCGGTTTCCAGGCCATCAACGAGTCCGACATGAAGCTCCTGCCGGACGTGAAGACCGCGTACCTCGACCCCTTCCGCAAGGCCAAGACGCTGGTCATGAACTTCTCGATCGTCGACCCGTACACCGGTGAGCCCTACAGCCGCGACCCGCGTGGCGTCGCTGCCAAGGCGGAGGCCTACCTGGCTTCGACCGGCATCGCCGACACGGTCTACTTCGGCCCCGAGGCCGAGTTCTACGTCTTCGACGACGTCCGCTACGACAGCCAGGCGAACGAGTCGTACTACCACATCGACTCGATCGAGGGCGCGTGGAACACGGGCCGGGTCGAGGAGGGTGGCAACCGCGGCTACAAGACCCGCTTCAAGGGCGGCTACTTCCCGGTTCCCCCGGTCGACCACTTCGCCGACATCCGCGACGAGATGGTGGCCAAGCTGATCGGCGTCGGCCTGCAGGTCGAGCGCTCGCACCACGAGGTCGGCACGGCCGGCCAGGGCGAGATCAACTACAAGTTCAACACGCTCCAGCACGCGGCCGACGAGGTCATGCTCTTCAAGTACATCATCAAGAACGTCGCGTGGGAGAACGGCAAGACGGCGACCTTCATGCCGAAGCCGCTGTTCGGTGACAACGGCTCGGGCATGCACTGCCACCAGTCGCTGTGGAAGGGCGGCGAGCCGCTGTTCTACGACGAGAAGGGCTACGGCGGCCTGTCCGACCTCGCCCGCTGGTACATCGGCGGCCTGCTCGCGCACGCCCCGTCGCTGCTGGCGTTCACCAACCCGACCGTCAACTCCTACCACCGGCTCGTGCCGGGCTACGAGGCGCCGGTCAACCTGGTGTACTCAGCCCGGAACCGCTCGGCGTGCATCCGCATCCCCGTGACGGGGACGTCGGCGAAGGCGAAGCGCATCGAGTTCCGCGTGCCGGACCCGTCGAGCAACCCGTACTTGGCGATGTCGGCGATGCTCATGGCCGGCCTGGACGGCATCAAGAACCGGATCGAGCCCCTCGCCCCGGTCGACAAGGACCTCTACGAGCTGCCGCCGGACGAGCTGGCGAACATCCCGCAGGTCCCGGGCTCGCTCGGCGAGGTCCTCGACGCGCTCGAGGCTGACAACGAGTACCTGCAGGCCGGTGGCGTCTTCACCGGCGACCTGATCGAGACGTGGGTCGACTACAAGCGGCTCAACGAGATCGACCCGATCCGCCTGCGCCCGCACCCGCACGAGTTCGAGCTCTACTACGACATCTGAGTCGAGCTCCCAAGGCTCCCTCTCGCGTCGATTCGCCTCGCGCGCACAGGGAACGGGACGGCCCCGGACTTCGGTCCGGGGCCGTTCTGTGTCGTGGCTCGTCGCCGTGCCTACGCTGGCGGCATGTCGCGACGTGCGGTCGGCTGGGTGCTCGTCGGCGTGCAGGCCGTGCTTCTCGTCGTGCTCGTACTCGTGCCCCACCGCTCGCCGTCGGGTTGGAGCCTCCTGGTGGGCGGCGTGCTCGTGGTCGCCGGTGTCGTGCTCGGTGTCGCGGCCCTCGCCGGGCTCGGTAGTGCGCTGACGCCTACCCCAGTTCCGATTGCAGGCGCAGGGCTCCGCACGACCGGCGCCTACCGTCTCGTCCGGCATCCGATCTACAGCGCGGTCCTGCTCCTGGCCGCCGGGTTCACTGTCTCCGTCGGAACGGGCTGGACCTTGTTGGTGCTCCTGAGCCTGGTCGCGTTCTTCGTCGGCAAGTCACATTGGGAGGACCGCCTGCTGCGCGAGCAGTACGGCCGCGACTGGGACGCCTGGGCGGGCCGCACCGGCGGCCTCCTGCCCCGCCTCGGCTCCCGCAGCCCGGGTTGAGCGGGCGACTGGGTTAGGTCAGCTCGGCGTCGGGGTCGAGGCCGTAGAACAGCCGCTCCATGACCTGCCGGGCCCGCCGGGTCGTGCGGCGGTAGTCGTCGATCATCCGGCCGGTCTGCTCTATCGGGTAGCCCAGCACGTACGCGACCGCCCGCAGGTCGCGCACGTCGGACGGCACCTGGTCACTGGGCCTGCCGCGGACGAGCGTCACCGCGTTGCGGATCGCTGTCGCCATCTGCCATGCGGACGCTAGCTCGTCCGCATCCTTCGGCTCGACCAGACCCGCCGCGAGCGCCGCGTGCAGGGCCTCCATCGTCCGCGGCGTCCGTAGGCCATCGACGGTGCCGGCGTTCTCCAGCTGCAGCAGCTGGACGACCCACTCGACGTCGGTCAGGCCACCGCGCCCGAGCTTGGTGTGCAGGGTCGGGTCGGCGCCACGGGGCAGTCGCTCGGACTCCATCCGCGCCTTCAGCCGCCGGACCTCCTGGACCTCGTCCGGTCGCAGGCTGCCCGACCACCGCAACGGGTCGATCAGCTCGTGGAACGCACGCCCGAGCCCCTCGTCCCCGGCGACGACCGCGGCTCGTAGAAGCGCCTGCGCCTCCCACGTGGCTGACCAGCGCGCGTAGTACGCGGCGTAGGACCCCAGCGACCGCACCAGCGGACCCTGCTTGCCCTCCGGCCGCAGGTCCGCGTCGACGTCCAGCGGCGGGTCGCCGCTGGGCACCATCAGCAGCCGCCGGAACTCCTCGGCGATCCGGTTCGCCGCACGCAGCGCCTGCTCGTCGTCGACCCCGGGTCGCGGCTCGTAGACGAACATCACGTCGACGTCGCTGCCGAAGCCGAGCTCGTGCCCGCCGAAACGTCCCATGCCGACGACGACGAAGTCGACGACGCCTTCAGGGTCGGCGACCTCCCGCGCGACGCGCAGCGCGCCCGCGACCGCCGCGACGGCCACGTCGCTGAGCGCCGACCCGGCTGAGTCCGGGGACGGCGGCCCGAGGACCTCGCGCGCGGCGAGCCGGAACAGCTCGCGTCGTCGGATGGAGCGGATCGCCGCGACGGCACGGGCCGGGTCGTCATGACGGTCGACGACGGACTGGACCTCGGCAGCGATCTGCGCGAACGGCCGCGGCTCGAGGTCGTCCTCGTCGGCGAGCATCGCGACGGCGTCCGGCGCCTGCAGGACGAGCTCGGACGCGTACCGACTGGTTGCAAGGACCCGCGCCAAGCGCTCGGCGGCGAGCGACTCGTCGCGCAGCAGCCGCAGGTACCAGTGGGTCGCTCCGAGGGCGTCGCTGACGCGTCGGAAACCCAGCAGCCCGGCATCGGGATCAGGCGCATCCGCGAACCAGCCGAGCATCACCGGCAGAAGGGTGCGCTGGATGGCTGCACGCCGGCTCACCCCGGACGTCAGCGCCGCCAGGTGTCGTAGCGCGCTCGCCGGGTCGAGGTATCCGAGGGCCTCCAGCCGCTCCTCGGCCGCCTGCGGGCTGAGCCGGGCCTCGCCCGCGTCGAGCCGCGCGACCGCCTTGAGCAGCGGGCGGTAGAACAGCTTCTCGTGCAGCCGGCGGACCTCGCGGGCGTGCCGACGCCACTCCGCGACGAGGTCGGCGACCGGGTTCTGCCGGAAGCCCATCGACCGACCCAGCCGTCGCAGCTCGGCGTCGGCCTCGGGCATCGTGTGCGTCCGACGAAGCCGGTGCAGCTGGAGGCGGTGCTCGAGCGTGCGCAGGAACCGGTAGGCGTCGCCGAGGGTCGCGGCGTCATCACGGCCGACGTACCCCCACGTCGCGAGCGACTCCAGCGCCACCATCGTCGTCGGGCTGCGCAGCATGACGTCGCTGCGGCCGTGGACGAGCTGCAGCAGCTGCACGGAGAACTCCACGTCGCGCAGGCCTCCGGGGCCGAGCTTGAGCTCGCGGTCGGCCACGCGTGCGGGGATGTGCTCCTCGACCCGCCGCCGCATCTGCTGGACGTCGTCGACGAACCCCGGACGGTCGGCTGCGCTCCAGACGAACGGGCTCACGGAGTCCACGTACTCCAGACCCAGGGCGAGGTCGCCGGCCGCGGGCCGGGCCTTGAGAAGGGCCTGGAACTCCCACGTGCTCGCCCACCGCTCGTAGTAGCCGACGTGTGACGCGATCGTGCGGACCAGGGCGCCTCGTCGTCCCTCCGGTCGCAGCGCGGCGTCGACCTCCCAGATCGCACCCTCCGCGGTCGCCGCCGTGCACGCCCGCATGAGCCCGGTCGCCAGCGACGTGGCCGCACCGAGCGCGACCGCCTCGTCGGCTCCGTCGACCGGCTCCGCGACGAAGATGACGTCGACGTCACTGACGTAGTTGAGCTCGCGCGCCCCGCACTTGCCCATGCCGATGACGGCGAAACGGCACAGCTTGTCCGTCGGCCCGGTGTCGCGGCGGGCGATGGCGAGCGCAGCCTCGAGGACGGCGTCCGCGAGGTCGGACAGCCAGGACGCGACGACCTCCATGCCCGCGAGACCACTGATGTCGCGGGTCGCGATGCCGAGGAGGGCGGTGCGGTAGGCGACGCGCAGCGAGATGAGGACCTCGGTGTCGGTGCCCGACGCGACCGGCACCGGGTCGTCCGGGTGCGCGCCGACGGCCGACAGGAGCGTCGCCCGCAGCTCCCGCGCGCTCGGGGCGACTGCCAAGGCCTCCGCGTCGGCGAGCACCTGCCAACGGTCGGGGTGGCGGGCGAGGAACTCCCCCAGCGCCTCCGACATGCCGATGACGTCGACGAGGCGGCGCCGCAGGTCCTCGTCGGCTCGCAGCGCACCGGTCAGCCGACGCCACTCGCGCTCGTCCGCGGCCTCCACGATCTGCACGAGGAGCAGGAGGGCGGAGTCCGGGTCCGCGGCATGGCTGAGGTCGGCGAGCAGGTCGATCCCGCCATCGGCGTCGAGGAGCGGTGACAGCCGCTCGGACTCGCACAGGCGCTGGGCGCGGTCGAGGTCGTGGAACCCGAGGCGGGCCAGGCGGCCGGCGTCGGTGGAGATGCGGGCGGTCATCGGGTGGCGACGGCGCTCTCGCGGACGCGCGACCACACGAGGTCCCCCCAGGCGCGCGCGACCGGGCGCCACGCGGCGACGAGGGCGGTCTCGGCGGCAGCGACCTCCGCACTGGCCGCCACCGGGTCGATGC
Organism: Actinomycetes bacterium; assembly: GCA_965278965.1. Lineage (GTDB taxonomy): Bacteria > Actinomycetota > Actinomycetes > S36-B12 > S36-B12 > UBA10649. The sequence goes on from OZ257127.1 coordinate 619,425, forward strand.
CGGAGCGGTCGAGCGCGTCGTCGGGCAGCTCGGACCAGTCCGCGAACGTCGCGGCGTCGACCTCCGGGTGCAGCTGGAGGCCGTACGCGCTCTCGCCCACTCGGAACCCCTGGACCCGGCAGGCCTCGTTCGTCAGCAGCACCACGGCGGCATCGGGCAGCTCGACGATCTCGTCCTGATGCCACTGCGCGGCCGGGACGTCCACCCCGTGCGCCGGGACCGCTGCGCCGACGACGCCGTCCCGCAGCCCCTCGAGCGTTCGCCGGACGTCGACGACGCCGATCTCGATCTGCTCGGCGCGGGCGACCCGTCCGCCGGTGGCCTCGGCGAGCAGTTGTCCGCCCAGGCACAGTCCGAGGACAGGGACGTCCTGTCCGACGGCGGAGCTCAGCAGCGCGCGCACGGCAGGCAGCCACGGTGCGACCTCGTCGTCACGGGCGCCCATCCCCCCGCCGAGGACCACGACGCCGTGGACGCCCTCGGGGACCGCGGCCGGCACCGGCTCGCCATCGAACGCCGCCACGACCTCGACGCGCAGGCCGTCCTCGGCCAGCCACTCCCCCAGCAGCAGGGGCGGATCGGTCGGGTCGTTCTGGACAGCGAGGACGACAGGGCGCGGGTCAGTCACAGAATGGGAAGGTAGCGGTCGATCTCCCACTGCGTCACCTGACGCCGGTACTCGTCCCACTCGGCCTGCTTGTTGCGAAGGAAGAAGTCGAAGACGTGCTCGCCGAGCGTCTCGGCCACGAGCTCGGACCGCTTCATGGTCAAGACCGCCTGGTTCAGGCTCGACGGGAGCGGGTTCATGCCCAGCGAGCGGCGCTCGGACTCGGTCAGCGCCCAGACGTCGTCCTCGGCACCGCGCGGCAGCTCGTACCCCTCCTCGATCCCCTTGAGGCCGGCGGCCAGCAGCACGGCGAAGGCGAGATACGGGTTAGCCGCGCTGTCGAGCGCGCGGAACTCGATCCGGGTGCTGTTGCCCTTCGAGGGCTTGTACATCGGTACGCGGACGAGGGCCGACCGGTTGTTGTGGCCCCAGCAGATCCACGCCGGCGCCTCAGCGCCGCCGGCGAGCCGCTTGTAGGAGTTCACCCACTGGTTCGTCACGGCGGTGATCTCGGGGGCGTGCACGAGCAGGCCGGCGATGAACGAGCGCGCCACTTTCGACAGCTGGTACTCCGCCCCGGCCTCGAAGAACGCGTTGCGGTCCCCTTCGAACAGCGACAGGTGGGTGTGCATGCCTGAGCCGGGGTGGTCCAGCAGCGGCTTGGGCATGAACGAGGCGTAGAGCCCCTGCTCGAGCGCGACCTCCTGTACGACCAGCCGGAAGCTCATGAGGTTGTCGGCGGTCGTCAACGCGTCGGCGTAGCGCAGGTCGATCTCCTGCTGCCCGGGACCGCCCTCGTGGTGGCTGAACTCCACCGAGATGCCCATCTGCTCGAGCATCGTGATCGCATTGCGGCGGAAGTCGTGGGCGACACCCTGCGGGCTGTTGTCGAAGTAGCCGTAGCTGTCGACCGGCTCGGGCCGCGTACCCGGCACCGGAGCGTCCTTGAACAGGTAGAACTCGACCTCGGGGTGCGTGTAGAAGGTGAACCCGAGCTCGGCCGCCTTCGCCAGCGTCCGCCGCAGGACGAACCGCGGGTCCGCGTACGACGGGGAGCCGTCGGGCATGAGGATGTCGCAGAACAGCCGGGCCACCCCGGGGCCTTCACTGCGCCAGGGCAGCAACGAGAACGTGGCCGGGTCGGGCTTGGCGAGCATGTCCGACTCGTAGACGCGGGTGAACCCCTCGATGGCCGCGCCGTCGAAGCCGATCCCCTCGGCGAACGCGCCCTCGAGCTCGGCTGGCGCGATCGCCACCGACTTGAGCATCCCAAGAACGTCGGTGAACCACAGACGGACGAACCGGATGTCGCGCTCTTCGATCGTGCGCAGCACGAACTCGGCCTGCTTGTCCATGGACCCATCCTCCCGGCACGGTTGTTTCACGAGTGTTACACCGTCCCACTCCGCTCCCGCCGCCGACGCTCCGCGGACGCCCTGCGAGGTGCGGAAGTAGGGTCGGCCCATGCCGACGCTGCGCATCGCGCTCGCCCAGGTCGACACCGTCGTCGGTGACCTCGCCGGCAACGCGGCGCTGGTCCGCACATCGGTTGCCGAAGCGGCTCGGGCCGGGGCGCGCCTGGTCCTGCTGCCGGAGATGGTGCTCACCGGCTACCCCATCGAGGACCTCGCCCTGCGGCCGTCGTTCCAGGACGCCGCCCGGGTCGCGCTGACGCAGGTCGCGGCCGACCTCGCCGCCGACGGTCACGGCGACGTGACCTGCATCGTGGGGGGCCTGGACGTCCTCGACGCAGTCGACACGTCCCGGACCGGCAGGCCCCGGCGGGCGCCGGTGAACATGGTGGGGGTGGTCCGCGGGGGCGTCGTCGAGGCGCGCTACGTCAAGCACCACCTGCCGAACTACGGGGTGTTCGACGAGGCCCGGTACTTCGTCCCCGCGGACGAGCCCCTCGTCATCGACGTCGACGGTGTATGCGTGTCGCTCGCCATCTGCGAGGACCTGTGGCAGGAGGGCGGGCCGGTCGAGTGGACGCGCGCCGCGGGCGCCGACCTCCTTGCCGTCGTCAACGCCTCCCCATACGAACGGGACAAGGACGACGTGCGCCTGGACCTGTGCCGTCAGCGTGCGGCCGAGTCGGGCGCGGTGCTCGCGTACGTCAACCTCGTGGGCGGCCAGGACGAGCTCGTGTTCGACGGGGACTCCCTCGTCGTCACCCCGGCCGGCACGGTCCTCGCGCGTGCGCCGCAGTTCGAGCCAGCCCTACTCGTCGTCGACGTCGACACCGACGCCCCCGACGCGAATGCGCCGCCGGTCCCCGACCGGCTCGACGGTACGGCCGAGGTCTACGCGGCGCTCGTGCTCGGGCTGCGCGACTACGTGGACAAGAACGGCTTCTCGTCCGTGATCCTCGGGTTGTCCGGGGGGATCGACTCGGCGCTCGTCGCCGCCATCGCCTGCGACGCGCTGGGGCCGCAGCGCGTGTTCGGCGTCGCCCTGCCGAGCGCGTACTCGTCCGAGCACTCCGTTGCCGACGCCTACGACCTCGCGGCTCGCACCGGCCTGTCGATCCGCACGATCCCGATCGCCCCGATGGTCGACGCGTACCAGGGCCAGCTGGATCTCTCCGGTCTCGCCGAGGAGAACCTGCAGGCACGAGTCCGCGGCACGACGCTCATGGGGATCTCCAACGCGGAGGGCCACCTCGTCCTCGCGACCGGGAACAAGAGCGAGGTGTCCGTCGGCTACTCCACGATCTACGGGGACGCCGTCGGCGGGTTCGCCCCGATCAAGGACGTGCCGAAGACCCTCGTGTGGGAGCTCGCGCGCTGGCGCAACGACCAGGCGGCGGCAGCGGGCGAGGTCGGCCCCGTGCCCCCGAACAGCATCTCCAAGCCGCCGAGCGCAGAGCTGCGCCCCGGCCAGCAGGACACCGACTCGCTACCGGAGTACGAGCTGCTCGACGAGCTGCTCGAGGCGTATGTCACCGGCGACCACAGCGCGAGCGACCTCGTCGCACGTGGCTTCGACCGCGACGTCGTCGAGCGCATCCTCCGGCTGACGGACCTTGCGGAGTACAAGCGTCGGCAGTACCCGCCGGGCACGAAGATCACCCTGCGTGCATTCGGCCGCGACCGTCGCCTGCCGATCACCAGCCGGTGGCGGGAGTCGGCGGACCGCTGAGAAGGGGGCGCGTCGCGCCGTCAGCCCGCTGGTGCCAGGCCGGCTAGGGCGCAGCGCACCGTGGCCTCGACGGTCGGCAGCGCCGACTCCCCTCGCTGGTCGGCCAGCCCGAGGTAGAACATCGAGCCCACGAGGATCGCCACTGCCGCGTCCACGTCGAGGTCGGCCCGCAGCTGGCCCGACGTGATCCCGTCCTCGAGCGCCGTGCGCAGCGCGAGGCGGCGCGGACCGACGACGCGCTGCTGGATGATCTCGAGCAGCTCCGGATCCCGGCAGCTCGAAGCAGCCACGTGCAGGACGTGGTCCGGCGACGAGGCGTCCGACTTCCGCTTGCGCACGAACGTCAGCATCGCGACGAGCCGATCATGGGTCGACCAGTCGGCCGGCGGCATCGTGACGTCGTCGTTCAGCCGTTCCAACGCTCCGGCGAGGAGATCGATGCGGGTCGGGAAGCGGCGGTAGATCGTCGTCTTCGCCACTCCGGCTCGCGCAGCGACCTCCTCGACGGAGAACCTCTCGAAGCCGACGTCCGCCAGCAGGTCCAGCGCCGCTGCCGTCACGTCCCGGTCGATGCGGCCGTCACGGGGGCGGCCCTTCCGCACGTCGATCACGACTTGTCCGGCCCGCCCGGCTCGTCGACCTCGGCCGCGACCTCCTCGGCGTAGTCCACGACCTGCTGATGGACGAGTGCATCCGTGGAGTCGGCCGGCGGCTCCGTCACGACGGCGTCGCGCTGCTCCGGCGGAGTGATCTTCGGCAGCAGGAAGAACACGACGAGCGCCGCGATGACGATGCCGATCGCCGAGATGAGCGACGTGAGGTGGGAGGCGCTGAGGAACGACTCGTACACCCCCTGCCGCAGGGGGTCGAGGACCGTCGCCGGCACGCCTTGCGCCGCCGCCTGGTCGAGCACCGCGCTCGCGGCGACGATCGACTCGGTGGCCGCCTGCTTGGCCTCGTCGGGGAACTGCGGCGGCACGTTGGACATCGCCGACGTCAGGTTCGTGGCGTACTGGTTCGCGAGGATCGTCCCGATGACGGCGACGCCGAGCGCACCGGCGACCTGCCGCACGGTGTTCTGCACGGCGGAACCTGCGCCGGCGCGAGCGAGCGGCAGGACGTTCTGGAGGACCGTCGACCCCGGGGCGATGACGTTGCCCATCCCGAGACCGAAGACGAAGAACACGATGATGAGCGCCCACACCGGCGCGTCCATCGGGATGCGCGCGAGCGCGATCGTCGAGAACGCGACGAGCACGAGACCGGTGGTCATGACGGCCTTGTAGCCGAACCGCTTTACCATCGCCGCGCTGCGCGGGGCGCCGATCAGCTGACCCACGGCGAACGGCAGGAACATCAGCCCGGCCTGCAGCACCGTGAAGCCGCGCAGGATCTGCAGGTAGAACGGCAGTGTGAACGTGATGCCGGACATGCTGAAGAACGAGAGGCTGACGGCGGTCAGCGCGACCGAGTAGCCGCGGTTCTTGAACAGCGAGACGTCGAAGCTCGCGTGGTCGCTGCGCGCCTCGAGGATCAGGAAGATCGTGATCAGGACGATCCCGATCGTGGCCGGGATCACGACCGACGGAGCGAGCCAGTCGCGCGTCGAGGAGGCCTCGATGATGCCGTACACGAACAGGATCAGGCCGCTCGCCGAGATGACCAGGCCCATGATGTCGAGGCGTCGCGGGTGCGGGTTGCGTGTCTCGGGGACCAGCCGGAAGATGAAGTACAGGCCGATGGCGACGATCGGGACGTTGATCAAGAACACCGAGCCCCAGTCGTTGCCGGTGAGCCAGCTGCTCCACCCCGGGTGCTCGAGCAGGATGCCGCCCAACACCGGGCCGAGCGCGACCGCGGCGCCGACCGCACCAGCCCACATGCCGATCGCGCGGCCGCGCTCGTGCGGCGGGAAGATGACCGTGATGATGGCGAGCGTGGTCGGCAGGACTGCTGCTCCACCGATGCCCATGACGGCGCGGAAGACGATCAGCATCGTCGGCGACGCGGCGAACGCGCAGGCTGCGGACGCGATCCCGAAGATCACCAGCCCGATGATGAGGACCTTCTTGCGTCCGTACTTGTCACCGAGGACGCCCCAGGTGAACAGCAGCGACGCGAACACGAGGATGTAGGAGTCAACCGCCCACACGAGCTCGCTCTGCGACGCTCCGAGGTCCTTCTGGATCGTCGGCAGCGCGATGTTCAGCACGGTGTTGTCGAGGACCACGACCAGCAGGCTGACGACGAGCACCGCCAGAACAGCCCATCGGCGCGGGTGTCCGGCTCCCGATGTCATCCACGAGTTGTCTTCCATGGTGCTCCCGCCTCGCGCGACCGCCGGCCGGTGTGACCGGCGGACCGATACTTGCGAGACGCAACCGTAGCGTAAAGACCGACATCCACCAAGTGCTACGTCCTTGACGGCCGACGTGCCACAATCGGCGTGTCCGGGGACTGCGTCCGCAGCCTCGAGATTGGAGAGTTCGATGTCCTTCCATGGCATGCCTGCCGACCGCCGCGTCACGATGCGCGACCTGTCCGAGGCGACCCACCGCGGCGAGAAGTGGCCGATGATCACGGCCTACGACGCCCTCACAGCCCGCATCTTCGACGAGGCCGGCATCCCGGCGATGCTCGTCGGCGACTCCGCCGCGATGGTCGTGTACGGCCACGACTCGACGCTGCCGGTGACCGTCGATGAGCTCGTTCCCCTCGTGCGCGCGGTCGTACGCGGCGCGCCGCACGCCCTGGTCGTCGCCGATCTCCCGTTCGGGTCGTACCAGGCCTCCCCCGCGCAGGCGCTCGAGACGGCTGCCCGCTTCATGAAGGAGGGCGGGGCGCAGGCGGTGAAGTTGGAAGGCGGGGCCGCGATGCTCCCCCAGGTCGAGGTGCTCGCCGGTGCGGGCGTTCCCGTCATCGGGCACCTGGGGCTGACGCCGCAGTCGGTGAACCTCCTCGGCGGGTACCGCGTGCAAGGTCGCGGCGAGGCGGGCGAGGTCCTGCTGCGGGACGCCAAGGCCATGGAGGCCGCCGGCGCCGCCGCGCTCGTCCTCGAGGTCGTCCCGTCAGATCTCGCGGCCCGTGTCAGCGAGGTGCTGACGATCCCGACGATCGGCATCGGCGCCGGCTCAGGCACCGACGCGCAGGTCATCGTCTGGCAGGACCTCGTCGGACTCACCCCAGATCCCGCGCCGCGGTTCGTCCGGCGCTACGCCGACGTCCGCACCGTCATCGGTGACGCCGTCGCCCAGTGGGGAGCGGATGTCGCGTCTGGCGCGTATCCCGCGCCCGAGCACGCCTACGCCTGATGGTCGCGCCATGACCGTCCGCGTCGTCGTCATCCACGAGGTCGAGGACTACGCGCGGTGGAAGGCGGCGTTCGACGCCGCCGCGGCACTCCGGCGCAGCGGCGGCGAGATCGACTTCGAGGTGCTGCAGGCAGCGGACGACGCGAACCTCGTCGTCCATGTCGCCACATGGTCGTCGATCGACGACGCGCGACGGTTCTTCGAGTCCGACGAGGTCGTGTCGATCCGTGACGCGGCGGGCGTGCGCGCACCTACGTTCTTGTACCTGCACACGCGCGACCACGGAGCGTGACGCGGGACGGACGTGACGAGCGGTCACCTAGTCTGCGCCGATGAGACACGTTGGGATCCTGGCGCACAGCACCGAGGGCGCCGCCCTGTGCTTCCTCGAGCTGTGCGAGCGGGCCGGCGAACGCCTCGGGGAGCTGAACCACCCGCCCGTGACGTTGGACTGCGCACCGCTCGCGTGGAGCATGCCGCACTACGACTCCGGCGACCTCCCGGCCATACGCACGATCATGGCGGACAGCATCGACCGGCTCGCTCGAGCCGGTTGCGACTTCTTCGTCTGCCCGGACAACACGGTCCACCAAGCGCTGGAGCTCCCCGGACCGGCCTTCGCGATCCCCGGTCTCCACATCGCCGAGGTCGTCGCGGCGCGAGCCGCCGAGCACGGCTACTCCCGCGTCGGCATCCTCGGCACGCGATACCTCGCCGAGAGCCAGGTGTACCCGGAGGCGCTCGGCAGGCGCAGCATCGCCTCAGCCGTGCCCGGACCGGCGGGTCGCGCGACCGTGAACCGCATCATCTTCGACGAGCTCGTCCACGGTGTCGTGACGGCCCAGTCGGCACAGGATCTGCTCACCGTGATCGCCGAGCTCGTGGACGCCGGGTGCGACGCCGTCGCGCTGGTCTGCACGGAGCTGCCGCTCATCGTCACGGCTGACCTGACATCGGTGCCGCTGATCGACTCGCCCCGACTGCTCGCGGCCGCAGCGCTCGAGACGGCCATCGACGGGGACATGCCGACGTGGCGTGGCGGTCTTATCTCCCAGTAGCCCGGGACGGACGTCCTACACGTCCGTGACGCGCAGCCCCGCGTGTGCCTTGTAGCGCCGGTTGATCGAGATCAGGTTGGCCGTCATCGCCTCGACCTGGCCGGCGTTGCGCAGACGGCCGCCGTAGACGCCACGCATGCCCGGGATTCGCCCAGCCAGCGCCTGCACGAGGTCCGTCGCCTCGCGGTCGTCGCCGAGGACGAGGACATCGGTGCCGAGGTCCTGAACAGTCTCATCGAGGAGAAGCACAGCAGAGACGTGATGGAACGCCGCCACGACGCGGCTGCCGGTGAGGATGGCAGCCGCCTGCTGCGCCGCGGAACCCTCCTCGACCGCAAGGGCGAATGCGCCCTGCTTGTCGAACCCGAGTGGGTTCACGCAGTCGACGACCACCTTGCCCGCCAGGTCATCGACGAGCGTGGCGAGAAGGTCGCCGTGGCCACTCCACGGCACCGCGACGATGACCACGTCTGCCTCGCGCGCGCACTCCGCGTTCGCGACCCCACGCACGCCGTGACCGAGCTCCGCTGCGATCCCCGCGGCCCGCTCGGCATCACGCGAGCCGATCGACACCGCGTGGCCGGCGATGGCCAGCCGCAGCGCGAGCCCGCGGCCCTGCTCGCCGGTGCCGCCGAGAACACCGACCGAGATCGCGGTCACGTCGGGAAGGTCGTGGGGGTCTCGGGTCACCGGCTGCTCGGTCATGGCCGGGGATACTGCCACACTCCGCTCTCGTGTCCGACGACGACAGCAGCGCTGACGGGCGGCCCTCGCGCTGGCGGGTGGACCTGACGCCGTTGCGTCGCTCGCCAGACTTCCGCCGGATCTTCATCAGCGGACTGGTCACCTACCTCGGATCGATGATCACGTACGTGGCGATCCCGTTCCAGGTCGCCGAGCTGACGGGATCGTTCATCGCCGTCGGCCTCGTCGGGCTGGCGGAGCTCATCCCCCTCGTCGTCTTCGGCCTCTACGGCGGGACGCTCGCCGACACGGTCAACCGGCGCACGATGGTTGTCATCACCGAGATCGCATCCGGTGTGCTCGTCATCGCGCTCCTGGTCAACTCACTCCTGCCGTCGCCGCAGCTATGGGTCATCTACGTCGTCGCGATGCTCCTGGCGGCTTCCGACGGCCTGCAACGTCCATCACTGGACTCGCTCATCCCGCGCGTCGTGCCGCACGACGAACTGCCGGCCGCCGCTGCTCTCACCGCCCTGCGCTACCAGTTCGGCAGCATCATCGGCCCCGCGATCGGTGGTCTCATGCTGAGCGCCGGCGGGACGGCACTCGCGTACGGAGCCGACGTCGCGACGTTCGCGACCTCCGTCGTCGTCCTGTGGCGCCTGACCCGTGTGTCCGGTCAGGCCGCCTCCGACGACCGGCCGTCGCTGGCGCACGTGCTCGACGGCGTGCGCTACGCGTGGAGCCGCAAGGATCTTCTCGGCACGTATGCCGTCGACCTCATCGCCATGGTGTTCGCCTTCCCGTACGTGCTGTTCCCGTTCCTCGCCGAGGACCTCGGTGCGCCGTGGGCGCTCGGACTGCTGTACTCCGCGGGTGCGGTCGGGTCGCTCGTGGTCTCACTCACCAGCGGATGGACGGCGCGCGTGCACCGACACGGTCGTGCGATCGTCATCGCTGCAATCGGCTGGGGCGCAGCGATCGCGTGCGTCGGCGTGACGAGCTCGCTGCCGTTGGTGCTGCTGTTCCTCGGTGTGGCCGGCGGCGCCGACATGGTGAGCGGACTGTTCAGGTCGACCATGTGGAACCAGACGATCCCCGACGCGATGCGCGGCCGCATGGCCGGCATCGAGCTCCTCAGCTACTCGGTCGGCCCACTTCTCGGACAGGTTCGCAGTAGCACCGCTGCATCGCTCACATCGCTGCGCATGTCGTTCCTCTCCGGTGGTGTGCTGTGCGTCGTCGGATGCGGCATCGCCGCATTCACGTTGCCAGCACTATGGAATTACGACGTACGAACGAGCCCGGAGGCTCGACGCCGACGCGACGAGCAACGCGGAGACGACTGACGCACGTCTAACCGCATGACACGCGCGGCGCAGACAGCGTCAATGGCTTTGCCTTACGTGCGTTGCTCTGCCACGCTTTGCCGTGAGGTGCTCGCACGGAGAGCACCAGCCATATATCTGGGAGGCAACGTGGCGGTCGCGAAGAAGGCGCCGGCAAAGAAGACGGTGGCCAAGAAGGCCCCGGCGAAGAAGGCGGTGGCCAAGAAGGCCCCCGCCCGCAAGGCCCCGGCCAAGAAGACCGTGGCCAAGAAGGCCCCGGCGAAGAAGACGGTGGCCAAGAAGGCCCCCGCCAAGAAGGCTCCGGCCCGCAAGGCCCCCGCCAAGAAGACGGTGGCCAAGAAGGCCCCCGCCCGCAAGGCCCCGGCCAAGAAGACCGTGGCCAAGAAGGCTCCGGCGAAGAAGGCCGTAGTCAAGAAGGCCCCCGCCAAGAAGGCCGTGGTCCGCAAGGCCCCGGCCAAGAAGGCGCCGGCAAAGAAGACGGTGGCCAAGAAGGCCCCCGCCCGCAAGGCCCCGGCCAAGAAGGCCGTAGCCCGCAAGGCTCCCGCCCGCAAGACTGCGGCGAAGAAGGCTCCGGCCCGCGGCCGCTAGTACGCGCAGAACAGACGAAGGGGCCCGCACCACGTGGTGCGGGCCCCTTCGTCTGTTCTGCGCGTACTGGTGTCAGTCGTCCCCGGCGTCGAAGGCATCGTTGCGCTCCCGCGCCGTCTCCAGTGCCCGCGCCGCCTCGGCCTCGGTCGCGTACGGCCCGAGCCGCTCGACGTTGGGGCAGCCGTCCTCCGGCTCCACGCGCTGGTGGACAAGGCAGTAGTACCAACTCATCACGGTCTCCCTCGCTGAACGACGCGGCCTGCGGGTCGCGTCCCACCATAACGACTGACAACGCCGCCCCCGGGTCCGCCTAGACTCGCGACCATGACCACGGTGCGCCGCGCGCAGCTACGCCCCGGTGTCGTGTCCCCGACGCGCACGGTGCCCGCGTTCATCGCGCGCCCGGAGTACGTCGGGCGACCTGCTCCAGCGCGCTACGACGGTCCCGAGCGGAAGGATGCCGAGACGATCGCGGCGATGCGCATCGCCGGGCGGCTCGCGGCGGATGCCCTCGTCGAAGTGGGTCGCGCCATCCGCCCCGGCGTGACGACCGACGAGCTCGACCGCGTGGGTCACGAGTACCTCTGCGACCACGGCGCCTACCCCTCGACGTTGGGCTACCGCGGCTTCCCGAAGTCGCTGTGCACCTCCGTCAACGAGGTGATCTGTCACGGGATCCCCGACAGCTCCGTGCTCGAGGACGGCGACATCTGCAACATCGACATCACCGCGTTCGTCGGCGGCGTGCATGGAGACACGAACGCGACCTTCCTCGTCGGTGACGTCGATGAGGAGGCTCGCCTCCTGGTCGAACGCACCCGTGAGGCCACCGCGCGCGGGATCAAGGCTGTTGCGCCCGGGCGGCCGATCAGCGTCATCGGCCGCGTCATCGAGAGCTATGCCCGGCGCTTCGGCTACGGCGTCGTGCGCGACTACACCGGGCACGGGATCGGCACGACGTTCCACTCCGGACTTGTCGTGCCGCACTACGACGCCCCGGAGTATGACCTCCTGATCGAGCCGGGCATGACGTTCACTGTCGAGCCGATGATCGCTCTCGGTACGTTCGAGTGGGACATCTGGGACGATGACTGGACGGTCGTCACGCGCGATCGGCGATGGACGGCACAGTTCGAGCACACGCTGCTGGTCACGGAGACCGGCCACGAGATTCTCACCCTCCCGACCGGCACCGACACCTGGTAGGAACACATGCACACGCATACGAGCTGGCCCGCCGACGTCCTCACGCTGTCCATCGACATCGGGGGCAGCGGCTTCAAGGCATCGATCGTGAACGCGCAGGGTGTGATGACGACCGACCGCGTGCGGGTCGACACGCCCTACCCGTGCCCGCCCGAGCGAATGGTCGAGACCGTCGTCGAGCTCGTCCAGGGCCTCCTGGACGTGCATCGCGTGTCGGTCGGCTTCCCCGGGCTCGTGCGCCACGGCCGCGTCATCGAGGTGCCGTCGCTGTCGCGCGCGGAGTACGGCGGCGACCGCGACGAGAAGCTGGCCCAGGCCTGGAGCGGGTTCGACCTCGCGCACGCCCTTGCTCAGCGCTTCCAGCTGCCGACGAAGGTTGTCAACGACGCCGACATGCAAGGGTGCGCCGTCGTCACCGGAACGGGCCTCGAGTTCGTCATGACGCTCGGGACCGGCGTCGGGACCGCGCTTTTCGCCGACGGCAGCCTGTTGCCGCACCTGGAGCTCTCGCACGGTCCGTTCAAGGACGGGATGTCGGTCGACATCGCCCTGGGCAACGCCCAGCGCAAGGAGATCGGCCACTCGCGCTGGCTCAAGCGGGTTCACAAGGCGATCGGGCACTTCGACTCGATGCTCTACTTCGACCGGCTCTTCGTCGGCGGCGGGAACGCGAAGCTGCTGTCCCCCAACGAGATCGGACCTCGCGGCGAGATCGTGCCCAACACCTCGGGGATCCTCGGCGGGGTCCGGGTGTGGGACCTCGACACCTGAGGGGCAGAGACCTCAGCCGCTTAGATGGTCCGGATTTCAACTAAGTCGGGTACACTGGGGTCATGTCCGCCCGACAGACCCATTGGCTCACCGAGGACGAGCAGATCAGCTGGCGTGCCTGGCTGTCTGCGTCGCTCCTGCTCAACGACCGGCTCTCCCGTGAGCTGCAGGCTCAGCACGGCCTGACCATCGCCGACTACGAGATCTTGGTCCGGCTCTCAGAGATCCCCGACCGACGCATGCGCATGAGCGACCTCGCCGAGGCCACGTTGTCCTCGCGCAGCAGGCTCTCGCACCAGATCGACCGGATGGAGAAGGCCGGGCTCGTCGAGCGGCAGTCCTGCGACGACGACCGTCGTGGTGCCTACGCCGCCCTCACCGACCTCGGGCAGCAGACACTCGTCGACGTCGCGCCCGATCACGTCGACAGTGTGCGCGCCCACCTCGTCGACCAGCTCACGTGCGACGAGTTCGCCGCACTCGGCAAGGCCTGCCGCAAGGTCGCCGCGCACCTTGCTGCCGCTGACGGCTGACCGGCGCGTGCCGCTGCCCGCCCGGGCCGTTCGGCGGTGTTACGTTCGTCAGGTGGAGCCGCCCCTCGAGCCCCCGGTCGATGTCGCATCGACGCCGACCGCCGACCAAGCAGACGAGTTGACCGCGTTCGATGTCGACGCCCTCACAGCGCTCGCCGAGTTCGAGATCGAGCACCGGCGGACCCTCGCCCTCCAGTCGCTCTACCAACGCCGGCGCAGGGCCGGCGGTGTCGCCTGACCTGAGGCGGGTGGTCGTCGACAGACGCACCCCGCGCGTCGTGGCCGCCGTCGTCATCGCGGCCTACGCGGTCGTTCAGGGAACGGCCGCCTGGTCCGTCGGCTTCCACCCCGCCGTCAACGACACCCTCGGGGTGTTCGCGATCGCCCGCGGGATCGACTGGGCTGATCCGCAGACGCTCCACAACGGGTTCTTCCCGATCGGGCTGCCGGCGGTCCTTGCGCTCCTGCCGACATCGTCGTGGCTCGTCGTCGGTGCCTTCATCTCCCTTGGCTTCGCGGTCGTCGCCCTCGCCGCTACCTGGATCGGTGCCGCCCGCCTCGCGACGCCGTGGTGGGCCGTTCTCGCCGTCGTCGTGCTGTGCGCCGACCCGACGTTCGCGTCCTACGCGGCGAGCGCTGGTCCCGACATGATCGCGCTCGGTCTCGCCGCCGCCGGGGTCGCCTGCTACGTCGCCGAGGCGACGCGTGGGGCCGCCGTCCGCACCTGGGTCGTGGTCACTGCCGGCCTGCTCACCGGCCTGGCCGGCGTGTTCCGGTACCACGCGATCGTCCTCGGGCTCGGCCTGCTCGCCTGGACCCTGGTCCAGCGCCGGCGCCCGCGAGCGGCACTCTTCGGGGCTGCGGTCGGCGGGCTCGCCCTCGGGTACGCCCCACAGGTCGTTGCGAACGCGCTGGGCGGGTACGGGCCATTCGCAAGCACGAGCGCGTTCACGATGTACCAGAGTGTGGTCGACATCAACTGGCTGGCGACGGGGGCTATCGACCCGGCCGCGTACGCGTCCGCATGGACTGTCGTGTCGCAGCATCCCCTCGCCTTCGCCACGGCGTACGCCGGCTCGGCGAGTGCCTACGTGGTCCCGGTAGTGCTCGTCGCGATTGCGCTCCTGGTCCGTCGTCGGACCGGGGTCGGGGCCGTGCTCGTCTCGCTCCTCGTCGCCGCCGTCGGGTACGCGGCGGTGGTCTCCACCGGGAACTCCCCGCGCGGTGTCCTCCTGGTCCTGCCGCTGGCCGCGATCGCTGTCGCGGTGATCGCCGACCGAGCCTTCGACCTGACCCGGGCGGTCGGGCCGGCCTGGCAGCGGACCATCGCGATCATCGTCCTTGCCGTGGCGATCCTGGTCGTCCCGCAGGTGCACAGCGGGCTCGCCGACCTCCAGAGCAGGACGGCGCAGGAGCGCGAGCGCACGACGGTCGACGGGGCCGTCGCCCGCTACGGCCTCGCAGAGCGTGCCGACCAGGTCCTCACGAATGACTTCGGGATGTACCTGACCTCGATCCCGGGCATCGGACCCGACACGATCGGCGGCTGGACCGACGTCAGCCTCAACGGCGACACACCGCATCGCGACGTCGACGTCTCGTCCGCGCGTGGGTTCGTCTGCGACGCGGCGGCACGCGGCATCCGACTGGTCGTGTGGTCACCGGGTGGAACCGTGCCGGGCATGGCCGACGACCTCGCAGCGGCCCTGAGCGGAGCAGCGTCCACGACCGGCCTGCGCGACCTGGGCGCGATCGGCTCCTACCGCGCAACCGCGGTCGAGCCCGGGTTCGTCTGCCCGTAGCCGGTGCCGGGGTCGGGGCTGGGGACGAGCCAGCCTGTAAGCCGGATTCTGTGACCAGCCGAGGCTGGTCGGTGATCATCCATCTGCGACCGCTGTTGCCAGCGGCCTGGTGCGGTCCACCCGCAGGCATCGAGCGGGCCGCTCGCCTGCGCAGGCCGGCGAACCGGCCCTCTTGACCTTGCTCCAGGTGGGGTTTGCCGAGCCGTCGCAGTCGCCTGCGACGCTGGTGGTCTCTTACACCGCCGTTTCACCCTTACCGCGATCGCTCGCGGCGGTCTGTTCTCTGTGGCACTTTCCCGCGGGTCACCCCGGGTGGGCGTTACCCACCACCTTGCCCTGTGGAGTCCGGACTTTCCTCGGCGCATGCGCCGCGATCACCCGGCTGGCTCGTCCGCGACCAGCGTACGGCAGACGCCTCGCAAGCTCGAACCGCTGTCGCACTAGCCTGCCGTGGTGCTGATCCTGCTCCCGCCCAGCGAGGGCAAACGATCCCCCGACACCACCGCCCACCTCGACCTTCGTGCCCTGTCGTTCCCCGGGCTGACCAGCCAGCGTCGCGGCACGCTCCGTGCCCTCGAGGCCCTGTGCCGGGACCAGGACGCCGCGCGCTCGGCGCTCGGCCTCGGTCCCACCCAGCGCGACGAGATCACCCAGAACCGCCGCCTGCGACGGTCTCCGGTCGATGCGGCCGTGCGGGTCTACACCGGTGTCGTCTACGAGGCGCTGGACCCCGCGTCGCTGACCGGCGACCAGCTGCGCCGGCTCGACGAGACGGTGGCGATCGGTTCGGCCCTGTGGGGACTTGTGCGTCCGCTCGACCCGATCCCGGCGTACCGCCTGTCCGCCGGCTCCCGACTGCCGGGCGTCGACGCCTCGGCTTGGCGGGCACCGGTCGGTGCGCTGCTCGCCGACGCCGACGGCCCGGTCCTCGACCTGCGGTCCGGCGCGTACCAGTCGCTCGCGCCGGTGCCGCGCACTCCCGACGCCGTCGTCTGCCGCATCCTCCTGGAGCGGGACGGCCGCCGGACCGTCGTCAGCCACCACAACAAAGCCACCAAAGGCCGGCTCGTGCGCGCCGTCGTCCGCTCCGACCGACCGGTGAGGTCCGTGGACGAGCTCGCTCAGGTCGCCGAGCAGGCCGGACTGCAGGTCGAGGTGCACGGGAGCCGGTCCGGGCCTGGACGCCTCGACCTCATCGCGACCTCCCTGTAGCCACGAGCAGGACGGATCAGGTGCCGTCCGGGGCGGCCACGTCACGCAGGTGCGAGGACTCGGCGAACGAGAACATCGACGTGTTGCCGTCCGGGAACCACGCGAGCGTGGACAGCGAGCACGGCTTGAGCTCCATGCGGTAGAGCGCCTCAAGCGGCGCACCGACCGCTTCAGCCACGAGCACCTTGATCGGCGTGACATGGGCGACGACGAGGACCCGTTCGCCTGGGAACCGCTCGACCAACCGCGACCGGGCTCGCAGCACCCGAGACCGACAGGCCGCGAACGACTCCCCGCCGGGAGGCGCGACCTCGACCGATCCCAGCCAAGCGGCCAGCTCGGCCGGCCATCGGTCGCGGACCTCGGCGAAAGTGCTGCCATCCCACATCCCGAAGTCGCACTCGGCCAAGTCGTCGTCGACCTCCACCGGCAGTCCGACGACGTCGGCCACACGCTGCGCCGTCTGGCGCGTCCGCAGCAGCGGCGACGACACGATGCGGTTCACCTCGACGTGCGCGGCGACCTCCCGTGCCAGCGCCTCCGCTTGGCGCTCGCCCAGGTCGGACAGCGGCGCGTCGAAGCCCCCGCGACCGCTGAAGCGCTTCTCCACGCTCATGAGCGTCGCGCCGTGCCGGGCGAGGACGGTCACTGTCGGGACGCCGATGTCGGCCCACCCGATCATGACCCGCGGAGGTGTCACCGCAACGCTCTGCTCCGCCTCGACGATCTCCAACCCGAGGTCGATGCTGCCCACGACGTCGTCCGTGGCCGGCGGCAGCACGTCCTGGGCGGGATCGCCTGGCGTGCGGTCGATGAGAGGGCTGCCGGAGCTGCGGATGCCGTCGAGCATCTCGTTGACGAGCCGGTCCGCGGCCTTGTTCCGCTCGCGCGGGACCCAGGTGTACGAGACCTGCCCGGGCGGAAGCACCGCGCGCAGCCTCAGCGCGAGCTCGCGCATGTTCTCGTTCTTGATCTTCCATCGGCCGGACATCTGCTCGACGACGAGCTTGGAGTCCAGCCGGACCTCGACGACCGCACCGGGGTCGATCTCCCGCGCGCGCTCGAGGCCGGCGATCGCGCCGCGGTACTCGGCGACGTTGTTCGTCGTATCGCCGAGGTACTCGGCCAGCTCGGCGAGGACCGCCCCGGTTGCCGCGTCACGCACGACCGTGCCGTAGGCGGCTGGCCCGGGGTTGCCCCGGGAGCCGCCGTCCGCCTCGACGACCAGTGACCGACCCACGCCTACAGACCCGACTCGGGCGTGCGCACGAGGATGCGTCGGCACTCCTCGCAGCGCAGGACCTCATCGGCAGCAGCCGCCCGGATCGACTCGATCTCGTTCGGTGGCATCTTCAGGTGACACCCCTCGCACGCCCCGCGGTACAGGCGGGCCGCACCGACACCGCCGTTGTCGGCGCGGATCTTGTCGTAGAGCCCGAGCAGATCAGCCGGGAGCTCGGAGGCGATCTGGGCGCGGACCTCGTCGACCTCGTGGCGCTCAGCGTCGATCGTCGCCCGCTGCTCGGCGACGGCGGCCGCAAGGCTGTCCCGCTCTGCCGCCAAGGTCGTGCGGTGGTCGGTCAGGACCCGGACGGCGGCGCGCGCGCCGTCGACCCGCTCCATGACCTCGAGCTCGACGTCCTCGAGGTCCGAGAGGCGGCGGGCGAGCGAATCGAGCTCGGCCTGCAGCGACTGCAGCTGGCGTGGGTCGGCGATCGAGCCGGAGTCCAGCAGCTCGCGGTCGCGGCGCATGCGCTCGACCACCGTCTCGACGTCCCGCTCGGCGCGGCCCTGGTCGCGATCGAGGTCCGACGCGATCGTCTCGGCGGCGATCACCTCATCGGACACGCGCGAAAGGCGTTCGGTCACCTCTGCCAGGCGGGCGATGTCGGGCAGGTGCGACCGTCGGTGGGCGAGCTGGCCCAGCCGCGTGTCGTTGTCCTGCAAGTCCAGCAGCCGTAGCTGCGTCGGGGCGTCGGCGTTCAGGACTGGCTCCCTCGGTGGCTCGTCCACGGGTCGGTCGGGGTGGTGGACACGCGGACCTCCACCGTAGTGCCGCGCTCGGCGACGTCGGCGGCCAGCGCGGCGGCGGCGACCGGCAGCCAGGGCCACTCGCTCGACCAGTGGGCCACGTCGACCAGCGCGCAGCCCCCGTCGACGAGGTGGTCCTGCGCCCGATGGTGACGCAGGTCCGACGTCACGTACACGTCCGCTGCCGCGGCGGCAGCCGCAAGCAGCGAGTCACCCGCTCCCCCGCAGACCGCGACCGTGCGCACCGGGCGGTCGCCCTCCCCCGCGACCCGCACGCCGTGAGCCGTCGCCAGCAGGCGCTGCGCGACCAGGGTCGCGAAGGCGTCCAGCGTGACGGTCTCGGGCAGCTCCCCGACCCGGCCGGTGCCGACCGTAGGCTCCTCCGGCAGCGGCTCGAGGGGTCGCAGGCCTGTCAGTCCGAGGGACTGCGCGAGGGCGTCGCTCACTCCCGGACAGGCGTGGTCGGCATTGGTGTGCGCGCTGAACAACGCGATCCCGTGGGAGACCAGCGTGTGGACGACACGCCCCTTGTGCCCGGTGGCCGCCACCGAGTGCACGCCCCGCAGGAACAGCGGGTGATGGGTGACGATCAGGTCGGCCTGCTCGACGAGCGCCTCGTCCACGACGACCTCGACGGGATCGACGGCGAACAGCACGCGCCGGACGAGGCCGTCAGGGTCTCCGCACGTCAGCCCGACGGAATCCCAGTCGGCGGCTATGCGCGGCGGGTAGCGCGCCTCCAACAGCCGGACGACGTCGCGGACGGTCAGGGGTGCCGGTGGAGTCACGCGGCCAGGCTACGCATCGACACGCGGCCGTCGGGCGCGAGCCGCGGATCGGCGGCTAGCCTGCGACCACGTGAGTCAGGGAGGCAGCGTGGCGACGAGCACCGGGCCGGACGGCGTGCCGGCTGTTAGCACCCCGAGCGAGATCTGGAAGCACGACCCGGACGATCACGACTACCCGGCCGCGCGGTCGTACCTGTCGCTCCTGACGACCGCGGACCGGGCGAAGCGACTGGCCAAGACGCTGCGCAACGCCCCGATCGAGCTGCACCCGGCCAAGGACGTCCTGCGATCTGCGGGTTGCCCCCTGCTACCCGAAAACGACGCGTCCGTCGTGCGTGACCTTGCCAAGGTCCGCGCCGGCGAGCGGCTCTCGCCGGTCCTCGTCGTCCGCGGAGACCTACGGTCCGGCGCCCGGGCCGTCATCGCCGACGGCTACCACCGGATCTGCGCGAGCTACTACCTCAGCGAGGACGAGCAGATCCCATGCCGACTGATCGACTACCCGACGTGAGAGCTGCAGCGAACGCGCATGCGGCTCACCAGGTTCGCGGGCCGTCCGTACACGTAGTCTCCGGAGACTGGTTGCGTTCGGTCAACGGGACCGCCACGGTCGAAGGGACGACGCGATGAGGACCATGCCGATTGCCGCCGTCACGACCGCCGCCGGTGCCGCCGTGCTCGCCGCGATACTCGTCACAGCGCCCGCCCCTGCCGACAGCGGCACGCCACGGCCCGTCCTGGAGCTCATCAAGGACCGGACGGTTACCTCCTACGAGTGGCGTCAGACCCGGCGCGAGATCCGCGACGAGGTCGAGCACGCGCGCGACGTCAAGCGCAGGGCGGCGCTCACCCCGCTCGTCGAGGACGGCACGATCACGGCATCGGACCTCGACACGATCATCGACGCCCACGGGCGCAGCGGCATCGCTCGGCTCCGCGCCGGCCGCGACATCACCCGCGAGCAGTCGAGGGCCATCCGGGACGCACTGCGCGGCCGCGAGACGATCGCCCGTTCCGCGGCGATCGACACCGCGATGACCGACCTGGTCGCGGACGGGACCTTGACCCAGACGCAGGCTGACGCCGTGGAAGCTGCCCTGGTCGCCGGCGCGGCCTGACATCCGGAGCGCAGTAGCAAAACAGTGCCGCGTTCCTGTGAGCACTCACATGCCGCTCACATAGATCTCTCCCGACCCGCACAACGCTCGTCACGAGACTCCTGGGTGTCCGGCCGCCCGGGCCGGCGACCGGAACAGGAGACACGACGATGAGGACGAAGACGCTCACTGCAGTCGCGACAACCGCAGCCGTCGCGACGATGCTCGTGGCCAGCTCCGTGACCGCGCTAGCTGCAACACCTGCCGACACGAACGCACCGCACCCGGTCGCGCAGCTGCTCAAGGACGGGACGATCACGCCAGCCGAGTGGCTCGACGTTCGTCGGGCCGTCCGCCGTGAGGCCGAGACTGCGCGCGACGTCGAGCGCACCGCCGCACTCACACCCCTGGTCGGGGCCGGCACCATCGACCAGGCCGACCTCGACACCATCGTGGACGCCCCCGGGCGCACCGGGCTCCGCGCGCTGGTCCGGAAGCGGATGATCGACCGCACGCAGGCGTTGGCGATCCGGTCGGCCCTGGCAGGCCGGGAGACGATCGACCGCCCGGCTGTGATCGACGAGGCGCTCGCCGGCCTCGTGTCGGACGGAACTCTCACCGCCGTGCAGTCCGACGCGGTGGACGCGGCGATGACCGCGCGCCGCGCGCAGCACACGACGGCAACAGCGACCAGCGGCTGACCGGCTCGTCGCCCACGTCGTCGCCGTCCGACGGGCGGTACTGTCACGGTTCCGCACGGCCGCCGCGAGGATGCCGAAGGAGGATGGCCGATGAGCGCCACGGTCCTTGCCGTCGACGACGAGGACGCCATAACCGACCTCGTGTGCGATGCGCTGAGCCTGGCCGGCTACCGCACGGTCCGCGCGCGGCACGGGATGGAGGCACTGCGGATCCTGCGCGAGTACACCGTGGACCTCGTCGTCCTCGACGTCACGATGCCGACTCTCGACGGCTTCGATGTGCTCGAACGCATGCGGTCTGGCGGCGACCAGACTCCCGTGATCATCGTGACCGCGCGCGAGGACCGCGACGACGTCCGCCGCGGGTTCGAGCTCGGCGCCGACGACTTCCTGCGCAAGCCCTTCGGCATCGAGGAGCTCGCGCTACGCGTCCGAGCCGTGCTCCGGCGCTCGCAGCACGAGCAACCCGAAACTCTGCGCGTTGGCGAGCTCCGCGTTGACGAGGCCACGCACATCGCCACCGTGCGGCACTCCCCGGTCGAGCTCTCGCCGACGGAGTTCCGCCTGCTCGTGGCGCTGATGCGGGAGGAAGGGCGGGTCATTGCCAAGCGCCGCCTCCTCGTGCAGGTGTGGGGGCTGGACACGGACTCGCCGACAACGGTCGTCGAGACCTACGTCTCCTACCTCCGACGCAAGGTGGGCGACGCCGTCGAGATCCGGACGGTGCGCGGAGTCGGATACGCCCTGCGGGCACGGGAGCCGGGATCGTGAGTCTGCGCTGGCGCATCACCTTGTTGACCGCCGGACTTATAGCGATCTCGGTGCTCCTCGTCGGCGTCGGGATCTACGTCGTCGCCGCACGCATCCAGCTCTCGACCGTCGACCGCGCACTCGCGGCGGCGCTGACCGATACGCGGGTTCGCGCACTAGCCCTGCGACCGACGACAGCTGATGCGGACGAGGACGTCGCGATCGGCATGGGCCGCGTTGCCCGCCAGGACAGACGACTGGTCGTCCTCCGGCAGGCCGGAACGGCCGCCGAGCCCGTCCCGTTCCCCGCGTTGTCGGCCGCCGACCTGGAAGCCGCTGAGGCCGGGCCTATCACGATCGAGGGTTCGCCGGACCAACGCGTGCTCGTCCGCGAGCAGCGACCCGGCGCCGCTCGCGTTGTCGCGGCCGCGCCGCTGACCACCCTTGCCGCCGAACGGTCCCGGCTGACCCGTGGCATCGTGTCGAGTGCGGCGGTAGTCGCGGCTCTCGGCGCTCTCGCGGCGTGGCTGTTCGTCCGCCGGGCGTTCCGGCCGATGGACGACATGATCGAGGCGACCAGCGATGTCGCCGGCGGTGACCTCTCGCGGCGGCTCGCGCCCGCGCCGGCCGGCACCGAGCTCGGTCAGCTCTCGGCCGCCGTAAACGAGATGATCGACGCTCTGTCTACGTCCATCACCGAGGTCGCTGATGCGCAGGAACGACTACGCCGGTTCGTCTCGGACGCCTCCCACGAGATCCGCACTCCGCTCACCGTCATCTCCGGCTACGCCCAAGTGCTGAGCGCATCTCCGGTCCCGCGCACCGACGTCGATGCGCGGGCGCTCACACGAATCCTCGCGGAGTCCCAGCGGCTGGAACGCCTGGTGTCCCAGCTGCTTGTCCTCGACCGCGCCGAGGCCGCCGGCAACCGTGAGCCGGTCGACCTCGAGCCCGTGGTGCGCGACGGCTTCGAGGACCTCGCTGCGCTCGGGCACCGCGAGGTCGCGCTCGACACGTCGGCCGCCGTCGTCATCGCAGATGCCGACGACTGGCGACAGCTGGTCGGCAACCTTGCGCAGAACGTCGAGCGCCACACCCCGCCCGGCTCGGCAGTCGCCGTCCGCCTGCAAACGGTCGACGGGCGCGTCGAGCTCGTCGTCGACGACGCGGGGCCTGGCATTCCGACCGACCGGCGCCCGCACGTCGTCGGACGGTTCGCACGTGGGACGGACGGCACGTCCACGGCCGGTGGCTTCGGCCTCGGGATGAGCATCGTTCAGGCCGTCGTGCAGGCGGCCGACGGTGACCTGCACCTCGAGGACAGCCCGCTTGGAGGCCTGCGCGTGCGCGTGAGCGTCCCGCGTGGCGGGACCGAGAGGACTGGCCGGTAGCCTCCCTGCCGGGCCCATAGCTCAGTTGGCTAGAGCGCCTCCCTTACAAGGAGGAAGTCGGCGGTTCGAGCCCGTCTGGGCCCACTCGAAGGATCGGTCGACATCTGAGGTCTCCGCACCCGCGCCGGTAGCTGCATCGAGCGCCAAGTGTGCGGATGGCGTGAGCATTCCGTGAGCCGCGGCGCGCGTCGGGCTGGCAGCATCGGCCCGACGGGCGGTTCACGGTCAATGCCGCCTGTGCCAGGAGGAGCCGTGACGAGGATCGTCGCCCAGACACATCTCGCGGCCATGCGCCTGCTTGCCGGACGGACCACCACAGCGCGCCGCGATCGTGGCGCCACCGCCGTCGAGTACGCGTTGATCATCGTCGCGATCATGGTCGTGATCATCATCGCCGTCGCACTGCTCGGGTCGCGCACCAGCGCGCTGTTCAACAAGGCCGTCACCGGCGTCCCGACAACCTGACCGCGGGCCTCTTCCGGCCTGGCTATGCGCGACCCGTGGCGTCCCGCCGACTGAGGTTTCGGACGGTGCGGCGGGCGCGGGCCGTCCGAAACCTCACAGTCGAGGTGGGTGAGGAAGCTCCCTAGAGTGCGGCGAGCGCCGCGGCGTAGTCATCGGCGCTGCGGGCCTCGCCCGGGCCGTTGACGACGGCCCAGCGCACGACACCCTCGCGGTCGATGACGAAGCTGCCACGGGTGGCGAAACCGCGCTCCTCGACGAAGACGCCATACGCGCGCGAGACCTCCCCGTGCGGCCAGAAGTCGCTGAGCATCGGGTGCGTCAGGCCCTCCTGAGCCGCGAACGCCTTCAGCGTGTGCGTGCTGTCGCACGAGATGCTCAGCACGACGGTGTCGTCGTTGACAAAGTCGGTGTAGCGGTCGCGGATGGTGCACAGCTCGCCCGTGCAGGTGCCGGTGAAGGCGAACGGGTAGAACATCACGAGGACGTTCTTCGAGCCGCGGTAGTCGGCGAGGGAGACCTGCGCGCCGTACTGGTCGGGGAGGGTGAACGTCGGGGCGAGCTTGCCGATCTCTACTGCCATGGGTCTGACTCCTGTCGCGGGATTTGTGTCCCGCGACGCTATCGCTTGGCCCGCGGAGCGACGAGGCGGGTTCCCTGCCACTGCGGACCAGCGCTGATCGTGCTCGTCTGCTGGAGGCCCGCCGTCGGAGCGGCGTCGGCGATGTCCTCGGCCTCGATGTGCCCGGGGCGTCCGGGCTTGGGAGTCATCAGCCAGACGACGCCTTGGTCGGTGAGCGGACCGATGGCGTCAAGCAGGCCGTCGGCGAGGTCGCCATCGTCCTCGCGCCACCACATCACGACGACGTCGACGACGTCCTCATAGTCCTCATCGACGAGCTCGCCCCCGACGATCGTCTCGATCCCGTCGCGCAGCATCGGGTCGACGTCGTCGTCGTAGCCCAGCTCCTGAACCGTCATTCCGGCCGACAGCCCGAGCCGGGCGGCCCGTGCCTGGGCCTCGTCCTGGCCTGGGGAGGTCACGACGACTCCTGCCTCTCGCGTACGGGACGGTGCTCCCGCCGGCCCCGACCACCGGGCCCGTGGGCCGTAGTCCACCGGACCGCGGCCCGCAGCGCAAGCACCGGGGCCGACATTGGCGGGCCGGCGCGTGACGGGAGGGGTCATTTGCGGCCCTATCGGCGACACCATCTCGTCGATGGGAGAGGATGTGCCAACCACCAGGACCTCCCTGCCGGTCGCGACGGCGACCCCGTTCGCCCGGCACGAGTCGAAGGAAGTGCCGTGACGATCGGACGCGACCGAGACCCCCTCCTCGCCGGCGGACTGCCCACGCAGTACGTGGACGTCGACCCCGACGAGACCTTGGAATGGATCGAGTCATTCGACCAGGTCCTCGCGAACGAGGGGGCGTACCGCGCTCGGTACCTCATGCTCTCCCTGCTGCGGCGGGCCGCCGAGCGCAACGTCGGCGTCCCCAGCCTGCGCAGCACCGACTACATCAACACGATCCCGCCGGAGCGCGAGCCGACCTTCCCGGGGAACGAGCGGCTCGAGAAGCGCATCCGGCAGATCATCCGCTGGAACGCCGCGATCATGGTGCACCGCGCGCAGCGCCCGGGTATCTCGGTCGGCGGCCACATCTCCAGCTACGCATCCTCGGCAACCTTGTACGAGGTGGGCTTCAACCACTTCTTCCGCGGCCCCGACCACCCCGGTGGCGGCGACCAGGTCTACTTCCAGGGGCACGCCTCCCCCGGCATGTATGCCCGCGCGTTCGTCGAGGGCCGCCTCACCGAGCACCAGATGGACGGCTTCCGCCAGGAGGTCTCGCACGCCGGCGGCGGCCTGCCGTCCTACCCGCACCCCCGCCTGATGCCGTGGTTCTGGCAGTTCCCGACGGTGTCAATGGGCCTCGGACCCCTCAACGCGATCTACCAGGCGCGGTTCAACAAGTACCTGCACCACCGCGGGATCAAGGACACCGCCGACCAGCGGGTCTGGGCCTTCCTCGGTGACGGCGAGACCGACGAGGTCGAGGCGGTGGGTGCGTTGGCGCTCGCGGCACGCGAGGAGCTGGACAACCTCACGTTCGTCGTCAACTGCAACCTGCAGCGGCTCGACGGTCCGGTCCGCGGCAACGGCAAGATCATCCAGGAGCTCGAGAGCCTGTTCCGCGGAGCGGGCTGGAACGTCATCAAGGTGGTGTGGGGTCGTCGCTGGGACGAGCTGCTCGCGCGGGACCGTGACGGCGCGCTCGTCAACCTCATGAACAACACGCCGGACGGCGACTACCAGACCTACAAGAGCGAGGACGGCGCGTTCGTCCGCGAGCACTTCTTCGGCCGCGACCCGCGGACCGCCCGACTCGTCGACGCGTGGAGCGACGAGGAGATCTGGGGACTCCAGCGTGGTGGCCACGACTACCGCAAGATGTACGCCGCCTACGACGCCGCGACCCACGTGAAGGGCCAGCCGACTGTCATCCTGGCGAAGACGATCAAGGGCTGGACGCTCGGCTCGCACTTCGAGGGTCGCAACTCCACGCACCAGATGAAGAAGCTGACCCTCGACGATCTCAAGGCCTTCCGGGACACGATCAACATCCCGATCACGGACGCGCAGCTGGAGGAGAACCCGTACCTGCCGCCCTACTTCCACCCAGGCCCGCAGGACGAGGCGATCGAGTACATGCTGCACCTGCGGCAGGAGCTCGGCGGCTCGTACCCGGCGCGACGGGCGACGGCGTCCGCCCTCAAACTGCCCGGCGACGAGGCGTACACGGCCGTGAGGCGCGGCTCCGGCAAGCAGGAGATCGCCACGACGATGGCGTTCGTCCGCCTGCTCAAGGACCTCATCAAGGACCCGGAGATCGGCGCGCGGTTCGTGCCGATCATCCCCGACGAGGCCCGCACGTTCGGCATGGACTCGTTGTTCCCGACGGCGAAGATCTACTCCCCGCACGGCCAGCAGTACCTGTCGGTCGACCGCGACCTCATGCTCAGCTACAAGGAGTCTCAGACCGGCCAGATCCTGCACGAGGGCATCAACGAGGCCGGGTCCGTCGCGTCGTTCACGGCCGCGGGGTCGTCGTACTCGACCCACGGCGAGTCGATGATCCCGATCTACATCTTCTACTCGATGTTCGGGTTCCAGCGCACGGGCGACGCGTTCTGGGCCGCGATGGACCAGATGGCCCGCGGCTTCGTGCTCGGCGCCACGGCCGGGCGCACGACGCTGAACGGCGAGGGGCTCCAGCACGAGGACGGCCACTCGCACCTGTTGGCCTCGACGAACCCGGCCGTCGTGTCGTACGACCCGGCGTACGGCTACGAGATCGGCCACATCGTCAAGGACGGACTGCGGCGCATGTACGGCGAGGCGCCGGAGAACGTCTTCTACTACCTGACGATGTACAACGAGCCGTACGTCCAGCCGGCCGAGCCGGTCGATGTGGATGTCGACGGCATCCTGCGCGGCATGCACCTTGTGTCGCCTGCGCCCGACCTCGGCGACGCCCCGCGCGCCCAGCTGCTGGCCAGCGGCGTCGGCGTGAACTGGGCGTTGCGCGCGCGGGACCTCCTGCGTGACGAGTGGGGCGTCGCGGCCGACGTGTGGTCGGTGACGTCGTGGAACGAGCTGCGCCGTGACGGCCTCGCCGTCGACCGGCACAACCTGCTCGAGCCGGACGGCGAGCGCCGGGTCGCCTACGTGACCGAGCGGCTCGCGCCGATGCCGGGACCGGTGATCGCCGTGTCGGACTACCTCCGGGCGGTCCAGGACCAGATCCGCGAGTGGGTGCCGGGAGACTTCGTGTCGCTGGGCACCGACGGCTGGGGCATGTCGGACACGCGCGGGGCGCTGCGTCGGTACTTCCTGGTCGACGCCGAGTCGATCGTCGTGCAGACGCTGACCCGGCTCGCCGCGGCCGGGCAGTTCGACGCGACCCGCCTCCGCGAGGCGATCGACCGCTACCAGCTCGACGACCCGGCCGCGGCCGACGCCGGCAACACCGAGGGCAGCGGCTGACGCGATGGCCGACGACCCGCGACGCTTCCTTCGGTACCTGGAGGCCGAGCGCAACGCGTCGCTGTTGTACCGGGCGCTGGCGGACACCGTCGACGGCGACCGTCGAGATGCCCTGCTCGAGCTCGCCGAGATCGAGGACGAGCACGCCGCTCATTGGTTGGCCAAGCTCGAGTCGAACAACGTGCCCGTGCCGGCGCCGCCGACCCGGCTCGACCCCACGGACGCGGCACTCGTCGCGCGGGCACGCGGGGCCGGGTTCGCCGACGTCCTGCGCGACCTCGAGCAGTCCGAGAGCGTCGATGCCGGGATCTACGACGCCGAGCCCGAGGCGCCGACGTCGATGTCGGACGACGAGCGCGATCACCTGGAGCTCTTCGCGCACATGCGCACGCACCTGACCGAGCCGGGTGCCCCGCTGGAGCTCCCGTCCCGGCGCCGGCCGCTCGCCACGCTGCGCAACGAGGCGTGGCACCGCGGCGACAAGTCGGGGTCGGCACGCGCCGCCGTCTTCGGCGTCAGCGACGGCCTGGTGTCGAACACCGCGCTCGTCATGGGCTTCGCTGGCGCGGCCACCACGAACGCCACCGTCCTGTTCGCCGGGCTCGCCGGCCTGCTGTCGGGCGCATTCAGCATGGCGGCGGGCGAGTACGTCAGCGTCGCGAGCCAACGCGACCTGTTCCGCCGCGAGCTCGACCTTGAGGCGGCGGAGCTGCGCGAGAACCCTGAAGAGGAACGCAAGGAGTTGGAGCTCATCTATCGGGCAAAGGGCCTGGACCGCGCCGTGGCAGCCCAGACGGCCGAGCAGCTCATGCGCAATCCCGCCTCCGCTCTCGACACGCTCGCCCGTGAGGAGCTCGGCCTGGACCCGGACGAGCTCGGATCCCCGCGCAAGGCGGCACTGTCCAGCTTCGTCGCGTTCGCGATCGGCGCGTCCGTCGTGGTCATCCCGTACCTCTTCTTCACCGCCCCCGGCGCCTCGACGACGATCCCGCTGGTGATCGCGGTCGTGGTCGCCACCCTCGCCCTTCTGCTGGTCGGCGGGATCGTCGGGCGGCTGTCGGGGCGCGGCGTCGTCTTCTCCGCCCTGCGCCAGCTGCTGTGGGGTGCGGGCGCCGCGATGGTCACGTTCGCCGTGGGCCGCCTCATCGGCTTCGCCATCGGCTCGTGACGTCCGATCCCCGGCCCGGCGCCGTCGAGCTCACCCGGGCCAGCGGGGCCCTGGCCACCGAGGCCACACGGCGGATGGAGGCGACGCTCCCCTGGTACCGGGAGCTCGGTCCCGAGGAGCGGTCGTGGGTGTCCCTCGTCGCGCAGGCAGGCATCGCGGCGTTCATCGACTGGTACGGCGCCCCGGTGCGCGGCCCCGCCCTCACCGCCGATGTCTTCGACGCGGCACCGCGCGAGCTCGCCCGCGTCATCTCCCTCGAGCAGACGGTCGACCTCGTCCGCGCCACGATCGATGTCGTCGAGTCGGCCATAGAGGAGCTCGTCGCCGCCGACGACTCGCGGTCTGAGCTCCGGCTGGCCGCCCTGCGGTACTCCCGCGAGGTCGCGTTCTCCGCTGCCGAGGTCTACGCGCGCGCCGCCGAGGCGCGCGGCGCCTGGGACGCCCGCCTCGAGGCCCTCGTCGTCGACGCGCTCCTGCGCGGCGAGGTCGACGAGGACCTCCTCGGACGCGTCGGCGCGCTCGGCTGGGCCGGACGGGGCACCGTCTTCGTCCTCGCCGGCCCCGCGCCCCTCGGCGACCCGCAGTCCGCGCTCGACGCCCTGAGGCGGGCAGCGACGCACCACGGCCTTGACCTGCTCAGCGGCGTGCACGGCACGACGCTCCTCGCCGTCGTCGGCGGCAGCGACCCGACGCGGGGCGCCCGGCTCCTCGCCCCGCACTTCGGACCTGGGCCTGTCGTCGCCAGTGCGGGCGCCACGGCGCTGGCCCAGGTCCCGCGAGCGGCCCGCTCGGCCCTGTCGGGGCTGAGCGCGGCGTGGGGCTGGCCCGACGCCCCGCGACCGGTCCACGCCGACGAGCTGCTTCCCGAGCGCGCCCTCGCCGGGGACACCGACGCGGTGACCGCCCTCGTCCAGCAGGTCCACCGGACGCTGCTGGACGACGCCGCCCTCTACGACACCGCGAGCACGTACCTGGAGCGGACCGGGTCGCTCGAGGCGACCGCGCGTGCCCTGTTCATCCACCCGAACACGGTCCGGTACCGGCTGCGGCGGATCGCCGACCTGACCGGCCTGAGTCCCAGCGAGGCGCGCGGGGCTTTCACCTTGCGGGTCGGGCTCGTCCTGGGCCGGCTTTCGTCGGACGAGCTCGACCTGGACTTGTAGGATTCCTACAACGCAGCTGGGCAGACATTGGCGCCGATCGGCGCGCCTGACCCCCGCCGACCACGGAAGGGTACGAGCGTGCTCGTCGTCGTCGCGCCCGGTCAGGGCTCCCAGACCCCCGGATTCCTGCTCCCATGGCTGGAGGTGCCGGGCGTCCAGGAACGGCTCGAGTGGCTCTCCGCGGTCGCCGGGATCGACCTCGTCGCCCACGGCACGACCTCGGATGCCGAGACCATCCGGGACACCGCCGTCGCCCAGCCGCTCATCGTCGGCGCGGGCCTGGTGACCCTGCTCGCACTGTTCCCGCACCCCGCCACGGGATTCGCCCGCATCGGTGCCGGCGCGGGCCACTCGGTCGGCGAGATCACCGCGGCCGTCGGATCCGGCGTGCTCACCGCAGAGCAGGCCATGGTGCTCGTGCGCGAGCGCGGGCGTGCGATGGCTGCGGCTTCGGCCGTCACCCCCACCGGGATGAGCGCGGTCCTCGGCGGCGACGCGGACACCGTCGTCGCGAAGGCCGCCGAGCACGGCCTGACCCCGGCGAACATGAACGGCGCCGGGCAGATCGTCGTCGCCGGCACGCTCGACCAGCTCGCCGCGTTCGCCGCCGACCCCCCGGAGGGCGCCCGCGTGCGCCCGCTGGAGGTGGCCGGCGCGTTCCACACCGCGCACATGGCCCCCGCGGTCGACCTGCTTGCCGGATACGCGCGGGCGATCTCGATCCGTGACCCGCGGATCCCGTTGATCTCGAACGCCGACGGCCGTGTCATCCACGACGGCCGCGACGTCCTCGCCCGGCTCGTGAGCCAGGTCCGCAACCCGGTCCGCTGGGACCTGTGCATGTCGGCGATGGCGGACCTCGGCGTGACCGCGGTGCTGGAGATCCCGCCCGCCGGGACGCTCGTCGGCCTGGCCAAGCGCGCCCTACCCGGCGTGCAGACGCTCGCCCTGAAGTCACCGGACGACCTCGACGCCGCCTGGGCGCTGATCGAGGAGCACGGCCAGCCCGCCCACCTCGACGACTTGCCGACCTGGCGCCTGCTCGTCGCGCCGATCAAGGGCACGTTCCGCAAGTCCACACCGGCCGGGACGGGTGAGGACCTCACGACCGACGCGCAGGTCGGCACCGTCGACACCCTGCGCGAGTCGATCCCCGTGACAGCGCCCCACGGCGGCACCGTCGTCGAGTGGCTCGTCGAGGACGGCGACCCGGTAGCGCCCGGCCAGCCGATCGTGCGGCTGCACCCCATCGCGCAGGAGGTGGGCGCGTGAGCGCGACGATCCGGCCCGCCCAGGGCTCGGCCTTCTCCCGCATCGTCTCGGTCGGCTCCTACCGCCCGGAGCGGATCATCACCAACGCCGAGGTGTGCGAGTGGATCGACTCCTCCGACGAGTGGATCCGTGAGCGCTCGGGCATCATCGAGCGCCGGTTCGCCGCCGACGACGAGTCGGTCGTCGACCTCGCGGCGAACGCCGGGCGCTCCGCACTCGACAAGGCGGGCATCGATCCCGCCGAGGTCGGCATGGTCCTCGTCGCCACGGTGACGCACCCGTACCAGACCCCGTCCGCGGCGGCGGAGGTCGCGACGCGACTCGGGCTGGTCGACACGGCGGCGATGGACATCTCGGCGGCCTGCGCGGGCTTCTGCTACGGCCTCGCCATGGCGGACGCCCTGGTTCGCGCCGGCAGCGCCCGGTACGTCGTGATCATCGGCGTCGAGAAACTCAGCGACTGGGTGGACAAGCACGACCGCGGCACGGCGTTCTTGTTCGCGGACGGCGCCGGCGCCGTGGTGGTCGGCCCGTCCGACGAGCCGGCGATCGGCCCGGTCGTGTGGGGCTCGGACGGCGTCCAGAAGGACGCGATCACCATGACGCAGTCGCTCGTGGACTTCCGCGACAACGGCGGCGAGAAGTTCCCGACGCTGACGATGCAGGGCCAGCAGGTGTTCCGATGGGCCGTCGGCGAGATGTCCAAGGCGTGCCAGCGCGCGCTGGACGCGGCCGGCGTCAGCGCCGGTGACCTCGACGCGTTCATCCCGCACCAGGCGAACATGCGGATCACCGACGCGATGATCCGCGCCCTCAAGCTCCCCGAACACGTCCCCGTGGCCCGCGACATCGCCTACACGGGGAACACGTCCGCGGCCTCGGTACCGTTGGCCATGGAGCGGATGCTCGACTCCGGTGAGGCCCCGCACGGCGGCACGGCGCTGCTGATCGGGTTCGGCGCCGGACTGGTGTACGCGGCGCAGGTCGTGACCTTGCCGTAGCACCAGGACCGCACCGACGCACGGCCCGAGCAGAACCGAACCGCTGCACCACAACAACCGAGACCACCGCACGAGAAAGAGGAGCACCCATGAGCCAGGAGATCCTTGAGGGCCTTGCGACGATCGTCAACGAGGTCGCAGGAGTTCCGGTCGAGGACGTCCAGCCGGACAAGTCGTTCGTCGACGACCTCGACATCGACTCGCTGTCCATGGTCGAGGTGGTCATGGCCGCCGAGGACAAGTGGGGCGTCAAGATCCCCGACAGCGAGGTCAAGAACCTGAAGACCGTCGGCGACGCCGTCAACTACATCGACGCCAACAAGTAGCACCCGGCCGGCCGTGGCGCCGGCGACTCGCCGGCACGCCGGCGGCCTCGCCGGTTTCACGGCCGGCTCATCTTTAGACATCGGAGGATCCATGACGCGACAGGTCGTCGTCACCGGACTGGGCATGACCACGCCGATCGGCGGTGACGTCCCGACGACGTGGGCTTCGGCCCTCGCCGGGGCGTCGGGCGTCGTGCGGCTCGAGGAGCCGTGGGTCGAGGACCAGCCGGCGAAGATCGCCGGCCGGATGGCCGTCGATCCCGCACAGGTTCTAGACCGCGTGCAGGCGCGCAAGCTCGACCGCAGCCAGCAGGCGGCCCTCGTCGCGGCGCGCGAGGCCTGGTCCGACGCGGGCGCGCCCGAGGTCGACCCCGACCGGCTCGGCGCGGTCATCGCGACCGGGATGGGCGGCCTGACGTCGCTGATGGACTCCTACGACCTGCTCAAGGAGCGCGGACCGTCGCGCATCTCCCCGCACATGGTCACGATGATCATGCCGAACGGCGCCGCAGCCGTCGTCGGGCTCGAGCTCGGCGCACGCGCCGGCATCCACACGCCCGTCAGTGCCTGCGCGTCCGGCGCGGAGGCACTCGCGTTCGGCGCCCGGATGATCCAGACCGGGCGGGCCGACGTGGTCGTCTGCGGCGGCACGGAGGCCGTCATCCACCCGATCACCATGGCTGGCTTCGGCGCCATGCGGGCGTTGTCGACCCGCAACGACGATCCGGCCGGGGCGTCCCGCCCCTACGACGTCGACCGCGACGGCTTCGTCATGGGTGAGGGCGCCGGCGTGCTCGTGCTGGAGTCGGCGGAGTTCGCGGCCGCGCGCGGGGCAACCGTGCTCGGCGTCTACGGCGGTGCGGGCCTGGTGTCCAACGGCCACCACATCGCCCAGCCCGAGCCCGAGGGCATCAGCGTGTCCCGAGCCATCGCGTTCGCCCTGGAGGATGCCGGCGTAGAGGCGCGCGACATCGTCCACGTCAACGCGCACGCGACCTCGACCCCCCTCGGCGACGTCGCCGAGGGCCGCGGCATCCGCCGGGCGCTGGGCGACGATGCGGACCGCGTCGTCGTGAGCGCGACGAAGTCGATGACCGGGCACCTCCTCGGCGGGGCCGGGGCCATCGAGTCGGTCTTCACCGTCCTCGCCCTTCGGGACCGGCTCGCGCCGCCGACCATCAACCTCGAGACGCTGGACCCCGAAGTCGTCGTCGACGTCGTCACGGGTGCGCCACGCCCACTCCCGGACGGCGACATCGCCGCCGTCAACGACTCGTTCGGCTTCGGCGGCCACGACGTCGCCGTCGTCTTCCGGAGCGTCTGACATGAGCACCGAGCCCGAGCTCGACCCCCGGCACCCGCGGGTGCGCCTGGCCGCCTTCTTCGATGACGGCGTGTTCACCGAGATCACTCCGGCGGACGACCGCGGAGTCCTGGCCGCCGTCGGCCGGGCGGGCGGGACGCATGTCGTCGCGTTCGCCACGGACCCGACCGTTCAGGGCGGGGCGATGGGATCGGCCGGCTGCCGGGCGATCGTCACCGCCTACGACCGCGCGTTCGCCGACTCGGCCCCGATCGTCGGCCTGTGGCACTCCGGCGGCGCCCGGCTTCGTGAGGGCGTAGCGAGCCTCGACGGGGTGGGCCGCGTCTTCGCCGCGATGACCCGTGCGTCGGGCAAGGTCCCGCAGATCTCCGTCGTGCTCGGGCCCGCCGCGGGTGGCGCGGCCTACGGACCGGCTCTGACCGACATCGTCATCCTCGGTCCGGCCGGACGGATCTTCGTCACCGGTCCGGAGGTCGTCCGGTCGGTCACCGGCGAGGACGTCGACATGGACCGACTGGGAGGCCCCGAGCCGCATGCGCGGCGCAGCGGCGTCGTCCATATCGCCACCGACACCGAGGCCGAGGCGCTGGACCGTGCGCGTGTCCTGGCGACCTTGCTCGGCCACCAGGGATCGCTTGCGCTGGAGACGGTGGAGGACGTCGACCTCGGTGCCCAGCTGCCGGAGTCGGCCCGCCGCGCCTACGACGTCCACCCGATGATCGAGACGTTCGTCGACGAAGGATCCTTCGTCGAGCTGCACGCCCGGTGGTCGCCCAACATCGTCGTCGGCCTCGGACGCCTCGGCGGCCGGACGATCGGCGTGGTCGCCAACAACCCGTTGCGGCTCGGCGGGTGCCTGGACTCCTCCAGCGCCGAGAAGGCGTCACGGTTCGTCCGGATGTGCGATGCGTTCTCGGTTCCCCTCGTCGTGTTCGTCGACGTTCCCGGCTACCTCCCCGGCGTCGGCCAGGAGTGGGAGGGCGTCGTGCGTCGCGGGGCCAAGCTTCTGCACGCCTTCGCCGAGTGCGTCGTGCCGCGCGTGACCGTGGTCACCCGCAAGGCCTACGGCGGCGCCTACGTCGCCATGAACTCCGCGTCACTCGGCGCGACGCGCGTCTTCGCCTGGCCCGATGCGGAGGTCGCCGTGATGGGTGCCGTCGCCGCCATCCGGATCCTGCACCGTCGCCGCCTCGCCGACATGCCGGAGGACGCACGGGCGCAGGTGGAGCTCGAGCTGGCGGCCGAGCACGAGGTCATCTCCGGCGGCGTCGCCCGCGCAGTCGAGATCGGCGTGGTGGACCAGATCGTCGAGCCGGCGCGGACCCGCACGGCGGTGGCCCAGGTCATCCTCGACACCCCGGGCGTCCGCGGCCAGCACGGCAACATCCCGCTCTGAACCTGTTTCGTCGTCTACCGTTTCTCCCGCTTTGCGGGAGAAACGGGCGGCTCGACGCCGCTGGGGGCCTCCAGGTGCCCGCCAGTCCCGCAAAGCGGGACAAACGTTGCGGGCTAGACGACCTGGTGGAGGACCCGGACGGTCGAGCCCTCGTGGGCACAGCGGTAGGCCTCGAGCTCGTCGTCCCACGGCGTGCCGATCAGCCGGGAGATCTCGTCGGCGAGCGGCTCGTCGGTCAGGGCGGCCTGGACGACAGCCGCCCGCAACCGGTCCTCCGGCACCATCACGTCGCCGTGCGGGCCGATCGTCGCCCGGAACAGGCCCAGCGCCGGAGTCGATGAGAAGCGCTCGCCCTCGCGTCCGGGGCTCGGGTCCTCGGTGACCTCATGGCGCACCTGCCGGAACGGATGCAGCGCCGATGCGATCCGCGCGCCGGTCCCCTGCGGGCCGCCCCAGACCAGCTCAGCGCGCACGGAGCCCGGGGCGATGGGCTGCTCAGCCCAGTCCACCGCGACCGTCTGGCCGAAGACGGCCGCCAGCGCCCACTCCACGTGCGGACTGACGGCGCGCGGGCACGAGTGGATGAACACGACGCCGCGGGCAGGACCCATCGAGGGGCCGGCATCCGCCGCACCCCTGGCGTTGATAACGATCGTCACGTCGGCCTCCTTCGACAGTCGCCTTCCCCAGCGTTGTCGAACGGACCCGTGGATCGTGTGATGAGGATAACGGCATCGCGGCCGCGGCAGGCACCCGCGCCACGCCCGTTTCGGTAGGGTTCCTCTGACGCGCCCGACTGACGGCGTGGCCCCGTTTTCGCCGGAGGAACCATGGCAATCGCTGCCCCCCAGCCCCGCGTGCTCGCCGACGTCTTCGCCCGGTCGTGGGCCCGCAACGCCGTCCTCGTCGTCGGCGGTGCCGCCTTCATCGGACTGGCTGCGCAGGTCGCGTTTTACCTGCCCTGGAACCCGGCCGTCCCGGTCACCCTCCAGACGTTCGCTGTGATCCTCGCCGCCGGCGCCCTCGGCTCCCTGCGCGGCGTTCTCGCGACGACCCTGTACCTCGCGCTGGCGTTCGTGGGCGTGCCGTGGCTGACCGCGGACGCTGAGGGAGGCCATGCGACCGGCAGCGCCGTCTTCAACCTGAACTCGTTCGGCTACCTCGCCGGCTTCATCGTGGCCGCGTTCGTCGTCGGCAAGGTCGCCGAGCACGGGGCGACGCGCACCTTCTGGCGCTCCGTCGGACTCATGGTGCTCGGCAGCGTCATCATCTACGCCGTCGGCGCGACGTGGCTGAAGTTCAAGCTCGGCGTCCCGTGGTTCGGCCCGGAGTCGGCGTGGGCCTACGGCGTCAAGGACTTCCTGATCGGCGACGCCCTCAAGCTGCTCGCTGCCGCGGGCTTGCTGCCGCTCACCTGGGCGGCCCTCAAGAAGGCCGGCCTCACCCGCTAGTTCCAGGCGAACTCGGCTCGCGCTCAGGCGTCGAGCGAGTCGATGAGCTCGTCGACCATCGCGGTCGTCGTCGACGGGTGCAAGAAGACCAGGCGCCCCACGACCTCACCGCGCCAACGGCTCGACGCGACGAGTGCCTCTTGGGCGACCAGCAGCCGGTCCGCCCACGCGCCATAGTCCGCCGCTGTCCAGCCTTCCCGGCGGAACAGGACGACCGACAGGTCCGGGTCGCGGAGCACGGTGCACCTCGGGTGCTCAGCCAGCCGCGCGGCGGCATAGCGAGCTAGGTCCAGCGAGTGCTCGACCGCGTCGCGGTAGGCGCCGATTCCGTTCACCGCCATGGAGAACCACAGCGGCAGACCACGCGCGCGGCGGGTCAGGTGGTAGGCGAGGTCGCTCGGGTTGACGTCATCGTCGGCCCCGTGGATCACATCGAGGTACGACGCGTCCTGCGTGTGCACCGCCCGGGCGAGCCGCGGTTCGCGGTACAGCAGGGCGGCGCAGTCGAACGGCGCGAACCACCACTTGTGCGGGTCCATGACCAGGGAGTCCGCATGCTCGATCCCGGCGTACCGCTCGCGCAGTGCCGGTGACAGCATCCCGGCGCCGCCATACGCGCCGTCGACGTGCAGCCACCAGCCACGTGCGCGTGCGACGACGCCGGCCGCGGCGATGTCATCGATGATCCCGGCGTTCGTCGTGCCCGCCGTGGCGACGATCGCGCAGACGTCTTCGAGCCCGTCCGCCCCCTCAAGGACCGCCAGGGCCGGCTCGTCCAGCCGACCGTCGACGGTCGGGAGGACGAGCGGGCTCATCATCGTGATCGACAGCGCGTTCGCGATGGACGAGTGCGCCTGGTCGCTCACGACGACCCGCAACGGCACGTCCGGCAGCCCGGCCTCACGTCGCCGTCTCCGCCACGTCTCGCGGGCGACGACCAGGGCCGACAGGTTCCCGGCTGACCCGCCGGACACGAACACACCCCCGGCGCTCGCCGGGAGCCCCGCGATGTCGGCGAGCACGCGCAGCGCCTGGCCCTCCGCCACGACGGCTCCGGCCGCCTCGAACCACGAGATCCCCTGAAGCGAGGCGGCTGACACGACCATGTCGAACAGGAGCGCGGCCTTGGTCGGTGCCGACGGGATGAACGCGAACATCCGCGGGCTGTCGGCGGACAGCACCGTCGGTGCCAGGTCGTCGACGTACGCGGCGAGCACGTCGCGGAAGTCGTGGGGCTCCTCGGTGATGAGACCAGCGATGACCCGGTCGAGGTGGGCCCGGTCGGCCACGCCGTCCAGCGGCACCTCCGGATCGGTCAGGCGGTCGGCGACGTAGCCGAGGATCGCCTCGACCATCTCGGGGTCGGCCCGATGCATGCGGTCAGCGTCGCGCTCGGTCACGGGCCAAGCGTGGCAGACCCGCGCTCCTCCCCCGCGTTGATCGTGCAGGTGAGCCCCGGTCGGACGGGTCCGGCCGGGGCTCACCTGAACACTCGGCAAGGATGGGGCTGTGACCCGACGCATCCTCGCCACGAGCGGCGGCTTCGTGGCAACCGACCTATGGAACGTCCGCCGGCCCGGCCGCATCATCCACCGAGCCCTGGAGCTTTCGGGAGCCACGCGGCCGCGGGTGCTGCTGGTGATGACGGCGAGCGGTGACGACGCCGGATACCTGTCATCGACGTACTCGGCGCTGGCCGACCTCGGCTGCGACGTCGACCATCTGGCCGTCTTCACGCAGCCGAACCGGCGACCCGCCGACGCCCTGGGCGGTGCGGACGTCGTGTGGGTTGGCGGCGGCAGCGTCGCGAACCTGCTTGCGCTTTGGCGCCTCCATGGCATCGACGAGGCGATGCACGACGCGTGGGAGCGCGGCGCCGTACTCGCCGGGGTGAGTGCCGGCTCGATCTGCTGGCACGTCGGCGGCACGACCGACTCGTTCGGCGCGCAGTTGCAGGCGGTCGACAACGGGTTGGCACTGCTGCCCTACGGCAATGGCGTGCACTACGACTCGGAGGCACAGCGTCGGCCGTTGCTCCACCAACTGGTGGGCGACGGGACGCTCCCGACATCGTTCGCGACCGACGACGGCATCGGCCTGCTGTACGAGGGAACCGAGCCCGTCGAAGTCGTCGCCGATCTCGCCGAGCCGGCGCCGGGCAAGGCCGCCTACCGGGTGGAGTCGATCGGCGGCGAGGTCACGGAGACGGTACTGAGGCCCGGGCGCCTGTAGCCGTCCCAGATCAGCTCACGCGAGAGGCCTGTGCCTCGGCGTCCTTGACCAGCTGCTCAAGCTGCTTGGTCGCAGCAGTCAGCTCGCCGTCCCAGTGCTGGGCGCGCACGCACCACATGACGGCGTCCTGAGCCTCGAGCAGACCGTCGCGGGTGGAGTGGCTCGTACCCGAGCCCAGACGCACCAACACGCGCTCGGCAGCGGAGACCCACGTCTGCGCGGAGCTCAGGTGCGAGACCTCCTTGCCCATGTCACGCATAGCCGTGGAGGCCTTCGGCTCGTCCGGCGAGAAGTCCTTGAGCTGCTGCTGCATCCGGGTGACGGCGACGGTCAGATCGGTGACCATGGCGGGGCGTGCCGAGCAGCCTCGAAGGTCGTGGAGGAGGTCCTCGCACGCGCGCTTGACGTCTGACTTCGCCGCGAAGAACCGCTCGTCTGACCGGTGCGGCACCTCCTTCGCCGCGATCCGGCTGAGTCGGTTCGGGCCTGTTCCGGTTCCCGTCATCGTGCACTCCTTCGCGTGGTCGGACCTACGTCGGGTGGTGCTGCTCCCATTCTCACCTTTGACTGTTGCACACGCATGACATCGGCCCAGCCGCGCCGAGAAACGCCCCTTAAAGGTCTTATGTCGCTTTTCTTGTGATTCATTCCGAACTCTACGACATTTTGTTCGGTCATATCGTTTTGCCCGTTTCAGGACTTTCGACCCTCGCAGAGCGTGACCCGACGCCTCGTGAACCGCAGGCAACACTGTTTGTCAACCCCTACTACGGTCAGTCATTTTCAATCGTTCATTTTGACCGTACATGTTCGAGCCTGGAGCATTCTCTGTGTGAGGACAGCAGAGGTAATCGGCAGCACGCGCGGACGTGTCGCGCTGCTCGGTGCGCTGGTCGCCCTCACCGCCCTGGCCCTTCCGGTCGCGTCGGCGACCGCCAGCCCGTCGCCCGTCGCATCGGCCGTCACCTCGAGCACGACGCTCGCCGCGCCGGTCGGCACTGTGGCTGCCGCGGCGGACTTCTCCTCGATCTTCGCCGACGACGAGCCGGCGCTCGACGGTGCGGGTTGGTCGCTGTGCAGCGCCCCGATCACGTGGAGCGTCGACCTCGGAGCGTTGGACGAGGTCCACGCTCAGCAGGCGACCGCCGACCTCACCTGGGCATTCGATCAGTGGGCAGATGCATCGGGGCTCACCTTCACGTTCGCGGGAGCGACCTCGCTCACCTATGACGACAAGGCGTTCTCGCTGACACCGGCCGACGGCAGCGCCGCGCCGACGCGTCACGTGTTCGTCGCCTTCGTCGATGACGCAAGCACGACGCGAATGGGTGGACAGACGGTTGGGCTCGGGTCGCCGTCGCAGGTCGTCCCGACGACGCGGGAGATTGTCACGGGCACGGCGATCTTCCGCACGGATCACGCGGAGGCCGCGAGCCCGTCCGAGTCCCGGAGCCTGTACCTCCATGAGCTGGGCCACGTGCTCGGACTGGCTCACGCACACGAGACCGACAACATCATGTTCCCCGTCGTACGGGACAACGTGAACCTCGGCGCCGGCGACATCAACGGCGTTCGCGCCCTCGACAAGCCGTGCGCGGCCGGTCAGGCGGCGTGACCCTCGGACTTCCCCACCTCGCACCGTGACGGGCCTTCGGAGGCACATGCCGCCGAGGGCCCGTCGCACGCCCACGGCCAGACGTTCCGTCAGCCCGCGTTGGCGTCGAGCATTCCCCGCATCCCGGCCAGCCGGACCGCCTCGCGACGACCGCCGACGCCGAAGTAACGGTAGATCGCCATCGTCTCCTGGCGAACCGTCGACTCACTGAATCCGACCCGCTTGGAGATCTGCGAGTTGGTCAAGCCCTTGGCCATCAGCCCGAGGATCCGCATCTGCCGCTCGGTCAACGCGCCCGGAGCCGACGATCGCCGACGCGGCGGCGGCGCCGTCTCCTCCACAGGGACGCCGTCGACGAGCGACAAGCTGGCCGCCGGGAACGGCAGGCCGGTCCGGTCCTCGCGTTCCACGAGCGTGCCGACGCGATCGGGGCCGGGAGCGACGCCGGTGCTCAGCAGGGAGAGGTACAACGCCAGCACCGCGGCGACGCCGGTGACATCAGCCCGAAGCACGTCGGAGTCGGGCGGATCGGTGAAGGTGAGCTGCACCGCGCCGACCCGCTGGCTGGGCAGGCTCAGGGGCCACACGGCCGTGGGCTCGTACGGCGTCTCGGGAGTGCCCAGCCACGGATACCGCTGTGCGGCCTCCTCCGCGGAGCTGAGAAGGACCGGTTCACCGCTGCGGACGGCATCGCTCATCGGCGAGGAGTCCCACAGCGAGAGCGACCGGAAGGCCTCGAGTGCCGGGATCGCCATCCCGAACGCACCGACGGCGTGCAGCGAGCCGTCCACGCCGAACAAGGTGATCACCGCAGCACGCGGGCGGTGACTGTTGAGCAGGTTGAGGACCAGATGCTGGGATATCTGGTCGCAGGTCGGCCGCGTCATGAGGAACCGGACGATGTCGAGCATCGCGCGCGAGTTCATGAGGTCGTCGCGTCGCCGGGCGAACCGCGCCGCCGGCGTGGCGTCGTCGGACGAGTCGTCCACGTACGCCTCCTGCCCTGCGCAGCCAGCAACCGGCTGTGCTGGTCTCGCCGAAGGTTCGCAGCAGTTGAATGACCAGTCAAGCCAACACGCTGACCGAGCATTTGCCCAATTCGGCGCAGCCACCCGTCGGGCGCAGGGTGGGTCGGCACGCCGTGTCGCACGCACGAATAGCGGACAACTCGTGCAAAACTGCCGACCGCGACGGGGATCGTCATACGGGCGTCGGGTGAACGCCCGAGGGGAACGTATCCAGGAGGAATCGTGGTCAAGCGGTCGCTAGCGAACCTGCACGTCGCATACGCGCGCATCGAGTCCGGTCGGCTCCCGGTCGACGTCCGGCGGCGTCGGGAGCGCGGTGCAACGGCGGTCGAGTACGGGCTCATCGTGGCCCTTATCGCTGTCGTGATCATCGTCGCCGTCGTGCTCCTCGGCGGGCGCCTGCGGGGCATCTTCAACAAGGCCGCGACCGCTATTCCGACCTGATCCACGCGCCAGCGCCCCCAAACGACCGCCCCACCCCGGGCCGTAGCTGCACGTGCGCCGGGCAACTGCTTCGACGCTGGGAGGAACCGTGGTCAAGCGATCCATTGCCACCGTGCACGTGGCATTCGCCCGCCTGCAGGCGGGGCGACCGGTGCGCGGACGCCGCGACCGCGGCGCCACCGCCGTCGAGTACGGGCTCATTGTCGCCCTTATCGCTGTCGTGATCATCGTCGCCGTCGTGTTCTTCGGCACGAGCATCAGCCGCATGTTCAACCGGTCCGCCACGGCCATACCGACCTGATGCCGACCTGACCTGCGCCCGCGCACTGCACTTTCGTGCCGGACGTGATGAGGTAGGGCCATGTCGTCCTCGGGCCGCCCGTGGTGGCACTCAGCCGCCGTCTACCAGGTCTACCCCCGCTCCTTCCAGGACTCAGACGGAAACGGCCTGGGCGACCTCCCGGGGATCATCTCCCGGCTCGACTACCTCGCCGGCCTCGGCGTCGATGCCCTGTGGCTGTCGCCGTTCTACCCGTCGCCCGGCCACGATGCCGGCTACGACGTCGCCGACCCCCGCGCCGTTGACCCCGAGTTCGGGACCCTCGCCGACGCCGTCGCGCTCGTCGAGCAGGCGCACGCCCGAGGGATGCGCGCCATCGTCGATGTCGTCCCGAACCACTCCTCGGTCGACCGGGACTGGTTCCAGCAGGCCCTCGCCGCGGGCCCGGTCAGCCCTGAGCGCGCCCGCTACCACTTCCGCGACGGACGCGGCACGGACGAATCTCTTCCCCCGAACAACTGGGTGAGCTGGTTCGGCGGCGGGGCCTGGGAGCGCGTCGTCGAGGCGGACGGGCTGCCGGGCCAGTGGTACCTGCACACGTTCGACTCCTCCCAGCCCGACCTGAACTGGTCCAACCCCGAGGTCGTCGCCGATGGCCTGGAGACGCTGCGTTTCTGGCTCGACCTCGGCGTCGACGGCTTCCGCGTCGACGTCGCGCTGGGCCTGTGCAAGGACATGACGTACCCGGACCTGGACGATCCCGAGAGCCTGGTGCTCGCGATGCGCGCGGACCTCGACGACGGCAGCGAGGACTCCATGCGTCGACGGCGCAAGGTGGTCAACTCCGCCGTCCTCGACCGCGACGAGGTCCAGGACGTGTACCGGGGCTGGCGGGCGCTTATGGACTCCTACCCGGGAGATCGGATGGCCGTCTGTGAGGCGTGGCTGCCACCCGAGCGGGCCGCGCGCTACGTCGCCCCGGACACGCTGCATCAGATCTTCAACTTCGACTTCATGGCAGCGCCGTGGGACGTCGAGCGCGTGCGCGCGGTGATCGAGTCGACCTACGCCGGACTCGCGCTGGTCGGCGCGCCCGCGACGTGGTCGCTGGCCAACCACGACACCCTCCGGCCACCGACAAGGCTCGGTGGCGGGGAGGACGGGCGTCGCCGCGCCCGGGCCATGGCGCTCGTCGCTCATGTGCTTCCCGGGTCGGTGTACGTGTACAACGGCGAGGAGCTCGGCCTGGCCGACGTGGACCTACCGGACGCGGCCCGTCAGGACCCGGTGTTCACGCGCACCCGCGGTGAGCAGAAGGGCCGCGACGGCGCACGGGTGCCGATGCCGTGGGCAGGTGACGAGCCGCCCTATGGCTTCAGCACGACGGCGGACACCTGGCTGCCGATGCCGGTCGGCTGGGGCGACCTGACGGTCGTCGCGCAGGACGCCGAGCCGACGAGCACGTTGACCCAGTACCGCCGGATGCTCGCGCTTCGGCACACGCACCCGGCGTTCGCGACGTTCGACGTCGACGTGTCGGTCGACGCCGACGTGCTCGTCGTCCGCCGCGGGTCGCTCGTATGCGTCGTGAACTTCGCCTCGGACGAGCGGCCGAGCCCGGTGACCGGCGAGGTGCTGGCGCTCAGCGATCCGGCGGCTGGGGCGGCGTGGCCGCGCCTCGCCCCGTACGCCGGTGCCTGGGTCGACACTGCTGCCGGCACGTGACTGTTTCGCCTGCCGTTCGTCCGACCCGCGCCGCCGCCGGGCACGATGACGTCAGGACGTGACGATCGTCAGCCCCGTCACGCCGACCAGGAGGATCGCGATCGCCGTGATCTGCATCCGACCGAGCCGCTCACGGAACAGCACGTAGGCGAGGATCGCGCTGAGAAGCGCGAACTGGCACGACAGGACGGCGGCGATCGCGATGCTGTCTCGGGCCCCGAGCGCGAACGCTAGGTGCCCAAGGACCTCCGTAAGGCCGACGATCGCGACGAGCGGAGCGGCCCGCCGGGTGAGCCGCAGGCGCCGCATGACGAGCAGCGGG
Organism: Actinomycetes bacterium; assembly: GCA_965278965.1. GTDB lineage: Bacteria > Actinomycetota > Actinomycetes > S36-B12 > S36-B12 > UBA10649. The sequence continues at coordinate 663,704 of OZ257127.1, forward strand.
ATGAACAGCAAGATGACGCCCGCGACACGAGGCGGCAGCACGACCCAGCTGAGCGGGAGCTCGCCGGACAGGTGCCCGAGCGTGTAGAGGCTGACGCCGAAGACGACCGCGGCGGCGACGGCCATTGCCACGCCGAGCACCGGGCGCTCGTGCGCCAGCGGCGCGGGATCGGGCGCGATCGCCGCGATGACGACACCGACGACGATGGCCCCGAGGAGCACCGCGGCAGCTGGCGCGATCGACTCCCCGGTCAACGCCGCGATGAGCGCGGCGATCGCCCCCTCCGCGCTCACGATCGGCGTGATGATGCCGACCTTGCCGTAGCGCAGGGCGCCCCAGCCGAGGACGAGGCCGGCAACGCTGCAGGCGCCGGCCACTGAGAGCTGGACGATCTGCGAGGCGCCCAGACCCGGCGGGATGCCCGTCGCGACAGTGAACGGGAGGCACACGACGAGCCCGATGAGCATGGCCCATGCCACAAAGCTCGTTGGCGGGATCATCCGGACGCCGCGTGAGGACGCAAGCGAGCTCACCGCCCACATGACGGCCGCGATGAGTCCGAGCACGACCGCTTGCACGATGCCATCCCACCACGGGTCGGTCGGCTGGCGAACCGCGGCGCCTCAGCGGCGCTCGGCGGCGGCCACGTGGGCCATCGCGTGCTCGATGGCTTCGGGTGTCGTGGCGAACACGTGGCGCTCATGCGCCAGGTGGTCATAGACGCCGAGGGCGGAGAAGACGGTCTCGTGCTCATCGCGGATGCCGGAGAGCAGGACGGTGATGCCGCGACCCTCCAGGACCTTGATCGTGTCGGCGAGCACGCTCGCGCCGGTGGCGTCGAGGGTCTGCACGCGGGACAGGCGGAGGATGACGACGCGGACATCGCTGACCTCGGCGATCTCCAGCAGGAACCGATGGGCGGCTCCGAAGAAGAGCGGGCCGTCAAGCCGGTAGGCAACCACGTGCTGGTCGAGCAGCGCCTGCTCGGCGGCGCTGTGGTCGGAGGCGTCGAGTGGGATCTCGTCGACGTGCGCGGACCGGGACATCTGCCGCAGCGCGTACAGGCCGGCGATCGCCAGGCCGAGGATCACGGCCGTCACCAGGTCGAACAGGATCGTCGCGACGGCCGTGGCGACCAGCACGACGGCGTCTCCCCGGGTGGCGTGCAGGACCGCTCGCACGCTCGAGACCTCGACCATCTGGACGACCGTGGCCAGCAGGACGCCCGCGAGCGCCGCCACGGGGATGTACGAGACCCATTGCGCGGCAACGAGAACGACCAACAGGAGGGACGCCGACTGTGTGATCGCCGCGAGGCGCGACCGCGCGCCGCTGCGCACGTTGACCGCCGTGCGTGCGATGGCCGCCGTCGCGGGCACCCCGCCGAACAGCGGCGTGACGATGTTCGCCATGCCCTGGCCGAAGAGCTCGCGGTCAGGGTCGTGACGCTCCCCCACGCTCATCGCGTCGGCGACAGTCGCGGACAACAGGCTCTCCAACGCGGCGAGCGCCGCGACGGCGAGAGCGGGCAGGACGAGTACGGACAGGTGCGCCCAGGGCACGTCGGGTACGGCCGGCGCGGGCAGGCCCGTCGGCAGCGCACCGATCGTCGCGACATCCAGGTGCAGGGCGCCGGTGGCGATCGTCGCAACGACGACGGCGGGCAGGGAGACGGGGAACCCGGGACGAAGACGGACGCCCAGGAGCATGCTTCCGGCCACGAACGCGGTAATCGCGACGGCCAGCCAGTCCGGGCTGTGGGCGAAATCGACGATCGCGCTCCATGCTGCTCCGACGACCTTCTCTCCCCCACTGGGCTGACCGAGGGCTGCGGGAACCTGCTGCAGCCCGATGATCACCGCGATCCCGATCGTGAAGCCCTCGACGACCGGCAGAGGGATGTACTGCATGTAGCGACCTGCGCCGGCGAAGGCCAGGACGATGAGGATCATGCCGGCGAGCAGGCCGACGACGAGAACGCCGGACACGCCGAACTGGACGACGATCGGAAGCAGGACGACGGTCATCGCCCCCGTCGGCCCGGAGATCTGCAGGTTCGAGCCGCCGAACACGGCAGCGACGACTCCGGCGACGATCGCCGTCACCAGGCCGGCGCCGGCGCCGACACCGGAGGCAACACCGAAGGCGAGGGCGAGCGGCAGCGCGACGAATGCGACGGTGACGCCGGCGAGGACGTCACGGCGAGGGTTGCGGCGCATCGCGCGAACGTCGGCGGTGCGAGGCAGGAGGGCACGGACCCGACTCCACGCGACCCTCGGCAGCTGGGCCACGGGCGTGGTCCGCGGCGTCCCGGGCATGCTCACGAGACCGTCCGGCGCCGTGGCGCCAGCTCCTTGCTCAGGCCCTTCTGCTCCTCGATGACACCGCGCAGGATGACTCGGGCGGCCAGGAGGAGGTCGCGCACCTGCGGCACGGCGACGGTGTAGAAGACCTGTCCGTCCCGACGACTGGGCGTGACGAGTCCGGACCGACGCAGGACGGCCAGCTGGTGGGAGAGGTTGCTCGGCTCGATGTCGATCTCGGCGAGGAGCTCGTGGACCGCATGCTCACGGTCGCAGAGGAGCTCCAGCACGCGGATGCGGGCCGGGTGGCCCAGCGTGCGGAAGAAGTCGGCTTTGGCCTCATACAGCGGTCTGCTCACGACGGCACTCCCAGGACGGTGACGTAGATGAAGATATGTTCAAGTGTACGGATCCGCCAAACCGACGTCGCGTGCTCCCCAACTCGCCCGCCTGGCGGCCGGCGACACGCCATCGGATGCCGGGGGCGATGATCAAGCCATGGAGCGAGCCTCAGGGTCGAGAGCCGCGCGGTCCCTTGTCTCCCTCGCCGTAGGTGCAGCGGCGGCGTTCGCCCTGTCCGCCTGCGGGGCAGCGCCGCGGGTCGAGCACGCCGCGACGACGTGCAACACGACCGGCAGCTCGGACGTCCAGCTCGCCGACGCCGGTCGTTCCGTGACGATCGACGGCTCCCCGACACCGGGCGGCGCGGGTGCCCCGATGGCGACCGTGCAGTGCATCCTCAAGCTGCTCGAGGTGTCGGACGACGTCCTGGACGGCATCACCTCGACGACCGGCGGGGACGGCGCCCATGAGGGCGACTGGGACGGCCTGCACGCGACGTGGTCAGTCAGCCCGATCGACGGGATGCGGATCACGATCACCGACACACGCTGACCGACGCCCGTCATTGCGCTCAGGCGGGCTCGGCGGCCCCCCAGTCGTTCAGCCATGCCCGGATCACCGGCTCTGCGTTCGCGGCCTCGAACACACTCATGTGGTCGACCCCGGGCTGGATCGTCGTCGTGACGTCGGCCCCGGCACCGGACAAGGCATCGGCGAACGCGGTGGTCTGCTCCAAGGGGACAACGACGTCCGCGTCACCGTGCACCAGTGCAACCCGCAGACCGGAGGCGCCGTTGCCGACGGCCACCCAGTGCATCGGGTTCACTCGGTCCCACGCCCGCGGGTCGCGTTGCGGCGTCGAACCCATCCACGCCTCGAGCGCCGGCTCCACATCGTCCGTGTCGTAGACGCCGGCGAGGCCGACGAGACCGTCGATCGCGGTCTTGGGGTACGGGCAGCCGCCGCCGAAGTCGTCGCCGGAGAGCGCGACAAGCGCGGCCAGGTGGCCGCCGGCGGAGTGCCCGAGGACGACGACGTGACTGGGGGGCCGGCCGGAAGCTGTCGCCTGCAGCGCGGACCAGCGGATCGCGCATGCGACGTCGTCGACGCCTGTCGGGAACATCGACTCGTCGCCGAGCGTGGAGTACGTGATGAGTGAGGTCGTCGAGCCGTCGGCGGCCAGCTGCTCCGCGAGCGGGATGAGCCCCGTCGGGTCAGCCGATGTCCAGCCGCCGCCGGGGACGAGCACGACGAGCGGGCGGGGGCCATCGTCGCGTGGCAGCCGTACCGTCGCGCCGAGACCGGGAAGGTAGTCGGCCGCCGCGACGCTGGGCGCAGGCGGTGCAGAGCTCTCGCCGGCTGTGGCGGCAACGGTCGGCGCAACGCCACACGCCGCGATCGCAAGAAGGCCGGCGAACGCTGCCGCCACGTGCGGGACGAGCCGACTTTGCCGGGCCACGGACGTCATCCTCGCCCTCCGGAGCCACGGATGCATGCCCGTCGGCTCAGGTCTCGACGTGGACCTCTGCGGCGTCCTTGTCAGGCCGCCAGCCGCGCCAGACCGGGTGCCGCATGCTCCCGGCTCTCGTCCACTCCGTGAAGGAGACCTCGCCGACGAGTTTCGGGCTCACCCAGTGGGCGGCCCGCCGGACGGCCGACGGGACGTCCTCGACCGGGGCCGTCGACCGTGCGATCCGCGTGAGGCGGCCGGTGATCTCGGCGAGGTCGCGGTCGCTGAACCCGGTACCCACCTTGCCGACGAACCGCAGCCCGTCGTCGTCGTTGACCGCGACGAGGAGCGAGCCGACCGTTCCCGACCGGCGGCCGTTGCCCTCCTGCCAGCCGACGACGACGACCTCCTGCATCCGGGTGTGCTTGACCTTGATCCAGTCGCGCGACCGGGCACCACCCCGGTAGGTGCTGTCGGGCCGCTTGGCGACCACGCCCTCCAGCCCGTGCTCGAGGCTGCTGGACATCGCCGCGTCGACGTCCCCGTCGAATGCCGGCGGTATCACGACGACCGCGTTCGCATCGATGGCGGAGGCAAGGAGCTCTCTCCGCTGGTGGTAGGGCAGGCCGGTCGTCGACCTGCCGTCCAAGCTCAGCACGTCGAAGGCCATGAGGTGGGCGGGGATCCGGCCGGCGGCCGCGTGGGCAGCCGACGCGGACGCCAGGCCGAGGCGTCCTTGGAGCCGGCCGAAGCTCGGTCGCCCCGTGTCGTCGAACGCGACGATCTCCCCGTCGACGACGATGTCGGGGCCGGCGAACGCCGATCGCAGCGCATCGACGATGTCCGGGAACGTGATGGTCACGTCGTTCCCGTTGCGGCTCCACAGGCGGACGTTGTCCTTCACGACCTCGGCGATCACGCGGACGCCGTCCCACTTCATCTCCAGTGCCCAGTCGCCGCCCGACAGGTCGTCGGCCGTGCCCAGCGTGGCGAGCATCGGCTGGACGGGGACGGTGTCGCTGGTGAGCGACATCCGGTGGATGAGCCAGTTCTTCGCGTCCTTCGCCGAGCGGCCCGTGTGGATCAGGGCGTAGCGCTCGGGGCGGCCGCCCAGGCCGCCAGCGGGCTGCCCATGCAGCGTCGCGATGACCTCCTCACCATCGCGCCACTTCTCCAGCTCGAACGTGCCGCGGTCCCAGATCGTGACCTGGCCACCGCCGTACTCCCCCGTAGGGATCGTGCCCTCGAAGGTGCCGTACTCCAGCGGGTGGTCCTCGGTCTGGACGGCGAGATGGTTCTCACGCGACGACCTCGGTACTCCCTTCGGCAGGGCCCACGACACGAGAACCCCGTCGTGCTCGAGGCGGAAGTCCCAGTGCAGGCGCGATGCGTGGTGCTCCTGGATGACGAAAGAGGCACCCTCCGACGCGGGCGGGCGTCGACTCGGACCGGGGACCGGTTCGGGCGTGCGACTCGGATCGCGCTTGCTCCGGTACGTCGTCAGGCGGTCGCGTGCACGAGCCGGCGCCGCGGCGCTGCCGAGGTCCTCGTCGGTCGTCACCTGAGTACCGTCGTCGTCGCCGAGGGCTGCGAGCGGGTCCCCGCGACGACGCACGCGGCGCAGGACCTCGTCGTACGTGAGCTGCCTGAGCGAAGGCGAGCCGAGCTCGCGCCAGGTCCGCGGTGCGGCCACGGTCGGCAATTCGCGCCCTCTCATCGAGTACGGGCACACGGTCGTCTTCGCCCCGTTGTTCTGGCTCCAGTCGACCAAGACCTTGCCGCGTCGCCGGGCCTTCGCCATGTCGCTCACGACCAGGTCGGGATGCTCGCTCTCCAATGTCCGGGCGAGCTCGTGCGCGATGGCCGACACCTCATCCGACGTGAGCGTTCCGGCAAGGCCGGCGTACAGGTGGATGCCCTTGCTGCCGCTGGTGACCGGGAGCGCCTCCAGACCCAGATCGGCGAGGAGTGCGCGCGCAGCCTTGGCGACCGCGACGCACTCCGGCAGGCCAGCACCATCGCCGGGGTCGAGGTCGAGGACCAAGCGGTCGGGATTGTGCCGCTTCCCGCGCGGCCCCGACCGCCATTGCGGCACGTGGATCTCCAGGGCCGCGACCTGCGCGAACCACGCCAGCGTCGCGACGTCGTTGACGATGGGATAGGCGTTGTCGTGGTCGGCGTGCGTCAGCCGCACACGCGCAATCCAGGACGGCGCCGAACCCGGCAGGTTCTTCTCGAAGAACACGGCGCCGGGCTCGTCGGTCGTGCCGACCCCGTCGACCCAGCGCTTCCGGGTCGCCGGACGCCAGCGGGCGTGCGGGATGAGCCACGGAGCGATCGTGACGTAGTACTCGAGGACGTCGCCCTTCGTCGTCCCCGTCGACGGGTACATGACCTTGTCGAGGCTGCTGACAGTCAGTTTCTGCCCACCGACGGCGATCGTGGTGCGCTGCGAAGCCACCGCGGCCGTCCCGATCAGGTGATCGCGACGGGGCCGTCCGGGCCGGCGCCGCCTTCGCTCTCGAAGTTCTCGGGAGTCTCCTTGTCCGGCGGCGGTGCGTCGTCCGGCAGCTCCGGGTCGTCACCGTCGGGCGCTGCCTGTGGCTTCTCAGTCATGGTCCTGCACGTCCTCTCATGGTCGACCTGGACGTCACGTACCCACGGCGGTGCCCACTCACGCGGCCGGAGCGTCGCTAGCATCGGCCCGTGGCACGCACAGGTGTTGTCGGGGCCGCGGCGCTGGTGCTCCTCATGGTCGCCACCGCTGTGCCGTCTGCGTCAGCCGCCGAGGTCCCGGCCAGCTGGAGCTGTGAGGCGAATGCCGCGCGCACGCGCATGACCTGCACAAGCACCTACGTTGTGCGGACACGCAACCCACTGCACGCCCGTGCCGTCGCAGAGCGCCGGATGGAGAAGCAGTTCAGGGCGTTAACCGGTGAGGACGAGCTCGCTCACGCGGTCGCGAGCCTGTTCCAGGCCGAGGGTCAGCGGTACCAGGCGACCGCGGCGATGACTGCCGCGTTCCACGAGGAGTTCGTCCGTACGCTCAGTCCGAGTGCGCCGGCGTCCCCCGCGGCCCGTGATTGACTCCGGCGCATCGACGCTACCGATTGGACGACGGTGACCTACCTGTTGCGTACCTCCGGCTGGCTCTCGCGCAGTGTCATGCTCTGCTGCGCCGCTGTCGGCATCAGCCTCACGACACTCTCCGCGGCGCCCGCCGCGTCAGCAGCCGACCTGGGGAATGTGACCTACTTCTGCGCCGGCGAGGGCACGGTCGCGACGTCGTCGATGAGTGGATACGTGGGCGACACGTTCACGATCACCCCGGATCCCACGGGCAGCGACTGCCCCTTGACGAGCAGCACGCCGGGCGTCGTGACGTGGTTGGTCACGAACGATGGAACGACGACGCCGGATGAGGGCGCGGTGTGGAACGTCGGGCACGCGATCGTCACGTTCGCCAACGTCGGGACGACGACGTTCTCGATCGGCATTCAGTGGGTACCTCAGCAGCTTGAGATCAGCGTGACGGTGCTCGCCAGCCCGGGGACGGGCGGTCCCGGCGGCGACGCTCCTGCCGATGTCGTCCAGGAGTTCGGCCTGCCCGCCGCAGGCACCTGCGACGCCGCGGCTGGGCCGGAGCTCGACTGGGCCGGGGTCGGCCGTGGCGGGTGGAGCATCAGTTGGAGCCAATGGCCGCACGGTGGCACCGGCGGAGCAGTCTGCTCGCGCACGCTGCACTACGACGCGGGCATCGGCGCCTGGACGACTCGTTAGCGCTCCCCGCACTACGCACGCGGACGACCGAACCTCCTGGCCAACCACGACGGATGTCCGGAGGTGGTGTCGCGATGTCTCGTGACGCTATGTCGTGGCCGCAGGCTTGCGTGGTGGGCGCTTCGCGGCCGTGCGGCGCACTCTCGACGACGTCGCGGCAGGTGGTCCCGGGCTCCCCAGGCCGTCGGTATAGGCGCGCATCGCGATAGCGCCGATCTCGTGTGAGCTCTCATCGATAGGGGTCCGACTGGCGAAGGCGTCGCGGAACGCGAGGATCGTCGCCATCCAGGCGGCGAAGACCGCAGCAGCCTGGATGCGCGGGACGAACGAATCCCGAGAGTGGCCGTCACGCTCGCGGAACCCGACCGTGAGCGCGTCCTGCGCCTGAGTCCACCGTTGCATGACATGGCCGGCGACCTCGGCGTTCCCGCTGCCGATGAACTCGACGATCGGGTGCAGCGCCTCGACCGGGCCGGCGGTGCTGTCGTCGTCCCACCCGGCATCCGTCATCGCCCGAAGAGCACGTGCCACCTGTTCGTCCGGACGCTCGCCCACCGGGCGATCCAGCAGCTGGCGGACGAACTCGTCGAGCCACTCGTCGAAGTACGCGAGCAGCACCCCCGCCTTGGAGCCGAAGCGCAGGTAGACCGTGCGCGGAGCGACGTGCGCCGCTTCAGCAATCTCCTCGATAGACGTCGCGTGGTAGCCCTGCGTCCTGAACAAGACCTCTGACGCGACCGTGATCTTGCGCCGCGTATTCGCCTTGCGTCGTTCGAAACCGCTGCGCTCATTGGCGCTGTGCGGCTTCTCGACGGCCATCGACACACTCTAGTTGTGCGGTGCGGCAGCGCTCGTCCGTCGAGTTCGGCGCAGTTGTCGCCGGAGACTCGACGTGCCGATCAGAACTTGCGGCGCGGCCCGGAGCCGGCGGAACGGTCCGTCAGCCCAACGGTCCGATCGTCACGGTCGAGTAGAGCGGAAGAAGGGGCCAGAACTTCTGCTCCGTGATGGACCGGGTGCATTTCAGACCCTCCTCAAGACGGATGCAGGTCGCCGCCGACACCGGGATCGGGGAGCCCTGGGTGCCGGAGAACTTGGCGCTCACCAGGACGTAGGCCAGACCCCATCGGTCGTCAGGGGTGTGGACCCGGACCCGCCACCGGAAGTTGACGTCCTTGTCGAAACAGGCGCGAGTGGGCTCGACCTCGAACAGGAAGTGACTCATGGGCTCGGAGCCGACCGTGTCGGTCCAGGACTCCCCGGTACGCGCGATGCACGGACGCTCGTCCTGGAGCGGCGTCCAGTGCACCTCCGTCCCGACCGGCAGGCTGTATCGGGCGGCCATCTCGACCTTTCCACCGGTCTCGCGCTGGCTCCCGACCGTGCTGCTCTCGCTCAGTCGGTCCGTTCCGGTACCGCCCACGAGGGTGTCGGTGCCGGCACCGCCGACGAGATTGTCGTTCCCGCTGCCGCCGAACTGGACGTCGTCGCCGCTGCCACCGGCGAGGACATCGTCACCAGCAGCGCCGTACAGGACGTCGTCGCCGCCACCGCCGAGGATGGTGTCGTCACCACTGCCGCCGTACAGGACGTCGATGCCGTCGCCGCCGCTCAGGATGTCGTCGCCATCACCGCCAGCCATGCCGTCGTTGCCCCCGAGGCCACAGATGACGTCGTCCCCTGGTGTTCCGCGCAAGACATCGTTGCCGGCTGTTCCAACGATGGAGCACTCAGCCCCACCGACCGTCGCGGCGTGGGCAACGGCCGGGGCCACGAGCGCGGACCCCGTCAGCGCAAGTCCCGCCCCGAGACCGAGCACGACCTGGTGACGTCGCTTCATTGCTGTCGCTCCTCTGAGTCAAATTGTGCAGTCGTTATACTTGCACCTTAGGACGCGGCAAGCCAGCAGGCCCGAATTGTTGGCGGACCTTGGCGCCGTCGGCCAGGAGTCGCCCGGATCTGGTCGCGCCCGAGCCATGCACCGAGGCGAATACGACGCCGCTGCCGGCGCCTGGGTTGCGCGCTAGCCTTCGGCGCTGGGCGTCTGGCGTCTGGCGCCCTCTCCCCGACCTCGGCGCCGGGGAGCGCGACGGAAGGAGGCCGGCGATGAGCGACGGACCGCTGAGGATCACGCCGGGGCGGACGATCCAGGTGCCCGCGACGCTGTGCACCGGGCGAGGCTGGGTCGACCACCTCGCGAGCGGCGTTCCGCCCTCGCGGACCCGGGTCGTGAAGGCGTACTTCGAGCCGGGGAGCCGCACGGCGTGGCACGTCCACCAGCACGGCCAGATCCTCCACGTCCTCGACGGCAACCTCGTCGTGCAGGAGCGTGGTCGACAGGCGCAGGTGGTGGCCGTTGGTGGCTCCGTCTCGTGCACGCCGGGGGTGTGGCACTGGCACGGCTCCGACCGGGACCGGACGCTCGTCATGATCGGGGTCGTTGACCTCGACGACGCCGGGCATGAGGCGCAGTGGGGAGAGCTCGTCTCCGATGAGGAGTATGCCGAAGCCGTCGACCGCTAGCGCGCCGCAGCCGCGGTCAGGCCCCCGGCAGCAGGGTGGCCCCGCCGTCCGATGAGATCTCCTCGACGGGGGTGTGGTCGAGGCTGTGCTGGCGCCGGATGAGCAGCTCGAAGACGATGACCGACACCGCCCCCGACAGGGTCAGGATCGACACGAACAGCAGCAGCCGGTCACCGGTGAACACCGTCTGGACGATCCACAGGGCGTTCGCGGCAGCGCGCAGGTAGAACGCGCTGAGCGAGACGTTGCTGTGCCCGTGCGTCCGCCACGTCTGGATCGACTTCACGGTCTGGATCCAGGTGAGGCCCGTGGCCGCGAAGAACACGACCGCAAGCACCGCCACCGGGGCGACGAGCGCGATAGTGACGAGCACCGCCGACAGCGCGGCGATGCCAGCGACGACGAGGGCAAGGTTGCGGCCCCGAGACCGGGCGATCGCCACGAGGACCGCCGTGCTCGTCGCCATGGTCCCGACGTTGGCGACGATGAGTGTCAGGTTCCCCACGCGGATGCCGTATCCGAGCCACAGGCACAGGAGCCCGTAGAACAAGATCCACATCGGGACGCTGACGCCGGCCGCGCTGCCGGTCCGCCAGATCTTGGCCGCCTGCGGGATCCCGTTGACGATGACGCACGTGCTGGCGGCGAGGCCGATGAGGAACGGAAGAACGCCCACGTCCCTCCTCGGGTCAGCAACCCTTAACTAGGTTAGCGGTCAGCGGATGTGCTGAGGAGTGAACCCAACGTTCACCGGCGACGGGCGTGCCGGTCGCGGTTCACGGCGGTGGCGGCACGACGTCGTCGGCCTCCAGCGCGCGGTCACCGCGTCGCACCCGACCGGGCGTGCGAATGAGCCCTTGCGCGAGGGCCGCGCCGACGAGGATCACCCCCGCGCCGACGATCTCGTTCCACGTGATGACCTCGCCGAGGAACAGCGCTCCCGCTGTGATCGCCACGAGCGGGACGAGATACATGACGGTGCTGGCCGTCGTGACGTCGGAGATCCTGATCAGCCGGAAGTTCAGGACGAACGCGATCGCGCTGCCGATGAGGCCGAGGTATACGAGCGAGGCCACGGACGAGACCGTGAAAGGGGCGGACTGGACGCCGGTGACCACGGCGAACGGCAGGGTCTCAACCGCGGCGAACATGTACATCGCCGTCGTAATCGCGATCGGCGACAGGGTACTTGCGCGCTCGCCGCCGGCGAGGTGTCGGCGCGCGAACGGGATGGACGAGGAGTAGCTCACGTTCGACGCGAGGACCAGCACGATGCCCAGGAGCGTGGCGGTGCCGAGCGGGTTCCAGACACCGACGACGACGGCCATGCCGAGGAAGCCGATGAACAGGCCGACCACGCGCGGCACCGTCGGGCGCTCCTCGCGATAGAAGAGCACCACGACGAGCAGGGTCGTCAGCGGGACGAGGCTGGTCAGGATCCCGGCGAGCGCCGAGGAGATGTGGATCTGCGCGAAGGCGAGAAGCGACCCTGGGAGGACGACGGCCATCGCTGCCATGAGGGCGATCCGCAGCCAGAGACCGCGTGGCGGGAACCGCACCCGTGCCACTGCGCTGATCACGACCATCGTGGCCGCCGCTACGACCATCCGCAGGAACACCAGTCCGACCGGGGTGAACGAGCCGAGTGCGCCGCCGATCGCAGAGAACGTGCTCCCCCAGAGGACGGCGATCGCCAGGTAGGTCGGCAACCAGGTGCGGGCGGGGCTACGAGTCACCCCAGGTTCCTCCTCCGCCGCCCGACAATCTTTAACTAGGTTACCGGTCCTGAATCGTCACCGGAACCCGCCGACGGGCGGCGACGCTACCGACCCACCGCTGGGTACGCTCTCGAGGTACCGCAAGGGGCGGTAGCTCAGCTGGTTAGAGCCCCGGACTCATAATCTGGTCGTCGTCGGTTCGAGCCCGACCCGCCCCACACTCGTGCGTGAGCTATCCGTCGCCGCGGCGTCGCTTCATCAGGCCGGCGGTGCCGACATCGTCGTTGAACCCCCATCGGGCGTAGAAGCCGACGAGGTGCGGGCGACACACGAGCTCCAGGCTCTCGACCGTCGAGAGGACGGGGTGGGCGACGAGGAAGTCCATCAGCCGCGCTCCGACTCCGGTCCCCCGCCACCTGTCTGCAACCATGACGTCGAGGATCAGTGCGACGTACACCCCGTCCGTGAGTACTCGCGCGAAGCCGACGAGTGCGTCCGACTCCTCGTCGACTGCTGCCACGACAACTGACGAGCCACTCACGGAGGCCATCGCATCCTCGGCAGTGCGTTCCGTCGTCCACCATTGCTCAGCGAACAGCTGCATGAGCTCCGCCTCACGGCGCGGTTCCAGCCTGTCCCGCACGATGATGTGCTCGCCGCCCATCAGCCCTCCCATCCCTTCGTCAAGTGTGCAGCTTGGCCCAGGAAATCCGTCACGAACTGGGGCCCAGCTGCGCAGCCAACAAGACCGGGTCGGTCGCGGTGTTGCGCTACAGCCGGTCGACGAGGTCGCGGCTGAGCCGGACGAAGATCACGAGGCCTGCCCAGAACACCGCTACGCCGAGCAGGAGTAGCCCGCCAACCGCCCATGCCGGCGGTGCGGCGAGCGCGTACGTAGACGAGCGCAGCGCCTCCAGGTACCACGCGAGGGGATTGGCCGTCACCAGCACCGCGAGACCGTGGTGGACGCCCTCGACCATGCTCACCGGGTAGTGGACCGGCGTAGCGAAGTAGAGGATCCCCAGTGCCGTCACGACGATCTCTCGGACGCCGCCGGCATGCACGCTCAAGGTGCGGTGCTGGACACTCAGGGCCGATAGAGAGGCCGAAGTCGCCAAGCGCGCGATCGGCGGTCGACACGCTGGTCAATTGACGTCGGCGCGCGGACAGGGCGCCGGAATTCGTCAGCGACCAGCAATGCCCGATGCGGCATCGGTGAACCCCCAGAAGGGGACCGAAAGTGGCCTCAAGCCACCTCCGCCAACTTGAACGTCAGCCTTCTCGAGCCATCGGTGCAGGAGGCGCCGCCTCCCTAACCTGTGGAGGCGCCTTCGAACGGACTGACCGTTGTGAGGCTCTGGCGCGGGCGGTAGGTCGTTGGCAACGAGACCGCTGTCGGCTCACCTCCGTTGAGCATGTCCTTGAGAATTCTCGTTCCCGAGGTTCCGATCTCAACCGGATCCCTGCACACCGAACTAAGGGTCGGGGCGACGATGTCGAAGAGCGGCCACTCATCAAGTGCGATGAGGGCGACATCGACACCCGGAACCAGTCCGAGCTGCCGCAACGCCTTCAAGGCCTCTGCCGTGGACGCGATACCTCCCGTCATGAATGCCGTGGGTGGTTGTGAGCTGGACGCAAGGCGAAGGACTTGCTGCAATGTTGCGTCTGGCGAATCCATCGAACCAAGCAGGAGCTCCTCGTTGAACGTCCGGCCCGTGTCTCGGTGCGCAATCTTGACGCCTAGGAGACGCTCGCGGTAAGCACGTCCGTGCGTCGTGTCGGCCAACAGCCCGATCTTCCGATGACCATGACGAAGGAGGTCCGTGGTCGCGGCATATGTGCCCGAAAAGTGATCACATAGAACTGCTCCCGCCGAAAGCCCTCCGACATCCCGGTCCAGCAGCACGACGGGCGTCGAGAACGCCGCCAGTGCCCGCTGCGTGGTCGCTGCTACATCCGTCTCAAGGCAAGCGATGACTCCGTCGACCCGCCGGCTTCTGAGAACCGAGAGCCCCCGAGATTCCGATGCCGGGTCGCCGTCCGAGTTCACTACGATCATCGAGAACCCAGACGCCCTGAGCTCCTGCTCACAAGTCCGGGCTATCAGGGCTACGAGCGGGTTCGAGATGTCGCTTACCGCGAAGCCGACCGTCGCGGTCGATACGCCCCGCATCGACTGGGCACCGGGATGAGGCTGGTAGCCCAATGCGGCAGCTGCGTCCTCCACTCGCTGTCGAAGTCTCGGGGACACGGTCGGATGTCGGGACAGAGCCCGCGACACGCTCGACTGCGCTACGCCCGCCCGGTCAGCGACATCCTGCGCTGTCACCCTGCGCGAGGCTGCACCTAGTCCCATGGCGGACCGAATGCGCCGAGGACTCCGGACGTGCATTGGTACGTACTAGTCGAACGGACCGCCGTACAGCTGGGACAGCGCAGATCGAGCGCTGTCGCAGACGCGCGACCTTCGCGCGACGGGGCAAGAAGCCGACTCTGGAATCGTAACCAGGAATTCATCGTCGTGAGTAGTGTGTCGACGTGGACCTGACCGACCTCAGCGGGCGCCGAACTGTACTTGTAGGCGCGGGCACCCCGATCGGCGATGCGGTCGCATCGCGGATCTACGACGCCGGCTCCGAAGTGATGCTGCTTGGCGTCGGCGCGGCCGTGTGGGGCTCGGCTGCGAAGATTCAAGGCACTCGAAGCGTCGGATCGATCCTGTGCGACCACCGCAACCGCGATGACCTTGCGTCCGGACTTCACGAGGCCCACGAGCGGCTCGGCGGGATTGACGTACTCGTCCTGGTGAACGACAACGATGCGAGGGGGCTCAACCCGTCGACTGACTCGTTCGGCCTGGTGGTCGACTCCATGCGAGTAGCCGCAGAACGAATGCGGCCTGGTGGACGGCTGGTCTCGATCGCTCCTGCCCTCAATCCACTTGAAGCAGGCGACCGAGTTCGGCGCACCATCGACTCGTTCGGCTCCCGGCGTGTCACGGCCGCCCTGGCACTGGAACTTGCCACATCTGGACTCTCGTTCAACGTCATCGCACCTGGATACGTGGTTCGAGCCGCTTCCGATGTTCGACCTGACGCGGGTACTGCCGATTGGCGCACTCCAGCAACGCCGCCACCGTTGGGGCGCTGGACCACTCCTGCTGACGTCGCGAACGTAGCCCTCTTCCTGTGCTCGGATTGGTCCGCTCACGTGTGCGGCGTAGACCTCGCCGTGGACGGCGGGCTGCACGCAATCACTGGTATCTAGGAAGAAGCACGCAGGGAGGGCGGATATGTTCGACATCGGAATTGGTGAGTTGCTGATCATCGGCATCGTCGCAGTTCTCGTGTTCGGACCCGAGCGACTTCCTCGAGCGGCGGCTGATGCCGGCAAGGCGATAGCCAATCTCCGACGCATGGCGGCGACAGCACGACAGGATCTGTCTGAGGCAGCCGGTGTCGACGTGACGGACCAGATCCAAGCGCTCCGCGGTCTAAGTCCTCGGTCGCTGATGTCGGACCTCGTGGACGGCGTTCCCAATCCTGTCCACGAGATTCGTCGCGCTGCACCAGACATTGAGCCCTAGCCGCGATCGGCCCAGACCCCGGGGAACGAGACCGTGTCATCGCTCCCGGCATCGCTGAAGTGCCTGTAGACCTCGCGCATCGCGTAGGTGCACGACCGGTCCCACTGCTGGGAGTCTTGCATCGCAGTGAGGGCACCCTGTGACATCAGCACAGACACGTCGCTTGCGGGTTCGAGTTCCGTGATCACTGCTCGATTTCCCACCGACAAGTAGTAGTCGAGGTCGACGCCATCGCGCACAGCAGCAACCAGCCGGGAGCGTTGAACACCGTAGACTTCGGAGAGCCTCGGCACATGATGAGTCGTCGCCCAGGAATCGAATGCGGCTAGGCGGCCTGGTTCGACTTCGAATCGCTCCACCAGCCAAGTCGATCGGGCCTCGTCGAAGTTCGACTGGCCCCCAGACGTGGAGAGAACGCAATAGACGTTCCCCGTGTACTGGTAGGAGTCCAGCATCGAGAAGCTTCCAAACCATCGGCTGCCGTCCGCAACTGCAGAGGCCACGGTTGGACCGTTGCTCCAGTCGAGCAGGTCGCTGACGCTGGGTCCAACGTAGTAGGCGAGACAACCCGAGGTGCCCCGATAGACCGCCGGCAACGGATCTCCTACCGGCAGGGCGTAGGTGCATCGCATCCGCGAGGTTCCTGCCATGAGATCCGGCAGGTGCTTGGACCGCTGCCATTCGTTGAAAGCCGTGGCGATGTCTGGGTTCGGACAAGCACGGGTGAGCAGGAACGGATACTGGCCGCTTGTCAGATCGATCACCTCTTAGTCACTCGAGAAGGTGCGGTCGACCACTGGGGCGAGGCCTCAGCGCATCGAGACCGGTGGGGCAGGGGCGACGCCCTTCCTGCCCCACCGATGCTCGGGACCTGCCCGTCAGGCCGTTGCTAGTTCGACGCCGCGCGACGAGCTGCAAGCGTGGAGGCTGCATCCGCCCTGTCTCGGATCACATAGCTCTCCGCCGCCTCCCGGCGAACGTACGGCAGGTCCAGGTCCCACCTGATCGACTCCCGCAGCAGGTCGCGCACGGCGCCGCTAGCGAGGGCAGCCCGCAGGTCGGTCCCAACCTCAAACTCGGTGAGGATCATCCGGTTTCCCTTGGACTGATAGCGGTCGAACGGAAACTCCTGAGGCAGATCAGTGGACTGACGATACGTGCGCACCCGAACAACTCCCGGGATGGTCGCCCATCCTTCGGCATACGAGCTCTCCAGCCAGTCCGTGAACTCACTGTCCGTCGCTGAGCCAACTTCGAACCGCTCGACGACGATCGGGGTCGGTCCGGCGAAGTCGACGCCCAGCGCCCCGCGAACGCCACTGCACTCGTATGTGTTCCCGATGAAGGGCTCTCCGTCCAACTCGGGGAACGCACTCTCACGATCAACGCCGTCGTCGATGGCTTCTCGCAGGAACGGACTGTCAACCCAAGCCTTGAGCCCCGCCATGTCCTCCGCTACATACACGATGAAGCGGTTCCCATGGCCGTTGAAGGCCCACGGGAGTCCTCCCGAGGGGTCGAAGTCCTGGAGCACCTTGTAGGCGGCAACCGACGTGACCGCTTCGTGGTCAAGGCTGTCGTCGAAGTGCTTCGGCATCCACTCATCCACACCGACGGCCATATGCGGCGGGTTCTCGATCCGACAGACGATCACGGGTCGTTCATCGACACTCATTGTTGATCCTCCTCGTTGGCGTGACGGCGTTCGCACATCGCTTGTAATGCCTCGGCAGGAAAGTGCTCCCACACGATGGACTTGGCGCTTGCTGCGGGCTCCGGAAGGGAGCCCACGATCGCCTCGATCTCACGAAGATCGGCCTCTGTCAGGTTCCAGCCCTCCGCTCCCGCGATGCTCCCCACATGAGCGGGCGACTTGGCTCCGACTAGGGCTGACGACACACCCGGATTCGACAGGACCCAGGCAATCGCCAGGTGCACGAGGCTCCGCCCGTGGTCGCGCGCCCAGGCTTCGAGCCGGTTGGCCAGCCAGGCCCACTCGGGGTAGACGTCCGGCTGGAACCGGGGCAGGAACGAGCGCTCGTCATCCGGCGCGAACGTTCGCTGGGGATCAAGGCCATCCGCCAGGAGGCCGCGGGCGAGGGGACTGAACGCAAGAAACTTGATCTCGCGCTCAGCTGCCCACGGAATGATCTCGGACTCGACCGGCAGGTGCAGGTCGTCCTCGCCTGAGCCACGATCGAGGATCGAGTAGAGGTTCTGGGTCGAGTACAGGCCGACCCGCCTATGCAGGACCTCCATCGTCTCCAGCGCAAGGTTGCAGACGCCGACGTGGAGGATGTCTCCGCTCTCCTTCAGCCGGAGCAGGGAGTCAGCAATGTCGTCAAGAGCTGCTGCATCGTCAAACCGAGTGACCCAATCTTGCGGCCCGTGCAGCTGATACAGGTCGATGTGATCGGTGCGCATTCGGCGAAGACTGTTGTCCAGAGCCCGCCGCATGTTCGCGTAGGTGTACGCCTCCATCGGGAAGACCTTGGACGCGAGAAAGACCCGGTCGCGGACGGGGCCGAGGAAGTCGCCGATGCGGTCCTCGGAATCCAGATACGCCTCAGCCGTGTCGAAGAGTGTCCAGCCCACGTCCAGAGCGGCGGCCATCGTGCTTCGCGCCCCTTCCGGATCAACTGACCCGTAGCCGCCGCCGAGCGCGTAACAACCAAGTCCGATCCGACTCAGTCCGTCGGTCCGGCTCATCGGACTCCCCCATCGGTCAACGAGGTCTCGATTGCCCGGCCCGGGATCGTGAGGGTACCGGCATCGGGATTGTCAGGATCGAAGAAATGCAGCGAGGCGCCGTCTTGCAGGCGAAGCCCGATCTGCTGACCGATCTCATACAGATCCGAGGTCGCGGTCTTGATGACGAACCTGCATTCGTCCTCAGACGTCAATGTGGTCAGGGGCGCATCGTCGAGGTCCTCCTCGATCTCGCGCAGCTCGTCCGTGACCGGACGCCTGGCGGGTACCCGCACGTGCACAAGCATCTCTCCCCCCAAAGGCTCGATGAGCGTGATGGTGCCTGGGAGCAAGTCCATCTTGTCGCCCCCGTCCCGAAGTCGCTCAATCCTCAATGACTCGGGGCGAATCCCGACGATTACCGGCTCACCAAGCTTGAGTCGTCCACTCGCCATGACCGACGCCGAGCTCCCCGGCAGGAGTCTCGTCGACCCATCGGCGAGCTGGATGGTCAGGGCGTCGGCATCCGCTCCAACGCTGGTGAGCATGAGGTTGATTGCCGGGGCGCCGATGAAGTCAGCGACGAACAGGTTCGCGGGAGTCTCGTACAGCTCTCGCGGCGTTCCGATCTGCTGAATGACGCCGTGACGCATGATTACTACACGGTCAGCCATCGTCATCGCCTCGACCTGGTCATGCGTGACGAAGATCATCGTGGCGCCCAGGCGCCGCTGCAGCTCCCGGATCTCAGTCCGGACCTGCGTGCGCAGCTTCGCATCGAGGTTGGAGAGGGGCTCGTCCAACAAGAACACGCTCGGATTGCGCACCAGCGCTCTACCCATCGCAACACGCTGCCGCTGGCCGCCTGACAGCTGCGAGGGCCGGCGATCAAGCAGATCTCCCAGGCCGAGCATCGTCGCGGCCCGATCTACCATCTGCGCTCGCTCGGCTTTCGGCACGTGGCGGAGCTTGAGGCTGAGCTCCATGTTGCGCCGGACCGTCATATGCGGATAGAGCGCGTAGTTCTGAAACACCATTGCGATGTTCCGCGCCGCTGGAGATGCTTCGGTGACATCGTGGCCGCCGATCTCGATCGTGCCGTCCGTTGGCTCCTCCAGACCCGCGATGATGCGCAGCAGCGTGGACTTTCCACAGCCAGATGGACCGACGAAGACCATCAACTCACCGTCGTTCACGACCAAGTCCACGTCGCTGAGGACCTCCACACCACCGTCGAACACTTTCGATATCTCGCGTAGCACTACCTCAGACAACGCCGCTCCAATCGCGCGTCGAACCACTCAAGGGATCTGCGTACTTCATCGGCCGCCCAGTCCGGAGAACAGGAACGCCTGCTTGTATCGCCGCTGCATGATCAAGAACAGGATGGCGATCGGCAGGATCATCAGCAGGCTGGACATCATGAAGAGCGCCCATTGCGGATCCCAGTTCGACTTGTAGTTGAAGAGGATCCCCTGAGGGAGTGTCATGCAGCTCTGCGACTGGCAGTAGATCACTGGCCCGAGTAGGTCATTCCAGAAGAACGCGAGGTGGAGCATCCCGAGCGACACCATGATCGGTATTGCTTGCGGAACGAGAATGAGCCAGAGCGTGCGCCAAGGGCCCGCCCCATCGACTCGGGCCGCTTCATCGATCTCAAGCGGGATCGTCATGAAGAACTGGCGCATGAGGAAGATTCCATACGGCGCGCCTCCGAACCACCACGGGATGATCAGCGGCCAGAGGCTGTCGGTGAGCCCGAACTGGTTGAACAGGAGGAAGCGAGGGATCATCGTGACGACGAACGGGAGCATCATCATGGCGATCGTCAACCCGAAGATTATGTTGCGGCCCGGGAATCGCAGTCGCGCCAGCGCGTACCCGGTGATCGTCTCTGCTATGAGGCAACCGGCCGTCGCCGCCAGGGCGTAGAACAGGCTGTTCTTCGCATAGCCCCACAACGGCGTCGTTCCGGCCACCGGCGCATCGATGACGTTGCGGAGGCTCGTCGGCTGCGGAATCGCTGACGGGGGGAAGTTGAACTCGCTCCCAGGCTCAGAGAACGACAGATACATCAAGTAGTAGATCGGGACGAGCATGAGTAGTCCGAGCGCAACGAGCGTGAAGAGTCGGAGGTACGAGCGCCCTCCGCGGCGACCGGGACGGGCACTTCGTTTCGGACTCGGGATCCCCTGCGGCCGTAGCGACTTCCGGGGACCCTCAACTGTCGCGGTCATCGGCGCCCGCCCTCGTAGTGAACCCACCAGCGCGAGGTCCGGAAGATCAGACCCGTCACGACAACTACGACGAGGAAGAGCGCCCATGCCAGGGCCGAGGCATAGCCCATCTGGAAGTCCTGGAAAGCGCGTCGGTAGATGAGAAGGACCCAGAACAGGGTCGAGTCGGCCGGGCCGCCCTGGGTAAGAACCCAAGCGATGTCGAAGACTTGGAACGAGAGGACGATTCCGATGACCAAGTTGAAGAGGATCACGGGACTCATCATCGGCAGGGTGACGTGCCAGAAACGGGCGAGGGCTCCCCCTCCGTCGATGCGAAGCGCTTCATAGAGGTGAGTCGGTACGGACTGCAGGCCTGATAGGTACACGAGGAATGCGCTCCCGATGAACCAGAATGACATCAGAGCTGTCATGGGAAGTGCCTGCGAGGGATCCTGGAAGAAGCCTTGCCGGGGAAGACCAATCGCGTCAAGCACATAGTTGACAAGTCCGAAGTCGGTGTTGAAGAGCCAACCCCACAGCACTGCGGCTGCGAACAGCGGGATCAAGCTGGGGAGGAACACGAGCAGGCGCGCCGTCCCGATCCCGCGACCGCTCCCGTTGCACAGCATGGCTATGAAGAACGACAGGCCGACGTACAGCACCAAAGATATGGCCGTGTAGATGAGGGTCACTTTGACGGCCTGGACGAAGGCCTCGTCCCCAACCATCCGTGTGTAGTTGTCGAGTCCGATGAACTCGGGACTCGAGATGATCGAGTACTTGGTGAAGGAGTAGTAGAGGGCCGCCAGCATAGGTCCGATGTAGAAGATGAGCATGCCCAGAACCCAAGGTGCCACGAAGGCGTAGCCGATCAGAGCCGACCGCTTGGTGAATCGATTTGCCGACCGGCGGCGGAGCCGAGACGTCTCGGCTCCGCCGGCGGTGCGACTACCCACTGACATCGATCGCTATGAGCTCAGCGCGGACGAGATGGCCTTCGCCGCGTTGTCAGTCGCAACCTGAGCTGTCTCCTTGCCCGCCCACAGCGGATCGAGCGCAGCGCTCGCCGCCGTATCCACCGCTGCACCCGACGTCGTGTAGGGAGTGAAGGTGCCCTTGTCCAGCATCGCGACCACGTCCTTCTTCCACGGAGTGCTGAGGAACCCAGCCTCTTCGAGCGCGGTCTTCCTGCATGGGGTGCCGACAGCACTCCAGATGACTTGACCCTGGGTGTCCGTGATCGTCTTCAGGAAGGCCCAAGCGGCCTCGGGGTTCTTGCTCCCAGATGCGATGGCCAACGGGTTGTTCTCGATCTTGCACGAGGTAACGCCGTTGAATGCAGGAAGCCCGGTGACGTTGAACGCGAACTTGGCATCGGCTTCCAGAGATCCGTGCCACCACGGCCCCATCAGATACATGCCGACCTGGCCCGCCTTGAACGCTTCAAGGTGCGCGCCGCCGCCGACAACCGGATTGGGAGCCTTGCCGTCCGCCACGAGCTTCGCGAAGTAGTCCAGCATCTGCGGGCTCGCACCCGTGTTGATCGTCGGGCTCAGTTCCGGGCTCAGGACCGTTCCGCCGCCCATGAAGCACTCGTTGTCGTAGGTCCATGATTCGAAGGCGATCCCGAATCGCATCCCAGCCTTAGACCGAAGTGTGTCGATCGCGGTGTCGAACGCAGCCTGGTCCCACGACCCGGCATTGAACTGCTCCTGCGGATCCGGAAGCCCGGCCGCCTTGAACGCGTCGACGTTGTAGTAGATCACGTAAGGCTCTGCGTTGTTCGGCAGCGCATATGTCTTGCCATCAACCATGCATCCCTTGAGCGAGGACTCAAGGAAGTCACCGATGTCGATCGTCGGATCGTTCGCGATCAGATCATCAAGACTCATGAGCGCGGCGCCCTCAGCAACCAACTGCGTTGGCTGGTAGTTGAGAACTCGCATCACATCGGGCGGGTTCCCGCTGGCGATCTTGGTCAGGAGCTGCGGATACTCCTCGTAGCCGTTCTTGGCCAGCGGCTCCCAGTTGACCTTCACATTCGGGTAGATCGTGTTGAAATATGCGATCTGGTCGTTGATCGCAACTCCTTCAGGCCCAGCGCCCCACGCCCAGAGGGAGATCTCCCCACTGATATCTGTCGCCGGTGCGGCACTGCTTCCACCCGTCGCCGGCGCAGCACCAGAGGTGGCTGCAGCGACAGAGCTCTCGGAGCTCGCGCCGCTGGGACTACACGCAGTCGCGGCTGCTCCCGCAGCGAGCGCGGCGGACAATCCGATGAAGCCGCGACGGGAGAGACGCGACGAACCCTTCGAGTTCGAATCAGAATCTTCCATGTTCACCCCTACTTTCCCCGATGTCGGAAACGCTTCCGGAACCGTTTGCTGGAGGGTAGTCTCAGAGCGAGGCAGCGTCAATGGGGTTGCCCGAATCCTTTACTCAACTGCAATGTGAGAGCCACGGAACCTAAGGGGCTGGCACCAAATGTCTTACCTACCAACACAAGTCGATTCCGCAGTCCTAGTGGCTGGCGCTGGCGGTGGCATCGGCCGCGAGACGGCTCGAGCCCTCGCTGCGGGCGGCGCGCGCGTGGCGTGCCTGGACCTGAACGCAGAGGCTGCAGAGTCGACCGCCGCAGCCCTCGCGGGGGACGGCGTGGCGCTGGTCGGTGACATCAGTGACGTGGATTCCCTGCCAGGCATTTTGGATGCCGCCGAGACCGCGGTCGGCCCGCTGTCGGCGATGGCAAATCTCGTCGCCGTGCTCAGAAGGACCTCCGTCGTTGACGTGACTGAGGAGATCTGGGACGTTCACCAGGCCGTGAACGCAAAGGCGAGCTTCTTCCTGGGCCGCGCCTTCGCTGAGCGCTTGCGTGCGCGTCATCAGTCCGGCGCCGTGGTCTTCACCGCGTCGCAGAGTTGGTGGACGGGTGGTCTGGACGGCGCCGTCCCATACGCGGCGTCGAAGGGTGCATTGGTGTCAACGACACGGGGCCTGGCCCGGTACTACGCCTCCGCCGGTGTCCGCTTCAACGTAGTCGCCCCAGGTTTCGTGGACACTCCGATGCTCCACGGAGGACTGGACGAAGGCGCGATGGATCGCATGCTCGCAGCCGTTCCGATGGGACGTCTCGCGGAGGCGTCGGAGATTGCGAGCGCCATCACGTTCCTCATGTCCCCGGCTTCGTCTTATATCACGGGAGCGACGCTTGTCGTCTCCGGTGGCCAGCTCATGTACTGACTATTGGAACGTCTGGAGAGAGACATGACCGCAGCGCACGCCCTCCACCTGCCCACTCAGATCGACTTCGGTCTCGATGCCCTGGCGAAAGGGGGCACTGCCGAGGCACCTCTGAAGGAAGGGAGGTTCGTCAAGGTTCTAGCCTCGCCAACAGACGGCACTTCGACTCACATGGCCGTGGGTATCGCCGTTCTTCCGCCGGCGTACACGACACCCGTCCACAACCACGCGGCTGAGGAGATCGCGCTGGTCGTGAGCGGCGAGGGGTACGTCGACGTGGGCTCCGAGCGAGTCCCCGTCGGACCGGGCGCAATCGTGGTCGTGCCGCCGAACGTGCCTCACGCCACGACGGCTCTGGGCAGCTCCCCCATGACCGTGTATTGGGCGTACTCCCCCGCCGGCAGCGAGCGCCGCTGGCTGGGCGGCACGGCGCAGCCGTCGGAGACCGAGAGCCCGAGTCGATGATCCAGTACCGGGAGAGCGTGCCATCAGAGCGTGTGTGGTCGACTGCCGCATACTCGAGGGCGGTCCGGGTTGGAGACGTCATAGAGGTTGCCGGCACGAGTGCGAGCGACCCCGACGGGACCGTCCTTTCGCCAGGAGATATGTACGGTCAGACTCGAGACGCGCTCGCCATCATCATCGCTTCGGTCGAGCGACTAGGGGGCAACGTCTCGGACATCGTCCGGACCCGAATCTTCCTCACCGACATCGACTTGTGGGCGGGTGCAGCTCAGGCCCACAGTGAGGTCTTCGGCCACTTGGCCCACCCTCCCGTGTCAGCGATCTATGGCATCTCCGCACTCCTCGACCCTGGGCTGTTGGTTGAGATCGAGGCCACTGCGATCGCCGAACTGAAGCCCGGTGAGGGCGCAGAGGATGAGGGCCCTTGACACCGCAGCGGCACGTTCCCCAGAATTCGAATCGATTCCAGGAACGTCGCCCGGGACGCCCGCGTTCGCGACGAAGCGCTATTTGGATCGAAGAAGCCGTACCGAATACACAACTACGAGGAGCCCGCGGATGACTCAGTCGAACCTACGCGCAGGTGTCGCACGGGTGGACATCACGCCGCCCGTCCCGATGGACTGTGTCGGCTTCGTTCGTCGCGCCGCACCTGTGATCGGCGTGTCCTCTGAGCTCAACGCGACGGCGATTGTCTTCGAGGACATCGCTCTCGGCAGCCGCTCCGTGATCATCGCCTTCGATCTCGTCGGCATAGGCACTGAGCAGGGGCGTCGCATCCGCGAGCTCGTCGGAAGCCAGGTCGGGTGCCCGGCGGAGAACGTGCTGCTCAACTACAGCCACACGCACGCGGCGCCCCACCCGTTTGACGACCACCCCAAGCTCGGGGGCAAGCTGAGTGAGATCTCGGACTCGAACTGGAACTACATCGAGAGCCTGCCCTACCGCCTGGCCTCGGCGGCGTTCCAGGCGGCCCAGGAGATGCATCCCGTTCGCATCGCGGCGGCGAGTGGCCTCGCAGAGGGAATTGCGGTCAACCGGCGCGAGCGGCTCCCTGACGGTCGAACCGTTCTGGGGTGGAACCCCGACGAGGCCGCCGATCCGGAGGTCGCTGTCGTCCGCGTCGACCACCTGGATGGAACGCCGCTGGCCGTGATGGTCAACTTCGCCTGCCACCCCGTGGTCCTCGGTGGGGAGCACCCGTTCATCGGCGCCGACTTCCCTGGCGTCGTGCGCGACATCGTCGAGCGGACAACCGGTGCGACGTGTCTCTTCCTCCAAGGGGCTGCAGGAAACATTCTTCCGCTTGAAGGCTTCTACGACACGGAAGGGCCAGAGGTTGCCTTTGGTGAGCGCCTCGCATTCGAGGCGCTTGCCGTCTACAGCCGAATCCGCACGACGGAGACGACCGTGGAGCGCCTCGACCACTACGGATCCGTCACACCCGTGATCCTGTACCGCCATCGGCCTGTTGACCCGCAGACTGACCTGCCGGTCGCCGGCACCGCGCGCATGGTGCGGTTCCCTCTGAAGGCACTTCCGACTCTCGATGAGGTCGAGGCCGAGCTGGTGGAACGGGTCGCGACCTACGAGGCTGCGTTGGCGGCCGGCGAGTCTGCAGCAACGCTGAATCCCCTCGAGTACCACGTGATCTGGGCGACGACCGCGGCAAGGAAGTTGCGCGAAGGCACGGCTGAGACCTTCGTCGATGGAGTTCTGCAGGTTTTGAGGGTAGGCGACATCGCGTTCGCTGCGGTTCCGGGCGAGCCGTTCAACGAGATTGGCGTCGCAGTGAAGCGCGGTTCGGTCGCTCCCTTCATGGTCTTCTGCGGCTACTCGAATGAGTACATCGCCTACTTCCCGACCTCAGCGGAGTATCCCTTCGCGGGCTATGAGCCTGGCTATTCCCACCACAACTCGAACCGGCTGGAGCAAGTAGGTCCGGAGTGTGAGGAGTTGATTGTCAGCAACTTGCTGGACATGACCGCAGATCTCTTCGCCTAGCTGACCCCGAGGGACGTTGACTGTGACGAAGCCGCTACGAGTCGGTGTCATCGGGGCCGGCGTTTGGGCGACGACGTCCCACCTTCCGGCGCTACGGACTCGGGCGGACGACGTGCAGTTCGTCGCCGCATGCCGGCTCGGCGAGAAGGAGCTTGAGCGACTCGGAACCGAGTTCGGCTTCCCAATCCTCAGCGAGGACTACCGGGACGTCCTCGGCGCTGGGGTGGACATGTGCATCGTGTCGAGTCCCGCGGCGTTCCATTACGAGCACGCGAAGGCAGCACTCCTCGCCGGTTGCCATGTCCTGATCGAGAAGCCCGTGACGATCGAACCAGCGCACGCATGGGAGCTCGTCGAACTCGCAGATCGGCTGCGCAGACACGTCGTGGTGTCCTTCGGATGGCTATTCATGGACACGTTCGTGCAGGCCCGCAGGCTTTGGGATGCCTACAGCATCGGTCCTGTCGAGCATGTGACTGTCCACATGGCCTCGGCTGTCCGTGAGCTGCTCCTGGGGACACGAGCCAGCTCGACGGGGCGGGACGACGACGTGGCGGACACAGCCACGTACACCGACCCGGATCTCGCGGGCGGCGGCTACAGCCAGACTCAGTTGCCACACGCGCTGAGTTGGCTGTTCGGACTGACGGACCTGGTCGTGGACGACGTCTACGCCCTCGGCTTCTCTCAGAGCGATCCCCGAATGGACTTGCACGACGCGGCCGTCTTGCGCTTCACCGGCGGCGGTACCGGCGTTGTCAGCGGCGCTTCGTACCACCACGGCGCGCAGCGTGGGCGACACCAGATGGAGGTTCGCGTGTTCGGAGAGCGGGGGCAGCTGCACGCAGACCTCGAACGGGACCGGCTATGGCTGTGGCGGGAGGACGGCGTGGACATCGAGTCGACGCTCGCGCCTGACGCCGGAATCTACAGCTGCGACGGACCACCGCTCGCCCTCCTCGACCTGATTCTTGGGCGCAGAACAGACAATCCAGCACCGTTGGCGCTCGGGGCACGAACGGTGGAGACGCTCGCGGCTCTCACGACAAGCACCCGGACAGCACAGCGCGTCGCGACATGGACAGCACGGCGAAGCGTCCGTACTCACAGGCCTTCGATCAATTCCTAAAGAACGGAGACATCTGATGTTCGCAAACATGCGTGGGTGGGAGTGGCTGATCGTCGTGGCGGTGGTCTTGCTGCTGTTCGGCGCGAAGCGCCTACCGGACACGGCCCGAGGACTCGGAAGGTCGTTGCGGATCTTCAAAGCGGAGACCAAGGGACTCACCGGAGGCGATGACGAGGAGGACCCTCCGACTCAGGTAGCGGCGTCGCGCCCGCCGGTAGCGGAGGTCACGAACTCCGCAGCACCGACAGCGCAGGGAGCCCCCGCTCAAACCGAACGCTAGGTCACCGTGACGGTTCTCGGTCGAACCGCCGCCCTCTCTCAGGCGTCGGCGGGTTCGATGCCGCTCTTCGACCACCTGCGTGAGCTTCGGACCCGGATCTTCAAGTCGGCTCTGGCGATCTGCCTGCTCATGGTGATGTGTTGGATCTACTACGACAACATCTTTGGCTGGTTGAGCACGCCGTTCGAGGCCGCGGTGGCGAGCGCGAGAGCAGAGGGTCGACAGGTGACCCTCGCGCTCACAGGAGTAGCTGACCCGTTCATTCTGCAGATCCAAGTCAGCGCAGTTGCCGCAGTGGTCCTCAGCTGTCCGCTTTGGCTATACCAGGCTTGGCGGTTCGTGACCCCGGCACTCCATCGTCATGAGCGACTCTGGGCGCTTGGGTTCGTAGCCGCCGCGACGCCGCTCTTCGCTGCGGGCGTCGCTCTGGCCTATCTTGTGCTGCCCTTTGGACTGGACATTCTTCTTGGATTTACGCCCGATGGCGTCGAGAACATCGTCTCAGTAGATCGGTACGTCAGCTTCTTCATCAGGACCGTCCTGGTGTTCGGAGTTGGCTTCCTCACACCACTTATGCTCCTTGCGCTCAACTTCGCGGGCGTCGTCTCTGGTCGCCGTCTCGTCTCGTGGTGGCGCTGGATCATCGTTGTCATCTGCCTCTTCGCCGCGGTCGCGACGCCTACTGGTGATCCGATCAATATGGCGATGCTGGCGGGGCCGCTCATGGTGCTGATCGGCCTGGCGATCTCCGTCGCGTTGTTGAACGACCGTAGGCGCGCTCGTCGGCGGCCGAACCACTCCGACGTACACGCGGACGCCGTTCCAGACGACTTCGGAGTTGACTCGGTGCCGGAGGGGTAGCCACTCATCGCCCGGGCCCACGGTCGCGCGGATCTCGCTCGTCAATAGTTCGCTCGAACTTCCATCTCACCTGAACCAGAACGGAGTCTCCCAACATGGCACGAATCTCTCGAGTCGATGCAATCCCGGTCGCCTATCCGGAACCGAACGACAACAATGCTGAGCGCTACCTGCTCTTCGCTCGGATCGAGACGACCGACGGCACTGTCGGTTGGGGCGAGGCGATCACGCAGTGGCCAGAGAGCACCAAGGCTGCTGAGGTTCTCCTGAACGGACTGGCAGAACTGCTCATCGGACAGGATCCGGAGGCGAACGTCGAGCTTTGGCAACGGCTCCGGAGTCGGGGGTGGTGGTACGGCTATCGGGGAGGCCTGTTCAACTTCGCGCTGTCTGCAATCGACATCGCGCTTTGGGACCTGCGCGGAAAGCTCTCCGGGAAGTCGTTGAGCACGATGATCGGGCGATCACCGCTCGTGCCCGAAGGTGGGCCCATCGCGATGGCGTCAACTCACGTGTTTCGGGCTGACCTCGACGCAGAGGTCGAGCGGCATCGCGGCTACGTCGAAGCTGGGTACGTCGGCTTCAAGATCGGCCTCGGGAAGAAGGGCGATGCACGCGTTGGCTACGACGTCGATCGAGACCTCGGTTTCGTCGCGGACCTTCGCGCGGCCTCGGGGCCTGACGCATGGATTGCGATGGACCGAGGCCAGGCACTCCCATGGACCCTGGACGATGCCACCAGGCGGCTGGAAGGTTGGCAGGAACAGGGATTGAAGTGGGTTGAGGAGCCGTTTGAGCCGTGGGAGCATTCCAACTTCCGGAAGCTCCGACAGTCGACGCGTTGCCTGATGGCCGGGGCCGAACGCGAGTGGGACTGCCGTGGGTACTCGGAGGTTATCGCCGAGGGTGTGCTGGACATCTATGGCTGCGACGTAGGCCGAGTCGGTGGGGTGACTGAAGCGCTTCGGGTGATTGCCGCGGTCGAGACCGCAGGAGCGTGGTTCAACAGCCACGCATGGTCGAGCGCGGTCAACACGGCCGCCTCCATCGCTCTGTCTGCAAGCACGGCACGATGCCTCGTTCAAGAACTCAAGCCGGAACCGAATCCCATGCAGGATGAGATCGTCGAGGCGCCGTTCCGAATGGTAGATGGACGAGTGCCGGTCCCGACGGCCCCGGGGCTCGGTGTCGAGGTGCTCGAGCCAGTTCTGCTCAAGTATCGATTCTGAGCCGTCGGTTGCTCCTGATCATCGGACGCCAGCCCTGGTGTCCGATGATCGAGCCCGAACGACCGTCGTCGCGCGTTCCGCCGAGGAGAGGCCGCTGCGGCCCGCAGCAACCGACCCTTGGCGAGCGAGCCCTCCTCCTGACGCTTGCGCCCGCCGAACCACGAACGTGGCCTCGCGACGTGCAGTTCAAGGGGTGGGCCCCGGGCGCTGGGCCGGCCTCGTGGTGGTACCGAACCTTGGCCGGGAGGTGGCGTCCGAACGGCGAAGGTTCCGTGATCGCGTCCTCCGTCAGGGCCGGAGGCACGCCTGCTTGTTGCGAGAGGTATCGGCCGCTGATGCGGATGGACCGACGAATCCGGTTTGGGTGGCGGCGACAGATCTGCGAGGCTCGCGGTCTACGCCGGCCTAGCGGCCACGTCGCCGCTGGGAAGTCTCCTTGCTCGCGTAGAAGGTCGGCAGCTCAACGGTTGCGGCCGAGCCTCCGTTGATCATGTTCAGGGCGAGACGGGCTGCCGCCCTCCCGAGAGCAGCACCGTCCCGTTCGACAGTACTGATGGTTTGCTTGAGAACTCGCAGCCACGGAAGGTCGTCGCAAACCACGACTGAGAGATCGTCTCCGAGCTGAACGCCAAGCTCGTTCAGCCGGCGCAACATTCCGAGCGTGAACTCAACGCCGCCGGAGATGATGGCTGTGGGACGTCGAGTCTTCGGAAGCGAGAGCAGTCGGTCGGTTGCCTCGCTCGCGAACTCTTCCGTAGATGCACCGCTCACCAGAAGTTCGTCGGCCGCTGGCAGGCCCGCGGCTTCCAGTGCCTCGTGATAGCCACGGATGCGCTGTCGAGTCGACAGGATGTCTGTCGTTCCGATGATGAGGGCAATTCTCTTGTGACCAAGCGCGATCAGGTCCTCCGTGGCTGCGCGAACTCCTCCAGCATGGTCGTGTCGAATAATGCCGGTGGACGCGAGCCCGAGGTCCCGGTCGATCAGGACGACGGGGCGCGGGAAGGACGAGATCGCGCGCCGAATACCGATATCGGATTCGACCGTTGACGAGAACAACAGCGCGTCGACCCGCCGCTGCCTCAGCACGTTCACCCGTAGTGCCTCTCGAGTGGGGTCGCCGCCACCGCTCGTAGCCAAGAGTGCGTAGCCGGCCAAGTCGAGAACCTCCTCGACCCCATGGATGACCGCCGCGAAGAATGGGTTCGCAAGATCTCGAACGACGAAACCCACGAGACGCGTTTCGCCAGTCTTGAGACTCTGGGCGGTCGGGTCGGGTGAGTACCCGAGCTCCTCGGCCGCCGCAAGGACCCGCTCGCGCATGGCCTTGCTCACGTCAGGGTGGTTGCTCAGAGCACGGGAGACGGTAGAGACGGCTACGCCGGCCCTCTCAGCAACGTCCACGATCCTCACGGGCCCATCGCTCGCCTGAACCGACTGCCTTCTACCCACTACGACCTCCGTTAGCTCGTGGGCAACACTAGCGTTTTCCGGGAAGAGCGGGAACGTTTCCAGGAGCGCCTATCAATGCGCTGCAGCACGTCTGACGGTGGGGTCGAACGTGTGCCCTTGAACGATTCAACAGTCGCAGCAACTTTTTGGGGAGCAAACGTTCCCAGGAGCGACTAGACCAGCGTCTGCGGCGAACCAGAGACCGTGGTCGACCGGTGACTCCCGAGGGCTGGACGATCTGACGCTGATGAGTCCTCCTCCAACGTCACGCCAGCGCCCGAGTCGGGCGGCCAAGGGAAGGCCGCGGATTGCCCGTCGTGGTCACCCGATCAGTTACACGCCAGGTCCGGTCGTCAGATCCACAGACGTGAGCGAGTTCTGAGCTGCGGGACGCGGCGGGCGTCGACCACCCCGCTTTCACCGGCAGCACCGAAACGCGCTCCGGAATTCCATCCCATCCCTTGGCCGAACGGGCATCGCACGCACCAATCGGACGTGCCAAGCCGGACCGGCGCACACCGTCACCGTCAGGGATGAGGGCCGGCCGCGCGCCGCCGTCGTCACAGCGGGTCGACGAGGTCGCGGCTGAGCCGGACGAAGATCACGAGGCCTGCCCAGAACACCGCTACGCCGAGCAGGAGTAGCCCGCCAACCGCCCATGCCGGCGGTGCGGCGAGCGCGTATGTAGACGAGCGCAGCGCCTCCAGGTACCACGCGAGGGGATTGGCCGTCACCAGCACCGCGAGACCGTGGTGGACGCCCTCGACCATGCTCACCGGGTAGTGGACCGGCGTAGCGAAGTAGAGGATCCCCAGTGCCGTCACGACGATCTCTCGGACGCCGCCGGCATGCACGCTCAAGGCCGCCACGAGCAGCCCGATGCCCATCGAGAACAGCGCGAGCCCTTACGACGATCGGGACGGCGAGCAGCCACGTCCAACCGACGTTGCGTAGCACCAGGAGGAACGCGGCGTCGGCAGACCGGCGAACAGGTTCCAGCCGACGAGTCCGCAGAACAAGAAGGCGGCATACGGCGACCCCATGCCGATGGTCGAGCACTGGGTCGCTCGCGAGATACGGCTCGCCGCGGACCGTGAGGTGGCGCGGCCGTTCGCGGGCGTGTAGAACGTGCAGGACAGGCCCGACGAGTCACGCGGTCGGCCCGGCTCGGCCGGCGAAGATGTTCACCTCCACGACGTTCCGCGCCAGTGCCTTCGCCGACTTCGACCTCGCCGATCACGATGCGACCCACTTAACCTGGCTGAACCGCTGCTGGGCGCGGGAGCACGACCAGGGCATCCGGACCAGCGCGGTCGACTACGTCGGACTCCACCGTCGCATCCATCCCGAGAACAGCTGGACGCAGCATCCGCGCGAAGCGCACGCGGACCTGCTCGCCGAGCTGCGCGAGATCACACGCCGTCGCCGCGAGTGAGCGGCGCGGCCTCGCCCCGGCGTGCATGCTCGGCGATCGCCAGCGCCTCGTCGTCCGACCCGCTGAGATCGGCGCGCAAGAACTCCTCTGTCTCGGGGATCGCGACGCGGAGATCGGTCACCTGGTGCAGTTCCACCACCGCGTCGGTCGCCGCGAGATCGAGGACGTGGCCGCCGTGGCGACGGTCGTCCGTCACGAGGTGCAGGTGGTAACCGCCGATGCCGATCGTGCGCGCGTATGCCGGCGTCCAGAACCCCACGATGGTCGCGTCCACGTCCTGTAGCCCGAAGACGCTCTGGTGCTCGGTCGCCGTGACGAGGTCGACCCCGCTCTCCGTACGGCACGCCGCGCGCACCTGCACCGACGTGAAGCGTCCGCGCGCCCGGATCGCGACGATCGCGTTGTCCGTGCCGCGGAGCGTGTCCAGCGCCTCGGTGAACGCAGCGTACGTCGGTACCTCCCCGAGCGGGGAGGACGAGTCCGGGAAGAAGCGCACGACCGTCGCGAACGGAGTCAGCGCCTCGTCGTCCGCCTCGACGACCGTGCCGTCCGCACGAGCCTGGTAGCAGCGCCCGTCGAGCAGGATCATCTCCCCGTCGAGGCCCTCGAACGTGCCGAGGCCGAGGTCGCCGTGCGTCCGAAGGTCGCCCACCGACACGCACCCGCGGTACAGGCCACGCACGATCGCCCCCGACGTCGACACCTGGAAGATCGAGTGGTGGTCGACGTCGAGGGCGTCAGCGAGTGCCGCCTGGACCAGATGGGTGACGCTTTCGCCGCTCTCGAGTGACCGCGCCACGAGAGCCGCCCACAGCGAGTCCGACACGACCGTCCGCAGGGAGTGGCTCACCTAGGCACCGTACGGACGCGGCCTCGGCGCGGCAAGGTGCCGCTACTCCCGAAGCGTCGTCTTGCAGACCTCGCCGGTGACGAGGTTCTTGGCCTTCAGGTCGAACGCCTCGCGCTCGTTCGGGTGGTCCGCACGGCGAAGCTCCCACCGCGCCTCCGCGCGCAGGCTGTCGTCGTCGTCCTCCATCACGGCACGGGTGGTCTGGGCGGCCACCTGCTTGCCGTTCTGCTTCACGGTGAGCTTCCAGCGCTGACCGGCCTTGGCCGTCTTCACCTCGAACTCAAGCTCCCACCTGCCGCGCTCCAGCTCCCCTGCGGCCTCCCAGCGGCTGGACGCCGAGCAGGTCCCCCGCGTCTCGATGTCGGCAGCCGTCGCGACGGGTGCCACCCCCACGAGAAGTCCCCCGGCGAGCGTCGCTGCTGCTGTGGCCCCGTAGATGCGCTTCATATCGGCTCCTCCATACGGCCCCGACCGTCGGGGCGCCCCGTCCACCATCGCAAACGAACCCGCCCGGCACCAAGTCGACTCATCGGGACCGCAGTGATGACGCCGTGCCGGTCCACCCCTCTGCCAGGATCGGGCCGTGACCGAGCTTCGGATCGCCGTGCGCGTTCGGCCCGGCGCATCGCGGACGCGTGTCGGCGGTTCCTACGGCGACGACTGCCAGCTCGTCGTGGCGGTGACGGCGCAGCCGGTCGACGGCGCCGCCACCGACGCCGTCGTCACGGCGGTGGCTCACGCCCTGGGCGTACGACCGGCTCGCGTCCGACTGGTGACGGGCCACACGTCGCGGTCCAAGGTCCTCGCAATCGACATCGACGCCGATGAGGGGGCACTGCGCGACCGTGTGCGCGTGCTGCTCGCGTGAGCGCGCCGGACCACCGCCCGGACTACTCGGTGCAACGCGCGGCGACGAGCTCGACCCCCGGTAGCGAGCCAGCGTCGCGAAGCGACTGGACGACCGTCGGGTCGGCGACCACGATGATCCGCCCGTCTCCACCCTCCGCACGCCACTGGCGTACCGCCTGCCCGAACGCCACGGGGTCCGCGGCAAGCCTGTCCAGACCACCGGTCAGCGACCCGTTGTCGTCCCGCATCCGGTAGGCCAGCGCGTTGGCCCACCTGCTCGCCAGGTCGACAGGCGAGGTCGGCCCGGCGACGACGATCGCGACGTCCGCCCGCCCCGAGCTGACCGCCGTCGCGCCATCGACGACCAGGCTGCCGCACCCGGAGGTGAGGGCCGCGAGGTCCTGCGTCGCGATCGCGCGCAGGGCGTACGCCGTCGAGCCCATGTAGGGGCCGTCGAACTGCAGCGGCCTGATGCCGACAAAGAGCGTGGTGGCGGCGAAGATCGCGAGCACGGCTGCGCCGCAGGCAACCGTCACCGTCGGTCGCACAGCAGTAGCGACCAGCACGCCGGTAGCCAGGAGCAGCGACACGACGAGCACCGTGTAGACCGCTCGCATCGGGTAGTACTGCACCGCTGACGTCATGGCGATGCTGTACCAGCACAGACCCGCGGCGAACGCAGAGCTCAGCACCACGAATATGGCGACGAGCCGGTCGCCACGACGCACGGCGCCGATGACCAGCCACGCCACGACGAGGAGCCCCGCGGCGGCCACGGCCCAACCGACAGGCTCGATGTCGCCGAACACCAAGACCGACCCGTTGCCGCCGCGCCTGATCTCGATGAGGGGCTTGTAGGCCAACGCAGCGCAGGCGACAAGCGCGACGATCCCCCAGGGGTCGGCCAGCCAGCGGGTGCCGGCGCGCCAGCCGGACCCAGCGACCTCGTGCACCAGCGCGCCGACTCCGGCGGCTGCGACGAACGGCAGGAGGAGCGGGTACGTGTACGCGACCACCGCACCGGCGACGGCTGTCGACACCAAGATCGGCGCCGGCGATCGTCGACCTTCCAGCACGATCGCGACATACGCGAGCAGCGCGGCGTAGCCGGCCAGCAACGCGGGCCATCCGGACCACAGCAGGTGGCTGAGGCTGCCCAAGACGATGACCGCCACGGCGAGGGCGGCTGCGAGCCCGACCGCGAGGTGGCTGGGGCGCGTCGTCGTCCTCCACCGTCGCGCGGTCCGCAGGACGACCACGTAGCAGGTGGCCAGGAACAGGCAGACGGTGGCGAGCAGGAACGTCGCGTACATCGCAGCCATGGCTGCCGGCTCCAGCCGTGTCCCGTCGACGCCCGCCGCCGATGCGAACACGCTCCACAGGGCGTACGTCCCGCCCGGGTACGGCCGGTAGAACGAGTACGTCGACTCGCGGAACGTGTCGTCGAGGAAGAAGAACGTCCCGTGGCGCAGGAACGCCCCGAGGTTCGCGACGTGCGCCGCGTTGTCGTACCCCCAGCCCAGAACGTGCACAACGCGCACGGTCGGCAGCACCGCGATGAGCGCGCCGCACAATGCCGGCACGACGGCGACGACGGCCACGCCGATGAGCCGCAACCGGGCTCGGGCGGGTCGGCGGGCCCGTCCGGCGAGGACATAGGCGATCGGTGGGCCGAGCAGCACGAGCACGGCGACCGCAAGACGCAGCGTCTGCGGCAGCCGGGCGAACGCGTACGCGACGAGCACGGCAGCGACCATCCACCACAACGTCAGCTCCGGCAGGCGGCCCGGGCCCCAGGCGAGGACCGACCACGCGAGGACGAGCCCGAGCGTGAGTCCGACCGCGGCGGCCGGGCTCAGCCGCGCACCGAGCCCCCATACGGATGCCGCGGTGACGAGAGCGAGCCCGGCGACGACGACCCGCTCACGGGAGGTCGACACCCACGCCGACCCCCTCGGCTCGACGGGCCGGTCGGACATCGCCACGCGGGGGATCCTCGCAGAACAGGTTCCGCCCGCACACCGCCATCGGCGTACGGGCTGAGCGCTGCCCGCGATGTGCACCCCGTCACGTCCCTTCCCCTGGTGGTCCCGGGCGGATAACCTGCCGGGACTCGTCCGAGGAGGACCGTTATGCGCCGCTCGCTCGTCACCATCTGCCTGACCGTCGGTTTCGTGGCCGCCGGCGTGGCCGCCGTCCCGGCGCAGGCCGCCGAGTCGGCGAAGCCCAAGCCCAAGCCGATCGTCCTGGCAACGACCACGCCCGCCATCGACGCGGCCGGTGGGTCGGCCGCCTTCACGGTGACCGGGCTGCCGAAGGGCACCGCCTCACTCCAGCTGCTCGACCCCGCGACGAACAAGTGGGTGACGAAGGCCAGCGTGCCGAAGCGCGGGACGGCGGGAGCCGTGACGATCACCGGTGTGCCGCAGGGCGTCGCCTCCTACCGCGTGCTCGCCGGCAAGCGCGCTTCGAACACCGTGCCCATCAAGGCCTACGGCATCTACGCGTTCGGCGGCTACACCAAGCAGCACACGTACGGCAACGCGACGATGGCGTCCGTCGAGGGCTACTTCCCCGGGTACAAGAACCTGAAGATCGCGGACGGGTTCGGCTGCGAGCGGGTCGACGTGGGCCTGGAGCTGGGGTCCCCGCAGCCGACGTGGAAGGCGAATGTGCTCGTGACGTCGGCGTCGGGCGTCGTCAACACCCAGATCACGTCGATCCCGAGCGAGATCAAGGTCGCGTCCTCCGTCGGGCAGCCGGTCAGCGGCGCCATCGACGTCGGGATCAACGCCTCGACGAGCAACAACCAGCCGTTCTTCGGGTGGACGGGGCTGCAGTTCCACTGCCTGGCCGACCCGGGCATCTCGACCACCTCATAGCCCGAGCCCCCAGACACGACGAGGCCCTCGCACCCGATCGGGTGCGAGGGCCTCGTGCTGGCTCCCCCATCTGGACTTGAACCAGAAACCCTTCGATTAACAGTCGAATGCTCTGCCAATTGAGCTATGGGGGAAAGCACCGGACGACCGGCCGACAGAGAATAGCAACCCGCGACCGCGCCTTCGGAGTCCGGGTCAGATGCCCAACGTGGCCCGCAAGGCCGCCAGCTCCGCGTCCGCAGCGGCCCGCAGCGCCGGGTCGCGATGGTCCATCCCGGGGTCGAACATGACGGTCCACCGGACGTCGTCTCCCAGGCGTCGGGCCACGAAGAGGGCCGAGCCACTGGCCGCACCAGCCGCGAGCGTGCGTCGCTCCGACACCAGGACGCTGTCGGTCACCCGGTCGCGGACCGCGGCCGGAAGATCACCCTCGTCGTCGATGCGAATCCGGAGGGCGGGCTGCAGCCGTCCGTCCTCGCCCAGTCGGGTGACCTCCAGCCACGGCTCGTCCCAGGTCGCCTTGGTGACCTGCTCCCAACCGATCCGGTCGCCGGAGGCCTGCACGTACAGGGCCTTCTCGGTCGCAGCGGTGATGACCGTCTGCGTGCCGTCTGCCTCCGCGGCGCTCCCCCAGGCGATCACGCGCTCGCCCGGCGGGATCTGCAGCATCGCAAGCATCGGCCCGGGCAGGCGCGAGCGGCGCCGTCGCCGGTTCATCCCGTGCTCCCGAGGGCCGACTGCTGCAGCGAACGGCGGACGTCCTCCAGCGCGAGGAGGTCGGCGAAGCACTGCTCGTAATCGGCCGCCTGGGTCGTCGGGTCCATCCGCTGCAGCCGCCCCTTGAGGTCGGTGATCCGGCGGGCCGCGTCCAGCTCCAGGAGCCGTGACACGACGCCGACGCCGTAGCGGGCGTCCTGGCCGGACGAGTAGGGCAGCGGGTCGACGGCGAGCTCGCGCACCAGCCGGCGCACCTCGTCGTCGCGGGCCGCTTCGAGCACGGCGTCGATCCACGCGAGTCCGTCCAGGCCGCTGGACGGCCCGCCCGCCCCGACGATGGCTTCGTGCACGAGCCGGGCCGAGGGGTGTGTGTAGGCCTGCCCCTCGACGAGGTCGTAGATGTCCGCCGTCGCCAGCGGGAGCTGCAGCGCGCACTTGAGCGCTTCACGCTCGACCTGGACGACCGGATCGCGGCGCGAGTCGGTCGTCCGCGGGGGTGCCGCGGGGGCCGCTCCCCCGCCCGAGGACGACACCGCGCGCCGGACGACGTCGACGTCCTCGCCGAGCCAGCCGGCGAGCCGGTTGGTGTACTGCGGTCGCAGGGCGGTGTCGCGGATCCGCGCGACGACCGGTGCGGCCGCGCGCAGCGCCGCGACCCGGCCCTCGGCGGTCTCCAGGTCGTATCCGGCCAGCGTCGACCGGATCGCGAACTCGAACAGCGGGACCCGCTGGTCGACGAGCTCGACGACAGCGGCGTCGCCGCGCGCGAGCCGCAGGTCGCACGGGTCCATGCCGGTGGGCTCGACGGCGACCCAGGTCTGGGCGACGAAGCGCTGGTCCTCGTCGAACGCACGCAGGGCCGCCTTCTGGCCGGCCGCATCGCCGTCGAACGTGAACACGACGCTGCCGCTGTACTGGTCGTCGTCCATGAGCAGCCGGCGCAGCACCTTGATGTGCTCGGCGCCGAAGGACGTGCCGCAGGTCGCGATGGCCGTCGGCACTCCGGCGAGATGGCAGGCCATGACGTCGGTGTATCCCTCGACGACAACCGCCTGCTGGGCCTTGGAGATGTCGCGCTTGGCGAGGTCGATCCCGTAGAGCACCTGGCTCTTCTTGTAGATCGGGGTCTCCGGCGTGTTGAGGTACTTGGGGCCGTCGTCGTCCTCGAGCAGCCGGCGCGCCCCGAACCCCACGACGTCGCCACCGAGGTCGCGGATCGGCCACACGAGGCGACCCCGGAAGCGGTCGTACGGCCCGCGGTTGCCTTGGCTGACGAGGCCGCCGGCGAGGAGCTCGGCGTCGGTGAAGCCGGCCTTGCGAAGGTGTCCGGTCAGGGCGTCCCACGACTTGGGGGCGAACCCGACGCCGAACCGGCGCGCGGCCTCGTCGTCGAACCCGCGCTCGCGCAGGAAGTCCCGACCGACCTGGGCCGCTGGGGTCGCGAGCTGCTCGACGTAGAACGCCGCCGCCCGCTTGTGGGCCTCGACGAGTCGCGTCCGCTGGCCGGCCTGCCGGTTCACGGCGGCGCCGCCGTCGGTGTAGCGCAGTTCGACCCCGGTGCGAGCGGCGAGCTTCTCGACCGACTCCGCGAAGGTCAGGTGGTCGATCTTCTGCACGAACGACAGCACGTCGCCGCCCTCAGCACAGCCGAAGCAGTACCACATGCCTCGCGACGGTGAGACGTTGAAGCTGGGCGTCCGCTCGTCGTGGAACGGACACAGCCCCTTCAGCGAGCCACCGCCCGCGTTCTTCAGTCCGACGTACTCGCGCACGACCTCGTCGATGCGGGCGCGCTCGCGGACGAGGGCGATGTCCTCGTCGCGGATCCGGCCGGCCATGGGGTCACTGTAGGTCGTGGGCATAGGGGCCTGCGCGGCCTCACCCCCCACCCGCCGAGGCGCCTTGAATGGTCGGAATGCCGCCCCAAAATCAGGATGAACCGGACACGTTTCGACCATTGGAGGCGTCTCGGCGGTTGGATGGCGACGTGACGAGCACACCGAGCACACCGACGGCGCCGAACACGTCCGCAGGATCCGCTCCCGGCACCGTCGATGTCGACCGGCTGCGGGCGGACACGCCCAGCTCGACGCGGGTCGCCCACCTCAACAACGCCGGCTCGGCGCTGCCGCCGACGGTCGTGGTCGACACGGTCGTCTCGCACCTGCGGCGCGAGGAGGAGATCGGCGGCTACGAGGCGCACGCGGAGGCGGTCGACCGCATCGAGGCCGTGCGGGCGAGTGCGGCTCGGCTCCTGGGCTCGAACCCGGACAACGTCGCACTCGTCGAGTCGGCCACGGCCGCCTGGATGCGCGGGCTTCAGGCGGTCGTCCACACGCGGCCGCCGGCGCCCGGCGATCGGCTGCTCGTCAGCACCGCCGAGTACGCGTCGAACGTCCTGCCGCTCCTGCAGCTGGCGAAGGCGACCGGCAGCCGGGTCGAGTTCGTGCCCGACGGTCCCGATGGCAGCCTCGACGTCGGTGCTCTGGCGGCGATGCTCGACGACGATGTCGCGCTCGTGTCCGTCACGCACTGCCCGTCGCAGAACGGCGTCGTCAACGACGTCGCCGCCGTCGGCGCCGCGCTCGCCGGCGCCCGAGCCTGGTACCTCGTCGATGCCTGCCAGTCCGTCGGGCAGCGTCCGGTCGACGCGACCGCGATCGGGGCGGACTTCCTGTCGGTCACCGGCCGCAAGTTCGTCCGCGGGCCGCGCGGCACCGGGTTCCTGTATGTGTCCGATGCGGCGCTCGAGGGACTCGAGCCCTTCCCGCTCGACCTGGACGGCGCGACCTGGACCACCGACGGCTACCGGGTCGCACCGACCGCCCGCCGCTACGAGTACTGGGAGAAGTCGTACGCCGCGGTGCTCGGGCTGGGCGCTGCCATCGACTACGCCCTCGACTGCGGCATCGACGCGATCGCCGCTCGTATCGTTGTTCTCGCAACCCGCGCGCGAGACGGGCTCGGCACCATTGCCGGCGTCCGTGTGCTCGACCGCGGGCAGGATCGCAGCGGGATCGTCACGTTCGCCCACGATGCCGTCGCCGCCGCCGATCTCGTCACCGCGATCCGGGCGGCGGGCGTCAACGTCAGCTTGTCCACGCCGGACTACGCGCTGCACGACTTCGCGGCGTACGGGACCGACAGCCACGACCAGCCGCAGGCCCGGGTCCGGGTGAGCCCGCACGCCTACAACACCGAGGACGAGATCGACCGCCTGCTCGAAGCCGTCGACGCGCCTTGAGTGGTCGAAACGTGTCCGGTTCATCCCGATTTTGAGGCGGCATTGCGACCATTCAAGGCGCCTCGGCGGTGTGGGGCTAGCGGACGTGGCGGCGGTGCCAGGCCACGATGCTCACGTCCGTCAGGCTCGCGACCTGGTCGACGACCACCCGCAGACGCTCGCCGTCGTCCCGGGCCTGCGCGAACGCCGGCCTCAACCACGGCTCGAGCGAGCGGCCGCCGTCCAGCACGAGCGCGCTGACGAGCTCCTCGATCGTGCGCTGCTGCCGCGCGTACTCCTCGTCCGCCCCCGGTCGCCGCATGACGTACGCGACCGCGACCGCCTTCATCACGGCGACCTCCGCGCGCACCTCCTCGGGCACCACGAGCTGCGCCGCGTAGCGCGCGTGCGGTCCGTCGCCGTACGCCACCTGGGTCGCGATCTGCGCCGTGCGGCAGAAGCGGCCGATGAGATGGCTGGTGAAGCGCTTGAGCGCGACAAGGTCGCCCATCGACCCGTCGAACCGCCGCGGCCAGTAGTCCAGGTCGACGAGCCGGTCGAGCGCCGCCGTGAGCTCCTCCGGCTCCCCCGCCTCGGGGAACCGCTGGTGCGCGACCGCGACGAGCGCGCCCCGCTCGGTCGGCGACCCGAATACGGCAAGGTCGGCCAGACCACCGTGGACCGCGTCCTCGAAGTCGTGCACGGAGTAGGCGACGTCGTCGGACCAGTCCATGACCTGCTCCTCCAGGCAGGTCCGCTCGCCCGGGGCGCCCTCCCGCAGCCAGGCGAACACGGGGAGGTCGTCGACATACGTGCCGAACTTCCGCTCCCCCGGCCGCCGCTGCCAGGGGTACTTGCACGAGGCGTCGAGGGAGGCACGCGTGAGGTTCAGCCCGGCACTGATGCCGTCCTCGCCGACGACCTTCGCCTCCAGCCGCGTCAGCACGCGCAGCGACTGCGCGTTGCCCTCGAAGCCCCCGATCCGGTCGGCGATCCGATCCAACGCATCCTCGCCGTTGTGGCCGAACGGCGGATGCCCCAGGTCGTGCGCGAGCCCGGCCACCTCGACGATGTCCGGATCACAGCCGAGTGCCTCGCCGAGCTCGCGCGCGATCTGCGCAACCTCCAGCGTGTGGGTCAGCCGGGTGCGCAGGAAGTCGTCCTGCCCGGCGACCATGACCTGCGTCTTGGATGCGAGCCGGCGTAACCCTGCCGAGTGGAGGACCCGCGCCCGATCGCGCGAGTACGGGCTGCGCGGCGACGGCGTCGGCTCGACGACCCACCGCTGTGCGTCGTGCTCGTCGTACTGCCAGGTCACGCCGCCGACACTACTGCCGGCCCGCACACTCAGCCCGGCGACGATCCCCCGGCCGAAGACCCCTCCGCCACAAGCCCTCGGACGATCTCGTTGAGGCGGTCGGGGTCGGCCTCCCCGATGATGCGCGCGGCGATCCGTCCCCCGCGGTCCAGTACGACCGTGCTCGGCAGCGCGGATGGCGGGACGCCGGGGATCGTCGTGAGCAGTGATCCGTCGCCATCGACGATGCTCGGGTACGGCATCGCGAAGTCCCTGACGAAGTCCCGTGCCGCCGCCTGCTCGTCCTGCACGTCCAGCCCGACGACCGCGACGTCGGCAGCGTCCGAGGCCTCCGCGAGGGAGACGAACGCGGGGATCTCGGTCCGGCAGGGCGTGCACCACGAGGCCCAGGCGTTCAGCACGACGACGCGGCCGCGCAGCGTCGCGAGATCGAGGGCCGACCCGTCCAGCGTGCTGCCGTCGATCGCCGGCATCGGCTCACGGTCCGCGGGAGCGAACGTCTGCGTGCCGACGAGCGCCGAGGCGGGCTGGTCGCGGCCACACGCCGACACCGCGAGCAGGACGGCTCCCAGGGCCAGCGCGGCGACGGCAAGGCGACCTGCGCGGGGAAGGCGTGGCACCGGGCCATGCTAGACGCGGCGCGCGGGGCTACGGCGCGTGCACGACCTCGGTCAGCGACCACCGCGTGAGCGCGTGGAAGCGGACGAGCGCGACGGTCTCCCGCCCGACGTACTCGCTCGTGAGCGCCGTCCCCGGGCCGACGTCCGTCGGCGAGAGGTGGGCGTCGATGCCCAGGGCCCCAGCGGTCGCCTGTGCGCGGGCCGCGCCCGCCGGGTCGGTGACCACGGTCGCGGCCGACCAGCCGAGGTCGGCCATCGCGTGCGCGACCACCTGCAGCGAGCCGACCGTGTCGGAACCCGTGGTGAACGCGATGACGTCGACCCCGGGGACACCGGCACCGGCGAGGATCCCGCGTTCGAATCCCTGCTGCCGCGGCGGTCCGGTGAGGACGACCACCGGCGCGACACCCTCCCGGTAGAGCTCCGCGGCGTGCTCCAGCCGTGCCTTGAGGACCGGCTGCGGATCACCCCAGTACTGCGCCGGGTCGAGTACGACGATCGCCTGCGTCGGCGTCCGGTCGTCGAGCTGGGCCGACAGGACGACCTGGAGCACGGCACCGACGGGCACCAGCAGCGCGAGCAGGAGCAGGCCCGAGGCAGCCGCCGTGAGCGTGGCACGCACCGTGAGCGATCTCGGCCACATCGACGTGGACGCTGACGCCGCGGAACCCGGCGTCGCGCTGACGTACGACGGCGCACTCACGGCCGTCATGCTCACACAGTCCGGGCCGGCCCTTCGGCTGCCACACCGGCCCGCCCTGCGACGCGCATCACACCGACGCGCGTGACGCGCTCAGCGCGTGTCGCTGCGGCTGACGTGCCGTGACAG
This sequence comes from Actinomycetes bacterium, assembly GCA_965278965.1. Lineage (GTDB taxonomy): Bacteria > Actinomycetota > Actinomycetes > S36-B12 > S36-B12 > UBA10649. Next base: position 707,699 of record OZ257127.1, read on the forward strand.
CGCCGCGCGACCGGCCTCGAGGCGCGCGACCGGGACGCGGAACGGCGAGCACGAGACGTAGTCGAGGCCGACCTCGTCGAAGAAGTGAATGGAGTCCGGGTCCCCTCCGTGCTCGCCGCAGACGCCGCAGTGCAGGTTGTGCCGCTTCGCGCGGCCCTTCTTCACGGCGATCCGGATGAGCTCGCCGACCCCCTCTCGGTCCAGCGACTCGAACGGGGAGACGCCGAAGACGCCCTTCTCCAGGTACGCCGAGAAGAACGCGGCCTCGACGTCGTCCCGGCTGAAGCCCCACGTGGTCTGGGTGAGGTCGTTCGTGCCGAACGAGAAGAACTCGGCGGCCTCCGCGATCTGGCCGGCGGTCAGGGCCGCGCGCGGCAGCTCGATCATCGTCCCGATCGGGAACTTCAGCGTGCAGCCGTTCGCTGCGGCGACCTCGGCGAGGACTCCGGCCGCCTCGTCGACGACGAGCTCGAGCTCTTGGATCGAACCCACGAGCGGGATCATGATCTCCGCCCGGGGCTGACCCCCCATGCGCTGCCGGAAGCAGGCGGCCTCAGCGATGGCGCGCACCTGCAGCGCGAACAGGCCCGGGAGCACGAGGCCCAGCCGCACGCCCCGGAGCCCGAGCATCGGGTTCTGCTCGTGCAGCCGGTTCACGGCCTGCAGCAGCCGCAGGTCGGCTTCGTTGCTCTCCCCGCGAGCCTCCGCGACCGCGACCCGGATGGCGAGCTCGGTGCGGTCCGGTAGGAACTCGTGCAGCGGCGGGTCGATGAGCCGGATCGTGACGGGCAGGCCGTCCATGACTTCGAGGATCCGGATGAAGTCCTTGCGCTGCAAGGGCAGTAGCGCGTCGAGGGCCTCGCGGCGATCGGCATCGGTGTCCGCCAGGATGAGCCGCTCCACGTGCGCCTTCCGCTCGCCGAGGAACATGTGCTCGGTCCGCAGGAGGCCGACCCCTTCGGCCCCCATGCGGCGGGCGCGGCCCGCGTCCTCCGGCGTGTCGGCGTTCGCGCGGACCCGCAGCCGGCGGGCGGCGTCCGCGTGGGTCATGATCCGGTCGACGGCGGTGATGAGCTCGGCGGTCGGGGCGTCGGCCTCGGCCAGCGCGACGTCAAGGCCGTCCTCGAAGTACGTCACGACCGCGCTCGGTACGACCGGCACCTCGCCGAGGAACACGTCGCCCGTCGACCCGTCGATCGACACGACGTCGCCCTCCTTGACGATCACGCCACCGGCCGCGGTCATCACCCGGCCCTTGGTGTCGACGTCGAGCGACTCGGCGCCGCAGACCGCGGTCTTGCCCATACCGCGGGCGACGACGGCAGCGTGCGAGGTCTTGCCGCCGCGACTGGTCAGGACGCCGGCAGCCGCGATCATTCCCTCAAGGTCGTCCGGGTTCGTCTCGCGCCGGACGAGGATGACGCGGTCCCCGGCCGCGGTCCACGTGACAGCCGTCGCCGAGTCGAAGACGACCCGGCCGACGGCCGCGCCGGGAGAGGCGTTCATGCCTTTGGCGATCCGAGTGTGCTCGGCACCGGACGCGAACCGCGGGAACATGAGCTGGCCGAGCTGGTGACCCGTCACGCGCATGAGGGCCTCATCGAGCGCGATGACGCCCTCGTCGACGAGCTGGACAGCGATCCGGAACGCCGCCGCCGCGGTGCGCTTGCCGACGCGTGTCTGCAGCATCCACAGCTTCCCGCGCTCGACCGTGAACTCGATGTCGCACAGGTCGCGGTAGTGCAGCTCGAGCGTCCGCATGATGTGGAGCAGCTGCTGGTAGGAGGCGGGGTCGGACTCCCCGAGGGCGTCCAGGGGCGAGGTGTTCCGGATGCCGGCGACGACATCCTCCCCCTGGGCATCCGCGAGGTAGTCGCCGTAGACGCCGGGCGCGCCCGTCCCCGGGTCGCGAGTGAAGGCCACCCCTGTCCCTGAGCCGGGGCCGGCGTTGCCGAAGGCCATGGCCTGCACGTTGACCGCCGTGCCGAGGCTGTGCGGGATCCGCTCCTGGCGACGGTACAGACGCGCGCGCTCGGTGTTCCACGAGCCGAAGACGGCGCGGATGGCCAGGTCGAGCTGCTGGTACGGATCCTGCGGGAACTCGTGGCCCGTCGCCTCGCGGATGATCGACTTGTACGAGTCGACCAGCCGGCGCAGCGAGTCGGTCGGCAGGTCGACGTCGGTCGTGACGTCCGCGCTGGCCTTCATCTGCTCCAGCGCGTGCTCGAACTCATCGCCGGGGACGTCGAGGACGGTCTTGCCGAACATCTGGATGAGGCGACGGTAGGAGTCCCAGGCGAAGTGGTCATCGCCCGCGTGGCGGGCAAGCCCGGCGACGCTGGCGTCGTTCAGGCCGATGTTGAGGACGGTCTCCATCATGCCCGGCATCGAGAACCGGGCCCCGGACCGGACGGACACCAGCAGGGGATGCTCCGGGTCGCCGAGCCGTCGGCCCATCGCCTCCTCAAGACCGCCGACGTGCTGCGCGATCTGCGTGCGTAGACCCTTGGGGGTGTGCCCGTGCTCGAGGAAGTAGCGGCAGGCCTCCGTCGTGATCGTGAAGCCCGGCGGGACGGGCAGCCCCATGCGCGTCATCTCGGCCAGGTTCGCGCCCTTCCCGCCCAGCAGGTCGACCTTCGACCGGTCACCCTCGCTGAAGTCGTACACGTACGTGTTGGCTGTGTCGGGCGGGGTGGGGGCCGTGAGCGCACCGGGCATCGTCGTCATGTCCCTACCTGACATGCGTAACCGCTTGCGGAGCAAGAGTCGAAGGACCGGGTCCTCAGTACCCCCGTGTGATGTCGGACACCAGGAGGCAACTGCCAGCGCCGGTTCGTCATCACCGACCACTTACGCTTCGGGGGTGAGCGACACGACCATCCTCGAAGCCCCGCCGGAGCCGTACCGGCCCGGAGCCCCGCGCTACCGCTGGACCTACGTCGAGATGCTCATCTCGTCCCTCCTGGGACTCGTCGCGGCGCTCGTGCTGTCGGTGGATGCGATCGAGCTCGCGAAGGACCCGACGGCCGACCTGAGCTGCAACATCAACACGGTCATCTCGTGCGGCACCGTCGGGTCGTCCTGGCAGGCGAGCCTCCTGGGGTTCCCGAACTCGTTCCTCGGGCTCATCGCCGAGCCGGTCGTCATCACGATCGCCGTCGCCGCACTCGGCGGGGTCCGCTTCCCACGCTGGTTCATGAACTCCGCGCTCGCGGTCTACGCGGTCGGCCTGGCATTCGCCTACTGGCTGTTCTTCGAGGCGTACTTCGTCATCGGCGCGCTGTGCCCCTGGTGCTTCCTCGTCACGTTGACGACGACGACCGTCTTCATGTCGATGATGCGCGTTTGCCTGTTCGACAACACCCTCGGGCTGACACCGCGCACGTGGCGCTTCGTCATCGGCTGGCTGCGCGCCGGGGCTGACACCCTCGGGGTCATCCTGATCTTCGCCGTGATCATCGCGATGATCCTCCTGAAGTACGGCAGCGCTATCTTCGGCGGCTGACGCCCGACCGGATCAGCCGCCGCTGACGGCGAGTTCGGCGGCGGACAGGAACGCACGGTCGCACTCCTGCAGCGTCGGTGACTCCAGCCAGCGATCGGGCAGCGTCGGCCGTCGGTTGCCGGACGTGCGTCCGCGGGGCGCGCCCAGGACGTCCGGGTCGGGTCGCTGGTCGGGGTCGATCTGCCCGAGCAGGTCATCGAGCTCGGGCAGGGTCTCGACGAGTCCGAGCGCGTGCCGCACCGGCTGGCGGACCGTGAACCCCTTGAGGTACCACGCCATGTGCTTGCGGATGTCGCGGCAGCCGCGCAGCTCGCCGTAGTCGTCCACGAGCAGGGCGGCGTGCCGGCGCAGGGTCGCGAGCACGACCGGCAGATCTGGATCCGGCGGGACGGGTGCGCCAGCGAACGCTGCGGCGAGCTGGCCGAACAGCCACGGCCGACCCAGGCAGCCGCGCCCGACGACGACCCCGTCGGCCCCGGTCTGCGCGACGAGCCGCAGCGCGTCCGTGGCAGTCCACACGTCACCGTTGCCCAGGACCGGGACGCCCGTGCCGGCGAGCTCCTCGACGAGCCGGGCGATGGTTGTCCAGTCCGCCTGGCCGGCGTACATCTGCGCGGCGGTCCGGGCGTGCAGCGCGACCCAGGAGACCCCCTCCTGTGCGGCGGTCCGGCCTGCGTCGAGGTACGTGAGGTGGTCCTCGTCGACACCGGTCCGCATCTTCACCGAAACCCCCACCCGTCCATCCGCGGCGGCGACCGCGGCGTGCACGATCGCGCGGAAGAGGTCACGCTTCCACGGCAGGGCGCTGCCACCGCCTCGGCGGGTGATCTTGGGTACCGGGCAGCCGAAGTTCAGGTCGATGTGGTCGGCCCGGTCCTCGTCGACGAGCAGCCGCACTGCGGCCGCGATCGTGGCCGGGTCGACGCCATAGAGCTGCACCGCGCGCGGGCTCTCGTCAGCCCCGAAGGTCACGAGGTCGAGCGACTCCGCGTTCTGCTCGACGAGCGCCCGGGAGGTGACCATCTCCGACACGTACAGGCCGCCATCGGCGCCGGTGACGGCCTGCGCGCTCTCCCGAGCCAAACGGCGGAACGCCCGGTTCGTGATCCCGGCCATCGGCGCGAGGACCACGGGCGGGTCGAACGGAAGGGTCACTGGCAGATTGTCCCCCGACCGGGACGGTCAGACGTGCCGACGCTGTGTCGGGAACCTACAGGGAGCAAGCGATGACGGCAGCCGGAGGATCGCGCTCAGCCGACGACACCGATCGCGACGCGGTCGTCGCCCTGTGGACCGCATGCGGCCTCACCCGGGCGTGGAATGACCCCGTCGCCGACTTCGACCGTGCGGTCGCCGGACCCACCTCCGCGGTGCTCGTCATCGAGGAGGCCGCCCAACTCGTCGCGTCCGCGATGGTCGGCTACGACGGCCACCGTGGCTGGGTGTACTACGTGTCCGTCGCACCGACCGCGCGTGGACAGGGCTACGGAGCCGCCATGATGACCGAAGCTGAGGCGTGGCTCCGGGCGCTCGGCGCACCCAAGGTGCAGCTCATGGTCCGCGACGAGAACACGGCCGCGAACGGGTTCTACGAGGCGCTGGGCTACCAGACGGGCGGCTCGTCGCTGCATGCGAAGTGGCTGTAGCGCCTCACCGCGGCGTCCCGTCACGACGATCAGCTCGCGTCGCAGCTCGGGCCAGGGTCCGCGATCGCCTAGCCTGACGCGCTGACGGTGGCCGACCGGACGGCACCGCGTAGGTGGGAGTCGACATGCGCGCACGACGGACGATGGCGAGTGCCGCGGCTGCCGCCCTCCTGCTCGCCGCAGGCTGCCTCATGACGGCACCAGGAGCGTCTGCAGCGACCTGCCCGACCGTCGACGGCGACACGGGGCAGGTCTCGCCCTCCGCCGCTCCGGGAGTCGACTGGAGCGGCTGCGCCCTCAACGGGGCAGACCTCAGCGGCGCCGACCTGCGGGGCGCCGACTTGAGCAGCGCGAACCTGAACAGCGCGAACCTGAGCGGCGCCGACCTCTCGGGGACGAACCTGTCGTCGGCGGACCTGTTCAACGCGGGCCTGTACGACGTGAACCTGACGGGCGCGAACCTCACCGGGGCGAACCTGGGCAACGCGAGTCTCACCGGCTCCTTCGTCACGTGCTCGGACTCCGGCGTGCTCGGTACCGGCATCTCCGGCACGCCCGTCGTACTGGCCGACGGCTGGACGCTCGTCGACGGGACGTTGCGAGTACCCGTCGTCGCCTGCCCGATCGCGCCGACCATCCCCGACTGGAACCAGGCGTATGCCCGTGCCAGCGTTGACGACACGTGCCTTCCCGGCTGGCACCCGAGCTGGGCCCAGTGGCCCGGCGCCGGCGCCGGGGGCTTCGTGTGCGACCGCGCCGTTCCCGCGTTCGGGCAGGCGCAAGCGCCCGCCTAGTACGCCGGCAGGCGCTCGGCGAGCCAGGGAACGAGCGCGGCGATCGGCAGGCGCTCCTGCGCCATCGTGTCGCGCTCACGCACCGTCACGGCATCGTCGTCGAGGGAGTCGAAGTCGACCGTGACGCAGAACGGCGTGCCGATCTCGTCCTGTCGGCGGTACCGCCGACCGATCGCCCCCGCGTCGTCGAACTCGATGTTCCAGTGCCGGCGCAGCGTCGCCGCGAGCTCCTTGGCCTTCGGCGTCAGGTTCTCGTGCCGCGACAACGGGAGCACGGCGGCCTTCACCGGGGCCAGCCGCGGGTCGAACCGCAGGACGGTCCGCTTGTCGACGCCGCCCTTGGCGTTCGGGGCCTCGTCCTCGTCGTACGCATCGAGGAGGAACGCCAGGACCGCGCGCGTGAGCCCGGCCGCGGGCTCGATGACGTACGGCGTCCACCGCTCCCCGGTCTCCTGGTCGAAGTACGACAGGTCCGTGCCCGAGTGCTCGCTGTGCGTCTTGAGGTCGAAGTCCGTGCGGTTGGCGATCCCCTCGAGCTCGGCCCACTCCGAGCCCGCGAAGCGGAAGCGGTACTCGATGTCGACGGTCCGCTTGGAGTAGTGGCTCAGCTTCTCCTTCGGGTGCTCGAAGAACCGGAGGTTCTCCGGGTCGAGGCCGAGGTCGACGTACCAGTCCCAGCGCTGCGCGAGCCAATACTCGTGCCATTCCTCGTCCGTGCCCGGCACGACGAAGAACTCCATCTCCATCTGCTCGAACTCACGGGTGCGGAAGATGAAGTTGCCAGGGGTGATCTCGTTGCGGAAGCTCTTGCCGGTCTGGCCGATGCCGAACGGCGGCTTCTTGCGCGCGGACGTCATCACGTTGAGGTAGTTGACGAAGATGCCCTGGGCGGTCTCGGGACGCAGGTAGTGAACCGCGCCGCCGTCCTCGACCGGGCCGACCGTCGTACGCAGCATCCCGTTGAAGTCACGGGGCTCTGTGAACTCACCCTTCGTCCCGCAGTTGACGCAGACGATGTCGGCAAGCCCGTTCGCCGGCTCATGCCCGTGCTTCTCGGCGTAGGCCTCGACGAGCTGGTCCGCGCGGTAGCGCTTGTGGCACTTCTTGCACTCGGTCAGCGGGTCGACAAACGCGTTGACGTGGCCGGAGGCCTCCCACACCTGCGGCGCGAGGATGACCGACGAGTCGACTCCGACGACGTCGTCACGGCCGCGCACGACCGCCTGCCACCACTGACGGCGGACGTTCTCCTTGAGTTCGACGCCGAGCGGGCCGTAGTCCCACGCCGACCGCGTCCCTCCGTAGATCTCCGAGGAGGGGAACACGAACCCCCGGCGCTTGCAGAGGTTGACGACGGCATCGACACGATCAGCGGCCACGGTCGCGACTTCCTTCAGGTGGAGCGCGCCTCGCGCGCGGCCAGCCGGCTGGGTGCCGGCGGCCCGGCGATACTACGCGAGGGCCTCCCGCGGGCCGTCGTCCGGCAACGGGGGTGATCCCGCCCGACCGCCGAGCAGGCGCAGGGCGGCGTCCTCGTCGATGACGTCGAAGTCGTCGTAGTGCCAGGCGAGGTCGCGCCGTGCGAAGGGGCGCACCGCGGCGACGACGCGGTCGTAGCGCTGGTCGAGGTCGGACTGTGCATCGCGCGGGCATACCGGCACGGCGAGCGTCAGCGAAGCGACCCCGCTCGTGCGAAGCGCCGCGGCCGCTGCGCGGGCGACCGTGCCCGTCTCGACGCCGTCATCCACGACGACGACGTGTCGGCCGGCGAGTCCAGCGTCCGGACGGACGACGACGCCGTCGTCGGAGCGCTCGGCGAGGAGGGCCCGAACCTCGGCCGGCCAGCCGTCGATGATGCCGAGCACGACGGGGACACCGTTGGGCACGACCGCCAGCAGCAGGGGATCCGGTACGCCGGCGAGCTCCGACACAAGCAGCGGTGCCAGCTGTGCGCCGCCGTCGGCAAGGTCCGCAAAGTCGCTCACGGACGAGTGCCTACCGCGCCGACGGACGGGCCGGCCGCCTCACCGAGGCGGACCGCGTGCGCGTCGGCGGCGAGGCCCGAGGGCTGATCGTGGAGCCCGTCGGCCCCGGCCGTCGTGATCAGCTCGTAGGCCGAGGGCTCGTCTATCGCGCGCGAGAGCAACGGCACGGCACCCACCTTCACGTCGTACGCGGACAACGCCCGTCGGTACGCGCCGACACCGGCCCACTCGGTCCGCAGGACGAGCAGGTCGGGCTCGTCCGTCGACTGGCCGATCCCGGCGGACAGGCACCCGGACTGTGCCGCCAGCAGCGCGAGCGCGGCCCGCGCGTCAGCGTCGAAGGAGGACCGCTCGTCCGCCGGGACACGGAAGCGGCTGACGACGAGCAGGATCGGGCTCGGTCCGCCGAACGTCATCGCCGTAGGCTGGGTCACCGCAGCAACGGTAGTCACACGCGGGAGCGGAGCGCGGCATGGCCAGCACACCGAAAGACGACGGTCGCTCGGCCGACCGCCTGCCCCGGGGGGTCCGCGGCCCGGGCGGTCCCCCGCCCGTCCCCGCCCGTGGCTCCAGTCCTGCGCGGCCCGTCCGCGGCGCCACCGGTGGCTCGGCCGCCCGGGTCGGGTTCGAGGAGCGCAGTCGACCGCTGCTGCGCTGGATGCATGCGCTGCCGCGGTGGGTCGTCGTCATCGCCCCCGCGATCTTGCTGTTCCTCGGCCTCATCCTGACCGGCCCCGTCGCCTGGGTCGGCGGGATCTTGCTGCTGCTCGTCGCCGCGTTCCTGGGCTGGCTCACGGCGCTCAGCTGGCCGGCAATCACGCCGGGGGCCCGGTTCCTGCGCGTCCTCGTGGTGCTCGCCCTCACCGGCGTCGCTGTCTTCAAGTTCATGGGTCGGTTCTGACGGTCACGCTCGACTTTGACAATCATTTTCATCTGATCTAGCGTCGGCGCCATGACACGCCGCCTGTCGATCGCCCCTGCCCTCGTCGCCTGCCTCCTCACCGCGACCGCTGCCCTCGCCGGCTGCTCGTCCGCCGGGAGTGCGCAGGACGGCGCGTCCGACGGTCGCCTCACGGTCGTGGCGGGGCTGTACCCGCTCGCGTATGCCGCGCAGCAGGTCGGCGGCGACGCCGTCGACGTGATCACGCTGGCCGCGCCGGGCGTGGAGCCGCACGACCTCGAGCTCAGCCCCACCCAGGTCGCTCAGATCGCGGACGCCGATGTCGTCCTCTACGTGAAGGGCCTGCAGCCCGCGGTCGACGAGGCCATCGCGCAGGAGGCCGCCGACAAGGCGATCGACGTCACCTCCGGTCTCACCCTCCTGCCCGCGACCGGCGAGGAGGAGGCCGACGCCGCCGACGAGGGCGGCACCGACCCGCACGTGTGGCTCGACCCCAAGGACATGGCCGCGATCGGCCGGGCCGTGGCCGCCCGCATCGATGCCCTCGCACCGCAGGCCGCGGCCGGCGTGGACGAGCGCGCCAACGACCTCAGTGGCCGGATGGACGCGCTGGACGCCGAGTTCCGCGCCGGCCTGGCGACCTGCGAGATCCGTGACATGGTCGTCAGCCATGAGGCGTTCGGCTACCTCGCGAAGGCGTACGGACTCACCCAGGTCGGCCTGTCGGGCCTGGACCCTGAAGCCGAGCCCAGCCCGGCCCGACTGAAGGACGTCGCCGACCTCGTCCGTGCGCAGGGCATCGACACGATCTACTACGAGACCCTCGTCAGCCCGAAGGTCGCCGAGACGATCGCCGACGAGACCGGTGCCAGCGCCGCCGTCCTCGACCCGATCGAAGGGCTCGCCGACGGTGCCACCGGCGACTACGAGACGATCATGCGAGCCAACCTCGCCGCACTCCAGAAGGGCCAGCACTGCACGTGAGCACCGACCCGGTCGTCGAGATCTCCCGCCTGTGCGTGGAGTTCGACGGTGAGCACGTGCTCGAGGACGTCGACCTGACGATCGGGCCGGCGTCGGTCGTCGCGATCCTCGGCCCGAATGGCAGCGGCAAGACGACGCTCGTGCGTACGATCCTGCGCCTGCAGCCGTTCACCCACGGCCGCGTCACGCTCTTCGGCACGCCGCTGGATCGCTTTCGCCAGTGGGACCGCGTCGCACTTGTCCCGCAACGACTTCCCGGCGCGTCTGCCGTCCCGGTCTCGGTGTGGGAGACCGTGCTGTCCGGTCTGATCTCCCCGCGCCGACGGTGGCGACCGTTCTCCCGAGCCGAACGGGGAGCAGCCGCCGACGCCCTTCGGCAGGTCGGGCTGTGGGACCGGCGCCACGACCGGCTCGACACCTTGTCCGGCGGGCAGCAGCGCCGGGTGCTCATCGCTCGCGCGCTCGCGTCGGCCCCCGACCTGCTGGTCATGGATGAGCCGACGGCCGGCGTCGACGCCGAGAACGTCGAGCGGTTGTCACGCCTGCTGGGCGAGCTGCAGTCGGCCGGAACGACCAGCCTGGTGGTCACGCATGAGCTCACCGGCATCGCCGACGTCGTCACCCGCGCGATCGTCCTGGCGCCGCACCGCCGCGGCTCCATCGCGTTCGACGGCCCCCCGCCGGTACCCGACCACTTCGATGACCACGTTCACCACGACGACCACGAGGCCGGTGACGGCCCCGCGGTGGTGCCCGGCGTGCTCGGCGGGGAGGTGTGATGGAGCTCCTCGACTTCGACTTCATGCGGCGTGCCCTCGTGGCCGCCACGCTCGTCGGGCTCGTCGCTCCCCTCATCGGCGTGTTCCTCGTGCAGCGGCGCCTAGCCCTGCTCGGTGACGGCATGGGACACGTCGCCCTCACCGGCGTCGGGCTCGCGTTCCTCCTCGGCACCGCGCCGATCCCGACGGCGATGGCCGCCGCAGTCGTCGGGGCGTTCCTCGTGGAGTTCATCCGCTACCGCTCGCGCACCGCCGGAGACGTCGCGCTCGCCCTGCTGTTCTACGGCGGCATCGCCGGCGGCGTGCTGTTCGCGTCCCTCGCCCCCGGCCGGGCCGCATCGAGCCTCAACGCGTACCTGTTCGGGTCCCTGTCAACGGTGTCGACGACCGACCTGTGGTCCCTCGGCGCGATCTGCCTCGCCGTCGTCGTCGTGATCGCCGTTCTCGGTCGGGAGCTGTTCGCGCTGAGCCTGGACCCGGATATTGCTGCGGTGCAAGGGATCCGAGTCCGGGCGATGAGCACGCTCATGGCCATCCTGGCCGCCGTCACGGTGGTCGTCGGCATGCGGGTCGTCGGCCTGCTGCTGGTCAGCGCGATCATGATCGTCCCGGTCGCCGCGGCGCAGCAGGTGAGCAGGTCGTTCCGGGCGACAGCAGTCCTGGCGATCGTCCTCGGCGTCGTCGCGAGCGTCGCCGGGCTCGTCGGGTCGTTCTACGTCGAGGTTCCGCCCGGCCCGAGCATCGTGCTCATCGCCCTCGCGAGCTTCGCCGTCCTCGCCGTCGCCGCGGTGCCGCTGCGACGCCGCCGGAAGGCCGCCGCGTGAGCACGCCCGTCCGCCGCACCCGTCAGCGCACTGCCGTGGCCGACGCGATGTCGGGCCTCGACGAGTTCGTCACCGCCCAGCGCCTGCACGACGTCCTTCGCGGCGCCGGCGAGTCGGTTGGGCTGACGACCGTGTACCGGACCCTGCAGGCCATGGCCGACGCCGGCGAGCTGGACCAGCGCGTGACCGAAGACGGCGAGTCGTCCTACCGGCAGTGCAGCCGGACGCACCACCACCACCTGGTCTGCCGACGCTGCGGCGCCACGGTCGAGATCGCCGGACCGGACGTCGAGTCCTGGGCAGATCGCGTCGCCGGCGCGCACGGGTACACCGACGTGAGCCACACCATCGAGCTCAGCGGGCTGTGCGCGGCCTGCTCGGCCTAGGTCGTGGGAGCAGGTCCGGCCCGCCCTCCCGACGCGAATCGGATCGCGGGCGCCGCGTCACGCGTTCGAAACGTTCCCCTGTCAGCCTGACGTCGGCGACGAGCCCGGGGGGCGACCATGGACGAGGCCGGCGGCCGAACGGGTCACGTCGTGGTGTTCGGGTTCCGTGGCGTGGCGCGCCGCGTCGTCAAGCAACTGGCCGGCACCGGGAACCGGATCCTCGTGGTCGATCCCGACGCCAATGCCGATGAGTTGGAGACCCTCGGGCGCTACGGGGTCGAGTACGTCCCCGGCTTCGGTCAAGCCGAGGAGACGCTGAGGAACGCGGGGGTGGCCCGTGCGCTCGCCGTGGTGTGCGTGACCGATGACGACCTGCGGAACATCGAGATCGCGCTGCTGGCCAGGGAACTGTCCGCCGTCGTCCGGATCGTCGTGCAGATGTCCAACACGGCGGTCGGTCACGCCCTGGCCCCCGTTGCGCAGCCCGGAGCTGTGCTCGACGTCGCGCAGCTGGCGTCAGCGTCCTTCGTGGAGGCGGCGATCAACCGCACCACACACACCCTCGAGCTCGGTGGCGAGAGATTCCTCATCGCGACGTTCCCGTGCGAGGTCAACGGCACATTGAGGTCTGTGTGGGGAGTGAGCGTGCCCATCGCTGTACGCCCGGCGGACGGTTCGCCGACGATCTCATGTCCCGGTCGGGACCTTGCCGTCGGCGTCGGGGACCTCATCACGTTGCTCGGAACCGAGGAGGACTTCCGCGATGCAGGCCTGCGGCCGCAGGTCGCGCAGTCCACCGCGACCCGCCGAACGCTGCGCCGACGCGTCCGCGAGGCGGTGGCGGCGGTGACGGGCACTATCGACACCCCCTTCCGCATCGCGTTCGCGGCGCTGAGCCTGCTGTTCGTCGTGTCGATCGGCGTGCTGATGTGGGGGTACGAGGGGCAGGACGGCTCGCAGATGAGCGTGCTGGATGCCGCGTACTTCACCTCCGAGACGATCGCGACCGTCGGCTTCGGAGACTTCTACTTCCGGGACCAGCCGGGCTGGCTGAGGCTATGGGCGATCGCCCTGATCGTTGTCGGCGCGACCCTCGTCGCGCTTGCCACGGCTCTCCTCACCAACGCCCTCGTCTCCCGGCGGCTGGCACAGTCCCTCGGGCGCCAGCGACTCACCGGTTTGAGGGGCCACATCGTCGTGGTCGGCCTGGGATCAGTCGGCAGCAAGGTCGCACTGGACCTGCACGAGGCCGGGTACGAGGTCGCCGTGGTCGATGACGGGAACGGAGAGCGGTTCTTCCCGCAGCTGAAGACGCTCGGGATTCCTGTCCTCGTCGGGGACGCGACCCTTCACGAGACCCAAGCAGACGCGGGCGTCGAGCGTGCCGCGGGCGTTGTGGCTCTGACGAGCAACGACCTCGTCAACATCGAGACCGGCGTGGTCGCTCGCGACGCGGTCGGCGATCGGTCGGTTCCGATCGTGCTACGGGTTTTCGGCCGCAGCCTGGCCAGGGTGGTCGGGGAGGTGCTCGCCGCGGGGGTGACGCGATCGATCGCCGAGCTCGCCGCCCCGTGGTTTGTCGGTGCCGCGCTCGGCCTCGAGGTCATCGGGACGTTCTACGTCGGCTCCACCCCGTTCATGGCTGCGCGCATCGTCGTCCGTCCGGGCGGCGGGCTCGACGGTGTGACGATGAAGGGCCTGGGAACCTCTACCCGGGTGGTCGCGATCGAGCGTGGCGCGGAGCCCGGACACCTCGAGCATCCGGTGCGCCGGGACACCTGCTTCCGCGCAGGTGACGCTGCGTACCTCGTCGGTCAGTATGAGGATCTCGTCGACCTGCTTCGTCGCGCCTGAGGCCGGCCCTTCTTGTTTCCCGCCTCCCGCGCAGGGCCTAGGAGGGCGGTGGGTTCGGCGTCGCCCCGCCGTACCGACGGTCGCGCGATGCGTAGACCTCGCACGCGTGCCACAGGTGCCGACGGTCGAAGTCCGGCCACAGCGTGTCGAGGAACACCAGCTCGGCGTAGGCCGACTGCCACAGCAGGAAGTTGCTCGTGCGCTGCTCCCCCGACGACCGCACGAACAGGTCGACGTCGGGCATGTCGGGCTCGTCGAGGTAGCGGTGGATCGTCCGCTCGTCGATCCGGTCCGGGTCGAGGATGCCCGCCCGGGCGTCGCGCGCGATCGCTGCCGCCGCGTCCGCGATCTCGGCGCGGCCTCCGTAGTTGACGCACATCGTCAGCGTGAGCTTGGTGTTCGCAGCCGTGAGCGACTCGGCGGCTTCGAGCTCGGTGATGACGCTTCGCCACAGCCGGGGGCGGCGACCGGCCCAGCGGACCCGGACGCCCAGGGCGTTCATCTCGTCGCGGCGCCGACGGATCACGTCGCGGTTGAAGCCCATGAGGAACCGGACCTCGTCCGGGGACCGGCGCCAGTTCTCCGTCGAGAAGGCGTAGGCGCTCAGCCAGCGGACACCCAGCTCCAGGGCGCCTTCGACGCAGTCGAAGAGGGCCGCCTCGCCCGCCTCGTGCCCGGCCGTGCGCGGGAGCCCGCGCTCCTTGGCCCAGCGCCCGTTGCCGTCCATGACGAGGGCGACGTGCCGCGGGACCAGCGTGGGGGGCAGGTCCGGCGGCCGAACGCCCGTGGGGTGCGGTGCCGGCGGGCGCGGGTCCGGTCGGGAGGGTCGTCGGGCCACGCCGTCATCCTCGCATCGGGTCAGGCGCCGGTGCGGTCGACCAGCGGGAGGGAGCGCAGTCCGCGCTCGAGATGCCAGTGGAGGTACGCCGTGACGAGTCCACTGGCCTCCTTCCGCTCGCGCGGCAGGCTCGCGTCGGCACACTCCCAGTCGCCGCTCAGGAGCGCACCCAGGAGGGCGACGGTCGCCGCCGAGGCGATCGCCGATCCGGGCGGACGGCAGGCGGGGCACACCACGCCACCGCTGCCCAGGGACACCGCGCGATGCGGCCCCGGCTCGCCGCAGCGCGCGCAGTCCTCGAAGGACGGCGACCAGCCGGCGATCGCGACCGACCGCAGGAGGTAGGAGTCGAGCGTGAGCCCGGGATCGTGCTCGGCAGCGGAGAGGGAGCGCAACCCGGCGACCAGGAGGGCGAACTGAGGGACTGACGGCTCACGCTCCTCCGGCGTCAGCCGCTCGGCGGTCTCCAGCATGGCCGTGCCGGCCGTCCATCGTGGGTAGTCCGAGGAGAGTGTCGCCCCGTACGCAGCGAGGGACTCGACCTGAGTGACACTGTCGAGTGACCGGCCCTCGTAGAGCTGGACGTCGACGTGGCCGAACGGCTCGAGCCGGGCGCCGATCCGGCTGCTGGTCTTGCGCACGCCACGCGCGACGGCACGAATCCGACCCCGGCCGCGGGTCAGCAGCGTGACGATACGGTCCGCCTCGCCCAGCTTCTGGGCGCGCAGCACGATGGCCTCGTCACGGTAAACCGGCACCGCTACATTCTCCAGCATGACCGAGCCCGGACCGGGGAGCCTGCCGGACGACGCGCCAGACCCGGCCCCGGAGGGCGCCCCAGCGAGCACGGCGGAGGCCGTCCCGGCTCGGGCGATGTTCGACGGCGACCGGCCACCGCCCACGATGATCGCGTTCGACCCGAAGTGGATGCGGCGCACGCTCGCCGCCGTCATCGTGGCCCTCCTGGCGTACCAGGTCATCGCGTGGGGCTGGGGCCTGCTCGGGCACTTCGCGTTCAACGTCCTGCTCGCCTGGATGGTTGCCATCTCGATCGAGCCGATCGTCGCTTGGCTCGCTGCGAAGGGGATTCGCCGCGGCCTCGCGACGACCATCGTCGCGCTGGTCAGCATCGTGCTGCTCGGCCTGTTCATTGCGATCCTCGGCGGCGCACTCGCCGACCAGGTCGCCCAGATGGTCAAGTCGCTGCCGCAGCTGATCCTTGACATCGTCGACTGGCTG
Organism: Actinomycetes bacterium; assembly: GCA_965278965.1. GTDB lineage: Bacteria > Actinomycetota > Actinomycetes > S36-B12 > S36-B12 > UBA10649. Next base: position 723,434 of record OZ257127.1, read on the forward strand.
AACGACACGTTCAATGCCAACCTCGACCCGACCAAGCTGACCGACAGCCTGAACCTGTCCAGCGACCAGGTCACCGCGATCGCGGGCAACCTCGCGGGCGGCGTGCTGGGCGTCGTGCTCGGCGTCTTCACCGCGGTGTTCGACCTCGTCACGGTCATCGTGTTCTCGTTCTACTTCTCCGCCAGCGCCCCGCGGATCAAGCGGTTCGTCGCGTCGTGGTTGCCGCCCGCCCGACAGGTCGTGTTCATCCGCGTGTGGGACATCTCCGTGCACAAGGCCGGCGGCTTCGTCATCTCCAAGGTCGCGCTGGCCACCCTCTCGGCGGTATTCCACTGCGGGTTCTTCTACGTGATCTCGATCCCGTACTGGCTGCCGATGGGCATCTTCGCCGGTGTCGTGAGCCAGTTCATCCCGACGATCGGCACCTACATAGGCGTCGCGCTGCCGGCGCTGTTCGCCGTGTTCGAGGACCCGATCGACGTGCTGTGGATCGTCCTGTTCGCGACCGCGTACCAGCAGATCGAGAACTACGTCTTCACCCCACGCATCTCGACGAAGACGATGGACATCAACTCAGGGGTCGCCTTGGCGTCCGTGTTCGTGGGCGCAGCCCTGTTCGGACCCATCGGCGCGATCATCGGCATCCCGCTGGCCGCGATCGTCATCGCCGTCGTCGAGGCGTACGGCCAGAGGTACGAGATGCACCCCTACGTCGAACGCAACGTCTCCCAAGCCTGACCGCCGAGACGCCTTGAATGGTCGTCAAAAGCCGCCCAGGACCGGCTATTGCGACCGTTCCAGGCGCGTCGGCGGACTGAGGCGCCGGGTTCTCGCCGACCGGGACCAGTCGACCACACCCCAGACCAAGGTGATGAGGCCCACTCCGAGGGCCGGCAGACCGACGTCGAACCCCGTTGAGATCCCCCAGGTCATGTCGAAGGTTCCCCACGGCATTCCCGGGAGCAGCGACGGAACGTACGACATGACGAAGATCGTCGTTACGCCCGCGGCGAGCGCTGCACAACCAGCCCCGTTACGAACTCGCCAGGAGATGTCGCGGTGCCGGTCGGGCAGAATTCCCTGCCGCCCGAACCAGATCGCCCCAGCCAACGGCACAGCGACCACGCACCACAGCATCTCCTCGCGCACCTTGTGGACGTCCACGAGCACGTCCCCCAGCACGAAGACCGTCGCGACCGTCGTCAGCGCCAGCGCTATCGCCCACGCCGCTGCGGTCCCCCGACTCACGTGACGAGTATGTCGTCCTAGACGTACGGATGTGGCGCGTCGACGGGGGTCAGAAGCCGAGGCGGCGCAGCTGCTTGGCGTCCCGCTGCCAGTTCTTGGCCACCTTGACGCGGATGTCGAGGTAGACCGGCACACCGAGCAGCGCCTCGATCTCGTGCCGGGCCTTCGTCCCGACCTCACGCAGCCGGGCGCCGCCGGTGCCGATGACGATGCGCTTCTGCGAGTCCCGCTCGACGAACAGCGACGCACGCACGTCGATGAGGGGACGCTCCACCGGACGGTCCTCGCGCGGCACGATCTCGTCGACGACGACGGCGATCGAGTGCGGCAGCTCGTCCTGCACGCCTTCGAGCGCGGCCTCACGGATCAGCTCGGCGACGGCCAGCTCATCCGTCTCGGCCTCGTCCTCGCCCTCCGGGAACAGCACGGGTCCTTCGGGCAGGTGCGCGATGAGTCGTTCGGCCAGCAGCTCCACCTGCGTGCCCGTCCGCGCCGACACCGGCACGACCTCCGCCCACTCGACCCCGATCTGCTCCCCCAGCGCGGCGACCTGCGCGAGATGCTCGGCCAGCGCTGCACGCGTGATGGTGTCCGTCTTGGTGACGACGGCGACGATCGGCCGTCGGCGCAGGGCCGATAGCTCGGTCGCGATATAGCGGTCGCCCGGCCCGATCGGCTGGTCGGCGGGCAGGCACAGTCCGACGACGTCGACACTTGACCAGGTCTCGCGCACCTGGTCGTTGAGCCGCTCGCCGAGCAGCGTCCGCGGCCTGTGCAGCCCCGGCGTGTCCACCATGACGAGCTGACCGTCCGGCCGGTTCACGACGCCGCGCAGCACGCGGCGCGTGGTCTGCGGCCGGTCCGACGTGATCGCGACCTTGCGGCCGACGAGAGCGTTCGTGAGGGTCGACTTGCCGGCGTTGGGTCGTCCGACAAGACACGCGAACCCGCTGCGGAACGTCACGTCGTGGCCTCCTGGGCTTGGTCCTTCTTGGGCGAGCGCCCCTCGGCGATCCCTAGCAACGCTAAGGCACCGAGCACGAGCAGGCATCCGGCGAGTCCCAGCGCCCCTACCGGCTCGGACAGGACGACGATGCCGAGCAGCGTCGCGACAGCCGGCTCGAGCAGCGTCAAGGTGGCAATGTGGCCGGGCTGGAGCACCCGCAGACCCACCCCGAAGAGGACGTACGCGATCGTGGTCGTGACGAGGCCCAGCCATAGCGCGAGGCCGATGCCGCGCGGGGCGAGCCACCACCCGGCACCGGCGAGGAACGGCACGAGCAGGACGGCCCCGATGGTGAACGACGCTGCCAGCACGGTCGGACCGTCATAGCCGCTGCGCGACAGCCGCACGCCCAGCACGGTGTAGACCGCGTAGCCGCCGGCTGCCGCCAGGGCGGCGACCATGCCGAGGCCGTCGCCGCCGGACAGGCTGCCGGCGACCAGCAGCGCCAGCCCGACGACGGCGATCGCGGTGGTCCCGGCCCAGCGCCACCCCGGGGCGCCCTCGCGCATCGCCCAGCCGAGCAGGCCGGCGAGGAACGGCGCGCAGCCCAGGGCGATGAGCGCGGCGACCGCGACGCCCGTCCGGGCCGTTCCGACGAAGAACAGCGCCTGGTACGACGCGACAGCGATGCCCATGACCCACGTGGCCGGCCGCCGCCACAGCGCGAGAAGGTCGCGCCCCTGGCCGCGCACCACCGCGACGGCAACCAGGCCGACCGAGCCGACAGCCAGCCGCAACGCGGCGACCGAGGTGCCGGCGGCGTCCGGAACGAGGAGCGCGCGCGCCGTGCCGGTCGTCCCGAACAGGGCCGCCGAGGCGAGCACCGCGAGGCTGCCCTGACGTGCCGACGTCGACCCCGCGGCCGGCTGCCCAGAGCCAGACGCGGACTCAGTCATGGCCCGCGTCGGCGGCGTCGAGCCCGGCGGGTCGCACCCGCTGGGCCAGCACCGTCCCGATGCGGTTGCGCCGCCCGGCCCCCTGCTCGGCCGTCAGGCGCCAGCCGTCGACGTCGACGCCGGAGCCGGGGATCGGCACGCGCCCCAGTCGCTTGGCGACGAGGCCGAGGACCGTCTCGATCCCCTCCTCCTCGGAGTCGATCTCGATCGACAGAAGTTCGGCGAAGTCATCGACGTGCATGCGCGCCAGCACGCGGAACGCGCCGTCGGCGAGCTCGGCGACCTCCGGGGTCTGCGTGTCGTACTCGTCGGCGATCTCCCCGACGATCTCCTCGAGGATGTCCTCGATCGTCACGAGACCGGCGGTACCGCCGTACTCGTCCACCACGATCGCCATGTGCACGCGCGCGGACTGCATGTCGCGCAGCAGCGCGTCCGCCGCCTTGGAGTCGGGCACGAAGTACGGCACGCGCATGAGGGACTCCACATGCTCGTCCTGCTCGCCGTCGCCGTCCTCGAACACGCGCCGTACGACGTCCTTGAGGTACATGATCCCGACGACGTCGTCGGCGTTCTCGCCGATCACCGGTATGCGCGAGTAGCCCGAGCGCAGGCCCAGCGACAGCGCCTGGCGCAGGGTCCGCGCACGCTCGATGAAGACGATGTCGGTGCGCGGCACCATGACCTCGCGCGCATACGTGTCGCCGAGCTCCAGCGCGGAGTGGATCATCTGGCGTTCGTCGTCCTCGATGAGGTCGTCGGCCTCCGCGAGGTCGACCATCTCGCGGAGCTCGGCCTGCGACGCGAACGGCCCTTCGCGATAGCCCCGTCCGGGGGTCACGGCGTTGCCGATGAGGATGAGCAGCGTGGCCAGCGGGCCGAGGACGGCGGCCAACGCGCGGGCCGGCCGCGCCGAGGACATCGCGAGCCGGTAGGCGTGCTGGCGGCCGAGGGTCCGGCCGGCGACCCCGACGACGACGTACGAGGCCACGACCATGATGACGACGGCCAGCAGCACACCCCACAGCGCCGAGCCGTCGCCGCTGGCGATCGGGCCATCGATGCAGACGTACCCGACGACCACGGTCGCCGTGGTCACCGCGACCGTCGACAAGAACAGCAGGACGTTCACGTAGCGGGGCCGGTCGTCGAGCATCCCCAGCAGGCGCGCGGCCCGCGGATCACCGTCCTTGCGGGCCTCGTCGACCTGGGAACGGCTCACGCGGCCGATGGCGGTCTCCGCCATGGTCAGCAGGCCGGCCATGGCGACGAGGACTATTGCCAGGGCGACGAGCCAGGCGTCCGCCATCACGCACGCACCTCCAGCCACCCGGCGAGCAGGCCGTCCTGCAGGGCGAACATCGCGTCGTACTCCTCGGGTGTGGCGTGGTCGTAGCCGATGAGGTGCAAGGTGCCGTGGACGACGAGGAACGCGAGCTCGCCGTCGAGTGTGCGCCCGGCACGGGCGGCCTGGGCGCGGGCGAAGGCGGGACACAGCACGATGTCGCCGAGGATGCCCGGCTGCGGCTCCTGGCCGTCCGCAGCGCTGCGGACCTCGTCGATGGGGAACGACAGCACGTCCGTCGGGCCTGGCTCGTTCATCCAGTCCTCGTGCAGCGTCGTCATGCGCTCGACGTCGACGAGCGTGATGCCCAACGTGCAGTCGGGGTGCAGCCGGAGCCTGGGCAGGAGGTAGGCCACGAGGCTGGCGAGCGCGTCGACATCACAGCCCTCCCCCGACTCGTCGACGACCTCGAGTGACGTCAAGTCGTCCGCCGCTCGGCGTCGTATCTCTCGTAGGCATCGACGATCCGCCCGACGAGCTTGTGGCGGACGACGTCCTGGGACGTGAGCCGGCAGAAGGCGACGTCGTCGATCCCGTCGAGGATGTCGGAGACCACCCGCAGGCCACTCGTCGTCCCGCCCGGGAGATCGACCTGCGTGACGTCGCCGGTCACCACCATCGTCGAGCCGAACCCGAGACGGGTCAGGAACATCTTCATCTGCTCGGCGGAGGTGTTCTGGGCCTCGTCAAGGATGATGAAGGAGTCGTTGAGCGTGCGTCCGCGCATGTAGGCCAGCGGCGCGATCTCGATGGTGCCGCTCGTGATGAGCCGCGGGATCGACTCCGGGTCGATCATGTCGTGGAGGGCGTCGTACAACGGACGCAAGTACGGGTCGATCTTCTCCGAGAGTGTGCCCGGGAGGAAGCCCAGCCGCTCGCCGGCTTCGACCGCGGGCCGCGTGAGGACGATCCGGTTGATCCGCTTGGCCTGCAGCGCCTGCACGGCCTTGGCGACCGCGAGGTAGGTCTTGCCGGTACCGGCCGGGCCGATGCCGAAGACGATCGTGTTGGTGTCGATGGCGTCGACGTACCGCTTCTGGTTCAGCGTCTTCGCGCGGATCGTCCGGCCGCGGTTCGACAAGATGTTCGCCGTCAGCACGTCCGTGGGCCGCGTGCCGCCGCGCAGAAGCGTGATGCTGCGTTCGACCGACTCCGAGGTCAGTGCCTGCCCGGTGCGGATAACCGCCAGCATCTCGCCGATGAGCGTGTCGATGAGGCCGACGTCGGCGGGTGATCCGGACACCGTGATCTCGTTCCCGCGTGCGAGCAGGTCCGCGTCGGGGAACGACCGCTCGATCGTCCGCAGGTGCTCGTCGGCCGTGCCGAGGAGCGCGACCATCGGCTGGGAGGCCGGGACGACGATCGTGGTCTGGGCGCGGGCAGAATCCGCCGCGGGCTCGCTCATGCGTTCCTCACTACCCCGGCGGCCAGGAGAGGTCGCGACCGCCGAGAACATGGATGTGGACGTGGTGGACGGACTGGCCGGCGGCATCGCCGGTGTTGGCGACCAGCCGGTAGCCGGTGTCGGCAATCCCTTCGGCACGCGCGACGTACGCGGCTACCTCCAGGACCCTCGCTGCCAGACGCGCGTCCTGGGCGGCGAGCTCGCCCGCGTTCGGCACATGCAGGCGCGGGATGACGAGGACGTGGACAGGCGCCTGCGGGTTCACGTCGCGGAAGGCGACGACGTCGTCGTCCGCGTGGACGACGTCCGCCGGGATCTCCCCGGCGGCGATCGCGCAGAACAGGCACTCGCTCATGGCTCCATCCTGGCATCCGAGCGCTCCGGCCGGACCAGCCAGCGCGGGCCGTTCGCGAGGAGCGCACTCACGGCGGCGACCCCGGCGGTCGAGGTGCGCAGCACCGTCGGGCCCAGCCGGACGGCACGAGCACCCGCAGCGGAGAGGTCGGCGAGCTCGCCCGGGGCGATACCGCCCTCCGGTCCGACGACCACGACGACGTCACCGCCATCGGGGAGGACGACCGCCCCGATCGGCTCGTCCGCTTCCTCGTGCAAGACGAGCGTGAGCTCGGCCGACGCGGCCAGCCGCACGACCTCGGCGGTCCCCGCGAGGGGGCCGACGACAGGGAACCAGGTACGACGCGCCTGCTTCGCCGCGGCGTGCGCCGCGTCGGACCAGCGACGCCGACCGCGCTCGGCCTTCTCGCCGCGCCACTGCGCGATGCAACGCTCGGCCGCCCACGGGACGATCACATCCGTGCCGACCTCGGTGAGGACCTCGACCGCGAGCTCGCCTCGCTCGCCCTTCGGCAGCGCCTGCACGACGACGATCCGTGGAGCCGGAACCGGCTCGCGACCGGCCCGGACGACCTCGACCTCCACGGTGGAGCTGTCCACGATGCGCGCGACGGTCGCGTCGGCGAAACGCCCCTCGCCGTCGACGAGACGGATGCGCTCCCCGGCGCCGACACGACGGACGGTGGCGGCGTGGCGACCCTCGGGTCCGTCGAGCCGGGCGAGCGCCCCGACACGGACGCCGTCGAGCGCGGCGGTGTCGACCACGAAGACCGGCGGCGTCACTTGGCGGTGAACGCGTCCTTCAGCCGCGAGAAAAGGCCCTGGTGCTCCGGCGACGTCGCGACCTGCACGGTCGCCTCCGCACGCAGGTCGGCGAGCTGGCGCAGCAGCGTCTCCTGCTCGGCGTCGAGCTTCGTCGGGGTCTGGACGGCCAGGTGCACGTACAGGTCGCCACGGGTGCCGGACCGCAGCCGGGACGCCCCCTTGCCTCGGATGAGCACGGTCTCGCCGTACTGCGTGCCCGCCTTGACCTCGACATCAATGGGGCCGTCGAGCGTGTCGAGGGTGACCGAGGTGCCGAGGGCCGCCGCGGTCATCGGCACCGAGACCGAGCAGTGCAGCTCGTCGCCGTGCCGCTCGAACATCGGGTGCGACGTGACGACGATCTCGACGAACAGGTCGCCGGCCGGGCCGCCGTTGGGACCGACCTCGCCCTCGGCCGTCAGCTGGATGCGCGTGCCGGTGTCGACCCCCGGCGGGATCTGGACCGTCAGGGTGCGGCGCGTGCGGACGCGGCCGTCCCCCGAGCACTCCGGGCACGGGGTCGGGATGGTCGTGCCGAACCCCTGGCACTGCGGGCACGGGCGCGACGTCATGACCTGGCCGAGGAACGACCGCTGCATCTGCTGGATCTCGCCTCGGCCCTTGCACATCGGACAGGTCTCGGGCTCGGTCCCCGGCGCGCACCCCGTCGCCTGGCACGTGCCGCAGCGGACGGCGGTGTCGACGGTCAGGTCGCGCGTGCCGCCGAACACCGCGGTCGACAGGTCCACCTGGATGCGGATGAGGGCGTCCTGGCCGCGACGGGAGCGAGGCCGCGGTCCGCGTGAGCCATTCCCGCCGAAGAAGGCGTCCATGATGTCGCCGAAGTCGAACGTCGCGCCGAATCCCCCCGGACCGCCCGCACCACCGCGGGAGGAGAGCGGGTCGCCGCCCAGGTCGTACATCTGCCGCTTCTCGGGGTCGCTGAGGACCTCGTACGCGGCCGTGACGAGCTTGAACCGCTCCTGGTGCTCGGGATCTGGGTTGACGTCCGGGTGCAGCTCGCGCGCGAGCCGCCGGTAGGCCTTCTTGATCTCCTCGGGAGCGGCGTCACGGGAGACGCCCAGGAGTGCGTAGTAGTCCGTGCTCATGCGGTCTCGTCCAGGATCCGGCTCACGTAGCGGGCAACAGCGTGGACGGCCGAGATCGTCCCGGGGTAGTCCATGTGCGTCGGGCCGACGACGCCGAGCGAGGCGACCGGCGAGTCGGCGCGGCCGTAGCGGGCCGTGATGACGCTCGTCGCGCCGAGCCCCTCGATCGGGTTCTCGTGCCCGATCCGGACGGTGACGGCCGGACCGGCAGACGCCTCGCCGAGCAGGCTCAGGAGCACGACCTGCTCCTCCAACGCCTCCAGCACCGGCTGGATGGCCAGCGGGAAGGACTCGCCGTACCGGGCCAGGTGCGCGGTGCCGCCGAGCACGACCCGCTCCTCAGCCCGCTCGGCGACCATCTCCAGGACGGCCGCAACGACGGCGCGCACGGCGGGCCGGTCGTCGTCGTCGAAGGGCTCGTCGAGGCTCGCCACGGACTCGGGCACGGAGGCGAACGGCTTGTCGGCGGCGGCCGCGATCAGCCGGGCGCGCAGGTCGGCGACGGTTGCCTCCGGCAGGGGTGCCGCGATGTCGACGATGCGCTGCTCGACCCGGCCGGAGTCGACAATGACGACGACGATGAGCCGGGTCGTCGACAGCGACACCAGCTCGATGTGGCGCACGCTGCTGCGGGACAGCGACGGGTACTGCACGAGCGCGACCTGCTTGGTGATCTGTGCGAGCAGCCGCACCGTGCGGGACATGACGTCGTCGAGGTCGACGGAGGCGTCGAGGAACTGGGAGATCGCACGCTTCTCGGGCGGCGACAGCGGCTTCACGCCGGACAGGCGGTCGACGAACAGCCGGTAGCCCCGGTCCGTCGGGACGCGGCCTGCGCTGGTGTGTGGCTGGGCGATGTAGCCGTCGTCCTCGAGCGCCGCCATGTCGTTGCGGATCGTCGCGGGGCTGACGCCAAGGTTGTGCCGCTCCACGAGTGCCTTGGACCCGACGGGCTCATGCGTGGCGACGTAGTCCTCGACGATGGCGCGGAGCACGGCAAGGCGACGGTCCTCGAGCATGGCCACCTCCCGCGGCACGGCGATAGCGGCCGGGTGCTGGCACTCGGTTCGCCGGAGTGCCAAGTGTACGTGGTCGCGCCCCACTCCCCGACGCGCGCCGCTCAGTCGAAGCGGACGATCCCGAGCAACGGGGTCTTCTCGTCGGTCCACACGACGCGGTCGGGTATCGGCACCCAGCCGGATGCCGTCGCCGCGGCCAGGAGCGCGTCGTTCGCGGTGACGACCACCCACTGCGACGCCGAGCTGCCGGCAGAGTCGGCGGTCGGTTCCACGGGCGCGTTCGTGTACATGAGCGCGGTCATCCCGATCGCGTCGGCGCACGAGGCGACGACCGGTGCCAGGCGCAGATGGTGGTTGCTGACATGTACGGCGATCGCTCCCCCCGGGACGAGGGTGCGGTCGTAGAGCTCGCACGCCTCGCGGGTCAACAGGTGCGTCGGGACGCTGTCGCCCTGGTAGGCGTCGAGGATAAGCAGCTCCTGGCTACGGGCCGGCAGCCGAGCCGCCTCGATCCGCCCGTCCCCCTCGACGACGTCTACCTCGGCCGGAGCGTCGCGCAGGTAGGTGAAGTAGTCGCGGGCGAGATCGATGACGTCGGGGTCGATCTCCAGGAACGTCCACTGCTGGCCGGGCTCGCTCCAGGCCGCGACCGTGCCCGCGCCCATGCCGATCCCGGTGACCTTCGCATCGGTCCAGCCCGGCTCCTCGCGAAGCAGGCCGACGAGCTGACCGATCCCGGTCGCCTCGCCGTAGTACGACGAGGCCTGGCCCGCACGGCCGGCCAACTGAGAGCCGTGGATCGTGCCGCTGCTCACGAGCAGCCGCGTGCCGTCACCGGTGTCGATGACCTCCCACGAGCCGAAGAACGTGCGACCCCGGTCGATGACAGAGCTGTCGCGCAGCTGCGCGACAGGCAGCGCGACAGCGGCGACGAGGGCGACGACCAGCGCAGCCCGCCGGTCGAAGGCGGCCGCGGTCAGCGTCACCGCCGCCGCAGCCACGAGCACGACCATGACCTCCGGGGAGAACGCCGCGCCGATGCCGTCGCCGTCGGCGACGCGGACGAGGACCACCGCGACGAGGAGCAGGAAGCCCACCCCGGCAGCGAGCAGAGCCACCCGGAGCCTGCGAGACGCGGCGGCGCTCGGGACGAGCGCGAGCGCCAGCAGCAGCAACGCCGGCGCCTCCCAGGTGTCCGGCAGCAGCAGCGGCGCCGCGAAGGTCGCGAGCGCCCCGCCGATGGCACCGCCGATCGCCACGTGGATCCAGAACGCGGCGAGGTGGATTCCGTCCGGCGTCGCGGACTCCAGCCGGCGCAGCGTCGCCCACGTCGCCACCCCGAAGACCGGGACGCTGACGAGGATCCCGACGACGACGTCGGGCGCGACCGGGCCGATCAGCGCAGCGAGCATCGCCACACCGACGGCGACGACGCTCGGCCACGGGCGCCTCGCCGGGCGCATGGCGAACGCGAACGCGTACAGGCCGAGGAAGATCGCCAGCGGCATCACCCACAGCAGCGGCATGACGACCGTCTGCTCGCCGAGCCAGGTCGTGTAGGAGACCAGCACCGCCGATGCCAGTGCTGAGAAGGCCAGCCACCGCCAGCGAGCCACCGCGCTGACGCGCTGACGCACCGCTTCGGGCAGGTGCGGTCGGCGCGTGATGGACGTGCCGAGGAGCAGCCAGACGGCCCCGACGAGCGCGACGGCGGTGACGGCCCACCAGGCGATCCGGGCGTTCGCCAGGAGCGTCACCTCCGTCGCGAGGAGACCGAGAGCCAGGCCGAGCAGGCTGCCGGCGTTCGAGGTCGCGCTGAGCCGGTACGGGTTGCCGCCCGGGTTCACGATGCGGTCGCGCAGTCCCATCAGGATCGGCACGGCCGTGAGCGCGACGTAGCCGGGAGCGACGAGCACGAGGCGCGTGACGACGGTCCCGGGACCCTCTCCGAGCCACGGGGCGGTCAGCACGAGCGGACCGGCGAGAACACCGAGAAGCAGGAGCACCGCCCAGCGGGAGGCCGTTCGTTCGAGCAGGCCAGCCAGCAGGTAACCGGCGATGAGCGAGGTCTGGAAGAAGACGACCGTCGTCGTCCACGCGACGATGGAGCCGCCGACATCCGGCAGCAGCAGCCGCCCGACCAGCGGCTGCTCAGCGAACGCGGCGCACGAGGCCAGGAGGACCACGACGTGACCGGCCGCCGCCGAGCTCCGCACCCGACTCCGCGGCAGTGTCGACGTCAGTGCCGGCGAGGACATCACCTGCCCACCCTCTCGCGATTCCATACGCCAGCGTCACTAGCGGCGCCGAGAACGACGCTGACGTATGGAATCGGTGGGGTCAGGGGCCGGAAGCGTCGAACGGCAGGGTCATCGCGTCGCGGTGCCCGCCCCACTGCAGGTCGAACGTCCAGCAGCCCGCGCTCGGCACGTCGATGATCGACGGCCCTGGGCCGCCGCTCACCGTGTCGGCCATCGTGGCGCCGGTGTCGCTCGTCGCGTTGATGACGAGGTCGGCCAGTCCCTCCCCCAGGACGCGTCCGACCCACAGGATCTTGTTCGCCCGGTCCGGCCCCGGCTCGGCCATCAGCGGGTAGCCGAAGAGGACGGCGACGATGTCGCCACTCTCCCCGAGCGCGTATGTCACGTCCTGGCCGGGCGGGTCGAAACCGCTGCGAGCCCAGGGCGGGAGCGGTCCGTGGACGACGTCAGCGGCACAGTCCGAAACGCCCGTGCTTTCTGCCCGCGAACGCTCCTGCCCTGTCGCGTCCGCGCCGGCCGCGCACCCGCCGGCGGCCAGCGCGGAAGCCAGAACCAGCGCGACCGCGCGCATCTGCATGCCCCCACGTTGCCACCACGAGGGCACCGGCGCCACGGCTGACGGGGTCGTGTGGCTCGCGGACCCGGCCATTGACGGCGCAAGGTGTTCCGCGTGTCGTCGTCGAACTTCGCGCGACGAGGTGAACGATGGCCCGAACCGTTCGGAGGTGCCATGAGCCTGCATGCGATCGCCCGTGAGCTTGAGGCGCTGACGGCCGACCTGCGCCACCTGGAGTCGCGGGTCAGCGCCGACGGGTCGACGACAGCCACGTGGCTGGACGCGCACGCGAGTGCGCAGGTCGATGCCCTGCACATGCGACTGGACGCCCTGGCCGACGAGGTTCACGGCTACCAGGCCGTCTCCGTGCGTGCCGCGGCCGTCCGCAACACGGTCGCGAGCTGACGGCTGCCCGCGCGGCTCCTCAGTAGCCTGACCCGGTGGAACGACCGGTGACCGCCGACCCCAACGCATATTTCGACCGCACCGCGGAGCGCGTGCTCACGTACCTGGCCGCGAACCTCCCGCTCGCCGTCTGGTCCGTGACCCGGTTCGAGAACGACCGGCAGACCCATCTGTACCTCGACGAGGACAACAGCTACGCGATCACGCGCGGGGCATCCACCCCGTGGCCGGACACCTTCTGCATCCACGCGGTCGCCGGCCGTACGCCGTCGGTCACGACGGACGCCGGCGCGGTCCCGGAGTACCGCCGAGCCGCCGAGCTGGCCGGCGTGCAGGTCACGACCTATGCCGCCGCCGTCATCGCCGAGCCCGACGGACGGCTCTTCGGAACCCTGTGCGGCTTCGACCCGCAGCGGCGCCTTGACGACGACGAGCTCGTCCAGGCCGCGGCACTGCTCGCGTTCATGGGCCAGGTGCTCACCCTTGCCCTGGAGGCGGACCGTGACCGCGAGCGGATCCACGACGCCCTGGTGACGTCCGAGTCGGAGGCCGAGACCGACGCACTCACCGGCCTGGCGAACCGGCGCGCGTGGGACCGCGTCGTCGAGCACGAGGAGCGACGCTTCCGCCGCCTCGCGGACCCGACCGTCGTGGCGATGGTCGATCTCGACCGGCTCAAGGAGATCAACGACTCCGAGGGCCACGACGCTGGCGACCGCTACCTGTGTGCCGCCGCGGCCGCGCTGCGCGATGCGGTCCGCGGATCGGACGTCGTCGCGCGTATCGGCGGAGACGAGTTCGCCGTCCTGCTGCGCAGCTGCGATGTGGAGGCTGCCCGTCCGGTCGTCGCCAAGATCGAGGCCGCTCTCGCCGACCGCGGCGTCGCCGCGTCGCTGGGCTGGGCGCCGGTTGCCGTCCCGCAGGGGCTCACGGCCGCGATCGCCGAAGCTGACGGCGCGATGTACGCCGCCAAGGCGGCCCGACGCGGCTGAACGTGACGTGCGCGCTGACCACGTCGGGGAGGGCTCCCGCTAGCGCACGACGTAGCGCTGGGCACGCAGCGCCATGACCAGCGCGACGATCCAGCCGATGATCGTCCAGCCCAGCAGCAGGTTCACCCAGAACACCGACCAGTGCCGCACGTCGCGCACCGCCGCGATCGCCCAGGGCAGCATGTACAGGCCGGTGAGGATCGCCACGATGATCGCGACGACCTTCGTGGTCGTCCAGGACTTCGACTCGGGCTCGAGGGTCGTCATGCCGGGAGGGTAGCCGGACGCATCGCGGCGGCAGCTCAGGCCCGGTGGCCGGAGGTCCGCGTCCCTGACAGGGTGCGGGCATGGAACAACGGATCTCGCTGGTGACCCTCGGCGTCGCCGACCTCGATCGCGCGCACGCGTTCTACGCCGCCCTCGGCTGGGCCAGCCGGCCGCGGGAGGCAGACGTGGTCTTCTTCGCCGTCGGCGGCATGGTGCTCGCCCTGTGGGACCGGGCAGCGCTCGCCGAGGACAGCTCCGTGGTCGATCACGGCGGGTGGGGCGGGGTCACGCTGGCCCACAACGTCGGTTCCCCCGCCGAGGTCGACCAGGTCCTTCGAGAGGCCGAAGCCGCTGGCGCGCGGATCGGGCGCCCCGGCGCCGCGACCTTCTGGGGCGGCTACTCGGGAGTGTTCATCGACCCCGACGGCCACCCGTGGGAGGTCGCGCACAACCCGTTCTGGCCGCTCGGGCCTGACGGATCGGTCCAGCTGCCGTGACGACAGCCGCGACTACGACGCGACGGCGGACGCGAACATGCGCCGATACTGCTGCGGGCTGACCCCGCGCGCCCGCGCGAAGTGCTGGCGCAGCGTTGCGGCGTTGCCGAAGCCGACGTCGACGGCGATCCGCTCGATCGGCAGGTCGGTCGACTCCAGCAGCTCCTCGGCCGCGATCACGCGCTGCCGGGTCACCCACGCGTGCGGCGTGGTCCCCGTCTCGTCGCGGAATCGCCGGGCGAACGTCCGCGGGCTCATCGCGGACCGGCGCGCGAGCACCTCCACGTCGAGCCGTTCACCCAGGTGCCGCTGGATCCATTCGAGCAACGGGGCCAGGCTCTCGGCGTGGCTCTCCGGCACGGCCCGCCGGACGAACTGCGCCTGACCACCTTCGCGGATCGGTGGCACGACCATCCGGCGCGCGACGGCGGACGCGATGGACGCGCCGTACTCCTTGCGCCACAGGTGGAGTGCCGCGTCGATTCCGGCGGCGGTCCCGGCCGACGTGATGATCGGGTCCGCATCGACGTACAGCGCGTCCGGGACGACGTCGGCAGCCGGGAACCGTCGGCGCAGCTCGTCGGTGTAGATCCAGTGGGTGGTGCAGGAACGTCCGTCGAGCAGGCCGGCCTCGCCGAGGATGAATGCGGCCGAGCACACGGACAGCACCCGAGCGCCACGGTCCACCGTCGACCGGACGAGGTCGAGGACCTCCGGCGGTGTCGGGCGGTCCCCCTTGATCGGCGCGATGCAGACCAGGTCGACGTCGGCGGCGCGGGAGAGGTCGTTCTCGACGACGAGATCGAACCCGAAGGCCCCGCTCACGCGGCCCGGGCGGGGGGCGCATACCGCGAAGTCCAGCATCGGGACGCCGTGCTCGCGCCGGTCGATGCCCCAGACCTCGCACAGCAGGCCGAGCTCGAACGGCGACACCCCGTCCCCGGCGATGACCGCGACGCTGCGAAGCATGCGTGCAGTCTGGCACACAGATTGGCAGGATTTCGCCTAGCCATGTCATTCGCGCCACTGGTGACAGAAATCATGCGGTCACATGATTAGTGCCATGATGATGATCACGCTCCTGGTCCTGGCCGCCCTCGTCGTCGCCAACGTCGTCGTCCTGGGCCGAATGGTCCGTTCCGGGCGACCCGTCGGCCCGCCGCGAAGCCACCCGGACGAGATGTTCGACCCCCGCATCCGCGTCTGACCGGGGCGCGGACCGCCCTAGGCGACGAGCTCGCGGATCACGCCATCGGCGAGCAGCCGCCCGCGGTCGGTGAGCACCAGGCGCCCGGCCTCCCGGGCGTCTGCATCAAGCAGGCCGTCGCCGACGAGCCGGTCCGCCGCGGGCCGCAGGCCGGGAGCGACGAGCTCGACCGGCAGCCCCTCGGCCAGGCGTAGGCCGAGCATGACCTGCTCCATCGCGCGCTGGGCCGGGGTCAGCGTCTCCCGCTCGGCGGCCGGCGACTGCCCGGCAGCCAGGTGAGCTGCGTACGTGGCGGGGTGCTTGACGTTCCACCAGCGCTCGCTGCCGACGTGGCTGTGCGCCCCCGGACCGACCCCCCACCAGTCGTCGTCGTGCCAGTACCCGAGGTTGTGCCGGCACGCACCGCCCGGCCGGGCCCAGTTCGACACCTCGTACCAGTCGAGCCCGGCAGACCGTAGGACGTCGTCGGCGATCTCGTAGCGCGCGGCAGCGACGTCGTCGTCCGGCGCGGGCACCTCGCCGCGGCGGACCCGCCGGGCCAACGGGGTGCCGTCCTCGACCACGAGCGCGTAGGCCGACACGTGGTCGACCCCCGTCTCGACGGCGTCCTCGACCGACCGACGCAGGTCGTCGTCGGTCTCCCCCGGGGTGCCATAGATCAGGTCCAGGCTCACGTGGGCGAAGCCCGCGGCGAGCGCCGCGCGCGCGGCCGACTGCCCGGCACCCGGTGCGTGCGTGCGGTCGAGCACGGCCAGCACCCCGGGCGCCGTGCTCTGCATGCCGATCGACACACGCGTGTACCCGGCAGCGAGCAGTCCGTCGAGCAGCGGGCCGTCGACCGTGTCGGGGTTGGCCTCCGTCGTGACCTCGGCGTCCGGCGCGAGCCCGAGCTCGGCGCGGACCGCGTCGAGCAGGGCGGCCAGCCCGTCGGCGCCTAGCAGCGTCGGCGTGCCACCCCCGACGAAGACGGTGTCGACCGGCCGGGCGTCGTCGCCGAGGGCGGCGGCCGCGTACCGGACCTCCGCGGCGAGCACCTCGTGGAAGTCATCGCGACGGACGGCGGCGCCGAGCTCCGTGGCCGTGTAGGTGTTGAAGTCGCAGTACCCGCAGCGCCGGGCGCAGAACGGCACGTGCAGGTAGAGCCCCAGCGGCCGGGCGACCACCGCTACTTCTTGCCGCCGGCGGGCGCGTCCGAGGTCGACAGTGCGGCGATGAACGCCTCCTGGGGCACCTCGACGCGGCCGACCATCTTCATCCGCTTCTTGCCCTCCTTCTGCTTCTCCAGCAGCTTGCGCTTGCGGGTGATGTCACCGCCGTAGCACTTCGCGAGGACGTCCTTGCGGATCGCGCGGATCGTCTCGCGCGTGATGACGCGTGAGCCGATCGCGGCCTGGATGGGCACCTCGAACTGCTGGCGCGGGATCAGCTCCTTGAGCTTCTGCGCCATCGACACCCCGTAGGCATATGCCTTGTCGCGGTGGACGATCGCGCTGAAGGCGTCGACGGGCTCGCCGTGCAGGAGGATGTCGACCTTGACGAGGTCGGCCTCCTGCTCGCCGGACAGCTCGTAGTCCAGCGACGCGTAGCCGCGCGTGCGCGACTTGAGCTGGTCGAAGAAGTCGAAGACGATCTCGGCGAGCGGCAGCGTGTACCGCATCTCGACGCGGTCCTCGGAGAGATAGTCCATGCCCAGGAGCGAGCCGCGGCGCTGCTGGCACAGCTCCATGACCGTGCCCACGAACTCCGACGGCAAGATGACGGTCGCGCGCACGATCGGCTCGTAGATGTGCGCGACCTTCTGCGTCGGGAACTCGCTCGGGTTCGTCACGACGACCTCGTCGCCGTCGTCGTTGACCACGCGGTAGACGACGTTGGGTGCCGTCGAGATGAGATCAAGGCCGGCCTCACGCTCGAGCCGCTCCCGCACGATCTCCATGTGCAGCAGGCCGAGGAAGCCGCAGCGGAAGCCGAAGCCCAGCGCGAGCGACGTCTCCGGCTCGTACACGAGCGCGGCGTCGTTGAGCTTGAGCTTGTCGAGGGCGTCACGCAGCTCGGGGTAGTCCGACCCGTCGATCGGGTAGAGCCCGGAGAACACCATCGGCTTGGGGTCCCGGTAGCCGCCCAGCGCCTGGGTCGCCCCTTTGCGCTCGGAGGTCACGGTGTCGCCGACGCGGGACTGGCGGACGTCCTTGACCCCGGTGATCAGGTAGCCGACCTCGCCGACGCCGAGGCCGTCCGCGGAGAGCGGCTCGGGCGAGATGACCCCGATCTCGAGGAGCTCGTGGATCGCTCCGGTCGACATCATCGCGATGCGCTCGCGCGTGGAGATGTGCCCGTCGATGACGCGCACGTACGTCACGACGCCGCGGTACGTGTCGTACACCGAGTCGAAGATCATCGCCCGGGCCGGTCCGTCGGGGTCGCCGACCGGCGCCGGCACCTCCGCGACGATCCGCTCCAGCAGGTCCTGGACGCCCAGGCCGGTCTTCGCCGACACCTTGAGCACGTCGTCGGGCGAGCAGCCGATGATGTGGGCGAGCTCGGCGGCGTACTTCTCCGGCTGCGCCGCCGGCAGGTCGATCTTGTTGAGCACCGGGACGATCGTCAGGTCGTTCTCGAGCGCGAGGTAGAGGTTGGCCAGGGTCTGGGCCTCGATCCCCTGGGCGGCGTCGACCAGCAGAACCGCTCCCTCGCACGCGGCGAGGGAGCGCGACACCTCGTAGGTGAAGTCGACATGGCCGGGGGTGTCGATCATGTTGAGGATGTACTCCTGGCCGTCGGCGGCCCGGAACGGCAGCCGGACGGCCTGCGACTTGATCGTGATCCCGCGCTCGCGCTCGATGTCCATCCGGTCCAGGTACTGCGCGCGCATCGACCGGGCGTCGACGACCCCGGTTGCCTGGAGCATCCGGTCGGCCAGCGTCGACTTGCCGTGGTCGATGTGGGCGATGATGCAGAAGTTCCGGATCGACGCGGGATCGGTCGCTCCGGGCGGCTGAACAGGCACGAGCGCATCCTCCCATGCGGCCGGGAGGCCCTCGTCCGCTCAGGCGGGCCCGCCTCTCCACCAGGCCCGGCGGGCCTCCGGGAGAGCCGATTTGGGCTCGACGGAGCCTTACCGGTAGCCTTGGGGGCCGCTCGCCGTGCGTACGGACGGGCAGCCAATGGCACTTCGGACCGGACCTTGAGGAAAACACGACCGTGGCGAACATCAAGTCGCAGATCAAGCGCAACCGCACCAACGAGAAGGCGCGGCTGCGCAACAAGTCGGTCAAGTCGTCCCTGAAGACCTCGGTCCGCAAGTTCCACGCGGCGGCCGACGCCGGTGACGCCGACCAGGCGCAGGCGCTGGCCAGGGAGGCCGGCAAGGCCCTGGACAAGGCCGTGAGCAAGGGCGTCATCCACGCCAACCAGGCGGCGAACCGCAAGTCCGCCATCGACAAGAAGGTCGCGGCTCTCTGAGCACCGACATGTAGTCTTCTGAGAGCGCTCCTCCACGAGGGGCGCTCTCGGCGTTTCGTAAGGATGGAGGAGCCGTGCCGAAGATCAGCGCCCCCACCGTGGCCGAGCATCGCGAGCAGCGTCGCCTCGCCCTCCACCAGGCCGCGACCGACCTGATCCTGCGTGACGGTGCGTTCACCGTCGCCGAGGTCGCGGCCCACGTCGGGCTCTCGCGGTCGGCTGTCTACGAGTACTACAGCAGCGCCTCCGATCTCATCGCCGACGTCCTCGTCGACGAGCTCGCCGACTGGGCCGACCTGCTGTCCGCTGCCACACGCGACGTCACCGACCCCGCCGAGCGGGTCGAGGCCTGGGTCCGCGCGGTCCTGCGCTACGTCGCCGACGGGCGGCACGCCCTGGTGCGTGCTGCGGGCACGATCGAGCTGCCGCCGACCCGGCGCGCCGAGGTCACCGCACGTCACCGCGACCTGATCGAACCCCTGCGCGTCGCCCTGACCGCCGTCCGCGGCCTCGATGCCGACCAGGCGGCCCGACTCGTGTGGGGCGTCGTCGATGCAGCGATCAGCCGCATCGAGACCGCCGCGGGCGACCAGGGTGTCGATCCCGCGTTCGCCGAGCGCGAGGCCGACGCGACCGTCGCGTTCGTGCACGGCGGTCTGCGCCGCCTCGCCGCCCGCCGCTGACCCGGCGTCGGTCTCCAGGTCCCGACTCGTCATGTCCGAGGACGTCCGCAACCTCCAGGCTGCCCTGGCGTCGTTCTCCGACACGTGGCAGCCGCACCGGCTGACGAGCGTCAACGACTACGACGTGAAGCTGGTCAAGCTCCTCGGCGATTTCGTCTGGCACTCGCACCCCGACACCGATGAGCTGTTCCTCGTCCTGAGCGGGCGGCTGACGATCCAGTTGCGTGACCGCGACGTCATCCTCGGGCCGGATGACGTGTTCGTCGTCCCCAAGGGGGTCGAGCACTGCCCCCGAGCGGACGACGAGGTGCACGCCCTCCTCATCGAGCCGCAGGGCACGGTGAACACCGGCGACGCCGGCGGCGCGATGACCTCCGCCCTGCGCGAGCTCGACTGATCCGACCTGACTGGTGGGGTGCATTCCCGCGGCTCCCCCACCACGCGCGAAGGGCCGGGACCGCCAGCTGCGGTCCCGGCCCTTCGTCGTTGCACGTGCTAGGCGAGCGTGAACGTCCGGGTCGTCACGATCGGCAGGAAGTTCTTGCCGCCGGTCGACGTGATCCGCACGGTGCAGGTGCCTTCCGCCTTCAGCGCGGTGATCTTGCCGCCCGCCACCGCGCAGGTGTCACCGACCGCCGTCGCGGTGAGGCCGGACTTCAACTTCACCGAGAACGGGACCGCCGCGCCCTGGCGCAGGACGGGCTTGGCGCTCGCGGCGACGACCTTCCCGTCGACCGTCACCGTGGCGACGTCGGTCGCCCGGTCAGCCCGCACGGGCGTGAAGACGGTCGGGAAGACGCGCAGGTACGTCGGGTTCGCGGCGTCACGCCCGGCGCCGAGCACGTACACGGCGCACGTGGTCGCGCGCGGGTCGCCGGTCGCGGCGCGGCAGTCGACGCTGCTGCCCGGGGTCACGCCGGTGGTCGGGTTGGGGTTCTCGCCCCAGAACTCGGCGTTCACGCGGATGGGCAGCGCCGCCGTAGCCCGGGCCTCACCGGTCGCCGGCAGGTACGCGGCCGCACCGGCCGACAGGTCGCACAGGGTCGGGATCTGGCGCGGGTCCGAGGGCACCTTGCAGTTCAACGCGTACAGGCCGACGCCTGCCGGCAGGTTCGTGACATCGACCGTCAAGGTCGAGGACTGCACGAGGTTGACCAGCGGCGAGTAGCCGGGCTGGCCGGCGATCGTCGCGTTGAACGGGTCTGCGGCGTGTGCCGGGGCCGCGACGGTCGCGGCGAGGGCGACGGCCGCCGCGGCGATCGCCAGGACGCGGATCTTGCTCATCGGTGTTTCCTCCAGCTGATCGGTGGTGCAGGTCTACGGGGCGAACGTCACGGGGACGAACACGTCGAAGCGACGGTCGCCGCTGCGGGTGTGGTCTGCGCGCGTGACGATCGAGCAGGGCGTCGTTCGGCAGTCGATGGTGTCGCTGATCTTCGGCGAGACGTTCAGGCGGACGGTGAAGGCGCCACCCTTCTTGAAGGGCATGGCCAGCGTCTTTCCGTACGGCGGCGGGTTCGAGGAGATCCACGCCGACGCCGACCCCGCGCCCGTCATGTCCATCCCGCCCCCGCAAGGCGAGGGAACCTGGCCCTTCTTCGGGGTCACGCACAGCGCGACATAGATCCCCACGGTCGGGTCGTAGCCCTTGCCCGTCACGGTGATCGTCGCGGTGGCCGGTAGGCGTCGGACCGGAGTCGCGGTGAGGCTGAGCCCGGACTTCGTTTTGACGGTGCTCGTCCCACCCGGCTTCGCCGAGCTCGTCGGTGCGACGGCGACCAGTCCGGCAGTCAGCACGGCCACGGCCACGAGGACGGCGGGCAGGCGACGGGCGAGCGGACGGGATGGCACGATGGGCACGCTAGCCCGATAAGGTGACCCTTACCTGACGGTGTGTCGGCTCGACGTCGGCATCGATCTCGGCTCCGGAGACATGGTGACTGGCGACGACCCGCGCGTGCACGTTCGCCGAGCGCGGCCCGCCGCGCTCGTCCTCGGCGCGGTCCTCGCGATGGCCCTCAGCGGGTGCGCCACGACGTCCTCGACTGCCCCGAGCAGCGTCGCCTCGCCCTCCGACGCACCCACGTCCGGGGCACCCACGGCGTCCGGCAGCAGCACGCCCGGCGCGACCTTCGGCCCGGACGGCGTCGTCACCATCACGTCGGCCGACGTGCCGCTGCCGGCTCCAGTCGACCCGCAGCTGGTCGCCGACGCGCCGACGCGGATAGTGAGCCTGGCCGCGGGCGTCGGTGAGACCCTCGCCGCACTCGGCGTGGCCGACCGCGTCGTCGGCCGGGACGAGACCAGCGACGTCCCGGCCATCGACGGCGCCGAGGTCGTGACGAAGGCGCACGCGACGAACGCCGAGAAGGTCCTCGCCCTCAAGCCCGACCTCGTGATCGTCGACGCCGCGACCTCCCCGCCCGAGGCGCTGGACCAGGTCCGTGCTGCGGGCGTTCGGGTCGTGAGCGTGCCGGAGGCGTGGACCCTGACCGACATCGCCGGTCGCACGCGTGCCGTCGCCGACGCCGTGGGCGCGTCGTCGGCCGCGGCCGACGCCGTCATCGCCGAGTCAGGCGGGGACGGCACGACGGCGGCAAGCACGGCGCCGTCCGGCCCACGGGTGGCCTTCCTGTACCTGCGCGGCACCGCTGCCGTCTACCTCGTCGGCGGTCAGGGATCCGGCGCCGACGCGATGATCGCTGCCGCAGGCGGCACCGATGCGGGCGCCGCCGCCGGCCTCGACGCGTTCGTGCCGCTGACCGCAGAGGCGCTCGCCGCGATGGACCCCGACGTGATCCTCGTGATGACGAAGGGCCTGGAGTCGGTCGGCGGTGTCGACGGACTGGTCCAGCTGCCCGGGGTGGCCCAGACCAGCGCCGGGCAGAACCGCCGGGTGGTCGCCGTCGACGACACGCTCCTGCTGTCGTTCGGACCCCGGACGGGCGCGCTGGCAAAGGCTCTCGCGGCGGCGTTCGCCGTCGTCGACCCTGCGGTAAGCGCGACGTGACCCGACGCACCGCCTGGCTCGCGGCCGGGCTCGGCGCTGCGTGCGTGATCGCGGCCGTCGTCGCGCTGCGCCTCGGTGCCGCCGAGGGGACCGCGCAGATCGTCTGGGAGATCCGCGCCCCGCGCGTCGCGATGGCCCTCCTGATCGGTGCCGGGCTCGGCACCGCGGGCGCCCTCATGCAGGGCTCACTGGGCAACCCGCTCGCGGATCCGGCGCTCGTCGGGATCAGCGCGGGCGCCGCACTCGCGACGGTCGCTGCCGCGGGCGTCGGACTGACCTTCGGCACCCTGGGCGCCGGTGCCGCTGCGACCCTCGGGGCAGCGGTCGCCGCTGCGGTCGTCGTCCTCGCCTCGCAGCACGACGGGCGGCCCGAGGTCGTGACCTTGCTGCTGGCTGGCGTCGCTGTCACCGCCTTCGCCGGCGCCGTGCTGGCGCTGCTGGTGACGCTCACTCCCACCGCCGCGGGTCGGTCACTGACGTTCTGGTCCAGCGGGAGCCTTGCGCTGTCGACGTGGGGCACGGTCACCTCGGTCCTGCCCTTTGTCGTCGTAGGCGGCTGCACGGCCGCGTTCCTGGCCCGGTCGCTGGACGTGCTCGCGCTCGGCGACCGCGGGGCGGCGGCAGCGGGCGTCGACGTGCGCCGGGTCCGGATCGCCGCCATCGCGGCCGTCGTCCTGCTCGTCGGAGCCGGGGTCGGCGCGGTGGGCGTCATCGCATTCGTCGGACTGCTCGTGCCGCACGCCGTTCGAGCCGTGATCGGCCCCCGGCACGGCTCACTGCTCGTCGTCAGCGCCCTAGGCGGCGCGCTGCTCGTGCTCGTCGCCGACACGATCGCGCGCCTGCTGGCCAACCCGCTCGAGATCCCGATCGGCGCGGTCACCGCCGCGATCGGCGCGCCGGCGTTCTTCGTGCTCCTGCGACGGACCCGCGCACGTCAGGGCGGGTGGGCGTGATGGCGGACGCCGCGAGCCTGCACGCGGCCGCGCTGCGCACCGGTGAGCACTACCGGCTGCATCCGACCACGCTGTCGATCCCCACCGGCACCGTGACGGCGGTCGTCGGCCGGAACGGCTCTGGGAAGTCGACGCTGCTCGGCGTGCTCGCCGGCGAGATCGCGCCGACCTCCGGCGACGCGCGCATCGGCGGTGACCTTGTCCGTTCGCTCTCGCCGCGTGCACTGGCGCGGCGCCGGGCCCTGCTCGCGCAGGAGACGCACGTCGCGTTCGGGTTCACCGTGCGGGACGTCGTCGGGTGGGGCCGCGCGCCGTGGCGCGGTACACCGCAGACTGCCCAGGACGACGAGATCGTCGCCGTCGCGATCGCGACGCAGGAGCTCGGAGCGTTGGTCGACCGGCCGGTGACCTCGCTGTCCGGCGGTGAGCGTAAAAGAGTCCACATCGCCCGGGTGACGGCCCAGCAGGCGGGGCTGTTGCTCCTGGACGAGGCGGACTCCGACCTCGATCTCGTCGGCCGGCGGACGGTCGACGTCGCCGCCCGGCAGCACGCCACGCAGGGCAACACGGTGGTCGTCGTCAGCCACGACGTCACGCGGATCAGCCACGCGTGCGACCGGGTCATCCTCATGCGGCGCGGGCAGGTCGTCGCCGACGGACCCCGTGACGCGGTGCTGACCGAGGACCAGCTCACCGATGCCTTCGAGGCCAGCGTCCGCGTGGTGCCGGACGAGGGCGGCGTCGTCGTCCGGATGCGCTGAGCCCGCCCTCGAGCGCCACGGCTGGGGCTGTGCTTAGGTGATGCCGTGGCCGTCGTTCATCGCGCAGAGCTCAAGCCCGCCAAGATCGAGCTGATCGGCTGGTGGCTGCCGACGCAGCCCTGGTTCACCGAGGACGGGCCGGTCGAGCGTGAGTCGACCTTCCGGCTCGACGACCCGGCCGGCGAGGTGGGCATCGAGACCTTCATCGTCCGCAGCGGGGCGTTCTCGTTCCACGTCCCCCTGACCTACCGGGCAGAACCGCTCGCCGGCGGCACCCTGGTCGGCGAGCTCGAGCACTCCGTGCTCGGGCACCGCTGGGTGTACGACGGGCCGAGTGACCCGGTCTACGTGGCGACGACGGCCTCCGCCATCGCCACCGGCGCGCACGAGGTCGAGGCGTACTTCGAGGACGGCACCCGCGCGCCCCGGGCGGCCTGGGCCGCTTCGGCGACCGGCAGCGGCCTGCCCGACGGCGAGGTGGTCGGCGAGCTCGTCGTCGCCCGCGCGATCCCGACGAACCCGCCGGCGTCCGCGGCCACGCTCTCGGCGATCTGGCCCGGGCAGGAATCCCCCGTCGCGCTCGCCTGGCTCGCCTGAGGCGACGACCTCTCAGGCCTTCGCGGTCGTCCGGGCGACGAGGATCTCCAGCGCGAGGAGCTTCTGCTCGGGGTCCAGGCCGGTCTTGGAGTTGACCCCGCCCTTCATGTCGCCGTCCGCGTCCGCCAGCGCGACGACGGCGGCGGCAAGCCTTCGCTGGTCACCGCTCCAGCGCGACCACTGACGCTGCAGCACCCGTACCTTCCACGGGGGCACCGCCGCCTCCCGCGCAACATCGGTCTCCGACGCCCCTGGGGGCATGCCGCCGACGCGCACGAGCGTGCGCAGCCCGGAGGCCAGCGAGGACACCGTGGCGGGTCCGACGCGACCGCTGTCGCTGCCGAGCATCGCCTGACGCAGCATCCTCAACGCCTCCCCGGAACGTCGCTCCCAGACGGCGTCGGAGATCGCGAACCCGGACACGTCCGCGACGCCGGCGAAGTACTCGCGGACGGCGTCCGCATCGATCGGGTCGGCCTCGACGTCGGCGCACAGCTGAGAGACCGCCGCCGCGAGGAGCCCGATGTCCTGGCCGATCGCGTCGTACAACACGGTGAGGGCGTCCGACGTCGCGCGGCGCTTGTGCGCCGCGAGCTCGCGCGTGAGGAACTCCAGGGTCGGCTTGCCGCGCTTGACCGCCTGGCAGTCGACGACCTGCGCGCCGGCCGCCCGGACCTTGTCGAGCAGCGCCTTGCCCTTGACGCCGCCCGGATGGGTGAGCACGAGCGTGACCGACTCCGGTTGGTCGTCGACAAGCTCACGGATGGCGCCCGCCACCTGCTCGTCCGCCGCCTCGATGCCGGTCACGACGATGATGACGCCGTCGCCGAAGAGATTCGGGGCGGCGGCCTCGCGCACGGCGTGCGCGGCTCCCTCGTCCGAGGCGGCGACCGTGACGCGCTGAACCGAGGCGTCCGCGGCGCGGGCGCGGGCAGAGGCCGCGACGACGGCCCGGTCCACGAGAACCGTCTCCGAGCCGAGGACCAGCGTGATGCGCGCCATGATCGGCGAGCATGCCATGGATGACCGACGCCGCCCACACCTGCATCTTGCGGGGCGGCTCGCGGCGGTTTAGCCCCGCAAGCTGCAGGTCTCGACGTCAGCGGCGGGTGACCACCCCGACGCCTTCGCCCGCCGCCACCACGGCGAGGTCGCCGGACAGGTCCGTGCGGAGGACCTGTGCCCCGACCTGCTCCCAGGCGGTGATGGCCGCCGCCGACGGGTGCCCGTAGTCGTTGTCGGCTCCGACACTGACCAGGGCGACGCTCGCCGCGGTCGCCTCCGCGAAGCCCGGCGCGAGGTCGGCCGACCCGTGATGAGGGACCTTCACGACGTCGAACTGTCGTCCGCTCAGCTCGGCGCGGATCGCCTCCTGTGCCTCGGCCTCGATGTCGCCGGTGAGGAGCACCTGCCGCCCACCCACATCCGCGACGAGCACGATCGATGCGTTGTTCGCGACGGATCCGCCGTCGATGCGCCGACGCGGCCAGATCGCCTCCCACGAGACGGCGCCGACCTGACGGCGGTCGCCGGCGGCGATCGGCTCGGCCCGCTGGCCGACGCCGGCGAGGATGCGGTCGACCTCCGCGGCACCGTCAGCGGGGTCACGCACCGGCGTGACGAACACGTGCCCGACGCTTCGACCGCGCAGGACGCCGGCGAGCCCGCCGACGTGGTCGGCATGGAAGTGCGTAAGCACGACCGCCGGGACGGTGTCGATCCCCGCATCCGACAGGCACCGGTCGACCGCGTCCGGATCCGGTCCGGTGTCGACGACGACCGCCGCGCCGTCCCCGGATCGCAGCAGGATCGCATCGCCCTGGCCGACGTCGCATGCCAGCACGAGCCACTGCGGAGGTGGCCAGCCGTGCCTGCCTGGTGGTAGCAGCACCAGCACCGTCGCTGCGCCGAGGGCAGCCAAGCCGAGCGCCACCCGCAGCGGACGTCCGGGCGGGCGGACGCCGAGGCGACGGCCGAGAAGCGCGGCGCCCACAAGACCGCCGACCGTGCCGGTGAGCGCCAGGACACCGGCCCAGCCGGTCGGCCAGGGCAGCCCCGACGCGGGCGCGTCCTGGCCCGCGTGCGCGATCGCAACGATGACCGCGGCCGGCCATTGCGCGACCTGCACCGCGATCGCCGCGACGGCAGGAAGCACGGGCGACACGATCGCCGCCGCAAGGCCCAGGACCGTGACCGGCACGACGGCGGGCATGGCCAGCAGGTTCGCCGGAAGCGCGACCCAGCCGACGGCACCGCCCATCGCCACCAGCACGGGAAGCGTGCCGAGCTGGGCGGCTCCGGTGAGGGCGACGGCCTCGCGGACGGCAGTCGGCCATCGGCGGGTCCACCGTCCACGGGCGAGCCGCTCGGCCAGGACCGGGGACAACAGGACGATGCCGGCCGTCGCGAGCGCCGACAGCGCGAACCCCCAGGACGTCGACAGCCACGGCTCGAGCACGACGAGCACGAGAACGCCGGTCCCGAGTACCGCGAGGCTGCCCCGCCGTCCTCCGACGAGCACACCGATCGTCGCGATCACGCCCATCGCGACCGCTCGAAGCACGCTCGGCTGCGGGCCGACGAGGACGGTGAAGAACCCGAGCGCTACGACACACGCCGCCGTACGGACGCGCAACGACGCCCGTCCGAGCCGGCACGCGCCGACCACGACAGCCAGCAGGATCGCGATGTTGCCGCCGGACACAGCCGTCAGGTGCGCCAGCCCGCTGGCCTGCATGGCCTCGGTGAGCTCCGGCGGCGCAGTGGAGTCGTCGCCGATCGCGAGCCCGGCGACGAGCGAGGCCGGCTCGGGCGGCACGCCGGCCAGCGCTGCCGTCAGCCCAGCCCGCATGGCGTCCGCGCTCGCGTCGAGCACCCCAGGGGACGCCGTCGGCACCCACCGGTCGACGGACAACGCGACAGCGGCATCGGTGGCGGGCACCGCGGCGCCCAGGCGGCCAAGGACGACGACCTGCGACCCCGGAGGCGGCGCCGAGCCCAGCGGCAGACGCAGGACCACCGGCAGGTCGACATCGACGGCGCCGCCCCGAGCAGCGATCCGAGCGGTAGCGACGCGGACCAGGACCTGCGGCTCCCGCCAGGCCGGGCCGCCGTCGACCACCTGCGGCGTGCCGTTGACGACGCCGGAGATGGTCGCCGTGGCACCGGCATCGGCCCAGGCGGCGACCGGTCCCGGGCTTGCCGTGACGACACCGAGCGCCGCGGAGGTGGCGCCCAGCACAGCGGTGAGGAGGCAGACGGTCGCCGTCCGGGCTGCGGCGTCATGCCGGGGGTCCGTGCGATGCCGGACCAGGCTCACACCCACGGCCGCGAGGACGAGCACCGCTACAGCAGCGAGCACGACCGTCAGCCGCCCGGCCAGGCGAACACGTTCGGTGAGCTCGTCGATCCCGAGAAGCGTTGCTCGGGCCAGCGCCGAACCGAGCCACGCCGTACCCCCGACGAGCAGGAGCCGGGCGTCGAGACGACCGCCCGTCACACCCGGACCAGCGGTCGGAGGCGACCCAGGATCGCATCGCCGATGCCGGACACCTCCCCGAGCTCGTCGACCGAGCGGAAGGGTCCGTTGTCCAACCGCCACTGCACGATGCGGGCGGCGAGCACCGGGCCGATGCCGGGGAGAGCATCAAGTCCGGCCACATCGGCCGCGTTGAGGTCGACCGGCGCGGCGACCGGAGCGGCCGCGCTAGTCAGCGCGGACCCGGCTCGGGCCGCGGCCGCACCCGGCCCGACGACGATCTGCTCACCGTCGAGGAGGACGCGCGCCAGGTTGACGCTGTCCGCCGCCCGCGGTCGAGTGACGCCGCCAGCGGCATCGATAGCGTCGGCGACGCGTGAGCCAGCGGGCAGCTCGACCAGCCCGGGCCGGACCACCTGGCCGGTGACGTGCACGACGACGGTCGCCGCCACGGTCGGGATCGGCGGAGCGGACACCGTGGGAGGCACGGACGAGGCCGGCACCGCACGTACCGACTCCGCCGACTCCGCCGACTCGGCCGTCGTCACCATCGTCGTTGCCGAGGTCGCGAGGACCGTCGGCGCGACGGCGACCGCTCGCGGGCGTCCGCTCCACGCCCAGTACGCCACAAGGGCGACCGTCACCGCGAGCAGCAGGGCAAGCCCGCGGACAGCGGAGGTCGTCCACGGGCCGAGGCGCGGCAGCCGCTGCGCCCACGGCACGGCCCCGGCGTCGAGGGCGACGTCGTCGGTCAGCGGCCCCGGGAGGTCCCGCGGCGCCGGGCCCTCCGGCTCGTCCGCGCCCCGACCCGCCGTCGGGCGCATCGCGAGACGGCGCAGTCGCTGCGCGTCGTCGAGCCCGGTACGCCGGCCGTCCCCCCGCATGCCCGCACGCTAGGAAGCACGTGGCCGCGCCACCGGGCATCACGCCGGTGCGGTGGACGCGGCCCAAGCCCTGATGGCGCTGTGAACACCGCGTCCAGGGCTAGTGCCGCAGGGAGCGCCAAGCCTGGCGGAGGTTGCGCTGGTGCCGGACGAGCACCAGCGCCCCAAGCACGATCGCGAACCACATGTCGGCCTCGTCGGTCCAGCCGACCCACCAGCCCAGGACTCCGCCGACGATCAGCGCGATAGCGCCCAGGACGGCGCCGAGCCCGACCCGGTGCCACACGAGGACGCCGACCGCGAACGCGAGCAGGACGGGAATGGCAAGGAGCGGCTGGACGCCGAGGATCGCGCCGAGCGCCGTGGCCACGCCCTTGCCGCCCCGACCCTTCAGGTACGGCGACGTGATGTGACCCACGACCGCGGCGATGCCGGCGACCTCCCCCGCCGTCTGCCCCACGAGCATCCCGAACGCGTACGCCGGGACGAAGCCCTTGATCGCATCGAGGACCCCGACGAGCACCGCCCAGCGCGGGCCGAGCACGCGGCCGACGTTGGTGGCTCCCGGGTTACCGGAGCCGACTCCGCGTAGGTCGACGCCGAAGGCTCGGGCGACGATCGCAGCCGGGTTGATGGCACCGAGGCCGTATCCGACTGCGGCGGCGACGAGCCACCACAGCCAGACCGGCGGGTCGCTCACGCCCCGCCCAGGCCCGCGGGGACGTGATCGGCGGGCGACTCGTCGACGCGAGGCGCGACGACGACGGCGAGGAGACCGGGGCCGACGTGTGCGCCGACCACTCCCCCGACGACGCCCTCGATGACCTCGGCGGACGGGAGCCGTTCGCGCAGGGTGCGAGCAAGGTCCGCGGCGCGGTCGGGCGATGCCAGGTGCTGCACGGAGATGTCGACTGGGTCGGCGCCTGCGGTCTCGACCGCGAGGTCGGCAAGACGGGCGATGGCCCGCCCGGCCGTCCGCACCTGCTCGAGCGACTCCACGCGGCCGCCGAGGACCTGCAGCAGCGGCTTGACCTGGAGCAGCTGGCCGACTGCCGCCCGCGTGCCGCCGATCCGGCCACCACGGCGCAGGTACTCCAGGTCGTCCACGTAGAAGAGCACGGACAAGAGGGCGGCTCGCTGCCGGGCTGCATCTGCCACCCGTCCGAGCGAGCCCCCGGCGGCCGCCACCCGAGCAGCTGTCACCGCGGCGAAGCCCAGGCCCATCGCGACGGATCGCGAGTCGACGACCTCGACGGGAAGTCCGGCTTCCTTCGCTGCGACGACGGCGGAGTCATGCGTCGCGGACATCTCTGCGGACAACGTGACGACGACGACACCGGTGGCTCCGGCGCTCTCGGCCTCGCGGTACGCCCGCAGGAAGCTGACCGGGGTCGGTCGCGAGGTCGTCACGAGCTGACGGTCCCGCAACGCCTCGATGACCTGCAGCGCCCGTTCGTCATCGGTCTCGTCGTACGACTGCCCGCCGATGACGACCTGGACCGGCACGACCACGATGCCGAAGCGCTCAGCCCACCCGGTGGGCAGGTAGCAGGTCGAGTCGGCCACCACCGTGACCCGCGCCTGCGTCATCCGGCAACCCTAGGGGCGTCCGGCCCGGTCGACACCCCTCGATCAGGGCGATGCCTGCAGGGACTCGCGCAATGCCGACGTGGCACCGCTGGGCACGACGTCGCCGACCTGGACCTGCTCCGCCCCGACCCACGTCGCCGCCTCGCGGAGCGCCCGCGCGGTGCCGTGGATCGCGTCCGCGGACGTGGACTCCATCGTCACGCGACGGGCGATGAGCGCGCCGTCCTCGCGCTTGGGGTCCACCCGTGCGACGAGCCGGCCCCGGTGCAGGACCGGCATCGCGAAGTAGCCGTGAACCCGCTTGTGCGCCGGCGTGTACGCCTCGATCCGGTGCCGCATGCCGAAGATCCGCTCTGCGCGCTCGCGGTACCAGACCAGCGGGTCGAACGGCGAGAGCAGCGTCGTGCGTTGCCGGTCGCGGCCCGCGGACGCGAGCCAGGCCAGCGCGTCCGGGGTCGCCCACGCCGCGGGCCATCCCGGGACGCGCACGGGTACGAGCCCGGCCTCCTGTGCGTGCCGCGCGACCGCTGCCTTCGGCAGCCGGTGCACGTCGGCGATGTCGCCGGCGGTACCCACCCCCATGAGCCGCGCACCGGCGGCGACCAGCAGCGCCGCACATTGCTCGTCGCCGAGGTCATCGTGGAAGAGTTCCGCCGGAACGGCCCGCTCGGCGAGGTCGTAGGTGCGCCGCCAGCCGACCCGCCGGGTGACGATGACCTCGCCGATGTCGAGCAGCCACTCGAGCCCGATCTTGGAGTCCGACCAGTCCCACCACTCGCTGCCGCGCTTCGCACCGCCGACGTCGCCGGTCGTCACCGGACCGGCGTCGCGGATCACCGACCGCAACCGGTCCAGCTCGGCGTGCGGTACCCGGTGCCAGCGCTCTCCCTTGGCCCGGTAGTGCCGACGCCGGAACGCGAATGCCGGCCACGACGGCAGCGGCAGGATGCAGGCCGCGTGGGACCAGTACTCGAACGCGTGGTCCCCGCTCCAGTACGCCTCCTCGATCGACGAACGCCGCACGGCGCCGAAGCGCGCGTAGGCGACGAGCTCGTGCGACCGGGCGAGGACCGAGATCGTGTCGAGCTGCACTGCACCCAGGCCGTCGAGCATGCCCCGCACGATGGCGACCTGCCGTCTGGCGGACGCGCGCGTGGCGACCGCCGGCGACGGCTCGGACGACATCAGCCCAGCCGACCACAGCGCGACGCGCCGGGCGTCGTCGGCCGACAGCTCCTCCATCGGCGGAGCTAGGCCGGCACGATGTTGACGAGCTTCGGCGCTCGGACGATGACCGTGCGGACATCGCGCCCGGCCAGGGCGGCGACGACACCGGGGTCGGCAAGGGCGAGCGCTCGCAGCTCGTCCTCACTGATCTGCGGCGACACCTCGACGCGCGCCCGAACCTTGCCGCCGACCTGCACGACGCAGGTGACGGAGTCCTCGACGAGGAGCGCGGGATCCACGGCGGGCCAGCCGGCACGGGCGACACAGGGCTCGTGGCCGAGTCGGCTCCACATGTCCTCGGCGGTGTAGGGGGCGACCACCGAGAGCATGACGGCGATGGCCTCCGCCGCCTCGCGGACTGCGGGATCGGCCGCGCCGCAGCCGGAGTCGATCGCCTTGCGCGTCACGTTGACCAGCTCCATGGTGCGGGCGATCGCGACGTTGAACCGCAGCGACTCCAGGGCCGTTGCGGCGTCGTGGACGGCCCGGTGGGTCGCCCGTCGCACGGCGATGTCGCCGGTCGACGGGTCGGTCCCCGGCGCGCTCGTGACGTCGCCGGACACCCGCCAGGCGCGGGCGAGGAACTTGCGAGAACCCGACGGGGAAACCTCGGCCCAGTCGATGTCGTCCTCCGGCGGACCGGCGAACACCATCGAGAGGCGGATCGCATCCACGCCGTGATCGGCCAGCTCGTCCGACAGCCGCACGAGGTTGCCGCGGGACTTGCTCATGGCCGAGCCGTCCATCTGCACCATGCCCTGGTTCAGCAGGCGGCTGAAGGGCTCGGTGAAGTCGACCAGGCCCATGTCGAACAGGACCTTCGTGAAGAAGCGCGAGTACAGCAGGTGAAGGATCGCGTGCGTGATGCCGCCGACGTACTGATCGACCGGCAGCCATCCCCGGACCTTCTCGGGGTCGAACGGGGCCGTGTCGTTGTGCGGGTCGGCGTAGCGCAGGAAGTACCAGGACGAGTCGACGAACGTGTCCATGGTGTCGGTGTCGCGCAGGGCGGGGCCGCCGCAGCGTGGGCACGTCGTGTTGACCCAGTCCGTCGCGGCGCCCAGGGGCGACGTCCCCTTCGGCGTGAGGTCGAGGCCGGCCACCGGCGGGAGCGTGACGGGCAGCTGGTCGTCAGGGACCGCCACCTCGCCGCACGCATCGCAGTGGACGATCGGGATCGGTGTCCCCCAGTAGCGCTGACGCGAGATCAGCCAGTCGCGCAG
This sequence comes from Actinomycetes bacterium, assembly GCA_965278965.1. Taxonomy (GTDB): domain Bacteria; phylum Actinomycetota; class Actinomycetes; order S36-B12; family S36-B12; genus UBA10649. The sequence continues at coordinate 756,673 of OZ257127.1, forward strand.
CCGGTAGTTGACGGCAGCGAACCCGCGGCCCTCGTCGGCGAGGATCGTGACCATCCGATCGATCGCCTCGGCCTTCCCCAGGCCGTCGAGCGGGCCGGAGTTGACGTGCGGGCCGTCGTCGGCCGTCGCGACACCGGTCTGGACCGGGTCCTCGTCGGACGCCACGACGACGCGCACCGGCAGGTCGAAGGTCCGCGCGAAGTCCAGGTCGCGCTGGTCGTGCGCCGGCACGGCCATGATCGCGCCCGTGCCGTAGTCGGCCAGCACGTAGTCCGAGGCCCAGATGGGCAACCGCTCCCCGTTGACGGGGTTGATCGCGTAGCGCTGCAGGAAGACGCCGGTCTTCTCACGTGCGGCGTCGAGCCGATCGACCTCGGAGGTCAGCTTCACGGCGTCGAGGTACGACAGGAAGTCGGCCTCGGCGGGCGTGCCGGCGGCCAGCTCCATCGCCAGGTCGGAGTCCGCGGCGACCACGAAGAACGTCGCGCCGAACAGGGTGTCCGGCCGTGTCGTGTAGACCGTGACCGGCTCTGACCGGCCCTCGACGGCGAACCGGACCTCGGCGCCGGTGGAGCGGCCGATCCAGTTGCGCTGCATCGACAGGACCTTCTCCGGCCACGCCGCCTCGAGCTGGGACATGTCGTCCAGCAGCCGGTCGGCGTACTCCGTGATCCGCAGGTACCACTGCGTCAGCTTCTTCTTCGTGACGAGGGCGTCGCAGCGCTCGCAGTGGCCATTGACGACCTGCTCGTTGGCGAGCACCGTCTGGTCGTTCGGGCACCAGTTGACGCTGCTGGCCTTGCGGTAGGCCAGCCCCCGCTCGAACATGCGCAGGAAGAACCACTGGTTCCAGCGGTAGTACTCGGGATCGCAGGTGTTGAAGGTGCGGTCCCAGTCGAACGAGCACGCGTACCGGCGCATCGACGACTTCTGCTGCGCGATGTTGTCGTAGGTCCAGCGAACCGGGTCCTCGCCGCGCTTGATCGCGGCGTTCTCCGCCGGCAGGCCGAACGCGTCCCAGCCGATCGGGTGCATCACGTCGAAGCCGCGCTGGACCCAGTAACGGGCGATGACGTCGCCGAGGGCGTACGCCTCCGCGTGACCCATGTGCAGGTCCCCCGACGGGTACGGGAACATGTCGAGGACGTACTTGCGCGGCCGCGCGTCGCCGGGCCGGCCGGACGCGAACGGCTCCCGCTCGTCCCACACCGGGAGCCAGCGGTCCTGGATAGCAGCGAAGTCGTACGCCTCGCGCTCGACGTCCGAGTCGGTCATCGTCCTTGCACCCAATCCACGTGTCGGCGTCGGCCGATCACTCCCACCGGCCGATCAGCCGTCCCACTTTACCGACCGGCCTCCGGCCGCCCGGCGAGCGTCAGCCCGCGGAGACCGAGATGGTGCCCAGGGCCGAGCCCGTGCAGCTGGCCGCCTGGTAGCGGTAGGTGATGGTGCCGCTGCCGCCCGGCGTGCCCGAGGGGACCCAGGTGATCTGCGGCGGAGAGCCCTGCCAGGCGATCTGGCCGTCGTCGCCGGTGTCTCCGGCGAGGCTCGCCGAGGCGAGCCGCGGCTTGCTGATGCCCGACGTGCCGGCGAACAGGGTGGACGCCGTCAGTGTGAGGGGCGTCCCGGGCGTACCGGTGACTGCGGGCACGGTGATCGGCTTGCACCGTGGCAGCTCGGTGGGCGCGTCAGGCGCCGCCGGCTCCGGGACGTACGCGAACGCCTTCTTCGCCGTGGCCGGCGGCTGGTCCTTGTTCGTGACGACGATGTCGACAGGTCCCTTGGCCCCAGGGGGCGAGACAGCGTCGATGCGCTCGGGGTTGACGACCTTTGCCGTCGTGGCGGGCTGGCCGTCGAACGTGACCGTCGCTCCCGGCAGGAACCCGGTGCCGACGATCGTGACCTTCGTGCCGCCCGCGATCGAGCCCTCCTTCGGGCTCACCTTGGTGATGGTCGGTGCTTCGACGTACTCGAACGCGTCCGCCAGGATCGCGGCCGGCAGGCCGGGGTTGCGGACGGCGACGTTGGCCGGGCCGAGCGCCCCGGGCGGGGTCACGGCGGTGATCTTGGTGTCGCTGACGATCTTCACCTTGCGAGCGGCGTTGCCGCCGATAGCGACATCCGCCCCCTTGGCGAAGCCGGTCCCGACGATCGTGACCTTCGTGCCGCCGGACTGGGCACCCTTCTGCGGGCGGATCGCCATGACGACACGGGGAACGGCGTTGACGTATGTGAAGGCCTCCTCCGCTGCATACGTGTCCTGCCCGGGCAGGTCGATGTTGACAGTCACCGGCCCGCGCTCGCCGATGGGCGTGATGACACGCAACGTCTCGGCGTTGAGGACCTCGACCGACGGCGCCGCCCGCCCGCCGAACGCGACCTTCGTCCCGTCGACGAAGTCCTGTCCGTGCAGGATGACGGCCTCGCCGCCGCTGGTCGACCCGCGCGGCGGGGTGATGCTGGTCAGCAGCTCCACCGGGGGCTTCACGTAGGTGAAGGAGTTGTCGAGGACCGACGGCGCGCCCTTGGGGTTGGTGACCTCCACGTCGACGGGGTACAGGTTGGGGCTGCCCGGCGTGATCGCGGTGATCGACGTCGGGCTCACGACGGTGACTTGCGTCGCCGGCACGCCGTCGATCGAGACGGCTGCGCCGTCTGCGAAGCCCTCGCCGGTGAGACGGATCTGGGTGCCACCCGTCGACAGGCCGGAGTTCGGCTCGACGCCGGTCAACGTGGGCCCGGGCACCGCGCACGTGTTGGTCAACGCGTCATACGCCTCGTCGGCCTCACACGCCGCCTTCGGCACGCAAGACGCTGTCTCGGGGTCGAACCACGTCGCACCCGTGCAGGTGCCGACCGCCGGCGCGACCGACGGCAGCGTCGACGGGCTCGACAGGGACGACACGACGAGCGTGACCAGGAGGACGCCGCCAGCGAGGATCAGGGCGACGACAGCGGTGACGACGACGATGCCGACCCAGCTGGCGCCGGCATCGCCGGTGAGCCGTCGTGGGTGGCCGGCCGTCGCGGCCGACCGGCGTCGCGTCATGAGCGTCTCCGACCAGATGTGGAAGCGGCTGAGGTCCGCGTCGATAGTACGGCCGACCGAACGGCAGACCCGTGCGACACGAGTCGATACGGTGGCTACTCGTGACACGGCGCGGGTGGGTCCTCTTCGCCTCCCTGGGCCTCATCTGGGGAATCCCGTACCTGCTCATCAAGGTCGCCGTCGAGGACGTGGACCCCGGGTTCGTGGTCTTCGTCCGGGTCGCGCTCGGCGCGCTCGTGCTCCTGCCGATCGTCCTCGTCCGTCGTCAGGTCGGGCTGCTGCGCGGGCACTGGCGCTGGATCGTCGTGTTCGCCCTCGTCGAGATCACGATGTCGTTCTGGGCTCTCAACTGGGCCGAGCAACACATCGCGAGCTCCTTCGCGGCGATCCTCATCGCGACGGTGCCGACCGTCGGGGCGATCCTGGCCCGCTGGGCAGGACTGTCGGCGTCGCTGTCGGCGCAGCGCATCGTCGGCCTGGCGATCGGGTTCTTCGGTGTCGGCGCTCTGGTCGGCCTCGACGTCGAGGGCACGAGCCTGCTCGCCGTCGCGGCGGTCGGCCTGACCGTCATCGGCTACGCGCTCGGTCCGGTCGTCATCGCGAAGTTCCTCTCCGATGTGCCGAGCCTGCCCGTCATTGCCGCTGCGCTCCTGGTCAACACGGTGATCTTCGCGCCGGTCGCGTGGATCACGCGCCCCACGGAGCCGGTGCCGGCGCAGACGTGGGCGGCGATGGCCGTTCTCGGCATCGTCTGCACGGCGCTGGCGTTCGTGCTGTTCTTCGGCCTGATCCACGAGGTCGGTGCGCCGCGCGCCCAGGTCATCACCTACGTCAACCCGGCGGTGGCCGTGATCCTCGGGGTCATCGTGCTGGGCGAGCCGCTGACGATCGGCATGGTCGTCGGCTTCCCGTTGGTGCTGCTGGGGTCCTACCTCGCGACCCGCGGCGGCCCCGCCGTCGTCGATCCCGAGCCGTAGGCGCCGACCCCGGCGCCGACGCGGCACGCCCGCCGACCTTGAGGTTGGCGACACGAAATCGACACTTCCGCGTCGCCAACCTCAAGGTCGAGGCGTGCGGTGGGCTTCGCCTACTGCAGGCCGACTTTCGTCGATACGGTCTTCGTCACGGTCTTGGTGGTGCCGTTCCACGGGTAGGTCACGACGACGGTGTAGGTGACGGTGTACTGCGCGTACTCAGGTCCCTTGGGTGTCGTCACCGTCAGCGTGTCCTTCGTGAAGGTCGGCGTCGGGATCATGTCGACCTTCAATCCCTTGCTCGGATCGCTGACGACGGCTGACACGATCTCCGCGGCGTAGGGAGAGGTGGACAGGAGCCAGGGCTCGTCCTTCCAGCTCTTCGTGTCCTTAGCCGAGAACACGTTGTAGGTCGTCGTGGTGCCGGGTCGCTGCGGGAGCCAGCCGTTGCCGACGGAGCTGAGCGACGCGCCCTGCGTCGTCCCGACGTACTCGTCGACGGTCAGGCAGAAGTTCCAGGCGTTGGGCATCCGGTTGTCCGCCGAGCAGTCCTTCTGCGGGACGCAGGTGCCAGTTGCGCCGTCGAACGCGACGGGACAGGCGTAGCACGTGTTCGTCTGCTCGCTGTAGCCCTGCTTCTCGGCCTGGCAGGCCTTCGCGAGACTCTCGACGCAGGTCCCGCTCTTCGCGTCGTAGGCCTTGTCCTCGCACTTCGGCACGTTGCAGTTGTTCGACGACTCGTCGAAGACCTGGTCCCCGACGCACGAGCTCTTCGCGCTCGACTCGCACGTCCCAGCCGACTCGTCGTACCACAGGCCCTTCTTGATGCAGGTGGCCTTCGCGGCGTCGCCGTCCTTGGCTGCCGCCTCGGCCTTGGCGATCTCGTCGGCCTTCGCCTGCGCCTCGATCTTGGCGGCCTCCTCGACCGTGGCAGCTTCGTCGGCGCTCATCTGCTCGTCGGCCTTCGTGGCCCCCTCCGACGTCCGGCCCGGAACCTCATTGGCCGCCCCAGCGGGCGCTGCCGCGACCGATCCGGCCGAGCCGCCGCCTGCCGCACCGCCGACGGTCCCGTCGGTCGCCGCCGCGCTCTGGGACGCCGACGAGGCTGGCTTCGCTGCGGCCGGTCCACTGGCCGCGGGAACCGAGTTCGCCGCGCTGGTGTAGCCAGAGCCGAGCACATGCCCGAGCAGCGACACGGCCCCCACCACCGCGAGGCCGACCAGTGCAGCGATCAGGCCGAACTCCACACCGGTGACGCCGCGCTCGTCGCGGATGACGCGGACGAGCAGGTGATGGCGGACGCGCAGCATGAGAACCTCCCCGAGTTCCGCGGACCCCCCGACGGAGCACTCGTTGAGGCACTAAACGATGCGGACTACTCGGTGCATGGCCGCGTTGCTCACGGCTTCGTCACGCTTCTGCCACGAATCGTCACCGACACCGGCGGCGCGCCGTGTCGAACGGCGTCGATCCGCTCGCCGGGCGCGGGAGCGGGGGTAGCTCAGGTGAACGTGATGACGAGTGTGCCGCTGCCGCCGAGCATCGTCGACGTCTCGGCGACCGTCCACGGGATCGTGATGATGGCGTTGCGGCTGCCCCACGAGTTGCTGCCGGAGTTGAAGGTGAACGCGCCGGTGCTCGGCGTGAACGAGAAGCGCGAGCACCCGTTGCTGCTGCTGCCCCCGGAGTAGTCGCAGTCGCTCGCGGCGCCGAAGATGACCGTCGAGGCGATGTCAGGGGTTGGCCCGGTGTACAGGTTGTAGGTGTCACCGCTGCTGCGGTTGCCACCGGCGTAGGTAGCCGCGGGACCGCCACTGAACGGGGCCTTCGGCGGCGGGCTGGACGGGGGCGGCGTGCTCTCCCCGCCACCACCACCACCGCCACCACCACCACCGCCACCGCCGCCGCCGCCGCCGGGAGCGGACGACGACGCGCTCGCGACGGGCGGCAGGGCGCCCGCTGCGTTGTTGTAGCTTCCCTGGCTGCGATAACCCAGGAACGCGACGGAGCCGACGATCGCGGCGCCAATCAGCGCGACGATGAGGCCGTACTCGACGAGCGTGATCCCGCGCTCGTCACGCACGACACGGTTACGGGCCGATAGGTGGTTCACAGAGTTCCCCCGGTACAGGTCCCGGGCTTCTCCGCCCGCCGACTCGGATGGTCAGCGACGCTATCGGCGGAACCCGCACGCGACCCGCTCAGGTTCCTCTCGGAATCCTCACGTCCCGAGCGCCGTCGGCGGCGGCGGTACGTCAGGTGGTCAGCGTGACCGCAAGCGTGTTGCCCGTGACCGTCGCCGTCTTCGTGGTCCCGTTCCAGGGGTAGGTGATCGTGATCGTGTAGGTGATCGTCACGGTGCCGCTGCTGCGGTTGATCGCGGGCAGCGTGATGCTGCCGCCGCTAGCGGTCGCCGCCGAAGGAGTCGGGTTTCCCGTCCAGCTCTTCGTAGTCGAGTTGACCGTGATCGCCGCGGTGTACGGCGTCGACGCGTAGGACCAACCGCTGAGCACATTGGTCGTGCCGGCGACGTTGACCTTCTGGTTGTTCACCTTGGCACCCGGACCCGCCGGCGTGACGCACGCGTTCGTCGACGTGCTCGGGATCTGGTTCGACGCCGTGCAGTCCGTCTGGGGCACGCAGCTCACGGTGCCGTCCTGGTAGAAAGGGGTGCCACCTGTGCAGGCCGTGCAGGTGTTCGTCGTGATGTCGTAGCCCTGGCTGGCCGGCTTGCAGGTGGAGGTCTTGAGGCTCGCGTCGCAGGTGTGCGTCTGCCAGTTCGGCCACTGGGTAACCGGGTCGCATGATGGCGCTGCCTCGCACTCACCCCCGAGCGCGTCGTAGAACTTCCCTTGCGCGGCGCATGCCCCCACCATCGCGTAGTCGATCACGATGCTCGGTGCCGTCATCGCCGACTGCGGCGACCCGACCTTGACCTCACTTGCCGCGTAGCTGTTGTTCAGCGACGTGCGAAGCAGGGTGATCGCGCCGAACATGCCGACGACGAAGAGAGTCAGGATGACGCCGTACTCCACTGCGGTCGCGCCTCGCTCAGAACCACCGGCAGCGGACGTGCGGCGACGCAGCACATGCCGCTGGAACCACAGCATGGCGCCCCTCCCGCGCTGACCGACGGAGAGCCGGACCGTCGACAATGCCGTCGCGCCCGAAACGTCCGATTCTGGGACGAACCGTAGCACCGCAGGCACGGGTGGAGCACCCAGCGAACATCACAAGGCCCTCACGATCGGCGGGTCCGCGATGGGGGCGTGGGCGAGGCCGTCAGGCCAACATGTGGGCGGCGAGCAGCTCGAGCGTCGCTCCGCGCGAGCCGGTCGAGGTCAGGTCCTCCCCGTCGACCGGTCCCCAGATCGGGCTGACCATGACTTCGTCGACCCCGAGGCCGGCGGCGAGCGAACGCAGGGTGGCCGCGACATCGCCGGGCGTCCCCACGACCCACCGCCGCCGGGTCTTGTCGGCGACCTCGCGCTCGGCCGGTGTCCACGCGTAGTCGCGCGCCTGGTCGACGGTCCGCAGTGCGACCAGCGGGGCACCGGTCCGCAGCAGCGCCATGTTGATCAGCTGCGGCTGGATGAGATCCTCGGCGACGGCCGCATCGGGGTGCGCCAGCACGTTGACCGGCAGGATCGTCCGCGGCTCCGGGTAGGCCGCACTCGGCGTGTACTCCCGCCGGTACAGGGCAAGCGCCTCCTCCACCCCGGGCGCGCCGAAATGGTTGGCGAACACATACGGCAGCCCCCGCTCAGCCGCCAGCCGGGCCGAGTAGTCGGACGAGCCCAGCAGCCACAGGTCCGGCGACGACGTCGCACGCGGGGTGGCGCGGACGTCGATCGCGTGCCCGCCAATCGTCAACCGCGTCGCCGCGTCCACCTCGCCCTCGATGCCCAGGAGGTAGGTGAGCAGCGTGACGTCGACGTCGAAGTCCTCCGCGCCGCTTCCCCGGCCGCCGCGGACGAGGTGGTTGGTGACCGGGTCGGACCCTGGGGCACGGCCGATCCCAAGGTCGATGCGGCCGGGCAGCATTGCCTCCAGCAGCGCGAACTGCTCGGCGACGACGGTCGCGGTGTGGTTCGGCAGCATGACGCCGCCCGACCCGAACCGGATCTGCTCCGTCCCGGCAGCGAGGTACGGGATGAGCACCGGCGGTGCCGTCGAGGCGATCGCCGGCATGTTGTGGTGCTCGGCGATCCAGAAGCGCGTGTAGCCCAGGCGGTCGGCGAGCCGGGCCAGCGCGTGCGAGGCCTGTAGCGCCTGGCCCGTGCTCTGGCCAGCGCTCATCATCAGCAGGTCGAGGACGGACAGGCGCACACGCCCACCCTCACACACGCCGGTGCCGGCGTCGCTAGGAGGTCGTCGACCGACGCAACCGGCCCAGCATCGTCGTGGTGATCACCCCGAGTGCGGTCAGCGCCGCCAGGCCGAACGCCATGATCCGGGCCGACTGGAGGAGTGAGTCGCCGACCGCGACGAGGACGCCGACCAGCGCGGACGCGATCGTGTACGCGATGAGCTGCGTGGTGCTGAGAGCCGACGCCGCCTTGGCCGCCTCGTCCTCGTCGTCGGACGCGCTCAGCGCGGCGACGTTCAGGTGCGGGATCGCCACGCCGATGGAGGCGCCGGCGAGGACGAGGACAGCCGCCCACATGAGCAGCTGCGCCGCAGAGGCACCGTCGACGAGCAGCGCGCCGAACGCGACGAGCCCCAGGCTCAGCCCGAACGGGGCGATCCGGATCGCGCGTCGTGCTCGCTGGGCGTCGAACCGGACGCTCATCAGCTGCGCGCTCACCCAGCCCAGCGAGATGCACGCGCCGAGGAACCCGGCGAGGAAGGGCGATAGGCCGCCCAGCTCCTGGCCGAAGAGCGGGATGTAGGTCTCGGCGATGACGCCGGCGCACAGCGTCGCGACCGTGAGGTAGACCCACTTCAGGGAGTTGCGCCGGCGGAACGCCAAGCGCGGCAGGACGGTCGCGCGGGCCCGCGACTCGACGACCAGGAACAGCACGAACAACGCGGCGCCGGCGAGCAGGCAGCCCGCGGTCGGCCACCCGCGTGCCACCGTCGAGCCGATGCTGAACGCGGCAGCGGCAACGGTGAGCAGCGCCAGCGACGCCAGCGGGAAGCCCCCGCGCTGGGTGGGTTCGCCCTGGCGTCGGGGCAGGTGCCGGACGGCCAGCGCTGCCAGGGCGAGGGCGGCGGCGACCAGGAGGCCGAACGCCCACCGCCACGCGTGGAACTGCGCGAACACCCCGCCGACGCTCGGGCCGACCAGGGCCCCGATCCCCCACATGGCCGAGATGAGGCCGGCGGCCTTGACCCACAGGTCGGGCGGGAGCGTGCTTCGGATGACGGCATAGCCGAGGCCGGCGAGCAGCCCGCCGCCGAGCCCCTGGACGACCCGGCCGACGACCAGGACGGACATGCTCGTCGTCACGGCTGAGACGGCCACGCCCGCGGCGAACGTGAGGAACGCCGTCAGGTAGGCGCCGCGCAGACCCCAACGGTCGATCGCGCGGCTGACCAGGAGCGACGCGTTGACCGCGGCGATGAGGAACGCCGTCGCAACCCACGCGTACAGGTCGCCACCCCCGATGTCGCCGACGATGGAGGGCAGGAGCGCCGCGGTGAAGTAGAGGTTCATCGCGTACAGCAGGACGCCGCCGGCGAACACGAGGACGACGGCCCGGTGCCCGGTGGCGAACAGGGATGTGCGGCTCTCGGATTCGTTCGTCTGCTGCCCGGCGCTCACGAGTCGCCACCGTATGCGGTCCGGGGCAGATCGTGTCAATCTATGCGCGACGCCATCTCATATTTCGAGACATTGCCGTACCTAGCTGGATCGGGTCGCCAGCAGGTCGAGCACCCGCTCCGGCGGGCGGGCGACGACGGCGCAGTCGCCACGGATGACGATCGGCCGCTCGATGAGCACGGGGTTCGCCGCGAGCGCGGCCAGGAGTGTGTCGCGGTCGGCATCGGCCAGCCCGAGCGCGGCGTACACCGGCTCGCCCGTGCGCACGATCGTCCGTGGGTCATCGGTCCCGAGCAGGAAGAGCACGCGTTCGAGCTGCTCCCTCGTCGGTGGCGTGTCGAGGTACCGGACCTCGTCGACATCGGCGCCGCTCTCCACGAGCAGAGCGAGCGCGCCTCGGGACTTGGAGCAGCGCGGGTTGTGCCAGATCTCGACCTCGGCCATGCGCCCACGCTAGCCACGACGCCCGGTGCTAGAACCAGGGCATGAGCTCGAACATCGACGCCGTCCGCGCCTACATGTCGTCCTACGCCGCCGGCGACCACGAGGGCGTCGACGCGCTCCTCGCCGACGACGTCACGTGGATCGTCCACGGCTTCGGGCGGTTCGACGGACGGTCCGCCTACGTCGCCGAGATGAAGCGGGGCGAGGCGGCCGGGCAGCCACTCATCGTCGCGGACCGGTTCGTCGAGCAGGGTGACATCGTGTGCGTGACCGGCCGGGTGCAGGCGCCGATGGCCGACGGCTCGCATGTCGACCTCGTGTTCAGCGACGTGTTCACCTTCCGCGACGGGCTCATGGCCGTCGTCGAGTCGTACGTCGTGCCGCTGGGTCCCCCAAGCGGCTGACTCTCTAAGCCGGGCGCGGCAGGCAGTCCGCGAGCAGGCTCGCGAGCTCCCGCCAGTGCCGTTCCGCGGCGGCCTCGTCATAGACGGGGAGGTCGCTCATCGTGAACCCGTGCCGGGCATCGGCGTAGATCTCGCACCGGTGGTCGACACCGGCGCTGGTGAGGATCCGGTCGAGCTCTGCCGCCATCTCGGGCGGGTAGCCGTTGTCGTGGTCGGCGCCGGCGACGTACACCCGGGCCGCAATGGCGGGAACCAACAGGTGCGGGCTCGCTCGGTGTCATTGACCAGGCCGGCTCCGTGGAAGCTGGCGGCCGCGGCGACGCGGTCGGGGTACGTGCCGGCGACCGCCAGCGAGATCCCGCCGCCCATGCAGTAGCCCGTCGTGCCGACCGTCGAACCGACGACGTCGTCACGAGAGGCCAGGTAGTCGAGAAACGCGGCCGTGTCGGCGGCCGCCCGCGCGGTGTCGGTCGAGGCGAGGAGGTGCCCGATGGCACCGCGAACGTCGCCGGAGGCGAACACCGCTGCCGGATCGAGCGGTTCGTACGGCCCGACCCGGTAGAACAGGTTCGGCAGCAGGACGACGTAGCCGAGCGCGGCCAGCCGCTCCGCCATGGCGACCGTCGTCGGCCGGACGCCGAACCCGTCGGTGTAGAAGATCACCCCGGGCGCGGGTCGGCCGTCGTCGGGTGTGCAGACGAACGCCGGGCACTCCCCCGCCGGCGTGCGGATCGTGACCCGGTCGGTACCCACTCGATGCGCTCCGTTCGTACGTGTGGCTGCGAGGTCAGCGACGCTAACAGCCCGCTCGCGGAGCGTGGACCCGTGCGTTCACCCCAGCCCGACGTCCGCTCAGCGGGTCGCGTCGAGGAACTCGCGGACGATCTGGCCGACCAGCGCCGGTCGCTCGGCGACGAGCAGGTGGCTCGCACCGGGCACGATGCACAGCTGCGCATCGGGGATCGACGCGGCGATCAGCGCCGTGTGCTCCAGGCGAACCATGTCGTGTTGACCGGCCATCACCAGGACCGGCGCCGCGATCGCCCCGAGGTCACGGGCCGGGATGTCGGGTTCGACCGCCCACATCGCGTGCAGCTTGGCCGCGACGACCTCCGCGTGCGCGGGGCCATCCGGGGACAGCGCCGCGTACTGGTCGTCGATGAGCTGGGCGCCCGCGGCCGGCATCGCCCGGTCGTGCTCGTCCTCCGCGACGAAGCCGTCGACATCGATGTTGGCGCTGATCGCGACGACCGACCGAAACCGGTCGGGGTGATCGCGAGCGATCAGCAGGCCGATGATCGCGCCGTCGCTGTAGCCGACCATGTGGGTGTCGGCGAGCCCGACTGCGTCCAGGTAGGCGAGCGTGTCGGCGACGGCCTCGGCGTACGAGTAGGGGCCATCGCGGTCCGGCGTCCGGCCGTGGCCAGGGCGTTCCACTGCATGCACCCGGTAAGCCGGCGTGAGCGATTCGGTCATCTCACGCAACGTCTCGAGTGAACAGAACCCGCCGTGCAGGACGACTACAGGCGGCCCGTCGCCCGCGACTTCGTGATGGCTGGCGACGCCGCGCACGTCTACGTAGGGCACCGGTTCTCCGGTTCTGACGGCAGTGTGAACTGGCAGCCGACGTGGGAGGCCATCTTCTGCCCGCAACAATGGTCGGGCCACTTTGAGTGGAGCTGAGGGGATTCGAACCCCTGACCCCCTCCATGCCATGGAGGTGCGCTACCAACTGCGCTACAGCCCCGAAAAACGGGAACACCAGACTATACAAGACCCCTAGCGGTCGTCCGCGAGGGCTGCCACCGGCAGCGACCCCGCGTTGTACTCCTGCAGGCGCCACCGCGGGCCGTGCGCCCCGCGGTTCTCCTCCAGGACCGACCAGGCGCAGTTGGCCAGGACGCCCAAGGCCGCCCAGTGCTCCGGCGGGAGCTCCAGGAGCGAGCCGATCGCGGCGCGGGCGGCTCCGCCGTGCGTCGCGACGACGAGGGTCCCGTCCTCCTCGGTCTCGGCGAGCGCGCGACCGATCGCCGCCGCCATCCGCTCGGCGACCTCGCGACGGTTCTCGCCGCCGCCGGGACGGGAGTCCGGGTCGGCCGCCCACCGCTCCATCTCGCCGGGGAACCGCTCCTCGATCTCGTCGCGGGTCAGCCCCTCCCACTGACCGGCGTGGGTCTCGCGCAGGTCCGGGTCGGTGACGACGTCGATGCTGACAAGGTCGCCCAGAGCCTGGGCGGTCGCCAATGCGCGTGACAGGTCCGAGCTGACGATGCGCTGCGGCGCGAGCAGTGCGAGGGTCTCGGCCGCGCGTGCGGCCTGGGCGACGCCGATGTCGTCCAGCGCGACATCGGTCTGCCCCTGGAACCGCTTCTCCGCGTTCCAGGGGGTCCGTCCGTGCCGCCAGACGATGAGCCGACGGCTCACGCGCGGCCGTCCGATGCGTGCCGCGGGGCGTTGACCTCGGCCGGCAGCGGGATGACCGGGCAGTCCTTCCACAGTCGCTCGATCGCGTAGTGGATTCGCTCCTCGGCGAGCTGCACGTGCACGACGATGTCACCGAAGTCCAACAGCACCCAGCGGCCCTCGGACTCCCCCTCCCGGCGCAGCGGCTTCGATCCGATGCCGTGGAGCCGCTCCTCGACGGCGTCGACGACGGCGCGAACCTGCCGCTCGTTGTCGGCCGAGCACAATACGAACACGTCCGTGATCACCAGCTGTTCGCTGACGTCGATCGCGACGATGTCGTGCGCGAACTTGTCGGAGGCGGCCTCGGCAGCGGCGATCGACGCGGCGACGGCTTCTGGGCTGGCGGTCACAAGGGGTCCTTCGATCGGATGCAGGACTATCCAGCCTACGGCGTGCCCACCGTGGCGTCGGGGCCGAGCAGGACCCGGACGTCGACGAACGGCTGCGTCCCGGTGTCCGCGACGACCGACGACACGGGCAGACCGAGCGCGGCCGCGACCTGCTGACCGCCGGCCACGGCGGCCTCCGAGGCGTCGGGCACGACCACCTGGGTCGATGCGACCTCGACCGGGCTCGTCCGGTCAGAGATCACGCCGAACCCGGCGCCGTTGAGTCGTGATCGCGCGACGAGCTCGGCCCCGACCGTGGCGCCGGCCCGCTGGACCACCACCCGCAGGGGGCCGTCGTGGCCGGTCGCGAGGGCCGCATCGGGGAAGAGCCGGCCCACGAGGAGGTCGGACTCCTGTCGCTTCACGACGGCGGCTCGCGCGTCGCCCGCGCGCACGTACGTGACGGGCAGGGCGGCGCGGTCCGCCTCGTGCGCGCGAAGGTCGCGACCGAGCAGGGCAAGCACGCGCCCGGCGTCCTCGTTCGTCACGGTTGTTCGGGCCATCGATCCGAGCCCGATGAGCAGCTCGCTGGTCGTGCCCGCGTCGGGCGGAAGGCCAGCAAGGACCCGGTCGAGCACCAGCCCGAACGAGCCGGGCTGCTTGGCGACCGCCGGGTCCACCCGCGTGCCGGTCGCGTCGATCAGCCCACCCCACGCGAGTCGGTCGAGGTCGACGACCGCGTCGATCTGCACCCCGAGGAGGGTCTGCAGGGGCTGCGCGGCGAGGGAGCCGCCGCTGGGGTCCGACGTCTGCGACAACGTCATCGGAGGGACCGTCGGCACGAGGAGCGCCCGCGGGAGCATCAGCTCGCTCACCGTGCCGGAGCTGCCGCCGACGCCCAGGAGCACCGAGCTCTCCAGGACGCCGTCCTCCCCGCGCACGTTGAGCAGCACGACCAGCTGGCGGTCCTGGTCCGACGGGATGACCGACGTCGCGGTCGGGCTCGTCGTCGTCGTCGGGGCCGAGTCGACCCGGTCGCGCCCGAGCAGCAGGCCCGTCACGACCGACGCGACGATCACCAACAGCGCGATCAGCGCCGTCACCCGCCAGGGGAAGCGCTGCGGGGCGGCGTGCTCGCTCATGCCGCGGCTCTCGTCGGCATCGTCAGCCCCGGTACAGGCCGTGCTTGGCGATCAGGTGCGCGACGCCGTCCGGCACGAGGTAGGAGATGGGCTCGTCGCGCGCGACCCGGGTGCGGATGTCCGTCGAGGAGATCGCCAACGCCGGCACCTCCAGCAGCGACACCCGGGCGCTGGGCAGGCCCGGGTCCGCGAGCGTGTGCCCAGGTCGGGTGACCCCGATGAGGTGCGCGGAGGCCACCACCTGCTCAGGATCGCGCCAGCCGAGGATCTCGGACAGGGCATCGGCCCCCGTGATGAAGAACCACTCGGCCAGCGGGGCGCCGTCGGCTGCACGGGCCGCGCGCAGGTCGCGCAGCGTGTCGACGGTGTAGGTCGGACCCGGCCGGTCGATGTCGACCCGCGACACCACGAACCGGGGATCCGCCGCGGTCGCGACGACCGTCATGAGGTAGCGGATCTCCGCCGGCGCGCGACGATCGGTGGCCTTGTGCCACGCCTGGCCGGTCGGGCAGAAGACCACCCGGGAGAGGCCGAACCGGTGAGCGACCTCGGATGCCGCGACGAGGTGCCCGTAGTGGATCGGGTCGAAGGAGCCACCCATCACGCCGATGCGTGCGGCGGCCGCCTCAGCCGTCAGTCACCCACCTTGATCATGAGCGTGACGACCAGGAGCGCGACGAGCGCGACCATGGCGACCCCGCCGAACACCCACGGCGACATCTGGCCACCGTGCTCGGCGACCTCCTCGGTCGCCTGAACGAGCGCACTGTTGACGATGTGCATGCCCGGTCCTTTCTCACACCCGCGTCCGCGGTCGCCTCACGCTGTCGGGGTCACTGTATCGGCGCACCTCAGGCGCGGGTGTGGCCGTCGCCGGTGACGACGTACGTCGATGTCGTCAGCTCGGTCAGTCCCATCGGACCGCGCGCGTGCAACTTCTGCGTCGAGATGCCGATCTCGGCACCGAACCCGAACTCCCCGCCGTCGGTGAACCGGGTCGACGCGTTCACCATGACCGCGGCCGAGTCGACGCCGGCGACGAACCGCTGCGCCGCGGACTGGCTGTCGGTCACGATCGCCTCGGTGTGCCCGGAGGACCACCGGCGGATGTGCGCGAGCGCGTCGTCGATGCTGTCGACGATGCCGGCCGCGATGTCGAGCGAGTAGTACTCGGCGGCCCAGTCGTCGTCGGTGACCGCGGCGAACCGGGCGCCGCTGCCGGTGGCGTGCAGTGCGAACCGCTCGTCGCCGTGGATCGTGACCCCGGCCTCGGTGAGCGCCTGCAGGGCCGCCGGCAGGAAGGCGTCGGCGATGTCCTTGTGGACCAGGAGCGTCTCCGCCGCGTTGCAGACGCTGACGCGCTGCGCCTTGCTGTTCAGCAGGATAGCGACGGCCTTGGCGATGTCGGCGTCCTTGTCGATGTACACGTGGCAGTTGCCGACGCCGGTCTCGATGACGGGGACCGTCGAGTTGTCGACGACGTTGCGGATCAAGGACTCCCCTCCCCGCGGGATGAGGACGTCGACGAGTCCGCGGGCCTTCATCAGATACGTCACCGACTCGTGCGTCTCGCCCGGCACGAGCTGGATCGCGTCGGCCGGCAGCCCGACACCGACGAGCGCGGCGCGCATCACGTCGACGAGCGCGGCGTTGGTCGTCGCCGCCGAGCTCGACCCGCGCAGCAGCGCCGCGTTGCCGCTCTTGAGCGTCAGGCCGGCGGCGTCCACAGTGACGTTCGGCCGGGCCTCGTAGATCATCCCGACGACTCCGAGGGGTACCCGTACCTGCCGCACCTGCAGGCCGTTGGGCAACGTGTAGCCGCGGATCACCTCGCCGACCGGGTCCGGCAGTGCGGCGACGTCACGCAGCGCCTGGGCGATCGCCGCGACGCGGGGCGCGGTGAGGGTGAGGCGGTCGACCAGTGCCGGCGACACTCCCCCGCCAACCGCCCGGTCGACGTCGACGGCGTTGGCGGCGACGATCCGGTCCGCATCGGCGTCGAGGGCGTCGGCGAGTGCCCGCAGCGCCGCGTCCTTGTCGTCGCGCGTCAGGGTCCGCAGGACGACAGCGGCCTCGCGCGCCCGTCGCGCGCATGCCAGCACCTGCTCACGTTCGTCGCTTGCCACGGCCTTCTCCGACCCGACCGGCACGTCCACGCTCATGCGGCGACGATACCCGCGGCGGCCACGAGGGCCGACGGGCGACGTTGCACGCAGGTCCTCTGCCAGGATGCCGCCCGTGGACGGCTTCGACCTCGGCACGTGGTCCGACTTCGGCGTCGGGGTCGCCGGCGCGATGGCCGCCCTCACCGGCCTGCTGTTCGTCGCGGTGTCGATCAACCTCGAGCGGATCATCGCGGCGCCGAACCTGCCCCGGCTGGCCGGGGCCACTCTGCTGCTGTTCAGCACTGTCCTCGTGTCGGCGATCGCCCTGCTCATCCCCGGTCAGCATCCCCGTGCCCTGGGGATCGAGCTCGTGGTCCTCGGCATCCTGGCGGGCATCCCGCTCGTGTACCTGCAGACCCGGCCCCCACGGATCACGCCGCAGACGCCCATGTGGGACTGGCTGGCGACCCGGCTCGCACCGGCCGTCCTCGTCCCCGGTCTCATCCTGCTCGCGGGCGTCGGCCTGATCGCGTCGGTCGCGGGGAGCCTGTACCTCGTCGCCGCGGCGACCCTCGTCGCCATCATCGCTGGACTGCTCAGCGCGTGGATCCTGCTCGTCGAGATCCAGCGCTAGACCCAGCCGGCTCGTCCGGCACCTGGGACGTACGTCACGACACGCCGAGCTTCCTGCGCGTGTCGTGCTGCACGTCCCGGAAAGCGGAACGTGCGGGGCGGCGGGGGGGGGTGGGTTGGCGGGTTGGCTAGAAGGGGACGACGCGGCCGGTCGCCACGAAGCTCGGGTGGTCGTGCACCTGTCGGCCGCGGCGGTGGAACGTCTCGCGGTCGATGACCTCGACCCCGGCGACCCGCCACGGGGGCAGCTGCGCGGAGGCCATGTGCTCGTCCCACAGGTGGATCGCCAGCCGGAGGGCAGTGGCGACCTCGGGGGCCTCTTCCCAGTACCGAACCTCGGCACGGTCGGCCGCGTAGCGGCCCGACAGCAGGAACGGGTGCTCGTCGCTGAGCCGCTCGAGCGCCGTCCGGATGGTCGCCAGCGGCACCGACTCACCGGCGACCGTGAGCGTGACGTGCCACATGGTCCCGGTCTCCGGCTCGGGGCCGGACCCCGGGACGACGGAGAGACGCACGGGCTCGCCGACGTCCATCCCACCCCTTGCGCGCATCGTTGGTCCGCTAGGCCCCGAGGATGACGAGGTCGTCGCGATGGACAACCTCACGCTCATACGCGGGGCCGAACTCCCGGGCGAGGTCCCGGGTCGAGCGGCCGAGCAGTCCCGGCAGCTCGGTCGCGTCAAAGTTGACCAGACCGCGCGCGACGATGTTGCCGTTTCGGTCGACTATGTCCACCGGATCGCCAGCCACGAACCCTCCGTCGATCGCCACGATCCCAGCCGGCAGGAGCGACATCCGCCGCTGCACGACCGCGGCGACGGCACCGTCGTCGATGACCAGCCGGCCCGACGCGGTGGTCGCGTGCTCGAGCCACAGGTGGCGGGTCGATCGGCGCTTGCCGGTCGGGTGGAACACCGTGCCCACATCCGCGGCCGCGAGCGCACGGCCGGCCAGAGCGGCGGACGTCAGCAGCACCGGGATGCCCGCGGCCGTCGCGATCGCCGCGGCGTCGACCTTCGTGGTCATGCCGCCGAGCCCGACCCCGCTCCCGGACCCCCCGACGCGCACGTCGACGAGGTCGTCGGCGCCGCGCACATCGGTGACCAGCCGCGAGCCGGGACGAGAGGGCGGCCCATCGTGCAACCCGTCGACGTCCGACAGCAGGACCAGGGCGTCCGCCTGGACCACGTGCGCGAGCAGGGCCGCCAGCCGGTCGTTGTCGCCGAACCGGATCTCGTCGGTGGCGACCGTGTCGTTCTCGTTGACGATAGGCAGCACGCCGAGGTCGAGCAGACGGAACAGCGTCCGCTGGGCGTTGCGGTAGTGGCTGCGCCGGATGACGTCATCTGCGGTGACGAGCACCTGGCCGACGATCAGGCCGTGCCGCGCGAACGCTGCGGTGTAGTGCGCCAGCAGCATGCCCTGGCCGACGGACGCCGAGGCCTGCTGCGTCGCAAGGTCTCGCGGGCGGCGGGGCAGGCCGAGCGCCGGAAAGCCCGTCGCGATCGCGCCGCTGGAGACCAGGACGACCTGGTGCCCGCGGGCACGGCGCGTGGCGAGCTCGTCGACCAGTGCGTCGACGCGGGCGACGTCAAGACCGCCCCCTGCCTGCGTGAGCGATGACGAACCCACCTTGACCACGATGCGCCCGGCACCGGCGATCCGGGCGCGGACGGCCGCACCGCTCAAGGCCCGCCGCCGGGCAGCTCGTCGAACCGCGTCTCGAGACGGACGTCGCTGCCGCGGGGCCCGGCGTTGGGAGCCTCCCCCGCGTAGATCGTCGGGTGCCAGTCGAAGACAACCGCGTCGTCCCCGCCGATCATCACCGTGGCACCGGGGGTCGCGCCGAGCTCGAGCAGCTTGTCCTCGACCCCCAGCCGTGCGAGCCGGTCGGCCAGGTAGCCGACGGCCTCGTCGTTGCTGAAGTCGGTCTGCCGCACCCAGCGCTCGGGGCGGGACCCGCGGACGCGGAAGCCCTCGGGCTCGGGCGTCACGGTGAAGCCGGAGTCGTCGACGGCCTTGGGCGTCACGACGACCCGGACCGGCTCCACGGGAGCGGCCGCCCGGAACTCCAGCACGCGCTCGGCCATCGCGAACGACAGCGGGCGCAGGCCTTCGTGCGTCGCAGCGGAGATCTCGAACGACGGCAGCCCGCGCTCGGCGAGGAGCGGACGCACGAGGTCCGCGAGCACCCGGCCGTCCGGGACGTCGATCTTGTTGAGCGCGACGAGCCGGGGCCGGTCGGCCAGACCGCCGTACTGCTCCAGCTCGGCCTCGATCGCGTCGAGGTCCGCGAGCGGGTCACGACCAGGCTCCATCGTCGCGCAGTCGAGGACGTGCACCAGGACGCTGCAGCGCTCGACGTGCCGCAGGAACTCCAGGCCGAGGCCGCGGCCCTGGCTGGCGCCGGGGATGAGGCCGGGCACGTCGGCGACCGTGAACACGACGTCGCCCGCCGTGACGACACCGAGGTTCGGCACGAGGGTCGTGAACGGGTAGTCGGCGATCTTGGGCCGGGCGGCGGACATCGCAGCGACCAGGCTGGACTTCCCAGCGCTCGGGAACCCCACGAGCGCGACATCGGCGACCGTCTTGAGCTCCAGCACGATGTCGCGCAGCTGGCCGGTCTCCCCGAGAAGGGCGAAGCCGGGTGCCTTGCGGCGGGGCGAGGCCAGGGCCGCGTTGCCGAGCCCTCCGCGACCACCCTCGGCAAGCACGTATCGGGCGCCGTTGCCCACGAGGTCGGCCAGGATCTCCCCGTCCGGGGTCGCGACCACGGTGCCGCTCGGGACACGCAGCACGATGTCGGCCCCGGCCGCGCCGTTGCGGTGGTCGCCCTGGCCGGGCTTGCCGCTCCCGGCGTTCCGGTGCGGGCCGTGGTGGAACTCCAGCAGGGTGGTCACACCCGGGTCCACGACCGCGACGACGTCTCCCCCGCGTCCGCCGTTGCCGCCGTCCGGCCCGCCCAGGGGCTTGAACTTCTCGCGCAGGACCGAGGCGCAGCCGTTCCCGCCATTGCCGCCCTGTGCGTGCAGGACTACGCGGTCGACGAAGGTGGCCATGGTGTCCTCAACCTACTCATTCGTTGAGCGGCGAATTGTGTACGCGCGCTGTCGTATTTTGTCCGGTTCTGGGCGTACACAAACCGCCGGTCAACGGAACCGAACGAATGAGAGGGACGGGCCGCGCGGCCCGCCCCTCTCATTCGAAGACTGCGTCGGTCAGCCGACCGCGACCACGTTCACGACGCGCCGGCCCCGCTTGGTGCCGAACTGGACGGCTCCGTCGGCGAGGGCGAACAAGGTGTCGTCCCCGCCACGGCCGACGTTGTCGCCGGGGTGGAAGTGGGTGCCGCGCTGCCGCACGATGATCTCGCCAGCGTTGACGACCTGACCGCCGAACCGCTTCACGCCGAGGCGCTGAGCGTTGGAGTCCCGGCCGTTACGGGTGCTGGATGCGCCCTTCTTGTGTGCCATGTCGTCACTTCCCCGCGGAGATGCCGGTGACCTTGATCGCCGTGAGCTCCTGACGGTGCCCCTGACGACGGCGGTAGCCGGTCTTGTTCTTGTACTTCAGGATGTCGATCTTCGGCCCACGGTGGTGGTCGACGATCTCCGCCGTGACGCTGGCCTTGGCCAGCACCTTCGGGTCGGACGTGACCGCGGTGCCGTCGACGAGCAGGAGGACGGGGAGGGTCAGCGACGCACCCGGCTCCCCGGACTGACGATCCAGGACGACGACGTCGCCGACCGCGACCTTCTCTTGCCGGCCGCCGGCGCGAACGATGGCGTACACCACTGACTCCTACTCGATCGGGGATGTGCTCAGGGCCGAACGGCCCACAGGCACGAGGGACAAGGATACGGACGCCTGCGCCGAAGGGTCAAACCGGCTCGGTTCGCCCTCACGATCAGGCATCCGCGGGGACCTCCGAGGCGTCTGCCTCATCCTCGGAAGCGTCCTCGGAAGCGACGTCGTCGAGGGCTGCCTCGACCTCCGCCTCGAGCTCGACCTCGTCGAGGGCTGCCTCTACCTCCGCCTCGAGTTCGACCTCGGCATCGGGATCGGCGACGTCGGTCACTGCGAGGGCCCGCGCGGCGACGTCGGCGGGGTCGATCGCCCCGGCCGGGCGTCGGTGCCGAGGCGACGCCTCGTGGTCGTGGTCGGCGCCGAGCGAGACCTTGATGCCGCGGCCGTTGCAGTGCTCGCACGTGGTCGAGAACGACTCGAGGAGTCCCGAGCCGATCCGCTTGCGGGTCATCTGCACGAGCCCGAGGGAGGTCACTTCGGCGACCTGGTGCTTGGTCCGGTCGCGACCCAGGCACTCCACCAGCCGGCGGAGCACCAGGTCCCGGTTGCTCTCCAGGACCATGTCGATGAAGTCGACGACGATGATGCCGCCGATGTCGCGCAGCCTCAGCTGACGGACGATCTCCTCCGCCGCCTCGAGGTTGTTGCGCGTGACGGTCTGCTCGAGGTTGCCGCCCTGGCCGGTGAACTTGCCGGTGTTGACGTCGACGACCGTCATCGCCTCGGTGCGGTCGATGACCAGCGAGCCGCCCGAGGGCAGGTACACCTTGCGGTCGAGAGCCTTGAGCAGCTGCTCGTCGACGCGGTACTCGGCGAACAGGTCGGTCGGCTCCACCCAGTGCGTGAGGCGGTCGGCGAGATCCGGTGCGACGCCCCCGATGTAGGCGCTCAGCGCCGTCCAGACGGTGTCGCCGGCGACGACGAGGCGGTGCACGTCCTCGTTGAAGATGTCGCGGACCACCTTGATCGCCAGGTCCGGCTCGCTGTAGAGCAGCGTCGGCGGGCTCGCGGACTTCGTCGCCTTGGTGATCTCGTCCCACTGCGTCGTCAGGCGCAGGACGTCGGCCTCCAGAGCCTCCTCCGGCGCACCTTCGGACGCCGTCCGCACGATGACACCCGCGTCCTCGGGCATGACGCGCTTGAGGATCGCCTTCAGGCGGCTGCGCTCGGTGTCGGGGAGCTTGCGGCTGATGCCGGTCATCGAGCCGTCCGGCACGTAGACCAGGAAACGGCCCGGCAGCGAGATCTGGCTGGTCAGCCGTGCGCCCTTCTGGCCCACCGGATCCTTCGTGACCTGCACGAGGACGGGGTCACCGGACTTCATAGCGAGCTCGATGCGCTTGGGCTGGCCCTCGAGGCCGGCGGCGTCCCAGTTGACCTCGCCGGCGTACAGCACGGCGTTACGGCCGCGGCCGATGTCGACGAACGCCGCCTCCATGCTCGGCAGGACGTTCTGCACCCGGCCCAGGTACACGTTGCCCACCATCGAGGAGGACGAGCCACGAGTCACGTAGTGCTCGACCAGGATGCCGTCCTCGAGCACGGCGATCTGGGTGCGGTCGCCGACCTGGCGCACGGCCATGACGCGCTCGACCGCCTCGCGGCGCGCGAGGAACTCGGCCTCGGTCACGATCGGCGCACGACGCCGACCGGCCTCGCGGCCCTCGCGACGGCGCTGCTTCTTGGCCTCAAGGCGGGTCGAGCCGCGGACGCTCGTCACGTCGTCGGACTTGCCGCGCGGCTCGCGGACCCGCAGCACCGTGTTCGGCGGGTCGTCCCCGGCGTCGGCCTCGTCGCCACCCCCGCCACGGCGACGGCGTCGGCGGCGGCGTCGGCCTCCGGCGGAGTCGGCGTCGTCATCCGCGTCCTCGGACTCGGCGGACGAGCCACCCTCGGCAGCGTCGGTGTCGTCGGCGGACGCCTCGGCGTCGTTCTCGTCGCCCTCGTCCTGGCGGCGGCGACGTCCACGGCCGCCACGGCGGCGACGCCGGCGACGGCTGTCGTCCTCGTCGGAGCCGGCATCGGACGGCTCCGCGGCCTCGGCCGCCACGTCGTCGTCGACATCGGCGTCGTCCTCGACGTCGTCGGTCGCGGTCGGCTCGACGACGTCGGGCTCGGCGGCCGGACGGGTCGCCCGGCGGCGCCGGGAGCGGGGAGCGGGCTCGTCCTCGGCCGGCTCATCAGCAGGCAGCGACGCGGGGATCTCAGGGGCGACGAAGAGCGGGGCGACGAACGCCGCCGGGACCGCGGGCGCGCCGTCCGCCGCCGGCAGGTCGGGCTCTACCTCGTCGGTCGCGGCCGGGGCGTTCCGCGCCGCTGACTTGCGAGTGCGCTTGGCCGGCGTCCGCGCGGCCGGCTCCTGCGCCGGCTCAGGCTCGACGGCGGCCGTCGCGTCGTCCTCGATGGCGGCGTCGGGCTCGACCGGGGCGGACTTGCGGGTCCGCTTCACGGCCTTGCGGGCGGGCTTGGCGGGGGCCGAGTCGGTCGGCCGCTCCTCGGCGACAGTCTCGACGGCTGCCTCCGCAGCTGTGTCGGCGGGCGTCTCGACCGCTGCAGGCGGGCCGGCGGGTCGGCTGGCCGCCCGACGACGGGTCCGCTTGGCGGTGGCGGGGGCCACGGCGTCTGCGGCGTTGTCGGTGGTGCTGGAGGTGTCGTCGTGGACCATGGGTCCGCTCCTTCGGCGGGCCGCCGCTCGAGAGCGGGACGGCCTGCGATGTCGGGCCTGGAGCGCTGCCCGTCGTGCTGGGTGCGTACCCCGAGCCAAGCCTGTAGGGACGCGGGGCGGATGGCGCACACGGCCCGGTTGCTGCGGACGGACGCACCTGCCTCGCCGGCGACGTCCACCTCGGAACGCTGTGGCTAACCCACTCGATCAGGTCCGAGGGGGTCGGCCACGAAGGCTCCGGCTGCATCGAGCGGCCCCTGTGCCAGCCGGGTCACCCGAGGGGGCTTCGGCGGCACGAGGTCGGCCACACGCTGCAGCGCGGAGAGAACGTCGTCGGGTCGAACGGACGGCGTACCGTGCCGGACAACCAGGGCGAGTATCGCACAGTCGTCGACCCCGGTGGGCGGCGCCGCCGTCTCCCCGGGCGCGTCGCCCACACCGGCCCGCTGCTCGGACGTGAGCGACGTCACGGCCGACCGCACGTCGAACGTCCGCCGCCCGGACTTCGTCGTGCGCTCGACGAGGACCTCGTCCGCAGCCAGGAACGCCAGGACGGCGGCGCGGGCGGTCGCCTCGTCGACGCCCGGCAGCTCGATCTGCCAGCAGCTGGCCTCGAGCCGAGCGGCGAAGTCCGAGGTCACCGCCTCGACGGCGTCGACGATGTCCAGGCCGGGCGGCAGCGCCGCATCGAGGGCGGCCCGGACCTTGTCCGGGTCGCAGCGCGTGACGAGGGCGAGCTCGACGTACTCGGCCTCGCTCGCGACGCCGGTCGCCGCGGCGTTCGCGTACGAGATGCGCGGGTGGGGCGAGAATCCGCCGCTGTAGGCCATCGGCACCTCGGCCCGTCGCAGCGCCCGCTCGAGAGCGCGCTGGAAGTCGCGGGCGCTGGAGAACCGCAGCCTCCCCCGCTTGGCGTACTGCAGGCGCAGCCGCTGGACCGGGGGCGCGGTGTCGCGGTTCGGGGACTGACGGCTCACGCGTGGACCGCGGGACTGACCGGGATCGTCGGCATGGGCAGGTTCACTACGCCCGTCGGGCCGACCTGGATCGCGGTGCCCAGCTGGTCGCAGACCCCGCAGTCGAAGCACGGTGTCCACCGGCAGTCCTCGACTCCGTCCTCGTCGAGCGCCGCCTGCCAGTCCTCCCACAGCCACTCGGCGTCGAGGCCCGAGTCCAGGTGGTCCCAGGGCAGCACCTCGGTCTGCTGGCGCTCGCGCGTCGTGTACCAGTCGACGTCGACCGGCTCGGCGGCCAGCGCCACAGCCGCGGCTTCCATCCACCGGTCGAACGAGAAGTGCTCGCTCCAGCCGTCGAAGCGCGCGCCGTCCCGCCACGCCTGCAGGATGACCGGCCCGACCCGCCGGTCGCCCCGGGAGAGCAGGCCCTCGACGATGCCCGGACGTCCGTCGTGGTACCGCAGCCCGATCGCCTTGCCGTACTCACGATCAGCACGGATCGCGTCGCGCAGCAGGCGAAGTCTGGCGTCGGTCGACTCGTGGTCGAGCTGCGCGGCCCACTGGAAGGGGGTGTGGGGCTTGGGGACGAAGCCGCCGATCGACACCGTGCACCGGATGTCGCGGCTGCCCGTCGTGGCGCGACCAGCCCGGATGACCTCGCGCGCAAGGTCGGCGATCTGCAGGACGTCCTCGTCGGTCTCGGTCGGCAGCCCGCACATGAAGTAGAGCTTGACCTGCCGCCAGCCGCCAGCGTAGGCCGTCGTCACCGTGCGGATGAGGTCCTCCTCGGTGACCTGCTTGTTGATCACCTTGCGCATGCGCTCGCTGCCGCCTTCCGGCGCGAACGTCAGGCCGCTGCGCCGGCCGTTGCGGGATAGCTCGTTGGCGAGGTCGACGTTGAACGCATCGACCCGGGTGCTCGGCAGCGACAAGGATGTCTTGCTGTCCTCGTAGCGGTCGGCCAGGTTGCGGGCCACGTCGGCGATCTCGGAGTGGTCCGCGCTCGACAAGGACAGCAGGCCGACCTCTTCGAACCCGGTCTTCTTGAGGCCGTTGTCGACGATCGCCGCGATGCCGGTGATGCTGCGCTCGCGCACGGGTCGGGTGATCATGCCGGCCTGGCAGAAGCGGCAGCCGCGGGTGCAGCCGCGGAAGATCTCGACGCTCATCCGCTCGTGGACCGTCTCGGCGAGTGGTACGAGCGGGTTTCGCGGGTAGGGCCACTCGTCGAGGTCCATGAGCGTGTGCTTGCGGATCCGCCACGGGACGTCCGTGCGGTTCGGCGCGACGCGCTGGATACGGCCGTCGGGCAGGTACGAGACGTCGTAGAACCGCGGCACGTAGACCGACCCGGTCTGCGCGAGCCGCAGCAGCAGGCCCTCGCGACCACCCGGGCGGCCTTCGGCCTTCCAGCCGCGTACGAGGTCGGTGACGAGCAGCACCGCCTCCTCGCCGTCGCCGAGGATGGCGGCGTCGACGAAGGCGGCGATGGGCTCGGGGTTGAACGCCGCATGCCCGCCGGCGATGACGACGGGGTGGGACGCGTCGCGGTCGGCCGCGAGGAGCGGTATGCCCGCGAGGTCCAGCGCGGTGAGCATGTTCGTGTAGCCGAGCTCGGTGCTGAACGACAACCCGAAGAGGTCGAAGTCACCTACCGCCCGGTGCGCGTCGACGGTGAACTGAGGGACGCCATGCTCGCGCATGAGCGCCTCGAGGTCGGGCCAGACCGCGAACGTGCGCTCAGCGAGGGCGTCGTCGAGCTCGTTGATCACCTCGTAGAGGATTTGCACGCCCTGGTTCGGGGCACCCACCTCGTACGCGTCGGGGTACATGAGCGCCCAGCGGACGACCGCGCCCTCCCACGGCTTGGTGACCGCGTTGACCTCGCCGCCGATGTACTGGATCGGCTTGGTGACCAGCGGGAGAAGCTGCTCGAGCTCGTCGAAGACGCTCGCGCCGGCTGTGCGGGAGGCGATCACCCCGAGAGGATACCCGCGTGGACGTGCACCGGATCTCGCCCGAGGATGCGCCGGTCGTCGCCGCGCTCTTCCGGCGCAGCCGTGCAGCCGCGATGCCATGGCTGCCGGTCCTGCACTCACCTGACGAGGACGTCGCCTATTTCCGCGGCCAGCTCACGAGCTCGTCCGGCCTGGGCGTGGCGGTTCCGACCGCCGATGTCGCCGATAGCACGAGTGCCCTGGCCGGCTTCGCGATCGTCCGGCCGGGTTGGCTCGACCACCTGTACGTGGAGCCGGATCGGCGAGGTCAGGGCATCGGCGGGGCGCTCCTGGATGCCGCCCGGGAGGAGGTCACGGGGGACCTGGAGCTGTGGGTGTTCGCGCGGAACACCCCCGCGCTCGCGTTCTACGCCTGGCACGGCGCGATCGAGGTCGCGCGAACGGACGGGAGCGGGAACGAGGAGCGCGAGCCGGACCTCCGACTGCTCCTCCCGGACCGTCGTTGACCCGCTCGTGACCCTCGACCTTGAGGTTGCACCGGGTGTCGGAGCCCCGGACCCGGTGCAACCTCAAGGTCGGCGGGGTGGGGTCGGCGGGGTGGGGGTGGGGCGGGGGTCAGTCTGTGGTCGCCGGCGTCATGCGCCGGCGCGCGCCGCGTGCAGCCGCACGTTCTGCAACAGGCCGATGCCTATCCAGGTCGCCATCATCGACGTGCCTCCGGCCGACACCATGGGCAACGGGATGCCCGTGATCGGCATGATGCCCAAAGACATGCCGATGTTCTCGAACAGCTGGAACGCAAGCCAGGCGACCACGCCGGTCGCCACGAGCCGGCCGTACAGGTCATCCGCGCGGTAGGCGATCATCACGGCCCGCCACAGCACGATGCCCAACAGGAGGATCAGCACGAGGACCCCGATGAACCCGAGCTCCTCGCCCACGACCGTGAAGATGAAGTCGCTCTCGTTGACGGGTACGAACTTGCCCTGGGTCTGCGGACCCTGGAAGAGGCCATAGCCCAGCAGGCCGCCACCGCCGATCGCGATGCGCGCCTGGTTCGCGTTGTAGGCCGCGCTCGACACGTCGGCCGACGGGTTGATGAACGACGTGAGCCGCTGGACCTGGTACTCCTTCAGCAGGCCGAGCTGGATGGCCAGCAGGACCGAGACGACCGCCCCGCCGATGAGGCCCGCGACCCAACGTGTGCGCGCACCGGAGACTGCGATGATCGACAGCGACACCGACGCCAGGATGAGGACCGTTCCGGTGTCGTTCTGCACCAGGATGATCAGGATCGGCACAGCGGCCGCCGCGAGCGACAGCAGCACGTCGCGGTCACGCGGCTCGCTCTCGACGTCGCGCTTCTCCGACAGCAGCACGGCCATCATGAGGATGACCGCGATCTTCATGAACTCCGACGGCTGCAGCGTGAAACCGCCCGGCAGGTCGATCCAGGCGCGTGCACCGGCGATACGCGTGCCGAGGCCGGGCACGAACGGAAGCATCAGCAAGAACAGCGAGACGCCGTAGATGATCGGCGTGTACGCCCGGAGCCAGCGGTAGTCGACGCGCGAGGCGAAGAACCCGAGCACGACCCCGAGGGCGATGTTGATCATGTGCTTGCGCAGGTACGACGTCGGGTCCGAGGTCGAGGCCATGTCGGCGCGGCTGGCCGACCACACGAGCATCGACCCGAACACCGTCACGGCGAACGCCGCGATCAGCAGGATCCAGTCGAGATCGCGCCAGTAGCCGCCCCGCGAGCTGGAGCGGACGTCGGTGTCGGGGGCGAAGAGGGTCATCGGCCGGCCGCCGCGATCGAGGCAGGCGGGCTCGACGTCGCCGAAGGAGTGCCCGAGCCGGACGGGGTCGGCGTCGGCGAGCCGCCAGGAGACGGGCTCGACGGAATGCTGGGGGTCACGGCGCCGAGGCGGTCCGGGCCGGTGCTCGACGTCGAGTCCTTGGTCACGACCGGCTTGCCGTCCTTCTTCACCGTCGGCAGTGTCGCCTGCGGGGCCCCGCCGACGAGGATGCTCCTCGACGGGTCGACCGACGAGCCGCGGACGCCGAACAGCGCCTCGTAGATCTTGCGGACGCTAGGACCGGACGTCTTCGAGCCGGTGCCACCCTGCGTCACCATCATCACCACGGCGTACCGGGGCTTGTTCGCCGGCGCGTACGACGCGAACCACGAGGTCGACGTCTTGTCGCCCGTGACCTGCGCCGATCCGGTCTTGGACGCGACCGGGATCTTGTCGAGCGGGAAGCCGAGGAACGGCGTCTCGCCCGATCCCTCGACGGTCACGCCGGGCAGGGTCTGCCGCAGGAACTTGATCGCCGACTTCGGCACCTCGACACGCCCCTTGAGGATCGGCGGGAACTCCTTGACCACCTCGCCGTCGGCGCTCACGACGCCCTTGGCGATCTGCGGCTGGTACATCTTGCCGCCGTTGGCGATCGCGGCGTAGACCATGGCCATCTGCAGCGGCGTCACCGTCGTGTCGCCCTGGCCGATCGCGGCGTTGAGCGCGTCACCCGCGCGCCATTGGTAGCCGTCGGTGCAGTTCTCCTTGTCGAGAGCCGTGAAGTAGTCGGCCTGCTGCGGGTCGGTCTTCCGGAGCTCGGGGTAGCCCTTCTCCGCGTTGCTGCACCAGCTGTCCTTCATCTGTTCCCAGTTCGAGCGCTTGAACTCGCGGCTGGAGACGCGGCCGGCCGCCTCGCCCGGCAGGTCGACGCCGGTCTTCTGCCCGAGGCCGAACGCCTTGGCGGCCGAAGCGATCGGGTCCGGCGCGTCGACGCCGGCGTCGGGGCCGCCCGCCTGCTGCCACATCCGGACCGCCAGCCCGTAGAACACCGTGTTGCACGACACCTCGAGCGCCCGCGCGAGGCTGATCCGGCCGTACGCCGAGGACTCGAAGTTGCGGAACGTCTGCGGCCCGACCTTCAGCTGCGACGGGCACGGGTAGGACCCGTACAGGCTGTAGCCGGACTCGGCGGCGGCGGCCGTGCTTACGACCTTGTACGTCGAGCCCGGCGCGAAGGTCCCCTGGTAGGCGTTCGAGGACAGCGCCTTCGTGTCGACGAGCGTCTGGTACTGACGCTTGGTCACGCCACCGACCCAGATCGCGGGGTCGTAGGTCGGGTAGCTCGCCATCGCGAGGATCCGGCCGGTGCGCACATCGACGACCACGGCCGCCGCGGACTTGCCGGCGTAGCCCTGCCGCTGTGCACGCTGCACCGCGTTGACCAGCTGGCGTTCGACCTCGGCCTGCAGGCGCGCGTCGATGCTCGTGACGAGGTACTCCCCCGCCTTGGGCTCTTCCGCCTGCACGGTCCCCGTGACCCGACCGGAGGTGTCCACGGACAGCGTGGTGATGCCGGGCTTGCCGCGCAGCTCGGTGTCGTACTGCTTCTCCAGCCCGGTCCGGCCGACCTCGTCGGTCGTTCGCAGCCGGTCCCAGGCGGCCTCGTCCTGCTCGTCGAGCTGCTCCTGCGTCACCGGCCCGAGGTAGCCCAGGAGGTGCGCTGCGTTGACGTTGTACGGCGCCGGGTACTCGCGGATCGCCTCGAGGGTCGCGTTGATCCCGGGGAAGTCCTGCCGGCGCTCCATGATGCTCAGCGCCGTCTGGGTGTCGACGTCGGACGCGACCGGCACAGGCTGGTACGGCGATCCGTTCCAGCAGATCGGCGGGGCCTTCGCCCCCTCCGTGCCGCACGGGACGAGCCGTTCCTGCAGCTTCGCGACCGGGGTGTCGAGCATCTTCGCCAGGCGCTTCAGGACGC
Source organism: Actinomycetes bacterium (assembly GCA_965278965.1). GTDB lineage: Bacteria > Actinomycetota > Actinomycetes > S36-B12 > S36-B12 > UBA10649. The sequence continues at coordinate 787,158 of OZ257127.1, forward strand.
TAGCGCCGTCGTCGTCCTCGCGTGCGAGCTCCTGGCGGTCGACCGTCACGACCACCGACGTGCGGTTGGCGACCAGCGATCGCCCGGCCTGGTCGAGGATGAGCCCGCGCACGGCCGGCTCGGCGAACTCGCGCTCGGAGTTGTTGGTGGCCGCCGCCCGGTACGAGGCCCCCGTCATCACCTGGAGGTAGAACGCGCGGGCGAGCAGGGTGCCCAGCAGCGACGCGATGAGCACAGCGAGGACGAGCAGGCGCAGGTTGGAGCGCTCACTCACGTGCCGTCCCCTTCCTCGCGCGCGCCGGAGGACCGGCGGCCGCCGGGCCCTGAACAGGTATGACGGTACGACGGCGACCTCGGACGAACGGTTCCCGACGCCCGGTTATCGGATGCCTGTTCCGTCACCGCGGCCCCCTCCGTCCTACTCGACGACGACCTCAGGCGTGATCCGGTTCGCCAGCCAGCCGACCCCGGGGACGACGAGGGGGGCCAGCGCCACCGCGTACAGGGCACTGGTGAGCGCCAGGAGGGGCACCTGGCCCCACTCGACGCGGTCACCGACGACCGCGTCGAACGCCGCGACCGCCAGGGTCGCCGCGCCGGCGGACAGCCCCACGACCCCCATGAGGATCGGCACGGTCCGATCGCGCGGGTCGATGATGAAGCCGGTGATGTAGCCGATCACGAGGTAGACCAGCGAGTTGACGCCGATCGGGGTGTCGGCCGGCGGCGCGAGGTCGATCAGGACACCGCCGACGAAGCCGGCCACCGCTCCCCGGGTGGGACCGAGCGCCAGCGCTATGGCGACGATCGTCACGACCAGCAGGTCGGGCGTGGCCCCGGGCAGCCCGAGCCGCGAGAGCAGCGTGAGCTCGACGACGACCGCCCCGAGGAGCAGCCCGACGATCAGCACCGCCTGGCGCCACAGCACGGGTCAGTTCCCGTCGGCGGGCGCGCGGGTCGCCGGCTGCTCGGTCTCGTTCGTCGCGGTCGCACTCGGCGTCGGGTCGCTGCCGGGGCTGGCCGAGCCGGACGGCGTGCCCAGCGGCACGGGGCTGCTGCTGGTGTCCAGCTGCTGGCCGCGCGACAGGACCGAGTCCCGGGGGTCTGTCCGGGGCGGCCGCGTGACCACGCCGACGACGGACAGCGACGACACGTCCGCGTACGGCCGGACCTTGGCGACGCGCGACAGGTCGCCTGCGGACCCGCTCACGCTGATGACCTCGCCGATCGGCAGACCGGGGGCGTAGGGCCGTCCGCCCTTCGAGCCGAAGGTCACGAGCGCGTCGCCGGCTTTGACGTCCGCCATGGGGTCCAGCAGCTGGAAGTCGAGGGAGTCCTGCTCGCCGGTCCCGCTGATGACGCCGATCTCCTCGGAGCCGGCGATCCGCGCACCGACCGACGACTGCGCGTCCGTCACGAGCATGACCGTCGCCGACCCGGCGGTCGTCTTGATGACGTGACCGACCAGACCGTCACCGTTGATGACCGTCATGTCGTTCTCGACGCCGTCGTTGCGGCCGGCGTCGATCGTTACCGTCCACGCGAAGTCCTGCGCCGGGCCGACGGCAATGACCTCGGCCGGGACGAACCGGTACTGGCCCACGCTGGAGACCCGCAGGAGGGCGTCGAGCGCGTCGGCCCGGGCCTTGTCGGCCTGGAGGGTGGCGAGGTCGCCGCGCAAGGTGCCGTTCTCGGCGCGCAGCGACTCGATCTGCCCCGCCTGGTCACGCATGTCCGACCACCAGCCGCTCGCACCGGTCACCGGGGAGAAGATCGTGGCGGCCACCCGCTCGATGCCGCCGATGATGTTCGCGCCGAAGGAGCGGACGCTGCCGAGCGGACCCTGGCCGCCGCGCAGGTCGAGGATGACGAAGGTCAACGACGCGACGACGAGCACGGCCAGGACCATGCGGGTGCGACGCGACAGCATTGGGACAGTCTCTCCTGCCGAGTACGGTCCAGCCGCGAAGGCGGCCGACCGGGTCTACCGGCGCGGCTCCGACACCAGGACCTGCTGGAGCGCGTCGAACTCCTCGACGCACTTGCCCGAGCCGAGGGCCACACAGTCCAGCGGGCGGTCGGCGATGAGGATCGGCATGCCGGTCTCGTGCCGCAGGCGCTCGTCGAGACCTCGAAGGAGGGCGCCGCCGCCGGTCAGGACGATGCCGCGGTCCATGATGTCGCCGGACAGCTCCGGCGGCGTGCGGTCGAGCGTGGCCTTGACGGCGTCGACGATGGCATGCACGGGGCCGTCGATCGCCCGGCGGATCTCCTCGGCGGAGACGATGATTGTGCGCGGCAGGCCGCTGATGAGGTCGCGGCCACGGATCTCGGCATGCGGCTCGTCGGGCATCGGGAAGGCCGAGCCGATCGCGACCTTGATCTCCTCGGCGGTGCGCTCGCCCAGCATGAGCGAGTACTCCTTCTTGACGTGCTCGATGATCGCGTTGTCGAGCTCGTCGCCGCCGACGCGGACCGAGAGCGAGCACACGATGCCGCCGAGCGAGATCACCGCGACCTCGGACGTGCCACCGCCGATGTCGACGACCATGTTGCCGGTGGGCTCGTGGACGGGCAGGCCCGCGCCGATCGCGGCGGCCATCGGCTCTTCGATGATGAAGACCTTGCGCGCTCCCGCGGCGTAGCCGGCGTCCTTGACGGCGCGCTGCTCGACGCCGGTGATGCCCGACGGGACGCAGACGACCAGCCGCGGCTTGGCCAAGTGGCGGCGCTTGTGCACCTTCTGGATGAAGTAGCGCAGCATCCGCTCGGTCGTGTCGAAGTCGGCGATGACGCCATCCTTGAGCGGCCGGATCGCGACGATGTTGCTGGGCGTGCGCCCGATCATCTGCTTGGCTTCGGAACCGACGGCCAGGATGCCGCCGGTCGTGTTGTTGATCGCGACGACGGACGGCTCGTTCAGCACGATGCCGCGGCCGCGGACATAGACCAAGGTGTTGGCGGTGCCCAGGTCGACGGCCATGTCTCGGCCGACGAAGGACGATCCGCCGAAAGTCGACGAAGCTGCCATGAGGGGAAGCGGCCTTCCTCGCGGGGTGAGGGAGTCTCATCCTAGGTCCCCGACGGCGGTCCTCTCGCCTCGATGACCACGTTTATACCGATTTGCCCCGTTCACCCCTCCTCGACCCGCATCTCCCGCTCTCCGGGACGTGCAGCACGAAGACGGTACAAATCGGACGCTTCGTGCCGCTGGTCCCGGTTTGCGGGACGTCCGGGACGGGGGGCGGCGGCGCTGCTGCTACTGCGGCTACTGCGGTTCGGTCGGCTCGGGCGCCGGTGGGGCGATGAGCTCGGCTCGCTGGATCTCCTTGGCCCGCAGGAACGCCTCGAGCCGCTGCGCCACCTCCGGCGAGGCGGGCAGGTCGAACGCCGCGGTCGTCACGGCACCGAGATCGGCCCGGTAGTCGTGCCCGCGGCTCTCGAACAGCCCGGGCTTGACGTTCGTGGCGAACATCGTGTCGACGAAGCCCTCCGCGAACGTGATCAACGGCTTCCACGTCATCGTCGCGGGGATGTTGCGACCGCGGGAACCATCGGTCGGCAGCCACGCCGGCCGGTGCGCCAGAAGCAGCGGGCGGAACCGCACGACCGGGTCGCCGTCGTGTTCGAGGAACCAGACCCGCGGCCGCGGGCTCGGCACCGGCTCCGGCAGCTGCTCAGGCCGGTCGACGGTGTACGACTCGTCCGCACACAGCGCATGGAAGACGTCGGAACGCTCGTTACCCGGGGTGCCGACCCATAGGGCGGCCGACACGCCGTACCGGTCCAGGTCGGCCGGCCCTGCAGGCACCGCCATCTCCTGCACGCCCGCGCCGAGGCTCTCGCCGTAGAGCAGGATCCGCGGGCGTGACGGGCGGTCGCGCAACTCGTCCGCGATGGCGTCGAGCAGCAGGCGCTGCGTGAGCGCCGCGAGCCGACGCTTGCCCAACGACAGGAACGACGGCAGCAGCCCGTACCCGACCGCGACCGCCGCGCTGTCGCCGCGCGTGAGCACCTCGAGGATGTCGACGGGGAACGAGTTCGCGTAGCCCGTGCCGGCCGGCGCCTGGATGAGCAGGTTCGCCCGGTCGAAGGCACCAGTACGGCGCAGCTCGGACATCGCCAACGCGACCCGCTGCTCCGGCGTCGGCGCAGCATCGACGCCGACGAACACGCGTACCGGGCTCGCGGTCGGTTCGAGGCCGGTGACCTGTCGGATGTCGTCGGGGGTGCAGACCGAGCCGACGAACCGGGCGCCCTCACGGCCGAGGTCGGCGACCGCGACGGCGGAGCCGGGACCGCCTGAGACCTCGGGGTCGGTCGGAGCCGTCGCGAACGCGGGATCCAGTCCGCGGCCCTGCTCCGTCAGCCCGCCCAGCACCTTCCGGGCTACTGCGGTACCGATGACGGCGGTCGCGACAGCTGCGCCGGCGCCGACGAGAACCGGCGTGACGGACGTGACCGGTCCCGGACCGCGGCGGGTCACGGCGCGCGCGCACGACGTCACGAAACCGACCTTGAGACCGGCGACGACGCCGGTCAGCCCGCCGAGGACGAACGGGAACGCCGTGCGCACCGGCGTCGGCCAGGGCACGAGCGTCTCCCCGCGCGAGCCGGCGGCCACCGCCCCACCTGTGGCGACACCGGCGACGACACCGACCAGCGCGGGCCGCATGGCTACGCCAGCCCGGGGAAGAAGAGCGCGACCTCGCGCGCGGCCGACTCCGGGGAGTCCGAGCCGTGGGTGACGTTGTCCTGCATCTCCGTCGCGAGATCGCCGCGGATCGTGCCCGGCGTCGCGTTCACGGGGTTGGTCGCACCCATCATCGTGCGCCACTGGACGATCGCGTCAGGCCCCTCGATCACCGCGGCGACGAGCGGGCCGCCGGTGATGAAGGCGACGAGGTCGGCGAAGAACGGCTTGTCGCGGTGCTCGCCGTAGTGCTCCTCGGCGACCGATGCGTCCAGAGTGCGCAGTTCCATCGCGACGATGGTCAGGCCCTTGCGTTCGATGCGCCCGAGGACCTCGCCGACGAGGCCGCGTGCGACGCCGTCGGGCTTGATCAGGACGAGGGTGCGCTCGGACACGTGAGATCTCCTTGGCTGGCGGGCGAACGATGACGCCCCCGCACGGAGCCGAGGCGCCGCAATCCTAACGAGGGCGGTCGATGCCCGCTCCCGTTGACTGTGCAGCAGAGCACCGGTCACGTCGGGCGAACCGGTGCTCTGCTGCACACTCAACGAACGGGCGGAGTGGGCTCCGCGCCCGCTTCCTCGGCGACGCGGCGGTCGTACGTGTGGCCCAGGTGGATCGCCACACCCCAGAGCACCGCGAACACCAGGCCGATGACCAGCATCGACCAACCCGCCACGAACGCCGTGGCCACGACGAGCAGCTGCATGACCCAGCCGACCGTGAGACCCCAGGGGCTGCGCAGCGCGCCGATCGCCAGGGCCAGCAGGACCATGATCGCCAGGCCGACCAGCCAGGCGAGACCCGTGCTGGACACCGACCCCGTCGACGTCGCCAGGGAGGTGGCGAGCAGCACGACGAGGATCTCCATGCCGAGCACGGACGAGCACAGGACCTTCACCGGTCACTCCCCCGGCCGACCAGAAGCGCTCGGGCCTGTCCGACGAGCGCGACCGATCCCGTGACGAGGACACCGGCCCCGCCGTACTCCCCCGCCTCTTCTGCTAGCGCGGCCGCGCGGTCGAGTGCCTCGACGAGGTCCGGCTCGACGAACACGCGGTCGTCGCCGAGGACGTCGCTCACGATCGCGGCGAGGTCGTCGGCGGGCAGGGCGCGCGGCGATCGCGGCTGGGTCACGACGACGCGGTCGAGCGCGGGGGCCAGCGCCTCCAGGATGCCGGCGGCGTCCTTGTCCGCCATGACGCCGATCACCGCGACGAGCGAGGTGAAGTCGAACGAGTCGGCCAGCGCCGCTGCGAGAGCGCGCGCGCCGTGTGGGTTGTGCGCCGCGTCGAGAACGATCGTCGGGCTTCGGCGGACGACCTCCAGGCGCCCGGGCGACGTGACCGACGCGAAGCCCGCACGCACGAGATCTGCGTCGAGCGCGCCCAGCCCGCCGAGGAACGCCTCGGTCGCCGCGAGCGCGACCGCCGCGTTGCGCGCCTGGTGCTCGCCGAACAGCGGCAGGAACACCTCGTCGTACGACCCGTGGAGCCCGCGCAGCGTGAGGACCTGGCCTCCGACGGCGACTCCACGGGCCGCGACGGCGAACTCACGTCCCTCGCGAGCCACCGTGGCGTCGACCTCCACGGTCCGCTCGAGCAGGACGCGCTCGGCGCCCGGCTCCTGCGCCGCGAGCACCGCGATGGCGCCCGGCTTGATGATGCCGGCCTTCTCCCCCGCGATCTCCTCGACGGTCTCGCCCAGGTAGTCGCGGTGATCGAGACCGATCGGCATAACGACGGCGACCACGCCGTCGGCGACGTTCGTCGCGTCCCACGTGCCGCCGAGCCCGACCTCCACGACGGCGACATCGACCGGGGCATCGGCGAACGCCGCAAACGCCAGAGCCGTCATCGTCTCGAAGAACGACAGCGCCGGGCCGCCGCTCTCGACCGACTGCGCGTCGACGACCGAGACGTACGGCTCGAGGTCGTTCCAGGCGGCGAGCGCGCGCTCGGCGTCGATCGGCTCACCGTCGAGCAGGATGCGCTCGCGGGGGTCGATGAGGTGCGGGGACGTCAGCAGCCCGGTCCGAAGGCCGAACGACCGCAGGAGGGCCTCGATCATGCGCGCCGTGGACGTCTTGCCGTTCGTGCCCGTGACGTGGATGACCGGATACGTGCCCTGGGGCTCGCCTAGCAGGCCGGTCAGCGCGGCGATGCGGTCCAGGCTCGGGGCGATGCGGTCCTCCGGCCAGCGCCGCTCGAGGTCGGCCCAGACAGCGGCGAGATCGGAGGCGGCGGGCACGCGGGGAGTCTACGGGCGGTCGATCCGCCTGCTCCGGCCGTCGACGCCGACGCGTAGCGAGCACTGCAGATCGGTAGCCTGACCGCCATGGGAAAGGTCCTGGACCACATCGACGCCTCGCTCGCGGACTGGCTCGTGGCGCAGCCCGTCTTCTTCGTGGCGACCGCGGCGACATCGGTCGACCAGACCGTCAACTGCTCACCGAAGGGCACCTCGGGCACCTTCGCGGTCGTCGACGAGCACACCGTCGCGTACCTGGACCTCACCGGCAGCGGCATCGAGACCGTCGCGCACCTGCGGGAGAACGGCCGGATCGTCGTCATGCTGTGCGCGTTCGAGGGCCGTCCGCGCATCGTGCGGCTGCACGGCACGGGGCGCGCGGTGCTCCCGGGCGACCCCGCCTTCGACGCGCTCCTGCCGCGGTTCACCGAGCACCCCGGCGTCCGCTCGATCATCGTCGTAGAGGTCGCGCGGGTGTCGGACTCGTGCGGCTACGCCGTCCCGCGAATGGCTTACGAGTCCGACCGCGACGTGCTCGACCTGGCGAACGCGAAGCAGGGCGAGCAGAAGCTCGCGGAGTACCGCGCGGACCGCAACGCCGTCAGCATCGACGGGCTGCCGGGCCTCTAGCCCTCCCGCGTGCGCCCATAGACTCACCGGCCATGACCGCGCACCGCCTGCCCGACAAGCCCACGCTCGACGGCATCGAGGGCCGGTGGGCGTCGGTATGGGCGGCGGAGGGCACCTACGACTTCGACCGCTCCGCCCGCCGCGAGCAGGTCTACTCGATCGACACCCCGCCGCCGACGGCGAGCGGATCCCTGCACGTCGGCCACGTGTTCTCGTACACGCACACCGACGCGATCGCGCGCTACAAGCGGATGCGCGGCTTCGCCGTGTTCTATCCGATGGGTTGGGACGACAACGGCCTGCCGACCGAGCGACGCGTGCAGAACTACTACGGCGTGCGTTGCGACCCGAGCCTGCCGTACGACCCGACGTTCGAGCCGCCGGCGACGCCGGACGCGAAGCACCAGCTGCCGGTGTCGCGGCGCAACTTCGTCGAGCTGTGCCTGCGGCTGACGGCCGAGGACGAGCAGGCGTTCGAGGCCGTCTGGCGGCGGCTCGGGCTGTCGGTCGACTGGGCGCAGACCTACCAGACGATCGACGCGCACTGCCAGCGCACGAGCCAGCTCGCGTTCCTGCGCAACCTCGCCCGGGGCGAGGCGTACCAGTCCGAGGCCCCGACCCTGTGGGACGTGACCTATCGCACGGCCGTCGCCCAGGCCGAGCTGGAGGACCGCGAGCGCCCCGGGGCGTACCACCGGGTCGGCTTCCCGACCACGGCGGACCCGTCCGTCAAGGTCTTCATCGAGACCACGCGGCCCGAGCTGCTGGCCGCGTGCGTCGCCCTCGTCGCGCACCCCGATGACGAGCGGTACCAACCACTCTTCGGCACCACCGTCACGACGCCGCTGTTCGGCGTCGAGGTTCCCGTCGTCGCGCACGCCCTGGCCGACCCCGAGAAGGGCTCGGGCATCGCGATGATCTGCACGTTCGGCGACCTGACCGACGTGATCTGGTGGCGCGAGCTCGATCTGCCGACCCGGCCTGTCATCGGCTGGGACGGGCGCCTCGTGCCGGACGTGCCTGCCTGGATCGCGACCCCCGAAGGCCGTGCGGCCTACGAGGCGATCGCCGGCGCGACGTCACACACGGCAAAGGAACGGATCGTCGGTCTGCTCACGGAGTCCGGCGACCTCGTCGGCGAGCCACGGCCGATCACGCACCCCGTGAAGTTCTACGAGCGCGGGGACAAGCCGCTCGAGATCGTGACGACACGACAGTGGTACATCCGCAACGGCGGGCGCGACGGCGACCTGCGCGCGGCACTGATCGAGCGCGGACGGGAGATCCAGTGGCATCCCCCGCACATGCGCGCGCGGTACGAGAACTGGGTCGCCGGCCTCAACGGCGACTGGCTCATCTCGCGCCAGCGGTTCTTCGGCGTGCCGATCCCCGTCTGGTACGGCGTCGACGCGGACGGCGACCCCGACCACGACCAGGTGATCGTGCCGGACGAGGCGGACCTGCCGGTCGACCCCAGCAGCCAGCCGCCGCGCGGCTACGACGAGTCGCAGCGCGGCGTCCCCGGGGGGTTCGTCGGCGACCCCGACATCATGGACACGTGGGCCACGAGCTCGGTCACCCCGCAGATCGTCAGCGGGTGGGAGCACGACGAGGCGCTGTTCGCCCAGGTGTTCCCGATGGACCTGCGCCCGCAGGGCCACGACATCATCCGTACCTGGCTGTTCTCCTCCGTCGTGCGCGCGCACCTGGAGAACGGGTCCGTGCCGTGGGCGCATGCGGCCCTGTCGGGCTGGATCCTGGACCCCGACCGCAAGAAGATGAGCAAGTCCAAGGGCAACGTCGTCACGCCGATGGACCTGCTCGAGGACTACTCCTCCGACGCGGTCCGCTACTGGGCCGCCTCGGGCCGGCCCGGGACGGACACGGCGTTCGACGTCGGGCAGATGAAGATCGGCCGGCGGCTGGCGATCAAGCTCCTGAACGCGAGCAAGTTCACCTTGCAGCAGGGCGCGACGGAGAATCCCGAGGCCGTCGTCGACCCGCTGGACCGCGCGGTCCTCGCGCGGCTCGCGCAGACCGTCGACCAGGCGACGGCAGCGTTCGAGGACTACAACTACGCGCAGGCGCTCGCTGTCACCGAGACGTTCTTCTGGAGCTTCACCGACGACTACGTCGAGCTCGTCAAGGAGCGGTCGTACGGCGGCCAGGGCGAGGCGGGCGCGGCGTCGGCGAAGGCGACGCTCGCGGCGTCGTTGAGCACGCTGCTGCGGCTGTTCGCGCCGTTCCTGCCGTTCACGACCGAGGAGGTCTGGTCCTGGTGGCAGGAGGGGTCGGTGCATCGCAGCACCTGGCCCGACGCGACATCGCTACGTGCGCTCGCCGGCGACGCCGACGCGTCACTGCTCGACGACGTCGCCGCCGCGCTCAGCGGGGTCCGGAAGGCGAAGTCCGACGCGAAGGCATCGATGCGCGCGGAGGTCGCGCTGGCGCTGGTCAGTGCGCCGGCCGCGCCGCTCGCCCGGATCGCGCTCGCGGCGGACGACCTGCGGGCGGCGGGGAGCATCGCCGACCTGCAGCTCGTCGAGGCCGGCGACGTGATCGCCGTCGACGCGACGCTGGCTCCCCCGCGGGAGCCCTGACCGCCGACGCGCCTGGACTGGTCGCTAAAACGGACATCTCACCCGCAATAACCGCCATTCAAGGCGCGTCGGCGGTCAGTCGGTGATGCGGCGGGCGGGCTTGTTGACGGCGCTGTCGAGCTCGGGGGCTGCGGCCAGCATGGCGGCGACGTGTTCAGGGGTCGGATCCGGCGCCACGACCTGCTGGACGGCCGGTGGCACGGTCAGGGCCGGGTCGGCGACGGCGCCCGTCGCGATCGGCAGCTCCGCCTGCTCAGCGGCCGCCTCGAGGACGTCGAGCCGAAGGGGCTGCTGGAGCGCGAACGCCGCATAGGTCGCCATGCCGACGGTCCCGTCGATGTCCGACACGCCACGCCTCCCGTCACCGCCGTGGGACCAAGGCTAGCGACGGAAGATCCCCCGTCGCTCTCCCCCGCCACCCTGGGCATCCTCGAGGACGGGCTCCTCCTCGGCAGCGGATGACGACTGCCCTGACCACTGCGCCAGTGCCCGGCTGGGCAGGCAGGCCCGCGCCAGGTCTACGTACGCCGGGCCGATCAGCGGGTGGTCGAGGAGGACGTCCATGCGGCTGCTGTTCGTCGCGGTGAGCACGTCCTTGGTCGACAGCGGCACCACCCCGACGATCGGTACCCCGAGGCCAGCGGTCAGCAGCGCGCCGCCGTCGAGCCCGACATCGGTGGCGGCCTGGTTCACGACGATGCCGACCTGCTCACGCGGCACGCCCAGTCCCGCATCGCTCGTCGGAGCCGTGAGCTCGTGCAACGCGCGAGCCATGCCCTGCACGGCGGTCGACGCCAGCGTCGTGACGAAGAGGACCTCGTCGGACTCGGCGAGCGCAACGTCGGCGACCAGCGGGGCGAGGTAGTGGTTGCCGGTGTCGATGATGACGACGTCGTACAGGCGCTTGAGGCTGTGGATCATCGTCCGGTAGAAGTCCGGTCCGAGGATGTCGGCCGTCCGGGGCCGGATCGGCGCGAGCAGGGTCTCGAACCCCAGAGCCGGCGTGTGCACGAGGTTGTGGCGGATCGCATCCTCGTCCCAGGTCGGCTGCACCCGGATGTTGAGCGCCGTCGGCATGAAGGTCCCGATCAGGGACGAGACCTGGCCGTGGTAGGTGTCAAGGTCGATCACCGCGACCGACAGCGGACGGCCGGCTCGCGTCGACGCCCGGACGATGGTCGCGGCGAGGAGCACGGAGACGGTGGTCTTGCCCGAGCCACCCTTGCTCGACACGACCGTCAACGTGACCTGTCCGTCGAGCGCGGGCCGGTCGAGCAGGTCGCGCCCGGCCTGTGGCGGATAGTCCGGGGACCACGCCACGTCGGCGGCCGGGGTGTCGGCGATGGGCGGGAGACCGGGCCGCAGCCACCCGTCCTCAACGATTACCTCCCGCTCGGGGGAACCGTCATGAGCCTGCTCGAGGTCGGGCGGGTGGACGTGCTCGGGCTCCGGCTCCGGCTCCGGCTCGTGAGCATGCTCGGGCTCGGGGATGTGCACGGGCTCGTGGACGTGCTCGTGGACGTGCTCGGGCTCGTGGACGTGCTCGGGCTCCGGGTCGTGAGCATGCTCGGACTCGTGAGCATGCTCGGACTCGTGAGCATGCTCCGGCTCGTGGACGTGCTCGTCCAGGACGGCCGGCGCGTCGAACGGCTCCTCGCGATCCTCGCGGTCCTCGCCGGCCGGCGCGGGCCGGGACGGCGGGACCAACGGCAGGCCGGGAGCAGGAGCCGGGCGCGACGGCGGCGCAAGCGGCAGTCCCGCTGCCGGCCGCGGTCGCAGCGGGGCGTCGACGTCGCCGACCCACTCGTCGGGGAAGTCGACCGCGGCGGCGAGCTGCTCGCGCAGGGCGTCCAGCACGCCGCGGGCCGAACCGGCGGCCGGGAGCGGCTGATAGTCCAAGGTGCTCGCGTCGAGGCCCTGGGCGGCGGCCGCGTCGACGATCTGCCGGTCCAGCTCCTCGACCCGCTCCGGTCGCCATACTGCGACGAACACCCGGGCGCCGGCGCCGGCCATCGCGGCCGTCGCCCATGCCGTCTGGGTGAGCTCGTCGGCATCGTCGGGCTCGCCATCACGTAGGGAGTCCGAGAAAACGACGATGCGGGAGTACGAGTCGAGCTCGCCTGAGGACAGGTGCTCCCACATCTGCGCCACGGTGGGCTGACGCTCCTGGACCCGCCAACGGGCGGGCTGAGCTGCGAGGAGGTCGTGCAGGACCGGCTCGGCGACGACGATGACGCCGGGCAGCGCAGCGTCGGCTACGTCCACGACGTGCCTCCCACAGCGCTCACGGTGCGGCGGGCGCACTTGGCCGCACGGTCTCGTCCACCCCAGAACCCCCAGCCGTCACTTTACAAGCGCCCGGGGGCGATGGGGGTCCCGAGGCGGCTACGCAAAGGCTCAGTCCCGCTCGGCCCCGCCGCCGGTCAGACCACGCGGTCCACCGAGGATGAACGCCCGGCGGGCCTTCGTGTCGCGCGCGAGCAGGAGCGACGAGGTCACCGGCGTCGCCGTGAGCCCCGACGAGGCCCGGCCATGGACGGCTCGCGCCGGTGCCGACTCGTCGCGCTCGAAGGTGGTGTTCGCGCCGAGGAGGCTGATGCCCAGGTGCAGCACGCCGATGGCCGCCGCCTCGACCTCCGGCAGGAGGTCGGAGGGGTCGTCCACCTCGACCGCGGCGAGCCGCTCGGCGAGATCGGCGTCGATGTGCTGGCCGAACACCGACCGGGCCGGCGTGCCGTCGGCGTCGGATCGCTCGCTCATCGCTCCTCCTGGGGGACCGCCGACGGGTCCGGTGCCGCAGCGGTCGACGTGAGCGCCGCCACCTGTGCGAGCGTCTCTCGCAGCCGTTCGCGGATGACCGCCGAGCGGTCGAGAGCCTCGCGCTCGACGGCGATGCTCTCGGTGAGCAGCTGCTCAAGCAACAGGGCCTGATCCGTGGCCGCCTGCAACCGGCGATGTCGCTCGAGCAGGGCGTCGGCCCCGCCGATGCCGCCCGGCAGGTCGGCTCCGGCCGGTTCGGGCTCCGGCTCCGGCTCCGGCTCCGGCTGGTCGTACCGCTCGGTGTCGACGGTAGCGACCTCGGGCTGCGGCTCGACGTAGTCCGCCACCTCGACGTCCACCGCCTCGACGTCCACCGCCTCGACGTCCACCGGCTCGACGGGGACCGGCTCGACGTCCACCGGCTCGACGACCTCCATCGGCGGGCCTGCGTCCGTCGGGGCGAGGGCCGCCACGACCGGGACGGACCTGGGCAGCCAGGCCGGCGGACCGTCCGTCACGCCGCCTGCGGCAGGTCCGAGGGGCGCGAGCCTCGTGACCGGTGCCGGCAGGTCCGGCTCGGCCCGCACGTCGATCGAGTCACCCCACGCCTCGGGCACGAGCAGCCGGTCCGTCGGCACCGAGGCCCGCTTCTCCTGGTCGACCGCGAGCGTGCCCGCGAGCACGAGCAGGCTCGCAGTCCGGATCGCCTCCCCACGGGTGAGCCCGAGCGCTGCAGCGATCTCGTCCAGCCCACGTTCCCCATCAACGGCCGCGATCAGCGCGCGGAACTCGTCGTGGTCGAGGTTCGACGGCACGGCCGAGCCGCCCCGCCGCAGCACGAGCTCGTCGGGTTCGCAGCGAGCCTCCATCGCGGCCCACGCCCCGGCGATGCGACGTTGGCGGCCCTGGACGAGCCGCAGCAGCCGCGGGAGGTCCTGTGGCAGCGAGCAGAACGCCCCGGTGGTCGCGTTCGACTCGCGCTCCACGCGCGCCCGAGAGACACCGAGGACGGCACCGAGCGTGGCGATGAGGAACTCCTGGTGCAGGTTGACCAGCTCGTCGAGGGTCATCCACTCCTGCTCCACCGCCATCGGTCCGACGCGGGCGTGCGACCGGTGAGGGCCGAAGATCGTCGCGAGCTCGACCCACCGTGCGCGGTCGAGGACCCCCTCCGTGGCGAGCCTGTCCATGAGCACCGGCGCGTAGCCCTCGAGGTGGACCGCGTAGATGCCGCCCTCGTACAGGTACACCGCGGCCTCGGCGCTCGAGCCCTTGACGCCGATCTCGACCGCCCCGGTGAACCCGCGCTCCTCCAACGTCTTCAGCCTGCTCGCGACACCCTTCGCGGAGGCCGCGGACTCGCCGTCGTCGGCCTCGTCCTTCTTGCTCAGCAGCGCCATGCGCCCCGCTCCTTCACGACGCGACCTCCGCGCCGACCTCGACGAGGGTGTGGTGCCAACGCGCGCCGTCGGCCTCGCCCAGCTCCCGCATGATCGTCGTCCGCAGCCGTCCCACCGCGGCGTCGAAGTCGGTCGGCAGCGAGGGCAGGGCCTCGATCGCGGCGTTCACGAGCTCCCATCGCGTCGTGACCGTGAAGAGATCCTCATCCCCCACGGCCATGGCCGACTCGACCAGGTAGGCGGCGAGGAGCCAGGAGTCCGCGTCGTAGGCGTGCCGAAGCGCCCCGGCGACGTCCCCGTCCGCGAGCTGACTGCGCGCCTGCGCCAGCGCGGCCGCCCCATCCTGCCGACGGCTGCTGACGAAGGTCGACCACGGCATGCCCATGAGCCGCCGCGACACCGTGGCCGTGACCTGCTCGCGCGTTGGCGCGACGATCGTGCCCAGGTAGTCGACCGAGGGCAGCCGTGCGTCGATCTCCCGGGACAAGCGCGGCTCGAAGGCCCGCAGGAGCCGCCGGCGGGCACCGACGATCACGTGCTCGGCGCTGGAGTCCGGGTAGGCGTCCTCGGCGGGGCCGCGCTGGCTGACCGCGCGGATGACGGCCTCTCCGGCCTGGTAGTAGCGAACGAGCGGGGTACGCGAACCGACGACGATCCGCGCCCACAGCACGGACTGCACAGCGGCGAGGTCTGCGCCCCACGCGCAGGCGAGCGCGTCAACGGCGTCGCCGTGTGTCGCGAATGCCCGTGCCGCAGCGTCAAGCGTGGCCGCATGGGCCTGACGGCGCGCGTAGAACTCCTCGGCCGTGACGTGACGCAGCACGTCAGTCTCCGGACCCCGTGCCGCGACGATCGCCGGGCTTGTCCGGCTCGCCGGGCTTGTCGTCCGAGCCGAGCGACCCCTTGATCTTCTCGCCCGACAGGGGCACGACCCGACGAACGCCGAGGAAGTTCGCCACGTCGGTGCCGATGAAGGGCGACACGTGCGCGACCGTCCCGCAGGCGTTCGTGTGCGCCATCATCGGCACACCATCCTTCTCCTGCGGGCCCAGGTACATGACGACGTGACGATACGAGCACGTCTGGCCGGCCGGGCAGGTGTCGTACAGGACGAGGTCGCCCGGACGGATCCCGGCCGGTGGGATCACGGCGTAGTGCGGGTCGAGCGAGGCCCCGTCCCACGGCACCATGTTGCGCGTCGACGGCGCCCAGCCGTCGCCGGCGGTCCCCAGGCCGGCGCCCTCGGCGTAGGCGCGGGACACGTAGGAGGAGCAGTCGTAGCGCCAGGCCTCGAGCCGGCCGATCCCCTCGCACGCGTAGGGCGCGCCGAGCCGGACCATGGCCCACTTGATCGCGAACGCCGCCTGCGGGCTCGCCGCGTTGCGGACCGCCGCCTCGCACAGCTTCTTGACGTTGGTGCCCTCCGGGACCGTCCCGGCGAGCACCGCCGTGGGACATCCGTTCGGCCCGACGACGGTCTGCGGCTGGGCGACGCTGACCAGGCGCGCGAGCTCGGCCTCGTCGGCGCTGAGGTTCTTCTTCGCCTTCGCGAGGGCGGCCGCGGTGTCGTCTGCGGAGTCCCGTGCCTCGTCGGCGCGGATCCCGGTCGCCGCCGCCGCGGACTGCGCGACGACCGCCGAGCCCTGCGCCGCCGTGTACGTGCTGGCCTCCGTACCGGTCGCCGACCGCAGGTACATGACCGAGTCGATGGTCCTCAGGACGTCGTCCGGACGGCTGCCCAGGACGCTCATCAGCACGTCGACGTCGGTCGTGCCCTGGATGTACATGTCACGGACAGCGACCGAGAACTGCTCCTGGGCGTCGGAGGCCTCGAACTCCGCCCGGTTGCGGACGCGCAGGGCGAGGGCGAGGCTGCTGACCGACTCGGCGACCTCCTGACGGGCGCTCACGAGCTGACGACTCAGCGTCCGGACCTTCTTCTTGCCCGCCTCGATCGCGCGCCAGACTTTGGAGTAGTCGTCGACGAAGCCAGGGTCGACCGGCGGAGCACCGTCGGAGTTCGGCACCGCGTCCTCATCGACCGGCTTCTCACCGGGCAGGGCGCCACCGCCGGCCTGCTCCGGGGCCTTCCCGTCCGATCCGCCGGCCCCACCTCCCCCGCCGCCTCCGCCCGCTGACCCGGCGCCACTGGTGGCGGGCTGCGGGGCGGCCTGGCTGCTGGGAGCGCTCGACGCGGGCGGGACGGCGCTCGCGCCCGGGTCGGCCACCGGCTCCTGCGAAGGCGCACCCTCCGCGGATGCTGCCGGGACGGCACCCTCCGCGGCGTCGTCTGCGCGGGCCGGCAGGACCAGGAGGGTCGAGACCACGGCGACAGCCAGCAACGCGACGGCAGCCGCGGGCACGCGCATGCCCCACGACGGCCGCCGGGTCGCCCGGCGCATCGACATGCCGCCCATTATCAACGCGTCCGAGCGCCATGCTTCACACCGCGGGTTCGGCGCGCCGGTCAGTGCACGAGCCGTTGGCGGAGTGCTCCCGCCCGGATCCGGGCGGACTCGCCGTGGCGGACCCAGTCCCAGCGCCACCGGTGCAGCCGCCGCCGCAGCTCGCTGTCCGGCGGAACACGCCGAGCCAGGCCCCCGGTCCGGGCGTCCGTGCAGGGGACGCACTGGCCGCAGGGGTTACCCAGGATCGTCGGCCAGCGGCAGAACCACGTGAGCTCCAGGAGATCGGCGAAGCCCTCCGCAATTGCGCGGCGCTCCATGTCCCCCTTCGTGAGCTCGCTGATCGGCAGCCGCAGCCCGCGGAAGATGCGCTCGACGTCGGGCGGGTTGCCCTCGGGCGGGATGTATGCCCAGTCGTCGGGGGCCGCGTCCGGTGAGAACGCGACCTGCACCTCGCGCAGGCTGGGCGTGTCGACGCGCTCGTCGATCCCGAGCTCCATGCCCTCGACGGCCTCGGACTCCGCCAGCGAGGCGAGCCAGACGTACTGCTCGGGCAGCGGTAGGCGCGTCCGAAGGCTCCGGGCGGCCTCGGCGATGGCGGGGACCGTCGTGATCTGGCCGCACTCGCGCCAGCGCGTCGGCCGCAGCCGCGTCGCAGCGCCCGGGTCGCGGGCGACGAGGGCTGACCGGATCGCCGCCATCGCGGACCGTTCGCGGGCTGTCGTGCGCCGCTCGGGGTCGACCACGTACCACGGCTGGACTCCTCGGCCGTGGACGAGCAGCAGTTCCAGGACCCGGAACGTCGAGTCCCATCCACCGGTCCACAGCACGTGATGGAGGTCGGGCGGGTCGGGCACGCAGGTAGCGTAGGCGGGCGCTAGGGCGACCGGCCATGTAGCCCGTCGTAGCCCGAGAGCGCTCCGATATCCCTTTCGATCCCGGGGTTCGCGGCACCGTCCACGAGGGACGGCACCGCGAACCAACCGGATCTCCGAGCGCGGGAAGGCGCCGCCCCTAGCGCCAGGTGGGCTCGCCCCTCAGCAGTCCACCTCGGCGCACCCGCGTCGTTCGGTCTCGGCGCGCCTCACAGTAGCGGCGGACACGGTGGCCATCGTGCACCCGAAAGGGATATACACGGCTATAAGTTGGGCACCTGGTCATGCCTCGAAGGCGGCCCCGACGACAGGCAGGTTCGATGGAACTCGACCGGACGACGGCCCTCACCTACTACCTCCGCTTCCTGGCCGGCAACCCCGACGGCGACGCCGCGGTACGCGCGCTGGTCCTGGGCGCGCTGGCACCGCTGTCGGCCTGGTCGGCGGCGGTCTACGCGACGGGCAGGACAGGCACCTTGGAGATCGTCGGCACGCATGGCGTCATTGACGAGCTCACGGGCGGTCTGCGCACCGTGCCCGTGTCGATGCCGCTACCGCTGTGCGAGGCATACGCGACGATGCGGCCGCTCGCCGTGGCCGCCGAACAGCTCCTGGACCGGTACCCGATCCTGCAGTCCGAGCCACGGCTGCACGGCGATGCGGCCCTGCCCGACGGCGCCGGTGCCGTCGTCTTCGCCCCGATCCTGAACTCCGGTGTGGCGATCGGCGTCCTCGCGTTCGTCCAGGAGAGGCCGACGGCGTGGGAGCCGGACGACTGGCAGTACCTCGACGGGGTAGTCGCCGCGACGGCGATGTGGTTGAACAACCAGCGCGACCTGCTCGCGGACCGGTGGCGTCGCGCGGCGCCGGCCCCGCAGCGCGACGTCCGGATCAGCGAGCGGCAGCGCGAGGTGCTGGAGATGATCGGCATGGAGCGCACCAACCGGGAGATCGCCCGCAGCCTGGGCTACTCCGTGCCGACGATCAAGAAGGACCTCCAACAGCTCATGAAGCTCCTGGGCACCCACGACCGGCGCTCGACCGCCGGGCGCGCGCGCGAGATCGGACTGCTCCCCGAGCGCCGGGGAACGGCGGCACCGGCTGCGGTCGGACTTGCGGAGTGACGACGAGCGACGACCCGCTGACGGTCGTGATGACGGCGTGGCTGAATCCAGATGGGCGAGGTCCGCACGACGACTACCTCGCTGCCGCGGCACCGCTTCTGGCCGAGGTCGGCGCCGAGCGCGTGTACGGAGGTGAGGCGATGGCCCCGCTGTACGGCCGAGCCACGTGGTCGCGGGTCATCGTGACGCGCTTCCCTAGCCGGGCGGCCCTGATGCGCTTGGTCACCGACCCGAGGTTCGCCGCGCTCGCCGAGCAGCGGGACGCGGCCGTGGCGCGGGTGTCCGCCACCATCTGCCGATCCCTGTGATGCGGGCGGGGCAGGCCTAGCTCGTGTAGTCCGAGCCGCCGTCGTTGGTGTTGCCTGTGGTGGTAGCAGCCATCGCACTGCTCACGGCACCGCGGTCCGTGACGGTCGGCTCGATCCACATCTTCTTCGCAGAGTCCATCGGGGTGCCCTTCGCTATGGTCCGTGCCAGTCGCCCGCACGCTAGCACCGCGATCGTGCCGAATCACGGCTCCGCGCGGATACCGATGGGATGGTGACGGCCATCGCTCCCCCATCCGAGCGCTGTGCACACGCCGTGTCCGAAGGCGTCGACGCTCTGGGCCGCCTGCAGCACCCGTCCGGTTCGTGGAGCGACTACCGCCTGGGTCGGCAGGTCAGCGACGAGTACGTCACCGCGTTCGTTGCCGCTCTCCTGACCGATGTGCCTGGCTCCGACGGGTTGGTCGAGCTGGCCTGGCGTCACCTGGCCGGCCGAGCGGCGATGCGGGCGGCCGGCGGGTGGGGCTGGAACCTGTGGCTGCCCCCTGATGCCGACTCGACCGCATTCGCCCTGCTCGCCGCTCGAGCCGCAGACGACGTCGGCCCCGAGTGCGACCGCGGACTGGCGTTCCTCGCCGCACACGTCGACGGCGACGGCGCACGCACCTACCGCGACGCCGACGTCGTGCGGCACGTCGCCGCGGGCGATGGTGACCACGCGTGGACTCGTCCGCATGCGTGCGTGACGGCGGCGGTCGCCGGGCCCGGCTGCTCGTTGGTGCCGAGCCTGGGACCGGCTGTCCGGAGCTTCCAGCGCCCGGACGGATCGTGGCGCGGCCACTGGTGGGTGACCTCGGACTACCCCACGGGAATCTCGTGCACAGCGCTGAGGGACGACAAGCCCGCGCTGGTCCGGGCGGGCCAATGGGCCAGAACGGCTCCAGTCCCCACCGGGGCGTTCGACATCGCGTGGCGCCTTGTCACGGTGACGCTGTCCGCTGTCGCGGATCCGGGCGCGTGCTCGCTGGCCGACGTGACGGCGATGAGCACGGTGCTGCTGAGCGGTCAGCGCGCCGACGGATCCTGGGCTCCGTCGGCACAGATGCGCCTTCCCGCTCCGGAGGACGCCGACCCCGATGCACGCGCCGAGTGGGCGGTCGACGCGCGGGGCATGGGTGCCGTGACGACCGATCACAACGGAATCGCCTCGACCGCAAGCGCGGTGAGCGCCCTCGCACTAGCCGGCACGGTGCTTGCCGGTGCTGACGCCTAGTCGACGATTCGTACCGAATCCGACGTCGTGAGCGTCGCCACCGTCTGCTCGGCCGCACGGGTTGCGACATCCTCATCAACGTCGAACTCGTCGACGAGCACGCTGGCGATCTGCGCCAGGGTCGTCGGCTCGGCGAGGAGCTCCCAGATTCGCGCCGCCGTCTCGTTCAGCGAGACGAACCGAAGCTCCGGCGACAGCAGGACCAGTTCGTCCTCAACCACTGTCTGGAGGACCTCGGCGTTGCGCTGGTAACGGATGTCGCTCATGCCGGGCGACCCTAGTCGGCGCGGCGGCGGGCGTCCCACCAGGCGGCGAACAACCCGAGCGTGATCCACCGCCCCTCATACGCGCACCACCGTCGCAGGCCGGCGTCGTCGACGGGAAGGCCCGCATCCAGCGACGCGCGGATGGCATCGACGTCGATGAGCCGGCGCGCCGAGACGGACCCGTCGACGAGGTCGAGGGCGTCGTAGTAGCGCGCGACGTTGGCCCGGATCAGCGGGGCGGCGTCAGCCGCCTGGCCCCCTCTCGAGCGGCGCAGGCGAACCGGGTCCGGGAGCAGTCCGCGCGCCGCCTCGCGTGCCAAGCCCCGCGGAACACCGCCGGGCGCCCATGCCGAAGCCGGCACCGCGTGCGCGAAGCGGATGACCTCCGGATCACCGAGGGGGTCGCTGTGCCAGTACGACGCCGTGCCGCTCTGTCGTCCGAGCCACCCGTCGCTCGCGCTGACGCCGGTCGTCGTCGGCAGGTGCGCAAACCGGGTGCCATCCCGCCGCGACATGAACGGCCCGGCGTGCTGGTCGGCGCGCGCTCGCAGAGCGCGCCGGGCACGCATCGCTCGCACGATCGCCGGGCCGCGACCGGCGGCGCCGCCCCGGGAGAACCAGAAGTTGCCCGAGCTGCCCGTCAGCAGGACCCTCGCTCCGAGGTCGTCGGCCCAGCTCGAGATCTGCCGCAGCCACACGAGGTTCTCCGGGTTGTGGATAGGTCGGAACGTTCGCTCGGCGTACCACGGGACGAGGTCAACGCTGATGACCCCGGAGTCGTTGCGGATGGCGGTCACCTCGAGCCCCGGCGTGGCTCGTTCGACGGCACGCGCGTAGGGCTCGTCGCTGGCCTCCCACCCGGCGCGGTCCTCCCGCGTGCCCTCGCGCGGCACGTGGGTGGCGCACGGCAGGTGCGAGCCGGTCCCCAGCAGCCGCCGTGCGGTCGTCGCGACCATCGTCGAGTCCAGCCCGCCCGACAGCATCGCCGCGACGGCATCGGTGTCGGCGCCGGCTGGGAGGCTGGCGGCCACGGCGGACCGGACGACGTCTCGCAGCGTCGATGCCAGGTCGACCGAGCGTCCCATCGGTTCTACGTCCTCGGGCCGGAACCATCGTGAGACGGTCGTTGCTCCGCTCGACCAGCGCAGGACGTGCCCGGGCGGCAGGCGATCCACGCCGACGAAGGGGCTCGCGAAGCGGTCGTGGTAGATCACCCGTCGCTCGGCGCGCAGGTCGGGCGGGCCCGGCAGCCGCTCGACGACGCCGCGCGGGTGGCTGCTCACGATGAGCCCCCGCGCGGTCGACGCGTAGTAGAGGGCGACCTCGCCGCGGGCGCCGGTCGCCGCCCGCACCTCCCGACGGGCGACATCGACGACGGCGACGGTGAACCCCTGACGGACAGGGGCCGGGTCCGGCGCACCGGCGTCGATCCATCGGACGATGGCATCGACCTCCACGGGGTGCGGTCCGTGGCATATCGCGACAAGGCGGCCATCCGGCAGCACCCGCGCGGCAGTCGCCGACGCGCAATTGGCGGTCAGCGCGCCCGACACGTCCGTCACGACCACGCTGAGCGAACCGGGATGCCCGATGAGGGGGTCGACATCGGTGATCGGGATCGGGCCTGGAGGCAGGGCCGCCGACGGTTCGCCCGCGGTCACCGCAGACGTCTCAGGACGACGGGCAGTCCGCCGCGCGGACGGTACGAGCCGCGCAGGATCGGCTCGACGGCCGAGGCGTCGACGAGACGCAGGTCCCAGGTCGCGACGGTCTCGGCGATGACGGCGTCGGCCTGCGCCCAGGCGAGCGACTCCCCCACGCACCGGCGGTTGCCGAAACCGAACGGGAACCACGCGCCTTTCGGCTGACCCGGTGCGGCGGGGTCGAACTGCCCGGATGCGTCGAGCCAGCGCTCGGGCCAGAACTCCAGCGGACGGTCCCAGAACCGGCGGTCGCGGTGTGTGAGGAGCTGCGCGGCCATGACGCGGGAACCCGCGGGGACCGACCTGCCGTCCACCGACATGTCGGCCGTCAGGACGCGCTCCTGCCGCCACGAGGCCGGGTACAGCCGCAGCGACTCCGCGTAGCAGGCACGGGCGTACGGGCTCGGCGCGCTGGCAGGTCCCCCGGCCGTCTCCTCGCGCAGCCGACCCAGCACTGCCGGACGGCTGCCGACGAGGAACCAGAGCCACGTCAGCGAGACGCGCGGGGGTTCGCTCGCCGCGAAGACGAACCCGCGCACCTCGTCGCTGACCTGGGCCGCGGACAGGCCAGTAGCTACGTCCTGCGCGGCCAGCAACCGGTCGACGAGGTCGCCGTCGCGGGGATGGTCGCGATGTGCCGCGATCAGCGCGTCGACCGCCGCAGGCAACCGCGCCCCTGATGCCGATGAGCGATCGCGGAGGAAGTCGCGGAGCTCGCCGGCCCGGTCCGCGAGGTCTGCTCCGCACATCACGCGACCGAAGACGTCAAGGGTCACCTGCGAGAGCCGGAAGGACAGATCGAATGGCTCCCCCTCGGGCCAGCTCCCGACGTGCTCGCGAACCGTGCGCCAGATGGTCTCCCCCGCATCGGCCACCGGCGCCGGCCCGAAGAGCGGCTGGACGACCCGACGTGACTGGATGTGAGCCGGGCCGGAGATCGCCGAGAGGCTGTCACCGAGGATGTCATCCAGCTGCGGAGGGAAGTACTTGGCGGCGAACCTGCTGCCTTGCTGCATCACCTCGAGGACCGTGTCGGGATGCGTGAGCAGGTAGAGCTCGCGGCCACCGGGCAGCACGAGCCGGGCGAGCCGGGGATACCGGTTCCGAGCCGCCTCCAGGAGCTCAGCCCAGGTCCAGTGCGAAAGCACGACTGCGGCGAGCCGCTCATCGGGCTCCACAGGCGGCAGGACAGCAGCCGCGGCCGTCACCACCGCGCCCGCGCCTTCGGCCCACGGGCGTCGAGGGCTTCGACCGCGTCCGCCACGGCCAGAACGCTATCGCCGCTCGCGGGTCGTGTGACGGTGAAGCCGGGGGCGCCCTCGACGACCTGCGTGCTCCAACGCAGCAGTCGCCCACGTTGCGCGTTCACCATCGCCGCGCTCTCCGGCCAGCTCAGCATGCTCAGGCGGGCGAGCGACGACGTCGGGGCCAAGGCCACGGCTGTGATCGCGTGCGGGTCAGCGTCGACGTCTGCTGACACGGCGAGGTGGACCACCGCATCCAGCGGACCGGGCTCCAGCTCGACCGGCAGCATGACGGCGAACCGGGAGCTCCCCGGGACCGGCCGCCCGACACCGGGCCCTCCCCCGATCCGTGAGATCTCCTCCCGGGAGAGATGAAACGGGCGCGGATGTGCCTGCGCCACCAGCCCTCCGTCCGTCGCCGACACCTCGACCGCGTCATCGCCGCCGAGCCGCCAGCCCCGTGTACGCAGCTCGATCGCCGTGGTCGACTTGCCCACGTGCGACGGGCCGACGAGGGCGACGCGGCGGCCCCCCGGTGAGACGACGAGGGTCGCGCGAAGGCAGAACCGAGACCGCTGCAGCAGCAGCCAGCGAAGCGCCCAGCCGTAGACCATGAAGTCGAACGACGTCCGCAGCGCCGGCGTCGGGCTCTCCATGATGATCCGCCGGCCGTCGGCGACGTAGATCCGGAAGGAATCGGTCTCGTGGAGGACACGCGCCGGATCCACGCACCCGCCTGGGCCTTCGGTGGCGCCCGGCCACCGTGCGGGGGCGGGTCCGTCCTCCACGGGGACGTCTAGCACCTGGTCCGTGCGCGCCGGCGGATCGTCCACCCGCTCGCCGGCGGTCCGGCTGCCCTCCATCCCGCGAGGGTGTCAGACTCCCGCCGTGCAGGCGATAGGCGCGTGGCTCCGACGCAGCTCGGGCCCGCTGACGCCGGTAGTCCCCGGCCTCCAGGACCTCGTGGAGTGGGCCGAGCCGCTGCCCGCCGACCTCGTCGACCTCGTCGCGTTCGAGGTCCCGCTGACGGGCCCCGCGGCACCGCCGAGCCTGCATCTACGCGTACCGCGCGAGCGGGCCGCCGAGCTCCGCCGGTACGAGTGCGGCTGGCTCGGCGACGACGCGCCACGGGCCTTGGCCGCAGTTGCGGAGATCGCCGAGCAGGGCCTGGACGGCGGCGAGCGCGGTTTCGTGTGCGAGCCGTTCGCCGGCGGCTACCACGTGGGCGCGGCGTACGCGAACGTCCCGCAAGGGGCAGCCGGGCGAACGGGGCAGGCGGACGCGATCGCGAGCGTCCTCGGCGTCCCCGGGCGGTCGCGCGCCTTCTTGGCCCGGCTCGACGCGCTCGCGGAGACCACCCACGTCGGCGCGATGGTCGGGCGCCCCGGCACCCCCACGCGCGTCGTCGTCCGGCTGCGGCCCGACAGCCCCGTGTGGCCCCTCCTTGCGGACACGGCCGGCCGCGCCGCGGCGACGGCCGCGCGAGACCTGGCCCGCAGCCGCCCCGAGAGCGAGGTCCTGCTGCTCAACATCGACCTCCTCGACGGGCAGGTCGGCCCGTCGCTCGGGCTGGAGATCAAGCCGAGCGACACCGGCCAGTCGCTGGTCGAACGCAGCGCCGCCCTCCATCGATTGCTTGACGAGTCCGGCGTGGACGACCGCATCAGTGCGGCGCTGATCGACTGGCAGGGCAGGTCCGTGCTCGGCGCCGACGGCGGACCGCCGACGCCCACTGACCTGAACGCGCTCCTGCACGGGGCCGAGCGTCCGGGGATGCTGCAGCGCGTCAACCACGTGAAGGTCAGCCTCGCGCCCTCGGGTGTCGCGTCGCTCAAGGCCTACGTGTTCGTGTTCCGCGTCCTCCTGCAGCGGTCACAGGCTGCCGACGACTGAGTGCCGGAGCGCGTCGGACACCTCCGCGTGGGTCTGTGCTCCACGCGGGCGCGCAATGACGAAGACCGGCCGATCGGCGACGGCACGCAGCCAGTCGACGGTCGTCTCGCGCCTCCCGGGCGTGAGCGCGGCGTGGTTGACGTAGAGCTGCACGCGAAGCTCCGCGAGCGCGTCCGCCGGTGCCAGCCGACGGACCTGCACGGGCCCGTGCGACGCCACCAGCGTGCCCGGCATCCGGTCGACCTGGCCCGGCCCCACACGCAGGAGCACGACGACAGCGTCGACCGGACGGGCCACGAGGTCCTGCGCGATCCGGACCGCGACCTTCGGTCTGCCGGGCAGCCGGACCGGGTCGGACCACAACGCGCGGAACTGGCCGGCGACGTCGTCCGTCAAGTGCGTCGGGCGTGCGTAGGGCACCACCCATGGCACTGTCCCGTCCAGGACGATCGGGGCGCTGTCGTCGACGCACAGCCCCCAGCCCTGGTCGACCAGGGACACAGTCGACGTCGACTTGCCCCCGCCGGACCTGCTGGCCAAGGCCAGGGTCGCCTGCGGCCCGGTCACCACAGACGCGTGCAGGAACGTGACGCCGCGCATCATCATCACCAGGGCGGTCGCCCACCCGTAGGCCAGGAAGGCGACGTCCCGCGGTTCATGTCCGGCCGTCGGCTGGATCGACACGCGTTCACCGTGCCCGTCCCGGGCCACGAGGATCCGGCCCGAGGGAAGCGTGACGAGCACCCGGTCCTCGGTCGCCTCGACGACCTCGTTGACTACGAGCGCGCCCTCCAGACGGTCCGGGACCGGCCCCCATACCAATGGGGCGCCGCAGACCAGGCCGTTGTCGAAGTCGACCGATGGCCGCCCGGCCGCGTCGATCACGTGCCGGCCCCTGCGGCGCCCGTGTCCGTCAGGTAGCCGAGCTCGTGCATGACGGTGGCGTGCGCCTCCTCGATCGACCGGGCCTGTGCGTCGGTGAGCTCCTCACGCCACCCGCCGGCCCGGCCGCGGCGGAAGAAGGCCTGCGCGGACCGACCCCGCTCGCGGAACCCGCTGGCCGCCTCCTGCTCCCGAAGCCGCTCGAACGCGGCCAGCTCGACGGCCTGCAAGAGCTGGTCGTCCGCGGTCGGCAGACCGACCGCAGCGAGCACCGCGGACAAGGCGCCGACGGCGTCCGCCTGGAGATCTTCGTAGCGCACGACGTGGACCGGGAACGGCGCCTGCCCCGACAGCCACGACCGGGTATGGCCGCTCCAGGACCCCCACGGCTGCGCGGTCACGGCCCTGGCCGGGCTCGCGCCCCCGCCGGCGCTCTCGGATGCCAACGCCTCGATCGCGGCGTCGATGGTCGTGCCGAAGTAGGCGGCGTGCGAGCACGCGACATCGCGTGGGTCGCGCACGATGAGGATGGCCGCTCGGGTCGCGTCCGTAGGGAACGGCTCAGCCGCGCCGTCACCGGTCCGGAAGACCTCATGGGTCTTGCGCATGCGGACCCTCGCACGGTCCTCGCCGAGCGCATCGCCTGCTCGGTCCTGGGCATCTCCGATGAGCGACGCCCGGATCTGCTCGTTCTCGCCGACCGTGAACCAGCGGGAGTCCATCGCAAGGGCGGCGAGCGACGCGGCGACGCTGTAGGGCTGCGCGCCGGCGTCGAGGGCTTCCAGGCGAACGGCGTCTGGTGGCGAGCTCAGGGCGGTGAGGATGGCGCGGACCCAGGTGTTGCCGGACTTCGGGTACGACGCCAGCCAGACGACATCCGCGTTCACGCGGAGGGCCGTTCCGCAGTGGCGGTGATGGCCCACGCGGCGAGGACCTCGATGCTGTCGGCGAGCTGCGCCCGGCTCGGACGCATGGCGACCTGGGGCAACGCTGCAAGGCCGGCGACGACGGGCATCACCGCCGGGCGCATCGCCGGGTCGACGCCAGCGGCGACCCCGGCCACCGCGCTGATGCGTGCCGGACCGACGATGTCCCGGAGCTCTGAAGGCCCGGGGTGCAGCCCCTCGATGACGGCCACCGCCGCGATGGGGCAGGGCCTGACGGGTCGGTCGAGCACGACGACGCCGGCGTCGGTGGGCGACCGGAGCGGGTCCGCCCGCAAGCCTGCTCGTCGCGCCCAGGCGGCCGTCGCCACCGGCGGCGCTGAGCGCACGTGCGCCAGGACGACTCCGCGGACGCACGACACCGGGACGAGGCGCTCGCCGAGCACCCCCCACCCACGGTGGGCCAGCCCGAGCCAGAACAGCTCGACGTCGCCGATGGTCCCGGTCAGCAGGACCGCCGCGCTGCTGCCGGGAGCGGTGACGACAGTGGCGCCCAGGAGGTGGTAGCCGCGACGCACGTAGGACAAGGGCTCCCCCCACCCGTGTCGCAGGGCGAGCGCGACGGCGTCGGGATCGGGGGTCTCGCGGGAGACCTCGACGTCGACGCCGCCATCGGAGTCGATGCGGACGACGCCGAGCCCGGGGAACCGCGCGACCCAGGGTTCGCTCGACCGGTCGACCGACGGGCCGGTCCCGAACGCGTCGGGATCGGCACCCACGCGGGTGGTCCTAGGCGGACTTCTCGCCGCGCTCGCCGCCGTCGCGGGAGCGCCGCGACCGGGTGGGAGCCTCGCGCGGCACGAGCGTGGGGTTGACGTTGTCGCGCACGACCGCGTCGGTGATGACGACCTTGGCGATGTCGGTGCGGCTGGGCACGTCATACATGACGTTCAACAGCACCTCCTCGAGGATCGCGCGCAGGCCGCGGGCACCAGTGCCGCGCAGCAGCGCCTGGTCGGCGATCTCGTCGAGCGCCTCGGGCGCGAACTCCAGCTCGACGCCGTCGAGCTCGAACAGCCGCTGGTACTGGCGCACGAGCGCGTTGCGCGGCTCGGTGAGCACGGCGACGAGAGCCGCCCGGTCGAGCTTGCTGACCGAGGTGAACACCGGCAGGCGGCCGATGAACTCCGGGATCATGCCGAACTTCAGCAGGTCCTCCGGCATGACGTGGCTGAAGATGTCGTCCGGGTCGGTCTCGTCGTCCACCCGCTCGCCGTCGACCAGGTCGAAGGTGAAGCCGAGCCGCTTGTGGCCCATCCGCTGCTCGACGAGCGCGTCGAGGCCGGCGAACGCCCCGCCCACGATGAACAGCACGTTCGTCGTGTCGATCTGGATGAACTCCTGGTGGGGATGCTTGCGACCACCCTGGGGCGGCACCGACGCGGTCGTGCCCTCGAGGATCTTCAGCAGCGCCTGCTGCACGCCCTCGCCCGACACGTCGCGCGTGATCGACGGGTTCTCGCTCTTGCGGGCGACCTTGTCGATCTCGTCGATGTAGATGATCCCCGTCTCGGCCCGCTTCACGTCGTAGTCGGCCGCCTGGATCAGCTTGAGCAGGATGTTCTCTACGTCCTCGCCGACGTAGCCGGCCTCCGTCAGTGCTGTCGCGTCCGCGATCGCGAACGGGACGTTGAGCATGCGCGCCAGCGTCTGCGCCAGCAGCGTCTTGCCCGACCCGGTGGGACCGAGCAGGAGGATGTTGGACTTGGCGAGCTCGACCCGCTCGTCCTTGGACCGCTCCGATGCGCCGGCCTCGGCCTGCACGCGCTTGTAGTGGTTGTAGACGGCGACGGCGAGGGACTTCTTGGCGGCGTCCTGGCCGATCACGTACTGGTCGAGGAACTCGAAGATCTCGCGAGGCTTGGGCAGCTCACCCCAGGTGGACTCGGCCGCCTCGCTGAGCTCCTCCTCGATGATCTCGTTGCACAGGTCGATGCACTCGTCGCAGATGTAGACGCCGGGGCCGGCGATCAGCTTCTTGACCTGCTTCTGGCTCTTGCCGCAGAAGGAGCACTTGAGCAGGTCGCCGCTCTCGCCGATCCGTGCCACTTCATCGCCCCTCTCACCCCCCGGGAGCGGTCTGCTCCGCGGGCAGCCACCGACGGGCGGCCAGGTCCGGCCACCGCCCTGTCGTAGGGGCTGGTATGAGGACCGTACCCCGGGGACCGGCCGTACGCAGCCCTCCGGCGCGCCGACGGCGACCACGGGCGCCCGACGGGCCGCCCCGACGGGCTCCCCTCGGGCCCTACACTCACGGCGCGTG
This sequence comes from Actinomycetes bacterium, assembly GCA_965278965.1. Classification (GTDB taxonomy): domain Bacteria; phylum Actinomycetota; class Actinomycetes; order S36-B12; family S36-B12; genus UBA10649. The sequence continues at coordinate 816,629 of OZ257127.1, forward strand.
AGCACCCCCATCCGCCGCACCCCAGGCGTCCTGGAGGCCGAGGTCGACGGCGACCGGGTCCTCATGCACCCGGCGACGTTCGCCTATTTCGGCCTCAGCGACACCGGCGCGGCCGTCTGGGCGCTCATCGACGACGACCGCGATGCGGCCGCGATCGTGGCCGAGCTGACCACGGAGTACGCGGCGGACGAGGCCACGATCGGCGCGGACGTCTCCGCGTTCCTCGCCGGCCTCGAGGACGCCGACCTCATCGCCCCCGTCAGCTGACCGGCGGCGATGTCCACCGGCGACCCGCAGGTGTCCGCCCCTGACCGCACGCCCGGACCCGGGCGTGCCGGACTCCGAGCGGACGCCCGGGCGCTGCTGTCGATGGCGTGGACGGTCGAGCCGCGGCGCATGACGCTCCAGGTCGCCCTCCTCCTGGCAACCGGCCTCACCGGTGGCGTGAGCCTCCTGCTGCTCGTGCCGGTCGTGAACTCGGTCGCCGCGTCCAGCGGTGGGGACCCGGTCGCCATCCCGGCCCTCGGGACGTGGGACCTGTCGGCCGTGCCACTGGCCGTCCTGCTCGGCGCCGTCGTCGCGCTGGTGGCCGGCCAAGCCCTGCTGGTCCGGTGGTCGGCCGTCAACGCGGTCCTCCTCCAGCAGCGCCTCGTCGACCGACTGCGCGGCGACGCGCTCGACGCGATCCTCTCCGCGCGGTGGTCCTACATCCTCGGAGCGCGGCGCAGCGACATCACCGAGGTGGCCACGAGCGGTGCGTCGCGGGCAGGGTCGGCGTTCACCGCCCTGCTGCAGGGCTCCGTCTCGGCGGTCATCGCCTTCGCGACGGCCGTCGTGTCCGGGATCGTCGCCCCGATACTGACGGTGATCGTCGTGGTCGCGATGGCGCTCATGCTCGCTGCGCTGCTGCGAAGCCTCCGTCCTGCGCACGAGCTCGGCCGCTCGTACGGACAGCGCAACCGCGCACTTCAGGCCGCGATGGCGGACTCGCTGGACTCCCTGCGGCTGGTCCGGGCGCACGGCGCGGCGCACGTCTGGCGGCGGCAGCTGGGCGACGCGCTCGTCGACACGCGCGCGGCCCAGCTCGACCACACGCGACGGACCTCGACCACCGCAGCTGTCGCGACGATCGGCGTGGTCCTCTGTGCCGCCGCGCTCGTGCTCGTCGCCGTCGAGCTGGATGTACCGGCGTCGACGATCGTCCTGGTCCTCGTGCTCGCCGCGCGGCTGGCCCAGGCCGTGCGGACGCTCGCCAGCAGCCTGCAGCAAGCGGCCAACGCGCTCCCCGCCGTCCGTGACCTCGCCGAGCTCACGGCGTCGGCCACCGCCGCGCGGGAGGCGCCGTCCACCGGGGCCGAGCTGCCCGCCGCGGCCCCCGGCGCGCCGACCGTCCGCCTGCGCGACGTGACGTTCCGCTACCCCGGGTCGCAGGAAGGCGTGACGGACCTGTCGTTCGATCTTCGGACCGGGCACATCACGGCCGTCGTCGGGCCGTCCGGCGCCGGCAAGTCCACGACGGCGGACCTCGTGCTCGGGCTGCTCACGCCGGACCGCGGCGTCGTCGAGGTCGACGGCACGCCCCTGACCGCCGACTTGTTGGGACCGTGGCGCCGCCGCGTCGCCTACGTGCCACAGGAGACCGTCCTGCTGCCGGGGACCCTGCGCTGGAACCTCACCTGGTCGGCGGGTCGCGAGGTCACCGACGGCGCCTGCTGGGACGCGCTCGACGGCGCCGCCGCCACATTCGCCCGCGACCTGCCCGACGGCCTCGACACGCAGCTAGGTGATCGCGGCTCACGGCTGTCCGGCGGCCAGCGGCAGCGGTTGGCCATCGCCCGCGCGCTCCTTCGCGACCCCGAGCTGCTGGTGCTGGACGAGGCGACCTCGGCCCTCGACGATGCGACGGAGTCCGCGGTCATGGCCGTCGTCAGCGGCCTCGCCCCACGCCTGACCGTCCTCGTCATCGCCCACCGCGCGAGCACGATCGACGCGGCCCACGACGTCGTCGAGCTCGCCGGGGGTCGGGTCGTGCGGCTCCGGACCGGCCGATGAGCCCGCATCTGCCCGAGGCGGTCGAGGACCGGCACGGTCCGGCAAGCACCTCTTGGGAGCGTCTGCCGGACCACCTGGGCATCGAGGTCCGCAGGGGCCCGGTTGCCGCCGAGCTCGTCGGGGCCGCTCGGCCGCGGCCCTGGCTCCAGGTCGCCGGCACCCGCGCCGTGATCGACCTCGTCGGGCCGGCGCGCCTTGAGGTCGCCGACGGGTCGTTCGTGACGCTCGACGTCACGCCCGAGGTGGAGGCCTCCGGCGACGTCGCGTGGATTGTGCAGGGCTGGGCGGTCGCGACGGCGATGCTGCAGCGGGGCCACCTAGTTGTGCACGCGTCGGCCGTGGATATCGACGGCTCGGCCGTGCTCGTCGCCGGCCGCTCCGGCGCGGGCAAGTCCACGACCGCCCTCGGGCTGCGCGCCCGAGGGCATCGACTCCTCGTCGACGACGTCTGCACGATCGTGGACATCGACGGCCGCCCGCATGTCCAGCCCTACCTTCGCGGGGTCAACCTCACCCCGGTGGCGGCCGCCGGGCTCGGCATCGCGTACGCGGACCTGTCTGCGTTGAGCGCGGGGCGGGGGAAGGCGAGCTTCGTGGCAGACGACCCTGGTCCCGATCCGGTCCCGGTCACCGCGGTCGCGATCCTCACTCCCGACGACCTCGTCGACGTCGTCCGGACCGAGCCGTTCACGGGGGCGCAGCGGCTGGCGGCCCTGGACCCCCACTGCGAGCGGGACGGGGCAGCCCCGGCGATCCTCGGTGCCGCGGCCCTGTTCGCGCGAACCGCCAGTCTCGCGAGCGCGGTCACGGTCGCGCGGGTCCGCCGTCCCGCTAGGTCGTGGCACCTCGATGCTGTATGCGCGGCCGTCGAAGAGGTCGGTCGGCGTTGACAGGTGCCGACATCCCCACTTCGATCAGGCCATGACGACGCCGTGGACCACCCCGACGATCACCGCCCTCGCCGCCGCCCAGGACGCCATGTCCGGTGGCGGGTGGGAGCCGAGCGAGAGCCAGTACAGCAGCCCCTCCGGGCTGCCCAACTGAGCCGCGCGACGGGCGGTCGTTGACACATAGGTGGACGAGCCGCTTCGATCACGGCATGACGACGCCGTGGACCACCCCGACGATCACGACTCTCGCCCCCGCCCAGGACGCCATGTCCGGCATCACCGACTGGGACTTCGAGAACAGCTTCACCAACCCGTCCGGCCAGGCCAGCTGAAGCACGGCGGCCGCCCTTGACGCTGGCCGGGCATGACCGATGGGATGACCCCATGACGAACCCCTGGTCCGCCCCGAAGCTCAACGCCCTTGCCAGCGCACAGGACGCCCAGTCGGGGGAGAACGACTTCTTCTTCGAGGACGAGATCTACTGCAACCCCTCGGGCCAGGTCTGACCCACGCGGGGCGGGGCGTTGACACCGCACGACTGCGCCGGTTCGATGGCGCGATGACGATGCCGTGGACCGCGCCCACGATCACCCCCCTCACGACCGCCCAAGACGCGCAGGGCGGCGGCTTGTACACCGGCCACGTCGAGCAGTTCGGGTCGAACCCGTCGGGGCAGCCCGCCTGACACGGCTGCCGTCAGCGCACTCCCAGGTCCTCCAGCGCCGCGTCGACCGCGGCTGCCGTCGTAGCGGCATACGGCCCTGTCGTGATGGCGGCGTGGTCCCCCGGCACCCAGACAACAGTCGCCGGTGCCGAGAGGACCGAGTCCCACCGCAGGTCCGCGTGGCGGGAAGACGCGAAGCGCCCCGTCTGGGCACGCACGAGGACGACCGGCACGTCGCAGCCGGTGTCGACCCATCGGCGCACGGCCTCCTTGAGCAGGGCCTCGAACGCCGCGTGCTGCGCCGCCCGTGACCGTCGGACCCGCCCGGCCGACGCCGCTCGCAGGCGCCGCCGGGCCCGACGCACGACGTAGCGCGGGACCCAGTACGCCCGCCGCAGCAGACCGCTGGACTGGCCCGCCGCCGCGCGGACATCCCGGTTCACCTCAAGCGCGCCCCGCAGGTCCGCGACCGGCCGTCGGGCCGCCCGCACCTCCGGCGTGATCGCGCGGGTGTCCAGCAGGACAACGGCGGCGACCTCCCGGCCGGCCCGGTGCAGCTGCCGGGCTGCCTCCATCGCGATGGTCCCGCCGACCGAGTGGCCGATGAGGACGACGGGGGCCTCCCCCAGCTCGTCGGCGATCGCGGCGACTGCCTGCCCGGCGATGGCGTCGACGGTCCGGTCCGGCGGCCGACCGTCGGCGAACCCCCGGGGCAGCACCGCCAGACAGCGCCGCGCACGCAGCGACCGCGCGAGGACGGCCATCCCCTCCACGTAGGCACCGCTGCCGCCGGAGAACAGCACGGCCGGCGTCCTGTCCGCCGGGCCGTCCGTCACCGGGACGAGCACCGAACCCGACGCAGGTAGCCCCGAAGCGGCCGACCACGCGACGAGCGCGGCCGGGGTTGGAGCGCGAAGCAGGTCGGTCACCAGGACCGGCCGGCCCAGGACGCCGGCCACCGCCGCGCACAGCTCCTCCGCCGCGAGGGAGTCCGCGCCGAGGGCGAAGCAGTCGTCGTCCCGCCCCACGGCGGCGACGGCGAGCACCTCGGCGAACCGCGCAGCGACGGCCGCCTCGACGAGGCCACGGGGCGCGTCATACACGGGCGGCGACGTCTTGTCCGCCCGCACCGCGAGAGCCCGCCGGTCGACCTTGCCGCGGTCGGTCACCGGGAGCGCCGGCAGGACGACGACGTGCGCCGGCACCATCGCGGCGGGCAGCACGGCCGCCACGGCCGCGCGCGCGGACACCGGCCGGAGGTCACCGGTCACGAACGCGGTCAGCACTGGCGGCTCGCCTGTGACGACGACGGCGGCCGTCGTCGCACCGGCCGTGCGGACGAGCGTGTCCGCGACAGCGGCCAGGTCGACCAGTACGCCACGGACCTTGACGACGTCGTCGTCCCGGCCGAGCAGCTCCAGCGTCCCGTCGGCCAGCAACCGCGCCCGGTCCCCGGTGCGATAGGCGCGACCCCGGTCGGTCTCGACGAACCGGGCGGCCGTGCGTTCCGGGTCGTCGAGGTATCCGAGCGCCAGGTCCTCCCCGGCGACCTCGAGCTCCCCGACAACCCCGGTCGGCACAGATGCGCCGGCGTCATCCACCACGCGGACCGAGAGCCACGGCACGGGCCGCCCCACCCCGACCGTGCCCTCGCCCACCGGATCCCCCGGCGCGATGCGGGTCCCGGCGACCTGGTTCGTCTCCGAGGTGCTGTACCGGTGCAGGAGCACTGCGGCGGGGAACCACCGGCGGGCGACGTCGACGGCGGCCGGCAGCAGGCGATCCCCGCCGAGTGCGACGACCCGCACCCCTTGAATGCCGCCGGGCGGTGGCACGGGCAGGTGCGGCAGGAGTGCCGGGACCACGTGAACGACGTTCGCGCCCGTCCGGCCGACGACGGCCGCGAGGTCCGCGAGACCGGCGTCGTGCACGTCGTGCAGCACGACCGCGCCTCCGGTCAGGAGCGCGGCGAACACGGGGGTCGCCGCTGCGACAGTCGACAGCGGCGACGCGACGAGGAAGCGGTCCGCCACCGTGGCGTCGATCGACGCCGCATACCGGTGGGCATTGCGCACCACCGAGCGGTGCGCGTGGACGACGGCCTTCGCGATGCCGGCCGTGCCCGACGTGTGCGCGACCGTGGCCGGATCGCCGGGTGCGACCTCGCGGACCTCGTCCGACGCCGCCGCTGCGCGGTCGGCCGCGAGGACGGGCCGGTCGCCCGCCAGGCGCGCCGCGACAGCCAGGTGCTGCGGCCCCGCCACGAGGGCGCGGGCGCCGTGCCGCGCGAGCACCGCTGCGTGCGCGTCGAACGGCGCCCGGGGGTCGAGGACGAGCGACGGAAGGCCGGCCGCGGCGCAGGCGAGCATGGCAGCCACAGTCCAGCGGTCGTGCCCGCCGAGGACCAGGACAGGCCCGTGCCGTGGCGGCGTCGCCCCCAGTGCGGCTGCCAGCGCGCGTACGCGGTCCCCGAGCCCGAGGTACGTGAGCTCCCCGCCGGCGTCGATGACGGCGACCGCCGACGGGCGGTCCGACGCCACCTGGGCGAAGGCGGCACCGACGACCTCGACGCCGGTCGGGTCAACCACCGGCCGCACCCTCCTGGGCGCGCCGCTGCTCGCGGTCCTGCGCCAGTAGTCGCAGCAGCACGGGGTCCTCCTTGGCCGTCATGCGGACCGACTCCGGCACGAGTCCGGCGACGGCGAGGCGGAAGACGCGGCGGCTGTGGCGACCGACGCGGAAGGCCTCGGGCGGGGCAGACAGCGACCACTCCACGAGCCGCAGGTCGAGCAACGGGAAGTGGTAGTCGACGCCGAACCGACGCCCGGCCTCATGCCAGGACTCCACCCGACGGGCGAGGTGGCCCATCGCGATGAGCGCAAGCTGCAGGTCCCTCGCCGTGGCCGCCCGCTCCAGCGCGTGCCGTGAGTCCCAGTACGCGGCAGCGAGCTCGGGGTACCGGTCGGCAGCAGCCCGCATCGCGGCGTCCCAACGCTGCTGGAACGCCGGACGGTTCGCTCGCCGCCGCAGGGGCTGGGGCAACCCGTCGCGCGCGAGGTGTCGTGCAGAGGCGACGCGGCCGAGCCCGCCGGCACGCAGCCGGGCGTACGACTCGTGCAGGGCACGGACACGGGCACCGCGGACGAGGGCCCGTGTCGTGCCGCGGCCGTTGAAGCTGGCGAACTCGTCGCCACCCCAGCCGGACAGGATGTGGCGTACACCGATCGCGGACGCCAGCGGGAGCAGGTGCGACTCGCGTCCGAGCGTCTCGTCCGGCTGCGTCGCCGGGTCTGTGTCCGCGAGCCAGGGCGCCGGTGCCATCGTCGCGGGGCCGAAGACGACCGGCACACCGAGATCGGCCGCGAGGGTCGTGATGAGGTCGCGCTCGTCATAGGCCAGCGGCTCGTCGCCGGACGCCTCGGCGAACGTGACCGCCGACGGCTCGGGCGACCATGACAGCACGGCGTCCAGTGACGAGCCCGCATCGCGGAGGACCCGTTGCGCCTCGAAGGCGACGACGGTCGAGTCCAGTCCGCCGGACAGGTGCGCGGCGACCCGGCTCGGTCCACCGCCCGGTGCCGGCGGGCACGCGAGGACCGCCTCCGCGATGGCGGTCACGAGCAGGGAACGCAGCTCGCGCGCCGCCTCGTCGACGCTGACCCGGGTGCGAGGCACATCCTCCGGTCGCCACCAGCGCACGGGCCGACCGTCCGGGATCGCCTGCGACGAGCCTGGCGGGACGCGGCGGATGCCGCGGGCCGAGGTCGCCGTCGGGAGCAGGCCGGTCGCGTGGACCGACCTCGCGAACGCGAACTCGTCATCCGGCCCGGCATCGACGTCGCCCGTGCGTGCGAGCTCGACGAGGCTGTCGCCGATGTGGAGCTGCCCCGACGAGCCGACCGCCCAGTACGCCGGCATGAGGCCGAGGCCGTCGCGCCACATGGTCAACGTGCCGTCCGCGCCACGCCGGGCGATCGCCCACGCCCCTAGGAGGCGGCGCGGCGCGTCCGACCCCCAGCGGTCGAACGCCGCCGCCACGACGTCGGCGCTGGACCCGTCCGTGCCGAGGCCGAGCTCGGCGGCCAGCGGCAGGCGGTTGACGAGGGTGGCCGCGCACCAGCGGACGTCCGCGGGTCCGGCCGGGATCATCCGAGCATTCTGGCGCACCGCGCTTGACCCGCAGCCCTCACTGCCGTTGTATGCCCGCATGCCCGACGCTGGCCGGACACGTGCTCCGGCCTGGCTCCGGGTGCCCGACCACCTCGGAATCGCCGTGAGCATCGGACCGTGCCCGGACGACCTCCCCGGTGCCGCGGTGGTCGCGCCGGGGACGTGGGTCTCACCGACGCGGGCGCTCATGCACCTGACAGGCGGGTGGCGCGTCCTCGTGGAGGACGGCACCCGGATCACCGTGGATGGACCGCCCGATGACCCGACCCTCGCGTCCGGAGCCGTCGAGGGCCGTACGTGGATCGTCGACGGGTGGGCGTTGCCCTACGCGTTCCTGCAGCAAGGCCTCATGCCGCTGCACGCAACCACGGTGGACGTCGGCGGGCAGGTCGTCGCGATCGGCGGACGGTCCGGTGCCGGCAAGTCGACGACTGCGTTGGCGCTCGCTGCCCGTGGCCACGCGCTGCTTACGGACGACTCCACGGTGGTCGACCTTCGCGACGACGGTCCGTGGGTGCTGCCGTTCTGGCGGCGGGTCCACCTGTATCCCGAGACTGCCGATGCCCTCGGCCTCGCCCCGGTCGACGCGATGACGGGGCAGCCGGCGAAGGGAGCCGTGCTGCCGGCGGCGCCGCCGACGCAGCCGCGGCGGCTGACGGCGGTCGTGCTCCTCGATCCGCACCCGGATGCGGCGGCGGTGACCGGCCGCAGGGAGCGCGGCGCGCAGGCGCTGTCCCAGGTCCTGACGCACGCGGGTCGGCAGCAGTCCGGGCCGATCACCCTCGGAGCTGCCCGCTACCTCGCGATCATGACGCGGCTGGCCGGCGGCACGCCCGTCTGGAGCGTCGAGCGACCCGACGGCCCGTGGACGGCCGAGGCCGTCGCCGACCTGGTCGAGGAGATCGCCGCAGATCCGCGGTCAGCGGCGTAGGACCCGCCGGCGGACGAGGTCGCCGAGCTCGGCGCCGACCTGCGCGACGACCTCACGTGGGCCGAGGTCGGGCGTGATCCGCTCGGGCGGGGCGAGCGCGTCCGTGAGGGCCATGGTGGCCGCGGCGGGCAGTCCGGCGAACCGGGCCGAGTCGCGGTAGACCGAGACGAGCTCCCCGAGCGAGGTGTCGGTCGCCAGCCACTCCGGCCGGATCGACGTCCGCCGCCACAGCGCCAGCAGCGGCGTCGGGTCGACCCGGCCCAGCGGCGCGATCCGCTCGGCCCCGGGCAGCGGTCCGAGCAGGGAGGACGCGAGCGTGACCGCCTCAGCGGCGACCCGTCGCAGGCGCCAGTGCGCGTCGACCGGCAGTGAGGCGCCGGGCCGTGCGAGCAGCCGGGCCACGTCCACGAGCAGCCGCAGCCGCGCATAGCGGTCGACTGCCGCGTGGTAGCAGGCCGCCGCGAACGCGTCCGGCTCAGCGAGCGTCGGGACGGTCCGGTCGGCGATCGTCACGGATCCCGCGCGGTCCAGCAGCACCGATGCTGACGGCAGCGGGCGCGCGTGCCACCCGATGCGCCAGTGGAGGTCGACGGGCGACGCGGGCGCCAGGTAGGACCGCTCACGACGTGAGGCGAGGTACCAGGCGCGCCAGCGCCCCTCGGGAGGGAGCGCGTCGCCGGACCACCCGCCGGACGTGAGCGTCTCGTGCGTGGCCGGGACGTCCTCCGGACGCACCAGGAGGTCGATGTCGCCTGCCCCTCGCGCGGTCGGCGATCCGGTCGAGGCCACCGCGAGGGCGACCCCCTTGAACAGCAGCACGGGGATCCCGGCAGCGGCGACAGCGCTGACGGCGCGGACGGACTGCCCGGCGAGCCCCATCGCGCCCAGGGTCTGCGCCCGCACGTCGTCCCGGAGCGCGTCGACCAGGGCGTCCGGCAGCTCGAGCGCGGCAGCGTGCGTGACGAGCAGCGGGGCGACCCGATGGAGCCTGACGGCCTGGGCGACCGCCGCGACCGTGGTGGTCGCCCACAGCGGTCGGACCCGCACGATCTCGCCGCGCTCGATGGCCAGCGCGCCGCGGGTCGCTGCGACGACGACGCCCACGGCCTCCGGGGTCGCGAGCAGTCCCGACCCGTCCACGGCGGCGATCCTAGGGGCCGCGGGCGCAAGGCTCCGGCGCGCAACCTCCCCGCCACGTGGCTTCGGTACGTTACCCGCCATGTTCGACCTGCCCGTGGGCTCCTGCCTCCCTTCGTGGACCCCGGCCCCGTCGCCGCGGGTCGCCGGGACGCTGCGTCTGGGAGTCGTCGACGGCGAGGGCATCGGCGCCGAGGTGGTGGCAGCTGCGGTCACGGTTCTGCGCGCCGCCGCGCACGCGCACGACCTCCGCCTCGACCTCGTCCGGTCCGGGGAGATCGGCAGCGTCGGCCCCGACGGGTTCGGCCTGGACCCGGCAGCGGTCGCCTACTACGACGCCGCCCTCGCTGAAGGGCTGCCCGTCCTCACCGGGCCTGCTGGCGGCCGCTTCGTCTACCAGCTGCGGTCGCGCTACGACCTGTTCGCCAAGCTCGTGCCGGTCGCCCCTCTGGCCGAGCTCGCCGACGCGTCGATCGTGCGCCCCCATCGCATCCGCGGCACGGACGTCCTCATCGTGCGCGACAACGTCGGCGGCCTCTACCAGGGGGCGTTCGGCCGGCGGGACGGCGGCCGAACCGCCTATCAGGAGGCGACGTACCGGGCCGACCAGGTCGAGCGGATCATCGACGTGGCGCTTCGGGCCGCCGCCGGGCGGCGCGGGCGGCTGGCCGTCGTCACCAAGCCCGGGGGGATCCCGGCCGTCAGCGCCCTGTGGTGCGAGGTCGCCGCCGCGGCCACCCGCAGTGACGTCGTCGTCGAGATCATCGAGGTCGACAACGCCTGCTACCAGCTCGTCGCCGACCCGCACCGGTTCGACGTCGTCGTCGCCCCCAACATGCTCGGCGACGTGGTGGCGGACACCGCAGCCGTGGTCCTGGGCTCGCGGGGAATGGCGTACTCGGCGAACTTCGGCGAAGGTGCGCGTGCCGTCTACCAGACAGGGCACGGCGCGGCCCACGACCTCGCGAAGTCCGACCGGGCAAACCCGGTCGCGCAGATCCGCAGCGCTGCGTGGCTCGTGCGGGAGAGCCTGCAGCATCGGCTCGTCGCCGAGGCCATGGAGGAGGCGGTCACAGCGACGCTGGCGGCCGGGCTGCGCACCCCCGACATTGCCGGACCGGACAGCGTCGTCGTCGGGACGGCAGCCCTGGCCGAGGAGATCGCCGGCCGCGTCGTCCGGTCCGAGTCCGCGCGCGACGCGTCGTGACCGACCTCCTCGGGACGGCCGCCACCGCGCTGCTCGTGGTCGACGTGCAGCACGACTTCCTCGACCGTCCGGGCCTGGTCCCGTCGGCGGCGGCCGTCGTGGCGGGATGCGCCGAGCTGCTTGCGGCCTTCCGCGCCGCGGGTCAGCCCGTCGCCCACGTACGCACGCTCGTGCGGCCCGACGGCGCGGACGCGATGCCGCACACCCGCCGCCTCGGTGCGCCCGCGTGCGTCGAGGGCAGCCCGGGAGCGGGCCCGCCCGAGGAGCTGGCCGAGCGCGACGGTGAGCTCGTCGCCCGCAAGCAGCACTACCGCGGGTTCGCGGACCCCGCCCTGGACGGCTGGCTGCGCGACCGCGGCACGACGCGCGTCGTCGTCGCCGGGCTGTACACGCATGCCTGCGTCCGCGAGACGGCTCTCGACGCGTACGAGCGCGGATATGAGGTCGTCGTCGCCGCGGACGCCGTCGGCAGCGACGACCCTGAGCACGCCGAGTCCACGCGCCGCTGGCTGGCCGGCCGGCTGGCACCGTTCGCGGCCACCCCCGAGATCCTCGCGGCGCTGCCGGCACCGGCTCCCCCGTCCCTGGCCGACGCCGTCGCAGCCCAGGTCGCCGCCGCGGCCGCCGCACAGCCGGCGTGGGCCGCGCGGTCGACGGCCGACCGGATCACGATCCTGACGCGATGGGCCGAGGTCCTGCAGCACCAGTCCGCGGAGCTCGCCGACGAGATCGTCGCCGGCGTCGGCAAGCCCGCCATCGATGCGCGGGCCGAGGTCGCGCGGGCGGTCGCGCACATCGCCTCGGCGGTCGCCGTCGCGGACAGCATCGACGACGAACAGGTCGCGGCCGGCGTCGTGGCACGCCACAGCCCTGTCGGGGTCGTCGCTCTCGTCATGCCGTGGAACAACCCACTGGCGTTGCCTGTCGGCAAGATCGCCCCGGCGCTCGCCCTCGGCAACGCCGCGATCCTCAAGCCGGCGCCGGAGGGTGACGGCGTGGCCGACCTCCTGATGCGGACGCTGGCCGAGGCCGGCGTGCCCGCCGGGCTGGTCGGTCGGCTGGACGGCGGCGCCGAGGCGGGCGCCGCGCTGGTCCGGGCACCCGGCGTCGATGCCGTGGCCGTGACCGGCTCGATCGCCACGGGGCGGGCCGTCGCGCTCGCGTGCGCCCGGCTCGGCCGGCCCCTGCAGGCCGAGCTCGGCGGTAACAACGCCGCCGTGGTGCTCGCCGACGCCGATCTCGGCACCGACGTCCCCGCCCTCGTGCGCAACGCCTTCGCCTTCGCCGGGCAGCGCTGCACGGCGGTCCGCCGATTCGTGGTCGCCCGGGAGATCCTTCCCGCCTTCGTCCAGCAGGCCGTGGCCGTTGTCGCGGAGCTGCGCATCGGCGACCCGCGGGACGAACGGACCGAGGTCGGGCCGATGATCAGCTCGGCGGCGCGCGAGCGTGTCGTCGCGGTCGTCGAGCGGGCGACGGCGTCCGGCGCGCAGCTCCTGGCGCGGGCCCCGCTGGCGGACGACCTCGCCGCGTCCGGCCCGTACCTCGCGCCCATGCTCCTGCTGACGGAGGACCGGACCAGCGAGGTCGCCCAGGACGAGACCTTCGGCCCGGTCGCCGTCATCATCCCCTCCGAGGACGAGGCCGATGCGGTCGCCGTGGCCAACAACGTGACCCAGGGCCTCGTGCTCACCGTGTGCACGCGGGATGCCGACGCAGCCGACCGCGTGCTGGCCGCGGCACAGGCCGGGATCGTGCAGTGGGGACCGCACGGGTTACCCGTCCACCCCGGCGCCCCGTTCGGCGGCTGGAAGGCCTCCGGCATCGGGGGGCCCGAGCACGGGCGGTGGGACGCCGACTTCTTCACCCGGGTCCAGGCCCGCTACGTCCCGACCGACGACCGCTGACGGTGCGTCCGTGTGAGCAGCGGCTGAGAGACTGCGCGCCATGCAGCTGACCCGGCCGGCCCGCCTCGGTGTGGTGGCCGGACTCGCGTCGCTCGCGGCCGTCCTCACCGCCGTCGCGTCGCGGTCGGGGATCGGGATGACGTGGGACTCCGTCGCCTACGCCTACGCCGCGCGTGAGGTCGCCGCCGGGAGCACCCCGCACACGATGACGGGATACCCGTTCACCCAGTACCCGCCCGGGGTCCCCGCCATCCTCGGCACCGCGGCGCGAGCACTGCCGGGAGGTCTCGACGTCGCCACGATCGCCGCCGTCCTCGGCATCGTCCTGGTCGCGGCGCTCGTCGCCATCACGTACGCCCTGTCCGTCGCGGCGCTGGGCGACCGCGATGTGGCGCTCGTCCCGACCGCGCTCGTCGCCGTCGCAACCTCCACGACGATGCTCTACTCGCGGCTGTGGTCCGAGCCGCTCGCCTGCGTGATCACCGCGCTCGTCCTGCTCATGCTGACCCGCGCGATCGTCCGGGCCCGGCTCACGTGGCCGGCCGTGGTCGCCGTGGTCCTGCTGGTCAGCATCGCACCGTGGATCCGATACGCCGGTGCGATGCTCGTCGCCGTCGCCGCGCTCGGAGCCGCCCTGGCGCTGAGGCGGCACGGGTGGGCGCGGGCCGCTGCTGGAGGCCTGCTCGTCGGCGTGGCGAGCAGCGTCGGCACCGCCGCGGTTATCTGGCACAACCTCACGCTCGGTAGCGGCCCATTCGGTGCCCGAACGGCACCGGCGGGCACGCTGACCGGCTACGTCGTCGACACGATGACAACCCTCGGCGCGCTCGTCGTCCCGGTGCCGGTCGCCGACCGCCTGCCCGCTGTCACGTTCGCCACCGGCCTCGTCGTCGCCGCGCTGCTCGCGTACGGCACCGTCCGTGTCGTCCGTCGGCGCGACGCCGCCATGGCCCTGGTCATCGCCTTCGTCGCGATGTACTGGCTGTTCATCGGGGCGTCCGGGCGCATCGCGTTCGTCGAGTTCATGCGCTACCGGATCGCGGCCCCGGCACTCGTCCCGATCGCGATCCTCGCGGTCTACGCCGGCCGCGACCTGCTCGCGCGCACGCGGACCACGCGACCGATGCTCCACGGGCTGGTCCGCGCTGTGCTCGCCGTGCTCGCCGTGCTGTCGGGACCGGTGGCGCTCGCCCAGAGCGCCGCGTATGCCGCCACCGTCGGTGCTCACGGCCATGGCTACGCCGATGTGGCCGTCACTCGATCCCCCCTCGCGGCCGCCGTCGCCGGCCTGCCTCGGGACGCCGTGATCGTGTCGAATGACCCGCTCGCGGTGTACTGGGCGACGGGTCGGGTCGTGAGCCGGTACGGACGGCCGCCCGCGCCTGCGCCGGCAGCCGGCACCTATGTCGCGGACTTCGACAGCGACATCGCCGGGACGACGCGTGCTCCGATCGACCCGCCGGCCGACGGTGCGGCGGTGACGGTCGTCGCAGAGCTCCCGGACGGCCGGCTGTACCTCGTGGGCTGACCGGTCCGCGCGCTTGGCCTTCTCAGGCCGGTGAGCCGGCCTCGCGCCATGCGGCTCGAACGGTCGCCGGGATGCGACCGCGCTCGGGGACCGCGACGCCCGACGATCTCGCCCAGGCTCGGATCGTCGCGCTCTCGCCACCGTCGCCGGCGGCCCGGCGTCGGCCGGATCGTTGCGTCGTCGGCACGACAGGGCGTGGCCGCCCTGCGGTCACCGTCGGTCGCTCACCGCGCACCGGCCGGGCGGCACGCAGGTACGGCCGGATGAGGCGGCGGAGGTCGGCGAACGATGCGTCCGTGAGGTCGATCTCGTAGTCGACCCCGTCGAACGTGATGGCGCGCGTCCGCGCGCCCGAGTCGCCGGTCAGGTCGTCGATGATGAGCGTCTTCTTGGCCACGGGGGCATTGTGCCGGAGGAACCGCCTCAGTGAGCGGGTCCGGCTGCGGCGAGGCCTTCCGCCCGCACTCCGCCGCGCACCTCGAACACGCTGGTCGCCGTGAATCCACGAGCCGCGCGGCCGCCGGTGAGGACGCCGGACGCCCCCAGGAGCCAGGCGTGCGCATCCCAGGTCGAGTCCGTTCGACGCAGGCCGATCACGACCACCCCGGCCCGCCCGCGTCGGCGCAGCATGACCTGTCCGGCGAACGCCTCGGCGAGGCAGGTCGCATGCCACGGCAGCCGGCGCGAGCCCCGCGAGACCGCGGCCCGCACCACGTGCTCCGACGTCGGCGCCCCTGGTCCGCCGCCGGCGACCGGGTCTCCGACGGCGTGGCCCGCCCACGCCGTCGGCACGGCCACCGGCTCGCCGAGCACGCGCGACCAGCGACGAAGGGGGACCCACCGCTGGAAGGCCCCGCCGATGGCGAGCAACGACATCGCCTCGGCCGTGCGAGCACGTCCAGCCCACCTGTTGGTGGTGGGGAGTGGATGCGTCGTCACGGCCGGTAAGTCTAGGTCCGTCACGCTGGCGGACCCTCGATGCGGCAGCGCTGGTCCGTCAGGCGGCGCAGGGCTGGCTGAGGTACATGGTGCGCAGTCCCTCGACGTCACCGGCGCCGAAGTCATGCGCCTCGATGACCGGGTTCATGACCTGCGATGCGTCGTTGACGTGGTCGAAGCCGAGCGCGTGCATCGTCTCGTGCACGACCAGCCAGCCCCGGCCGACGGCCTGGGTCCCGTCGGGCTGGGTCACGATGCTGAACCCGGGCCAGCTGTCGGACGGCAGCCAGTTCGTGGTCGAGAACCGCACGTAGGCGCTGGTGCCGTCGCGACCGCCGATGCCACTCACACCGCCGCCGTACTTGCCGGTCAGGTCGGCCCACCCGTAGACCATCTGAGCCGCACCGCGGTCGGGCGTCTCGACGAACGTCAGCCCGGTCTGCTGCGCCAGCAGCCCCAGTGCGGTCGCGACGTCGGCGCGCATCCCGGCCGAGGCGGCGGGCTGGGCGCTCGCGTCGTAGTACCACCGCACCGTCGAGCAGGGCGCGAACGTCGCCCGGCCCCCGAACAGGTTCCACCCGGCGGGCGGGGTGAAGCCGGCCGGCGGCTTCCAGCCGTTCGCCGTGAACTGGACCCGCGCCTTCATGCGGTCGACGACCTTCGAGCCGAACTTCAGCGTGACCTTGAAGGTCCCGGGGCCGGCGTACGAGTGGCTCAGGCTCATCGAGCACGCCTTCGGTGAGCTCTGCGCCTTTGCCGGGCTGCACGACGACGTCCGGCGCGTCGTGGTGCCGTCACCCCACGAGATGACGACCGGTCGGGCATTGCTCACGCGCGTGAGCGTCACGCCGTAGCGGTAGTTCGACTCACCGGTCGCCTGACCTTGCGCGGCGAGGACGGGCCCGGCCAGGGCAGTCGGCACGACGAGCGCGACGACGACAGCCGCAATGACAGGAAGAAGGCGTGCTGGGCGCATGCGGCCACCGTAAGCCAGGTGCAGCCGCACGCCGCACGCCGCCATCAGCCGAGGTCGGGCCCGGTCCGGGCCGGCTGGCCGCCGGCGGCGAGCCGTTGAAGGGTCCCCGCCGCCGGCGCCCCGGGCGACAGCTGGATCAGGTCGGCGGGCCCCAACGCGGTCCAGGCGTACCAGTAGCCACGGGCGTAGCCGGCGTCGGCGATCGAACGGGTCAGCCGGCGGACCACGGCTCGTTGGCCGGCGTCCGGCAGCGACGACCCGTCGGAGACGTTGACCTCCGTGACCCAGGCAGGGCGCCCCTGGGCGCCGGCCGCGTCGAGGACGCTCCTGGCGCGAACGAGCAGGCCCGGCATCGCTGCCAGCGTGCCCCGCGTTGGGTAGGCATGGATCGCCAGGACGTCGACGTGCGGGCTCACGGCGGCCGTCGCCGCCCACACCGCGATCGAACGCAGGTCGCGTGCGCGGCGCACGAGCCCGACGCTCGCTACGACTGTCGCGTCCGGATCGGCGGCGTGGATCGCCGACGCCGCGACCGCGACGTAGGCGGCCCACTCCCCCGGCGTGCCGTTCCAGAACGTTCGCAGGTTCGGCTCGTTGCCGATCTCGTAGGACGTGATGCGCCCGCGGTATCGCTCCGCGACCGCGGTGACGTACTCCTGCCAGGCGACCAGGTCGCGCGGCGGTGACGCCGATCCCGGCCCGATCCAGGGTGCGTCCTCGGCCGTGGTCCGCACCGACGCCCACTGCGGGGTGCCCGCGAGAACCAGCGTGACGTCCGACGTACCGTGTGCGGCTGCCGCCGCCAGCGCCGCGTCGAGGGCACCGAAGCGCCAGGTTCGCGGTGCCGGCTGGAGGTCGCGCCAGGTCGTGCGGCTGTCCCACAGCCGCAGCGCCGACACGGGGAAGGGTGGCCACTCGCCGACGTCGTGGCCGCCGGTGTCGTTCGCCAGCCCCACCGTCCAGGGGACACCGAGCCCGAGGACGAACTCTTCCGACGACGTCACCGGCGGTGCCGGCTGAGCCGTCGGCGCGACGGCCGGCGGGGACGACGAGCAGGACGACACGGCGCACAAGACGAGGACCACCGTGGCCAGGACGACCCAGGTCCGGCTCCGCGGTCGGCCGGCCCGACCCCGCCCGCGCATCCGGATCACCTCCCCAGCGTCGCACGGCGCTCGCGACGCGCCGGTGAAGGCGTCGATGGTCACCGGGCAATCGACATCCGGCCACCACAATGACCCGATGCGCACCGTCGTCGAGCTCGGCGCCGCGGATGCGGCGCACGCGAGCATCGAGACGCGATTCGTGGACCCGGTGGCGCCGACCGTCATCGCCTTCGCGGGGATGGGCCACGGCCTCCAGATGCCGATCGTGGAGTTCGCCGGGGTGCTCGCGCCGCTCGCGGTCAACGTCGTGTTCGTCAAGGACCTACGGCAGTGCTGGTATCAACGGGGAGTCCGCGGCCTCGGGGACAGCCCTGCCGAGAGTGCTGACGCCCTCCGCGAGATCGTCCCGGCCGGCTCGAGGCTCGTCGGCACGATCGGCACCAGCTCCGGTGGGACGGGGGCGATCTTGTTCGCCACGATCCTGCAGGCGCCCGGCTGCCTGGCGTTCTCCCCCCGGACCCTGGTCGACGCCGATGCCGTCGACCGTTGGCGTGTCGACGTGCCGGACATGCCCGAGCTCGACCTCGGTTCTGCGACCGCGGACCTGCGCCGGTTCCTCACCGAGCATCCCCATGGACCGATCTCGGTCCAGTACGGCGCAGGCAACCCGCAGGACATGGCGCAGGCCGAACGCCTCGCCGATCTTCCCGGCGTCGACGTGACGACCCTGCCGACGGACTGGCACCCGTCAGCCGCGTGGCTGCGCGAGCGCGGAGCGCTCGGGCGCACCGTCGCGGACGCGTTCGGCCTTCGGCTTTTGCCCGGTCGGGACTTCTCCGACGCGCTGCCCCGAGCCGCCGTCCCCACGCGGGACTGGCGGCCCGCACCGTTGTGGCGGGCGGTTCGCAGCAGGCTGGCCGGCACGCCGCGGCCGACGGGCTGATACGCCGGGTCGACGGATGTCGGTCGCTAGGGTGTCCCAGACCCGGCGACCGCAGCGAGGGACCTTTCGGTGTCCACCGATCAGCACAAGCGCAACGTGCGCCCCGTCGTCGCGCTCCCGGACTTCCTCGCGCGCACGCGCCTGCCTGGCTCGCGCCCGTTGCGCCGCTACCGCCGCCAGGTGATCGTCGCGGACATCCTCGTCGTCTGCGCCGCGACCAGCGTCGGCTATCTCGCTCGCTTCGGTCTGCCCGACGACGTGGACGAGGCGTTCGCGCCCTACCGCGCGCTCGGGCTGGGGCTCGTCGTCCTGTGGCTGGCGGCGCTGTTCGCTCGCGGGTGCTACGACGAGCGCCACATCGGTGTCGGGCCGGAGGAGTTCAGCCGCCTCGTCTCGGCCACCATCTTGTTGTTCGCGCTTGTTGCCGGCGTCAGCTACTTCCTGGACTCGGACGTCTCGCGCATCTACGTCTTCGTCTCGCTGCCGCTCGGCCTGGCTCTGCTCATCGTCGAGCGCTGGGTCGTGCGCCGGTTCCTCTACCGCGACCGACAGCGCGGCATCTCGTGCTACCGCACGGTCGTGCTCGGCAGCGACGAGCGCGTCGCCGAGCTCGCCGAAGAGCTGCGCGCCGACGCCTTCGCCGGCTACGAGCCGGTCGCGTTCCACGGACCGCCGGGACCGGGCGGTCTGGACCCGTGGGTCGTCTCCGTCAGCGCCCTCGTCGCCGACAGCGCCGCCGACGCGGTCGCGGTCACCCCGAGCCGGCGGATCGGCGCCGAGGCCGTGCGCCGTCTCGGCTGGGCGCTGGAGGGGCGTGGGATCGACCTGCTCGTGGCGCCGGCTCTGAGCGACGTCGCTGGCCCGCGCATCTCGATGCGGCCCGCCGCCGGAGTACCGCTCATCCACTTGGAGGAGCCCGGGCTCAGCTCGCCGCAGCGGCTGGCCAAGCGCACCCTCGACGTCGTCGGCGCGATCATCGGGTTGGTTGTGCTCGCCGTGCCGATTCTCATCGTGGTGGTCGTCGTTCGCCTCACGTCTCCGGGCCCGGCCTTCTTCCGGCAGTGGCGCGTCGGCCTCGGCGGGCACACGTTCCGCATCCTGAAGTTCCGGACGATGGCCGTCGACGCGGACGCCGGTCGCGAGGACCTGCGGCTGGCGAGCGGTCATGCCGCGCCCGCGTTCAAGCTGGTGGGCGACCCGCGCGTCACGCGCGTCGGCCGCGTCCTGCGACGGTGGTCGATCGACGAGTGGCCGCAGCTGGTGAACGTGCTCCGCAACGACATGAGCCTCGTCGGACCCCGGCCCCACCCGATCGACGACGTGGCCCGCTACGGCCGTGACGACTACCGGCGCCTCATGGCCAAGCCCGGCATCACGGGGCTCTGGCAGGTCGCCGGACGGTCGGACCTCGACTGGACCGAGTCGATCCAGCTCGACCTGCACTACGTCGAGAACTGGTCGATGACCGGTGACCTCGTGCTCATCGGACGGACGCTGCGAGCGGTCCTCACCGGCCGCGGGGCGGCCTGATGGGCTCGACACCACCGTCTGGCGCGGACCCGCGGACGGCCGCGGTGAACCGTCGAGAGGTCGCCGGCCTGCCGTTCAGCGTGCTCCCCCTGGCCGAGGCGATCGCTCTCGTCGTCGACCTCGGGCGGAACCCGCCGGCCGGACCTCCCGGCGTCGCCGTCCACTTCGGCAACGCGTACAGCATCGCGCTCGCCGACTCCGACCCGACGTACCGCCGCGTGCTGCGCCGGTCGGACCTGCTCGCCACGGACGGGACGCCGGTCGTCTGGGCCGGTCGACGGCTGCACCCGGACGCCGCGGACCGGTGGACCCGGGTCTACGGGCCGGATGTCATGGCCGGCGTGCTTGCCGCATCCGCACCGGACGGACCGCGGCACTACCTCGTCGGCGGGTCGCCGTCGACGCTGGCCGCGTTGCAGGCGAAGATCGCCGCCCGCTGGCCGGAGGCCGTCGTCGTCGGTTCCGAGAGCCCGCCGTTTCGTCCGGAGTCCGCAGCTGAGCTGGCCGCACGGGACGAACGGATCACCGCGTCCGGGGCGACGTGCGTCTGGGTCGGGCTCGGCACCCCCAAGCAGGACCACGAGGCCCGACGGCTGGCGGACCGTCATGCGGTGACGGTGCTCGCGGTCGGTGCGGCGTTCGACTTCCTCGCCGGGACGGTCCGGCAGGCGCCGGTGTGGATGCAGCACGGCGGCATGGAGTGGGCCTTCCGGTGGTCCGTCGAGCCGCGACGGCTCACCCACCGCTATGTCTGGGGGAACCCGCGGTTCGCGTGGGCGGTCGGCCGGCAGGCGGTGGGGCGGCGTGCGGATCGCGTTCGTCCATAGCGTCTACGCCGACGAGGGCCTCAGCGGCGAGAACGTCACCGTCGACCAGCAGGCCGCTCTTCTCGCCGATGCCGGCCACGAGCTGCTGGTCGAGCAGCGGAGTACGACGGTCGAGCGTCACCGACCCCTCTACCCCGCTCGGATGGCATGGCAGGTGGCGACGGGGCGCGGCGGCGACGTCTCCAAGCGCCTGCGGGACTTCGCGCCGGACATCCTCCATGTGCACAACCTGTTCCCGAACTTCGGCACGGACTGGCTGGCGTCATGGGCAGGGCCGGTCGTGGCGACGTTGCACAACTACCGCTACGGCTGCGCGAACGGCTTGCTGCTCCGCGAGGGCCGGCCGTGCCTGGACTGCCTGACGGGGTCGTCACGTTCGGCGGTCGAGCACGCGTGCTACCGCGGGTCCAAGGTCGCGACCGCGCCGCTAGCGATCGCGTCGCGACACGGCTTCGCCGGCTCCCCCGTCGTCATGCGGGCCGACCGGATCGTCGCCGTCGCCGAGCACGCCCGCGACCTGTTCGTGCGGTTCGGCGTGCCCGCAGACCGGATCGACGTCGTGCCCCACGGGATCGCACCGCGCCATGCCGGCGCCGTTCCCGGACCGGCGCAGCCCCGGTTCCTCGTCGCCGGACGGCTCTCCCCGGAGAAAGGGGTCGACCGACTGCTGCGAGAGTGGCCCGAGGACCTGCCGCTCGACGTGGTCGGCGACGGTCCGCAGGCCGACCTCATCGCGACGCTCGCTGGGCCGAACGTTCGTCTGCTCGGTGCCCGGGACGCGGCGTGGCGGGACGACGCCGCGTCCTACACCGCGCTGATCGCCCCCGGGATCGCCGTCGAGGCCGCAGTGCCCCGCGTCGTGGTCGAGGCGTGGGAGGCCGGGGTACCGGTCGTTGCGTTCAGCGGCGGCGGGGGCGGCTCCGGGGTGCGTGCCTGCGGCGGGGGTGTCACCTACGACGACGCCGTGTCCCTTCGTGCCGCGCTGGACCTCGTCGCCGCCGCCGGTGCCGGCCTGCGTGCCGACGCGCGGGCCGCGTACGAGCGGCACTACACGCCGGCCGCGTGGCTCACCGCCATCGAGCGGGTCTACGCCCGAGCCGCTGAGCACGACATCGAGCCCGCCGACTGAAGTTGTTGCAGTGCAACGCAATCGTGACCTTCTGCAGGTTGCCTGGTGTCAGGGGTCGACGGTAGAGTCGTACACATGTTCGAGTCTTGGGAAGAGCCGGTTCCTGAGCCGGACGATGCTGCCTGGGACTACCTCCCGTCGGGTGGCGAGCGGCTGGCGGGGGTATGTCAGCAGTCCCCGGGTGTGGGTCTGATGCTGGGGCTGGAGGAGATCGACGTCCGTGGCCTGTCGCCGGATGAGGCAGTGACGTTCGCCCAGCAGGTCGACCGGTTGGCGGCGCACGTCGCGGGGTTCCAGGCCGAAACGCGTGCCGCGGTGAACGCGGCGCTCGTGGCGGCGGAGGAGGCCGAGGTCGCCCGGCAGGCGGAGATCCTGCGGCGGCAGAACGAGGAGCGGGTCGCCGCCGGGCTGAAGCCGCGCAGTGGTGGGTTCGGGTTTGTGCCGCCGGAGGTCGCGGTCCAGGCCGAGCTCGCCGCCGCCCTGCGCCTATCCCCACGGAGTATCTCCACGGTGGTGCAGTTCGCGACGGATCTGGCGGGTCCGTGGCGACCGATGCGCGCGGCGCTGCTCGCCGGGGAGATCACCGAGAACCACGCGAAGGCGATCGGCCGGGTTCTGACCCTGCTGCCGGCGTACCTGGACCCGGCGCGGTCTGACGAGTACGCGACTCACTGCGCGCAGGTCCTCGCCACCGTCATCCCCTTTGCGCGGACGCATACACCGGGGCAGGCCGCGAAGAAGGCACGGGATCTGATCACCGCGATCGACCCGGTCGGCACGAAGAAGCGCCGCCAGGAAGCAGCCGACCGCGAGCATGGCGTGTTCCTGAACCCGCGCGAACCCGGAACGTCGGAGTTGACCGCGGTGCTGCCGACCGAGACCGCCCGGGCCGTCTACGACGCGATCCGCCGCCTCGCGGGGGATGCGCGGTTCGAGGTCGCGGACGGGTGCGTGACGATCGGGCAGCGCCGCGTCGCCGCACTCAAGACCCTGGTTCTCGGGGATCCGGGTCAGATCACGGTCATCGACTCACCGGTGGCCGAGGCGAAGGAGAAGGCCCACGTCACCGTCATCGTCTCGTTGGAGACCGTCCTCGGTGTCAGCGAGCAAGGTGGACGGATCAACGGCGAACCGGTGACCGCGGACGTGATCCGCGACCTCATCGCCGCCTGCGACCCCAAGTCGACTCTGCGGCGCCTGGTCACGGACAACAACGGCGTGATCGTGGACTACGGCCGCTCCCGCTACATCGGCTCCGACCTGCAGAAGCACGTCATCCGCCTGCGCGACGGCCACTGCCGCGGCGTCGGGTGCACGCGACCCGCTGAGGACTGCGAGATCGACCACGCCCGGCTCACCGTGCCTGTTGAACGGCCAGTTGTGGCATGCGAGCCGCTAGGCGAGCGACCACAACTCGCCGTTCAACGACAGCCAGACGGAGGCAGACAACGACCCCCACACAGCGCGGCGGACGGATCCTGCACCTGGAGATCACCCCTCGGCCGCGAGTACGAACACTCGCCGCCACCGCTACTCCCACCCGCACCGCGATCCCGCGTCATCGACGACGGCCAACCGCCACCCTTCTAGCGGCGAAGGGCCGGGGCACCGTCGGGCGGCCCGAGGTACACCAGGCGCCCGGCCGACAGCTCGGCCACCCAGGTCGCTCGCTCGATGGTGGAGCGACGGTGTGCGACCGCAAGCACCGTCGCCTCCCCGCGCAGCTCGTCGAGCACCCGGCCGATCAGCAGCTCGGTCTGCTCGTCCAGCGCGCTCGTCGCCTCGTCGAGAACCAGTAGCCGGGGACGGGAGTAGAGGGCGCGGGCGATGCCAAGCCGCTGTCGCTGGCCGCCGCTGAGCAGCCGGCCGGCCGGGCCGACAACGACGTCGAGCCCGCCCTTGGCGCGGATCTCCGCGGCGAGCTGCGCGTGCTCCAGGGATTGCCAGACGTCGTCGTCGGCGACGGCGTCCCGTGGCAGGCCGAGCGCGACGTTGTCTCGGACCGACAGGTTCCAGATCGTCGAGTGCTGCGGCATGTAGGCCACAGCCCCGGGCCAACGCTGCTGGGCCTCGCCGGGCGCCAGACCGCCGACCAGCGCGCACCCCGCGTCCGGATCGATCATGCCGAGGATGACATCGACGAGGGTCGACTTCCCCGCGCCGGTGGGGCCGACGAGCACGAGGGAGGAACCGGGCTCGACCTGCAACGACACCCCGGACAGCGCCGGCGCCGGCGCGCCCGGATAGGTCACATGCACGTCCTCGACCGCGATCGACGGAGTGAACCCCGGATACGTGCGCGCCGGGACGGCTCGGCCGAGCTCGTCCAGCGAGGGAGCCGGCCCGTCGGCCGTAGCGGCCCCGAGCTCGAGCGCCGGCCGTCCCTGTGCGGTGGCGTTGGCCATCGTGACCAGCTGCCCCTGGAGCCGGACCATCGATGGCAGCAACCGTGCCGCGGCGGTGAGGAACACGGCGAGGAACGCCAACGCGGAGTTCACATCGCCCTGCCAGGACCGCCAGCCGACGATGATCACCGCGGCCATGACGAGCGCGGCCTCGTATGCGATCTTCGGGACGTTGTTGACGAACATCAGGTCAGCCGAGCCGGTCGAGCCGACCCGGACGTCGTCCTCGAAGCGCGTCAGCGGGAAGCCGAGGCGCCGGCCCGCGCGCAGCTCGCGGAACGAGTCGAGCGCCTCGCGCAAGGTCGTCCGGCCGGCCAGCGAACGCGCCATCGTCCGGGCGCCGATCGCCCCGGCCCACCGGCCCAGGATGCGGTGCACGCCGACGGATACCAGGCCGAACGTCGCGGCGGCCAGCAGCGCCGCGACCGGGTCGAGGATCAGCAAGGTGGCGGCGAGGACGGCTAGCAGCGAGATCTCGGCGAGCGAGACCGCCGCGGCGCCCAGCAGGCCCGTCGTCGCATGGAACACCGACAACGTGACCGCGTTCTCGATCTCGGTGTCGGATCGGGAGTGGACGGTGACGGCATCGCTGCCGAACCACGAGCGCGCGAGCCGGGATGAGACCGCCGCCTGCTGCCGCGCGAGGAAGGCGAACGCCCGACGCAGCAGGAACGCGCTCACGGCGCTCTTCGACAGCAGGAGCACCGCGGCCAGGGCACCAGTCCAGATCGCGAGCGTCGTCGGCTCGACGTCCGCCAGACCCAGGCGGTCGAGCACGTTCGAGACGCTGCTCGGCACCTCCCCGCCGGCCGGGACCGACACGACCAGCACGACCGTCACGCCGATGAGGAGGACACCGAGCAGGTCAAGCAGCGACGTGGCCATCTGCGCCGCCACGACCAAGACGTACCGACGCCGCGCCCGCGGACCGATCAGGGCCAGGGAGCTCCTGATGGCCGCGGGCACGGCACCGGTGGACGGGGTGGGACGCGAGCCGGCTTGGTCCTCGTCCCCCGGCTGTTCGCCGGCGGGCTCAGGATCAGCCACGGGTGGCGGTCAGGCCTTGCGCGAGGAGATGACCGCGTCGATGAGCCCGTACTCCTTGGCCTCGGCCGCGGTCAGGATCTTGTCCCGCTCGATGTCGGTCGTGACCTGCTCGTGCGAGCGCCCGGTGTGCTTGGCGAGGATGCCTTCCATCTCCGTGCGCATGCGCAGGATCTCGTTGGCCTGGATCTCGATGTCCGAGCCCTGGCCCCCGCCCTCGGTGTAGGGCTGGTGGATGAGAACGCGTGCGTGCGGAAGGGCGAACCGCTTGCCGGGAGCACCGGCCGCGAGGATCACCGCGGCGGCGCTGGCCGCCTGCCCCAGGCACACCGTCTGGACCTGCGGCTTGACGAACTGGATCGTGTCGTAGATCGCCGTCATCGCCGTGTACGAGCCACCCGGGGAGTTGATGTAGATCTGGATGTCCCGATCGGGGTCCATCGACTCCAGGCACAGGAGCTGGGCCATGACATCGTCGGCGGACGCGTCGTCGATCTGCACGCCGAGGAAGATGATGCGCTCCTCGAAGAGCTTCGTGTAGGGGTTGTGGACGCGCTCGCCGTTCGCGCTGCGCTCCCGGAACTCCGGGAGGATGTAGCGCGATGCCGGCGTCAGCAGGCGCGGGTCGGTCATCGAGGTCGCTGAGGTCATGGAGGTCATCGCGTTCACTTGGCGTCGCCCTTCGTGCGGGCCTTGGACTCCGGGGAGTCGGCGGCGGTGCTGTAGACGTGGTCGATCAGGCCGTACTCCCGCGCAGCCTCTGCGTCGAACCACCGATCGCGGTCGGAGTCGAGCTCGATCTGGTCGAGGGTCTGGCCGGTGTGCTCAGCGATCAGGGCGGCCATGCGCTTCTTGATGAAGAGCATCTGCTCGGCCTGGATCTTGATGTCCGAGGCCGTTCCCCCGAGGCCACCGGACGGCTGGTGCATCATGATGCGCGTGTTCGGCGTCGCGTAGCGCTTGCCGGCCGTCCCCGCGCAAAGCAGGAACTGGCCCATGCTGGCCGCCAGACCCATTGCGACCGTGGTGACGTCGTTCGGGATCAGCTGCATCGTGTCGTAGATGACCATTCCCGCGCTGATCGAGCCGCCCGGGGAGTTGATGTAGAGGGTGATGTCGCGGTCGGGATCCTGCGCCGACAGGACCTGGAGCTGCTTGGCGATGCGGTTGGAGTTGTCGTCGCGGACCTCGCCCTCGAGCCAGATGATCCGCTCGTTCAGCAGTCGCTCGTCGAGCATGTCCCCGAAGCCGGTCATGCCACCACCCGCTCCACGCGAGCCGGGCAGGTAGATGTCGCTCACCTGAGCACCTTTCGTTCACCGGCGCCGGACGACACCGCTATCCGACCCTAACGTGGACTCCCCTGCGCACCTTCCGCACCTGAGCCCGCGTTCGCCAGGGGCAAAACCCGCCCTCGGCCGGTGGTCAGGACGCGAGCGCGCCGAACGCCTGGTAGACCAGGAACGCCGGCCAGAAGAACGACTCGATCACACCCCACGGATAGCCCCAGAAGGTGTCCGCAGCCTGCCAGTTCCACACGATCGCGCCGATGACCCCGAGCCCGTAGACCGCTCCGGCCCCACCTGCCGCCGCGCTTCCGCCACTGCTTGCCATGACACCGCCTCCGCCACCGACCGTAGTGGGCCGCAGCGCGGGATGCGTGCCTACTTCTGGTCGGCCTCGGCGGTCTCGACGATCTCCTCGGCGATCTCCTCGACCACGCCGACGACGTCGCCGTCCTCGTCGAGCACGACCTCCTCGACCACGTCGATCTCGTCCGAGAGCACGCCGCGGTTGAGCTCGTCGTCGAGCGCCGACAGGTCGACCACGTTTCCGTCCGCGTCGACGACGGCGGCCGACTCCATGACCAGCGCGAGCGCCTTGGCCCGTCGGATGTCCTGGATGGCCATGGGCACCTGGCCGGCGTCGACGAGCGCCTTCGCGAACGCGTCGGGAGCCATGCCGTAGCGCGGGGCCTGCTGGACGAGCCAAGCCGACAGCTCGGTCTCGCCGACGCTGACCTCCTGCTCCTCGGAGATCTTGTCGAGCACGAACTGGCTCTTCAGGGCCTCGCGAGCCTGCTCCTCGACCTCGGCGCGGTGCTCGTCGCTGCCCTCGTGGCCGTCCTCGAAGTGTGCGTCGACCTCCGCGGCGATGACACCCTCCGGCAGGGGGATGTCGACGGCGGCGAGGAGGGCCTCGAGCACGTTGCGGCGCGCCTCGGCGCCCTGCTCGAGGCGCTTGAGGCGCACGAGCCGGGTGGCGACGTCGTCGCGGAGCTCCTCGACGGTGTCGAACTCCGATGCCAGCTGGGCGAAGTCGTCGTCGAGCTCGGGCAGGTCACGCTCGCGGACGGCGTTCACGGTGACCGACACGGTCAAGGGGATCCCGGTCCAGTCGCCGTTCTGCGGGATGAACTCGAAGGTGCGGGTCTCGCCGGCTGCGGCGCCGCGCACGGCGTCGTCGAAGCCGGGGAGCATGCCGTCGGTGCCGAGCTCGTAGGACAGAGCTGACCCCGCGAGGTCCTCGACCTCGTCGCCCTCGGCCGTCGCACCGCTGATGTCGACGAGAAGGAGGTCACCGTCGGCCGCGGCGCGCTCGACCTCGCGAAGCGTCGCGAACCGCGAGCGCAGCGAGTCAATCTGGGTGTCGATGTCCTCATCGGTGGGCGTGGCGCTGGCAACCTCGACCGACAGCGAGGCGAACTCGGGGACGTCGAACTCGGGACGGACGTCGACCTCGGCCGTGAACGTCAGCGACTCCCCGTCCTGGAGCTCGGTCACGTCGATCTCGGGGCGTCCGACCGGGATGATGCTGTTCGTGCGAAGCGCCTCGTCGTACGCCTTCGGCAGCGCGTCGTTGACGGCCTCCTCGAGCACCGCACCGCGACCGAACCGCTGCTCGATGATGCGCGCCGGCACCTTGCCCTTGCGGAAGCCGGGCACGTTCACCTGCTTGGCGATACGGCCGTAGGCCGCGTCGAGGCTTGGCTTGAGCTCGTCGAAGGGAACCTCGACGGTCAGCTTCACCCGGGTGGGGGACACGGTCTCGACGTCGCTCTTCACGAAGCTCTCCATCATCGGCACGGATCGCACCGGGCCTACCGATGCTCGACGCGCGCGGAAACCTCCGCCGCGCGCGGGCAACTGTACGCGAGCGGGCGGCGACAAGACGGGTCGGGGCGGGGAGACTCGAACTCCCGATCTCCTGCTCCCAAAGCAGGCGCGCTAGCCACTGCGCTACGCCCCGGCGGACCGGACGGCGCGATTCTAGGCGGAGCCCCGCACACTCCCCCTCCGCGATGATCGCGGTGCAGACGCTCCCGCGTGTCCCGCGCCCGGATCCGGCGGCTTTGCGGCATTTCGCCCTAGCGTGGCCCGCATGCTTCCCCGCGCATCACGGCCCCTGGTCGTCGTCACCGTCGGGGCGGCCGCGGTCGCCGTCGCCGCCGTGACCGTCCTCGTCGTCCCCTCCCTGGCCTCGGCGGACACCCCGAGCCCCACCCCGACGCACGCGACCAGCGCCGTTCCGAGCCCGACCCTGACGGCGAGCCCCGACCCGACGAGCGCGCCGACCCCTGCGCCAACGCCAACCGCCACCCCGACTCCCACGCCGACACCGGCCGCCGTTGCGGCCGCCACGCTCCCGCTGCGCAAGGGAGCGGTCGGGTACCGGGTCGCCACCGCACAGCAGCGGCTGACCTGGCTCGGCTACACCATCACCGAGTCGAGCATGTCCCGCCAGCTGTTCGGCGACTCCACCATCAAGGCGGTCAAGGCGTTTCAGGCGAAGAACTGGCTGCCGGTCACGGGGAAGGTCGACAAGCGAACCTGGCGGAAGCTGTCGACGATGGCCGAGCCGCTCGGCGTGCTCCCCCTCCGCTGCACCGAGAAGTCCAAGACGATCTGCATCGACAAGACGACCCGGCTTCTGCGGTATGTCGTCAAGGGCAAGGTGAAGATGATCGCCGACGCCCGCTTCGGCGGGCCGGGCATGGAGACCGGGGAGGGCATCTTCTCCGTGCACGAGAAGAGCTACAACCACGTCTCGAGCCGGTACCACACGTGGATGCCGCGAGCGATGTTCTTCAACGGCGACGAGGCCGTGCACTACTCCCCCGACTTCGCCTCCGTCGGGTACATCCGAGGCTCGCACGGGTGCGTCGGGATGCGCGACATGGAGAAGGCGACGTGGCTGTTCAACCAGGTGCCCGAAGGCACCCGGGTCTACGTCTACTGGTCGTAGGACCGAGAGCGCAGGACCTCAGGTCCCGACGGAGCCCGGGATCAGGTTGCGGATCGGTGCGGTGACGTCCGCCGTAGCGCCGACGTCGGTCAGCGGATCGAGCGCGGGGGTCTGCCAGTCGGCGAAATCACCGACGGCGTCGCTCATGGCATCAGCCCGTCATTGATACGAAGGCGTTGCGGACCGGTGCGGCGTTGTCCGCCGTGGCGTCCGCGTCGGTGACCGGCTCAAGGCCGGGGGTGTGCCACTCGGGGGCGTCGTTAGTCATGCGCGGAGGGTAGCCAGGCGCATGACCGGGCACAAGGCCCTTCGCGCGACAGCGCGCGGGTCAAGATGAGAGAGAGAACGTGCGCTCAGGTGGTGGCCTGGAACGTCCCGCCGTTGCGGACCGGAGCGGTGCGGTCGGCCATCGCGTCGGCGTCGGTGACCGGCTCGAAACCGGGGGTCTGCCAGGGGGTGCGCGCGTCGGAGGTCATGCCGGCACGGTATCCAGGGCGCCAGAACGGCACAAGGCCCCTCGCGCGGGTCAGGCCCGGCGGACGGGTGAGCTCAGGTCGTGGCCTGGAAGCTGCCGTTGCCGTTGCGCACCGGAGCGGATCGATCGGCCATCGCGTCGGCGTCGGTAACCGGCTCAAGGCCCGGGGTCTGCCAAGGGGTGCGCGCGTCAGAGGTCATGCCGGCACGCTATCCACGTCGTGAGACGGGCACAAGGACCCGGGGGCACGGGTACTGCTCAGACGTTGACGGAGTCCTGGCCGTAACGACGCTCAGGCGCCCGCACCAGGAGTGCGCTCGACGACACCGGCGCCGACCATCTCGGCGAGCAGCAAGGAGACGTCCTGCGTGCAGCGGAGCGGGTCGACCTCGAACCTCGCGGTGAGGAGGTCGACGAGCGTCGCGATCGTGCGGTCCTCGTCCAACAGATCCCAGACCGCCTCGGCCGAGCCACGCAGGGCGTAGCACCGGCCATCGGTCGGCGCCATCAGGACGACGTCGCCGTCGACGGACGCCGACACGACGCCGGTCGACCGGCGGAACTCGGGCTCGTTCGTCATGCGGCGGACCCTATCCGCGCGGCCATCAACCGCGCGAGGTCGTCGCGACGACCGCGTCGAGCACCTCGTCCAGGGTGTCCGTCTCGTCGTCCCGGCGCACCTCGACGACCTCAAGGCCATCGGCGACCGCGGCGGCCCAGGAGAAGTAGTGCTCGGCTCGCGGCCCGAACGACGCGATCCCGGTGACATTGCTCAGGCGAACGACCCGGCGCAGCCGCTCCGCCCCGGTGACCGGGCGCACCACCGGGCGGTGCCCGACGCCGGCCTCGGCGACGAGGAGAACGAGACGGTCCACCCTCGCCGGCCCCGCCGACGGGCCGACGTCGACGCTGACGACGGCCTTGCCGTCCAGTCCGCCGATCCGGTCGGTCCATACGTGCTCCGAGCCCGCCAGGCCGAGCCGGTCGATGGCATCGTCCAGCAGGTGCACGGGCCGGTCGAACGGCTCGATGAGAACGCCGTCGGGCGTCGGACGCAGCGGCGCGACATCGTCAACGAGGAGCCGTCCCCCACGCGCCGCCAACGCCATCGTCGTCGTGGACTTGCCGGCGCCGCTGTCGCCGGCGACGACGAGAGTCTCGCCGGCGGCCGTGCGCACGGCGCTGCCGTGGATCGAGAAGCGCCCGCCGTGGACAAGCAGGATGCTCGCGGCGAACCCATACGCGGCATGCGCGACGTCCGAGCGGCTGACCCCGGGCCGGGTGTCGAGCCAGACCTCCTCCGTGCCCAAGACGAGCAGCCGCATGCGGTCGTCCTCGAACCAGACGCGGTCGGCGGTCGCCTCCAGCCGCCCGATCTGCGCGCGAGGGAGGTCGCGACCGCCGGGGAGCCCGTCGGGCACGGGTCGCCACAGCACGCGCGCGCCCAGCACGGTCCAGCCCTCGGACGAGTCAGAGCGCGGCGGGCCGGCGTACGGCGTCGCTACCATGGCCGTCCTCCCACCTGAGCCCCCTGGCTGGAGCGACCCTATGACGATGCGAACGGCGCTAGCGGCCGGGCGGCGGGCACCGGACAGCGCCACCAACCCGCTCACCTACCTGCGGATCTCCCGGGACGCCCTGCGTGACGTCGGCCGATGGCGACGCGGCGAACCCTCGAGCGCTCGCACGTACCTCGTCCTGCGTCGGCTGCACCGCACCACCGCCGGGGCCTCCAGCAGAGCGGCCCTCGCCGCGCTGCGCCTGGTCCCCGGAGGTCCCGATGCCGGCGAGCCGGCGCCCTTGGACGTCGCGTGGCGCCCGGCCGCGACCACGCTTCGCCGCGACGGAGTCGCCTACCTGCCGCCGGTCCTCGACGACGCGGCTGTCGCACGGTTGCGCGCGTTCGCGCAGACGGCTCCCGGCGGCGCCCGGCTCGACGACCGGTCGACGGTGAACGCGACGTACGCCGAGCGGCCCGAGGGAGCACGGGCGATCTACGTGCGAGAGGAGTTCGTGCTCGGCAACCCCGACGTGCAGCACCTCCTCGCGAACCCGGACCTCTGGGAGCTTGCCCGACGCCACTTCGGCGCCGGAGCGGTCGTCCACCCGCCGGTCCTGTACTGGTCCTGCGGGGGGCAGAACGCCGACGCCGACCTGCAGATGCTTCTCGCTCGGCGGTACCACTGGGACTACGACGGTCTGCGCGGCCTGCGGGTGCACCTGTACCTGACCGACGTCGACGAGCAGGCAGCGCCGATGCGGTACATCGCCGGCAGCCACCGGGTCGGCGCGTACCGCACCGCCCCCTTGCGGCGCGCGGACCTCGGCGTCGCGACCGAGGAGGTGTGGCGCAGGTTCGACAGCGCCGACGAGCGGACGATGACCGGGCCGGCCGGCACGGCGTTCGTCAGCGACTCCTCCGGGTTGCACAGCGGCTCCGACCCGATCAGCCGCGACCGGCTCTTCCTGGTCATGCCGCTACAGGCGACCGGGTTCGCGGGCTACCAGTTGCGGGCGCGCCGGGTCGTGCCGCGCGACCCCGCCTTCGCCGCGGCGCTCGCCTCTGGACGCCCGGAGCTGCGGCTGTTCCAGGCGAAGGATGACGGCCGGTGAGGAGCGAGGCGGCGACGGTCGAGGACTACCTCGCTGAGCTGCCCGAGGACCGGCGGGAGGCGATCTCGGCGGTGCGCGACGTGATCCTCGACCGGCTGCCGGCCGGCTACGAAGAACGGATGAGCTGGGGGATGATCGCGTACGAGGTGCCGCTGGCGACATACCCGGACACGTACAACGGGCAGCCGTTGCTCTACGCCGCGCTCGCCTCCCAGAAGGCGCACATGGCCGTCTACCTCCAGGGCATCTACGGCGACGACGCGTTGCGCGAACGCTTCGAGGCCGCGTACCGCGCGACCGGCAAGCGGTTCAACGTCGGGAAGTCCTGCGTGCGGTTCCGCCGGCTCGACGACCTGCCGCTCGACGTCGTCGGCGACGCGATCGCGGCGGTGCCGGTCGAGCGGCTCTGCGCCATGCACGACGCCGCGGCCTCGATGCGCGCCAGCACGTCCGCCCGCGCGAAGGGCTGAGGTGGCGATCGACGCGGAGGCGCTCGCCGTCGCCCGAGCAGCCCGAGGGTTCATGCCCGATGCGGAGGGCTTGGCCCTGCACGAGGCTGGCCTGGCCGCCGGCCGGCTCGGGCCGCTGCTGGAGGTCGGCTCGTACTGCGGCAAGTCAGCCGTCTACCTGGGCGCCGCCGCCCGGGAGATCGGCACCGTGCTGATGACCGTCGACCACCACCGCGGGTCGGAGGAGAACCAGGCGGGCTGGGAGCACCACGACCCCGAGGTCGTCGATCCACGCACGGGGCGGATGGACACGCTGCCGTTCCTGCGGCGGACGCTGGAGGACGCCGGGCTCGAAGGCGTCGTCATCCCGATCATCGGCGACTCCCCCACCGTGGCTGCCGTGTGGGCGATGCCGCTCGGACTTCTGTTCATCGACGGAGGCCATGCACTGGACGTCGCGATGGCGGACTACGAGGCGTGGGAGCCGCACGTCGCGGTGGGCGGACTGCTCGCGATCCATGACGTGTTCCCCGACCCCGCTGACGGCGGCCAGGCGCCGTACGTCGTGTGGGAGCGGGCCGTCGCGGACGGCTTCACCCCGGTCTCGACGACCGGCTCGCTGCGTATCCTCCGCCGCCCCTCCGCCGACGCGCCTGCAGTGGTCGTAACTACGTCCGATCCGTCCGGTTTGACGACCACGTGAGGCGCGTCGACGGCTAGGCGAAGGTCTCGCCGCGGAACAGGCCCGCGGTCGGCCCCGCGCCGTCGAGCGCGTCCGCCGCGAGCACCACGGCGGCGGAGTTCCACGTCGGCTGGTCGGCTGTGAAGTGCTGGCCCGGCTCGTCGAATCGTTCGCCCTCGAAGTTCATCCCGCACCAGTAGGACCCGTCGTCGTGCCGGAGGAACTGCGCCCAGGCGAGCAGCTGGCGGCCGCGATCGGACTCCCCGATGGCGTCCAACGCGAGCGCCAGCTCGGAGGTCTCCGCCGCGGTGATCCACGGTCGGTCGGCGACACAGCGCACGCCGAGACCCGGCACGACGAACTCGTCCCAGCGGGACTCGATCCGGGCGCGCGCCGCGTCCCCCCGGAGCACTCCGCCGAGGACCGGGTAGTACCAGTCCATCGCCCAGCGGCGCTTGTCGAGGAAGTCGGCCTCGCGGTGCGCGATGGCGTCGGCGAGCGCGAGGGTCGCCACCTCCCAATCCGGTCGCCGGTGGCCGAGCCGACCCGCGATCGATGTCGCGCAGCGCAGGCTCAGGTGGATGCTGGACGAGCCGGTGAGCAAGGCACCATCGTCGGGATCGTCTGCCCGCCAGGCGATCTGGCCGCCGGGCTTCTGGTACGCGATGACGTGGTCCGCGGTCGCCTCCACCGTCGGCCACATCGCCGCGAGGAAGGCGTCGTCGCCCGTGGACAGCGCGTGGTGCCAGGTCCCGA
Organism: Actinomycetes bacterium; assembly: GCA_965278965.1. Taxonomy (GTDB): domain Bacteria; phylum Actinomycetota; class Actinomycetes; order S36-B12; family S36-B12; genus UBA10649. The sequence continues at coordinate 851,232 of OZ257127.1, forward strand.
CGGCGATGTACGCCGAGATGTTGGTGTCGAAGGCGGCGTCGAGCACGTCGTCGCCCTGGTAGTAGGCGTGCCACCCGCCGTGCGGCAGCTGGCGAGCCACGAGCCAGTCGTAGGCGCGGCGGGCATCGTCGTGCCGGCCGCCGACGTCGAGGGCCATGGCAGCCTCGACCAGGTTCCACGGGTCGGACTTGCCGCCCGGCACCCAGGGGATCGCTCCATCGGCCCGCTGGACGCCCGCGATGGCGTCGACCGTCCGCTGCAGCTGTGTCGGGTCGAGCACGGCCGTCACGCCGACCATGCGGGCTTCCGGGCGTATAGGACCAGGCTCTTGCCGATGAGCGGGTTCAGCGCGCGGTCGAGGTGGGCGAGCACGGGCGGGTTGCGCATGATCTGCCAGACGAGGACGTCGTGGTAGCGACGCGCAAGCACGCGGTCGGAACGGTTCACCCCGCCGGCGCACCGGATCCACCAGTACGGCGAGTGCAGGGCGTGCGCGTGGGCATGGCCGAGCACGGTGAGCCCGGCGTCACGCAGCCGTCGCTCGAGCTCGCGACGGCGGTAGATCCGCACGTGCCCGCCGGGCGTCCGGTAGTAGTCCGCGTCGAGCATCCAGTTGACCTGCTCGGGGAACCGGGCGGGCACGGTGACGGCCATGAGCCCTCCGGGTCGGAGCACCCGCACGAGCTCGGCCAACGCGGCCGTGTCCTCCGGGATGTGCTCCATGACCTCGGCCGCCACCACACGGTCGACGCTGTCGTTCGGCAGCGGCAGGCGGAGCGCATCGCCGCGCACCTCGACCGACCGGCCGGGGTCCGGGATCTCACCCGCCTCCGCCATCGCCGTGACGGTTGCCCGGACGGCCGTCAGCTCGGCGGGGTCGGCGTCGAGAGCGACGACCCGAGCGCCGCGGCGCAGGGCCGCGAACGCGTGGCGCCCTCCGCCGCACCCGAGGTCGAGCACGACGTCGCCAGGCCCGACCTGGAGTCGGTCGAGGTCAACGGTCAGCATGGCGTCGCCCGCTCCGCGCGGCTTGGTCGGCGAGCTCGGCCCGCCAGACCTCGACGAGGCCCCGGGCGTGCTCGCGCCAGGTGAAGCGGCTCAACACGCGCTTGCGGCCCGCATGCCCGAGCCGTTCGCGCTGCTCCGGGTCGGCGAGGACCTCGACGAGCATCGCTGCGAGTGCGGACGGGTCGCCGGGCGAGACGGTGCGGGCGCTCTCGCCGTCCGGGCCGACGACCTCGGGCAGCGCGCCGCCGGTCGTGGCGACGACGGGCACTCCACACGCCATCGCCTCGGCGGCGGGGAGCGAGAAGCCCTCATACAGCGACGGGACGACGGCGACCTCGGCCTCGGCGTACAGCTCGACGATGCGCTGGTCGGTAACGCCGGAGACGAACTCGACAGTGCCAGTCAGGCCTAGGGCGTCGATGAGCGCGGGAACAGCGCTGCCGTCCTTGAGCCGGCCGATGACGACGACGTGGGCATCGGGTCGTTCGACACGGACCTTCGCCAGGGCCTCCAGCAGGATCGACAGGCCTTTCAGCGGAACGTCCGCGCTGGCCGTCGTCATGAGCCGCCCCGGCACGCGCGCGACGCCCGGCAGTGGGCGGAAGAGATTCTCGTCGACCCCAATCGGGACGACCTGCAGGTGGTCGATCGGCACCCCCATCTGTGCGGCAATGTCGACGCGGGAGTTCTCCGAGACGGTGACGACGCGCGGGATCCTCGGTGCGACGCGCAGCTGCATCCGCAGGAAGCCGTACCAGCGGTGGAGTGCGAGCCGGCGCCTGAAGGTCGTCGCGTGGGCGAGGTCCAGTTCACGGTCGACCGTGATCGGGTGGTGGATCGTCGCCGTGACCGGCCAGCCGTCGCGCATCATTCCGAGCACGCCGGTGCCCAGGCTCTGGTTGTCATGGACGAGGTCGAAGTCGGCGCGCCGGGTCCGCAGCAGCCGACGGGCGCGCTCGCTGAAGGCCCAGGGCTCGGGGAAGCCCGCCACGCACATGATGGCGAACTCGCGCGCATCGATGCTGTCGCGGAACTCCCGCACGTGCGGCACGCGGAAGGGATCCGGCTGTCGATAGAGGTCGAGGCCGGGCACCTCGACGAGCTGTGCCGGGTCGTCGAGCTGCGGCCAGGGCTGGCCGGAGAGGACCTCGAGGTGGTGACCGAGCGCGGCGACCTCACGCGCGACGTAGCGGGTGTAGACGCCCTGACCGCCACAGTGCGGGTTGCCGCGGTAGACGAGCCACGCGATCCGCAGGGGTCGGTCGGTCACGTCGCGAACCTATCCGACACGTCCCGCTATCCTTGCCGGGCGGCGGCTCGCCCGGCGCACGCGGGTGTAGCTCAATGGCAGAGCCCCAGCCTTCCAAGCTGGCCATGCCGGTTCGATCCCGGTCACCCGCTCCACCGACGACACGCGGCTGAACCGCGTGGACCTCCGGGTACTCGCGTTCAACGACACCGCCATCCATGGTTATCAGGCGTGTGCGTTCGCAATCGAACGTCGCGTGCTTCTCGAAGGGCCGTGTTTCGCTTGTGGAAGCGGACCGTGTGCCGAGAATCACTCGACCGCAATCTGGTCTTGCGCGTCGCGCACGGGCTGTATGGCGCGCCTCACTGTTCGGTGCGCAGAAGTGCCGCGATGACGAGGCCCACTACGGCCTCGAAGCGGTCGGCTGCACTTTCCGTGACTCGCTCGCCGACGAGCAGTGTCTGGAACAGGTGTGGGTGCGTGTCGGGGTTCGCGCCGGCGCGAAGGTATGAGGTCAACGCCTCCTGCCAGACAGGTGAGAGCCGGCCGTGGCCGGGCTTGGCCTCGTCAAGCGCCAGCACCCGCACCAGTCCGGCGACGATGCCGACAGTCTCGAGCCGCTGCCGACTGGTGAGGGTTGTGTCAGCGAGCGTTCCGAGCGCTCGGTCGAGGTAGGTCATCGCGCTGGGACCCAGGACCGGCTCAGCAGTAGGGGTGGCCAGCAGCCACGGGTGACGTGCGTAGATGGCTCGTCCTTGCGCGGCCAGGCGCATCATCCCGGCGGCGCCGGATCCGGGTGGGGTTTCGGCGTAGTCGAACTCCCCGATCACGCGGTCAGCCATCAGCTCCAGGACGTGGTCGCGCGAGTCGACGATGCGATACAGCGATGCGCCGGCCGTACCGAGACTGACTGCGATCGAGCGCATCGTGACCGCTTCGAGTCCCCCGGCGTCCGCAAGGCTGACCCCTGCCGCCGCAATGTCATCGCGGGTCCACTGGGAGGCCGGGCCGCGGGATCCGCGCTGCGGGCGGAGCCAGACGCTGGGGGCCGTCGCGGCCCGATCGCTCGACCTGTGTGCCACTCCGGTATCCTACTGCGAACATTGTTCGCAGTTATGGAGGACATGCGGTGTCGACAGTGAACTCGGGCGCCTGGTCGCCGACCGCGTACGCGGACAACGGAACGGTGAGCATCGCCTTCGACCGACTCATCGCCTCGACCGGGGATCCGTTGCTGCTGGTCATGGGGCTGGGCACGTCGCGCTTCTGGTGGCCCCTCGACCTGTGTGAGACGTTCGCCGGCCAGGGCTTCGAGGTCGTTCGCTACGACCAGCGAGACGCCGGTGAATCGACTCGCATGCCGGACACCTCCTCGTCCAACCCGTTCGCTGCCCTCGCTGGGCGCAAGAGCGCGAGCTACACGGCCGAGGACATGACCGACGACGCCGTGGCAGTGATGGACGCCCTGGGATGGGAACGCGCCCACGTCTTCGGCCACTCGATGGGCGGCACGCTCGCCCAGCGGATCGCCCTGCGTCACCCTGGCCGGGTCTTGTCGATCGTGTCGTCCGCGGCCGTGCCCAGCGATGCATCCGGCATCTCGGTGTTCCGCTACCTGCGCTTCGGACTCCTCGCCAGGCTCGCCCGCGCGAAGTTCCCCGAGGGCCGCGAAGGCGATATTGAGGCGAATCTGGCCGTGGCCCGTGGGGTGGCCAGCCGCACCTATCCGTTCGACGAGAACGAGGCCCGGGAGTGGATCGAACGGCAGGTCGATACCGGCCCCCGGGACACCAAGGCCCAGAGTCGTCAGATCGGCGCGAAGTGGCATGGCCCCAGGCTTCGATCCATGGAGGCGCCGGCTCTCGTTCTCGCGGGAGATGAGGACCCGATCGTGAAGGTCAAGGCCGGCCAAGACACCGCCAAGCGCATCCCGAGCGCACGCTTCACGGTCCTTCACGGCGCCGGTCACGACCTTCCCAAGGCCCTGTGGCCTCAGATCGGCGCCGCAACCCGCGCGAACGCGGACCGTGTTCGGCTGGAGTAGGAACAGGTGGCCACTGGCGACGCTCATCAAGAGCGGAACTGGGTGACCTCACGTCCGGGCATCGCCAGCGCGCGGGCCTCAGCCAGCTCCTGGACTTGCTCGCTACCACTTAGTCGCGACGCTCGCGCGCTATCCGACGTCGTCGCCCTCGAACCCGATGAGCCAGTGGACGCCGTAGCGGTCGACGACCTGGCCGTCGGACGCACCCCAGGGGCGCGCCTGCAGTTCGTCCACGACGCGGCCGCGATCGGACAGACGGGCGAACCAGTCCCGCAGAGTCGCGGGGTCGGAAGTCCCCAGGAGCGACAGCATCAGGCCCTCACATCGCAGCGTCGGCTCGTCACCGTGCACGTCGGCCGCGAACATCGAGACCGGTCCGTCACTCAGGTAGCCATGGGCGATCGAGTCCGGCGGGCCGTCGGTCCGGCCGAACTCCGCGAACGAGTGCAGCTGGACCGCACAACCGAACACGGCACCGTAGAACTCCAAGGCCTCGCGTGCTGTCCCCGGGAGGTGCAGGTACGGAGTCGGAGCCGTCATGGGCGGGTGCGAGCTCGTCATCACTTCACGGTAGCCCTACCCCACGGGCATCGGGCTGAGCTCGATGACCGAGCCGGCGACGTCCGCGAGGCGCTCGCGTGCCCAGTCCGCGACGGCGGTCTCCTGAGTGAACAGGACGACCTGGCGCTCCTGGGAGACCGCCAGTAGAAGGTCGAGGATCTCCCGGGTACGTGCGTCATCCGCGTGCACCGTGATGTCGTCCAGCAGCAGCGGGCACGTGTCATGGCCCGCGGTCAGGTGCTCGACGAGCGCCAACCGCAGAAGGAGGTAGACCTGCTCGGCAGTGCCGTACGACAGACGCTCCGCGTCCCGCCAGCGCCGACTGGGTCCACACACCTGGACCGCGAGTGACCGCGGATCGACGAGCGCATCCACGTAACGGCCCCCCGTCACCACCGGCAGCCACCGGACCAGTGACGCCTGCAGTCGCGGCGCGATGTCGCGGTGAACCCGGTCCTGGGCCGACCGCATGATCTCCGAGGTCCGCTCCAGAACCGCCTTGAGGGCCTCCACCCGCTGCCGCTCGACCGCGGCGACCGCGAGCTCCTCGTCGAGGACGGACACGTCGGGCAAGCCGGCCGCACGCTGTGCGAGTCCGCCCTCGGCTTCGGCAGCGGCCCGCGCGGCCTCCCAGGACGTCGTCGCGAGCGCTGCCAGGTCGGCGTCGGTCGGCACCGGCGCCTCCCGGAGACGCACGAGGTCGAGCCCTATTGAGGCGGTCGCCGCGGCCGACGCCGCTTGGGTGGCGCGGTCCTGCAGGTCGGTAAGGGTGCCGTCCCCGACGAGTCGGTCGAGCTCACGCCACCGCGCCTCTGCCTCGCGCCGACGGCCGTCGGCCGCGTGCTGGGCGTCCAGCCAGGAAGCGAGCGCATCGGCCAGCGCGTCGCCGTCCGCCTCCTGCATTTCCCGCACAGCGACGATCGCAGCGGACTCCTGTAGCGCGGTCTGCGCCCGCGCCTGTGCCTGCAGGGCCTCGGTCCGCCGGGTGGCGTCCTGTCGGGCGCGTTCGAGCCGGCCGGCCAGGAGCGCGCGACGCGCCGCGAGCTCGGCGGACTCGGCCGCTCGCCGGGCAGCCCGATCGTCGGCCGCGACGAGCTCGGCGCGCCGCTGGCCACGCAACACAAGCGCGACCGCGCCGACGAGCGCCACCACGACCCCGATCGCGGCCAGCGCAGGACGGGCGACAACCAGCCCCGCGACGACGACGAGCGCCCCGCAGGCGAGCGCGGCGTAGGGCCAGCGCATGGGCCGGGAGCGCGGCAGGGGACGCCCGGCATCTACTGCCGCCCGGCCCGGGCTGTCGGCGTCCGGACCCGCAGGCAGCGCGTCGAGCTCGGCCTGTAGGACGTGCGGATCTTCGCCCGGTGCCGGCACGGCGGGCCGGGCACGCCAGCCGGCGAGCGCGGCGGCGACGATCGTCTCGCAGCCCGCACCCTCCGCCGACGGCGCGGGGCGCACGGGTCCGAGCCCGTCGGCCAGCCCCTGTGCGCGCTCGGCGCGCCGGCTGAGGTCGGTCGCGTCGGCGGCGAGCCGGGCCGCCCGAGCGGCACCCTCGATTCGGCGAGCGGCCAGCGCAGCTGCCTGCAGCTCGTCGAGGCGCTGCGCGTGGGCATCGAACGCCAGGCGAGCCGCTCGGGCGTCGTCGAGTGCCCGTCGGGCCTGCGCCTCCGCGTCGATCGCCAGCCGCCAGGGCTTCACGGCGTTCGCGCGGTCGGCGCCGACGTGGTCACGCTGGAACTCGGCCAGGCGGGCCAACGCCGCCGCTGCGGACTCGTCCGCGCCGCCCGTGGCCGCAGCCCGGCCGAGCAGGTCGGCGAGCTCTCGGCCGGCTCCTCGTACCCGAAGGAGCTCCGCCTGACGAATGCACGCGGTCGCCTCGAACGCTCGGCGCCCCAGCCCGAGCCACATCGTCGCGTCGACGGTGCCGTCGTTGACGACCTCGCCTGACACGTCGCGTCCGAGGGTGAGGTCGATCGCGCGGCAGTCGACCCGGTCCTCGAGCTCGTGCGCGATCTCGACGAGGCGTCCGTCGTCGAGGGCCAGGCGGGCACCGACGCGCCACGGCCCGCCGTCCCAGGGCCGGTGCCGTCGGCCGAACTCCCGGTCGCGGCCGTCCGGCTGGCCGCGCCCACGCCGTATCCCGCACAGGGCCGCGTACGTCGCGGCATGCCAGGACGACTTCGCCGACTCGTTGGCTCCGACCACGACGGTCAGGCCCGGGGCCAGCCGGAGCCGGGCGTCGCGCAGCGGGCCGAAGCCGACCGCGAACACCTCCTCTATCCGCATCAGCGCACCTCGAGGTCGGCTCGACCGTCCAGCGCGCGCAGCCCCGTGGCGAGCACACGGCGTCGCAGATCCGGGTCGCCCACCTGCTCGAGGACGTCGGCGACGAACCGGCCGCGCACAGTGGGCTCAGCAACGATCGCGGCCATGTCGTACGCCTCGTGCACCCCGGTCGTCCGGACGACGAGCGCGTCAAGCGCGGGAGCAAGCGCCCGCCAGCCCTCGACGTCGAGGTCGGTCTGCGGGTCGAGCTCGCCACGCACCGACACCCGCACCACACCCGATCGCCCGGCGAGCAGGTCGGCGACCGCCGCCCGCAAGGCGCCGGAGTGGGTCAACCCGGTGATGTCCAGGTCAAGCTCGGCGACCTCGGTGCAGGCGACGACGTGCCGACGCGTCCGCACCTGGCCGTCGTCGTCGACATCGACGACGAGAGCGGCGCGCTCGCCGGTCTCGCCGAACGTCAACGGCTCGGGGTTCCCTGGGTACGCGTGGTGGGCACCGTCGTACGGGGTGTGCAGGTGACCGACCAGGGCGAAGTGCAGCCCGGCGGCCGGTACCTGCCCCGCAGTGAACGGGGCGTGCGGGAGCTTCGCGGCCGACTCGGCGGACATCGCCGACCGCTCCGATCCGTGGAACAGACCCACGTGGACGCCGCCCCGGTCGACGGCGAACCCGTCGAGGAAGCCGCGCGTGCCGGCAGGCGCCAGGTGCGCCGCTCCCCACACGGTTAAGCCGTCCGCGAGGGTCACCGGCGCGAGCCGTTCGGACCGGAACACCACGACGTTGGCCGGCCACGCGGTGCGGTGGTACAGGCTCGCCGGCCCGTACCAGTCATGGTTGCCGGGGGCCAGCAGGACCGGGACCGGGGCGAGCGAGGCGAACAACTCGGCAAGGTACCGGCCCGTGTCCTCGGTGACCCGCTCGTGCTCGAACAGGTCGCCGGCGACGCACAGGGCATCCGCGTCCGCCGAGCGTACGAGCGCGACCGCGGCGGCGAACGCGTCGCGGATCGCCTGACGGCGAGCCGCCCCGCTCGCACCCGCCCACGCGAACGGCGCGTCGAGGTGCACGTCGGCGACGTGGACCAGGCGCATCAGGACCTCCCAGGTGGTCTCGCGCCGAGTCTGGCGCGCCCCCCTGACAGCGCGTGGTGCCAGACTTCCGGCCGTGGAGCTGACGATCCGTCCCGCCCTGACCACAGCGGACTTCTCCGTGTTCGGCGGGCTCGTAGCGGCCTACGAGCAATGGCTGCGCGAGCGCTACGTCGACACCCCCGACTTCCTCGCGGTCCTCGACCACCAGGACCTGGCGGCCGAGCTCGCCTCGCTCGCGACGACCTACGGCGCACCCCGCGGGCTTGCTCTGCTCGCAGAGCTCGACGGCGACGCCGTCGCTGGCGTCGCGTACCGGGACCTGGGCGACGGGACGTGCGAGATGAAGCGCATGTACGTCGCCGAGGGCCTGCAGGGCCACGGCGTCGGCCGCCGTCTGTGCGTCGAGCTGTTCGCCCGTTCCGCCGCCGCCGGGTTCGCCCGGATGCGCCTGGACACCGGCGTTCTCAACACCGAGGCGATCGCCCTGTACGAGCGGCTCGGCTTCGAACCGTGCGCCCCGTACCGCGACTATCCGCCTTCGATCGCCGTGTACATCCGCTTCATGGAGCGACCACTGCCCTGAGGCGCCCGGTCACTGCGCTTCGAGCTCCGCCGACTCAAGCCGGTCGCGGCCGCGGGCCTTCGCCCGGTACAGCGCGGCGTCCGCCCGCTCGAAGGCGTGATCGAGCGGCTCCCCGGGGGCCGCGGACGACATCCCGATCGACAACGTCGCCGGAAGCGGGGTCGCGTCGCGCATCCGCTCGAGCGCTCGCCGCGCGTCGGCGTCCGTCTGCCCCACGAGGAGGATCGCGAACTCCTCGCCGCCATAGCGCGCGAGGAACGCATCGTCCGGCAACGCCGAACGCCAGGCCGACGCGCAGTCGACCAGGAGGGCGTCCCCCGCGGCGTGGCCGCGTTCGTCGTTGTACTCCTTGAACCGGTCGAGGTCAGAGATCGCGACGACGACCCGACGAGCGGCCGTCGGGACGGTACGGGCCACGGTGAAGTCCCAGGACCGCCGGTTCGGCAGGCCCGTGAGCGCGTCGGTCCTGGCGATCTCGTCGAGCCGCGCCGCCTGTCGACGGACCGTGGTGAGCAGGAGCAGGACCCGCCAGACCACCAGCGCGTTGACCGCGATCGTGAGGAGGGCAAGTGCCGCCGTGTCCGCCTGGATGCCGGATCGCGACTGCGCAGCGATCAGCACAGGCCCGACGAGCGCGCTGATGCCGAGCGCGCCCATACGCGCGCGCGAGATCATCGCCGTGCCCGAGGTCGCCGGTCGAACGATCGTCGCGGCGCCCGGCGCCGTGATGGCGAACGCCATCAGGATCGAGCCCGCGGCGAACACCGACTCCAGCCACGGCGGCGAGTCATCGAGCGTGCCGGCGACCGCGAGGGCGTTGTAGGTCAGGTCGGCCAGCAGCGACAGCGCGACGGATGACGCGAGCAGGACGACCGGCGCCATGGGTCGGCCCCCACCGACCGTCAGCCGGACCAGAAGCGCGAGGACGACCAGGTCGCACACGGGATAGGCGAGGGCGATGATGCTCGACGCGTCGACGACGGCGTCGAGCATCGGGACGAGCACCACGGCGACGGCGACCGCCACCGCGGCGCCCGTGATGATCGCCGAGTCGATCCAGGCCGCGAGGTCCCACACCCGCTGGCGGCGGACCACGAGGACCACCAGCGCCACGACCTGCGGCACGTACGCCGCGAAGTACAGGACGTCCGGCCACGACGGGAACGGGTCGGTCTCGACGTGGTAGGCCATGACGTCGTAGACGATGTCGCCGAGCGCGACGAGCGCCAGGTTGGCGGCGAGGAGCCACCACACGAGCCGGGCTCTGCGCGGCATCCGGGCAGCGGCGACGACGAACACCGCGAGGGCGATGAGCTCGAGACCCAGTGCCAACCCCACCGCGGCCGGAGACGCAGCGGGCAGAAGGCTGAGGACGACGAGTGCGGTGGCCGCGCCGACCGCGCCTGCCACGCGGAGGGTCCTTGCGTCAATCGCACCCGTGCCGTGCCCCACCCCGCAACCGTAGCCCCGGCACCGGTCCGCTCTCGACGTCTTCGGTGGCCGACTGCCTCGCCTCAGCTGCGGAAGAAGCGCGCGATCGCCACGATGATCCAGACGACCCCGGCGATCATGGCGAACGCCAGCACCACGCGCGCGACGTTCGATCCCCCGGACAGCTCGTCGCCGTACGTGAAGGGGAAGATCGCCAGCAGCCGGAACGAGACCCACACGACGAGGGCGGCGATGACGATCCCCGACAGGGCGAGCAGGCGCGGGGCGTCCACGAACACGAGGATGACGGAGGTCACGAGCCCGAGCAGCAGCGCCGCGTTGACCCACACGACAACCGGTTCGGCCTCCGGCGTCACGACGCCGAGGTCGGCCCAGCCGGGCGAGCTGTTGATGACGTAGAGCAGCCCCCCGCAGGCGATCGCCGCAAGCAGGTGGATCGTCCGGCTTCCTGACGCCCGTCCCGAGGCCACGGGCGAAGGCTATCCGCTGCGCCGCCCTCGGTGGCGCGATGACCAGCGCGGCGACCCTTCGGCGCCTACACGTGACTACCCTTCCCCTGGGCCGGGCCGTCTTGAACGGTCCGCCGCACGAGCGGAGGTGCCATGACGACGCACGCCGGTCGCCGCTCAGCCGCCGTGCCCCCACGCGCACGGACGCTCACCGTGGCACGGTCCCGCCTGGTGCAGCGCCTGCTCGACGAGGACGGCCCCGTCGTCGTCGTGACGGCCCCAGCCGGGTCGGGCAAGTCCGTCCTCGTCCGGCAGTGGGTCGATGCCGACCCGAGACCGCATGCCGTCGTCGCGCTTCAGCCGTGGTCGGACGCCCCGATCGCCCTCGCCGAGCAGCTGATCGCCGGGCTCGACCCCCTCGGACCGTCGCTGGAGGAGCTCCGCACGATCGCGACGGGCGAGGAGCCACGGTTCTCCGCGTTGCTCCTGCCCGCCCTCGCGGCGGCCATGGGAAGCCGCGACGAGCCCTGCCTGCTCGTCCTTGACGACGTCCACCTGCTCATCGACCCGCGGTGCCACGTGATGCTCGAGCAGCTCGCCGCCGCCGTGCCGCCGGGTTCGCAGCTCGCCCTCGTCACTCGAAACGCGACGCCGGCGTGGCTCGCGCGGACGCGAGCCGCCGGCGACCTCGTCGAGGTCGGCGCCGCGGATCTGGCGTTCCACGCCGGCGAGGCAGAAGAAGTGCTGGCGGTCCACGGCGTCCCCGCGACGCCAGCGCTGGTCGACCGCGTGCTCGACGAGACCGAGGGCTGGCCCGTCGCGGTCTACCTCGTCGCGCTGCTGATGTCAGGCGCCGGCGACGAGGCCGAGGCCGTCGACCGCCTGTCGGGGCCGGTCGGGCGTGGTCGGGCCGTCCGCGACTACCTGCGATCGCAGGTGCTCGACCCTCTCGACGAGGAGACCCGGGCATTCCTGCGCGCGACCTCGATCCTCGACCTCGTCGAGCCCGCCCTCTGCGACGCGATGCTCGGGCGTGCCGATTCCCTGGCTGTCCTGCGACGGCTGGCGCGCGCCATCCAGCTCGTCGTGCCGCTCGACGAGTCCGACACGGCGTTCCGCTACCACCACCTGCTGCAGGAGGTCCTGCGCGACGAGCTCGACGAAGTCTCACCGCAGTCGGTGCCCGGCTTGCACTCCGCCGCGGCGAGTTGGTACGACCAGCACGGCTCGCTCGATGCCGCCGTCCGGCACGCCGCGCTGTCGGGCGACGTCGCGCTGGCCGGCGGCCTCATCGCCCACAACCTCGGAGAGCCCGTGGGCCGCGGGAACCCCGACCTGCTCGAGGAATGGCTGCGGCCCCTCGACGACCGGACTCTCGGCTCGGACCCGCTCCTGGCAGTCTCCCGGTGCTGGTTGGCGATCCAACGCGGCGACGACACCGACGTGACGGCATGGCTGCGCCGCGCCCAGCAGCTCGTCCCGCAGTGGCGTCAGCACGCCGGGGTCGACCCGGTGGCGGCCGCCGTGGCAGCGACCGCCCTAGTCGGCGGACGCGAGCCGCTGCGGGACTTCGGCCGCATCGCCGACGCCGTCACGACCGTCCTCCCGCCGGAGCTGGCGTTCGTGTCGGCCGCGAACGTCGTCGCCTTCGTCGTCACCGACCTCCTCGGCGTCGACCACGACGCCAACGACCACCGCGCGCAGACCGCGCTCGCCCGGTCGCGGGCGTACGACGTCCCGTCGGTCGAGGCCAACGTCCTCGGCTGGCAGGCCCTCATGCACCTGCTGGACGGGGACGTGGCGTCCGCCCGGCCCCTGCAGGACCTGGCCCGCGACATCATGGTGGAGTCCCATCTCGACCGGCTGGCCACCTCCGGGGTCGTCATGTCGATCGACGCGCTCTACCTCGCATGCACCGGACGGTTCGACGAGGCCACGGAGGCGCTCGGTGCCGCCCGCCGGCAGAGCGTGGGCATGGCCGGGATCTTGCACTGGTTCCCGCCGGTCGGAGCGCTCATGCACGCGGTGACGTATGCGCTGCTCGGGGAGCGTGCGAGCGCGCAGCAGCTGCTGGCCGTGAGCCGCGCCGAGCTCGACCCCGCCTTCGCCCACTCCGCGCGGGTCGGCCAGCTCGTCGCCATGGCGCGCTCGGCCATGGCCGACGCCCCGGGTCCGCGCACGCCGGCACCAGCGGTGCTGACCGCGGCTGAGCTGCGGGTCCTGCAGTTCCTGCCCAGCCACCTGACCCTGCCGCAGATCGCCGGCCGCCTGTTCTTGTCCACCAACACGGTGAAGACCCACGTCCAGGCCGCGTACCGCAAGCTGGACGTCGTCAACCGGGACGACGCAGTCAGCGCCGCGCGGCGCCTTGGGCTGCTGGAGCCCCTGCCCGACATCGACACGCCGCGGCGGGACGCTCACCCCGTCCGGGTGGACCCGTCCCGATCCACGCGCCCGCCCACATCGCGCTGGTAGCCTGCCAGCGAGCCGGGCGCTGGCCCGGTCCCCTTCTCCTGGAGGCCTCATGCCCCTCGGCCCCGTCGACGTCTACATCGTCGGCTTCCCCGGCAACAAGTTCACCGGCCAGATCGTCCCGGCGATCATGGACCTCGTCCAGGCCGGGACCATCCGCGTCCTCGACGTCCTGTTCGTCATGAAGGATGCCGACGGCGTCGTCGCGACGCTCGCGATCGAGGACCTCGATCCCGATCTCGGGCCGGCGTTCCTCGAGCTGGACATCTCTGACCACGGCGTGCTGAACGACGAGGACGCCGACGAGATCAGCGACGACCTCGAGCCCAACAGCTCGGCGCTGCTCATCGCCTACGAGAACACCTGGATGGAGCCGCTCGTCCGCGCCTTCGCCGCGGCCGACGCCGTCGTCATCGACCAGATCCGCATCCCGGCTGACGTCGTCAACGAGCTCCTGCCCTAACCCTCCCCCAACCGCTCACGAAAGGAACCACCATGGGACTCCTCCGCATGGCAGCCCGCACCGCCGTCGTCGCCGGCACGGCAACCGCCGTGTCCAGCCGCGTCGCATACAAGCAGGCCGACAAGCACGCCGAGAAGCAGGCGGCCGCACAGGCTGCAGCCGCTCCGGCCGAGGCGGCTCCGGCCGAGGCGGTCGAGGCCGCTCCGGCCGCCGACGACTCGATGGAGAAGCTGCAGCAGCTCGCCGACCTGCACAGCAAGGGCGTGCTGTCTGACGACGAGTTCGCCGCGGCGAAGGCCAAGGTCCTCGGCATCTGAGGTCTGCAGCACGCATGGCCGACCCGTACGCACGGCTGGCAGGGGTCTACGACGAACTCGTCGTGGACCCCTGCTTCGCGTCGTGGGCGGACTTCCTCGAGACCGTGTGGTCGAGCGACCCCACCGGCGTGCGGACGATCCTGGACGTGTGCTGCGGCACCGGTCTCATGACCGCGGAACTGGGCTCACGCGGGTATGACGTCGTCGGCCTCGACGCATCGTCGGCGATGCTCGCCCGGGCGCGCACTCGCCTCGGCCCCGACGTCGCGCTGGTCGAGACGACCCTGCCGTCCCTACCGCAGGCACGCGAGCTCGCGGGACCATTCGACGCCGTCGTGTCGACGTTCGACGGCCTGAACTACGTGGACGTCGACGATCTTCGCCGCACCCTCGTCGCCCTCACGACACGACTGCGCCCGGGCGGCTGGGTCGTCTTCGACCTCCATGCCGAGGCCATGCTCGCCCGCGTCCGCGACACCCCCGTCGTGCTCGGGTCGCACGAGGATGCGCGCTGGGCGGTGACGTACGTCGTCGACGAGTCTGCGCGCACGTGCCGGTCGATCATGAACCTGCAGGCCGAGGGCCGCCCGGACGCCAGCTTCGTCGAGGAGCACGTCCAGCACCTCCACGACGACGCGACGGTTCAGGACGCCCTGGCGTCGGCCGGGCTCACGCTGGTCGCCGTCCGCGACGAGTACACGCCGGTGCCCGCAGGCCCCCAGACGCTGCGCGCGACCTGGGTCGCCCGACGGCCGGAGCCGGCGTGAGCGTCCGGGTCGTGCTGCTGCGCGGCGTCAACGTCGGCGGCCGCAACCGGCTGCCGATGCCGGCTCTGCGCGAGTGCCTCGCGGCCGACGGGTTCGCCGGCGCGCAGACGTTCATCCAGAGCGGGAACATCGTGCTCGACGCCGACGGGACGGACGGCACGGTCGCGTCGCGCGTCCACGACCTCATCGCACGCGACTTCGGCTTGGACATCGCGGTCATCGTGGTCGATGCCGACGAGCTCGCAGGCATCGTCGCGGCGAACCCGTACCCGGGCGAGCGCGACCACAAGCGGCTGCATGCGATCGTGATGGCGGCGGCCCCGGACGCCGACGGGCTCGCCGGTCTCGACGCGCGCGTCGAGCTCGCGATCGCGAAGGGCTGCACCGACACGGTCACCGTCGTCGGCCGCACGGCGTACCTGCACACGCCGGGAGGCTTCGGCACCAGCGAGCTGGCGAAGGTCATCGCGACGGGTGCGAGGAACCCGGTCGCGAAGGGCACCGCACGCAACTGGGCCACCACGACCACCCTGCTTGAGCTGGCGAACTCCTTCGCCTAGCTCCAGGCGCCAACCGTGCGGCAGTAGTCGGCAGCGTTCGTGACGGTGCCGCCCAGCGCGTCGGCGGCGTCGCCCGGAGAGACCGCCCGCGGCCAGGTACCCGGCTCGTCGGAGTCAGCGCCCCGCAACACCCACCGGTCGCCGACGACGAGCGGTACCGCCGACATTGCCGGCCGTGCGTCGGTCGGGGTGGCGTCGCAGTCGGCGCGGACCAGCGCCGCGTACCCGTCCTCGTCGTCCATCCATTCGATCCGCAATCCGACGCAGGTGACACTCGTGTACGGGAGCTGTGACTGGGTGGCGATGACCGGTTCGGAGCAGTTCACGCCCAGCTTCGCGATCGCCTCGTAGGCGTCGCCGGAGCCCGCCAGGCCCGACGGGCCGTCCGAGCCGCAGCTCGCGAGCAGCAGGCACGCGATGCCGACGCCAGCGGCAAGCGACATCCGGCCGACCCGCACGCGCCCTCCTTCACACGCGCCCGACGCGCGCTGCCGCCGCCGACCCTACGCACTCACGGACCCGGCTGCTGGCCTCAACGGCCCCGGCGTGGTCCCATTGGCAGGTGACCGGGTCTGAGCAGCGCGAACGGGGCACCCCGGTGGGCCGCCGCGTCGTGCTGGGGATGCTCGGCCTGGGCGCGGTCGGCGTTGCAGCCGGCGAGTGGCTCTCGCGCCAGGTCAGCACGGTCGTGGGCGAGACCGTCCCTGCGCTGGCCGATGTCATCCCCGCCGCAGGCGGCTTCCGCATCTACACCGTCACCGACGGCTACCCCTCGTACGACCCGGCGACCTACCGGCTGACCGTCGGGGGCGATGTGGCCACGCCGCTCTCGCTGAGCCTCGACGACCTCGCCGCCATGCCGCAGACGCAGATGACCAAGGACTTCCAGTGCGTGACGGGCTGGCGGGTCGAGGACGTCGCGTGGTCAGGGGTGCTGCTGAACGACGTTCTCGACGCCGCCGGGCTGGAGCCGGCCGCGACGGCGCTGCGCTTCACGTCGTTCGACGGCGCCTACACCGAGTCGCTCACGCTGGAGCAGGCCAAGCGCCCCGACGTGCTGGTGGCGACGACCATGTTCGGGCAGCCGATCGAGGTCCAGCACGGGGCGCCGGTGCGGCTGTACGTCGCGCCGATGTACGGCTACAAGTCGATCAAGTGGCTCTCGGGGATCGACGCGGTCCGCAAGGTCGAGCCAGGCTACTGGGAGAACCTCGGGTATGACGTCGATGCCTGGATCGGCGCGTCCAACGGCCGTAGCGACGACCCGAATGTCTGAGACCGATCTCGCGCCCGCCGAGGCCGACCTGACCCGGTTCAGCCGCGCAGAGCGCTGGGTACACCGGTCGGTCGGGCTCCTCATGCTCGTGCTCCTCGTGACCGGCGCACTCCTGTACGTACCCGCGCTCGGCGGCCTGATCGGCCAGCGCCAGGTGGTCCGGGTCGTGCACGAGGTGGCCGGCTTCGCGATCATCGCCCCGCTGCTGCTCGCGCTGGCCTCTCGCGCGTTCCGGGACGATGCCGGCCGGCTCAACCGCTTCCGCCCGGCGGACTGGCAGTGGCTTCGCAGCCGCGACCGTCGATCGGGGCGGATCCGCGTCGGCAAGTTCAACGCCGGCCAGAAGCTGAACGCCGCCTTCACGCTCGGGTCGATCCTGGTCATGCTGGCGACCGGCTCGGTCATGTTCTTCAGCAGCCGGTTCCCGGACTCGATCCGCACGGGATCGACGTTCGTCCATGACTGGCTCGCCCTCGCGGTTCTCGTCGTCGTGCTCGGCCACATCTACATGGCCGGCAACGACTCCGTCGCCCGTGCGGGCATGCGCACCGGTCGGGTGCCCGTCTGGTGGGCCCGCCGCGAGCACGCCGACTGGGCCGACGACGCCTGACCGCCGAGACGCCTCACGTGGTCGTTATTCGACCGATATGTCCGGTTATTACGACCACTAGAGGCGCGTTGGCGGGGAGGGGCGTCAGGTTGACGCGGCGATCTGCGTCACGCCGGCGATGAGGCGGTCGACGTCCTCGGCGCTGGTGTACGGCGCCATGCCGGCCCGTACCGCGCCGGCAGCACCGAGCCCCAGCCATTCCGACGCCTCGATCGCGTAGAACGAGCCGGCGGGGGCGTTGATGCCCTGCTCCGCGAGCACGGCGTGGACCTGCGCCGACGGCGCGCCCGCGACCTCGAACAGCTCGGTCGGCGTCCGCAGCGGCGCGTGCCCCAGGAGCCGCACGCCAGCGATCGCCTCCAACCCGGCGCGCAAGCGATCGCGCAGGCCCTCCTCGTAATCCTCGAGCACCGCCATCGACCGCAGGATCCGCTCGCGCCGCGGCATCGTCGCCTCATCGCCCGGCACGAGGTCGGCCAGCATGTCGATCGCCGCGGTCACGCCGGCGAGCAGCTCGTAGGGCAGCGTCCCGAGCTCGAACCGCTCGGGGACGACGTCGGTCGCCGGCCGCAGCTTGTCCGGATGGAGCGTCTCCAGCAACGCCGGCGATGCGGCGAGGATGCCGAGATGAGGGCCGAGGAACTTGTACGGGCTGCAGACGTAGAAGGCCGCGCCCATCGCCACGACGTCGACCGGCACGTGCGCGGTCAGGTGCACTCCGTCGACGTGCAGGAGGACCCCGCTGCCCTCGAGCCCGGCCGCGATCGCCGCCACGTCAGGACGGGTCCCGATCAGGTTCGACGCTCCGGTGACGGCCACGACGCGGGTCGCGTCCGTCACCTGCGCCAGCACGTCGTCGGCCGTGAGCGCGCCGGTCGCTGGGTCGAACGCCGCCCACCGAACCGTCGCCCCGGCCCGCTCGGCGTACGTGACCCAGGGCCGCACGTTCGCGTCGTGGTCCAGGCGCGTGACCACGACCTCGTCCCCCGGCCCCCACTCGCGGGCAAGGGTCCGGGCGACGACGAACGTGAGCTCGGTCGCGCTCCGACCAAAGACGATCCCTGCCGGATCCGCCCCGAGGAGGTCGGCACCGGCTAGGCGTGCCTGGACGACCAGGTCGTCGGCACGACGCTCGGCCGCCGTCGTCCGGCCTCGGTTCGACAGCGGAGCCATGAGCGCTTCCGCGATCGCCTGGGCAACCAGGTCGGGCGTCTGCGTGCCACCCGGGCCGTCGAAGAAGGCGGTGCCGCCGGCGAGGGCGGGGATCCGGGCACGGATGCGGTCGATGTCGTAGACGGCGGTCACGCGCTCATCCTCCCCCGATGCCGGGAAGTAAGGGTACCCTTCGCTGACCGGACGGCAGCCGATAGCCTGACGTCGTGACGGAACGGGCAGACGCCGTGAGCAGCAGCAACGACCCAGCGGTCGTGGCTCGCGACGACGTCAGCGCGGCGGCCCCCCACCCGTTCGTGATGCTTCTCGGCGGCGTCCGCGGGGCCCTTGAGACGGTCCTGCCGCCGTTGGTCTTCATCACCGTCTACCTCGCACTCGGCGGCAGCGGGAACACGGCCCTCGGCTGGGCGATCGGAGCCGCGATCGGGCTGGCGCTGGGCTTCACGATCTGGCGCCTGGTCGAGCGCACGCACCCCGCCCGCGCTGTCGGCTCGATGCTGCTGGTCGTCGTCAGCGGGTACATCGCCAGCCGCACCGGGAGCGCCGCGGACTTCTTCTGGCCGCGCGTGCTCGTCAACGCCGCCTCCGCGCTGGCGTTCGTCGTGGCCAACCTCGTCCGCTGGCCGCTCATCGGCGTGATCCTCGGACCGCTGGCCGGCACCAGGATGCGCTGGCGCAAGGATCCTGACCTCCTGCGCGCCTACACCCGCGCGTCATGGCCGTGGGCGCTGCTGAACCTCGTGCGGGCCGTGCTGCTGATGTTCTTCATCGACGGCAACCGACTGTGGGCGCTCGCGGCGTCAGGGGCGTTCTTCTACGCGCTGACCGTGCTGGCCGTCGTCGCGTCGTGGCGGATCATCCGCCACTCACTGCCCGCGGGGCACCCCGGAATCCGCCACCCCCAGGTCCCGGGCTCCCCGTAGGCCCAGCCCGTCAGTCCCAGACCTCGGTCAGTCCGGCTGGCAGCGCGGGCACCAGTACACGGTGCGGCCGCCGAGCAGCGCGAGCTGCACCTCCGCGCCACAGACCAGGCACAGCTGCCCGGCCCGCCGGTACACGTAGACCTCGCCGCCGTGGCGGTCCTCGCGCGGCGGACGGCCCATCACCTCCGGCAGGTGCTCGTCGCGCACCGTGTCGATGCGGCCCTGCTTCGTGCCTGCTCGCATGAGGGTCACGAGGTCCGCCCACATCGCGGCGAACTCGTCCGCGCTGACGTCGCGTCCGGGACGGAAGGGCGAGACGCGGTGCCGGAAGAGGACCTCGGCGCGGTAGATGTTGCCGACCCCGGACAGCACGCGCTGGTCCATCAGGAGCTCGGCGACCGTCCGACTGCTGCGCAGGACCCGATCGGCAGCCACCGAGGGATCGGCGTCCGGGCGGATCGGGTCCGGGCCGACACGCCGGACGGCGGCGCGCTTCGCGGCGTCGTCGAGGACCTCGCAGACGGTCGGCCCACGCAGCTGCGCCCAGGTGTCGTCCGTCCGCAGCCGCAGTCGGACCTGCCCGACAGGGTCCGGCACGTCACCGCGGCCGAACTCCCACTTGCCGAAGAGCCCGAGATGGACGTGGATCCAGGTCGTGGCCCGGGGGCCGTCGCCGGTGGCGAACCCGATGAACAGGTGCTTGCCGTGCGCCTCCACCCGGCGAACGACGCGGCCGTCGACGAGCGCTGCGCCGGCCGCGAACCGCCCCTGCGGGCTGTCGGCGTGCACGGCCCGACGGCTCAGCACACGGCCCAGTCGCCGCGCCTGGTGGTGGACGACGTGGCCTTCGGGCATGGGCCGTCAGTCGAAGATCGGGGCGAGGTGGCGGGTCCGCTTGAGCTCGAAGAACCCGGGTGTGCCGGCCACGAGCATCGTGCCGTCCCAGAGGCGTCCCGCCGCATCGCCCTTCGGGGCGGGTGTCACGACCGGGCCGAAGAACGCGATGCGCTCGCCGTCCGGCCCGGGAACCGCGATGACCGGCGTGCCCACGTCCTGGCCGACGAGCGAGATCCCCTCGTGGTGGCTGGCCCGCAGGGCCTCGTCCACCTGGTCCGTCAGGCCGAGGTCGGCCAGCTCCGGCGGCAGCCCGACCTCCGCGAGGGCCTCCCGGACGACGGTGTCGACGTCGTCGCGACCCGCCGGGTGGAAGCGCGTGCCCAGCGCCGTGTAGAGCGGCAGCACGATGTCGTCACCGTGGCGCTGCTGTGCGGCGACCACGACGCGCACCGGCTGCCAGGCCGTCTCCATGAACGCGACGTACTCCTCCGACAGCTCGCGGCCTTCGTTGAGCACGGCCAGCGACATGACGTGCCAACGCACGGACACATCACGGACCTGCTCGACCTCGAGCATCCAGCGCGAGGTCATCCACGCCCACGGGCACCGGGGGTCGAACCAGAAGTCGACGGTCGTCGTGTCAGCCATGCCGTGATTCGATCATGCGCCTTCCCTGCCTGCGCGCTCGGGGAGCGGCGACGGGCTGGGCGCGGTGACCGGGGCGGCGCATACTGGACAGGTGACGAGGTCGCCCGAGATCGCGGACTGGCATGCGCGCGTCGAGCGCGCGGCGAAGAGCGGGGACCGGGTGGCGCTGCGCGATCTGTACGCGCAGGCCGAGAAGCTGTTCGGTGAGGGCGCCGCGCATGAGTGGTCCGAGGTGCTGTCGGCGTTCGACGCGTCCGCCCAGACGGGTTGAGCGGCCCGGCCGGGCTCGGTCAGCTGCCGTAGGCCGGGACGCCCCGCGTGCAGACGAAGCCGCCGGCGCCGGCTCCGGGCCACTGCTCCCACGAGGCGGCCCACCCGACGGGGCAGTCCTGCGACTGGCTCGCGCGCTGGAACGACTGCACCCACGTCGGGACCGGCTCGTCGGCAGGGCAGACACCACCAGCGCACACCGCGACCGAGAACTGGTAGGACTCCCCGAAGTAGTTGCTGCCGCGGTAGTAGAGCAGCGAGAACTGGAAGGTTGCCGGCTGCACGTCAGTCGGGGCGACGAACGTGACTGACGACCCGACCTGAAGCGGAGACACAGTTCCGCTCGGGTTAGGACTGACCACGATCGTCGTGATCGTCGTGCCGTCGTCATAGACATACGTGTACGTGCCGGCCAGGGACAGCCCGTAGCCGGTGTAGTTGCAACCGCTCGTGTCGATCGTGAGCGTCTCGCCCGGACTCAGGACCACGGTGCGCGGGATGACGACCGGATCGCTCCACCCCTCCTGGCACGTGATCGACAGGTGCTGGCCGGGCACGGCCTGGGCCGGTGTTGCGCCGGCCAGGACGAGACCGACGAGAACCACCATGGCGAGGACGAGTGGGCGTAGCGCGCGCATGGGTCCCCCGATGGTTGACTGGCCAGACCCTACAACCGGCGGTGGCTCAGAACATGACGTCGACACCTGTCGCGGCCGCGATAGGGATCGACGGCTGCCCGGGTGGGTGGATCGCGGCAATCGACGCCGGCGGCGACACGTCGATCGCCTGGCGATCGGCACTCGTCGAGTCCGTCGACACCCTGTTGCTGCCCGGGGCTGTCGTGGGCATCGACATGCCGATCGGGCTACTCGACGCAGGGCTTCGCGAGTGCGATGCCTTGCTGCGCCGAGAGCTGCCCGGCGCCGGCTCGCGGGTGTTCACGACTGCGCCACGGCCGGTGCTGGAACTCGGCCTCGGAGCCCCGAACGCCGACGTGCAGGAGCTCTCGCGCGGATTGACCGGCCAGGGTGTCAGCCGACAGGCCCTCGGCCTGGCGACGCGGATCCTCGCGCTCGACGTGGCGCTCCGGTCGACCCACGCGGTCGTCGTCGAGGTCCACCCTGAGCTGTCGTTCGCGACGATGTGCGGCCAGGTGCTGCCGAGCAAGCACGGCGCCGACGGCGTGACCGCCCGTACCGCCGCCCTCGCGGCATGGCGACCTGACGCCGTGGCAGCGCTGGACCGCCGCCCCACGCGCGTGCCGCTCGTCGACGCGCTCGACGCCCTGGCCGCGCTGTGGAGCGCGATCCGCGTGCGGGACGGGCTAGCGCGCGTCATTCCCGACGGCGCCACGACTCCTCCGCGCGTCCTCGTCTGAGTAACCCCATCCCCGCTGCCGCAGCGGGACACGCGCGCGGGAGGCGCCGGCGGCCAAATGGTTGGATTGCCCGATGAGCCTGAACATCACCCGCGCCGAGGCCGCCGAGCGCGCCGGACTGCTTCGTGTCGACTCCTACGACGTCGTCCTCGACCTCACGGGGTCGGACCGCACCTTCGGCACGACGACCACCGTCACCTTCGGCTGCACGGCACCGGGGGCGACGACGTGGATCGACCTCGTCGCCGAGACCGTGCACTCCGTGGTGCTGAACGGCACGGCTCTCGACCTCGCATCCGTCGTCGATGGTCCGCGCATCACGCTTCCCGACCTTTCCGAGGACAACGTCGCGATCGTGGTCGCCGACGGGCTCTACATGAACACCGGCGAGGGCCTGCACCGCTTCGTGGACCCCGTCGACAAGGAGACCTACCTCTACACGCAGTTCGAGTCCGCCGACTCGCGACGGATGTACGCCGTCTTCGAGCAGCCCGACCTGAAGGCCGCGTTCGGCCTCACCGTCACCGCGCCGTCGCACTGGCAGGTCGTCAGCAACTCTCCGTCGCCCGAGCCTGTGAACCACGGCGACGGCACCGCCACATGGCGGTTCGACCGGACCCCTCGGATCTCCAGCTACATCACGGCTCTCGTCGCCGGCCCGTATCACCGCGTCGACGACGAGTACAGCGGCACGTACGGCACCTACCCGCTGGGCGTCTACTGCCGCGAGTCGCTCGCGCAGCACCTGGACCCCGACGAGATCCTGACGGTCACGAAGCAGGGCTTCGCGTACTTCGAGGAGAAGTTCGGCATCGCCTACCCGTTCGCGAAGTACGACCAGCTCTTCGTGCCGGAGTTCAACGCCGGCGCGATGGAGAACGCCGGCTGCGTCACCCTGCTCGAGGACTACGTGTTCCGGTCGCGGGTGACCGACGCCGCCTACGAGCAGCGGGCCAACACGATCTTGCACGAGCTCGCGCACATGTGGTTCGGCGACCTCGTCACGATGACATGGTGGGACGACCTCTGGCTCAACGAGTCGTTCGCGGAGTGGGCGGCCCACTGGGCGAACGCCAACGCCACCCGGTACACCGACGCGTGGACGACGTTCGCGAACCTGCGCAAGGCCTGGGCGTACCGCCAGGACCAGCTCCCCTCGACGCACCCGATCGCGGCCGACATGGTCGACCTGGACGCGGTCCGCGTGAACTTCGACGGAATCACGTACGCGAAGGGGGCGTCGGCACTTCGCCAGCTCGTCGCGTGGGTGGGCGAGGAGGAGTTCCTCGCCGGCGTGCACGCCTATTTCATCGCGCACGCGTGGGGCAACACCCGGCTGACCGACCTGCTCTCCGAGCTCGAGCGCACGAGCGGGCGTGACCTCGGCCCGTGGACGAAGGAGTGGCTGCAGACCAGCGGCGTGAACCTGCTGCGCCCGGAGATCACCGTCGACACGAACGGGTCGATGACCGAGGTCGTCGTCGTCCAGGAGCCGCCGTCGATGCCGGAGGGCATCGATCCGACGCTGCGCTCGCACCGCATCGGCATCGGCCTGTACGACCTCGATGAGGGTGCGCTGACGTTGCGCACCCGGATCGACGTCGACGTCGTCGGGGCGCGGACGCAGGTAGCCGAGCTCGCCGGGCAGCGTCGCCCGGACCTCCTGCTGCTCAACGATGGTGACTACACCTTCGCCAAGGTGCGGCTCGACGAGACGTCGTGGGAGACGGCCGTCGCGCACCTCGGATCGCTGCAGGACCCGCTCGCCCGGGCTCTCATCTGGGGCGCGGCCTGGGACATGACACGCGATGCGGAGGTCTCGACCGGCGACTTCGTCGCACTCGTCCTGGCCGGCGCCGGCGCGGAGACAGACATCGGTGTGGTCCAAGGGGTCCTGCGGCAGGCCCGCATGGCCATCGACCAGTTCGCCGCCCCGGAGAACCGCGCGGGCTACCTCACCGAGTACGCCGACGCGATGCGCGCGCATGCTGTTGCCGCCGACCCCGGCAGCGACCGTCAGCTCGCGTTCTCGCGGGCGTTCGTGGGTGCCGCGACGTCGACCGCCGACCTCGACACCGTCGCCAGCCTTCTCGACGGCACCCTTGTGTGGGACGGCCTGGCCATCGACACGGACCTGCGCTGGTCGCTCCTGCACCGGCTCGTTGTTGCCGGCGTCCGTGACGAGGACGCGATCCAGGCAGAGCTCGACCGCGACGACACGGCCACCGGCCGTCGGCACGCCGCCAGCGCCCGGGCGGCCCGCCCGACGCCGGAGGCGAAGGAGCTCGCGTGGGCGGACATCGTCGACCGCGCCGACCTGCCGAACGCCATCCTCGGCGCGACGATGGGCGGGTTCGTGCAGCCCGACCAGGTCGAGCTGCTCGTGCCCTACCGGGATGCCTACTTCGAGGCCCTGCCTCACGTGTGGGCCGAGCGGACGATGGAGATGGCGCAGGACATCACGACCTTCATGTACCCGACGTTCCTGGTCGACGACGCGACGGTCGCAGCCAGCGACGCGTTCCTCGCCGGCCCCGCGGCAGCGCTGCCCGGCCCGGCCCGGCGGCTGGTCGCCGAGGGCCGCGACGGCACGCTCCGCGCGGCGCGGGCTCGCGCCAAGGACGCCGAGATCTAGGCGGCCGGCACGGGGAGCGCGTCGGCGACGCGGCACTGCGCCGCCGAGCAGGCAGCGAGCGCCTGCAGCTTCGCCGAGAGCGCGGCGATCGTCGCCGGGTCGGTCCGCTCGTAGACGTTGTGCACCTCGGCTCGGTCTCGTCGCAGGTCGTACAGCTCGCGGCTGCCGTTGAGGTACTCGACGTAGAGCCAGTCCTTCGTGCGCAGGGCGTGGAACTTCGGCGGTCGGAACGCCGTGTAGTCCGGGTCACCGATGGCGGTGTCGCCCAGGCTCTCCGTCAGAACGCCGGTGCGCCAGCCGTCCTCGCCGCCCGTCGTCAGCTGACCTACCAGCGACCGGCCCTCGACGAACGACGGCGTCGCCGCGCCGAGCAGCTCGGCGAACGTCGGGCCGAGGTCGATCGTCGACGCGACCGAGCGGTTCACGTCGCCCTTGTCCAGCCCCGGGCCGATGAAGACGTACGGCACGACCGTGTCCTCGCGGTACGGCGTGCGCTTGCCGGGGCTGAGCCGGTGGTTGCCGATGTGGAAGCCATTGTCCGAGCCGACGACCAGCAGCGTCGAGGACTCCTTCCCGGTCCGACGCAGCTCCGCGCGGATCGCATCGACCGTGTCGGCGACCGACTCCGCCGATCGGATCCGCTCCTGCCAGATGCGCGTGTACTTCGCCAGCCGCTCGCCAGCGATCACCCTCTTGTGGCTGCGCCACCGCGGGGCATCGGAGCCGACGGCGTTGAAGTTGCGCGTCTGCGGGATGGTGGACCGCACGCGCTCGTTCTTGTGCCGCGTGGCCACCGGGAACGGCGAGTGCGGCTGCGTCGGGTTCACCTGCAGGTAGAACGGGCCGTCGCTCGTGCGGATGAAGTCGACCGCCTTGCGGGTCAGCACGTCGGGCAGGAAGTCCTTGGCCTTGGTCGGGTACGAGCGCAGGGCACCGTTGTCGTTGACGGTGTAGCCGTAGCCGCGGTACATCTGCTGCGTCGTGACCGGCACGAACCAGTCGTCCCAGCCGGGCGGGACGGCGAGCGGGTCTGCGCTGCCGTACCCGTTGAGGTACTTGCCCAGGAACCCGGTCTTCACGCCGGCGGCGTGCAGCCAGGTCGGCAGGCAGTCCTGCTCGTGGCCGTTCTGGTTGAACGCCGCCCAGCCGCCCTGGGCGACGAGGGCGTCGGCCTGGCCGTTCTCGCGGAGGGCGTCGGCGACTGACGGGTCGATCGCCGGCGCGACGTTCGACAGGACGCCATGGCTGTGGACGTACTGGGAGGTGAGGATCGACGAGCGCGACGGGCAGCACAGCGACTCGGTGACGACGAAGTTCGTCATCGTGACGCCGTCGTCCGTCAGCGCGCGCAGCCGCGGGACACGGTTGAACGCCTGCCAGTCCAGGTCGTCGGCGAGGACGAAGACGACGTTCGTGATCTGCGGTGCGCGACTGTCCGGGGCCGGCGTCGGTGGGTCCGAGGCGACAGACGGCGACGCCGACGACGGCGCCGTCGACGCGACCGGCGCTGCGACGTCGTCGCCCGTGGCTGCCGTCGCTATCGGCAGCGTCGAGACGACGACGGCCCCCGCCGCGACCACGACCACCCCGGCCGCGGCGAACTGCAGCCCTCTCTTACCTATCTTCTCCACAGACTTACTATACAAAGTCGGCGGCGCAGCATCCCCCGACACCCCCACCCCGTCCCCCCATCCCCCATCCCCCATCGTTGAGCGGCGGTTTGTGTACGGGCAAATCGGACAAACCAGGGCGCGAAGCGGTCACAAACCGCCACTCAACGAGTCGAGAATCGCTGCCCACAACTGAAGTCCAACGCGGGCGCGGTCCACCGGCCGGCGCGTGCGCTATGCGAGCCGGAGCGGTGTCCGGCGGACTTCGTCCATGCCCGACCTACCTCCTGAGCGCGCCGCTGTCCCGGACGGATTCGCCGTGAAAGCGGACGGCGCCGCCGGTCGGACCCGACGTCAGCTCCGCCACCTGGAGTTGGTGGCACCCTCCCGCGGGCTACGGGTCCGCGTCGACGCCGACGACCCGTGGCGCGCGAACCTCGCCGCGACGCTCGCCGGCGTGCGGCCGGGATCGGTCGCGTGCGGAGCGACGGCCGCCCGGCTGTGGGGACTGCCGCTGCCCGCCTGGATCGGCCTCGACGACCGCCGGGCCATCCAGGTCGCGGCACCGCCTGACGGCGCACATGCCGACCGACCGCAGGTCGTCGGCCGCCGCCTCGACCTTCCACCCGAGCATGTGACGACGTGCGACGGGCTCGCCGTCACCACGCCGGCGCGAACCTGGCTCGACTGCGCCGCCGAGCTGCCGCTGGACCACCTCGTGGCGATGGGCGACGCCCTCCTGCGTCGCAACCTTGCCGACGAGCCCGAACTCGCCGCCATCACGCATTGGGGTTTCCGCCGTCGTGGCGTGGCGGTCGCGCGCCGAGCCGTGCCCCTGCTCGACCGACGCGCTGAGTCACCCGGAGAGTCGCGCCTGCGAACCATGCTCGTCGAAGGCCGAGTCCCGCGCCCCCTCTGCAACTACGACGTCGTCGACCGCGGTGGGTGGCTGGCTCGCGCCGACCTGGCCTGGCCGGCGCAACGGGTGATCGTCGAGTACGACGGGATCGCCCACCTCGCGGAGAAGCAACGTCGACATGACGCAACCCGGCGGAACCTGTTGCAGGACGCCGGCTGGCTGGTGATCGTGGTGACCGCCGACCAGCTCGCGCGTCCGTGGGACCTCGTCGCCATGGTGCGCGCGGCACTTCGCCGCGGCGACGCCGTTCGCTCATCCACCCCCGCTCGTTGAGCGGCGGCTTGTGTGCGGGCAAATCGGACAAAACAGGGCGCGAAGCGCTCACAAACCGCCGCTCAACGAAGTCGGGCGGGTGGGGGGAAGGGTCAAGAGTCAGGCAGGGCTGTCCAGGTGGAGCACCCGAGGGTGACGGGAGTGCTCGGCGAGGAGCGTGACGCCCTCGCGGATCCCGCCGACGAGGTCGTTGGCGACGAAGCAGGACTTCATCGCCAGGGCGGCGAACTCGCACGTGCGGTCGTCCAGGACCCGCGCGACGTTGCGGCCGGTTACGACCTCGATGCGGTGGGCCGTCGGGTCGACCGCGACGAGGATCGATGACGACGCGTACGGGAGCCCGTTGTGCTGGGCGAGCACGCCCTCGCGGCCCTCGGGCAGAGGCCCGATCCACACGGCGAAGGCGTAGCCACAGATCTGCCGAGCCTTCTCGACGAGCCGGGTCAGCTCGGTGCGCTGGCCCTCGGACAACGGGCTGGCCGCCGAGTCGGGAAGCACGAAACCATCACCACCGGGCACTGACGCCACCTCCCGCCGCAGGAACGATCGAGGTCTCGTCGCTGATGACGGACGGGTCCGGCAGCGGTGCACTGCTGACCACCATGAACGGGCCGGCGTCGTAGTCGCCGGTGACACGGCCGGACCGGGTCCATGAGGACGCGCCGACGGCGATCGCGATGACGACCGCGACGGCGAGGGGGATGCCCAGGAACAGGCCGAGCGCCTCGACGGGATTCACGGCGCACACCCTACCGCCGGTGCCGCGCGGACGGCCTCGACGAGGGGCCCGAGCAGGTCCGTCCCGTCGATCAGGTCCTCGACGAGCACCGGCGTGCCGTCGGCGTCGGTCAGCGGCACCCGCCAGTTGGGGTACTCCTGGTCGGTCCCCGGCTGGTTCTGGGCCCGCCGGTCGCCCACGACATCGGCAAGCCCGACGCCGACGAGCCGCGCGGGCGAGGCACCGGCGGCGCGGTGCAGCGCGACCTCCAGCGCCTCGAGCCCCTCGTCGGTACCGAGGTCGACGTCCGGGCTCAGCCACCCGTGCTCGACCAGGAGCGCGGCCCACTCGGCCCGCTCGCGAGCCGCGTTCTCGCGCTCGAGCTCGACCGGCGTCGTGAGCAGGCCGAGGTCTGCCCGGATCCGGACATGCTCGTCCCGCAGGTAGCCCGCGGTCGGCGGGAGGTCGTGCACGGTGACGCTGGCCAGCACCTCGCTCCGCCACGTCAGGGGGTCGCGCAGCCGACCGTCCTCAGCCTCGAACCACAAGATGCTCGTGCCGAGGATGCCGCGCTCAGCAAGGGCCTCGGCGACCCACGGCTCGACGGTCCCCAGGTCCTCGCCGACGACCAGGGCACCGGCGCGGTGCGCCTCGAGCATCAAGATCGCGAGCATCGCCTCGTGGTCGTAGCGCACGAAGGTCCCGGCGTACGCCGGCAGGCCGTCCGGCACCCACCACAGCCGGAACAGGCCGAGGACGTGGTCGATGCGAAGGCCGCCCGCGTGCGCGAGAACGGTTCGGAGCATGTCGCGGTAGGGCGCGAACGCGGCCTCGGCCAGCGCATCCGGCCGCCACGGGGGCTGCGACCAGTTCTGACCCATCTGGTTGTACATGTCCGGCGGTGCACCGACGCCGATCCCGGCGGCCAGCACGTCCTGCAGGGCCCACGCGTCGGCGCCTTCGGGATGGACGCCGACGGCGAGGTCGTGCATGACGCCGATCGCCATGCCGGACGCGCGAGCCGTGGCCTGGACGTGGCCGAGCTGCTCGTCGAGGAGCCACTGCAGCCACATGTGGAAGTCGACGAGGTCGGCATGGTCGGCGCGGAACGCGGCCACCTCGGGCGAGTCGGGCCGGGCGAGCCCGACCGGCCACAGGTCCGGGCTGGTGTGCACGTCTCCGATCGCGCACCACGTCGCGAAGTCGCGCAGGCCGTCCCCCTCGCCCTCACGGAAGGCCAGGTACGCGTCGGCGCGCGCGTGGTCGAGCCCGACACGGTGCACCGCCTCGAGCGCGACGCGCTTCGCCGCCCACACGGCGTCTCGGTCCAGCAGATCGGCCGTGACGTTGAGCCGACGCAGCTGGGTCGCGAGCTCCTCGACCCGACGCTGAACGGCGGTCGAGAGCCGCTGGTACTCCGGGACATCCTCGACGCGCAGGTAGATCGGGTTCGCGAAGCGACGTGTGACGGGCAGGTAGGGCGAGGGCGCCATCGGCGGCACGGGCGACGCCGCGTGCAGCGGGTTGATGAGGACGAACCCGGCCCCGAGCTCGGCGCCGCTCCAGCGCGCGACGACCGCGAGGTCGGCGAGGTCGCCCAGCCCCCACGAGTCGTGGGACCGCATCGCGTAGAGCTGGGTCATCAGACCCCACTGGCGAACGCCGGCGATGGCATCCGGGTCCAGCCGCTGCGGCGCGACGACCAGGGGCGCAACGGCCTGGCTCCCGGTCGACTGCGCGTGGACGACGTGCCAGCCGAGGGGCAGGTCCGCCGGCAGCAGGAAGGATGCCTCCCCGACCCAGGCGCCGTCGACGTCCACCGGCTCGACCCAGTGGTCCATCTGCGCCAGGTCGATGCGATCACCATCCTCGGTCAGCACCCAGGCGGTCGCCGGGTCGCCGTCGGGGACGTGCACCCACAGCCGCTGGTCAGCGCCTTGCCGCATGACGTAGACCGGCGGGAGCATGCGGCGCCAGTCCCGAAGCCGCTTCTCCTCGAGTGCGGCATCGACGGCCGCCTCGTCGCTGACGTCAAGACCGAGGGCCGTGAGGACCGCCGTCACTGTCGGCGTGCCCACGCGGACGAGCGTCCCGGCCTGGTCCCAGTACTCGGTCGCGACGCCGTAGGCCTCGGCGAGCCGGGCGAGGTGCTCGGGGACACGGTCGTGCACAGGCGCGTCGGCGGTGGTCACCAGGCCTCCGGGTGGCGGTGTGCCCACGGCCGCGCACGTTCGACGTGCGCCGCGAGGGCCAGGACGGTCTGCTCGTGCATCGGCCGTCCGACGAGCTGCACCCCCACGGGGAGGCCGTCGGGCGTCCAGTGCACCGGAAGACTAATGGCCGGCTGCCCGGTGATGTTGTACGGAGAGGTGAACGGGGTGAACTGCTTCTGCGCGTCGAAGTCGCCGGCCGGGTCGTCGTCGTCCCGGATGGCGCCCACGGGGGCCGGCAGCTGCGCGAGGCTCGGCGTCAGCACGACGTCGAGGTGGGCCGTGCGCTCCAGCGCCTGCTCCCCGTACGCGGCCATCGCGTCGAGCGCGGCGCGGACCTGCACGGGGGTGAGCGCACGGCCGCGCTCACGTAGCCACCTCGTCAACGGCCGCAGCAGCCGCTCGCGCTCGGGCGGGATGGGGATTCCGGCTGCGATCGACGACCACACGTCCTCGAAGTGCGGGACCGCGTGCCGCGGCATCGGCACCTCGACCTCCACGACCTGGTGTCCGAGGGACTCCAGCACCAGGGAGGCGTCGTCGAAGGCGCGGACGACCTCCGGATCCAGGTCCACGGCCGCGATGACGGGTGTGCGGTAGCGCCCGACGAGCAGCGGCGCGAGCGGACGAAGCGCATCGGCGTCGCCGAGCGGCCCGTCGTAGATCGCCTCGAGGTACGCGCGGTCCCGCCCGACCATGACGCCGAGCAGCGCCGCCGCGTCGGCAACGGTCCGGGTGAGCGTGCCCTGCACGCCGAGGCCGCTCGGGTGGTCGGGCATCGGTCCGCTCGGGACGAGCCCGCGGGACGGCTTGACGCCCACGAGCCCGCACGCGCTGGCGGGGATCCGGATCGAGCCGCCGC
The DNA here is from genome assembly GCA_965278965.1 of Actinomycetes bacterium. Taxonomy (GTDB): domain Bacteria; phylum Actinomycetota; class Actinomycetes; order S36-B12; family S36-B12; genus UBA10649. The sequence goes on from OZ257127.1 coordinate 882,879, forward strand.
CGTCGGAGCCCTGCGCGGCGGACGCGAGGCCCGCCGCCACGGCCGCTGCCGCTCCCCCGCTCGACCCGCCGGCGCCGCGGGTGAGGTCCCATGGCGTCCGGGCGTACGGGCCGATGTCGGACTCCGTGTAGGCCGGCAACCCGAACTCCGGTGTTGTCGTCTTGCCGGACATGACGGTGCCACCCGTGCGCAGCGCGACGACGACGTCGTCGTCATAGTCCGCGACGACGTCGACCGCGAGGGACCCGAACCGGGTACGGACGCCGGCGACCACGTTGAGGTCCTTGATCGGGACGACCACACCGTGGAGGACGGGCAGTCGCTCGCCGTCGTCCGCCGCCCGGACCGCGGCGTCGGCGGCGTCGGCCTGCCGCAGGGCGAGCTCATCAGTCAGGAGCGCGAACGCTCCGACCGCATCGTTGAGGCGGTGGGACCGGTCGAGGTAGTGCCGGGTGAGCTCGGCGGACGACACGTCACCGGAGCGGACCGCCGCCGCCTGCTCGAGCGCCGTGAGGTCGTGGAGCGCCATCGGGCTCAGCCCGCCACGGCACGGATGCGCTCGGACACGGCAGTGATGTGGGGGGTCCCCAGGATCTGGTCGTGATCGCAGTCGAGGTCGATCACGGCAAGATCGGTCGACGCGGCAGCCCAGTCCTCGGCCAGCCCGGGCAGCGAACGATCGAGGGCCCGGAAGAGCGTGACCGGCACGTCGCTCGCCGGCATCGGGTATGCCATCGCAGCCGCACCGGCGAGGTCGAACAGGGCGTAGGCGCGCTCGCGCTGGGGCATGACGCCGGCGGGCAGGGCGCGGACGAATGCTCGACGCGCGCCTCGCCGCAGGCGCCTGCCCACCGCCACTCCGGCCGCACCGGCGCTGCGCAGCCGGCGAGCCGTCGATGCTCCCGCAGGAGCGTCGAGCAGCGCGACGGTGACGTGGATCCCGTCCTCGGCGTACTGCCGCGCCAGCTCGTAAGCGACGACACCGGACCCCGAGTAGCCGACGACCACGGCCGGCGGCGGCTGACCACCTGCCTGCGCAGCGCGCCGGACCTCGACGGCGATCTCCGGGACGGTTCGAAGCGGTGCCCGGGCGGACAACGGGTCGAACTGGCGCAGGATCCCGACGGGGTGATCCGGGGCGAGCTCCTGGGCGAGGCGGCGGTAGGTCAGCGCGTCACTCGACGGTCCGAGGACGCACACCACCGGTGCGGCGGTCCCCTCGACGTTCAGCCAGATCGGCGCGCCCGTCGGGATGGTTGCGCCGCGCAGCACGGCGATGGCCGCGACCGTACGGTGCTCGAGCAGGACTGACTCCGGCATCGTCTCCCATCCGAAGTCGGTGAGCGTCGCCAGCAGCTCCGTCGCCCCGAGCGAGTCGAGGCCCAGCTCCCAGAGGTCGTCGTCCGGACCGAAGCCGGCGACGCCGAGGATCTCCGTCGCGACTGACATCACCGCAGCCTCGTTCAGGTTCGCCGACCGCGCGGACGCGGCCCGGAACCAGGGCACCGGCTCGACGCGGACCAGCGCCTGCCGGTCGATCTTCCCCCGTGTCGTCAGCGGAAGCGCGTCATGGCGGACGATGACAGCCGGCACGAGGTGCGCGGCAACCTGCTCGGCCACGACGCGGCGCACCTGCCCCGGATCTATTTCGGCACCCGGGTCGACCTCCAGATGTGCGACGAGGCGCTGTCCGCCTCGCGGCGCGTCCTGCACCAGGACCACGGCCCGTCGGATCCCGTCGATCTGGCCGAGCACGCGCTCAGGCTCGGACGGTTCCACGAGCTTGCCGTTGATCTTGACCACGTTGTCGCGACGGCCGACGAAGTGGGCGAGTCCGTCGGCGTCGAGGCGGACGAGGTCGCCGCTGCGCCAGAACCTGATGCCGTCGGCGTCGACGCCGAACGCTCGCGCCGTCAGCTCCGGCTCCTGCCAGTACCCCATCGCGACCCGCGGCCCACGCGCCACGACCTCCAACAGGTCGTCCTCGCCTGACGCGATGGGCTCCAGGCGCACCACATCCGGGCCGACCGGGCGGCCGAGGGGAACACGCCCGGAGCCCAGCGGCATGGTGGAAGGAATCCTCAGGGCGAAGTTGATGCCTCCCTCACTCGCGCCGTAGACGTTCACGACGACGGAGTTCTCGGGGATGAGCCGCCGCATGATGGGCACCATCGACCACTCGAGCGCCTCGCCGAACGTCATCATCGAGCGGACCGCCTCCAGCCGACGCCCGACGGGCCACCGGTCCAGCACCGCAGGGACGTGCGATGGGACGACGGCAATGGTCGTCAGCCGTTCGCGGTCCATGTGGTCCACGAGGTCGACCGGGTCGTGGGCGTTGGGGTCCAGCACGCTCACGGCCGTGCCGAGCGCGGGCCTGATCGCAGACGTCAGGCCGGCGGCGAAGCTCATGGGCGCCATCACCGCAGCACGGGGGTCGGCGAGGTCCGGGGGTGGTGCGAGCACCGCGTCGTCGAGGACGCTGTCGATGCTCAGCCAGCTGGAGACGACTCCCTTGGGCTCCCCGGTAGAGCCGGAGGTGAAGACGATCCGCGCGTAGGAGTCCGGGTCCACCGGCACGGGGTCAAGCGACCCGTCACCGGCAAGCAGTCGGTCGATGACGTGGACGCCGGCGGGAAGGTCGACAGGCGCCGCGGCCAGGGCGACGGCCGGGTCGCCGAGCCGGTGCAGGATCGACGCGAGGGCGGCGGCCGGCAGGCCCGAGTCCAGCGGCGCGAACGCGGTCCCCGCGCGGATCGCGGCATGGATCGCCACGAGTGTGCCGAGGTCGTGGGCGACCAGGATGGGGAGGACTCCTGCACTCCCGAGATCCGCACGCCGCTCGTGGATCCGCCGTGCCAGCGCCGCCACCCGGGCCTCGAGCTCGGCGTAGGTGAGCGAGCGCTCGACGTCCCAGGCGGCCAGCCGGTCCGGTGTCTGCTGGGCTCGTTCGACCAGCGCGAGTGCGAGCCGTGACGGCGACGCGGGCGCGCCGGTCTGGTCCATGCGCACCGATCGTACGGGCGGACCCGCCGGCACGCCGCGCCGTCACCGTTCGGCGGGCGCGCACATCCGCACGTGGTCGGCGATGACGCCGACGTGCGGGGTACCGAGGATCGCGTCGTGGTCGCAGTCCAGCTCGATGACGGTCAGGTTCGGGGTCGTTCCCGTCCAGGCATCCTCAAGGTCCGGCAGGCCGCTGTGGGTAGCTCGGAACAACGTGACCGGCAGGTCTGTGACCGGAGGCTGGTACTCCTGCGAGGCCTTGCCCGCGAGGTCGAAACGCGCGTAGGCACGCTCCTTCTGCGGCAGCGCCGCGGCCGGCAGCGCACGCACGAGTGCCTGCCGCGCCGACCGCCGAAGCCGCGCCGCCAGAGCGCCGTTGCCCCCGAAGCGCCCCTGGTCGATGACGGTCCGAGCGCCGGCCGGCGCATCGATGAGCACGACGTGGACGTCAACGCCATCGGCGGCGTACTGCCGAGCCAGGTCGTAGGCCACGACGCCCGAGCCGGAGTAGCCGACGACCACGGCCGGCCGAGCCGTCGGGCCTCGCTCGGCCGACCTGCGCACCGAGGCCGCGATCTCCGTAACGGTCCTCGGCACGTCCGCCGTGCCCGCCGGGTCGAACTGGCGCAGGATCCCGACGGGGTGGTCCGGTGCGAGCTCCTGCGCGAGCCGTCGGAACGTCAGCGCGTCGCTCGACGGGCCGAGCACGCAGGCGACCAGCGGACCGCCGCCCTCGGTGTTCAGCCAGATCGCGTCCCCGGCGGGAACGAACTGCCCGCGCAGACTCGCGATCGCGGCAGCCGTGCGGTGCTCGAGCAGCACCGACTCCGGCAGGGCGGCCCACCCGAAGTCCGTCAGCGTCGCCAGCAGCTCGGTCGCGCCGAGGGAGTCCAGCCCCAGCTCCCACAGGTCGTCGTCCGGGCCGAAGCCGTCGAAGCCGAGGACCTCGGCGGCCACGGAGAGAACGGCCGCTTCGTTCAGCGTCGCGGGTCGGTCGCTGGACTGCCGATGCCACGGCTCCGGCTCCGCGCGCAGGAGCGCCTGCCGGTCGACCTTGTCCCTCGCCGTCAGCGGCAATGCCGCGTGCCGGACGAGCACCGCCGGCACCAGATGGGGGGCGACCTGGTCGGCCACGACGCGGCGTACCTCCGCGGGTTCGAGCCCGCTGGCCGGATCGACCTCCACGTGGGCGACCAGGCGCTGACCGCCGCGCGGGGACGGCTGCACGAGGACGACCGCGCGCCGGATCCCCGCGATGGCGCCGAGCGCACGCTCAGGCTCGGACGGCTCCACGAGCTTGCCGTTGATCTTCACGACGTTGTCCGCGCGGCCGACGAAGTGCAGGACGCCGTCCGCGTCGGCGCGGACGAGGTCACCCGTGCGCCAGAACGGGGTCCCGTCCGGGTCGCGCCCATAGGCTCGCGCGGTCGCCTCCTCGTCCCGCCAGTAGCCCATCGACAGCCGTGGCGTCCGGACGACAAGCTCCTGTGGCGCATCGCGATCGCCCTCCAACCCGGGGACGGGCTCGAGGCGTACGCGGTCCGAGGTCGCCGGACGGCCCATCGGAACCCGACCGGTGCCGAGCGGGGTCGCGGCGTCGATCACGAGGTAGGTCGCGGCGATGACCGTCTCCGTCGATCCGTAGTAGTTGACGATCACGCTCGTCTGCGGCAGGAGCGGCCTCATGGCGGCGACCATGGGCCACTCGAGCGCCTCGCCGTACGCGTTGACGGCACGCACGGACTCAAGGCGGCGGCCGGCGGGCCACCGGTCGACCACGGAGGCGACGTGGGATGGGACCAGGGCGACGCTCGTGAGCCGGTCCGCGTCCACGCGCTCCAGGAGGTCGAGCGGATCCAGGGCGTTCGGGTCGAGCGTGCTCACCGCGGTCCCGAGGGCGGGGCGCATCGCCGCGAGCGCCCCCATCGCGAAGCTCATCGGTGCCAAGTTCAGGGCCCGGTCGTCGACGTCGGGGGCCGGCCTCAGAACAGGGTCGTCGACGTAGGAGTCCATACAGAACCAGCTGACCATGACTCCCTTGGGCTCACCGGACGAGCCCGAGGTGAAGATGATCCGCCCCAGCGCCGCTGCGTCGACCGGCTGGGGGTCCAGTGCTTCACGCGTGGGCTGGAGCGCCGGGATGACACGGATGCCGCCGGGCAGGCGCGTGGTCGGCGCGGGATCCGCGACGACGGCCACCTGCGGGTCGTCCAGCCGGTGCAGGATCGACGCGAGCGCCGCTGGAGGAAGCCCAGTATCCACCGGCGCGAACGGGACACCGGCACGGATCGCCGCGTTGATCGTCACGACCGAGGCAACCCCGCGCCCGACAACGAGCGGGAGTACGCCGTACTCGCCGAGGTCGCCCCGCGCCTCGGCGATCCTGAGCGCCAGCGCACCGACGAGGGCGTCGAGCTCCGCGTAGGTGATCCGCCGGTTCAGGTCCCAGACGGCGGCGCGCTCCGGGGACTGACGTGCCTGCTCCCGAAGAGCGACGGCGACGCGGGAGGGCTGGGCCGACGAGACGCCGACAGGGTCCATGCGCCCGCATCGTACGGGCGGACCGGACGGACGCCGCGAGTCAGCGTTCGGTAGGCGCGCAGGTACGTACGTGCTCGGCGATCACGCCCACGTACGGCATCCCGAGGATCGAGTCGTGGTCGCAGTCCAGGTCGATCACGGTGAGGTGGGGTGTTGTCCCTGTCCAGGCGTCGGCCAGGTCCGGCAGTCCGCTGCCGACAGCGCGGAACAACGTGACGGGCAGGTCGGTGACCGGCGGCCGGTACTCCTGCGCGGCCTTGCCGGCGCGGTCGAAGCGCGCGTAGGCCCGCTCCTTCTGCGGCAGAACCCCGGCCGGCAGCGCTCGCACGAGCGCCTGCCGTGCCGACCGCCGCAACCGGGCCGCGACGTCGTTGCCCGTCCCGTCGTGGCTGTGGTCGACGGCGGTCCGGGCGCCGGCCGGGGCGTCGATGAGGACGACGTGGACGACGACGCCGTCGGCGGCCAACTGCCGGCCCAGGTCGTACGCGACGACGCCGGAGCCTGAGTAGCCGACGACCACGGCGGGCCGACCCGTCCGTCCGCCAGCGGCCAGACCGCGCTCGGCTGACCGGCGGACGCCAGCGGCGATGTCCGGCACGGTGTGCGGGACGTCGGCGGTGCTGGCCGGGTCGAACTGGCGCAGGATCCCGACCTGATGGTCCGGCGCCAGCTCCTGCGCGAGCCGGCGGAACGTCAGCGCGTCGCTCGATGGGCCGAGCACGCAGGCGACCGACGGGCCGCTGCCCTCGGTGTTCAGCCAGATCGCGTCCCCGGTGGGCACGAACTGCCCACGCAGACTCGCGATCGCCGCAGCCGTGCGGTGCTCGAGCAGCACCGACTCCGGCAGCGCTTCCCACCCGAAGTCCGTCAGCGTCGCCAGCACCTCGGTCGCCCCGAGGGAGTCAAGCCCCAGGTCCCACAGGTCGTCGTCCGGGCCGACGTCGTCGAAGCCGAGAACCTCAGCCGCGACCGCGAGCACCGCGGCCTCGTTGAGCGACGGTGCGCGGTCGGACACCCCGTCCCGCCACGGGACGGGGTCGGCAGTCTTCAGCGCCTGCCGGTCGACCTTGCCGCGGTCGGTGATCGGCAGACTCTCGTGCCGGACGATCACCGCGGGCACGAGATGTGGCGCGACCTCGGCGACGACAGCACGGCGGACGTCGGCGGCACCCACGGTGGCGTCCGGTGCCACCTGGACGTGCGCGACGAGACGATGACCGCCGCGGGACCGCTCCTGGACCAGGACGACCGCTCGGTCCACGCCGGGGATCGACGCGAGCACACGCTCGGGCTCCGAAGGCTCGACCAGCTTGCCGTTGATCTTGACGACGTTGTCGGCACGGCCGACGAAGTGGAGCATCCCGTCCTCGTCCACACGTACGAGATCGCCGCTGCGCCACACGCGCGTGCCTGCGGGATCGGTCCCGAAGCAGGCAGCAGTGAGCTGCTCGTCGCGCCAGTAGCCCATCGCCAGCCGCGGCCCGCACATCACGACCTCGAGCGGCTCCCCCGGATCCCCCGACGAACCAGACATCGGTTCCAGCCGCACGCGGTCGGGGAACATGGGCCGGCCCAGCGGTACGCGGCCGACACCGAGGGGCATCGTCGAGTCGATCCGCAGACCGACCGCTACCGGCGCCTCTGTCGTGCCGTAGGCGTTCACGATGACGCCGGAGTCCGGCATCAGCCGGCGCATCGTCGGGACCATCTGCCACTCGAGCGCCTCTCCGTACGCCATCATCGAGCGCACCGACTCAAGCCGGCGGCCAGAAGGCCAGCGATCGAGCACGGTCGCGACGTGCGAGGGGACGACGGCGAGGGTGCCCAGCCGATGCCGGTCGCAGAACTCCAGAAGCTCTACCGGATCCAGGTCGTTCGGATCCAGGAAGGTGACGGCTGTGCCCAACGCCGGACGCATCGCCGCGCCCGCCCCCGCCGCGAAGCTGATCGGGGCGACGTTGAGCGCCCGATCGTCGTCCACGCCGGGCGGTGGGGTGAACAGGGGATCGTCGAGGAACGAGTCGAGCCAGGCCCAGGAGGTCATGACGCCCTTCGGCGCTCCCGTGGACCCGGAGGTGAAGACGAGCCGCGCAAGCGTGTCCGGGTCGACCGGCTGCGGTGCGATCGCATCGTCCAGAAGTTGGAAGGCCGAGATCGCGCGCACGCCCGGGGGAAGGGTCGCCGCACACGCGTCATCCCCGATGACGGCTACGCCGGGGTCGTCGAGACGGCGCCACAGCGCGAGCATCGCGCCGGGCGGAAGATCGGGGTCGAGCGCTGCGAACGGGACAGCCGCTCGGATGCAGGCATTGACGGCGAGCACCGAGCCCAGGTCCCGGTGGGCCACGAGGGGGATCACGCCGCAGGAGCCGAGGGCGGTTCGACGTTCGACGATCCGCAGCGCGAGCGCCCCGACGAGCGCATCCAGCTCGGCGTAGGTCAGTCCGCGTCGCCGATCCCACGCCGCCATCCGGTCCGGCGTCCTGGTCGCGTGGCTGACGAGGGCTGATGCCAACCGGGCTGGCTGTGGCCTAGCGCCCGCCGTTCCCCCGAGACCGTCCATGCGCCTGGATCGTACGGCCCATCGCGCCAGGATGAACCAGGTCGATCAGCTCGTTTCCGGCGCACGAGTCCGGATCAGCGCAGCGACCGTCGCGACGTGCGGCTCGGCGAGGATTCCCGTGTGGTCGCAGTCAAGGCCGACGACGGTCAGGTCGGAGCTGAACGCGGACCAGGTGTCGGCGAGCTCGGGGATGCCCCCGTGGGTCGTCCAGAACAACGTCGTGGGAACGGTGCTCGTCGCCGGAACGTGCTGCTCGGCAGCCGTCGTCGCGACGTCGTAGTACGCGTACGACCGCTCGCGCTGCGGGAGCGTCGAGGGCGGCAGCGCGCGCAGCCACGCCTGCCGGGCAGTCGCACGCATGCGACGAGCGACCGTCGGTGCCACCGCACTCATCCGCTGGTTCGTGGCGGCCCCGGCCGGTGAGTCGAGCAGGACCACCCGGACCGACTGCCCGACGTCGTGGAGGCGCCGACCCAGCTCGTACGCCACGACCCCAGAGGCGGAGTAGCCGACGACGCACAGCGGCCGGCCGTCCACGCGCCCCTGAAGACCGTCGAGCATCGCCTCGACGATGTTGTCCACTGTGCGCGGCGGAGCCGTCCAGGATGCGGGATCGAACTGGCGGACGATCGCGATGGGGCCGGCGTCGCCGATCTCCTGGGCGAGCCGGCGGAAGGTCAGGGCGTCGCTGGACGGGGGCAGGACGCACAGCACCGGATCGCCGGCCGCCTGCTCGTGCAGCCAAATCGTCTTCCCGCTCGGAACAACCGCCGCACGCAACGCGTCGAGGGCCCCCGCCGTCCGATGGTCGAGCAGCACGGACTCCGGCAGCGCCGGCCACCCGAAGTCCTGCAGCGCGGCGAGGAGCTCGGTCGCACCGAGGGAGTCCAGGCCGGCATCCCACAGGTCGTCGTCCGGCCCGAGCTGAGCGTTCCCCAGGATGGCGGCGGCGACATCGAGGACGGCGCGCTCGAATGCGGAGGCCGTGCGGTCCGAGACCTGCTCGTGCCACGGGACCGGGACGGCGGTCATCAACGCCTGACGGTCGACCTTGCCGGAGTCGGTGACCGGGAGACGGTCGTGCCGGACGATCACCGCAGGGACGAGGTGCGGGGCGACCTGTGCGGCGAGCGCCGCCCGCACCTGCGGCGGGCTGACCGACACCTGATCGTCGACCTCGACGTGCGCGACCAGCCGTGGGCCGCCCCGCGGCGACTCCTGCACGAGGACGACGGCGCGCTCGATGCCGCGCAGGCCCGCGAGCACGAGCTCGGGTTCCGACGGCTCGACGAGCCGCCCGTTGATCTTCACGACATTGTCACGGCGACCGACGAAGTGCAGCTGGCCCTGCGCGTCGACGCGTGCAAGGTCGCCGCTTCGCCAGAACCTCGTGCCGTCCGGGTCCTGTCCGAACGATGCCGCGGTCAGATCTGGGTCACGCCAGTAGCCCGCCGCGACGTCGCCGACGACCACCATCTCAGTCGGGGCGTCGGGCTCCGGCGACAGCGGCTCGAGCCGGATCCGACCGGGTGTCAGTGGCCGGCCCAGCGGTACCCGCCCCGCTCCGGTCGGGGTGTCCGACGTGATCCGGCACTCCGCGACGATGACAACGGTCTCCGTCGCGCCATAGCTGTTCACGATCACGGCGTGCTCCGGCAGGATAGACCGCAAGGTCTCCACCATCGGCCACTCGAGCGGCTCGCCGAACACCAGCACGGTGTCGACCGCCTCCAGACGCCGGCCGGCCGGCCACCGACTCATGACCGACGCCACGAGCGAGGGAACGAGCACGACGAGGTTCAGGCGCTCGCGGTCGAAGGTCTCCAGCAGCGACATCGGGTCGAGGGAGGTGGGATCGACGATGCTGACAGCCGCACCGAACGCGGGCCGCAGGACCGTGACGACGCCAGCGGCGAAGCTCGGCGCAAGCAGGGACACCGCGCGGTAGTCGGTCGCCCCGGCCGGTGTCGCCGCGCTCATCGGAGCCCAGTAGCTCTCGAAGGCCCACCACGGGCTGATGACGCCCTTCGGCTCGCCGGAGGACCCCGACGTGAACGTGACCATGCCGATGCCGTCGCGTTCGACGGGCCTCGGCCCGATGCCCGGACCTGGGTCGGACGGAACGACCACCGCCTCGATGCCAGAGGGCAGCGTCCCTGCATAGGCGGCGGTCGCAACGACGGCGACCTGCGGGTCGTCGATGCGCCCGAGCAGACGTTCTACCGCGGCCGGCGGCAAGGCCGAGTCGATCGGAACGAAGCCCACCCCAGCCCGCAACGCCGCGTGGACGGCGACGGCCGACGCGACGTCGCGTCCGACGACCATGGGGACCAGTCCGCTGGGTCCCAGGAGACCGCGCCGCTGGTCCAGCTCCGCGGCGAGCGTGCCGACGAGGCCGTCGAGCTGGGCGTACGTGAGCGCGCGCTCGCGGTCCCACATGATGACCCGGTCGGGGTCGGCTGCGGCATGGTCGATCAGTGCCTGGGCGATCCGGCACGGTCCGTCGGCCGTCATGGGGGCGAGCGTATTGCGGGCGGACCTCGCCGGTGCCCGCTCTAGGGTGGTCGCGTGAGTGGCCGCCCCGCATATCCCGTCGCCCCCCGTCTCGACGTCGTCGACGAGCTCCACGGCACGCCGGTGCCGGACCCGTATCGATGGCTGGAGGACCCCGACGACCCGCGGACCGTCGCGTGGCTGGCGCAGCAACGGGAGATCACCGCGCACGAGCGGGCCGGGTGGACGACGCGCGAGCCGTTCGCGGAGCGCGTCGAGCGCCTCCTCGGTGCCGGGACCATCTCGCCGCCCTACTGGCGCGGCGAGCGGCGGTTCCTCATGCGCCGTGAGCCCGGACAGCAGTTCGCGGTCCTGTACGTCGTCGAGGGCGACGTCGAGCGGGTGCTTATCGACCCGATAGCGCTCGACCCCGACGGCCTGACGACCCTCGATGCGTGGCAGCCCTCCAAGGAGGGCGACCTGCTCGCCTACCAGCTGTCGGCCGGAGGCACGGAGGAGTCTCTGCTGCACGTCATGGACGTCGCGACCGGCGAGACCGTCGACGGCCCGATCGACCGGTGCCGCTACTCCCCGGTCGCGTGGAACGTGGGCGGCGAGTCGTTCTACTACGTCCGACGGCTGCCGCCGGAGGAACTGCCCGAGTCCGAGCAGGGTTTCCACCGCCGGGTCTACCGGCATCGGGTTGGTGCGCCGACCGACGAGGACGTGCTCGTCTTCGGTGCCGGTATGACGATGACGAACTACTACGGCGTCGAGGTGAGCCGCGACGGGCGCTGGCTGCAGGTGTCGGCGTCGGAGGGCACCGAGCCGCGGAACGACCTATGGGTCGCCGACCTCGCCGCGAGCTCGCTCGACGCCCCGGCCTTCACCCTCGTCCAAGGCGACGTCGATGCCCAGACGGGGCTCACCTTCCTGCGCGACGGCCGGGTCCTGGTGAGCACCGACCTCGACGCACCGCGTGGGCGCGCCGCCGTCACGACGCCGGGCGCCTGGTCGCCGTCATCGTGGGTCGACCTCGTCCCCGAGGATCCCGACTCCGTCCTGGACTCCGTCACCATCCTCGACGGCGCCGAGCTCGACGAGGACCGGCTCCTGGTCGTCCGGACCGGCCACGGCGTGGCCCGCATGTCCGTGCACCGAGCCGATGACGGGTCGTTCCTGCGCGACGTCCCGCTGCCCGGCGCGGGCACGGTGAGCGGCCCCGTCGAGCGCATCGACGGCGGCCCGGTGTGCTGGTTCGTCTTCACCGACCACACGACCGTGCCGACGATCTACGCGTACGACGCCCGCACCGACGCTGTCACGCTGCACGTCCGGCCCCCCGGCAGCGTCGAGGTGCCGGAGGTCCACTCGCGACAGGTCGTCTACCGCTCGATCGACGGCACCGAGGTCCGGATGTTCGTCCTGTCGCCCACCGCTGAGCCGGACCACCCGCGGCCAACGGTGCTCTACGGGTACGGCGGCTTCGGCATCCCGATGTCCCCCGGCTACTCCGCGGCGATCCTCGCGTGGGTCGAGGCGGGCGGCGTATGGGCCGTGGCCGGCATCCGCGGCGGCGGCGAGGAGGGCGAGGACTGGCACCGCGACGGCATGCTCGCCAAGAAGCAGAACGTCTACGACGACTTCCACGCTGCGGCGCAGTGGCTGGCCGACGCCGGCTGGACCGACGCCGACCACCTGGGGATCTACGGTGGCTCCAACGGCGGCCTGCTCGTCGGGGCCGCGATGACCCAGCGGCCCGACCTCGTCAACGCCGTCGTGTGCGTCGCCCCGCTGCTCGACATGATCCGCTACACGACGAGCGAGCTCGGGCCGACCTGGACCGTCGAGTACGGCGACCCGGAGATCTCCGAGCAGTTCGGCTGGCTGCACGCGTACTCGCCCTACCACCGGGTCGTCGACGGCACCGACTACCCGGCGACGATGTTCGTGGTGTTCGACAACGACACCCGCACCGACCCGATGCACGGCCGCAAGATGTGCGCCGCCGTCCAGCACGCGACGTCAGGTGACCGGCCCGTCATCCTGCGGACCGAGGGCGACGTCGGCCACGGCGCCCGCTCGCTGTCCCGAGCCGTCGACGAGACGGCAGACACGTTGGCCTTCCTCGCCCGGTGGACGGGGATGACACCGTGATCCTCGTCGACTCAGCGGCGGTCGCCGCGCTCGTCCCGGCCGCGGCGAAGGACCCGGAGTGGTGGGAGTCCGCCCGCGACTGGGTCCTCGGCGCGCCGGTCCGGATCGCGATCATCCTGGTGTCTGCGCTCGTCGCGCAGATCCTGCTCAGCTGGGTGATCCGCCGGGTCGTCCGCCGCACGAGCAAGCGCGCACGGGTCGAAAGGCTGTCACAGCAACGCAAGATCGCCCGGACCGCGGAGCTGTCCGTCCTGCTGATGAACCAGCGCACCGAGCAGCGCGCCGCTGCCGTCGGGTCGCTGCTGCGCAGCGTCGTGGCGATCACCATCTGGACGATCGCGGTCCTGATGATCCTGCCGTTGCTGGGCATCGATGTCGGACCGCTGCTGGCCAGCGCCGGGGTCATCGGTGTCGCCCTGGGTTTCGGCGCGCAGACGATGGTGAAGGACTACCTGTCCGGGCTGTTCCTGATCGCCGAGGACCAGTTCGGCGTGGGCGACATCGTCGACGTCGGGCCGGTCATCGGGACGGTCGAGGACGTCCAGCTGCGCTACACGCGGCTACGCGACCTGTCCGGCGTCGTCTGGTACGTGCGCAACGGGGAGATCCTGCGGGTCGCGAACCGCTCGCAGGGTTGGACGATGGCGATCGTCGACATCCCGATCGCGTACGACGAGAACATCGACCGGGTCCGCGAGATCGTGGAGGCGGTCGCGACGGACATGGACGAGGACCCCGCGTACGACGACCTCCTGCTGGGCCGGCCGACGTTCGCCGGCGTCGAGTCGATGTCCGGCGACGCCGTCGTCATCCGTATCACCGCCAAGGCAGCCCCGGAAGAGCAGATCGCGGTGGCGCGCACGATCCGCGAGCGGATGAAGCTCGCGTTCGACCGGGCCGGGATCGTCGTACCTGTCCTCGCCCGCCAGATCCCGGGGATGCCCGGGATGCCCGGGGCGGGCGGGAGCGCGTCCGGCGGCTCGACCGGGCAGCCGCGCGGTGGCGCCTGATCGGGAGCAGGTCGCCCGCTAGCGCGTCACCGTGTTGATCGTCGCCTCACCGCCGGTGACGGTGAACATCACCTGGGACGGGTGCCGCAGGCCTCCGCACTCGATGTCGCCCTCGCCGACGATCGCGACGCTGCTCGCCACCAGATCCCGGGAGCCGACGCCGACCACCGGACCGGACCCCGAGCAGTGCCCCGCCGCATACAGCCAGGTGACGGGATACATGACGTAGGTGCCGTTCGCCAGGCCCGTCTGCGTGTTCTCCGACCGGTCCATCAGCGACCCGAGGATCTGCGGCATGAAGATGCCGATCGCGAAGCCCGCGAGCGACAGGATGAGACCGGCCCAGCCCACCCAGAACCCGCCGCGGGCGATGGCGAGGTTGGTGGCCTCGCCTCGTTTCGCGCGGTCGATGCCGGCCTTGCCGAAACCGATGGCCAGGACGGCACCGATGATCGGCAGGCAGAAGAAGTTCAGGATGCCCAGGACGAGCGACGCCGTGCCCATGCCGTTGCGGGGTGTGGACCGGTAGGAGGGAGTGGCGTTCGGGTCGAAGCTCCGGAACGGGCGTGGAGCCCCCGGTGGCGTGCGCGAGTCACCCATGCGTTCTCCCCCGTGCGGTCGTGCGAACGCGTGCAACCTAGCGGACGTCGCGCCCCCTCGGCACGACCACGTGCCGTCCGGTCCGGGACAATGGTCCGGTGACCGACCTGCCGATGCCGTCGACCGAGGATCCGTCGGCCCTGCCGACGCCGTACGACGACTTCGGCGGGGAGGCGTTCTTCGCCTCCCTCGTCGGCGCGTTCTACGCGCGCGTGGCGACGGACCCGATCCTGCGACCGATGTACCCCGACGACCTCCCCGCTGCCCAGCGCCGGTTCGAGTTGTTCCTCGCGCAGTACTGGGGTGGTCCGGGCACATACAGCCAGGAGCGTGGACATCCCCGTCTGCGCATGCGCCACAGCGAGTTCACGATCGACGCGGCTGCGCGCGACCGCTGGCTGGCGCTCATGCACGAGGCGTTGTCCGAGCAGGACCTCGACGCCGAGCTGGAGTCGCGGCTGTGGCTGTACCTCGTCGGTGCGGCCTTCGCGATGCAGAACGTCCCCGACGACCCGTACGGCATCCCCGTGGAAGGAACCCGATGAGCCGGACCCCGCAGACCGCGATGGCCGACCGCGACTGGTGGCGGCATGCCGTCGTCTACCAGGTCTACCCGCGTTCGTTCGCCGACAGCGACGGCGACGGCATGGGCGACATCCCCGGCATCGTGTCGCGGCTGGACTACCTGGCCGACCTGGGTGTCGATGCCATCTGGATCTCGCCCTTCTACACCTCGCCCCTGCACGACGGCGGGTACGACGTCGCGGACTACCGCTCCATCGATGCCCGTCTCGGCACGCTGGACGACGTCGACACGCTTGTCGCCCAGGCGCACGCGCACGGGATCCGCGTCCTGCTGGACCTCGTCCCGAACCACACCAGCAGCGACCATCCGTGGTTCGGCGAGCTGCTGGCCGCGGGGCCGGGCTCGCCGGAATGGGACCGGTACGTCGTCCGTGAAGGGCGCGGGCCGGACCGTGACGAGCCGCCGAACAACTGGCGCAGCGTGTTCCACGGCCGCGGCTGGTCGCGCATCTTGGATGCCGGCGGTGACCCGACCGGCTACTGGTACCTCCACCTGTTCGACACCACTCAGCCCGATCTGAACTGGGAGAACCCCGAGGTTCATGCGGAGTTCCGCAGCATCCTGCGGTTCTGGTTCGACCGCGGCATCGACGGGTTCCGCATCGACGTCGCGCACGGCCTCGTCAAGGAGGACGGCCTGCCGGACTTCGACTACCCGACCGATGACGATGCCTCGACGCCGCCGCTGTTCGATGCCGATGCGGCGCACGCCCCCTTCTGGGACCAGGACGGCGTCCACGCCATCTATCGCGAGTGGCGTCTCGTAGCCGACGAGTACGACCCGCCCCGGGTCTTCTGCGGCGAGACGTGGGTACCGAACCCGGAGCGGCTCGCGCGCTACCAGAGGCCGGACGAGCTGCACACCTCGTTCAACTTCATCTACCTCGACGCGGGCTGGGACGGCGACCGGATGCGTTCGGCCATCGACTCCACGATCGCGAACCACGCCCGCGTCGGGGCTCCGCCCACGTGGGTGCTGTCCAACCACGACGTCGTCCGCCATCGCACCCGGCTCGCACCGGCCGACGCCGCGACGGGAGAGCCGGACCTCGACCGAGGCCTGCGCCGCGCACGGGCGTCGACGCTGTTCGCGCTCGCACTGCCGGGATCGATGTACGTCTACCAGGGCGAGGAGCTCGGTCTGCCCGAGGTCGCCGACCTGCCCGACGAGGTGCGTCAGGACCCGGCCTGGTTCCGCAGCGGCGGCACCGACGGTCGCCGCGACGGCTGCCGCGTGCCGATCCCCTGGTCCGGCGATGAGGCCTCGTACGGCTTCGGCGCCGGCGCGGCCTCCTGGCTCCCCCAGCCCGCGACATGGGCGTCGATGTCGGTCGACGCGGAGGCCGGCGTCGAAGGGTCGACCCTCGAGCTGTACCGCACGGCGCTGCGGGTGCGGCGTGAGACCTCCGCGCTCGGCGAGGGGCCGCTGGCGTGGCTCGACGGGCCGGACGACGTGCTCGCGTTCCGGCGCGACGCCGAGGACGGGGCCTCGCTGGCCTGCGTCGTGAACCTCGGGACTCAGGCGGCCACACTGCCTGCGCAGTGGGGCACGGACCTCCTGGTCGCCTCGAGCGACGACGTCGCCGTCGTCGAGTCCGGCGGGACCGACGACGACGCAGATGGCAACGGTTCGGGTGCGACGACGCTGGTCATCGGAGGCGAGACGGCCGCCTGGATCCGCCTCTAGTCGCTGAGGATGAGCGGGGTCAGCGCCTCTCGGAGCCGCTCGGGGATCCGGGTCGGACGGCCGGTCGTCGCATCGACGACGGCCATCACCGTCGAGGCGTCGGCCACGAGGTCGCCGTGCTCGTCGAGGATCCGGTACTCGATCGTGTACGAGGAGTTGCCCAGCCGAGCGAGCCACGTCTCGATGATGACGGGCTCGGGAGCGAGCAGGAGCGGCTTGCGGTGCCGGATCCGCTGCTCGGCGACGACCTGCGAGAACGTGTCGGTGTGGACGAGCGACAGGTCGCGCAGCATCGCGACCCGCGCCTCCTGCAGGTAGTCGTGGAACACGACGTTGTTGACGTGGCCGAGGACGTCGAGGTCGCTGAAGCGCCGGTAGACCTCGGCCCGGACGGGACCGTCCTCCCCCATCGCCGGCCTAGCCGCGGGTGAGCTTGCGGTAGGTCGCACGGTGCGGGCGGGCCGCGTCGGCGCCGAGACGATCGACCTTGTTCTTCTCGTAGGACTCGAAGTTGCCTTCGAACCAGAACCACTGCGAGTCACCCTCGTAGGCGAGGATGTGCGTCGCGATCCGGTCGAGGAACCAGCGGTCATGGGACGTGATGACCGCGCATCCCGGGAACTCCAGCAGTGCGTTCTCCAGCGATCCGAGGGTCTCGACGTCGAGGTCGTTGGTCGGCTCGTCGAGGAGCAGCAGGTTTCCGCCCATCTTCAGCGTCAGCGCCAGGTTGAGCCGGTTGCGCTCGCCGCCGGACAGGACCTTCGCCGGCTTCTGCTGGTCGGGGCCCTTGAACCCGAACACCGATACGTAGGCACGCGAGGGCATCTCGACGTTGCCCACCTTGATCCAGTCCAGACCGTCGGAGACGACCTCCCACACGTTCTTGGTCGGGTCCAGGCCCGAGCGTGACTGGTCGACGTAGGACAGCGACACGGTGTCGCCGACCCGGATGTCACCGGACGTCGGCAGGTCGTCCTTGTCGTCCGAGCCGCCCTCGGCTGCGGCGACGATCATCTTGAACAGCGTGGTCTTGCCGACACCGTTGGGGCCGATGACGCCGACGATCCCGTTGCGCGGCATCGTGAACGAGAGGTTGTCGATGAGCAGGCGGTCGCCGAACGCCTTGGTCAGGCCCTTGGCCTCGACGACGAGGCTGCCCAGGCGCGGACCCGGCGGGATCTGGATCTCCTCCATGTCGAGCTTGCGGGTCTTCTCCGCCTCGGCGGCCATCTCCTCGTAGCGGTCCAGCCGAGCGCGGCTCTTGGTCTGCCGGGCCCGGGCGCTCGACCGCACCCAGTCCAGCTCGTCGGTCAGGCGCTTCTTGAGCTTGGCGTCCTTCTGTCCCTCGACCTTGAGACGTGCGGCCTTGCTCTCCAGATAGGTGGAGTAGTTGCCCTCGTAGGGGTAGCACTTACCGCGGTCGATCTCCAGGATCCACTCAGCGACGTTGTCCAGGAAGTACCGGTCGTGGGTGATCGCGACGACGGTGCCCGGGTAGGACTCCAGGTGCTGCTCCAGCCACTGGACGCTCTCGGCGTCGAGGTGGTTGGTGGGCTCGTCGAGCAGCAACAGGCTCGGCTGGGCGAGCAGCAGGCGGCACAGGGCGACACGACGCTTCTCGCCGCCGGACAGCACGCTGACATCGGCGTCGCCGGCGGGGCAGCGCAGCGCATCCATCGCCTGGTCGAGCTGGGCGTCGAGGTCCCACGCGTTGCGGTGGTCGATGGCCTCCTGCAGCGTGCCCATCTCGGCCAGCAGGGCGTCGTAGTCGGCGTCCGGGTCGGCGAGCTCAGCGGAGATCTCGTTGAAGCGGTCGACCATCGCCTTGGTCTCCGCGACGCCCTCCTGCACGTTCTCCAGGACGGTCTTGGACTCGTCGAGGTTCGGCTCCTGCATGAGGATCCCGACGGTGAAGCCCTCGTGCAGCATCGCCTCGCCGTTGGAGACGTCATCGATCCCGGCCATGATCTTCAGCAGGCTGGACTTGCCGGCTCCGTTGGGGCCGACGACTCCGATCTTCGCGCCCGGGAGGAACGACAGCGTGACGTCGTCGAGGATCACCTTGTCGCCATGGGCCTTGCGCGCCTTGCGGAGGGTGTAGATGAACTCAGCCATGCGGCGAGCCTACTGACGGCGGGACGACCGCCCGCACGCCTGTCAGAAGGGTGGCTCGTGGTCGTCCGGATCCGCGGGTGGCGGCTCAGCTGGAGGTCTCGGCGGTGGGGTTTCGGGCATGAGGCGGGCGGGTTCGTGTCGGTAGCGGCGTCCGGCGGGTGAGACGACGGTGCACGAGCCGTCGGGTTCGGGGTCCTCGATGCGCCAGTGGCCGTGGGTCTTGGCATTGTGGTGGCGTCGGCATCGGAGCTTGGTGTTCGCCCGGGTGGTACGGCCGCCGTCGGCGAAGTCGACGGTGTGGTCGACATCGCACCGGGCGGCGGGGCGCAGGCAACCGGGCTGGGTGCAGTGCTGGTCGGCGGTCTCCCGCCACTTCCGCAGCAAGCCGGTGGCCGTGTAGGTGTTCTTGCCGTAGTCAACCAGCGCCCCCGTCAACGGATCCGTGACCAGGCGGCGCAGCACCGCGTCGGTGCCGGGGTCGGTCAGGAACCGGATCAGGTCCTCCCGGGACGCATCCGTCTGCTGTCCGCCGACGGTAGCGCAGACCGGCCCGTTCGGAGTGATCCCCGCAAGCGTCGCCACGTCGATGAGGACCCCGACCTCGACCTTGACGTTGCCTTCGCCCCGCATCAGCCGGGCGAACACCGCCGCGCGGACCTGCCCCAAGGTTGCATCCGCCCCGAGGCCGAGCGCCTCGACCGTGCCGTCGGTGACGGCGGCGCGAGCCGCGGTATCGACGGCCGCCAGGACCGCCTGCGCCTCCAGGACCGGCATCACGGCCTCGAACAACGCCAGGCCGTCGTCCAGGACCTTCGCCGTAACATCGATGTGGAGCTTGGCTCGGCGGCGTCGGGCGGCGGCACCGGCCGGGTCGATCGCGGTGACGACCCGCCGGGCACGGCTCCGGCACTCCGTCACCGTCTCCCGCGTCGCCCACGGCAGGACGCGGTCCTGCAACGCGCCGCAGGCGTCGGCGAAGACCAGGTCGGCGTCCGGGTCGGTGCCGAGGGGTGCGGCCAGCAGGCGGGCGGCCTGGTCGGCGATCACGGTCGCGTGCCCCAGGGTGATCCGCCCCGCAGCCAGGGCGTCCCGGGTCGCCCGCAGCGGGCCGTGCAACAGCCGGGCGACATGGAGCTGGCCCTGCACGACCCCGACGGGCCGGTGCAACGCGGCCGCGATCTCATCGACCGCTTCGTCGATCATGGGCACGACCCGCGCGTCACGATCGTGAAGCGGGAGCCCATCAGGCCCGCGGTCCTCGACCAGCACCTCCCGCACCACCCGGGTCCGACCCGCCGCCCGGACCAGCAACCCGGTTTCCACTGCGTGCAACCGCGCGACCTCGGCCTGCACCGCGACCAACGCATCGACCGCAGCGTCCGCCGTCATCCCCGACAGGTCGACCCTGTGCCAGCTATCCGGAGACTCGAACATGACCCGACACTAAGCCCGACCCCTGACACTCCCGAGCCGCTGGTCGGAGCCGAAGTCGTTGCCCGCCAGCGACTCTGGTTCGAGCTCCGCTACCCGGCGAGCCGCGCGACGGTCATCGCGTCGTCGATCGCTCGCTGCTCGGCGGCGACCACGGCGGCGCTCTTGGTCGGCGTGTAGTTGGCCGTCCCGCGAAGCAGGTCGATCCCGACGTGGTGCGCGTCGATGTCGACATAGGTCCGACGCGTCAGGCCTGCGGGCCCCTCGTGCTCGACGTCCCGGACGAGCAGCTTTCCACGGACGACGACCGGCATCCCCTTACGCAGGCAGGCGCTGACGTTCTCGGCCAAGCGGTTCCAGCAGGTCACCCGGTAGTACTGGACCTGGCCATCGATCCAGCCGTTCGTCCGGTGGTCCCAGCGGCGCGGGTTGAACGCGACCCGGAAGTGCACCCGGGGTGTCTGCCCCGCCGCGCCCACCTCCACCTCGCCGACGACGTTCCCCGCCACCGTGATGCTGAGCTCGTTCATTGCCCGCCTCCCCCGCCTCGAGCCGGGACCGTCCCCGGCGCAGCCCGAGAGTGCCGGTGCGGTCCGAGCGGGCGGAGCCAGACGCCGTCGGCTGTGGACGTTGCCCGCACCCGCCCTTCGCGGTGGACGCGGGCTCGTCCCGCTAGCTGGGGTTGATGAGGGTCCAGGGTGAGCCGCCGGCGACGTTGTCGCCGGGGAGCTGGCCCTGGGTCCACCACTTGGCCTGGTACGGCACGCCGTCGACCTGCACCCGGTCGCCAGCCACGTACGCCGTCGTCGGGCTCCAGCTGTCATACGTGCCGACCGGCAACGTCGGCAGCGGAGCGGGCTTGTCCCCCGGCAGCACCGGGCCGATCAGCGTCCACGGCATGTCGAACTCCGAGGCCATGGGCGTCGTCGGGTCGACCCCGGACGTCCACCACTTGGCCTGGTAGACGTTGTGCTTCCAGACCACCTTCGTGCCGGCCGGGTACGTGCCCAGCGGGTCCCAGATCGGGAACGGGCTGGTCGCCGGGTCATCAGCCTCCGCGACAACGGCCGGCGTCGGGCTGGCGTCCGCGGTCGCCGCCGGCGCGGCCGCCGGGATTGCGACCCCGGTGTCGTCGCCGAGGACGTCGGCGAAGAGCAGCCCCTGCTGGTCGACGCCGCTGCACGTGTTCTGCACGACAGTCGTGACGGTCGGCAGCGGGCGCCGGCACGTGCCGTCGCGGTTGGCCGACCACATGGACAGCAGGCCGACGCCGTGCTCTCGCGCGAACGTGTTGAGCTGGTCGGCGTCCTCGATCGTGAAGACCTCGCCCGGCACGTCGTTCTGGCCGATCATCGGCGTGAGCCCGACCCTTCCCCAGGCCTGCGTGGAGTCCAGCCGCGTCCCGGCCTCGCCGTAGAGACCGCGGACCTGGTCGTGCAGCGCCGTCGCCGCCGAGGTCACGGCGGCGGACATGTTGGACGACGCGTCCCCGGAGTTGAAGTTCATCGTCATCCCGTTGACGCCGGCGACGTCGACGCCCGCGGCGAGCATCGTGCGGACCTCCTGCTGGCCGGCCGCGGTCAGTCCCTCGGTGTCGACAGGCAGGGTCAGCCAGACGGCGAGCGGACGGTCGTGCTCCGCCAGGTCCTGCTGGAGCGCGGCGACGGCCTGCGCCCGCCGCACCTGAGCGGCAGTGTCGGCCAGGTCCGTGCCTTCGATGTCGAAGTCGATCGAGTTGACCTCGTAGCGCTCGACGACGGACCGGTACGCCGCCGTCAGCTCAGCAACGTCGGTGCAGGTCACGGCGAGCTCGTGGTTGGCCTGCCCGCCGAACGAGATGCGGGCGCTGCCCCCGACGAGTCGCAGCTGGGCGATGCGCCGGTCCAGCTCGAGCTGCTCGGATGCCTGCTCCATCGTGTACGCGCCGCCCCACGTCGGGGTGCAGCCGTCCTCACCGGCGACGACGAACGCGAGGATCACGTCCTGCTGGTTCGGGCCGACCGGAGTCTCGAACGGGTAGGCCGGCGTGGCCGTGACGTCGACGTACGCGGCGAAGCCGGTGTCCCCGGGCGGCGCGGCCGGCGCGACGACCGGCCGAAGGACGGCCAGGCCCACCGTGATGACGAGTGCCGTCACGACGACGAGGACGCCGACGCGCAGGAAGGAGATCCGGGTGGTGCGCACCTTCGTGGTCCTCTCGCTCATGCCGACGGCTCCGTCCGGACGCGCGAGCGCCGCTCGCCGGTCCGCTGCACGTCGTCGCCCGAGCGCGGCGGCCGGTCGGTGACGGCGGCCCCCTGGCCACGGGCTTGGGTGCCGGACGGGCTCGCCCCCGGGCCGAAGTACAGGACCGACTCCCAGTCGAGGGCGCCCACACCGGCCGGGCTCGCGACGGCCGTCTGCGGTACACGGACGGGAACGCGGACCCAGTTGACCATCCCGAGCACGATGTCCACGATGCTGTGCCGGAAGCCCATGAACGCGACGATCGCGTAGGTCGTGAGCACGCCGTTGAACGCCGCGAAGATCGCGTTGCCGACGTTGGCGTACCGGATGTCGTTGGCCAGCGTGTAGAACGAGAAGCCGGCGATCAGGAAGGCGCCCAGCACCATCAGCGCCGGCGCTGCCGTGCGGTTCTGCACCTTGGGCGTCCGCGCGAACGCGATTTTCGACTTCGACGCCGCCTGTTGCAGCGACTTGAGCGTCCCGGCCAGGTTGACCGGCAGCAGGATGAGGTTGAACGCATAGATGCGGAAGACGTCCGTGCCCTTGTAGCCCATGCGCTTGAGGTCATAGGCCATCGCGGCGAAGTACGGGACGGCGGCGAGCACGATGAGCGGGCTCAGCAACCGGTCGTCGAACGGGAAGGCGATGAGGAAGACCAGACCGAAGCTCGCCCATGCGATCGAGGACATGTAGTTGACGCGCAGGAACACCTGCGACCAGCGGACCCGATGCCCGGCCTTCTTCTGCTGCCGCATGTACGACCACATCTTCGGCATGATCAGCAGTCCGCCGTTGGCCCACCGTGCGCGCTGGACCGACAGGGAGCCGAAGTCCGGCGGCGTCGCGCTGTACGTGAGCCGCTCCGGGTAGTTGTACAGGGACCAGCCCTTGGCGACCAGGTCGATGCTCGACTCGGTGTCCTCGATGACGGTGCGGTCCTGGACGTACCGGTGGACCGGGTATCCGTCCTCGTAGGACACCTCCTCGATGTCCTTCAGCGCCGCCCATCGGATGACCGCGTTCGCACCCACCCAGAACGTCGCGTCGTAGTAGGTCAGGCCCTGGTGGACGACGTACTGGACGTCCGTCGTCGCGCCGGCGATCCGCTCGAGCCGGGTCGGCGCCCCGCGGAAGGCCGAGTACGGCGTCTGGATGACCGCGACCCGCTCGTTGCCCGGGAGCTCGAGGTGGAAGACCAGCCGCAGGCAGTACTCGCGCAGCAGAACACTGTCCGCATCCAGCGTCAGGATGTAGTCGGACGACGGGACGACGAGGTCGGCCTCGCCGTCCGTCCGGCGCAGGATTCGGCCGACGCGGGTGTCGAGGATCTTGTAGCTGCCGCCCATGAGGCCGAGGTAGGCATTGATGTTCATGGCCTTGTTCGCATCGTGCGGCAGGTGCGCGAACTGCTTGCGCTCGAACGCCGTGAGGTTCGCGCTGAACATCCACACGAGGCGACGGGCCAGCTGGGCGGCGAGCTCAGACGGGACGTCGGCGTGCTCGTCCAGCGCGCAGAACAAGGCGGCAGCCGTCTCGCGGCAGTCGTTGCCGAGCCCGCCGAGCACCTCGGTCGCCATGAACGCGTCCGTGGTCGTGGCCCGGGGGTAGCTCGCCGACTCGAAGTCGAGCCAGTCGGCCGCCCACACGTAGTCCAGGGCCAGGGCTCGCAGGTCGTCGGAGGAGGCCACGGCAGCGTTGGCGGCGCCGACCTCCTGCCGCAGGAGCCCGGTCTCGAACCGGTCGCGGGGCTCGCGAAGGAGGACCGAGAGCTCGGCGGGCAGGTTCCGGCAGGCCTCGAGCGACGCGATCGCGTCGGCGTCGGTCGGGTTCGGCGGGTCGTCGAGAAGCAGGACGATGCGCAGGTCCGGGTACTCCTGGAGGGCCGCCGACAGCAGCGTCGAGCGGACGATGTCGGGGTCCTCGCGGTACGACGGGACGAGGACGGTCAGCGACCGGTCGGACGTGCTGAAGTGCGCGTCGAGCTCGGCACGTGGCACGCGCTGGTGACCACGGGCGCGGAACAGCGCGCCCTGCCGGGCCATCAGGTACATGAGCGCACTGAACGTCAGCAGCGTCATGACGATGACGTAGGCGGACAGCTGCACGAGGAACCCGCTGTCGCTGAGCCCGCCGTCCAGGATGTCCGTCAGCACCGTGCGCTGCAGGTAGGCGAGCCAGAACACGACGGTGGCGGCGATGGCGAACCCGCCGAGCCACGTCGCCGAGGCGCTGACCGAACGCTCGACCGGGGGCAGCGGCGGCCGCGGCCGCTCTGACCCCCACTCACGACGGCGTCCGTCGACGATCTCGGCGCTCATGCCCACCCCACCCCTTGAGTTGTCCGACCTGGTTCAGCAAATGGGGCCGCCCTCACGGTTGGCCGCCTAAGACCTCACGGTCGCCTCACGGTTGGCCACCTCACGGTTGGCGAGCGCCCACCACCCCGACGCGCCGATCCGCACCTATCAAGCAGGAATTGGACAGGCCATGCGCTCGTCGTCTACGGTCGCGCCATGACCGCGCTCTTCTGTGTGCGACGTATTCACGTCGACCTCATGCGCGTTCACTCCACCTCCTGTATGTAGGCAGTCGCCTGCGGCCGCCTTCGAGCGGCCGATCCCAGCGCCCCGCCCGCCGCCAACCGCGGCGCTCGCAGTCGCGCACCGACGCCTTCGCCCCGACAGGACCTCCATGCCCAGCACGAACCAGACACCCTCTGAGCCCGCGCGCGACCACGTCGGCGCGATCAAGCCCGGCCAGGGCCAGTGGGCTGCCGGCGACCGCACGGCACTGAACCCGAACGAGTCGATGAAGGCCGACGACGACGGCCTCAACGTCCGCGAGCGGGTCGAGACCATCTACGCGGCCGGCGGCTTCGCGTCCATCCCCCGCTCGGACCTCACCGGCCGCCTGCGCTGGTGGGGCCTGTACACCCAGCGCAAGCCCGGCATCGACGGCGGCCGGACGGCGACGTTGGAGCCCGAGGAGCTCGAGGACGAGTTCTTCATGATGCGCATCCGCTCAGACGGCGGACGGCTGACCCTCGAGCAGCTGCGGACCGTCGCGACGATCTCCACCGAGTTCGGCCGGGACACCGCCGACATCTCCGACCGGCAGAACATCCAGCTGCACTGGATCCGGATCGAGGACGTGCCGGAGATCTGGCGGCGGCTGGAGTCCGTCGGCCTGTCGACGGCCGAGGCCTGCGGCGACGTACCGCGCGTGATCCTGGGCTCGCCGGTCGCCGGCGTCGCGATCGACGAGATCCTCG
This sequence comes from Actinomycetes bacterium, assembly GCA_965278965.1. Taxonomy (GTDB): domain Bacteria; phylum Actinomycetota; class Actinomycetes; order S36-B12; family S36-B12; genus UBA10649. The sequence continues at coordinate 908,564 of OZ257127.1, forward strand.
ACGGCACCCCCGCGATCGAGGAGATCCTGCGCCGTCACCTGAACGACCCGGCGTTCTCCAACCTGCCCCGCAAGTTCAAGTCCGCGATCAGCGGCTCCCCCCGCCTCGACGTCGCGCACGAGATCAACGACATCTCCTTCGTCGGTGTCGTCCACCCCGAGCACGGTCCCGGCTTCGACCTCTGGGTCGGCGGTGGCCTGTCGACCAACCCGCACCTCGCGGTGCGTCTGGGGGCGTGGGTGCCTCTCGACGAGGTGCCGGACGTGTGGCGCGGGGTCATCTCGATCTTCCGTGACTACGGCTACCGCCGCCTGCGCACGAAGGCCCGGCTGAAGTTCCTCGTCAAGGACTGGGGCGCGGCGGAGTTCCGTCGGGTCCTGGAGGAGGAGTACCTCGGTCGCCGACTCGTCGACGGCCCGGCGCCCGGCGGTCCGGCGAACGGACGCCGCGACCACGTCGGCGTCCACCTCCAGCGCGACGGCCACCTGTACGTCGGAGCGGCCCCGGTCGTCGGCCGGCTCTCGGGAACGCGGCTGACCGCCGTCGCCGAGCTCGCCGAGCGGGCCGGATCCGGCCGGGTCGCGCTGACGCCGGAGCAGAAGATCGTCATCCTCGACGTCGAGCCGCTGCACGTGGACGCGCTGGTCGCCGGGCTCGCCGGGATCGGCCTGCAGGTCGAGGACCCCTCACCGTTCCGCCGCAGCACGATGGCGTGCACCGGCGTGGAGTTCTGCAAGCTCGCGATCGTCGAGACGAAGGCGCGCGCCGCCTCCCTGATCGACGAGCTCGAGGCCCGCCTTCCCGACTTCGCCGAGCCCCTGGCCATCCACGTCAACGGCTGCCCGAACTCCTGCGCCCGGATCCAGGTCGCCGACATCGGCCTCAAGGGCATCCGTGCGCTGGACGCCGACGGCAACGACGTCGAGGGCTTCCAGGTGCACCTGGGCGGGCGGCTGGGCGAGGCCGCCGGCTTCGGCCGGACCGTCAAGGGCCTGCGGCTCCCGGCGGACGACCTGCCCGACTACGTCGAGCGGCTGCTGCGCGCCTACCTCGAGGAGAAGGCCGACGGCCAGTCCTTCAGCGAATGGGCGATCGACGCGGACGAGGCGGTGCTCGCATGACCGCCGTCCACGAGGTCGCACACGCGCACGCCCATCCCCATGAGCGGTACACGGCCGATGAGCTGCGCGTCATCGCCCGGGTCGCCAGCGCCGACCTCGCCGGCGCCCGCCCGCAGGACGTCATCCGATGGGCGGCCGAGGCCTTCCGCGGGCGCGTCCTGATCAGCCAGTCCATGGCGAACACGGCCCTGGCGCACCTCGTGCACACCGTCGCCCCCGAGATCCCGGCCGTCTTCCTCGACACGGGCTACCACTTCGAGGAGACCCTGGCGACACGCGACGACCTCGCGACACGGACGGGGCTGACGATCCTCAGCCTGACGCCGGCGCAGACCGTCGCCGAGCAGGACGCGCAGTACGGACCGGAGCTGTGGCGGCGCGACCCCGACCTGTGCTGCAAGCTCCGCAAGGTCGAGCCCATGGAGGAGCTCCTCCTCGGGTACGACGCCTGGATCAGCGGCCTGCGGGTCGACGCCGCCCCCCATCGCGAAGGCACCCCGATCGTCTCGTTCGACGCCAAGCGCGGCGTGCTGAAGGTCAACCCCCTCCTGCACTGGAGCGACGACGACCTCCTGCAGTACACGCTCGAGAACGACGTGCCGGTGAACCCGCTCATGTACCAGGGCTTCCCGTCCATCGGCTGCGCCCCTTGCACGCATTCGGTGGCCGAGGGCGACGACCCTCGGTCGGGCCGCTGGCGCGGGCTGGGCAAGACCGAGTGCGGCCTGCATGTCTAGCGGTACCGCCGCGTACCCGCTCCACCTCGATCTCGCCGGTCGGCGTGTGCTTGTGGTGGGAGCGGGCGCGGTTGCGCAGCGGCGTGTGCTCGGGCTGGTCGACGCGGGGGCTGACGTCGTCGTGGTCGCGCCGACGGCGACTGCTCGTCTGCGGACGATGGCCGAGGCCGGGGTGATCGCCTGGCGTGAGCGATGCTTCGACTACAGCGACGTCATCGGTGCGTGGCTGGTCCACGCCGCCACAGACGACACTGCCGTGAACGCCCTCGTCGAAGCGGAGGCTGAGCGCCGCCGGGTGTGGGTCGTCCGCGCCGACACGGCCGGCGGAGCACGCACGCCGTCCGTCGCGACGAGCGGTGCGATCACGGTGTCCGTCACGAGCGGCGACCCGCGACGGACCCAGGTGATCCGCGACTCGATCGCGCTCGGGCTGCAGGACGGCTCGCTCGCGTCGCGTGCGCATCGTCCCCGCGCCACCGGCAGCGTCGTCCTCATCGGTGGCGGCCCCGGCGACGGGGACCTCATCACCGTGCGCGGCCGACGCGAGCTGCTGTCGGCGGACGTCGTCGTCCACGACCGCCTCGCGCCGACCGACCTGCTCGCTCTCCTGGATCCCGATGTCGAGGTCATCGACGCCGGAAAGTCTCCCCACGCCCACGCGCTCTCCCAGGACGAGATCAACGCCGTGATCGTGCAGCGGGCGCAGTCGGGGCTCCGCGTCGCGCGGCTCAAGGGCGGCGACCCGTTCGTCCTGGGCCGCGGGTCGGAGGAGGTCCTCGCCTGCGCCGAGGCGGGCGTGCCCGTCGAGGTCGTGCCCGGCGTCACCAGCGCGATCGCCGGGCCCGCCGCGGCCGGAATCCCCGTCACCCACCGCGGGCTGGCGCCCGGGTTCGTCGTCGTCACCGGCCACGATCTGGACTCCCTGGCCACCTTCGCGCGCACAGACCTCACGCTCGTGGTGCTCATGGGCGTGGCCCGCCTCGCCGAGCTCGTCGAGCGGCTGTCGTCGATCGGATACCCCACGTCGACGCCCGTCGCGATCGTGGAGCGGGCGTACGCCACCGACCAGCGCACGACCATCGGCTCGCTGGAGTCGATCGTCGACACCGCATCGCGCGTGGCGGTCATGAATCCGGCCGTGATCGTGGTCGGCGACGTCGTCTCCGTACCCGTCCTTGCTGCGGCTCACGCGGCGATGGCCGGGGCGGCCGACCGGGCGCACTCGTGAGCACGGCCGCGTCCGCGCAGGAGACCACGATCGTGCTGCTCGGTCACGGGAGCCCTGATCCGCGTGCAGCGGTCGCCCTGCGTGCGCTCGCGCGGGAGGTCGCCTCGCAGCGACCGACGGCCCGCGTCGAGGTCGCGTTCCTCGACCATGACGACCCGGGCCTGTCCGGGCTGTGCTGGGAGCTCGCGTGGTCCGGTCGGCTGGACGCCGTCGTCGTCCCGGCCTTCTTGACCACGGCCTTCCACGTGCGCGTGGACGTGCCGCAGGCCGCGAGCGCCGCGACGGAGGCCACCAGTGTGCGGTTGGTCGTCGCGGAGCCCATCGGGCACGACCAGGCGCTGCTCGACCTGCTCGACGCCCAGCTGCCCGACGGCCCCGTTGTCCTCGCCTGCGCCGGCACGCGCGACGAGGCGGCTGCGGCGACCCTGGACGCCCTGGCTCGCGGGTGGGCGACGCGGCGCGGCGACCGCGTCGAGGTCGCATTCGCCTCCGCGTCCGGTCCGCAGATCGCGGACGCGCTCGCCGCCGCCGAGTCCGACGGTCGCCGAGCGGGGGTCGCCTCGTTCACGCTGCTCCCCGGGGTGCTGCCCGACCGCATCGTGGAGGCCGCGAACGGGCGGTCCGTGACGGCGCCGCTGGGCATCAGTGGGACGGCGGAAGTCGCCGCGATCGTGCTGGACCGCGCCGACGCGGCGACCCCGACCCTCGTTCCCGCCTGATCCCCCGGTAGTCCGCCGGGTCGTCAGCGGGCCGGTCAGCGGTTGAGCAGGGCGGCGACCGCGGCCGCAACGGTCGCCGAGTCGGACGAGGCGGCCACGGCATCCACGCGCAGGCCAGCCTCGTCGGCCGCCGCAGCTGTCGTCGGCCCGGCGACGACGACCCGGACCGAGACATCAGGTCGTGCATGGTGGACGAGGGCGTGCACCGCGCTCGGGGCCCGCAGCACGAGCGCCCCCACGTCGCCGGACTCCAGCAAGAGGGCACTGCCCGGGCGCTCCCGGACCGTCCGCGTGTCGTAGACGACGGCCGTCCGCACCTGCCAGCCACGATCGGCAAGACCGTCGGGCAGCGTCCTCAGCGCCTGTCCCCCGCGCGGCAGGAGCGCTGTGCCGGCCGGCTCGTCTGCGAGGAGATCCAGCAGGCCCGCGGCGGACGAGTGGCCCGGGGCAGGCACCCGGACATCGCCGAAGCCGAGGTCGCGCAGGCTCTGCGCGGTCCGCTCGCCGGTCGCCGCGGCCCGCACCCCGGCGGCGATGGCGGCGGCCGCGGCAGCAGCGAGGCGGTCCTCGCCGACGGCGGCGGCTAGCGCGCGCACCGCCACCGGAGAGGTCACCACGAGCCAGGTCCCGGTGGCCGGCCGGGCCAGGAGCTCGCACAGCTGCTCGACGTCGTCGCCGGCCGCGCCGACGGCCTGCTCGACATACGGGTCGGAGATCGCCGGGATCCCGAGAGCCGCTAAGGCCACGGCGTCCGCGTCGTCGCCCGCGGCCCGGACGAGAAGGACCGGCGGCCGATCATCGCGTGCCCCACGAAGCACGCCCGCGGCCCGCAGCCCGAGCGCGCGTGCGACGAGCAGCCGGTCCTCCGCGGGCGTGAGCGCGGTGCGGACGTCGGCGGTGCGATGTCCGTCCTCGTCGGTGAGCTCGGCCCGAAGACGCAGCACGGAACCGTCCCACGACGCGGCCGACGCGATTGCGGTCGTGCAGGTCGCGTCGACGCCGACCAGCACCTCGCGCTCGGCCTGCGTGGTCAGCCGGGCGACGGGGTCCTCGAGCTGCGCCAACCAGCCGCGGAGCTCGACGTCGTCGACCCGGCACTCGACCGCGAGCGCTCCTTGCGCCGGTGCCGGGAGCAGGTCGAGGACCTCGGCGATCTCGTCGGCCCGGCCGATCCGCGTCAGGCCCGCGACGGCGAGCACCGCGGCGTCGTACTCACCGGAGCGCACCTTCGCGATGCGGGAGTCGACGTTTCCGCGGATCGGCCGCACGACGAGGTCCGGGCGCTGGAGCGCAAGCGCCGCGGCCCGCCGAGGCGAGCTCGTGCCGACGACCGACCCGGCAGGCAGCTCGGCGAGCGTTGCGCCCTCGCGCGCCACGAGACCGTCGCGCGGGTCCGCCCTCGGGGGCACCGCGGCGAGGACGAGGCCGGCGTGCGGCGCACTGGGCAGGTCCTTGTACGAGTGGACGATGACGTCGACGTCGCCGGCGACGAGGGCATCACGCAGTGCGGACACGAAGACACCGGGGCGGCCGACCGACGCCAGTGGTCGTGAGGTGTCGTCTCCGTGCGTCCGGATCAGCACCTCGGCCCACGGCCGGCCGGCGACTGCGGCGAGCGCGTCTCCGACCGTCGCGGACTGGGTGCGCGCGAGGATGCTGGCGCGCGTGCCGAGCCGGATCGGGTCAGGCATCAGGCCCGGCATCGACGTCGATGCCGAAGAGGGTGTGCACGGCCTTGCGGTAGTCGGCGACGTCGCCTGTGCGGGCGAGCTCCTGCGCGCGGACCGACGGGGTGTGCAGGATCGCGTTGGATACGCGGTTCAGCGCCCGGGCGACCTCCTCCGCGGTGTCCGGGTCGGTCCGGCGGCGGATCCGTTCGATCTCCTCGGCGATGATCGCCATGACGTGCGCCCGCATCGCGACGACGGCGTGGTCGGCCGTGCGGCCCGTTTCGCCGTCCTCGAACTCCCGCACCGCCCGTAGGACGATCTCCTGTGCGTCCAGCACGGCGCCGGCGAGCTCCGACGGCGCATGGTCGCCGATGACCTGCAGATCGACCACGTCGACCAGGGGCAACGCGCGCGCGTCGGGCGCCACATCGGGGGTCAGGGCGAGATCGAGGATCGGCAGCACCTGATCGCGCCGTACACCCGACGCCGCCAGGAGGGCTGCGTCGATGAGGTGGTGCGGGGCGCCGCTGCAGGCAGCGACGAGCTGCGCCTCGCCCAGCGCCGCGGGAAGCGCGCTGAGCTCGACCGCCGAGAGGCCGTGCGACGCAGCGAAGGTGTCGGCACGTCCGGACGACGAGTACACCCCGATGTCCGTGCAGCCGCGACGCTGGAGCGCAGCGACGACGACGCGGGCATACGCGCCGGTGCCCAGCACGAGCGCGCGCCGGCCGGCGACGGGACCGTGGCGATCCTCGACCACGTCGAGCCCGACGCTGACGATCGAACGGCCGGCCGCGCCGAGACCGGTCGACCGTGTGACCGCCTTCGACGTCGAAAGTGCCTGCTGGAGCATGCGCTCGAGGGACGGGCTCGTCGTGCGCTCGGCGCGGGCGACGGCGAGCGCGTCGCGCACCTGCCCGGCGATCTCGTCCTCGCCGACGACCATCGACTCCAGGCCGGACGCGACCGAGAAGAGGTGCTGCGCCACGGAGGTCCCGATCACGACACGCATGGCGTCGGCGACGGGTTCGAGCACGAGGTCCGTCCGCTCGGCGACGGCGCGCGTCGTGAGGTCGACGGCGTCGTGGAAGCGCCGCAGGTCGAGGTACACCTCGAAGCGGTTGCAGGTGGCCAGGACGAACGCGCCGTCGACATCGTCGCTGGCATCGACCAGATGACGGGCCAGTCCGTGCGACGCGGCGGACAGCCGTTCCAACTCGTCGAGGGTGACGTCGTGGTGACTTGCACCGACGAGCGCTAGCACCATGTCAGAAATCGTACGCAGCCCGCCCGGGGAGGTCCCCACGGTGCGCCGGGATCCGGCCCGCGGCCCGTTACGTTGCCGACTTGTGACGACACCAACCGACGGCGCGGCGGCGGACGGGCTCGCTGCGACCCATCCCCTGGTCGACGGGCGGACGGCGCTCTCGCCCCTCGTCCGCGCCTACCGCGGGGACCGCCCTGACATCCGGCCGGTGTGGTTCATGCGGCAGGCGGGCCGCTCCCTGCCCGAGTACCGGCGGGTGCGTGAGGGCCTGGGCATGATCGAGACCTGCCTGCGGCCGGACCTCGTCACCGAGATCACGCTCCAGCCCGTCCGGCGCCACCACGTCGACGCGGCGATCCTCTACAGCGACATCGTCGTGCCGTTGCGGCTGGCCGGGATCGACGTCGACATCGTGGCCGGCACTGGCCCCGTCCTGCAGCAGCCGATCCGCACCCGCGCGGCGATCGACGCCATGCCGACGCTCGACCCGGCCGCGCTGGCGCCGGTCACGACCGCCGTGGCGATGCTAGCCGCCGAGCTGGGTCCGGTTCCCCTCATCGGGTTCGCCGGCGCACCGTTCACCCTCGCGTCGTACCTCGTGGAGGGCCGACCCTCCCGCGACCATGCGCAGACCCGCGCGCTGATGCGCGAGGACCCGGGGGCCTGGCACGCGCTGCTCGGCCGGGTCGCGGAGATCACCGGGACCTTCCTGCGGGCACAGGCGCTCGCCGGCGCGAGCGCCGTGCAGCTGTTCGACTCGTGGGCCGGTGCCCTCACCCCGGATGAGTACCGCACGCTCGTGCAGCCGCACTCCGCCCGGGCGTTGGCGGCCGTCGCCGACCTGCCGGTCCCCCGCGTCCACTTCGGCACGCGCACGGAGCCCCTCCTGGTCGACATGCACGCAGCCGGGGCGACGGTCATGGGCGTCGACGCGCAGACACCTCTCGACCACGCGAACGCCCTCCTCGGCGGGACCGTCCCGCTCCAGGGCAACATCGACCCCGAGCTCCTCGGTGCGGACTGGGACGTGCTCCGCGCGCACACGCGCGAGGTTCTGCGCCGCGGGCTCGCCGCTCCCGCGCACGTCGTCAACCTCGGGCATGGCGTGCCCCCCGACACCGATCCCGACGTCCTGACCCGGCTTGCCGCCCTGGTGCACGAGGAGGGCTGATGGCGGTCGCGGGGACGAGCCGGGAGGTCCGGGCCGTCGTCGTCGGCGGCGGGATGGCCGGACTGGTCGCCGCCCGCGAGCTCGCCGCCGCCGGCCGGTCCGTCCTCGTGCTCGAGGCTGACGACCGGATCGGCGGCGCGCTCCGACGCGAGCCGCTCGCCGACGTCCTCGTCGACGTCGGCGCGGAGGCGTACGCGGTGAACCGGCCCGAGACCGCGGCCCTGATCACCGACCTCGGGCTGGACGCCGAGGTCGTCCGGCCGCGACGCAGCGACGCGCGCCTCCTCCTGGACGACGGCATGTTCGCGATCCCGCCGGCATTGCTGGGGATTCCGACCGACCTGGCCGATCCCGGCGTGGCCGCGATCCTCGGAGCCGACGTCGTCGCCACCGCGCGCCGGCGTGACGGCGAGCCGGTCGCGGCGTTCGACCCCGACATCACCCTCGGCGACCTCGTCCGGGCGCGCCTGGACGATGCGGTCGTCCGCCGGATCGTCCGCCCGGTCGTGGCCGGCGTGCACGCGGCGGATCCCGACCGGGTCGCCGCCGAGGTCGTGGCCCCCGGCCTGCTCGCCGCCCTGCGGGACACCGGGTCCCTCACCGCTGCCGCAGCGCGGCTGCGATCCGCGTCGGGGGTGCCTGGCGCCGCCGTGGCAGGGCTGCACGGGGGCATGAGGACGCTGGTCGATGCCCTCGCACGGTCCCTGGACAGCGCGGGCGTCGTCGTGCGCACGTCGGCGGCCGTCACGGCCGTGCGACCGACCACTACGGGATGGCAGGTCGACACCGCCCACGGGCCGGTCGCCGCCGACGAGGTGGTCGTCGCGGTCGACGCTCCGGCTTCGGCCCGACTCCTCGTCTCGGTGCCGGAGGTCGCCGGCCCCCTCCTACGGATCCACACCGGCGACGTCGCCGTCGTCGCGCTCGTCGTCGACGAGCCCCTGCTCGACGCCGATCCCGTCGGCTCGGGTCTCCTCGTCGCGCCAGGTCACCCGCAGGTCCGGGCGAAGGCGATGACGCACGCGAGCGCGAAGTGGGACTGGGTGCGCGCGGCGTACGGACCGCCGCGGCACCTGGTCCGCCTGTCGTACGGACGCGACGGGGTGATCGACGAACCCCTCGACGACCTGGCCGGCATCGCCGCGGCGGACCTCGCCGCCGTCCTCGGCGTCGACGACGTGCGCGCCGTGGACTCCCGGGTCACGCGCTGGTCGAGCTCCCTCGTCGTGCCGGATGCCCACCTGCGGACCCTTGCGGCAGAGGTACGCGCCGCCGCCGCGCACGCGGGCCTCACGGTCGTCGGCGCCGGACTCGGCGGCAACGGGCTGGCGGGCACGATCGGGCTGGCCCGTACGGGCACCGCCCGCCCCGACCGCTGAACGGTGTCCGCGGGCAGCTCTACGTCGAAGCCGTGTGCGTGTGGATTCGCATCCCCGCGTCGTTGAAGATGCTCAGGACCTCTGCCGGCCGCGAGCCGTGGGCGCTGATGCTGTGCGGGACGCGGGTGTCGAACTCCGCTGCCTCGCCCCGGCCGATGACGAGGTCCTGGTCGCCGAGGACGAGCCGCAGCCGACCGGAGAGGACGTACAACCACTCGTACCCGTCGTGCGCGCGTGGCCGCGGCGGCGAGGTCGCGGGCGGGAACGTGACCTTGTAGGTCTGGACAGGGGCGGCGTCGGGCGTCAGGGGCGTGATCACGAGCCCGTGGCGACGCATGGCTGCGCGGCGCACCCGCGGATCCGACGGCCCCGGTGCGACGAGATCGTCGATGCGCACGCCCAGCAGGCGGGTCAGCGGGACGAGCAGCTCCAGGTTCGCCTGTCGTTTCCCAGCCTCGAGCCTCGACAACGTGCTGGCGGAGATCTGCGCCCGCTCCGCGAGGTCGTCGAGCGTCCAGCCGCGGGCTTGCCGGGCCGTGCGCAGCCGTGGTCCGACCTGGCTCACGTCGTCCCTCATGCCGCCTCCTTGCGGATGCTTGCGGTTTCAGCAACCTACCTTGCGATATCGATGGTATCCCTGCTGGAATGCGGACATGGATGACGACTGGGATGCGATCGTGATCGGTGGTGGCGCCGCCGGGCTCGCTGCCGCGCTGATGCTGGGCAGGGCGCGGCGACGGACCGTCGTCATTGATGCCGGGGAGCCGCGGAACCGCTTCGCCGCCCACATGCACGGTGTGCTGGGACACGACGGCACGGATCCCGCCGAGCTGCTGGCCCGAGGACGCGCAGAGGTCGAGGCGTACGGCGTGGTCGTCCGCTCGGGCGTCGTGACGCAGGTGGAGGCGCACGACGACGTTGTCCGGGTGAGCCTCGCCTGCGGCGACCTGACGGGACGTGCCCTCGTCGTCGCCAGCGGCATGGTGGACGAGCTGCCCCCGATCGACGGTCTCGCCCCGAGGTGGGGTCGCACGGTGCTCCACTGCCCCTACTGCCACGGGTGGGAGGTGCGAGACGCACGCCTCGGTGTCATCGTCACCTCGCCCCTGGGGCTCCACCAGGCGCAGCTCGTGCGCCAGTGGAGCCCAGATGTCACCGTGTTCACCGCCGGTGGCCAGCGGATCGACCCCGAATCGGCTGCCCGCCTCCGGTCCCGCGGTGTCCGCATCGTCGAGGACGAGGCCGTGGCGCTCATCGGTGACGGCGACGCTCTGACCGGTGTCCGGACCGCGAGTGGTGAGGTGGTCGGCATCGACGCGTGCTTCGTCGCGTCGGTCGCGCGCCCGTCGGAGGCATTCCTCGCCGGACTCGACCTGCGGCGGGCGTCGAACCCCATGGGCGAGTTCATCGAGGTCGACGCCACGGGCCGCACGAGCAACCCTCGGGTCTGGGCCGCCGGCAACGTGACGAACCCGGGGGCGAACGTGCCGATCGCGGTTGCCGCCGGGACGCTTGCCGGTGCGATGGTCAACATGGCGCTCGTCGAGGAGGACTTCGACGCGGCCGTCGCCGCCATCGCCGCCGCGTAGTGCGTTCGCGACATCGTGTCGTGACGTGATGCCCCGGCGCGAGGCACACTCGCCGTCGTGACGACCGACAGCCACCCCTCCGCACGAGAGATCAACGACACGATCCGCTACACGTGCTGGGCGGTCTATGCCCGCACGGGAGCCGAGCTCGCGCCGGCGGCCGACCTCACAGCGGACCTGGCCGCCCTTGTCGACGCGTGGGCCCGGGACGACGTGGTCGTCCGCGGCTGGTACGACGTCAGCGCGTTGCGGGCCGACGCCGACCTCATGGTGTGGATCCACGCCGCGACCGCGGACCAGGTCCAGGAGGCCCTGCGAGGGCTGCGTCGCAGCGCGATCGGCGCCGGGCTCAGCCCCGTGTGGTCGGCGATGGCCCTGCACCGGCCGGCGGAGTTCAACAAGGGCCACGTGCCCGCGTTCATGTCCGGCAAGGACCCGCTCCTGTGGGCGACTGTGTACCCGTTCGTGCGCTCCTTCGAGTGGTACCTCCTGCCCGAGGAGGAGCGTCGGGCGATGCTCGTGGAGCACGGGATGATGGGCCGCGAGTACGCGGGGATCCTGTCGAACACGGTGAGCGCGTTCGCCCTCGGCGACTACGAGTGGGTCCTCGCGCTGGAGTCCGACGAGCTGCACGAGACCGTCGACATGATGCGGCACCTGCGGAGCTCGTCCGCCCGGCGGCACGTCCGCGAGGAGGTGCCGTTCTACACCGGACGACGCCTGACGCTCGACGGTGTCGTCGACGTCGTGCGATGAGGCCGGACACCGTCCTGCTCGCGTCGTTCGGCGGCCCGGAGGGGCCGGCGGAGGTCATGCCGTTCCTGGAGCGAGTGACCGCGGGTCGGAACGTCCCGCGCGAGCGCCTGGAGGCGGTGGCCGAGCACTACCTGGCCGTCGGCGGCGTGAGCCCGATCAACGACCAGAACCGCGCGCTCCTCGACGCGCTCCGGGCCGAGCTCGACCGGCGCGGCATCACGGCGCCGCTCGTCTGGGGCAACCGCAACGCCGGACCGACGTTCGCTGATGCCCTGATGGCCGCGCGCGAGGACGGCGGCCGTGCCGTCCTGGCGATCGCGACGAGCGCCTACCCGTCGTACTCCGGCTGCCGGCAGTACCGGGAGGACCTCGCCCGAGGGCTCACCGAAGCGGGGCTGGCCGACAAGAGCCTCGAGGTACGCAAGGCACGGCCGTACAGCGAGCGCGACGGCTTCGTCGAGTCGTTCGTCCCCGGCGTGGCCGATGCGATCACCGGCACCCTCGCCGACGGCGTCGCGGCGTCCGCCATCCGCATCCTGTTCACGACCCACTCGATTCCCGAGGCGATGGCGCACACGGCCGGCCCACCCGCCGTCCGCGGCCAGCGGCCCGGTGCGTACGAGGCCGCACACCGCGTGGTGGCTGCCCGCGTCATGGAGGCGGTGACTGCGAGCGGCGTGCCCGAGGTCGCGTGGCGCCTGGTGTTCCAGTCGCGCAGCGGGCCGCCGACCATGCCCTGGCTGGAGCCGGACATCGGCGACGCGCTCCGCGCCGCGGCCGACGACGGCGTCGCCGCTGTCGTCGTCGTGCCGATCGGTTTCGTCAGCGACCACATGGAGGTGGTCTGGGACCTCGACCACGAGGCCCGTGACCTAGCCGACTCGCTCGGGCTGGCATTCCGACGCACACCGACGCCCGGAACCGCGCCGGCGTTCGTCGCGATGCTGGTCGACCTCGTCGAGGAGGCGCAGCTAGACGCGGACGTGAGCCCGTTCGCGGACGCTGACGACGGCAGGCTGTGCTCGCCGGGGTGCTGCGCTGCGCGCGAGGACCGACCCGCCGTGCGGGCCTGCTGACGTGTCCTACGCTGAACGCGCCATGGACATCCGCGAGCGACCCCGCCGGCTGCGCCGTACCGAGGGCCTGCGGCGACTGGTGCGCGAGACGCGCCTGGCGCCGGCCAACCTCGTCCTTCCGGTCTTCGTGCGCGAAGGCGCCACGGAGCCGGTACCGATCACCTCGATGCCGGGGGTCGTGCAGCACACGCGGGACTCGTTGAAGGCTGCGGTGACCGAGGCGGCCGAGGCCGGCGTCGGCGCCGTCATGATCTTCGGCGTCCCGGCGGTGCGTGACGCCAACGGCGACGCGGCGTGCGCGGCCGACAGCATCCTCGCGGAGGCTGTGCGCTGGGCGACGGCCGAGACCGGCGAGGAACTCCCCGTCATCGCCGACCTGTGCCTCGACGAGTTCACCTCGCACGGGCACTGCGGCGTCCTTGCAGCAGACGGCTCGGTCGACAACGACGCGACGCTTGCGGTGTACCAACGCATGTCCGTCGTGCTCGCCGACGCCGGGTCCCACGTGCTGGGACTCAGCGGCATGATGGACGGCCAGGTCGGGGCCGTGCGTGATGCGCTCGACGACGCCGGCCACACCGACACGGCACTCCTCGCCTATGCAGCGAAGTACGCCTCCGCGTTCTACGGACCGTTCCGCGAGGCGGTCGAGAGCCAGCTGACCGGGGATCGCAAGTCCTACCAGCAGGATCCCGCGAACGCGATGGAGGCCCTGCGGGAGGTTCGCCTCGATGTCGAGGAGGGTGCCGACATCGTGATGGTCAAGCCGGCACTGCCCTACCTCGACATCGTCTCCCTCGTCGCCGACGAGGTCGACGTGCCGGTCGCGGCCTACGTCGTGTCCGGTGAGTACGCGATGGTCGAGGCCGCCGCAGCTGCGGGGATGATCGAGCGCGAACGGGCGATCCTCGAGGTCCTCACCAGCGTGCGTCGGGCGGGAGCCGGGATCATCGCGACCTACTGGGCGACCGAGGCCGCCCGACTCCTTCGATAGGCGGGACCGGTCATGTCGTCGTCCACCCTGTTCGACCGCGCGCGGGCCGTGATGCCCGGTGGGGTCAGCTCACCGGTCCGCGCCTTCGGCTCGGTCGGCGGAACACCTCGGTACGTCGCCTCGGCGAGCGGGTCGCACGTCGCCGACGTCGACGGCCGCGAGTACGTCGACCTCGTCGGCGCCTGGGGCCCGATGGTCGCCGGCCACGCGCACCCGGCCGTCGTCGACGCTGTTACGCGGGCCGCCTCCGCGTCGATGTCGTTCGGCGCCCCGTGCGAGACCGAGGTGCTGCTCGCCGAGGAGATCGTGCGCCGGGTCGAACCCGTCGAGCGCGTGCGCTTCACCAGCTCCGGCACCGAGGCGGTGATGACAGCCGTCCGGCTAGCGCGCGCGGTCACGGGCAGGCCGCTGATCGTCAAGTTCGCCGGCTGCTACCACGGGCATGCCGACGCGATGCTGGTCGCCGCCGGATCAGGCGTGGCGACTCTCGGGCTGCCCGACTCCCCCGGCGTGCCCGCGTCCGTCGCCGCGGACACGATCGTGCTGCCGTACGGCGACATCGACGCCGTTGACGCCCTGTTCCGCGAGCGCGGCGAGCAGGTGGCGGCGCTGATCACCGAGGCAGCTCCGGCGAACATGGGCGTCGTACCGCCGCCGCCCGGCTTCAACGAGCGGTTGGCCCGCCTGACAAGCGCCTTCGGCGCCCTCCTCATCCTCGACGAGGTGCTGACCGGGTTCCGTGTCGGCCCAGCCGGGTGGTGGGGACTCGAGGGGGCACGCGAAGGCTGGCGGCCGGACCTCTTCACGTACGGCAAGGTCATCGGCGGAGGGCTTCCCCTGGCCGCGGTCGCCGGCGACGGCGAGATGCTCGACCGCCTCGCCCCTGCCGGCGACGTCTACCAGGCGGGCACGCTCAGCGGGAACCCCACGGCGACGGCCGCCGGTCTGGCGACGCTGCAGCTGATGACCCCGCAGGCCTACGCCCGGCTCGACGCGAACGCGGCGCGGATCAGCGGAGCCGTCGGCGCCGCCCTCATCGCCGCGGGGATCCCCCACGGGATCTCCTCCGCGGGGAACCTGTTCAGCGTGTTCTGGACGGCTGACCCGGTGCACTCCTATGACGACGCGCGCCGGCAGGACACCGCCCGCTACGCACGGTTCTTCCACGCGATGCTCGATGCCGGCGTCTGGCTCCCGCCGTCGGCGTACGAGGCGTGGTTCGTCTCCACCGCACACGACGACGACGACATCGATCGCATCGCCCGCGCCACGGTGGCCGCAGCGAAGGCCGCCGCCTGAGGCGTCAGCGCGGCGGCAGCGCCCGCGCGCGGTTGTTGCGCGGGTTGTGCTCGAGCTCCACCAGCCCGAGCTCCTCCAGCAGTGGCGGGAGATACATCCCGAAGCGGCCGCGGTAGCCCTTGCGCAGGCCGTACCAGCCCCCGAGCGGGTTGTCGCCGGACCGCGCCCACGCCTCGATAGACCCCTCCGCTGCCGGCTTCTGCTCGTCGGCCGCCCCGAGCGGCACCCAGTCACCCGCCGCCACGAGCATCGCGTGCAGGTCGTCGATCGCGCGGGCATCGTAGCTCAGCCGGGTCGAGCCGACCTGGCACACCAGGCTCGGCGGATCGGTCGAGTCGTCGCGGTGCATCGTGTAGGCGGACGTGCCGGGCGCGGTCGTCAGCTGCCACGGATCATCGCGTGTTCCCGAACCGGCCACGTCGGACCTCCTTCGGTGCGGCTGGATGCAGCAAACCACCGGCCCGGACCGGCCACAAGGCTCCGGGGCTACTGTTCCGCGATGACCCGCCGGATTCCCCGCGCCTGGTGGGTCGTCCTCGTCACCTTCCTGGTGCTGCTGGCGTCTGCCGCGTTCCGCTCGTCGTTCGGCGTCATGGTCGTGCCGCTGGAGGACTCGTACGGGTGGAGCCGCGACGCGACGAGCATCGCGGTAGCGGTGAACCTGGTGCTGTACGGCGTCACAGCGCCGTTCGCGGCGGCGCTCATGGAGCGCTTCGGGATCCGCGTGATCATGGCGACCGCTCTGGTCCTGATCGCCGCTGGGTCGGGACTGACGGTCTTCATGACGGCTGCGTGGCAGCTGACGCTGCTGTGGGGCGTCCTCGTCGGCCTCGGCGCGGGATCGACGGCTCTCGTCACGGCGGCACTCATCGCCAACCGCTGGTTCGCGACCAACCGCGGTCTCGTGCTGGGCATCCTCGGCACGGCGTTCGCGACCGGTCAGCTCATCTTCCTGCCGGTGCTGTCGCAGCTCATCGAGCACCGGGGCTGGCGGTCGGCGTCGATCCTCATCGCGGTGCTGTGCCTCGTGCTCGTACCGCTGGTGCTGATCGTGGTTCGCGATCGGCCCGCGCAGGTCGGCCTGCGCCCATTCGGCGCGACCGGCGAGGTCACGGCTGAGGAGGAGGCCCGCAACTCGACGGGCAGCGGCTGGCGCGCCGCGGCAACGGCGATCACCGCCTTGCGGACGGCCGCCCGGTCACGGGTCTTCTGGCTCCTCGCCGGCACGTTCTTCGTCTGCGGCTGGACGACCAACGGCATCATCAGCACGCACTTCGTCCCCGCCATGCACGACCACGGCATGGGTGCGACGACGGCCGCCGGGCTCCTCGCCGTCGTCGGGATCTTCGACATCATCGGGACGACCGGCTCGGGCTGGCTGACCGACCGCTTCGACCCGCGCTACCTCCTGGTCGTGTACTACTCGCTGCGCGGCATCGCCCTGCTGGCGCTGCCGGTCATCATCGGTCCCGACGTCGCCCCGCCGCTGCTGGTGGTCATGGTGCTGTTCGGACTGGACTGGGTGGCGACGGTCCCCCCGACGGTCGCGTTGTCCCGCGAGGCGTTCGGGGTGGACCGCGGCGCGGTCGTGTTCGGCTGGGTGTTCGCCGCGCACATGATCGGCGCGGCGGCCGCCGCCCTCGTCTCGGGTGCCGTGCGGTCGGCGACGGGCGACTACCTCGGCGCGTGGCTGCTCGCCGGGGGCCTCGCGATCGCCGCCGGTCTCGCGTGCCTCGCGATCCCGAAACCGACGCGCCGGGCGGCCGTTCCTGACGGGTCCTCCGTCGTAGACCCGTGAGAATGACGCTCATCTGACCGGACCGGGGCCGAGGAGAGTCGTCACACATGAGCAGCTGGGCCGTTCGACGGCCGGTCTGGGCCTTGATCGTCTGGTTCGTCGCTCTGCTCGCCATCGGCGGAGCGGCGAAGTCCCTCGGCGGTGAGTTCAACAACAGCTTCGCGCTGCCCGGGGTCGAGTCGACCGTCGCCCAGGACATGCTGCAGAAGCTGTCGACGAAGTCGACCGACGACACCTCGATCACCGTCGTGTGGCGGCCGACTGAGGGCAAGGTCACCGACGAGGCGACCCGGAAGGCTATCGACCCGGTGCTCAAGGAGCTCGCGGCCCTCGACCACGTCCGCTGCGTCGTCGGGCCCTACCGCGAGGATTTCGGCAGTGACTGCCCCAAGGTGGCGAAGCGCTCGCTGGAGGAGATCGTCACCACCAAGGTGAACGAGAAGGTCGCGAAGGCGGCCAAGATGACCCCGGAGCAGCTCGCGCAGGTGGGGCCGCTGCTGGAGCGTCTCGCGCCGGTCGAGTCGACCGACCCGGCGCAGCTCGGGAAGGTCGCCGCTGCCCTGCCGAGCCTGGCGAAGCTCGCCTCGGCGCCCAAGCCGATCCTCGATGGGCTGGCGTCGATCTCGAGCAACGACTGGCGCAAGATCCCGGGCTTCACGAAGAAGGACGCTGAGTCGATCACGGCCGCGTTCGGCGGGATCGACAAGGTCGCCCAGCTCCCGGCGGGCACCCTCGACGAGGTGGCGAAGGCGGACCCGAAGACCCTCGCCGCCGCAGCCGAGCGGATCCCCGGGCAGATCGGCGAGCTGGAGAAGGACTGGGCGGAGTTCCAGCGTGAGCTGAAGACCCTGCGCGACGCGGCGAAGGCGAGCGAGGACGCGACCCGGCAGGTCTCGGCCGACGAGAAGATCGCGTACGCCACGGTGACCGTTGCCGAGCCCACGCTCACGTCGGCCGAGGCAGACGCGATCTACGACATCCTCAAGGCGGCGAGCAGCGACACCCTCGAGGTCGGTGCGCAGGGCGCCTCGCTCGAGGGCGCCGGCGCTCCCGCGCCGGACAGCGAGGCGGTCGGCCTGCTCGCGGCGATCATCATCCTGCTCATCGCGTTCGGATCGCTCGTCGCCGCCGGCCTGCCGATCATCGTCGCGATCACCGGGCTGGTCGCGGGTCAGC
Source organism: Actinomycetes bacterium (assembly GCA_965278965.1). Lineage (GTDB taxonomy): Bacteria > Actinomycetota > Actinomycetes > S36-B12 > S36-B12 > UBA10649. The sequence goes on from OZ257127.1 coordinate 926,544, forward strand.
TCCTCGTCCTGGTCGTGGCCCGCTTCCTGGACGTCGCGTCGTTCGCACCAACCCTCGCGGCGATGATCGGCCTAGGCGTCGGCATCGACTACGCGCTGTTCATCCTGAACCGCTTCCGGCAGGGCGTCCAGGACGGCAAGGAGCCGAAGGACGCTGCGCTCATCGCGGTGCGGACAGCCGGACGCGCGGTGCTGTTCGCCGGCAGCACGGTGATCATGGCCCTGCTGGGGATGTTCGTCCTGAACATCCGGTTCTTCGACGGCCTCGCGGTCGCGGCTGCCGTTGCCGTCCTCATGGTGATGATGTCGGCGTTGCTGTTCCTGCCGGCGCTCCTGTCGCTGCTGGGGACGAAGTCGCTCGGCATCCGGATGCCCTGGGCCCGCCACCTCAAGCCGTTCGACCCCGACAAGAGCCGGTGGTCCGCGTACGGCCGGCTCCTGCAGAAGGCACCGGTCGTGCCGATGATCCTGGCGCTCGTCGTCATCGGGGTGCTGGCGTGGCCCGCGGCGTCGATGCGCCTCGGCTTCCCCGACGACGGCACCCAGGCGACGGGCACGCCGCTGCGCACCGGATTCGACCTCATGGCCAAGGGCTTCGGCGACGGCGTGAACGGCCCGTTCTTCGTCGCGGTCCAGGTTCCCAAGAAGGACGACGTTGCCGGACTGAAGGAGACGATCCGCGCGCTGGAGGAGACCGAGGGCGTCGCACGCACACTGCCGGACTCGAAGATGATGCCGCTGGTGTCGGAGGACAAGTCCCTGTTCGGTGAGGACGGGAAGGTGACGTCGATCGTCGTCTACCCGAAGACCTCGCCGCAGGACCCGACCACCGGGGACCTGCTCGAGCGGATCCGCTCGACGACCGCTCCGAAGCTCGCCACCGACCACGACGTCAAGATCTTCGTCGGCGGGTCGCAGGCCGTGTCCACCGACTTCACGTCGGTTCTCGGCAAGGCGCTGCCGGTCTTCCTGCTGCTCGTCGTCGGCCTCGGGTTCCTGGCGCTCATGCTGCTGTTCCGGTCGATCCTGATCCCGCTGACCGCGGCGATCACGAGCCTGCTGTCGTTCGCCGCGGCCCTCGGCATCACCGTGTCGGTCTTCCAGTTCGGTCGGCTGGCCGACGCCCTCGGCATCACCGGGACCGGCCCGATCCTGCCGTTCCTGCCGATCATGGTGTTCGCGATCCTGTTCGGCCTGTCCATGGACTACCAGGTGTTCCTCGTCTCCCGCATGCGTGAGTCCTGGGAGCACGGAAGCGACAACCGGACGGCCGTCCGCCAGGGTCTGGCGGGCTCGGGCCGCGTCGTGGTCGTCGCGGCGTCGATCATGACCTGCGTGTTCAGCGCGTTCATCCCGTCGCCGGTGGACACCATCAAGCTCTTCGGCGTAGCGCTCGCTTCCGCCGTGATCGTCGACGCGTTCATCGTGCGCCTCATCCTCGTGCCGAGCGTCATGACGATCTTGGGCCGCGGCAACTGGTGGATCCCGCGCTGGCTTGGCAAGATCCTGCCCAAGATCAGCGTCGACTGACGGGCCGCCGCTCGTCTCGGATCCACTGGGGCGCAGCGCTTCTCGGGTAGCCGCGCGGCTCGGGAGTGTCAGGGGTCGGGCTTAGTGTCGGGTCATGTTCGAGTCCGGCTCCTCCGTTCCTGATGCTGCGGCGTCGGTGGCGTTGTTGCGTGGGCTGGACGGTCGGTCGGAGATCGAGCTGGTGCTTTGCGCGGGGCTGCTGCGACCGGCGCCAGCTGAGCCGGCGGTCGCGCCGGTTCCGGAGCCGCAGCCTGTAGTGGTGTGTGGGCCGGTGGCGGCGTGGGATGCGGACCCGGCGGGGATGACCAGCGATGCGGCGGTCGATGCGCTGGTGGCGGTGCAGGCCGAGGTCGCGCGGTTGCGCGCGGTGGAGACCGGGTTGCTGGTCCGGGCCGCGGGTACCACCCGGACTGTGCGGGAGGTGCTGGTCGAGGACCGCGGCCCTGATGGACTCCCGCTTCATGATCGTGGTCCGCGGGTCGTGCCGATGATCGACGAGGCCGTCGATGAGATCGCGGCCGCGTTGCACCGGCCCGTCGGGCAGGTGCAGGGCCAGCTGCATGTCGCGCGGCTGCTGCACGGCCCGCTGCGGGCGACCCGGGACGCTCTCGCGGCGGGGCGGATCACGCTGGGGCATGCGACGGTGATCGCCGACCAGGCCGCCCGCCTCCTGGCCGCGCCCCTGGGCACCGACGCGGACGCCGACCTGGTGTTCGCGCAGGCGTGCAGCGCTTTGCAGGACCGGGTCCTGCCCTACGCCGGGCGGGAGACCGTGGTCGAGTGCCGGGGCCGTGCTCGGCGGGTCGTCGTGGCGATCGACCCCGCCGGTGCCGCCGCCCGACGCCGCCGCGCCAAGCTCCACATCGATGTGACCGCGAAGGCCCTGGACGACGGCCTGGCGTTGTTCGAGGCCGTCATGCCGGTCCTGGACGCCCAAGCGATCCTCGCGGCCGTCGACGCGGCCGCCCGCACCGCAATTGCCACCGCACGGTCGAGGAGTTCGGCCTCGGGGCGGACGCGACACTAGGCCAGGTCCGCGCCGCCGTCTTCGCCAGGCTCATGCGTGGCGGCAACGTCGCCGGAACCGGCACTGCTCGGGTGAAGGTCGAGGTCGGCGTGCTGATCGATGCCGCTACTCTGGCCGGGATCACCCCGAACGGGCCGGTCATGGCCACGGTCGGCGGGCAGTCGACGGATGCGTCCCGGGATGACCTGATCCGGTTCCTCCTGGACCCGTCGACCGACGCCGTGCTGCGCCGCCTGGTCACCGACCCCTTGACCGGGGCCCTCGTGGACTACGGGCGGAACACGTACACCGCGTCGAGCCTGCTGCGGAAGTGGCGCGAGGCCGCGGACCAGCACTGCACCCAGCCCGGCTGCCTGCGGCCTGCTGCGCGCTGCGATGTCGACCACACCGTCGACTACGCCGACGGCGGCCGCACCACCCGCGCCAACACCAAACTCCGGTGCCGGCGGCATCACAACGGGAAGACCCTCGGCGGCTGGCGCATCGAAGACCCCCACCCCGACGGCTCGTGCACCGTCATCTCACCCGCCGGACGCCGATACCGACACCAACCCCCACGCCTCATGCCCGAAACCCCACCACCGCGACCGCAACCACCCATCGCGTCCGAGAACGACGACGACCCCCCGCCCTGGTGAAGGCGGAGGGTCGCGGTCGACGCGAGCGTCAGTCGAGGATCGTGAGCTCGATCGGCACCGCCGCGAGCGCCTTGCTCACGGGGCAGTTCTCCTTGGCGCCGGCCGCAGCGGCCGCGAAGCCCTCGGCGTCGAGGCCGGGGACGTCTCCGCGGACGAAGAGCCGGATCGCGGTGATGCCGGTGCCGGGCTGGAAGTCGACCTCGGCGCTGGTCTCGATCCGCGTGGGCGGAGTGCCGGCCTGAGCGAGGCCGTGTGACAGTGCCATCGAGAAGCAGGTCGAGTGAGCTGCCGCGATGAGCTCCTCGGGGCTGGTCACGCCGTTCGGCTCGGCCGAGCGGGCGGCCCACGTCACGGGGAACGTGCCGGCACCGGACGACTCGAGGGTGACCTCACCCGAGCCCTCCATGAGGCTGCCGTTCCACTGGGCCTGCGCGCGACGGGTCGTCGCCATGTCATCTCCTGTCGATTGGGGGTAGTGACCCCGACGCTATTGGCGACCCGCCACGTCGGCAAGGGCGGGGGCGTCCCGGAATGACCACACGAGACAATGGCCCGCCAGCGCCCGTAGCTCAATGGATAGAGCAACCGGTTTCTACCCGGTCGGCTGGGGGTTCGAGTCCCTCCGGGCGCACTCGTCGCAATGTCGGGTTCCGCCTGCGCGGACAATCGCCCCGAGCTAGCAGCCACGTCCTCGACGTGCCGCCAAAGCGAACGACGGGACTGGCGCACCGCTGACAGAAACCAGATCCCGGGATACGAGAAGCACAAGGTGAGCGAGGGTCTCGGTTACGGCAATCACCCTCATCCACCCTGGGTACTCGTCCCACGGCCTGGACCAGGTAAGCCGAGCCGCGAGCGCCCAGGCGCTCTCGCCGGGGTGCGAGGCGACGAGAGTCAACAGCTCAGCGAGCCGCTTCTCGTGGTGACCAGTCAGTTCGTCGACTCGTGCCGCGAGATCGCCGAACCGCCACTCGTGCGCGGGGAGCACTCCACGGACCTCGAGATTGCGCACGGCAGCGAGTGAGTCCAAGTAGTCCTTGAGGGGGTTGGCGGACTCCCCCTGAATGACCGAGATGTTGGGCGTGATGCGGGGCAGCACGTGGTCGCCCGCGAAGAAGGACCCCGAGCTCTCATCGATGAAGCACAGGTGGCCCGGAGTGTGGCCCGGCGTATGAATCGCGCGCAGGTCGAACGCGCCGGCTCTGATCAGGTCACCGTCGAGGATCTCCCGATCGGGCACCGTGCCGAGCGACTTGGCGAAGTGCTCCGACAGGGAAGCCACGATCGAGACCGCATCTCCGGTCGAGGCGCCAAGAGACTCCAGCCACGCAGTCTGAGAGCGCGCAAACTCACTCAGGTCGGTCTCCCCAAATCGCCGCAGGACCGCTGCATCGGCGGGATGGAGGCCGATCCAGGCACCCGACTCCTCTCGGATGCGCGCCGCCTGACCCACATGATCGTGATGGAAGTGCGTGACAATCACGCCTTCGACATCGGAGATCCCTGCGCCGATCACCTGCAAGCCAGCAACCAGATGATCCCAAGCCGCTCCGCCACCGACGCCAGCGTCGAGCAGTACGAGCGAGCCGCGGGACTCAAAGCAGTACACCGTCGTGTAGCGCAACGGGCTGCCGTCGATAGGAACCGGCAAAGACCAGAGTCCGTCGTAGAGCGCCTCCACCTGCGGTAGCTCCCGCGCGAGCCATGCCGCCTTCTGATCGGTCGCCTCGAACGCCCCTGCGTAGTCGCCTGTCATGTCCTGGTCACGCACTCCTCAGGGAGTCGTCCGGTGGTGGCGGGCAAAAGGTCAACGGATCGTACTGACGCTGTCGGTGACCACTGCCCTCACAGCGGCCACCGACAGCATCAGCCTCGCGGCTTGACGTGCTCGGGACACGACAAGCCACCCTCACCCGGACTCGATCAGGTCCTTGTCGCGAGACTTCTCCGCACCATCGATCGGAGCCGACTTGCCCTTCCGAAGGTTGCGGTACGCACGGCCGACATGCTTCCGACTGGCGAGCGAGACCGCGATCAGGAGCGCGACGCCGTTGAACAATGGCGTGATCCAGTACTCGTTGCCGAAGAACGTCAGCTGAAGCCCCGCTACTGCGGTCGCAAGGACGTAGAGCGCGATGAGTGTGCCCCACACGTTCGGCCTGCCCTTGATCTGCGTCGCGCCGAAGAACACCGCCGCGAACGCCGCGAACAGGAAGCTCGGACCGTACTCTTGCGAGAAGACGCCGACCTTGCTTAGGAGGAGGACGCCGGCGAGGCCAGCGATGGCTCCGGAACAGACCATCGACGCCCACGCGAGGCGGTTGACTCGAACGCCCGCAAGTTTCGCGGCTTCGGGGTTGCCGCCTGCGGCAAACAGGCTGCGCCCAAGCGCCGTGTGTTCAAGCAGGTACCAAAGGATGACCGCGAGCCCGAACAGGTAGTAGACGTCGAAGCTGACTCCAAGCAGCCTTCCCTGGCTCATTGCTGTGAACCAGTAGGGGGTGTCGGCGACGATCTGGCTGTTCTGGGTAATGAGATAGGTCAATGCCGTCGCAACCTGGCTGATGCCGAGAGTCGCGATGAACGAGTTCACATTCAGTTTGACCATGATGAAGCCGCTGACGAAACCACAGGTAGCGGTCAAGGCGATGGCGATCAGGCTGGCCGCTAGCGCGTCCATGCCGTTGTTGGTCAGGACGGCAGTAGTGGCCATCGCAAGCGCGAGCAAAGCGCCGACGGAGAAGTCGAAGTTTCCGCCACACAGCGGAATGAGAATTGCCAGTGCGAGTAGCGCAGTGGTGACGTGATCAGAAAGCACGATCTGCGCGGTCAGCAGCGTCGGAAACAGGGTAGGAGCTGTGATGGTGAAAAGAACGACAAAGATGAAGAACAGCCACACCGCGCTGAAGTTCCTGAAACTGCCAGCTAGCAGAGTGTCGAAGCTCCGACCGCCGCCCGAGCGCGCTTCCACTGGGGTTGTCACGAATCCACCTCAACTTCGTTGTGTGAAACAGTCGATGTTCCTGAAGGGCTGGGTACGACTACCGATAACTGGAGCCGATCGAGATTTTCCTCGGTGATCTCCGCACCGACGAGTCGTCCGACGACGCGGCCGCGCTGCAGAACGACGACCTCAGAGCACAGACTCTCCAGTTCGAGGCTGTCGGATGAGCAGACGAGGACCGCGGAATCGGCCGCGATCTCGCGGATACGTGAGTGGATGTCGAGAACAGCCCCGACGTCAACGCCTTGTGTGGGCTCGTCAAGGATCAGCACGCGTGGCTTCACCAGCAAGCAGCGGGCGAGGATCACCTTCTGCTGATTGCCGCCACTGAGCGTGTCGATGCTGCCTTCGGGCGTGGCGCTGCGAATGCCCAACTGGGAGATCCACTTACGCACGCCCGGCCGTTCGGATCGAGCCGTCAATGGCGCCAGCCCTCGCCTGCCGCGCATCGCGCTTAGGGTCATGTTCTCGCGAATGTTCTGGGTCGGGACCACGCCGTTCGTATGTCTGTTCGCCGGGACCAGGGCAATGCCCCGTTTGACGGAACCTGCGGGGTCGTTGGCAGGAAGGACCTCGCCCCCGACCGTGATCTCGCCACCGCGAGGCAGGGCCCCCATCACCAGCAGAGCGACATCCTCGCGACCCGAACCCGTGATTCCTGCCACCCCGACGATTCGACCGGGCTCGACAGTCACGGACAGGTCGCGTACGACTTCGCCGGCCAGATGACTGATCTCGAGCCGACTACCGCCAAGTGCTTCTGATGTCCGCGGCGCCGGGGCCTGCACGTCCGGGCGGTCGCGCCAGACGGACGTGCCGATGAGGAGGTCCGTCAGCGAAGTCATCGTAAGGTCCGAAGCGAGCGTCGATGCGGCAACCTTGCCATCGCGCAAGACGGTGACGTGGTCACACGTCGTGAGGACCTCTTCGAGGTGATGGGTGACGTAGAGCACGGAGACTCCTTGGTCCCGAAGATTCGAGACCAGTTCGAGCAGTCGATCTATCTCGGTCTCCGGCATCGTCGCGGTGACCTCGTCCAACAGAAGTACGCGCACCTCGGGGCGGCCCGGCCGGGCTACCAGCGCGCGGGCGATGGCGACAGCGCTTCGCGTTGCCGCGGAAAGGCCACCGACGGCGGCGCGGGGATTGACGTCGTAGCCGAGTCGGGCCATCTGTGCCTCGGCGCGGCGATGCTCCTTGCGCCACAAGATCCGCCCCGCAAATCCTGTGTCATACCCGGATCCGATGAGCATGTTCTCCGTGACCGACATCGTCGGGACGAGCCCAAGATTCTGATGGACCACGCGAAGGCCGAGGCCTTCCGAGTGCGCAGGAGATGCCCACTGGAGAGGTTCGCCCCCGATCCGAACCGCACTGCCCCCGTCGGGGACGTACTGGCCGGCCAGGATCTTGATGAGTGTCGACTTGCCCGAGCCGTTGTGTCCCACCAAGCCGTGAATCTCACCAGTCTGAACGCCAAGGCTGACTCGGTCGAGCGCGCGCGTACCGGGGAACGTCATGCTCAGGTCGTCGACACTCAATGCGAGGTTGTCCACCGGCGAGATCCCTTCCTTTCCTGTGCAGAGTGAGGGGCGAGCGCCCCGACCGACCCTTGAAGGTCGGGGCGCTCGCCGTTGATCAACTGACTACGAGACCTTCCACAGCTTCTTGAACTGACCGGTGTAGTTGATCGGTCCGGCGTACATCTGCGAGTTCGCCCTGGTGTTCTCCTGCGTCCACATGTAGAAGGGCATGCGTGCCTTCCAGTTCGGCACCAGCGAGTTGCCGACGCTCTGGCGCGCCATCGCATCAGCGACCTGCCAGCCGCCGTACTCCAAAGGCGAGCCAAGTCCCGAATCCAATTGCTTGTTGTAGATCTGCGGCAGGCTGAGAACGTTGACGGCTGACACCGACATGCCGATTCCGCCGGCGCCGATCTTGATCCCCGCTGCAGCAGCCTTGGCCTGGAGGTCCGTGCAGAAAGTGCCATTGCTGCAGGCGATCTGGTTCACCTCAGGATGTGATCGCAGGTACGCGATCACTGCGCTCGATGCTTTGCCGGTGAGCGTATCCGTATACGGAGCGTCGACCACTCCGTTGATGACGCAGCCGGGGCAGTACTTCGGAAGGTTCGCCTTGTACGAGGTCGCCCAAACCTGGAAGATCGCGAACTGCGGGACGTTGAACATCAACACATTTGCCTTGCCATTCGAGTACGCGGTCGTCTGGGCGGCGGCGAGCTGGCCCCGGTAGACCCACCCAGTGGCGCTGTTAACGCTCGAATAGATCCCGTTGGCCGCGCCAGCAGGGACCCCGTCGCTGATGTTCATGAAGATAGGAATACCCGCGGCCTTCGCTGCGTCGATGCCTGGCTGCAGGATTTTGGTGTCAACGCCTGTGACGGCGATGTACTTCGCGCCTTGCTGAATTGCTTGCTGCACGAGGCCGACAGAGTCCGCGGGATTGGCCGGAAAGTTCAGCACAGTCGGGACCCATCCCAGAGCGGTAGCCGCCGCACTGAAGGCGTTCGCCCCACGCGCACCATCGGCGCCGGAGGCACCGATGTAGAAGACCTTCAAACCCTTCGGCGGACGCTTGGTCAACGGGACGGTGATGGCGATCTTCGTCGGGTAGGTCGAGGCGTACTTGATTGCCTTCTTCGCAGCAATCACGCCGGGAGCGTCTGCAGCCGTCGCTGTGCCCGCGGCCGCCACCAGTGTGCCGGCAGCAATAGCGACCGCTGCGGCGGTCGCCAGGACTCTACGTCCAGTGTTCGATGAGCGAGCCATGCTTCTCCTTCATAGATGAGCGGTCGGTATGTGCTTGACAAGAGAGAGGGAGCTTCTTAATCCACAGCGGGGCGGTGCGCATCCGACCCGAACAGCTGGGGCGTCTTCCACGAAATCCGAAATCCGGCTTCAGTTCAATCGTGCCTCCTCGAATGCAATGGACCTGTGGTGGCTGGAGCTTGATCTCAGCGATTGCGCCAGGCGGGCGGTCGCTTCTCGGCGAAGGCTGCAATTCCTTCGTAGGCGTCGTAGCTGGTCATCAGTTCGTCGATCAGGTGGCTTGGCGTGTTCGCCGCCTCGACCGTGTTGGGTACTCCTTGCATCTGCGCCATGTACGCAAGCGAGATCCGCACGGATGTTGGCGAGCCGTCCAAGATGCGGGCCGCAAGATCCCTTGCCCCGTCCAACGCCTTGCCAGGTGGCGTGACCTCGTTCACCAGACCCCACGTCTTCGCCTCGGTGGCATCGATTCGGCGGCCGGTCAGGATCATCTCTGTGGCGACCTTCAGCGGCACCGTTCGAGGCAGTCGGATCAGGCCACCCGCTCCCGCGATCAGGCCAACCTTCACCTCGCTGAGAGCGAACAGTGCGGTCTCGTCTGCAACCACGAGATGGCACGCGAGGGCGATCTCGCAGCCGCCGCCCATCGCGAAGCCGTTCACAGCGGCGATCACCGGCTTGGTCATGCCAGCGCGGCTGGTGAGGCCACCGAACCCGCCCTTCGGTATCCACATCGGCTTGCCTGAGGCCGAGTAGCGCAAGTCATTCCCCGCACTGAAGGCTTGATCGCCAGCACCGACGAGAATCGCGACCCACAACTCCGGATCGGCGAAGAAGACATCGAACACCTCGTCGAGCTCTTCGTTCGCCATCGGGTTCAGGCTGTTTCGGGCCTCAGGACGATTGATCGTCACTTCGAGCAGGTGGCCATCACGGCGAACGGCGACGTACTCATAGTCGTCGCGCAGCACGTTGCTGCGAGGTGGCAGCAGTGTGTCCAACTGCTCCGGCGTCGTCGAGACCCGATTGCCGAAACCGAACGATCGAACGAAGACCTGCTGACCCACTGGCTGATCGGATGCCAGGAGGCCGAGGACCAGTTCGTCACCCGACTCTGTCGTCGCGAGGAATCGCTGACCGGTGGCGTCCAATCGACCGATGACAATGCCGGTTCGCTCGCCATCGCGCGAGTGCTTGATGGTGAACGTCTCGATGGTTGCCCAGCCATCTGCCTGTAGAGCCGTCGGCACGTCAGCGACAGCATCGAGCTCGGACTGCAGGATCGCGCTGCCCGACGGACGCCACGGCGTCGGAGAGGTCGAGTAGACGCCCACCGAGTACTTGCTGAGCATCCCGCCGTTGGCACCGACGAACCCGAAGGTCCCGGGCGCCGAGCGCGCGCGCTGGACGGTCTCGGCGATTCCGTGCATCGAATAGTTGTTTCCGGCACCACCGAAGAAGGGCAGTCCTCCGGTCAGGGTCAGCCCACGCGGATCATCGGCGGCAAGGCCCAGACCATCGGCGACCACGGAGACGGCCACCGGGAAGCACGAGTACAGATCGAACGTCGCAACATCGCTCGCGGTGATCCCCGCAACATCGAGGGCCAGGCGTGCGGCGGCGACCTGCGACGGGGCATTGCCGAGATCCGGGCGATCGAGCAGCCCCTTCTCTCGAGTGTCCGCGTGCCCGTGAAGGAACACCCAACGATCCTGCGGAACTCCAAGGCGCTGAGCCGCAGCAACGGACATGAGCAGCACGGCCGCGCCCTGGTTGACTTTCTCGCGAGCGACGACGTACCGGGTGTAGGGGTCAGCGATCTCCCGGTTCGCGTCCGTCGGTGTGACGAGCTCGGCGGCGCTGCGCTCAACGGGCGCCGAGGAGTGCGGGTTCTTCGCCGCTACCCGAGTGAATGGCTCGAAGAGATCTCCGATCGAGGCGGCGTAGTCGGCACGCGACATCCCGAGCCGTGCGCGGCGCGCGTTCTCGAGGAGCCCGTACATCTCTGGTGCACCAACAAGACCGTGAGCCACCTGGTGCATCGTGATCAGGCCGGCGAGCCCGAACCCACGATCCTCCAAGCTGCCCTCGACGTGCTCAGACCAGTCCGGACGATCGTCGGCCTTGCGGAGCGCTTCGGCGGTCGAGATCGCCTCAGCGCCGAAGATCAGGACCACCTCGGCGTCGCCTGACGAGATCGTGGAGGCCAGCTCGTTCACGAGATGCTGCGGGCTCTGCCCGCCAGAGACTTCGAGGATGGCCCGTTGCGGTGCGGCGCCCAGCCGGAGCGCGACCGACCGGGGGAAGTTGTCCGAGCGGCCGAGAGGCGCGCGCGCACCTGGAACGGAGTTCTCGAACTGCCGTGTGCCGGCAACGGCATCGATGCGGGCCGCGACGGCTGCTGGGTCGACGCCGGTGTCGGCGAGCGCTTCCCGCGCAGCGTCCGCTGCAAGGTCGACGACAGAGCGGCGCCGATAGCCAGGATCGTCAAGGCGCTCACTGGACTGGCCGACGCCGACGATGACTGGGGTTCGCGGGTCGAGGTCTGCGATGGAGGTCAACGTGACTCCGTTCGGTCGAAGGTGCGATGCCGTAGGTCGAGCGGGAAGCAGGGTTCGAGCGACGTCCGAACCGAGGCGATCAGGGGCTACGCCAGGTCACCACGGCGTCGAGTGCCTCGACCACGGAGCCGTTTGCGAGCAGCGGGTTGACCTCGAGGGATTCGAGCTCGTCGCCGAGTGCGACCGCAAGATCGCCGATCCGCGCAACGACCTTGGCGACTGCGCCGACGTCGACGGAAGCTCCACCCCGGACGCCCTTGAACACGGCGGCAGTTCGGAGACTCAGCAACAGCTGTTCGGCTCGTTCAGCGGATACGGGAAGCGGGGTAAGGACTGAGTCGTCAAGAACTTCCACAAGAACGCCCCCGAGCGCCAGCGCGAGGATCGGACCCCATTGCGGGTCCCGGACGACGCCGACGAGGAGCTCGACGCCGCCTGAGCTCATCGGCGAGACGAGGACGCCTTCGAACTCGGCTCCGTCGACAGTCGTCGCCGACGCGGCGACCTCGTCGTACGCAGTACGGACATCGTCCACGCTCACTCCGAGGCGCACGCCTCCGATGTCACTCTTGTGCAGGATCTGCGGGGAGCAGACCTTGAGTGCGACCGGCGCGCCGATGTCCGCGACCGCCTTCGCCGCCTCATCGGCAGAGCGGACGAGCACAGCCGGGTTCACTGGAATGCCGGCGCCGGCGAGCAGACCGCGCGCAGACTGCTCGGACCATAGTCCGGTGCGCTCGGCGGGCTCCGGAACGGGAATCGGGGGTGCCGGTGCCACCGGATCATGCGCAAGCGTGCGCGTGCGGTCAGACCACCACCCAAGGCGCTGAAGCGTGAGAACCATCTGGCTCAGGCCGGGGATGGCGTAAGCGACGCCCCCGGCCGCCATCGCTGCCCGCGTCGTGTCCGTGATGGGCAGCAGCACCTGATTGACGTACACGCACGGGACGGACGCTTGCTGCATACCGGCACCGATCGCGTTCACCAACGGTTGAACCATGTACGGGCCTTCGTGAGGCATCCACGGCAGCGTGTTGATGACCGCAACCACACCGATAGACGGGTCCCGCGACAGCGAGGTGATGGAACGCGTGAAGATCGACGGGTCGATAACGGCAGCGCCGGTGACATCCAACGGGTTCTGGATCGTGCCGTAGCCGGGGAGGATCTCAGCGAGCTCCCGCTCTGTCTCCGGAGCCAGGGCGGGGATCGGGGCGCCGACGTCTTCGGCGCGGTCCGCGACGATGTCGCACGCACCACCCGAGATCGACACGATGCCGATGCCGGGCCGAGGCAGCCGTCCTAGCTCGGCCGCCGCGCCAGCGGTCAGCAGCATGTCCTCGATCGTCCCCACACGAATGATGCCGAGATCTGCGAAGACCGCGTTGGTCGTCGCGTCGTCGCCCACGAAGGCACCGGTGTGCGCAGCGGCGGTCCGAGCCGACAACTCGCTGCTGCCGGCCTTCAGGACGACGATCGCCTTGCCGGCCTCCGCCGCCCTGCGCGCGGCCAGCGTGAACGCCGCGGGATCGCGGATCGCCTCGAGGAAGATCGCGATCGACTTCGTGCGTTCATCATCGACGAGGTAGTCGATGATGTGCCCCGCGGTAATCATCGACTCGTTCCCGAGCGTGACCAGGTACGACAGTCCGACCCCGACCATCGAGGCGAACTCGAGCATCGCCGTCGAGCTCGCCCCACTCTGCGACAGCAGGGCCACAGGCCCAGCCTCGGTCGGCAGGCCCGGGATCGACGCGACCGGGACCCGATCCACGAAGTTGGCAAACCCGAGCATGTTCGGTCCGAGCAGCAGCATGTCGAGCGATCTGGCATGCGCAACGAGCTCTGCCTGGGCGATTCGACCCGCTTCGCCCGCCTCCCCGTAGCCGGCGGACAGGACGACCGCGTTGCGGATACCCGCTGCGGCGGCGTCCTCCAGCGCCTCGAGCGTGCCCGCCTGCGGCACCATCATGTACGCGACATCGACCGGCTCACCGATCTCCTGGCAGGAGGTCACCGTGGGACGCCCATGCGTCTCAACGCCGCGCCGGTTGACCAGGTACGTGTGATCGTCAAAGCCGAACTGGACCAAGTTGCGGTACGCCAGAACCGAGAACATCGACTTGTTCGAAGCCCCGACGAGAGCGACGCTGCGCGGGTTCAGCAGGCTGGCTAGCCGCTTGGGTGGGTCAAAGGACATCGACGTGGCCCTTCACGCGTGTTGGCTGCAGGTTGCAGGTGGCCGGCGGGTTGCGTAGAGGCAGTGGAGCGCGTTCGCTAGTTACTAGAGTCACATTCAGTAACTGGTGAACAGAAGGTATACTGACGCAGATCGTCCAGCAATACTCGAAAAGCAACGATTTGATAATGCGCGGCTAGAGTCGCCTGCATGGTGAGCGCCTCAACCCCAGCACCACGCGGTCGTCCGCGCGACCCAGCCGTCGACGACCGGATCTCTCAAGCCGCGATTGCCCTCTTCAGCGAGGTGGGCTGGAGCGGGTTCAGCGTCGAGGCAGTAGCGCGACGTGCACGCGTAGGGAAGGGGACGATCTACCTGCGCTGGGCGACCAAGGAGGCACTCCTCGCCACCGCTCTCGACCACGTACTGCAAGACATCGAGGACATCGACTCCGGAAGTACTCGGGACGACCTCATCGAGCTCACCCGACAACTTCTATATGACCAGTTCGACCCGAATCGCCATGCTGCGATACGCGTGTGGCTGGACATGCAGAAGGTCCCTGGGATCCGGGAACGGGTCGACGGCTTCGTGCGTTCGCGGAACCTCTCCGCTCGAGCCATCGTCAAGCGTGGCATCGCACGGGGGGAGCTTCCTGAGTCGACATCGGTCACGCTTCTCCTCGACACGCTCGTCGGCGGGGCAGTGATGCACGGGCTGTCAACACCGCCCGAGCTCCGCGCCAAGGTTGCCTCGACCGTGGATGCCTATGCCGAGAGCCTCGTGGACTTCATCCTCGGGTCGACGGCCGCGGCGTCCGCCCGCCCGACGCCGCGCAAGCGCAGCCGACCCGTCGCCAAGGTTGCTAAGCGGCCGGCTGGACGGTGACCGAGAGCTCGGTCCCGTCACCGTCGGCACTGGTCGAGGCATAGACAGTCACCGTCAAGTCGCTTCCGGTGTACTCGTTGAGCGCACTCGTATCGTCGGAGTATGGCGTCCCCGCCGTCAGCCCGGCCGCCGTCAGAACGGCGCCGTACTCCGTGGCGACCGCATCAGGCGTGTCCTCCACGTCCCACGTCGCGCTGAAGAAGTTCCCTGCCGGGTCGCCTTCGGCGGTCGTGAGCGTTCCCCCCTCGTACACCGGTACCGAAGACGGCCAAGACGCAGGAATCGCCAGCGCCCCCTCCGAAGCAGCGTCGTCAACAACGACGGCGCCGTCGGACGCCGCGGCGGAGTTGGCAGCGGCGTTCGGGTCAGGCGGCAGGACGCACGCCGTCAAAGACAGCGATCCCACGACGACCAGGCAGACAATCGATGCAACGGAACGTCGAGTGTTCGGGCGGTGCATGAGTCCTCCAGGTTGACGGCCGAGAAGGCAGGAGACCACATCGGCGACTTGGCCGGCCGGCATTCGACGGGATCTGAAGCGGCCAGTTTCCACGAATCGCGTCAAGTGTATTGCTGAACGAATGCCGTCGGAATAGCATCACACGAGTTACGGACGGCTTCCGTTCTGTTACCAGGAACAGGTGAGAACCTCGATGGATCCCAGCGAGCGCGCGGCATTCGCCGCTGCCGTTCGCGGTGTCGCCGAACGACACTGGGCCAGCGCGACTGAGGCCCGCTCGGGTGACCTGCTGCAGCTGTGGAAGGCCGCCGCGGCGCAGGGCTGGTTCGATGTGGGTGGCGAGGACGAGTTCGGGGCATTGCTCGCCGGCGTCCGCGAGCTCGGCCGTCTGGCCTGTCCCCTGCCGCTCGTGGACGGCTTTGTCGCGACTCGATTGCTTCTGGGGCGCAACGACCTTCTCGCGTCGATCGGGGACGGCTCGCTCCGCGTTCTCATCGTGGACGCCGATCAGCCCCGGCCCCTGGTGGATTGCGGTGAGGTGGCAACCCACGTCCTTGCCATTCCTGTGGGCGGCGGCACCGCGAGCCTTCGTCCGATCATCTCCGCAACCAGCGCTCCCGGACTTGCCGTTCCATCGTGGTCGTTCCTGACGATCGGGTCAGACGAGGCTGAGATTCCGGTTACGCGCGATGAAGTCAACGAATCGCTGGTCATGTTGCGGCTAGGTCTCGCAGTGCGAGCGCTCGCCGCCGCCGAGCGCTCGCACGAGATGGCCATCGAGCATGCGAAGGTACGCGTGCAGTTCGGCAGACCGATCGGGAGCTTCGGTGCGGTTCAGCAGCGTTCGGCCAGCTGCCAGATCGACATCACGGCCGCTTCGTTGCTGGTCGCGGAGGCCGCGCGGTCGTACGGGGCGGGTGCTCACACCTGGCCGCTGGCCGCCGCGATCGCTGCAGAGTTCATCCGCAGCACCGCCCCACGAACGCAGCTGGGCGCGCACCACACGCTCGCCGCGGTCGGCTACTTCGAGGAGCACGAGGCACCTTGGCTGTTTCGACGTGTCCATGCCGACGTGGTGCGAATGCAGGACTACCGGCCCTCATCGGGTGAGGTAGCCGACCGACTCATCGAGTCTGACACGTCGCTTCCACCGATCAACGAGAACGAATCGGGACGCGCCTTCCGCAGGGAGCTCCGGGACTTCTTCGCCGAACACGCCGAAGCCGGCCCCGACGGTCTCGCGACCTACAACACGGAGCACGTCGTAGCGGCGATGGCCGCTCGGGGGTGGTGGGGCTTTGGCTGGCCCGAGTCGGCGGGAGGCCGGTCCGCTCCCCTGGCGGAGCAAGTAATTCTCGCCGAGGAGATCGAGTACGGCCGCGTTCCTGCGACCCTGGCGGTGGCCTCCGTCATGCTGCTGGGCGACTCGATCCTGCGGCACGGCACGGACGAGCAGAAGGAGCGCTTCTTGCCGCTGATCCGCTCGGGCGGGGTGCGCTTCTGTCTGGGGTACAGCGAGCCGGAAGCGGGTTCGGACCTCGCATCGCTCACAACACGCGCGGAACGCGACGGCGACGAATGGGTGATCAACGGCCAGAAGCTGTGGTCCACCGGCGGGCACGTCGCCTCCCACGTGTGGCTAGCGGTTCGCACCGATCCGCAGGCAGTCCCCCGGCATGCCGGCATCTCGGTCTTCCTTGTTCCGATGGACACTCCGGGCATCACCGTGAGGCCGCACACGGCGTTGTCCGGAGGAATCTCCTGCACGGTCTTCTACGACGACGTCCGCGTTCCCCACTCCGCTCTTGTCGGTGAGGTGAACGGCGGATGGAAGGTGATCACCGACGCGCTCGTCGGCGAGCGAGTGGTCATGGGAGGCATCTCGGCATCGGTGCTCCGCCAGCTCGATGATCTGCTCGACGTCATCCGCAGGTCTCCTGACGAGGCAGTCGGCCCGCGCGGCTCGGCCAAGCGCGCCCGCCTCGGACAGCTCGCTGTCACCCTTCAGGCGACGCGAGCGTTGGTTTCTGCAGCGACCGGCGCCACGAACTCCGGTTCCGGAGTGAATCTCTTGGCGCCGATGGCGGCGGTGCTCGGCGGGGAGCTGGCCGAGGACTTCGGCGAGGCAGCTCTGGAACTCCTGGGTCCGGCCGCAGGGCTGTCAGCAGGCACCCTTGGAGCTCTTGGCGGGGGTGAGTTCGAGTACGGACTGAGGCTGTCGATCATGTACGTCGTTGGTGGAGGCACCAACGACGTGCAGCGTGGCCTGATCGCCCGTTCACTCGGCCTTCCGCGATGAGCCCCTCACGAAACTCGCTCGCAGCCACACGTCCCATTCGCTAAGGAGCCGCACACCATGAAGACCGCAATCTGCGACATGCTCGGCATCGACATCCCGCTACTCGCCTTCAGCCACTGCCGAGACGTCGTCGCTGCCGTCACCAATGCGGGCGGCTTCGGGGTCCTCGGAGGTTCCGGTCAGACACCCGAGCAACTGGACGTCGAGCTCGACTGGATTGACGAACAAGTCCGCGGCAAGCCGTATGGTGCGGACATCATCGTCGCCGACACCTTCGAAGGCAAAGGCGAGCACCTCGACACTGCGGACCTCGTCGCACGCGTTCCGCAAGAGCATCGCAACTTCGTGCGCAGTCTCGTCGAGTCGCACGGGCTCGACATCAGCGATGAGGACCTGCTGCGGCCCCCCGTCGTGGGCATCACCGACGATGTCAGCGAGGAGCTCCTCGACGTTGCGTTCCGACACCCCATCAAGCTGATCGCCAACGCCCTCGGAGTGCCTCCGCAGTACATGATCGACCATGCGAAGTCAGCAGGAATCCCCGTTGCCGCCCTCGTCGGTGCGAAGGAGCACGCCGTCAAGCAGGCTCTTGCCGGCGTCGATGTGATCGTGGCCCAGGGCACAGAGGCCGGCGGCCATTGCGGCGAGGTCGCCACGTCGGTACTGGTACCCGAGGTCATCGAAGCCATCCGGCCGATTCGTGCGGTTCCCGTACTCGCTGCGGGTGGGATCGTGACCGGCCGCCAGATGGCAGCTGCTATCGCCCTCGGTGCGGCAGGCGCTTGGACAGGATCCGTCTGGCTCACCACGTTCGAAGCGGAGACGGCCCCGTACACCGTGCAGAAGATGCTCAAGGCCTCATCACGCGACACGGTGCGCTCCAAGAGCCGCACCGGCAAGCCGTCGCGCCAGCTCCGGTCAGACTGGACCGACGCATGGGATCGGGCCGGCAACCCTGGGGCGTTGCCCATGCCGCTGCAGTCCTTCATCAGCGAGCCCGCTCTGCGTCGCATCGACGTTCTCGCCGAGAAGGGCTACCCGGGTGCCCAGGAGCTCGCGACGTACTGGGTGGGCCAAGGCGTAGGCCTGATGACGTCAGTGCGGTCAGTTCGAGACGTGGTCCTTGAGATGGCCAACGACTACGTCGACGCCGTCGAGCGGCTGACCGCCTCACTCGAGGACTGACGTCGTAGCGCGATCTGCGCGTACGGCACGAAGGCGCCTCCGACCGCGCGGCTAGCAGTGGGTCCAGGCCAGGAGGCGGTCAACGTCCCAGGTCGTGACGACCTGGTCGGCGACACCACCGGCCGCCGCAACCCGGACGCAGCCGGACGCCTGCCAGTCGAGCTGCCCCGGCGCGTGCGCGTCGGTGTCGATCGACAGCAGGCAGCCCAGCTCGATCGCCGCGGTGAGGATCCGGTCTGGGGGATCCTGCCGTTCTGGGCGGCAGTTGACCTCCACCGCCACGTCGTTGTCGCGGCACGCCTCGAGCACGGCATCGACGTCGAAGGTCGACTCGGGCCGTCCACGGCCCACGACCTTGCGGCCGGTGCAATGTCCGAGCACGTCGGTTCTCGGGTTCGCAATCGCCGCCAGCATGCGGCGAGTCATGACGTCCGCGGGGTCCCTCAGGTGCCAGTGCACACTGGCGACGACGACATCGAGCCGGGCGAGAAGATCATCGTCCTGGTCGAGTGAGCCGTCCTCGAGGATGTCGACCTCGATCCCGGAGAGCAGGCGGAAAGGTGCCAGCTCCGCATTGATGCTGTCGACGACGTCGAGCTGCTCCTCCAGCCGCTCACGGGAGAGCCCCCGGGCAACCGTCAGTCGCGGGCTGTGGTCCGTGAGCGCCGTCCACGTGTGGCCGAGGTCGACGCACGTCGTCGCCATCTCACGGATAGGACTGCCGCCGTCGCTCCAGTCGGAGTGCATGTGGCAGTCGCCTTGGATCGCGTCGAACAGCCGGCGTGCGGCGGGGTCGAGCTCGTCCCGGACATCCGGGGTCGCCTCGAGCTCGGCCAGGTAGGCCGGCACGTCTCCGTTCTCGACGGCCGTGATCACGTCTGCCGTCCGCGGTCCGATGTCGGGCAGGTCGGTCAGCGTCCCGTCGCCAGCACGCCGTCGGATCTCATCCGAGCCGGCGCGGTCCACGGCTGCAGCCGCCTTCCGGAAGGCCTGCACACGGTAGGAGTCCGCCAGCTCGCGCTCAAGCAGGAAGGCGATGCGGCGCAGCGCGACAGAGGGCTCCACTCCATGACGGTAGCGCCCGGACTCGCGACCAACTAGCGCCTACTCACAGTCCCTGGGTGCGGTCGCTCTCAGCCCCGAGGCGCTGCTTCCCACGGACCGCGCCACCCACCATGCTCGGCAACCAACTCGTCGGCCGCGTCCGGCCCCCATGTCCCCGGGGCGTACGGGAGCACGGGCGGCGGCGCGTCCAGGAGCGGCTGCATGATCCGCCAGGTCTCCTCCACCCCATCCTGACGGGTGAACCGCGTGCTGTTGCCGATCATCGCGGCGTGGAGCAGGACCTCGTACGGTGTCGCACCTTCTCCGCCCTGCGTGGCGAACTCCATGTCGAGCGTGATCGCCTCCGGGGCGGGCGACTGTGCTCGCCGTGCCGACACGGTCAGCTGGACACCCGTGGCGGGATCGAGCCTGATGACGAGCTGGTTCGGCTCTGGATGGTGATCGCCGGGGAATCCGAACCCGAGCTTCGGCACGTCCTTGAACACGAGCCGCAGCTCCGTCTCCGTTGACGCCAACCGCTTGCCGGTACGGATGTAGAAGGGCACACCCGACCAACGCCAGGTGTCGATCTCGAGGCGAAGCGCGGCGTACGTCTCGGTCGTCGAGTCGGCTGCGACCCCGTCGATGTCGCGATACCCGTCGTACTGCCCGCGGACGTACTGCGCGGGGTCAGCAGGTGAGACCGACCGCAGGATGGCGACGATGGCGTCCTTCAGGACCTTCGGATCCCGGCTCGACGGTGGTTCCATCGCTGCTGCTGCGACGACCTGCATCAGGTGGTTGACGACGACGTCGCGCAACGCGCCGACCGGGTCGTAGAAGTGGCCGCGATCCTCGACGCCGAAGCTCTCAGCCATCGTGATCTCCACGCACTGAATGTGGTTCCGGTTCCAGATCGGCTCCATCAACGTGTTGGCGAACCGCAGGTAGAGGATCTCCTCCAAGCCCATCTTCCCGAGGTAGTGATCGATCCGATACAGCTGCGACTCGTCGATGAACTGGTGGAGCTCGTCGGCGAGCGCACGAGCTGACGCCTGGTCGTGGCCGAACGGCTTCTCCACGACGACGCGTGCGGTCGCGACGAGGTTCGCCTCCGACAGCCCGCGGACGACGCGCCCGAAGAGCGACGGAGGGACCTCGAGGTAGAACACCGGCTGCTGTGCGTCCTTCTGGTGCTCGCCGAGCCGCTCGTAGGTCGCAGCGTCGTCGAAGTCACCGGAGACGTACGACAGTCGAGCCGCGAGCCTGTCGAACACCGCGGGGTCGAGCGTCTCCCCGGTTGCCTCGATCGAGTCCTTGGCCCGCTGGACGAGCTGCGCCACGGTCCAGTCGTCGACAGCGACCCCGACGATGGGGCAGTCGAGCAGCCCCCGCAGCTCCAAGCGGTACAGCGACCTGAAGGTCATGACCCGGGCGAGGTCACCGGTGATGCCGAAGATCACCAACACGTCCGCCGGCCGGGGCGAAGCGTCCACTGCTGTCGTCATGATGGAGATCCCAATCTCACGGCGGAAAGGTCGTCAGGGGTGACGACGGAACTTCACCGAACCCTAGAGGCTTCGGCGACGTCGTCGTGGCGGCCTCTGCTTCCTCAGAGCACGGTCGTGCTCGGAGCCTGTCACGCCGAGAGGTCGGCCAGCTTCGGGATCACCCGATCTCCGAGCTCCGCCACGAAGCCGGCCGGTTCGAGAGTGGTCGGCATGAGGTGGACGTGGTCGATGCCGATGGCGGCGTATCGCTCCATCTCGGCGAAGAAGCCGTCGGTGTCGACGAGTGGGTCGACGCTCGTGACGATCGTCTTCTCGATCGTCGCGTAGTCGCGTCCCTCGGCCTCGCAGTGGCGAGCGAGGATCTCCAGCTTCGCCTGGACGGCCTCCGGCCCGACGGCGAACAAGTTGCACGCGTCCGCGTAGCGCGCCACGAGGCGCAGGGTCTTACGCTCGCCGCCGCCGCCGATGATGATCCGAGGACGCTGCAACGGCTGCGGGACGTTGACCGTCTCCGCGAGCTGGTAGTGAACGCCCTCGTATGGGCCGTCATCGCCGCTCCACATCTGGTTCACGATCTGGAGCGTCTCCTCCAAGCGCTCGAAACGCTCGGCGACGGGCGGGAACGGGACGCCGAGACCCTCGTGCTCGCGGTCGTACCAGGCCGCACCGATGCCGAGCATCGCGCGCCCACCGGACAGGACGTCGAGGGTCGTCACGATCTTCGCGAGGAGTCCGGGGTGCCGGTAGGTCACGCCCGTGACGAGGAGCCCGAGTCGGATGCGCTGCGTCTGACCCGCGACGAAGCCGAGCGCCGTGTAGCCCTCGAGCATCGGCTCCGGCGGGCCGCCCAGCTGCTCCATCTGGAAGTAGTGGTCCATGAAGGTGAACCACGCCGCGCCGGCCTCGTCGGCTGCCCGTGCGGTGGCCGCGATGGTGGGCGCGATCTCGGCAGGCCCGCCGGGCGGCGCGAACGTCGTGAAGTGAATACCTAGGCGCATGTCAGCAGCCGTCCTCGTCCAGTGGAGGTTCTTCCGGATCGATTCTCCCCCATCGCCGCCCCGCGAGCGCCCCTGGTCCTCGGCGCGAGGCCGTACGAGAACGGGACCGCGTAGTCGTAGTCCGGGCACCATTCCGCGAGGCCCTCGTTCACGCCCTTGCTCCAGACCCGAGGATCGGGTTCTCGGGGACGGATCCAGGCGGACAGGACGGCGTCGACGTCGAACACGGACTCCGGACGCCCTCGCCCGACGACTTTGCGTCCCGTGCACTGCCCGAGCACGTCGGTTCGGGGGTTCGTGACTGCCGCCAGCATCCGCCTGGCCATCACGTCCGCGGGGTCGCGCAGGTGCCAGTGCACGCCGGCGACGACGACGTCGAGCCGCGCGAGGAGGTCGTCGTCCTGGTCCAATCAGCCGTCCTCGAGGATGTCGACCTCGATGCCGGTAGGCGGGCACCTCGCCGTTCTCCGCGGCCGCGATCACCTCCGCTGTCGGGGGACCGATGTCCGGAACGTCGGTGAGCGTCCCGTGCTGTGCTTTCCGGCGGACCTCCTCCGGGCGGCGAGGTCCACGGCCGCAGCCGCCTTGCGGAAAGCCTGGACGCGGTACGAGTCAGCCAGCTCGCGCTCGAGCACGAAGGCGATGCGGCGCAGCGCGACAGACGGCGCCACCCCTTGACGGGAGCGCGGGTCATGCGATCTCACAGGATCCCCACAGCCCTTCCCGCAGGGATCTGCCAGGTTCGCTTGATACCCAAGACCGATGACGCTCTCGGTACATGTCGGCCTGCACAAGACCGGGTCCACGTCCCTCCAGGCGGGCCTGGGGACAGCCGCGGGCCACATCGGTCGTCGACAGGTCTACCTTCCCTGGACCGACCTCTTCCTCACCGACGGCGTCATCAACGAGGCCGGCACCCGGCGGATCCGCAGACTAGGCGCACGCGGGTGGCACGCGGTCGTGTCGAGCGAAGGCGCCCTCGGCCCGATGAGCATGAGCACGGTCTATCCGGACGCCGCGCCCGTCGCGAGGCAGCTGGACGAGCTGTTCGGCGAGCAGGGACTGCGCGTCATCGTGTACCTGCGCCCACAGCACGAGTGGGCGGAGAGCGCGTACGCGCAGTACGTTCGGGGCGGCGGGACCTCCCACCCGCGAGATTTCGTCACCGCACTGCGAGAGCAGCCCTACCTGCACTACGCCGCCCTCGTCGACGACATGCGCGAGAGTCTGCGATCCGGACAGCTGATCGTGCGGCCGTACCGCGCAGCCATGGACGTCGTGAGTGACTTCTTCGACACCGCACGTCTCGGCCCCGTGCCCAGCTACCTCGGAGAGCAACGGGCGAACGTGAGCCTCTCGCCGGAGGAGGTCGACGCACTCCGGCGGGCGAACGACGCCGACGACACCGCGGTCAGGTCGCCGGCGGATGACACGGAGTCCGACAGCCCCCTCAGGGGGTCCGTGCTACCGGAGGACTGCCAGGTCGACCTGCACGCGCTCTTCGTGACGGACTGGACCGAGCTCGGCGGCCTCGTGGCGGCCATGCCCGGGCACGACCCGGCGGAGTTCCGCGACCTGGTCGACGCATCCCGAGACTGGGCGCCTCGACCGTTCGTGGAGGCATCCCCTCATGGGCGCGGGGTCGCACGGCGGGCCCGGCCACTATCGGGATCGACGGGCCACGCACGCACCGCGTCTTCGGTCATGATGGATCGCCGACAACGCTGGGAGTTCCTGCTGCGACACGGACCACGTCGGATGCTGCTGAAGACCCTCATGCGAGCGGGCTAGGGCCTGGGCCTCCCACGCGCTGAAGCCCGCCCGTCGCCGTCAGGCCGAACCGCGGAGCCAGCCAGACGCCACCTCGAGGTAGGACAGGTCGGTCCGGTCACGCGTCGGGGCCGTCCGCGGCGCCTCGGGGTCGTGCCGAGCGACCAGCGGCGGATCGTCGTAGTCCGCCTGCGTGTGACGCACCGGTTCGACCCGGTTCCACTCGCTGACGTACGTGCGGTGGCGCATCGCCCACACGCCGTCGACCGACTCGAACCGGTCGATGTAGCGCCCACCGCCGAGCAGGTCCACCACCTGGTCGCCGCGGTCGATCCGCAGGGTCACGTTCACGTAGCACTCGCTGACCGCACGGTCGCCCTCGACGTCGATGAGCGTGTTCGTGACGACATGTCGCGTCAGCACCATGTCGGCGTGGACCGGCCACAGCCACTCGACGAAGCCGGCCGCCGTTCCGACGAACAGCGGGCCGTGGTCGTCCGTCCCGCCCGGGTGCCAGCAGCTCAGCGCGAGCTCGGCGTCCATGCGGTCCATCGCTCGGCAGTAGCGGTGCAGGACCTCCGTGATCGCCTGCTTGGCGGCCAGGTCTCCCAACGCAGCCATCGATCCTGTGGCCGTCGTCATGTGCGTCTCCTCGTTCCCACGTGCTGCGGGCGCTAGTCGCGAACTGTGAAGGTGCGGACGAAGTCGTTCTGCTGGATCTCCTGCGCGTCGCCCCACGCGACGCCCCGCTCGGACACCCACTCGGTCTGGCAGAAGTGCACGTTCAAGTTCTGCCAGGTCTGCCACGGCATCCTCGCCCGGACGTACCCGGTCAGCTCCAGGGCATAGCCCGTCTCGTCCGTCAGGGCGAGCGAGTACGACGTCGGCGTGACGCCGTCGGCCTCGTACTGCGTGGACTTGACGGCCGACCGCAGGGCGACGAGCTCGCCGTCACGCCACAGGTACCCCCAGTTGAGGTTGTCGGCCGGCACCGGATAGCGACGCGCCCACGCTGGACCCGAGACGGCGGAGTCGTAGGCGAGCAGGTGGAAGGCGAACGAGTCGTCCGCCACGCCGGCGATCCACGTGTAGGGCGGCATCACGCGTGCCGTCTCCTTGCGCTCGACGCTCCACGACCGATCCCGGGAGAACCAGCCGTCGATGGTGAACCGCTCGCCGTACAGCGTGAGCTCACCGTTCGTCCGCACCGCCTGGGTGAAGTGGTGACCACCGGGACGGACCCCCGGGGGCATGACGGCCGTCGAACGCAGCGAGAGGCTCACGCCCCGCTCGGCATCGACGAGCTCGACGAGCGACTCCTCCAGGGGGCGGATCGTGCGAACCCGAAGCCCGAGCTCGGCAACCGTGAGGTCGTCGAGGTCGCCAGCCGGGAACGGCAGGAAGTGCAGGTGGTTGATGTACTCGCATGAGAGCGTCGATCCATGGAACCCTCGCCAGATATAGATGCTGGCACTCATGACCGACAGCACGGGGTGGAACCACAGGTAGATCTCGCCATTGAGCTGCTTCTCGGGCACGTTGAAGCCGTAGTACGCGGTCTCGGTCGACGAGTAGTGCCCACTCGGAGCCGACGGGTGGAACAGCTCGTCGCTCGCAGAGACCGTGCCCAACGGCTGGCCGACGAGGGTGCGACGCTCCATGCCGAACCCGGCGCGGCTGATCGGTGGGCCGTCGGTGGTCATCGGAGCTCCTGGAGAAGGCGGTCTGCGGTGGCTGCGACGTATCGCCGGTACTTGGGGATGCCCTGGTAGGCCGCCTTCAGGGCCGGGTAGTCCCCATGTACGAAGCCGTACCAGGCGGTCGCGCAGCAGACGGCGTTCCGGACCGAACGCCACACCTCGTAGTAACGCGCTGCAGATGCGTCGTACACCGGCCCGCCGTGATCGCGGTAGCTGTGGAGGAACGTGTCCCAGAGCCCGAGCGGCTCGATGTACCGACGCAGGTAGCTGAGGTCCTCGACCGGGTCGCCGACGTGGGCGAACTCCCAGTCGAGCACCGCCACGACCTCGCCGGAGCCGACCATGATGTTGTGCAGCCCGAAGTCGCCGTGCACGAGGCTCCACGTCCGCGGGGTAGGCGACAGGTTCGACAGGAGCCAGGCGAAAGCCGCTTCCAAGGTCGCCGAGGGCTGTGTGCGGTACGTGAGCCACCGCTGCTGCCAGTACTGGATGTAGCCGCGGAGGCTGTCCTCGGAGTCGCCGGTGTGCGACGCCGGCGCATGTGCGTGAAGGTCGGCCGTGTGCAGGTGCGCCAGCTGTGCCGCCAGACCCTTCGCGAGTGCTATCGCTGTTGCCGGATCGGTCTGCCAGGGCGCCGCACCGGACGTCCCGCTGACGCGACGGGAGATGATCGTCGGCGTCCCGGTCACGATCGGGTCACTCAGCAACGCGATCGGCTCGGCCACCGCTAGGCCGATACCCCGGGCCGCGCGCAGCAGCTCATACTCGTCGACGACCGTCGTGCCGGCCGGCCCGAACGGAAGATCGCGGCGGAGGACGAGCGGGTTCCGACCGCCGTCTGCGCGCACCGTGTCGAAGAAGTACGTGTCCTTCGAGTAGCCGCCGACCACTCGCTGGAGGTCAACGACCTCCCCCGCATCGACGTGCCCCGATCGACCCCACAGCGCCGTGAGCCCTTCTGCCGTCAGCGGGCGCTCGAGGCTCCGCAGACTGTCCGTAGCAGCTAGCGCCCACGTCTCGACCTCTTCGGCGTCTGCGCGCGCCCGCTCGGACTCCAGATCGATCGCCGCGGCCAGCCGGCCGATGTCGGCCTGGCCGTCGATCCCGGAGTCGGCCAGCGAGCCGGTGAGTGTCGCGGGCATCACCTGGTCCGCGACGACGAGCTCGAGCATCTCCGCGGCCATCCGGGCCGCTCGCGCGACATTGGGATCCGCCGATCCCGGCTCGATGATGTCTCGCAGCTCGAACAGCACCGACGCGATGACGTCGCGGGACACGGCCACGTGCGGCTCGGTCATCGTTTCGCGCCCAGATAGTCCAGGAGCGCGTCGCCCCCGGCCTCGGCGAGCTGCCGGATGTGCTGGGACTGAGGATCCGGATAGATCATGAAGTCGCCCTGCTCGACACCGTCGAGGATCGCCGTCGCGACGTCCGCAGGCGGAGCAGCACTCTGCTCGCGACCACGGGCCATGTCCGACGCGATCTTGCCGGCGATCACCGCATGGACGCAGACGCCGTCGTCGGCGAGCTCGGCACGCAGGGCCTGGGTCAAGGAGAGAGCGGCGGCCTTCGAGGCGGCGTACGAGCCGGCTAGAGGGACGCTCGCCAGGGCGCCGATGGAGAGGACGTTCACGATGCAGCCCTGCGAGCGGCGCAACGTGGGGACGAAAGCGCGGCACATGCGCAGCGTGCCGAAGAAGTTCGTCTCCATCTCGAGCCGTGCGGTCGTCAGGTCCGGAGCCGCAAGCAGCCCGATCGGTCCCCAGATGCCGGCGTTGTTGATGAGCAGGTCGATGTCGTGGTCACCTGCCACCGACAGCACGGACTCGTCGTCCGTGATGTCGAGCCGAGCGACATGGACCCGCCCGTCGTCGACCTCCCATACAGGGGCCTTCCCGGGGTCCCGCATGCCCGCGACGACCGACGCGGCGCCGCGGGAGACGAGCTCAGCCACCAGCGCCGCACCAAGTCCGCGCGATGATCCTGTGACAAGGGCGCGACAGCCGGAGACGGCGGCGATGGCTCGACCCTCCCGACTTTGCGGTCCCACGTACACTGCGCGATGTATATCCAGCAGTGTGCACGAGCCCGCTGGGACGCGCAAGGAGAACTGCGGAACTCTACGTCGACGCCCGGATCGCGGCGACCTGGTCGTCCACCACCCGGCGCAGGCGAGCCGGGGTCCAGACGGCGGGGTTGACGATCGCCTGGAACGAGATGCCTTGAACGATCGCGAACAGCACCTCGGCGGCGATCTGGGAGCTGGTGCGCAGCCTCGACCCGCGGACGCGAGCATCCGCATCGATGAGATCAGCCAGCCGACGGACGGCGCTGCCCTGCCGCGCGTTCCAGATGCCGAGCAGCTCGTCGTTCCCGACCGCCATGCCCTGGAAGGCGAGCCACACACGCCACTCGATGCGCGTGTCCTCCTTCAGGGGGAGGAGCGCGCGCACCCACGCACGAAGCGGGTCATCCGCGGACGCGGCGGCATCCTCGATCCGCTCGCGCGACCGGTTCGCCATCGTCTGATACGTGTACAGGACGAGATCGCGCTTGTCGCGGAAGTAGTGCGTGACCACGGTGGTGCTCGCCGACATCCGCTCCGCGATCGCCGCGTTCGTGAGTCCGGCTATGCCGCCCGCGGAGATCAGGTCTGCTGCCACCTGCACGAGGAGGGCCCGTCGCTCCTCGGCGTCGACCTTCGCCGGCATGCACTCATCTCCCGATCCCAGGGCGCCCATCGGGCATTTCGCTCATCCTAGGGAGCAGCTGGCACGAGCGGTCGCACGGTCACGGGCACATCGACCAGCCCGCGGAGGATGAGGCTCGGGAGATACCGGGGCTCATGGTCCTCGGCGATGTCGATCCGCTCGACCTGCGCCGCCAGCGCCTTGACCGCTTCCCGTGCCTCCATGCGCGCGAGGATGTTGCCGATGCAGGCGTGGATCCCGCGACCGAAGGCGAGGTGCTTGCCCGAGTTCAGGCGATCGGGGTCGAACCGGTCGGCATCCTCGAAGACAGCCTCGTCCCGGTTCGCCGAGAGCAGCGATACGACAAGGGTCGAGCCGGCCGGGAGCTCGACCCCACCCAGCGAAGTCCCCACGGGCACGTGACGCATGACGGCCGCAGACGGCGCCGCCAGCCGAACGGCTTCGTCGACGATCGCGTCCGCACGCGACGGGTCTTCGCGCACGCGCGCCCATTCGTCCGGCCGACGACCGAGCTGCCACACGATGTCGACCAGGAGCCGCAGCGTGCTCTCGTTGCCCGCCACCATCAGCTCCCGTGAGAGGCCGACCAGCTCGGCGACGCCGATCGGTTCCTCGTCGGCCTCCGATTCGATGCTGCCCTTCATGAGCAGGCCGAGGATGTCCTCGGACGGCTCCTCCCGTCGCCGCTCGAGCTCGCTCGCGAGGAACTGCCTGCACTCGACCTGCTCGCGCTCCACCTCGAGCCACCGATCGGATGTGAGCCGACTCCCGATGCTTGCCGTAGCCGCCTCAGTCCACCTCCGCACGTCCGCTCGTCGCTCGTCCGGCAGCCCAAGGACCCGGGAGATGGCCCAGACCGGTAGCGGCTGCGCGAAGTGGTCCACGAATCCGACCGTGCGCCCGGTCGGCATTGCGGCGGCCAGCTCGGCCGCGACCTCGGCGATGAGCGGCTGCATCCACGCCAGGGCCCGAGGCGTGAACGCCCGTTGCACGAGGCCGCGATACCGCGTGTGGACCGGTGGGTCGCTCATCAGGAGCGTCGGCATGTACGGCAGGCCCTGGGCTCGGAGCGCCGCCACCTGGGCGGCCACCTCGGCAGGCGGTTGCGTGCGCCGGGAGACCCGGTTGGAGAAGCGGGCCGGATCATTCAGGACCTCGATCGCCAGCTCTCGCGTGGTCACGACGAACCAGCCGGGCTCCGTCATGGGGTGCACGGGCGACGCCTCGCGCAGTTGTGCTAGCGGGGTTATCGGGTCCTGGTGGTACGCGTCGACGAAGGCATCCAGCGGAGGAACCTGATCGCTGAGCGTCACTAGCTCTCCTCGGTGAGCGGAGATTCTAAATATCCGGCGCAGTGTATATCGCGCGATGTACGCTCCGGACGACTTGCTGGCGACCCAGGCGCATAGGAGCAGTAGTGACAGGACAGCTGGACGGCCAGGTCGCGGTGATCACGGCCGGAAGCACCGGGATCGGATTCGGCATCGCGAGCGCGTTCCTCGGGGACGGGGCGCGGGTCGTGATCGCCAACCGATCGGTCGAGCGGGGGCACGACGCCCTCCGGCGGCTCGACGCGGGTGACCGCGCCGAGTTCAAGCAGACCGATGTGACCGACCGGGCACAGGTCGACGAGCTCATCGACACGGCGGCGGAGAGGTTCGGCGCGGTCGACATCCTCGTCAACTGCGCAGGCGGAGGTGACGACTGGGCGATGATCGACTCGCTGACCGACGAGGCGTGGCAGAACGCGTTCGATCTCAACTGCTCGTCGGCCTTCTGGGCGACACGGCGCGCCCTCTCGTACATGCTTCCCCGGCAGCACGGGCGGATCATCAACATCTCCTCGATCGAGGGGAAGCACGCCTCCACCGTGGCCGTCAGCCAGTACGTCATGGGCAAGCACGCCCTCAACGGGCTGACGAAGGCGACCGCGGTCGAGTACGCGTCCCAGGGCATCCGGTGCAACGCAATCCTGCCCGGGCCGATCGAGACCGAGATGATGCAGGCGGGCGGTGCGACCGTCGCGTCACTCACCGGCATCACGTACGAGGAGTACATCGGCCGGTACGCCCAGTCGACGATGACCAAGAAGCTCAACACCGTGGAGCAGGTCGCCGGCATGGCGCTGCTGCTCGCCGGTCCGCTCGGCGACGGGATGACGGGCACCCTCTACAACGTCGACGCCGGAACGTTGCCGTTCTGAACGGGGACCGCTCGTGTCTCCCGTCGACGACACAAGACGCTCGGACGCGATGCTCCGGCAATCCGCTGGAGCTGCACAGAACACACAACAGGAAGTGAGAACTGCCATGCGGTGGAAGACTGCTGGAGTGGCCGCTACGGCGGCCGCTTCCCTGGCACTGGTCGGTCTCGCGCCGGCGGCGACGGCCGCCCGGCCCGCGGCTGACGGAGTGACGGTCGCAAAGGCGATCGTCGCCAAGTACTCCAAGAACCCCACCTCGATCGGCAACATCCCGCCGGTCGGCAAGCCCATCCCCAAGGGCAAGTACATCATAACGATCACGAACTCGACCGACGCTGCGGTCGTCCTCAACAACTACACGGTGCTCGGTGGCAAGACCCTCGGCTGGAAGATGGAGGCGATCCAGACCGAGAACACGGTCGAGGGATACCGCAAGGCGCTCACGCAGGCGATCGCGAAGAAGCCGGATGGCATCGCTATCTCGGGCCAGGAGGTCGAGTCCTACGGCGACCTGTGGAAGCAGGCGGCGTCCAAGGGCATCGCCGTCATCTGCTCGGCGTGCATGAGCCGTCCGGGCAGCGGCCTGCTGGACAGTCATGTCGCGGGCCCGAAGATGCTGGACCTGTGGGGCCAGATGATCGCGGCGTTCACCGTCGCCAACGTCAAGGGCACCCCGAACGTGCAGATGTTCGGCATCTCGGTGTACCCGATCCTGCGCCGCTTCGACACCGCGTACCAGAAGAACCTCATGCGGCTGTCGCCGAACGCCAAGTGGAAGTACAACGAGCTCGACTTCGCCACGGGTATCCCGCAGCAGGTCGGCAACGTCTACAAGGCGAACCCGGGCACGAAC
This sequence comes from Actinomycetes bacterium, assembly GCA_965278965.1. Classification (GTDB taxonomy): domain Bacteria; phylum Actinomycetota; class Actinomycetes; order S36-B12; family S36-B12; genus UBA10649. The sequence goes on from OZ257127.1 coordinate 957,893, forward strand.
ATGGTCACCGCCGACCTCGGTGACTTCTTCATCGGCGTCCCGCAGGGTCTGTTCAACGTCGGCGCCAAGCCGGGCTCGGCTCCCCTCATCGGTGGCCTGACCGCGGGCAAGGACGCGATCCAGACGCTGAAGAACAAGACCACCAACGCCTGGACCGGCTACTCCCTGCCGATCGTGGGCTACAGCGTCATCGACAGCTTCGCGCGCTACTTCGTGAAGGTGCCCTTCGCGAACGCGGACCTGCCCACGCAGATCCTGACCCAGAAGAACATCGGCACCGCCGTCCTCACACCGCAGGGCGACTACGTCGGCGTCAAGGACTTCCAGGCCCAGTTCAAGAAGGTCTGGGGGGTCAAGTAGTCCGAGCAGTAAGGGGGTCCACGCCGACGGGCGTGGACCCCCTTACCTCGTTCGGGCCCCAGCCTCCACCGACAGCAGGCGCTCCGCGGCGCGACGGCTGCCCACGAACGCGACGACGAGCACGATCATCCCGCTGAGCATGAGGACGACCCCCATCGACCGGATCGTGACGAGGTTCTCGTGCGACCGCTCCAGGTCAGCGGCCGTCGCGGAGTCCAGCGCGACACAGGCCGCCTTGGTGTCGACCCCAGCTCCTAGGCACGTTCCCGGGTCGATCGTCCAGTAGCGGCCGTCGATGTACTGGGGCGTGGGACGCACCTCCTGCGTCAGCCGCTGCTGACCAACCAGGGCGACGACCAGCCCGACGCCGAGGAGCCCGAGGGCCAGGAGGACGACCGCGCGGCTGATCCGCGGGACGGGCTCGCCGCCCGGCGTCCTGGAGACGTTCTCCGGACCGGCCACGGCCGTGAGCCTAGATCACCTCTGTCGGACCCCCCTGCGACTCTCGTGGCCGGACCGGACCCGGGAGGAACCGATGGCCACCATCCTTCTCAGCATCGTGTTCAGCCTGCTCGTCCTGCTGTGGCTGCGGCGAGCGCTCCCCCGCCTGGGGGCGGCCGCGATCGCCGGGAGCGTCCTTCTCGGCCTCGTGCTCCCGCTCTGCGCGATCGGCCTGGCTGCGCCGGCCGACGACGGGCGCTCACTGACCGTCACGGTCGGGTCCGGCCGCGCACCGAACGGTTGATAGCCGCCCAACGCTTGCGCTCAGCCGACATGAGCCGCGCATCGTGCCGTCGCGCGAGCCAGGCCTGCTCGCGCTGCAGTGCCCGCCAGCTGGCCACGCGGGCGGCCAGAACCTCGTCGACCTCGGCGGCTGCGCGTACCGCGCATCCGGGCTCGGCCTCGTGCGCGCAGTCGGAGAAACGGCACTGGGCTGCAAGCGACTCGAGGTCGGCGAACGCCACCGACAGTCCCTCGTCCTCGGCCCATGGCGCGAACTCCCGCATCCCGGGCGTGTCCAGGACGAGTCCGCCACCGGGTAGCGCGACGAGGCGCCGCGACGTCGTGGTGTGCCGTCCTTTGCCGTCGTCCCGGACCGCGGTCGTCGCGAGCAGCGTCTGGCCGACAAGCGCGTTCACCAGGCTGCTCTTGCCGACGCCGGACGGACCGATGAGCGCCAGAGTCCGGTCGGGACGGACGAGATCGCGCACCTGATCGATCCCGGCGCCGGTCACCGACGACAGTGCCAGCAGGTCGACCCCTAGGCAGACCGGCGCGATCTCTGCGAGCACCCGGTCGAGGCCGTCGGGCGCGTCGGCCTTCGTGAGGATGACCACGGGCGTCGCGCCCGACGCCCAGCAGGCGGTCAGCTCGCGCTCGATCCGGCGCGGGTTCGCGTGGTCAGCGGCAGCGCACACGCCGACGAGGTCGACGTTCGCCGCGATCACCTGTTCGGCGCTGCGGCCACCGGCCTCCGCCCGCGACAGCTGCGTACGCCGCGGCAGGACCTCCTCGACGAGGCAGTCATCGGTTCCGGAGACGAGCACCCAGTCGCCGGTGACGGGCCGTGGATCGAGCGAGCGCGATCGTGCCCGCGCATGCCGCAGGCCCACGCCGTCGTGAACGTGCCACGAGCTCCGGGACTGGTCGACGACACGGGCCGGCCGGAGGTCAGCGGCGGTCGTGGTGCGAGCGGGGTCCGAAGGACCCCGGTGGTCGGGCTGGCAGGACCAGCCGAGGTCGTGAATGGACGAGACGTGCGGATAGACGAACGAGGACAACGTGACTCCCAAGAGAATGCGCAGACGGTGCGCGAGGTGGTGGCGGGACCCCGGCCGGGCGTCGTCCTGGGAATGCCGACGAGGCGGCGGATCAGGAGTAGGTCGGGCGGCTCAGGGCGCGCAGAGGTAGGCGGTCACGGTCGCCTCCTCGTCGTTCGGAAAGTCTCACGTCGGTGTCCGGTCGGATCCGGCACCGCCGCGGACTTTACCGCGTGCGCGCGGCCTATGTCGGCGAGACCGGTCGGCCCAGGCCGTCCACGACCTCGGCCCCGGGAAGTCCGGCGAGGACCGCCCCCGGCGCCAGCAGCTTCGATCCGCGCACGCCGCTGCCGACGACCACGAGGGCGGCACCGGCCACCCGGGCGTCGACCAGGACGGGCCAGTCCGACGGCAGGCCGATCGGGGTGATCGCGCCGTACTCCATCGCCGTGCGGCCAACGGCGTTATCCATGGGCAAGAAGGAGGCCTTGCGCACATCGAGGCGCCGACGCACGAGCCCGTTCATGTCAGCCCGGCTGTCCGCCAGCACGACGCACGCCGCGACGCGCTCCTGCCCGTGGCGCGAGCCGGCCACGACGATGCAGTTGGCCAGCGTGTCCTCAGTCAGCCCGAATGCGTCCCGCGAGGCGGACGTGTCCGAGACGTCGGGGTCGATCGCCACCACTCCGACGAGGTCGCCGATCCCGAGCTCAGCGACGGCCCGCTGCACCGGCGCTGCCAGCAGGTCCGGACGTCTCGATGCCGGCTCAGCGACGAGCGCGCCGAGGACGAAGGACGTCACCGACCCGCGCCAGTCGTCCGCGCGACACGCGAGGCGACGACCCTGACCGCCTTCCGGATCGGGGCGGAGCCGGCGTAGTGCGTCGTGTGGACGTCGCCGCCGCCGGCCGACGGCCCCGAGGCGCCGGTCGCGTCGCACACCCGGTCACCCCGGTCGCAGATGCTGTGCACACGGCGGGCCAGCGCGGCCGGCAGCGCAGTAGCCCGTGCACCGGCGAGCCCCGCGTACTGCCGGGCCAGACCGATCCCGCGCCGAGCGGTCCCCCACCGGCGGGAGCCGTCGGACGCATCGCGGTCGCCGTCGGCGATCAGGACCGCCCCGTCGAGCCGGGCAAGGACCGGCGCGCCCGCCGGACCCGACGCGACGAGGTCCTGCACGACGCGGTGCATGACCATCGCGCCCTGGGAGTAGCCGGCGAGGACGATCCGCTGCTGCGGGCAGGTCGTCGCTCGCTCGGCGAGCAGCTTCTGCGTCCACGTCACGCCCTGCTCAAGACCGGACACGTAGGCGACCGGATCGCTCGCCAAGGTCGTGACGGCGAGTGCCGGGTACTGGACGGCCACCGTCTCGACGCTGCCGGCCGGCAGACGTCGCGCCAGGAGCCGTGCCGCATCGTTGACCTGCGCGCCCAGACCCGTGCGACCGTCACCCTCGTCGCCGGACTGCGGCGAACCCGAGCCGCGAGCGCCGACGAACAGGACCGGCGCGCACTCTGCTGGCGCGGCGGAGGCCGGTACAGCACCGATCAGGAACGTCACCGGCAGCAGCAGGGCGACCGCCAACGCCGCCAGCGCCCGCGCAGCGGGTCGACGTCGTTGGTCACGGCTCGGCATGCCGTCCATTGTGCGTCGGCCGCCGGCACGCCCCGCGGGCGACCCGCTGGCGTGCCCGTTCTCGGCGAGCATCCGTGCGGTCGGCGGGCGTAACGTGGCTCGTCACAAGGGAGCCGCAATGAGCGCATCCACCATGTCCGTTCGGACCGCAGCCACCGAGTTCCTTGCCCAGCACAGGATCGCCGTCACCGGAGTCTCCCGCCATCCGGGCGGACACGGCAGCAACGCCGTCTATGTGCGGCTGCGGGACCGCGGGTACGCGGTGTTCGCCGTCAACCCGAATGCCGATGAGGTCGAGGGCGACCGTTCCTACCCGAGCCTCGAGGCGATCCCCGGAGGCGTCGATGCGGTCGTCATCGGCACGCGGGCAGACCTCGCCGACGCCACGGTTCACGAGGCGGTCGATCTCGGTATCCGCCGGGTCTGGATGCACCGCGCGTTCGGTCCCGGCAGCGTGAGTGCCACGGCCGCCGCCTATGGACGGGTACACGGGGCGACGGTGATCGACGGCGGCTGCCCGTTGATGTTCGGCGCGACCTCCGACGGAGGTCACCGGCTCATGTGCCGTGTCCTGTCGTTGACCGGCGTCGTCCCCCGGCGCGTCGCCTGACATCGACGGCCAACGGGGCGAGCCTGCCGCGTCAGACCCCGCAGTGGTCCAGCGCCACCAGGGCGAGCGCACGCGTGGCGGTGAGCAGCTCGTCGATCGGTACGTGCTCGCGCGGAGCGTGCGCCAGGGCAGCGTCGCCCGGGCCGTAGTGCACGGTCGGGATGCCGCCGATCCCCGTGAGCAGCCGGAGGTCGCTGCCATACGGCGTTCCCCACAGATCGACCGGACGAGGCGACACGGCATCGTGCGCGCGACGCACGGTGCCGACGATCTCGGCGTCGACCGGCGTCATGCCGGACGCGAACTGCCCGCCCCACCACTGCACCTCGACCGGATGCTCCCGCAGCCAGGGATCGGCGTACGAGACCCGCGCGATCGCGTCCTCGAGCGCTTCGCGGGCCGTGCGGACGTCCTCCCCGATCGCGACTCCGAGCCGGCCTTCGCAGGTCAGCAGGTCCGGCACCGACGAGGCCCAGTCACCGGCGGCGATCGTGCCGAGCTCGATCGGGATCGGTAGGTCCCAGCGCGCCATGATCGGGTCGCGGACCGCGTTGCGCTCCGCCTCGAGCCGGCGCAGCGCCGTGAAGACAGGCAGGAACTTCTCGATGGCGCTCACACCCGACGTGCGCCGCGACGCGTGGGTCGCCCTGCCGCGAACGGTCAGCCGGAAGGTCAGGGCGCCGCTGCTGCCCGGCGCGATGTCGAGCGACGTGGGCTCGGGGATGACGCATGCGTCCGCCCGCCAGCCTCGGCGGAGCATGGCGAACGTGCCGAGGCCGCCGTCCTCCTCGCCGATCACCGTGGCGAGCAGGAGGTCGCCGCGCAGGGGCACGCGGAGCTCGGTGAAGGCGCGCACGACCCACAGTGCCGCGACGAGCCCGGCCTTCATGTCACAGGCTCCGCGGCCGTGCACCGCCTCGGCGCTCACGCGGCCGGAGAACGGGTCCAGGTCGCCCCACGGATCCCGGTCGCCCGGCGGCACGACGTCGACGTGCGCGTCGAGGAGGAGAGACGCGCCACCGCCCCGGCCCGCCAGTCGGCCGACGACCCCGATGCCCTCCGCTCGCTCCACCTCCATGCCCGGGAAGCCCTCGTCCGCCAACGTCTGCGGCATCGGGATGGACCACGCGTCCACCTCCAGTCCGCCGGCGACGAGCCGGTCGGCCAGTACCTCCTGGAGCCCGTTCTCGTCCGGGGTCCCCGAGACGCTCGGGATGCGTACCAGTGTCGACAGGTCCGCGACGACATCGGCGGCGTGATCGTCGACGAACTCCAGCACGCGGGTACGCCAGCGCCGCTCCTGATCCATCTCCGGCGACCTCGTCATCGCGGGTTGAGCCGTCGATGGATCTTGCGCAGCGCCGGGTACAGCCGGCGGTACTTCGCGTACTGCTCGGCGTACACGGCGGCGTCCGGTCCGTCGGGCCGGAACACATCGGTGATGACCGCACGCGACCCCGCCTCCTCCAGCGTCAGCTCGCCCAGGCACACGCGCGCCCACAGGGCCGCGCCCTTGAGCTGGGCGTCGCGCGGGTCGGCCGGACGTTCCACCGGGACACCGAGGGCGTACGCGTGCAGCTGGCACCACAGGTCGGACTGGGCGCCGCCGCCGACGATGCGCACCGACGGCACCGGCCGGCGCAGGAACCGCTGGTAGGCGTCCATCAGCCACCGCGCGTTGAAGGCGACGCCCTCCATGACCGCTCGGACCATCGTCGCCTGGTCCGTGCGCAGTGAGACGTTCACGAAGCTCGCCCGGATCTGCCGGTCCTCGACGGGGCTGCGCTCGCCGGCCAGCCACGGGGTGAACAGCACGCCCTCGCTGCCGGCGGGCGCGGTGGCCGCGCGCCGCGTGAGCTCCTCGTAGGTCAGCTCGGGATGGATCTGCTCCTTGACCCAGCGCAGCGCGGCGCCGCCCGTCTCCTGGTTGTCGGCCACGACCCAGCAGGACGGGTCCAGGCCGGGGATAGTCGCGATCGAGTGGAGCACGTCGGTGCGTTTGAAGGGGACGCGGGCGCTGAGCCACGCCGTCGTCGACACGGCCAGGTGGGTCGCGTACGGACGGACGGCACCGCTGCCGATCACCGCCGCGTGCAGGTCCTGGATCCCGCCGACGACCGGGGCACCGGCACGGACCCCGATCTCCGCCGCGACCTCGGGCAGCAGCGGGCCTAGCACCGAGCCGGTCGGGACGAGGGGCGGGAGCCGGGCCGGGTCCCGCCGTGCCCGCCGGACGAGATCGGAGTCGTACCGGACCGGACGACCCGCGCGGTTGTCGGTGAGCCAGCTGAGGGTCATCGACGCCGGCGTGGCGGCCGCCCGCCCGGTGAACCGCATGCCGAGGTAGTCGACCGGCTCCAACAGGAACGCCGCACGTGCGTAGACCTCGGGCAAGTCGCGCTGAAGGACGAGCGCGTGCCCGGTGGGGTCGGCGCCCGACGGCGTCGGTGCGCCGCCGGTGCGACGGACGAACGGCAGCACTCGATGCGGGGCGAACCCCTGGATCGTCACCGGTCCACCCACGACGTCGCCGACGTGGCGGCGGCCACGGGTGTCCGCCCACAACAGGACATCACCGACCGGTGTCCCATCGGCGGCGACCGGGACCGTCGAGCCCCACTGGCCCGTGATCCCGACGCCGCCGAGGTCCTCCCCGCGCACCCCCGATGCGGCGACGACCTCGCGCGCTGCGTCGAGGAGCTGCGTCCACCACTCCACGGCGTCCTGGGTGGCCGCGCCGTCGAGGCCGACGTGCACCGAGACCGGCCGTACCGCCACCGCGAGGAGGCGGTCGTCCCCGGCGACCGCCGCGACCTTCGGCCCGCCGTTGCCGAGGTCGATCGCGAGGTACCAGGGGGCCAACGGGCTCAGCCCTCCGCTGGCGCGGTGTCGTACATCGCGTCGAGGTACCCGCCCATGAGCGACGTGAGCGCGGCATCGCCCTCCACCGTGCCGCCGAAGCCGTACATCGCCCCGCTCGCGGCCGGCTCCCCCGCGTGCGCCAGCGCGTACGCGACGGACGCCTCAAGGTCGTCGATGAACGCCTCGACGACGCCGGGCACCGTGTTCGGCCGGGTGATGCAGAAATGCAGCGCCGCCGGCAGCTGCAGCGCGTTGAGCCGCCAGCCGCGGCGCTTGAGCTCGTCGTTGACGAGGTAGATGTCGACCTCGTCGGAGGAGAACGCGACCACGAACAGCGGGTCACCGATGATCGTCAGCTGCGGGGTCCGTTCACGGATGCCAGCCACCATGCGCGTCGTCGCGTCGCGGATGTCCCGGGCCGCGGCGCGGAACCCGGCGCGTCCCGTGATGACCAGCGACGCCCACGTCGCCGCGATGAGCCCACCGCTGCGCGATCCGGCGAGGCCGGGCGAGACGTACAGGCCGCCCGGCCAGTCCGGCACCGCGTACCACTGGTGGGCGCGCAGCTCCTTCGTCGCGTAGATGAGGGTCGACGTCCCCTTGAGCCCGTACCCGTACTTGTGGGTGTCGGCGCTGATGCTCGTGACGCCAGGCACCCGGAAGTCCCACGGGGGGACGTCGACGCCGATGTCCTCCAGCCAGGGCAGGAGCAGGCCGCCGAGGCAGCCGTCCACATGCATGCCGATCCCCCGCGCCTGGGCGAGCGCGGCGATCTGCGGGATCGGGTCGACGACTCCGTGCGGGTAGTTGCCGGCCGAGCCGACGAGCGCGATCGTGTCGTCGTCGATGAGGGCGGCCATCGCGTCGACATCGACGCGGAAGTCCGGACCCACCGGGGCATGGCGCACCTCGACGCCGAGCCAGTGCGATCCCTTGTCCAGGGCGACGTGTGCCGTGCGCGGGATGACGAGGTTCGGTCGCGTGACGCCACGGGCCGCTGCCTGCTCCCGGTACGCGTACACCGCGGTGACCAGGCTCTCCGATCCGCCGCTGGTCACGACCCCGCACGTCTGCGGCCCGGCGGCCGAGCCGTGCAGGAGGTTCGCCACCATCGAGACGATCTCGCCCTCGAACTTCGTCGCCGACGGGTACATGTCGCGCTGCAGGACGTTCGCGTGCGCGAACACCTCGAAGACCTCGGACAGGACGCGGTAGTGCTCGTGGTCGCCGGAGTACAGCGATCCCGAGACCCGCCCGTCGTCGCCGATGCGGTCCTCGCGCGCCGACAGGTCCCGCACGAGCGCGACGACATCGGCCGCCGAGACGGGCCGCTCCGGCACCTCGCGATACGTGGTCGTCTCCGCCCGGTACGGGTAGAGCTCGTCGAGGAACGCGGTGATCGGGTCGACGTCGTCGGCCATGGCTTCTCCGTTACGTGCCGGTCGGGCGCCGGCGCGGCGCCCACTCTGGCACGCACGGGCGCGTCACGGCGGGTCGACCCGGCTACCCCGCGGCAGCGACCGCCGGCAGGACGACCCGCACCTGCGGCACCGCCTCGACGGAGAGCTGGACGTCGCCGCCCACGACGCAGGACAGCACGTGACCGCCGGCGCTGCGGTCGGCCGTGAGCCCGTGCAGGTGCAGGCCGGGAGCGCCGAGGCCTGCGGCCGCGGGTCCGGTTCGGAAGCCGACGAGGACCGCGCGCCGGGTTCCGAGATCGAACACCGTCTGGGCCGCGACCACGTCGGCGAGCGCCGGGTAGGGCCGTGTCTGCGGGGGAACGCTGCGCGTCACGAGGCTCGTGAACGTCCCCCGCACCCGCACGGCGACAACGCCAGCCGCTCCCCCGAGTCGGGCCGTCAGCTGGTCGAGGGCAGCGCACGACGTACCCGGTGCCACGGGTACGTCGACCGTCGGCCGGAACGCGACCCCTTGGGCGAACGGCGTCATCGTTGCCGCGGACACCGGACGCGGCGTTCCGTCGAGGCCGACCCGGTACGCGGCACCGCCGACGATGACGAGCTCGCCGTCGAGCCCGGCGAACGTGCCGAGTCCGATGGTCGACGGGCCGGCCAGCACCTCGCCGAGCGGCGCGACCGGGTCGTAGTCCGGAGACACGAGCGCGTCGTAGGTGCCGACCTGGACGAGCGGCGCAGGTGCCGGCACGTGACCGGGGGCCGCTGCTGCTCCCGGAGCCGAGGCGATGACGGAGAGGACGACGGCAGCGACAGCGGCGAGAGACGACGTCCGACGGGTCATGCCGGGACTGTAGTGACACGCGTGAACGGCCGAGCCGGCACTTCGCGCCGTGAGCGAGGGGGTTGCCGTGCCGGCAAGCGCCGGGTGGGAGAGTTGGGCGACCAGTCGTGACCGCCGAGGAGTCGCCATGCCCGCCGACCGCGCCCCGTCCGTCCTGATCACCGGGATCCACAGCGACCTCGGCTTCGCGGTGTCGCACACGTTCCGTCGCGAGGGCTGGTTCGTCATCGGCTGCGACCAGGGCACGGCGACCGGCCGGAACGCCCGCGTGCACATCACCGCCGACCTGACCCGCGAGGAGGACTGCCGGCGGGCCGCAAAGCGAGCGGCCCGGCTCGGCAACGGGATCGACTGCATCGTCAACTGCGCGGAGGTCCGCCTCGACGGGCCGGTGGAGGAGACGGGGTCCCGCGCCTGGGACGTCATGATGGACGTGAACGCCAAGAGCCTGTTCCTCCTCGCCACCGCGGCGATGCCCTACCTCAAGGTCACGCAAGGCACGATCGTGGTGGTCGGCCCGAGCAAGGGTCCCGCCTCCGACGCCCGTCACGCCGCCGCGTTCGACGCGAGCCGCGGTGCGGTGGTCGCACTGACGACGGCTCTGACGGACGAGCTCGCCCCCAACGGGATCCGGGTGTATCTCATCGAGTCCGACGACCACGGCGTGCTGCTGCGCCCGGACGACGTCGCGGCCCGGGTGTGGGCCGTCGCGGGGTACGACCTCGACGGGCACGAGCTCTCCTTCGCCCACGCGCACTGACGCCCCGTCGCTAGGTTGGCCGCATGGCTGACCTGCGCATCGGCGGCGCGATCGATCCCGTCACGCGGGAGCGCACGAGTGACGCCACAGTCCTGGCCTCGGCCGACCTGACGACGCACGCCGTCGTCGTGGGCATGACGGGCTCCGGCAAGACCGGGCTCGGCGTCGTCCTCGTCGAGGAGGTCCTCGCCGCCGGCGTACCCGTCCTCGCGATCGACCCCAAGGGCGACCTTACGAACCTATGCCTGACGTTCCCAGCCCTCGCTCCCGCGGACTTCGAGCCCTGGGTCCCGCCCAGCGATGTCGCGGCGTCCGGTCTGTCGACGGCCGACTTCGCAACCCGGCAGGCAGCAACCTGGCGGGACGGCCTTGCCGGCTGGGACGTCGCGCCGGAACGGATCGCGGCCCTCCGGTCGGCCGTCGAGTTCGAGGTCTACACCCCCGGCTCCAGCGCCGGGCGCCCCCTCGACATCCTCGGCTCGCTGGCAGCACCCGCACCCGGCACGAATCCCGAGGACGTCGCCGACGAGATCGACGGGTACGTCACGAGCCTGCTGTCGATGCTCGGCGTCGACGCCGACCCGCTCACGTCCCGCGAGCACGTGCTGCTGTCCACGCTCATCGCGGCGGCGTGGGCGCAGGGACGTGACCTCGACCTGGCCGGCCTGCTCGCACAGGTGAGCCAGCCACCGATGCGCAAGGTCGGCGTCCTGGACCTCGAGCAGTTCTTCCCCGCCGCCGACCGGGCCGCCCTGACCGTCCGGATGAACGCGCTCCTCGCCTCGCCTGGGTTCGCCGCGTGGCGGACCGGCGAGCCGGTCGACATCGAGGCGATGCTGCGGACCGCCGACGGGAGGCCGCGGTGCGCAGTCGTCACGATCTCGCACCTGTCCGAGGCCGAGCGGCAGTCCGTGACGGCGCTGCTGCTGTCCAAGCTGCTGACCTGGACTCGCCGACAGTCCGGCACCGCCGACCTACGAGCGCTCCTGTTCATCGACGAGGTCGCCGGATACCTGCCTCCCACCGCCAACCCGCCGACGAAGAAGCCGATCCTCACGCTGCTCAAGCAGGCCCGGGCGTTCGGTGTCGGCATCGTGCTGGCCACCCAGAACCCAGTCGACGTCGACTACAAGGCGCTCTCGAACGCCGGTACCTGGCTCATCGGTCGCCTGCAGACCGAGCAGGACAAGGCACGACTTGTCGACGGGCTTCGCGGCGCGGCCGGGACAGTGGACGTCGCCGCGACCAGCGCAGCGATCTCGTCTCTCGGCAAGCGTCAGTTCCTCGTCAAGCGCGCCACCGCGGACGCACCGACGCTGACGACCACGCGATGGGCGATGAGCTACCTGCGCGGCCCGCTCATGCGCGAGGAGATCACCCGGCTCGCCGCCGACGGCCTCGCCGGGTCGCGCGCCGCCGCCCGTCCGGTCGACCCGACGACCGACACGACGCCGATCCCTGTCGTGCCGGCGACCTCCGCCGTGCCCCCAGCCCCGGTCGTCGTCGGCGACGACGAGACCCCGGTCGTCCCGAACGTGGCGAGCGGCGTCACCGTGTCGTACGTCGACCCGGCCGCACCCTGGAAGGCAGCCGTCGGAGCCGGTACCGGCCCGCGGCTGGAAGCCGCGGCGATCGCGCGCGTCCGCCTGCGGTTCGACGACACGAAGGCCGACCTGGTCCATGACGAGGAGTACGAGGCGGTGCTCCACCCCCTCACGTCTCATCCGGACCCGGCTGCGTTCGTCGCGGTCGACTACGACGACCGCGACCTCGTGCCGACGCCCCCGGCAGGAGCCCTGTACGCCCTGCCCGTGGCCGACGTCGCGCGGTCCCCATGGTGGACCGCACTGCAGCGCACGCTCACCGCGCACCTCGCGGCGACCCGAAGCGTCGAGATCCTCGCCAACGCGTCCCTGCGCCTGTACTCCCGCGTCGGAGAGACGCCGGAGGACTTCGGCGTGCGGTGCTCGCGGGCCGCTGATGAGCGGGCGGACACCGCAGTCGCGGCCCTGCGACGCCGCTACGAGGCCAGGCTTCGGACGGCCCAGACGAAGGCGGCGACCTCCTCGAGCGCAGCGGGCCGAGCGGAGGCACGTCACGACGACGAGCACGGGACCGGCGCCCAGGTGGCCACACTCCTGGGCGGGATCTTCGGTGGACGGCGATCACGCTCGGCGGTCCTCACCGAGGCCAGGCGCCGGACGGCTTCGGCCGACCGCGTCGAGGCTGCGCAGGAGAAGGCCTCCACCGCTCAGCAGGCCGTCGCCGACCTGGAGGCCGATCTCGAAGCCGACATCGAGGCGATCGACGCCGAGTGGTCGGCCAAGGCCGGCGACGTGCGCACGGTCGCGATCCCGCTGGAGCGGAGCGACATCGCCGTTGCTGACCTCCGGCTGATCTGGCTCCCCGTAAAACCTCGCGTGTAGCCGCGCGTCGGAGTACCGTCGCGCCGGCTCGAGCCGGACGGCTCGGCGAAACCGGGCCCTGGAAGAGGTCAGGATGTCGCATACCGCGGAAGCCCCCATCGGATTCCCTGAAGCGGCGTCGGACAAGGGCCTCAAGCGCGGCGCGCTCGGGCTGATCTCCAGCATCGTCGTCGGGGTCGCCTCGACGGCTCCCGCCTACAGCCTCGCGGCCAGCCTGGGGTTCGTCGTCGCGACGACGAACGGCGACGGCATCGTCGGGGTCAAGGCGCCGGCCATCATGCTGCTCGCGTTCGTCCCCATGTTCTTCATCGCGATCGCCTACCAGCAGCTGAACAAGGCCGAGCCGGACTGCGGGACCACGTTCACGTGGGCGACCCGCGCGTTCGGACCGTGGGCCGGCTGGATCGGCGGCTGGGGGATCATCGCCGCCGACGTGATCGTCATGGCCAACCTCGCGCAGATCGCCGGCTCGTACGGCTTCCAGCTGTTCGGGCTCGACGGCCTCGCGGACAGCACCTTCTGGAGCATGGTCGCCGGCGTCGCGTGGATCATCGTGATGACGTACATCTGCTACCGGGGCATCGAGGTCTCAGCTCGGCTGCAGTACGCGCTGCTGAGCATCGAGGTCGTGGTGCTCGTGATCTTCTCCGTCATCGCCCTCACGAAGGTCTATACCGGCAACGCGACCCCCGACTCGCTGACGCCGAGCATCAGCTGGCTGTGGCCATCCGACCTGACGTTGAGCGCACTGGTGACGGCAACGCTCATCGCCGTTTTCATCTACTGGGGCTGGGACACCGCGGTCAGCGTCAACGAGGAGACCTCCGACCCCGAGCGCACACCCGGGCGCGCGGCCATCATCTCGACCCTGCTGCTCCTGCTGACGTACGCGATCGTGAGCGTCGCGACGGTTGCGTTCGCCGGCGTCGGCGAGTCAGACCTCGGGCTCGCGAACCCGGCCAACTCCGAGGACGTGTTCAACGCCCTCGGCCCCAGCGTCTTCGGCGACTCCGCGATCGGCAAGGGGCTGGAGATCCTGCTGATCTTGTCCGTGCTGTCGTCGGCGTCGGCCTCCACCCAGACGACGATCCTGCCCACAGCGCGGACCGCCCTGGCGATGGGCGCCTACAAGGCGATCCCGTCGACGTTCGCCCGCATCCACCCGCGGTACCTGACCCCGACCGTGTCGACGATCTGGATGGGCGTCGTCTCCATCGTGTTCTACGTCGCCCTGACGCTTGTCAGTACGAACGTCCTCGGCGACTCCATCGCCGCGGTCGGCCTGATGATCGCGTTCTACTACGGCCTCACGGGCTTCGCCGCCGTCTGGTACTACCGCCGCGAGCTGCTCGACGGGTGGCGCGGGTTCTTCATGAAGGGGCTCCTGCCGTTCCTCGGGGGCGTGATGCTGCTGGGCGCGTTCGTCATCGCCTCGTACCAGTACGCCCAGCCGGACTACGGCAGCACGACCTTGTGGGGCGTCGGTGGGGTGTTCATCATCGGCATCGGCACGCTGCTGTTCGGCGTCGTGCTGATGGTCGTCTACTCCCGGGTCGCACCGGCCTTCTTCCGCGGGGAGACGCTCCCCCGCCAGTCGTCGTCCGTCCTCATCCTGGCGCGGGCTGCCGGCGAGCCGGACGAGACTGTGCGCCTCCCTGACTCCGGGCTGCCCGATCTCGTGATCGCCCCGGACCTGTCGAACCTGCCGGAGGGCATGACGGCGATCGACCTGGAGACCGGCCGCGAGATCGACTCGACGAGCGAGCTGCGCGCCTTCCGTGACGAGGACTCCCCCGACTAGCAGATCACCCACCGCGCCGACCTTGAGGTTGGCGACGCGACTAGGCCGGATTCCTGTCGCCAACCTCAAGGTCGGCCAGGTGGTGGGCGGAGTCCACAGGATCGACGTACCACTCGCCCGGGGCGACGACGCGAGCGATCGTGGGGGCATGACACGACAACGACGGCCGATCACCGACGCTCACGGGCTGATCGGCGTAGCCGACGCGACCCGACTCGGCACGAGCCGGCGCTCGCTCGAGCATGCGGCCAAGACCGGATCCATACGACGCCTCCATCGCGGCGTCTACGCGGTCGGCGACGCGCCGACCGAACACCTGGCCGTCCGAGCAGCGATGGCGCACGTGGGACCGGAGTCCGTCGCCGTCATCGGGTCAGCGGCCATCGTCCACGGCCTGCAGGGGCTCCCCCAGGTGTGGACACCGCAGCTGGCCGTGCCGCCAGGCCTCGAACGAAGGCAACGCGCCGGCATGGAGATCCACGTGTGGGACTTGGGCGAGCACGAGGTCGTCGTGGTAGACGCCATCGCGGTCACGAACGTGATCCGGACCCTCGCCGACGTCTGCCGGGTGCTTCCTGACCTGCAGTCCGTCGCCCTCGTCGACTCCGCGATGCACCAACGGTTGATCCGCCCGGAACAGCTCCCGGACGTGAGGGCGATGATGGAACGCCGACGGGGATGCGTCGCGGGTCGTCGCCGCCTGGAACTGGCACGCGCCGGAGCGCAGTCACCAGGCGAGACGCGCGTGCGACTGCTCGCCGCACAGGCGGGGATGCCGCCGGATGAGCTGCAGGTCCCCGTCCGCGACCGGCACGGACGCCTGCTCGGCTACGCCGATCTGGGCTACCGCCTCGCGAACGGCTGGCTGCTGGTGGAGTTCGACGGACGCAACGTGCACGAGCTGCCGGATGCGGTGCTCGCCGATCGGCACCGGCAGAACGCGATGCTGGCCCAGGCGGGCACGATCATGGTCCGGTTCGCATGGGAGGACACGTACTCCGCCGCCACCATCGACCGCGCGCTGCGCCCCATCCTCACTGCCGCCGGCTGGCGGCCCCGAACCACCGGTCGACCTTGAGGTTGGCGACGCGATTCGGCCGGATTCCTGTCGCCAACCTCAAGGTCGGCCAGGGGTGGTCAGGGCGCCGTGCAGGAGAACGCGTAGTCGTCGACGCTGCTCGCACGGGGCACGATCGCCCAGCCGCGGGTGGTGGTCCCGCCGTCAGCGGACCCGGTCGGGCCCTCCCACAGCACGGATCCGACGACGGTTCCCTGGTCGGTCACGAGCCCGACCCGATCGTCGGGAGAGCACGACGCGGAGGGCCGGTCGACGATGAGCACCTGCTGGGTCGACTCCCCGGGGAGCGTGGTCACACGGGCGTCCGTGAGCGTCACGAGCCCGTTGGGGGCCGGGGAGCCCAACAGGGCCGGATCGACACCGACGGCGAACGGGTGCTGGGGATCGGTCTGGGTGTAGTCGTCCGGCTGCCACGGGTCCTGGTCGACGAAGCCGTCCGGGTAGTGGTAGCCCGTCATCGCGCCGTTCTTGACGTTAGTGAACACCGGGCCGCCGGGGACGGCCTGCGACAGGTCGGGAGCGAAGGTCGTCTCCGCGCCGGGCGTCGCCCCGGCCTCGGCGAGGACGGTCGCGGCGATCTGCCCTGCCGCGCGCACCTGGGGATCGACGGATCCTGTCGTCTGGCCTGGCGCCTTGATTACCAGCGGCACGTGCGCGATCTCGGACCAGCGCTGCTCGTCGTCGTCGCCGATCCGGCGGTCTGCCTCGTCCGTCATCGCCGCGCCGTGGTCGGCGGTCACGACGATCATCGTGTTGTCGTACTGGCCGGTCGCCTTGAGATGGTCGACGAGCTCGCCGAGCTGTCGGTCGAAGTCCTGGACCGATGCGTGCCACAGCCGGCGCTCGAGCTTCTTCAGCTCGTCGGACGTGTAGGTCTCGTCCGCCTCCTCGCCGATCATGTGGGCACCTTCGACGATCGGCACGCGTGCGGGGTAGATCTGCGCGCCGTCGGCGTCGAGGACCCACGGCGCGTGCGTCCGGATCGTGTGCCAGAACGCGAGGAACGGGGTCCCCGGGCTCGCGGCCGTGACCTGGTCGATACCGGACACCACGTTGCCGACGGTCTCGCCCTCGGGGTCGTTGCCGAACTCCTCCCCGCCGTCCCAGAAGTTGCTCCACTTCCCGTCGACCGACGGGAAGGAGTCCGAGAACGGCGCGGCGAGCGCGGTCTTGCCGGCGATGGCCGCGGTGTCCTTCACGAAGTCCCAGTAGCGCTGGACGGTCGACTTGCCCTCCCCGACGCCGACGCTCGCACAGGTCGCGTCCTGGCAGTCGTAGGAGAAGACCGGCGACTCCATCACCACGGAGTACTCCGACGCCAGACCCGGGATGACTCCCAGGCTCGACCGCATCGCCTGGACCTCGGTGTCGCTCATGGTCGACAGGTCGACGTCGCCGTTGAGCATCGCCGGGATGGCGTAGTCGGTGAAGTTGGCCGCCGTGTAGACGTGCGAGTAGACCGTGGAGTCCGCGGCGAGCGCAGACAGGGCCGGCAGGCCCGGTCGGGGCGTGCCGTCCTCTGCGAACGCTGCGGGGTAGGAGAGCTCGTCCGAGATGACCCACACGATGTTCGGCCGGGTGGCTGACGCATCGAACGCGTACGCGGCCGGCGCGGGTGCCTGCGTGCCGTTCCACAGCGTCGCGACGAGCGGCACCGCGGCGGCGAGGCCGGCGAACACGACGAGGATCGAGCCCATGGCGAACCGGCGCGCCAGCAGCGTCAGGGCCGCTGCAGCGGCCAGGCCGACGACGGCGCCGAGCCACGGCGTCGACGACAGGACGGTGACGGCCAGGACGTTGCCGATGAAGAACCAGGCGACGACGAGCATGAGCGCCGACGCGACGACGTCGTAGCCGCGTGCGGGCAGGAAGCGCCGCAGCAGCGCGAGGATCCCGGCAAGGATCCCCCAGAAGACGGCGAGGCCCAGGACCAGCACGACGGCCCACGCGACGGGCGAGACGGCGTGCGCCGCGAAGAAGACCAGGTTCGATGCGATCTTGTCGCTGGCCGGGATGACGACGGCGAGGATCGCGACTGCCAGCACCCAGGACGCGTTGTTGGGTGCGCTGAGGTTGGTGCGGGTGCCCAGCCGTCCGGCCAGCCCGGTGTTCGTCACGCGTGCAGCTCCCACGCGTCTACGACGACGCGGGTCGGTGACGTGGTTCCCCTCACCTCCACCTGGGCGAACCGGCGACGCAGGGCGGCCAGGAGGGACTCGGTGGAGTAGTCGCCCTGCCAGTTCGGGATCTGCGAGAGCAGCAGCATCGACTTCTCGTCGTCCTCGGTGGCGAACTCGATCTGCACGGGCGCCCCGAACGCTGCGAGTGCGTCGACCGCCCACGGCATCGGCGTCCCCTGCGTGATGACCACGTGGTGCAGAACGGCCTGGCAGATGACGGCGGTGGGCCGGACCCGGGCCGTGAAGGCCGCGAACTCCCGATCGAGCAGTCCCGACCCAGGAGTGAGGTTCGTGATGTCGCCGAGGATCGGCGTGATCCGCCCCGCCAGCTCGGGGACCGTCGAGACACCCGCATGAAGGACGTCGAGCGCGCCCGCATCGGCGTCCATGACGACGACGCGTGCGTCGGCGTGGCGGACGAGGTGCGTGGCTGTGAAGCCGTCGTTGCCGCCGACGTCCAGGACCAGCGCCCCGCGACCGGGCTCAGCCGTCACGAACGCGGATGCGAACGCCGACTTCCGGTCGAGGTCGTCGCTGCCGTAGTGGGCGCGGGTGCCGTAGTCGACCCACGTGGTGGCGTGAGCACCGGAGTGCAGGCGCGCGACCTGCTTCCCCAGCCGGTGCGTCAGCGACAAGGTCGCCTTCCGTGCGAGGTCGGCGTTGTCACGGGCCTCGACCGCGAACCGCGACTCGCTCGGCGCGTTCTTCGCCACGGGCCGGGTCGTCGCCTGGAGCAGGGTCAAGGACAGGCTGCGTCGCTGCCGCTTGGGCATGAGCTGGCGCGCCGCCTCGGACCGCAGTCCCCGGTAGCGGCTGAGGGTCCAGGCGTCCGCGGCCGTGACGCGCTCCCCCGCACCGACCGCGAGGGGGTTGACGAAGTGCTCGATGAACTGGCGGGCGGCGTTCCACGAGGGGTTCGGTCGCCAGGTCTCGATGGAGCCCAGGTCGATGAAGACGGGCCGAAGCCCACGGAACTGCACGTTGAACGCCGAGGCGTCCTTGAGGTCGAGCCCCACGCCGAGCAGTCGCATGCGCAGGTCGAGGGTGAGCAGCGCCGCTGCCTCCAGCAGGCTGTTCGGCCACTCCCACGGGTAAGTGACCAGGTCCACCGGCTCGACGGCGAAGACGACGGCGTCAGGGGCCGCGGCACGGCCGGCGGTATCGGCGTACGCGGCCAGCACGGCACGTGACTGGTCGGGATCCGTCGACTCCTCGAAGGACACGAGGGAACCGTCAGCGACGAGGTCGTCATAGACGGAGCTGGCGCGCAGCGCGCGCAACGCGGCAGCCGAGGCGGGCGCCGCGATGCGGTACCAGGTGCCCTCGTGGGCGAAGGCAGCGTTCTCGGGGTCGCGAAAACTGGCCGAGCCGGTCAGAACCACGCCTGGATCAGGCGTCGCGCGGAGCGGACTCGGTCTCCACGACCGGGTCCTCCGTCGGGCCGCGGCCGCGCAGCTTGGCGAACTTGGACCTGATGTAGAACCAGGTGCCGGCTGCCCCGCTGGCGATGGCGGCCAGCAAGTACGAGCCAGACCCGGCATCGATGTAGCCGACCAGACGCAGCATGTTCACCTCACGTAAACCCTCAGGACCCCCTGAGACTACATGCCGTGCGCCGGCAACGGACCAGTCGGGCGATCAGCGTCGTCGGCGTCGCGTCGAACCTGAGACCCCGCTGTGGGTCACGGCGTCTGCGGGGTGACCGATGTGGCGTGCCAGCGGAATGCACCATCGCCGTCGTCCTCCACGACCTCGACGTCGACCGTGGTCCCCTCGCCGACGTCCGTCACCGTGCACGTGAACGTGTGGCCCTGCTCGGCCGGAAGCGGGGATGGGCACGTGGCGGTGAAGGCGCCGCCCACCTGGTCGGCGAACCCGGCGACGAGGGCGCTCTCGACGTCGGTCACGCGCAAGGTCGCCGACGAGCCGCACGCCGCGACGGTCGAGACAGCCACGACGAGGGCGACCGACCGCGCGAATCGGACCGCGTTCCGCGAGGACGCGGAGAGGGACGGCACCGCCCACCTCCGTCCGCGTCGATCGGCTCGAGCCTAGGCCTCGACGCGCCGAGTCCCGGTGATTCACTCGCCCTCGAGGCGTGGTTCGGGAGATAGTGGACCCCAGCAGCCTGCTCGCGAGCGCGAGCGGCGGGAAGGTCCAGACCATGCACAAGCCGGCACACCGCGGCATCCTCGCCCTGACCACCATCGCCGCGGCAGCGCTCGTGCTCACGGCCTGCTCCTCCGGCGACGATGCATCGTCCTCGACCTCGCCGGCGGCGAGCGCTTCCTCCAGTGCCTCGGCGACCGGCGGCGAGTCGGCGTCGGCGTCGTCCTCCAGCGCCCCGACCGTCGAGGGCGCGGCAGCCGCGGCCTGCCTCGCGTACTTCGACCTCGACCTTCTCAACAGCCAGTACGCGGGCGGGGCCGTCGACAACGGCAACCTGACCGAGAAGCAGGCGAAGAAGCAGATGAAGTCGCAGCTCAAGGAGCTCGTCGCTCAGGCGCAGGCAGCGGTGGCGGACGGCAGCGCCGGGCAGAAGCTCGTCAACAACTCCGAGCGGATGCGCAAGATCGTCGTCTCGCTCTCGAAGAGCCAGTCCCTGTCCGACCTGACGAAGGCGCAGAAGGAGCGCTTCGCCAAGTCGTCGCTGCGCGTGCAGCGCGCGTGCGAGGCCGCCGGGTACCCGCTGCCCGACGACAACGTGACGGCTCGCACGGCCGCCGGGGTCTAGCACTCCTGGGAGCTACAGTGCGCTCGTGAGCCGAGAGCCCTTCCAACGGCACTTCGCCGACCGGATGGCTCTCCAGCAGGTCGACCGCGACATCTTCACCGGCTGGTGCCACTCGGGGTCGCCGCTGCGTGCGTACGGCGGGCAGATCGCCGCCCAGGCGTTGAGCGCTGCGGCACAGACCGTAGACCCCGACCGTCCGGTGCACAGCCTGCACGGCTACTTCCTGCGGCCGGGGCGCACGAAGGACTCGATCACCTACCTGGTCGACCGGCCGCGCGACGGCGGGTCGTTCTCGACCCGGTTCGTGCGGGCGGTGCAGAACGGCGAGACGATCTTCATGATGACGGCCTCGTTCGCCCTGGCCGACGACGGACCAGCACACCAGTTCGCGATGCCGCCGGCTCCTCCGCCGGACAGTGTCGACCCGTTCCCCGTGCCGCCGCCGTCGTACCTGGAGGCGGTCGGCGATCCCGGGGAGCTCGGCTACCCGGACTCCGACATCATCGGGCTGCGCATCGTCCACCCGGACAAGCCGGTGCGGCTGGTCGACGGCCGGTACGAGCGGCTGGCCTGGGTCCGGGTCGAGGAGGAGCTCAGCGACGACTGGCGCGTGCAGTCCGGGGCGTTGACGTACCTGTCGGACCTCACGATGGTCAGCACGGCGATGGCTCCCCACCTCGGCGCCGTGCCACCGACGGACCTCATGGTGGCCTCCGTCGACCACGCGATCTGGTTCCATGCGCGCGCGCGGGCGGACCGGTGGCTCCTGTTCGCGCAGGACACTCCGGCCGCCGGCAGCGGCCACGGCTTGGCTCGCGGCCTGTTCTTCGATCCGGACGGCGTGCTGGTGGCCTCGGTGGTGCAGGAGTCCCTCATCCGGACGCGGCGATGATCGCGGTCGTCGTCCTCGCCGGCGTGCTGGGGCTCGTCGTCGGGCTGGGCTCCCGGCGTTGGACGGATGCCGAGGCTCAGGAGTCGACACCGGCCTGGGTGCACGCCGCGATCGCGGCCTGCCTGAGTGCTGCCGCGGCCTGGCGGTTCGGGCTGTCGTGGGAGCTGCCCGCCTACCTCTACTTCGCCCTGCTGAGCGGACCGCTGACGATCATCGACCTGCGATCGCACCGGCTGCCCAACGTCCTGACCTTGTCGGCCTACCCCATCGTGGGCGTGCTGCTGGCCCTGCCCGCCATCGCCGAGGGCAGGGGCGAGGACCTCCTGCGAGCCGTGCTCGGTGGCGCGGTCGTGCTGGCGTGCTACGGCGTCCTCCACCTCGTCAACCCGGCGGGGATGGGCCTGGGCGACGTCAAGCTCGCCGGGCCGATGGGGGCGCTGCTGGGCTGGCTGTCGTGGTCGGTCGTGCTCGTCGGCGGGTTCCTGGGCTTCGCCCTCGGCGCCGTGGTCGGGATCGCGCTTCTGGTCGCGCGGCGCGCAGGACGCAAGTCCGCGCTCCCGTTCGGGCCGTTCATGCTGGCCGGGGCATGGATCGCGATCCTCGCCGCGGACCCGATCTCCGCAGCCGGCCTGCTCCCCTGAGCGCTCTCTCGAGGCGGCCGGAACCGGCCTACTGGTTGGAGAAGACCTCGGCGATGGAGAACGCGGCAGGTCCCAGGATGATGATGAACAGCGCCGGCAGGAAGCACAGCATCAGCGGCATGAGGATCTTGACGGGCACCTTCTGTGCCTGCTCCCGCGCTCGCGAGTAGCGCTTGGCGCGCATCTCCTTCGCCTGCTCACGCAGGACCGTCGCTACGGGCACGCCGAGCTTGTCGACCTGGAGCATGGCCGAGACGAAGCGCTCGATGTCGTCCTGCTTGGTGCGCCCGGCCATCGCCGTCAACGCCTCGGCCCGCGATCGGCCGTACTGCATCTCCTGCAGGGCGATCGCGAACTCCTCGGCGACCGGACCGTTCTGGTTAGCGGCGACCTGGCCGAGGGCCGCGGCGAAGCTGAGGCCGGACTCCACGCAGAGGTTGAGCATGTCCAGAGCGTCGGGCAGGCGCTTGGCCATCTCCTGGTCCCGCTTGATGACCGTGTTGTAGGTCAGCAGGTCGGTGATGAAGAACCCGACGAGGGCGAACCCGGGGGCGGCGAGCCACGCCAGGCCGCCGCTGGCCAGGCCGAGGGCAAGGCCAAGGAGGAGACCGATCAGCCCGAACTCGACCTTGCGCACGATGACCTCGTCGACGACGGTCCCGCCGCGGGTGTCACCGGACTGGACGATGCGCGCGCCGATCTTCTCCCGCGAACGAAGCGGCACGAGCCGGTAGCCGATGGCCAGGATGGTCGTCCGGACGATGGACTCGCGCTTCTCGACCTCGGCGATGGCCTCGCTCACGTTCGCGCTGGCGTAGCCGGAGACCATGGCCAGCGAGCGACGCTTGCTGGCCTCGGCCTTGTACTGCTGCGCACGGATGCCGATGACGATGATCGCGACGAAGACAAGCGCCGACGCGATGACGGGGATCCACATGCCGCTCATCAGACCTCGATCCGAACGATCCTGCGCATCCACAGGAAGCCGAGTGCGAACACGACGCCGATGACGATCAGCAGGGCGATGCCGGCGGTCTTGGTCCAGAAGAAGGACACGTAGTCGCGGTTCGCCACGAGCATGTAGAGGAACAGGCCGACCGGCAGCGCGGCAAGCACCCAGCCGGAGAGCCGGCCCTCGGCCGACAGCGTCCGCACCTCGCGGCGCAGCGCGGCCCGGCCCATGACCGTCTCGGCCGCGGTCTCCAGGATGTTCGACAGGTTTCCGCCGACCTCACGCTGGATGGCGAGAGCGGTGACGGTCCAGCGCAGGTCGTCGGACTCCATGCGGTCGGCAACCCGGGTCAGCGATGCCTCGATCGACGAACCCATCTGGGTCTCGCTGAGGGCTCGGCGGATCTGGCGCGGGACCTGCCCGCGACCTTCGGCCGCCGATGAGTCCAGGGCTTGCGTGAACGACAGGCCGGAGCGCAGGGCGCTCGCGATGAGCATCAGGAAGTCCGGGAGCTGACCCTCGAACTCCTTGCGCCGCTTTGTCTCCCGGCTGTTGATGACCATCCGGCACCCGAACCAGCCGATCAGCCCGCCGACGATCAGCCCGACCAGGATGTTGCCGGCCAGGATCGTCAGGAGCAGCACGAGTGCGAGGGTGATGCCGAGCCGGATCACCAGCCAGCTCGCCGGTGTCAGGTTCATCTCCGCGTTGTCGAGCTTGGCCTCCATGGCCGGATAGCCCTTGCGGGTAGCCAGGTAGTTGTCCAGCGACTGCATCGGCCCGGGCTGGTTGAAATCCGGACGCTCATCGGGCCGTCCGTCACTGCCGACCCTGGTCGTGTACCAGAGGACCTGCTGCGTGCGCAGGTACGCCTTCTGCTGCCTGCGGTAGTAGGCGATGGTCAGGCCCAAGATGATGACGACGAGGCCCGCAAGAAGGGCGTACATCCACGCGGCGAACTGGGTGTCCGTCGCGACGGGGACCTCGGGCACGGCGACGGGCGCGGTCGTCGCGACCGGCGTGGGCGCGGCGGTCGTGGACGCGAGCGACTGCACCGCCGGGAGCTGGGTCGTGCCGCGGTAGTCGGTCCCGTCAACACCGACGGTGACGATCGCGAACTTCCCGCTCGCATCGACGTTCTCCGGGACCTCGGCCTTGACGCCGATGCGGCCGCCGAACGCCCGGGTGGCCTCCTGGAACGCCGACTTCAGACCGGTCGCATCGGTCGCGAGGAGGTAGCCGCCGCCGCTGGCCGTCGTGACGGACTTCAGGATGTCCGCCTGCTGCACGTTGGGCAGGAGGGCGACCACGTCCACCGGCACCGCGGCCGAGGACACGCGGTCGGTCACGTCCTGCAAGGTGGCGGCACTCGCCGTGTCGCCACCATCGCTGAGGAGGAGGACGCGGCCACCCTCCTCGCCCGTGACCTGGTCGAGCCCGGTCATCAGCCCGTCGTAGAGGGCGGTCTTCTGCCCCGCCTTGACGTTCTGGATCGCGGCGGCCACGGCGGCCCGGTCGGCGGTCGGCTTGATGCCCACCTGGACGTCGTCGTTGAACGTGACGAGTCCGACCTTCACGTCCGGCGGCAGCGCCTTCACGTACTCCTGGGCGGCTTCGCGCGCCGCCGCGAGCCGCTCGCCCCGCATCGACCCGCTGACGTCGAGGACGAGGACGACCTCACGTGCCGTGGGGATGTCCAAGATCGGGCGCGCAGTGGAAGGCACCTCCTCGCCGCTGATGACGACCGACGACGTGACCTTCGACGTGGCGTCCGCCGTGACGGCCGAGTCGAGGAAGACCACGAGGTCCACGGTGCGCCCGTCGACGCCGGCGACCTGGACCGAGCGGGCGTCGTCGGCGCGCGCGGGAGCCGCGAGCGCGAGGACCGACGCCAGCAGGGCGACGAGGACAGCCAGCGGCAGCCGAGACCGGGTCGTCACTTGGACCATGGCAGCCGGAAGTTCTCGTGGGACAGGTTCACACCGTGGTCGAGCAGGGTGTCCATGCAGGACGGGGTGATGCCGGTGGGCACGAGCTTGCCCATCGTCTGCCCACGGTCCTCGGCGTTGTAGTCGAACACGAAGAGGTCCTGCATGAGGATGGTGTCGCCCTCGAGGCCGGTGATCTCCGAGATCTGGGTGACGTGACGCGAGCCGTCACGCATACGTGCCTGCTGAACGACGACGTTGATCGCGGACGCGATCTGCTCGCGGATGACGCGGACCGGCAGGTCCATGCCCGCCATGAGCACCATGGTCTCGATCCGGCTGAGCGCGTCGCGCGGGGTGTTCGCGTGCACTGTCGACAGGGAGCCGTCATGGCCGGTGTTCATCGCCTGCAGCATGTCGAGGGCCGCGGCGTCGCGGACCTCGCCGACGATGATGCGGTCGGGGCGCATTCGCAGGGTGTTGCGGACGAGGTCGCGGATCGTGATCTGGCCGTGGCCCTCGACGTTCGCCGGGCGCGACTCCATCCGCAGGACGTGCGGCTGCCCGAGCTGAAGCTCGGCGGCGTCCTCGACCGTGACGATGCGTTCGTCGTCGGGGATGAAGCTGGACATGACATTGAGGGTCGTCGTCTTGCCCGAGCCGGTACCGCCGCTGATCAGGATGTTCAGGCGCCCGCGCACGAACGCTTCGACGACATCAGTGGCCTGACGGGACAGCGTCCCCATCGTCACGAGGTCCTTGGCGGTGAACGGATCCTTGGAGAACTTTCGGATGGTCAGCGAGCAGCCGTCGAGCGCGATCGGCGGGAGCACCGCGTTCACGCGGCTGCCGTCGGGCAGGCGGGCGTCCACCATCGGGCTGGCCTCGTCGATACGCCGGCCGACACGGGAGACGATGCGGTCAATCGTGCGCCGCAGGTGATCCTCGTCGGAGAACCGGAGATCGGTGGGGAACAACTTGCCGCCACGCTCGATGAAGATCGCATCGGCTCGGTTCACCATGATCTCGGTGATCTCCGGGTCGCGCAGGAGCGGCTCCAGCGGTCCGTTGCCGAGGATGTCGTCGATGATCTCCTGCGAGATGCGGGCGCGGTCGACGGTCGACAGCGGCTTCTTCGACTTCGCCAGGACCGTCTGGATCGCGTTGAAGACGTTCTCCTCGAGAACGCGCTGCTCCATCTGGCCCGCGTACGCCTGCTGCCCGAGGGCCTGCAGGAGCTGGTCGTGGACGTCATGCTTCAGCGTGGCGTACTCGTCGCGGGCGATCGAGGAGCGCTTGCCGGTCGCCGCAGGGATCGAACGCGACGTCGGGGGGCTGACGCTGTTCAGACGCTCGGCCAGGCCCATGTCAGCTCCTCTTGAACAGCGACTTCTTCGCCGGCTTGGCCGCGACCGTCGCCTTGCCCGGGTTCGTTGCGCGACGCTGCTTCGCGGCCAGCTCGAAGAACGCCTTCGCGACCGCATGCCGCGGGTTCGCCTCGACGACCGTGACGCCTTCGTTCAGCCGCGCCGGCACCTCGACGCTGGAGGGGATCTCGACCGAGATCGGGACTCCGACAGTCCGCTCGACGTCGGCGGCGGTCAGACCCACGCGCGAACCACCGCGGTTCAGCACGACGTTCCACTTGGTCCGCGGGAAGCCGAGGTTGTCCAGGGTGTCCAACGTGACCTTGAGGTTCTTCAGGGCCGGCATGTCCAGCGTCGTCAGCAGGATGTAGGAGTCGGCCATGTCGAAGGTTTTCAGGATGACGTCGGTGAACGCCGGCGGCGCGTCGACGACGACGTAGTCGTACATCTCCGACAGCACCCGCAGGATCTCGCCGGCGAGGGCAGCCGACACGAACTCGGCGTCGGCCGGCTTCGTCGGGGCGAGGAGGCAGTCCAGGTGCGCCTTGTAGGGCACGACGAGCGAGGCGAGCGCACGCTCGTCGAGGCCGCCCTGCATGCCGAGCGCGTCACTGATGGTCTTGGTCGGGTCGAGCTGCAGGGCGATGGCGATGTCGCCGGTCTCCAGGTCGAAGTCCACGAGGCAGACGGACGATCCCTCGCCCTCGAGGCTGAGCGCGGCCGCGAGGTTGGACGACACCGTTGTCTTGCCGCAGCCGCCCTTGGAGGAGAAGACGACGATGATCTTGCCGCGCCGCCCCTCGAGGTCGCCGCTCTCGACGTTCCGCAGCTGCTCGGAGACCGCCATCGACCGCTTGCAGGCCCCGACCAGGGTCTCCACGTCGTCGGCGAGCACCACCTCGCGGATGCCGGCACGCAGGGCTTCCGACATCGTCGAGACCTCCATGCGCCGACGCAGGAGCACGACGCCCAGGAACGGCCGGCGAAGCCGGTAGGTCTCGGCCACCTCGGTAGCGACGGCCATCGAGACGTCCGGCCCGACGACGATGAGGTCCTCGTCGGGGTGGTTGTCGAGGTAGGCGTCCAGCTTCTGCGCGGTCTCGACCACCACGACGTCGTCCGCCAGGGTGAAGCGGAAACGATCGGCGTCGCGGTCAGTGTCGCCTAGGACAACAGGCACGTCTTGCCCCCTCTAGTCGAACAGGTTGCCATCGGTGGTGCCCCCGCTCGTCTGGATCTGCGTGCCTTCGCCGAGCAGACCGAGGTAGAGGGAGCCGGACTGGCTCGCGTAGATGACCTTCTCCGCATCAGCCTGGGTCAGGGCGAGGGTCAGGAGGGCGGAGGGCGCCTGCGCGCCAGCTGAGCCGTCCGGGTTCGTGACGGTCGAGGAGGTCGTCGCGTCACCGACGGCGATCACGGTGACGTTCGGCAGCAGCACACGGGTGACGGTGCCGCCCCCCTCACCGCCGGCATAGGTATCGAACATGACGACCTGGGAGCCGGGGCGGACGAAGTTGCCGACGCGCTGCGGGTCGCCCAGGGTGATCGCGATGGCGATCATGCCGTCGGGGACCGGAACCGCCTCGACCTGGGGCAGCTCGGCGACGAAGTTGCTCGTCAGCAGGATCTGGCCGGGGTTGACCGTCGTCAATGCGACGAGGGCGGTGTTCTCGGGGGTGACCGCCGAGATCGCGCCGGTGGGCGCCATCGTGGAGGGGACCTGGGTGGACTCGACGAGCCCGCCGGCCACGGCATCGCCCAGGGGCAGGCCCACCGGGATCGTGCCGGTCGTGACGAGGACGGCCACGGGCTGCTGCTCGTCAAGGACGCGCTGCTCGGCGCCACGCGTGTAGAAGAAGACGATGCCGGCCGCGATGACCGCGAGGATCACCGCGAGGATGATCGGCAGCACTCTTTTCATGGGCCCACCCTATCCACGTATGTCGCATTCATGTGGTTTCGTGCCACGACGCGGTTCGCGAGCGACACCGTAGCCGCCCCTCGTCGAGATCGGCACTCGCATCGCCGACAGCGCAGTGCTGCGGGGGAACACACCGAGCGTGCTCCGCCGCCGGAACCACCGGAGTAAACGACGACCGCGGTGGCCGGCCAGATGAGGCCGGCCACCGCGGTCGTCGCGATGGATCAGGTCGGGATCGCGGTCGCGGCCTTGTTGAAGATGCCGCTGAGGCGGCCACCGAGCAGGACGACGGCGACGATGATCACGACGGCGATCAGCGCGACGATCAGGCCGTACTCGACGGCGGTGGCGCCGCGGTCGCGGGACAGCTCTTCCTTCTTCTGCAGCATGAGGATGTGTGCCTTCATGGCGAGGGTCTTCATCTGGTTCTCACTCCCTGGTTGAGGCGGCCCTGGCGGGCACCTGCGCGATTATTGTGCCGATCCTGCCCAAATCAGCGGATTTGCGCCGAATCGTTGTGAATTCCTGGTTACAAGGTGCCCGTGGGAGTCGTCGCCGTGATCGCCATGCGCGCGTCCCCCTTCGTGCAGCATTCGTACATCCGTGCGTGGAACTTCTCGTCCTGCCGAGCATGGATCTGTGCATTGAACGTGGTGCAGATCGTCGGCCCGATTCCTCACGTTTGCCTCTCGGTGCACTCCCGATCAGCGCTCACGTGAGTTCACGCCGGACCTGGCTACTGCGAGCCCTCCGGGGTGGCGGCCGCCGTGGGGCCGTCCACGACCACCCGGCTGCGACCCCCGCTCTTGGCGGCGTACAGCGCCTTGCCGGCGCGGGAGATGACGTCCTCGAGCTCCTGGCCCGGGGCCCACAGCGCCGCGCCGACCGACACGGTGGCCGGGATCGGGCCGACGGTGGTGCGGATGGGGTGGCCGTTGATCGAGGCGACCACGCGCTCGAGCGCCGGGCGGGCCGCGTCCTGGTCGGCCACGATCGCCATGAGGAACTCGTCGCCGTCCCAGCGGGCGACCGTGTCGTGCGAGGGCAGGGCATGGCGTAGGCGGCCGGCGATGGCCTGGAGGAACTCGTCGCCCACGTCGCTGCCGTACTGCTCATTGACGTTCTTGAACAGGTCGCAGTCCAAGAACGCGACGACCCGCTCGCCTTCGAGGTTTCGCGGGCCGAGCGCGCGGATCGCGCCGCGACGGTTCAGCAGGCCCGTCATGGAATCCGTGTCGGCCTGGGTCTGCAGCTGGAACTGCATCGACTTGCGCCGCTCCGGGGCGGCAGGTGCCGAGGCGATCTCACTCACGCGGAACCGGCTGGCGATGACGGCGATGGCGGCGAAGACGATGAGGCCCACGAGGGGGGCCACCGTGTCCTGACCGGCCTCGTCGGTGTCGAGGAACGTCAGGATCAGGCCCGCGACGAAGGCGACGACGGCCACGAGCGCGGTGAACGGGATCGTGGCGAACACAGCCGAGAGCATCGGCACCGCAGCCATCATCGCGACGTAGATCGAGTGCTCGCCGGTGGCGATCCCGAGGGCGAACACCACCACGAGCACGACGAGGGGCAGGACGACCCCCTGCGTCACTTCGGTCTTACGGCTGCTGTCCACGACACTCCCTCGTCGATCGTCGCCGGTCCTGGTCCGGACTGGTCCCGCCGGGCGGTCGCGCGGGAGTCTACGCCCGAATAGTGCCGATTCGCGCCGAACTTGTCGCC
The DNA here is from genome assembly GCA_965278965.1 of Actinomycetes bacterium. GTDB lineage: Bacteria > Actinomycetota > Actinomycetes > S36-B12 > S36-B12 > UBA10649. The sequence goes on from OZ257127.1 coordinate 987,787, forward strand.
TGACCCGCCGGAGCGCTGCCGGGCCGGACACGTGACCTTCGTCCCGATCCCTGGGGCCGGACTCCTGTGGTCCTCGACGCCGCGTCACGTCATGCTTGTTGCATGAACGAGCTGTCTGCGTACGCCGATCGGATCGTGGTCGGCTTTGACGGGTCCGACGCCGCCGCCGAGGCCGTCGCCTGGGCCGCGGCGGAGGCGCGGACGCGGGGGTGCGGCCTTGCGCTGGTCCACGCCCTCGTCCCCCCGGTCACGACCGGCGGCCTGGGCGTGGGGCTCCCGCCCAGCCTGGACGTCATCGAGTCCCTCGAGCAGCAGGCGAGCCACGAGCTCGACCGGACGGCGGCCGCGCTAGCCCCTCTGGACGCGAGTGCGCACGTCGTCATCGGCTCGCCGAGCTCGGTGCTGCTCGAGGCGTCCGAGACCGCCGACCTCGTCGTCCTCGGGTCCCGCGGGCGTGGCGGCTTCGTCGGCCTGCTGCTCGGGTCCGTCGGGGCCCAGGTCGCGGCTCATTCGGCGTGCCCGGTCGTTGTCGTTCGCGGACGCGCGGCCGCGGACGCGTCGTCGATCGTCGTCGGCCTCGACGGCTCCCCCGCCGCCTCGGCTGCCGTGGATTTCGCCTTCGCCGCTGCGAGCCGGTCCGGCGCCTCAGTGGTTGCCGTCCATGCGTGGGACGTGCCGTCCTACGACCTCATCGTGGTGCCGGACGGCCCGGTGCCGCTGCCCCTGGCCGATGTCGCTGACACCGAGGTTCGGCTGGCCGCTGAGGTGCTCGCGGGGTTCCGCGGTCAGTACCCCGACGTCCCCGTCGAGGAGCGGCTGGTCCGCTCCCCCGCCGTCGCAGCCCTGCTCGACGCGGCGGAAGGAGCGGCGATGGTCGTCGTCGGCTCCCATGGTCGGTCGCCGGCGCTCGGTCTCCTGCTCGGGTCGGTCAGCAACGGGGTGCTCCACAAGGCGACGATCCCGGTCGCTGTCGTCCCGCCCCTGCCCACTGAGCCGAGCGCTGCATGAACGCGGCGGCCGTGCTCGGTGACGGTCGCGATGTCCGGGTCAGCCAGGTCATGTCCCGTCCGGCGCTCACCATCGAGACCGACGAGTCGCTGTGGGACGCGTGGCAGCTCCTCTTCGTCTCGGGCCTGCGGCACCTCGTGGTGCTCGACGAGGGAGGTCAGGCCTTGGGCATTCTCAGCGATCGCAACATCCTCGCCGAGGTGCCGGCCACGGCGGAGCACCTAGGCGCCCGCCTCGTGCGCGATGTCATGGCGCGCGTCCCGCTGGTGTACGTCCGACCGACCGACGATCCGGTGACCGCGGCGCGCACGATGGCCGCTGGTGCGGTCGATGCCGTCCCCGTCATGGAGGCCGACGGACGCGTGGTCGGCCTGATGACGGAGTCGGACATCGTCCGCTGGCTCGCGTCGTGACGGTCTGCCCGACTCGTCCGCCCTCATAGGCTGCACCCATGGCTGCCCCATCCGACCGCCTCGTCTGGATCGACTGCGAGATGACCGGGCTCGATCCCGGCCGCGACGAGATCGTCGAGATCGCTTGCATCGTGACCGAGTCCGACCTCACCGAGATCGACGCCGGGATCACGATCGTGGTCAAGCCGTCCGACGAGCCGCTCGCTGAGATGGACGACGTCGTCGTTCGGATGCACACCGAGTCCGGCCTGCTGGAGGAGATCCCGAGTGGGACGACGATCGCCGACGCCCAGGAGCGCGTGCTCGCGTACGTGCGCTCCCATGTGCCGGAGGCCCGGCGCGCGCCGCTGGCCGGGTCGAGCGTGTACGTGGACCGCGGCTTCCTCGCCCGTCAGATGCCTGAGCTCGACGGGTACCTGCACTACCGGCTCATCGACGTGTCCACGCTGAAGGAGCTGTCGCGCCGCTGGTACCCGCGTGTGTACTTCTCCACGCCGGAGAAGACCGGCAACCACCGCGCCCTGGCCGACATCCGCGAGTCGATCGCCGAGCTGCGGTACTACCGGGACGCGGTCCTCGTCGAGCAGCCCGGTCCGGACACCGCGACTGCCCAGGCCTTCGGCCTCGCTCATGTGGTCGACCACGGGCCGAGCGCAGACGCCGAGCCGGGCGGCGACGGACCGGCGACGACGGCGGGATAGACTTCCGCGGCCGCGTTCGCGCGCGCATGGTGGGTGTAGCTCAGCTGGTAGAGCACCTGGTTGTGGTCCAGGTGGTCGCGGGTTCAAGTCCCGTCACTCACCCCAAAGCACGACCCGCACTCGCCGTCTGTCCCGCTTCGCGAGACAGACGGCGACTGGGGCCTCGTTCGGCGGCTCAAAGCGCCTGCCAGTCACCCTGCAGTCGCCCTACCCGGATCGAGATCGGGAAGATCTGGCCGCTGTAGCCAGCTAGCGCGACAGGCGCGAGCGATGGGCCCACGCGGCGACGTCGCCACGTTGGAGGGCTATGGCGAGCAAGTCGGGGAACAGGTCGGGAGTGCAGGCGAATGTCGGGATGCCCAGCCCGTCCAAGGCAGCCGCGTGGTCATGGTCGTAGCCCGGAGCTCCGTCATCAGACAACGCGAGCAGGACGACCACCGCGACCCCGGACTCCTTCATCACCCGCATGCGGCGCAACATCTCGTCGGCAATACCACCCTCGTAGAGGTCGGAGATCAGGACGAAGATCGTGTCGCGTGGCCGCGTGATCAACGACTGCGCGTATGCAATCGCGCGGTTGATATCGGTTCCCCCGCCGAGCTGGGTGCCGAACAGCACATCGACTGGATCGTCGAGCTTGTCGGTCAGGTCGACGACGGCGGTATCGAAGACCACGAGCGAGGTGGACACGGATCTGATCGATGCCAGGACAGCGCCGAAGATCGACGCGTAGACCACCGAGCTGGCCATCGAGCCCGACTGATCAATCGCGAGGACGACGTCGCGCTGGACGACCTGGCGTTGGCGGCCATACCCGATGATCCGCTCCGGGACGACGGTGCGTCGCTCAGGCAGGTAGTGCGCCAGATTGGCTCGGATCGTCGCATTCCAGTTGATGTCGCGCGGCTTGGGCCGCGCCGTGCGCGCTGCGCGATTGAGGGCCCCGCCCACGGCCGCTCGCGTTCGGTTTGCGATGCGCTTCTCGACCTCGGCGACAACGCGTCCGACGACCTGCCTCGCCGTCGCCTTCGTGGTTTCGGGCATGACCCGGTTCAGACTGATCAGTGTCCCGACGAGGTGCACGTCGGGCTCGACTGCCTCGAGCATCTCGGGCTCGAGCAGCAGACGTGTGAGGTTCAGCCGCGCGATCGCATCGCGCTGCATCACCTGCACGACCGCGGACGGGAAGTACGTGCGGATGTCGCCTAGCCAGCGCGCCACCCGCGGCGCCGACGCGCCGAGCCCGCCGCTGCGGCCCGCCGAGTCGGTGCGCGCCTCGGAGTCGTAGAGCGCGGCCATGGCCCCGTCAATCGCCAAGTCCGACGCGCCGAGCCCGCAGCCGAGCGCACGCTCGGCAGGAGCACCGAGAATCAGACGCCACCGCCTCAGTCGCTCAGCCTCGTCAACGACCTGACTCACGGCGTCACCCCCAGAAGCACCGCCACGCGCGCGATTGCAGGCTCGGCGCGGTTGAGGTCGACGTCCCACTCGACATACGCGCGAGCCGCAGATCCGGCATCGATGCGCCGCACCGCCTCGCCAATTGCGCGACGCTCCGGCGGAGCGAATTCGCCGAACGTCCTGCGCAGCAGCGGCACGACGTCGACGAACTCCCGTTCATCGAGCGTCGTGAGCCAGTCGTCGATCAGTCCCAGCAGCAGGCTGTCATGGATGAGAAGCAACCCACCACCCGCGAGAAATCCCTCCACCCAGGCAGCCTTCGCCGACGGCGAGAGTCCGATGGATAGCGCTCTCGCGAGATGCCCGGCTGCCGTCTCGCCCGAGAGCCGTCCCGAGTCCAGCAGGAGCCGGACTGCGCGACCGGCGACGAGTCCGTGCACGTCGTGACGACCGGCCAGCCCGGAAAGCGTCGCCAACCACCGATCAGACGAGGAAGAGTCGGCGAGCAGGCCGAGCGACTGGTGCACCTCATCAATGGAGCGGCGCAAGACCGTCGCTGCCTCGTCGTCGAGAGCCCCGACGGCGGCGGGAAGCCCCGCACAGATACGGACCACGGACGCATCCACCACGTGGCCGAGCGACGCCAAGTCCGTGCTGCGGGCGTCGCCGTACTGCAGGGAGCGCACCAGCGAGGGTACTGCGCTCATGAGGGCCGTGACGTCGCTGCCCGACGCAGCCTTCGCGTCTAGCGCAGTCAGGAGCTCCGGCATGGCTTCCGGCAGGTCGGCGAGGAGCGCCGACTCCACGGTCTGTGCGATCTCCGCGAGCGTCACAGCGTTGCGAGCCACGTCACGGACTCGTGAGGCGGCGGCACTAGGGACAGTGCTGCCCCACACGGATGCCTCGACCACGGCCAACGTCAGCTCAGGAGACCACCGCAACGACCACGACTCACGGAACGTGCCCTTGGAGCGGACCTGACTGCCGACAGGCTCGGCCCAGCCGATGCCCAGTAGTTGCAGACGGTGGAAGAGCCTCGAACGTTGCACGTCCGTGTCGGTGCGCACGTCGAGGTCAATCGAGCGAGCCGCTTCGAGCTTGAGCCGCAGCCGCTTCGCCGTCGCGGCGAGGTCAGCGGCCAGGGCCACAGTCGGCACGGAATCAGGGACGGATCCGAATTCCTCGCCCACAACCAGGCGGCGCGTCACGAGGTCGAGCGGTACGTCGTCGCCATCGCAGAGTACCGACCGCGTCGCTTCCATCACCTCGTCCAGTCCTGCAAGTCCGCGCCCGCGGAGAGTTGCCAGGGCGTTTGCGAGGCGGGTCGCCTCGATGACGTGCGCCGACGAGACCGGCAGGTCCTCTGCTCGCAGGACCCCTGCGACTCGGGTCAGCCACGTCGCGATTGTGCGCTCCGTGCACGTGAAGAGGTGGTGGTACCAGCCAGGAGAGGTGACGCCCGCACCGTATCCCGAGGCCGTCGCGAGGCGCGAGTGGGTCCACGGCACCCAGGTCAGCGAGACCTTGCGCTTGGACAGTCCGCGCAGCAGTCGAGCATCCGCGGCCCCAGTGGTGGTCGTCACGTCGACAGCCGGCGCGTGCCAGGCGCCGCAAACGACGGCGATCCGCGCCGCACCGTCCTTGATCCCAGCCCGCACGGTCTGGCGCATCCACGCCTCCCGACGGTCCTCGCGCGCTGTGCCCAGCGGCGGGGCTGGCGACGAGCTGCGCAGCTCGGCCATCGCGTCCCGGATGGCGTCGAAGGGAGCTCGATCGTGGACGCGCGACTCTATGACGTCATCCCACCACCGCTCGGGATCGCTGTAGCCCCCGGCGAGCGCGAGCATCGCAATCGGGTCGGCGCGAAGGTCGGCCTCGCCCGCGACCTCGTCGTCCGGGGAAACGACGGCCGGCTCATCACGCACCAACGTGGCGCTCGCCGGGAGGTCACAGAAGCGCACGGGTACGTCGTTCCGCACAGACCACGCGATCGCCTGCCACTCCGGGGAGAACACCGCGAAGGGCCAGAACACCGCTTCGCGCGGGGAGTCCACGTCATACGCCAGCAGAGCGATCGGAGGCTCGAGGGTGTCCATCGCCGCGAAAGCCAGCAGCGGGTCCGCGTCGGACGGCCCTTCGACAAGTACGAGGTCGGGCTGCAGCTCCTCGAGCCGTGCACGCACGGCGCGCGCGGACCCGGGGCCATGGTGTCGGATCCCGAGGACATCCACGACAGCGGAGCACGCCGGTGCATCGGTCACGCGTTCGCGTCCCTGCACGCCCGGTAGAAGTCTTCCCAGCCCGGTCGCTCGCGCACGACCGCCTCGAGGTACTCGGTCCATACGACACGGTCGGCGACGGGATCGCGCACCACCGCGCCCTGGATGCCGGCGGCGACGTCGGCCGGTCGCAGCACTCCGTCGCCGAAGTGGGCCGATAGCGCCCAGCCGCTCGTAACGACGGAGATAGCCTCCGCGGTCGACAGGGTGCCGCTCGGGGACTTGAGCGCCGTACGGCCGTCGACGGTCGTGCCGGAGCGCAGCTCGCGAAACACGGTTACGACGCGGCGGATCTCCTCGATCGCCGCAGGCATCTCAGGCAGCTCGAGCGACGTGCCGAGCTGAGCGACCCGGCGCGAGACGATGTCGACCTCCTCCTCCTCGGTCGCTGGCAGAGGCAGGACAACCGTGTTGAAACGGCGACGGAGAGCGCTCGACAGCTCGTTCACGCCACGGTCGCGGTCGTTGGCCGTAGCGATCACGTTGAAGCCCTTGGTCGCCTGCACCTCGCCCCCGAGCTCGGGAACCGGGAGCGTCTTCTCAGACAGGATCGTGATGAGCGTCCTGTACGTCGGACGGTATGCGGCTGAGCTCCTCGACGCGGGCGACGCGTCCTTCCCGCATCGCAGTGAGCACCGGCGAGGCGACCAGTGCGGCGTCGGACGGTCCCTCGGCGAGCAGTCGCGCGTAGTTCCAGCCGTAGCGGATCGACTCCTCCGTCGTTCCCGATGTGCCCTGAACGAGCAGGGTGGAGTCGCCCGAGATCGCGGCCGCGAGATGCTCCGACACCCACGTCTTTGCCGTCCCTGGTACGCCGAGGAGCAACAGGGCACGGTCGGTCGCCAAAGTCGCCACCGCCACCTCGACGAGACGTCGCGGGCCCACGTACTTGGGCGTGATCACGGTGCCGTCATCGAGCGTGCCGCCGAGTAGGTAGTTCACCACCGCCCACGGCGAGAGCCGCCACGACGGCGGACGCGAACGGTCGTCGACCCGCGCGAGAGCAGCAAGCTCGTCGGCGTAGGCGTCCTCAGCGTGTGGACGCAGCGGTGTCGCCTGGGGTCGACTGGACTCGTTGTCGGTCACGTGAGCTCCTCGCGCAGTCGGTGTCGGGTGTTTATGACGTTGAGGGCGGCCGAGGCCGCCGACCACTGCGCGGACCCCGGCTCGAAGGCCGCGATGCGCGCGCAGAGGGCCTCGACCACCGGCGCGGGCTCGTCCGCTGGCGCGGCGTGGGCCACTGCGTCGAGGACCATCTGCTGCGTCGTGGCGGGGAAGCGCTCCACGTCCGCGGTGGCCTCGATCATCGCGACGGCCACGTCGGTGGACACCGGTCGCGGCAGGTCGGTCGCGAGGCGGACGAGAGCACCAGGATGCGTCGAAGCTGCAGCCGCGCGGATGGCTCGTGCCTGCTCCGCAGATGGGAGTCTGCCGGCCAGAAGAAGGTGCGCCGAAGGATCGTGCTCGACCAAGGCACGGCACCAGTCGACGTTGCCCGAGACCCGTGCAGCGGTGGCGAGCCCCTCGATCATCGGCGCCGCCCAGTCTGACGTGGCAGCCAGCCCCACGAGCCGGCTGGCTTCTGTATCGAAGGCCGCGGCGAACCCGGAAAGCGGCACGCGAGCGAGGACCTGCGTCAGGAACCACGCGCGACGACCGCCTGATCCCTTCGGCGGGTCGGGGACCTGGTCGCGCTTGAGCGACGCGTCGCGTTCGTCCGGCGGCACGACGACGAGCTCGGTCCGCAGCAGTCGACGTTCGAGGCGAATCCAGCTTGTTGCTCGTGTCAGCATCCGGTGTGAGTAGGCCGACCTCGGCAGCGCCCTCAGGAGCTCGGCAGCAGCGTGCCGCACCTCGGCGCGGGAGTCGTCCAGGACCAACTCAAGGAACTCCTCGTCGTCAGGGCCGAGGCCGACGCGCAGCTCGGCAACGAAGGCCGCGCGCTCCGCCGGGCCTTCGCTCCCCCAGCCGGAACTCAGTTCTTCGCGCGCCAGTGCTGGCTCGCCTGCTCGCGCCGCGCGAAACCAGGCGGTGCGATCGGCCAGGTCGCCGTGCGACCACATCTGCCTCGATCCCCACGGATCCGGCACGTCGTCTTCGCGCCGGGCTTCCGCGAGCACGTCGCCCCACTCGGCGCGCAACTCCGCCAGCCAGCGGCCACGCTCGCCGAGGGCTCCCGCGACCGGAGTCCGCAGCCGGTCAGGGTGGACGTGCGCGAGGTCGAGGAGCGCCGGGAGGTGTCGGTGCGGAGCGTGATGGGCGGTCGAGGCCGCAACGGTGAGCCACTCCGCGACCAGCGTGTAGTCCTCAGTTTGGAGAAGGCCCGCGAGCGTCGCGGCCGCCACTCCTGAGGCCTCGACCGTCGTCTCGGTGCCGGCAGGAGGAAGCGCCGACGGTGTGGGACCTCGCGCACCTGCGCGCTCGGCCACGTGAACGAGCGACGCCGCCGCCAGGAGCACCTCGGCCGCCGGTGCGTCGACGCGTGACGCGGGTTCCCTCACACCTGTCGGCAGAACACCGAGGTCGAGCGGACGCCGCCCTGTACCCATGAGCGCGACCGAGACGAGCTCCTCCCATGGGTCGATCACAGGGCCACCACCGTGCGGTCCTGCACGACGCTCAGCGCCACCGCATCGCCACCGGTTTGCTCCGCGAAAACGCTCACCGCTGATCCGCCAGAAACGGCAAGGAGCACCCACGGGTCCTCCCCTGCGAGCGGCAGGGAACCGGTGGCGTCGTAGAGGCACCAGCCGTCGGCGCCTCGTCCTACCGCGACGGACGAGAGGAGGACCGGCCACGACGCCAGCCATGGGTCCTCGCCAACAGCCTTCGCGTAGGAAGAACGCGCATCGTCGACCGTGGTCGCACCCGGCAGCGCGCCCGGCGCTCCCGGGTCGGAGTACCGCTCACCGACCATCGCACGAAGCGCAGGCGAACCGGGGTAGAAGTGGAGCGACGCCTCGACACTCATGCCCGGCACCCCAATCGTGTCGAGCACCTGTCCGGCGGCCGCGAACGACAGGACCAGGGCCGGGCGACCGCTGCGCTCGCCCATGAGCCACGTTCGGCGGACCAGGAGGCGCGCCTCGTTGGAATCTCGCACGGCGAGCAGGCACCAGCGGTCGCGCACCGCCTCAGTGGCGAGCACGTCCTCTCTGGCGGTCGTATATCCGACGTGCGCCCGGACCGTTGCGCCGAGACCGTCGGGCAGGGTCTCGAGCGCACCGTGCGCCCGCGCGAGCAAGTGCAGCCCGGCGTAGTGCTGAACGAGTGTCCGCGGCCAGTTCTCGTCTCTCACGACCGTAGACGGGATCTGCCGCAGCCAGGAAGCCACACCGGGTGCCTGGGCATCAACCATGCGCGCGGCCATGCCGTCGAAGTACGCGTAGGACCGGTCTACGGACACCAACCCGACGCGGACCTGGTCGCACAGCCACCTGTCGAGGTCCTCAAGCCCAGCCGCGACGCGCGCCGCCCGCTTCTCGGCACGTCGCTCGGCGGCAGCTGGGTCGGCGGGAGCTTCGCTGGGCGACGAGGCGGGACGCTTCGGTGCCGCAGCCTTGGCGGCCCGCGTCTCGAGCCAGGACTGAGTGAAGTCGGCGGGCTTGGCCGCGTCTGGAACTACGCCTGCCGACCACAGCAGCAGCAGACCGAGGGCGTGCTTGCAGGGGAACTTCCGGCTCGGGCAGGAGCACTTGAATGCCGGACCCTCTAGGTCTACGGACGTCTGGTACGGGTTCTTGCCGCTACCGGCGCAGAGACCCCAAACAGCGCCCGCCGTCGCGCCGAGCTCGCTCCATTTCGCAGGGGAAGCCAGGCCGCGGCCGGCGCGGAGCGAGGACGCATCCGGAGCGAGCCCGGCGACCACCCCGTCCGGCCAGCGAACCCCCATAGGTCCGGAGGCTAGCAAGCGGGTAGAGGTCGCGCCGGCCAGACATGACGGGATCGAACCAGTTGACGTGAACCTGCGGCTAGGCACCGTGTTCGGTAGCGAACGCCACGAAATGCGGTGCAGGCGCTGGTAGGGCGATATCCGCAACCTTGAGGTCATGAGCGCGCCGCAGGCCAGGCGGACCTCGGCGGCGCGATGCCAGACTCAGAACCGGCCAGGCCGGGCCTTGCTCCCGGTTCGCTCGGATCGAATGCGACGAACACGGCCCAGCTAGTCATGCCCACTGAGTAGGCAGAGCGGGCGCGGGCGGTCGACTCTCGCCGCGGAAACCCACTCCGGTACAACGGCTTTCCTATGAGAGATGACCTCGTTCGAGTCCCGTCACTCAACCGAACGAAGTTCCGCCTTTCCGTGCGTCCTGTGCACCGTGCAACACAGATGCAGGGCCTTTCGACCTCGGCGACATCGGGCTCGAAACGTGTTGCTGCACGTAGGGACTCAAGGACCCGACCACTCCTGGCTAGGGTCGCTTTCGACGGACAGGAACCCAAAAGTTCTGCCCGCCCTCCCGCGGGTCAACATGGGACACTTCGCGCATGCTGAGAGATCCGCATGGGTACCTCGAGCATGGCAAGCGACGTGCGCTGCGCCCAAGAGTGATGGCGCGCCCACGCCGGTGCGTCGCTGCCCTCAGTCTCGTCCGCACCGGTCATGAGCGGCCGAGGCGATCATGAGTGACCTGGGCCTGGGCCTCCGATGGTGACCTCGGCGACCGTGAAGGCACCGCGGTGGTCGCTGCCGCGCACTGTTGCGCTCTGGGCGATGTGGGTGGGCTTGTGGCTGGGGTCTGCCGTCCTCACCCGCGCGGGCTGGCTGTCCGCCGAAGGTGTGGCGATCGTCTCGGCCGGGGGCGGGATCGGGGCTGGCCTGCTCGTCGTCCTCGGCCATCGCCAGCGTTGGATGATCGTCACCGCAGGCGCCGCGGCTCTCATGTACCTCTATGTCGGCCAAGGACTGCCCTGGGCACTGACCCTGGGCCGAACAGCCGCCGACCTGGCGTCCTGCATCATCTGGGCCCTTGTGATCAGGCGGTACCGGGATACCGGCTCCGGAGTGGGCGCGCCCGTCCACTGGGCAGCGCTCGCAGCCGTCCTGGCCGCGGCGATCCGCCTACTACCCGTCGTGGCGTTCGCACTCGCCGATGGCGACTCCTCGTCGATCTACGTCTCGGCCGCCGTTGTCGAGCTCGGTCTGGGCGTGGTCGTCGGCTTCATCGCATTCGGCTCCGCCGTGGTCGGCGCCTGGCCCCTGAAGGACCTCCGGTCCGACCTGACCGCGCCGCGCTCCTCCGTGATCATCGGTACGGTCGCGGTCGGCGTCGCCACCGTCGTGCTCTACCTGACTCCACTCGGCGGCGTGATCAACGGATCCGGCTTCCTCGTGATCCCGCTGCTCGGGCTCGTCGCGGGTTGGTGGTCGTTCCGCGTCACCGCACTGGTCACGGCGGGGACAGTCCTGCTGATCGCCGTCGCCCTGTCCCACGGCCTTGGCCCGTTCGACGGGCCTGCTGTCGCTGCCGAGGTGACGACGACGCAGGTGCTGCTGCTGGCGCTGACAGTCACCACGTTCTCGCTGGCCGGGGCAGCGGAGCAGAGCCGTCGTGCGCGCAGGGTTGCGCAGGCATCACTTGCGGTCCAGCAAGCGCTCTACCAGGAGACGCCCGTGCCCACGGTCCTGGTGTCCGATGACGACGAGATGCAGATGCTGGACGCGAACGAGGCCTTCCGGACCCTCCTGGGCCCCGAGCACACTGCAAGTGCCGGCCGGCCGCTACACCAGTGCCTGGGCGTGTCGGCGGCTGCGCTGGCCGCCAGCTTCGGTCCGGCCGCCGACCTTCGCATCCGTGGCTCGGCCTCCGGACGAACCGTGTGGGTCCGCCTGGCGCGGTCGGAGCCCCTCGACGACGTGGACAGCGCCCAGCCTTTCCGTGTCGTCGTCCTGGAGGACGTGACGGCCAGCCTGGCCTCCGAGGACCTCCTCCTCGAGCAGGCGCGTCGTGATCCGCTCACCGGGCTGGGAAACCGCAACGCGTTCATCGACCGCATGGCAGAGGCAGCAGCGGCGAACGACCCGTGGGCCGTCGTCCTAGTGAAGGTCGACGGGCTGCGGCGGGTCAACTCGGCCGCGGGGCCAGAGGTCGGCGACGCGGTGCTCGTGGGAGCAGGCAGCCGCCTGCGGTCCCTTGCCGCCGATGCTGGCGAGGTGTTCCGGGTGTCCAGCTCGGAGTTCGGAATCGTGCTGATCACCGAGTGCACCGACGACGCCTCGACCGTGGCCAAGCAGGCACACGCACAGCTCGCAGAGCCGGTCGTGATCGGTGAGGACCACCTCCACGTGACGGTTCGCTGCGCTGTCGTTCCGAACGCGGCGACCGGAACTAGCCCGCAGGCGACCCTTCGTCGCGCCGAGGTCGCCCTCGAACGATGCCGTGCCTCGGGCGAGGGCGTCGTCATCACGACGCCGAACGATGCAGACGTTCCATCCAGCAGCCTGGCGCTCGAACGTGCGCTTGGCGATGCCCTGGAGAGTCGAAGCCTCGTCGCCGCCTTCCAGCCCATCGTCGATCTTGCGTCTGGAGACGTGGCAGGAGCCGAGGCGCTGGTGCGGCTGCGCGCCGCCGATGGATCCCTCATCCCCCCGAACCTGTTCCTGCCCATCGCCGCCGAGCTCGGGCTGATGGGGACGATCACCGAGCAGATGCTCGACCACGCCGCGCATGCGGCGGCTGGCTGGGCGGCCGCGGGACACCCGATCTATGTCGCGTTCAACGCTCCGCCGACCTGGATCCGAGACGGCGCGCTCGCCCTCATAGGCGACGCGCTACGTCGACACCGCCTCCCCGCTCACCTGCTCGCTCTGGAGGTGACCGAGGAGGAGGTCCTCACCCTCTCGCCGGAGAACCTGACCGTGCTTCGGGCGATCCGGACCCTGGGATGCCACGTGTCGATCGATGACTTCGGCACCGGGTACTCCGGCCTGACCGCTTTCCGCGAGATCCCGGCGAGCCTGGTCAAGATCGACCAGTCCTTCATCGCTACCGCCACCGACAGTGACGCCGACCGCGACCTGCTCGCCGCGATCATCGATCTGATCCACCGGTTCCACAAGAAGGCCGTAGCTGAGGGCGTCGAGACGGTCGCCCAGCTCGAGCTGCTCCGCGAGCTCGGGTGCGACCGCGTGCAGGGCTTCCTCATCAGCCCACCGGTCCCGTTCGAGACAATGCCCGTGGGGGCATGGGCCGATCCACACGTGACCTGAGGTCAGGGACGTGAGCCCATGGCAACCGTCAAAAGGAGCACGGTGTCCTCGACCGCGGTGATGACGAGGGTCTTCGCAGGCAGGATCAGGAGGTCGTCGATCGCGACCTCGATCGTCTCGCCACCCCCATCGACGGTGAGCCGGCCCGCGACCACCAGGATCGAACCCTCGTGCGGCGGGTGCTCCATCGTCATGGTCCGGCCAGCCAGGACCGCGACGAGCGTCTGGCGCAGCACAGCCGCCTCGCCCGAATGCAACGAGACTGAGCTGCGACCGTCGGTCGACCCTCGCGCCGTGGCGAACAGCTTGTCGGCCACGTCCATGAGGTCCACTGGGCTCGTCATCGTGTTGCCGCCTCCCCATCGAGGTCCTTGTCGGCTGCGGGTTCCCCCACCGCCCGGCCGTACGCGTTCAGGATCCCCCGTGAGATGACGTCCCATGAGTAGCGTCGGCTGGCGCGCTCCGAGCTCGCGCGAGCCAGCCGCTCAGCAAGCGCCGAGTCGGCCAGGATCGAGTTCACCGCGTCGGCGATCGACAAGACGTCCCGCGGCGGAACGAGCTTGCCGGTCACACCGTCGATGACGATGTCCGTGAGACCACCCACAGCCGTCGCGACCACCGGTACTCCGCACGCCATGGCCTCCAGGGCACTCGGCCCGAACGTCTCGTACCAGGGCGTCGCGAGCACGATGTCGGCCGATCGCATCAGCCGCGGGACGAGGTCCCGCTCCACCGCGCCGACGAAGGTGACGCGATCACGCACTCCGGCACCGACGGCGGACGCCGCAAGCCGGCGCGCGTTGCGGTCCGTCGACAGGTGATCGGCGTCGGGTCCACCGGCGACCACGAGCTCGGCGTCCGGCACCTGACGCATCGCCTGGATGACCTCGTCGACCCCGGTGTGACGGGCGAGGCTTCCGAGGACCAGAAGGCGCGGACGGGCACCTCGTCGCTGCCCGGGCGGACCGTCCGGCGTGAACGCCGAGAGGTCGACCCCCCACGGCACGATGCTCGTGCGATCAACGGTCAGACCCAGGCGCCGCAGCTCGAAGACCTCGTTCGCGCACGTCGCGATGACATGGTCCACCGACCTGCACAGCCGTGTCTCGATCCGCACGCGATCGGCGGGCCCAGGATCAGTTGCCCCGGTGTGCCGGCGCTCGACGACGCCGAGGGAGTGGAACGTGACAACGACCGGCGGCCCGTCGCCGGCCCGGCCCGAGGTCGCGGCAACCGCACTCGTCCAGGAGTGGGCATGAATGACGTCGGGCGGGTCATCGTCCAGGAACTCACGAAGACGACGCCCGAACTCCGGCACGCACGCGGGTACGCCGTCGCGCCCGACAGGCGCGGGCGGACCAGCGGGGACGTGCACGACCGAGTAGCCCTCCGCGGCGCTGAGGACCGACGGCGTGTCCGGTGCGGTCCGTCGCGTGTAGACCGTGACCTCTGTGCCCCTGCGGGCCAACGCTGCCGAGAGCGCGGCAACGTGAACGCGCTGCGCACAACCGAACCCGTCGCCGGGAGTACCGAGCGGGTTCGCGTGCAGTGACACCATCGCTACGCGCATGAGCAACCTCCCGTCATCGTCTCAGCCGCGCCTACGACGCCAGGTCGAGCTCGCCCGCACGGGAGCGCAGATCGTCGATGAGCCGTCGAAGCCGTCGCGACACCTGCATCTGGCTGATACCGAGTTCACGCGCCATCTCGCGCTGTGACTTGTCCTCGAAGTAGCGGAGCTGGATCAACCGCCGATCCGCTGGGTCGAGGTCGGAGCAGATCTGGACAAGGGCGACGTGTCCCTCGACCTCCTCGAAAGGCTCATCGAGGTCGGTCAGCGAGTCGGCGAGCGAACGCCCGGTCGTGGGCGACGGACGATCCAACGAGGCCGGCGAGAAGCACGCTCGCGCGCGGATGGCCTCGACCGTCTCGCCGACCGATGCATCGACCGCCTCCGCGATCGTCGCCGGATCGGGCTGCGCACCGTTCTGCTGGGCTACCAGGTCGATCGCCTTGGTGATGCGCCCCTGAAGCTCCTGGATCCGGCGCGGCGGCTTCACGACCCAGCACAGGTCGCGCAAGTGCCGCTTGAGCTCCCCCGAGATGGTCGCGGTCGCATAGGGCGCGAAGGCACCCTGCTCCGGGTCGTAGCGACGGATCGCCTTGATAAGCGCGAGGTTCGCGACCTGAACGAGGTCGTCCATCTCGACGCCACGTCCCGCGAACCGACCGGCCAGGCCACGCGCAAGGGGGAGGTACGCGCGAGCGAACTCGGATTCGTCAGCGGGCTCACTATGGAGCGCAACGGTTGTGACAGACGTACTGGGGATTTCCCGAACAAGGGTGTCCACGGCGATCTCACATTCCAATGAGAGATCGGCTACTTCCTAACCGGGTACGTCCAATGTGGCAGATCTCGCCCGAGAGGGCAAGCGTGCGGGCCCCCGCGCGGCGTCGTCTCAGCACAAGCGGCGGCCGGACGCTCGGATGCCGGACGCGTTGCATCGGCCAACATCTTCTGCACCGCAGCGCTTTCCGTGAGCCCCAACCGCGAGCGATCCTTCGTCGAGGTTCCCGACACGGCGTTGCGGTGCTAGCGTGATTCGCGAGGTACCCGGGTTCAGATCGCAGCCCACGCGTTGCCTCACGAGCCGCCGCGGAGTGGCCATGTCCGACATCGTCGTCATCCTGCGCGGTGACCGCGCCGAGATCGAGCCGTTTCTGACGACCTCTGAACAGGACCCGGCCGTGCGAACCCGCCTGTGCGACCTGCTCGATCATCACTGCCAGCTCGAGGACACGCTCCTGTTCCCGGCGCTTGTCTCCACACACAATCGTTGGGAGGAGACCGTGACGCTCGCGACGGAGGAGCACGCACAGATCCAGGATCTGCTGTCTGCGATCCGCACGTCACGCCGCACGCTCGACTCCGATCTCGTTGCGCTGCTTCGTGATCACCTCGACGCCGACGAGGCGACGATCCTCGGGCCGGCCGCCCGCGACCTCTCCGACGAGGTGCGCGCCGAGCTAGCGGACCTCGCGCCCTCGCTCCCCCCGCCCGCCCCCGAGGCGTTGGCCGCCGGCGATCCAGGCGCCTCGTCGGACGGCGATCAGTCGTGGGCGCGGGCCCCGTTGACGCAGGACCCGGAGGTGGACCGTTCGGTCGACGCCACCATCCGTCGCACGGGCGGGCGCTGAAGGGACAAGGCGTACCGCCGTCAGAACGTGCGCGTCGCGCTGGACGTGGCCGGGTACATGGCAGCGCAACGAACAACCTGAGGAGGTAGCAATGGGCGTCACCTTGAGCCTGATCCTGATCGCTGTCGGAGCCGTTCTGCGGTTCGCGGTGACGGCGGACCTGTCGGAGTGGGACCTGCAGACGACCGGGGTGATCTTGATGATCGTCGGCGGCGTGGGACTGGTCCTCTCGCTGGTCTTCTGGTCCACGTGGGGCGGATTCGCGTCGCGGCGACGGACCACGACGGTCATCGACGACACTGCTCCGGTCGACGTGTCGGACCCGACGCGTTGAGCGCCCAAACCGAGCCCTATGACTCGCTCATCGAGTGCCCGCTGTGCCGCGACGACGGCCTCCAGAGCCATAGCGGGCGGATCCCCCACCTGTTCGTCGACGTCGATCGCGACCCGCCGATGATCTGCCCAGGCGTGCACGGGCAGATCCCGGCAGGAGTCCTGCGCGCTCACGGGATAGCGCCGGTGCCCGTCCGCGACACCGGATCCGGACTGGCGCCGTCGGCCGCGCAGGACGCAGTCGCCGACCACCCGGACCATGCCCGGCAGGAGGCTCCGGCAGGCCCCCCGGATGACGTCTCCGAGCTCGAGCAGGAGAGTGCGTACCGGGACTCACCGAAGGGCGACGTGGCAACGGACGACCACACCGCCGACGCCGAGACGGAGCCCTGAGCCGCCGAGCACGCGCACGTGACCGTCAAGCACCCGCGAAGGGAACCATGACCCGACCCGAGCTCGTCGACACCGGCCTCCAGATCCGCCCAGACACCGGACGGGTGGTTGCCCGGCTGTTCGTCCCCGGTCTCGAGGCGGTGGGTCCGAGCGGGTCGCGGGCGGGCGCGGTGATCGACCGTGTGGCTGTGCTGCCCGAGGCGGAGGTCGATGCCGCCCTCGCCGACGTGCTCGACCGGTTCGACGAGCGGCACCGCGACCTGCTGACAGTGTTCTCCGAACATGCCGCGCAGGTCGTGACGCTGCTCGATCCGGGCCTGGACGTCTCACCGGCTCGGCTGGCGCTCATCGGGGCGTGTTTCACGCACGAGTTCTCGGTCGAGGCCGCAGCGATCTGCAACCCCTCGATTGCGATCCTCGATCAGGATGCGGCGGGTACGGCGGCGTTCGTCCTGAGCGTGCGCGGGATCGGCGAGGGCCATTTGTCCACCATCGGGTTCCGCACCGGCACGGTCTCGGCATCCGGAGAGGTCGCCCTCGACGAGCCCAGCCCGTACGCGCAGACCGTCACCGGCACGCCCGGCGTGCACCACCGCAGCGTGTTCCACGCCCATCTGGACGCCCTTGGCGACGACTTCACGAACATGAGTCGATTCATGACGATGCTCCCGCCGACATTCGACGACGCGACCCTCGCGGACGCGCTTCGCGCCGTGGCGGCGGACGCGACGGTCCACCGGTTGGATGCGGCGACGATGGCGCACCTCACCGAGCTCTCCCGCTGGTCGTATGTCGCGGAGTTCCCCGCCGATCGGGACATCTCCGAGCGGGTGCTGTGGCCACACGCGCCCTCCGAGGCCCAGGGCATGGAGGACGCGCGACTCGTGCGATTCGTCGAGGAGGACGGGACGGTCGTCTTCTATGCGACCTATACCGCGTTCGACCGTGTCCACACGACCGTCCAGCTGCTAGAGACTCGGGACTTCGCGACGTTCACGAGCTCGCCCGTGGTCGGGGCTGCTGCGATCGGGAAGGGACTCGCGCTGTTCCCCCGCAAGGTGAACGGGCGCTACATGGCCCTCACTCGGTCCGACCGCGAGACCAACGGCATCGCGTCCTCCGACGACCTGCGGCACTGGTCGACGCACCAGACGCTCCAGGTCCCCCGGCAGAGCTGGGAGGCCATCCAGCTCGGCAACTGCGGGTCACCGATCGAGACGGACGAGGGGTGGCTCGTGCTCACGCACGGGGTCGGTCCGATGCGGACCTACAGCATGGGTGCCCTGCTGCTGGCCCTTGACGACCCGACGCGAGTGCTCCGCCGGTCGCGCGAGCCGTTCCTCGTACCGGTCGGGCCTCGGCAGGACGGGTACGTGCCCAACGTCGTCTACTCGTGCGGCGCTCTGGCGCACGAGGACACGCTCGTGCTGCCCTACGGGATCGGCGACCAGCGGATCGCGATCGCGACGACGACGGTGAGCGGTCTGCTCGCGTCTATGACACCGGAGTGAGGGCTCCAGCGGGAGCCGCCAGGAACGGACGCACCCGCTGCATCGTGGACACGAACGCGAGCGTGGACTCCGCACCCTGGTTGGTGTTCGGGCCGTCCGGGGTGAGGCCGTCGAAACCGCCCCAGGACTCCGAGGAGAACATCAGGACGCCCGCGTCGTTCCAGCCGTGGAACCAGGCGACGGACAGCCTCAGCCAGTCGATCCAGCGGGACTCACCGGTGGCCGCCCACGCACGGCGGCAGGCGTCGGCCAGCGCGGCGACCTCGATGGACTGCTGGTCGAACTGAGGTCCGCGCTCGCCGGGGCCTCGCCCGGCCGTCCCCACGACGGAGAGCCGTCCGCGGTCCACCTGGGCCCGAACCAGCCAGTCCGTCAGCGCCAGGCCGCGCTCGATCGCCTGGGGGCGTTCGAGCGCCATCCCGGCGAGGAGGACAGCCTCCGCCACGGACCCGTTCGCGTAGCTGAGCCTCTCCTCGGGCCACGCCCACGAGGCGGGGCCTGACGAGACGGGCACCATCGCAAGGAAGTCGTCGAGGAGATCGACCAGCACGCTGCGGCGGTCACCCGCGAGGACGAGCTCACCGACACCGAGCACGGCGAACGCCATGGACCGCAGCCAGGGACTGCGCTGCTGTGCCCCGATCGTCACCCCGGCGCGCGCCTGCTCCGCCACGCCGATGTCATCGTGGGAGATCGCAGCGACTCCCAGACCCCACAGCGCCCGTCCCCACCAGTCGCCCGTGCCGGGCTCGTCGAGCCACCGACGCCCGCCGTCGGGGGCCATCCGGTTGTGGAACCGCCCGTCCTCCACCTGCGCGTCGAGGGTGGCCTCCAGTGCGAGCCTGGACAGCCATGCCGCGGACCCGGTGTCGTCCTCTCTGCTCGTCACGACGAGCAGACGGGAGTTGTCGTCCGTGCAGTAGCCGCAGTCGACGCGGGGACGGGTGCCGGTCGCGTGCTCGTGGATGCCGCGCTCGTCGCTCAGATGCTCGAGATGGTCTAGGCGGTACTGCGCGGAGCCCACGCCGGTCATGCGGCCGTCCCGGCGCCTCGCGCCTCGGCGGGGACCGCGAGGCGCGCATAGCGCCGGGCCACCGACGACCAGCTCAGGCTCGGCGCAAGCTCGCGCGCCCGACGGGTCATCCCTCGACGGACCTGGACGTCGGTCGTGACCGCACGGATCGCCGCGGCGAGGTCGGGCGGACTCCCGTGGGGCACGACGAGCCCCGCTCCGTCAGCGAGCAGCTCGGTCGCGTGCGGGAAACGCGTCGCGATCACGGGGCGGCCGGCGGCGATGCTGTCGACGAGCACCCCCGACGTCACCTGCTCGTGGGAGTCGTACGGCAGCACCACCACGCCGCTTGCCGCGACGAATGCGGTCATCTCCGCCGGCGTGCGGTACGACGAGTCGAACGTGACGAGGTCGGCGACGCCCCGCTCATTCGCGCGGGCTCGGAGCATGTCGCGGTAGGCCTCGCCGTCCCGCGCGAGCACCTTGGGGTGGGTCACACCGGCGACGGTGTACGGCACATCGACCCCCTCGGCCCGCAGGAGCGCGATGGCGTCGATCACGTGCTCGATCCCCTTGCCCGGACCGATGAGACCCCACGTCAGCAGACCGGTCTGCCCGGCGGAACCGCCCACCTGGGAATCGCCCCACAACGGGACCGCGGCCCCGTGCGGGATCGTCACGACTCCGGCCGGATCGATCTGCGGGTAGCCGGTGACCAGGCGCTCACGGGCAGCGTCGCTCATGACGACCGACCACCGAGCGAGTCCGGCGAGCTCGACGAGGATCTCGGCCTGGTGCGTAGTGGGCTCGACCGGGACGGTGTGCAGGACCACGACGAGAGGAACACGGACGGCCCGGGCCAGGAGCAGGACCTCGTCACCGTCCGGTCCCCCGTAGATGCCGAACTCGTGCTGGACGACGGCGAGGTCGGCGTCGTCGAGAACGCGGATGGCAGCGGCCATCGACGAGTCGGACCCGGCGGCCAGGACGCCCGCCACGCGGTCAGCGGGACGGCGGTCCTGATCACCGTCGTCGACCTGGACCATGTCGACCCGATGGCCCTGATCCTCCCAGGCGGAGCGGAGCGCGGCGGAGAACGTCGCCAGGCCGCACAGGGTGGGCGGATACGTGCTGACCATCGCGATCCGCAGCGGCGTCGTCTCGCGACGAGTCGTCGTGTGAGCGCCGCGTCGCGCTGTGGAGGAGGCACCCCCCAGGCCGTCGAGACGGGCCAGCGGAACCGTCCGCGGCGCTGGTTCCAGAAGCGTGGTCTCGTTCCCTGACGTGTACGACACGACGGGGGTCGCCCCGCTCGCGGCATCGGCGTAGTCGTGGGCGAAAGGCGCGGAGTGATCCATCTGGGAGAGCTCCTCGGTTCCAGCGCGGCCAGAAGGCCGAACGCTCCTCAGCTGGTGGCTGAACCGGGGGCGAGACGCCTTGAGGGTAGCACGCGGCGGGCGTCGAGGAAAACCGGCGATGACCCGGAAGCCGTGTTGCTGCAAGGACTCCTGGATCTTCGTGAAAGCAGCGTTTTCGTCAGGCCGACGCTGGGTACGTCCTCCGGGAGATCCATGACGGACTCACGAAGAAGGCGGAGGACATCATGCGCACCTGGCCGGCCGACACTCGCCAGGTCGCCTGAGATGGCCGCGGTCTGGTCCGGCGCGATCTCGTTCGGACTCGTCCACATCCCGGTCCGGCTGATGAGCGCCACCACGGAGCACGACCTCCCGCTGCACCAGGTGCACGACGAGGACGGTGGACGCATCGCGTACGAACGGGTGTGCCGGGTCTGCGGGGAGAAGGTCCCGTACGAGCACATCGACCGCGCCTACGAGGAAGGCGACCAGCGCGTCATCCTCACGCGCGACGACCTCGACGGGCTGCCTGCCGCCGGCTCGCACGAGATAGCAGTCCTCGAGTTCGTCCCGAGCGAGCAGATCGATCCCATCCGCCTGGAGCGCAGCTACTTCCTGGAGCCGCAGGACCGGGCTCACAAGCCCTACGTGCTCCTGCGGGAGGCACTCCAGGACAGCGAGCGCACGGCGGTCGCGACGGTGTCGTTGCGCCAGCGGACGCGGCTGGCGACACTTCGGGTACACGCGGACGTCATCGTGCTGCAGACCCTCCGCTGGGACGACGAAGTTCGCAGCCCCGCCGCGGCTCCCGACGAGGTCCGGCTCACGAAGGCCGAGCGCGACGCCGCGCGGGCGCTGGTCGACTCCCTGTCCGCAGAATTCGACCCCGCCCGGTTCCGTGACGAGTACGCCGACCAGCTCCGCGAGCTGGTCACGAGCCGCCTGGACGGGGGCGACACGATGGCCGTGCCGGACGACAGAGCGAACCCCGACGAGGCCGGGCAGGTCCTTGACCTCATGGAAGCGCTGCGGCGCAGCGTCGGCAAGTCCGCTCCGGCGAAGAAGGCGGCGCGTGCGCCGAAGTCGCCGGGCAAGCGGACCCCTGCCACCAAGAAGCCCGCGGCCAGCAGGAAGAAGCCGGCCAAGAAGACCTCCGCGCGGTCGGCCTAGTCCGGAAGGGTGCCCGTGAGCACGACGTCCTCGGCGATCTCGCGCAGCCTCCGGTTCGAGTTCTGACTGCGCTCCCTCAGGAGAGTGAAGGCCTGGTCGGGGGTGACCCGTCGCTCCGACATGAGGATCCCGATGGCGGTACCGATCGTCCGGTTGCTGACCAGGGCACGCTCCAGGTGCTCCGCTTTACTCTCGGCCTCGTCGATGACGATCTGGCGCATGAGCGCGAGCTCGGTGTGGGTCGCCACGCGCGCCACGAGCTCGGGCTCCTCGAACGGCTTCGTGATGTAGTCATCGGCGCCCGCCTCGAGCCCGGCGACGATGTCGTCGGACGCGGCGCGAGCCGTCAGCAGGATCACCGGCATCCAGCGGACGCTGTCGGTCCGCTTGCGCAGGTCCCGCGTGAAAGAGATGCCGTCCTGGCCGGGGAGCATCACGTCGCACAGGAGCACGTCGTGGTCCGCGAGGTAGGGCTCGGCCGACTCGACGTCCTCGACCGCTGTCGTGAACCATCCGTTCTCGCGGAGCAGGCGCGCCACGTAGGCGAGCACATCGGGCTCGTCCTCGACCAGAAGCACGCGTCCCCGGTAGGCCTGCGGTTCCGTCACGTCCCCTGCTCCTCCCCTGCGTCCATCCCTGAGCCGCTGACGACGCTGAGATCTTCGTCGCTGAGGTCCGCAGGGGTGACGCCGGGGTCGGTGTCGGCCCACCCGGCCGCCGTCAGGCTCGGGGGCGGCTCCGGCACGGCAAGACGGCTGTCGTGCGGTGAGGCCTGCGCAGGGGTCGCCCGCACCCGCACCCACACGGAGGTGCCGCGCCCCGAGGAGCTGCGGATCCCGCTGGCGCCATCGAGGTCCGCGGCCAGCTCCTGGACGACCGCGAGCCCGATGCCGGTGCCTTCGCCGCCGCGGATCGCCCGGATGCTCCCCTGCTGGAACCGGTCGAAGACACCCGCGCGCTCGGACTCCACGATGCCGATACCGGAGTCGACGACCTCGAGATCCAGCCACGGCTCGGAGTACGCGAGGTGGACCGCGATCTCCCCCTGCTGCGTGAAGCGGACGGCATTCGAGACGAGGTTCGTCACGATCCGGACCCAGGCCTCACCGTCCAGCCATACCGGGGTGGGCACGTCGCCGATGTGGACGGACAGCTCGAGCCCGGCCGCCTCGCACGCGGCGCGGAAGACCTCGGCCGCCTCGGTCGTCAGTGAGCGCGCATCGACCGCCTCACGCACGGTCAGCGGTGCACCCGCGTCGGCCTGCGCCGCGACGAGCAGCTCGTCGACGAGCCGGCCCAGCCGTCGCGATGCGCGCAGTGCTGCGTCCATCTCCGAGCGGTCCTCATCGGTGACGTCCTGACGGCGCGTCAGGCGCTGGAGCGGAGCACGCATGACCGTCAGCGGGATCCGGAACTCGTGGCTGAGGTTCTGGATGAGACGTGATCTCGTCTCGAGCGCCGCAGCGAGCCGGTCCGCCAGGTCCCGCTGCTCGCGCTCGGACGCGGCCAGCGCCTCGCGGGCGGCCACGCGGTCGGAGACGTCGCGCATGCTGCCGCTGATTCCGGCCTCGCCGTTAGCGTCGACGTACGGGCGCAGGGTCGCCTCGATCCACGCGTACTGCCCGTCGGCTCGCCGGAACCGCATGGCCTCGCGGGTCGTCTGGCCGTCGCGGGCCAGCTCGCGCAGAGAGAGCGCCAATGGCCGGTCGTCCGGGTGCCAGAGGTCGAGCTTGCGAACGCCGATGAGGTCCTCCGGCCGCCAGCCCAGCACCCGCTCGGCGGCCGGCGAGACCCATTGGAAGACGCCGTCGCGCGTGTGGAAGACGACGTCGCCGGAGTTCTCGACGATGAGGCGGACGTGGCGGTCCCGTGAGCGGAGCGTGATGACGATCCACGCGGTGACCCCGATCGTGACGACGCCCCACGCCGCGAGCAGGAGGTCGAAGTCAGTGCCGTTGACCAGGCCGGCGGCCAGGAGGGCGAGCGCCATGCCCACCAGATGACCGACTGCCACCGGGCGGGGTCGGCAGTACGCCACGACCGCAGCCAGCAGGATCATGCTGACGACGACGAGGATCCGCCCCTCCCTCGTCTCGCGGGTCGCCGAGACCACAGCGAGCAGGATCCAGGTCGCCGCGATGTCGAGGTCGGTGATGACGTCGCGGACGTGCTGGAGGACGAGGAGGGTCACCGCGGCCAAGGCCCCGAAAGCAGCCGCAAGCACGACATCCACGGCGACGGCGCGGGTCGGGTCGGACGGCATGAGCGCGTACACGAGCGTCTCGGCCGCGAAGAGTCCCTGCAGCACAGCGAGAGCAGCGCTGGATCGTGAACGGACGTCGTCCAGTCGCAGGTGACGCGTGGCCATGCCACCTCCCTGCCCAGCACCCGGCGATGCGAGCGCTGCTTACCCCGCCGGACAGCCCATGAATCCCCGATCGCAGACCGATTTCCGGACGATCCGATGGCGGCGGCCCGATCGTAGAGGTTGGGCACCGCCCGGACCCGGTAGATTGCCGCCCGCAGAGCCCCTGTGGGCGGCGGACGCCGCACCGGCTCACCCTGGACACCGAGGTACCTCAATGTCGTCCTCCGAGAGCCCCTCCGATCTCAGCTCCGCCGTGAACGGTCCGGCCCCGTGGTAGGCCCCGTGCCGAACACCCGACGAGTCACGGATCGAGGCCGCTTCGCGGTGCTCGCGGCGATCCAACTGCTCCTTGCCGTCTACTGCGTCGTCGCCGCGGTCGTCATGTCGGCCGAGGTGACGGCTCCGGCGGACAACCTCACGGCAGCAGCACTCCTCCTGCTCCTGGGCCTGCTCACGCTGCTGGCCGTTCCCGCGCGGGGCGCGCTGCTGATGAACACGGTCGTCGCCTCGACCTCCGCCCTCATCGCCGTCGCAACGGCGATCCGCGACACCGGCCAGGGCCAGCTCGCGATGGGCGTGTTCCTCCTGATGCTGTGCATGTGGATGGCCGCGTTCCTGCGTCCGAGGATGGCCGTCCCGCACATCCTGCTCGCCTGCGCGTTGTACGTCCTCGCGCTCGCGGTGAACCCGCACACGGGCAGCCCCCTGTACGCGACGGCCCTTCTCGTCGGGATCGCTTTCGCGAGCGCGATGGTCCTCTACGGACGCGAGGCCCGTTCCCGCTACGTCGGGCTCGTCGGCAGCTCCGCGGACGTCATCCTGAGGTCTGCACACGGCAGGCTCACGTGGGTGTCCGCATCGGTCGAGGAGGTGCTCGGCTGGACGCCACGGGAGTTCGTGGGGCTACCGGAACCGACATGGCACGCCGACGACGACGAGACCGTTCAGCGGATGCGCCGTGAGCTGTATGCCGGCTCGCCGGCCCAGGGCACGTACCGGCTCCGGCACAAGGACGGCACCTACCGGTGGGTCGAGGCCCGGCTGAACCCGATCGCCGAGGACGATGCGCCGCAGGGGGCGATCGGATCCCTCCGCGACGTGACGGAACGGGTGTTGGCCGAGCTCGCGCTGGCGGACACTGCGACACGCCAGCGCCGAGGGCTACGGCGCATGCGTCGCGACGACGCCGCCAAGACCCGCATGGTCCACGATCTCAGCCACGAGCTGCGCACGCCGTTGACGGTCATCCGCGGTCCCCTCGAACGCCACCTGCGCCGTGACCGCGACCTGCCCGACAGCCTGCGCCAGGACATCGAGACGGCGGTGCGCGCAAGCCGCCGCCTGGAGAGCATCGTGAACGACATCCTCGACGCGGAGCGGCTCGCCACTCGGCCGGTGCTGGAGCTGGTTCCCACCCACGTGGCCGAGGTGACCGGCGAGACGATCCGCCTGCTGGTGCCGGGCGCGCAGGCAGCGGGACTCACCCTCGAGCTGACCACGGCGACGGGGTTCCCGGACTATCTGCTGGTCGACACCGATGCCTGGACGCGGATCGTGCAGAACCTGGTGGCGAACGCACTGAAGTACACCGAGCGCGGGGGCGTGCAGGTGGACCTGTCCTACGAGGACGGCGCCATCGTGCTCGCCGTCGTCGACACCGGCCGCGGCATCGCCGAGGCGGACCTGGAGAACATCTTCGAACGCTTCTACACGGCCGGGGATCGGCCGGCCCGCGGAGCCGCGCGATCCGGCCTGGGACTGCCGATGGTCGCCGATGCTGTCCACGAAGGCGGTGGCCACATCGACGTGTCCAGCGAGCTCGGCACCGGCACGACGTTCGTCGTCACGATGCCGGCGGAGCCGTGCGACGCCAACACGGGCCCGATCGCCAGGCCCGCCGGGTTGCAGCTCGACCGCGAGGTCGAGAGTCCCGGCGAGCCGGTCGGCGACGCGATCGTGCTGCTCATGGCCGACGGTGGCCGATCGTTCGAGCAGGCGCTGGCAGAGCTGCGATCACGGGCGGGGTCCCGCCCGTTGCCGGACGTCGCGGCGGAGCTCCTGGCCGAAGCAGGTCCCGGCGACGAGTCCGGCCCGTTGTAGGGGTCCGCTCAGGACTTGCCCTGCGGCGGCGTCGGAGCGACCGTGACCCCGTGGTCCGGGTCCTGCGAGTCATCCGGTCCGTCGACCTCGGGATCGAGGCGGTCGGCAACCTTCGCGACCCGGTCGGCCGCATTGGCGGCCGCGTCGTCGACGACGCCATGGATGCGCGAGCCCGCCGCATCGGCGACATCGCGCCCCGCGTCCGCGACCTGGTGACCGGCGTCGGTCAGGCCCGTCTCGCCGAGCACGCGCTCGAGCGTCGTGCGGGCCTGCTCCATCAAGGCGCCCCCGCGGCCGGACCCGGCGACGTACCCGCCGGCGAATCCCGCAGTCAGTGCCAACATCGTGCGCAACCGCAACATGCCTGGTCCTCCTCGTCCTGTGTGTACGTGATCTCAGGTACCCCGCAGGCCGCTGTCTAAACGACGAGCGGGCCGTCCGGCGCATGCTGCGCCGGCCGACCCGCTCGGACGAGAACTGCTGAGGTTGGTGGTGGAGCTACACCCCAGATCGGCGACCCATCAGCGCCCCGACCGCTGCCACGATGAGCAGGATGATCGCGACGATGAACAGCCACTTGGCTGCCGTGCCGAATCCGATGACAGCAGCGACGAGCGCAGCGACGAGCAAGATGAGCCACAGGGCCATGACGGCCTCCCTCTCTCGGGGCTAACGGACATGTTCGAACCGAAGGCCGAGTACCCGCCGGGCTGGGCCTCGAAACCCGCTCGGAAACGGAAAGCGGGCGCGTCCCGAAGGACGCGCCCACCCTCCGCCGCCTGCCCTACTTCTTGAAGGCGTCCTGGACAGCGTCCTTGACGTTGCCCGCGGCGTCCTTGACGTCCTCGCCGGCATTCTTCGCACTCGCAGCCGCCTGGTCCTTGCGGCCCTCAGCTACCTTGTCGTCGTCGCCGACGATCTTGCCGACGGTCTCCTTGGCCTTTCCGGCCAAGTCCTCTGCCTCGTTCTTGATCCGATCCGTCGTGCCCATAAGTGGACCCTTCCGGTGCCGCCGCACGTCGCCGCGGCGCCTTGTTCGTCTTGCCGACGGCTCACTGCTGAACCGCTCTTTCGACTGTAGGCACGTCACGCGCCACAGGTAAACCGGAACGTGCTGCGATCTCAGCCGTTCGGCGGAGCGGCACTGATCCGACCCAGTGCCGAGTCGGGCTGGCGTTCGATCGCGAGATCACCCAGCGACACGATGCCGACCGGACGGCCCGCGTCCACGACCGGGACGCGGCGCAGGGCGTGGCCCTTCATCAGGTCCTCCGCGTCCTGGACGCTGCTTCGCGGCGACAACGTGGCCAGCTGGGTCGTGAACGCTCCGGCGATGGTCTCGTCGGCGCCTCTGCCTTCGGCGAGGCAGTTCACGACGATGTCGCGGTCCGTGACGATGCCGGCGAGCATCCCGTCCGCGTCGACGACCAGGACGTCGCCGATCTCCGCGTCACGCATGCGGCGCGCCACCTCGACGATCGTCGCGTCGGGCGCGCACGTCGCGGGGTCCGTCGTCATGATCTCGACGATCAGTGCAGCCATCCCTGCCTCCAAGGTCTCACCGGGGCCGCCGGCTGTTGGTGATCCGACGGTGTTGCTTGTCCCGTACCCGAGGAGGCGACCGGCTAAACCGGTCGGGGCACACCGTCGCGCGGTTCGCGCCGGCTATGAGCGGGTAACCCGGGAGAGCGAACTTCGACGAGAAAGGTGCCGACATGGCGACCAGCAAGGCCAAGACTCCGATCCGCTTCACCGTCCCGGGGATGAGCGAGGCCGACGCCAAGTCCGTCGTTGCCATCCTGCAGGACCGGTTGAACGCATTGTCCGATCTCGCGCTCACCCTCAAGCACATCCACTGGAACGTCGTCGGACCGCACTTCATCGGGATCCACCTGATGCTCGATCCCCAGGTCGATGCCGTTCGGGCGATGACGGATGAGACCGCTGAGCGGATCGCCACCCTCGGCGCGTCCCCGGTTGGCACACCCGGAGCCCTCGTCGCCCAACGCAGCTGGGACGACTACGCCGTCGGCCGCGACGACGCGATCGCCCACCTCGGGGCGCTGGACCTGGTGTACGCCGGGGTCATCGAGGCGCACCGCGACGCCATCGAGAAGACCGACGAGAGCGACCCGGTGAGCCAGGACATGCTCGTCGGCCAGTCGACGCAGCTCGAGCAGTTCCAGTGGTTCGTCCGGGCGCACCTGGAGGCTCCGAGCGGCTCACTCTCCACGTCCGGCGCGCGCACCGAGCGGACCGCAGCCCGGCGGGCAGCCGGATGACGTCGTCGTCCGTGGTCGTCGAGGACGCGATCACCTTCCTCGTCCAGCAGCACCGGGAGATCTCGGCGCTGCTGGACGAGGTCGATGGCACGGCAGGCGAGGCCCGCCGTGACGCTTTCACGGCTCTACGCCGGCTGCTGGCCGTCCACGAGACGGCCGAGGAGGCGATCGTCCATCCGCGGGCGCGACGCGTCCTCGACGCCGGCGAGCAGATCGCTGCGTGGCGGCTGCAGGAGGAGACGGTCATCAAGCAGATGCTGACCGAGATCGAGGGTCTGGAGATCGACTCGACTGAGTTCGCCGACGGGTTCGCCGAGCTTCGGACTGCTGTCGCCTCGCACATGAGATCCGAGGAGGACGAGGAGTTCCCGCTGCTCGCCGACGCCCTGGACGAGGCGCAGCTGGTTCGCATGCGCAGGCTCGCGCAGCTCGCGCAGGCCATGGGCCCGACCCGACCTCACCCCGACGTCGAGTCGGCCACCGGCAATCTGCTCGCCGGACCCTTCCTCGCGATGATCGACCGTGTACGAGACGCACTGGAGACGGACGAGCACGACGCCGCCTGACGGGATCAGCTCGCGGCGGCCCCGGGGCGGCCCTCCGTCGGCAGCGGTCGGGTGACTCCGGCGAGCAGGAACCCGATGCCGAGCAGCCCTGCCGTGACCGACAGCGCCTTGAGCACGCCATGCGTGCTGCCAAGCAGCCCGATGAGCGGCGGGCCGGCGAGGAAGGCGACGTACCCGATCGTCGCGACGACGCTGACCCGCCCTGCGGCGCGCTTGGGGTCGTCCGCTGCCGCGCTCATGCCGACCGGGAACCCGAGCGCGGTACCGAGACCCCACAGCACGGTTCCGGCGAACGCCGTGAGCAACGTCGGCCCGAGAACAACGACGCAGAGGCCGCTGAACGCGAGAGCGGCTGACACGCGCAGGACCCGCACGCGCCCGAACCGGTCGATCAGCTGCGGACCGAACCATCGTCCGATCGTCATGGCCGCCAGGAACGTGCCGAACGCGAGCGAGCCGAGCGTGGCGCTGGCCCCGTACCCGTCGATCGCCGCGATCCCCAGCCAGTCGTTCGCGGTGCCCTCGGCGAAGGCCATCGTGAGGACGAACAGGCCGATGAGCACGGTCCGCGGCTCCGTCCACGCCCGCAGGGGGTGGTCCGGGACCTCGCTGGCGGCACTGGCCGCGGTGCTCCCGGCGTCCGCGTCCGGCTCATCCCCCGCCGGCAGGAACGACCGCGTCGTCCACGGCACGACGGCGACGACGAGGACGCCCACCAGCAACAGGTGCACCGTCACCGAGGCGCCGAGCGCGATCATGACGACGGCCACGAGCGCCCCGCCCACCGTGCCGATGCTGAACCCGGCGTGGAACCGGGACATGATCGACCGACCGAGCCGCTGCTCGACTGCCGCACCCTCGACGTTCATCGCGACGTCCCAGACTCCTGCGCCGAAGCCGAACGCGAAGAGCCCGACCACGACGGGCGGCACGCCGAAGGCGACGCCGACGCCGGCGACCGCGAGGCCGAGCGCGACGAGCCCTGCCATCGCGAGGATCGCCCGGTCAGCGCCGAGCCGGTGGACGATCAGGCCCGCGGTAGGCAGCGACACGAGCGAGCCGGCCGCGATCGCAAGCAGGACGAGTCCGAGCGCCGCCGGGCTCAGGCCCAGTTCCTCGCGAATCTGCGGGACCCGCGCGGCCCACGTGGCACCACAGACGCCCGCGGCGATGAAGACGACGTAGACCGCGCGCGTCGCTCGCGCGAGCCGCGCCCCATCGGCGGCCGGATCCACCGGCGTCTGCGTCACGGGCGAAATCATGCCGACGCGCCGTGGCCGGCACCGCGGGGAGTCGGCCCAGAGCGAACGAGATTGCCCAGGTCCGGAACGACGGCCATAGTCGGGATATCCGCGCGGCACTGACCGCGCCTGCCAACCGGGAGTGACATGAGCGACGCCGACTCGATCATCGACGCGCTGCGCAGCAGCCACGACCGGCTGGCCGACCACGTCGCCGGGCTATCGGCGGATGACCTCGCCGGCCCGTCCGGGGCGTCGGAGTGGGACGTCGCGCAGGTCCTCAGCCACCTCGGCAGCGGGGCGGAGATCGGCCTGGCGACGCTGCGTGCGGCCCTCGGCGATGGCGAGCCGCTGGGAGGCGACGGCATGCACGCGATCTGGGATCGCTGGAACGCGATGCCCCGTGCGGAACAGGCGGCGGGCTTCGTCGCAGCCAACGACACGCTCACGCAGGCGTACGAGGGGCTCGACTCAGGTGTGCGAGAGACCCTTCGCATCAATCTCGGCTTCTTGCCGGCGCCCGTTGACGTAGCAACGGCGGCGAGCATGCGGCTGAACGAGCTGGCCCTCCACAGCTGGGACGTGTTCGTCGTCGACGACGCGACGGCGACGCTGCCGCTCGACGCGACGACAGCCCTCATGCCGCGCTCCGGGAACCTGATCGGCTGGATCGCCAAGAGCGAGCCGCTCGCCGGACGCGAGGTCGACATTGCCCTCTCCACCGTCGACCCCGACACGCAGTGGGCGCTTCACCTTGGCGAGCACGCGACGTTGACGCCGGGAGTCGCCGCCGACTCGACCGCGAGGGTCACGATGCCCGCCGAGGCGTGGCTGCGCCTGGCCTCCGGTCGACTCGCACCCGAGCACACCCCAGCCGGTGTAGCCGTCAGCGGCGACCTCGACCTCGCATTGCTGCGACAGGTCTTCCCCGGCTACTAGCCACCGTCTCGTTCCAGATGATCGGGCCGCGGCCGGATTCCGCTGCCCTGCAACGTGATCGTGACCTTTCATCGGTTGCGGGCGTCAGGGCGTCCCGGTAGAGTCGTACACATGTTCGAGTCCTCATCCAGTCCGGAGCCGGACGACCCGTGGGCGGGGTTCGCCGTGGACTACCTCAGCGCGTCGGACCTGTTGGCGTATCTGCGGGTTCAGCCGGCAGGTCCGGGGCTGCTGAATGACCTGTCGTGCCTGGATCCGGCGTCTCTGTCGCCGGATGATGCGGTGACGTTCGCGCAGGAGGTCGATCGGTTGGCGGCGCACGTCGCGGGGTTCCAGGCTCAGGCCCGCGCCGCGGTGAACGCCAATCTCATCGCCGTGGAGGAGGTCGAGGGTGCGCGGCAGGCGGAGATCCTGCGGCGGGCGAACGAGGACCGCGTCGCCGCGGGACTCAAGCCCCGGAGCAATGGGTTCGGGTTTGTGCCGCCGGAGGTCGCGGTCCAGGCCGAGCTCGCCGCCGCCCTACGCCTATCGCCACGGAGCGTGTCGAGCGTGGTGCAGTTCGCGGTCGATCTGGCCGGTCCGTGGCGGCCGATGCGCGCCGCGCTGCTGGCCGGGGACGTCACCGAGAACCACGCCAAAGCGATCGGCCGGGTGCTGACGCTGCTGCCGGCGTATGCGGATCCGGAGCGGGTCGCGGAGTACGAGAAGCACTGCGCCGAGGTCCTCGCCACGGTGATCCCGTACGCGCGGACGCATACCCCGGGGCAGTGCGCGAAGAAAGCCCGCGATCTCATCACGGCGATCGACCCGGTCGGCACCAAGAAGCGCCGGCAAGAGGCCGCTGACCAGGGCCACGGCGTGTTCCTGAACCCCCGCGAGCCCGGAACCAGTGAGCTCATGGCGGTGCTGCCGACCGAGACCGCGCGGGCCGTCTATGACGCGATCCGGCGCCTCGCTGGGGATGCCCGGTTCGAAGTCGCGGACGGGTGCGTGACGATCGGGCAGCGCCGCGTCGCCGCCCTGAAGACGCTCGTCCTCGGGGACCCCGGTCAGATCACGACGATCGACGGACCGGTGGCGGAGGCGAAGGAGAAGGCCCACATCACCGTCATCGTCTCGTTGGAGACCGTCCTCGGCGTCAGCGAGCAAGGCGGGCGGATCAACGGCGAGCCGGTCACCGCGGACGTGATCCGCGACCTGATCGCGCAGTGTGACCCCAAATCCACGATCCGCCGCCTCGTCACCGATGCGTCCGGGGTGATCGTGGACTACGGCCGCTCCCGCTACATCGGCAGCGACCTTCAGAAGCACGTCATCCGCCTCCGCGACGGGCACTGCCGCGGCGTGGGGTGCACAAGGCCCGCCGAGGACTGCGAGATCGACCACGCCCACTCGTTCAGCGCTGGCGGCCGAACGTCGCTGTGCAACCAGGGACCGCTGTGCAAGCACCACCACCAGCTCAAAACCCATGCCCGCTGGCACATCATCCACAGCGCCGCGGACGGGTCCTGCACGTGGAGATCACCCCTCGGCCGGGAGTATCAGCACGAACCCCCACCGCTACTCCCACCCGCACCGCGATCACGCTTCGCCGACGCCGGACCGCCTCCGCCGTTCTGACCCCGAGCCCGTCACGCAGGCGGAGGTAGCCGCGCGCTATCCCCTCGAAGGCGGCCCGCGACGTACGGCCCGACGGATACTGCAGTCGTGCAACGGCGTGTATTCCTAGGCGTGTCCGCAACCCTCGTCGCGGCCTCAACCGCACTGACCATCCCGGTCACGGCGACTGGCGCGTCGGCCGTCACGCACGAGACGGTCGCGGCCCTACGCCCCACTGCGACCGGACCCGTCGTGCCCGGTACCGAATGCCCGGCGTTTCCCGCCGACAACTACTGGAACGCCCGGGTCGACCGCCTGCGCGTGCACCCGCTGTCCGCCCGGTGGCTCGCGACCATGCATGCGGGCGACACCCGGCTGCACCCGGACTTCGGCCCGAGCTACGGCGCTCAGCCGGTCCCGTACGGCATTCCCATCACGGTCGTCCACGGGGCCGAGCGCGTCCCGGTCACGTTCGACTACTCGGACGAGAGCGACCGGGTGCGGTACCCGCTGAGCGCACAGACGCAGATCGAGGGCGGCAAGGACGCCGACGGGGACCGCCACGCGATCGTCATCGACGCCGACACCTGCACTCTGTTCGAGACCTGGAACACCCGGCCAACAGCCGGCGGCTGGACCGCCGGGTCGGGGGCCGTGTGGTCGCTGCGGTCGAACCACCTGCGCCCCCGAGGCTGGACGTCGGCGGACGCTGCCGGACTTCCGATCCTTCCAGGGCTCCTGCGTTGGGACGAGGTACGCGCCGGTCGCGTGGAGCATGCGATCCGGTTCACGACGGACGTGACGCGGCGGGCGTTCCTCTGGCCCGCCCGCCATCAGGCCGGTTCCACCGACGATGCCAGCGCGCCACCGATGGGTGCACGCTTCCGTCTGCGCGGCGACTACCCCCTGACCGGCTACTCGCCGTCGGCGCGGGTCGTGCTGCGGGCCATGAAGCAGTACGGGCTCGTCCTCGCTGACAACGGCAGCCCGTGGTACTTCCAGGGGACGGCCGACCCCGGCTGGCCCACCGGGCTCGTCGAGCAGCTCAAGCGCATTCCGGCGTCCGCGTTCGAGGCAGTGGACACATCGTCGCTTCAGGTCCGGTCGGGCTCGGCGCAGACGGCTGGGGCGTCGGACGGTCGGTAGCATGCAGATCCGATCGCGTACCTCGACCGACGGGACGTCATGAGCCGCACAGCGCCGCGTGGCACGGGCACTCGGCGCCGGCTCCGGCCCGACGAGGGCTAGCCATGCCGTTGCGCCTGCGCCGATCGCGCCAACAGATCCGACGTCATGTCGATCAGGGGGATGACTGGAGCCAGACCCGCTCGCGGATCTGGCTGCCCGGGCTCGTCGCCGGCGCCGTCGCGGTCGCACTGCTGCTGGTGTTCCCGTACGACTCGCCGCGCTGGTCGTTCGTCTACCTCTGCGCGACCCTCACCTCGCTGGTCGTCCTCTTCGGCGCCGCCCTCGCGATGCCCCGCGGCGTCCGGGTCGTCTGGTGGTGCCTGTTCGCGTTCCAGGCCCTCACGATGACCGCCCAGGCTGCGAGCAGCAGCGAACGGTTCGGCGGACCCTTCCCCTCTGCGTCCGACGCCTTCTCGTTGGCGGTGTACGTGCCGGTCTTCGTGGCGTTGGGCATCCTCATCCACCGCCTGAACCCCGGCCGGGACCGCGAGGCGTGGATCGACAGCTCGATCCTGTCGGTCGCGGCGGCCTCGGTCTTCGGCCTGTTCCTGATCGTGCCCGCCCTCAACTCCCCGGAGCTGTCTCGCGCTGCCGTCGCGGTGGCCGTCGCCTACCCAGTCCTTGATCTCGCCGTCCTCGCGAGCCTCATCTGGCTGCTCGTTGGCGGTGGCCGGCCGAAGACCTCGCTCCTGCTCGTCGCGTCATCGTTCGCAATCACCTTGACCGCGGACATCCTGCGCGACCTCAGCCTCGTCGACACGTTCGCCGGCGTGTCCGACGCGACCCTCACGGCCCTGCGCGTGGCCGCGCTCATCGTCATGGCTGCCGCGGCGACGACGCCCAGCGCCGACTCGATAGCGACCCCACGCGAGACCCGGCAGGCGCGAGCCACCACGCCACGGCTCGCGGTCCTCGCGGTCGGCGTGCTCGCCGTCCCCGCTCTCGTCGCCGTTCGGCTATGGGACGCCGAGAGCCGGCTGACCCTGCTGCTGTCGCTCTCCGCGATCATCATCATCATCCTCGCCGTCTGGCGGATCGGGATCCTCGTCGGCACCGTCGACCAGCAGCGCCAGGTCACCGAGCTCGTGCTGGACTCCGCGGGCGACGGCATCGTCGGGCTCGACCGCGAAGGCTTCGTGGTGTTCGCCAACCTCGCGGCTCGGCGCATGCTCCGCTGCCGGGAGACCGACCTCGTCGGCCGCCGCCTGCATGACGTCGCCCACCACGAGCACCCAGATGGCGCGACCTTCCCCTGGCAGGAGTGCCCGGTGCACCGGCTCGTGCTGCGCGGTGGCGAGGGCTACATCCCCGACCAGGTCTACATCCGTCGGGATGGCACCACCTTCCCCGTCGAGATCGTCGTGTCCCCGTTGCGGGTCGACGGCGAGCTGACCGGCGCCGTCCAGTCCTTCCGGGACGTCTCCGAGCGGCACGCGGTGGACGAGCTCAAGCGGCAGTTCGTGTCCGTCGTCAGCCACGAGCTGCGCACACCGCTCACGTCGATCAAGGGCAGCCTGCAGATGCTGGACTCCGGACTCGTCGGCGACCTCAGCGGCGACCAGGTCGAGCTCGTCCGGATGGCGGTGAACAACAGCGAGCGGCTGAGCCAGCTGGTCAACGACATCCTCGACATCGAGCGGCTCGATGCGGGAAGGCTCCCGCTCATGCCGGAGCCGATCGCCCCGAGCAGCCTGGTCGACCAGGCGGTCTCGGCCATGGGCGGCGCCGCTGCAGCGGCCGGCATCACGCTCGCGGCCGACACCGACACCGCCGCTTCGGACGCCCAGGTCCTCGTGGATCCACACCGGTTGGTCCAGGTGCTGACGAACCTCATCGGCAACGCCATCAAGTTCAGCGACCGCGCCTCGATCATCCGGATCCGCGGGACCGTGGTGGGCGAGTCCGCCCAGATCGCCGTGGTCGACAAGGGCCGCGGCATCCCGGCCGACCAGCTCGACTCGGTCTTCGACCGCTTCGGCCAGGTCGACGCCGGCGATGCGCGCCGCGAGGGCGGCACCGGCCTCGGTCTGGCGATCGCGCGCGAGATCACCGAGCGAAGCGGAGGTCAGATCGTCGTCACGAGCGCGATCGGAGTGGGCAGCACCTTCACGGTGGTCCTGCCACTGATCCTCGACGACCACGTGATCGGTCCCGTTGCCACCACGGCCGCGCCGGCCACGGCGGTACGCGCCGGGGTCGAGGAGGTCCGCTGATGCGGATCGTGGTCGTCGATGACGATGAGGATGTTCGACGGCTGCTCGTCCTGAGCTTGTCGCGCGTCGGCGGACACGACGTGCGCTCGGCCGACTCGGGCGCCGCGTGCCTGGCTGAGCTGCGCCGCGAGCTCCCCGACGCCGTCGTCCTGGACGTGATGATGCCCGTCATGGACGGCCCGGCGACGTTGGAGGAGATCCGCACGGATCCGCGCCTTCTCAGCGTTCCGGTGGTCTTTCTGACCGCCGGGGTCGTGGAGTCCGACGTCGAGCGGCTGCGCATGTTGCCGGTGTCGGGTCTGCTCCGCAAGCCGTTCGACCCGTTGACACTGCCGGCCGAGGTGGCGGCGCTTCTGGGCTGGTAGCCCGCCGGCCACGCTCACGTAGGCTGCCGGGGTGCCTCATGCTTTCGCTCGCCTCCGGACGACCTCCGTGCTCGTCGGCTCCGTTCTCGCGCTGGTCGCCGCCTGCAGCTCCCCCGATGCCTCGCCCACCTCGGCGTCGACATCGACCTCCGCTGAGGGATCCGCGTCATCGTCGCCGACGTCGTCGGCAACCGCTACCCCGAGTGCGAGCGCCACCTCGACCCCCAGCGGGTCGGCCGCCGTCGTCCCGGCGACATCGCTCGGCATGCACGTCGCCGGCGTGCAGGACGGGGCGTGGCCGGACAGCAATGTCCCCGTGGGTTCGCTGCGGCTGTGGGACTCCGGCACGGCCTGGTCGCAGGTCGAGTCGACGAAGGGCAGCTACAACTGGAGCCTCCTGGACAAGGCAGTGAAGAACGCCGAAGCGCACAAGACGCGCAGCATCCTGCTGGTCCTCGGCTCGACGCCGACCTGGAACGCCAAGCGCGTCAAGGCGACCGACTACCCCGTGCCCGGAGCCGCGTCGGCGCCCAAGAGCGTGCAGGCCTGGGATGCGTTCGTGCGAGCCGTCGCAACCCGCTACAAGGGGCGGATCGACTCGTACCAGATCTGGAACGAGGCGAGCCTGGGCATGTTCTGGAACGGCTCGCCGGAGCTCATGGCCGAGCTCACCAAGCGTGCGTACGACATCATCAAGGACGTCGACCCGAAGGCGACGGTCGTCGCCGCGAGTACGACCGTGCGGCTCGAGGGTGCGTTCACCCGGTTCTTCTCCCGCTACCTCGCGGCCCTCGGCGAGCTCGGCTGGCCGGTCGACGTGTTCGCCGCCCACCTGTACCCGAACAGCCGTGGGTCCACGAGCGTGCGGGACGGCTACATCGACCAGGTCACCACCGCGCTCGCTGCGGCCGGCGCCCCGGACAAGCCGGTCTGGGACACTGAGCTGAACTACGGGCTGGCGGGTCCCGGCACGGAGAACCCCCATCAGGTGATCGCGGGGGCGAAGGCCCGGGACTGGGTCGTCCAGACGATGTTCGACTCGCTCGCCTCCGGTATCAGCCGTACCTACTGGTACATCTGGACTCCGCAGGCCTACCCCCTGCTCGGCCTTCAACTCACCAACGACTCCGGCGGCGCGGCTGGGCTCCGGGTCTACCGACAGTGGGCGGTGGGGGCGAGCACGACGGGCTGTGTCGACGACGGCTCCGTGACCCAGTGCCCGTTCGACCGCAAGGGGGTCGCTTCGCTCGTCGCATGGGCGGACGCGGACGGGGCGACGATCCAGGCGCCCGCCGGGCTCACGCAGGTCTGCACCACCGCGAACCGGTGCGAGGCGATCGACGGTCCGGTTGCCCTCGGCGCGACGCCCGTGCGGCTCATCCCGTAGCGACGCCCGGATGCCAGTCGGGGTCAGTGGCGGTGATACCTTCTTCCCCGCGCACCGCTAGCTCAATGGCAGAGCAGCTGACTCTTAATCAGCGGGTTCGGGGTTCGAGTCCCTGGCGGTGCACTTTGTGAAGTCCCGACCTCCGACGAGCGCTAGCGGAGCCGGGCCGACCAGGAGCCGGTGAGGCCGGTGCGCCGCATCACCCAGGAGACGGTGACCGTCGGCGGCACCAGGCTTCTCACACCCTCGCCCGGCAGATCCACAGCGAACGACGCCACTCCGTCGTCAAGCAGCAGGTGATCCGCGAATCCCGCCGGGGCACATCCCGCGCAGCGCACCGCAACGCGGTCGAGTCCGGTCCTCGCGAGGTCCACGAGGAGGAACGTCGCGCGTCCGCCATCCGTCTCGACACGGTTGACGACCCACTGCGGCGACGAGCCGGGGCGTCGAGTCGAGAGAGGTTGGGTTTCCATGTTCGCCTCCTACCTAGCGCGGAGGCCCCTGGCCGTCCGTCGAGTCTGCGGCCTCGAAACACGCCAGTGGAAACGAAGGTACGACTGCGTTGATGCGTTTGCAACCCGCTCGTCGGGCCCGCCGCCCCCCGATCGCGGACTGCTCAGGGAAAGAGTGAATCCCAGCTTCCGCCGGTGTCACCGTCGCCCCACGCGATCCGCATCCGGGGTGGGTTCGCGCTGTCCGGGGCGGCGGGTGTGAAGACGGCGAACTCGGCGACACCGTCTGTCAGGAGAAGCGGGTCACCCATCCGCCCTTCGAACTCGCACCCGTCGCAGCGGATCGCGAGCTGTGCGATCGCCAGGCCGGTCCGGTTGGTGAGCCGGAACTCCGACCGCAGGCCGTCGACCTTCGTCCGCTCCAGGAGCCACGGCAACTCGGCGGGAGGTGCCACGTCGGCTCCTCCCATCGCGGCGGCGGGCCGGCGCCCGACCCGGGGCCGAACGTAGTCCGGGCCCACCCGCCGCCGCAATGCGCTCCCTCGCGGCGGCGGCTGAAACCAGACGACGCAAGGACCTGTGGGACGTCGCCGCGCCGATCAGGGCCGAGGCATCCGTTCTCTAGGATTCCCGCCATGGATCCCGCGACCGGTGTGGCCCGGCCGATCACCCGCTACGGAGACCCCGTCCTTCACCGGCCCTGCACTGAGGTCACGGAGTTCGACGAGGCCCTCGGGTCCCTTGTCGACGACATGTTCGCCAGCATGTACGCCGCCGACGGCGTGGGTCTGGCGGCGAACCAGATCGGCGTCGACGCGCGGGTGTTCGTGGTCGACTGCGCCGACGCGGAGGAGAACCGCGTCGTCGCCCACGTGGTCAACCCCGTGATCGTCGTGGCTGACGACCGCGAGCTGGACACCGACTCCGAGGGTTGCCTATCGGTTCCCGGGGGTTGGGCGGACCTCGCCCGGCCCACGGCCGCGACCGTCACGGGAGTCGACCGGAACGGCGAGCCCGTACGCATCGACGGCACGGGCCTGCTGGCGCGCTGCCTCCAGCACGAGGTCGACCACCTCAATGGCCTGCTGTACGTCGACCGGCTGCCCGCCCGCCAACGCAAGGAGATCGTGCGCGAGAGCGCCGAGCATCCCGGCGTCGGCGTCCTGCCATAGCGGCTCACGGTCACCTGGCGCTGGCGGCGCCGCCCGCCTAGCGTGGCTCCGTGATCCCACCCCGTGCACTCGGCGCCGTCGTTGCCGGTGGCGTCATCCTGACCGGGGTGGTTGTCCTGGCCACGACCTCAGCCGATCGGGTCGACGCGGCGATCAGCGGCAACGCCCTGACGGCATTCTCCGAGTGCCGGCGGGAGGTCGCACTGCTCCTCGGGTCGCCGACCACCGTCGTCTTCGCGCCGAGTGAGCGGTCGGCGGTCACGCGCGATGCGGGAGCCTGGCGGTTCCAGTCCTTCGCGGACATCACGACCGAGATGGGCACACCGTCGCGCACGCGCTGGCTGTGCACCGCGGACCCACTGCTGAACGACACGTTCGCGATCGACGCGCAGCTCATCGACTGACCGGTCGCACTTCACGCCGGTAGCCCCCAGCCGACCCAGGACACCTGCCAGCCGAAGACGAGGACGGTCGGGACGGCGACCACGACGGCGGCCGCCAGCCACCAGCGCCATCCCCGCAACCATCGCTCGGCCGCCGGAGCACCGACGCCGATCACGAGGAGCACAGCGGGAAGCAGCGGAAGGGCGGTGTCGCGGGTGGCATCGAGCGCGCGCGCCTGGATCACGACCGAGGCGACGAGCACGGCGATGACCAATGCGGTCGCACCAGGGACGCGGCGGCGGGCCAGCAGGATCAGCAGCACCCATCCGAGCCCGAGGACGGACAGCACGATCCACGGAAGGTTGGACATGAGCCGGCCGACGAACTCCGTGTCGTAGTACGACAGGTCCGTGCCCTCCGCCCGGCTTGTCGATCCGCCCCAGGCAGCCATGACCCCATGGACCAGCACAGTGCCGGCGACGACAGCGACGGTTCCGGTCGCGATCAGGCGGATGCGTTCGCCAGGTGGATCTTCTCGGCGGGCGAACCACAGCACGACCGCCCAGGCGACGAGCGCGACGACAGCCATCGACCAGTGGTTGGCAGCGGCGAGCACCCAGCCCGTCGCGATCGTCCACCGCGACCGGCCGAGCCCGATCAGGCTTGCCGCGATGACGGTCGCGGGGTCGTAGCCACCGACCCAGACCATCACGATCGCGACGACCGGGCCTGCGAACAGCACCAAGAAGAGCAGGCGCGCCCGCTCGGGCGACTGACGTACCTGTGGCATCAGGAACGGCCAGACGAGCGCAACCATCGTCAGGCACAGCATCACCAGCCCGTAGGCCTCGCGAGAGCGCAGCAGGCCGACCATGCCGGCGAGCACGGCGGCGAGGGAGTTGCCGAGCAGGTAGTCGTTGGTGCTGTCGAGACCGGCTCCGGCGCGCGGGTCGGTCCAGTGGACACCGATGTCGTACAGGGTCACCCACTGCGGGAACGAGCCGATCCCGTACTTCACCAGGGCCACGGCGAGGACGGCGCCGGCCAGGGTGACGGCGACGGCCCACGACGGGATCGCGCGGGCCGTGGTGGCCCGGGCAGGTGCCGTCACGTCGCCCCCGTCCCGCGATCGGCTAGAGGTACAGGCCCGTCTCGGACGAGCTGTTCCGGTCGGCGGCCACCGCGTGGACGTCACGCTCCCGCAGCAGCACGTAGTCGATCCCCTGCAGCTCGACCTGCCCGCGGTCCTCCGGCTCGAATAGGACCCGGTCGCCGACCTGGACGCTGCGCACATTCGGGCCGACCGCGACGACGCGCGCCCACGACAGCCGTAGGCCGACCTGCGCTGTCGCCGGGATCACGATGCCGCCCATGCTGCGCCGCTCGCGGCCGTCGGCGTCCTCGCGGACGAGCACGCGGTCGTGCAGGAGCCGGATGGGGACCGAGCCGTCCGGCCCCGGAGTGGTGTCCGGGTGGTCCTGGCCGACGCCGATGTCGGTCGCGGTCACGCCTATCGCCGGCGCAGGATGCGGCGGAGCACGACGACACCGACGACGACACCGACGACGATCGCCACGCGCTCCGGCCGGACGCCGCCGTACTCGTCCGTGAACCAGCCTGTGACTTGGTTGCGCCCGCGCTTGGCGAGCGCTCCGGGAGTGGTCGCTGCGCGGAGGTCGGCTATCGAGCCGACGAGCTCCTCGCGCGCAGCGGCGATCTCAGCCTGCAGGTCGACGACGGACGGCGCCGGTGCGGGCGCCGTCGCCGGGGTGAGCGCCTCGGTCATGGGTCGCAGACTACGCGGCCAGGTGGCTGGGCGGTCCCCCACCGCGGCCATGTGTCCGGCAGACTGGCGTGGTCGGCGACGCGATCGGGCGCCCGCCAGGACCCTCAGGAGGACCGATGCCCCTCTCCCCCGGCGATGCCGCGCCCGACTTCGACCTGGAGGACGAGGACGGTGAGCACGTGCGGCTGGCGGACCTGCGCGGTCAGCGGGTCGTCCTGTACGCGTACCCGGCGGCGATGACACCCGGTTGCACGAAGCAGGCGTGCGACTTCCGCGACAACCTCGCGGCCTTCACCGGGGACGGGTACACCGTGCTCGGCATCAGTCCCGACAAGCCGGCGAAGCTCGCGAAGTTCCGCGACCGAGATGACCTGCCGTTCCGGCTGCTGTCGGACCCGGACAAGGCGGTCCTGATGGCGTACGGCGCCTACGGCGAGAAGAAGATGTACGGCAAGGTCGTGACCGGCGTCATCCGGTCGACCTTCGTCATCGGTCCGGACGGGCGCATCGAGCACGCCTTCTACAACGTGAAGGCCACCGGCCACGTCGCCAAGCTGATGCGCGACCTCGGCATCGGCGAGTGACGGAAAGGCGAGACGCCACCGACCTCGTCGACCCCGGGACCGTCGAACGGTTCGCGGCGGACGGCTGCGTCGTCGTCCGGGGGCTGTTCAGCGCCGACGAGGTCGCCACCGTCCGAGCGGGCATCGAGCGCAACCTCGCCGAGCCCGGCCCGCTGTTCGGGGTCGCGAGCCGCGACGAGGACCCGGGACGCTTCGTCGAGGACTTCTGCAACTGGCAGCGGATCGAGGAATACCGCACGATCGCGTTCGACTCACGCGCCGCCGACGTCGCTGGGGCGCTCATGGGCGGGCGGACCGTCCGGCTGTACCACGACCATCTCTTGGTCAAGGAGCCCGGAACGCGGCAGCCGACCCCGTGGCACCAGGACCAGCCGTACTACAACGTCGACGGCGTGGACAACGTGTCGATGTGGATGCCGGTCGACCCCGTGCCTGCGGAGTCGACGTTGGAGTTCTGGGCGGGGTCGCACCGCGGCGGCTGGCTCATGCCTAGGACGTTCCTGACCGAGCAGGCGGCCTGGTTCCCCGAGGGCTCGCTCGCGGAGATCCCCGACATCGAGGCCGACCGTGAGGCCTTCGAGCTGCGGGCGTGGGCGCTGGCGCCCGGCGACGCGGTCTTCTTCCACATGCTCACCGCGCACCACGCGTACGGCGTGCCCGGCGCGACCCGACGTCGGGTGTTCTCGCTGCGGTTCCTCGGTGACGACGCGACGCACGCGCCGCGCCCATGGCGCACGTCGCCCCCGTTCGAGGGGCTGGCCGACGAGCTGCCGGCCGGCGCACCGATGGACCACCCGCTCTTCCCGCTGCTGCGCGAGGCATGAGCCGACACCTAGACTCGTCGTGCCGCGGGAGTGGTGTAACGGCAGCCA
This sequence comes from Actinomycetes bacterium, assembly GCA_965278965.1. Taxonomy (GTDB): domain Bacteria; phylum Actinomycetota; class Actinomycetes; order S36-B12; family S36-B12; genus UBA10649. The sequence goes on from OZ257127.1 coordinate 1,031,272, forward strand.
CGCTGCGTTTAGGTCGCAGTGCCTTCGGGCGTGAGGGTTCGAATCCCTTCTCCCGCACCGCAGTCCCTTCCTGCTGACGGCCTAGCCCAGCAGGTCGCGCAGGACGGGGGCGAGCTGCTGCAGCGCACGGCCGCGGTGGCTCATCGCGTCCTTCTGCGCGGCGGGGATCTCGGCAAACGTCTGCGTCATGCCGGTCGGGACGAAGATCGGGTCGTAGCCGAACCCGTCGGTGCCGCGCGGCTCACGGATGACCGAACCGTCGACGCTGCCCTCGACGACCCGCTCGGTCCCGTCGGGCAGCACGATGGCGGCCGCGCACCGGAACTCAGCCCCCCGTCGGGTGTCCGGTGTGTCCGTCAGCTGGTCGAGCACAAGCTGCAGGTTCGCCGCATCGTCGCCGTGACGCCCCGACCAGCGTGCCGAGAGGATCCCCGGCATCGCGTTGAGCGCATCGACGCACAGGCCCGAGTCGTCCGCGACCGCCGGGAGCCCGGTGGCCGCCGTGATCGCCCTCGCCTTCAGCAGGGCATTGCCGGCGAACGTCGACTCCGTCTCCGGGACCTCCGGTACGTCGGGGAAGTCCGCGACGCTGAGCAGATCGACGTCAAGCCCGTGGGCCACCAGGATCCGGTGCAGCTCGGACAGCTTGTGCGCGTTGCGGGTGGCCAGGACGACGGTGGCGGCCACCGCCGTCAGGCCCGGGTCGGGAGGGGCTGCGCGAGCGCCACCTCCTGCAGACCGGTCAGCGTGCGACAGCCCGCGGCGGCGAGGTCCAGCAGGCCGTCGAGCAGCGAGCGGTCGAACGGCGCGCCTTCGGCGGTCCCCTGGACCTCGACGAACCGACCGTCACCGGTCATCACGACGTTCATGTCGGTCTCGGCGCGCACGTCGTCGTCGTAGTGCAGGTCCAGCCGCGGCTCACCGTCGATGATGCCGACGCTGACGGCCGCGACCGAGCTGATGAGCGGCTCGGCGCCGGGCTTGACCAGGCCCTGTCCACGCGCCCACGTGATCGCGTCGACGAGAGCGACGTAGGAGCCCGTGATGGCCGCGGTCCGCGTGCCGCCGTCGGCCTGGAGGACGTCGCAGTCGATGAGGATGCTGTTCTCCCCCAGCCCCTTCAGGTCGACGACCGCGCGAAGGCTGCGGCCGATGAGTCGCGAGATCTCCTGTGTGCGCCCGCCGAGCTTGCCCTTGACCGACTCGCGCTGGTTGCGCGTGTTGGTCGCCCGCGGCAGCATCGCGTACTCCGCGGTGACCCAGCCCGTTCCGGAGTCCTTCAGCCAGCGCGGGACACCCGCGGAGAACGACGCTGTGCACAGCACGCGGGTCCGGCCGAACGAGACGAGGGCGGAGCCTTCCGCGTGCTCGGACCAGGCCCGCTCGAAGGTCACCGGACGAAGGGCATCGGCTGTACGGCCGTCGGATCGCGTCATGCGGCGACCCTATAGAGGCCACCCGACGCCGCTGGTCCGACGGTCAGCGGTCGACCTCGACCACGCCGATCTCCGGGCCGAGGAACCGGCGGCCGACCCGCTGGAACTCGTCGGGGTCGCCGGTGACGAGGAACTGGTGCACGGGTTCGGGCAGGTCCGGGTGGCGCAGTAGGTCCGCGGCGACCAGCGTGCGGTACACGTCCTTCGCGGTCTCCTCTGCGCTCGAGACGAGCGTGACGTCCTCGCCCATCACGTACGCGATCACGCCGGTCAGGAGCGGGTAGTGCGTGCAGCCCAGGACGAGCGTGTCCACGCCGGCCTCCTTCATCGGCTGCAGGTACTCCGTGGCGACGTCGATCAGCTCCGGGCCTGACGTCACACCGGCCTCGACGAACTCGACGAACCGCGGGCACGCCGCGACCGTGAGCTCGACCTGCGGCGCCGCGGCGAACGCGTCCGCGTAGGCCCCGGATGCGATCGTGACGGCAGTCCCGATGACACCGACTCGACCACTGCGGGTCGCGGCCGCCGCACGGCGCACCGCGGGATGGACGACCTCGATGACGGGGACGTCATAGCGCTCCCGAGCATCGCGCAGCATGGCCGCGCTGGCGGAGTTGCACGCGATCACGATCGCCTTCACCCCGTCGTCGACCAGGCGGTCGAGGATCTCCAGGGCGAACTCACGCACCTGGGCGAGCGGGCGCGGTCCGTACGGGCCGCGAGCGGTGTCGCCGACGTAGCGGATCGGCTCGTGCGGGAGCTGGTCGAGAACGGATCGGGCGACCGTGAGCCCACCGACCCCCGAGTCGAAGATCCCGATGGGCGCGTCATTCATGGCAGCGCCAACCCTAGGCCGCCCACGGACGCCGCCCGTACAGTGCCGCCATGAAGCGTCCCGCGAGCGTGCTCCTGGTCGTGGCTCTCGTCGTGCTGTCCGCGATCTTCGACCTGGCGTTCGGCATCTGGATGGTCCTGGCGCCGTTCGGTCCCGACCTCACGGTCACCGACCTGACCGGCAACGCCCAGGCGTTCCCCGGGTTCGCGCTGGTCATCAACGGCCTGCTGTCCGTCGTGCTCGGCCTGATGTACCTGTGGCTGGCGCGCGAGGCCATGATCGGCTCGCGGACGGCCTACATGCTGGTCAACGTCCTCGCGACGATCAACATCGTGTTCGGGCTCCTGCGGCTGCCCTACGGCTGGCTCGTCATCGGCCTCAGTGCCATCGCCCTGCTGGCGGCCAACACGACGCGCGCCCGCGAGTGGTTCAGCCAGCAGCCGTAGCCCACGACGGCAGGATCGTGACGAGGTCGCCGTCGCCGACCGGGGTCGCCAGCCCGGCTGCGTAGCGCACGTCCTGCGCGCCGACGTAGACGTTCACGAGGCGTCGCAGCCCGCTGTCGTCGAGCATCCGCGCCGGAAGTGCCGGATGGCGCGACCCGAGATCGGCGATCAGGGCGGCCACCGTGGTGCCGGTGCCGGCGACGCGCTCCGCCCCGCTCGTCGCATCGCGCAGGTACGCGGGGATCCGGACCTCGACAGGCATGGACGGACCCTACGACCGGTCCAGGAGGCCGGACACCGTCGCGTCCTGGACGAAGGTCAGCCAGTCATACACGGCATACATGCCCGCGCGCGGGTCCTCGTCGGGAAGGGCGGCCAGCTCCGGATGGTTGTCCTCGCTCACGCCCAGGCGGGCCGCGATCGTGAGCCGGGCATCGTTGAGCAGGCCGAGCCAGGACCGCACGGCATCGCCCTCGAAGACCACCGTCCCGCTCTCGCCGGTGGGGATGTCGGCCAGCGCCGCGAGCACAGCCTGTGCCGCGGCGCGCTTGGCCTCGCGTAGGTCCCGCTCGGTGAACCGGCGGAAGCGCGCAGACGCCTCCGGGTCGTCGGCGTAGGCGTCCGGCAGGAGTCGCAGCAGCGCCGGGTCCGAGGGAGCCTGCGCCTGCGGGTCGAGACCGACGAGCGCGACGAGGGGGTCGACATCGGCCTCGGGGGCGACGAACTCCGCGATCTGCGTCGCGAGCGACGCGAGAAGGCCGAGCTCCATCGGCTCGAGCACGACCTCGACGCGAGGGACCTCGCCGGGGAGCACGACGACCTCGGCCATCAGTCGTCCTTCTGCATGGTGGCCCACAGCCCGTAGCCGTGCATCGCCGCGACGTCACGCTCCATCTCGTCGTGCGCCCCCGATGAGACGACGGCCCGGCCGTCCTGATGGACCTGCATCATCAGGTGCTCCGCCTTCGTCCGGTCGTAGTGGAAGTACTCCATGAAGACGTACGTCACGTACGACATCAGGTTGACGGGGTCGTTCCACACGATCGTGATCCACGGATGCTCCGACTCCACGGCGTAGTCGGGCCGGACAACCTCGGCGGGCGCCACGGAGACGAGGGACACGCGCCCATCCTCCCCCATCGAGCCCCGCCCCGGTCGCGCGCTACTTCTTGGTCACCTTGACCGTGAACGACTCCGACGCGTTGGCGAGCAGGTCGCCACGACCCACGGCGACGACGCGGAACGTGTAGCGGCCCTTCGCGTCCGGCGCCTTGCCGACCAGGCGCGTGCGGCCCTTCGCATTCACCGTGCCGTCCTTGACGTTCTTCCACGTGCCGTTCGCACGTTGGATCTGCAGGGCCACCTTCTGGCCCGCCAGCGCGGGCCGCACGCGGACCGCGACCGCGATCGGCCCACGGCGCGCGGTCTTGGCCTGCAGCGACGTCGCCGTCACTGCAGAGAGCACCTGCGTCGTGAACGGCGCACTCGTGCCCTCGGTGCGGGCGTCGGCCGGCGGCACGACCACCTGCCAGGTCCCGGTCGCCTGCGGGGCGACCTGGAATGCGGCGGTGCCGTCCGGACCGGTCGTGACGGTCTGGATGTCGACCCACTTCTTGGTGCCCTGGCGTCGGAACTGCGCGGTCGCCGGCACGCCGGCGAGTGGCGCGCCGCCCGAGGACACGGTCACCGTGATCGGCACCGGGGTTCCGAAGACGGTCGTCGGCGTGCCGACGGCTGCGACATCGGTCGACGCCGGTGCGAGCGACTGCGCATACGCGCGGATCATCGGCCACTGCGAGGGGTCCTCGCCGCCGATCGTCCACAGAGCGACGCCGCCGAGGCCGAACTCCCCGACGAGCTGCGTGCGCGCCAGGACCGCCTGCGGCCCGACCCACCACATGACCCGCTTGGCCGTGCATGTCTGCCGCGCCCCGGACGAGTCGGTCCACTGCAGCTTCTTGTCGTAGTAGACCCAGCTCTCCTGGTCCGCGTCGGACCACTGGATGTCCGCCGCCTGGACCCCGGCACTCGCGAGGGTCGCCGGGATGTTCGCGTCCGTGACGGACGCCATCGCCGTCAGGGACCGGTAGGCCGACGAGCCAGTGGCCGGGCAGACCCCGGTCGTCCGCAGGGAGCCGCCGGACTGACGGGTCCAGGCGCGGCCGTACGTCGGCACGCCGATCTCGAGCTTCGCCGCGTCCATCACGCCGACGGAGTACTGCACGATCGCGCGGACCCAGGGCATCGGCGCGATCGGGCCGATGCCGTTGACGTGGTAGTCGTAGGCCATGATCCGGATCCGGTCAGCGGCCGGTGCGATCCCCGCGATGTTGTAGACCCAGTAGCCGCTGCGCGCGCCGCAGGTCCCGCCCGTCGAGCACGGCGGCGGGATCGTGACCGTGAGCAACTTGCCCTGCGCATGCAGTGCGGCCCCCAGCTCGGTGACGAACGCCGTCCAGTTCGGCTGCGTCGCGGCCCAGCTGGACGACCCGTCGGTGAAGGCGAAGCCCTCGTAGTCCAGGTCGATCCCGTCGAAGCCGTTGGACGTGACGAGGGCGACGATGTCGGCCACGTGCTGCCCGCGCAGCCCCGGGTCCGCGAGCGTCTTGGCCATGCGGCCCTTGCCCGAGCCGTCCGCGATGGCCGGGACGACCTTGAGACCGGCGGCCCGAAGCTGGCCCATCGCCCAGGAGATGTTTGAGGCACCGTTCGAGAAGCTCGGGTTCACCCGGACCTGGACCCCGCCGCCGTTGCGCGCCGTCGTGGAGTACCAGAACGGCGACACCTCGGTCATGAGGTCGGCGTTCTGCACCGCCGACGTGACGCCCGCCGGGCTCGACGGCGTCGTCATCCAGTACGGCAGCCAGCCGGCGACGATCCGCTTCGGAGCCGGCCCGTCGGCCTGGGCCGGCGTCGCCGACACAAGGGTCGCCAGCAGGACCAGGACGGCGAGCGTGAGCGTGAGGGGACGACGGGCAGTCCGATGCACGAGGGAGCCTCTCGGCAGGGGGCAGGTCCGATCCATTGTGCGACACGCCGTCGCCGGCCCCGGCCACCGGCATCTCCCCGGCCTGTCGCACCATGGTCGTCATGCCCCGGAAACCGCTGTCCATGCCGACCGTCGGCACCGCGTTGCTCGCGTCGCTGGCGCTCGCCGCCGGCGTCGTCGCCGGGCCTGGCGCCCCGTCCGTCCAGGCGGCCGTCCCCGGGTCCGCCGGAGCAGCGGTCAGCACGGCGAACGACGACCCCACCGCCGTGGACGCGCTCCTGCACAAGCGCCTGCGCAACCCCCGGCTCGGGGACGACGTCGGCATGGTCGTCATCGACGCCGCGACCGGCGCGGTGGTCTCCCAGCAGGACGCCGACCAGGCGATGCTGCCGGCGTCGAACATGAAGATCGTCACCGCCGTCGCCGCGCTCGCGCGCATGGGAGGCGGGACGGTTCTGCGCACGGCGGTCCGACAGGGCGCGACGGCGTCCGACCTCGTGCTCGAGGGTGGCGGCGACCCGCTGCTCACGACCACCGACCTCCGCCAGCTGGCCAAGCGGACCGCCGCCGTGCTCCCGGCCGGAGCGCCGGTCGTGGTCCACGTCGACGACGACCTGTTCCCGCGTACCGGCAAGGGGCCCGGCTGGACCCGCACCTACCTGGGCTCGGAGGCCGCCCGGGTCGAGGCCCTCGCCCGGCTCGGTGACTACAGCCGCGACCCGAGCACCGCGGCCGCGGCCGTGTTCGTCGACCGGCTCACGAAGCTCGGCGTACCGGCGACGCTGGGCACGGACGCCGACGGCGGCCAGGGCACGGTGCTCGCGACGACCGACGGTCATACCGTCAAGGACGCCGTCGCCGTGATGCTGAGCCACTCGGAGAACAACGTGGCCGAGGTGCTGCACCGGCAGGTGGCCGTCGCTGCCGGCGTACCGGCGACCTGGGCCGGCGCGCGCACGGCCGTCGAGCAGGTCCTCCGGGATGCCGGGATCGACCCGTCCGCCCAGCGACTGTCCGACGGCAGCGGCCTCTCGCGCACGAACCGGGTCACGCCGCGGTTCCTCGCCGACGTGCTGCGCTACGCGCGCGTCACCAAGCCCGGGGCGTTCGCATCAATGTTCGAGCCCGGCGCTCTGCCCGTGGCGGGGCGCACCGGCACGCTGATCACGGGCTTCGGCCGGTACGTGACGAAGCAGTCGGCCTGCGCCCGGGGCGAGGTGCAGGCCAAGACCGGCTCGCTGTTCGACACGACCGCGTTGTCCGGGGTGGCACACACCGTCAGCGGGGGCGAGCGGATCTTCTCCGTGCTCGTGAACGACCGTCCGCAGCGCTACTCGGCGCTGTCCACCCGACAGGCGATCGACGGCCTCACCGCCACCATGACCGGCTGCTGGGACTAAGGCGGCGGACTAGCGGAGGGCGCGGGCGATCTCGCCGGCGGCCCGGGCGACCCGGGGGCCGACGTCGGCCTCGTTGAGCTCACGCAGCGCGAGGACGCCCACGCTGGCCTCCAGCCCCGGGACCCCCAGCACCGGCACCGCGATCCCGTACGCCCCCTGCGGACCGTCACCGGTCGCGACCACCCACGGCGGGTCCAGCGGCCGACCGGCCGTCGTGCGAGCGGCGAGGATGGCCCGGCCCGCGGCGCTGTTCTCCAGCGGCTGCCGGGAGCCCGGCCGGGAGGCGACGTGCACGTCCGACCGCGAGGGCTCGACGACGACGGCTGCCTGCGCCTCCTGCCCGTCAACGACGGTCAGGACCGCCGTCGCGTTGACGGCGTCGGCGAGCAGCCGCAGCGCCGGGACGGCGGTGTCACGCACGACCGGCTGCACCTGACGGCCCATCGCGAGCACCCCGAGCCCCAAGCGGCACCGGCCGTCGGCGGAACGGCGCAGGAACGCGTGCTGCTCCAAGGTGACGACGAGGCGGTACACGACCGTCCGCCCGATCCCGAGGGCAGCGGCGAGCTCGGTGACGGTAAGGCCGTCCGGTGCCCCGGCGACCGCTTCGAGCACCTGCAGGCCCCGGTCGAGGGTCTGCGAGGTCTCCGCTGCCACGGCCGCCGGTGACGCGTCGGGTCAGGCCGCGACGGCGCTGGCGCGGTGGGCGGCGGATCGCAGTGTGAAGGCGGCGATGATCCAGAAGATGCCGCCGATGACCAGCCAGATCCCCAGGACCCAGGCCAGCGTGGCGAGCGAGATCCCGGGCCACAGGAGCACGACGAACCCGCCGATCAGCATGACGATGCCGCCGAAGATGCGCCATCCGCGGCCGGTCGAGGACTCCCCCAGCGAGAACAGCTGCTCGAAGCCGGCGAACAGGAAGGAGATGCCGACGAGGATCGCGAGGATGTCGACGGCCTGGTAGCTGCCGATCATGGCGATGAGGCCCAGGATCAGCGACAGGCCGCCGGAGATGAAGAGCATCGCGCGCATGCCGCCGGACAGGCCGTGCCGGAAGCCGCGGACGATCTGGAACAGGCCGGAGACGACCAGCCAGATCGCCACGAGCCACGCGACGACCACGACCGTCTTGCCCGGCCAGAACAGCATGATCAGGCCGACCACCAAGGTGGCGATCCCCAGGACCAGGATCAGTCCCCAGTGCTTGCGGAAGCTTGCCTCGACGTCCTCGACGTCGACCATGTCCACCGTCGTCATCGTGGGTCCTCCCCAGGTGCGCACCGGCGCCCCGATGCGTCGGTGCGCCTCACTGTAGACCCGCAAGACCGGATATCGGGCGCGCGTGACGCGCGCCGCTCAGCCGAACACGCGCGACAGGAAGTCCCGGGTCTGCGGCTGCTGCGGGTCGCCGAGGACCTGCCCGGGCGGGCCGGCCTCGCACACGACGCCGTCGTGCAGGAAGCACACCCGGTCGGCGACCTCCCGCGCGAATCCCATCTCATGGGTGGCCATCACGATCGTGAGGCCACCCGCCTTGAGCTCCCGCACGGCGTCGAGGACCTCTCCTACCAGGAGGGGGTCGAGCGCCGACGTGATCTCGTCGAACAGCATGACCTCCGGCTGCATCGCCAGCGCACGGACGATCGCGACCCGCTGAGCCTGCCCGCCGGACAGCCGATCGGGGTAGTCGCGAGCCTTCGCCGCCAGCCCGAACCGGTCAAGCAGGGTCATCGCCTCGGCCTCGGCGCGCGCGGCCGGGGTGCGAGCGACCTTCCGTGGTGACAGCGTCACGTTGTCCAGGACCGTCATGTGCGGGAAGAGGTTGTAGGACTGGAAGACGATCCCGACCCGCCGGCGGATCTGGTCGAGGTTGACGTTCAGGTCGGTGACGTCGACCGAGCCGTCGAGCAGGATCCGGCCCGCATCCACCGCCTCGAGCGCGTTCACACACCGCAGGAGTGTGGACTTGCCGGAACCGGATGCGCCGATGAGCACCACGACCTCGTGGCGGTCCACCGTCAGGTCCAGGCCGCGCAGGACGACGTGCTCGTCGAAGGACTTCCAGACCCCGGCGATCTCGACGAGCGGTGTAGTCGTCGCGGCGCCGTCGCCGCGGGCCTCGCTCATGCCGTACCCCCGGCGCGCTGACGGCGGGCCATCCGGGCCTGGACCCAGTCAGCGAACCGGGTCATGGGGATCGTGAGGGCGATGAAGATGAGGGCGGCGGCGACGTACGGGGTGTAGTTGAAGGTCGACGACGCGTCGATCTGGGCCTGCCGGAGCACCTCGATCGGACCGAGGACCGACACGAGCGCGGTGTCCTTCTGCAGGGAGATGAAGTCGTTGAGCAACGGGGGCACGACGTTGCGGATCGCCTGCGGCAGCACGACGAACCGGTTGGTCTGGCCGACGGACAGGCCCAGCGAGCGCGCGGCCATGCGCTGGCTGGGGTGCACCGACATGATCCCGGCCCGGAACACCTCCGCGACGTACGCGCCGTACGACAGCACCAGGGCGACCGTGCCCCACAGGACAGGGTCGATCGGCACCCCCTGGAGGTTGAGCGCGGGGACACCGAAGCCGAGCAGGAAGATGACCAGGATCGTCGGGACCCCGCGGAACACGTCGACGTAGATCGTCGCGATCAGCCGCAGGGGAAGGAAGATCGGCGACCGTAGGGTGCGAGCCAGCGCGACGAGGATCCCGACGACGAGGATGAGCGGCTCGGCCACCAGGAAGATCCGGACGTTGAGCCAGAACGCCTTGATCAGCCCGGGGAACGAGTCGGCGAACTGCTCGCCGCTGAAGAACGTCTCCCGGACGCTGGGCCAGCCCGGTGTCCGGACGACGAACGCCCCCACGACGACGACGAACACGACGAGGCTCGCCATGCCGACGAACGCGTTGCGTCGCGCCCGCCGGCGCAGTGCTGCCTGCCGGACGGGGTCGCGGTAGGCCGTGAGCGTCCCGGGCGCCGGCGCGAGCGCCGGGCCGAAGGGTCCGGTCATGGCCCGGTCACGGGGCGCCGGGCTCGGGAGCCGTCGCTACTGCTTGATGTACGGAGCGGCCTCGCCGGCGAGCCACTCGTCCTGGATCGCCTTGAGCTCGCCGCTCTCGGTCAGTGCGGCGAGCGCCTTGTTGACGCAAGTGACCAGCGGGTTGCCCTTGGCGAAGAGAAGGCCGAACTGCTCGCCGCCGTCCTGCGCCTCGAACTGGCCGACGATCTTCGCCTTCGGGATCTCGGCCGCGGTGATGTAGTACGCGGTCGGCAGGTCGACGACGATCGCGTCGATCTGCCCGTTGTTCAGGGCGCTCTTGGCGTCGTTCGTGTCGTTGTAGACGTACGGCTGCTCGGCCGGCTTCACGACGTCGTTGATGAAGTCCAGGCTCGTCGTGCCCACCTGCGCGCCCAGCTTGGCGGCCTGCAGCTCGGCGAGGGTCGTCGCGTTCGCGATCGGCGAGTCCTTGAGCGCGACGACCGCCTGGTTGACCGTGTAGTAGCCGTCCGAGAAGTCAACCGCCTTCTGGCGCTTCGGCGTGATCGAGATCTGGTTGATGTCGAAGTCGAAGTCCTTGGCGCCCGGGGCGTAGGACTTGTTGAAGGGCACGGTGACCCAGGTGACCTCCGGCGTGCTGAAGCCCAGCTGCTTGGCGACCGCGTACGCGACGGCCGACTCGAACCCCTTGCCGTTGGTGGGGTCGTCGTCCTCGAAGTACGGCGGGTACGCCGGGGTATCGGTGCCGATCGTCAGCGTGCCGGGGGTCAGCAGGGTGAGGTTCTCCGGGGAGCACTCGTCCACCGCTGCGGCCGACGCGGATGCCGACGCCTCGGCGCTCGCCGCCTCGCTCGCGGCGGCACTGGAGGCCACCGGGCCCGACGAGGCCGCTGACGTCTGGGAGGCCGACTCCTGCGGGGCGCAGCCGACGACCAGGGCGGACGCGGCGACAAGCGCGAGCGGGGCGAGCAGTCGGCGGGCAGTCAGGACCGTCATGGTCGGGCTCCTTCAGGTGGCGCGGTGACGGCGTCATCTTGTCAGAGTGCGCGTCGGCCTCGGCGGCGTGCCGGCGGCGCGTCGCGTCAGGGGCCGTCGGGCTCCGCGCCGAGCCGCGCGAGGTCGTCGGTCGCCAGCGTCAGGGCGTCGGCGTCGGGCGTCGACGCGACCGGCTCCGGGACCCACGCGAGGGCGTCGAACGGGCAGACGTCGACGCAGATGCCGCAGTACATGCACAGCCCGAAGTCGATCGCGAAGCGGTCCAGGACGCTCACCGACCGAGGTCGGCGGGCACCTGGCTCGCTGACCTGCTCGACGTGGCTGTCCACCTCGATGCACCAGGCCGGGCACTCCCGGACGCAGATCATGCAGGAGGTGCAGGCGGACGGGACGAGCGCGATCGCTGCGTGCGCCCCGGTGCTCACGCGTCCTCCCGCTCGAGCCAGTCCGCGACCACGCCCGGCGGTGCCTGGCGACGCCGCGAGCCTCGGCGGTCGTCGCCCCCCTCGGCCGCGCCCGGCCACGGGCGCGCGACCCGCGCCGCGAGCACCGTGGAACGCAGGAGGGGCGCGGACCCCGCCTGCTGACGACGCAGCAACGGGCGAAGATCCGGGTGGCCGGTGAGCCGGACGTCGAACATCTCGACGAGCTCCCGCTCGTGCCAGGCCGCCGCCGGGTAGAGGGACGTCAGGCTCGCCAGGGCCTCCCCCATGACGACCTGGGTGACCAGTCGGACCGCGTCGCAGCCCGACGCGTCCCGTCGGACCAGCCGGGCGACCACCTCCACCGCCTCGCGGCGGTCGATGCCGGCGACGAGGTCCAGGTAGTCGTAGCCATCGCCGCTGGCATCCTCGGCGGCTGCCGCCCACTCGGACGCGGCGACGGTCCTCACGTGGTCGGTCATGCGGGGTCCTGCTCGAGCAGCCCGACCAGGCCGGCGACGAGGTCGGACGGGCGCGGGGGGCAGCCCGGGACCCACCGGTCGACGGACAGCAGGCCGTCGACCCCGTCGATCACCGTCGGTGCGTCCCAGTACGGGCCTCCCGTGGCCGCGCACGCACCGAACGAGACCACCCGGGTGCCGGCGGGCAGGTCCGCCAGGAGCCGGCGGACGGCGGGCGCGAGCGCCTCGGTCACCGTCCCGGCGACCACGAGCACCGCGCGGTCGGCGGGCGCCAGCGGCGACTCGTCGACCTCGATCAGCCCCCGACGGGCCGCCGACTCCACCTCCATCGCGCAGCACGCGAGCCCGGCACTGGCCAGCACGACCCGCGCCCCCGGGTGCCCGGGCACCCGGTACGTGCGCAGCGCGGGCGGGACGGCGATCACCTCGGCAGGGTAGTCGCGGGCCGCCTCGGGCCTCGTGCCATGCGGTGCGACAGGTCGCTCGACAGGACCGGCGACAGGTCGTGCGATATGTGACGGACGCAATACCGCTGGATGAACACCCGGTGTAGCCTCCTTGGATGTCCTAGTAACCGTCCCCCCGGGGAGCCGCAGCCCTCGCGCGAAGCCCCCCGGATATGGTCGCAACGGACATCACACACGCCACCCGCACCGCATCCCACCAAGGGGACCTTCGTGAGCAAGCAGGTCGTCAGCCTCAACCGCGTCGTGATCAGGTTCGCCGGGGACTCCGGTGACGGCATGCAGCTGACCGGTGACCGGTTCACGTCCGACACCGCCGGGCTCGGCAACGACCTGTCGACGCTGCCCGACTTCCCGGCCGAGATCCGCGCGCCAGCCGGGACCATCGGCGGCGTCTCGGCCTTCCAGCTCGCGTTCGCGGACCACGACATCACCACCCCCGGCGACGCCCCCAACGTGCTCGTGGCGATGAACCCGGCCGCCCTCAAGGCCAACATCAAGGACCTGCCCCGCGGCGCAGACCTCATCCTCAACACCGACGAGTTCACCAAGCGCAACCTGGAGAAGGTCGGCTACGCGACGAACCCGCTCGACGACGGCACGCTCGAGCCCTACAACGTCCACGCGATCGCCCTGACGTCCCAGACCGTCGAGGCGTTGAAGGGTTTCGACCTCACCAAGAAGGAGGCCGAGCGCTCGAAGAACATGTACGCCCTCGGCCTGCTGTCATGGCTGTACTCGCGGCCGGCGGAGGGCACCCGCACCTTCCTGGAGCGCAAGTTCGCGAGCAAGCCCGAGATCCTCGCCGCCAACCTCGCCGCCTTCGAGGCCGGCTGGTCCTTCGGGGAGACGACCGAGGCATTCTCGGTGCAGTACGAGGTGGCCCCGGCCAAGCTCCCGGCCGGCACCTACCGCAACATCAGCGGCAACCCGGCGCTCGCCTTCGGCCTCATCGCCGCGTCGACCAAGTCCGGCCTGCCGCTGTTCCTCGGCTCGTACCCGATCACGCCGGCCTCGGACATCCTCCATGAGCTGGCGAAGAACCACCGGTTCGGGATCATGACGTTCCAGGCCGAGGACGAGATCGCCGGCATCGGCTCGGCGATCGGTGCGGCCTACGGCGGTGCGCTCGCCGTCACGACGACCTCCGGCCCCGGCGTCGCGCTGAAGTCCGAGGCGATCGGGCTCGCCGTCTCTCTCGAGCTCCCGCTCATCATCGTCGACGTCCAGCGCGGCGGCCCGTCCACCGGCCTGCCGACGAAGACCGAGCAGTCCGACCTCCTGCAGGCGATGTTCGGCCGCAACGGGGAGTCCCCCGTCCCGATCGTGGCGCCGCAGTCCCCCTCGGACTGCTTCCACGCAGCGATCGAGGCCGCCCGGATCGCCGTCACGTACCGCACCCCGGTCTTCCTGCTCTCGGATGGCTACCTCGCGAACGGCTCCGAGCCGTGGCTCGTGCCCGACGCGTCGACCCTGCCGGTGATCGACCCGGCGTTCGCGACCGGGCCCAACGACGTGGCCGCAGACGGCACGGACATCTTCAAGCCGTACAAGCGCGACCCCGCCACCCTCGCCCGGCCGTGGGCCGTTCCGGGCACGGCGGGGCTCGAGCACCGGATCGGCGGGCTGGAGAAGGCTGACGGGATCGGCACGATCTCCTACGACGCCGAGAACCACGACCTGATGGTCCGCCTGCGCCAGGCGAAGGTCGATGCGATCGCCGACACGATCCCCGACCTCGCCGTCGACGACCCCGATGGCGACGCCGAGGTGCTCGTGCTCGGGTGGGGATCGACCTACGGGCCGATCGGTGCTGCGTGCGAGATCACCCGCCGCACCGGGGTCAAGGTCGCTCAGGCCCACCTGCGGCACCTGAACCCGTTCCCGGCCAACACCGGCGACGTCCTGCGCAGCTACAAGCGGGTCCTCGTCCCGGAGATGAACCTCGGCCAGCTGAGCATGCTCCTGCGGGCGAAGTTCCTGGTCGACGTCCAGGGCATCAACCAGGTGCGCGGCATGCCGTTCAAGTCGACCGAGCTCGTCTCAGCGATCACCGCGGCGATCTCCACGCTGCCGACCGGTGACCTCCACTCCACCAACGCCTGATCCGCCGACGAGTCACGAAGCGAGCGAGCGATGACCGACACCTACCCCGCCCTCAGCCTGATCCCGAAGACCTCGATCCCGGTCTCGGCCAAGGACTTCAAGTCCGACCAGGAGGTGCGCTGGTGCCCCGGCTGCGGGGACTACTCGATCTTGTCGACGGTCCAGGGCTTCCTGCCCGAGCTCGGCCTGGCCCGCGAGAACATCGTCTTCATCTCCGGGATCGGCTGCTCGTCGCGGTTCCCGTACTACATGAACACCTTCGGCATGCACTCGATCCACGGTCGCGCCCCGGCGATCGCGACCGGCCTGGCGATCAGCCGGCCGGACCTGTCGATCTGGGTCATCACCGGCGACGGCGACTCGCTGTCGATCGGCGGCAACCACCTGATCCACGCGCTGCGCCGGAACGTCAACCTCAAGATCCTGCTGTTCAACAACCGGATCTACGGCCTGACGAAGGGCCAGTACTCCCCCACGTCCGAGCAGGGCAAGATCACCAAGTCGACGCCCGAGGGATCGCTGGACTACGCGTTCAACCCGGTATCGCTCGCGCTGGGCGCCGAGGCGACGTTCGTGGCCCGGACGGTCGACTCCGACCGCAAGCACATGACCGAGGTGCTGCGGCGGGCGGCCGCCCATGAGGGTGCGGCGCTGGTGGAGATCTACCAGAACTGCAACATCTTCAACGACGGCGCGTGGGAGCCGCTCAAGGACAACGACACCAAGGACGACGTGATCATCCGCTTGGTGGACGGCGAGCCGATCCGGTTCGGCAGCAATGGCGAGAAGGGGGTCGCCCGGCTGTCGGACGGCCACATCAAGGTCGTCGACGTCGCCGAGGTCGGCGAGGCCGCGCTCCTGCGTCACGACTCGACCGCCAAGGACCCGGGCCTGGCGTTCGCGCTGTCCCGGCTGTCCAACCCGCGCACGCTCACGAACACCCCGATCGGCGTCTTCCGCGACATCCAGCGGCCCTCGTACGACCGGCTCGTCCGCGAGCAGCTCGCCGAGGTCGTCGAGAGCAAGGGTGCTGGCGACCTGCAGTCGCTGCTGACCGGCGGCGACACCTGGAACGTCTCCTGAGCGCAGCCGCTCAAGATCGTCCCCCCACCGGCGCCGGACAAGACCAGTTCGGCGCCGGGCTCGTCTATGGCGTCAGTGCCTACACGGCGTGGGGTCTGCTCACGTTGTACTTCCGGCTGCTGGACGACCTGCCGCCGCTGGTCATCGTGGCCTACCGCGTGGTGTGGGCCCTCGTCTTCCTGGTGGCCATCACGACGATCGGGCGCCGCTGGTCGGCGCTGCGCCCCGTCCTGTCGGTGCGCCGGGTCGCGTGGCTCGCAGCAGCCGCGGTCCTCCTCGCGACGAACTGGCTGGTCTACGTCTTCGCCGTCACGACGAACCACGTCGTCGACGCGTCGCTGGGCTACTTCATCAACCCGCTGGTATCGGTCGTCCTCGCCGTCGTGGTGCTGCACGAGCGACTCACCCGCGTGCAGTGGGCCTCCGTCGGGCTCGCCGCCGTCGGGGTCGCCGTCATCACGGTGTCGTCCGGCGTGCTGCCCTGGGTCGGGCTCGTGCTCGCCCTGAGCTTCGGCACGTACGGGTTGATCCGCAAGCAGCTCAACGTGGGCACGGTCGAGGGCCTGACCGTCGAGACCGCCGTGCTCGTCCCCGTCGCGATCCCGGTTCTCCTGCTGTCCGGGTGGGGGCTGTTCGGCACCGGCGGCCCGACCGGCGACGTGCCGGTCCCGCTCCTGGTGATCCTTCTCGGGCCGATCACGGCGCTGCCGCTGCTGTCGTTCGGCGCCGCCACGCGGCGGCTGCCGCTGTCGCTCGTGGGCATGCTGCAGTACATCTGCCCCACGATCATCCTCATCCTCGGGCTCACCGTCTTCGGTGAGCCCATGGCCGGCGGCGAGTGGGTCGGCTTCGGGCTCATCTGGACGGCCCTGGCACTGCTGAGCTGGACGATGCTGCGTCCGTCGAGCCGCACCGTCGCTGATGTCGCGACCTCCGAGGGCGGCTAGGGCCGACCGGCGCCGCACCGCCTGGTATCGTTTCCACACCTCAGAGTCAGGAGCAGCGGTGCGTTCTCGTCGGTCGTGTCTTGCGGTGCCGGGGTCGAGTCCGAAGATGTTGGACAAGGCGCGGGGGTTGTTGGCGGATCAGGTGTTCATGGATATCGAGGATGCGGTGGCGCCGTTGGCGAAGCCGGAGGCTCGGGTGAACATTGTGGCGGCGTTGAACGCGGGTGGGTTTGAGGGTAAGACGCGGGTGGTTCGGGTTAATGACTGGACGACGTCGTGGACGTATCTGGATGTGACGGAGGTCGTCAGTGGGGCGGGGGCGAACCTGGACTGTCTGATGTTGCCGAAGGTGCAGACCGCGGACCAGGTCGTCGCGTTGGACTTGCTGTTGACGCAGGTGGAGCGGCAGGTCGGTTTGGAGGTGGGGCGGATCGGGATCGAGGCGCAGATCGAGAACGCCCTGGGGTTGATCAACGTGGATGCGATCGCGCAGGCCAGTCCGCGGGTGGAGTCGATCATTTTCGGTCCGGCGGATTTCATGGCGAGCATCAACATGAAGTCGTTGGTGGTCGGGGAGCAGCCGCCGGGGTATGACACCGGGGATGCGTATCACTACATCTTGATGCGGATCTTGATGGCGGCGCGGGCGTTCGACAAGCAGGCTATTGATGGGCCGTATCTGGCGATCAAGGACCTGGAGGGGTACCGGCGCGTGGCTGGGCGGAGTGCGGCGTTGGGTTTTGATGGGAAGTGGGTGCTGCACCCGGATCAGGTTGCGGCGGCGAATGAGGTGTTCAGTCCGCGGCAGGACGACTATGACCATGCGGAGCTGATCTTGGACGCGTACGACTACTACACGTCCGCGGCGGGGGGCGCGAAGGGCGCGGTCATGCTGGGGGACGAGATGATCGACGAAGCCTCCCGCAAGATGGCCCTGGTCGTGTCCGCCAAAGGCCGCGCCGCCGGCATGACCCGCACCACCACGTTCGCCCCACCGGCCTGATGCTCTCGGCCCGCCCGCTCGACGGCATCACGGTCGTCGACCTCACCTCGAACGTCGCAGCCCCCTTCGCCAGCGCGGTGCTCGCGGACCTCGGCGCGCAGGTCGTCCACGTCGAAGGCCCGCGCGGGGACGACTGCCGGCGCATGTCCCCCGTCCGTGGCGACTCGTCCGCCTACTTCGAGGTCGTCAACCGCGGCAAGGACGTGGTCGTCCTCGATGTCCGAACCCCCGACGGCCGTGCTGCGCTCGACGCCCTGCTCGGCACCGCTGACGTCCTCGTGACCAACCTCAGGCCCGGGAAGCTCGAGGGGCTCCGCCTTGACGCGGCCTCCCTGGATCGCTCCTACCCTCGCCTGATCCACGCGTCCTTGTCCGCGTACGGGCCCACCGGACCCGAGCGGGACAAGCCGGGCTACGACGCGGTGCTCCAGGCCCGCACCGGGATCGCGGCCGTGACGGGCACGGCCGACGGACCGCCGGTACGCGCAGGGGTCTCGATCCTCGACGTAGGTGCCGGCACCTGGCTCGCCCTGGCCGTCGTCACGGCGCTGTATGAGCGCGAGCGCACGGGCCGGGGCGGCGCCGTCGCGACATCGCTCTTCGAGACCGGCGCGAGCTGGGTCGCCTACCACGTCGCGGCGCACCAGGTCACCGGCGAGCCGTCCGGCCGGCATGGCAGCGGTCATCCCGCGTTCGCGCCCTACGGGATCTTCACGACGGGCGACGGCGAGATCTGCCTGGGAATCGGGGGTGACGCCCTCTTCGAGCGCCTGTGCGAGGCGATCGAGCGGCCCGACCTGCTTGCCGACAGCCGCTTCACCAGCAACGCCGATCGCAGCGCCAACGCCGTCGCGCTGCGAGCCGAGCTCGAGCGGACGTTCGCTGGCGCGCCGGCCGACGAGTGGGCGCAGCGCCTGGGATCCGCCGGACTGCCGGTGGACGCGGTCCAGCGCCCGGAGGACCTGCTGTCCGACCCCCAGGCGGACCGGACCGGCATCCTCATCGACCTGCCCGGTGCCGGTCTGCGCGTCCCCGGGCTGCCGGTGACGTTCGACGGCGTCCGCCCGCGTCCCCGCGGTCCCGTCCCCCCCGACGCCGGCTGACTCGTCCGCCGACGTGCTCGTCCTCGCCCTGTCGGTCGCAGCGACGTTCGCCGGTGCCGTCGGCACCTACCTGACCAAGTCGATCTCGCTGCGGATGCCGACCTGGCAGGCGGTCGGTCCCCTGTTCGCGATCAACGCGTTGCTCGTCGTCCCGCTGATCGCGTTCGGGCCACCGTGGCACACGCTCTCGTGGCCGGTCCTCCCCCTGCACCTCGGCTCGGTGGTCCTGCTGTGCGGGACCACCGCGTGCATCTTCACGCTGATCACCCGGGGTCGGGCGTCCGGCGTGGCCGTCGGTCAGGCGCTCGCCCCGGCGGCCACGCTGGTCGCCGCTCCGCTCCTGCTCGGGACGCGGCTGCAACCGCTGACGGTGATCGCGGTGCTCGCCCTCATGCTCGGTTCGCTGATCCCACTGCGGCGCAGCTTCGTGGGCATCGGCTCCGCGGGGACGATCGCGATCCTCCTGGCCCTCGGCCTGGGCACCGGCCTGCTCACGGTGTTCACCGCGCTCCTGGCCGAGGAGGGCGTCGGTCTGCCCGAGACCTACGTCGTACGCGCAGCGCTCGCGGCACTGGTGTACTTCGTCATCGCGCCACCGACCGCGGTACGGCTCGGCGACGTGCCACCACTGGCCGTCCGCTCGACGTTCGTGACGGCGAGCTTCCTGCTCACGATCCTCGCCGTGCAGATCGGCGACGTCGTGGTGATCCAGTCAGTGCTCGCCACGCTGCCGCTGATGGTGATCGGGATCGAATGGGTGCGCCACCAGCGTCGACCCGACCCGGCGATCGTCACGGGCAGCCTCGTCGCGGTCACCGGGCTCCTGCTGCTCCTCGCCGTCGCCCACTGAGCCGCCAGCTCCTACGCCGTCGGCTCCCAGGCCGCGTCCTCGAACGGGAAGAGGGGACGCGGGCGGCGGGTGAACGGCAGCGAGGCGAGGTTGGCCGCCGTGGGCCCGATCGTGTCGGCGAGGACGCTTCCCCGCGAGATCGGATCGAAGCCCGCGCGGTAGGACACGTGCGACTTCGCCTGCAGCAGCCGTTGCGTCGCGAGGTCGATGCCGACGGCCAGGTAGATCGACGGGTCGATCACGCGCACCGGGCGGCTGTGCAGGACGACGGTGATGTCCCCATCCTCGAGCACGACGGCGCGACCGGGGCTGTCCTCGACCCCGGCGGCCGCCGGATGCGTGTACGTGAACGTGCCATCCCACACACGTCGCACGATGCCCCGAAGTGGCGTGCGGGCGTTGAATGTGCCGACGACGCCCGTCCCGACGATCACCTCGACGGTCGACCCCTCGCCGGCCGCAGCGGCCAGTGCCACCGCACCCGGGTCGGTGATGCTCAACGCAGACGGGCCGGTCGGCAGCCCGGCGGCGCGACGGGCCAGCAACGCACGCAGTACCTCGGTGCTGTCGCCGAGCGATCCCCCGTTCGTCGCGTCGCCGATGTCGGCCACCACGAAGGTGCCGTCGCCGGTGAAGGCGTCCGCCACCGCGTCGTCGACCGGCACCGCAGATGAGACCAGGAACTCCGAACGCGCCGCCCACGCCTGGCTCGCGATCTCGTCCGCCAGCCGGGCGGCGAGTCCCGGGTCGTCGTCCGTCGTGACCACGACCGACCACCCCAGCTCCGGCACGTCCAGCCAGGGCTGCGTGCAGCACAGCGCCGCGGCGAGCGCACCCTGCTCCTCGGCCACGTCGCACAGCGCCTGCAGGCGCCGGAAGGGATCCTGCGTCGAGTCGTGCCTCTCAGGTGGGGTGATCATCGGGAGCCGCACGCGGTGCGCTGTCGGCGTGATGGTGCCGGCAATGGTCCGCGCGAGCAGGTCGCCGGCCTGCCGACCCGTCCGGTACAGGTCGACGTGCGGGCAGGTGCGGTACGCGGTGACGACGTCGGCGGCGGCCATCATCGCGTCCGTGACGTACGCGTGCAGGTCGAGGCTGATCGCGATCGGGACGTCGGCGCCCAGACGTGCGCGCAGCCGCCCGAGCAGCAGACCCTCCGGGTCGTCGACACCGGTCACGAGCGCGGAGCCGTGCATCATCACGTACACGCCGTCGACGTCGGGCCCGCACCGGGCCAGCATCTCCTCGACGACCGTGTCGAGGACGTCGGCTGATGCCGGTGCCCCGGGGGACGCGACGGCGACGACCGTGCCGACCGGCGTCATCCCGGCCTCGACGAGTGCGTCCCAGGCGCCGGCGAGCTCATTCGTCGCTCCCGCGGCGTCGCGCCCGATGTCGTCGCCGGTAGCCCAGACCTGGCGCTCGAAGTCGGCTCGGCTGGTCTCGGCGGGCACGAAGCTGTCCCCCTCGATCGAGAACGCGCCGACGAGCACGCGCGGACCAGTCGTCGCCGTGGGCACGGTCGTCACGGGGTGCTCCATCCGTCGTCAGGCGATGCGGGTGATCACGCCGTCGCACGCAGCGACGACGGCGTAGGCGGCAAGGTCGAGCCGCTCGCCGTCCGGCAGGACCGCGACGAGAGCGGCGTCCGTGAGGTTGGCGACAAGGAGGACGACGCCGACGGGGTCCGCCAGGGCGAGGACCGCGAGTCGGTCCGGGTCGTCGACCTCGACGCCGCGCAGCGGCGAGCCGCGGTGCCGCGCGAGGTGCTCCAGCACCGCAGCCACCGGGTACGGGCCTTGGTCGTCAAGCAGGCCTCGCGGACCCACCAGCTCGAACAGCGTGGTCGAGGTCGTCCCGCACCTCGCCATCGACGCCAACGCACCGACCGTCCACGCGGCGGCGAAGGCCGAACGCTGGCGCGGGTCCTGGTTCGCCGGCGGCCCGCCGGGCTCGGCCGGGCCTGCGGGATACGGGCCGTTCACCCCGATCAGGTCGACCGGGGAAAGCACGACGGCGACGTCGCCGTAGAGCCGACGCGTGAAGTCGACGACGTCGGGCACGGCCTGGACGTTCTGCATGAGCGATCGGTCGTCGGCGGCGTGCACCTGGGGGTTCGCCGCGAACACGACGCCGTCGATCCCGCTGTAGTCCGGCCGGTCGCGGTTGACGTCGACGAACGACTGGCTGGTGCCGGCCACCACCGGTGCTCCCGGCAGGCCGCGCGCGACCAGGGCCGACCGGACCGCCGTGGCGATCGGCGGCGGACAGGCTCCGCCGAAGGCGCTGAACCCCACGGTCTCGACGAGGACCAGCACGCGGTCGACCCGGGCGTCCGCGCCGGCGATGGCCTCGGCGGCGGCCGGTGCGTCGACCTCGACCTGGTCGGGCCGGACGAAGACGGCGACCTCGAGCCCAGCCCCCAGGCTTCGGGACAATCCCGCCGCCTGGGCAAGCCCGGACGAGTCGGCGCCCGGGTGGAGGTCGACCCGGAGGTGGTCGGGGTGCAGCGCGCGCAGCAGCTCGACCTGCCCGTCGTCCGGAGCGGCGGCGAGCAGGTGGCCGATCCGCGGCAGCGTGCCGGCGTCGTCCGACCACCGGGCGGTGACGACCGCGGGCAGCTCCGGCGGCACCGGCCCACGGAGGCGGAGCACGACACGCTGGTAGAGCTCCGCCCCGGCTTCGATTCTCATGGGGAAGCCGGCGGACAACGGGGTCCCGTAGGACTTCCAGTTGGCGTCGATCCAGTTGCGGTGGTCCTGCATCTCGAACCGGTCCCCGTCGAACTCCATCGCGACGCCGACACCGCCGAGGTCGATGTCGATGCGGTCGTAGTCCGGCGTCATCGCGGTCAACGTCCCGTCGCGAACCAGCTGGGGAACGACATCCGGGCCGAACACGCCCGCATGCTCGCCCTCGAGCGTCCGGCATCGGAAGTCCCGTCCGGCATGCGTCTGGAGGCCGTGATGGACGTTGAAGCCGATCTTGCAGTAGGAGAAGTCCCGCAGTGCGGTTCCGCGCATCTCGTAGGCGAGCAGCCCGCTGGCATCAGCGCGGATCGTCCCGGTCCAGGCGAACGCGATGTCGCCGTGCTCGTGCGTCGCCTCGAACGTCACCACCGCGCCCGTGCCGTCGGCGTCGGCGTCGACTCGGATATCGGAGAGGGTGGCCGGGATCGTGTTCCATACCTCGTCGCGCACCGCGAGGTACAGCCGCTGGACGACCTGGGCACCGCCCCAGCGGATGTCGAACAGGTCAGCCCCGTCGAGAACCGCGGTCAACGGGCCGCAACGCAGGGCCATCGGTCCCCGGGCGCTCATCGGATCAGCCCGGCCGTCAGCCGGCCCGGGCGCCCGGCGGGAGCCAGCGCGGCGCGAGCCCGGGACACCAGATCCGCCGCCGCGGGGCCGATCACGTGTGTCCACTTGGCCGTCAGCTCTGTCTGCGCCGCGGGGTCGGACAGCGTGGTCGGCGCGACGACGAGGTCGACCTCGCCGGCATCGGTCCGCGCTCGCACCCGGGCGTGCCCGACCGGCACGTCGGCCGCCTCGACCGTCACCAGGTCGGTGCGGTCGTCCAGCGGTCCCGGGCGATCGGCCGCGTACGGGGACTGCGCCGCCCAGGCCCGCAGCGCACTGGTACGCGCGTCCCACCAGGGTCCCGCGCCGTCGTCGTCCACGAGCGGGACCGCGCCGGCAGCAAGGCCCAGCCGGAGCTCGACCAGCGTGCCGGGCACGTCGCCCCGAGCGCGGGCCGCCCCGGACACCGCGGACTGCAGGAAACCCGAGACCGGCAGGAGACGCGGGGCCGCATCGGCGAGCCCGTCGCGCACCCGGACCTCGCCCGACGCGGCGGCCGCGGACATCGTCTCCCTCATGCCGCCCGGCCCATCGAACGCCGCGTCGAGCGCGACGGCACCGACAAGGGCCGCCCGTGCGGCCGCGAGGCCCAGCCCGGCGGCGGCCGCCCGGTTGAACGCCGCGGCCCCGGCTCGCTCACGCGCTGCCCGTGCCAGGCCACCGGCGTTCGCGGCGGCCAAGGCGAGGGCTCGTTCATGCTCGTCCGCACCCGCCCCGAGGATGACCGCCGCCGCGGAGGCCGCGCCGAGCGCACCCGCCGTCGCCGTGACGTGCCAGGCTGCACGGTGGCCGGCACCCAGGAGGTCGGCCACCGTGGCGGCTGTCAGGTAGCCGCGGGCGGCCGCCCGTTCGGCGAGGTCGCCCGGGACATCGTGCGCCGCGGCGAGCGCCACGACCACCGACCAGATGACCGATCCCGGGTGGTGCAGGGACCGCCAGTCGATGTCGTCGCGGTCCTGGGCACTGGCCCGCAGCGCGAGCGTCGCGACCGTCCCGGCGACGCCGTCCTCGGCGAACGAGCCGGACGGCAGGTCGGCGCTCGCACGCACGCAGCCGAGGAAGTCCGCCAGGAGAAGGGGCAGCCGCCCGTCCGGGTCGGCCGGGGTGGGCGCCGCGACGATGGCAGCGAGTGCGTCGTCCACGTCGTCGCCTACTGGCGGTACCGATCGACGACGTCCTCCTGGATGTCGATACCCAGGCCGGGGCGCTGCGTCGGCGGGTACACCCACCCGTCGACGTGCTCGACCGGCTCCGGGACGAGGTCGTGCTGCATCGGGTTGCGCAGCGGCTTGATCTCGAACAGCTTGCAGGCCGGCGAGCTGAAGCTGATCGCCAGGCTCGCAGCGCTGCAGATGGCCGACGACCACGCATGCGCGTTGGCCTGCCGGCCGTACGCCTCGATCCGTTCCGTCGCCTTCTTGAAGCCGGTGATGCCTTCCGCCCGTCCGGGGTCTACGCCGACGACGTCGACGGTGCCGGTAGCGAGCACGCGCTCGAAGCCCTCGAGGTTCCACTCCCGCTCGCCGTAGGCGATGAGCGCCGTGGTCTTGCTGCGCAGGTTCGCGTAGCCCTCCGGGTCCCACGCACCCAGCGGCTCCTCGACCCAGGTCAGGTCGTACTCGTCGAACGCCTGCACGCGGCGGACGGCGTCGGTGACGTCCCACTTCACGTTGATCCCGCAGTCGATCATCAGCATCCGGTCCGGACCGATCGCCTCCCGCATGGCCCGCACGTACTCGACGTCGCGGTCGTGCTCGTAGCCCAGGCGCGCGTTCCCCCGCTTGCCGAACCCGACCTTCATGCCCTGCAGGCCTGTCGACAACCATTCCTGCGCCTCGTCGGCCATGGCCGGGATCGACTCGTGGTGCGCGTGAGAGGACGCGATCGCCGGGAGCCGGTCATGGACCGGCCCGCCCAGGAGGTCGAGGACGGACCGGCCAAGGGCCTTGCCCTTGATGTCCCACAGCGCCATGTCGATAGCGGCGACGGCGTAGGAGGCGATGCCGCCGTGGTACCCGTACCACCACGCCCGCTGCTTCATCTCCCGCCAGAGTGCCTCGGTGTGCACGGGGTCACGTCCGACGACGACCTCCGCCATGCCGGCGATGATCGCCGCCGTCGCCGGGTTCGCCTCCGGGAACTGCGTGATCGACTCGCCCCAGCCGACGATGCCATCGTCGGTGGTCACCTTGACCAGGCACAGGTACCGGGTCGCGTCGAAGTCGTTCGGCTCGGGGTACGCGACGGGGATCGGCTCGACGGTCGCGATCTTCATGCAGGGGGCCCTTCCTGGGACGACGGGTGGGTGGGGACGAGGTCGGTTCCGGCGAGCACGGCAATCGCTTCGGCGAGGCTCTCGGCGTCGGCGAACGCGGCGACGTCGAGTATCCCGACCATACGGCCGCGCGACATCACGGCAACCCGGTCGGCGGCGTCGAACACCTCCGAGTCCTCCGTGCAGTACAGGAGGACACCGGCCCCGGACCCGCAGTAGTCACGCAGCAGGCGGTAGATCTCCGCCTTGCTGCCGAGGTCGACCCCGCGGGTCGGCTCCTCCAGCGCGAGCAGAGCGGGCCGCAGCGCGAGCGCCGACGCGATCGCGACCTTCTGCTGGTTGCCACCGCTGAGCGAACGGATCGGGGTGTCGAGGTCGGCGGTCTTCACGTAGAACGCGGTGCGGGACTCCTGGGCAACCGCCCGGGCCTGCCGGCGGCGCAGCACGCCCGTGCGTGCCGTGAGCGACCCAGCCTGGCGCAGGTACAGGTTCTCGGCCACCGAGAGGTTCGTGAACAGGCTCTCGCTCCGGTCGCCGGTCACGTAGGCGACATCGTCGTGGTCGAGCGGGCCCGCAGGACCCTCGAGCGAGAAGGTCCCCTGGGCGTTCTCGAACCCGGCTACCGAGCGCACGAGCTCCCGGCCACCGGAGCCCTCGACACCGACGATCGCGACGACCTCCCCGGCGCGCAGAGAGAGCTCGACGTCCGCGAACCGGGAGTGGCGGTGCGTCCAGCCCGACAGGTGCAGCAGGCGCCGGTCGGGCGCCGGCCGCCCGGCGCGGTCCGCTGCCGCGGGACCCGAACGGCCGACCACCAGCTCGCGGGCGATCCGCTCCTGGTCGATGTGCGGCTGGGCGAGCTCGGTGCGGACCTTGCCGTCCACGATCACGATGAGCCGGTCGCAGTGCGCGGCGAGCTCGGCCAGACGATGGCTCACGAGCAAGATCACCTTGTCCTGCGCGGCGAGGGCGTGCATCCGGTCGAACAGCTCGGCCGACTCAGCCTCCGTCAGTGCCGAGTTGGGCTCGTCGAACAAGAACACGTCGGCACGCTTGGCGAGTGCTCGGGCGATCTCGGTGCGCTGCTGCAGGGCCAGCGGCAGCGAGCCCACCGGGTCGTTCGCGTACGGCAGCAGGCCGACCTCTCGAAGGACGTCACGGTCGGCGTCCCGGCCGCGCGGACGCAGCAGGCGCGTCGGCTCCTGACCGACGAGGAGGTTCTCCGCGACGGTCAGGTTGGGGAAAAGCTGAGGCTCCTGGTGGACGACCGCCACGCGGTCGGCGTCTGAGGACGCCCGCCACGGTGCGCCGTCGAGGGCGATCACGCCGCTGTCGGGCACGGTCTCACTCGCGAGCACCTTCACCAGGGTGCTCTTGCCCGCACCGTTCGGGCCGGCGACGCCGAGGATCTCCCCGGGTCGGGCCGCAAGGTCCAGCCCGGCGAGGGCCCACGTGTCGCCGTACCTCTTGACCAGGCCGGAGATCTCGATGCCGCGCGTCGTCACGGTCGTGCTCATTCTCAGGCGGCCTGGCGCCAGCGCTGCGTCGCCTGGTCGAGAACGACGGCACCGATCGTGACGACGCCGATGAAGATCTGCTGGAGGAACGCCCCGGCCGCCATCAGGGCCAGGCCGTTGTTGAGGATCGAGAGCAGGAGGCAGCCGAGGAGGGTGCCGAGCACCGTGCCCCGTCCCCCGGACAGGCTCGCTCCGCCGATGACGACGGCGGCAAAGGTCGGGAACAGCAGCCCGGCCCCGGAGTCCGGCTGCACCGAGCCGATGAACGCGAACACGAGGATGGCGGCGACGGCCGCCGACAGGGCGCAGATCACGAACGACCAGATCTTGTATCGGCGGACCCGGATCCGGGCGAACTGCGCGGCGATCGGGTTGCCACCGATCGCCTTGAGCCGGAAGCCGAACAGCGACTTGCTGATGAGGTACCAGAAGCCGAGGGCGATGGCGGCCATCCAGATCGCGCCCATCGGCAGGCCGAGGGGGAGGTCCTGGTTGCTCAGGCCGCGGAAGAAGTCGACCTGCGTCTCGTTCATCGTCCGGCCCGGTCCGGGCTGCAGCGGCGAGAACGTCGCTGAGCCGCTCACGAGCAGCGTGAACCCGAACACGAGGGTGCTGGCGCCGAGGGTCGCGATGAACGAGGGGATCTTCGTGACCGTGGTGAAGAACCCGTTGAACAGGCCCACGAGGATCGCGGCGACGAGGGCAAGGCCGATGGCCATGCCGATGCTCCAGCCCCAGCTGATCCACGCGACGGCGGTGATCATGCCGCTGAAGCCGTACACGGCACCGAAGGACAGGTCGATCTCGCCGACGATGAGGACGACGGTCAGCCCCAGGCCGACGATGGCGAGCGTGCTCATGTAGCGCAGCAGGCCCAGGAGGTTCTCCGGCTGCAGGAACCGGCCGTCCGAGGCGATCGCGAAGATCGCCATCACCAGCAGGATCGTCCCGATGAGCCCGGCCGTCCGGCCGAACTCCTGGAGCACCCGCCGCCGGCCCTCTCCCGCCGCTTCGGCCGGAGCGTCGTCGGCCTGGACCTGATCGAGCGCCACTGAACCCTCCTCGTATGTGGTCCGGGCTCGGGGCCGGCGTCAGTCGCCGGCCCCGAGCCGCGGGTGCGTCGAGCTCCTACTGCTACTTCAGGATCGCGTTGAACGCCTCGCGGGCCGCCGCCACGTTCTCCGAGGTGACCGGGACCAGCTCCTGCGTGTTCGGCATGACCAGGCCGTCCTTGAGGAACGCGGCACAGGCGAGAGCGCCGTAGCCGGCCTGCTGGGACCACGCCTGGTCGAGCGCCGCCACCTGGGTGCCAGCCTCGATGCCCTGGAACTGGCCCTCGCTGAGGTTCCAGCCGATGGAGAAGACCTCGCCGTCGCGCCCGGCGTCCGTGATCGCCCGGTTCAGGTGCTCAGCGCCGATGTCCACGTTCTCGATGAACTGGACGTCGGGGTTGCCGGTGAGGAACGCCTTGTACGTGTCGTAGGTCTTCGCCGGGTCGTACGACGTGACGATCGCGTCGGACGCGCTGTTGACGAAGCTCGAGCCGGGGACCAGCTCGGTGATGCCGTCGATGAAGCCCTTCATGCGGCCCTGCGCCCAGGACGCCGACGGGTCACCGCCGGAGACGGCGAAGACCTTGAGGTCCTTGCCGTTCGCCGTCGCCCAGTCCGCGACGATCTGGGCGGCCTGCTTGCCCTCTTCGTACGAGACCTGGGTGAAGTTCGCGAACTCGTTGGCGTTCGACGTGACGCCGACGGTGAACACCGGGATCCCCTGGCTGGTCGCCTTGTTGGTGATGTCCGTCATGCTCACGTCGTCGAGCGGCTGGATCGACAGGCAGTCGATCTGGCCGGTGTTGAGCAGCGCCTCGATGCCGGCGAGCTGCGCCTGCACGTCCTGGCCCGGCGTCGACGGCGACACGTCGGCGCCGTTCATGGGCAGGATCGAGTTGGCGACCGGCAGCGTGTCCGCGTAGCCGATGCCGTACTGCTGGCCGAAGAGCGGGATGCTCTTGGAGCCGTACGAGATCACGTAGTTGATCGGCTCGCCCTTGGCGATCTTCTCGGCCGTCTCGGGCTTGAGCGTGAAGGTGCTCCCGTCCTTGAGCGTCGCCGGCGCCGGGGCGGCAGCGAGCAGCGAGGCGGCGAGCTGATCGTAGCCCATCGAGTCGAGCTCGGTGGCCTGGGCGCTGAAGTCGCCGCTCGCCGCGGCACTGGCCGCGGCGCTGGAGGCGGGGGCCGCGGCGGAGGAGGCCGGAGCGGCGGCGGAGGTCTCCGCCGGGCTCGACGACTCCGTCGTGGAACCGGCCGAGCATGCCGCGAGGGCCACGGAGGCCCCTGCGACCAGCACTGCATATCGCTTCATGGTCGACACTGGCATCACGTCCTCAGATTGGAACTGTTTCCAGAAACGTATTCAGGATGGTGCGCCCCGTCAACGCGGTCAGCGAAAGACGGTCATAACGATTCGGTAACACGCCGGGGGTCGCTCCGGGTCGCGGCGGGGCGCCGTGCGCGGGTCGCGATCGATTCTGGTATCGTTTCCACAAATCCCTTCCCCGTCACCCGGAGCAACCGCATGCCACGGATCCTCGAGGACGTCCGCATCATCTCCTTCGAGCAGTACGGCGCCGGGCCGTTCGCCACGCTGCACCTGGCCGAGCTCGGCGCCGAGGTGATCAAGATCGAGCAGTGGCCCGACGGTGACGTCGGTCGGCTCGTCCCCCCGTATCGGACCGAGGGCGACAGCCTCTTCTTCCAGTCGTTGAACCGCAGCAAGCGCAGCGTCTGCCTCGATCTGCGCCGGCCGGAGGGTCGGGCCGTCTTCGAGGACCTCGTGCAGGAGAGCGACGCGGTCTTCTCGAACCTGCGCGGCGATGTCCCGGGCCGGCTCGGGATCACGTATGCGGACCTGGCACCCCTCAACCCCGCGATCGTGTGCTGCTCCCTGTCCGGCTACGGCATGACCGGACCCCGACATGACCTTCCCGGCTTCGACTACATGGTCCAGGGCATCGCCGGCTGGATGAGCATCACCGGGGAGCCGGATGGCCCTCCGTCGAAGACGGGCCTGTCGGCGGTCGACTTCGCCAGCGGGTACGCGGCCGCCCTCGCGCTCGTGTCCGGCCTGCACGCCGCGCGCCGGGACAAGGTGGGCTGCGACTGCGACATCTCCCTGCTGGAGTCCGCGCTGTCGATGCTCAACTACCTGGTCACGTGGGCCGGGACCGAGGACTACCAGCCCGCCCGGGTAGAGCGCTCCGGGCACCCGACCCTCGTGCCCTTCCAGAACTTCCGGACCCGCGACGGGTGGGTCGTCGCGGGTGGGTCGAAGGAGAAGTTCTGGGTCCGGATGGCGAAGGCCCTGGGACGGGAGGACCTGCTGACCGACGCGCGGTTCGCGACGTTCGAGTCCCGGTTCGAGCACAAGGACCTGCTCATCGCCCAGCTGGACGCCGCGTTCGCCCGTGAGACGACCGCGCACTGGCTGGCGGAGCTGGAGCGCGCGGGTGTGCCGTGCGCTCCGATCAACACTGTCGGGCAGGCCCTCGCGGACCCCCAGGTCGTGGCTCGCGAGGCCGTGTTCCGGCTGGAGCACCCGGTCTGGGGTGCTGTGGCGCACGCGGCGAGCCCGATGCGTGTCGGCACGCAGCCGCACGTGCGCCGCGCCGCGCCGCTGCTGGGCGCCGACACGCGCGCGGTCCTGGTCGACGAGCTCGGCTACTCCGACGAGCAGGTCCACGAGCTCGCCCGGGCGGGGGCCGTCGCCGGGCCGGACCTGCCCGGCGCCGATCCCGCACGTCCAGGTCACCGACCCGCATAGACTGGGCGCGCCCGAGCGCGCCGGACTCCTTCCGAGCACGAAGGAGGACCCAATCCCCGAGAACAGACCGGTCACGATCCACGACGTGGCCCGCCGCGCGGGCGTTGCCGTCTCGTCCGTCTCACGCGTCCTCAGCGACCATCCCGACGTCAGCGCGTCGATGCGGACGAAGGTCCAGGCAGCGGCGGACGAGCTGGGCTACGCCCCTGACCTCGTGGCCCGCAGCATGCGCAGCGGCACGACGGGGGTCATCGGCCTCGTACTGCGCGACTACGCGAACCCGTTCTTCAGCGACGTCATCCGCGGGATCGAGGAGGGCCTGACCGACGCGGGCTACACCCTCATCGTCACGAGCAGCGGCCGCGACCCCTCCCACGAGGCACGGATAATCGGGACCCTTCGGCAGCGGCGGGTCGATGCGCTTCTCCTCGCGACGGTCTCCGACCGCGTTCCCGCGACCCGCAAGGTCATCGCGGCGTACGACCGGCCGATCCTCCTCCTGGACCGCGAGTTCCCGCGGCTGTCGACCCCGAGGATCCTGTTCGACCACGCGAGCGGCGTCCGCGACGCGACCGCCGACCTGATCGACAAGGGCCACCGCCGGATCGCGTTCGTCACCGGCACGCCGGACGTCCGGCCCACCCGTGAACGCCTGCGTGGCTTCGTGGCGGCCTACAAGGACGCCGGCCTCGACCCGGCAGACGGCACGCAGGCCAGCGAGGTGTTCTCGACCTCGGTCGCACGCGACACGGCGAAGCGGCTGCTCGCCCTTCCCGCCCGCAAACGTCCGACGGCACTCATCGCCGGCGGCACGCAGGCCACGAGCGGAGTCCTGGAGGCGCTCAGCGACCTGGGGCTCCAGGCAGGCCCGGACGTGTCGATGGTCAGCTGCGACGACCTGCCCTGGCTGCGGGTGATGCGCCCCCGCGTCAGCGCCGTCTCCCGGGACGCCGAGGGATTCGGCCGCGCAGCGGCCGAGCAGGTCCTGCGCATGGTGCGCGGCGAGGAGCCCCTGGAGGTCGTGCTGCCGACGGTCTACGAGCCGCGGGAGACGACCTGCCCGGTACCACGCCGAGGTCCTCGCCGGACCTGACGCCTACGCGCGGAAGGCGACCGTGCCCGCGTCGGCGCTGCGGTACGCGATGTCCAGGGCCTCGACGGTCCGGGCACCGAGCTCAGCCGGGGACTGGTTGACGAACTCCTCCCCCCGGGCCGCCGCCAGCACCGCGTCGATCGGGCCGACGCAGTCGTACAGGCCCTCGCCCGGCACGACGTCGAGCTCGCGATCCGTGCCGTCGGCGTGCAGCCAGAACGCCTCGCGCTCGACGTCGATGAGGAACTGGCCACGGCTGCCGATCCCGCGGACCTCGAGGGAGTGCTTGTTGTTCCAGGCGCCGGTGTGCGCAGACCCCCCGGACACGACGCCGATCGCACCGCCGTCGTAGGTGTAGGTGATCGCATTGTGGAGCTCGACGGGGGCATCCAGCGGAGCCGACTCGAGCGCGAAGCCCGAGGCGGCGCGGGCGCCGGTGAGCCACAGGGCAAGGCCGAGTGCATGGCTCAGCTGGGCCTGCCCGTACCCGCCGCCCGACAGACGCCGGTCCGTCCAGGTCGCCTGCTCCGGCACCGCCTCGGGGGCGGCGTCGGGGTAGGCCCCGCGGTTCGACAGCAGGTCGCGGGTCGCCGACGCCATGAACACCGACAGCTGCTCGAGCTCGCCGATGCCCACCTCGTCCATCATCGCCTTCGCGCGCTGCACCATCGGGCGGTAGTTCCATCCGAACGAGACGACGAGCGCGCGCGCCGCCTCGGCGGCGACCGCGTCGATGTCCCACGCGTCAGCAGGGGCGAGCGTGAACGGCTTCTCGCACATGACGTGCGCGCCGGCGCGCAGCGCGGCGACCGCATGCTCGTGGTGCAGGCCGGACGGGCTCGCGACGACGCACACGTCGACACCGGCGTCGAGGACGTCGCGGTAGTCCTCGGATGCGATCGCGAACCCCCAGTCGCTGCGGATCTTCTCCAGCAGCTCGGGGCCCTTACGCGACACCGCGACCAGCTCGACGTCGTCGTGCCGCACGAGGTTCGGCAGATGGGAGGCCACCGTCCAGCTGCCCGCACCGATCACGCCCACCCGGATCTTGCCCATGTCCGCCTCCTGCCCGCCGGCCCCGGGTGTTCCCGGACCGGGAAGATATCGATTCCAGGAACGTATACCACCATGCGCGGATGCGCCGCGAAAGCCTTGTCCCCGCGGTCCTGGAAACGATACCGTCCTGGAATGCCGTCCATCGGGATCCCATCATGCTGACCGCCGGCGCCGCTCGCGCGAGCATCGAGCCGCCACTCCCCCACGACTTGCAGGGCTTCGTCCGGCGGCCCGTCTCCGCCACCGGCCACACCCCCGGTGACCCGCTCTCGATCACCGGGACGGTCTTCGAGGATGACGGTCGCGGCGTGGTGGTTCTCGCTGCCGACCTCGCCGGCGTGGACACCGAGGCCGCCGACCGCATCCGTGCCGCGGTCGCCGACGCCGTCCCGGTCGCCGCCGCCGATGTCCTCATCAACTGCAGCCACAGCCATGCCGCACCCTGGCTGAGGTCGGACGAGGCCAAGCTCGGCGGCGGGCACGACCACTACACGCCGGTCGAGCGTGCGTACGCCCAGCGGCTGCCGTACGACTTCGCCTCCGTTGCCCTCGAGGCCTGGAACGCACGGACGCCCGCCCGCGCGGCCGGCGGCACCGGACGGGTCTCCCAGCTCGCCGTGAACCGGCGCGAGCGCACCGCCGACGGCCGCACCATCCTCGGCTGGAACCCCGAGCTGTCGATCGACGAGGAGATGCCCACGATCCGGGTCGACGCCCTGGACGGGACCCCGATCAGCACCATCACGGCGTACGGGTGCCATCCCGTGGTCGTCGGTCCCGATGTCCCGTGGACCGGGACCGACTTCATCGGGCCGTTGCGCAGGCGGGTCGAGCAGCTGCGTGGCGGGGTCTGCGTGTTCCTGCAGGGCGCGGCAGGAAACGTCCTGCCCCTGGAGGCGTTCATCGACCATGACGGGCCGCAACGGCCCATGGGTGAGCGCATGGGGCTGGAGGCCGCGCACAGCATCGCCGACGCGGACCCGGTCGTGCGCGAGGTTGTCCGACTCGACTTCGGGTCCGTCACGCCCATCGCGCTCTACCGCAAGGTCGCCGCCGAGAACCAGCCGGCGCAGATGCTCGGTGCCACGCGCCGGCTCGTCGACCTGCCGATGCTGCCGCCGCCGTCCCTGGCAGAGCTCGAGGCGGAGCTCGGCCAGCGTGAGGCCGAGCTCGCCGGGCTGCACGCGCAGGGAGCCGGTCGGGAGCGCACCAACCCGATCCGCTACCACGTCTCGTGGCTGCGCCGGATGATCGAACGGGGCGACGACCTCGCGCAGTGGCGCTCCAGCCAGGGAGAGGTCTGGGCCATGCGCATCGGCGACTGTGCGATCGTCGGCGCGCCCGGCGAGATCTTCAGCGAGATCGGCCGCGAGGTCCGCGACGGGTCGCCGTTCGGGACGACGCTGTTCGCCGGCTACTGCCAGGGGATCCTCGGCTACGTGGCGACCCCGGAGGAACACCCGCACGGCGGCTACGAGCCCGCCGTCGCGCAGCGCGGCTACGACCACCCGGCCCCCTTCGCTCCGGAGGCCGCCGCGATGATCGTGGCGTCAGCGCTCGACGCCCTGGCTGAGCTGGCCGACTGACGTGGTCCGGGTAAGCATCTACGGCGCCGGTCAGCTCGGCGCGGGGATCGCGTCGATCCTGCGTGCCCGTGGCGCGCATGCCGTCGACGGCCCGTTCGACCGGTCGAGAAGGCAGCTCGCTCTCGCGTCGGGTGCCGATGTGGTCGTCATCGCCACGACGACACGGCTGAACGACGTCGCCGACGACATCCGCACCGCCGTGAGCAGCGGGTCCAACGTGCTGGTCAGTGCCGAGGAGTGCGCGAACCCCTACCTCGTCGACCCGAACCTGGCTGAGCAGCTGAACACGGCTGCCGTGGCCGCGGGCGTGACGGTCCTCGGCGCCGGGCTGAACCCCGGCCTTGTGTTCGACGCGCTGGTCCTCACGGTCCTGGGCGCCGCCGACGATGCCGTGGATGTTCGCGTGTCCCGCACCGTGGACATCTCGGGCTTCGGTACGCCGGTGCTTCGCCGGATCGGCGTCGGCCTGACCCCCGCCGAGTTCGACGCGGGCGTCGCGTCCGGAGCGGTCCTCGGGCACGCCGGGTTCCCGCAGTCCATCTCGATCGTCGGCCGCGCCCGGGGCATCGCCGTGCCGGTCATCCGGCCGTCGCTGGCCCCGATCGTGACGCCGGTCCCGCTGACCCTGCCCGACGGTCGGGAGATCGGCGCGGGCCTCACCGCCGGCGTCGACCAGACCTACGAGGCCACGGCCGACGGCCGTACCTGGTACGAGGCCCGGTTCCGTGGGCATGTCGCGCCCGCCGCCGTCGGCTGGACGCTGGCGGACGTGATCACGCTCGTGCGCGACGACGAGATCGTGCAGGAGATCACGGCCCGCCCATGCTTCCCGGCGCAGTCGGGCTCTCAGCACGTGCTGGCCAACTCCATCGACCGCGTGGTCTCGGCGCGGCCGGGCTGGCTCAGTGTCGCGGACCTGCCGCCGGCGGCGTGGAGTGGTCGCGCAGCCACCTGACGTCGTGCGCGATGACCTCGAGCTCGTCGATCGGCTCCGCGCCGAGGTGACCGAGCTCGACGAGCAGCCACGGGTCGCGGCCACCCCCCGCGAGCTCGGCCAGCACCGCCTCGAGCGGCATCGTCCCCGTGCCGAGCGGCACCGACGTCGGACCCGATCGCGGGTGCCACGGGTCAGCGGACAGGTCCTTCACGTGCGCGGCGACGGCGAGGGGCGCCAGTATCCGCGCGGCCTCGACGGGGTCGTCCCCGACCCGCACCGCGTTGGCGACGTCGAAGCAGACCGCGAGCGAGGGTGATCCCACAGCACCGATGAGCCACGCGAGCTGTTCGGCCGTGAGGTCGGCGTGGTTCTCGATCGCGAGCACGACGCCGACGTCCGCTGCGGCGGACGCCAACCGCTTCAGCGCAGGAACACTCGCCTCGACCTCGCGCCTGCCACCGTCGGCGGGCCGAAGGTGCGGGTGGGCCACGACGATCCGCATGCGTCGGTGTCCGAGCGTCGCAGCGGCCGCCAGCCACGCGGCGGCGTCCGCCTCCGCCTCGGCCGAACGGCCGTACTCCAAGCCGTACGGATGGCCCCAGGAGAGCATGACCTCGACCGGGAGCGGGGCGGAGAGCACCTCGGAGGCGACGGCCCGGTCCATGAAGCAGGTCTCGAGCGCCACGACCTCAGCCCCGAGCTCCGCGGCGGCCGCGATCGTGTCCGTCCAGCTCATCGGCGCGTGCGCCGAGGGCGCCTCGCCTGGGCGCACCTCGCCGAGCAGCCGGTGGAACGAGTAGTTGTCGACGCCGATCATCTGCGCAGCGCCCCGGCGGCTACGTGGACTCGATCACCGCGATGGGAGTGCCGGTCGCGATCTCGTCGTCGATGGCAACGAGCTGCTCGATGAGTGTGCCGGCGACCGGCGCCGGCACCTCCACGAGCGCCTTGTCGGTCTCGACCTTGAGGATCGCGTCACCGGCCGCAACGACAGAGCCAACAGCGACGATCCACTCGGACACGACGACCTCGTCGACCGTGTCCGCCGCACGCGGCATCTTCACCGTCATCTTCATGCGGGCACCGTCACGGACGCGTGGATGTTCGCGAACATCGACTCGACCCCCGGCGACGGCAGCGCCTCGACCAGCGGCACGAGCTCGTCGAGCGCTGCCTTCACGCCGGCCTCGACCTCGTCGAGCTGCTGCTCGGACGTCCCTGCGGCAACGAGCGACTGGCGCGTGACCGTGAGCGGATCGCGCAGCTTCCACGCGTCGAACTCGCCCTCGGGCCGGTAGGGGGCCGTGTCCGCCCGCGAGTGGCCCGCGAACCGGTAGGTCTTGGCCTCGACCAGTGTCGGCCCCTCGCCCGCCCGCGCCCGGTCCACCGCCTCGGACAAGGTCGCGGTGACCGCGCCGATGTCCATGCCGTCCACCTGGACGCCCGGGATGCCGTAGGAGCCGGCCCGCACGAAGAGGTCCTCGAACGGGGTCGTGAGGTTGATGCGCGAGTACTCGCCGTAGACGTTGTTGTCCAGGAGGAATACGACGGGCAGCTTCCACACGGCCGCGAGGTTGAGCGCCTCATGGAACCCGCCGATGTTGGCGGCACCGTCGCCGAACACGCCCACAGCGACCCGATCCTCGCCGCGGTTCTGGAACGCCAGACCCGCGCCGGCCGCGACGGGCAGGCCGGCGCCGATGATCGCGAAGGTCGGAAGCAGGCCGACGTCGGCGTCGCACAGGTGCATGGATCCGCCCACGCCGCCCGTGCAGCCCTCGGCGCGGCCCATGAGCTCGGCCAGGACGGGGCGCGGGTTCATGCCAAGAGCCAGGGCAATGCCGTGACCGCGGTAGGTCGCGGTCACGACGTCGGTCGGCCGCAGCACCGTGGCCAGGCCGACGGCCAGGGCCTCCTGGCCCAGGCACAGGTGTGTCGTCCCGTGGATCGACCCCGAGGCGAACAGGCCGTTGACCCGCTCCTCGAAGTCGCGGATCTCCACCATCCGGGCGTACTGCTCGACGGGGTCGCCGGTAAGCGCGGCGCGCCGCTCGAGCGACGTGCGGGTGTCCATGGTCATCGAGTGATCCCTTCCCGGACCCACCACGGCTGCGGCACGGAACCGGTCTTCAGATAGGCGGTGAGCTGTTCGGAGATCTCGTCGACGCCGGGAAGGTACCGGGCCTCGAGCTCCTTCGTGTAGGGCACCGGGACGTCCGGGGCCGTGATGCGGAACGGGGCCGCGGTGAGCGCGTCGAACGCGGCGCTGGTGATCGTCGAGACGATCTCACTGCCCCAGCCGCCGGAGAACGGCGCCTCCTCCACGACGACCAGGCGACCGGTCCGCCGCACCGATGCAAGCACCGCCTCGACGTCCCACGGGACGAGCGTGAGGAGGTCGATGATCTCGATGTCCAGGCCCGCGGCCTCCGCCGCCTTCTGGGTGAGCCCGGTCGTCTGACCCATCGTCACGACCGTCGCGGCCGAGCCATCGCGGACGATCCGCGCCCGGCCGATCTCGACAATGCCCTCCTCGCCGGTGACGACCTCTCCCCGCGCGGCGTAGAGCGCACGCGGCTCGAGCACGATGACGGGGTCCTCGTCGCGGATGGCGGCGCGCATCAGCCCGTAGGCGCTCTGCGCGTCGCTGGGCGTGACAACCTTCAGGCCGGGGGTGGCGCTGACCCAGTTCTCCAACGTCTGGCTGTGCTGGGAGCCGAACCCGAGACCGCTGCCGATCGAGGCGCGCACCACCATCGGGCAGGTGAACACGCCGTTGCTCAGGTAGCGGAACTTCGCCGCCTCGGTCACCAGGGCGTCGAGCGCGACGCCGAGGAACTCCACGAACATGATCTCCACGACCGGGCGCAGGCCCATCGCCGAGGCGCCGACGGCCGCGCCGGTGAACCCCATCTCCGAGATCGGCGTGTCCCGGACACGCAGGGGTCCGAACTCCTCGAGCAGGCCCTCGGAGGTCTTGAACGGACCTTGGGCGACCGCGATGTCCTCGCCCATGATCATGACCGACGGGTCGGCCCGCATCTCGTCCGCCAGGGCGGCGGCGATCGCCTGGTTCATCCGCATCTTCGCCATGTGGGTGGTTCGCCTCTTCTCTCGGTGCTCTTCGGTCGTGCCGGCAGGTCAGTCGAACGTCACGCGATGCTTGGCGATGTAGTCCTCGTCCAGCTCCCAGCCCAGGCCCGGTCCCTCCGGCAGCGTGATGCAGCCGTTGGACAGGGCGGGCCGGTTCGCGATCAGGTTGTGCCAGATCGGGTCCCGCTGCGGGTGGAAGTACTCAAGGTACGTGCCGTGCGGGATCGAGGCCAACAGGTGGGCGGCGACATGCGCCTCCTCATGGTGGGCCATCCGGACGTCGTAGACGGTGGCCATCCCGGCTACGCGCCGCCACTCGGTCGGCCCGCCTGACCACGACGAGTCGAAGTTGCAGAAGTCGATCGAGCCCGTCTCCATCAGGTCGCGACAACCCGCCGCCGAGAACTCGCTCTGGCCGGCGCACACGGGGATCCCGGCGCTCATCCGCACGTCGCGCATCGCGCGGCGGTCGTTCTGCCACTGGCACGGCTCCTCGAACCACATCAGGTTGCAGTCCTCGACGAGCTTGGCGAATCGGATGGCCTGCGCCGGCGTCCACCCCTGGTTCGCATCGACGGCGAGGTTGAAGTCGTCTCCGGCGGCACGCCGCGCCTGCCGGACGCGCACGGCGTCCTCCTCCGGCGTCAGCCCACCGACCTTGAACTTCATCCCGGCGAACTGCGCATCGACGAGACCCTTCACCTCGGCGTCGATGTCGGCGTCGGCCGCGTAGTACCCGCCGATCGTGATCACCGGGACCCGGGTCCGGTAGCCGCCCCACAGCCGGTGGAGTGGTGCGCCGAGAGCCTTGCCGATCGCATCCCAGAGCGCCACGTCGATGCAGGCGGTGGCGACCAGGCCGAGCCGACGGTCCCGCAGGATGTTCCAGGTGGCCGGTCGGGCGATCTCCCAGCACCGCTCGATCGCGAAGCCGTCCTCCCCGATGAGGAGCGGGGCGATCTCGTTGTTGATGATCCCGTCGATCTCGGCGAGACCCGCGTCCTCGTCACCGGCGTACGCCTCGCCGACGATCCCGCTGGCCGTGTGGATCCGCGTGATGATCGTGGAGCGATGGGTCATCTGGTAGTGGCTGCCCTTGTAGACCCGGTCCAGCGGGACTCGGACGGCGACCGTCTCGATCCGCTCGATCCGCAGGTCCGGCACCGTTGCGCCCGCGCTGGTCACCACTACCTCCAACGATTCTGGAAACGTTTCTATCGTAGTCACGGTCTGCACCATGTCAAGGCCGATCCGGTTGGGGCACGCAGCACGTGCGCGCCTCCCGTCCGTCAGTACATGAGCTGTCCCCCGGACACGTTGATCACAGCCCCGGTGATGTAGCGCGCCGCATCGGACGCCAAGAAGACGACGGCCCCGCTGAGCTCGTCGGGCTCGGCGAGTCGACCGAGCGGGATCATCGAGACGAAGCCGGCCATGCTCTCCTCGGTCATGCCGCTCCACATCATCGGCGTGTTCACTCCGCCCGGCGCGACGGCGTTGACCCGTACACCAGCGGGCGCGAAGGACCGTGCGAAGCCACGGGTCATCGAGACGATGCCGCCCTTCGTCGCGGCGTAGGCGACCGAGCCGCCGAACCCGCCGCTCCACCAGCCCTGCGACGTGAAGTTGACGATCGATCCCGCAGTGCCCTGCTTGACGAACACGTGGTAGGCCGCGCGGTTCAGGAAGAACGTGCCCTTGAGGTTCACCTCCTGCTGCAGGTCCCAGTCCGCCTCGGAGACGTCGTCCACCGAGTCGCGACGCACGAGAACGGCCGCAAGATGGGTGAGCGCGGCGAGCTCGCCGAGCTCACCGGCCTGCCGGAAGATCTCGTCGTGCGACGCCAGGTCGCGCAGGTCGAACGCGCCACCGGCATGCCCCTCCCCCGAGAGCCCGTCGACGACCCCCGCGACAGCAGCGGCATCGACGTCGACGGCGAACACGCGCGCACCGGCCTCGTCGAGCGCATCGCACACCGCCCGGCCGATCCCGCCGGCCGCTCCCGTCACGACCACCACGCGGCCCGCCAGGCCTGCGTCGCTGCGCCACTCCATCGTCATCTCCACTGCCCTCCATCACGCGCCGTTGCTCGAGCGTAGGCGTCGATCTTGCATCCTGCAATCAGTTCCGGAAATGATTCCAGTCTGCCTTGACAGGCTTGCAGGCGCAGGTCCACGATCGGTGCGCACCCACCCCCTTCTTCCTCAGGAGCACCATGGCATCGGTGACCGGCTTCTTCCACGGCGGCATCACCGTCACGGACATGGACGCGAGCCTTCCCTTCTACCGCGACGGGCTCGGCCTGGAGGTCGCGTTCGACCGGATCCTCGACGGCGACTACCTCCCCGTCGTGCTGGACCTGCCGCTGACGAACATCCGCGCCGTCTACCTGCACATCCCGGGCGGGGGGTACGTGGAGCTGCTGGAGTACCGCGGCCTGGAGCGGCTGCCGGCCGCCTCGCGACCGTGCGATCCGGGCGCCGGGCACCTGTGCCTGTACGTCGACGGCGTCGACGAGATCTGGGAGCGTCTGCAGGCCATGGGGTTCCGGAGCCGGTCCGGACACTGCGTCGACGTCACCGCCGGCCCGAACGCCGGGGCGCGGTCGATCTACATGGTCGACCCGGACGGCTACCCGATCGAGCTCTTCCAACGCCCCTCGGCCTAGGAGGGTCGCTTCCTGGAATCGGTTCCGCCTCTCCGGCGCCGCGGCTAGGGTGAAGGCACCCACCGACGCAAGGAGACGCCATGGAACGACTGTGCTTCACCTTCGAGATCTTCGAGGGCCAGGAGGCCGAGTACAAGCGACGCCACGACGAGATCTGGCCCGAGCTGGTCGAGGTCATCCAGCAGTCGGGGCTGAAGAACTACAGCCTCTTCCGTCGCGGGACCACGATCGTCGCGTACGTCGAGGCGCACCCCGACGCGGCGACGGCGATGGCCCACGTCGCCGCCTCCGAGCACAACACGCGTTGGGCAGAGTGGTTCACCGACGTCATCGTGAGCCTCGTCGGCGAGGACGGGGAGCTGCAGGTCCTGCAGGAGGTCTGGCACCTCGACTGAGCAATGGAGCGGGGCGGGTGGAGGGCGTCGTCGCGCTCCACCCGCCCCGGTTCGAGGGCGCGGGCTACAGCACGCGGTAGAGGCGCTGCGCGTTCTCCGAGAGGATCTTGCGCTGCTCGGCCTCGTCGAACCGCGACACGTGGTCGCGGTAGATGTTCATGATCGGGTCGTAGCTGCTGTAGAGCCGGTCCACCGGCCAGTTCGAGCCGATGATGCAGTTGTCCGGACCGAAGGTGTCCAGGCAGGCATCGATCCACCGCGCCAGCGACTGCGGGGTGAACCGCGGGTCCGTCATCGCCAGGCCGGAGATCTTGCACGTGACGTTCGGAGCCTTGGCCAGCTCCTGCAGGCCGCCGAGCCAGTTCGCGTAGTACTCGTCGTCCCGCTGTCGGGGGAACCCGATGTGCTCGAGGACGACAGGCAGCTCCGGGTGACGATCGGCCATCTTGCGGGCCTCCGCCATATTGGTCCACTCGCAGTCCATGTCGAGGACGAGGCCGCGCGCGGCCATGTCCGCCAGCGACTTCTCGCGCCGGTCGGTCGTCTCCTTGGCCGCCAGCGCCGGCTCGAGCGAGAAGTCGCGCAGGCCGACGAAGTGCGGGGACGCATCGCACTGTCGGGCGATCATCTCGGACGCGTCATCGCGGCCCAGGTCGACGTCACCCACGATGGAGAAGGGCAGGGGCGAGTCCTGGCGCATCCGGTGGAGCCACTTCGTCTCGAGGACCGGGTCCTCCGACCCGATGGCGGCCTGCACGTGGACGAAGCCGGCGACGTCGGCGAACCGGGACTCGGCGTAGTACGCGTCCACCTCGTAGGACAGCATCTTGATCGCGTCGATGTTGCCGATGATCGGGTGGTCGACGTCGTCGGCGATCCACACCCACTTCAGACCGGGGTCCGGGTTGCGCCGGTTCCAGAAGTGGACGTGGGTGTCGATGATCGGGAGTCGCGTCATGGGGTCCCTTCCTGTTCGTCGTGTGCGGTGGTACTAGTTGTCCTCGGTGACCCGCAGGCGGAGCTGGTCGAAGCCGACGGCTGCGAGGAGCAGGACGCCGCGGGCGACGGTCTGCCAGAACGAGTCAAGGTTCATCAAGGTCATGCCGTTGTTCAGCACGCCCAGGATGATGACGGCGATGAAGGTCCCGAGGATCGTGCCGCGACCTCCGGCCAGGCTCGCGCCGCCGAGGATGACGGCCGTGACGACCGACAGCTCGAGTCCGGTCGCGGCCTGCGGGGATGCCGCACCGAGCTGGGACACGAGGACCAGGCCGGCGAGGACGACCGCGGCCGCCGAGAGGATGAACCCGAAGAAGATCGCGGTCCGCGTGCTGATGCCGGCGAGCCGGGCCGCCGCGGCGTTGGCGCCGATCGCGTACATGCTGCGACCGAAGACGGTGAACCGCATGACCAGCGCCATGAGGATCATCACGGCGATGAACAAGAACACCGGCAGCGGGATCTCCAGCAGCGGCCGCGAGTTCCCCAGGGTGTCGAACCCGTCGAGGATGATCGTCTGCCCGC
This sequence comes from Actinomycetes bacterium, assembly GCA_965278965.1. GTDB lineage: Bacteria > Actinomycetota > Actinomycetes > S36-B12 > S36-B12 > UBA10649. The sequence continues at coordinate 1,074,161 of OZ257127.1, forward strand.
CGGCGACGATCTGGCCCAGCCCGCGCAGGATCGCCAGCATCGCCAGGGTCGTGATGAACGCGTTGATGCGGAACACGGTTACGCAGACACCGTTCACGATCCCGATCGCGGCCCCGGCCAGGATCGACAGGAGGATGCCCTGCCAGATGCCGTAGTTGAGAGCGGCCGTCGCCATGACAACGCCGATGAACGCGGCCCCCGACCCGACCGATAGGTCGAACTGGCCGGCGACGAGCAGCAGCGTGGCCGGCGCCGCGACGATGCCGATCACGGCGGCGCTGAAGAGGACGTTGATCAGGTTGTCGCGGGTGAGGAAGAACTCCGACCGCGTCGTGAAGAACGCCATGAGCAGGACGAGCACGGCTGCGAGCGCTGCCGTCTCGGGCAGCCGGCGCCGGCGACGGGGCGGGGGCGGACCGCCCGAGAACTCCATCGCGCTGGGCACCTGATCCACGCTGCTCACATCATCCTCCTGAGGCCGCGATGAGGTTCGCGGTCGTCACGTCGTCGTTGTGGAACTCTCCGACTACCTCGCCACGGGCCATGACGAGGACGCGGTCGGCCACTTGGACCGCCTCCTCGTAGTCCGAGGTCACGACCAAGATCGCCTTGCCGGCCGCGGCGAGGGACCGGAGCGAGGCGTAGATGTCCTCGCGAGCGCCCACGTCGACGCCACGGGTGGGCTCGGCCAGCACGAGCGGGTCGGATCCCCGCTCGAGCCAGCGGCCGATCATCACCTTCTGCTGGTTCCCGCCCGAGAGGCCGCTGATCGGCAACGTCTCCGGACGGTTCGCCTTCACCTTCAGCACGTCGGACCAGCGCTCGTAGGCCTCACCCTCGATGCCTTTCGTCATGAAGACGCGCGCCTTCGCCAGCCTCGGCCATGACGCCGCCGCGAGGTTCTCGACCACCGGCCGGATCATGAGCAGGCCCTCGCGCTTACGGTCGGGCGGGAGGTAGCCGACGCCGTGGTCGATCGCCTGCCCCGGGCCCGGTAGCTGGACCGGCTCGCCTGCGATCGCGAGCGTGCCGCTCGTTGGTCGTCGCAGTCCGAAGCACAGCTCGGCGAGCTGGCTCGTCCCGCTGCCGAGCTTGCCGTAGACGCACACGACCTCTCCACGACGGACCTTCATCGAGACGTTGCGTACTTGGTCCGCGACACTCACGTCGGTGAGCTCGATCATCGTGGGACCGAGGTCGGACTCATCGACCGGCACGGGCCGCTGGACACTGCCGATGTCGCGCCCGACCATGGCCTGGACCATCTGCCGTCGGTCTATCGCCGACGTGTCGTCCATCAGCGCCACGCTGCCGTTGCGCAGCACCATGACGCGGTCGGAGAGCTCAGTGACCTCGTCCAGCCGGTGGGTGATGTAGATGATGCAGACGCCGCGGTCGCGCAGGCGCCGCACCCACTCGAAGAGCTTGTGCACCTCCTGCTGCGAAAGGGCGGCGGTCGGCTCGTCGAGGATCAGCACCCGCGCCTGGTCCGCAAGGGCACGCGCGATCTCGACGATCTGCCGCTCGCCGACGCGGAGGGTGCCGACGATGGCCGTCGGTGAGATCGAGACGCCCATCGTGTCGAGGACGTCGCTCGCGCGGCGTTGGAGCGCCCGCCAGCTCACGACACCACGCCGCGTAGGCCAGCGTCCCAGGCTGATGTTCTCCGCCACCGTCAAGGTGCCGGCGTCCTGGAACTCCTGGCTGATCATGCGGACGCCGAGGCGCCGCGCTGAGGAGGGCGTCAAGGACGTGCTCACGTCGTCGTCGATCTCGATGGTCCCGTTGTCCGGCGTGTAGTCGCCGGCGAGGATCTTCACCAGCGTCGACTTGCCGGCGCCGTTCTCGCCCAGGAGGGCGAGGATCGAGCCGCCGGAGGCGTCGAGGTCCACACCGTGGAGGACCTCGACGCCACCGAACGACTTGCGGATGCCGCGCATCCTGAGGGAGACAGGGTCACCCGATCGAGTCTCGACATCCGCGCTCATGCAGTGAACCTACTGGGGGTAGATCTGGTCGATGTTGTCCTTGTTCACGGCCTCGTGCTTGGTCAGCAGGTCGCCGGGATCCTCACCATTGATCAGCTTGATGATCGCCGGGATGGCCGTGTCGCCGTAGCGCTCCGGGAAGTAGGCGGAGTCGCCGACCCAGTGCTCGTTCGTGCGGATGTTCTCCCACGACGTCGGGTCAGCGCCCTGGCTGATCAGCCAGATGTCGTCCAGGCGGTTGGCCGCCTTGGCCGCCGCGATGACGCCCAGGCCGGTGTCGTCGTTGATCGAGGACACCGCGATGTTGGTCTTGCCCTGGAGAGCGGTCAGCGTGTCGGCGAAGGCCGCGCGGCCATCGTCGGTAGTGCTGCCGAGGTTCACCGCGCGCAGCTTGTCGGCCGGGATGGGACCGCAGACCTTCTCGAAGCCCGTGACCACGCCGTCGGCGCGCGCCTTGGTGACCTCGCCGGCAGCCGGCTGCTCACCCTTGACGAAGGCGTCGTACTCGCAGTTGAACTTCTCCTTGTAGAAGTTGCCGAGCGCCTCACCAGCGACCTCGCCGGCGAGCGTGTTGTTCGCGCCCATGAAGGCCTTCTCGCAGGGACGCTGGTGGATGTCGATGCCGATGACGGGCACATCCGGTCCGGCCTCGCAGATCTGCTTGGCGGCCTTCTCGTCGAGCTGGAAGTTCAAGATGCCCTGGACGCCCTGCGTCTTGAAGGTCCGCGCGCAGTCGAGCGCCTTGGCCGGGTCGAGCTGCGAGTCGCAGAACAGCAGGTCGGCGCCGGCTGTCGTGGCCGCGGCCTTGATGCTGTCCGACACGAGCTTGACGAAGGGCAGCGCGTCGCCCAGCGAGATGTAGCCGATCTTCATGCCCGCACCGCTACCGGGGACGACGCCTTCGGCAGCGGCCGTGGCGGTCGCCTCGGCCGACTCCATCGGCGCGGCGGAGGACTCCATCGGCGCTGCCGAGGAGGCCGCCGGGGCCTCGCTGGACGCGGCCGACGAGGATGAGTCGCTGGAGCTGCTGCTGCACGCGGCGAGCAGCACCAGCGACAGGGCGCCGAATCCGGCGACCCCGAGCTTCCGTGTTCTCTGCAAATCCATGACCGACCTCTCTGGATGCGTTTCTGGAACCCTTTCCAGAACTAGCGTAACTATCGGATGCGCACACGGCCGTGTCAAGCGATGTGGGCAGACCGCAGCCGTTCCGTTATGAACGGCCGGCGGGGTGCGAACGCCCGCCGGCCGCCCACCACTTCTGGCTCAGCCGCTGCCGGGCATCGCGACGGTGACCTCACCGAGCGACGGCGATCCGAGGGCCACCGAGCCGAACACCTCGGGCTTGGTACGGCCGACCCGCTCGTAGTACTCGGCCGGCACATTCGTCGGGTCCTTGAACATCTGCCACTGGCACTTCACCGGCTTGCCATCGGAGTCCGGCACGCCGTACCGCGGCGGGTCGACGACGCGCACCGGGTAGCCGAAGCGGTCCATCGGCAGCTCCTCCATGAGCCGGATGCAGTGGGTGCAGTAGTGGCACACACCGGTCTGGAAGTGGTTCCACGGATGCGGCTCGGCGGAGACGGTCCAGTTGTACGGGGCCTCCATGCGCGGCGGCGTGCCCTCGATCAGGTCCCCGCGCACGGTCCGACCACCGGAGCCGCAGGGGTCGAACCGGAGGATGTACCGGTCGTCGGTCTCGATCAGCTCGAAGTCGCCGGTCCGCTCGGGCCCGACGAGGTGTCCGCGCATCGCCTCGCACGCCACGAGCATCAAGGTGTCGAGGGCATCGGCCCACTTGCTCTTATCGATGTCGAACTTCTCGTACCGCCAGATGAACAGCGGCAGGATCACGCGGTCCCACATGCGCCCGATCGACTCCTCGCCGAGGCGCTCGACGATCGCGCTCATGAGGCCGTAGGTGTGGTCGACGTCGCGGTCGTGGCAACGGCGCCAGGTCTCCTTGAGCTCGATGAGCAGCGCGTGGGCCCGGGCGGCCTCGTGCAGGTGCATCGCCTTCAGGAGCTCCTCACCCTGGGTGCGCACCTTGTGCCACTGGAGTGCGGCGTCCCACGGCTGGCCTTCGGGGAGGTCGAGCTTCGCCACGATCGCGCGGTCGATCGCTGCCAGCTCCTCGGCCTCGATCCCGTTCTCGCGCAGGAACGCACGCAGGTCCGGCACCCACTGCCGGTAGATCCCGTAGCAGACGCTCGCCTCGTCGACGAAGTACGCCGCGAGCTCGGCGCCGAACTCCCAGTCCTCGGCGTCGATGGCGTCCGAGATCTTGGAGTACGTCGAGATGCGCTGGTCATCCCAGGAGCCCAGCCGTACCCGGCGGCCGATCGAGCCCAGGTACTCGATGGTCGTGCTGCCTTCAGTCGTCATGTGCGGATCCGTCTCCTTGTTCGTTCGCGGATGATTCCGTGCGTCGTGACTCCAGCCGCCCCGAGCGGGCGCTGCGATAGGCGATGTCCAGGACCTCGACGGTCCGGGCGCCGAGCTCTCCGGGCGAGGCGTTCTCGAACGGCTCGCCCCGACCCGCGGCGATGACCGCGTCGATCGGGCCGACGCAGTCCTGGCGACCTGAGCCCTCGGCCAGGTCCGCGGCTCGGTCGTGGCCCGCCCGGTAGTGCCATGCCGCCTCGCGCTCGGTGTCGACCATGATCTGGCCCTCGCTGCCGATCGCCCGGACCTCGAGCGCGTGCGAGTAGCGGCTGGCACCGAGGTGCGACGAGCCACCGGACAGGACGCCGATGGCACCGTTGTCGAACCGCATCGTCATCGCGTCGTGGAGCTCGACGGGCGCGTCGAGCGGCGCGGACATGAGTGCGAGGCCCGTGTCAACGCGGGCGCCCGTCAGCCAGAGCGCGAGGCCGAGCGCGTGCGAGAGCTGCGCCTGCCCGTAGCCGCCCCCCGAGACCGTCGGGTCCGTCCACGTCCGCGGCTCCGGCACCGCGTGGGCGGAGGCGCCTGGGTAGGCGCCGGTGTTCGAGAGCAGCTCGCGCGTGACCGAGGACATCGTGATGCTCATCTGCTCGAGCTCGCCGATGCCGCCGTCCTCCATGAAGCGCTTGGCCGCCTGGGCGACCTGCTGGTAGTTCCACCCGAAGGCGACGACGAGGTGTCGGTCGCACCGGTCCGCTGTGGCCACGAGGTCCCACGCGTCGCCCGGGTCGACCGTGAACGGCTTCTCGCACATGACGTGGGCGCCGGACTCGAGGGCGGCCTTCGCGTGCTCGTGATGCAGGGCGGACGGACTTCCGACGACGCAGACGTCGACGCCGGCATCGAGCACGTCGCGGTAGTCCTCGGACGCCACGGCGAACCCGAACTCGTCCTTCACCCAGGCGAGCAGCTCGGGGCCCTTCCGGGAGACGCCGACGAGCTCGACCTCGGAGTGACGGGCGAGGTTCGGCAGGTGGCTGGAGATCGTCCAGCTGCCGGCGCCGATCACGCCGACCCGGATCCTGCCCACCGACTCCACCTGCCGTCCGCTAGTGACGTGAGTGCTTCGACACGCGATCCCGGGCCGGTAGCGCGATGCGCCCGTGATTTCCGGAATCCTTTCCAGCCATACTTTCGCCGACGCCGTTACGAATGTCAAGAGTCGCGGCGGGACCTACCAGTTCACCATTCCGCCGGTCTGGTTGATCGCCTGTCCCGTCATGTAGCCGGCCTCGTCCGAGAGCAGGAAAGCGATGAGACCCGCACACTCGTCGGGGTGCGCACCGCGCCCCAGCGGCACGGTCGCCATGCGGACGTCGGCGATGTGGTCGGGGGTCACACCCCGGATCTCGGCCAGCTTGGCGATGACGAGGTCCTGCATCGGCGTGTCCATGATCCCCGGGCAGATCGCGTTTACGCGGACGTTGCGCGGGGCGAACGCATAGGCGAACGACTTGGTGATCGACAGCACCGCCGTCTTAGAGGACGCGTACACCGCCGTCTCCAGCGTCGACGGGAGCTTCGCGGAGACGGAGCTGACGTTCACGATCGCGCCGCCGCTCGGCATGATGCGGCCGATCCGCGAGCACAGATCCCAAACGGCCTCGACATTGACGGCGTAGATGTCGCGGATGTCCTGGACCGTGAAGTCGAGGATCGGCTTGAGCCGGATGAGCCCCGCCGCGTTGACGAGCATGTCGGCCGGCCCGGCGGCCTCGACGACAGCGTCGCGACCCTCGTCGGTCGACAGGTCGGCCGCCAGCGTGCGCAGGCCGGCAAGGTCGTCGGCGGCCAGGCCCGCCTCGTTGAGGTCGACGGCGAGGACGTCGGCGCCGTCGCGGGCGAGCCGTAGCGCCGTGGCCCGACCGATACCACTGGCCGCGCCAGTGACGACCGCCGTCTTCTGGGACTTCGTCATGTGCTTCCTCTCCTCGTGACCGAGCCGGTCGGGGACGACCGGGATGGACGGGTCAGACGACGACGACCTCGCCGCCGAGATGACGGGCGACCCGCTCGATGCGGTGGCCGACCCGCGCGTTGGTCGCGGCCGAGTGGTGGACGACACCGGCCGCAAGCCAGCGCGGCCACGCGTCGGTCACGTGGCCGCTGGCGAACCGGAAGCCCGCGTTGGGGGTCCCGGTGCGCGGGTACTGCGAACCGGTGAAGTCGCCGTCCGCCACGATCCAGCGCATGCCGTCCACTGGCACGAAGCCGACGAGTGAGGCCGGCGACGCGGCGATCGAGAACTGCGCGCACGGGCTCACGATCTGGTCCCCGGTGTACCACGCGTCGGGGGCCAGGCGCGTCGGGACGGACGGGGCGAGCCGCAGGTCGTGCTCCCCCGTGTTGGCCAGCACCACCTCGTCGCGCTCGTAGTCGACGGCCTCGACCTCGTGGTACAGGGTCGGAAGCCCGAGCGCCTGCACCGTGAGCATGGCGACGGATGTCACGACGTCTCCGCTGCAGGTCCACGGGATGCCCCGCGTCGTGAGCCGGCCCAGCGCCAGGCAGGGGCACACGCCCACGTCGGCGCCGAAGCGAAGGGCGGGGACGTGGCAGTTCAGCGTGCCCGCCCGAGCGCCGCTCTCCTGGACGAGGAGGTCGAGGGCGACCTCGACCCGGGCTATGCGCTCCACCGCGAGCAGGTCCACGTCGTCGTCGAAGGCGAACTCCGCGTCGAGCTGGGCCCGCACCGCTGCCGTCTGCGCCGGCGTGACGTCGCCGACCCGGGCGGCGAGCTCCTCGGGCGACACCGTCACCGAGCGGATGCCGAGCGGGGCGAGCTCTTCGTCGGTCGCGAGCACGCTCGTGTAGCCGGGCATCGCCGTTCCGATGCGCAGCATCGTCGATCCGCGGACGACCCCGGCGGCGGCAGCAGCGTCGACCGCCTCGCGCGCAGCGGCCGCCTCAGCGAGGGTGGTCATGACGACGTCGTACCGACGACCTGCACGCGCGAGCGCACTGACGACCATCGGCGCACCGACCGTGGCTCCACGCGTGGTGATGTCCGAGTGCGAGAAGTCCGCAGGGAGCCTCGGCTCCTCGTGCAGCGCCCAGACCACGACGGGGACCTCGGGCAACGGGTCGAGGAGGGCCATCGTCGTCGCCGGCGGGACGGCCATCGTTGACACGACAACGACGACGTCGGCGCGGCGGCACGCGTCGACCAGGTGGGCGGCCTGCGTCTCGTCGCCGTAGACGTCGCGCACCACGATGTCGAGGCCGGGCCCGAGGGCGACGGCGGCCCGCGCGAGGAGCGCCTCGCGGTCGGCGCGGAAGTCCCCCGGCACCGACGACGCCCAGAAGTCCCAGTACGGGTGGACGAGTGCGACCGCGGTCATCGAGCAACTCCTGGAAAGGTTCCCGGAAAGGATTGCCACCGAGAGTAGCGCATCGCTATCGTACGGTCAGCAGAACCAACCAACCCCAATGCTCCGCGCGCGGAGAAGAGACGGGAGCGTGCTGTGACCGGGTCGGTGAGCCCCTCGCCGGACTCCGGGCGCGCCTACGTCCTGCCGGCTGTCGGCGCTGCGCTGCGGCTCGAGCACCGACCCATACCCGCGCCGACCGCGGGCGAGGCCCTCGTCCGGATCGACGCCTGCGGCGTGTGCGGATCGGATGCGTTCTTGGCCAAGGGCGGCTTCGGCGCAGACAAGCTTCCTGTCGTCCCCGGGCACGAAGCGGCCGGCCACGTCGTCGCCGTCGGCGACGACGTGGACCGCGCCTGGGTCGGGCAGCAGGTGGCGATCTACTACATCTCCGGCCCCGCGGACTCACGCTGGGCCAAGGCCGGCGTCGAGAACATCGGGCCTGACATCCGCCGCATGGGTGTCGACCTGGACGGAGCGTTCGCCGACTACGTCGTCCGGCCGCTGTCCACGCTCGTGCCGGTATCCCCCGAGCTCGACCCCGCGACCGTCGCGGTGGCGACGGACGCGCTGGCGACCCCGTTCCACGCCCTGACCCGTATCGGCCGCGTGCAGCCGGGCGAGACGCTTGCCGTCCTCGGCCTCGGCGGGATCGGCAGCAACGCCATCCAGATCGGCAAGCACCTGGGTGCGCGGGTCGTCGCGATCGGCCGAAGCGCTGCGAAGCTCGAGCTCGCCGAGCAGCTCGGGGCCGATGTGCTCGTTCGCTCCGAGGACGGGCCGGACGCTGTGCGCCAGGCGATGGGCGACCAGGCCGACGTCGTCGTGCAGTGCGTCGGCGATCCGGCCATGGACCGCTTCGCCATCGACATCGCGGGGTTCCGCGCACGGGTCGTCCTGGTCGGGACCTCGCTGGGCCACTTCACGGCGTCCGCGACCGACTTCGTGTGGCGGGAGCTGTCGCTCCTCGGCAGCCGTGGCTTCGTCCGGCAGGACATCGTCGACGTCCTCGACCTCGTGCAGTCCGGGGCGCTCACGACCGACCACCTCACGGCATCGACCCGGCCGCTCGACGAGGCGAACGCCGCGCTGGACGACCTTGGGTCGGGGCGCGTGCTGCGCACCGTGCTCATCAACAGCTGACGACCCGTAGACGCAGCCATTCGCGGCCACGTCACCGACACGAGGAGACCACGTGGAGCTCGACGGATTCACCGGACGAACGGCCATCGTCACCGGCGGCGCCAAGGGCATCGGCCGGCGCATCGCCGAGACGCTGACCGGCCTCGGCGCGACCGTCGCCGTCGGTGACATCGTTCTGCCGGAGGTGCCCGGCTGCGTGAACGCCGAGCTCGACGTCACGAGCGAGGCCTCGGTCGCGGCCTTCGTCGAGCACGTGCGGAACGAGGCCGGCACACCATCGATCCTGGTGCTGAACGCCGGCGTCTTCCACGTCGAGTCCCTCGAGCAGACGACCATCGAGATGTGGTCGCGCACGCTCGCGGTCAACCTGACAGGTGCGTTCTTGATGGCGCGCGCAGTGCTGCCGTTGATGCGCGAGCAGGGTTACGGCCGCGTGCTCACGATCGGGTCGAGCGCCGGCATCACCGGCGGGTCCAAGAGCATGGCCGCGTACGCCGCGTCGAAGGCCGGCGTCATGGCCTTGGCGAAGTCACTGGCGTCGGAGTACGCGCCGTTCGGCATCACGTCCAACGCTCTTGCGCCGAGCCTCATCGCGACCGACATGGTCGCGAACATCGCGGACCTCGCTGACCGGGTGCCCGTCGGCCGGCTCGGCGACCCGCAGGACGTGGCCGACGCCGTGGCCTATCTGTGCTCGGAGCACTCGGGCTTCGTCACCGGCGCGGTCCTGGACGTCAACGGCGGCTTCCTGATCCACTGAGCCGCCAGCGGCTGCCCGCGCGGTCAGCCGCTAGGAGCGCGCGGCGGCGCGACGAGCAGGTGTCGGCGACTTCGCCGCGCCTGCCTTGACCGGAGCCGACTTCGCCGGCGCGCGCCGCGGGCGCCCGGCGATCGTGGTCAGGCTCTCGCGCGGGGTGAAGGTGGTCGGCACGGTGATCGTCGCGGACTCGCCCCCGCCGAGCATGTCGAGCAGGAGGCGCGCAGAGGTCGTGCCCATCTCGTTGGGGTCGCGCGCGACCGATGCGAGGCTGGGCGTCGACACGTCGAACAACGGCCACTCGTCGAGGGCGATCAGCGCGACGTCCTCCCCCGGTCGGCGACCGAGCTGGGAGAGCGCGCGGATGGCCCCCGCGGTCGTGAGGACGCCACCGGTGATCAGCGCCGTCGGCTCGGGCCGACGCGACATGAGCCGGATGACCTCGGACTTGCTGAAGTCCGACGTGAACTGCCCGATCGAGAGCAACCCCTCCTCGGGGTCGGCTCCCGCATCCGCGAAGGCGTCGCGGTAGGCGCGCAGGCGCTCGCGCGTCGAGCGCACATCCATCGAGCCGGTGATGAGCGCGATCTTGCGGTGCCCGCGGGCCAGCAGGTCCGTCGTCGCCGCATGCACGCCCGTGTAGTGGTCGCACAGGACGGCCCCGAGGTCGAGCCCCTCGACCTCCCGGTCAAGCAGCACGATGGGGCCGTTGAAGCGCTCCAGGGCGGTACGGGTGCCCTCCGCAACCTCGGACTCCAGCGAGACGATCAGCCCGTCAACACGGCGACGGCGAAGCACTTCGAGGTTGAGCGCCTCCACGGCGATGTCGCCGTCGGAGTTCATCAGGATCATCGAGTAGCCGGCCGCGCGCAGCTCCTGCTCGCTGCGCCGGGCGATCACGGCGAACAGGGGGTTGGAGATGTCGCGGATCAAGAAGCCGACGGTTCTGGTCGATCCGCTGCGCAGCGACTGGGCGAGCATGTCCGGCTGGTAGCCGAGATCCGACGCGGCGTCCTCGACCCGCTTGCGCATCCGCGGCGAGACGTCGGGATGGTCCGAGAGGACACGCGAGACGCTCGAGAGGGCGACTCCGGCGCGCTCCGCGACATCGCGGATGGTGATCGGACCCCCCCGACCGTTGTCCTGCATAGGTCCCCCATCGGGTCAGATCAACGAACCGAACCCTAGCGCACTCCCTCGATGCTCATAGCGGCCAAACGCACTGACAGTGCCTAGGATTCGACGCGGTACTGCGCGATGAAGTCCTCGTCCAGCTCCCACCCGAAGCCGGGAGCAGTCGGCAGGACGAGCTGACCGTCGACGAAGTCCCCGCGGTTGCCGAGGAGGTTCCAGAAGATCGGGTCGCGGTTGGGCGAGAAGACCTCGGCGTAGGTCCCATGCGGCACCGATGCGAGCAGCGGGGCCGCGACCTGGGCCTCCTCATGGTGTCCGAGCTGCACGTCGAAGCTCGCCGCGAGTGCCGCCACCCGACGCCACTCGGTCGGGCCGCCGCCCCACGACGCATCGAAGTTGCAGACGTCGATCGCGCCGTTCAGCATCATCTCGCGCATGCCGACGCGGCTGATCTCGCTCTGTCCGGCAGCGACATTGACGTTCCCGCGTAGCCGCACATCGCGAAGTCCGCGCCAGTCCGCATGCCAACGGGTGGGCTCCTCGAACCAGCGGAGGTTGACCTCGTCGCGGACGATGTCCAAGAACGCCAACGCTTCCGGGACGGTGTAGCCCTGGTTCGCATCGACGACGAAGATGAAGTCGTCCGGGACGCGGTCTCGCGCGAAGAGCAGGCGTGCGGCGTCCTCGGCGGGCGGGCGAGCACCGATCTTGAACTTCATGCCGACGAGGCCGTGCGTGCCGGAGAAGAACTCCAGCTCGCGCTCGAGGTCATCCTCGCTGCTGCCGTAGTAGCCGCCGATCGCGATCGTCGGGATGCGGTCGCGGAAGCCGCCCCACAGCTTCCACAGCGGGAGACCGGCCACCTTCCCCATCGCGTCCCAGACCGCGCTGTCGACGCACGCGATCGCCTGCATCGGGATGGCACGGTCGCGCAGCTGGTCGAGCGTGACCGGGATCATGCTGTGCCAGACGCGCTCCGGCTCCGTGACGTCGAGTCCGACGACCAGCGGGACGATCTCGTCGTGGATGATCGAGAGCACCTCGTGCTGCTCCTCGTCGGTGTCGGCGTTGTAGCTCTGGCCGACGATCCCGTCCGAGGTGTGGATGCGCGTGATGATCGTGCACCGGTTGCGCATCTTGTAGTAGCTGCCCTTGTAGAGGTGCTTGAGCGGCACGCGAAGGGGGATGGTCTCGATCCGCTCGATCGTGGGCATGCGTCCTCCGTAGTTCTAAGTAACGATCCTGGAAACGATACCACGAGTGGTAGCGCTGTCAACCAGAACGCACGGGATCGGTGCCGTCAGCGGCTCTCGGCGTGCCCGGTCCGGGCACTTCGGTAGGCGATGTCCAGGGCCTCGACGGTCCGGGCTCCCAGCTCGCCGGGTGACTCGTTGGGCATGCCGTCGCCCCGGACGGCCGCGACCAGCGCGTCGATCGGGCCCTGGCAGTGGATCGCCCCGTCGCCGTCCGCCACGTCGAGGAACTGCTGCTCGCCGTCGCGGAAGATGGAGACGATCTCGCGCTGGAGGTCGACCTGTAGCTGGCCTCGCGAGCCGATCGCACGGACCTCGAGCGCGTGCTTGTTCGCGTCGGCGCCCAGGTGCGCGGACCCGCCGGACATCACGCCGACCGCTCCCCCGTCATAGCGGTACGTGATCGCGTCGTGCAGCTCGACCGATGCGTCCAGCGGTGACGACATGAACGCGAACCCGGACTCCACGCGTGCGCCAGTGAGCCACAGGCCCAAGCCGAGGGCGTGGCTGAGCTGCGCCTGCCCGTACCCGCCTCCCGCGACCGACGGATCGGTCCAGGTCGAGGTCTCGGGCACGGCGTCCTGGTCGGCCTGCGGGTATGACCCGGTGTTGGAGAGCAGCTCACGTGTCGTCGACGACATGACGATGCTCATCTGCTCGAGCTCGCCGATGCCGATCTCGTCCATGAGCCGCTTGGCATGCCGGACCATCGGCAGGTAGTTCGCGCCGAACGCGACGATGAGCTGGCGGCCGGCGCGGTCCGCGAGATCGACGAGCTCCCACGCCTGCACGGGATCGATCGTGAAGGGCTTCTCGCACATCACGTGAGCACCCGCGGCCAGCGCCGCTCCGGCGTGCTCGCGGTGGAACACCGCCGGGCTGGCCACTACGCACGCGTCGACACCGGCAGCGATGACGTCGCGGTAGTCCTCGGACGCGATCGGGACACCGAACCGCTCCTGGATGCGCTGCAGCTGCTCCGGTCCCTTGCGAGCGATAGCCACGAGCTCGACGTCGGGGTGACGTACGAGGTTGGGCAGGTGCGAGGCGACAGCCCAGCTCCCGGCGCCGATGACACCAACACGAATGGGGCTCACCCGTCTCCTCCTTCGTCGCGGCGCCGTCCGGCGCGCGGGATCACTGGTCGTCGTGGCCGGCCGCTTGGCGCAGGGCTGACGCCAGCGCCCGGCCGAAGCGGTAGGCCGCGACGCTCACGCCATCTCGGTACCAGATCCCGTGGATGAGCCCGCCGAACTCGATGAGGACCGTCGGCACGCCGGCAGCATCGAGCGCCTTCGCGTACGTCGCGCCCTCGCTCGCCAGCGGGTCGAGGGCGCAGGTGAGGACCGTCGCGGCCGGGAGTCCGGTGACATCAGCGTCGTGGAGCAGGTCGGCGTAGCGCGGCCGCACCTCCGGACCGACATAGACGTTCCAGTAGTGCTCCATCGCGGTGCGTGTCAGGAAGTAGCCGTCCGCGAAGGCCTGGTACGACGGCGATCCGAAGTCGCGGCTGACGACGGGGTAGATGAGCAGCTGGTGGTCGATGTACGGGCCGTCCAGGTCGCGAGCCAGCTGCGCCACCGCCGCGGCCAGGTTGGCGCCGGCGGAGTCGCCACCGACGGCAAGCCAGCCGGAGGTGCCGAGCTCGGCGGCATTCTCCGCGGCCCACGCGGTCGCGTCGTAGCAGTCGTTCAAGCCTGCCGGAAAGGCGTGCTCGGGCGTCAGGCGGTAGTCGATGCTGAGGATCACCGCGTCGGCGTCGCGGGCCAGCCGGCGCAGCATGCGATCGGGCAGGTCCAGCGAGCCGAGCTCCCAGCCGCCGCCGTGGAAGAACACCAGCAACGGGAGGCCGGCCGAGGCCGTGGGCCGGTAGAGCCGGGCCGGGACGGAGCCGTCACGGGTCGGGATGTCGAGGGGGCGGACCTCGTGCACGTCGACGGGCGGGCGCATGTCGGCGACGGTCAGCTCGGCGTTCGCCCGGAGCTGCTGCGGGGTCAGGGTGGCGAAGTCACGCGCGGCGGGGTCCACCGAGTCGAGCAGGCGCCTGACATCCGGGTCGACGTAGACCACCGGGCCTCCGTAGGTGTGACCGGCCGCGGGCGGCCGGTGGGTGGTAACGATTCCGGATGCACGGTACACGACCCGACCCGCGCGCGGATCGGTTCAGGGAGCAACGCCGGGCACCCACCCGCGCGTCTTGCTACGCGGTGTCGGGCACCGGTCGGGCGATGACCACGACGAGGGAGACGAGCAACAGCCCCGGGACGACGAGGAAGGCCGAATGCACGCTCATCGAGCCGGCGAGTCCGCCGAGCAGGAATGGGGCCGCGCCGATCGCCGCCGTGCTCGCCGCGAGGTTGATCGCCGCCGCCCGGTCGACCTGGCCGTCAGCAGCCCGCAACACGCGGGCCAGGTTGAGCGGGTACGACAACGCCAGCGCGACCCCGGTCAGGAAGAACGAGGGCAGCAGCAGCCAGGCGCTGGTCACGGCCCACATCAGGGCGAAGGTGACCAGGCCGGCGACCAGAACGCCCCGCAGGAGCCGCTCGGCGTCCAGCCGCCGCGCCGGGCCCGAGCCCACGACCCGCCCGACGAACAGCCCGCCGAGGAACGCGCTGAGCCCCGCGGAGGCCGCTGCCGCGCTCAGGCCGGCCCGTTCCTCGATGAGCTGCACGCCCCACAGGCTCATGCAGAACTCCGCGCCGACGTAGCACATGGAGGCGATGACCGCCCAGTACGTGCGGCTGGGGAGCGCACCGGCGGACTGACGGGTCTCGACCTCGCCCGGCCCGCCGTACCGCGCGACGGCTCGGCCGCGCCAGACCTCGATCGCGCAGAACGCGGCGATCCCAAGGATGATGCCGGCTCGCCAGCCGAGGATGGTGACAGCCGCCGCGCCGATCGCGAGCGGCGCGAGCAGGCCCGCCAGCGCGTTGACGGCGGCACTCTCGGTGAACGCCGGCGGGCTCGCGGCCCCCTGGTGGGAGCCGATGAAGGCGTTGACGCCTA
Organism: Actinomycetes bacterium; assembly: GCA_965278965.1. GTDB lineage: Bacteria > Actinomycetota > Actinomycetes > S36-B12 > S36-B12 > UBA10649. Next base: position 1,089,261 of record OZ257127.1, read on the forward strand.
CGACGAGCAGGTTGCCGAAGAACGTCGCGACGAAGAGCCAGGCCAGCGTCCACAGCGCGTTGGGCACCGGCAGGCAGAAGAACGAGATGGTGACGACGCAGCCGAGGACGCCGACGCGAGTCACGACACCGCGACCGAAGCGGTTGTTCAGCCGTGGGGCGATGAGCGCACCGACGACTCCCCCGAGAGCCAGCGCCGTCCCGTGCAGCCCACTGAGCCACGGCGCGGCCTGCTGCTCGTCCTTCAGGAAGGCGAGCGTGGCTCCCAGGCCGTAGACGAACCACGACCACATGGCGATCGACGCGTAGGAGACGAGCGTGGGTCGGTCGTGCACCGGTCGATGGGGGGCGTGGACGACCTCATGGCTCACCCGCCGACCCTACCGGTCGTCTAGATGACTTCGGAGCCGATCCCGGATCCGAAGCGCGTCATCCGGTCCGCGAGACGACGTAGTCGCACAGGAGCGCGAGGACGTCGCGCGCAGGCCCTGCGGGCAGGTCGACCAGGAGGTCGCGAGCGGAGTCCGCCCACGCGTTCGCCTGGCTGCGCGCGGACGCCACGCCCGCGTGGCCGCGAAGCGCGGTGAGCGCCTCGGCGTGCTCGTCGTCGTCGGTCAGCGGCCGGCTCAGCAGCTCGCGGAGCCGGGCGTCCGCCGGGTCGTCGCCGGCGAGCGCGATGAGGCCCGCGAGCGTGAGGACGCCCTCACGGAGGTCGGTCCCGGGAGTCTTCCCGGACTGCATGGACTCCGAGGTGATGTCCACGAGGTCGTCGGCCAGCTGGAAGGCGATCCCGATCCGCTCGCCGAACGTGGTCAGCGTCTCCACCTGGTCGGCCGGCGCGCCGGCCATCAGGGCGCCGTAGCGGCCCGAGGCGGCGATGAGCGACGCGGTCTTGTCGGCGACCACCTCGAGGTGATGGCCGACCGGGTCCTGGCCGTCGCGCGGGCCGATCGTCTCGCGGATCTGCCCGGTGCACAGGCGCTCGAACGTGTGCGCCTGGATCCGCACGGCCTCCGGCCCGAGGTCGGCGAGGATGCCGGACGAGCGGGCGAACAGGAAGTCGCCGGTGAGGATCGCCAGGGTGTTGTCCCAGCGAGAGTTCGCCGACTCGGCGCCTCGTCGCATCGTCGCCTCGTCCATGACGTCGTCGTGGTACAGCGTGGCGAGGTGGGTCAGCTCGACGACGACCCCGGCGGGCACGACGCCCCAGGCATCCGGGTCGCCGAACTGAGACGCGAGGAGGACGAGCAGGGGCCGGAACCGCTTGCCGCCCGCGTCGACGAGGTAGCGCGACGCGTCCGCGACGAACGGATCATCACTGGCGACCGCCTTGCGCAGGCCGTCCTCGACCTGGTTCAGGCCCACCGCGAGCCGCTCGGACAGCCGCTCGTCCGGCAGCGCGAGGCCTAGCAGCGACTCGGTCACCGTGGCAAGGTACTACGCGGACCTATCGGACGAACACGCCTGCCTGGCTCACCAGGTCGAGCACGGGCTGGGGCACGATGCCCAGCACGAGGGTGACCGTGGCGCCGGCAGCGAGCGCGATCGTCGTGAAGGCCGAGGGCACGACGACCGAGGCCGTCTCCTCGGTCGGGTCGGAGAAGTACATGAGCACGATGACCCGGACGTAGAAGAACGCCGCGACGATGCTGGCGATCACACCGACGATCACGAGCCAGCCGAGATCCGCCCCGATCGCCGCCGAGAACACGCCGAACTTCGCGACGAACCCGCTCGTGAGCGGGATGCCGGCGAGCGCGAGCATGAACAGCGAGAACGTGGCGGCGACGACGGGCGACCGCCGACCAAGGCCCGCCCACTTCGACAGGTGCGTCGCCTCCCCGGAGGCGTCGCGGACCAGCGAGACGACCGCGAACGCGCCGATCGTCGTGAAGGCGTAGGAGATGAGGTAGAAGATCGAGCTCTGCAGACCCTCCGGTGACGCCGAGACGACGCCCATGAGGATGAAGCCGGCCTGGGCCACGGACGAGTACGCGAGCATCCGCTTGATGTCGGTCTGGGTCAGGGCGATGATCGCGCCGACGAGCATCGTCAGCGCGGCGATGACCCACAGCACGGGGATCCAGTCCCAGCGCATCCCGCCGAGGCCGACGTAGAGGACGCGTAGCAGCGCGCCGAACGCGGCGACCTTCACCGCGGCACCCATGAACCCCGTGACCGGGGTCGGCGCACCCTGGTAGACGTCAGGTGTCCACTGGTGGAAGGGCACCGCCGACACCTTGAACAGCAGGCCGACGATCACCAGGGCCATGCCGATCGCGACGAGCGCGCCCTCGCTGGGCTTGCCCGAGAGGGTCGTCGCGATGTCGACCAGGCCGACCGATCCGCTGTAGCCGTAGAGCATCGCCGCGCCGTACAGGAAGAACGCGGACGAGAACGCCCCGAGCAGGAAGTACTTCATCGCGGCCTCTTGCGACAGGAGGCGGCGACGACGCGCCATGCCGGCCAGGAGGTAGAGCGGCAGCGACATGACCTCGAGCGCGACGAAGATCATCAGCAGGTCGTTCGCCGCCGGGAAGACCAGCATGCCGGTCAGCGCGAAGAGGAAGAACGGCCAGATCTCGGTCTGCAGGTAGCCCAGGCGCGTGAACTGCTGCTCGTCCTCCGACCCCGGCAGGGTCGAGGCGCGCGGTGCGAACGCGTCGCCCAGCGGGTCGACCGACCGCTCGGCGAACAGCAGCGCCCCGAGCAGTCCGACCACCAGGAGCGTGCCCTGCAGGATCAGGGCCGGCCCGTCGATCGCGATCGCGCCCTCGCCGGTGACCAGGCGTGTGCCCCGCAGGTCGACGACGACCACGAGGGCCGCGATCAGGGAGCCGATGACCAGGACCAGCTGCGTGGGCCGGCGCGCGCCACGGGGCACGAACGCCTCGACGAGCACCGAGACGACGGCCGCACCGAACACGATCAGGATCGGGGCGATCGCGTAGTAGTTGATGTTCGGCAGCGTGAACTCGGCGACGTCGGCGGCCGGCACCGACAGGGCCGTGGTCAGGGCGATCACGGGGCGGTCCCTTCGGAAGGCGCACCGACGACGGTCGGGCTCGGGTCAGTCGCACCGATGCTCGTCATGACCCGGTCCACTGCCGGGTTGACGACGTCCAGCAGCGGCGCCGGGAACAGGCCGAGGATGATGACCAGGGCGGTGATGGGGACGAGCGCGGTGATCTCCCGCCGGTTCAGGTCCTTCATCCCTTCGAGCTCCGGTCGCAGCGGTCCGGTCATGGATCGCTGGTACAGGCGCAGGACGTAGGCCGCGGTGATGACGATGCCCAAGGTGGCGATCGCACCGACCCACATGTACCGCTGGAAGGTACCCAGGAGGACGAGGAACTCCCCGACGAAGGAGACCAGGCCCGGCAGCGCGAGCGAGGACAGTGCCGCGACGAGGAAGAAGCCCGACAGCACCGGCGCCGGCTTGTTGACGCCGGCGTAGTCGGAGATCTGGCTCGAGCCGTGGTACCGCGACCACAGGTACCCGGCAGCCAGGAAGAGCAGCGCCGTCGACAGGCCGTGCGCCACCATGTAGACGACCGAGCCGGTCTGGCCCTGCGTCGTGAACACGAAGATGCCCAGCGCGATGAAGCCGAAGTGCGACATCGAGGAGTAGGCGAACAGCCGCTTCATGTCGGTCTGGCTCAGCGCGACGAAGGCCCCGTAGAAGATGCCCACGAGCGCGAGTGCGATGACCAGCGGCGCGTAGAAGTCGGAGGCGGCGGGGAAGATCGGCAGGCAGTACCGGATCATCCCGAAGGTGCCGACCTTGTCGAGCACGCCGATGAGCAGGACCGACGTGCCGGCCTTCGCCTCGGCGGCGGCGTCCGGCAGCCACGTGTGGAACGGCCACAGCGGCGCCTTGATGGCGAACGCCAGGAAGAACCCGAGGAACAAGATCTTCTGCATGTTGTCGTCGAGGTCGAGACCGACGAGCGACAGGTAGTCGAACGTGCCGGTGCCGGTCGCGTTCGCCGACGCGACATAGAGCCCGATCATGGCGGCGAGCATGAAGAGCCCGCCCACGAGGCTGTAGAGCAGGAACTTGACCGCCGCGTACGAGCGCTGGACCCCGCCGTACCGTCCGATGAGGAAGTAGACCGGGATGAGCATGACCTCGAAGAACACGTAGAACAAGAAGACGTCGAGGGCGGCGAAGACGCCGATCATCAGTGCCTCGAGCACGAGGATGAGCGCGAAGTAGCCCTTCACCGACCCGCGGCTGTCGTCGACGTCGTTCCAGCCCGCGATCACGACGACGGGCACGAGGACCGCCGCCAGCGCGATCAGCACGAGCGCGATCCCGTCGATACCGACGCTGTAGGAGATCCCGAAGGTCGGGATCCACTGGTGCGACTCGACGAACTGGAAGGGTTCCGCCGAGCTGCCGTCGAACTGCAGGGCCATGACGACGGTCAGCGCGAGCACCACGCCGGTCACGACAAGCGTGACCGCCTTCGCCAGCGTCGGCTTCGCCTTCGGCAGCGCGGCCACGATGATGCTGCCGGCGAGCGGCACCACCATCAGCGTGGTCAGCCAGGGGAAGTCGTTCACGAGACCCTCACCAGGATCAGGGCGAGGACGACCAGGACGGCGCCACCCACCATCGACAGCGCGTAGGAACGGGCGAAACCGGTCTGGTAGCGGCGCATCCGGCCGGACAGGCCGCCGACGAACGCTGCACTGCCGTTCACCACGCCGTCGACTCCCTTGTTGTCGAACCACACGAGCCACCGCGAGGAATGGAACGTGGGCCGGACGACGAGCGCGTCATTGACCTCGTTGCCGTACAGCTCGTTGCGGGCCGCTCGGGTGAACCACGAGCCGCGCGGCGCCTCCACCGGCACCTCTCGGCGGGCGTACATGACCCAGCCGATCGCCGATCCGACCAGGACCAGGGCCAACGTCACCGTCTCGTAGATCCACGAGGGCAGCGGGAGCGGGACCTCCGTGAGACCGGTCACCGGCTCCAGCCAGGTCTCGATGTTGCCCCAGTAGACCAGGCTCATCCCGAGGAACGCCGCGCCGATGGCCAAGATCACCAGCGGGATCGTCATCACCTTCGGCGACTCGTGCGGGTGGGCGTCGTCCTCCCAGCGGGCCTTGCCGAAGAAGGTCATCGCGACCAGGCGGGTCATGTAGAAACCGGTCAGCCCCGCCGCGAGCATCGCCAGGACTCCGATGATCGGGCTGCGCTCGAAGGACGCGTGGATGATGTCGTCCTTGGAGAAGAACGCCGACAGCGGCGGGATCCCGATGATCGTCAGGTAGCAGACGATGAACGTCCCGGCCGTCACCGCCATGACGGCCCGCAACGCCCCGAACCGGCGCATGTTGACGCTGTCGTTCATCCCGTGCATGACAGAGCCGGCGCCGAGGAACAGCCCGGCCTTGAAGACGCCGTGCGTCAGCAGGTGGAAGATCGCGAACACGTAGCCGATCGGCCCGAGGCCGGCGGCAGTGACCATGTAGCCGATCTGGCTCATCGTCGAGCCGGCCAGCGCCTTCTTGACGTCGTCCTTGGCGGAGCCGATGATCGCGCCCATCCACATCGTGATGAGCCCGATGATGATGACGGCGACCGCAGCCCACTCGGCGGCCGTGAAGATCACGTTGCTGCGCACGATCAGGTAGACGCCCGCGGTGACCATCGTGGCCGCGTGGATGAGGGCCGAGACCGGCGTCGGGCCCTCCATCGCGTCCAGGAGCCAGGCCTGCAGCGGGAACTGCGCCGACTTGCCGCAGGCGGCCAGCAGGAGCAGCAGCCCGATCGCGGTGAGCGTCCCCTCGCTGGCCCCGTCTGCCGCTCCGAACACCGGGCCGAAGGTCACCGTGCCGAAGGTCGTGAACATCAGCATGATCGCCAGGCCGAGACCGACGTCGCCGACGCGGTTGATGATGAAGGCCTTCTTCGCGGCGGCGGCGGCGGAGGGCTTGTGCAGCCAGAACCCGATGAGCAGGTAGCTCGCCAGGCCGACGCCCTCCCAGCCGACATACATCAGCAGGTAGTTGTCGGCGAGGACGAGCAGCAGCATCGCCGCGACGAACAGGTTGAGGTAGCCGAAGAACTTGCGACGGTCGCGATCGTGGGCCATGTACCCCAGGGAGTACACGTGGATGAGCGAGCCGACGATCGTGATCAGGAGCACGAACACGATCGACAGCTGATCCAGCTGGAACGCCATGTCGGCCTGGAAGCCGCCGACGAACACCCACGAGTACAGGCTCTGGCCGACAGCGCGGTCGTCGACGGGCTGCCCCATCATCGACACGAGCATGGCGATGGCGAGCACCGCCGAGGACACGACGGCGAGGACGGCCAGGTACGGACCCCACGCGTTGGTGCGTCGGCCGCCGACCAGCAAGATCGCCGCGACGGCCAGCGGCAGGGCGATGAGCAGCCAGATGAGGGAGAACACCCCCTCGGCGGGCATGAGCTCGGTCACGTTCAGGTCCTATCGTTCGCGGTCGTTCGCGGTCAGTACTTGAGCAGGTTCGGTTCGTCGATCGAGGCCGATCGGCGGGTACGGAAGATCGTCACGATGATGGCCAGGCCGACGACGACCTCGGCCGCAGCGACCACCATCACGAAGAAGGCGACGACCTGGCCGTCGAGGTTGCCGTTCATCCGGGCGAACGCGACGAAGGCGAGGTTGGCGGCGTTGAGCATGAGCTCCACCGACATGAAGACGACGATCGCGTTCCGCCGCACCAGGACGCCGATGGCACCGATGCTGAACAAGATCGCCGAGAGCACGATGTAGTTCGACGGGTTCATTCGGTCGGCCCCTCCGTGATCTGGTGGACCTGCTCGATGTCTACCCGGTCGAGGGGGCGCTCGTCGCCACGAGCCCGGACAGGCGCGGGCACCGAGATGTCGCTCGTGCTGCCGTCGGGCAGGATCGCCGGCGTATCGACGGCGTTGTGCCGGGCATACACGCCGGGGTTGGGCAGGTTGCCCGCGTGGCCGTGCCGCACGCGCTCCTCGGACAGCTCGCGCTGCGTCGGGTTCGGCTTCCAGCGGTCCCGGTGCGCGAGCACCATCGCCCCCATCGCGGCGGTGATGAGCAGGCCGGACGTGAGCTCGAAGACCAGCAGGTAGCGCGTGAAGATCAGGTGCGCGATGCCTTCGACGTTGCCGCCGTCGGCCGCGTTCGCCGCGTCCAGCCCCACGGCCGGCACTCCGGTCAGCGAGCTGCCCAGCCCCCAGATGAGCAGGATCGCCAGGCCGATCGTCAGCAGCGTCGCCGCGAGCCGCTGACCCTTGATCGTCTCGATGAGCGAGTCGGACGCGTCGACGCCGACGACCATCAGGACGAACAGGAACAGCATCATGACGGCGCCGGTGTAGACGACGATCTGCACCATGCCCAGGAACGGCGCCGAGTTCGCGACGTAGAGCACGGCGAGGTTGATCATCGTGAGCGCGACCCACAGGGCGCTGTGGACCGCCTTGCGGGACAGGACCATCCCGAGGGCGCCCGTCACGGCCAGGACGGCGCACACCCAGAAGACGACCGCCTCGCCGGTGTTGACGTCGGTCACCGCGTCCGTCATGAGGCCACCTCCTCCGCCTGCGCTGCGCCCTGGGTCGCCTGCTCGGGGCTGGACCCGCGTACGGCGTTGGCGTAGTAGTCGCGCTCGGTGGTGCCGGGCACCATCGCGTGCGGCGGGGCGACCATGCCCGGCAGTAGTGGGGCCAGCAGGTCCTTCTTCTCGTAGATCAGCTTCTCGCGGCTGTCGTCGGCCAGCTCGTACTCGTTCGTCATCGTCAGCGCCCGCGTCGGGCACGCCTCGATGCACAACCCGCACAGGATGCAGCGCAGGTAGTTGATCTGGTAGACGCGGCCGTACCGCTCCCCCGGCGAGAACCGCTCGTCCTCGGAGTTGTCGGCGCCCTGCACGAAGATCGCGTCGGCCGGGCAGGCCCACGCGCACAGCTCGCAGCCGATGCACTTCTCCAGCCCGTCGGCCCAGCGGTTGAGCTGGTGCCGGCCGTGGAACCGCGGCTTCGTCGGGACCTTCTCGTCCGGGTACTGCTCGGTCACGACCTTCTTGAACATCGTCAGGAAGGTGACGCCGAAGCCGCGGACGGCCTGGGGCAGCTCCGCCATCATGCACCTTCCGTGTCGGTCGTCGTCAGGGCCGGCGCCGAGCTCACGACGGTCCCGGCCTCGGCGGTCGCCCGCCGGGGGGTGTACGTGAAGACCTGGCCCGGCAGCGGCGGGACGGGGAACCCGCCGGCCATCGGGTCGAACTCAGCGGCCTGCCGTTCGGCCTCACGGCGCTCCTCCTGCGCGGCGCGGGCGTCGGCCCGACGCTGGAGCAGCCAGGACGCGATGAGCAGGAGGGCGATCAGGATCCCGCCCGCGATCAGGATCTCCCGGGTCGAGAACGTCACGTCGTTGCGCAGGACCCGCGCGACGGCGACGATCATGATCCACGCGATCGAGACCGGGATGAGGACCTTCCAGCCGAACCGCATGAACTGGTCGTAGCGCATCCGCGGGAGCGTGCCCCGCAGCCAGATGAACACGAAGATGAAGATCTGGACCTTCACGAGCCACCACAGCAGCGGCCACCAGCCGGAGTTGGCGCCGTCCCACAAGGACAGCGGCCACGGAGCCATCCAGCCACCGAGGAACAGCGTCGTGGCCAGCGCCGAGACGGTCACCATGTTGATGTACTCGGCCAGGAAGAACAGCGCGAACTTCAGCGACGAGTACTCGGTGTGGAAGCCGCCGACCAGCTCGCCCTCGGCCTCGGGCAGGTCGAACGGTGCCCGGTTGGTCTCGCCGACCATCGCGGTGCAGTAGATGAGGAACGACGGCAGCAAGATCACCGCGAACCAGACCGGCTGCTGCGCGGCGACGACGCCGGAGGTCGACATCGTCCCGGCGAACAAGAACACCGCGACGAAGGACAGGCCCATCGCGATCTCGTAGGAGATCATCTGGGCGCTCGAGCGCAGCCCGCCGAGCAGCGGGTAGGTCGATCCGGACGACCAGCCGGCCAGCACGATCCCGTAGATGCCGATCGAGGCGATGGCCAGGACGTACAGCACCGAGACCGGGAAGTCCGTCAGCTGGAGCGGGGTCTCGACGCCGAAGATCGAGACCGTCGGGCCGAAGGGGATGACGGCGAACGCGAGGAACGCCATCGTCGCGGAGATGACCGGCGCGATCCAGTAGACCGCCAGGTGGGCGGTCGTGGGGATGATCTCCTCCTTCAGCGCCAGCTTCAGCCCGTCCATGAGGGACTGGAGCAGGCCCATCGGCCCCACCCGGTTCGGGCCGATGCGGTGCTGCATCCGGGCGACGACGCGGCGCTCCCACCAGATGGTGAACAGCGTCAGGACCACCAGGATGACGAAGATGGCGACGGCCTTGAGGATGACCAGCCACCAGGGGTCGGTCCCGAACATGCCGTACTGCTGACCGGTCACGCGGCACCCCCGGGGGCGAGCTGGACGACGTCGCCGGCGGCGGCGCCAAGGTCGGCGTTGACGTGGCAGCCCGGTGATCTCATCGGCAGCCACACGACACCGTCGAGGACCTCGTCGATCTGGACCGGGACGGTCACGGAACCGTGCGGTCCGGTCACGGTGACCGTCTCCCCCAAGCCCGCGGCGGTGGCCGCAGACATCCGGGCGACGGTGGGCCGGGCGGTGGCCGCCAGGTGCGGCTCGCCCTCCTGCATGAGGCCGTCGTCGATCAGCTGACGCCACGTGGCGAGCACCACGCCATCACCGGCGACCGAGGCGGCCGGCGTCGTGGGCACGGCGGCTCGCGCTCCGGTCCAGGCGCCGAGGCTCGCGAGCTCGGCGCGCAGGCTGCGGACGTCGGCCGGGGCCTGCCCGCCCATCGCGTCGGCGAGCATCGAGAGGACCCGCGCGTCCGGCATCGCCAGGGCGTCGCGGAAGACCTGCCCGAACGGCCGCGCGCGGCCCTCCCAGGTGACGAACGTCCCGGCCTTCTCGGTCACCAGGGCGACGGGCAGGACGACGTCGGCGATGGCCGTCACGGCGGAGTGGTGGTGCTCGAGCGAGACCACGAACCCGGCGGCCTCGACGGCCTGCCGGGCGAGGACCGGATCGGCGAAGTCCCCGAGCTCGACGCCACCGACGAGCAGGGCGCCCAAGGCTCCGTCACGGGCAGCCGCGAGCAGCGCGTCGCCGGACAGGCCGGCGTCCGGCAGGTCTGCGACCTCGACCCCCCACGCGGCGGCGACCTGGGCGCGGGCGTCGGCGTCGGCCAGCGGCCGGCCACCGGGGAGCAGGCCGGCGAGGCAGCCCGCGTCGAGTGCAGGTCGCTCGCCCGCACGGCGCGGGACCCACGCGAGGGCGGCGCCCGTGCGATCGGCGAGCTCGAGCGCGGCGGTGAGCGTGCCGGCCGAGCCGGCCGCGCGCTCGCCTACGAGTACGACGGCACCGGGCTGGGACAGCGCAGCCACCGTCTGGTCGTCGAGCGCCCGCAGCGCGTCGGCCTCACGCCCGGGGGCGGCCGGCACGAGCGTGCCGGACAGCTTGCCGAGGCCACGGCTGGCCACCGCGCCGACGGACAGCACCTGCGTGCCGGTGCGGATCGCCTTGCGCAGCCGCAGCTGCACGATGGGCGCCTCGTCCTCGGGCTCCAGCGCGACGAGGAGCACCGTCGGCGCCTTCTCGATGCTCGCGTACGTCACCTCGGGGGCGGTGCCGGCAACGCGGGCGGCCAGGAAGGCCGCCTCCTCGTCGGAGGACGCACGGACACGGAAGTCGATGGCGTCGGAGGCGAGGGCGGTCCGGGCGAACCGGGCGTAGGCGTAGGCGTCCTCGAGCGTGCTGCGCCCGCCGACGAGTACACCGGCGTTGCCGCGCGCCGCCGCGAGGCCACGAGCAGCGATGTCGATCGCCTCCGGCCACGATGCCGGCCGGAGCTCCCCATCCTCACGGACGAGCGGGCCTTCGATGCGGTCGGTCGACAAGTACGTGAAGGCGAACCGGCCCTTGTCGCAGTTCCACTCCTCGTTGACCTCGGGGTCGTCCCAGGCCAGCCGGCGGGTCACCTCACCGCGGCGGAAGTCGGTGCGCAGCGAGCAGCCGTTGGCGCAGTGCTCGCACGTCGTCGGGACGGACACGAGGTCGAACGGGCGGGAGCGGAAGCGGTACGAGGAGCTCGTGAGCGCGCCGACCGGGCAGATCTGGACGGTGTTGCCGGAGTAGTACGAGTCGAACGGAACACCGTCGGCGATGCCGATCTGCTGCCGGGCGCCGCGCTCGAGGAGGTCGATCATCGGGTCGCCGGCGATCTGGTCGGCGAACCGGGTGCAGCGGGCGCACGAGACGCACCGCTCGCGGTCGAGGAGGATCTGCGCGCTGACCTCGACGGGCTTGGCGAACTCGCGCTTCTCCCCGGTGAACCGGGTCTCGGGGCGGCCCACCGACATCGCCTGGTTCTGCAGCGGGCACTCCCCGCCCTTGTCGCAGACGGGGCAGTCGAGCGGGTGGTTGAGAAGGAGGAACTCCATGACGCCCTCCTGCGCGAGGCGGGCGACCTCGGATGAGTACTGCGTGCGGACGGTCATCCCATCGGCCAGGGTCTGCGCGCAGGCAGGCTGCGGCTTGGGCATGCCCTCGACCTCGATGAGGCACGCGCGGCAGGCCGCCACCGGGTCGAGCAAGGGGTGGTCGCAGAACCGGGGCACCTCGACGCCGAGCATCTCGGCAGCGCGGATGACCAGCGTGCCCTTGGGGACCTGGAGCTCCACACCGTCGATCGTGACCGTGATGAGGTCGGCCGGGACCTCGACGTCGGAGCCGGTGGACGGGCTGTTGGTGATGGTCATCGGACACCGGCTCCCGCGAAGACGTACGAGGCGGCCGGATCGAACTGCTCATCCGCCGAGGTGGTCGTCGCCGCGACGAACTCGTCGCGGAAGTACTTCATCGCCGCCGGGTACGGCGTCGCGGCGGCGTCCCCGAGGGCGCAGAACGACCGGCCAGCGATCTGGCCGCACAGGTCGGTCAGCGTCTCCAGCTCCGCGTCGGAGCCGTGCCCGTGCTCGAACCGCTCGAGGGTGCCGGTGATGAAGTACGTGCCCTCGCGGCAGGGGGTGCACTTGCCGCAGGACTCGTGCTTGTAGAACTCCAGCCAGCGGGTGACCGCCTTGACGACGCTGACGGTGTCGTCGAACAGCATCGGCGTGCCCGTGCCGAGCATCGTGCCGGCCGCGGCCATGTCCTCGTAGGTCATCGGCACGTCGAGGTGCTCGGCGGTGAGCATCGGCACCGACGAGCCGCCCGGCAGCCAGAACTTCACCGGCCGGCCGTCGCGCATGCCGCCGGCGTACTCCAGGAGCTCGCGCATCGTGATGCCCAGCGGCGCCTCGTAGATGCCCGGCCGGTTGACGTGACCGGAGACGGCCATGACCTTGAAGCCGGGCGACTTCTCCGTGCCGAACTGCCGGAACCACGCGACGCCGCGGTCGACGATGTAGGGGATGTTGCAGATCGTCTCGACGTTGTTGATCACCGTCGGCGACGCGTAGAGGCCGGCAACAGCGGGGAACGGCGGCTTGAGCCGCGGCTGGCCGCGGAAGCCCTCGAGGGAGTCCAGGAGGGCGGTCTCCTCGCCGCAGATGTACGCGCCCGCACCGGCGTGCACGACGATGTCGACGTCGACCCCGGTGCCGGCGATGTTGGTGCCGACCAGTCCGGCGGCACGCGCCTCGGCGACCGCATTGGCGACGCGGCGGATCGCCGCCGGCACCTCACCGCGGATGTAGATGAACGCGCGCTTGGCCCGGATGGCGTACGAGGTGATGATGACGCCCTCGACGAGCGAGTGCGGGTTGGCGAGCATGATCGGGATGTCCTTGCAGGCACCCGGCTCCGACTCGTCGGCGTTGACGACGAGGTAGTGCTCCTTGCCGTCGTTCTGCGGGACGAAGCTCCACTTGAGCCCGGTCGGGAAGCCTGCCCCGCCACGGCCACGCAGGCCGGAGTCCTTGACGAGGCCGATGAGGGCATCCGGGTCGGTCGCGAGCGCCGTGGTGAGCGCCTGGTAGCCGCCGTGGCGTCGGTAGCCCGCGAGCGTGTACAGCTCCGGGTCGTCCCAGTGCTCGGTGATGACGGGGGTCAGTGGCATGCCTAGGCCTCCGGTCCGGCGGTGGGGGCGTCGGCGGTCGGGACGCCGGGCGCGGACATACCGCGTTCCTTCGCGACGGTGAGCCCGGCGAGCATCTTCGCGTCGACCGGCGTGCCGTCACCGGCGAGGCCGTCGTCGGGGAACGCGAGCGAGTGCTCCGCAGCCCGCCAGTCGCGGATGACCGGGCCGCGGGTCGAGGCGACCTGCTCGCCACGGGCGAGCCGGTCGACGACGTCGACCGCCGACGACGGGGTGACGTCGTCCATGAACTCCCAGTCGACGGTCATGACGGGGGCGTGCGTGCAGGCCGCCTGGCACTCGATGCGCTCGAGCCAGAACTCCCCGTCCGGGGTCGCCTGGTCGTGGCCGACGCCGAGACGCTCGGACAGCGCGTCGTACACGGCGTCGCCGCCGAGCAGGCCGCACATCGTGTTGATGCAGACGCCGATGTGGTGGCGGGCAGTCGGGCGGCGCTTGTACATCGTGTAGAAGGACGCGACGGCGGTCGCCTCCGCGGCGCTGACCCCGGCGGCGTCGGCGCAGGCGGCGATCCCCTCGGGGGTCACCTCACCCTCCAGCGACTGCATGAGGTGCAGCATCGGCATGAGGGCCGAACGCGGCCGGGGGTAGCGCGCGACGAGCACGTCGAGCTGCTCGCGGGTGCTCTGGCTGATGGGCATCTGTCGTCTCGTCCTCGTCGCCTAGCGGTCCACGCCGCCCATGACCGGGTCGATGCTCGCGACGGCAGCGATCACGTCGGAGATCATGCTGCCCTCGCACATCGCGGCCACGGACTGCAGGTTGTTGAAGGAGGGGTCGCGGAAGTGCACACGGTACGGGCGCGTCCCGCCGGAGCTGACGAGGTGGCAGCCCAGCTCACCCTTGGGTGACTCGACCGCCACGTAGACCTGCCCGGCCGGCACCCGGAACCCCTCGGTGACGAGCTTGAAGTGGTGGATCAGGCCCTCCATGGACTCGGCCATGATGTGCTTGATGTGCTCGGGCGAGTTGCCCTGGCCGTCGCTGCCGATCGAGAGCTTCGACGGCCACGCGATCTTCTTGTCCTCCACCATGACCGGCCCGGGCTGGATCCGGTCCAGGCACTGCTCAACGATCCGGATGGACTGCTCCATCTCGTTGATGCGGATGAGGAAACGGCCGTAGACGTCGCTGGTCGTCTCGGTGCAGACGTCGAACTCGTAGTTCTCGTAGCCGCAGTACGGCTGGGACTTGCGCAGGTCGTGCGGCAGACCGGTCGCCCGCAGCACCGGGCCGGTCATGCCGAGGGCCATGCAGCCGGCCAGGTCGAGGTAGCCGACGTCGACGGTGCGGCCCATCCAGATCGAGTTGTCGACGAGCAGGTCCGCGGTGTCCTTCAGCCGTCGCCGCAGGAGCGGCAGCGTGTCGCGGATCTGCTGGACGCCGTCCTCGGGGAGGTCCTGGGCCACGCCTCCCGGACGGATGTAGGCGCTGTTCATGCGCAGGCCCGAGACCATCTCGAAGATGTCGAGCACGAGCTCGCGCTCGCGGAAACCGAACTCCATCGCGGTGAGGGCGCCGAGCTCCATGCCGCCGGTCGCCAGGGCCACGAGGTGGGACGAGATGCGGTTGAGCTCCATCATCATCACGCGGATGACGCTGGCGCGCTCTGGGACCTGCTCGGTGATGCCGAGGGCCTTCTCGACGGCCAGGCAGTAGGCCGTCTCGTTGTACATCGGCGTCAGGTAGTCCATGCGCGTCACGAACGTGACGCCCTGGACGAACGAGCGGTACTCCATGTTCTTCTCGATGCCGGTGTGCAGGTAGCCGATGCCGGCCCGCGCCTCGGTGACCGTCTCGCCGTCGATCTCCAGGATGAGCCGGAGCACCCCGTGCGTCGACGGGTGCTGCGGGCCCATGTTGACCACGATGCGGTCGCGCTCACCCTCGCCCGCACCGGTGATGGTGTCCCAGTCGCCGCCGGCGACCGTGTAGACGCGGCCCTCGGTCGTCTCGTAGGACGGGGAGGCGTAGGCGTCGTCCGCCTCGTCGGCGGACGCGTAGGTGACGTTGTCGGTCGACATCAGTTGTACGACCTCCGCTGGTCCGGGGGCGGCACCGTGGCGCCCTTGTACTCGACGGGGATGCCGCCGAGCGGGTAGTCCTTGCGCTGCGGGTGACCGGGCCAGTCGTCCGGCATCATGATGCGGGTCAGCGCCGGGTGGCCCTCGAACTCGATCCCGAAGAAGTCCCAGGTCTCGCGCTCGTGCCAGTCGTTCGCCGGGTACACGGCCACGATCGACGGGATGCGGGCGTCGCCGTCGGGCACCGCCACCTCGACCCGGATGCGCCGGTTGTGCGTCACCGACAAGAACGGGTACACCGCGTGCAGCTCGCGCCCGGTCTCGTGCGGGTAGTGCACGCCG
This sequence comes from Actinomycetes bacterium, assembly GCA_965278965.1. Lineage (GTDB taxonomy): Bacteria > Actinomycetota > Actinomycetes > S36-B12 > S36-B12 > UBA10649. The sequence continues at coordinate 1,104,807 of OZ257127.1, forward strand.
CTGACGCCCAGGCACAGCTCGAACCGCAGGCCCGGCTCGTCCCGTAGCGCGGTGACGAACGGGACCAGGTGCTCGCGGCGCACGAAGTAGGTGATCTCGTCGCGGTACACGACGACCTTCTCGATCGCGTCCGTCGCCGGCAGGCCGCGCGCCTCGAGCGAGAGCTCGAGCTCGTCGCTGAGCTCGTCGAACCAGCCGCCATACGGTCGCAGCGTCGGCGCCGGCAGGACGATGGGCTCGACGAGGCCGCCGAAACCGCTGGTGTCCCCGCTTCCACTGACGCCGAACGCACCCGTCCGCACGCCGATGACATCCAGCTCGCGGACGCCCTCGGGCACGACCTCCGCCGGCACGGCGGGCACCGACCCCTCGCTCATCGCATGAGGCCCTTCATCTCGATCGTCGCCGGCGCGGCAAGCGCCACGGTCTCCAGCTCGACGACCTCGGCCCGGCGCTGGGCACCGAGCTTGGTGTCCTGGATCTTGTCGTGCAGCTTCAAGATCGCGTCGAAGAGCATCTCCGGACGCGGCGGGCACCCGGGGAGGTAGATGTCGACCGGGACGACGTGGTCGACGCCCTGCACGATCGCGTAGTTGTTGAACATGCCGCCGCTGCTGGCGCACACGCCCATCGCGATGACCCACTTCGGCCCGGGCATCTGGTCGTAGATCTGCCGCAGCACCGGCGCCATCTTCTGGCTCACCCGGCCGGCGACGATCATGAGGTCGGCCTGCCGCGGCGACGCGCGGAACACCTCCATGCCGAAGCGCGAGATGTCGTAGCGGGGCCCGCCGGCCGCCATCATCTCGATGGCGCAGCACGCGAGCCCGAACGTGGCCGGCCACAGCGAGCCCTTGCGCACGTAGCCGGCGACCTTCTCCACCGTCGTCAGCAGGACGCCGGACGGCAGTGCCTCCTCAAGCCCCATGACGCCTCACTCCCACTCGAGGCCGCGACGACGCCACACGTAGGCGTACACGACCAGGACGGTGATGATGAACAAGAACATCTCGATGAGCCCGAACGTGGCGAGCTGGTCGAAGGCGACCGCCCACGGGTACAAGAACACGATCTCGATGTCGAAGACGATGAACAGCATCGCGGTCAGGTAGTACTTGACCGGGAAGCGGCCACCGCCGATCGGCTGCGGGGTGGGCTCGATCCCGCACTCGTACGCGTCGTACTTGGCGCGGTTGTAGCGCTTGGGCCCGGTGAGCGAGGCCATGGACACCGAGAAGACGGCGAACGCGAGAGCGAGGAGGCCGAGGACGAGGATCGGGGTGTAGACGTTCAATCCCGGTGCTCCTCACCAAGTTGTGCATTCGTGAAAGGCTTCACGACCGACGAAAGCATAGTGCGCGAGCATCCGGTCAAAAACCGGGGCAGGCGCCCGTCACTCATGCCGCGCGGACCGCTCGATGGAGGGCGACGATGCCGCCGGACAGGTCACGCCACTGGACCTGCGACCACCCGCTCGAGGCGATGTCCGCGGCCAGCGCGCGCTGGTCCGGCCAGGCCCGGATCGACTCGGCCAGGTACACGTAGGCGTCCGGGTTCGACGACGTCCGGCGCGCGACAGCGGGCAGCGCCCGCATGAGGTACTCGCTGTAGACCGTGCGGAACGGGCTCCAGGTCGGATGCGAGAACTCGCACACGACCAGCCGTCCGCCCGGGCGGACGACGCGGGCCAGCTCGCGCAGCCCGGCGAGCCGGTCGGCGAGGTTCCGCAGCCCGAACGAGATCGTCGCAGCGTCGAACACCTCGTCGCGGAACGGCAGGTGGAGACCGTCACCGGCGACGAACGGCAAAGACGGCTGGCGGCGCTTGCCGACGCGCAGCATGCCCAGGGAGAAGTCGGCGGGCACGACGTATGCGCCGTCCTGCGCGATCCGCGCGCTCGACGTGCCGGTGCCTGCGGCGAGGTCCAGGACTCGGTCCCCCGGTCCGGCCCCGATCGCGTCGGCGACGAGGCGACGCCAGCGCCGCGTCTGACCGACCGCGAGCACGTCGTTGGTCAGGTCGTAGCGCTCGGCGACGTCGTCGAACATGGCCGCGACGTCGGTCGGGTCCTTGTCGAGAGCGGCACGAGACACGCGGCGATCCTGCCACCCCGTCGGGCGCCCGGCGAGCGGTGCCCGGTCGCGCGTCCGGTCGCGGCACCCGCCTACGCTGACGGCGTGCCGACCTCCGCCACGCCCGTCCCCCATGACGACGTGGACCGGCTCACCGTCACGACCCGCCCGATCGCCGACCCCGTCGACCTGCTGAGCCGGGTGCCGCTGGACGGCCCGCTCGCCTGGGTCCGCGACGGAGAGGGGCTCATCGGCTGGGGCACAGCAGCCCGGCTCGAGGTCCGCGGGGACGAGCGCTTCAGCCGCACCCAGCGCTGGTGGTCGACCCTGTGCGCACGCTTCGACGTCGACGACACGGTCAGCATGGCCGGTACCGGTCCCGTCGCGTTCGGGTCGTTCTCGTTCGACCCCGTGCGCGGCACGTCCGTCGTCATCGTGCCGCGGGTCGTCGTCGGCCGACGCGGCGGTCAGGCATGGCTCACGGTCGTCGGCGCCGATCGCGACGACGACGGCCGGAGGACCGTGCTGCCCCCCGTGTCCGTCCCGGGTTCGCCGACAAGCGTGACGTGGGAGGCCGGCAGCCGGTCGGCCGACGCCTGGGCCGACTCCGTCGCCGAGGCGGTGCGTCGGATCAAGGCGGGCGAGCTGGACAAGGTCGTCCTGGCGCGCGATGTCGTCGCCTCCGTCCACGGCCCCCTCGACCCCCGGCACCTGCTCGTCCGGCTCGCCGCCGCGTACCCGTCGTGCTGGACGTTCGCGGTAGCCGGGCTCGTCGGCGCGACCCCCGAGCTGCTCGTCCGCCGGACCGGCGACCTGGTGACCAGTCGCGTCCTGGCGGGCACGGTCGGCCGCCGCGGCGACGACCAGGCCGATGCCGGTCTCGCGCGTGCGCTCATGGCCAGTGGGAAGGACACCGAGGAGCACGAGTACGCCGTTCGGTCGGTGGCCCGTGCCCTCGCCGCCCACTGCACCGACCTCGAGGTTCCGACCAGGCCGCACGTGCTCGAGCTGGCGAACGTCCAGCACCTCGCGACGGACGTGACGGGCCGGCTGGCGGACTCGGCCACCGTCCTCGCGTTGGCGGCCTCGCTGCACCCGACCGCGGCGGTGTGCGGCACGCCCACCGAGCGCGCGTTCGCCCTCATCGCCGAGCTCGAGGGCATGGACCGCGGGCGCTACGCCGGCCCCGTGGGCTGGTTCGACCGCCACGGCGACGGCGAGTTCGGGATCGCGCTGCGATGCGCCGAGGTCGACGAGGAGGCCGGCCGCGTGCGCGCGTTCGCCGGCTGCGGCATCGTCGCCGGGTCCGAGCCGGCCGACGAGGTCGCCGAGTCCGACGCGAAGCTCGTGCCCGTCCGCGACGCCCTCCAGCCGTAGCCGGGCAGCGTCCACAGGCGCCTGGCGGCGGCCCACGTCCGTGCCGGCGCCCCCGGAGGATCCGCGCATGCCCGTGGCCCCCGTCGTCGTCGTGGACCTGCTCGACCTCGTCCTGGGCAGGCGATGCCTGGAGTGCGCCCGTCCCGGGCGCGCATGGTGCGCGGAGTGCGTCGGGCTGTGCCCCCGCGACCTGGCCGTCGCACCGTTGGCCGGCACGGGACTGCCGCTCGTGTGCGCTGCGCGCTACGACGGCGTCGTGCGTGAGGCGGTCATCGACTACAAGGAGCGTGGCAACCGGGCGCTCGCGCCGATGCTGGGTCGGCTGCTGGCCGACGCCGTCGCCGTGGTCAGCGACGAGCTCGGCGTCGCCGGGGTCGTCCTCGTCCCCGTGCCCGGCCACCGGCGCCCGGCCCGCGGCTTCGACGCGCTCGGCGGCGTGCTCGCCCAGGGCCTCGCACACGCGCGGGCGGACGGTACCGACGCCTCAGCGGTGCGCGCGCTGCGGCTCGTGCGCGACGGCGGGCCGATCAAGTCGCTGGGCAGGGCCCGCCGGCGGACGGTCGTGCACGGGTCGATGGCCGTGGGATCACCGGCGCAGGCCCGGCGGCTGGCGCGCGCGGTCCGTGGCGGCGGGACCGTCGTCGTCGTGGACGACGTCGTGACGACCGGGGCGACCCTCACCGAGGCGACCGCCGCGCTGCACGCTGCAGGAGTGCGGGTCGCCGGCGTCATCGCCGTAGCGCGGGCCTAGCCGGGCCTAGCCGGGATAGGCCGGCGAGCCGGCGCGGACGCGTTCGGTCCACGAGCCGGAGGCCAGCTCGTAGACAAGCCCGTCCGAGGAGCCCACGAGCGTCGGCAGGCCCGGGGCCGCGGCCAGCGAGACGGGCTCCCCCGGCGCACCGCGTGCCGTCGTCGTCCCCCGCGCCAGGCCCACCTCGAACACCTGGAGAGGTCCGGCGGCCTCCGCGCCGAGGACGGACACGCTGTCGGCGCTCGCCCAGGCGACGCTGGCCACCTCGGCGAGGCGGGCCTCGACGCGAACGGGCGCACTGATGGTCACGGTGCCGCTGACGGAGGACCCACGGACGATCCGGGCGAGCATGAGGCCGGTGCGCGGCCCACGACGGACGATGAGCGCTGCCCGCGTGCCGTCCCGCGACGGCACCGCGGACACGAGGGTCGTCCGTCGGCCGAGGCCGGACACCGTCACCGGCACGCTCGTCCCGTCGGCCTTCACCGACACGAGCCCGCCCGTCGCGTCCACGACCCACAGCGTGTCCCCGTCGAACGCGACCCCGGTCGGCTGTCCGGGCGGACGCACGCGGATCATCGGCGCCCCGTCGACCAGCCTGCCCTCCCAGACGGAGCCGTCGGCGTCCGTCCCGGCAACGGACTGTCCGTCGGCGCTGACCGCCAGCGAGAGGAGCGGCGGCTCACCGGCCCCCGCGGCGCCGGGCACGGCCGTGACGGCGTCGGCGACCATCCGCACCACGCCCTCGGGCCGCGCCGCGTATGCCGCGACGTCGCTGCCCATGGCGTCCGGGTCGACACCGGGGTACACGTCCCGCGGCTGCGGCGACGGGACGCTGGGCACGACGAGCGGCTGCCCCCCGGCGGTGATCTCGACGGCTTGCACGTCGGGCAGCTGCCGCAAGGTCCACACGATCTGCTGCGACATCGCCCGACGGGTGCGGTCGTCGGCCTGTCGGGCGTTCGCCGTGAGGTCGACACGGGCGACGCCGGACTCGATCGGGACAGCGTCGATGTTCAGGCGCACGCCGGCGGGGAACCCGGTCCGGACCGCAGGCTCCAGCCAGTCGGTCGGGCCGGAGACGAGGCCCCGCACGAGCGTTGTGGCCAGTCCGGGTCCGACCACCGGGACCATGCGCGGGTCCGGCACGACCGTCTCGAACGACGGGTCGAAGAAGTACACGGCGAAACTACGGAACGCGCGGTCGACGTCCGACGACGACAGCAGCAGACCCGGCGGCAGGTCGTCGATCCGCCACTCCCCCTCGACCTTGCGCAGCACGAAGCTCTCCTGCAGCTGGGAGCTCGGGCTGCTGGCCTGGAAGCGCCCGTTGGCCGCGATCTGCCCCGCCCGGCTGGCGGTCACCTCGACGGTGTCGCCGAGCGCATCCAGCGTGGGCACGCCCTCGTAGACCGCGACGCCGGCGCCCGTCTCCCAGCCCTCGCTCGCCTCGGGCGTCAGGTACTCGCGAGCGACCTCATGGTCGTCGTCGAAGGAGGCGGAGGCGTCGAGGAAGCCCTGGACGACCTGCTCCGGGGTCATCCCCGGTCGCGGCTCGCGCGCGATGACGCGGATGAACTGGTCCTCGCGCTGGACGCCGATCTGCTCGCCCTGCTCGATCGGGCCGGCCGTCGGCACCTGCGCCGACAGTGAGGCGGGCACACCGCCGCACCCGGCGAGGACGAGGGCGCACGCGGTGAGCGCGGCGGCGAGCCCGAGCCCGCCGGACGGCCGGGTTGGGGCCTTCATGACGGGTCCTTGGACGAGATGACGAAGCGGGCGGCCGGGCTGCCGGTGTCCTTGGGAGCAGCGGCGTCGGCCGCGGAGCCCCGGGCGTCGCCGGAGTCCACGGGGACGGCGACCTCGTCGTCCTCCAGCGGCAACGGCGACGACTCGAAGCCCTGCACCCGGTCCCGCGGCAGCGTGAGCCGGAAGCAGGCGCCCCGGCCGGGCTCCCCCCACGCCTCGAGCCAGCCGCCGTGCAGGCGACTGTCCTCCAGCGCGATCGCGAGACCCAGACCGGTGCCGCCCGTCGTGCGCGCACGTGCCGGGTCGGCCCGCCAGAACCGGTTGAACACCAGTGCGGACTCGCCCGGCCGCAAGCCGACGCCGAAGTCGCGAACCGAGACGGCAACCGCGTGCTCGTCGGAGCCGATGCGGACATCGACCCCGCGCGAGTCCCCGTGCTCGACCGCGTTCTCGATCAGGTTGCGGACGACCCGGTAGACGCGGCGGGAGTCGCAGTCGACCATGCACGTCGGACGGTCGGCCAGCACGCGCAGTTCCATGTCCGCCTGCGTGGCTATCGGTCGGGCGGACTCGACCGCACGGCGGACGAGCGCGACCAGGTCGGTGCTCTCGGAGTCGAGGACGGCAGCGCCCGCGTCGAACCGGGAGATCTCCAGCAGGTCGACCAGGAGCGCCTCGAACCGGTCCAGCTGGGTCTGCAGGAGCTCCACCGCGCGCGCCGTCGGGGCGTCGAGCTGGTGGCGGTCCTCGTAGACGACGTCGGCCGCCATCCGGATGGTGGTCAGCGGCGTGCGCAGCTCGTGCGAGACGTCCGAGACGAACCGCTGCTGCACGAGCGACAGGCCCTCCAGCTCGTGGATCTGGTGCGCGAGGCTGTCGGCCATCGCGTTGAAGGACCGCGCGAGGCGGGCGAGGTCGTCCGTGCCCGTGACCCTCATGCGGACGGCGAGGTTGCCTTCGGCCAGCCGACCGGCCGTGCGGGAGGCGGCGCGGACCGGGAGCACGACCTGGCGCGTGACGAGCCACGCGACGACCGCGAGCAGGAGCACGAGGGCCAGGCCCGTGAACAGCACCGCCGAGCGGACGAGGTCGAGCGTCGACTGCTCCTGGGCCAGCGGGAACAGGTAGTACAGCTCGTACGGGCCGACCGTCGGCACCTGGAGGGGCGCGCCGACGACGAGGCCGGGGGCCGACCGGCCGTCCAGGAACTCGATCTCGGTGTACGTCCACGACTGCCGCTGCGAGGAGACGACGGCCTCCCGGAGCGCGCCGGGGACGCTCGTCTCGGCGACCAGGTTCGTCCCGCGCTCGGGAGCGTCGCCGGTGCGCTGGGAGCTCAGCAGCAGCACGTCGAACGTCGACGGGGATCCGGCGCGTGCCGCGAGGGCGCTGACGACACTGTCGACCAGGCGCGAGGCGGACGGCGTGGACGGCCCGGTGTCCGCGGCGTCGAGGATCCGCTGGGCCTCACCGAGACCGGCCGACGCCTCGCCGACGGAGATGCGCTCCTTGGCCTGGAGCAGACCGGTCGTGACACGGGACAGCAGGCTCAGGCCCAGCACGCCGACGACGATGACCGACAGCACGAGGGTCGTGGCCGTGACGCGCAGCCACAGGGACCGGCTCCACAGCCGGCGCAGCGCCCGCGGCACCGCCAGCAGCACGCGCGACACGGTCACGCGGTCCATGCGGGTCATCTCGTCCGGCGCGGCCGGCCTACGCCGGGCCGGCCTTGTAGCCGACGCCGCGCACCGTCAGCACGATCTCGGGACGCTCGGGGTCGCGCTCGACCTTCGCCCGCAGGCGCTGCACGTGGACGTTGACCAGGCGCGTGTCGGCGGCGTGCCGGTAGCCCCAGACCTCCTGCAGGAGGATCTCGCGGGTGAAGACCTGTCCGGGCTTGCGTGCCAGGCAGGTCAGCAGGTCGAACTCCAGCGGCGTCAGCGCGAGGACCTCGCCACCTCGACGCACGGTGTGGCCGGTCACGTCGATCTCGAGGTCGCCGACGACGAGGGTGGGGCTCGGGGCGTCGTCGTTGCGTCGGATGCGGGCCCGGATCCGCGCGACGAGCTCCTTGGGCTTGAACGGCTTCACGATGTAGTCGTCCGCGCCGGACTCCAGGCCGACGACGACGTCGACCGTGTCGGACTTGGCGGTGAGCATGACGATCGGGGTGCCCGACTCGGCGCGGATTGCCCGGCAGACGTCGATGCCGTCGCGTCCGGGAAGCATGAGGTCCAGCAGGACGAGGTCGGGCTTGCTGTCCCGGAACGCGCCGATCGCCTCCGACCCGTCCGCGCAGAAGACCGGGTCGAACCCCTCCCCGCGCAGGACGATGCCCAGCATCTCCGCGAGCGCGGCGTCATCGTCGACGACGAGCACGCGGCCGCGCGAGGACCCTGCCGGGGTGACCGTCATGTTCCTATGGTGACACCTGGGAGAGTCCGAAGAGGAGTACTAGGGCACCCGGGGCGTTCACGACGCCGTGCGCGACCATCGACGCGCCGGTCGACCCGGTCCGGTGCCGCACCCAGCCGAGCAGGAGTCCGGACGGCAGCAGCACGAAGAACCGCGTGGGCTCCAGGTGGATCCCGGCGAAAACGACGGCGGTGATCACGATCGTCCACACGGGCCCGACGCCTCGCTTGCGCAGCGCGCCGAAGAACAGGCCGCGGAAGAAGAGCTCCTCCACGATGGGCGCGCCGACCATCAGGCACAGGGCGAACAAGGTGAGCTCCAGGCGCCCTGTGCTGTTCTGCAGCTCGGTCGCGACCTCGCCGGCCGTCGACTGCAGGTCGGGGACGAAGACGGTCGTGATGAGGGCGGCGACTCCCGCGAGCACGATCGCGCCCCAGCCGGCGAGGGCGCCCCAGCCGACGTCGGACCACGTGAGCCGCAGGCCCAGGTCAAGCCGAGGCCCGTTGCCGCGCAGGCGGGTGACCAGCAGCGGCCAACCGCCCATCGCGAGCCACGGGAGGGTCAGCGCGACGAGGATCTGGACGCCGACCGGGACCGACCCGAGGGTGAGGAACGAGGCGCCGACGATCCCGAGGACGAACGTCGCGATACCGGCCCACGTGACGTCCCACAGCCCCCAGCGCGGGGGTCGTAGGACCTCGCCGCGCGCGACGGCCTCCGTGACCGTGACCGGGCAGCCGGGATAGTCGGCGGGCGGGTGCGCGGTCACAGGCGAAACCTACGACGCGACTGCGCGCCCGGCCGACGTCAGCGCTCGCGGTGCACGATCGGGGTGCCCCCCACGCTGGCGCGGCGCAGGCCGAGCAACCGCCGGCCGGCGAGCCGGTCGAGGGCCCGGTTCACGCCCGCCCCTGCGCCGTTCCACCACCTCAGGTACGAGCGGTAGCCGCCGACCCGTGGCCGGACGGCGACGTAGGAGCGCACGTAGCGCGCGTACCGGTCGCGGACGCTGCTCCCGCGCAGTGCGCTGCCGGCAGCTGACCGCTCGGGCTCGATCGTGCTCCCGGCGTCCCCGGTCGTGACGGGGTACGGCAGGTACGCGGCAAGCCGGCAGCGAGCAGCCTCGGGCGGCCAGTCCGCGACCATGCTGACCCGTCCCGGGCCGGTGAGCAGCACGCGGGCGGCGTCGCGCGAGAGCACGTAGGCGCACGCCCCTCCCCACGTGACCCCGACCCGGCGAAGCCCGGTGGCGCCCGGCCCGGGCGCACCCATCGCGCCGGTGACGACAAGCGGGTGCCCTGGCCACGACTGCGCCAGGAGCGCGACCAGCCACGGGGCTGTCGGCTCCAGGTGAGAGATCGCCCGCAACGCCGCACCCAGCCCCGGCAGCACGACCGCGTCGTCCTCGACGACCAGGCCCCAGGGCGTTCCCCCATCGACGATCGCCTGCCACGCGCGCCGGTGCCCGATGGCGCAGCCGACCTCACCGGGCGTCAGCGCGCGGCCGTAGATCCGCGTCGCGAGCCGTTGGTCGGCGATGGCGTCCACGTCTGCAGCGCTCCGGCCGCGCAGGTCGACACCTCCCGCCTCGACCTCCCGCAGACCGATGGCGCGCAGCGACGCGATCAGGTCCGGGTTACGCGTGCTGGGCCCGGTGGCCGAGACGACGTAGGCGCGAAAGCCGGCGAGGTCGGCGGCGGGGACCGCACGCAGGTCGGCGGGCACGGACGCAGCCTAGGAGCGCTGCCGCAGGTCCGACCATCCTCGCGGCATCATGGCCGCGTGCGCGCCGCCCCGCTCCAGCTCGACGCGCGGACCGTCATGACCGCGGCGTGCGGCGTCGGCGCGACCGTCGCGGCCGTCGCGTTGATCGCCGTCATCGCCGACGGCCCGCAGCCCTCTCGCGTCATCGACGCGCTGCTGCGCCGCTGGTCCCGGTGCTGGCTTCGTCCGGCCGGCGTGCGGCTGCGCGTCGCCGGGGGCGAGCACGTCCGCCCGGGCGTCGCGTACGTCGTGGTCGTCAACCACCAGTCGAACCTCGACCCGATGGTCGTCATCGACGTGCTGGGGATCCCGGTGCGGTTCCTGGCGATGCGCGAGCTGTTCGACCTGCCGGTTCTGGGGATGGCGCTTCGCCGGCTCGGCATGGTCGAGGTCGACCGAGCCGACCCGAACGGCACCTCGATCGCCGAGGGCGTGCGCCGGGCGCTGGCGGCCGGGACGAGCGTCGTGATCTTCCCGGAGGGCGGGACGTCCGGGGATGGCGTCGTCGGACGGTTCCGGCCCGGGGCGTTTCGCTACGCGATCGCAAACGGTGCGCCCGTGCTGCCCGTCACGGTGGTCGGCTCACGCGACGTGTGGCCGACGGACCGGAACGCGATCCGGCCCGGCGTAATCGACGTCGTCATCGATGAGCCGGTGCCGACAACGGGCCTCGGCACCGGCGACGTCCCGGCGCTGCAGGAACGAGTCCGCGACACGATCGCCGCCAACGTCGAGCGGTCCCTCCGCGAGCGGTGAGCTGTCGGGGGGTTTGTGCCCCGGAACTGCCCGACAGCTCCCCGCTCGCGAAGGGGTTGGGTCCTAGTAGCGGTAGTGGTCGGACTTGAACGGGCCGGCGACGTCGACGCCGAGGTACTCGGCCTGCGGCTTGCTCAGCTCGGTGAGCCGGACGCCGAGGGCGTCCAGGTGCAGCCGCGCGACCTTCTCGTCGAGGGCCTTCGGCAGCGTGTAGACGCCCAGCGGGTACTGGTCGAGCTTGGTGAACAGCTCGATCTGCGCGAGCACCTGGTTCGTGAACGAGTTCGACATGACGAACGACGGGTGGCCCGTCGCGTTGCCGAGGTTCAGGAGCCGGCCCTCGGACAGCACGATGATCGTGTGCCCGTCGGCGAAGGTCCACTCGTCGACCTGCGGCTTGATCGTCTTGCGGACGACCCCCGGCAGCGCGGCGAGCCCGGCCATGTCGATCTCGTTGTCGAAGTGGCCGATGTTGCCGACGATCGCCTGGTGCTTCATCTGGACCATGTCGCTCGCCGTGATGACGTCGAAGCAGCCCGTCGCGGTGATGAAGATGTCGGCGTCGCCGACGACGTCCTCCAGCCGCGCGACCTGGTAGCCGTCCATCGCCGCCTGCAGCGCGCAGATCGGGTCGACCTCGGTGACGATGACGCGCGCACCCTGGCCGCGCAGCGACTCCGCGCAGCCCTTGCCGACGTCGCCGTAGCCACAGACCACGGCGACCTTGCCGCCGATCAGCACGTCGGTCGCGCGGTTGATGCCGTCGATGAGCGAGTGGCGGCAGCCGTACTTGTTGTCGAACTTGCTCTTGGTGACCGAGTCGTTGACGTTGATCGCCGGGAACAGCAGCGTGCCGGCGCGCATCATCTCGTAGAGCCGGTGGACACCGGTCGTGGTCTCCTCGGTGACGCCCTTGATGCCGGCGGAGACCCGGGTCCAGCGCTGCGGATCCTCGGTCAGCGAGCGACGCAGCGTCTCCAGCACGACCGCGTACTCCTCGGAGGTCGTCTCGTCCGCTGACGGCACGACTCCCGCCGCCTCGAACTCGCGGCCCTTGTGCACGAGCAGCGTCGCGTCACCGCCGTCGTCGAGGATCATGTTGGGGCCTGAGCCGTCCGGCCACAGGAGCACCTGCTCGGTGCACCACCAGTACTCGGGCAGCGTCTCGCCCTTCCACGCGTAGACCGGCACGCCCTGCGGGTCCTCGACGGTGCCCTCGGGCCCGACGACGACGGCCGCGGCCGCGTGGTCCTGCGTCGAGAAGATGTTGCACGAGACCCAGCGGACCTCGGCGCCGAGCGCGACGAGCGTCTCGATGAGGACGGCGGTCTGGACCGTCATGTGCAGGGAGCCGGTGATGCGGGCGCCGGAGAGCGGCTTGCTGACGCCGTACTCGGCGCGCATCGCCATGAGGCCGGGCATCTCGTGCTCGGCGAGCCGGATCTCGTCGCGGCCGAACGCGGCGAGCGAGAGGTCGGCGACCTTGTAGTCAGGGGTGCCGTCGGGCTTGGACACGGACATAGGAGAACTCCTCGGATCGATCGACGGTGCGAACGGCACGAGGCTTCGATGGTTCGCCAAGGATGGTCACGACGGCAACCAGGGCTCCGGGCCATCAGCGACGGCCTAAGTGTGCCAGAAACGGCCCCGGTCGGCACAATGCCCGCGCTCGGGCGACTCCTGGACGACGCCGCGGGCGACGTCTGGTGTCCGCGCCGGCCCGTTCAGCGTTCGGCAGGCGGGACGCCCGCAAGGCGCCTGGTCAGCTCGGCGAGCGCGTCAGCCGGCTGCTCGGCTCGGACGCGCACGGTGCTCGCCGGGTGGTTCACCAGCCCGGTTCCCGGTCGCCACTGGTGACTGGGTCGGACGGGGCGGCGCTCGAAGCCACCGCCGCAGTTGGGGCAGACGTTCATGAGCACCTCATCGACGCAGTGGTCGCAGAACGTGCACTCGTAGGTGCAGATGCGCGCGTTCGGCGCCTGCGGCGGCAGGTCGACGTCGCACAGCTCGCAGCTCGGCCGCAGCTCCAGCATCGTCGTCAGGCCCCGCCGGAACCGTCGGGCGACGGTGTCGTGCGGTACAGGTCGGGCTCAAGGAAGATGTATCGCGCCTCGGGCACCGCCGTGCGGACAGCGAGCTCGGCGTCGTCGATGTCCTGCGCGATGTCCTGCGCCGTGTCCGTGTGGGCGACCGCGATCTTCGCGGCGACGAGCAGCTCGTCCGGGCCGACGTGCAGGGTCCGCAGGTGGATGACGCGCTCGACGCCGGACGAGGACTCCAGGGCGGCACGGATCGCCGCCACCTGCTCGGGCAGGGCGCTCTCGCCGACCAGCATGTCCGTCATCTCGATGGCCAGGAAGACCGCGATGACGACGAGCAGCGTGCCGACCGCCGCGGCTCCGACCGCGTCCCAGCGGCCGTTGCCCGTGACGACCGCCATGCTGACGCCGAACAGAGCGAAGACCAGGCCGGTGAGCGCGCCGGCGTCCTCCAGCAGGATGACCGGGAGCTCGGGCTGCCGTGCGTCGCGGACGAACCGCAGGAGCGAGCGACGCCCGCGGGAGCGGTTGGCCTCCCGCATCGCGGTGCGGAAGGACAGGCCCTCCAGGACGATCGCCACGAGCAGGACCACGACCGCGATCCACCAGTCGTCCAGGGGCTCGGGGTGCTGCCACTTGTGCCAGCCCTCGTACAGCGAGAAGAGACCACCGACGAGGAACAGCACGATCGCGACGACGAAGCCGTAGACGTATCGCCGTCGTCCGTAGCCGAAGTTGTGGGACTCGTCGGCAACCTTGCGCGAGCGCTTGTTGCCGATGATCAGGAGGATCTGGTTGCCGGAGTCCGCAACCGAGTGGATCGCCTCGGACAGCATCGACGACGACCCGGTGAAGGCGAACGCGACGAACTTCGCCACGGCGATGCCCAGGTTCGCCAACAAGGCCGCGACGACGGCCCGCATCCCACCTTCGGTGCTCAACGTCTGCTCCTCATCGCGTAGTGCTCCTCATCGCGTCCAGATCCTCACCGCTGGGTCGACTGGATCACGGCGACGAGGCCGTCGGCCTCGACATAGCTGTCGGGATCCGTCGCTGCCATGACCGCGGCGGAGCCTCGCCGCAGCGTCACCTCGCCGACCTCGGACTCGACATGAGCGCGTCCGTCGATCAGCAGCACGATCCGGTAGGCGCCCTGGGGAAGGCGCTCGCGGCCGGACTGCTGCAGGCGGACGACGAACGGCGCGTCGACCGGCCAGATCAGGTCGCCGTAGGACATCCGGAGGACCTGCGGCTCGGCATCGACCGCCAGCGCGGCGAGCGCCTGCTCGACGAACACCGGCTTGCCCGTCAGGCCCAGCCGGATCACGTTGTCCGACGACGTCATGACCTCCAGGCCGATCCCGCGGATGTAGCTGTGCGGCACGCCCGCGGGCACGTACACGGCTTGACCGGCCGACAGCCGCAGGTAGGCCAGGAGCGCCGTGATCAGCGCGCCGGGATCGTCGCGGTAGTACATGGCCACCGTCGCGTAGGCCTCGACCTCGTCACCGGGCAGGCCGGCGGCTCGCGCCGCGTCGGGCAGGGCAGCGCAGGCCGCCGGGGTGGACGCGGCGCGCAGAGCGGGGATCGCGCCCGTCGGGCCGCCGACGGACAGGGCGGCCGTGGCGTCGTCGGTCCCCGGGATCCCGGCGAGCACGGCCAGCGCCTGGTCGACCGGCCGCCACCCACAGAACGCCTCGAACCCGTCGAGCGCCACGAGCATCTCGGTCTTCTCGAACGGGTCGCTGAGCACCCGCGGCGCCGACCGGTCGGACTGCGCCGCCCAGATGGCCTCGGCCAGCGGACGGACAGGATGCACCTGCACCGACAATGGCCGGGCGGCCGCGAGCAGCTTGACCAGCAGCGGGATCGCCTCGATGTCGAAGTGGTCGGCGAGGATCTCGCCGGTCGGCGACCCGGCCGGGTCGATCAGCGGAGACGGGCCGCCCGGGTGCACGCCGTACCAGAGCTCGGCCTGCGGGCCGCTGGTCGCTCCACTCCACTCCTGCAGGCCGTCGACGATCCCCCAGTCGTAGTCCTTGATCGCGCCGCGGACGATCAGCACGGGTCGCCCGGCTCCGATGTCGCGGGAACGGCCTGGTCGAGCAGCAAGACCGGGATCCCGTCGCTGACGGGATAGGCGCGTCCGCAGACGGTGCAGACGAGCCGGCCCGCCTCCGCGTCGACCGTCAGCGGCCCGTGGTCGTCCGCCGGGCAGGCGAGCACCGCGAGGAGCTCCGGAGCGATGCCCAGGGGGGCGGCGCTCATGCCTGGCCGTCGCGCATCATCGCCAGGACCTCGTCGCGGACCGCCGCCATCTGCTCGGCGTCGCCGGCCTCGGCGTTCAACCGCAGCAGCGGCTCGGTGTTGCTGGGGCGCACGTTGAACCACCAGTCGGTCGCGGAGATCGTCAGGCCGTCGAGGGTGTCGACCTCGATCCCCGGGCGACCCTCGTACGCGGCCCGGATCCGTTCGACGACGGCCGCCTGGTCGGCGACCTCGGTGTTGATCTCGCCGCTCGCGACGTAGCGCTGGAACGGCGCGATCAGGCTGGACATCGTCGTGCCGGCCGACGAACGACCAAGAGCGGAGATCGCATGCAGGGCCGCGAGCATGCCCGAGTCGGCCCGCCAGAAGTCGCGGAAGTAGAAGTGGCCCGAGTGCTCGCCACCGAACACGGCGCCGGTCTGCGCCATCGTCGCCTTGATGAACGAGTGGCCGACGCGAGTGCGGACGGGGACGCCGCCGTTCTCGCGGATGATCTCGGGGACCGCCCGCGAGGTGATGAGGTTGTGGATGATCGTGCCGCCGGGGTGCTTGGCGAGCTCGCGGGTCGCGATGAGCCCGGTGAGCGCGGACGGGTCGACCAGGCCGCCGTTCTCGTCGACCAGGAAGCAACGGTCGGCGTCGCCGTCGAAGGCCAGCCCGAGGTCGGCGCCGTGGGCGATGACGGCAGCCTGCAGGTCGCGCAGGTTCGCCGGGTCGATCGGGTTCGCCTCGTGGTTGGGGAAGGTGCCGTCGAGCTCGAAGTACAGGGGGACGATCTCCAGCGGCAGCGCCGGGAGGCCGGCCGCCGTGCCCAGCACCGCCGGGACCGTGTAGCCGCCCATGCCGTTGCCGGCGTCGACGACGACCGTCAAGGGCCGGATGCCGGCTACGTCGACGAGACCGCGCAGGAACGCCGCGTAGTCCGCCAGCAGGTCCTGCTCGCGTACCTCCCCGGGCGGTCCGTCGAACACCGGGACGCCGGTCTCGACGAACTCGCGGATCTGCCGGAGCCCGGTGTCCTGGCCGACCGGCGCCGCCCCGGGGCGACAGAGCTTGATCCCGTTGTACTGCGCCGGGTTGTGGCTCGCCGTGAACATCGCGCCCGGGAGGTCGAGGTGGCCGGAGGCGAAGTAGAGGCCATCCGTGCTCGCCAGGCCGATGAGGATGACGTCGCAGCCCTGCTCGCGGACACCGTCGGCGAACGAGGCGACCAGCGAGGGGCCCGAGGGGCGCATGTCGTGCGCGACGACCACGGCGCCGGGCCCGCCGTCACGTGCGGCTGCCCCGACCACCTGGACGAAGGCCGCCCCGACCGCGTGCGCGAGGTCCTCGTCGAGCTGGTCGGGATAGGTGCCGCGGACGTCGTAGGCCTTGATGATCTCGTCGAGGTTTCGCACCGGCCCAGGCTATCGGTCGACCGGGACGGCGATCAGGGTGCGACGACCGGCATCTGCCGGGCTCGGCTCAGCGGCCGAGGTCCTCCGGCGGGCCGTCGAAGAAGCGCAGCGGGTCGTCGTCGTCATCGGGGCCAGCATCGACCGCGGTCAGCATCCGAAGGTGTCCCTTCCGGGCGACCTCCACCGACCCGACCGGCACGTCGGCGTCCTCGGCCCCGGGGGTGAACCGGGGCCGAGCGGCCTCCCGGACGGCGTTGGCCAGCGCCTCGAGGTCGTCGCTGGTGGGCTTGAGCGCATTGGGGTCCGGGGTGATGCGGACGATCTCCCAGCCGATGGGCGCCGTGAGCCGCTCGCTGTGCATCGAGCAGAGGTCGTAGCAGTGCGGCTCGGCGTACGTCGCGAGCGGGCCGACGACCGCCGTCGAGTCGGCATAGACGTACGTGAGGGTGGCCACGGCCGCTCCGTTGCAGGAGGGCTTCGAGCAGCGACGACGACTCACGGTCGCACCGTAGTGCGGCGCCGCCCCTCCGGCCGGCATGCCGCGCCGGGCCGCGCGAGCCGTCGGGGACTAGCGGAGGGCGACGGCCGGGTTCTGGACCGACGCCGGCACCGTCACCTGCACCCGCAGCGGGCTCCACGGGTAGCCGGTCACGAGGTCGCCGCGGGCGGAGGTCTCCCGGACGCGGTGCGCGACGAGCACCGGACCGGAGCCTTCCTGCGGCGTGACGACAGCGGTGTACCAGCTGACGCCGGGCGGGGCCGACAGCCGGATCCACCGGACCTTGCCCGCATCGACGCGGATGATCCGGGGCGCGGTCGGCACGGCCGCGTCACGGCCGCCGCCGTAGGGCAGCTGCGTGATCTGGACGACGGCGTCGCCGTCGGGTGCTGTCAGCCCGACCCGGACGTCGGTGTTGGCCCGTACCGGCAGCCCGCTCACGGCCGCCGGGCCGGTGAACGGCTGGGAGCCGGCGGTGAATGAGGTCTCGGCGTAGGTGGCGTTCACGCCGTAGAACTGCCGCATCCCGGCGACGATCGGGGTCTCCGACGTGAGCTCCAGCGTCGCCGGCACGCCGTCGAGGACCGGCGACATGTCGATGGTGACGACAGCGTCGGCGGGGACGGTCACCTCCGACCGCTCGACCGGGGCGTAGGTGCCTTCGGCGGAGATGACCCGGATCTTCACGATCGCGTCGTCGTCGCCGGGGGCGGCGATCGACAGCACGCGTGCGCCCTTGCCGTTGACGATGCCCGGGACGTACACCCGCGTGGCCGGTGCGGCGGCCTGTGGGACCCAGTCCGTGCCGACGGTGGACAGGCCCGTGTTCTGCTCGTCGTCCACGGCGGCGCCGACGCGGCCGGTGCGGACCACGACCTGGACGGCCGTCGCCGAGACGCCGGGCGCGAGGGTGTCCAGCCGCAGGATCAGCCGGTCCTGCCCCTTCACGACGAGCCCGCGGCCACCCGGGGTGTCGATGAGCCCGTCCGGGCCGCGGACGATGATGTCGACGATCGCGGCGGTCTCGTCCGGGTTCACCAGGACGATGCGCGTCTGCCGACCGGCGATGGCGCCGCCGCCGACGAACCAGAACTCCGAGGCGGCCGGGGCGCACGCTGTGCTCGCCAGGCCGCGGCCGGCGCCGCCGGTGGGGTCACGACCCCACTGGTCGGCGACCAGGCCGGGGGCCAGCGACCCCTCGCCGTGCGCCGCGATGGCCGGCAGCCGGGTGCCGAACGCCTCGATCTGCGCCTGGCCGCCCGGGACGGTGATCTTGGCGGTGGCCGACTCCTTGCCCGGGAGGGTCGCCAGGCCGGCCGAGCTCGAGGGGTCCTCGACGTCCTGACCCGGCTGGCCGGGGACGACCGCCGCGGTCACCCGGACGCCGAGGTCGGAGCCGGCACCCGGCTCCGGGCACAGCAGGACCGCAGAGCCGATCGGCTCGACGGTGCCGGCCTGCACGGCCGCCTCGGGCAGGGGGCGCTGCAGCACGACGGCGGCCCCGGTCAGGACGAGCACGCCGACGACGGCCGCGACGACGAGCCGCAGGCCGCGCCCGCCGCTGCCTCGTGGCCCACGCCGTCGCGGCGGACGAGCGGCGGGTGGGTCGGCCGGGGGCTCGGCACCGGCGACGGCCGCCGGGACCTCTTCGGCCACCGGGTCACCGAGGGCCTGGCCCATCGCCTGCAACCCCTCACCGCGGTTCTTCTTCCGGCGCAGCGCCATCACCGCTCACCCGCCCCTGCCGGTGGCGGCACGTCATCGACGATGAGCGCGGTGGCCGCGGCCTCCGTGGCAGGCAACGGCCCGGCGTCCGAGTCGACGTCGGGGTCGGGGTCGACTCGCCGGCGGGCCGGGAGCGCGAGCACGACGAGCACGACGAGGACGAGGACCTGCAGCCACAGCCAGCGCGTACGCGGCCCGTCGTCGAAGCTGACGGTGACCTGGGGGTCACCCTCGGGCAGCGTGAACGACTGCGACCAGCTCAGTAGCGCGGGTCCCGCTGTGGCGGGAAGCGCCGTGCCGTCGGCGGTCTCGGCCCGCCAGCCGTCGTCGACGAGGGCGCCAAGGGCCAGGCTGCGACCGGCGGCCCCGTCCGGCATCGCCTGGTCGAGATAGGGCTCCGTGGACGTGCCGGCCGAGGCGAGCCCCACCGGGGTCTGCTTGGCCGTGTCGACGACGCGCGCACGTGACGTGACGCCCGCGACGCGCCAGAGCACCTCGCCGCCCGCGCTGGACAGCCGGCGCAGCCCCGGCTCACCGTCGAGCGTGGGGATCAGCGCCCGCGACGAGCCCGGAGCCAGCAGCACGTAGCGGATGCCGTACCCGGCGAGGGCCTCGATCTCGTCGCCCCCGCGTCCGGACACGACAGCGGCGACGTACGGGTCGAGCGCCTGCCAGGCCGACGCGGGAGGTCCCGTCTCGGCGTCGCCCAGGCTCGGGCCAGCGCCGTTGATCAGGGTGTACTGGACCAGCCCGCTGCGGTTGTCGGCGAGCACCAGCGTGCGCGGGGCCTGGGGGCTCTCGGCGTCGGCGGCGACGAATGCCGGGACGGCCTCCGGCGGGGCCTTGCGGACGACGATGTCCAGGCCGACCGCGAACGCCGCGCCGGACAGGATCGGGGCGAGCAGAGCGGTGACGGCGACGGCGCCGGCCACCGGCTGGCCGAACGTGAAGCTCGATCCGACGAGCCGGTCGCGCAGCCCGTCCGCGGCGACGGCGGACATCGCGATGAGCGCCAGGCCGAGCAGCAACGTCGCCTGCCCGGGCCACGGGCGCACCTCGGTCATCGTCCCCGGTGGCGTCACGAGGACGACCGTCTGGATCAGGCCGAGGCCGAGGCCGAGCGCGCCGAGCACCGCCAGCGCCCCGATCGTGCGGCGCCGGTCGCTACGAAGGAGGGCGAGCAGCCCGGCCAGCACGATGCCGAACGTGATCCACAGCGGAGTCATCCCCGGGCCGCCGGGGTGCAGGAGCAGGACGTCCCACGGCGTCAGGCCCGGGTCGGTGATGGGCCCGCTGGACAGGCCGGGTTCGAGCAGGAGGGTGGCCGGGTTGACCAGGGCGTACGCCGACCAGGGCAGCAGCAGGACGAGCGGCGCGAGCAGGGCGATCAGCAGGCGGGCGAGCACCGCGTTGGTCGCGGCACCCTCCCGCCGGACGAGGTACAAGGCGCCGATGAGGCCGGCGACCAGAAGGACGAGCCACAGCGACGGGGCGGTCGCCAGCACGACGGCGACCAGGATCGCGCTCCCTGCCGCGCGGCGCCAGGTGCCCCGCGGGCCACAGGTCTGCACGAGGGATCGCAGGGCGAACGGCAGGGCGATGGCCGCGATGGTCGTGCCGATCCGACCGGACGCGACCGCCCCGGTCATCGCGGGCAGGAGGGCGTACGCGGCCGCCGCCCAGATCCGGATCATCCGGCTCGCGACGACGCCGCGTAGCGCGACATAGGCCGCCCAGCCGGCCATCGGGATCCCGAGCAGTAGCAGGACGGTGACGGCGGCAGGCGCCTTGCCGAGGAGGATCGTGGCCACGGCGGCGACCACGGCGAGGTACGGGGACGACGGCGTCGGCGACCCAGGCCCCACGTCGTGCCACGCCTGCGTGTAGGTGGCCCACAGGTCGCCGGCACCTGACGGTGACGGCAGCAGCGCGCCACCTTGCAGCACGCCGTCCCCCAGCCACAGGCCGCGGGTCCCGATGATGGCCAGCACCACGAGGACGACGCACATGATCACGCTGGGGGCGGACAGGACCCGGCGGGTCAGCCCGCTGCCGCCGGAGTCCATGAAGTCGGCGTCGTCGCCGACCGGTCCGCTCTCGAGCGCGCTGACGGACGTGCTCGGCGAGGACGCACCGCTGGTCGTGAGCACCCCGGCGAGTGCCTCGAGGCTCACCCGCGCCTGGCTCGCAGCCGTCGGCCGCAACGACCGCACGGCACGGGAGGACTCCGTCGTCGTCCGCGTGACCCGCTCGTGCGACCGGCGGATGCGGCCCGGGTGCAGCGCGAGCGCGCCGACCGCGGCCACCTCGTCGCGCGCCGCGGCGATGTCCTTGCCGAGCAGGTAGGCACCGCCGCGCACCACGCTTCCGGCCAGGAGCCGCAGCGCGACGAAGGGGGCGGCCGGCGTCGAGGCCTGGGCGAGGAGCACGTGGACCGCGGCCTCGCGGTCCGCGCGATGGGGGCGGACCTCGCCGGCATCGGCCCGGCGGCCGTGCGCCGAGGCCTCCCGGTGGTGGAGCACGGCATCGGTCGCGACCAGGACCCGCTCGCCCCGGCGGTGCGCCCGCCAGCAGAAGTCGAGGTCGTCGCGGAACAGCGGGAGGTCGGGGTCGAAGCCCTCGAGGGCGTCCCAGACGTCGCGGCGCACGAGCATGCCGGCCGAACTGACCGACAGCACGTCGCGCACCCCGTCGTGCTGTCCCTGGTCGTGCTCGCGCCGCTCGAGCCCGGTCATGCGCCGGCCCGCGCCGTTGACGGTGACGCCCGCCTCGAGCAGCAGGCGGCGATCGTGCCAGCCCAGGATCTTCGGCCCCAGCACGGCCGCGCTGGGGTGGTCGTCGGCGGTGTCCAGCAGGGCCTGCAGGCAGGTCGTGCTCGGTGCGCTGTCGTCGTGCAGCAGCCACACCCACTCGACGGCGGTGCCGGGGAACGGGTCGCGGCCGAGGTGGTCCAGGCCGGCCTGCACGGCGGACCCGAACGCGGTGCCGTCGGGGAGCATGACCGTGCGCACGGCCCCGAAGGAGGCGGCCAGCAGGTCGGCGGTGCCGTCGGCCGACCCGGTGTCGACCCCGACGGCGATGTCCGGTGGCCGGGTCTGCGCGGCGAGGGTGGTCAGGACGGCGGGGAGCCAGACCGCGCCGTCGTGCCCGACGACGACCGCGGTGACCCGGTGCTCACGACGTGGCAGCGCGGGCGGGCCGTCCTCCAGCGCGAGGTAGTCCTCGACGCTGAACCACTCGGTGGTCTGCGGGCCGGCGCCCGACGCGACCGCCTCAGCAGCCGGCTCCGGGGTGTCCTCGAGCAGCTCGGCGACGTCCGCGAACGGGTCGTCCCGATCAGGTTCGGTGGCCTCGCCGAGCGGCGCGGCCGAAGGCTGCCGCTCGTCTTCCAACACCCGGCTCACTGTACGTGCCGATCGCCCTGCGCCCCCTGACGCGCGCCGCCGGGGCCGGCGTTCGACTCAGACGGCCCGCTTCTTCAGGCGGCGACGCTCACGCTCGGACAGGCCACCCCAGATGCCGAACCGCTCGTCCGACAGCAGCGCGTACTCCAGGCACTCGACGCGGACCTCGCACGACAGGCAGACCTTCTTGGCCTCCCGGGTGCTGCCGCCCTTCTCCGGGAAGAAGGCCTCAGGGTCGGTCTGAGCACAGAGCGCGCGCTCCTGCCAGCCGAGCTCCTCGGCATCAGACAACGGCACGAGCTCGATGTCAGCCACGCGGACCCTCCTCGACCCAGCACTCGACCCAGCACATCCGCAAGCAACATCTACAAGCAGTCGACCCTCGACCGGTCGGCCCCTCGAACCAGCAGATCGTTCGACCGGTTGGACGTATTACAGGGATGTGATTCACCGAAGTCAAGCCGAAATCGGACATTGCTCCCGAATCGCCGCACGATTGCGCAAAAGTTCATCCCTGAGCGGCGTGTTGCCTTGGATCGGACGGGTCGCGGTGTCCTGCCAGATTGCGGCCGCCGGCCTCCCCCGCACCCCGCCGCGGCCCACCCCGGCGGTCTGCCAGGATGACGCGGTGCGCATCACGGTCCTGGCCGGCGGCATCGGCGGCGCCCGGTTCCTGACCGGCCTGAAGCTGCTGCTCGCCGACGACCCGGACGCGCAGATCACGGTCATCGGCAACACCGGCGACGACATCTGGCTGCACGGCGTCCGTGTGTGCCCGGACCTCGACACCGTCATGTACACCCTCGGCGGCGGCATCAGCGCCGAGCGCGGATGGGGCCGCGAGGGCGAGACGTTCGTCGTCAAGGACGAGCTGGCCGCGTACGGCGTGGAGCCCGCGTGGTTCGGCCTCGGCGACAAGGACCTCGCGACCCACCTCGTCCGCACGCAGTCGCTCGCCAGCGGCTACACCCTCACCGAGGTGACCGCCGCGTTGTGCGCGCACTGGCAGCCCGGCGTCCGCCTCCTGCCGATGACGGACGACCGGGCCGAGACGCACGTCGTCGTCGACGACCCGTCCGGGGCGACCGGTCCCGACGGCGCGCCGCTGCGCGTCGCGCTGCACTTCCAGGAGTGGTGGATCCGCTACCGGGCGTCGCTGCCCGCGCACGAGATCGTCGTGGTCGGCGTCGATGAGGCCGCGCCGGGGCCGGAGGTCGTCGCGGCGATCGCGGACGCCGACGTCGTCCTGCTGCCACCGAGCAACCCGGTCGTCTCGATCGGCACGATCTGCCAGGTCCCCGGCATCGCCGATGCCCTGCGGTCGACCGCGGCTCCGGTCGTCGGGGTCTCCCCCATCGTCGGCGGGGCACCCGTGCGCGGCATGGCGGACGCCTGCCTGGCGGCGATCGGCGTGGAGACCTCCGCCGCCGCCGTCGCGCTCCACTACGGCTCCCGCGCGGGCGGCGGCCTCATCGACGCCTGGCTCGTCGACGACGCCGACGCCGCGGCCGTGCCCGTCGTCGAGGCGGCCGGGATCCGGTGCGTCGCCGCCCCGGCGATGATGACCGACGCGAGCACGACCGCCCGGCTCGCCCAGCGCTGCCTCGACCTCGCCTCCCAGGTCCGCGGCACGCGGTGAGCACGCCGACGCCGGACCGGACGTGACGGCCATGGACGCCCTCCAGGTCGTCGCCCCGGACGGCATCGGCGAGGTCGTCCCTGGCGACGATCTCGCGGCCGTCCTGGCGCCGGCGCTCGCCGCGGTCGCATGGCCGGACGGCACCGTCGGGCTCTGCGACGGCGACGTCGTGGTCGTCACGAGCAAGGTCGTCGCCAAGGCCGAGGGCCAGGTCGTCGTCGCGACGGAGCGGGACGAGGTCATCGCGTCCCAGGCCGTGCGCGTGGTCGCCCAACGACGCACACCGCGCGGGCTGACCAGCATCGTCCAGACCAAGCACGGGCTCGTCCTCGCGGCAGCCGGCGTCGACGCCAGCAACGTGGACGCCGGGCACGTCGTGCTCCTGCCCGACGACCCGGATGCCTCGGCCCGACGGCTGCGCGCGGACCTGGCCGAACGGCTCGGGACCGCCGTCGCCGTCGTCGTCACCGACACGATGGGCCGGCCGTGGCGCAACGGCGTCGGCGACGTCGCGATCGGCGCTGCCGGCATCGACGTCCTCGACGACCACACGGGCCGGACGGACTCGCACGGCCGGCCATTGGAGATGACAGTCGTCGCCGTGGCCGACGAGGTCGCCGCGGCCGGCGACCTCGTGAAGGGCAAGCTCGCCGGTCGGCCCGTCGCCGTCGTGCGCGGGCTCGGCCGGTACGTCCGGGCCGACGACGGCCCGGGCGCATCGGCGGTCGTCCGACCTGCCGACGAGGACCTGTTCCGGCTCGGGACGGCCGAGGCGGTCGACGAGGGCAGGCGCAGTGCGCTCGCCCAGCGGCGCACGGTGCGGGCGTTCACCGACGAGGCGGTGCCCGACCACGTCCTCGCGCGGGCGGTCGCCGAGGCGGTGGCCGCCCCGGCGCCGCACCACAGCCAGCCGTGGCGGTTCGTCGCGCTACGGCCGGGGGCGGACCGCGAACGCGTCCTCGACGCGATGCGGGACCAGTGGCGGGCCGACCTCGTCGCCCTGGACGGCTACGACGACGACAGCGTCGCTCGGCGCCTGCGTCGCGGCGACGTCCTGCGGGCCGCTCCGTCGGTCGTGCTCGCGTTCGTCGACCTCGCCGGCGCGGCCCACGACTACCCCGACGAACGACGTCGCGGGTACGAACGCGACCTGTTCGTCGTCGCCGGCGGGGCTGCAGTGCAGAGCCTGCTGGTGGCCCTCGCCGTCGACGGCTGGGCCTCCGCGTGGATCTCCTCGACCGTGTTCTGCCCCCCGGTCGTGCGCGACGCGCTCGCCCTCCCGGCGTCGTGGGTGCCGCTCGGCGCGGTCGCCGTCGGTCGTGCCGCCGCCCCGGCACCCCCGCGCGAGCCTCGGGACCCGTCGGCGTTCTTGACCTGGCGATAGGGACGGCGTGCCGGGCGTGGGCGACGACGACCTCGTGATCCGCGGCTCCGTCCGCATCCCGGCCAGCGAGCTCGCCTGGCGGTTCTCGCGTGCCTCCGGGCCCGGCGGCCAGGGCGTCAACACGACCGACTCCCGCGTGCAGCTGACCTTCGACCTGGCGAGGACGCCGAGCCTGTCCCCGGTCCTGCGCGAGCGCGCACTGTCGCGGCTTGCCCCCCAGCTGGTCGACGGTCGCGTCGTCGTCACGGCGGCCGAGCACCGCTCGCAGTGGCAGAACCGGCGGGCAGCCGAGCTGCGGCTCTCGGCGCTGCTGCGCGAGGCGATCGCCCCGCCCCCGCGCCCGCGCCGGCCGACCCGACCGACCCGCGGGTCCGTCGAACGGCGGCTGCGGGCCAAGCAGGCGCGCGGTGAGACCAAGCGCCTGCGCCGGTCCACCGACGACTGAGCCCTGGTCTCAGCGGCGGCGGTTGTCCGCGATCGTCATCCGCGGACCGCGCTTGGGCGGCGCGATCCCGGACAGCTCGACCAGGCGTTGCACGCGGTACCGGTGACCGGCGAACGGGCGGAGCAGCTGCTCCATCTGCTCGTCCGTCCCGTGCGGGTCGCCGGTGAACGCGTAGACGACGTGCCGAGCAAGGTGGAAGTCGCCGAACGAGACGGCGTCCGCGTCGCCCAGCGCCCGTTGCGCCACCTCCGCGGCGGTCCACGGACCGATGCCGGGCACCGACCGCAGGCGCCGCCGGGCCTCCCCCGGGTCGAGCTCGACCAGGCCGGGGAGCCGGCCGGACACCCCCATCGCCCCGACGAGCGTGCGGGACTGCGCTGGCTCGACCCCCCAGGTGTGCCACTGCCACGACGGCACGCGAGCAATGACGTCGGCCGGCGGCAGGACGCGCATCCCGGTCGGGGCCGGTCCAGGGGCGGGCTCGCCGAGGCCGACGATCGCGCGCCACGCCCGACGTGCCTGCACGCCGGTGACCTTCTGCTCGCAGACCGCCGCAACGAGGGCCTCGAGCACGAGCGTGCTGCGCGGCACGCGCCAGCGGTCGCGGTACCGCCGCCACACCTCCTGCAACGCCGGTGGCAGCGCGTCCGCGGCGAAGCCTGAGGGGTCGTCGCCTGCGCCGACCAGTCCGGGAGCCGCGGCGACCACCTGGGCGGCGCCGGTCCCCCACGCCTGCGCCCGGACCTCGCCGTCAGCGACGACCAGCCGCAGCGTCGCCGTGCCGCCCGGGGTGCGAGCAGTCAGCCACGCGACGTCGCGCCCGACAAGGCGGGCGGTCGGGTCCGAACGCCCACGCACGAGGGAGCCGAGCACGGCGGCGAGGTCGGGGCGGTAGCCCGGCGACCAGGCCGCCGACGCCTCAGGAGCTGGCCTGGTCGCTGGAGAACCGGACACTGCCGTCGGCCAGCTGTTGGCCGGGCCACACCCGGACGCCCTCGAGGAGCTCGTTGCCGGCGCCGATGACGGCGTTGTCGCCGATGACGGCGCCGTCGAGGACGACGTCCTCGCCGATCCACGCCCCGGCACCGACGATGCTGCCCGTCACGCGTGCTCCGGCCTCGATCCGCGCACCGTCGAACACGACCGCCCCGTCGACGACCGCGCCGGCGCCCACGATCGCGTTGCTGCCGATGGTCGAGCCACCGGTGATCGTCGCGGTGGGCGAGACGCGAGCGCCGGCGAGCACGAGGGACTCCCCTGTCTGCGGCACGGCGGGCGACGGGGCGCGGCCGAGGACGAGGTCGCGCGAGCCCTGGACGAACGCCAGCGGCGTGCCGAGATCCAGCCAGTAGCCGTCGTCGACGACGCCGGTCAGGCGAGCGCCGGAGGCGAGCAGCCCCGGGAACGTCTGCCGCTCGACGGAGACCTTCTGTCCGGCCGGGATGGCCTCGATGATCCGACGTCGGAAGACGTAGCAGCCGGCATTGATCTGGTCGGTGACGATCTCGGCCTCGGTCGTGGGCTTCTCCAGGAACTCCGTGACCCGGCCGTCGGGTTCGGTCGGCACCAGGCCGTAGGCCCGCGGGTCCTCGACGCGCGTCAGGTACAGCGTCACGTCGCTGTCGGTCTCCTGGTGGCGCGCTACGAGAGCGCCGATGTCCAGCCCGCTGAGGACGTCGCCGTTGAACACCAGCACCGGGTCGTCCGGGCCGCTGCGCAGGCGGGACATGATCCCGGTTGCGAGCTGGTCGGAGGCGTACCGGATCGCCCCGCCCGTGCCGAGTGGCTCCTCCTCGGTCGCGATGACGACCTCGATGCCGAGGTCGTTCTCGCCGATGAAGTCGCGGAAGACGTCGGCGCGGTAGGAGGTCGCGAGCACGATGCGCGAGACGCCGGCGTCGCGGGCTCGCGTGATCTGGTGGACGGTGAACGGCACGCCGGCCACGGGGAGCATCGGCTTGGGCGTGTTGACGGTCAGCGGGCGCAGGCGGGTGCCCTGGCCCCCGACGAGGAGCACGGCTTCGGTCACCCGGTTAGCGTCCCACAGGGAGCCGACGCCGCCCGCCCTGCGTACGGTGCCCGCATGACCAGCATCTGGGCCGCCCTCCAGGACCGCCGGCGAACCGCACCCGGGGCGCCGGTGATCACGTCGTTCGGGTCGGACGGCTCCCGGGTCGAGCTCTCGGCGACGACGCTGGAGAACGCGGCGGCGAAGATCGCGAACGCGCTCGCGGACGCCTACGACCTCGAGCCGGGCGCCCGCGTGGCGCTCCTCCTGCCCGTCCACTGGCAGCGTGCGGCGTGGCTGGCGGGCGCGTGGACGGCCGGCTGCGTCGTGGCGCTCGACGAGCCTTCGGCGGCGGACGCGGACCTGGTCGTGGTGACGGCCGACACGTCACCGGTGGGGTCGGTGGCTGCGACCGTCGCGGTCTCCCTCCACCCGCTCGGACTGCCGATCACCGAACCGCTGCCGGCCGGAGTGACCGACGCGACGATCGCCGTGCGCACGCAGCCGGATGCCTTCTGGGGTGCGCCGCCGACCGCGGCTGACCCGGCGTTCGTCTGGGAGGCCGAGGTCCTCGGCCAGCAGCAGGTGCTCGACCTCGCGGCTCGGCGAGCCGCCGCCTGGGGGCTCGAACCCGGTGGGCGGCTGCTCGTCGGACCCGGGGCGGACCCGCTCGACGCGTGGCTCGCGGCGCTCGCTGTGCCGCTGGCGATGCGGGCGTCCGTGGTCCTCGTCGCCGGTGACCACGACCTTGAGCACATCGCCGGGCAGGAGAAGGCCACCGCGTCCCTTCGTTGACCGGAGGCGCTACTTCAGGCCGACGGTGAACTGGGGGCTCACGCCGACGACGACGCCCTTTCGCACGATCAGCACCCGGTAGGTGCCCGCCGTCGTGGGCGTCGCTTTGAGCTTGGCGAACCGGTAGCGGCCCTTGGCGTTGGTGCGGTCCTTGCCGACGGTCGTCCACGTCTCGCCGACGAGCTGCTGGCGCCACGCCTTCAGCTTGGCCTTGGCCGGGCGCACGATGCCGACGACCTTGTACTGGCCGCCGGTCTTGCGCACCACTGCCGTCGGCGACAGGAGCGACACGCGTCGCTGCTTCACGACGGTCGCGGCCGCCGGCGCCGTGGGCGGTGGCGTAGCAACCGGAGCTGCGGGCACCGTCGGCGTCACCACCGGTACGCCCGGATCGCCGTTGATGGCGGTCACCCACTTGGACTTCAGGCCGAGGGCATTGGCGATGGACGTACCGGACTTCGTCGCCGTCGAGCCGTCAGGCAGCGTGGCCGTCACCGACTGCACGGCCCCCGAGACGTAGCGCTGGGACACGGTCACCTTGGTCACCGCGCCGACGCCGAACGCCTGAGCCATGCGCGCCTGCGGGACGACGACGGTCCACGCGCGGTTGGGGTTGGCCTGGTCGGCCATCCACGGGTCGGGCACGCTCACGGCGTACGGGAGGCTGCCGCCCCACACGTCCTGCACCGACTGGGTCGCGCCGCCGCTGGATGCGCTGTAGAACGCCTTGATCGGCTGCCCGCCGTACAAGATCGCCAAGCCAGTGGTCGGTGACGCCGCCGTCGCGTTGACGTTCGCCACCCACCGGTTGCCGAGCGCCGCGCTCGCCTTGCTCCAACCGGTGAAGGTCTGGTCGGCGTAGGGCCCGCCGCCGTCGTCGACGTGGCAGGCGCAGGCCGAGCGGACGCCGGCGGCGATCTTGGCCAGGGCATAGGTCCGCGCGGCCAGGACCTGCGCCTGCTGCGCCGCGTCGGGCCACGAGCTGGACACCTCGGAGATGCCGTACAGGTACTCGTCGTGAAGCCGTACGGGGTTCACAACATTGATCCGGCCGCCGCCGGCTGGGGAGATCTCCAGGTAGCCGTAGCGGAACCGGTGCCCGGACGAGTCGAGCGAGACCGAGCTGACGACGTTCGCGAGGGTCGCCGGGCCCGTCGCGCTCCCGGGCGTCCGGGTGCCCGCCCAGCGGACCGTCACCGTCGGCGCCGAGCCGAGGTCGGTGGGCGTCCCGCCCGTCAGCCGCGTGGCGTGGACTTGGCCGCCCGACGCGTCGAAGCGGAACTCGTCGGCCGGGCCGCCGACCACGACGTTGCCGCCGACGGTGACCTCGACGGCTCCCCCGCCCGGCTCGAGGGCCTCACCGCGCAGCTTCGCCTGGCCGACCTTGTAGAGGACGTTGACGCGGATGTCCATGTCGTCCTGGACGGGCGTCACGGTCGTGCCCGTGTAGTAGTAGGTGACAATCCCGGTCGCGTCGTAGCCGGCCTTGGCCATGCCGTACGCACCCCACTGCGACATCCCGACGCCGTGGCCGAAGCCGGCGCCGGTCAGGGTGAACGTGCCGGGCGGGTCGTCCGCGCGGGCGGTCTGGGCGGGGACGACCAGCAGGGCACACGCGGCGATGGCCACGACGAGTCGTCGGGCTGAGGTCACGTCGGCGGTCTCCGGGGGAAGGCGGCAGTCGGGCGGACGGCTCCACGGTGCCACACCACCAGGGCGCAACTCCAGTCCCGCGCCGCCCCGCGTGTCACTCACGTCACACATGTCCCGATCCGCACGCCTGTCGGGAACGCCTCGCCGCCGCGCTGCGTCGGTGCTGGAGCGGACAGATCCAGCGCTTACCATGGCGGGGTCGACGACTCGGCGAACAGTCGGCGACACCCACGCGAACGGGCATCGACGTCCCGGGCGTGCCGACGAGGGAGAGGGGACGGCGGCAGATGAGCGCCAGCGGCATGCGACCTCGCAGTCGGCTGCCTCGGGTCCTCGTCGCGATCGTCTCCGCGCTCGTCCTCGTCGTCACCGTCATCGGCGCCGGCGTCACCGTGGTGATGGGCCAGCTCCAGGGCAACATCACCGCCGTCGACATCAGCGACAACATCGGGCCGGTCGACACGACGAAGTCCCTCACCGAGGTCAGCGAGGAGACCGGCACCTACGAGCCGCTGAACATCGTCCTGATGGGCTCGGACACGCGGGCCGGCAAGGGCAACGGCGGGTTCGGCAGCGTCGACAAGTTCGGCGACGCCCAGCGCTCGGACACCGTGATCGTCCTGCACATCGCCGGCGACCGTAAGTCGGCCATCGGCGTGAGCATCCCGCGCGACACGATCATCGACCTTCCGTCGTGCAAGGAGAAGGGCAAGCGGGTCGGCGGCTACGAGGCCCGGTTCAACCAGGCCATCGAGATCGGCGGCCCGGGCTGCACGGTCAAGGCCGTCGAGGAGATGTCCGGCCTGACGATCAACAACTTCATGCTTGTCGACTTCGGCGGGTTCAAGCGGATCGTCGACGCCCTCGGCGGCGTCGAGATCTGCCTCGCCAAGCCGGTCAACGACCCGCTGAGCGGCCTGGACCTCACCGCGGGCAAGCACCTCGTCAAGGGCGAGGAGGCGCTTGCGTTCGTGCGGGTGCGGCACGGCATCGCGGACGGCTCTGACACCTCGCGCATCCGGCGGCAGCAGGCGTTCTTGTCCTCGCTCATGCGGAAGGTCCTGTCCAGCGGCACGCTGCTGAACCCGGCGGCGCTGCTCGGCGTGCTCGGTGCCGCGACGCAGTCCCTGACGGCCGATCCGCAGCTGGCCAACATCGACAACCTCCGCGACCTCGCCCTCAGCCTGAAGGACCTCAAGCCGACGAACGTCACGTTCACGACGCTTCCGTGGGTCTCCAACGGGGACGGTGCGACGGTCAGCGAGAACGTCAAGAAGTCGGCGCCGATCTGGGACGCTATGAAGAACGACACCCCGTGGCCGGCCACGAAGGACGGCACGTCGGTGGTGCTGCGGACCTCGCCCGACGTCATCCACGTCAACGTCCTCAACGGCACCCCGACGAAGGGCGCGGCCAAGAAGGCCGCGAAGGCGCTGCGCAAGCAGGGCTTCATCGTCGAGGAGGTCGGCAACGCCCCGACCCAGGACTACACGACGACGACGGTGCAGTACGACCCGACGTGGGACCAGTCCGCGAAGACGCTGGCCTACGCGGCGAACACGGAGACGCTGGACAAGAAGAAGAAACTTGGCCAGACGTTGAACCTCATCATCGGCACGGACTTCACCGGCGTGCAGGAGGTCGTGATCAGCGACCTCGCCAAGGACAACACGGCCAACATCAACACCGGCGACGAGAACTACTGCGCCGCCTGACCGCCGAGGCGCCTCTAGTGGTCGTAATTCCGGACGAATCGTCCGTTTTAACAACCATTCCAGGCGCGTCGACGGCTAGGGCAGGAACGTGTCGATGAGGCGGGCGGTCGCGGCCGGGCGCTGGAACACGAACGAGTGACCCGCGTCCGGAACCAGGACCAGCCGCGCCCCCGGGATCGCCGCGGCGATCAGTCGGGAGTTCGCCGGCGGCGTGACGACGTCCTTCGCCCCGGTCACCACCAGGGTCGGCACCGCGAGACCGGCCAGCTGTCGCAGGTTGCGGTCCGACGCGAGCCACGGGTCCTCCGCCACCACCATCGCGTCGTAGACCCGTTCGGGCACGGTGTCCGGCGGGTACCGGCCCGAGTCGATCGCCGCGTTGACCCGGCGAACGAACGCCCGGCCGGCGGCGCGGTGCCCGGCCGGGTAGTTCGTCCGCACGTAGCCGGTGATCCCGGCATCGGGGTCGGAGTCCTCCTCCTGCACCCATGCCGGCCCGAGAACGGCCCGCGGACCGCCCGGGTTCGTCCCGGCGAGAACGAGGGCCCGCACACGGTCCGGGTGCCGCACGGCCAGCCGCTGTGCGACGAAGCCGCCCATCGACCACCCGAGGACGTCGGCCCGCTGCGCGCCGATCGCGTCGAGGAACCCGTCCGCGACGTCGGCGAGGCGGTCGAACGTCAGCCGTCCCGGCAGCGGTGCGGACGTGCCGAGGCCCGGGTAGTCGAGCACGACGACGCGACGGGTGGCCGACAGCGCGGAGAGCAGCGCCGGGTCCCACTGCGACATCGGCGACCCGGTGCCGTTGAGCAGCAGCAGTGGTGGGCCGGTGGACCGCCCCAGCTCGGCGTACGCGACCGGCCGACCGTCGACGTCGACGTGGCGGACGTCGAGCCGGACGGTCGATGCGGCCGACACGTCGCCGGTGACCACCACGGCTGCCGCGGCGTCAGCGGCGGGCGCGATCGCGAGCCCGGCGGCAAGCGCCGCCGCGAGCAACGCCGACGTGAGGCCACCCACTCCGCGAACGGGGAGAAGTCGGGCAGTTCGAGGCCGCAAACGCCCCGACAACTCCCCGCTCGCACGAGGCACTAGATCACCGGCGGGCGACCGGCCCGCGTCATCGCCCACACCGTGCGCCAGTGCATCGGCCGCCGACCGCTCGGCCGCTGCTCGATCCCCTCGCGCAGACCACCGAACCAGGCCTTGCGCGCCTGCGGGTCGCGCACCCGCAGCAGCGTCAGGCCCACCCACGAGCCGACGTACAGCGGCTCGAGCACGGCCGGCAGGTTCCGGCGGGCCAGCCAGACCCGGTTCCGGGCGTTGAGCCGGTAGAACTCCTCGTGCCGCAGCGGGTCGATGACCGGGTGGTGCGCCACGAGGTTCGCGGCGTACCAGGGCAGGTAGCCGGCGTCCCACACGCGCCACACGAGGTCGATCCCCTCGTGCGCGTAGAAGAACTCGTCCGGCCAGCCCCCGACCTGCTCGAACACCGAGCGCCGGATCGCGACCGCGCCCTCCCACAAGGCCGTCGCGGGACTGGACGCGTACGGGTCCCCGACCCGCAGCCGCGGCACCCACCGGCTCGGCGACGGCGCCCCGGACGGGTCGACGACGCGCGGCTGGATGAGCCCGAGGGTCGGGTCCGCGGCGAACCGCTCGGCGACGCTGGCCAAGAAGTGGTCGTCGGGCAGCCAGGCGTCGTCGTCGAGGAAGAACAACAGGTCCCCCGACACCAACGGCACGCCCGCGTTGCGGCCCGCCGGGATGCCGAGGTTCTCCGGCAGGTGCAGCCCGCGCACGCCCGCCGGCAGGTCGGTCGGGTCCCAGCTGTTCCCGACGACGAGGACGTCGACGTCGACGTCGCGCTGGGCCAGCACCGACCCCAGCCCGCGCGCGAGCTCGTCGGGCCGCCGGCCCATCGTGAGCACGACGACGCCGAACTGGGGGCTGCTCATCGCAGCCGGCTCGACGACAGGATCGATGCGAGGTGGCCGATGACCGTCACGACGCCGAGGACAGCGAGCGCACCGACGAGGACACGGGTCGCCGCGAGGTCGCCGAGCGCGACGTCGACGACGGAGGCGACGAGGGCGAGCAATGTCAGCTCGACGGAGTGGTAGGCCCGGTGGAACGGCACGAACCGCGCCAGCGACCGAACCCGTCGCAGGCCGCCCCCGCGCGGCGCCGACACCTCGGCCTTCTCCTCCAGCCGCGGGAGACCGTTGTAGGCCCGGGCGACGTGGACCATGTCGTTGAGCGCCTTGTTGTAGAGCACGAGCACGGCCAGCAGCGCGCCGACGAACGGCCAGACGGTGTCCGTCCAGCCCTCCGACGGGAAGCCAGCGGCCCGCAGGCCCAGCGCGATCGGGATGAGCCCCTCAGCCGTGTAGTGGCCGACCCGGTCGATGAACACGCCCTTGGGCGAGGTCGTCTGCCGCCAGCGGGCGACCTCCCCGTCGCAGCAGTCCCAGAGCATCTGCAGCTGGACGAGAACCGCCGCCAGCACCGATCCCGGCAGCCCGGGGATCAGCAGCGCGAACGCCGCACCCGCGCCCGACGCGACCATCAGCCAGGTGACGCCGTTCGCCGTGATCGGCGTCCGTAGCAGGACGCGGGTCAGGTACGGCGAGATCGCGCGCTGGTACGCGTCAGCGACCCAGTGCTCGGAGTTGCGGCGTCCGCGCACGGCCGGCGGCTGACCGACCTCGCGGATCTGCGCGATCGTCGGCCGCGCTGGGCGCTCGACCCGGTCTGGTCCGCTCACGGCGCGCTCCTGATACTCACGGGCCTCATGGTTCGCCCGCTCCGGGGCTCGCTGCGCTCACTCCTCGCGTGCTCACGAGCCTCATTGTTCGCCCGCTCCGGGGCTCGCTGCGCTCACTCCTCGCGTGCTCACGACGAGCCACTGTACGGAGGCCACCACCACGAACAGCGCGGCCAGCAGCAGGGCGCCCACCGACAGCCCGGCGCGGAAAGCCGACGCCCCCACGGCCGCGAGGACCACCACCACGACCGTGCGCCCGTCCCACCCGAGACCGGCGAGGGTCAGCCACCGCGGCGGCGCCGACCCCTGCAGTGCGCGGTACAGCACGTCGTAGTGGTGGAACGCGACCACGGCGACCCACCAGAACGCCACGACGACCGCCCCGGGGAACCAGGCGATAGCAACCACGGCGACCAGACCCAGCTCGAGCAGCCGCAGCGCAGCGGGAACGGTCCAGGCCGCGCGGCCCGCCCAGAACCGCGCGCGTCGATCCGCCGGGATGAGCCGCGCGATGACGGCGGCCAGCGGTCCGGCGTCGGCCTGGCGGGCGAGCAGAGCCGCACCCGCCGGCGGCGTCGGGCCTCGCCACGTCAGGGTCCGCAATGCGCGTCCGAGCAGCACGTACGCGAGGGCCAGCAGGCCGAGGACGAGCAGGACACCGAGCGCCCAGGCGGCGCCGAGCACGGCCGCGAACACGCTGATGACCAGCCACCGCTCGCCGATGGGCATGTGGATCGCCCGCTTCGCCCAGCGGACCGCGTCGCGGGCGTTGAGCCGGCTCGACGCTTCCATCGCCCCGCTGACGGACCAGCCACCCGCCGCGCCGTGGGCACCGTCGTCCGCGAGCCGCACATCGCGCACCGCCACCGTTGCCTCCCGCAACCGCTGCACGCGGGAGAAGTCGTAGTCGGTCATGTGTCGCGTCGTCTGCAGCACGACCAGGACGAGGGCGAGCCACCACAGGTCGACACCGGAGCGGGCCGCCCCGGCCGCGAGGCCGGCGTAGGCGAGGTACTCCTTGACCCGGTCGGTCGACGCGTCCAGCCACGCGCCCAGCGCGGAGAAACGACGCGTCGCGCGCGCGACCTCGCCGTCCACGCAGTCGATGACCAGGCTCAGCTGCAGCAGCACCGCCCCGAGGACGAGCGCCCAGCGCGAGCCGACGGCGAACGCGGCGGCGGCGAGGAGGCCCACGGCGAACGACAGCACGGTCACGGCGTTGGGGGTCCAGCCCAGCCGCAGTGCCAGGCGGGTGAGCGGCTTCGACAGCCGTCGCACGACGAACGTCGAGTAGAACCCGTCGTCCACGCGATTCG
The DNA here is from genome assembly GCA_965278965.1 of Actinomycetes bacterium. Classification (GTDB taxonomy): domain Bacteria; phylum Actinomycetota; class Actinomycetes; order S36-B12; family S36-B12; genus UBA10649. Next base: position 1,140,748 of record OZ257127.1, read on the forward strand.
CCTGAAGCGACGCGATGCGCGCGGCGGGCACGGCGTCCACCGCCGCTCGCGCGGCCTCGGGATCGACGGGTGCACGGAACCACGGGACGTCCACGAGATCGACCGCGCGCACCGGGATCCCCGAACGCACGACGGCCACAGCGACGAGCTCCACCGCGTCCGTGCCGAGGGACGAGATGGCGCCGTCCGCCACAGCCGCCGCCAGGTCGTCGACGGCGGACGCGGCGAGCTCGCCATCGGCACCGGAGACGACGAGGGCACCGACGGACACGTGGTCCGGCGCAGCCGCGGCGTGGAAGCCGGACCCGACGGAGACGACCTGGTGATGGCGGACCCGCACGTTCCCGCCACGAGAGGCCGGTCGCACGAGAAGGCTCGTCGCCGCATGGGCGTCGTCGGTGACCGGAGCGAGCGCCGCCGCCGGGGCGACGAGCTCGGCGGCGACGAACGCGACCGGCCCGACCGACGTCCGCAGCGTGCTCGCCGCCTGCGCCAGCGCGACGGCCAGGTCCGCGTCCGACTCGGGCAGGGTGATGACGCGGGTCGTCACGGGCGCAGGCGCTTCATGCGCCAACGCAGCCGCAGGTCGTCCTTCGTTCGCGCCATCAACTCGTTGCGCAGCTCGCGGGCGGACTTCTCCTCCGAGGTCCGGGTGGCTTCGATAACGGTCATGACGGCCTGGACGGCCGCGTCGATGGGGATATGGGTCGGCCGCTCCTGCCCCGTCGAGTCGCCGTCTACGCGACGGGCGAGGGCCTCCAGGTCGCCGAGCACGCGCACGCCACTGGAGCCGATCGACTGCGCTGCAAGGGTTCCCTGCTCAGCGGCGAAGTCGAGTGCCCATCCCGGCGTCTCCAGCCGCGGCTCGTCGCGTGCCGGCGCGCGGCCCTCGACCATGCCCAGCGCCACGCCGCGCCGCACGAACCGCATGTACTCCTCCCACTGCATGTCGGTCTTGACCCGCCGGTTCAGCTCGATGAGCAGCTGCGCCTCCGCAGCCGTCATCGACCGGTTGGACGTGAGGTCCATGCGGGAGACCAGCAGGTCCTCGGGCACATCGAGGAGCTGCGCGAACGTGCGGAACATCGCGCTGCGGTCGACATCCTCGAGGACGATCACCGTGACGTGGTCGGCGCCGACGGCGGCGGCCCAGCGATCTACGACAGCGCCGTGGTCGTTGCGCCGCCAGAACGTGGGCGTCATCGACGAGCCGCCCGGGTTCTCCATGACATTGCGCAGCCACTTCTCGTAGCCCACGGTCAGCCCGTACTTCAGGTACTGCTGCCACGACGAGGGCAGGAGCCGGCCGAGGTTCCGCAGCGTGACGACGACGTGGGTGCGCTCGCGGCCGAACGCCTCGGCGACCCGCACCGTGGTCTCGGCATCGGCCTCGCAGAAGAACTCGCTGCTCACCGCGACCCGACCTGCATGCCGCTGCACCTGCTCGGCGAGCTTGTCGAAGTGCGAGACGTCGAGCACCTCGCCGCCCTTGTTCTTCCAGCCCCAGGTGCGCTCGATGATCGCCATGGCCGCGCGGTGCTGCGCCTGGCGCTTGCCCGGGTACGCGATGCCGGCCCGCGACAGCTCAGGGCGGGCGTCGGCCAAGGCCGCCTGGATCGCTGTGGTCCCGGTCTTGTGGACCCCCACGTGCAGGAGCACGGCGCCCGCGGGCAGCGGGGGCGTCGGCGGGAAGAGTCGATCCGGGTCCGGGACCGCAGACTCCGGCGCTGAGGTCGACGTCATGGTCGCCAACCCTAGACGAGCCATCGGGCTCGCCCGGGAGGCCTCGTCGGGTTCACATCAGGTCGGTGTCGTCCTCGTCATCGTCGTCGTCATCGATGACGAAGTGCACCTGGTCCTTGGGCGGCGGGATCTCCCGCAGCAGCTCGAGCGCGTTCTCGACGGTCGTGTCCGCCAGGATGCGGCCCTCGTTCATGAGGATCGCTCGGTCGCAGAACCGCTTGAGCTCGCTCGGCTTGTCCGACACGGCGAGGAAGGTGATGCCGGCTGCGTGGCGCTCCTCGATGATCTCCCAGCACTGCTGCTGGAACGCCGGCTGGCCGACCGTGAGCGCCTGCGAGATCGCGTACGCCGGGGACTGGGTGGCCATCGCTATCGACCAGGCGAGGCGGCCGCGCATGAGCCGCGAGCTGTCCCCGAGGAACTTGTCGAGGATCTTGGCGACGTCCGCCCGCTCGACGATCGTCGGCAGTCTCTCGACGATCTCGGCCTGGGTCATGCCGAGCAGTCCACCGAGCAGGTAGATGTTCTGGCGCACCGTGTAGGCACCGTTCAGGGCGCCGCCCAGGCCGACCATCGGTACCACGGGGACACTGCGCTGAACCGTGCCCTCGTCCGGGAGCAGCGTGCCAGCGGCGAGGCGCAGCAGCTCGTCGCGGCCAGAGCCGATATGGCCCACGACCGCAAGGGCCTCACCGGGCTGCACGGAGAACGTCGCGTCGCGGACGAACCACACGTCGTCCCGGGCCACGTCTCCACGCATGCGCTTGAGCCGGTTGCGAGACGATCCGACCTTGCGGCGCTTGACCTTCGGCAGCCGGACGCCCGCGCCGTCGAACTGCAGGACGGCGTCGAGTCCGGGGGTGATGGTGACCTTGGGCATCTCATCCGCCCTTGAGGATTCGGGGCTCGAGGCGCTTGAAGGTGACCCACCCGATCACGAAGATGACCACGCACAGCAGGAGCGACACGCCGAAGTGGACGTACGACTCGTGCTCCTCCGGCCACCAGCCGACCCGGTACAGCCCCAGGGGTGCGACGAGGGGGTTCAGCGCCGAGTACGGCCTGATGTGCTCGGGGATGTTCGAGATCGAGTACAGCACCGGAGTCAGGTAGAACAGCGCGCGCATGACGATGCGCACGATCCGGGCCAGGTCGGGGATGACGACTGCGTAGGACGCGATGAGCAGTCCGAGCCCGTACATCAGCACGAACTGAAGGACGATGCCGACCGGGAAGAGCACGATCAGCGGCCCGGGGATGTCGCGGGTCAGCGCCACGGCCACGAGGATGACCGGGAGCGAGAGGATGAACTCCATCATCGTGACGAGCAGGACGCGCAGCACCCACAGCTCGGTCGGCAGCAGGCTGACGCGCAGCTCGCCGCGATTGCGTCGGAAGACCCGCGACATCGACGCGATGCCCTTGGTGAACCACCACCACGGGAGGATTGCCACCGACAAGAACAGCAGGTACGGCTGCAGGCCGAGCTTGCGCGGCCCCAGCAGCATCGAGAAGACGAACCACAGGACGATCGACATGCCCAGCGGCTCGATGATCGTCCACAGGTAGCCGAGCCGGAACTTCGTGTACTGACGCTGGAGGTCCCGTAGGACCAGCATGCGCAGCACCTGACGGTGCTGCCAGAGCGTGAGCACGGCCGTTACGATAGGTGACACGTCCACGGAAACCATCGACGGAGGCACGTGAGCACCCCAGGCAAGGCGTCCGACAGCCGTGTGCGGATGTTCAGCAAGCGGGTGGCCCGGGGTGTCGCCCGGCGCATGCGCGACTACGGACAGGTGGAGCCGGACGGCTTCGACCTGGGGGACATCCCGAGCGCGGACGTGGCCCTGTACTTCGCCGACGGCCCGACGAAGCTCTACCAGCTGACCCAGTGGCTGCCGGTGTTCGAGGCGGCCACGGACGTCACGACGATCGTCGTCGTCCGCCACATCGAGACCTACCGCACCCTGCTGGGGATGACCTCGCTGCGGGTGCTGCTCGTCCCGCGCTACGAGATCCTCATGGCGATGTACGACCGGGCCGACTTCCATGCCGTCGTCTACGTCAACAACGGGTGGACGAACTTCCAGTCGCTGTCCTTCCAGCAGGCGGTCCACATCCACGTGAACCACGGGGAGAGCGACAAGATCTGCATGGTCAGCAACCAGGCCAAGGCGTACGACCTGGTCTTCGTGGCCGGCGAGGCCGCCGTCCGCCGGCACCAGGCCGCGCTCGCGTGGTTCGACACCGATCGGCTCGTCCGTGTCGGTCGGCCGCAGCTCGACCTCTCGGTCCCGCTGGCCGTCCCGCCGGTCGACGGCCCGACGATCACCTACGCCCCGACGTGGGAGGGCGAGGACGACGCGAACAACTACACGTCCGTCGACCGCTACGGGCCGGCGATCGTGTCCGCCGCTCTCGCGCAGCCGGGGGCGCGGGTCCTGTACAAGCCGCACCCGCGCGTGGCGACGTCGGACGACCCCGGAGTCACGAAGGGCCATGCGCGGATCCTGAAGCTCATGGAGGCGGCGGCAGCCGCCGACCCGTCGCGGGGCCACGCGGTCCTGATGGACGCAGACATCCTCGGCGTGATCCGCGGGACCGACCTGATGATCGCCGACGTCTCGAGCGTGAGCCTGGACCACCTGTACCTGCGGCCCGACGCCCCGCTCGCGATCACCGACCGGCGGTCGGACCGCGTGCAGCTGCTCACCGACGCGCCGGTTGCCTCCGGCGCCCTCGTGATCGACCAGTCGACCATCGGCAGCCTGACGGCAGGTCTGGCGACGCTCCTCGTCGACGACGGACAGCGCGCGCACCGCCGCGAGCTGCGCGACCTGTACTTCGACGGCCTGGAGCCCGGTCAGAGCACCGAGCGATTCTGGGCACGCATGCGTACGGCGATCGCCGACCACGACGGTGCGCTTCGTGAGCTGCGCCGCATCCGGGTAGTGGAGGAGCTGTCATGAGCGTCCAGGCCGTCATCCTCGCCGCCGGCATGGGCACGCGGCTCGGCAAGCCGTGGCCGAAGCCGCTGACCCCGCTGTCCGACGGCCGCACGATCATGCGGCAGCAGATGGACAACCTCGCCACCGCGTTCGACGACGTGCGGGTGACGACGGTGGTCGGCTTCAAGCTCGAGATGATCCTCGAGCAGTTCCCCGACGTCACCTACGTCTACAACGAGAACTACGACCGGACGAACACCAACCGCAGCCTGCTCAAGGCGTTGCGGACGTCGCCGGCCGGCGGCGTGCTGTGGATGAACGGCGACGTCGTCTTCGACCCGGAGGTGCTCGTGCGCACCGCGGCGCTGATGGAGGCCGACGAGTCGTTCATCTGCGTCAACACCGCCGCGGTCGCCGAGGAGGAGGTCAAGTACACGGTCGACGACGACGGCTTCGTCGCGCTGCTGTCCAAGACTGTCGTCGGCGCCATGGGCGAGGCGGTCGGCATCAACTTCGTCGCCGCGCGTGACAAGGCGGCGCTGATCGAGCGCCTCGCTGAGTGCGACGACATGGACTACTTCGAGCGCGGTATTGAGCTGATGATCTCCAAGGACGGCGTGCGCGTGCGTCCGCTCGACATCACGGACCTGTTCGCCGTCGAGGTGGACTTCGAGGACGACCTCACCCGGGCCAACGCGCACCTGTAGCCCCAGCCCGCAGTACCGCAGCGAGGCGCCGGGCGGCGCCCCGGGGCGGCCGATGGATCGACTTGCGACTCCAGTTGCCGTTGCGCTGCAACATAATCGTGACCTTCTGCGGGTTGCCCGGTGTCAGGGGTCGGCGGTAGAGTCGTACACATGTTCGAGTCCGAAGGCGGTCCAGCCCCTGAGCCGGATGACGCTGCCCGGGAGTCGGACGACTCGGCTGCGCTGGCCGATGCGGGTCTGCCGGTGGAGTGTCCGTGGCCGGCGGGCTGGGACGAACTCCCGACGGATCGTGAGCGGCTGGCGGGTGCGTGTCAGCAGTCTGCGGGCATCGGGTTGATGCTCGGCCTGGTGGAGATCGACGTCCGCGGTCTGACGCCGGATGACGCGGTCACGTTCGCGCAGCAGTGGGATCGGGCCGTGTCGTGGGCCGCTGGCGCACAGGCCGCAGTGCGTGCCGCGGTGAATGCGGCGCTGGTTGCGGCGGAGGAGGCCGAGGTCGCGCGGCAGGCGGAGGTCCTGCGGCAGCAGAACGAAGAACGCGTGGCGGCCGGGTCGAAGCCGCGCAGTGGTGGGTTCGGGTTTGTGCCGCCGGAGGTCGCGGTCCAGGCCGAGCTCGCCGCCGCCCTACGCCTCTCCCCGCGGAGCGTGTCCAGCGTGGTGCAGTTCGCGGTGGACCTGGCCGGGCCGTGGCGGCCGATGCGCGCCGCGCTACTGGCCGGGGATATCACCGAGAACCACGCCAAAGCCATCGGCCGGGTGCTGACCCTGCTGCCGGCGTACCTGGACCCCGAACTGGTTGACGACTACGTGCGCGACTGCTCCGAAGTCCTCGCGGTGGTAGTTCCGTACGCCCGGACGCACACCCCGGGGCAGGCGGCGAAGAAAGCCCGCGACTTGATCACGGCGATCGACCCCGTCGGCACGAAGAAGCGCCGGCAGGAGGCGGCCGACCGCGAGCACGGGGTGTTCCTCAACCCACGCGAGCCCGGAACCAGCGAGCTCATGGGGGTGATGCCGACCGAGACCGCTAGGGCCATCTACGACGCCGTCCGCCGGCTGGCTGGGGATGCCCGGTTCCAGGTGTCCGACGGGTGCGTGACGATCGGGCAGCGCCGCGTCGCCGCCCTCAAGACCCTCGTCCTCGGTGACCCGGGGCAGATCACCGTCATCGACGGACCGGTGGCCGAGGCCAAGGAGAAGGCCCACATCACCGTCATCGTCTCCCTCGAAACCGTCCTCGGCGTCAGCGAGCAAGGCGGGCGGATCAACGGCGAACCCGTCACCGCGGACGTGATCCGCGACCTCATCGCCGCCTGCGACCCCACATCCACCATCCGGCGCCTCGTCACAGACACCGATGGCGTGATCGTGGACTACGGCCGCTCCCGCTACATCGGCAGCGACCTGCAGAAGCACGTCATCCGCCTGCGCGACGGCCACTGCCGCGGCGTCGGCTGCACAAGGCCCGCTGAGGACTGCGAGATCGGCCACGCCCGGCTCACCGTGCCTGTTGAACGGCCAGTTGTGGCATGCGAGCCGCTAGGCGAGCGACCACAACTCGCCGTTCAACGACAGTCAGACGGAGGCAGACAACGACCCCCGGACAGCGCGGCCGATGGAAGCTGTACCTGGAGATCACCCCTCGGCCGGATCTACGAACACCAACCCCCACCGCTGCTACCGCCAGCGCCAAGATCCCGCGTCATCGACGACGGACAACCCCCACCGTTCTAGCCGTCGTTGCGATGTCAGCGCAGCGTGTCGGCGATCAGCTGCTCCCACGCGTCCAGGACCAGCGGCAGGCGGTAGCGCGCAACGTGCTCCCGGGCAGCAGCGCCGAGCCGTCGCCGTTCCCCGTCGTCGGCGAGCAGCCCAGCCAACGCGCTCGCGAGCGCCGCGGCGTCACCGCGCGGGACGAGCACGCCGGTCCTGCCCTGGTCGGTCAGCGCACGGACCCCCGCCGAGCAGTCGGCGGCGACGCAGGCCACCCCGGCGGCCATGGCCTCGGCCAGCGACATCGGCAGGCCCTCGGTCAGGGACGGCAGCGCCAGGACCCCGGTCGTCCGGAGCACGGGCTCGACATCGTCGACCGGAGGCACGATGTCCACCCGGTCGGCCCCAGCGGGCAGCCGTTCGACCTGACGGCGCAGCGCTGCCTCGTCCGGGCCGGAGCCGACGAACCGCAGCCGCCAGTCCGGATACGTGCCGGCGATCTGCCCCCAGGCGTCAGCGAGGAACCTCGGCCCCTTCTCGGTCGACAGCCGGCCCAGGAAGGTCACCGTGCGGCCCGCGGCGGCGTCAACCGGCTCCTGCGGCCACAGCGCGAGCGGGTTCGCCAGCGAGAGCGTGTTGTCCAGGCCCGCCCGGCGGAAGGCCTCGGCGTCCTCGGCGGTCAGCAGCGCGAACGCGTCGGCGTCCCGGTAGAGGGCCAGCGCTCGTCGCAGGTCGCGGCCGGCGGCCGCCGCCTCGTACGACGAGTGGTACTGCGCGATGACCCGCCAGCCCGCGTGCTCGGCGCGGGCAAGGTGCTCCATCGCCCACAGCTGCGCGACGACGAGGATGCCCGGCGGCCCGGCGGCGAGCAGGCGCTCGAGGTCGCGCACGGCATCGGCACTGAGCGCGGTGCGGGTCGCGATGAGGCGACGCACTCCCGGCCGCAGCCGCGTCGTGAGCCGGGAGTCCGGCGGGGGCGCGGGCCACGGGCGCGGCATGAGCGTGCGCGACCGGTACGCGGGGTCGGCCACGTACGTGTGGGGCTGCTCGACCGGCGTGAGGCCCACGAGCTCGACGGGATACCCGCGCTCCGCGAGTCCCTGCGCCACCAGGTGGACGACCCGCTGCGCCCCACCGAGCTCGGTGATCGAGTTGGCCAGGACGACCACCCGAGGGCGCGCCTCACCCCCGCTCATCGCAAAGCTCCGAGCAACGTCGCGGCGGCCCGTTCGGCGCTGCGACCGTCGGTCGGGCCGCACCACTGAGCAGCCCAGGCGCGCCGACGCGACCCGTGGAGGTCGTCCCAGCCCGCCGGGTCGTCGAGCCACGTACCGACGACATCGCACAGCGCCGATGTCGAGGCGACAACCGGCCCGACCTCCGTGACGCCCGGGTAGACCCCGTGCGCCCGGTCCACATACGCCTCGCGGTCCGGCCACAGGAGGACGACCGGCAGGTCGAGGAGCGCAGCGTCGCCGAGGTCACGGCCGTAGTCGGCGACCACGAAGTCAGCAGCGGCCAGGAACGCCAGGCGGTCCTCCCCCGATGGCACCTCGCGGGCGGCCCACCGCAGCCGCGTCGGGATCTCCAGCGGCATGCCGACCGGAGAGCACACAACGAGGTACGCCCGGTCGCCGAGACGGTCCGCCCAGGCCTCGACGTCCAGCAGCGTCGGCGGTCCGTCCGGGCCGGGCTCGCGCCGTACGGGGACGTGCACGACCACCGCCCGGTCCGTCGGCAGGCCGAGCGCCCGGCGCGCCGCAGCCGCTCCGGTAGCCCGGGTACGCACAGCCGCGTCCGCTCGCGGGATCCCGACGGCCACGACCTCGTGCCGCTGTGCGAGCGCGGGACCAACCACGGCCGCGGAAGCCGCGGAGGGCGTCAGAAGGATCCGGCTGCGCCGCCCGGCCCGTCGCACCGCCGCGGTCGCCGACCGGCTCGCCAGCACCGAGGGGTCGTCGAGCCCGATCCGCCGGGCCGGCACCCCCGGACCGGCATTGACGACGACGGCTCGAGCGGACGGCCCCGGCAGCCCGTCACCCTCGTCGAGGACGGCGCCAGCGCGCGCGAGCAGCCACGCGTGCCGCAGCGACCCGCGCTCGACCGCGTCGGCACCGGCCGGCACGGCATCGGGCAGGTCGCGGTGCGCCCAGACCTGCCGCAGGTCCGGCGCCGATGCGGCGCAGGCCTGCGCGATCGCGCCGACGTCCCCGCCGAACCCACGTCCGGCGCGTTCCTCGAGGACCAGCAGCCGTCGCGGCGGCAACAGCCGGCCGAGCCGCACGGTCGCCGCCCGCAGCCAGTCCCGGCGGACCAGCTCGACGAACGTCGCCAGTCGCGCGGCCCCGGGAAGTCGCAGGCGCCGGACCCGACGACGCGCCTGCGCCCGGCGAGCCGGCGACGAGGTCGCCCGCCACGCGATGGCGCCGTTGTCGCCCGGCCCGAAGGTCATCGTGTCGGCGCCGGCACGGTGATGCGGACCGGGGAAAGGCAGCGCCAGTCGGGGGCACGCGTCGCGTTCGGACCGGACGGCCATCGTCGCCGCGACGCCGTCGCGCTCCAGGGCGACCGAGAGGGTGCCGCGGTCGTCGGGCTCGAGCGCGGTGGTGACGCCCGGAGTGAAGGGACCGTCCGCCTCCCAGCGGAACCACCCCGGCTGGCCGGTGGGGCCGCCGTCGACCCACGTGGCCGGCAGTCGCAACGCGACGCGACCGCCGGGCAGCGTCGCGCGGAGCTCGAGGCCGTCGTCGGCGCGCAGGGTGCCGTCCGGGTCCCGCGTGCGGCCCGCCACGTGAGCGACGCCCGACCCGTCGACAGACAGCGCGTCGATCCGGTGCAGCAGTCGACGCTGCGCGAACGGGACGAGCGGCAGGTGCACGGCGGTCACGTCGAGCCAGTCCGACGCGGCACGCCCGGCCACGGGCTCGAAGTCCGCGGCGATGTCGCCGTCCCACAGGTCGCGACCGCCCGCGCTGGTGATCGTCGCGTCGACGGCCGACGCCCAGGCGAGGAACCGCATGGCCCGTCGCACGCCGTCGACGTCGTGACGCAGCAGGTGGAAGATCGCCACCCGCAGGGCAGGTCGCAGGCGCCACGCGGCATCGAGCGGCACCTGTGCCACGTAGGGGGCGAGCCGTTCGACCAGCGCCAGAGCCGTCTCGTCGTCGGCTTCGACGACGGACGTGAGGTACAGGTAGAGGTCGTGTCGCAGGAACTTCTCGGCCTTGACCGCCGCGAGAACGCCGAGCCCCTGCTCAGCGAGGTACGCGTCGATTCGCCGGTTGACCTCGATCCGGCTCTCGACGTTGCGCATCTCCCCGCGACGCTGCGTGATCGACAAGTCATCGCCGAGCTTGTCGACGTACCACCGGTAGACGACCTGCGGGATCACCGCCAGCCGTGCGGCGGCCGACATCGCCTGGAGCGTGAAGAGCTGGTCCTCGAACAAGATCCCCTCAGGGAACCTGATCCCGGCGGACCGCAGGAGATCGGCCCGGTAGATCTTGTTGACCGAGATCGTGTCGTACAGGAGGTCGGGCAGCTCGGCCAACGCGTCGACGACGTGCTCGGTGTCGTGCAGCTCGGGGCGCCAGCGCTTCGTACGGCCCGTGCGCACGTCGATACGAACCGCCGTGCCACAGACGACGTCGGCACCGGTGCGCTCGGCCGCCAGCAACAGGTTCTTGCACGCGTGCTGCTCGTACTCGTCGTCGGAGTCGCAGAACATGACCCACGGCGCCCGCGCGAGCTCGAGCCCGCGGTTCCGCGGGGCGCTGCACCCGCCCGAGTTCTGCGGCAGGCACTCGTAGCGCACGCGCGGGTCGGCCGCGGCGATCGCCCGCGCGACCTCGGCCGTCGCGTCGGTCGAGGCGTCGTCGACGATCACGATCTCCAGGTTGCGCAGTGTCTGCCGCTGCACGGAGGCGACTGCGCGCGGGAGCCGCTCGGCGTCGTTGAAGCAGATGACGACGACGGTCACGTCGGGGGTGGACTCCACAGCGCTCACGCAGGGCCGCGCAGGGTGTCTACCGCGTCGACCAGCACCCGGACCCGGGCGTCGAACGAGTGCTCGCGGGCGATCCGCGCGGCGAGCGCGAGGCGGTCCGCGCGCGGCGGGAACGCGCTATCGAGGTCGCCGCTGAGCAGCGGGCGCAGGGCCGCCGGGTCGTCGTAGGTGCGCACGACGTCGCCGAAGACCTCTGGGAGGCCGGCGGCGTCGTCGCTCATGACCCGCGTGCCGGTGGCGGCGGCGTCGAACAGCCGGTTGGACAAGAAGCCCTCGGCGGCCATGTCGGACCAGTGGTCGTTGAGCACGACGCCGGCCCCGGCGTAGGCAGCGGGCAGCTCGGCGTTGGGCAGGAACGACCCGGCGATGCGCTCGGCCGGGACGAACTCCTCCCAGCCGACGCCGTAAAGGTCGACCGCAACGCCGGCGTCGAGCGCGTCGCGGACGATCGGGCGCAGCTGGCCGCGGGTGGAGCCGACGAACAGGACCCGGGCACCGGAGTCCGGCGTCGCGGCGCCAGGGGCGAAGCGTCCCGGGTCGGTGGCCTGGAGCAACGGGGTGACCGGCACGTCGAACGCCCCCGCGCGCGACCAGTGCGCGCTCGCGGCGAAGGTCGCGTCGAAGTCCGGCGGCTCGTCCGCCTCGACGAGCTCCGGATGGCTGATCACCCATAGCAGCCACAGCGCCCGGCCCCGCCGGGGGACGACGCGGCGCAGCCCGCGCAGCACCAGCACGACGTCGTCGTCCTCGCGGGCCGGGCTTGTTGCCCCGGACCGCCGCACGACGCGTGCCTGCTCGCCGGCCCGCTCGAGGGCCGCGACGAGGTCGTGGGCGAACCAGGTGTCGCCCCACTGGTCACCGTCCGGTCCCTTGGGGGCGGCGACGACGACCGACCACCGGCGGGGCCGGCGGGCGCGTCGGGACAGCAGCGCCACGGTCAGGCCTCGGCGCCGGCGGTCGCCTCGCGCCGCTCGGCGCGCGGAAGGCCGCGCCAGAAGCCGGCCCCCCACGCTCCGTGCATGGTCGCGTAGACGACCGGCAGCCGGACGGCGGAGAGGGGCGGGAGCGCCGGGGTCGTCCGCGCGCTCAGCGCCGACGCGGCCAGGTCGAGGAGCCCGTAGCCGGCGGGAGCAGCCAGACCGAGACCGACGAGGGCGGGCCGACGGGTGACGACGCCGGCGAGCGCCAGCGCCAGACCCCCGACCACGCCGGCGACAGCGACGGGGGCGGCGAGATAGCGCGGGGTCACGGTCCCGGGGTGCCGGCGCACGACCTCCCGGCGCCAACGGCCGTAGTCGTGGTACTGCCGGGCGAGCGCGCCGAGGGTGTGCCGGGGGCGGTAGGTGACCTGGAGGTCGGGGGTGAACCACACGACCCCGCCGGTCTCGCGGATCCGTAGGTTCATCTCCCAGTCCTGCGCGCGGACCATCGTCTCGTCGTAGCCGCCGACCCGCTCCAACGCGGACCGCCGGAAGCAGCCGAGGTACACGGTCGGCGCCGGGCCGGGTTCCCCGCCGACGTGGAACGGCGCGCCACCGACGCCGAACCGCGACGTCATGGCCCGGGCGACCGCGTTCTCGAAGTCGTTCGTGCCCTCGGCGGCCATGACGCCGCCCACGTTGTCGGCACCGGTCTGAGTGAGGACGTCTACGGCGGTCCGGACGTACTCGGGTCCGACCATCGCGTGGCCGTCGATGCGGACCACGATCTCGCTCGCGGTGGCCGCGATCGCGGCGTTCAGGCCGGTCGGGGTCCGACCGGACGGGTTGTCGACGACGCGGACATGCGCGTGCTCAGCGGCAACCGCACGGGCCACCTCGCGGGTGCGGTCCTTCGACGGGCCGACGGCGACGACGATGTCGAGCTCACCGGGGTAGTCCTGCCCCAGGAGCCGGTCGACGGAGTCGCGCAGGTGCCGTTCCTCGTTCACCACGGTCATGACGACCGACACGCTCGGCCACGCACCGGACATGGGCCCATTCTGGCCGACCCGGCGCTCTCGCCGCTGATCGACCGCCGTCACGCCCCGCTACGCGGTGCCGAGGGAGGGACGGGCCAGCAGGCCCGGGAAGGTCGCGGCCGTCTTCGCGAGGAAGTGCTCGTCACGCACGCTCGCGGTGCGGTCCGCGTTCCGGCGGACGTAGACGTAGCCGAGGCCGTGGGTGCGGTAGACGAGGCCGCCGTCGGCGAGGACGCGGTCCAGGAGCGCGCGGTCGACCGACTTGGGCACCGGCCGCCAGCCGCCGACCGCCGCGAGGTCGGCGCGGGAGATGAGCATCGTGCCGCCTGCGACGAACGAGGCGTACTTCTCGGCCGCGTAGACCGGCCGGAACACCGTCACGTCGGCCTGCTCGAGGTGGATCCAGTCCAACGTCTTCCCGACGACCTGGGCGCCGGAGTACGCCCGGGCCAGGACGAGGTCCCACACGTGCTCGACGCCGTAGTGGTCGTCGTCGTCCATCTTGGTGACGAGCTCACCCGATGATCGGTCGCTGCACAGCGCGAGCGCCTCACCCAGGGTGCGCCCGCCCTCGACCGGGACGACCGTGACCGGGTGCGGCAGGTCGCGGGCGGCGGCCCCGACCGCGTCGGCGTCCAGCCGATCCCCGTGCAGGCCGAGCACGATCTCCAGCCGCGGGTAGGCGAGCCGCGCGACCTGCGCGAGGGCGTGGTCGATCTGCTCGGGCCGGTGGGTGACGAGCACGACGCTCACGCTGGGCCACGCGTCGAGCGCCGCCCAGGGGCCGTGCTCGCGCAGGGCGTGGCGGCGCTCGTGCACGGACCGCTCCTGCCAGGCGAGGCCGGCCTCCGTCCCCGGCTCGGGCAGCGCCTGTGACGTCGCCGCGACGACGACCCCGCAGGCGGCGAGCTGCTGCGCGATGCGCGCGGGGATGTTCGCCCCGACGACAGCGGCGGTCGAGCGGAGCGCGGCCACCGCGGCCGGGCCGACGTCGCCGTCGACGACGACCGGACCGCCCGCCGTCTCGATGACGGTGGACGTGCCGTCGGTCCCAGTCTGGACGCGTGCAGTGGCGACAGCCGGTCCGCCGGTGCTGCGCCGACCGACGGGCCGGTGGACGGCCGGATCCACGCTCACCGAGAAGGACTGCCCGTCGACCGTCCAGTCCTGCGGCCCGACGACGACGGTCCGCGTGCGCGCGGGCGCGTCACCCGGCGGCTCTACGCAGACGAGGGTGTCGCATCGCCGGACGTGGGCGTCGCGGACCTCGTCGGCCCGCAGCACGTCGCGCAGCCACCCGGAGAGCAGGCCAGCGCCGGCCGGCAGCCCCGGGGCGGCGGTCAGCTCCGCCGGCACGGCGAGGGGCGCCGTGGCCCGCAGCATCCGGACGACGGCGGCGAGGGCGAGACCGGGATCGGTCGCCGAGCCGAGGCCTAGGCGAACCCGGATTCCGTCGCCCTCCGGCTCGACCTGGACAGACGTGACGCCGGGGAGCCGAGCGGCACCGAGCCACCCGGCACGCGGGGGCCGCCAACGCGTGACCTCGACCTCGACAGACGTCACCGCGTCCGCGTCGACACTGGCCACGGCGAGCGCCGCGACGTCGGCGACGCGACCGGCGCGGACCTGGAGCACGCCGCGGCGCACCACAGCCCGCGTGCCGGGAACCACGCCGAGTGCCACGGCCGGAGCCTATGCCGAGCGTCCCGCCGATCGCGGCGAGCGGCTGCGGTCAGCTGCCACCTGGACGCCGCGTCAGGCGTCGACGGAGCTCTCCGAGGCGCACGTCCCACTGGCGGAGCATCCGCTGCGTCACCTCGTGCCCGAGCAGCTCGGACTCCAGGGCTGACCGCACGGCCGCCCGCCGGACCGCCGCATCCTCGATCCGCTCCCAGTCGTCGGCGAAGCCCTGCTGACGGATGCGCGCCGCCCACTGTGCGATCTCGGTCCGTCGCTCGACGCCGCCCCACTCGCCTCGGGAGCGTTGGGGCAGCTTGATCGTCGTCGCGTGCGGTGCCGTCACCCCACGGAACCACGGCTGCTCGAACCACTGCCGCCACATCCAGTCGTCGGTCGGGTGGTCCGGCGGCGCGGTCCGCCAGCCGTGCGGGAGCCGGCGGTACGCGTCGAGCCTGTGGACGACGCCCGTCAGAGAGATGTGGTTGCTCACGATCGGCTGGATCTCGACCCATCGGCGGTCCGAGAGGTCCATCGGGAACGCGACGGGCTCGCCACCTCCGTCTCCGAAGAACAGCGGCAGGGGATGGGCGAAGTCGCGATCGCCGAGCGCATCGAGGAGGTGATCGAGGTGCCACGGCAGGAGCAGGTCGTCGTCGCCGTGATAGGCGACGAATGGCGAACCGCAGCGCTGCAGAACCGCATGCCGCGCCGGCTCGCCGTGCCGAGCCGACTTGGGGTGCTCGACATGCTGCACCCGTGCGTCGGCGCGCTCGAGGTCGCTTACAGCGTCACGGGTGTCGTCGCCGACGCCGTCGCACACGATGACGACGTCGAGGTCCTCGACCGTCTGCGCCAGGACGCTCCCGACGGCGTAGGGCAGTGTCGCCGCATGGTCGTGGGTCGGGACCAGGACCGTGACTCGCGGCACGTCAGCAGTCGCAGACGGCCGCCGTCAGCTGCACGGGGAACATCGACGCGACGTCGAACGGGATCTCGTCCGTGTTCCAGGGCAGCAGCAGCCGGTCAGGGCGTTCATGGTGGTAGACCTCGGTCGGGTGGTTGATGAGGTGCGTCTCCCGCTCGGCCACGTTGATGTTCATGTGCCACACGCCACGCGGGATGTGCAGTCGGCGGATGCCCTGCTCGCTGAGCGTCACGCGCTGGACCATGCCGTGCGTCGGCGACTGCAGCCGGGCGTCGTAGAGCACGGTCGTGAGCTCCCCGGAGATCAGCGTGTACCGATCGTGCTTCTCCAGATGGAGGCCCCAGCCCTTGACCTGGTTGACGCGGACGGTGAAGGAGTAGCAGTAGACGAGCGGCTCGCTCCAGAAGTCGTCCGCTCCCGCGTAGATCTCGTAGACCCGGCCGCGGTGGTCGCTGTGGACGACGGGAGCGGCGGTGCGTACGCCGTCGATTCGCGACTCCAACCGACGGCCGTCGGTGGTGACGGTCGCCGTATCAGCCGTCGCTTGGACGTACGAGTGGTCCAGCGGGCCGGTGAGCTCGGTCATGGGCCGACGGTACTTCGGCCTCGGCAGCAGGCGCCAGGATCAGGTGCGGCCACCTAGGCCAGTCGGCCCAGCACCTGCTTGGCCATCACGATGCGCTGCACCTGGTTCGTGCCTTCGTAGATCTGCGTGATCTTGGCGTCGCGCATCATGCGCTCGACGGGCCAGTCCTTCGTGTAGCCCGCACCGCCGAGGGCCTGCACGGCGTCGGTCGTGATCTCCATCGCGACGTCCGAGGCGAAGCACTTCGCGGCGGCACCGAAGAAGGTCAGGTCCGCGTCCTGCCGCTCGCTCTTCGCGGCGGCGGCGTAGACGAGCTGCCGTGCAGCGGCGAGCTTCATCGCCATGTCGGCGATCATGAACTGCATGCCCTGGAAAGCGCCGATGGGCCGCCCGAACTGCTCTCGCTCGCGCACATAGGCGGACGCGACGTCGAGCGCACCCTGCGCGATGCCGATGGCCTGCGCACCGATCGTGACGCGCGTGTGGTCCAGCGTGCGCATGGCGGTCGCGAACCCGGTGCCCACCTCGCCGACGATGCGGTCGCCGGGGATGCGGCAGCGGTCGAACAAGATCTCCCGCGTCGGCGACCCGTGGATGCCCAGCTTGCGCTCCGGCGTGCCGAGGGAGAACCCCTCGTCGTCGGCGTGCACGACGAACGCGGAGATTCCCCGCGGGCCGGCGTCGGGGTCGGTGACGGCCATGACGGTGTAGTACATCGAGACGCCGGCGTTGGAGATCCAGCTCTTCTGCCCGCTCAGGACCCAGTCGTCACCGTCGGCCACGGCGCGCGCACGCATCGCGGCGGCGTCGCTGCCGGCCTCCCGCTCGCTCAGCGCGTACGAGAACATCGCCTCGCCGCTGGCGACCGCAGGGAGGTACCGGGTCAGGAGGTCGTCGCTGCCGGACAGGAGCAGCGGCATCGTGCCGAGCTTGTTCACGGCCGGGATCAAGCTGCTCGACGCGCAGCCCCGCGCGACCTCCTCGATCACCAGGCAGGCAGCGAGCGCGTCGCCTCCCTCACCGCCGTACTCCTCGGGGATGTGGATCGCGTGGAACCCGGAGGCGCGCAGGGCCTCGTACACGTCCCACGGGAACTCGCCGGACTCGTCGACCTCCGCCGCACGCGGGGTGATCTTGTCGGCGACGAGCTGACGGACGGCGTCCTGCAGCGCCTCGTGCTCCTCCGTCAGACTGAATTGTTGGAAGTCCTTGTTTCCGGCCACGCGCACACAATACTCGCCGGTCGCACGCAGGGAAGCGCGCTCCGGGAGCCGCCTTCGAGCACCTCCCAGCCGCCGCTAGCCTTGCCGCATGCCGCTGCGCCTCTCCGTCATCGGGACCGGATACCTGGGCGCCACGCACGCCGCCTGCATGGCCGAGCTCGGCTTCGAGGTCGTGGGCGTGGACGTCGACCCGGCGAAGGTGGAGCTCCTCGCCTCCGGGCGCGTCCCGTTCTACGAGCCCGGCCTCGACGACGTGCTGGCGCGCAACATAGCGGCGGGGCGGCTGCGCTTCACGACGTCGTTCGAGGAGGCCGGGGCCTTCGCGGACGTCCACTTCGTGTGCGTCGGGACCCCGCAGGTCGCCGGCGCCCAGCGCGCCGACACCTCCCAGGTGTTCGGCTCCGTCGAGTCGCTGCTGCCGCACCTGCGTCCTGGCGCCCTCGTCGTCGGCAAGTCCACCGTCCCCGTCGGCACGGCGGAGCAGCTCGCCGCGCGGCTGGCGGAGGCGGGGCCGGCCGACGCCGAGCTCGCCTGGAACCCCGAGTTCCTGCGCGAGGGATTCGCCGTCGACGACACGCTCCACCCGGACCGCCTCGTCGTCGGGGTGGCCTCGCGCAACGCCGAGGACCTGCTGCGCGAGGTGTACGCGCCGATCGTCTCCCAGGGTGTCCCCTTCCTCGTCATGGACTACGCGACCGCCGAGCTGGTGAAGGTGGCGGCCAACTCGTTCCTCGCGACGAAGATCTCCTTCATCAACGCCATGGCTGAGGTGTGCGAGGCGGCCGGTGCCGACGTCGTCCAGCTGGCGGGCGCGATCGGCCTGGACCCCCGCATCGGCAGCCGCTTCCTCGCGGCCGGTCTCGGCTTCGGCGGGGGCTGCCTGCCCAAGGACATCCGCGCGTTCACCGCCCGGGCCGGCGAGCTCGGAGCCGAGGACGCGGTCGCGTTCCTGCGCGAGGTCGACCAGATCAACCTGCGCCGCCGGTCCGCGACCGTGGACCTGGCACGGGAGTCCCTCGGCGGCGAGCTGCGCGACCGACGCGTGACCGTCCTCGGCGCGTCGTTCAAGCCGGACAGCGACGACGTCCGCGACTCGCCGTCGCTCGACGTCGCCGTGGCGATGCAGGCGGCGGGGGCGACGGTCGTCGTGCACGACCCGAAGGGCCTGGTCAACGCCGAGCGCGTGTACCCGAACCTCGTCTATGAGGCCGATCTCGACGACGCCCTCGCCGGTTCCGAGCTCGTCGTGCTCGGGACCGAATGGCGGGAGTACCGCGAGCTCGACCCCGCGCACGCCGCGGCGCAGGTCGCCCAGCGGCGCGTCATCGACGCCCGCAACGCGCTCGACCCGGTCACCTGGCGGGCGGCCGGCTGGACGTACCGCGCCCTCGGCCGCCCGAACGCCTGAGCCCTCCCTACCGCTTGTCCCGCTTTGCGGGACCGGCGGGCGGCTGAGCCGCCGATCGACCCGTCAGTCGCCCGTTTGTCCCATACCTCGAGGAGCACCGGATGAACGACCCCGCCGACATCAGCACCCTTCTCGACGAGCCCGGGACGTGGTTCGTCGTCGGCCTGGGCCAGAGCCCCGAACGCGCGGCGTACGGCGTCGCGGCGTCCCTGCAGCGGCACGGCAAGCGCATCGTGCCGATCCATCCGCGGGCCGAGGTCGTCCACGGCGAGCAGGGCTACCCGACGATCGCCGACGCGGTCGCAGCGCTCGGCGCCCCGGACGTTGTCGACGTCTTCGTGCGCGCCGACCGCGCGGGCGAGTTCGCCGACCAGGCGATCGCCGCTGGAGCGAAGGCCGTGTGGTTCCAGCTCGGCGTCATCGACGACGCGGCCGCCGCGCGGGTCGAGGCGGCTGGGCTGACGATGGTCATGGACCGCTGCCCCAACATCGAGTGGGCTCGGCGCTGACGCCGCACCGTTACGACGTGCCCGGCAGCGCGTCCGCCACCCGGCAGGACGGCCCGGAGCACCGCCGGAGCGCCGCGAGCTGACGGTGCAGCGCCGCCCGCGTCGCGACCGGCGCGCTCTCGATCACGTTGTGCAGCTCATATGGGTCGGCCCGGCGGTCGTACAGCTCGCTGCGCTCCCCGGGGGTCTCGACGTACAGCCACCGCGGGGTGCGCAGCGCGGTGAACGACGGCGGCGCGATGAGCTGGAAGTCCGGGTCTCCAGGGAGCGCGCGACCCAGGCTCTCCGACAGGACGCCGCTGCGCCAGTCCGCGACCGGCCCGTCGAGCAGGCGCGTCCAGCTGCGGCCGTCCACCCAGGACGGGTGCGCGGCACCGAGCTCGTCCGCGATCGTCGGCGCCAGATCGGTCTCACTTGTCATCTGCGGGACGACCCGACCGGCCGGCACCCCCGGTCCGATCGCGACCATCGGCACGACCGTGTCGGCGTCGAAGGCCGTCCGCTTGCCGCGGTGCAGGCGGTAGCTGCCGACGTGGAAGCCGTTGTCCGACGTGACGAGCACCAGGGTGTCGTCGGTGTGCCCGGTCGCCGCCAGCTCAGCGCGGACGGCGTCGACGGAGTCGGCGACCGACTCGGCCGACTCGGCTCGACGCACCCATGTGCGATCCAGATGCGCGGCGAGCGCCGGCCCGAAGGCCGGCAGCCCGCCGAGCCAGCGTGGCGGGTTCGTCACCGCGGCGTCGTACGCGGCGTCGCGCGGGGCGACCTCGCCGGCATGGGTGCCCCAGTTGCGCGGGGCGATCGGCGACGGCAGGTGGGGCGTGAACGTCGCCAGCTCCAGGAAGAACCGGTCGCCGGCGTTCTGCAGGAACTGCGTCGCCTTCTGGTCGAGCACGTCGTTGAGGAAGTCCGACGGCTGGTGCCCGTAGGCGGTGATCGTCCCGTTGTCGTCGAGCCGGTAGTCGTACCCGCGGTAGTCGGCGCCGTGCGATGTCGGGACGACGAAGTCGTCCCAGCCCTCCGAAGCGGCGGCGAGGTCCGACCGACGCTGGGGGAACTGGTTGAGGAACTTGCCGATCAGCCCGGTCTGCACTCCTGAGCGCTGGAGCCACACCGGCAGGCAGTCGTGCGTGTAGCCCTGGTCGCGGTACCGCGGCCAGCCGCCGCCGGTCCGGGAGTCGTTGGAGACCACGTGGTGGTTGTGGACGTACTGCCCGCGCAGCAACGTCGTGCGCGACGGGCAGCACAGCGAGTCCGACACCACGTAGTTGGTGAACGTCGTGCCGTCGGCCTCGAGCGCCTTCAGCCGCGGGATGTCGTCCCACAACGGCCAGTCCAGGTCGTCAGCCAGCACGACGACGACGTTCGTGATGCGCCCGGCCGCCGCAGCGGTGGGAGCCGGCTGCGTGCTGCCGGACGCCGACGCGCTGGGACCGCCCGCGCCGCTCGGCGGCGGCGGGCCTGCGGCGGTCACGGAGCAGGCGGCGAGGGCGCCGGTCAGGGCAACAGCACAGGACGCGAGGAGGAGTCGGCGCACGAGCACCCGGTGACGCTATGTGCCCGTTCCTGAGGCCACGTTGAGGTGCGGTCAGCCCTCGACGGGCTCGGCCACGCCGAGAGCGGCAGGCGGCAACGGCGTCATACGGGATGCGTCGAGGCGCCGCGAGACGTAGGCGTCGGCGGCGACGACGATCGCCGCGGCGGCGATCTCCCAGTTGGCCGCCGTCTTCGTCCAGAACTCGTCGACGACCGCCAGGATCACCAGCAGCGCGACCACGGTGATGTGCACACGCACCTGTGGCGAGACTCGTCCGGCACCGATCCACGTGAGCACGCCCAGGGCGGTGAAGACGAACGCGAGCGGCACGGTCGTCCAGACGGCGGCGATGTCCGGGCGGCCCTCACCGAACGGGATGAGCATGACCATCGAGAACCCGGCCGCCGCCCCGACGGCGCCGAACATCAGCGGCCAGTGCATCACGTACCAGGCGCGCAGGCGCCACGGCTGCCCGGGCATGCCGGCCGGCACGACGCTGGAGAAGTAGACGCTCCAGATGGAGAAGACGACGACGAACGTGAGGACCATGAACAGCGGGTTCGGGATCTCCGGCTTGCCCCCGAGCGCCGACATCAGACTCACGAAGGTCTCGCCGAGGACGATGATGACCAGCTGCCCCAGCCGCTCGGTCAGGTGCTCGTCG
Organism: Actinomycetes bacterium; assembly: GCA_965278965.1. Classification (GTDB taxonomy): domain Bacteria; phylum Actinomycetota; class Actinomycetes; order S36-B12; family S36-B12; genus UBA10649. The sequence continues at coordinate 1,162,360 of OZ257127.1, forward strand.
TCGCCGAGCGCGGGCAGCCGGCCGACGGCGACGAACACGCCGGCCGCCACGAAGCCGACGCCCAGGGTCAGCACGTACGGCGCCGGGTCGGTCGGTCCCCAGTCGACCGGGGACGGCAGCGCCATCCCGGCCAGCAGCACGAGCGAGCCGGCCGTGGCGCAGGACGCGACGAGCCACGTCGTCGCGCGGTCACCGAGGCCCCGGACGAGCGGCACGACGTACAGCGCCGCACCGCAGGCGAACGCGACGCCCATCCCCCCGAAGCCGGCCGTGGACGGCAGGCCCTCGTCGGCGACCATGCCGAGCGCGCCGACGACGAGGGCGAGCATCTGGACCAGACCGATGACCCGCCGCCACGTGAAGTCGCCCGGGAACAGGTTGTGGTTCAAGGTCGTCAGCGACCACAGGACGAACATGATCAGGACCCAGGCGCAGATCCAGAACCCGAAGGCCCACGTGGGGTGGTGCGCGAAGGAGTGGGCGGCGTAGCCCACGGCCGCGACGATCACGAGGTCGTAGAACAGCTCGAACCAGCCGACCCGCTGGTGCTCGTGGATCACGCGAGGGATCACGACGTCAGGTCCCGATCCCGTCAGCGGGTCAGGTTCTCGTTCTTGGCGCTCGCCTCGGCGAGGAGGCGATCCTGGTAGGCCGTCATCGCCGTCACGAGCGACTCGTCTCCGATCGAGAGCATGCGGACGGCGAGGAGGCCGGCGTTCCGGGCGTTGCCGATCCCCACGGTCGCCACCGGGACCCCGGCCGGCATCTGCACGATCGACAGGAGCGAGTCCATCCCGTCGAGGACGCCGAGCGGGACCGGCACGCCGATGACCGGGAGCGGGGTCAGCGAGGCGAGCATCCCCGGCAGGTGCGCCGCGCCGCCGGCTCCCGCGACGATGACCTTCAGCCCGCGACCCGCCGCGGCGGACCCGAAGGCGACCATCTCGCGCGGCATCCGGTGCGCCGACAGGACGCGCGCCTCGTTCGGCACGCCGAACTCGTCGAGCACGTCGGCGGCGGCGCGCATGACCGGCCAGTCGGAGTCGCTGCCCATGCAGATCGACACGAGGGGGGTCTCACTCATCGACGGCTCCCGAGAAGTAGTCGGCGGCATGGCGGGCGCGGGCCAGCAGGTCGTCCAGGTCGGACCCGACGACCGTGACGTGGCCGACCTTGCGGCCCGGACGGACATCCTTGCCGTACAGGTGGACCTTGACTCCCGGGTCGCGGGCGAGCACGTGGCGGAAGGCACCGTGCAGGTCACCGACATCGCCGCCGAGGATGTTGACCATCACCGCGTACGGGGCGACCGGGTTCGGGGAGCCCAGCGGTAGGTCCAGCACGGCGCGCAGGTGGTTCTCGAACTGCGACGTGCGCGCGCCGTCGATCGTCCAGTGGCCGGAGTTGTGCGGGCGCATCGCCAGCTCGTTCACGTACAGGTCGTAGCCGTCGTCGAACAGCTCGACGGCGAGCATGCCGGTGACGTTCAGAGCCCCCGCCAGTCGCAGCGCGAGCTCCTGCGCTTGCGTCGCGCGGTGGGCGGGCAGACCCGGGGCCGGCGCGACGACCTCGGCGCAGATGCCGTCGCGCTGGACCGTGCGGACGACGGGGTACGCAACCGCCTGCCCGCTCGGTGACCGTGCGACCTGCGCTGACAGCTCCTGCACGAAGTCGATGCGCTCCTCCGCGAGCCAGACCGTGCCCACCGGCAGCTCCTGCCCGAGGACTTCGGCCGCCTCCCCCGCATCCGCCACGACCCACACGCCCCGGCCGTCGTACCCGCCGCGTGACGTCTTCAGGACCACCGGCCAGCCGGTGTCCGCCGCGAGCGCCTCGACGTCGGCGAGATCCGACGCGACGCACCACCGCGGGCACGGGGCGCCGAGGTCGGTGAGTGTGGTGCGCATGTGCACCTTGTCCTGAGCGTGGAACAGCGCCGACGGGCCTGGGCGCACCGCGATGCCGGCGGCCTCCAGCTGCTCCAGGTGGGCCGGGGGGACGTGCTCGTGGTCGAACGTGACGACGTCGCAGCCCTGCGCGACGCGGCGGAGCGCGTCGAGGTCGTCATGCCGGCCGATCACGACGTCCGGGATCGCCTGCGCCGCCGACTCGTCCGCCGAGGTGGCGAGCACGCGCAGGTGGATGCCGAGCGCGGTCGCCGGCGCGGCTGACATCCGCGCGAGCTGACCACCGCCCACGATCGCCACCCGCGGGGCCGCAGAGTCCACGGGGGAAACGTCCACGGGGGAAACCTAGCGGGAGGGACGTTTACACTCCGGAGGTGTCCACGAGCCTCACCCCGGCGCCGGCACCCGAGCCCTCGCCGGCGGACGGGGCCAGCGAGCGCCTGCTCGGGCGGCTGTACGCCCCCGTGCGGACCCTCGCGCACGAGATCGCGAAGTTCGGCATCGTCGGCTCGATCTCGTTCGTGATCGACGTCGGCCTGTTCAACATCTTGCTGTACGGCGGGCGGCTCGAGGACAAGCCGCTGACCGCCAAGGTCGTCAGCGTCGCCGTCGCGACGACGTTCGCCTACTTCGCCAACCGGTTCTGGACGTTCCGGCACCGAGGCCGCACGAACATGGGCCGCGAGTACATCTTGTTCTTCCTGCTCAACGGCGCCGCCCTGCTCATCTCGGTGGGCTGCCTGTGGGTCAGCCACTACGTGCTGGGGCTGGACTCTGCGCTCGCTGACAACATCAGCGCCAACGTCGTCGGCCTCGGCCTGGGCACGTTGTTCCGGTTCTGGTCGTACCGCAAGTGGGTGTTCCCCGCCGTCCCGGACGACCCGGCGTCCCTGGAGCTCGCCGAGCGCGACGCCGCGACCCCGATCTGAGGCCCGCTCTAGCGGAGGTCCGGCTCGGCCCGGTAGCGCCGCGTCAGGTCGTGCTGTTCGGCGGGAGCTGTCCGCCGATGTTGCCGCGCCGGCGCTGCTCGTCGGCCTCGATGTACTCATAGACGTTCCGCTGGATGTCCTCGACGTCCGGGACGTCGCTGATCGTCAGGCCGTCGTTCTCCCCGGCCGACTGGATGACGAGCTGGCCGTAGTTCAGGACCCGGCCCAGCGGCGGGACGAAGAACGACACGTTGTTGACCTTCGCCAGCGGCATGTCCTTGCCGTGCCGCGTGATGATCCCCGAGCGCACGATGATCCGCCGGTCGGTGAAGACATAGTCGGTCGTGAGCCAGCGCAGGAACGGCCGGACGGCCCACAGGGCCAGGATGACGATGCCGCCCGCCAGCACGACCCAGCGCAGAGCCGTCCCGCCGAACCAGTTGCTGTCGATCCAGAAGTACAGCAGCGACATCCCGAAGATCGTCGCCAGCAGGACGACGCTCGGCCCCAGCAGTCCGCGCCAGTGCGGACGCGTCTCGAACTTGATCGTCTCGTCGGGAGCGAGGAGCTTCTCGGGATAGGCCATGGGCTGATCGTGGCGGGAACCGCGCACGGGGGCAAGGCTCGCTATCGTCGCGGCGTGGCCGTTCAGGGGATCCGCCGGCGCCTCGCCGCCGTCGCGGGCGCCGTCCTGGTGGTCGTGGCCGCGCTCGGGGCGGCGACCGCGACTGCCGACGCCGCCGTGCACAGTCCCGCCGCTGTCTTGAAGCCCAAGGGGCCGACCGAGTCCGGCTGGGTCGTCAGCCGGGTCGTCGACGGGGACACCGTGCACGTCGTCCGCGACGGCGTCGACCTCACGGTCCGCCTCATCGGCATCAACTCCCCGGAGTCCGTCAAGCCGGGCGCGCCCGTCGAGTGCTACGGCCCAGAGGCCTCCGACTTCGCCAAGGCTGCGCTGACGGGCCGTGCCGTGCGGCTCGAGTACGACGCCTCGCAGGGCCGGACCGACCAGTACGGGCGCACGCTGGCCTACCTGTGGGTCGAGCGGCCGGCCGGGGTGCCGACCCTGTTCAACCGGACCGCCGTCCAGCAGGGGTTCGCGTTCGAGCGGCAGTACGGCCGGACGCCCTACGCGTGGAAGCAGGTGCTGCGCGCCGCACAGAAGCGGGCCCAGTCCGCCCGCGCCGGCCTGTGGTCCGCCTGCCGCTGACCGTTCGGCTCGCGTGCCGTCAGAGGGAGGCGTGCACGACGTCGCCGGCAGCGACCCGGACCACCGCGGCCCCGTCGTCGACGAGCAGGTGACCGGAGTCGTCGACGTCGACCACATGACCCGCCAGCCGGGAGCCGTCCGGCATCGCCACGTCGACCTGGCGCCCGACCGTCACGCAGGCCCGTCGGTAGTCGGCCAGCAGCACCGGGTCGTCCGCGCGCCACTGCTGCAACCGTGCTCGCAGCGCGCTGAGCAGGCCTACCAGGATCGCTGCACGGTCGAGCCGACCACCCTCGACAAGCACCGAGGTGGCCGTCGGGACCGGCAGCTCGGTCGCCGACAGGGAGACGTTCAGCCCCATCCCGATGATGACGCCGTCGTCGCCCACGGTCTGGCACAAGATCCCGCCGAGCTTGCGGAGGTCGCCGGCCGGGGAGGTGACCACAACGTCGTTGGGCCACTTCAGCGCCGCGGCGACGCCGGCCGCGGTGTCGAGCGCCTCGACCGCCGCCAGCCCCGCGACGAGCGGCAACAGTCCCCAGCGTCCCTTCGGCTGGCCGCCGGCCCGGACCAGGACCGACGTCCACAGGCCGGCTCCGGCCGGGCTCGACCAGACCCGGTCGAGCCGACCCCGCCCGGCGGTCTGCTCCTCCGCCGTCACGCTCGTCCCCTCGGGCGCGCCGCCGGCCGCGAGCGCGGCCACGTCGTCGTTGGTCGACCCGGTCGTCGGCAGCACGACCGGCGCCGGCCATGGCGATCCGCTGGTCCGCAGCGCGTCGGCCACGTGTGACCCAGACAACGGTGATCGCGAGCTCTCGACCAGATCCACGCGGCTAGGGTACGAGCCGAGCCCTAGGAGGACCGATGAGCGCGGCGCCCGTCGAGCAGACGACCCCGGACCGCCGGTCGACCGCCGGAAAGGCGGCCGACCTCGCGGAGCGGCGCGCGGAGGCGCAGGGCCGGCGTACCGACGCGGTCGACAAGCAGCACGCACGCGGCAAGAAGACGGCGATGGAGCGCATCGAGCAGCTGCTCGACGAGGACTCCTTCCAGCAGATCGACGGCCTGGCCCGCCATCGGTCGTACGCGTTCGGCCTGGAGCGGACCCGTCCCTACGGCGACGGCGTCGTCACCGGCTACGGCACCATCGACGGCCGGCCGGTGTGCGTCTTCGCACAGGACTTCACCGTGTTCGGCGGATCCCTCGGCGAGGTGTTCGGGGAGAAGATCGTCAAGGTCATGGACATGGCCATGAAGATCGGCTGCCCGGTGATCGGCCTCAACGACTCCGGCGGCGCGCGGATCCAGGAGGGCGTCGTCGCCCTCGGCCTGTACGGGGAGATCTTCCGCCGCAACGTGCAGGCGTCCGGGGTCATCCCGCAGATCTCGGTGATCATGGGCCCGTGCGCCGGCGGCGCCGTCTACTCCCCCGCCATCACCGACTTCACCGTGATGGTCGACCAGACCTCGCACATGTTCATCACCGGCCCCGACGTCATCAAGACGGTCACCGGCGAGGACGTCGCGTTCGAGGACCTCGGCGGTGCGCGGACCCACAACTCCAAGTCCGGGGTCGCGCACTACATGAGCACCGACGAGGACGACGCGCTGGAGTACGTGAAGGCACTCCTGTCGTACCTGCCGAGCAACAACCTCGAGGACCCGCCGACCTACGGCTTCGAGGCGGACCTGACGTTCAACGACGAGGACTACGAGCTCGACACGCTCATGCCCGACTCCTCGAACCAGCCGTACGACATGCACCAGGTCATCGAGCACCTCATGGACGACGGCGAGTTCCTCGAGACGCAGCCGTTGTTCGCGCCCAACATCATCTGCGGGTTCGGCCGCGTCGAGGGCCACGCCGTGGGCGTCGTCGCCAACCAGCCGATGCAGTTCGCCGGGACCCTCGACATCGACGCCTCCGAGAAGGCGGCGCGCTTCGTGCGAACGTGCGACGCGTTCAACCTCCCGGTCCTGACCCTCGTCGACGTGCCCGGCTTCCTGCCCGGCACGGACCAGGAGTGGGGCGGCATCATCCGGCGCGGGGCGAAGCTCATCTACGCATACGCCGAGGCGACGGTCCCGCTCGTCACCGTCATCACACGGAAGGCGTACGGCGGTGCCTACGACGTCATGGGCTCCAAGCACCTCGGCGCCGACCTCAACCTCGCGTGGCCGACGGCGGAGATCGCCGTCATGGGCGCGCAGGGAGCGGCGAACATCCTGTACCGCAAGGAGATCGCGGCCGCCGACGACGCCGACGTCGAGCGCAAGCGGCTGATCGACGAGTACCAGGACACCCTCGCCAACCCGTACATCGCCGCCGAGCGCGGCTATGTCGACCGCGTGATCTTCCCGCACGAGACGCGGGCGATGGTCACGCGCGGGCTGCGCGCCCTGCGGAACAAGCGGGCGAACCGTCCGCCGCGCAAGCACGGGAACATCCCGCTGTGACGGGACGAGGAGTGAGCGAAGCGAGCCCCGGAGGCACGACACCGTGAGCGCTGTGAGCGACGAGGCGCCGGCCCTCGTTCGGGTCGTCGCCGGCGACCCGAACCCGGAGGAGCTCGCTGTCGTCATCGCGCTCGTGACCCGGCGCCGGGCAGCCCCCGTGGAGGCACCCGCCGCGTTCAGCCTGTGGTCGCGTAAGAGCCGTAACGTCCGGCCCGCGCTACGCCCGGGCTTCGGGGCGTGGCGGGCCTCGACGATGCCCCGGTGACGGGTCCGCGACTGGTCCTCGCGTCGGCGTCGTCCGGTCGCCTTGACGTCCTGCACCGCGCCGGCGTCACCCCCCTCGTCCAGGTGAGCGACGTCGACGAGCCCGCGCTCCTCGAAGCGCTCGGCCCGGCCAGCGTGTCGGACCAGGTGCTGCACCTGGCCCGGGCGAAGGCCGTCGACGTCGCCGGCCGCCTCGACTCAGCCTGGGCTACCGATGCGGGCGTCGTCGTCGTCGGCTGCGACTCGATGCTCGACGTCGACGGCCGGTCCGTCGGCAAGCCCGCCTCCGCTGCGCAGGCGAAACAGCGGTGGCAGGAGGACATGGCCGGCCGCTCGGGGGTGCTGCGCACCGGGCACTGGCTGGTCCGGCCGGCCACGGACGACCAGGTCGGCGACGTCGCGAGCACGACGGTGTGGCACGGGACGCCCACCGAGGCCGAGCTCGACGCGTACATCGCGACCGGGGAGCCGCTTCGCGTCGCCGGGGCGTTCACGATCGACGGCCTCGGCGGGCCGTTCGTCGAGCGCATCGACGGCGACCCGTCGAACGTGGTCGGGCTGTCCCTGCCGCTCCTGCGGCGCCTCCTGGGCGGGCTCGGCGTGCGCTGGACCGATCTGTGGGACCCGACGGGTGCGCGGACGTGATACCCGCCACCTGGGGCCCGACTCGACCGCCTACGCCCCGTACCGCTCGATACGCTGCCGACCGGCCCGGGCGACTTCGATCCGCCTGCGGCCGCGCCGCATCCACAGAGAGGCCCACGCCGCCGTGCATACCGTGCTGATCGCCAACCGCGGCGAGATCGCCGTCCGCGTCATCCGTGCCTGCAAGGACGCCGGCCTCACCTCCGTCGCTGTCTACGCCGAGCCCGACCGCGACGCGATGCACGTGCGCCTGGCCGACCAGGCATACGCGCTGGGCGGCTCGACGGCGGCCGAGAGCTACCTGGTCATCGACAAGATCATCGACGCCGCGCGCGCCTCGGGCGCCGACGCGGTGCACCCGGGATACGGCTTCCTGTCGGAGAACGCCGACTTCGCCCAGGCCGTGATCGACGCGGGCCTGACGTGGATCGGACCGTCGCCGCAGGCGATCCGCGACCTCGGCGACAAGGTGTCCGCCCGCCACATCGCCGCCCGCGCCGGCGCACCGCAGGTGCCGGGCACGGCAGATCCCGTCACGACCGCCGACGAGGTCGTCGCGTTCGCGCAGGAGCACGGGCTGCCCGTCGCGATCAAGGCGGCCTTCGGCGGTGGCGGTCGCGGCCTGAAGGTCGCCCGCACGCTGGAGGAGATCCCCGAGCTGTACGACTCGGCCGTTCGCGAAGCCGTCGCCGCGTTCGGTCGCGGCGAGTGCTTCGTCGAGCGCTACCTGGACAGCCCCCGGCACGTCGAGACCCAGGTGCTCGCCGATACGCACGGCAACGTCGTCGTCGTGTCGACGCGCGACTGCTCGCTGCAGCGCCGCCACCAGAAGCTCGTCGAGGAGGCGCCGGCGCCGTTCCTGACCGAGGACCAGGTGCACCGGCTGTACGAGTCGAGCAAGGCGATCGTCAAGGAGGCCGGGTACACCGGCGCCGGGACATGCGAGTTCCTCGTCGGCTCCGACGGGACGATCTCGTTCCTGGAGGTCAACACCCGCCTCCAGGTCGAGCACCCCGTCACCGAGGAGGTCGCCGGCATCGACCTCGTGCGCGAGCAGTTCCGCATCGCCGAGGGCGGCGTCATCGACTACGGCGACCCCGTGCTGCGCGGCCACTCCTTCGAGTTCCGCATCAACGGCGAGGACCCCGGCCGTGGCTTCCTGCCGGCCCCCGGCACGCTGACCGTGTTCGCCCCGCCGAGCGGCCCGGGCGTGCGCGTCGACGCAGGCTTCACGGCAGGGGACGTCATCGGCGGCAACTTCGACTCGCTGCTGGCAAAGCTGATCGTCACCGGGGCGACCCGCGAGGAGGCCCTCGAGCGGTCCCGGCGTGCCCTCGCCGAGTTCGAGATCGACGGCATCGCGACCGCCCTGACCTTCCACCGCGTCGTCGTCAGCGACCCGGCCTTCGCACCGACCGACGGCGAGGCCTTCCGCGTGCACACGCGGTGGATCGAGACCGAGTTCGAGAACACCATCCCCGCCTACGCGGGCGCCACCGACGCGCTCGCCGAGCCCGACGCCCGTGAGACGGTCGTCGTCGAGGTCGGCGGCAAGCGCGTCGAGGTCACGGTGCCCGCCGGGCTCGGCGCCGCGGCGGGTCCGGCCGCGGCCGGCCCGAAGAAGCGCGCGGGTGGCGGCAAGAAGGCCGGTGCCGGGGCGACCGGCGACTCCCTCGTCGCGCCGATGCAGGGGACGATCGTCAAGGTCGAGGTCACCGAAGGCCAGACCGTCGCGGCCGGCGACCTCGTCGTCGTGCTGGAGGCGATGAAGATGGAGCAGCCACTGACCGCGCACAAGGCGGGCACGGTCACGAAGCTGACGGCCGAGGTCGGCAGCACGGTGCCCAGCGGCACCGTCCTGTGCGAGATCGTCGACTAGCAGCGATTGGCTCCGCGTGGCCCCCGCACGTACCGTGGAGGAATGACCCCGCGACGCGTCGTATCCGCCCTGCTCGCCGTCCTCGTCTCCACGCTCGCGGTCCTCGTCACCGCCGGCCCCGCCCAGGCTGCCCCGGACGTCTCGGCGGCGGCGGCGGCCCTTCGTGGTGGTGCTGCCGTGTACAGCGACCCAGCAGCTGAGAACGCGCTCACCGACAGCGAGGTGTCCGACCTGTCGGCCCAGGTCACCGCCACCGGCCTGCCGATGTTCCTCGCCGTGCTGCCCGACGCCGCCAAGGGCGGCGGGTCGGCCAATGACGTCCTCACCGCCCTGCACGACGAGGTCGGGCTGGCCGGGATCTACGCCGTCGTGGCAGGCAGCCAGTTCCGCGCCGGGGCAACGGGCTCGGCCAACAGCGACGTGTCCGCCCTGGCCACGCAGGCGCTCCGGGAGAACGGCGATGCCGGTGCGTACGCGATCCTGTCCGGCTTCACCGCTCTCGTCGCGCAGGCCGACACCGGCGCGGGTGCAGGCTCGTCGTCAACCGCCTCGGAGCCCATCAGCACGACCGCGGTCGCGCTGCTCCTGGGATTCCTCCTGTTCGTCGCCGCCGTCGTCGCGCTCCTGATCGTCCTGGCCGTCAGGGCCAACCGCCGCAAGACCGCGCTGCAGCTCGCGGCGGTGCGCACGACGATCGACGCCGACATCACGCGCTACGGCGAGCAGCTGGGTGCGCTCGACGTGAACGACCCGGACATGAACGACGCGGCGCGCGCCGACCTGCAGGAGGCCTTCGACGGCTACGACCGGGCGAAGTCGGCCGTCGCGGCGATGCGCAGCCCGGGCGACGCCGGCAGCGTGACGGCCGAGCTCGCGGACGGCCGGTACGCGCTCGCGTGCGCCCAGGCGCGGCTCGACAACGAGCCGCTGCCCGAGCGCCGGCCGCCGTGCTTCGTCGACCCGCGGCACGGTCCGAGCGTGGCCGACGTGCTGTGGACCCCGCCGGGGCTCTCCCAGCGCGAGGTGCCGTTGTGCGCCGCCTGCCGGACGACGGTCGAGGCCGGCGGGCAGCCGGCGGGCCTGCAGGTCGCGACCGCGGGCGGCTCGATGCCGTACTACCAGGCGGGCCGGGAGTACGGCGGCTACGCCGGCGGCTACTTCAACTCCTTCGCCCCGGTCATGGGCGCCGTGCTCGTCGGCACCGCGCTGTCGAGCATGTGGTCGGTGCCGGGGGTGACAACCAGCGGCGTGGACGCGGCGGGGTTCGGTGGCGGCACGGATTCCGGCGGCGGGGGCTGGGACTTCGGCGGCGGGGGCGGCGGTGGCTTCGGCGACGGGGGTTTCGGCGGCGGCGACTTCGGTGGCGGCGACTTCTAACCCCCGCCCCCAACCGCCGACGCGCCTTGAATGGTCGTAATTCCGGCCGAGATGTCCGTTTTAGCGACCGTTCCAGGCGCCTCGCGGGGTTGCGGCATCGGTGAACGCGCGCCGGATGCGGGCGATCATCACCTCAGACGACGGGCTGACCTCGGGCATGCCCCAGCGGACGACCCGGTAGCCGCGTGCTTCCAGCGCCTCCTGGCGGCGCTTCTCGGCCACCAGCACCTCCGGCTCGACGTACTTCAGGGCGCCGTCCGCCTCGCCGACGAGCCGCAGGTCGTCCCAGTAGAAGTCGGCCCAGTACGTCCTCCCGTCGTCACCGGTCAGCGGCACACCGCACCGAGGCAGTGGGATCGCGTGCTCGACCATGGCGACCCGGGACAGCGACTCCAGCACCGTCTCCGCCGCCGGGTCGGCGCACCGGATGGCCCGCCTCACGCGGGTGACCCACCGGTGGCGCGAGTACGGGGCGACGGCCGCGTCGAACCGGTGTGCCATGCACTCCCGCACGACCGGGTCGATGACCGCCGATCTCAGGCGCGCCGTCCCGTGGTCGATCTCGACGGCCCGACGCATGGCCGCGTCCATGAAGACGATGGACGAGCGGAACGACCGCGTCGCGCACATGTCGACGGCCGTGCGCACCAGCGACGTCACCGGCCGACCGTCGATCATCGTCGCCGCTTCCGGTGCCGTGTCACAGCCGTGGACCCGCACCCAGCCTTCCGTTCGAGCTCGCCCTTCGCACGTGATGTGCGTCATCGGCGGATCGCCGGCGACGTCGACGAGGTAGTCGGGCATTCGCCACTCCAGCGCAGCGGTGTCGTGGCTGCCGAACGAACCCGCCCACACGGCCGTCGCGACCCCGAGAGCCCAGGACCGGCGCGTCGGCGCGGCGGCTGCCTGCCAGTCCGCCGCCGGGACGACGAAGCCCCGTCGAATGACCATCAGACCCCCGGACGCGACGGCCGAGCGCAAGCGGCCGCGCGGGATCGCGGCCGCCTCAGCGGACGACAGGCTGACCGGCCCCGGCCCGATCGTGCGGACGCGTTCGACCGTGTCGAGAGCGTTGGACGGGCGGGCCATGCCCTGACCGTGCCCGAACGGGCCGACCGCCGCGATTCACCGTCCACAACCCCCGCCGAGACGCCTCAAGTGGTCGCTAAAACGGACATCTCACCCGGAATTACGACCATTCCAGGCGCGTCGACGGTTAGGGGGTGAGGCCGCGGCAGGGCAGCGCACGCAGGCGGCCCACGTAGTCGGCCGGAGCGCCCCCGGCCTCGGCCGCGTCGGCGATCACACCGAGGTAGTGCGCCGACGGCAACCCGCCCTCGTACGCGTCGAGCACGTACAGCCAGGCGAGGTGCTCCTGCCCGGCGCACCGCACCCGGACCCGCACCTTGCGCCACAGCCCGAGGTCCGTGCCCTCCCACGCGTCCAGCGCCGCCTCGTCGAGCGGCGGGACGTCGTAGAGGATCACGAACACCGAGGCGGACTCCGCCTCGACGACGGTGGCGAGCGCACCGTCCCAGCCCACGTCCTCGCCGGCGAACGTCAGCCGCCACCCGTGCAGCCAGCCCGTGCCGAAGATGGGGGACGCGGGCGCGCGCGTCGCCATCCGGTGCGGGTCGAGGTTGGACCCGTAGGCGGCATACAGCGTCACGGCGCCCAGCGTAGGGAACGGTCGCCCACGTGCGGAAGGATGACGCCCGTGACGCGCAGGGCACCGGTCGGGGGACGTCGATGAGCTCGGTCGTGATCGTCGGCGGCGGCCCAGGCGGATACGAGGCCGCCCTCGTCGCCCGCCAGCTCGGCGCCGACGTCACCCTGGTCGACCGCGACGGTGTCGGCGGCTCCGCCGTCCTGACCGACTGCGTCCCCAGCAAGGCTCTGATCTCGACCGCCAACGCGGTCACCGCCACGGCCAGCAGCGGGTCGCTGGGCGTCCTTCTCGATGGCCGCGTCCCGGACCCGAGCCTCGTCGGCGTCGACCTGCGCGCCGTGAACGCCCGCATCGGCGCGATGGTGCAGGCCCAGAGCTCCGACATCCGGGCACGGCTCCTGGCCGAAGGCGTGACGCTCATCCCGGGCGTCGGTCGACTGGACGCCACGGGCGACGTCATCGTCACCGGCCCGGACGGCGCCTCGACGGCGCTGTCGGCCGACGCCGTCCTGCTGTCCACGGGAGCCCGTCCCCGCGAGCTGCCGGACGCGCAGCCCGACGGCGAGCGCATCCTCACGTGGGAGCAGCTGTACGACCTCGACGAGGTTCCCGAGCGACTCGTCGTCGTCGGCTCCGGCGTGACGGGCGCGGAGTTCGCCAGCGCGTACCGGGCCTTGGGCTCCGACGTCGCGCTCATCTCGTCCCGCGACCACGTGCTGCCCGGTGAGGACCCCGATGCCGCCCGCGTCCTCGAGGGTGTCTTCCGCCGACGCGGGATCGAGCTGCACGAACGCAGCCGCGCGGCCGGGGCCACCCGCACCGCCGACGGCGTCGCCGTGACGTTGACGACCGGCGAGGTCGTCACCGGCAGCCACGTCCTCCTCGCGGTGGGCTCACTGCCGAACACCGACGCGCTCGGCCTCGCGGAGGCCGGCGTCGAGGTGAGCCCGAGCGGCCACATCCACGTCGACCGGGTCAGCCGCACCTCCCGCCGCGGGGTGTACGCGGCCGGCGACTGCACCGGAGTCCTCCTGCTGGCCTCCGTGGCCGCGATGCAGGGCCGGATCGCGATGTGGCACGCCCTCGGCGACGCCGTCACGCCGATCGAGCTCGGTCACGTCTCCAGCACCGTGTTCACCGACCCAGAGATCGCGACGGTCGGCCTGACGCAGCGCGACCTCGACGAGGGACGCTTCCGCGGCGACGCCGTGCTGCTGCCGCTCGGTGGCAACGCACGGGCGAAGATGGACGGGCAGCGCGACGGCTTCGTCAAGCTCTTCTGCCGTCGAGGGTCCCGCATCGTGGCCGGCGCGGTCGTCGTCAGCCCGCACGCCAGCGAGCTCATCCACCCGCTCACGATGGCCGTCGAGCAACGGCTCACGGTCGACCAGCTCGCCTCGACGTTCACGGTCTACCCCAGCCTGTCGGGGTCGATCGCGGAGGCCGCTCGCCGCCTGCACATCGCCTCTGACTGATCAACCCGACTGATCGCATCTGGTCCCCCGCGTAGCCGGGCGACGGCCCGGCGCCAGGCGTTAGTGTCGTCGCGTGAGCGACCACCCCAGCACCCTCGCGGCGACCGAACGCGCGCAGGAAGCCGCCGACACCCTGGCCGCGGCCACCGGCGTCGCCCGCCACGACGTCGCCGTGGTCCTCGGCTCCGGCTGGGTGCCGGCGGCCGACCTCATCGGCACGACCGTGGCTGACCTCGCGGTCACCGACCTGCCGCACTTCGCTCTCCCCGCGGTGGCCGGCCACGCCGGTCGGGTGCGCAGCGTCGACGCCGACGGGACGGCGGTTCTCGTCTTCCTCGGCCGCACGCACCTGTACGAGGAGCTCGGGGTCGACGCCGTCACCCACGCCGTCCGCACGGCGGCGGCGGCCGGCTGCCGGACCGTAGTCCTCACCAACGGCTGCGGCGGCCTGGACCCGACGTGGACGCCGGGGACGCCCGTCCTCATCCGCGACCACATCAACCTGACCGGAGCCTCACCGCTGCACGGGGCGCACTTCGTCGACCTCACCGACCTGTACTCGGCCCGCCTGCGAGCCCTGTGCGCCGAGGTCGAGCCCGGCCTGCCCGAGGGTGTGTACGCCCAGTTCCGGGGCCCGATGTACGAGACCCCGGCCGAGATCGGCATGGTCCGGGCGATCGGCGGCACCCTCGTCGGGATGAGCACGGCGCTCGAGGCGATCGTCGCCCGGTCGCTCGGCCTGGAGATCCTGGGCCTGTCCCTGGTGACCAACCTCGCCGCCGGCATGACCGGCGCTCCCCTGAACCACGAGGAGGTCCTCGAGGCCGGCCGCGCCGCCGCCACGCGCATGGGTGCCCTCCTCGCCCAGGTCATCGTGCGGCTGTGATGGTGGCCTCCGCCGACGTTTCGCTGGCCGCCGCGCGTGCCTGGCTGGCCGACGACCCGGACCCGCGCATGCGCGCCGAGCTCGCCGCTCTCATCGACCGGGCCGACGCCGGAGACGCGGACGCCCAGGCCGAGCTCGATGACGCCTTCGCCGGCACGCTCGCGTTCGGCACCGCCGGCCTGCGCGGGCGCATCGGGGCCGGGCCGAACCGCATGAACCAGGTCGTCGTCGCTCGCGCCGCCGCCGGCCTCGCGGCGTTCCTGAACGAACGTGGCGGCGGTGCTGTCGTCGTCGGCTTCGACGCCCGGCGCGACTCGGACCTGTTCGCCACGACGACGGCGCGGATCCTGACGGGCGCCGGCCTGTCCGTGATGGTGCTGCCGGAGCCCCTGCCGACGCCGGTCCTCGCGTTCGCCATCCGCCACCTCGGGTGTGCGGCCGGCGTCATGGTGACGGCGAGCCACAACCCGCCGGCCGACAACGGCTACAAGGTCTACCTCGGTGACGGCAGCCAGATCGTGCCTCCGGCGGACGAGGAGATCGCCGCGCACATCGCTGCGGTGACGGCTCGCGGACCTGTACGGGACCTCCCGCACGGCGACGAGTGGGTGACGCTCGGCGACGAGGTGGTCGACGCGTACGTCGCGCGCGCCGCGACCCTCGTCGAGGACGTCGGGGACCCGGCTGTCCGCGTCGCCTACACGGCCATGCACGGCGTCGGCGGGCGCGTGCTGATGCGCGTGCTGGAGGCCGCCGGCTTCCCCGAGCCCGTCGTCGTCGCGGCACAGTTCGAACCGGATGCGGACTTCCCGACGGTCGCGTTCCCGAACCCGGAGGAGCCCGGGGCGATGGACCTCGGGCTGGCGGCCGCCCGCGAGGCCGGGTGCGACCTGCTCATCGCCAACGACCCGGACGCCGACCGGTGCGCCGTCGCCGTCCCGACCAGTGACGGCTGGCGCCTGCTCACCGGAGACGAGACCGGCTCGCTGCTGGCCTGGTGGATCGCGGCGGGCAACCGACGGCTGTCGCGCGCCGCCGTGTTCGCCGAGTCGATCGTGTCCGGCACGATGCTCGAGCAGATCGCGGCCTCGGCCAACATCGGCTACGCCCAGACATTGACCGGCTTCAAGTGGATCGCCCGCGTCCCCGACCTCGCGTTCGGGTACGAGGAGGCGCTCGGCTACTGCGTCGACCCGGGTGCCGTGCGGGACAAGGACGGCATCACCGCGGCGCTCATGGTGGTCGAGGCCGCTGCGCGCATGAAGGCGCGCGGGCGGACCCTCCTCGAAGTCCTCGACGACCTCGACCGCACGTTCGGCGTGCACGCGACCCGGCAGGTCTCCGTGCGGGTGGATGACATCGGCCAGATCGCCGCGACGATGGACCGGCTGCGCGCTGAGCCGCCCCGAACCGTCGGCGGCCTGGCCGTCCTCGCCCTCGACGACCTCGGGGCCGGCATCGACGGCCTGCCTCCGACAGACGGCCTGCGCTTCACTCTCGCGGGCGACGCCCGCGTCATCGTCCGGCCGAGCGGGACCGAGCCGAAGGTCAAGTGCTACCTGCAGTGCGTCGAGCAGGTGGGCGACGACGGTCTCGCCGCCGCCCGGTCCGTGGCCGCGGCCCGCCTGACCGGGATCGCCGATGACATCGCGGGCTGGCTCATCTGACCCCCGTTCTCCCGTACTGCGGGAGAAACGGCGGGGCTAGGGTGGCCCGGTGACCGGCCTTCCCAGCGACCCGCGCGAGCTGCGCCGGTTCCTGCACGGCCTCCCCGGGGTCGACGAGGTCGGTGCGCTCGGCCGCGTCCAGGGCCTGGCCACCCGCTCGATCAAGACCACGGCGAAGTCCTGGGCGATCGACACCGCTATCTCGATGGTCGACCTCACCACGCTGGAGGGCGCGGACACGCCGGGCAAGGTCCGCGCGATGTGCACCAAGGCCCTCCACCCGGACCCCACCGACCCGACGACGCCGCCCGTGGCCGCCGTGTGCGTGTACGGCGACCTCGTCGAGACCGCCCGCAGCGTGGTCGGCGACCGGATCCACGTCGCCGCCGTTGCGACCGCGTTCCCGTCGGGACGCTCGAGCCTGGCGGTCAAGCTGCTCGACACCGCCGACGCGGTCGCCGCGGGGGCGGACGAGATCGACATGGTCATCGACCGGGGCGCGTTCCTCGCCGGCGGCTACGAGCACGTGTGGGACGAGATCGTCGCGGTGAAAGCTGCGTGTGGGGACGCCCACCTGAAGGTCATCCTCGAGACCGGCGAGCTGCGCACTCTCGACAACGTCCGGCGGGCCTCGTGGCTGGCGATGCTGGCCGGCGCCGACTTCATCAAGACCTCGACCGGAAAGGTCACGCCGGCAGCCACGCCGCCGGTGACCCTGGTGATGCTCGAGGCCGTCCGTGACTTCGCGACCGCGACGGGGCGGCGGATCGGAGTGAAGGCGGCCGGCGGCATCCGGACGAGCAAGGACGCGATCCGCTACCTCGTCCTGGTCAACGAGACCGTCGGCGAGGAATGGCTGACCCCGGACCTGTTCCGGTTCGGCGCTTCGACGTTGCTCAACGACCTGCTGCTGCAGCGCCAGCGCATGTCGACCGGGCACTACTCCGGCCCGCCCTACGTGACGATCGACTGAGGCAGGTGACCATGGCATTCGAGTACGCACCCGCACCGGAGTCCCGCGCCGTCGTCGACATCGCGCCCTCGTACGGGCTCTTCGTCGACGGGGAGTTCAGCGACCCGGTGGACGGCGGCTACCTGGAGACGGTGAACCCGGCGACGGAGGAGGTCCTGTCCAAGGTTGCGGAGGCCGGCGCGGCCGACGTCCGACGCGCCGTGCAGGCAGCACGGACCGCGTACGAGCAGGTCTGGGGCCCGATGCCCGGACGCGAGCGGGCGAAGTACCTGTACCGGATCGCCCGGCTCATCCAGGAGCGCTCGCGCGAGCTGGCCGTGCTCGAGACGCTCGACAACGGCAAGCCGATCCGGGAGTCCCGCGACGTCGACCTCCCCCTCGTCGCCGCGCACTTCTTCTACCACGCCGGCTGGGCGGACAAGCTCGAGCACGCAGGCCTCGGCCCGCGACCGCGTCCCCTCGGCGTCGCCGCGCAGGTCATCCCGTGGAACTTCCCACTGCTCATGCTGGCCTGGAAGGTCGCCCCGGCCCTGGCCTGCGGCAACACCGTCGTGCTGAAGCCGGCGGAGACCACTCCCCTGACCGCACTGGCCTTCGCCGACATCTGCCGGCAGGCCGACCTGCCTCCCGGCGTCGTCAACATCCTCACCGGCGGTGGCGACACGGGCCGGATGCTGGTCGAGGAGCCCGGGATCGACAAGGTGGCCTTCACGGGCTCCACCGACGTGGGCCGGCAGATCATGCGGACGCTGGCCGGCAGCGGGACACGGCTGACCCTCGAGCTGGGCGGGAAGGCCGCGAACATCGTGTTCGACGATGCGCCCATCGACCAGGCCGTCGAGGGGATCGTCAGCGGCATCTTCTTCAACCAGGGCCATGTGTGCTGCGCAGGCTCACGACTGCTGGTCCAGGAGTCGGTGGCCGAGGAGCTCGTGTCGTCGCTGCAGCGCCGCCTGTCGACGCTTCGGCTGGGCGATCCGCTGGACAAGAACACCGACATCGGCGCGATCAACTCCGCGGCCCAGCTCGCGCGCATCACGGAGGTGGCGGCCAGCGGCGACGCCGAGGGAGCGCACCGGTGGACCGCCCCGTGCGAGCTCCCGGACCGGGGCTACTGGTACCCGCCGACGGTGTTCACCGGCGTCAGCCAGGCCCACCGCATCGCCCGCGAGGAGATCTTCGGCCCGGTCCTGTCGGTCCTGACGTTCCGCACGCCGGACGAGGCTGTCGAGAAGGCGAACAACACCCCGTACGGCCTGTCGGCCGGCATCTGGACGGACAAGGGCAGCCGGATCCTGTGGGTCGCACAGCGCCTGCGCGCCGGCGTGGTGTGGGCCAACACCTTCAACCGGTTCGACCCCACGAGCCCGTTCGGCGGCTACAAGGAGTCCGGCTTCGGGCGTGAAGGCGGGATCACGGGCTTGTCGGCGTACCTGGACGGGTCGAGCGGGGGCGGGGAATGAGCGAGCGTCTGGAGGTCCGCAAGACCTACAAGCTCTACATCGGCGGCGCGTTCCCGCGCAGCGAGTCGGGGCGCACCTACGAGGTCGTCGACGCCGATGGCGCCTTCCTGGCCAACGCGGCCCTCGCCTCCCGCAAGGACGCCCGCGACGCGGTGCTGGCCGCCCGGACGGGCTTCGGCACCTGGGGCGGTGCGACCGCCTACAACCGCGGGCAGGTGCTGTACCGGGTGGCCGAGATGATGGAGGGCCGTCGGGCCCAGTTCGTCGAGGAGGTCGTGGCGAGCGGGTCGACGCCGGCCGACGCGGCGGCCGAGGTCGACGCTGCCGTCGACCGGTGGGTCTGGTACGCCGGCTGGACCGACAAGATCGCCCAGGTCCTCGGGTCGGCGAACCCGGTCGCCGGGCCGTACTTCAACTTCTCCCTGCCGGAGCCCACCGGCGTCGTCGTCGCCGTCGCGCCGGCGCGTCCCTCGCTCCTGGGCCTTGTCAGCGTGGCCGCGCCGATCCTCGCCACGGGGAATGCGGTCATCGTGCTTGCCAGCACGCCGGCGCCGCTTCCGGCCATCACCATGACCGAGGTGCTCGCCACCAGCGACGTGCCCGCCGGCGTCGTCAACGTGCTCACGGGCCGGCAGGACGAGATCCTGCCGTGGCTGGCCAGCCACGGCGACGTCAACGGGCTGGACCTCGCCGGCGTCGACGACCTGGCGCTCGCGGCGTCGCTCGAAGCCGATGCGGCCGGGACGCTGAAGCGCGTGCGCGGCGCGCGCCCGGACGCCGACTGGGCGGCCGACCCCGGGCTCGGGGCGCTGCGTGCCTTCGTCGAGACCAAGACCGTCTGGCACCCCCAGGGGGTGTGACGGGTCTGGGATCCTCTCGAGCCGCTCGCTCGGCATCCCGACTGCGGACGTTGCCGTGGCGGCGTGGCCGGCGCCCGGACGAGGTTCGGCTGGTCGGGCTGCTCGCGGTCAAGGACGCGATGCGCTTCCTGCCCGGGTGGTTCGCCGCGAACGCCCCCCACCTCGACGGGGTCCTCGTGTACGACGACGGGTCGACCGACGGCAGTGCGGAGTTCGCCGCGGCGCAGCCCGGTGTGCTCGAAGTCGTAGGGCGCGACCGCCTCGCCCCGCCCGGCTGGGACGAGGGCCGGACCCGGCGAGCACTGCACGAGGCCGCCGGGCGGCACGGGGCGGACTGGCTCGTGGCCGTCGACGCGGACGAGCGCCTTGAGGAGCACTTCGGCCGGCGCGCCCGGGATGTGATCGTCGGGCTCGAGCGGCGCGGCATCCACGCCGCCGCGATCCGGCTGCCCGAGCTGTGGTCGGCGCCGGACCAGGCCCGCGTCGACGGCATCTGGGCCGACCGCTGGCGCGCCCGGCTGTTCCGATTCCGGCCGGACGCGCAGATCGACGACCGTCCGCTGCACGGCCACTGGGCTCCGCTCGACGCGAAGGTCCGAGGGGGCTTCGTCCCGGTCGACCTGATCGCCTACCACCTGCACATGATCGACCCGGCCGACCGAACGGCTCGCGCCGAGCGCTACAACCGCCTGGACCCGGATCACGTCGCGCAGCCGGACGGCTACGGCTACCTGGTCGACGAGTCGGGACTGCAGCTCGAGCCGCTGCCGCCCGGGCGCGGCTACGCGCCGCTGCACCACGATCCGGACCTGGCCGTGGTCGTGCTCGCCGTGGGTGCGCCCGCGTCGCTGCCTGCGGCGGTGCGATCCCTGGTCGACCAGCAGCCGCGCCCGGAGGTCTGCGTCGTCAGCTCCGGCGGTCGGGGTGCCCGCGCCGTGGCGGCGCCGATGGGCGCACGCGTCGTCGAGGTCGGCGAGCTGCTGCTGCCCGGCGCAGCCCGCAACGTCGGCATCGCGCACACCCGTGCGCCGTTCGTCGCGTTCCTCGCCGCGGACTGCCTGGCCGAACCGAGCTGGGTCGCCGGCCGCCTCGCGGCGCACCGAGCGGGCGCGCGCGCCGTGGCCAGCGCCCTGACGAACGCCTACCCGGACAGCCCCGCTGCCCGGGTCGGCCACGCGCAGACGTTCGGCCGACGGCTGCCCGGGGTGCCGGCCGCCCGCGCCGCCCGCTACGGCGCGTCGTACGACCGCGTGCTCCTCGCGCGGGCCGGCGGTTTCCGCGAGGACCTGGCGACGGGCGAGGACACCGAGCTGCACCGACGGCTCGGCACCACCATCGCCTGGGAGCCGGCGGTGCGCACGGCCCATCGGAACCCGACGACGATGTCCGGACTGTGGCGCGACCAGCGACAGCGGGGAGCCGCGGCGGCCCGGGCCTGGTCGCGGCTCGACGGCCGCGGGCGGCTTGCCACCGCCGCCGCACAGGCGCGCGGAATGCCCGTCGACCTCATCGTCGTCTGGCAGGCGACACCGGGCGACGAGCGCGCCGCGCTGCTGAGGGCGGCACCGTGGCTGGCAGTCGGCTTCGTCGCCCGGCTCGCCGGCACGCTCGGCCGCCCGCGTCCGCCGCGCCAGGAGGCCGACGGCCACTAGGGTCCGCACGTGCAGTCCGAGCGGATGCGGTCCGAGCACCGGGCCTTGTTCGATGATCGCGGCGTCGTCCTGCGCTTCACGGCGATGAGCCGGCCCGGAGCGCCCATGGCGGCGAGCGCACAGGTGCCGGAGGGGCGTTCACTGTCGTCTGCGGCCCGTGCCGTCGCCGACCAGCTACCGGGGTGGATCGTCCAGACCGAGGATTTCGGGCTGGCCGCAGCGCTGATCAAGGTCGGTGCGCGACCGGTGCGCCACGCGTTCGCCATGCAGTGCGACCTGCGACGAGCAGCACCGAAGGCGCCGGCACCGGTGGGTCTGACCGCTGCGCCGCTGGACCCCCTGTGCTCTGACGAGGGGTGGGCGGCCGTGCTGCCGTCCTGGCACGCGGCCTTCCCGCCGGACCATCCGGACCACTTCCGGGGGGACGACCCGGCGGCGATCGACGCGCTGCGCCTGATGGTCAGCGGAGCCGAGATGGGACCGATGCACGCGTCGTCGTCGCTCGTGCAGGACGATGCCGGGCGCACGGTCGCCGGGATCATCGTGACGGTCACCGCGTTCGACCCGCCGTGGGGCGGGCCGTGGGTCATCGACCTCTGGCGTGATCCGAGCCTGCGCGGCACCGGGGTCGGCCCTTGGCTGCTCGCCTCCGCCCAGCAGCACCTGCGGTCGGACGGGTTCGTGTCCCTGGGGCTGGCCGTGTCGGTCAGCAACCCCGCGCGTCGAACCTACGAAGGGGCCGGCTTCCGCGTCGTCGCCGAGACCCAGACCGTCCAGATGGGGGCCGAGACGCCGTCGGTGATGTTCCCGGCCTAGGCGTCGTCGGCAGCCCGACGGCGACGCCGGCGGACGATGACGAACGCCGCCCCGCCCACCACGGCGACCGTGCCGACCGCGGCGACAACGACCCCGGCCACGAGGAGCCGAGGCGCCCAGCGGCGGCCGGCGCTCAGCACGGACTCGGCCCGGACCAGGGCGCCGTCGGTCTTCTCCAGCACGTCGTCGGTCACGTCGAGCGCACCGCGGACCTTGTTCAGCTCGGCGCGTAGGTCGTTGACCCGCGTGTGTCGGTTCTCCACCACGTCCACGATCGCCACGACGCCTCCCTCGTTTGGTTGCCCAGCCTATGTCGCAAGCGATGTCCGTCGGCGGTTCAGCCGTCGGTCATCCTCGCCGCGAGCTCCACGCGCAGTGCCTCGTAGCCGGGCTTGATGTGCGCGTTGATCATCTGCAGCCGCTCGTCGAACGGCAGGAAGGAGCTCTTCATCGCGTTCACGGTGAACCACTGCAGGTCGTCCAGCCCGTAGCCGAACGCCTCGCTCAGCTGCTCCATCTCCTTGCTCATGCTCGTGTCCGACATCAGCCGGTTGTCGGTGTTGACGGTCACGCGGAACCCGAGGCGGCGAAGCAGGCCGATCGGGTGCGACGCGATGCTGTCGGCCGCACCGGTCTGGACGTTCGACGTCGGCGCCATCTCAAGGGGGATGCGGCGGTCCCGGACGTACGCAGCGAGACGGCCGAGGTGGGCCTGGCCGTCCTCGTCGACGACGATGTCGTCGACGATGCGGACACCGTGGCCCAGCCGGTCCGCACCGCACCACTGCAGCGCCTCCCAGATGCTCGGGAGCCCGAAGGCCTCACCCGCGTGGATCGTGAAGTGCGCGTTCTCCCGCCGCAGGTACTCGAACGCGTCGAGGTGTCGGGTGGGCGGGTACCCGGCCTCGGCACCGGCGATGTCGAAGCCGACCACGCCGCGGTCGCGGAACTCCACGACGAGCTCGGCGATCCGGCGCGAGTGGCTCGCGGTCCGCATCGCGGTCAACAGCACTCCGATCCGGATGGGCCGGCCGGCGGCGGCAGCGGCGGCCTCGCCCTGCGCGAACCCGGCCAGCACGGCCTCGACGACGGCCGGCTCGGTCAGCCCGCGCTGCGTGTGCAGCTCCGGCGCGAAGCGGACCTCCGCGTAGACGACACCGTCGGCCGACAGGTCCTCGGCGCACTCGCGTGCGACCCGGGACAAAGCGTCCGCGGTCTGGGTGACGGCGAGGGTGTGCGCGAACGTCGCGAGGTAGAGCTCGAGCGAACCGGAGGTCGACGCGGCCGTGAACCAGCGGCTCAGCGCCGCGGGGTCCGTCGCCGGCAGCCCGTCGTACCCGACCTCGGCCGCGAGCTCGACGATCGTGTCGGGGCGCAGGCCGCCGTCCAGGTGGTCGTGCAGGAGGACCTTGGGGGCGCGGCGGACCAGGTCGGCGGGGACAGGCGCATAGGAACCAGCATCCGAGACCATGAGGGGAACCTACTGCCCCGCACGCCGGCCGGCGCGGCTACTCCGGGTCGCCGTAGTCGTCGTCGCCCGCGCGGTGGACCATCTCGCCGTGGAACGCCGGCACGCACACGGCGATGTAGCGGGCGCCCTCCGCGGTCGTGTACCGGATCCGCTCCCCCGCGCGCGTGATGACCGCCTGGCCCGCACGCACGTGGACGACGCCGTCGTCATGCTCGACGTCGAGTGAGCCCTCCATGACGATCGTGAACTCGTCGAACTCCGGCTCCTGGGCAGGCTCGTCCCACCCAGCCGGCGCGAGCATGTGGGCGACGGAGACGGCGTCGTCGCCGCTCGACGCGTGCCCGATGTACTCCTCGATCAACTTCCCGCCGGGGACGGGGATCACAGCAGGGGCGGGGATGAGCTCAGGCATCGTCGTCCTCCAGGTCCGCGAGCTCGAGGAGCTCGCGCGGGGCCATGCCGGCCGCCGCGTAGAGCGCGTCGATCATCCGCATCGTCGAGACGGCGTCCGCCGCATCGGTCGGTACCGGCTCGCCGAGCCGCACGAGCCGGGCGAACGCGTCGAGCTGGTAGTCGTAGCTCGTGCGGCGGCCGAGCTCCTCGGTCCGCTGGCCCGTGCCGACGGTGACGATGACGCGGTCGTCGGTGTGCGGCAGGACGAACGCGGGGGCGAACGCCTCCCCCTCCGTGCCGACGATGCGCAGCGAGAAGTCGAGGATGCCGTGCGTCATGCTCGACGCCAGCACGCCTTGCGCGCCCGTGGCGTACTCGAGGTCGGCTTCGATCCAGGCATCGACACCCGGCAGTCCGGGAAGCTCGCGGCCGTGCGAGCCGGTGATGGCCGGATCACCGCCAAGGAGCTCGCCGACCGAGCGAAGCGCGTGAACGGCGTAGCACCCGACGTCCATCAGCCCGCCACCGGCGAGGACCGGGTCCCAGCGCGGGTCGCCGGCTGCGGGGGGCGGCATGAGCATGCGGGCCTCGACGAGGACGACCTCGCCGATGACGCTATCGGCGACCAGCTCCAGCATGCGCAGCATGACCGGGTGGTACCGGTAGTGGAAAGCCTCCATGCAGTGCACGCCCGCGGCCGACGCCGCGAACCGAACCGTCATGGCCTCGTCGGCATTGCTCGCGAACGGCTTCTCCGTCAGCACATGCTTGCCGGCCTCGATCGCCGCGAGGTTCCAGGGTCCGTGGAGGCCGTTCGGCAGCGGGTTGTAGACGGCTTCGACCTCAGGGTCGTCGATGACAGCCTGGTAGGAGTCGAGGACCCGCTCCACCCCCGAAGCGGTGGCGAAGGCGTCGGCCCGTCCCCGGTCGCGCGCGGCGACGGCGACGAGCCGGTGCCCCTCCCGTCGGGCCGGGCCGACGATGGCGTCGGCGCTGATCCGGGATGCGCCGAGGACGCCGATGCGCAACGGGTCCACGACCGCTGCCCTCTACTCGCGGCCGAGGACCAGGACGGCGAAGACGCCGAACAGGGCGGCGATGACCGCGGCGATGGCGCAGCCGACGGCCTGCCCCTCGTTCATCAGGCTGATGCCGAAGCCGACGAGCGCGGCGATGAGCAGGACCATGATGACGGCCGGAACGGGATGGACCTTATGTGCGTGCTCGCTCATCGATGCTCCTCGCGGGTGCTCGGTCGTAGGTCAGGTGAGGCGGTCGATCACCAGGGGAAGGCGCTCCATCGTAGAGCCCGGCGGGCTGACGACGACGGCCCCCGTCAGTGCTTCGTGCGCCGACGCGAACCGGGCCGCGTCGTCGGCCAGCATCGTCAGCAGCGGTGCCCCGGCCTCGACCTGGTCGCCGGGCTTGACGTGCAGGCGGATTCCGGCGCCCGCCGACACCGAGTCCTCCTTGCGTGCGCGACCGGCACCGAGCCGCCAGGCGGCGACGCCGACGGCCAGGGCGTCCATTCGGGTCACGACGCCGCTGACGTCGGCGCGCACCTCGTGGGACTCGGCTGCGACCGGCAGCGTCGCGTCCGGGTCGCCGCCCTGGGCGCGCACGAGCCGGCGCCAGGCGTCCATCGCGCGGCCATCGCGAAGGGCGTCGGCCGGGTCGACGTCGGGCAGGCCGGCGAGGTCGAGCATCTCGCGGGCGAGCAGGACGGTGAGCTCGACGACGTCGGCCGGCCCCCCACCGGCGAGCACCTCGACCGACTCCTCGACCTCGATCGCGTTGCCGACGGTGAGTCCGAGCGGCACGTCCATGGCCGTGATGAGCGCCCGGGTCCGCACGCCGGCGTCGTTGCCGAGGCGAACCATGGTCTCGGCCAGGGCACGGGCCTTCGCCGGGTCGGACATGAACGCCCCGGACCCGGTCTTGACGTCGAGGACGAGCGATCCGACGCCCTCGGCGATCTTCTTGCTCATGATGCTGCTGGCGATCAGTGGGATCGCCTCGACCGTGCCCGTGACGTCACGCAGCGCATACAGCTTGCGATCGGCCGGCGCGAGACCGTCGCCGGCCGCGCAGATCACGCCGCCGACGTCCTCGAGCGCCGCGAGCATCTCCTCGGGCGAGAGCCGTGCCCGCCAGCCGGGGATCGACTCCAGCTTGTCGAGGGTGCCGCCCGTGTGGCCGAGCCCGCGGCCGCTCAGCTGCGGGACGGCTGCACCGCAGGCGGCGACGAGGGGTACTAGCGGCAGCGTGATCTTGTCGCCGACCCCACCGGTGGAGTGCTTGTCGACCGTCGGCCGCGAGAGGCCGCTGAAGTCCAGCCGCTCGCCGCTGCGCACCATCGCGCCGGTCCAGCGGACGATCTCCTGCTCGGTCATGCCGTTGAGGAGGATCGCCATCGCAAGCGCCGCCATCTGCTCCTCGGCGACGGTTCCGCGCGTGTACGCGTCGACGACCCAGTCGATCTGACGGTCGGTGAGCGTGTGGCCGTCGCGCTTGGCCTTGATGACGTCGACAGCGGCGAACGGCTCAAGCATCGCGGTCCTCCGCTCGGTCGAGCAGGTCGTCGGGACCGAACGCCTGCGGCAGTATCTCGGCGAACGTCCGCACACCCTCCGGCGTCGCGATGAGCGAGGTCGGCGTGCCGTGCTCCCAGAGCAGCTGGCGGCAGCGACCGCACGGCATGAGCGGGTCACCGTGCTGGTCGACGCACGCGACGGCGACCAGCCGGCCGCCGCCCGAGGCGTGCAGCGCCGACACCATGCCGCACTCGGCGCACAGGCCCACGCCGTAGGACGCGTTCTCCACGTTGCAGCCGGTCACCACCCGACCGTCGTCGACCACGCCCGCGACTCCCACCTTGAAGCGCGAGTAAGGCGCGTACGCGTGCTCCATGGCCTCGCGCGCCGCTGCCCCCAGGCCAACCCAGTCGACGTCCACCGGTCCGTTCACGATCCTGACCGTATCGGTCAGCCGCCGGGGCCGACCGCGATCCTGCCCGACGCGACCTGCTCGACGAGTGCGACGACCTGCGCCTGCCGGCCCGACGGCATGTCGCCGAGGACGAGGCGCACGCCGCCGTCGGCGAGCGAGCCGGTGACGTCGCCGGCGGCGAACGTGCCGTCCGCCACGTCCTGGGCGACGGCGACGGCGGTGGCGGCCGGGTCGGCGACGATCCAGCCGAGGGCCTCGCCCACTCCCGGCTCGCCGACGCGGACGACGGCGACGCCCGGCGGCTTCGGGACGTCGGCCAGGCCGGCGGATGCGAGGAGCACGACGTCCACCCCGCGGGCGGCCCACCGATCCAGCACCCGGGCAGCCTCCGCGGGGTCCTCGACCAGGCGGGCAGGACCGGACCCGCGCACGCGGACGGCCCGTCCGTCCTGGCTGGCTCGGTGCTGCGCACCGGATGCGAAGGCGTCCGCGGCCGCGTGCGCCCCAGGGTCGTCCGCCTGGCCGAGGACCCCGACCGAGCCCGACGCCGACGTCGCCGCCGCGAGGTAGCCGGCTACGAACGCCGCACCGGAGATGTCCGCCCCCAGGCGGACGAGGTTCGGCGCCGGAGGCTCATCGGACCGCAGGCCGGCGGCGGCGACCGGCAGGTCCGGGTGCTCGGCCGCCGCTGCCGCCATCGCGTCCGCGTGGGTGGCCGACACCGACAGGAGCATGGCGCACCGGGTGTCCAGGAGGTCGGGCAGGCGTGCCGAGGTGCGCACCCGCAGGCCGGCGTCGGTCAGGGCGGCAGCCGTC
This sequence comes from Actinomycetes bacterium, assembly GCA_965278965.1. Classification (GTDB taxonomy): domain Bacteria; phylum Actinomycetota; class Actinomycetes; order S36-B12; family S36-B12; genus UBA10649. The sequence goes on from OZ257127.1 coordinate 1,190,118, forward strand.
GCGGTCGCGGATCCGTCGTCGCCGAGAAGGCACACGTCGGCGAGCACCGGACTGGCGGTGGGCTCGGACGGCGGGCTCGGCGTCGCCGGCGCCGTGGCGGACGATGGCTGGCCCGCTGGGGCGGCCGAGCGGCTCGCACAGCCGGTGAGCCCCACGGCCAGCACCACGGTCGCGACCGCCGCCAGGACGACGGACGTCGCCCGCGGCACTAGTGCTCTTCGCCCTTCAGGTACGGCTTGCCGTCTGCAGCGGGCATGCGTAGGCGTTGGGTCGCCAGGGCAAGCACGAGGAGCGTCGCGACGTACGGCGTGACGAACGCGACCTGCGGGGGGACGTCGTCGGTCGTGGCCCACCACAGCACCATCGCACCGGCGATCACGGCGCCGACCACCGCCCCGATCCAGCGGCGGCGGTACACGAGCCAGCCGGCGTACGCCAGCAGCAGAAGCGCGACGAGCAGCAGCAGCGCGTGGACCGCGCCGCCGCCACGCAGCTGCAACGCGTCGGTGTAGCCGAACAGCCCGGCACCGGCGGCCAGGCCACCAGGACGCCAGTTGCCGAAGATCATCGCGGCCAGGCCGATGTACCCACGGCCACCGGTCTGGCCCTCGCGGTAGATACCCGCGGCGACGATCGCGAGGTACGCACCGCCGACGCCGGCGAGAGCACCTGAGGTGATGACGGCGATGTACTTGTAGCGGATGACGTTGACGCCGAGAGTCGCCGCCGCGTAGGGCGCCTCACCGCAGGACCGAAGCCGTAGGCCGAAGCTGGTGCGCCACAGGATGTAGAACGTCGCGACCACCAGGAGGATCGCGATGATCGTGATGAACGACACGTCGGTGGTGAGGCCCGCGATGATCGCCGCGAGGTCGGAGACGAAGAACCAGCCCTGCTCGGCGATGCTCGTGGCCACCGACGAGATGACCGGGAGGGTCACGGTGCCCATCTCGGGGATCTGCGGCGACTGGGTCTGACCGCCGCCCTGGGTCCCGACGAACCACTCGGCCGCGAGGAACTGCGTCATGCCGATGGCCAGGATGTTTATCGCGACGCCGGAGACGATCTGGTCCACCGCGAACGTCACGGTCGCGATGGCGTGCAGGAGGGCACCGAGGGCGCCGAACGCGATCGCCGCGGCCAACCCGGCCCACGGACCCCACTGGTAGCCGGCCCAGCCCGCCCCGAAGGTGCCGAGGATGAGCATGCCCTCGAGGCCGATGTTGACGACGCCGGCTCGCTCCGACCACAGGCCGCCCAGGCCCGCCATGGCGATCGGCACGGCCAGGCCGAGTGCCGCGGCGGCGGTCCCGGCCGCCGTGAGGTTCCCGGCGTCGGTGATGACCCGGACCACGGAGAACAGCAGGAGGAGGACGGTCGCCAGGTAGAGCATCCGCATGCCCGTCAGGCGCTTGCGCGACTGCTTGCGCAGCCCGGGATCGAGCAGCGCGTCCGGCATCGACACGGCGGAGTTGTTGCTCACGACGCCGCCCCAGCCACCTGCGGCGCGGGCGGGGAGGGTGGTGCGGGCGGGGCGGCTTCGAGCTGACGCCCCACCTCGGCCGCGATCATCCGGACGCGGTACCGGCGGACCAGCTCGTACGCGATGACGACCGACAGCACGATGACGCCCTGCATGATCAGCACGGTCTGCTTGGGCACGCCCTCGAACTCCAGCGCGTTCGAGGAGTTGTCCAGGAACGACCACAGGAGCGCACCGAAGGCGATGCCGATCGGGTTGTTTCGGCCGAGCAGGGCGATCGCGATCCCGGTGAAGCCCAGACCCGTCGGGAAGTCCAGGCCGTAGGAGTAGCTCGAACCCAACAGCTGCGGCATCCCGACGAGGCCGGCGACGGCGCCGGAGAGCAGCATCGCCATGAGGATCATCTTCTTGACGTTGACACCGCTGGCGACGGCGGCGGCCTCCGACATCCCCGTCGCCCGCACGTCGAAGCCGAACCGCGTGCGGTTGAGCACGTACCAGTACGCGAAGCCGACGACCGCGGCCAGGATGATCAGGCCGAAGACGGTGTTGTCGGTGCCCGGGACGATCGGGAGCCCGGGAACCTGCCCGGAGGCCGCGATCGGCTTGGTGCCGATGTTGTTCGACCCGGCGACCGACACGGCCAGACGACCGGGGGCCAGCAGGTAGGCCACGATCCCGGTGGCGATGAAGTTCAGCATGATCGTCGAGATGACCTCGCTGACCCCGCGGGTCACCTTCAGCAGGCCCGCGATGCCCGCCCACAGCGCGCCGACGATCATCGCGACGACGATGATCAGGCCGACGTGCAGCACGGGCGGCAGGGCAACGGCGCCACCCACCGCCGCGGCGAGCATCGCCGCCAGGCGGTACTGGCCGTCGACGCCGATGTTGAACAGGTTCATCTTGAAGCCGATGGCGACGGCGATCGCCGACAAGTAGTACGTCGTCGCGTTGTTGAGCGTGTTGACCTGGATGCGCGGACGTCCGAGCTGCTCGAACATCGTCGTGAACGCCGACACGGGGTTGTTCCCCGATGCGATAAGCACGACCGACGTGACGAGGATGGCGAACACGATCGCGAGCACGGGGGCGGCGATCGCCAGCACGAACCGCCGGGTCCGGGTCCCGCCCATGTCAGCTCGCTCCCGTCATGGCGGACCCGAGCTCTTCGGGGGTGACCGTGGCCGGGTCGGCCGTCGCGACGAACCGCCCCCGCAGGATCACCTGGATCGTGTCGGACAGGCCGATGAGCTCGTCGAGGTCCGCGGAGATGAGCAGGACCGCCAGACCGTCGCGGCGGGCCGCGCGCAGGAGGTCCCAGATCGCAGCCTGTGCCCCGACGTCGACTCCGCGGGTCGGGTGCGAGGCGATGAGGACGCTCGGGCTGCCGCTCATCTCCCGGCCGACGATGAGCTTCTGCTGGTTGCCCCCGGACAGCGACGACGCAAGCACGTCGATCGAGGGCGTGCGCACGTCGTACTCGGCGACGATCCGCTCGGTGTCGGCGCGGGCGCCCGCCCGGTCGATGAGCGGACCGCGCGCGCTCGGGGGTGTCGTCTGGTGGCCAAGGATCCGGTTCTCCCAGAGGGGCGCCTCCATGAGCAGCCCGTGCCGGATCCGGTCCTCCGGGATGTACGCTATCCCCGCCTCGCGCCGCTTGCGCGTCGGCAGCGCGGTGATGTCGGTCCCGGCGAGCTCGACCGTGCCGGCGGCGGCGACCCGCATCCCCATGATCGTCTCGACCAGCTCGATCTGACCGTTGCCCTCGACCCCGGCGATGCCGAGGACCTCACCGCGGTGGATCTCCAGCGTGATGTCGTCGAGGACACGACGACCGTCGACCGTCTGGACGGTGACCCCCTGCAGCCGCAGCTCGACGACGTCCGTGACGGTCGACTCGTGTGTCTCGGGGGTGGGCAGCTCGCTGCCGACCATCAGCTCGGCGAGCTTCTTGGCGGTGACGTCGGCGGGCAGGACGGTGGCGACGGTCGTGCCGCGCCGGATGACGGTGATCTCGTCGGCGACCTTGAGCACCTCGTCGAGCTTGTGCGAGATGAAGATGATCGCCAGACCCTCGGCCTTGAGCTCGCGCAGCGCGTCGAACAGCTCGTCGACCTCCTGCGGGACGAGCACGGCCGTGGGCTCGTCCAGGATCAAGGTGCGCGCCCCCCGGTACAGGACCTTGAGGATCTCGATGCGCTGGCGCTCGCCGACGCCGAGGTCCTCGACCAGCGCGTCGGGGTCGACGTCGAGGCCGTACCGGTCGGAGATCTCAGCGATGCGCGAGCGAGCGGCGGCGAAGTCCAGCCAGCCGGCCCGGGTCGGCTCGTCGCCCAGGACGATGTTCTCCAGGACGGTGAAGTTGTCGGCCAGCTGGAAGTGCTGGTGCACCATGCCGATGCCGCGCGAGATGGCGTCGGCCGGGCTGTGCATGACGACGGTCTCGCCGTCGACCACGATCGTGCCCTCATCCGGCCGGTGCATTCCGTAGAGGGTCTTCATCAGCGTGGACTTGCCGGCGCCGTTCTCGCCGACGACCGCGTGGACGGTGCCGCGGCGGACGACCAGGTTGACGTCGCTGTTGGCGATGACGCCGGGGAACGTCTTGGTGATGCCCCGAAGCTCGACCGCCGGGGCGGTCGCGACGGCTGTCGCGCTGATGTCGCACTCCTTCCGATGAAGGCGCCGTGGACGGACCGTGGGCCCGCCCGGCACGCTACACATGCCGGACGGGCCCACGCATCCGTTAGTCCGCTATTGCACGGACACCGGTCGAGCTAGGACGCGGACACCGTCTCCGGGACCGTGATCGTCCCGTCGATGATCTGCGACGCCAGCTCGTCGGTCTTCGCCTCGAAGGGCTCGACCGCCGGGTTGGACTTGGAGTAGCCGACGCCCTCCTTGGCCAGGTCGAAGACCTGGACACCGGTGAGCGGAGCACCCTCGACGAACGACTTGATGAAGTCGTACACCGCAACGTCGACGCGCTTGAGCATCGAGGTGAGGACGACGTCCTTCACGTCGGCCGACGCCGTCAGGTACTGGTCGGAGTCGACGCCGATGGCCCAGCCGCCGGCCGCCTTCGCCGCCTCGAACACGCCCGCCCCGGAGCCGCCCGCCGCGTGGTACACGACGTCCGCACCGTTCTGGAACATGCCCTCGGCCGCGACCTTGCCCTTGGCCGGGTCGCCGAAGCCGCTGAAGTCCGGCGGCTCGGTCAGGTACTTGACCTGGATCTCGATGTCGGGGTTGATCGCCTTCGCGCCAGCCTCGAAGCCCGCCTGGAACTTCTGGATCAGCGGGACGTTGACGCCGCCGACGAAGCCGACGTTGCCGGTCTTCGACGCCTGCGCGGCGATCGCGCCGACCAGGTAGGAGCCCTGGTTCTCGGCGAACGTCAGGTTCGCCAGGTTGTCCAGCTGGCTGGACGCGTCATCGATGATCGCGAAGTTCACGTCCGGGTTGGCCTTGGCCACCTTGTCGACGGACACCGCGTAGGCGAAGCCGACCGCGATGATCGGGTTGTAGCCCGCGTCGACGAGCGAGTTGAGGCGCTCCTCCTTCTGGGCGTCGGTCTCGCCGTTGGTCGCCTCGAGCTCCTTCGACTCGATGCCGAAGTCCGTCGCGGCGAGGTCGAGACCTGCCGCGGCCGAGTCGTTGAACGACTGGTCGCCACGGCCGCCGATGTCGTAAGCCAGGCCGACCTTGACGCCCGAGCCGTCCAGGGTCGCGGCGGCCGAGGCCTCCGCCGATGCCGACGCATCGGGAGCCATGGACTCCGACGCCATCGCGCTCGCCGACGCTGCGGCGGAGGTCGCGGCCGACGACTCGTCGGACGACGAGCTGGAACAGCCCGCCAGCGCCAACGCCGACACGGCGATGACCGCCGCCGCCAGCTTCAGATTGGTCTTCAATGTGCCTCCTTGTCAGTGCGGTCCGCCGAACGGCGGGGCACAGTGCGCCTCACCATAGCCATGGGCCGACGAGCGGCGCGAGCCGCGAAGGCCCTTCCAGGACGATCGTTACGAGGCAGTAACAATCGCCAGTCCGTTGCGCCGGAGGATGGCCTCGTAGCGCTCACGGTCGGCGTTCGTCGGCACCGCCCACCCCCGCGCCGGGGACCGCACCCCGTGCGTTGCGAACAGGTTGAGCCGAACCGAAATGTTCGGATCAATTCCCGCGAGCCAGCGAGCGGTCCGGTCCAGGACCCCGTCGTCGTCGTTCCGCCCGGGAACCAGGAGCAGACGCACCTCACGGAGGCGGTCCAAGTCTGCAAGGAGACGGATCGACGCGAGGACGACCGCGTTGTCCCTGCCGGTCAGCTCAACGTGCGTCTGCGGGTCGAGCGCCTTGAGGTCGATCATGGCGCCGTCCATCACCGGTGCGAGGGCGTGCCAGACCTTGGGTGGGGCGTCGCCGTTGCTGTCGACCAGGGTGGACAGCCCGCACAGCTGCGGGTCGGCCCGGACGGCGGCGAACAGCTCGTGTACGAACTCCCACTGGACGGTCGCCTCGCCGCCGGACACCGTGATGCCGCTCACATACGGCACGCTGTCGCGTAGCCGCTCCAGCACGTCCGCCACCGTCATCCGCGTCGCATGCACAGAGTCGGTCGGGATGGTCTGGGGGTTGTGGCAGACCAGGCAGTCGAAGCCGCACCCCTGCAGGAAGATCGCGAACCGGTTGCCCGGGCCGTCGACCCAGGAGAAGGGGACGACGTCAGCGACGAGTGCCGGCCGTGCTCTCACCGCTGACCACCCGCTTGACGGCGCGCCGATCGACGTGCGAGCTGGCGACCGAGCCGGCCGCCAGCAGGTCGCTGCCGTGCCGCGCACCGGGCTGGCGGGCCAGGTCGGACTTGCGCACGAGGTACCCGGTTATCCGGATGAAGTCGTTGCTGTCGAGGTTGAACGTGAAGTCGCGCATCCCGCTCGCGAACGCGCCGCGGATCACGTCGACGACCGCCTGCGGGTTGCCGGTCGCGGTGTCGTCGAACGACAGCACGTCACTGATCCCGGCCGGGAACAGCCGGTGGTGGCGGGCGACCGTCCGCAGGTGCTCGCGCAGCGGCGGCTCGGTTCCGACCGGGATGCGGGTGCCTGCCGTGACGTCCACGTCGAGGTCGATACCGGCCTGGGAGTGCGCGAGCGCGTGCCCGTCGCTGCCGGCGCAGTACGGCATGGGCCGCCGCTGCACCCATGCCGCGATCGTCGACGTGATCCGGAAAGCGAGGTCGTCGGCGGCATCGTCGTGCCCGTAGGTGCCGATGCCCCCCTCGCGCTCCATGAGCAGGTTCGTCGCCTCGGCAAGGCCGAAGACGCCGAACATCGCGGAGAACCGGCCGAGGGAGAGCAGGCCCTCGCGCACCAGCCAGTCGGACTCGAAGAACCCGGCCTCGTCGACCAGGAACCGGATCCGCGCGTCCATCAGCTCGGCTGTCAGCTCCAGGTGCTCGGGAAGCACCGCCGTGAGGTAGGAGTCCACCCCATTGGCGCAGGCAAGCACGGACTCCTTGAGGTTGATCCGCACGAGCGTGTGCGATCCGCCGCCGATCCGCAGCGAGTTGTAGCAGCTGACCGCCGCGTAGTCCGGGCCGAGGTCGTTGCGCATCATCGGGTCGTTGACGAAGTGCGGCTTTCCGCACGCGAACACCGTGCGCACAGCGTCGAGCAGGTAGTCGTCGCTGGTGCGGACCGGGTCGACCTTGAGCGTGATGTTCGGCACGACCTGGAGCAGCTCGCGCTCCAGGCGCAAGATCGCCCGCGCGACGCGGTTGTCGACCGGACTCAGGTCGGCGTGCGCGAACGCGTCGGGGAACATCCGGTCCAGGCACAGCCAGAACCGGCGGAGTCGGACGGCGAGCGCGTCGTCGTCGACATCTTCCGCGAACGGCAGGAGAAGCGCGTCGAGGTCGCCGAAGTAGACCGGGTACCCCGTGATCGATGGCACGTTCGCGTAGGCGATGAGCAGGTGGGCGAGCGCGTCGTCGAGGTCGCGGGCCGGTGGAAGCTCGAGGAAGGCAGAGCCGTTCGCAAGCAGCCGCGCGTAGTCCGGGAGGGTGTAGCGCGGCCGGTAGGGCGCGTTGCCCTCGTGCATATCGCAGACGATCCCGCAGTCCATCGCGGCGCCGCACGCGCCGCTGACCGGCGGGGGCTCCAGCAGGTTCTCCGCCAGACCGGCGAGCGCCTGGACTCGTTGGCGGTATGTCAGATCCGGGTCGGTCACGGTCGCGCGGATCGCGTCGAGGGTCGTCACGCGATCGATCGTACGGATACGAACGATCTCCTTGGCCGGCCGAAGGTCCCGACCTTCCCGCCGTCGGGTCGCCGGTACCGTACGGCCGTGCACCGCGTGGATCTCGACCTCGAAGACCCGGAATTCGTCCGCGACCCGTATCCCACGCTCGCGCAGTGGCGCGACCAGGGCCCGGTCGTGTGGCACGAGGGCCTGGGCATGCACCTGGCCTGCTCACTGGACTCGGCGAACGCCGTGCTCCGGGCGAAATCCCTCGGCCGCATCTGGGTCGACCGGGAGCCCGACGATCTCTGGCGGACCTTCAACTGGCTGCACTCCGACTCGATCCTGGAGTCCGAGCCGCCGAAGCACACCCGCCTGCGGGCGATCGTGGCCGGCGCGTTCGCCCGCGGACGCATCGAGCGACTGCGGCCGGCGATCGAGGAGATCGCCGACGACCTCCTCGACGCCGCCGAACAGCGGCAGGCCGAGACCGGCTCGTTCGACCTGATCGAGGACTACGCCGAGCCCCTGCCGGTCGCCGTCATCGCCGAGCTCCTTGGCGTGCCGGCCGACCGGCGTGACGACCTGCGGACGTGGTCGCAGCGCATCGTGCGGATGTACGACTACCGCCGGACCGAGCAGGACGAGGTGCTCGCGCGATCCGCGGCCGACGAGTTCGCCGCGTTCATGGGCGAGCTCGCGCAGGAGCGTCGGCTCGCGCCCGGCGACGACCTCCTCACGCACCTCGCGCAGGTGGAGGCGGAGGGCGAGCGGCTCAGCGAGCGCGAGCTGGTCGCCACCGCGGTACTTCTGCTGAACGCCGGCCACGAGGCGAGCGTCAACGGCTTCGGCAACGGCGTGGTGTCGTTGTTCGACCACCCTGACCAGCTCGCCCGTCTCGCCGCATCCCCCGAGGAGCTCTCGGGCACGGCGATCGAGGAGATGCTCCGCTTCGACTCCCCGCTCCAGCTCTTCGAGCGGACGGCGACGGCGGACACGGAGGTTGCCGGGGTGCGACTGCGCGCCGGGCAGAAGGTCGCCGCGCTCCTCGGAGCCGCGAACCGCGACCCGGCGGCGTTCGCGGACGTCGACACGTTCGTCGTCGACCGCTCCCCCAACGCGCACATCGCCTTCGGCGCCGGCATCCACTTCTGCCTCGGCGCCCCGCTCGCCCGGCTCGAGCTCGGGGTGACGGTGCCGCGGCTGCTGGCCCGGATGCCCGCGCTGCACGCCGCGGGCGAGCCGACCCGGCGGGACACGTTCGTCCTGCGCGGCTACACGCACGTCCCCGTCGCGGCCTAGCTCCGGCCCACCCCGACACCCCGCCGACCTTCACCCCGCCGACCTTGAGGTTGGCGACGATATTCGGGCCGATCTGCGTCGCCAACCTCAAGGTCGGCGCGTGAAGAGTTCGGGGTCGCGGCCTAGCGGGTGGCGTAGGCGGCGAGCAGACGCTCGGCGGCAACCGTCGCCGGCAGCCGGCCGGCGAGCACGTCGTCCTCCACGTCGGCGAGGACCGAGCGGACCGCCGGGTGCTCGCGGAGATCGTCCAGCAGCCGGTCGGAGACCATCGACCACATCCAGCGCAGCTGCTGGTCCTGCCGCCGCCGCTCGAACGAACCGTCGACGCGGCCGACGTCCCAGAACCGCTGGACCTCCGACCAGATCTCGTCGAGGCCGACGTTCTCCACCGCCGAGCACGTCAGGACCGGCGGCACCCAGGCGGCCCCAGCCGGGGTCATCAGACGCATGGCCTGTCGGTAGTCCGCGGCCGCGGTGCGCGCCCGGGTCACGTTGTCGCCGTCGGCCTTGTTGACGGCGACGAGGTCGGCGAGCTCGAGCACGCCGCGCTTGATGCCCTGCAGCTGGTCTCCCGCACCGGCCAGCATGAGGACGACGAACACGTCGACCATGTCGGCGACGGTGGTCTCGCTCTGCCCGACGCCGACCGTCTCAACGACTACGAGGTCGAAGCCGGCGGCCTCGACGAGCGCGATCGTCTCCCGCGTCGCCCGAGCGACGCCGCCCAGCGTGGTCCCGGCCGGCGATGGCCGGATGTAGGCGTTCGGATCGGTCGACAGCCGCTCCATCCGGGTCTTGTCACCCAGGACCGCGCCACCCGTGCGCGACGAGCTCGGGTCCACCGCAAGGACGGCGACGTGGTGGCCGGAGCCCGTGAGGTTGGTCCCCAGCTGGTCGATGAAGGTCGACTTGCCGACCCCCGGGACCCCGGTGATGCCGATGCGACGGGCCGAGCCGACGTCCGGCAGCAGAGCCGTGAGCAGCTCGGCGGCCTGCTCACGATGGTCGGGACGGCGGCTCTCGACGAGGGTGATGGCGCGCGCCAGCATGACCCGGTCGCCCGCACGCACGCGCGCGGCGATCTCCGGGACGGCGGGCAGCGGCGTCCTCATGGGCGGACCGGCTCAGCCGGCTGCGCCGGAGGGGCGGTCCAGGAGCGTCCGCAGCAGGTCCTCGGCCGCAGTGGAGATGACCGTGCCGGGCGGGAAGATGGCGGCGGCGCCAGCGGCCCGCAGCTCGTCGAAGTCCTGCGGGGGGATGACGCCGCCGACCACCACGAGGATGTCGGACCGGCCGAGCTCGGCGAGCGCGTCCCGTAGCTGCGGGACGAGCGTGAGGTGGCCCGCCGCTAGCGACGACGCACCGACGATGTCGACGTCGGCCTCGACGGCGAGCCGCGCAGCCTCCTGCGGTGTCTGGAACAGCGGCCCGATGTCGACGACGAACCCGAGGTCGGCGAACGCCGACGCGATCACCTTCTGCCCGCGGTCATGGCCGTCCTGGCCCATCTTCGCGACGAGGATGCGCGGACGCCGGCCCTCGGCCTGCTCGAACCGCTCGACGAGCTCGTGCACGCGCTCGACCGCAGCGCTGCTCTCGCCCATCTCCTGACGGTACACGCCGCTGATCGACCGGATGTCGGCTCGATGGCGGCCCCAGACGTTCTCCAGCGCAAGGCTGATCTCCCCGACCGTGGCCTTGGCACGAGCCGCGTCGACGGCGAGCGCGAGCAGGTTCCCGGACCCCTCTCGAGCGGCCCGCTCGATCGCGGCGAGGGCCTCCTGGACCTGCCCCGCGTCCCGCTCGGCGCGCAGCTGGACGAGCTTGGCGAGCTGGCCCTCGCGGACGGCGGCGTTGTCGACCTTGAGCACGTCGATCTGCTCGTCCTGCTCCGGGACGAAGCAGTTCACGCCGATGACCGCCTGCCGGCCGGAGTCGATCCGCGCCTGGGTGCGTGCGGCGGCCTCCTCGATGCGCAGCTTCGGGATGCCGGCCTCGATCGCCTTGGCCATGCCGCCGAGCTCCTCGACCTCGGTGATGTGGGACCACGCCCGCTCGGCCAGCTGCCGGGTCAGCCGCTCGACGTAGTAGCTGCCGCCCCACGGGTCGACGACGCGGCACGTACCGGACTCCTGCTGCAGGAAGAGCTGCGTGTTGCGGGCGATCCGTGCGGAGAAGTCGGTCGGCAGCGCGAGCGCCTCGTCGAGCGCGTTCGTGTGCAGGCTCTGCGTGTGGCCCTGCGTCGACGCCATCGCCTCGATGCACGTGCGCATGACGTTGTTGTAGACGTCCTGCGCGGTCAGCGACCAGCCCGAGGTCTGGGAGTGCGTCCGCAGGGAGAGCGCCTTGGGGTTGCCCGGCTCGAACTGCTTGACGAGCTTGGCCCACAGGAGCCGGGCCGCCCGCATCTTGGCGATCTCCATGAAGAAGTTCATGCCGATCGCCCAGAAGAACGACAGGCGCGGGGCGAACGCGTCGACCGGCATCCCGGCCGCGATGCCGGCGCGCAGGTACTCGACGCCGTCGGCCAGCGTGTAGGCGAGCTCCAGGTCGGCCGTCGCCCCGGCCTCCTGCATGTGGTAGCCGGAGATGGAGATCGAGTTGAACTTGGGCATGCGCTCCGACGTGAAGGAGAAGATGTCGGAGATGATCCGCATCGACGGTGCCGGCGGGTAGATGTAGGTGTTGCGGACCATGAACTCCTTGAGGATGTCGTTCTGGATGGTCCCGGCCAGCTTCTCGGGCGCGACCCCCTGCTCCTCCGCGGCCACGATGTAGAGCGCGAGGATCGGCAGCACGGCGCCGTTCATCGTCATCGAGACCGACATCTGGTCCAGCGGGATGCCGGCGAACAGCTCGCGCATGTCCATGATCGAGTCGATCGCGACGCCGGCCATGCCGACGTCGCCCTGCACGCGCGGGTGGTCGGAGTCATAGCCGCGGTGCGTCGCGAGGTCGAAGGCGACCGAGAGCCCCTTCTGGCCCTGCGCCAGGTTGCGTCGGTAGAACGCGTTGGAGTCAGCCGCCGTCGAGAACCCGGCGTACTGACGGACGGTCCACGGCTGGTTGACGTACATCGTCGGGTACGGCCCGCGCAGGAACGGCGCGATCCCCGGGAAGGTGCGCAGGTGATCGAGCCCCTCGAGGTCCGCGGCGGAGTACAGCGGTGCGACCTCGATGCCCTCCGGCGTGTGCCAGGCAAGGGAGGCCGGGTCCGATCCCGTGAGCGTGGTGACCGTCTCCGCCCAGGCGGCGCGGTCGGGGTGGGGGCTGCGCGACGGGAGGGGCACGCCGGCGAAGTCGGGGATCGGGGTGCTCATGGCCGCGCTCCCAGCAGGTCGTGCAGGCGTCCCAACGTCGCCAGGACGTCGACGCCCATCGACACGAACTCGTCGATCCCCGCGTCGCGGTACTCCTGCTCGCGCTCGCCGGCGCGGCCGGCGAGGAAGACCCAGCGTGCTCCGGCGGCTTTGAGGGCGTGGGCGAAGTCGGCCGCGTGGTCGGCGTACGCGTCGTCCGTGCCGCAGATGACGGCGACTGGTGCACCGGACGCCGCGAAGGCGGTCGCCGCTGCTGCCGCGTCGTCGTAGCCGCCCTCCCCGACGGCGCGCACGCCGCCGGCGCCGAAGAGGTTGCCGGCGAACGTCGCGCGCGGGATGTACCCGGCGCCCGTCCCGACGTTGGCCAGGAACGCGGTCAGCCCGAGCGGCTCGCCGGCCGCGCGGAGGGCCTCGTACGGCTCGGCCAGCCGGACCGCGACAAGCGCCGGGACGACCGTCGGTTCACCGGCCAGGGGCACGGCGGGTCGAGTGTCGGGGGCGGTCGGCGCCGGCGGCTGAGGTCGACGCTCGCCGATCAGCGGGAACTCGCTGACGCCCGTGATCGGGTGGCGGCGGGTCGCGACCATCGTGGCCCGTCGGGCCGCCACATCGCCGATCTGCGCCGCGAGGCGGCCGGACGCCAGCGCGGGCGCCAGACCACCGGCGGCCTCGGTCTCGCCGAACACACGCCAGCCCGCCGCGGCGAGCTCGTCGGTCAGCGCCTCGACGTAGTAGCTGCCGCCGGCCGGATCGCTCACCCGGCCGACCGCGGACTCGTCCTGCAGCAGGAGCTGGGTGTTGCGCGCGAGTCGATGGCCCTGCTCCCCGCCGGCGCTGCTCGCCGCGTCGAACGCGTCGACGATCACCGAGTCCGCACCGCCGATGACGGCCCCGAGGGTGGCCGTGGTGCCCCGCAGGAGGTTGACCCACGGGTCGACGACGGTCAGCCAGCGTCCGCCCGCGACGGCGTCGATCCGCACCAGGCCTGAGGCCGTGCCGTCGAGCGTGACGCCGCTGGCGGCGAGCACCTGCGCCCAGCAGTGCCGCAGCGCCCGGATCTTGGCGACCGTCGAGAAGAGGTCGACGTCCGCCGACACCTCGAGCGTGATCTGCCGCGCGGCCCGCTCCACGGGTAGGCCGGCGTCGACCAGGGCCCGGAGGTACGCCGTGGCGGCGGCGAGCACGAAGCCGATCTCCTGCCCCTCGCTCCCCCCGGCGTCGGCGGCCGGCACGCCGCTGGCGCGCAGGGTGCGCACACGAGGCAGCGATGCGTCGACCTGAGCGGCGAGCGCCACGGACTGCGTCAGCATCGCGTCCAGGCCCTGGGGCAGCACGCCGTCCGCCGCGAGGGCGCCGAGGGGATCCAGACCCAGGCAGCCGGCCGCATCGGCGCCCGTGACCCCGGCAGCGGCCCAGATGTCCAGGAGCCAACCCGCCGCGACGGCCCCGTGGGCACCGGCGCGCAGCGCGATAGGCGCGACGTCCAGCAGCACGCCGTCGAGGACACGGGCGAGATCGCTGCCGTCGCGGCACGGCACGCCATCCCCCGTGCCGGCCGCGTCCACCCGGACGTCCAGGCTCGTCGCCCCGCCACGCAGGTCGCCCAGGGCCAGCGCGTTCGCACGGGCAGGGTCCGGATTCAGGACACGCGCCCGGATGTCCCAGGCCCCGTCCGGCCGTGGCGGTGCCATCGCGCCGCGGGTCAGCGGCGAGAACGCGCCGAAACCCGACTCGTCGTGCTCGGTCGCGACGTCGGCAGCCGTGTAGAGCGGCTCGATCCGGATGCCGTCGAGCGTGCGGCCGACGAGGACCCGCTCGAAGTCCCCGCCCCGCAGGGCCTTGTCGACCGCGGCGAGCCATTCCTCGCGCGTCGCCGGGTCGAACTCGCCCGCGAGCACGAGGTCACCGGCCGTCTCGAGATCGACGGGGACGCGGGCGTCGGGCACGGACGACACGATAGGGCGATGTCGGCGGCACAGGCGCCCGGAAGGCTGTGAGGCAGGCCATACCGCCAAGCCGACGATCCCATCGCATAAGTCCTCCGCGCGGCTCGATACTGTGTGGCGGGGCGACCGCCCGTTCGCGGCAGGCCGCGGGCGTCGCACGGAAAGGGACTCGAGGGCATGTCGGTCGGCACGCTGTACCGCGGCGGCGAGGGCATGTGGACCTGGGTGGTCCACCGCATCACCGGCGTCGGCGTCTTCTTCTTCCTCCTGGTGCACGTGCTGGACACCGCCCTCGTGCGGGTGTCGCCGGACGCCTATGACTCGGTGATCGCGACGTACAAGACGCCGCTGGTCAACGTGATGGAGGTCGGGCTCGTCGGGGCCGTGCTCTACCACGCGTTCAACGGCCTTCGGATCATCCTCGTGGACTTCTGGTCCAAGGGCCCGCGCTACCAGCGTCAGATGACGTGGGCGCTCGGCGCCGTCTGGGTCGTGCTCATGGTCCCGGGCATCTTCTTCATGCTCAAGCACACCGTCGAGACGATCTTCGGGAGCGCGTCATGAGCACTGCCGCCCAGACCGGGCCGGGGATCCCGGCACCGCGCACCCCGCAGCGCAACGCCCAGCGCAGCAACTTCGAGCTCTACTCGTGGCTGTTCATGCGGGTGTCGGGCGTCGTGCTCGTCTTCCTCGTGCTCGGTCACCTGCTGATCATGAACATCCTCGACGGCGGCGTGCAGCGCATCAACTTCGCCTTCGTCGCCGGCCGGTGGAGCAGCCCGTTCTGGCAGGTCTGGGACCTCCTCATGCTGTGGCTCGCGATGCTCCACGGCACCAACGGCGTGCGCACGATCATCAACGACTACGCCGAGCGCGACCAGACCCGCTTCTGGCTGAAGATGGCTCTGTACATCGCGTCCGGCTTCACGATCATTCTCGGGACGCTGGTGATCTTCACCTTCGACCCGAACATCGGCTGACGACTGGCGGGAGACGCCCGAACATGCAGACCCACTCCTACGACGTGGTGATCGTGGGTGCCGGCGGGGCCGGCATGCGCGCCGCTCTCGAGTCGAGCCCGCGGTCCCGCACCGCGGTCCTCACGAAGCTGTACCCGACCCGCTCCCACACCGGCGCGGCGCAGGGGGGCATGTGCGCGGCACTCGCCAACGTCGAGGAGGACAACTGGGAGTGGCACACCTTCGACACGATCAAGGGCGGCGACTACCTCGTCGACCAGGACGCCGCCGAGATCATGTGCAAGGAGGCCATCGACGCGGTCATCGACCTCGAGCGCATGGGCCTGCCGTTCAACCGGACGCCCGAGGGCCGGATCGACCAGCGCCGGTTCGGTGGCCACACCCGCAACCACGGTGAGGCAGCCGTCCGTCGCGCCTGCTACGCAGCCGACCGCACCGGCCACATGATCCTGCAGACGCTGTACCAGAACTGCATCAAGCAGGAGGTCGAGTTCTACAACGAGTTCTACGTGTTCGACCTCGTCCTGGCGCAGACCGAGCACGGCCCGGTCACCGCCGGCGTCGTCGCGTACGAGCTCGCGACCGGCGAGGTGCACGTCTTCCGCGCCAAGTCCGTCGTGTTCGCCACGGGCGGTTTCGGCAAGGTCTGGAAGACCACCTCCAACGCGCACACCCTGACCGGCGACGGCATGGGCGTCTGCTACCGCCGGGGCATCCCGCTGGAGGACATGGAGTTCTACCAGTTCCACCCGACCGGCCTGGCGGGCCTGGGCGTCCTGCTCACCGAGGGCGCGCGCGGTGAGGGCGGCATCCTGCGCAACGCCTCCGGCGAGCGGTTCATGGAGCGCTACGCCCCGACCATCAAGGACCTCGCCCCGCGCGACATGGTCTCGCGGTCGATGGTCCTGGAGGTCCGCGAGGGCCGCGGCGCCGGGCCGAACAAGGACTACGTGTACCTCGACCTCACGCACCTGCCCAAGGAGCAGATCGAGGAGAAGCTCCCGGACATCACGGAGTTCTCCCGCACGTACCTGGGCGTCGACCCGGTGACCGAGCTCGTGCCGGTGTTCCCGACCGCGCACTACGCGATGGGCGGCATCCCGACCGATGTCGAGGCGCGCGTGCTGCGCGACGCCGACCACATCATCCCGGGGCTGTACGCCGCGGGCGAGTGCGCCTGCGTCTCGGTCCACGGCGCGAACCGCCTCGGCACGAACTCGCTGCTGGACATCAACGTGTTCGGCCGGCGGGCCGGCATCGCGGCCGCGGAGTACGCCGCGAGCGCCGAGCTCGTCGAGATGCCCGATGACGCGCAGGGGTACACGATCGCGCTGGTCGAGCAGCTGCGGTCAAGCACGGGCGGCGAGCGGGTGGCCCCGCTGCGGCGCGCCATGCAGGAGACGATGGACATGAACGCGCAGGTCTACCGCACGGAGGCGACGCTCAAGCAGGCGCTCGACGATGTGCAGGAGCTCAAGCGGCGCTACAAGAACATCTCCATCCAGGACAAGGGCGTGCGCTACAACACCGACCTGATGGAGGCGATCGAGCTGGGCTTCCTGCTCGACCTCGCCGAGCTCGTCGTCACCGGCGCACTGGCCCGGCAGGAGTCCCGCGGCGGTCACGCCCGCGAGGACTACCCCAACCGCGACGACGCGACCTTCATGCGTCACAGCCTGGCCTACCGGCGGACGGCGGACGACGGCTCGGCCTATGTCGAGCTCGACTACAAGCCTGTCGTCGTCACCCGTTACCAGCCGATGGAGCGCAAGTACTGATGACTGCCGTCGCCGAGCAGGCCCCCATCGCGGCTCCGGTCGCCACCGAGGTCACCCTGCGCATCAACCGGTTCATCCCCGAGGTGGACACGGCCCCGCACTGGGAGGAGTACACGGTCGCGCTGTACCCGACCGACCGGGTCCTCACGGCGCTGGAGAAGATCAAGGCCGAGCTCGACGGGACGCTCACCTTCCGGCGCTCGTGCGGCCACGGCATCTGCGGCTCCGACGCCATGCGCATCAACGGGCGGAACCGGCTGGCGTGCAAGACGCTGGTGAAGGACCTGGACACGCGCAAGCCGATCACGGTCGAGGCGATCAAGGGCCTGCCGCTGCAGAAGGACCTCATCGTCGACATGGAGCCGTTCTTCGCGGCCTACCGCTCGGTGATGCCGTTCCTCATCCCCGCGGGGCACGAGCCGAGCAAGGAGCGCCTGCAGTCCGCCGAGGACCGGGCCATCTTCGACGACGGCACCAAGTGCATCCTGTGCGCGGCGTGCACGACGTCGTGCCCGGTGTACTGGTCTGATGGCGCGTACTTCGGGCCTGCGGCGATCGTCGCGGCGAACCGGTTCATCTTCGACAGCCGCGACGCCGCCGCCGAGCAGCGGTTGGAGATCCTCAACGACAAGGAGGGCGTGTGGCGCTGCCGCACGACCTTCAACTGCACCGACGCCTGCCCGCGCGGTATCGAGGTCACCAAGGCGATCCAGCAGGTCAAGCGCGCGCTGATCTTCCGTCGCGTCTGACGTCGTCGGAGTCCTCCGCGTCGATCCCGTTTCGCTGACGGCCCATCCACGCGAGCAGGACGAGCGCGAGCACGGGCGCGGCGAGCAGGAGCACCGGCAGCGCGACGACCGCTCCGACGGACGCGGTCACCAGAGGCGGCACGACCGCGCCACCGGCGAACTGCGCCATCCCCAGCAGCGCTGACACGGTTCCGGCCACGCGCCCGTAGGGCCCGAGGGCGATGGCCTGCGCGTTCGCGATCATTCCGCCGTAGGCGCCCATCATCAAGACGATGACCACGACCGCCCAGCCGACCGGAGCCACCAGGATCGTCGTGACGGCGAACAGCACGGCCATGACCGTCATCGCGACGAGTCCGCGCGCGAGGACGTGCCGCGGACCGAGGCGGCTCACCGTGCGCGAGTTGATCGACGCCCCCACCACGAAGGACACCGAGTTGAGCCCGACGATCACGGCGTACTGCTGCGCGGTCAGGCCGTACCAGTCGACGAAGTAGAACGGGCTGATCGAGGACCAGCTGAAGCTCACGATCCCGAGCAGGGTCGTGATCGCGAGCGCGAGGACCACCCGACGGTCGCGGAGCAGTGTCCGCGTCGCCGCGCGGGTGCCGGGGTTGGACGCTCGCTGCCCCATCCGGCGGTCGCGAGGCAGCGTCTCCGGGAACCACACGATCGCGACGACCAGGCTCACCGCGGCGATGACGCCGAGTGCGACGAACATCCCCCGCCAGCTGGTCCATCCGAGGACCACGGCGCCGATCAGCGGCCCGAGGATCGGCGCGATCCCGATGATCGCGATAAGCCGGGACAGCGCCTGCGCGGTGCGGGCCCCGGACGTCAGGTCGCGGATGGCCGCCCGCCCGATGACCGGTCCGGCGGCGCCGGCGAACCCCTGGACCAGCCGCAGGCCCACCAGGACCCACAGGTTCGGGGCGAGCGCGCACAGGAACGACGCGACGGTGAACCCCGCCATGCCGGCGATCATCAGCCGTCGCCGCCCGTACCGGTCGCTCAGCGGCCCGATGACGAGCTGGCCGACTGCGAGGCCGACGAGCGTGGCCGAGAGCGTGAGCTGCGCCTGGGCGACGGTCGTGCCGAGGTCAGCCGCGAGGGCCGGCAGGCCGGGGACGTAGAAGCTCGTCGCAAGGGGCGCCAGCATGACCAGCAGCCCCAGGACGGCGTAGTGCCATCGTGTGAGGCGGTCGGTCGACAAAGTGGTCGCCGTCTTCTCCTCCTAACTATCGTTGAACGGCGGCACGTGGCCGCGCCCCTGGAGGGCGCGATGCCACGCTCCGCCGTTCAACCTCTCAGAGGTCGACGGCGAGGTACTGGGTCTCAAGGAACTCGTGGATGCCGGCGAAGCCGCCTTCGCGGCCCAGACCGGACTCCTTCATCCCGCCGAACGGTGCCGCCGGGTCGGACGCGAGGCCGCGATTGACGGCGACCATGCCCGACTCCATCCGCCGGCCGAGCCGGATGCCTGTCCCCGGGTCCTTGGCGTAGACGTAGGAGATGAGGCCGTACTCGGTGTCGTTGGCCATGCGAACACCCTCGTCCTCGTCCTCGAAGACGACGATGGGCGCGACCGGCCCGAAGATCTCGTTCCTCGTCAGCGTCGAGCCGTGCTGGACGTCGCGCAGGACGTACGGAGCGATGAACGCACCGGCGTCGGGCACGGTCGTCGCCGGGGTGGTGACGATCCCCTCGCCGGCCGCCGCCTCGAGCAGCTCCACGATCTTGTCGCGTTCCTTCACCGAGACCATCGCGCCGAGGTCGTTCGCCTGCTCGATGCCCGGCCCGACCTTCAGGGCGGCGAACGCGGTCTCCAGCTTCGTCGTGAACTCCTCGGCCACCGACGCGTGCACGTAGAAGCGGTTGGCGGCGGTGCAGGCGGCGCCGCCGTTGCGCATCTTGGCGACCATCGCGCCGCCGATCGCGGCGTCGATGTCCGCGCCCTCGAACACCACGAACGGGGCGTTGCCGCCCAGCTCCATCGACGACGGGAGCACCCGCTCTGCCGTCTGCTTCAGCAGCATCTTGCCGACGAACGTCGACCCGGTGAACGACAGCGTCGCGATGCGCGGGTCGGCGAGGATGGCGCTCGACACCTCGCCCGTCCGGGTCGTCGTGATGATGTTGACGACGCCGGCGGGGACGCCTGCCCGCAGCAGCACGTCGCCGATCCACAGAGCGGTCAGCGGGGTCTCGCTCGCCGGCTTGAGCACAGCGGTGCAGCCGGCCGCGAGGGCCGGGGCGATCTTGCGGGTGGCCATCGCCGCCGGGAAGTTCCAGGGCGTGATCATGTAGGCCACGCCCATCGGCTTGTGGTCCGTGACGATGGTCTTGTCGCGGTTCGGGGCGTACCGGAAGTCGCCCTCGATCCGCGAGGCCTCCTCGGAGAACCAGCGGAAGAACTCAGCGGCGTACGTCGCCTCCCCCAGCGCGTCGCGCCAGGCCTTGCCGTTCTCCAGGACGATGATCCGGGCACAGGTCTCAAGCTCGGCGGTCATGATCTCGAACGCCCGGCGAAGGATCTCGGCCCGCTGGCGTGCCGGGGTCACCGACCACGTGGCGAACGCGTCGTAGGCGGATGCGACGGCGTCCAGGCCCTCGGCGACCGATGCGTCGGCGATCTCGGCGATGACCTGCGAGGTCGCGGGGTCGAGCACGGGCAGCCGGCCCGTGGTCTCGAGCCAGTCGCCGCCGATCAGCAGGCCGGTGGGGGCGATCGTCGTCGACATGGGACCTCCAGAGCGCGCGTGGTGAGTTCGTCGAGCCTAGCCACCGACTTAGCATGGTCGGCGATGAACGGACTCCACACCGGACAGCCCCGCCGCGGGACCATCGCCGTCACGGCGCTCACGGCGGCGCTCGGCATCCTCGTCGCCCTCGTCGGTGCCGCTCCCGGAGCGCGCGCCGAGACGGTCGGCGGTGAGCAGCTCGCGTCGACCCACCGCACGGTCACTCTCGGAACCGGGGCGCAGCCGCTCCCGGACGTATGGGCCGAGACCTGGATCCTCGCGGACGCCGAGACGGGCGACGTGCTGGCGCAGAAGGGCTCGCACGTCCGCAGAGCACCGGCGAGCACGCTCAAGACGCTGACCGCGCTCACGGTCATGCCGCAGACGTCGGTCGACGACCAGTACGTGGCCACGCAGAGGGCGGCGTCGATCTACGGCGCCCGCGTCGGGCTGCGCCCCGGCAAGACCTACTCGCTCGAGCAGCTCTGGTACGCGGTCTTCCTCCCGAGCGCGAACGACGCGGCGATCGCGGTCGCCGAGGCGAACGGCGGCGTCAACCGGACCGTGCGGCAGATGAACTCGGTCGCCGCGGACCTCAACGCCCGCGACACGACCGCTCGCAACACGACCGGTCTCGACGCCGCCGGGCAGCTGAGCAGCGCGTACGACCTCGCGCTCATCGCCCGCGCGGGGCTGAAGCGTGAGGACTTCGCCCACTTCGCCGGCACGCGCACCGCGCAGTTCCCCGACGTGAAGGGCAAGCGCAGCCATCCGATCTACACGACGAACCGGCTGCTCCTGCACGGCTGGAAGGGCGTCGTCGGCGTCAAGACCGGCTTCACCACCAAGGCCGGCCGGACGTACGTCGGCGCGGCGACCCGCCACGGTCGCACGCTGGTCGTCGCCCTCATGGGCATCCACGAGCCGAGCGAGCGGGCCGCGAAGAAGCTGCTGCGCTGGGGGTTCCGCAACGCGGACGCGGTCACGCCGGTTGGCCGGCTGGTCGACCCCGGACCGCTCCCCGGTGAGCTGAGCGCGACCGAGGTGCCCTCGCCGTCGGCGTCGCCCACTCCCGTGGGCAGCAGCGGCACCTCGGCCGCCGGCCCCGCACCCACGACATCCGGCATGCCGCTTGCCCTGCTGCTCGGCATCGCGGTCGTCGGCGCCGCGCTGGTCATCGTGCTCGTCATCGCGGCGACGCGCCGCCCACGTCGCTAGGAGAACGCGACGAAGTTGCCGTGCGCGGCCATCTGCCACGCGCCGGTGTGCGGGCTGCGCCGGAAGACGCTCAGGCGCGGTGCCGGTGTCGCGGCCGACTGCTGGCCGCCGACGGCGACGTCGACGACCGCCATGTTCCGCACGACGAGGGTGCTCCCGCTCCTCGTCACGACGAAGTGGTCCTGTTTGAACGACGTCACGTCCGGCAGGTCAGCGAGGTACTGCGATCGCGTCGCCGATGTGCCGTTGGCTCGGACGATCTGGAACTCCGGCGCGAGGAAGGCACGCAGCCCGTCGAGGTCCTTGTTCTTCAGCATCGTCATGAAGCGGTCGACCAGGCGGCGACCGAGCGCCGTGTCGCCCTCCCGGCTGGCCGCCGCCGCCGCCACGGCGGCGCCGGGACCAGCCGTCGCTGGCGGCGCATGACGGCAATCGTCGCAGTGACGACGCGCACACC
Source organism: Actinomycetes bacterium (assembly GCA_965278965.1). Taxonomy (GTDB): domain Bacteria; phylum Actinomycetota; class Actinomycetes; order S36-B12; family S36-B12; genus UBA10649. Next base: position 1,212,332 of record OZ257127.1, read on the forward strand.
CCGGCCGCACGCGCCGGCTAGGTGGCCGTCCCGCTCCCGGTGAGCGCGAACTCGCGCAGCAACGACCACCCCTCGCCGCGACGTTCGTGCAACGCCATCGACGCGATCGGGACCTCGGCGTGGAAGCCAGCCAGTGCGCGCATCGCCCGGTCCATCGCGCCGTCGTGCGCGTCGTGGGCGATCGTCACGTGCGGGTGGTACGGGAACCGCGACTCGACCGCCAGCACACCCGAGCGCACGCGACGCTCGAGGTCGGTGCAGTCCTGCGCGCCCGCCTCGACGGCGACGAAGACGACCGGGGACACCGGCCGGAAGGAGTCGACCCCGGCGAGCACGAGCCGGAACGGCGTGGTGCCGGCGGCCACGGCGGCGAGGTGCTCCAGGACCACCGGCAGAACCTCGTCGTCGACGTCGACCGGCGGCAGGACCGTCACGTGTGCGGCCATCTCGTGCGAGTCCGGCGCGAACTGCGCGCGGACGACGTCGAGCCGCGCGCCCCAGGGGGCGGGGATCGGCAAGGTCACGCCGATCGTGCGGCCGGTCACGCCCGGTCCGTCAGTCGAGCCCGGAGGCGACGAAACCGACCGCCTCGTACGCCCGCGCGACGGTGGGAGCGGCGCTGTCGCGGGCCTGCCGCGCGCCCGCGGACATCAGGCGCCCGAGCTCGGCCCGGTCCGCGAGCAGCTCGCTGACCCGTTCGCGGATCGGTCGGACCGTCTCGACCACGATCTCCGCCGTGTCGACCTTGAGGTCGCCGTACCCCCGGCCCGCGTAGTCCGCGACGAGGTCGGCGACCGGACGGCCGGTCAATGCCTGCTGGATCGTCAGCAGGTTCGAGACGCCGGGCTTGTTCTCCGGGTCGAACGCGATCTCCCGTCCGGAGTCCGTGACCGCGCTACGGATCTTCTTCGCCAGCGTGCGGTCGTCGTCGAGGAGGAAAGCGCAGCCCGCCGGCGCCGACTTGCTCATCTTCGCCGTGGGGTCCTGAAGATCGACGATCTTCGCGGTCTCCTTGACGATCAACGGCGCCGGCACCGTGAAGGTGTCCCCGAACCGGCCGTTGAACCGCTGCGCGAGGTCGCGCGTGAGCTCAAGGTGTTGGCGCTGGTCCTCCCCCACCGGGACCGCATCCGCCTGGTACACGAGGATGTCGGCGGCCTGGAGGATCGGGTAGGTGAACAGGCCGACCGTCGACCGGGCGGCGCCTTCCTTCTGCGACTTGTCCTTGAACTGGGTCATGCGGCTCGCCTCGCCGTAACCCGTCTGGCACTCCAGGATCCAGGCGAGCTGGCTGTGCTCGGGCACGTGGCTCTGCACGAACAGAGTCGAGCGCGCCGGGTCGATGCCGATGGCCAGGAGCTGCGCGTACGACACGTACGTGCGCTCGCGCAGCAGCGCCGGGTCGTGCTCGACCGTGATCGCGTGCTGGTCGACGACGCAGTAGAACGCATCGTGCGTGTCCTGGAGCGCCACCCACTGGCGCAGTGCCCCGAGGTAGTTGCCGAGATGGAACGCGTCGCTGGTCGGCTGGATCCCGGACAGGACGCGCGGCTTCTGCGGGGCCTCGCGGGTCATGCGCGCATTGTTCCGCATGCCCTCGCCGGCCGCGTCCGGGGGCGAGGAGTGGCTCGGGCCGGCGCGCGAGGATGCTCCTCGCCCACCGGCCCGAGACCGGTCCTCAGGCGTGCGGGCTGTCATAGCCCTGGGCCCACCGCCGCGGCGCCGGCTGGCTGTACCGCGGGGCCGCGTCATCGGCGGAACGGCGCCGACTCGAACGATGGACGTGAACGGGTCGGACGTTGACCCGCATGCGCCACTTGGACCATGCACGACGTGCATAGCTGTGTGTCTGCATAGCGATCTCCCGTGTCACGGCATGCGGGATCGCCACATGCCGAGGTGAAGGTGGTGAGCGACACGACGGAACCCGGTAAGGGGGTCGGGTCGAGAGCAGCTGACGCACGCGGCGTGCAGCATGAACGGTCGCGGGTATCAAGGCCAGCGGCGACGGGGTCGAGCGATGCGACCGATGCGCGTCCGAGAACGGACGAACGCAGACAGAACCCGGGGACGGGCCTAGCGGAGAGTGATCTCCTTGGTTGCCAACATGTTCTCCCCTATCTGTCGAGTACGAGAGCCGGACGTTAGCGCGAACCGAAGTGGCGGCGCAAGTCCGACACGGACCTACGTTGCGACGTTCTCGGCGCTCGCGTCCGGGGTCGCGTTTGCGCCTGAGTCCGCCGGCTCGTCGGGCAGCCGCGTCACGGCGACGCGGGACACACGCCGGCCGTTCAGCTCGGCGACCGTGAACGTGTGGCCTGCCTCGACCACGACATCACCGAGCAGCGGCACGCGACCCAGGCGGGCGACGATGAAGCCGGCGACGGTCTCGTACGGACCCTCGGGCAGCTCCAGCCCCGTGTCGTCGGCAAAGTCCTCGAGGTTCAGCAGGCCGTCGACGCTGCGAACGCCGACGACGGCGGGGCCGTGCTCGGCGGCCTCCTCGTCGTACTCGTCGCGGATGTCGCCGATGAGCTCCTCGACGAGGTCCTCCATCGTGACGATGCCCGCGGTGCCGCCGTACTCGTCCTGGACGATCGCCAGGTGCTGCCGCAGCCGGCGCATCTCGGTGAGCGTCGACAGGACGACCTTGGTGCCCGGGAACGACGTGATCGGACGGGCGAGGTCCCCGACCCGCAGGGGCCGCTCGGCCTGGCCCGGCGCCAGGATGTCGCGGATGTGGACGAAGCCGATGACGTCGTCGGCGGAGTCGCGGATCACCGGGTAGCGGCTGTGCGGCTGGTCGGCGATCGTCATGGCCGCCTGGGCCATGGGCATCGCCGCGTCAAGGAAGTCGACCTCGGTGCGCGGGAGCATGACCTCGCGTAGCTCGCGGTCGCCGGCGTTGAACACGTCGTCGATGAGCTCGCGCTCCTCGACCGAGAGGTCCTCGTGCCCGGCCACCAGGTCGCGCAGCTCCTCGCCGCTGATCTGCTCCTTGCTCGCCGACGGGTCGCCGCCGAGGAGGCGGACCAATGCGTTGGTCGACGCCGAGAGGGCCGCGATGAACGGACGGAACACGGTCGCGAGAAGGTCGATCGGCGCGGCGGCGATGAGAGCGACGCGCTCGGCCCGCTGCAGGGCGATGCGCTTGGGGACCAGCTCGCCGAGAACGAGGGACAGGTACACGATGACGATCGTCACGAGGATGAACGACAACGTCTCGGCGACGCCCTCGCTCAGGCCCCAGCCGGCGAGGATCGGCGAGACCGCCGGCGCGATCTGCGCGGCGCCGAAGCCGGCGGAGATGAAGCCGGCGAGGGTGACGCCGACCTGTACCGCCGCGAGGAAACGGTTCGGCTTGGACGTCAGCGCGGCGAGCCGGCGGCCGCGGCGGCTCTCGGTCGCCAGCCGCTGCACCTGCGACTCACGCAGGCTGACCAGGGCGAGCTCCGCGGCGGCGAAGAACCCGCCGATCAGGATGAAGAACAGCACGACGGCGGCGTTGACCCAGATGCCGCTCATGTCACCGGACCCTACTGCGACGCGTCGTCCCCTTTCGGGACCGTGACGCAGGGTGCGGCAGACGGGACCGGCGGTGCACAAGGGCATCTGCTCGCAACTCGTTGCCCCGCAACATGATCGTGACCTTTCGTTGGTTGTGGGTGTCGGGGGGCGGCGGTAGAGTCGTACACATGTTCGAGTCCTCGTCCAGCCCGGAGCCGGACGACCCGTGGGCGGGGTTCGCCGTGGACTACCTCAGCGCCTCGGACCTGTTGGCGTATCTGCGGGTTCAGCCGGCAGGTCCGGGGCTGCTGAATGACCTGTCGTGCCTGGATCCGGCGGCTCTGTCGCCGGATGAGGCGGTGACGTTCGCCCAGGAGGTCGACCGGCTGGCGGCGCACGTCGCGGGGTTCAAAGCCCAGGCCCGCGCCGCGGTGAACGCCAATCTCATCGCGGCGGAGGAGGCCGAGGTCGCGCGGCAGGCGGAGATCCTGCGGCGGCAGAACGAGGACCGCGTCGCCGCCGGGTTGAAGCCCGCAGTGGTGGATTTGGGTTTGTGCCGCCGGAGGTCGCGGTCCAGGCCGAGCTCGCCGCCGCCCTACGCCTGTCCCCACGGTCGGTGTCGAGCGTGGTGCAGTTCGCGACGGATCTGGCCGGTCCGTGGCGGCCGATGCGCGCCGCATTGCTGGCCGGGGAGATCACGGAGAACCACGCCAAAGCCATCGGGCGCGTGCTCGCGTTGCTGCCGGCCTATGTGGATCCGGAGCGGGTCGCGGAGTACGAGAAGCACTGCGCCGAGGTGCTGGCGGTGGTGGTTCCGTATGCGCGGACGCATACCCCGGGGCAGGCCGCGAAGAAGGCCCGGGATCTCATCACGGCGATCGACCCGGCCGGCACGAAGAAGCGTCGCCAGGAAGCAGCCGACCGCGAGCATGGCGTGTTCCTGAACCCCCGCGAACCCGGAACGTCGGAGTTCTTGGCGGTGCTGCCGACCGAGACCGCCCGCGCCGTCTACGACGCCGTCCGCCGCCTCGCCGGGGATGCCCGGTTCGAGGTCGCGGACGGGTGCGTGACGATCGGGCAGCGCCGCGTCGCCGCCCTCAAGACTCTTGTCCTCGGGGACCCGGGGCAGATCACGGTCATCGACTCACCGGTGGCGGAGGCGAAAGAGAAGGCCCACGTCACCGTCATCGTCTCCCTCGAAACCGTCCTGGGCGCCTCGGAGCAAGGCGGACGCATCAACGGCGAACCGGTGACCGCGGACGTGATCCGCGACCTCATCGCCGCCTGCGACCCCACATCCACCATCCGGCGCCTCGTCACCGATGCGTCCGGGGTGATCGTGGACTACGGACGCAGCCGCTACATCGGCTCCGATCTGCAGAAGCACGTCATCAAGCTCCGCGACGGTCACTGCCGCGGCGTCGGCTGCACCCGGCCCGCCGAGGACTGCGAGATCGACCACGCCCACTCGTTCAACACCGGCGGAGCGACGACCCTGTGCAACCAAGGACCGCTGTGCAAGCACCACCACCAGCTCAAAACCCACGCCCGCTGGCACATCATCCACAGCGCTGCCGACGGATCCTGCACGTGGCGATCACCACTCGGCCGGGTCTACGAACACCAACCACCACCCCTGCTACCGCCAGCACCACGACCACACGTCATCGACGACGGACAACCCCCACCCTTCTGACCTGCCCGTCCGACCTCGCAGCCGCTCCCCATGACGCACGAGGGGCCCTGACCGCATGCGGTCAGGGCCCCTCGTGGGTTGTTCGTGCGTGCTAGCGAGCGGACATCGCCTTCTGCAGGTTCTCGTCGATCGAGGCGAGGAAGTCCTGCGTCGTCTGCCACGGCTGGTCCGGGCCGATCAGGAGCGCGAGGTCCTTCGTCATCTTGCCCTCCTCGACCGTCTCGATGCAGACGCGCTCGAGGGTCTGCGCGAACGCGGACACCTCAGGCGTGCCGTCGAGCTTGCCGCGGTGCTCCAGGCCCCGCGTCCAGGCGAAGATCGACGCGATCGGGTTGGTCGACGTCGGCTGGCCCTTCTGGTGCTGGCGGTAGTGGCGCGTGACCGTGCCGTGAGCCGCCTCCGCCTCGACCGTCTGGCCGTCCGGGGTCATGAGCACGCTGGTCATCAAGCCGAGCGAGCCGAAGCCCTGCGCGACGGTGTCCGACTGGACGTCGCCGTCGTAGTTCTTGCACGCCCAGACGTAGCCGCCCTCCCACTTCATCGCGGCGGCGACCATGTCGTCGATGAGCCGGTGCTCGTAGGTGATGCCGGCCGCCTCGAACTCCGACTTGAACTCGGCCTCGTACACGTCGGCGAAGATGTCCTTGAACTGGCCGTCGTAAGCCTTGAGGATCGTGTTCTTCGTCGACAGGTAGACCGGGTAGCCGCGGTTCAGGCCGTAGCGCATGGACGCCCGTGCGAAGTCCCGGATCGACTCGTCGAGGTTGTACATGCCCATGGCGACGCCGCCACCGGGGAAGTCGAAGACGTTGAACTCCATCGGCTCCGAGCCGTCAGCCGGCTGGAACGTCATCGTCAGGGTGCCGGCGGACGGCACCTTGAAGTCGGTCGCCTTGTACTGGTCGCCGAACGCGTGACGGCCGACGACGATCGGCTTCGTCCAGCCCGGGACCAGGCGCGGGATGTTGCTGATGATGATCGGCTCGCGGAAGATGACGCCGCCGAGGATGTTGCGGATTGTGCCGTTCGGCGACTTCCACATTTTCTTCAGGCCGAACTCCTCGACCCGCGCCTCGTCCGGCGTGATCGTGGCGCACTTGACGCCCACGCCGTACTGCTGGATCGCGTGCGCCGAGTCGATCGTGACCTGGTCATCGGTCGCGTCGCGGTGCTCGATGCCGAGGTCGTAGTACTTCAGGTCGACGTCGAGGTACTTGCAGATCAGCTCGTCCTTGATGAACTGCCAGATGATCCGCGTCATCTCGTCGCCGTCGAGCTCGACGACAGGGTTGGTGACCTTGATCTTGCTCATGGGGCTCCTCACAGGTCCTTGACGTCGGCCTGCTTGGCCTTGACGGCCTCGTAGGCCTCCACCAGCAGGGCCTTCTCGCCATCGGTCAACGGGGTCTCGACGACGCGGGTGATCCCGCCGGCGCCGATCTCGGCCTCGACGCCCAGGTAGGCACCGGACAGTCCGTACTCGCCGTCGACCCACGCGCACACCGGCATCACCGCACCGGAGTCCTCGTGGACGGCCTTGGCCATGCGCGCGGCCGCAGCCGACGGCGCGTAGTAGGCCGATCCGGTCTTCAGCAGCGCCACGACCTCGGCGCCGCCGTTGCGGGTGCGCACGACGAGCTCCTCGATCTCGTCCGCGGACAGCAGGTCGGACAGCGGCTTGCCGTCGACCGTGCATGCGGACGCGACGGGCACCATCGTGTCGCCGTGGGAGCCGAGCGTCAGCGTGGTGACCGAGCCGACCGGGACGCCGAGCTTCTCGGCGACGAAGTTGGTGAAGCGGGCGGTGTCGAGCATGCCCGCCTGGCCGATGACGCGCGCGTGCGGGAAGCCGGTGACGATCTGCGCCAGCGCGGTCATCTCGTCGAGGGGGTTGGCCACGTTGATGACGACGGCCTCAGGCGCGAACTTCGCGACGTTCTCGGCGACCGCCCGCATGATCTTGGCGTTCGTCTCGATGAGGTCCATGCGGCTCATCCCGGGCTTGCGCGGCAGGCCTGCGGTGATGACCACGATCTCCGAGCCGGCGATCGCCTCGTAGCCCTCGCCGTTCGGGCCGGTGGTCTGGCCGACGACCTTGGTCTCGAAGCCCTCGATCCACCGGGACTGGTTCATGTCGAGGGCCAGGCCCTCGGGCTTGCCGTCGATGACGTCGGTCAGGACGACGGTCTCGAAGATGTCGTACTCGGCGAGCCGCAGAGCGGTCGTCGATCCATAGAAGCCTGCACCGATGACGGTGACCTTGCCGCTGCGTGACATGACCTGGTGGTGCCTTCCGACGGGGGACTACGGGGAGACGTGCACAGGAATCTTGACGTCAAGATATCGCAGCCCGCGTGCCTGTCGCCCGGCGGGCGACGGGCTCAGCCGCGGACGCGCCGCTCGTGCAAGGCCCGCGCCGCGAGCCGTGCGTTCCTGACGGGGTAGTCGACGACGATGCGGGGACCCCGGGCATGGCCGGGGTCCGAGAGGTAGAGCCCGTAGGCCCCGAGAAGGACCCGCCGGGACCAACCCGACCGGCGGGCACCGAGAGCGACCAGGCCGGCACCGGCGCCGGCGCGAAGGCGGCCGATCCGGTCCAGGGCATCGGCAGGCACCTGGCCGCCGACCGCGGCGAGCAGCCGCAGCCGCGGCTCGACGAGGGGTCGCCACCCGCAGCGGGCGGTCTCCTCGACGAGCAGGTCCCAGTCGTCGGCCCCGGCTCGGGCGGCGAGGAGGCCGGCGTCGAGCAGCGGCACGAGATCGGGGTCCGCGTGCCAGCCGGTTCCACGCAGAAGTGCATCGAGCAGGTGGTACGCCGGCGCGCACGTGCGCACCACAGAGCCGCCGGGGTCGCCGGCGTCGACGAGGTCGCGCGCGCTGGCGATCGCGCGGTCGAGGACCCGTGGGTCCGCGCCTGCGTCGGCGAAGCGGTAGTCCCCTCCGAGCACGACCGTGTCGATCGCCGACCGGCCGGGCTGGCCGTCGTACGCGACCAGGCGGACGGCGGCCCCGCGCATCACGACGACGCCAGCGGGGATGGTCGGCACGTCGACGCCGGTGCGTTCGAGGTACCACGCCCGGGCGTAGATCCCCTTGAGCCGCCCGGCATCGCGCGCCTGCACCCCGGCCCGCCGCAACCGCAGGTACAAGAACGGCGCGATGGCGAAGCTGGGACCGTCGAGGTCGTCGAGCTCGACGAGCGCCTCCCAGACGCGCAGCCGCGCCTCGACCTCGGCATCGGGCGCCAGGCAGGTCGCGAGGATCGCGCACTGCGCCGGCGTGGGCGTGGGCGTCGTCATGACGGATCGCTGGCCCGGCGGTGCTCGCGGATCAGCGAGAACAAGGCCTCGGTGCTGCCGGCCTGGAGCGAGACGTTGCCGCCGTGGATGCGCCGGGTGCACACGACGCCGTCGAACAGCTCGACCCGGGCGCCCGCGCGCCGGGCCGCCAGCAGCCAGCGACCCCAGCTGAAGTTGTCGTCGTCCATCGGGCCGAAGCGCTCGAATGCGGTGCGGTCGACCAGCGACGCCGACGAGATCGGCGCGGCCTGGGCGACGCCGAGGTGCCGGACCGCGGTCGGCGCACTCGTCCCGGCGACGACGGCATTCACCGAGCGCCCGTAGGCGACGTCCGATCCCGCGGTCGTCAGGCAGTCGGCAAGCGCAGCGACCGAGCCGTCGTGGAGCAGGTCGTCGTGGTCCAGGAAGAGCACGAGACCGGCGGTCGTCTCGGCGAGCCCGCGTCGCCGGGCCGCCCCGGCGCCGGGAGCCCGCTCGACGACGACGCGGACACCTGCCGCCGCCAGCACGTCGGCCGTCGCGTCGACGGACCCGTTGTCGACGGCGACCAGCTCGGCAACCACAGACCCCTGCGCCCGCACGCTGGCCACCGCATCGAGGACGAGGGCAGCGCCGTCGCGCACCGGGATGACAACAGCGACGGCCTCAGGCATCGCGACCACCGGCGAGGACACGGGTGGCAACGTAGCGGGCGTAGCCGTCAGCCCGGAGCCACTGCTCCCAGGCCTCGCGCGCGGCCCGCTGCCGCCAGGCGAAGCGCTCGGCTCCTTGGGCGTGCGCCGCCGCCACGCGGACGTCGACCTCGTCGATCGCGGCCAGCGGCACGCGTACGGTGATCGCGTCCCATTCGATGACGTCGGCGCAGGGCAGCACGAGGTCGGTCTCCAGCACAACCGGCACGCGGCCCATCGCGAGCGTCTCGAACAGGCGGATCGAGAAGTTCCCGGCCCCCCGCACGCACAGGACGTAGTCGCTTTCGCGCATCTGGGCCGTGAACTCCGCCCGCATCTGGTCCTGTCGGGCCAGGTCGTAGATGCCGAAGTACGCGTTGCGCACGACGATGTCGGCCTCCACGATCGTCGATGCCGCCAGCCCGGCGAGCGCGCGCGTACGCAGGACCCGCCCGATGTTGACAGGCGTGCGGAACACCGTCGAGTGCTGGCGTACCGGCACGTCTTCGGACGTGGTGACGCCGCCGACGTCGGAGAAGTCCGGGACCATCGGTCCGGCCTGACCCATGAAGCTGACGCGCGGGACCGGCTGCCAGCCACGCTGCCGCATCGAGTCGCCAGAGCCCGCAGTGCCGGACCACGGGTCGTCGACGCTGACCGGCATCGAGTGCTCGGACCGGTACTGCTTCGACGACATCATCGAGGTCCGCAGCACGACCGCATCGGGCTGGCCGATGTCGAGCGGCTCGACGTGGTCGTGCACGAGGTACACGACGGTGCGCCGCCCGGCATGCGCGTTCTGCGCCACGAGCGCCGAGAGGCGGGACAGGTCGTCGGGCGTCAGAACCGTCGCGCTGAGCTCGAAGGGGAACAGGGCGACATCGGACTCCTCGAGCGCGACCACGTTTCCGAGAACGACGCCGTCGTCCGTGGGCCGCGCAAACTTCGCCGCGCGGCCGGAGAAGTCGCCGGGAGTCAGCGCCACCCGTAGCCGGTCGCTCATGCGGGCCTCATCCGCAGGATGTGCGAGGCCACGTAGCCGGCGAACCCGTCGACGGACAGCCATCGACCCCAGGCCTCGCGAGCCGCCCGCTGCCGCCACGCGAACCGCTCCGGACCCTCCGCGTGAGCGGCCGCGACATGTTCGTCCACCCGGTCGATGTCGGCCAGCGGCACGCGAACCGCGAGACCGTCCCAGTCGACGACGTCTGCGCACGGGAGCACGAGGTCGGATTCCAGCAGCACCGGCACGCGACCCATCGCGAGCGTCTCGAACAGCCGGATGGAGAAGTTGCCGTACCCGCGCGCGCACAGGACATAGTCGCTCGCCGCGAGGTGCCGCGCGTACTCCGCGCGCATCGCCCGACGCTCGTCGTCGGAGTAGTGGCCGTAGAAGCGGTCGCGGACGACGACCGCCGGGTCCACGAGCGTCGACCCGCGCAGCCCGGCCAGCGCCTTGACCCGCAGGACCCCGCCGATGTCGATCGGGACGGAGAACACCCGTGCCCCGGCGGCCGCAGGCGCGTCGATCACGTGGAACCCGGCGTGCACGGCCTCCGGCGAGAGCGACTGCGAGCGGCCCCCGTCACTCGCCGCTCGCCCCATGAAGCCGAGGACAGGCAGCGTGCGCCACTCCCGCCACACGACCTCCCCGGACCACGGGTCGTGCACGAAGACCGGCATCGCGTGCTCGCCGACGTAGGTCGTGGATGCAAGCATCGACGTGCGCAGCACGACCGCATCCGGCTGGCCGATGTCGACCGGGCGTGTGTGGTCGTGCGCGACCATCGCGACCGTCCGCAGCCCGTGCGCGGCGTTGTCCCTGACGAGGCGGCAGAACGCGAGCCGGTCCTCCTCGCCCACGACAGCGGTCGGGACGTTGAAGGGGAAGACGGCCACCTCGGCGTCGGCAGTCGCCACGACCCGGCCGAACGGGACGCGCCCCACGACGTCGGGAGCGGCCAGCGCGGCGAGAGTCCCGGTGAACGACCCCGGCGTGGGCGCAAAAGCCAGCCGACCGGTCACGTCGAGCCCACCCCGATCACGCACCCGGATCACGCACTCTTCAGGTCCGCGAGGATCACGTCGGCGACGTAGCGGGCGAACCCCTCCGCGCACAGCCACTGCACGTAGGCCTCACGCGCGAGCAGCTGGCGGCGGGCGAACGCCTCCGGCCCCTGGTCGTGGGCCGCCGCCACATGCACGTCCACCCGGGTGATCTCCGACAGCGGCACCCGCACCGCAAGGCCGTCCCAGTCAACGACATCCGCACACGGGAGCACCAGGTCCGTCTCGACGATCACCGGCACCCGACCCATCGCCATCGTCTCGAACAGCCGGATCGAGTAGTTGCCCGCACCGCGCACGCACAGGACGTAGTCACTCGCGGCGAGGTGCGCGGCGTACTCCACCCGTCGACGCGCCCGCTCGCCGGCGTCGTCGACGTTGCCGTGGAACTGGTCGCGGACCACGACCGACGCGTCGACGACGGCCGACCCGGCAAGTCCCGCCAGGGCGCGCGACCGGATGACGCCGCTGACATCCACGGGCTGCGGGAAGACCGACGGCTCCCGCGGCCCGGCGAGCCAGTGCCCCTCCGGCGGCGGTGCGCCCGGGGTGTGACCGGCCAGCCGGTGCGTGGCGCCGGCATTCACCTGTCCCATGAACCCCACCCCCGGCCGGCGCCGCCAAGGCCGCCATTCGGGGGTCGCGCCGGCCCACGGGTCCTCGACGAGCGGGGGCATCGCGTGCTCGCCGGCGTAGGTGGCCGAGGCCTGCATCGACGTACGCAGGACCACGGCGTCCGGCTGCCCCAGGTCGACCGGACGCGAATAGTCATGGTCCAGGCACACGATGGTGCGCAGGCCAGCGGCGGCGTTGCCGGCAACCAGCGCGGTCAACGCATCGCGGTCCTCCGGCGTCGCGACCACCGATGCAAGCTCGAACGGGAAGGCGGCGACCTGCGCGTCACCCACCGGTGCCGTGCGCCCCAGCACGATGCCGTCGGCCGTCGCCGTCAGCAGGGCCGCCGCGTGACCGGCACGGGGCGGTCCGCCCGCCAGCGAGCCCGGGGTGAGCGCGACGGTGAGCGGGCCGGTCATGACCCGATCAGCCGCCGGTAGAGCGCCTCGTAGCCGTCGGCGCACGCCGCCAGGCTGTAGTGCTCCGCCGCACGCGCGGCGGCAGCGGCGCCTCGTTCGACCAGCTGCGCCGGCTCGCTGAGAGCGGCGTTCAGCGTGCCGATCAGGCCGATGATGTCGCCGGGCTGCGTGAGCCACCCGGTGACACCCTCGTCGACGATCTCTGGCAGCGCGCCGACGCGGGAGGCGATGACCGCGCGCCCGTGCGCGGCCGCCTCCGCAGCGACCAGGCCGAACGGCTCCGCCCACAGTGACGGGACGAGCACTAGGCACGCCTCGTCGTAAGCCTGCGCCACGTCGCGCTGCGGTAGCCAGCCGACGAACCGGACCCGCTCCGCGACCCCGAGGTGGACCGCCAGGCGTTCAAGGGTCGGCAGGTCGCGCCCGTCACCGACCACGACGAGATCAGGCACCGACCGGCTCCGCGCGAGCACCGACCACGCGGTCAGCGCGGACGCGATCCCCTTCTCGGCGGACAGGCGCCCGATCGCGAGCACGGTCCCGCGCTCCGGGTCGACAGGGGTGAGCGTCGGTGGCAGCGGGACGCCGTTCGGGACGACCGTGAGACGCCCGGCGAGCTCCGGGAAGACGGCCAGGAGGGCGTCGCGCGCCGCGTTCGACACCGTCGCGACGTGCGTGGGGATCCGGGCCATGCGTTGGGTGATCGCCAGGAGCGCGCGCTCTGGAATGGCGCCGAGGCCGTGGTCCGTGACGAGGACGGGCACGGAGCGCTCGCGCGCCGGACCACCGAGGAGGGCGAGGTCCGGGCCGAACGAGTGCGCGTGGGCGACCTCGGGGCGGAAGTCGTCGAGCAGCGCGACCAGTCGCGTCCGCGCCGCGGCCAGGTCCGTGGGGAGGTCGAGGTCGAGTCCGTGCCGGACGTCGATGAGCGCGCCGATCGGCAGGCGCACGATCTCCAGGGCGCGCACGAGGTCGGCGTCGACCGTGGCACCGCTGCCGTGCGCGGGGGCGACGACGACCACCTCGTGGCCGCGATCGACCAGCTCGCCCGCGAGCCGCGCGGTGAACACCTCGCGACCGCCGGCGACCGGCAGGAACGGGACCGCCCACAGCAGGATCCTCACCCGGCGGACCTGGTCGCCGGCTCGAGCCCGGGGACCACCGACCGCAGGGCGGCGAGCTCGGCGTCCGCGTCGCCGGCCACGGTCAGCGAGAAGCAGGGAAGCGAACGGGCCAGCACGGTCAGCAGCTGGGCTGCCCGCTCGCGGTCGGTCGCCATCATCGTCGACGTCGGGAGCAGGGCGGTGAGGATCGTGCGCTCGTCCGCAGGCCCGATCGCGACGCGCTCCCCCACGGAGGGCACGACGATCGCGAGCGGTCGCTGTTGGTCGGCCATGCAGCCGGGCCGGATGTCCGGCAGCCAGCCCATGCGCTTGCCGTCCACGACCGGCACGGCCTGGTCGACGAGCCCGCTGGCGGGGCTCGACGGGGAGAGCTTCACCGTCGCGTAGGCGGAGTACAGGATCGGGTCCGGGCCGGGCTGGAGGTACAAGAAGTCCTCGCCGACGGTGCGGTACCCACGGTGGACGGCCTGCGCGACGAGCGAGGACTTCCCGCTGCCGCCGCGGGCGGCCAGCAGCACGCACCGCTCGTCGTCACCCACCGTGCCGCCGTGCACGCACACGAGGTCGAACCGCCCCAGCAGCGTCTCGATGATCGGCCGAGTCGTCTCCGGGCGGTCGAGCCGGTCCATCGACTCGTCATCGACGACGATCAAGGTGCGGCGGGCGATGCGATCCTCGGCGACGAGGAAGCCCATCCACCCCATGACGGAGAAGGCGTAGCGGACGTCGTCGTAGCGGGGAAGCGTCCAGGCCCACCGCCAGGTGACCGCGCCCGCGAGAGCCTGACGACGCACGATCCGCACGGAGGCATCGGGTGCGGTGTCGACGACGGGCAGATGCCGCATGGCCGAGCACAACAGGTCAAGGGTCGCGACGTCGGAGGCCTCGAACCGGACCGCAAGGCCCCCGAGGAGCAACGTGCGGGTGGCCGATCCCGAGGCCTGCGCGGCGGCGTCGAGCTCGGCGAACTGCGCGGCCAGGTCGTCCGCGGAGGGGCTCACCCGCCCGCGGTGGGCGGCTTGAGTACCGGCCACCCTTCGGCGTCCACCTCGTGGATCGGGTCGGCGAGGAGGAGCTCCTCCATGTCGGTGTACCGCTGGAACGCGACCCCGGTGTCGGCCGGCGCCGGGGTGTCGAGCTCGGCCACGAGGAGGCCTTCGCCGACCAGCGCGGCGAGCACGTCGACCGCGGGACCGTCGACCTCGCACGCCCCGTCGGACTGCGCCTGCGTCCACAGCGACCCGGCGATCTCGGTCAGCGTGTAGTACGCCCCGGTCTGGACGTCGATGACGATGGTGTCGCCCTCGAGGGTGTCGCTGATGACCGTTGGCGACGGCGAGCTGGGGATGCGCATCGGCGCAAGATAGCAGCGCCCGCCGCGGCGCTCTTCGGGCCGACCGACGCTCAGGTCGGACGCAGGTCGGCGGTCAGCGCGGTCACCGTCCCGCCGAGGTCGTGGTCGGTCTCCGTTCGCCACGCCAGCCCCGTCGACCGCAGGAGGGCGAGCATCCGCGTGTTGTCGGCAAGCACGTAGGCCACGAGATGGGAGAAGCCCATGCGGCTGGCGACGTCGATGAGCCGGGTGACCAGGAGCCGGCCGATCCCCCTGCCCTGCCAGGCATCCTCGACGATGACCGCGATCTCCGCGCGGTCGATGTCTGCCGGGCCGACGGGGAACACGTTGCCGAGCGCGACGACCTCCTCGTCCGCGGCCGCGACGACGAGGGTTGCGCCGCGATGCCCGCCGGCGATGCGGCTGAGATGGTCCTGGCGCCACTCGTTCACGGGCGAGAAGTAGCGCTGGAACCGCGTCTCCTCGCCGGACCGCTCGTGCATGCGCGCCACCCGGGGTGCGTCCTCCGGGCGTGCGAGCCGCGTCACCACCGTGCTGCCGTCGGCCAGCATCTCGCGCCAGCCGTAGCCGTCCGGCTCGCCGCGCACCTCCGCGAGCGCCGCGACGAGGCCGAGCAGCGCCGAGGCCCGGTCCCGTTCGGCCGCAGTGAACGGGGCGACGTCGCGGCGCAGGACGACATGTCGCTCCGGGGTCCACTGCAGACGGAGGACCAATGCTGATGCGTCCGCGCCCTCGGCGGCCGTCGTCACCTCCCACGCGTCGGCGAGGACGAGGTCGGCAGCGGCTCGCGGGGCGGCGTCCGGGTCGGTGGCCAGCCGTGCGGACAGCTGCAGCACCCGCGTCGCGACATCCTCGGCATCGGCGGCGACGCCGCGGGTGACGATGACGTCCGACGCGACCGAGCTCAGACCGTGCACGACGGTCGCCCGGTCGACGTCGGCCGACGAGAGCAGGATGAGGTCGACGAGCTGCTTGCCGTCGTCGAGGCCCGCGGTCACGAGGCTGACGACCTGCACCCCGAGGTGGGCAAGCATGCGCTGCAGGCGCGCGAGCGCGGCGGGCGAGGAGGCGGTCGTGACCCGGGCGCGCCAGCGGGTCGGGTTGTCCAGCACGGGCTCGACGTCGACCTCCGCGAGCGACTCCAGGAGGCGCGCGGACAGCGCGGTCCACGCGGCCGGGTCGCTCCACTGCCGCGCGAGCGGGCTGAGGTAGGCCAGACCCAGGCCGACGGCGAGCAGGTGCAGGACCGCCGCGTCCTCGACCGCATCGACGGCGCCGGTGTCCTCGGCCCCCCGCAGCTGCCGGACGACCTGGTGCGCGGCCGCCCAGCGCGTGTCGAGCCGTTCGCCCACCGCCGACCGCAGGGCGTCGTCGTACGGCGCGATGGCGATGGCCTGCAGCTCGAGCGCGTCCCACGCCGCGCCGGGATCGCCGAGGACCTGCCGCGCGGCGCGCATGAGCGCGGCAAGCGCCGGCTCGGCGGGCTGGGCGGCCTGCGCTGCCATCAGCCGCGCGGTCGGCGGGAACGGCAGCGTGGTGACCACGGCGCGCAGCAGGTCCACGCGGCTGTGCCCCACCTCCGACACGGCGCGGCGCGACACGTCGGCGGCCTTGGCGATGTCGTTGCGCCCTGCGCCGGCGATGCTCCGCTCGGCGAAGACCCGTGCCGTCGCCTCGAGGACCTGGTCGTGCCGGTCTGCCGGGTCGGCCATGGCCCAACGGTACGTGCTCGGCGGTCCGGCCGCCGGTCAGCTCGAGGCGAGGGCCTGCGCGACCGCCTGCCGGACGGACTCGAGCCCGGCCACCTCGCCGGCGCGCCCGGTGGTCCGGGCCACGACGACGCGCACGCCGCCGGCGCCGACCGCGTCGTCGATCGCCGTGGCGAGGCCGGCGGCGGTGTCGACCGCGACAGCCTCGATCCCGTTCGCCCGCGCGAGGGCCACGAGGTCCAGGCCCAACGGCACGCCGAAGACGCGCTCGAACACGTCCGCGTGCTCGGGAGCGCCCTGCTCGAGGGAGGAGAAGATCCCGCCGCCGTCGTTGTCGGTGACGACGTACACGAGGTCCGGGCGTTCCTCCTCCGCCGGCGCGAGCAGGCCAGCGATGTCGTACACGAAGGTCTGGTCCCCCAGCAGGGCCAGCGCCCCGGCCCCGCCGGCGCGCTGGAACGCGCTGGCCGCCCCCCAGGCGCTGGACACGCATCCGTCGATGCCGGACGTCCCGCGGTTGCCCAGGATCGACCCGTCGCGCACGGCGTTGGCGGCGAACGCGGCCACGTGCCGCACCGACCACGACGGGCCGACGAACAGCAGGCCGCCGTCCGGCACGGCCGCCGCCGTCACGCGGGCCACATGCATTCCCGTGAGGGCGTCGTCGCGGGCGAACAGGGCCGTCTCGACCGCGGCTGCGGCGAGCACGTCGGCGCGCTGCCAGTCGGCGAGCCAGTCGTCGTCGACCTCCGCCAGGCTCGGCGGCAACGGCACCGACGTCACCACCGCGTCGGCCGACCGGGTCGGGTCGCTCCACTCCTGGTGCGGATCGACCGCCAGGTGCAGGCCGGCGCGCGCCACCATGCGCAGCGCCGACCGGTCCAGCCCCACGCGGCCGATGGTCACGACGAGGTCGGGCACGTGCGCGTCGGCGAACCCCGGGTCGGCCAGCAGCAGCGGCCCGTGGGACAGCACGGTGTCGGCGCCGGCCGCGTTGCCGCTGGGCTCGGCGATGACCGGCCATCCGAGCGCGTCGGCGAGCTCGCCGGCCAGGGCCACCATCTCCTGCTGGTCGGCGAGGTCGCCGAAGGCCGCGAGGTCGCCGATCAGCACGACACCGCGCGCCGGCACCGTCGCGTCGTCGAGGAGCAGGTCCAACGAGTCGTCCAGGGCGGTGCTGATGCCGCCGATGAGCCGCGGGTCGACCGTCCACGGACGGCCGTCCGGCCGGCCGTCGAGCGGCTCGATCCACTCGTCATCGCCATCGGGCACGAGCGGGTCGGCGAACGGCACGTTCAGGTGCACAGGCCCGGGCCGCACCGCATCGGTGGATGCGGCGACGGCGCGGGACACGGTGGAGCGCCAGTAGGCAACCTCGCCGACCGCACGCGTCGCCGGTGCGAGGTCGACCGCCAGCCGCACGGCGTCCCCGTAGATCCCGGGCTGGCGGATGGTCTGGTTCGCCCCGACCCCGCGCAGCTGCGGCGGGCGGTCGGCCGTGACGGCGAGGATCGGCACACCGGACAGGTCGGCCTCGACGATCGCCGGGTGCAGGTTGACCGCCGCCGTGCCCGAGGTTGTGATGACCGCGGCGGGCACGCCGGTCACCTTCGCCAAGCCGAGCGCCAGGTAGCCCGCCGAGCGCTCGTCGAGGCGGACGTGCACGACGACGTCACCCTCCTGCTCGGCTCGGGCGATCGCTATCGCCAGCGGTGTCGACCGGGATCCGGGCGCGACGACGATGTCGGTGACACCACAGCGCAGGAGCTCGTCGACCATGGCCCGCGCCTGCGCGGTGGAGGGGTTCACGCGCCTACCCTTCCACGCCCATCAGCACCCGGCAGCGGTCGGCGGCACCGGCGTGCCAGGCAGCCGAAAGGCGTTCGCGCCACCAGGCAGCACGCTCGGGAGCCACTCGGTCGCATGCTCGGGCCAGGGCCTGCGGATCGGGGCCGACCCGGTGCGGGGCGAGCCCACCGGCCACCGGGACGTGGGCGGTCGCGACGAGGTCGTCGGCCAGCAGCGCCCCGGTGCCGAGCCCGCAGGCGTACGGCAGGTCCGGCAGCGCGGCGGCGGCCGCGACCGCGACAGCGAGGCCGACCGATGAGTCCAACGACCCGCTCACCACGACGGGCACGCCGACGGCCTCGGCGACGCGCAGCGTCGCGGCGACCCCGCCCAGGGGCGCCGGCTTGCAGATCGCGAGGTCCGCGAACTCGCGCACGGGCACCGCGGCCGGATCGCCGGACGTGCGGATCGACTCGTCGGCCGCGATCGGCACGTCGACGAGGCGGCGCAGCTCACGCAGCTCGGCCGCGGAGGCGCACGGCTGCTCGACATACTCCAGGCCGTAGGCCGCGAGCCGTCGCAGCATCGCGGCCGCCGTTGGCACGTCCCACAATCCGTTGACGTCCACGCGCAGCCGACCGGCCCCCGGCCCGAGCAGGTCGTCCAGCACGGCACGGACCGCAGCGACCCGCTCCTCGTCCTCGGCCGGGTCGGTGCCTCCGACCTTGACCTTGACGGTGCGGCACCCGCGAGGCCCGACAGCCTCGCGGGTCAGGACCGCCGCGTCGGCCGCGGGCACGGCGGGGATGATCGCGTTGACGGGCACGACGTCGCGCAGCGCGGCGGGCCATGACCCGTACGCGGCCTCGACCGCGCTCGTCAGCCAGCGTGCCGCGGCGGCGTCCGCGTAGTCGTCGAAGGGGGCGAACTCGCCCCAGCCGGCAGGCCCGCGGACGAGCAGGCCCTCGCGGACGTCGATGCCACGGAACCGGCGTCGTAGCGGGAGCGCGAACGCGACCGCCGTCTCCAGCAGCGCACCGAGCGGGCCGTCCGAGGTCGGCACGGTCGGGTCAGGGCCGCTTCGGGAACTGCCGGAAGTCGGGGCGCTGCTTGTTCTTGTAGGCGTCCCGGCCGTGCTGGGCCTCTTCGGTCATGTAGAACAGCAGCGTCGCGTCGCCCGCCAATTGCTGCACGCCGGCCAGGCCGTCGTCGACAGCGTTGTGCGACGCCTTCAGCATCCGCAGGGCCAGCGGGGACATCTCGAGCATCCGCAGCGCGAGGTCGACGGTCGCCTCCTCCAGGTCGGTCACGGGGACGACCTCGTTGACCAGGCCCCACTCGTATGCCTGCTCCGCGCCGTACTGACCGCACGTGTACCAGACCTCGCGCGAGCGCTTCTGGCCGATCGTCCGGGCCAGCAGGCCCGAGCCGTATCCGCCGTCGAACGACCCGACGAGCGGGCCGGTCTGGCCGAAGCGGGCGTTGTCGGCCGCTACGGTCAGGTCGCAGACGACGTGGAGCACGTGGCCGCCGCCGATCGCGTAGCCGGCGACCATCGCGACGACGGGCTTGGGCGTGCGGCGGATCTGGACCTGCAGGTCAAGGACGTTGAGGCGGCCGATGCCCTTGCGCGCGACGTCGTCGTCCCCGATGTAGCCGTCGTTGCCGCGGATCTGCTGGTCGCCGCCCGAGCAGAACGCGAGATCGCCCTGTCCGGTGAGGATGATGACGCCGACCGTGTCGTCGTCGCGGGCGAGGTTGAGCGCGTCCTGCAGCTCGAACAGCGTCTGCGGGCGGAACGCGTTGCGCCGGGCCGGCCGGTCGATCGTGATCTTCGCGATGCCCGCGGCGTCGCCGGTCGACACCTCGTACCGGATGTCCTGGTAGTCGCCAGCTGACGCCCACGTGCAGGCCGGCCGGGCGGACGAGTGCGCCGGGTCCGCGAGGGCGGGCGAGCCCTCCGGGGCGACGGGCGGCAGGACGTAGCGGGTACGAGTGTCCATGCCGGGAAACCTACCGTCCTACGCTCGGCACCGATGAGCCGCGATCTCGTACGTCTTCCGGTTCCGCCGGGGCCTGATGGCCTCGCCCGGATGCTGCCGGCGCTGTCCGCCGCGTTGAGCGGCGACGGCCCGGCGATCGCTCCCGTCCCGACCGTCAGTGCGACCGTCTCCACGGATGTCGTCGCCCTCCTGCTGCGGGCGGTGCGGGTCGACGGGCCGCCCCTGGAGTCGGCCGAGGTCGCCGTCGTCGCCGCTACGTCGGGGTCGACGGGCGCGCCGAAGGGCGTGCTGCTGACGGCCGCGCAGCTGACGTCGATGACGGCGGCGGTGCAGGGTGGTTCGCGACCGACGTGGGTCGCCGCCCTCCCCGTGACATCGATGGGCGGGCTCAACGTCGCCGTCCGGGCGCTCGCGGCCGACCGCGAGCCGGTCGCGTTGGCCAGCCTGGGCGGGCTCGCGCCGTTCACCCCCGGTGACTTCGCCGAGGCAGTGGAACGGGCCGCGGGCACCAGCGACGACATCCGCACCGCGCTCGTCCCGGCCCAGCTCGCCCGCCTCGTCGGCGACGACGCCGGCATCGACGCCCTGCGTCGGTGCACGCAGGTTCTCGTCGGAGGGGCCGCCCTGCGCCCGGCGTTGCGGACGACAGCGAGCGACCTCGGGATCCGGCTCGTGTCGACGTACGGCGCGACGGAGACCGCCGGGGGCTGCGTGTTCGACGGCCGACCTCTTCCCGGCATCGAGGTGACGGCGGATGCGAACGGACGCCTGCTCGTCCGTGGCCCGTGCGTCGCCCTCGGGTACCGGGCCGACCCCGAGGCGACCCGAGAGGCGTTCGGGGGCGGCGGTTTCCGGCTGCCCGACATCGGCCGGGTCGACGACGACGGGACTGTCGTTGTGACGGGACGAGCGGACGATGTCGTGGTCGTGCGCGGGGTGAACGTGTCAGCCGGTGCGGTCGAGGCCGTCGTCGCCGCCCGCTCCGGGGTCGAGTCGGTCGCCGTCGTCGTCGCGCCCGGGGGCGACGGGGAGCCGCGGCTGCATGCGTTCGTCGTCCCGTCGGGTTCGGCCCTCGACCCCGCCGGGCTGCAGCACGCCGTCGTCGAGGCGCTCGGAGCTGCGGCGCGCCCGCGGGTGCACGTCGTCGACGTGCTCCCCCTCCTGCCGGGCGGCAAGGTCGACCGCGTTTCGCTGCAGCGGCAGGCGCCCGGGTTGGATGGGGGCTGAGATGGCACGGTTCACGGAGTGGGTCGAGGGTGCGCGCCCGCGCACCCTCCCCGCTGCCGTCGCCCCGGTCGCGGTCGGCGCCGGACTGGGCGTGTGGGCGCAGGCGTTCGACGGGTGGCGAGTGCTGCTGGCCCTCGTCGTCGCGGTCGCGCTTCAGGTCGGGGTCAACTATGCGAACGACTACAGCGACGGGGTGCGCGGCACGGACGCGAAGCGCGTGGGGCCCGTCCGACTCGTCGGGCAAGGGCTGGCGCAGCCGCGTGCGGTGCGGCGTGCGGCATGGGGGTCGTTCGCCGTCGCCGGCCTTGCCGGGCTCGTGCTCATCGGGCTGACCGGTCAGTGGTGGCTGCTGCTCGTGGGCGTCGCCTCGGTCGCGGCGGCCTGGCTGTACACGGGCGGTCCGCGCCCGTACGGCTACGCGGGCCTCGGCGAGGTCTTCGTCTTCGTCTTCTTCGGCCTGGTCCCCGTGGTGTTCACGACCTACGTCCAGACGCTGACGATCACCGCAGCCGCCGTGGTCGGCGGCATCGGGGTCGGGCTGCTGTCGTGCGCGATCCTGATCACCAACAACCTTCGCGACATCCCCGGCGACACCGTCGCCGGGAAGCAGACCCTGGCCGTGCGGATCGGCGACCGGTCCACGCGGCGCCTGTACGTCGTCGTCGTCGCCGCCGGTCTCGTCGTCGCCGTCGTGCTCGCGGCGCTGACGACCTGGTGGGTCGCGCTCGCCCTGCTCACCGGCGTGCTCGCCATCGGTCCGGTGCGCGTCGTCGCCGGCGGGGCGGGGGGGCCGGCGCTGGTGCCCGCCCTGAAGGCGACCGGGCTCCTGCTGCTCGCCTACGGCCTGGCGGTAGGCGGCCTGCTCGTGCTGGGAGCGTCGCTGACCCCCGGCTGACCGATCAACTTAGGTAAGGCTAACCTTCCTCCACGCTCGCCCCTAGGAGGAACATGTCCAGCCCTGCCGCGTCCCGGCCCCGATCCCGCCAGCTGCTCGCCGCCCTGTGCGCCAGCGTCCTCGCCCTCGTGGGGATGCTCGCCGTCGCCCAGCCCGCTCGCGCGGCCGGCCCGACCACCGTCGAGGACGTGGCGCTGACCTGGCGGATCAGCGACTGCACGTTCGACACGACCATCGCGTCGTGCGGCAGCATCAACTCCGTCCAGTCTGTCGACGGTGCCGTCACCAAGGGCTCCGCCGGCTGGCAGTTCACCGGCGGCACCGGCACCTTCGACGAGACCACCGGCGAGGCGCACTACGCCTTCAGCGGGTCGATCACGACCGGCAACACGACCCGCGGCAACTACGCCGTGCGGTTCACCGACCCCCACGTCGACGTCTCCGCCGACGGAGCCGGCGCCCTCACCGCCGTCCTGGCCTACCGGGCTCCCGCCGCCACCGACTTCACCAGCGCGGGCCGCGTGAGTGTCGTCAGCCTCGCCGCTGTCCCCGACGCCGTCACCTGGTCGGTCACTCCCCCGTGGTCCGGGGTCGGCACCCCGGGCGCGAACAACACCACGCCCGTCGACGGCAAGCAGTTCCACCCCGAGACGATCGACGGCCTGCTGGCGAGCCTGCAGAACTGGTTCCGCGCCTCCGGCGTCGCGTACGACGACGCGAAGGCACCCGGTGCCGTCGAGATCAACGCCACCCTCCCGGTGCCCGCCGGGCCGGTCGACGTAGCAGGCGTGTCGATGACGTGGCGGATCAGCGACTGCGCGTACGGCACGTCATCGACGACCGGCGATCCGATCGCCTCGTGCGGGAGCCTGACCCAGACGCAGACGGCCAGCGGCAACGTCACCAAGGGATCCACCGGCTGGGAGTTCACAGCCGGCACCGGGACCTATGACGAGGCGACCGGCGCGGCCGGCTATGACTTCACCGGTGCCGTCACCATCGGCAACACCTCGCAGGGCAACTACGCGATCCGCTTCACGGACCCGCAGGTCGACGTCGACGCCGACGGCGCGGGGACCCTCACGGTCGCGCTGGCCTACCGCAACCCGGCCGCCACGGACTTCACCGACGCCGGCCGCGTGACCGTGGTGTCGCTCCCGTCCGTCCCCGACGCCACCACGTGGACGGTCACCCCGCCGTGGGCCGCTGTCGGCACCGCCGGCGCGAACAACACGACGCCGGTCGACGGCAAGCAGTTCGCCGCTGGCCTCGTCGACGCGCTCCCGGCCAGCATGAAGGCGTGGTTCCGGGCGACGGGCACGGGCCAGGACCACAAGGCCCCGGGGATCGTCAGCCTCAATGCCGACGCAACCGAGCCGACCGAACCGACCGAACCGACTGAGCCCACGGTCCCGACACCGCCCTACTCGGGGAACCTCGGCGGCGGGTCCGGGATCCCCGACCTCACGGCGCCGTCGACCGCGCGGCCGATCACCGCGGGCTCGATGACGTGGGGCGTGAAGGAGTCATTCCGCGCGTACATCACCGGGTCCATCGCCCACGGATCGGTGACGGCCAGCGGCGGCGCGTCGTACGGCGGCGGCACGGTCACGTGGCCGCTCGCCGGTGGCACCTACGACCCGGCGACCGGTCAGGCCGTGATCCGGTTCGGCGGTGCCGTTCGCTTCACCGGACACGACGGAGCCCTGGACCTGTCGGTCTCCAGTCCTGTGCTGGCGATCGGCGGCGGGTTCAGCACCCTGTACGCCTCGATGGGCTCGAAGAACCTGCAGACCGGCCAGGCGCAGTCGTTCAACGGACCCGTCGGCGGCGTCGGCGGCGGGTTCACGGTCGACGGCGACACCCTGTCGTTCTCGAACCTCCCGGTGACCCTGCTGGGGGACGCGGCTCCCGCGTTCGCCGGCTTCTACACCGGCGGTGCCGGGCTCGACCCGCTCAACGGGTCGTTCACGCTCGGAGCCGCGTCGACGACGAGCACGACCGCTCAGGCCGAGCTGGCCGCGGCCGCGGCCGCGGCGACGAACCGGTCCTCGACCATCACCCGCGTCACGCTCACCAAGGAGACGTACGCATACGGCCAGCAGGTCCGCGCGGTCGTCAAGGTCGCGGCCGGGCAGGTCCCGGCGACCGGATCGGTCACCATGGCCGTGGGCGGGCAACAGGTCACCGGCACGCTGGCCGGTGGCGCGGCCGTGCTCACCATGCCCAGGTCGCTGCCCGCCGGCAAGCACGCCGTGGCGGTGTCGTTCGGCGGCAGCACCACGATGCAGCCGTCGGCCGCAACCACGTCGGTGACGGTCACCAAGGCGGCCCCGACCCTGACGTGGAAGGTCACCGAGCGGAAGGTCGGCGGTGCTCAGCGTGAGGGCGTGACGGTCGCGGTGACGATCCCGGGGGCGGCTGGCAACGTCGGTCGCGGGACGGTCGCGGTGACGCTCGAGCGTGGGCCGAAGGCGGTGGCCAGCGTCCGCCTCGACAAGGCGGGCAGGGCCTGGCTGCGACTCCCGGCGAGCGCCGAGGGTCGCCAGCGCCTGACGGTGTCGATCCCGGCCAACGCCTACCAGAAGGCCGCCTCGTCGACCCGCATCGTGACGCTCGACTGACGTGGGGTCCTTGGCCGGGCGACCTAGTCCGCGGGTCGCTCGGCCGGGACCGCAGCTTCCGGGTCCGGCTCGAGGTCGTCCTCGGCCCGGGCCGAGGCCTCGATGCGGTCGTTGATCCGCCGGAAGAAACCCGCCGTCGCGACGCCGACCCGGCCGCGCTGGCGGTCGAGAACAACCAGGCTCACCGCCCCCGACATCAGCAGCGCGGCGACGACCGCGAGTAGTCCGCGCAGCGGGGTCAGCAGCTGCAGGGGCAGCCAGAACGCAAGGAAGATCGCCACCCGCAGCAACGTGTAGACGACCCACGACCTGGCCTTGGAGTCCGTGCGAGACACGGCCCCACCGTACGCCCGCTCCCCCGACGGCCGGCTCATGCGGGGGTCCTGTCCTAGGGTGGTGCCCTCACCGGCGGAAGGAGGAACAGTGCTGCGAGTCGTCGGCATCCTCTTCCTCGTCGCCGTCTACATCTACTTCATCATCGACGTGCTCCGCACGCCCGGCCCGGAGGTCCGGTCGCTGCCGAAGGCCGTCTGGCTTTTCGTCGTGATCGTCGTGCCGATCATCGGCGGACTGCTGTGGCTGTGGCTGGGCCGGGACTGGCCGACGTTCCGGCTTCCGGTGGGCCGGCGCCGCGAGCCCGTCGCCCCGGACGACGACCCGGCCTTCCTCAAGCAGCTCGCCGACGACGTGTGGACCGAACGCATGCGCCAGCGCCGCGGCGACGACGACGCGGCCGCCGACAAGAGCTGACCGGCTGGTCGTTCAGGACGACGACGGATCGGGGACCGGGGTCGACGGCGGCGGCAGGTCGTCGCCGGTGGGTGCGCCGTCCTGGCCCTCGGGCACATAGATGTTGGGGCAGCCGATGTCCGCCCGCGGCAGCTGCAGGTCCATGACGTAGGAGTCGGCGACGTAGTCGACGCACCAGGACCGTGCGAAGGACCACACGACGTGCTGGCCGCCCGCGTACGTGACCGTGCGCGAGTTCGGGAAGGCACGCGACATGCGCGCCGTCCACTGGTTCACCGTCGCTCCGTCCCGCGAGGCGCCGAGGATGAGCACCGGCACGTGCGAGCCCGACCGGGTGATGGTCGGCACCGGGTCCGGCGTCAGCGTCAGTCCGGCGCAGCCCGACGCGTACTCCGTCGCCAGCGTCCCGCCGAACAGCGGCCCCAGCCGGCTCTGGTCGCGGACCGCGTCCACCAGTGTCGCTGCGTCCGGACGGTCGGCGTAGTCGAGGCAGTTGACGACCGAGAAGACGCTGCCCGCGTTGCCCCCGTTGCCGAGCGTGCGACGCAGGCTCGCGACGACGGCGGACAGGTCCTGCGCGGCCTGCGCCTTCGGTGCGCCGGTGCCGAAAAGGGCCCGGTACGTCAGGTCGATGAAGCCGGCGATCGAGGGGTAGGCCTCCTGCGACGGCACGATCTGGCCGATCGCGTCGAGGAGCACCCAACGGTCCAGGAGCTGGCCGTGGGGCAGCTTCACGGTCGTCGCGTCCAGCCGGCGGACGACCGCCTCGAGCTGGTCGCCGACACCCGGGAACGCCTGCGTCACCGACCCGAACGCCTGGTCCGGGCCGGCGCCACCCTCCACGAGGCCGAGCGCCGTGCCGGCCGGGTCGATCGAGCCGTCCAGCACCATCGCCCGGATCCGGTCCGGGTGGCGCAGCGCGTAGACGTACCCGATCCGTGTCCCGTAGCTCATGCCCCAGTACGTGATCTTTGCTTCACCGAGCGCCCCGCGGATCCGGTCGAGATCGGCGACGTTCTCGTTGGTCCCCAGGTGACCGACGAGCGTCGCGTTGCGCTCCTGGCACCGCGCGTTCGCCCGGGCCAGGACCGCCTCGTAGCCCGTGACGACCGCCGACCAGTCCACCCGGCCGGTGAGCGGGCGCACCGGGACGGGCTGGGCGCAGCCGCGAAGCGCCGGCGTGCTGGAGCCGACGCCCCGGGGGTCCCAGGTGACGAGGTCGAACCGGGCCTTCACGTCCTCCGGCAGGGCGTCCCACGTCGAGGGAGCCGCATCAAGGCCGGAGCCGCCCGGACCGCCGGGGTTGAACACGAGCGAGCCGATCCGCTGGTCGGCGGATCCCGCGGCCAGGTGTCGTGTCAGGGCGAGCGTGACGGTGCCGGACTTCGGGTGCCGGCGGTCGAGAGGAGCGCGCAGCGTCGCGCACTGGAAGCCCGCCTCGGCGAGCTCGACCCTTGCGCAGGAGCCCCAGGCGAGTGCCGCCGGAGCGGTGGCGGTGGCGGCACCGGCCGACGCCGGCGCGACGACCCCGATCGCGGCGACCGCGGCGCCAGCGACTCCGGCGACGAGGACGGACAGCACCGTGCGCACTTACATCCCCGAGTACGAGTGCAGGCCGCTGGCGAAGAGGTTGACGCCGAAGTAGTTGATGATGAAGGTCGCGTAGCCCAGGAGGGCGATCCAGTTCGCGCGGTCGCGCCACCCCGCGGTGGATCGGGCGTGCAGGTACGCCGCGTAGACGACCCAGGTGATGAACGCCCAGGTCTCCTTCGGGTCCCAGCCCCAGTAGCGGCCCCAGGCGTTCTCGGCCCAGATGGCGCCGGCGACCACCGCGAAGGTCCACAACGGGAACGCGAAGGCGATCACGCGACCGGTGAGGGCCTCGAGCCGATCGGACGCCGGGACACGCGAGAGCCACCCGGTCACCTCGGCCCCGGACGCGCGGCGCTCGGCCCGGCGGCGGACAAGGGAGAGACCAGCCGTCGCCGCGGAGAAGGAGAAGGCCCCGAACGAGATGATCGCGGCCGACACGTGGATGACGAGCCAGTAGGACTTCAGGGCCGGCACGAGCTGGGCCGCGTCCGTGTAGAGCACGGTGACGGCCAGTCCCAGCCACAGCAGCGTCGGCGTGACGACGAACAGCCCGAGCCAGCGAAGGTCGCGGCGGATCGACGCGAAGAGGAACACCCCCAGCACACCGAGCGCCGCGGTGATGGAGAACTCGTACATGTTCCCCCACGGCACCCGACCGGCCCATAGCCCGCGCAGCACGACGGCGACCAGCAGGAGCCCGAACGCCAGCCAGGTCAGGGACATCGCGATGTTGGCGGCCCGCCGCCCGGGGTCCAGCGGCTCGGGGGGCGCGGCGACGTCGGTCCGGGTCAGGACCGCTGTGCCGCCGGCCGACGCCTGGACGGCCTCGACCCGGGCCGGCGTCGTGGAGGGACGGCGGCCGGCGGCGAACGAGACAGCGAAGCAGACCATCGCGATCGTGAGCGTGATCATCGTCGCGTACACCGCGTAGTTGCTGGCCTCGGCAAGCTGGACGCTGGTCATGGGGATCCCTCTCCGGCCGCACGGGCGAGGTCCGTGACCTCCTGCGCCAGTCCCGGTGCCTCAGTCTTGGCCAGGGCCGCGACCTGGATGAGGGTACCTGCCCCCGGGACGGCCCACGCCTTGACCCATAGGCGTCGGCGGCGCACGAACAGCGAGGCCATCAGCCCGCAGATGGCCAGGACCGCCCCGGCGAGCGCGAGCTCCTTGCCCGGGTCCTGGGCGATCTGGAACGACGCCCAGCGCTCGTACCCGACCAGCTCGATCGATCCGGCCCCGTCGGGCAGCGTCCACGTCTCCCCCGGGAGCAGCGACTTCAGGCCGAGCTGCGTCATCCGGCTGGTGTCCAGGGCGTACACGCTCTGCGGGACGCCGTCGTCCATCCCGAGGTCGCCGGTCCAGGCCGAGATGAACGCCGCCGGATAGTCCGGTGCCGGGAACGTCGAGTGCGGCCCTCGGACGTCGTCGACCGCGGCGGTCGGCAAGAAGAGCGCGTCGAAGCCCAGTGATGGGTCGCTGTCGGGCACCTTGACGACGCCGGTCGAGGTGAAGGCCGAGTCCTGCGGCAAGAACACCACGGAGTCGTCGAACACGACCGTCCCGGCGCCGTCCTTCACCACGAAGCGCGGTGCGTAGCCGTGCCCGACGAGGAAGACCTTCGCGCCGTCGACCTCCAACGGCTCGTTGACGCCGATCGTCGTCGTCTCCGGTGCCGACGCGGGGGTGTCGCGGTAGGTGACGTGCGCGGCGAACAGTCGCGGCGCACCCCGCTGCGCGTCCGAGCGCTCGAAGTCGACGTCGAACTGGTCCAGGGAGAACGAGAATGGCGGGAGCTCGGACGGGTCGACGAACCGGCCGCCGCCCCAGGCGTCGTACTGGGTGAGCGTGTCCGAGAACCCGTCGCGCTCGCGCACGATGACGTTGCCCTTCCACCCGAACAGCCCTCCGTACGCGACCGCGACGAGGACGAGCAGCAAGGACAGGTGGAACACCAGGTTTCCGGTCTCGCGCAGGAATCCCTTCTCCGCGGCGACCCACCGGGCGCCGTCGTCGTCGGTTCCTGTGCGAACGCGCCAGCGACCGGAACGCAGGTGGCGCTCCGCCCGCCCGAGGACGTCATCGACACCGTCGCCGGAGGTGAGCTCAGCCGACTCGGGCATCCGCAGCATGCGCCGCGGGGCGGGCGGCGGCGGCGTGCGCGACGCGCGCCAGTGCTGGCCCATCCGCGGCACCACGCAGCCAACGAGGGAGATGAACAGCAGCAGGTAGACCGCCGAGAACCACGGCGAGGAGTAGACGTCGAAGAAGCCGAGGCGGTCCAGCACCGGCCCGGACCTCGGGTTGTTCGCGAGCCAGTCGTTGACCTTCAGCGGGTTCGTCCCCCGCTGCGGGAAGACCGAGCCCGGGATCGCGGCAACCGCCAGGCAGAACAGCAGCACGAGCGCCGTGCGCATGCTGGTCAGCTGCCGCCAGCCCCAGCGCAGCAGCCCCGCCGTCCCCAACGGCGGCAGGCTCGGCTGCGTCGACATGCCGGCCCCGGACGGGTCCGTGTCGGCGCTCGCTCCTCGGCCCGTCACAGCACCGTCTCGAACCCGGGAGTCGACACCCGCAGCCAGATCGTCAGGTCCGTCCACAGACCGGTCACCAGGAGCACGCCCACGATGACGAGCATGCCTCCCCCGATCCGCATGACCCACACGTAGTGCCGCCGGACCCACCCGATCGCACCGACGCCGCGGCTGAACGCGAGTGCGAGCAGCACGAACGGCACCCCGAGGCCCAGGCAGTACGCGAACGACAGCACCGCGCCGCGCAGTGCACTGCCCTCCGAGAACGCCAGCGTCTGTACCGCGGTGAGGGTCGGGCCGATGCACGGCGTCCAGCCGATCGCGAAGAGCAGACCCAGCAGCGGTGCTCCGGCCACGCCCCAGCGCGGCATCCGGTGCAGTCGCCACTCGCGCTGGAGGCCAGGGACCAGGCCGAGGAAGGCCAGCCCCATGACGATCACGAGGACGCCCAGGATGCGCGTGATGGCGTCCTGGTAGCGCAGGAGCACGTCGCCGGCCCCGCCGAAGAGGGCGCCGTAGCTGACGAACACGATGCTGAAACCGAGGACGAACAGCACGCTGCCGAGGAGGACCTGCGGCCGACGGCCGCGGCCGTCGGCGAGCTCGGCGCCGGTGAGACCGGTGATGTACGAGACGTAGCCCGGGGCGAGCGGCAGGACGCACGGGCTGAGGAACGCGATCGCGCCGGCCGCGAACGCGACCGGCAGCGTCAGCCACAGCCCGCCGTTCGCGACGAGCTCGGTCACCCCGCTCACGGGGACGCCGAGGATGTCGCTGCGGCCGACGATGCCGGAGTCGCCGACGACGACCCCGCCTCGGCCAGCAGCGGGTCGATCATCGCGCGCAGTGTCGACTCCGACGCCCGACCCAGGGCCCTGGCCGCGACCCGCCCCTGCGCATCCACGACGAGCGTCGAGGGGATCGCCTGCGGCGGAAGGGAGTCGGCGAACAGCAGCTGCAGCTGGCCGTCGCGGTCGATGACGTTGGGGTAGGTGATGGCGTACTTGGACGCGAACGCACGGGCGGAGACGTCCGAGTCGCGGGTGTCGAGGCCGACGAACTGCACGGCGTCGTCCGCGTACTCGCTCGACAGGTTGGCAAGGCTCGGGGCCTCCGCGCGGCACGGGGCGCACCACGACGCCCACACGTTGAGCACGACGACCTCTCCCCGGTGGTCGGAGAGTCGGAACGGCTCGCCGTCCAACGTCGTGCCCGCAAGGTCCGGAGCGGGCACCCGCTGGTCGGCCGGAACGACGACGATCGACCCGTCACCAGCAACGAACCCCTGCTCGCCGCCCCCCGCGGAGGTCGCGCCGTCGGACGTGCCGCAGGCGGCGAGGGTCGCCACGGACAGCACGAACGCGGCCACGGCGAGCGCGGTACGGCGACGTCGCATGATGAGCCTCAGGCTCCGGCGACCTTGCTCGCCCCCGGGAGCAGGTCGCGCGACGGCTCGGTGTACGTGATCGCCGCGAGTCGGTCCCCGTCGAACTCCAGCGAGGTCAACGAGGCCAGCGAGCACTGCCGTCCTCGTGGGTCGTGCCACAGGCGTCGCTCCTCCGCGGCCAGCCGGGCCACCCAGATCGGCAGCTGGTGGCTGACAAGGACGGCCTCGTGCCCCCGAGATGCCGCGCGGGCGCTGATGATGGCGGCGCGCATACGGGCGGCGAGCTGGACGTACGGCTCCCCCCACGAGGGGCGGAACGGGTTGTACAGGTGCCGCCAGGCGGCCGGCTTGCGCAGCACGCCGTCGCCGACGCTGACGCGCTGGCCCTCGAAGACGTTGTCCGCCTCGATGACGCGGGCATCGGTCTCCACCGCCAGGCCGTGCGCCGCGGCGACCGGCGCCGCCGTCTGCTGGGCGCGCTCCAGGGGCGAGGAGATCACGTGGACGACGTCACGGTCGGCGAGTGCCGTTGCGGCCCGCTCGGCCATCAGCTCGCCGAGCTCGGACAGGCGATACCCCGGCAGGCGTCCGTAGAGGACGCCGCCGGGGTTGAAGACCTCGCCGTGGCGCAGGAGGTGGACGACCGTGCGGTCGGCTCCTCCGGCCGGGTCGGGCATCCTCAGGTCGCCTTGCGACGCGCGGTCGCCCGGCGCCGGCTGGGCCGCCACGTGGCGTCCCCGGTCTGCGCCGCGGCAGCACGCAGGGCATCGCCGTGGGCGGCGAGTGCCTGCACGAGCGCCGGGACGGTCGACGTCTCGGCGAGCACGTCGACGCGCAGCCCGTGCTCCTCGGCCGCCTTCGCGGTCTGCGGGCCGATGCAGGCCACGACCGTCGAGTGGTGCGGCTTGCCGGCGATGCCGACGAGGTTGCGCACTGTGCTGCTGGAGGTGAACAGGACCGCGTCGAAGCCACCGGTCTTGATGGCCTCGCGCGTCGCCGCTGGCGGCGGGGCCGCCCGAACGGTCCGGTAGGCCGTCACGTCGTCGACCTCCCACCCGAGCTCGGCGAGGCCGGCCGCGAGGGTGTCGGTGGCGATGTCCGCCCGCGGCAGGAAGACGCGGTTGATTGGGTCGGTCAGCGAGTCGAACGCGGGCCACTCGTCCAGGAGGGCGGCAGTCGTCTGGTCGCCCGCAGGCACGATGTCGGGCCGGACGCCGAACTCGACGAGCGCGGCGACGGTGGGCTCGCCCACCGCTGCGACCTTCAGCCCGGCGAACGACCGCGCGTCGAGCCCGTACTCATCGAGCTTCTCGCGGATTGCTCGCACGGCGTTGACCGAGGTGAACCCGATCCACTCGTAGCGACCGGAGACCAGGCCGTGCACCGCGCGCTCGATCTGCTGCGGCGTGCGCGGCGGCTCGACCGAGATCGTCGGGACCTCGATCGGGATCGCGCCGTGGGCGCGAAGCAGCGGGACGACCGAGCCGGCGTGGTCCTGCGTGCGCGGGATGAGGATGCGCCAGCCGAACAGCGACTTCACCTCGAACCAGTCGAGCTTCTCGCGCTGCGCGACGACCTCGCCGACCACGACGAGGCCCGGGCCGGTCTGGCGGGCCGCCTTGGCGACGCCCGCGATCTCGGCGAGCGTGCTGACGAGGGTGCGCTGGTCGACTGTCGTGCCGCGACGGGTGACCGCGATCGGCGTCGACGCGTCGGCCCCGGCGGCGACCAGGTTGGCCGCGATCTCAGTGGCGCGGTCGGCGCCGTCGACGAACACCAGCGTCGTGCGCGGACGCGCGAGGTCGGCCCACGGCAGGTCGGTGTCGTGGGCGTCGACGATGCGGACTCCGCGCGTGCGCCCGCCGGTCAGGCCGAAGCCCGCGTAGGCCGGGATCCCCGTGACGTCGCTGACGCCCGGTGCCACCTCGAACTCGATGCGGGCCTTGCGGAGGGCAGCCGCCTCGTGCAGCAGCGAGCCGTCGATCACCGGGTCGCCGGAGATGAGCCGGACGGTGGCCTTCTGCGCGCGCGCCCCCTCGATGACCAGCGCGCTGCGGCGCGCCTGCTCGAGCGGGAGACCGGCCTCATCGACGGCCACGACGACCTCAGCACCGGGACGTGCGTGCGTGTGGGCGATGTCGACGACGTCGGCGTCCGCGACGACGAGGTCCGCGCCGGCGAGCAGGCTCGCCGCACGCAGGGTCAACAGGTCCGGGTCACCGGGGCCGGCGGCCACGAGGGCGACCGGGCCGGGGGCCGGGGCCACCTTCGTTCGTACCGGGGGCTTCGCCTTCGCCTCGGCCGGCTTGGACTCGACCGGCAACACCTGCTCGGCCGTTGCCGGCTTCGCTGCGGCCTTGGGCGCGGCCTTCGGCGCGGTCGGCTTCGAGGCCGCCGGCTTCTTGGGCGCGGCCGCAGCCGTCTTCGGTGAGGCCTTGCGGGGCGACGCGCTGCGGGGCGTCCCGCTGCTCGCGACTGTGGTGCTCATGCGTTGATCGCCTCTCCCAGCGACGGTGGATACAGGTTCGTGGCGGCCGCCTCGTCCAGGCGGCGCTGCTCGTGGAAGGCCAGGATCTGCAGCTCGACGGCGAGGTCCACGTCTCGGACCTCGACGCCGGCCGGAACGGCCAGCACGGCGGGGGCGAAGTTCAAGATGCTCCGGACGCCGGCGGCGACCAGCCGCGTGCAGACGTCCTGGGCCGACTCGGCCGGTGTCGCGATGACGCCGATGTGCGCCCCGCCGTCCCGCACGACCGCCTCGAGGTCGGCCACCGGCCGCACCTCGATCGGCGCGCCGGGACCGCCGAGGACCTGGCCGATGACGTCGGGGTGGGTGTCGAGGAGGCCGACGACCGCGAAGCCCCGTGAGGCGAAGCCGCGGTAGGCCACGAGCGCGTGGCCGAGGTTCCCGGCGCCGACGATGACGACCCCCCACGGCTGGGTCGAGCCGAGCTCACGGGCGATCTGGTAGGTCAAGAAGCGCACGTCGTAGCCGACCCCGCGCGTGCCGTAGGAGCCCAGGTGCGACAGGTCCTTGCGCAGCTTGGCCGGCGAGACCCCGCAGGCGGCGGCCAGCTCGTCCGAGGACACGGTCGTCACACCGGTCGTCGCGAGCTGGTCGAGGACCCGGTGGTAGACCGGCAGGCGGGCGATCGTCGCGTCCGGAATCTCGCGTCCGACCCCGCGCGCCGGGCCGATGGCCGCGACGGCCGACCGGGTGGGGCGGTCAAGGGACACGGTTCTCCAGGGGAAGCACCTTGCAGGGGAGTCGCGAAAGCGACATGCCTAGGGTAGGCACGAGCGCACGAAGTCACAAAGTTGACCGGACGTTGGCGTCCGGTTATCGGTTACTACCGATCAGACGACGGCGAGCCGCGCGTGCAAGCGGGCCTCGTCGATCCGCCAGAAGTCGAACGGCCGGCCGTCGAGAAGGACCACCGGGATGCGCTCGGCGTACTCGTCCGCCAGCGCCGGGTCGTCGAGGATCGAGACCTCGTCCCAGGCGACGCCCGTGGCCGTGCAGGTCCGTGCCACGACCTCGCGGGCCTCGTCGCACAGGTGGCACCCGGGCTTGCCGACCAGCGTGACGACCACGCTCACTGCCCGTAGCCCGTGTCGCCGTAGACCTCGCGGAGCCGACCCTTGGCGATCTTGCCGGTCGCCGAGTGCGGGAGGGTCTCCACGATCCGGACGCTCGAGGGGCACTTGAACCGGGCCAGCCGGGTCGCGCAGTGGGCCAGCACGACCTCGGGCGAGACGATCGATCCGACTCGCGGCACGACGAGCGCCAGGACGGCCTCGCCCGTGATGTCGTCCGGCACGCCGACGACGGCGACCTCCGCCACCCCCGGCACGTCGTCGACGACCTGCTCGATCTCCCGGGGGTAGACGTTGAAGCCGTTGACGAGGATGACCTCGCGCCGACGGTCGACCAGGTGGAGGTCGCCGTCCTCGTCGGCATATGCCACGTCACCGGAGTGGAACCAGCCGTCGGCGTCCGGGCCGCCCGCGCCGTCGGGCCAGTACCCGACGAACACCGACGCCCCGCGCACCCAGACCTCGCCCGGGTCACCGTCGTCGACGACCTCGGGACCCTCGACGCCGTCCTCCATGAGCCGCACCTCGAGCCCGGGCAGCGGCTGGCCGACGGACCCCGCCTTCGGTGCACCCGACACGAGGGTCGTCGCCACGACCGGAGCGGTCTCGGTCATGCCGTAGCCCTCGAAGATGGCGAGCCCGGTCAGCTCCTCGAACTGCTCGTACACGCGGACCGGCAGCGGCGCGGCGCCGCTGGAGGCGATGCGGACCGTGGCCATGGCCTCACGAAGTCCCGGTACCGCGCACCAGGCGCGGTACATCCCGGGGACGCCGGCGACCGACGTCACCTGGTGCCGGGCGATGAGCGTGAGCGTGTCGACCGGGTCGAAGCGGTCGGTCAGCACGATCGTGGCGCCGGCGGCGATGGACAGCCCGAGCGCGGTGTTGAGCCCGTAGACGTGGAACAGCGGCAGGACGACGAGGGCGACGTCGTCGTCGGTGACCGCCGGCGGATCGGTGAGGGCGAGCAGGTCCTCGACATTCGCGCGCAATGCCCCGTGCGTGAGCATCGCGCCCTTCGGCCGGCCGCTCGTCCCGGCCGTGAACAGCAGCAGCGCCAGCGTGTCCGGCGCCGTGGCCGCCTCGGCGAGCACCACCCCGCGCGCGAGGAGCTCGTCCCAGCTGCTGCTCACGTCGACGAGCTCGCAGCCCGGCAGCGCATCCGCCACCTCACGGCCCACGCCTGCCGTGGCTGCCTGGACGAGCAGCAGCCGCGCGCCGCTGTCGGCCAGCATCACGGCGACCTCCGGTGCCGTGTACGCGGGGTTCAGCGGGACCGACACGAGCCCGGCCCGGGCGACGCCGAGGTACGCGACCACGAACTCGTAGGAGTTGCCGAGCAGGAACGCGACGCGCTCGCCGGCCCGCAGCCCGCGGCGCAGGCAGCCGGAGGCGAAGGCGTCGACGGCGCGGTCGAGCTCGGCCCACGTGTGCCGGTCGTCGCCGACGACCAGCGCGGTGGCGTCGGGATGGCGGTCGGCCGAGGCGCGCAGGAACGCGGCGACGTTCGCGTTCATGGGCCTCCCCTTCCTCGCCCCGTGAGTCTGGCACACCCCTCCGGCGCGCTGGGTACTCTCAGGTGGTGCAGACCCCGCCCGACGGACGGCAGCTCCAGGCCGACCTGCTCACGCGCTACCGGCAGGCCGGCGAGGCGTCCGCGGCGGCGGCTCATGGCCCGCTGACGACGCAGCGCAGCGACCCGACGGCCGCGGCGTTCTTCGACGTCGACAACACGGTGATGCGCGGGGCGAGCCTCTTCCACTTCGCCGTGGGGCTGGCCAAGCAGCACTACTTCAGCCCGCGCGAGATCGTCGGCTTCGGGGTCAAGCAGCTGAAGTTCGTGCTCAGCGGCTCCGAGGACGTCGAGGACATGGCCTCAGCGACGGAGGCCGCCCTGTCGTTCATCGAGGGTCGCGAGGTCGCCGAGCTGGAGCGCCTGGGTGAGGAGGTGTTCGACTCCGAGATGGTCGACAAGCTCATCCCCGGGACGCTCGCCCTCGCGCAGGGGCATCTCGACGCCGGCCAGCAGGTCTGGCTCGTCACCGCCACCCCGGTCGAGCTGGCCACCGTGATCGCCCGCCGGCTCGGCCTGACCGGGGCCCTCGGGACCGTCGCCGAGGTGCGCGACGGCCGCTACACCGGCCACCTCGACGGCCCGCCGATGCACGGGCTCGCCAAGGCCGAGGCGATCCGGGCGATCGCGGCGCGCGACGGCCTGGACCTCGCCCGCTGCTCGGCGTACTCCGATTCCTCCAACGACATCCCGATGCTGTCGATCGTCGGCACCGCCGTCGCCGTCAACCCGGATCCGACCCTGCGCGCGCATGCGCGGCAGAACGGCTGGGCGGTGCGTGACTTCCGGCGCCGCGAGCAGGTCAAGCGTTGGGCGCTCCCGGCCGCCTCCGCCGCCGGGGGCATCGCGATCGGCGTGGCCGTCGGCTACGCCCTGGGCCGCCTGCCGCACGGCGTCGCGACGACGACCAGCTAGCCGCTCCCTCTAACCGGACGCTCAGCCAAAAGCGGACGGTCGCTTGACCAGCAGCCGGTACAGGCTCTGCTGGATCTGCTCACGGACCTGGTCGGTGAGGTTGAACACGACCATCGGGTCGTCGGCAGCGCCCTCGTCGAACCCGTCCGTCGCGATCGGCTCGCCGAAGTGGATGAACCACTTGCTGGGCAGCGGCACGAGCCCCAGCGGTCCGAGCAGCGGGAACGTCGGTGTGATCGGGAAGTACGGAAGGCCCAGGACACGCGCGACCGTCTTCGCGTTGCCGACCATCGGGTAGATCTCCTCGGCCCCGACGATCGCCGTGGGGATGATCGGCGCACCCGTCCGCAGTGCGGCCGCGACGAAGCCGCCGCGGCCGAACCGCTGGAGGCGGTAGCGCTGGCTGAACGGCTTGCCGACCCCCTTGAACCCCTCGGGCCAGACACCGACGACCTCGCCGGCCCGCAGCAAGCGCTCGGCGTCGGGATGACAGGCCAGCGTGTGCCCGGCCTTGCGCGCGAGCTCGCCGAGGAACGGGGTCGAGAACACGAGGTTCGCGCCGAGCATCCGCAGGTGGCGGTGCGCGGGGTGCTCGTCGTGCAGCGCGACCTGG
Organism: Actinomycetes bacterium; assembly: GCA_965278965.1. Taxonomy (GTDB): domain Bacteria; phylum Actinomycetota; class Actinomycetes; order S36-B12; family S36-B12; genus UBA10649. The sequence continues at coordinate 1,250,286 of OZ257127.1, forward strand.
GCCATGAGCGAGTCGACCGCGATGACCCCCGAGTGGTTGGCGACGACGAGAGCCGCCGAGTCGGCCGGCACGTTCTCCAACCCGGAGACCTCCACCCGGAACCACGACCGGTACAGCGGCCGCAGCATGGCCATCAGGACCTTGTCGGTCAGCTCCGGGTCGAAGCCGAAGTCGTCGACCGCGTAGTCCCCGGCCAGGCGTCGGCGGACGAACTCCACCCACCCCTGCGCCTCGTCGCCCTCGGGTTCGCCCGCGCGTTCGTCCACCGGCGTGCCGGCCGGCACGCCGGCGGCTTCGGGAACGGCGACGAGACGACGCGGCGGGAGCGGCGCCGGACCGGTGTTGCCGACGAGCCGGGCCGCCTTCGACGGGCTCAGCGGCGCGGCTGCGTCCGGGTCGACGTCAGGCATCGACGGCCGCCGGCTCCAGGTCGGCATCCGTGCCGACGAACGCGTCGAACGCCTGCGCGGACGTGTGTGCCGGCTCGAAGCCGAGCACGGTCCGCATCGCCCGCGTGTCCAGCGCCCGGCCGTAGGTCAGGTAGCGCAGCGACTCCGCGGAGAAGTCGGCCAGGCCGCCGGGGCCCAGGACGCGCCCGACCGTGCCGACGAGCCGACCGGGGACTGCGACCCACGGCTTGCGCGCGCGGCGCAGCGCCTGCGACAACGTGATCACACCGTCGCCGGCGACATTGAAGGTCCCCTGGCGCGGTTCGCGGACGACGGACTCGACGGCGGCGAGCAGGTCGTCCTCATGGACGAACGTCAGCCGCGGGTCGTAGCCGAGGACGGTCGGCACGACGGGGAGCCGGAAGTACGCCGACAACGAGGTCTGGACCCGCGGACCGATGACGTTGGCGAAGCGGAGGGTCGAGACGGTGACGTCCGGTCGTCGCCGGCCGAAGCCGCGCACGTACGACTCGACCTCGACGGAGTCCTTCGCCCAGCCGGAGCTCGGCGGGTGCCACGGCTCCATGTCCTCGCTGAACTTCGCCGGATCCTTCGGCCCACAGCCGTAGACCGCCGCCGTCGACTTCACCACGACCGAGCGCACCGAGGGCGTCCGCTGGCACGCAGCCAGCAGCTGCATGGTCCCGAGGACGTTGATCTCCTTCATCGTGGACCGCCCGCCGGCCTGCTTGGGCGTCGCGATCACGCCCATGTGCACGACCGTGTCGACGGCCGCCTCCCCCATCACCTTGGCGATGACGGGGTTGCGGATGTCCGCGCGGACGAACTCGATGCCCACGATCGGCTCAGCCGGGGCGACGACGTCGACGCCGATCACGGTGTCGACCGCCGGGTCGGCGGCGAGGAGGGCGGCCAGGCGACCCCCGAGGTACCGCGACACTCCCGTCACGAGCACGGTCCGGGTCATCGCAGTCCTCGCGGGTGGCGGCTTACTTCTTGTTGCGGCGCTGGACTCGGGTACGGCGCAGGAGCTTGCGGTGCTTCTTCTTCGCCATCCGCTTGCGCCGCTTCTTGATGACAGAGCCCATCAATGATCCCAATCTCGCCGTGTGTCGCCGTGCAGGTCGTGTCGCCGTGCACGGTCGGACGCCCACCCTACCGGCGCCGGTGGCGGCGCCGGTCCGCCCCTGCCTCAGGCGGTCTCGACGTAGGAGTCGCGCAGGTACGCGTGCACCGCCTGCTCGGGGACCCGGAACGACCGACCCACGCGGATGGCCGGCAGCTCGCCGCTGTGGACCAGCCGGTAGACGGTCATCTTGGAGACGCGCATCAGCGCGGCCACCTCGGCCACGGTGAGGAACCGGACCTCGGACCAGGACCGCTCGGGGGTCGTGGACATCTCAGCAACCAACTTCCTCTCCAAGGCTGCACCGGCTTCCCCACCGGTGCGACACGAGGCCTCGGGTGCGCGAGCCGAAGACTAGTGGCCGCTGAGGCCCGTGGGGAAGGCGAGCGCTGTCAGAACCACAGCGCGGGCTCGGCCGTGAGACCGAACCGCGGGAACGACGCCTCACGGGTCGCCAGGATCGCGCGGTCGACGGCGTCGTCGGGGTCGAAGCCCTGGTCGAACGGACGCGGCCACGGCTGACGACCGTCGGTCATGCGGCCCGGAGATGAGCGTCCCAGCGACTGCTGCACGAACGCCTGGTAGCCGGCCGGCAGGTCGGCCAGCGGGTCGATCGGCCGCCCCGCCGCCTCGGCCACCAGGTGCGTCCACGCCCGGGGCACCACGTCGACCCATTCGTAGCCGCCGCCGCCGAGGGCAAGCCAGCGCCCACCGGCGTACCGGTGGGCCCAGCGGTGAACCGACTCGAACGCCATGCGCTGGCCGTCGAGGGAGACCAGCAGGTGCGCGAGGGGGTCCTCGACGTGGGTGTCCACGCCGTGCTGGCTGACGAGGACCTGCGGATCGAAGGCGCCGAGGAGGTCCGGCACGACGGCGTGCAGGCCGCGCAGCCAGCCCTGGTCGCCGGTGCCGGCCGGGACGGCGAGGTTGACGGCGCTGCCCGGGGCGCCGGCGCCACCGGTCTCGTGCGGCCAGCCCGTGCCGGGGAACAACGTCGCCGGGGACTCGTGCACCGAGATCGTCAGGACCCGCGGGTCGTCCCAGAAGATCGCCTGCACGCCGTCGCCGTGGTGCACGTCGATGTCCACGTACGCGACGCGCTCGACGCCGGCGGCGAGCAGCTCGGCGATCGCGACGGCGGCGTCGTTGTACACGCAGAAGCCGCCGGCGGTGCCCGCCATCGCGTGGTGCAGGCCGCCGGCGAGGTTGATGCCGTGGTCGACGTCCCCGGCCAGCACCGCGAGCGCGGCCAGCCTGCTTCCCTCGGCGATCCGTGCCGAGGCCTCGTGCATGCCGGGGAACACGGGGTCGTCGCTCGTGCCGAGACCGCGAGCGGAGTCCGTGAAGCCCGGGTCCCGCGACGCTGCTCGCACGGCGTCCAGGAACGCCGCCTCGTGCACGCGCAGGAGCACCGCGTCGGCGGCCGGTTCGACCGGCCCGATCACCTGCACCCCGGGGAGGTCGAGTAGCCCGAAGTCGCGCGCAAGCCGCATCGCCAGCTGGACGCGCACCGGGGCCAGGGGGTGACCGGGTCCGAAGTCGTATGCCGCGAACCGGTCGTCCCAGACGACGCCGACGCGCTCGCCCACCTCAGCCGCCCGACAGCTCGCGGCTGCGGTCCCGGGCCGCCGTCATCCCGGCGCGGATGCCGTCGCCGACCGCGCGCCGGTCGAACGTCTCGATCGCCGCAGCGGTGGTCCCGTTGGGCGAGGTGACCTGGCGGCGCAGGTCGCCGGCGGACTCACCAGAGGCGGCGAGCAGCGATGCGGCCCCCAGGATCGTGCCGGTGGCCATGCGCGCAGCGGTCTCCTCGTCGAGGCCGAGCTCGACCCCGGCGGCCGTCATCGCCTCGGCGAGGTAGAACACGTAGGCCGGGCCGCTGCCCGACACGGCGGTCACGGCGTCCTGCAGGGCCTCGGGCACCTCGACGACGGTCCCGACGCTGGCGAGGAGGTCCCGGGCGAGGTCGAGGGCATCCGGGGGGCAGGAGGCCCCGCCGCTGATGCCGGTGACCCCGAGGTCGATGCGCGCCGGCGTGTTCGGCATGGCCCGGACCACGCCGACGCCGGGCGGCACCGCTGCCTCGATCACCGCCGTGCCGATACCCGCTGCGATCGAGATCGCGACGGCGCCCGGGCGCAGCAACGGCCCGACGTCCGCGAGCAGGGCCGGCAGGTCCTGGGGCTTGACGACGAGCACGACGACCTCCGCCGCGGCCAGCGACGCCCCGGCGCCCTCCGGGTCCACGACCTCGACCCCCAGCTCGGCCCGCAGCTGGTCGGCGCGCTCGGGGCGCTTCTCGACGATCGTCACGTGCGGGACGGGCTGCGTGCGCAGGAACCCGGCGGCGAGGGTGCCGCCCATGACTCCCCCGCCGAGCACGACGATGCGACGCGGCATGTCAGGAGACCCTCCTCGTCACGAAGACCCGGGAAGCAGCGAGAGCAGGGCGGACCCGAGGCTGCTCGGCTGTTCGGCCAAGCCTGCCACGAGACGCTCGAACCACTGCGGGCCGTACGGCACGTACACGCGCACCCGGTGACCGCCCGCGGCGAGCCGTCGCTGGAGCCCCTCCTGCCGACCCATGAAGAACGTCAGCTCGAAGGTGCCTGCGGGTCGTCCGCTGCGGACGGCGAGGTCCTCGACGATCTCGACCAGCCGCGAGTCGTGCGTCGCGAACGAGGGCGTCCCCGCGCCGCTCAAGAGCCGCCGGGCACATCGGACGAACGCCTTGTCGATCTCGACCGGATGCTGGAACGCCGCCCCCGGCTCGCCGCGGAGCGACCCCTTGACCAGCCGGACCCGACGGTCGCCGAGCCGCTCGCAGGCCGCCTCGGTCGCCCGCAGCGCCGCCGGCACGGTCACCCCGACGTCCAGGCCGTCCGCCCACAGCGCGGCGGCCATCGTGAGGCTGGCCGGGACGTCGGTGCTCGGCCCGATGCCCAGGCGCAGGTCGACTCCGGCCGCCTGCGCGTGAGCGGCGAGCGCACGCAGCCGCTCGTCCCCCGCCGCGCAGCCCAGGGCCTCCGGCAGCACCGCGACCTCGCACGATGCAGCGAGGTCGGCGGCCTCGATGGCGTCGACGGCATCGCGCAGCGCGACCAGGGCCGCGTCCTGCTCGCCCGCGTCGGGGGTGGGGGTCGTGGTGTGCTCCAGGGCGGTCCAGTAGCCGTCGTCGGCGAGTGCGGCAGCCGTCGCGATCGCGTCGGCGACCGCGTCGCCGGCGACTAACCGCGACACCGCGTCCCGGGCGACGGGCGTACGCGCGAGAACCTCGCCGACGGACTCGTTGCGGGCCAGTCCGGCGAGCGCCTCGCGGATCACGAGCGCCCGCTGGCGCGGGTCGGGCGGGTTGGGTCGAGGAGCGCCTGGACTGCCGGACCGACGATCGCGACGACGTCGTCGTCGCTGGCGGAGGCCAGTGGCTCCAGGCGCAGCAGGTAGCGGGTCGAGATCACGCCGACGAGGTAGGACGTGATGATGCTGGCCCGCAGGCGGGCGTCGGGGATTCCGACCGCACGCGAGACCGGGTCGACCACGGTCGACTGCAGGTACTCCGAGACCAGCCGCAGCTGCTCCAGGACGGTGTCCGGGCTGCTGGCCCGCACCGCCACGGCCGTCGCGCCGGCGGCCGGCGCAGATGTGGCCAGCCGCGTGACGTCACGACGTACCTGCGGGTCGCCCATGAGGGTCACGACCATGCGGACGATCCGCTCGCCCATGCCGTCCAGGCCGGGGGCGATGAGCTCCGGCACGGCCTGCGCCGGGTCGAACGGCAGCCGCATCGCTGCGGCGAACAGTCGCTCCTTGTTCCGGTACAGGGAGGTGACGACACCGGGGGCCACCCCGGCCGCCGCTGCTACCGACTTCATCGTCGTGCTCGCGTAGCCACGCGACGCGAACGCCAGTCGCGCCGCCTGCAGCACCGCTCCGGCGGCGTCCTGCGGGCTCACGGCGGGCATACGACCACTGTAGGTGGGGCGTCGGCGCTGCTACGACGCCTGGCCGAGGTGGAGCCGGGCGAAGGCCAAGGCCTCGGCGAGGTCGGCGACCCGGGCGGCGCGGTCGGGCGCGCGCCGCGTGCTGACCTCGGCGACGACCGTGCCGTCGAAGCCGCGGCCGGCCAGCCAGGTCAAGATCTCCGCCACCGGCTGCGTCCCCCGGCCGGGGACCAGGTGCTCGTCACGGGTGGAGCCGCTGCCGTCGGCGAGGTGCAGGTGCGCGACCCGGTCACCGAGGTCAGCCGCCATCTCCAGCGCGTCGCTGCGCGAGACGGCGGTGTGCGACAGGTCCAGCGTCGTGTGCGGGTAGTCGTCGTCGCGCACGTCCCAGTTCGGTGAGTAGGCGGCCACCGATCCCGGCCCGGCCCGCCACGGGAACATGTTCTCGACGGCGAACTGCACGTCGGTCTCCTCCTGCATCCGCACGAGCCCACCGACGAACGCCCGTGCGTAGTCGCGCTGCCACCGGAACGGCGGGTGCACGACGACCGTAGGCGCGCCAAGACGCTCCGCCGCCTGCTGAGCACGCTGAAGCTTGCCCCACGGGTCGGTCCCCCACACCCGTTGCGTGACGAGCAGGCAGGGGGCATGGATCGACAGGACCGGGACGCCGTAGTGGTCGACGAGTGCGAGAAGGGCGTCGCTGTCCTGGCTCGTCGCGTCCGTGCCGACCATGACCTCGACGCCGTCGTACCCGAGGTCGCGGGCGATCTCGAACGCCGCGGCCGTCGACTCCGGGTAGGCCGACGACGTCGACAGGCCGACCCGCACGGTCATGCCGGCCCCGTCCCGTCCTCGGCCGGGGGACGGCGCCACCGGTCCGTGATCAGCGCCGCGATCCAGACGACGACCGCGCCGATGAGCCCGACGGTGATCGCGATGGTGGACCACACGTTCGGGCCGACGCTGACGAGGAAGAAGTTCGACAGCCACGGGATGACGAGCACGCCGACGAACATGACGATCATGAGGCCGACGATGCCGACTCGGATGGCGTTGAGCGGCCGGGCCGACTGCAGCAGGACCCCGGTCGACACGATGAACAGCGTGACCGTCGCCGCCGACTGCGAGTCGGCCACCGAGGCGGACGAGGCGCGGGACAGCCCGTAGGTCGCTAGCGACGCCGCAGCGCAGATAACCCCCGACGGGACGGCGAACAGCAGGACCCGCCGCAGGAAGCCCGGACGGAACCGCTCCGTGTTGGGCATGAGGGCCAGGAAGAAGCCGGGGATCCCGATCGTCAGTGCGGCGATGAGCGACAGGTGCCGCGGCAGGAACGGGAAGACGGAGGCGAAGGTCGCCGTCGTGAGAGCAACGATGATCGCGTAGATCGTCTTGGTGAGGAACACGTCCGAGACGCGCTCGATGTTGCCCAGCACGCGGCGGCCCTCCGCCACCACGCTCGGCATGACGGACCACCGGTTGTCGAGCAGGACCAGCTGCGCGACGGCACGCGTCGCGTCGGACCCGCTGCCCATCGCGATCCCGAGGTCGGCGCTCTTGAGCGCGAGCACGTCGTTGACGCCGTCGCCGGTCATCGCGACCGTCGAGCTGCGCGTGTGAAGGGCCTTGACCATCTCCTGCTTCTGCGTCGGCGTGACGCGCCCGAAGACGCTCGACGCGGTCACGACGTCGGCCAGGGCGTCGAGGTCCGTCGGCATCGTGCGTGCGTCCACGGGCGCGTCGGCGCCGGGGACGCCGGCCTCGGTCGCGATCGCCCCGACCGTTGCCGCGTTGTCGCCGGAGATGACCTTGACGGACACCCCTTGCGACAGGAAGTACGAGACGGTCTCCGCCGCGTCGGACCGCAGCTGCTGGCTGATCGTCACGAGGGCGACCGGCGTGACCGGGCCTGCCCCGGACTCGGCGGACGGCTGTCCCTGCGCGCGGGCCAGCAGCAGCACCCGTGCCCCGCCGGCCGCGGCCGCGTCGGCCCGGTCGCGAACGCCCGCGTCGTCACCGGCGAGGATCTCCGGCGCCCCGAGCAGCCACGAGCCGCGGTCGCCGAAGGACGCGGCGGCCCACTTGCGGGCGCTGGAGAACGGAACACTGTCGACGAGCGGCCAGCCGGGCGAGGGGAACCGGTCCGCGACCGCCTGAAGCGTGGGGTTGGGGTTCGGCTCGCTGGCCCCGAGCGCACCGAGGACGGCGTCGACGTCGACGCCGGCCGCGTCCGCCAGCGGGACGACCTCCTGGACGCTCATGCCGGGCTCGGTCAACGTGCCCGTCTTGTCGACGCAGATCGTGTCGACGCGTGCGAGGACCTCCACCGCCGGCATGTCCTGGACCAGGACCTTCTTGCCCGCGAGCCGGATCACCGCGACCGCCATCGCGATCGAGGTCAGCAGCACCAGGCCTTCCGGCACCATCGTGACGATGCCGATGATCGTGCCGCGGATCGCCTCGTCGATCGGCAGGCCCGCGCGGCCCCACTGCGACCACAGCAGCAGCAGGCCGACCGGGATGAGCAGGTAGGACACGATCCGGATGAAGCCGTTGATCGCGTCGCGCAGCTCGGAGTTCGTGAGGTGGAACGAGCGCGCCTCCTCGGTCAGCCCGCCGGCGAACGACTCCCGACCGACCCGCGTCGCGCGGTAGACACCGGACCCGGCGACGACGAACGAGCCCGACATCGCCTCATCCCCGACGACCTTGTCGACCGGGTCCGCCTCGCCGGTCAGCAGGCTCTCGTCGATCTCAAGTCCCTGGGCGACGACGACCTCTCCGTCGACGACGAGCTGGTCGCCCGCCGAGAGCACGACGAGGTCGTCCACGACGATCTCCGAGCCGCTGACGGACACGTCGGCTCCGTCGCGTCGCACGACCGGACGGGCCTCCCCCAGCACCGCCAGCTTCGCGAGGGTCCGCGCCGCGCGGTACTCCTGGAAGATGCCGATCCCCGTGTTGGCCACGATGACGAAGCCGAACAGCGAGTCCTGGATCGGCGCCACGAACAGCATCACGATCCACAAGGAACCGATGAGTCCGTTGAACCAGGTGAACGTGTTGGCGCGGACGATGTCCCACAGGCTCCGGCTGTGCGCGTCGGGCGCGACGTTCGCCTTGCCGGCCGCGACGCGCTCGGCGACCTCGGCGGCGGTCAGGCCCGTCAGCGTCGACGGCGGCTGGACGCTCATCGCGGCAGCCCGTCGAGGCGACGCAGGATGACGCCCTCGCGCAGCGCCCACGGGCACACGACCAGCTCGGTCAGGTCGAGCAGGTCCATCGCCGCCTCCGCGACCACCGCGCCGGCGACCATCTGCTCCGAGCGGCCCTCGGACACTCCGGGGATCCGGCTGCGCTCCGCGGCGGTCATCCCCGCGAGCCGGGGCACCATCTCCCGCAGCTGGTCCAGGCGGAGCACCCGGCGGACGTAGTCGCCCTCGCTCGACGGGGCGGCGCCGCCGATGCGAGCGAGCTGCTTGAACGTCTTGGACGTCGCGACCGCCATGCTCGGCGCGCCGAGGCGGCGCAGCCGTCCGACGACGTCGCCGATGCTCGCTCGTGCCTGCCGACGGAGCTCACGGATCGACTCCGGCGACGGGGGGTCGCCGTCGAGGTACTCCCGCGTGGCCCGGCCTGCGCCGAGCGGCAGGGAGATGGCCGCATCGGGCTCCTCGTCGGTCCCGGTGGCGAGCTCGAGGGAGCCGCCGCCGATGTCGAGCACGAGGATGCGCCCGCTGGACCAGCCGAACCAGCGCCGGGCCGCGAGGTAGGTGAGCCGGGCCTCGTCGTCGCCGGACAGCACGGCGATGTCGAGACCGGAGCGTGCGCGGACCCGGTCGAGCACGTCCTCGCCGTTGACCGCCTCGCGGATCGCCGACGTCGCGAAGGCCATGATCTCCGTCGCGCCCTTGTCCTCGGCCAGCTGCTGGCTGCGGGCGGCGAAGTCGGCCAGCGCGTCGATCGCCGGCTCCCCGATCCGACCGTCTTCTAGGTGCTCCGCCAGACGAAGCCCGATCTTCAGCTTCGACGCCGGGATGGGGGCCGCCCCGTAGTGGGCGTCGACCAGCAACAGGTGGACCGTGTTCGAGCCGACATCCAGAACTCCGAGGCGCACCGCCTGAAACTATCGTCCGCGGGCCGCTCCGGCCCAAACGCATAGGCTTGTGGCATGACCGAGGTGCGCGGCGACTTCGCGCGACAGTGGGTCGAATTCGTGGATCCGGCCGACCCCGGGCAGCTGATCCGCGCCGATCTCACCTGGCTCACGTCCCGGTGGACCTGCATCTTCGGCCGTGGCTGCCGGGGCATCTATGCGGACCGGCCGGCGGTTGGCTGCTGTGCCCACGGCGCACACTTCGCCGACAAGAGGGACCGCAAGCGCGTCGCCTCGTGGGTCGAGAAGCTGACCCCGGAGCAGTGGCAGCGGCACCGCACCGGCACCACCAAGGGCTGGACCGAGCGCGAGGACGGCGAGGAGAAGACCCGCGTCGTCAAGGGCGCGTGCATCTTCCACAACGATGCGGACTTCCCCGGCGGGTACGGCTGCGCGCTTCACCACCTGGCCGCGGCCGAAGGCGTCTCGCACGTCGAGACGAAGCCCGAGGTGTGCTGGCAGCTGCCCCTGCGACGGTCGTACGAGGACCGGACGATCGAGGACGGCACCGAGTACCTCGTCGTCGTGCTCGGCGAGTACCGGCGCCGGGACTGGGGTGCCGGCGGGCACGACTTCGACTGGTACTGCTCATCGGACACCGAGGCGCACGTCGGCAGCGAGCCCGTGTTCGTCTCCAGCAAGGACGAGATCGTCGCCCTCATCGGCCAGGCCGCTTACGACGAGCTGGCGCGGCTGTGCCGGTCGCGCGTGCTGCTCCTGGAGCACGGCCGTTTCGACCTCGGCCTGACCCCGCACCCGGCCGACCCGCGCTAGCCCCGAGTCACCGACCTTGCCATTTCAGGCCTCAAACCGACCCGATGGGGCCTGAAACCTCAAGGTCGGTGTTCAGGTGATCGCGCGCTGCGCGGCGGCGAGGTCGGCCACCTCGACGACGGCGTCGCCGGACTGTCGCGGCTCGAGCGCCTCGCGGGTACCTGGCGGCACGAGCACCCGCCGGTAGCCATGCCGCACCGCCTCGGCCACGCGCTGGCCGATCATCGGCACCCGCCGGATGTCGCCGGACAGCGTCACCTCGCCGATCGCGGCGACATCGACGGGCACCGGCACCTCGGTCCCGGCCGACGCGATCGCCAGGCAGGTCGCCAGGTCCGACCCCGGGTCGGTCAGGCGCATGCCGCCGACCGTGGCGACGAACACGTCCTTGTCGAACAGCCGCAACCGGGCGACCCGCTCGGTGACGGCGAGCAGCATCGCCACCCGGGCGGAGTCCAGTCCGGAGACGCCGCGACGGGGGTTCGGGATGGTGGTCGCCGCGGCCAGCGCCTGCACCTCCGCCAACATCGGCCGGCGTCCCTCGATGGTCACCGTCACGCAGGTCCCGGGCACGGCGGCGTCCCGGTGGCCGCGGAACAGCATGCTCGGGTCGGCGACCTCGCGCAGGCCGCCGTCGGTCTGCTCGAAGCACGCGACCTCGTCGGCGGGGCCGTAGCGGTTCTTGACCGCGCGCAGCAGCCGGAGGGCCGTATGGCGGTCGCCGTCGAGGGTCAAGGTCGTGTCGGCGATGTGCTCCAGGGCGCGTGGCCCGGCGACCACCGACTCCTTGGTGACCTGGCCGACCAGGCACACCGGGATGCCGCGGCTCTTGGCGATCCGGGTCAGCGCCTGCGCGACCTCCATGACCTGCGCGACCCCGCCGGCGCGGCCCTCGACGTCGGCGGACGCGATCGACTGCACCGAGTCGACGATGACGAGGGCGAGGCGGGACCCGTGCGCGTCGATGTGCCCGATGACGGCAGCGAGGTCGGTCTCGTCCGCCAGCAGGAGGTTCGGGCTGCCGACGCCGATGCGCCGGGCCCGCACGGCGATCTGGTCGACCGACTCCTCGCCGGACAGGTACAGAGCGATGCGCCCGGTCTGCGTCGCGATCGTGTCGGCGACCGTCAGCAGCAGCGTGCTCTTGCCCGCGCCGGGCTCCCCCGAGAGCAGGAGCACCTGCCCGGCGACGAGCCCGCCGCCGAGCACGCGGTCGAACTCGGCGAGCCCGGTGCCGGTGCGCGGCACCGGCCCGGACGCGGTCACCTCGGCGACCTGCCGGGCCGCGGTCAGCGGGGCCTGCCCACGGAGCGACGCCCGGTGGCCCGGCGGCGGCGCGGCCCCGGCCACTTCCGCGACCGTGCCGAACTCCCCGCAGCGCACGCACCGGCCCGTCCACTTGAACGACTCGGCGCCGCAGCCGGAGCAACGGAACGTCGTGGTCGTCTTGGCCATGGAGGGGACGCTAGCGGGCGGGACCGACTACGCGAGCGCGGCGACGAGCGCCCAGCCCGCTGCGGCGGCGGCCAGGCCGGCGCACACGCTCGCGACGACGTTCACGGCCGCCCGGAGCCGGCCGCTCGTACCGTCCTCGCCCAGGCGCAGGGTCTCGTAGCCGAACGTGCTGAACGTCGTGAACCCGCCGCACACACCGGCCCCGAGGAGAGCGACCGTCGTGGCCGGCAACCGGCCGGCGGCGGCGCCCGCAAGAAGCGCCCCGAGGACGAACGACCCGGTCACGTTCACGACCAGAGTCCCCCACGGGAAAGCGGGGTCCAGCCGCGCCTGCACGAAGCGGGTGACCAGCCAACGGAGCACCGATCCCAGCGCCGACCCCGCCATCACGAGCACGAGCGTCATGGCGACGCCCCGTCCCCTCCGGCGCGGCGCGGGCGGACAACGAGGCGCTCCGCCGTAGCGAGCCCGGCGTAGACCGCGATCAGGCCGGCGATCACCGACGCGCCGACATAGACCAGGGCGGTCGTCGGCGCCCCGTCGCGAAGGAGCCCCGACGACTCGACCGCGAACGCGGAGAAGGTCGTGTAGCCGCCAAGGACGCCGACGGCGCAGAACGGGCGGGCGTACCGCGAGGCCGCCCAGCCCCGGCCGCGGTCGGCCGCGTCGAGCAGCACCGCCATGAGTGCCCCGATGAGCAGGCAGCCGGTGACGTTCTCGACGAACGTCGCCCACGGGAAGTCGGTGCCGGAGTGTGGGAGCAGCTGGCCGACGAGCCAGCGCAGGCCGCCGCCGACGGCGCCGCCGAGCGCGACGACGAGGACGAGGTCCCACTCGCGCTCACGGCGCCGGTCGTCGGCCACGGGCACAGCCTTCCAGCACGCACGCCGTAGCCGGTCCTCCGGCGGCTTACCGCGTGCCGGCATGCGGGGGTACGGTCGTGAGCGACGACGACCGACGAGCGACGGGGAGGCAGCGGACGTGGCAGGCGAGGGCAGCACGGCCGACGTGTTCCACGACGTGCTGGTCAAGGTCGCGCCCGGGACGCCGCTGCGGGACGGCCTCGAGCGGATCCTGCGGGGCCGTACGGGCTCGCTCATCGTGCTGGGCTGGGACCGCCAGGTGGAGCAGGTCGTCAACGGCGGCTTCGTCCTCGACGTCGAGTTCTCGGCGGCACGGTTGCGGGAGCTGTCGAAGATGGACGGCGCGATCGTGCTCGACGCCGACACCTTGCAGGTCAAGCGCGCGGCGGTCCAGCTCATGCCAGACCCGTCCCTCCCGACGGACGAGACCGGCACCCGGCACCGCACGGCGGACCGCGTCGCGCGACAGACCCGACGACCGGTCATCAGCGTCAGCAAGTCGATGAGCACGATCGCGATCTACGTCGACGGCCGCCGCCACGTCCTTGAGGAGTCCGCGCGGATCCTCTCTCGCGCCAACCAGGGCCTCGCGACGCTGGAGCGCTACCGCGCCCGGCTCGACGAGGTCAACGGCAGCCTCTCGGCGCTGGAGATCGAGAGCCTCGCAACCGTGCGTGACGTCGCCCTCGCCGCGCAGCGGGCCGAGATGGTGCGCCGGATCCGACGCGAGGTCGACAGCTACGTCATCGAGCTCGGCACGGAGGGACGGCTGCTCGCTCTGCAGCTCGCCGACCTCGTCGCCGGCGTCGATGCCGGCCGCGTGCTTCTCGTCCGCGACTACCTCGTGCCGAGCGCGAACCGCAAGAAGCGTGGGGTCGAGCGCGCGCTGGAGGAGCTGGACCAGCTGACCGAGGTCGACCTCATCGACCTCACCCGGGTCGCCCGCGTCCTGGGCTTCCCCGAGTCGGTGGAGGCGCTGGAGGCTCCGGCCAGCCCGCGCGGCTTCCGGCTGCTCACGCGGGTCCCCCGGCTGCCCGAGGTCATCGTCGACCGCATCGTGGGCCACTTCGGCGGACTGCAGCGGCTGCTCGCGGCGACCGAGGAGGACCTCCAGGAGGTCGAGGGCGTCGGCGACGCGCGCGCACGGTCCGTGCGCGACGGCGTGACCCGGCTGGCTGAGGCCAGCATCCTCGACCGCTTCGGCTGACGCGCTCAGCTCGCAGCGGGCCAGTCCAGGCCGCTGGTCGCGAGGCCCTCGGCGGTTCGGGCCGCGTAGCCGTCGCCGACCGGCACCACCGTCGCCGGGTCGAACGCGGCGTCCGGGGCGGGGGCGGCCACCCACGTCCGGCCGTCTGCGGACGTCCAGGCGCCGAGTGCGCCGTCCGCCAGCCCGTAGACCGTGAAACCGGAGTCGTCCACGACGACGGCGTCCGCCTGGCCGGAACCCGCTGGCAGGACGATCCGCTCCCATGAGGCCGCGTCAGGGCTGAACCAGACGACCGGGACCGCAGACGCCCCGTCCTCCCGGCCGACGACGACGATCCCCCGGTCGTCGGCGACCGCTCCGGTGATCGTCGGGGTGCCCGAGTCGGCTGCTGCCGGCACGTCGGTCCCCGTCCAGGCGCTGCCGTCGGTGGAGGTCCAGACGCGCAGTGGGTAGCCGGCGAAGCTGCGTCCGACGGCGACGAGGCCCTCGCCCGCCGTGACGACGACCTGGGGCAACGTCCCGCCCTTGACCCGGTACGGCGCCTTCGGTGCCGACACGGGCGTCCACCGGCCCTTCGCATCCCCGACCGCCGCGAACCCGTCCTTCGTGTCGAACGTCACCGGCGGGTACCACTGCGCGTGGCCCACGGCGACGAGCCGGTCGCCGGCGGTCGTCATGTCGGTGACGCACATGATGCGGAAGCTCTTCCCGCGCCCGCCGGCCGGCGTGCGCTCGAACCCGTTCTGCGCGCCCGACCGCACCTGCACGTCGTCGCCGTCGATCGTGACGAACCACTGCCGCGAGATCAGGCCGTTCGCGCTCTGGTCGATCACACTCTCGGGATAGACGAACGTGACGGCGCCCGCGCGCTCGCTCGCCACGAGCGGGAACCGGCACTCACCGGTGAAGCCGCTGCCGCTGACGTCGCGCGGCAGCCCGTTCTTGGTGAGCTTGTACGTCTGCCAGGTCGTGCCGTCCGCCGTGGCGTACAGCGTGGCCGGCTTCTTCCCGTCCGACATCCACAGCCGGCCGGCCGCTCCGACCAGCCGACCGGGCGTCGCACCGTCGGGCAGTGCGAGCGCCGCCGACTGCCAGGTGGGTGCGGGTTCCGCGGACGGCGCGGCTGATGCTTCAGCGGACGCGGACGCGGACGCGGCCGCGCTGGCGGACGGCGACGCTGCCGGCACGGACACGCTGGCGGACGGCGACGCTGCCGTGGACGTGCCGCCTGCGTCGGCCCCTCCGCCGGAGCAGGCTGCGACGACAACCGCAGGCAGGATCAGCAGGGCCGCTCGGCGTGCGCGCATGCGGGCACGGTAGCGACGATGGGAGCGCCCGGCCAGGGGTCGGCTGCTGCGCTCAGGACTGGTTGGTCAGGGAGAACGGCGTCGGCTCGCTGGTGACCTTGAGGTTGCGGCCCTCGACCCGGTACGTGCCGGCCTTCGCCGCGGGACCGTTCTCGTCCGGGCAGCCTGCCGAGGTCAGCCGGCCGTCCCACGTGATGCTCGAGGCGACCTTCTCCCCCGCCTTCAGCACGACGACCTTGGAGTTGTCGCTCGCGTTGCAGTCGTCGCTGGACCACACGTGGTATCCGCCCGACGTGATCGACAGCTCGTTGGCCTTCGGGCCGACGTCGCGCTTGCAGGACACGTCACCGGTGTTCTCGATGGTCAGGGTCAGCCGGGGCGTCGAGCCGACGGGGTACGTGGAGGCGTCCGTCGTCGCGTCTACCGCGATGGCGGAGTCCTCACAGGCGACCGGTTCGGTCTCGCTGGACGCCGCGGGGGTCGACTCGTCGACGGACCCGCCGGCCGAGCCCGACGCCGACGGCTGCGGGGAGGACGAGGTCTCGGCGCTGGCCGAGCTCGACGAGGTGTCGGCCACGGCCTCGGCGCTGCCGCCGCCGCGCACGGCGCCGATCAGCCACCACAGCAGGGCGAGGACGGTGATCGCGATGACGACGACCGCAGCACGCCGGATCCAGTACACCGTCGGCGGCTCAGGCCCCGAGGGATGCATAAGCGTGCTCACAGGTGCCTCGGTTCGCCTGCTCCGGGGCTCGCTGCGCTCGCTCGTCGCATGCTCACGGGCCCACGCTACTGCGCGGTTTGCGCCATCGTGAAACCCTGTCGGCGTGGCGGACAGGCATCCCGGAGCCAATCTCGTGGCTCCCGTGCTGCGCTGGTACGACCAGCACGAGCGTCCGCTCCCATGGCGTACGTCGACGCCATGGGGTGTGCTCGTCAGCGAGTTCATGCTGCAGCAGACTCCGGTCGACCGGGTGCTCCCGCTTTGGGCCGAGTGGCTCACGCGGTGGCCGACGCCCGCTGATCTCGCCGCCGCACCGCCCGCGGACGCGATCCGCGCGTGGGGCCGGCTCGGGTACCCACGCCGGGCGCGGTACCTGCACCAGGCCGCGGTGCGGATCGTCGAGGACCACGGCGGACAGGTGCCCGACGACGAGGACGCGCTTCGCGCGCTGCCCGGCGTCGGCGAGTACACCGCAGCGGCGATCCGCGCGTTCGCGTTCGGTCGGCGGTCCGTCGTCCTCGACACCAACGTGCGCCGTGTCCTGGCGAGGGCCGTGGACGGTCGAAGCCGTCAGCCGGACGCGATCTCGGCGATCGAGCGGCGGACGGCGACGGCCCTGTGGCCGACGCGCGACGCGCGCAGCGCGCGCTGGTCGGCCGCGGTCATGGAGCTCGGTGCACTCGTCTGCACGGCCAGGTCGCCGTCGTGCGCTGCGTGCCCCGTTCGCCGGCGATGCGCGTGGCACGCCGCTGGCCACCCGGTGGACCCTTCGGTGCCGCGGCGACAGGCCGGCTATGAGGGCAGCGACCGGCAGGCGCGCGGGGCCCTGCTGGCGGCCGCGCGGATCAGCGACGGCACGGTGTCGGCCGATGAGCTTGCCGCGGCGTGGCCCGACGAGGACCAGCGCGAGCGCGCATTGGCCGGCCTGCTCGCGGACGGACTCGTCGAGCGCGTCGGAGAGATCGGCGTGCGCCTGCCCGGCTGAGCTCGCCGACTGCGTCGGCTACGCCCCTTGCGGGTTGGGTGATCGCCACGCCCGCTCGAACGGCAGCCGCCACGAGTTCGGGGCGATGAGCTGGTGGATCGCGTTCGGCCCCCACGAGCCGGGCGCGTAGGGCCGCACGGGCGGCGGCGACGTGAGCAACGGGTCCGAGATCTCCCACAGCCGCTCGATGCCGTCGGCGGTGGTGAACAGCGTGTGGTCGGCGCGCATCGCGTCGAGGATGAGCCGCTCGTACGCCTCGAACACGTCGCCAGTCATCCCGGTGTCGTGCATCGCGAACTGCAGGCTCAGCTTGTCCAGCTGCATGCCCGGCCCCGGACGCTTGCCGTAGAACGACAACGAGACCTTGGCTGCGTCGGCGAGGTCGAACGTGAGGTGGTCCGGACCGTGCACGCCGATACCGGAGCCCGCGGGGAACATGCTCTTGGGCGGCTCGTGGAACGCGATCGAGACGATCCGCTGGCCCTCGCCCAGGCACTTGCCGGTCCGCAGGTAGAACGGCACGCCCGCCCACCGCCAGTTGTCGATCACGCAGCGCAGGGCCACGAACGTCTCGGTGTCCGAGCTCGGGCTCACGCCCTCGATGTCCCGGTACCCGGTGAACTGCCCCCGCACGACGTCCGAGGGCGCGATCGGCAGCATGCTGCGGAAGACCTTGTTCTTCTCCTCGCTGATAGACGCGGAGTCCAATGCCGTCGGTGCCTCCATCGCGATGAACGCGAGGATCTGGAACAGGTGCGTCACGACCATGTCGCGGTAGGCACCCGTGCTCTCGTAGAAGGCCGCTCGCTGGACCAGCCCTAGCGTCTCCGGCACGTCGATCTGGATGTGGTGGATGAAGTTGCGGTTCCAGATCGGCTCGAACAGCCCGTTGGCGAAGCGGAACGCCAAGATGTTCAGCGCCGGCTCCTTGCCGAGGAAGTGGTCGATGCGGAAGATCTGCTCCTCGTCGAAGGTCTCGTGCAGGCGGGAGTTCAGCTTCACGGAGCTGGCCAGGTCCATGCCGAACGGCTTCTCCATGACGACGCGGGAACGCTCCACGAGGCCTGCCTCGCCGAGCATCTCGATCGCCGAGATCGCCGACTTCGGCGGCACCGACAGGTAGTGCAGACGCTCGACGCGCTCGCCGAGCTCCGCCTCCGCCCGGACGACCGCGTCCCCGAGTGCAGCCGGGCCGGCCTGCGTCGGGACGTAGTCGAGGGCGGCGGCGAACTCGGCCCACTGCGCGTCGCCGACCGGGCGCGTGGCGAACTCATCGAGGGCGGCACGCACCTGCGTGCGGAACTCATCGACGGTGAGGTCCTCCAGCGACACGCCGATGACGCGGTACCCGGGCAGCAGGCCCGACGTCGCAAGGTGGAACAGGCCCGGCAGCAGCTTGCGCCGGGCGAGGTCGCCGGTGGCGCCGAAGAGGACGACAACCTGGGCCAGCCGAGGACCCGCTCCGGGATGCATGGTGCGGACGCTAGACCCGCAGAACGCCCAGAAGGCCCTGCGCTACGAACACGAAACCGGACCGTCGGCTGACTGTTACACGACGGTGGCGGCCCGGACACCTGGAGTGCGACCCTGGTCACATGTGCCGCAGCATCATGACCCTCCGCCCACCGTTCACCGAGGACGTCGGCGACGACGAGATCCGGGCCGCCGCGCTCCAGTACGTGCGCAAGATCAGCGGCTTCCGCAAGCCCGCCCCGCACAACCAGGAGGCGTTCGACGAGGCCGTCGACGCTGTCGCCGCGGCGACAGCGCAGCTGCTGGACCAGCTCGTCGTCCGCGGAGCGCACTCGCACTAGTCGGGCCGCGTGTTCGCGAGCCACGCAGCCGTACGTCGTTGCGCTGCAACGGGATCGTGACCTTGCGACGGTTGCGGGTGTCAGGGGCTGGCGGTAGAGTCGTACACATGTTCGAGTCTTCGTCCAGCCCGGTTCCGGAGCCGGATGACCCGTGGATGGGCTTCGCGGTGGACTACTTGAGCGCTTCGGATCTGCTGGCGTATCTGCGGGTTCAGCCGGCAGGTCCGGGGCTGCTGAATGACCTGTCGTGCCTGGATCCGTAGGTGTTGTCTCCGGATGAGGCGGTGACGTTCGCCCAAGAGGTTGATCGGTTGGCGGCGCACGTTGCGGGGTTCCAGGCTCAGGCGCGTGCTGCGGTGAACGCCGCTCTCGTCGCGGCGGAGGAGGCCGAGGTCGCGCGTCAGGCGGAGATCCTGCGGCGGGCGAACGAGGACCGGGTCGCCGCGGGACTCAAGCCCCGAAGCAGTGGGTTTGGGTTCGTGCCGCCGGAGGTCGCGGTCCGGGCCGAGCTCGCCGCCGCCCTACGCCTATCGCCACGGAGCGTGTCGAGCGTGGTGCAGTTCGCGGTCGATCTGGCCGGGCCGTGGCGGCCGATGCGGGCGGCGCTGCTGGCCGGGGAGATCACCGAGAACCACGCCAAAGCCATCGGCCGGGTGCTGACGCTGCTCCCCGCGTACGTGGATCCGGAGCGCGCCGGTGAGTACGAGAAGCACTGCGCCGAGGTCCTCGCCACGGTGATCCCGTACGCGCGGACGCATACCCCGGGACAGTGCGCGAAGAAAGCCCGCGATCTCATCACGGCGATCGACCCGGTCGGCACCAAGAAGCGCCGACAGGAGGCCGCGGACCAGGACCATGGCGTGTTCCTGAACCCCCGTGAGCCCGGTACGAGTGAGTTGATGGCGGTGCTGCCGACCGAGACCGCTAGGGCGGTCTATGACGCGATCCGACGCCTCGCTGGGGATGCCCGGTTCGAAGTCTCCGACGGCTGCATCACGATCGGGCAGCGCCGCGTCGCCGCCCTGAAGACGCTCGTCCTCGGGGACCCCGGTCAGATCACGACGATCGACGGACCGGTGGCGGAGGCGAAGGAGAAGGCCCACGTCACCGTCATCGTGTCCCTGGAGACCGTCCTCGGCGTCAGCGAGCAAGGCGGACGGATCAACGGCGAGCCGGTGACCGCGGACGTGATCCGCGACCTGATCGCGCAGTGTGACCCCACATCCACGATCCGCCGCCTCGTCACCGATGCGTCCGGGGTGATCGTGGACTACGGCCGCTCCCGCTACATCGGGTCGGATCTGCAGAAGCACGTCATCAAGCTCCGCGACGGCCACTGCCGCGGCGTCGGGTGCACAAGGCCCGCCGAGGACTGCGAGATCGACCACGCCCACTCGTTCAACACCGGCGGCCGAACGTCCCTGTGCAACCAAGGACCCCTGTGCAAGCACCACCACCAGCTGAAAACCCACGCCCGCTGGCACATCATCCACAGCGCCGCCGACGGCAGCTGCACGTGGCGATCACCACTCGGCCGCATCTACGAACACCAACCACCACCGCTGCTACCGCCAGCGCCAAGATCCCGCGTCATCGACGACGGTTCCAAGCCACCGTTCTGACCTGCGTCACTTCTGACGCGAGCGGTCAGCTCACGCGCGGCCAGCGCGGCGACTGTCGCCGCCGGGACGTCCCGCACCCGCGGGGCGCCGACGTCCACGGGGGCCGCCCGCACCTTCGGACCGGGCGCCTGGGCGACCGCCGACGTACGCGGCCTTGGCGTTCCGGGACGGCTTCGACGAACGGCTGGACTTCTCCCACCGCGGCTTCGGGGCCTCCCACGGCACACCGACCGGCACGCGGGCACCCGTCAGGTCGCCGAGCACCTCGTCGGCCGGCCGGACGCGGGTCACCAGCGGGTTGACGCCTGCGTCGGAGACCAGCCGCGTGACCGAGCGCTGGGACTTCGGGTTCGCCAGCGTGACGACCGTGCCGGACTCACCGGCTCGCGCCGTCCGGCCGGCGCGGTGCAGGTAGTCCTTCGGGCCGGCAGGCGGGTCGACCTGCACGACCAACGTGATGCCATCGACGTGGATACCGCGCGCCGCGACGTCCGTGGCGACCAGCGCGGTCGTCACCCCGTCGCGGAAGTCGTTCAGCGTGCGCGTGCGAACGCCCTGCGACTTGCCGCCGTGCAGGCCACCGGCCGCCACGCCCTGCGCGACAAGGTGGTCGGTGAGGCGGTCGACGCCTGCCTGGGTGCGTGCGAAGAAGATCGTGCGACCCTCGCGAGCACCGATGCGAGCAGCGACCTCGTCGCGGTCCATCGGGTGCACGAGCAGGACGTGATGGTCCATGGTGTCGACCGGCGCGTGCTCCGGCGTGAGCTCGTGCCGAGCCGGCTGGCGCAGGTAGCGGCGCACGAGGACGTCGACCTCCCCGCCCAGCGTGGCGCTGAACAGCATCCGCTGGCTGGAGGGCGTCGTCAGGTCGAGGAGGTCCTTGACCTGTGGCAGGAACCCCATGTCGGCCATCTGGTCAGCCTCGTCGAGCACGGTGATCCGCACGCGCGACAGGTCGACCGCACCCCGCGTCACGAGGTCGTTGAGCCGGCCGGGGGTCGCGACGAGGATGTGCACGCCGCGACGGATCGCGTCGAGCTGCTTGCCGTAAGGCATCCCGCCGGCGATCAGCCGCAGCCGCAGGCCCGAGGCGTGCGCGAGCGGGGTCAGACCGTCGGACACCTGCATCGCGAGCTCGCGCGTCGGCACGAGCACCAGGGCAAGGGGCTCCATCGGAACGGCAGGGATGCCCTCGAGCCGCGTGATCATCGCGAGGCCGAAGGCGAGGGTCTTGCCCGATCCCGTCTGCGCGCGCACCAGCAGGTCGCGACCGGAGATCGCGTCGGGCAGCGTCGCGGACTGGACGGGGAACGGGTCGGTCACGCCGGTGCGTCGCAGTGCGGCGACGAGGTCTCCGGACACGCCGAGATCGGCGAAGGTCGTGCTGGTCATGGCAGTGCCACCGTGCTTCCTGGGTCGAGACGGAGCGCGTCTCGAGGGCGGCAGCACGGTGCGACACAAGGTCGCTGGTCGAAAGCTGCCGAGGTGACAAGACTCGCGGTGGGCGCGGATGCGCCGGTCGCCCGGAGGCGACCCGTCCACGGTACGGCAGCGACGGCCGATCACGAAATCGTCCGGCGGTGCCCGCTGGAAAGACGCCCGGATCTGACTCTGACCAGCAGCAGCATCGTCTGGTTGACTGGCCGGGTGCCGACATTGGGCCTGGAGCGCCTGAACAAGCGCTATGGCGACATCCACGCACTGCGAGACCTGTCGCTGGACGTGCACGAGGGCGAGATACTCGGCTTCGTCGGCTCCAACGGCGCCGGGAAGTCGACAGCGATGCGGATCGTGCTCGGCGTGCTCGCAGCCGACTCCGGTCAGGTCACCTGGGACGGCCGGCCCATCGACGCCGCCACGCGACGGCGTATCGGCTACATGCCGGAGGAACGCGGCCTGTACCCGCGGATGAAGGTCGGCAAGCAGCTCACCTACCTCGCACGGCTGCACGGTCTCGCGCCGGCGCCGGCACACGCGGCGATGGAGCGCTGGACCGAGGTCCTCGGCATCGACGCCCGTCGGGCCGACGAGGTCATCAAGCTCTCGCTCGGCAACCAGCAGCGCGTCCAGCTCGCGGCAGCACTCGTGCACGAGCCCGACCTGCTCGTCCTCGACGAGCCGTTCTCCGGCCTCGACCCGGTCGCGGTCGACGTCATGAGCGACGTCCTTCGCGCGCAGGCGGACTCCGGCGTACCCGTCATCTTCTCCTCGCACCAGCTCGATCTCGTCGAGCGGCTCTGCGACCGCGTCGGCATCATCCGCAGCGGCGAGCTCGTCGCCTCCGGTTCGATCGACGAGCTCCGCCGCACCGATCAGGCCCAGTGGACCGTCGTCGGACCGCCGGCTCCGACCTGGCTGCCCGAGGTGCCGGCGGCGCGTCTGGTCAGCGCCGACGGCGAGCGCACCGTGGTCGCCCTGCCCGATGACGACGGAGCCGAGCAGGCGGTGCTCGCCGCCGCCCTCGCCGCCGGCCCGGTGCGCGAGTTCGCCCGACGGCTTCCCTCGCTCACCGAGCTGTACCGCGACGTTGTCAGCGCCGGAGAGGCGAAGGTGGACGCATGAGCACGAACGAGCTGAGCACGCGGCGCGCGATCACGCTCGTCGCCGGCCGGGAGATCCGCTCGCGGGTCGAGTCCCGCGCGTACCGGATCACGACGGCGCTGTTCGTGGTCGCCGTGATCGTCGGCGGCGTCCTGCTGCACCTGGTCGCCGGCAGCCCGAGCGCGGTGCGCGTCGGGCTGACTCCCGACGCGGCTGCCGTCGCGCAGCAGCTCGTCGCGACCGGGCAGGCCAGCGGCGTGACTGTCGAGACCTCCGACGTGACCGACGAGGCGGCAGGCGAGGCGTCACTGCGGGCCGGCGACCTCGACCTGCTCATCACGTCGACGTCCCCGCAGCTGGTCGTCGTCGTGCTCGACTCGGTCGGGCAGTCGATGCAGCCCGTGATGGCCTCGATGGCCCAGCAGCTCGCCCTGACCGACGAGGTCAAGGAGCTCGGCGGTGATCCGGCGAAGGCGGCGGCCCGCATCGCCGGCGCCGAGCCGCAGGTGAACGCGCTCGAACCGCCCTCGCAGGTGGACGGCGGGCAGGTGGCCGCCGGCTACGTCGCCGGGATCCTGCTGTTCCTCGCCCTCATGACCTCGGGCCAGCTCGTCGCCCAGGGCGTCGTCGAGGAGAAGTCGAGCCGGGTCGTGGAGCTGCTGCTCGCGACGCTGCGTCCGTGGCAGCTGATGGCGGGCAAGGTCCTCGGGATCGGCACCGTCGGCCTCGTGCAGGTCCTGCTCGTCGTCGGGGCCGGCGTCGGCACGGCTGCGGCCTTCGGCTTGGTCGACGGGTCGAGCGTCGACCTCGGCGCGACCGCCGCGTGGGCGCTGGCATGGTTCGTCGTCGGCTTCGCGTCCTACGCGCTGGTCCTCGCCGCGCTCGCGTCCCTGGTGTCACGCCAGGAGGACGTCGGCTCGGTCATCGGACCCGTCACCGCTCTCATGGTGGTGCCGTACATCATCGCGATCAGCGTCGCGCCATGGTCTCCCGACAGCCCGCTCGTGGCGTGGCTGTCGTACGTCCCGTTCTGCGCGCCGATGGTGATGCCCGTCCGCATCGCGCTGGGGACGGTGAGCGGCTGGGAGGCCGCCTTGTCGATGGTGATCTCGCTCGCGCTTGTGCCTGTGCTCGTGTGGATCGCGGGCCGGATCTACTCGAACGCCGTCGTCCACTCCGGCGGCAAGATGCGGCTGCGCGACGCCCTGCGCGGCTGAGCGATCCCTCGCTCGACGCCTCAGAAGGCCGAGATCGACGCCGGTGCGCGCTCGCTGCGCGCGAGCCCCCGCAGCACTGCCGTCGCCCCGTGGCGTCGCGCGGCGATGGCCGCGAGCGTCGCAAGCACGCGGTCGGTCACGGCATCGGGCAGGACCGGCGCGGGCACGCCGACGCTGGCGCCGAGGTCGTCCATGTGCACGCACGCCTCGATCATGCGCGTGACCAGGTAGTCGTCGAGCGTCAACCGAAGGCCACGGGCACCGATCTCGCGGTCCGCCGGCTCGCTGCGGACGGCCGTCACGACCGCTGCCGCCGCGACCTCGTACCGCGCCACCAGGTCGCTCGGTCCAGCACCGGCGCTCTCGACCCCGCGGGCCCGGATGGAAACTGCCATGTCCGAGTTGACGTCCAGGCTCTCGGCGGGCAGCAGCCGCACGAAGTACTCGACGGTCGTCGCCCTCGGCATCGAGGCATCGACCGGGTCGTCGAGTACTTCCGGAACCAGCAGGACTGCCCGCGCAAGATGGCCGGCGAGGCCGGAGACCGCCCACTCCTCGAGCGCGCTCGGCTGGTCCCACGCCGCGACGACGGCGTCCGTCGAGATGAACGCGCCGACGGCGTCGACGCACGCGAGGAACTCCTCGCGAACCGTCGACGCCGTCGGTGTCATGTCAGCTACCGGTACTACCCGGCCACGGCCTCGCCCTCGCCGGCAGCGGCCGCCTCGATCGGCGGGACGTCCGGCAGGACGACGTTCGGAGTCGCGGTGAACATGAACGGCTCGTCGCCGTCGTCCGTCGCCACGTCGACCACGACGATCGAACCGGGGCCGAGGTCGCCGAAGAGCATCTTCTCCGCCAGCGGGTCCTCGATGTCGCGCTGGATCGTCCGGCGCAGCGGCCGGGCGCCGAGCGAGCTGTCGTACCCGCGGTGAGCCAGCAGCGACTTCGCGGCAGGCGTCATCTCGATCGCGATGTCCTGCTCGACCAGGCGCTTCTCCAGGCTCGCGATCATGAGGTCGACGATCTCGATGATCTCGTTCTCGGTCAGCTGGTGGAAGACGATGACGTCGTCGATGCGGTTGAGGAACTCCGGCCGGAAGTGCTGCTTGAGCTCCTGCTGCACCTTCGACTTCATCCGCTCGTACGCACCCTCCGAGTCGTTCTCCGGGGCGAACCCGAGGGTCTGCCCCTTCGACACGTCCCGGCTGCCCAGGTTCGTCGTCATGATGATGACGGTGTTCTTGAAGTCGACGACCCGGCCCTGGGCGTCGGTCAGACGACCCTCCTCGAGCACCTGCAGCAGAGAGTTGAAGATGTCCGGGTGCGCCTTCTCGACCTCGTCGAACAGCACGACCGAGAACGGCTTGCGCCGCACCTTCTCGGTCAGCTGGCCGCCCTCCTCGTACCCGACGTAGCCGGGCGGGGAGCCGAACAACCGCGAGGCGGTGTGCCGCTCCGAGAACTCGCTCATGTCGAGCGCGATGAGCGCGTCCTCGTCGCCGAACAAGAACTCCGCGAGCGTCTTGCTGAGCTCGGTCTTCCCGACGCCGGACGGGCCGGCGAAGATGAACGAGCCCGACGGACGCTTCGGGTCCTTCAGTCCGGCGCGCGTGCGCCGGATCGACTTGGACAGGGCCTTGATCGCCTGCTCCTGGCCGATGACGCGCTTGTGCAGCTCGTCCTCCATGCGCAGCAGCCGGGCGATGTCGTCCTCGGTCAGGTCGGACACCGGGATGCCGGTCATGAGCGCCAGCACCTCGCCGATGAGCCGCTCGTCGACCTCGGCGACGACATCGAGGTCGCCGGCCTTCCACTCGCGCTCGCGCTCGACCTTCTCGGCCAGCAGCTTCTTCTCCTGGTCGCGCAGCGCGGCGGCCTTCTCGAAGTCCTGCGCGTCGATCGCGGACTCCTTGTCACGACGCACGTCGGCGATGCGCTCGTCGAACTCGCGCAGGTCCGGCGGCGCCGTCATGCGGCGGATCCGCAGCCGCGAGCCGGCCTCGTCGATGAGGTCGATCGCCTTGTCCGGCAGCTGCCGGTCGGAGATGTAGCGGTCCGACAGCCGCGCGGCGGCCTGGAGGGCGCCGTCGGTGATGGAGACGCGGTGGTGCGACTCGTAGCGGTCGCGCAGACCCTTGAGGATCTCGACGGTGTGCTCGACGTCAGGCGCCTGCACCTGGATCGGCGCGAACCGGCGCTCGAGCGCCGCGTCCTTCTCGACGTACTTGCGGTACTCGTCGAGGGTCGTGGCACCGATCGTCTGGAGCTCGCCGCGTGCCAGCATCGGCTTGAGGATGCTGGCCGCGTCGATCGCGCCCTCGGCCGCACCGGCGCCGACGAGGGTGTGCATCTCGTCGATGAACAAGATGATGTCGCCGCGGGTCCGGATCTCCTTGAGGACCTTCTTCAGCCGCTCCTCGAAGTCGCCGCGGTAGCGGCTGCCGGCGACGAGCGCGCCAAGGTCGAGCGTGTACAGCTGCTTGTCCTTGAGGGTCTCGGGGACCTCGCCCTTGATGATGTTCTGGGCCAGGCCCTCGACGATCGCCGTCTTGCCGACACCGGGCTCGCCGATCAGGACCGGGTTGTTCTTGGTCCGGCGCGACAGGACCTGCATGACGCGCTCGATCTCCTTGCTGCGCCCGATCACCGGGTCGAGCTTGCCCTCACGGGCGGCAGCGGTCAGGTTACGGCCGAACTGGTCGAGCACGAGCGAGGTCGACGGCGTGCCCTCGGCCGGGCCGCCGGACGTCGCCGGCTCCTTGCCCTGGTAGCCGGACAGCAGCTGGATGACCTGCTGGCGAACGCGGTTGAGATCGGCGCCCAGCTTGACCAGGACCTGCGCGGCGACGCCCTCGCCCTCGCGGATAAGGCCGAGCAGGATGTGCTCCGTGCCGATGTAGTTGTGGCCGAGCTGTAGCGCCTCCCGCAGGGACAGCTCCAGGACCTTCTTGGCCCGCGGCGTGAACGGGATGTGCCCGCTGGGCGCCTGCTGGCCCTGGCCGATGATCTCCTCGACCTGCTGACGGACTGCCTCCAGCGAGATGCCCAGGCTTTCGAGCGCCTTCGCGGCGACGCCCTCGCCCTCGTGGATCAGTCCCAGGAGGATGTGCTCGGTGCCGATGTAGTTGTGGTTGAGCATCCGCGCCTCTTCCTGCGCGAGCACCACGACCCGACGAGCCCGATCGGTGAACCTCTCGAACATCCCTCGTCCTTCCCTTCGGCGTACGCCAACTCTAACCGCGGCCAGGTGACAGGCCCGTTACCGCTGTCAAACCCTCCCCCGCCCGTCGGTGTTCCGCCAGGGGCTACCCGTACGCCACGGGCGAAACCGCGACGGCCGCGAGGGCCGTGTCGAGCTCAGCGCGGACCTCCTCGCTCGCGCAGGCGAACGCACCCGGCGCCGCTGGTACCTCGTCGTCCGGGACACGAACGCACACCAGGGCGGCGCGCTCGGCGGCGGCGAGGGACCGCAGATAGTCCTCATGCGCCGGCGCGGCGGTCGCATAGGCGTCCGCGCGGCCGTCGGCCACAGCCGCGGCGCCATCCGGGTACGTGTCGAGAACGACGAGACGGCCGGGCTCGACCCCGAGCCGGAGCGCGTGGCCCTCCTGCACCTGGCCGCCGAGGACCGCGACCGTCATCCCCGCCCGCGCCAGGTCGGTGTAGCCCGTCACGTGCGCATGCTCACGGCGCACGAGCAGGCCGTCGGAGAGGGCCCAGATCGGTCGGGTGAACCGCGCGAGCGCCGCGCGCTCAGTCGTGACGAACATCCCGACCGTCACGTCCCACCGGCCGTCGTGCAGGCCGGGCAGAAGGTCGGCGAACGTCGCGTGCACCGGCTCGAAACGCCACCCGACCCGCGCGAAGGCCAGCCGGGCCAGCTCGACGTCGCTGCCGGCAGGGCCGTCGGCTGTCGCGTAGCCGAAGGGCGGCTCGTCGATCCAGGCGAAGCGCATGCCGGTCGTCAGCCGACGACGCGGGCGCCGGCGACGGGACCGACCGCCCGGGCGACGGTCCGGCACACGCCGGACCCGCTCAGCGCCACGGCCAGGTCGAGGGCATGCTCCTCGTCCCGCGCGACGAATGCACACGTCGGCCCGCTGCCGGAGACGATGCCGCCGAGCGCGCCGTAGTCGTCGCCGAGCTCCAGCACCTGGCGCAGCGACGGCCGCAGCGACAGCGCCGCGGGCTGCAGGTCGTTGTTCAGGGCCTTCCCGAGCAGGACGGCGTCGCCGGCCCGGACCGCCTGCATGAGCATGTCCGAGACGTACGGTGCCGCCGTGCGCCGGCCACCGCGCAGGCGGTCGCACTCGGCGTAGACCGCCGGGGTCGACAGGCCCTGCTCGGCGATCGCGAAGACCCAGGAGAACGTCCCCCGCGTGAGAACAGTGGTGAGCCGGTCCCCGCGGCCCGTGCCGATCGCGGTCCCCCCGTGGAGCGCGAACGGCACGTCGGAGCCGAGCTCGGCGGCGAGGGCCACGAGGTCCTCGCGGGGGGTGGACAGCCGCCAGAGCGCGTCGCACGCGACGAGGGCGCCTGCGGCGTCGGCACTCCCGCCGGCCATCCCGCCGGCCACGGGAATCGCCTTGCGGATGTGCAGGTCGACGTCGGGGGCGACACCGGCCCGCTCGGCCAGGAGAACCGCCGCCCGCCACGCGAGGTTGCGATCGTCGGCCTCGACGCCGGCCGCGTCGCCGGACATCGTCAGGGAGACGCCGGCCTGCGACGGCGGCCGTGCAACCACCTCGTCGAGGAGCCCGACCGCCTGGAACACGGTCGCCAGCTCATGGAACCCGTCGGCGCCGACCGGCCCGACCGATAGCTGGAGGTTGACCTTCGCGGGGACGCGGACGGTCACGGACGCGCTGGGCACCTTTGCAGGCTAGTGCGCGGTCGGCGACGAGTCGCGGGAGCGGTCGGCCGCGAGAGCGTCCGCGATCCGGGCGAACGCCGCGATGTCGAGCTGCTCGCCGCGGCTGCCGGGATCGACGCCCGCCGCCCGCAGCGCGGCCTCCGCCGCGGCCGGGGAGCCGGCGTGCCCGGCCAGAGCCGACCGCAGCGTCTTGCGCCGCTGGGAGAAGCCGGCGTCAACTACGGCGAAGGTCTCCTCGCGCCCGGCGGCCGAGGGCGGCGGCGTCCCTCGCGTGATACGGACCAGCCCGGAGCCGACGTTGGGCACCGGCCAGAACACGCTCGACCCGATGTCGCCGGCCGGCTCGGACCGCCCGTACCACTGGGCCTTCGCGCTGGGCACGCCGTACGTGCGGCTGCCCGGTGCCGCCGTGAGGCGGTCGGCCACCTCCTTTTGGACCATGACCAGCACGGTCCGCAGCGACGGGACGACGTCGAGCAGGTGCAGGACGACCGGCACCGCGACGTTGTACGGCAGGTTCGCCACCAGCGCGGTCGGCTCCCCCGGCACCGAAGTGACCCGCAGGGCGTCCGCCAGCAGCACCTCCAGCCGGTCGGCGTGGTCGGGCAGTCGCTCGGTGACCGTGCGCGGCAGCCGCCCGGCGAGCACGGGGTCCACCTCGATCGCCACGACCGCACGCACGACCGGCAGGAGGGCGAGGGTCAGGCTGCCCAGCCCCGGCCCGACCTCGAGGACGACGTCGTCCGCGTCAAGGTGCGCGGCACGGACGATGCGTCGGACGGTGTTGGGATCGGTGACGAAGTTCTGCCCCCACCGCTTGGTCGGCCGTAGCCCCAGCTCGGCGGCCAGCGCGCGCACGTCGCCGCCGCCCAGGAGGGCGGACCCGGCGTCATTGCCGTCGGGACGCTCCGGGCCGTCGGCGCTCACCACGTGCCGAAGGCGCGCATCGCGTTGTCGAACAGGAGCCGGCAGAGGTCCACCTCGGCGGCCCCGCGCTCGGCCGCCATCAGCCGGACCGTGTGCGGCATGAGGTAGGACGCGTTCGGCCGGCCCCGCTCCGGTACGGGAGTCAGGTAGGGCGCGTCGGTCTCGACCAGGAGGAGGTCGTCGGGCACCTCGCGCAGCGCCGCGCGCAGACCGTCGTTCGCCTTGTACGTGACCGGTCCGGCGAAGGACATGAACCAGCCGCGCTCCGCGCAGTGCCGGGCCATCGCGGCGTCGCCGGAGAAGCAGTGGAACACGACGCGCTCGGGGAGGTCGGCCGACTCAAGCAGGTCGAGCACGTCGTCGTGGGCGTCGCGGTCGTGGATGACCAGCGCCTTGTCGAGCTCGCGCGCGAGGTCCACGTGCCGGCGGAACGCCTGCTGCTGCACCGCATGCAGCGCCTCGCCCGTGCGGTAGTAGTCCAGGCCGGTCTCCCCGATCGCCCGCACGACCGGGTCGGCCGCCAGCGCGGCGATCTCGTCGATCGCGGCGTCGAGGGCCGCGGCCCCACCGCGCTCGTGCAGGCGGGCGGCGTCGTTGGGGTGCACGCCGACACCGACGGCGACGGTGGCCGCCCTGGTCCGGGCAAGGGCCACGGAGGCGCGGGCGTAGTCGACGTCGCAGCCGATCTGGACGACCTTCGGGACGCCGACGGCCGCCGCCATCGCCAGCAGCGTGTCGGCGTCGGGCGCGGCATCGCCGTGGAGGTCGCGGTCGTGCAGGTCCAGGTGCGTGTGGGAGTCGACGACCGGCGCGGCCAACGGCTCCGGCGCGGGCGGCGGCCCGGCGTCGCGGCTGCCGGCCGCCCTGCTCACGACGCCTCGTCGATGCGCGGGAAGAGGGCGTCGCCCTTCGTCACGCGCGTCCCGGCGGGCAGCTGGCCCCAGCGGGCGACATCGGCGATCCGCTGGTCGGCGAGCGGGCCGAGCTCGGCATCCGCCCCGAGCTGCGACCACAGCGAGGCCATGGCCTTCGGCATCACCGGGTTGTAGAGGACGGCGACGGCGCGCAGCGCCTCGCAGACGGTGTAGAGCACGACGTCGAGCCGACCGGCGAGCGCGGGATCCTTCGCCAGGACCCACGGCTCCGTCGTCGTCACGTACCCGTTGACCTTCTCGACGACGTCGCGGACCGCGGCGATACCGCCCTGGAAGTCCAAGGCGCCGAACGCCTCGTCGGCGAGCGGCACGGCGGCAGCGAGCGCCCCGATGATCTCCTGCTCCTGCGGGCCGAAGTCGTGGGCCGCCGGGAGAGCACCGTCGCGGTACCGGCCGACCATGGCGGTCGCCCGCGAGGCGAGGTTGCCCAGGCCGTTCGCGAGCTCGGCGGTGTAGCGGGCGTGCAGGTCCTCCCAGGAGAACGAGCCGTCCTGGCCGAACGTGATGGCCCGCAGGAAGTAGTAGCGGAAGGCGTCCGACCCGAAGGTGTCGATGATCTGCGCGGGCGCGATGCCGGTGAGCTTGGACTTCGACATCTTCTCCCCGCCGACGAGCAGCCAGCCGTGGGCGAACACCTTCCGCGGCGGCTCGAGGCCGGCGGCCATGAGCATCGCCGGCCAGTAGACGGCGTGGAAGCGCAGGATGTCCTTGCCGACGAGGTTCACGTCCGGCGGCCACACCCGGTCGAACAGCTCGGCGTCCTTCGACCCCGGCTCGGCGCCGTAGCCGACCGCGGTGGCGTAGTTCAGCAGCGCGTCGAACCAGACGTAGATGACCTGGCGCTCGTCCCAGGACAACGGGATGCCCCAGGTGACACTCGACCGGGACATCGAGATGTCCTGCAGGCCCTGGCGGATGAAGCTCATGACCTCGTTGTAGGCGCTGCGCGGCTCGACCGCGTCGGGGTGCGCCTCGTAGTGCGCGATGAGGCGGTCGGAGAAGGCGGACAGCCGGAAGAACCAGTTCTCCTCGGCCAGCTGCTCGACGGGCCGGCCGTGGATCGGGCACACCTGCTGGCCGGCGAACTCCCCCGTGCCCTCCACGAGGTCACCGGGGAGCTTGAACTCCTCGCAGCCGACGCAGTACGGGCCCTCGTACAGGGCCGAGTAGACGTCGCCGCGGTCGCGCACGACCTCCCAGAAGCGCTGGACGCGCTCAGCGTGCCGTGGCTCGGTCGTGCGGATGAAGTCGTCGTTCGCGGCGTCGACGGTGCCGAGGACCGGCACCCACGAGTCGGTGACCAGCCGGTCGACCCACTCCTGCGGTGACACGCCACCGGCCAGCGCCGCACGCTCGACCTTGGTCCCGTGCTCGTCGACGCCGGTGAGGAACCAGACCTCCTCGCCGCGCTGGCGGCGCCAACGGGTGGCCACGTCGCCGGCGATCGTCGTGTAGGCGTGGCCGATGTGCGGAGCGTCGTTGACGTAGTAGATCGGTGTCGTCAGGTAGAACGCCTTGCCCTCAGCCATGCGCCTGATCCTAGGGAGACGTCCGGGCCGCGACGACGGCCGCGTACACCTCGCGCCGCGGCACGCCGGCCCGGCGGGCGACGTCGGCGATCGCCTCCTTGCGGGTCCGGCCGGTCGCCTCGACGACGCCGACCTCGGCCACCCAGTCGGCCGGCTCGGCCAGCCCCGCCACGTCGCGTCGCTCTGCGGCGCTCGCGCCCGCCACCACGACCGTGATCTCCCCGCGCACCCCGTCGGCCGCCCAGGCGGCCAGCTCGGACAGCGGCCCGCGGCGGACCTCCTCGTAGGTCTTCGTGAGCTCACGGCACACCGCGGCCTGGCGGTCCGCGCCGAGCCCGTCCACCAGTGCCTGGAGCGTCGCGGCCAGCCGGTGCGGGGCCTCGAACAGCACCATGGTGCGCGGCTCCGCGGCCAGCTCGCGCACGCGAGCCGCTCGCTCGCCGGCCTTCCGCGGCAGGAAGCCCTCGAAGCAGAACCGGTCGACGGCCAGGCCGGAGACCGCGAGGGCAGCGAGGACGGCGGACGGGCCGGGCAGGACGGTCACCGCCACACCGGCGTCGACCGCCGCCCGCACGAGCCGGAACCCCGGGTCGCTGACGGTCGGCATGCCGGCATCGGACACGACGAGCACCTGCCGCCCGTCCTGCGCGGCAGCAACCAGCTCCCCGACGCGCTCGGCCTCGACCGCGTCATAGAAGGAGACGACGCGGCCGACGATCCGCACGCCGAGGTCCGAGGCGAGCCGGCGCACCCGGCGGGTGTCCTCGGCGGCGACGACGTCTGCGGTCGCGAGCGCGTCGACCAGGCGGGCGGACGCGTCACCCGGGTCGCCCAACGGCGTCGCCGCGAGCACGACGCGCCCTCGCTCTGACACCGGCCCATCCTCGCAGCCCGCATACGATGTCGCGGTGACCGGGACGCCCACCGACGAGCCGGCCGTCGCGGTCGCCGAACGGCCTGCGCCGCGCACGGCCCCCCGCCGGGACGCGGCGTCGCTGCCGGAACGGTTGCGGGTCCCGATGCCGTCGTCGGGGTTCATCGGCTGGATCGGGCCCCTGTTGGTGACGCTGATCGGCGGCATCCTGCGGTTCACCAACCTCGGTCGGCCCCACGACATCATCTTCGACGAGACGTACTACCCGAAGGACGCGCTCGCCCTCCTGCAGTTCGGCTACGAGCGCAAGATGGTCGAGGGCGCCAACGACCTGATCTTGAACTCGAACGGCGACTGGCGCAGCCTCAACCTGTTCACCGACGCGCCGAACTACGTCGTCCACCCGCCGTTCGGCAAGTGGACCATCGCGGTCGGCGAGTGGCTGTTCGGGGCGACCCCGTTCGGCTGGCGCTTCATGGTCGCGGTCCTCGGCACGCTCTCGATCCTCATGGTCGCCCGCATCGTCCGGCGCCTCACGCGCTCCGACCTCATCGGCACGATCGCCGGGCTGCTCCTCGCGATCGAGGGCATGCACCTGGTCCTCAGCCGCACCGGCCTGCTCGACATGGTGCTCACGTTCTGGATCGTGGCGGCGTTCGGCCTGCTGCTGATCGACCGGGACCGCACGCGCGCGCGGCTCGCGACGATCGTCGAACGCGACGGTGCCGCATCCCTGGCGACCACGTGGGGTCCACGGCTCGGGCTGCGACCGTGGCGCTGGGCCGCCGCTGTCGCCCTCGGTCTGGCCTGCGGCGTCAAGTGGTCCGGGCTCTGGTTCATCGCGTTCTTCATCGCGCTGACGCTGGTGTGGGACGTCTCGGCCCGTCGGCTCGTCGGCGTGCGACGCCCCTGGCGGGCGACGATCCTGCGCGACGCACCGATCACGGGGGTGTCGATGGTCGCGATCGCGGCCGTCGTCTACCTGTCGACGTGGACCGGCTGGCTGCTGACGAGCGGCGGCTACGACCGCGGGTGGGCGACAGGTGCCGGCGCCCCGTCGTCCTGGATCCCCGACGCCCTGCGCTCCCTGTGGCACTACCACGCGGAGGCGTGGCGCTTCCACGTCAACCTCGACTCATCCCACCCGTACTCGAGCAACGCGCTGTCGTGGCCGTTCCAGGCCCGCCCGACGTCGTTCTACTACGAGAGCATCAAGGACAACTCGTCCGGCTGCGAGGTCGACAGCTGCTCGGCGGCGGTCACGGCGCTGGGGAACCCGATCATCTGGTGGTTCGGCATCATCGCCGTGATCCACCAGCTGTGGCGTTGGATCGGCAGCCGCGACTGGCGCTCTGGTGCCGTCGTCCTGGCTATCGCGGCCGGCTGGGTCCCGTGGCTGCTGTACCTGGACCGCACGATCTTCACCTTCTACACGGTCGTCATCTCGCCGTTCCTCGTCATGGCGGTCGCGATGACGCTCGGCTCGATCCTCGGACCGTCCGACGCGCCTGCCCGCCGCCGGCGCGACGGCGCCGTCGTCGTCACGGTGCTGCTGCTCGCGATGCTCGCCGCGGCCTGGTGGTTCTACCCCATCTGGTCTGGCCAGGTCATCCCGTACGACGCGTGGCGCATGCGCATGTGGTTCTCCACC
Organism: Actinomycetes bacterium; assembly: GCA_965278965.1. Classification (GTDB taxonomy): domain Bacteria; phylum Actinomycetota; class Actinomycetes; order S36-B12; family S36-B12; genus UBA10649. The sequence continues at coordinate 1,285,223 of OZ257127.1, forward strand.
TGGGTCTAGCGACCGGGCTTGGTACGACGCGGGCTCGCTACAACGCCGTGCTGCCCGCCCAGGATGCGACCGGGACGCCCGCGACTCCGACGTCCGCGACGAACATCGCGCCCGACTGCGGCCAGCGGGCCCGGGCGTCGTCGTCCAGCCGGAAGCGTGCCGTCGTGATCGCGAGGCGGTCTCGGCGCGGGCCGACGAACTCCGGGCACGTGACGTTCGGCACGGGCAGCTCGACGACCGCGACGACCTCCCCCTGCGGCGTCAGGCACCGCACCTGCGCCTCGCCGAAGAAGGCGACCCACAGGTTCCCGTCGACGTCGACGGCGAGCCCGTCGGGGGTGCCACCGGGCCGCGTGACCTCGCGCCGCTGGCCGAGGTCTCCGGTGGCCACGTCATAGTCGAACGCCCAGACGACCCCCGGCCGGGAGTCGACGTAGTAGAACGTCCCGCCGTCAGGGGCGAAGCCGATCCCGTTCGACGCCGTCACGCCCTCGACCAGGGTGTGCACCGTGCGGTCGGGGTCCACGCGGACGAGCCGCTCCTGCTCGACGCTGGCCCCGAGGCGCACGCTGCCCACGAGGAACCTGCCCGCCGGGTCGCAGCTGCCGTCGTTGAGTCTGCTCTCGACACCGTCCGGTAGCACGCGGATCGCGTCCACGAGGCCGCCGGCCGGATCGGTTACCAGCACCTCGCGCTCTGCCGCGACGAGCAGGCCGCCGTCCCGAGCCGGCGTCACGGAGCCGACCCGCTGCCCGATCTCGCGTCGCTCGTCCACCACGATGCGCTCGCCCACGAGACGCCCACGCAGCACGGACCCCGCCAGGCTGTCGACCCACCACAGGCACTGCGCGCCCGCGTCCCAAACCGGACCCTCGCCGAGCTCGAGGTCCAGGGTGTCCGCGGCCGTCGCGAGGACCGACCGCATCAGTAGCGGGAGGTCACGCGGTGCTCGCGCGGTTGCCGGCAGCACGGCCGGCGTACGTCGCGATGTCGAGCACGAAGCCGAGGCCGACGACGATCCAGCCGATCCCGGACACGCCGCCGAACGGCGCCCAGGCGGCGACGTACGCGAGCGTCGTCCACGGCAGGATCAGCAAACCCGCCAGTGGCCACCAGAAACTGCCGCCGAACGCCTCCGTCACGCGATCGGTGAAGATCCACGCCCACAGCAAGGCGATGCGCGGACCGAGGAACCCGAGGACGAGCACGAAGCAGCACACGGCGCGAGCGTACGGCTCCCGCGGCCGACGCGCCGACGTTCGTCACGGGTCGCTGGTCTCCTGGCCGCTAGGCTCGACAGGTGATCGGCACCACCGACGCGGGCGAGTCCGATGAGGTACTCGCGTTCCTCGCAGAGCGTCGCGGTCCGGTCCTGCGTGACGCGATCGTCGAGCTCTCCGCAGCATCGACGGCGGACCTGCCGGCCGTCGTCCACCGGTTGCACGGGATTCTCGGCTCGTACGGCCTGACCCAGGCGCACGAGCAGATCGCGGCCCTCGCCGCCACGATCGCCGAGGGCGGGCTCGACGACGCGGCCGCCGACGCCGCCCGGGAGGAGACCGTGGACGCGTTGCGCGCGCTCGTCGCCGAAGGTGACGCATGAGCGAGTCCATCCTCGTCATCGACGACGCCGCCGAGGTGCGCGACCTCCTGGCCGTCGCGCTCAAGAGCGCCGGGTACCGGGTGGTCGAGGCGGACAGCGGACCGGCCGGCATCGAGGCCTACCACGCGCACCAGCCCGACCTCGTCCTGCTCGACATCGGGCTGGGCTCGATGGACGGCCTCGAGGTGTGCCGCCAGCTCCGCGCGATCAGCTCCGCGCCGATCATCTTCCTGACCTCGCGCACCGACGAGGTCGACGAGCTCGTCGGCTTCGCGGCCGGCGGCGACGACTACGTGACCAAGCCGTTCTCGCCCAAGGTCGTCGTCGCGCGGGTCGGGTCGCTCCTGCGCCGCCAGCAACGGGTGGTCCCGGACGAGCGGACCCGCTTCGCGGCCGGCCCGATCGTCGTCGACACCGAGTCGCGCACGACGCTGCTCGACGGCGAGCCCATCCACCTGACGCGGACCGAGTTCGAGCTGCTCACGACGATGATGGAGAACCCCGACCGGGTCTGCACGCGCGAGATGCTGCTCGAGCGCGTGTGGGGCGAGTGGTTCGGCGACACCCACGTCGTCGAGGTGCACATGTCGCGGCTGCGCAACAAGGTGACCGCCGTCGGCGGGCCGAAGATCGGCACGGTCGTCCGCGGCGTCGGCTGGCGCCTCGGCGTCTCGTAGCCCCAGGTCAGACGAGGCGACGGGCCGCGGCCCACCGGGCGAGCTCGTGCCGGTTCGACAGCTGCAGCTTTCGCAGCACCGCCGACACATGCGTCTCGACCGTCTTGACCGACAAGAACAGCTCCGCCGCGGTCTCGCGGTACGTGTAGCCGCGAGCGATGTACCGCATGACCTCCCGCTCTCGGGGCGTGAGCCGGTCGAGCTCGTCGTCCCGCTCGGCGGACGCCCCGGAGAACGCGTCGAGTACGAACCCGGCCAGGCGCGGGGAGAAGACGGCGTCGCCCGCGGCGATCCGTTCGACCGCCTCGCGCAGGTCCGCCCCGCTGATGGCCTTCGTCACGTAGCCGCGGGCGCCGCCGCGCACGACGGACACGACATCGGCCGGCGCATCGCTGACGGAGATCGCAAGGAACCTCGTGCGGGGTGCCGCCTCCACGCAGGCGTCCAGCACGGCGCGCCCGTCACCGCCGGGCAGGTGGACATCGAGGAGCACGACATCGGGCTGCTGCTCGATGACGACGCGGACGGCCTCGTCCACGTCGGCCGCCTCGCCGACGACGTCGACGCCGTCCCCCAGCTCCGCGCGCAGGCCGGAACGCACGAGCGCATGGTCGTCGACGAGCACGACCCGCAGCGCCGTCACGGACGGGGCCGTTGCAGTCGCAGGCGGACCTGCGTTCCCGTGCCCGGAGCGGACTCGACCTCCGCCGTTCCGCCGTTTCGGGTCATCCGGCCGACGATGGACTCCCGGACCCCGAGCCGGTCGGCCGGCACGTCCTCGAGCCGGAACCCCTCGCCGCGGTCCCGGACGAAGACCTCGACCGCCTGGTCGTCGACCTCGGCGTATACCGATACGACCCCGCCCCCGTGCCGAGCCGCATTCACCATCGCCTCCCGGCCGGCCGCGACGAGCGCGGTCACCTCGGCGTCGATCGCGACGTCCCCCACGGTGACCACATCGACCGTCGCGCCGTACGTCGTCTCGACGCGGACGGCCTCGTGCTGGAGCGCGGCGGCCAGCGAACGGTCCGCGTCCCCCGTCGGCGTGTAGAGCCACGAGCGCAGCGCCCGCTCCTCGGCGCGGGCCAGCCGCAGGACCTGCTCGGGGTCGTCGGCGCTGCGCTGGATGAGCGTCAGCGTCTGCAGGACGGAGTCGTGGACGTGTGCCGCCACCTCGGCGCGCTCCTGCTCACGGATGAGCGAGCGGCGCTGCTCGGCCTGGTCGGAGTACCGCCGGTACGCCCACGGGAACGCGACGAGCCCGATGCCGGCGACGAGGAGGAGCGCCGTCACGAGCGCTTGAGCGGCCGCCGCCGGCCCGGACCTCCCGACGAGAAGCGCGAGGCCGCCGAGGCCGACGAGCACGACGCCGACGACGACGCGCCACCGGCCCGCCTCGGCGGTGGATGCGGCGGTGTCCCTCGCGGCCCGGCCCGCACGGTCGGTCCATCGGGCGCGCTGCGCGTCGTCGGCCTGCTGCCAGACGAGAGCGGCGCCGGCGAGGGCCAGCACGAGCGGGGGCACGATCCCGCCCAGCAGGTCGATCCCGAGCGAGGTGAGCAGGAGCGCGACGCCGATGGCGACCGCGGCGAGCGCGACCAGGCGGACACCGTCCGTCGCGCGCGAGCGGCGGCTGGTCGGTGTGTCCTCGGCCGTCGGCTCGGCGATGGGCAGGGTCACCCAGAGGGCCGCGTACAGGACGATGCCGACCCCGCCGCTGAGGGCGAGGACGACGAACGCGAGACGCACGACCCAGGTGGGCAGCCGCAGGTGCTCCGCGAGCCCGCGCGCCACGCCGGCGACGATGCGCCCCGACGCCACGCGGTTGGCCCGCCGCGGCGCCCAGGTCGGCTGCGGTGCGTGCGTCGTCTGTCCCACCGCTCGATCATGCCGCCCCCGGCGACCGCGCGCATCGGGGTGCTACCCCCAGACGCGAGCCGCAAGGATCAGGGTCAGATCAGGGATGGTCCCCGATGTGCGCCGACAGACTCGTCCGCACGCTTGGAGGCATGACCGAACAGACCATGACAGACATCCCGACACCCCCGGACGCCTCGCCGCCACGGCCGGCGCGTCCGCCGCTGCGCCGGTCCTCGGACCGCGTCATCGGTGGCGTCGCCGGCGGCATCGCCCGCTGGCTCGACATCGACCCGACGATCGTCCGGGTCGTGCTCGTCGTCCTCGCCGTCTTCGGCGGCTCCGGCCTGCTGCTGTACGCCATCGGCTGGCTGCTGATCCCGGCAGAGGGCTCCTCCTCGAGCTCCGCCCAGCAGCTCCTGGACCGATCGGGCCGCCCGGGCTCCGCGAACCGCGTCCTGCTGATCGTCCTCGGCGTGTGCCTCGCCGCCCTCGCGGTCGGTTGGCTGGGAGCCGTCGGGACGGCCGGGGGGCTGTGGGACCCGGTGAGCGGCGGGACCCTCCTGCTGCTCGCGGCCGGCGGCCTGGTCGCGTGGCTCGTGGCCCGCGACGGCCGAGCCGGACGCCCGCCGTCCGCGGAGCCGGTACCCCCCGTGCCCCCCGCCGCGGCGCCGGTCGCCGCGGTCCCGCCGACCCCGGTCGGCTTCGCCTACGGCGGCAGCGGCGGCGGGTACACGGGGTACACCCCGACACCGTCCGTGCCCCCGGTCCCGCCCGCCCCGCGTCGGCCGCGGTCCTACCTCGGCCTCGCGGCGGTGAGCCTGGCCGTGCTCGTCATGGGCGCGATGACCTCAATGGCCGTGACCGACGTCGTCGCGATCCCGGCGGTCGTGATCCTCGCGACCGGGCTCGGCATCCTCGGGCTGGCCATCGTCGTCGGCGCGTTCGCCGGCCGCGCGACCTGGCTGCTGGTCCTCGCGATCCCGCTACTGCTGGTCGTCTCGCTCGTCGCGACGGTGCCCTCGAACGTCTTGGCAGACAGCACGATCGGCGACGTCACGTGGCGACCGGCGACGGCGACGCAGGCCGCGCAGCCGCACCGGATCCTGGCCGGGGAGGCCGTGCTCGACCTTCGCGACCTGCCGGCGGGTACCGGGCTCGACGGTCCCATCACGGCCCGGGTCGGGTTCGGCTCGCTGATCGTCCTGCTTCCGGCCGACCGGGCCTTCGACGTCGACGCCTCCGTCGGGGGCGGCGAGATCCAGGTCGAGGGAGCCCGCGACGAGGACGGCATGGGCCGCACAGTCCGCGTCCGTGTCCCGGCGCAGGTCCCCAGCACCGTCGACCCTGTCGACCTCGACCTCGAGGTCGGCTTCGGAACCGTGGAGGTCTCCCGTGGCTAGGCATCCGTTCGATCTCGTCGCGTTCGCTCTCGGTCTTGTCGTGACCGGGTTCGCGGCCGCCTACATCGTGGGGGCGTACACCGACCTCCGGCTCGACGCACGCCTGGTGCTGCCGCTCATGCTGGTCGGGCTCGGAGTGATCGGCCTTGTCGCGTCGCTCCTCGCGCAGCGCCGCAGTGACCGCACCGAGGTCACCGACACGGAAGCCACGGAGCTACCGAGCTTGACGACCTGATTGCAGGATCAGCCGGACTCGGCCACCTCACGGTCGAACAGGCGACGGCTCTCGCCGGCGTCGACGCGCAGTCCGAAGTCCCCGACAAGGACCTCATGCAGCTCGTCGGCGTCGGCGATCCGCCGTTCCTGCACACCGTCCGGGCCGATGACCCAGTAGTCCCGACCCCGCAGGGACAGCGTGCGGGACTCCGTCAGCGAGGACACGACCAGCACCCGCACGAAGTGCGCCTCAGGGTGGCGGTGGGAGTAGAAGTGGCCCAGCTCGCAGTCTGCGGCTACATAGCGAGCGATCTCGAACCGGTACATCGGGGCGACGTCCTCACCTCGGCCGGCATACGTCGTGAACTCCGCCGGCCCGGTCTGCTCCAGCCCGAACCGTCGCCACGGCAGCCCGACGGCGGCGCCATCGAACGGCACGGCCGCCGTCGGACCCTGCGGCCCGTAGCCGACGTCGACGAGGAGCTGCTCCCCGTCGAGGTCGACCACGGTGACCCGGTGCGTGAGCGGCGGCTCCGGGTTCCCGCTGACGAGCACGCGCGCGAGGTACATCGTCACGTCGTAGCCGAGCGCGGCGAGCACGTCGTGCATGAGCAGGTTGTGCTCGAAGCAGTAGCCGCCACGACGCGCCAGCACGATCCGCCGGTGCACCGCCGACGAGCTCAGCGGCAGGTCGTCGCCGAGCCGGACGCCGACGCTGGCGAACGGGAATGTGGCGATGTGCGCACGGACGAGATCGTCCAGGTACTCGCGCGACGGCGCCTGCTCGTCCAGGCCGACCGCGTCGAGGTACGCCCGGAGGTCCTCCGCGCGCATGCCGCTACTGCACGGCTACGGCGACGATCATGGCGACGCCATTCGTCACGGTGAACTGCACCGCGTCGGGAGTGTCGCCACTGCCGCACTGGGCCGTCCCCATGCCGGCGACGTGCACGTCGCCGACGCCGGAACCGTCATCGGACCGCACCGTGTCACCGCTGAAGGAGCAGCGGTCGTTGATGCGGATCGAGTTGCGGACGTCCATGACGTAGGTGCCGTCGGAGAGCCCCGTGCGTGTGTTGACCGACTCGTCGATGGAGTCGTTGACCGCTGCTACCCCGAACACGACCAGCACGATCGCGAGGATGATGCCGAGGACCGACAGGATCAGGCCGACGATGCCGAGCCAGAAGCCTGCCTTCGCGACGCCGCCGTTGGTGGCCTCACCGCGAGCGGCCTTGTTCATCCCGATCTTGCCGAACACGACCGCGAGGATCGAGCCGATCGTGCCGAGGCAGAAGAACTGCAGGATCCCCATGATGAGCGCGGCGGTCCCGAGGCCGTTGCTCGGCGGAGCACCGACGGAGACGGCGGGTGCGCCGTAGGCCGGCACGCCCGGGGGCGGGGGTGGCATCGCCGGGCCGCCCGGGGGCGGCGGGACGGGCTGCGGGTCGGGCTGCGGGTCGGACGGGGGCACGCTCTGATCGGACATGGCGACCATCTTGTCGGAGTGCGGACCCGCACGCACCCCTGGTCCGGCTACGTCCTGGCGTCCTGGTCCGGCACCCAGCCGTCGGCGTAGGCGCGCGCACGTGCGGCCTCGACCGCCGCCTCCAGCGTCGCGGTGTCGTACGCCCCGTGGTGCCGGCGGCCGTTGATGAAGAACGACGGCGTCCCGCGCACGCCGCTGAGGTCGGCGGACTCCAGGTCCCACTCGATCCGCGCGGCGTGCTCGTGCCGGCGCAGCTCGTCGGCGAACCGGCCGACGTCGAGGCCGAGCTCCTGCGCATACCGCATCAGGTCGTCGGGCTTGAGCGCGTCCTGCCGGTCCAGGAGCAGGTCGTGCATCTCCCAGAACGCCCCCTGGTCCGCGGCGGCCTCGGACGCCTCGGCGGCCAGCTGCGCACGTGGGTGGACGTCGCGCAACGGCAGGTGACGCCACACGTAGCGCACGTCGAGCTCGTCGATCATCAGGCGACGCACGAAGGGCTCGGCCTGGCCGCAGTACGGGCACTCGAAGTCGCCGTACTCGACGACCGTCACCGGAGACTGGCTGGGCCCGCGGATGTGGTCCCGCTCGACGTCCACCGGCTCGACGAGGTCGACGAGGTCGGCGACCTCCCCGAGCAGGGCCTTCGCCCGCCGCCGGTCCGGCAGCATCGCGGTAGTCCGGAACACCACCCAGGTCAGCAGGCTCGCGATGACGGCCGCGGCGACGATGCCGATCTTCGCCTGGTCCAGGGCTGGTCCCTCGAACGCGATGGCGGCGATGAGCAGGCTGATGGTGAACCCGACGCCCGAGACCGTACCGGCGCCGAGGACGGCCGCCCAGCCCACCGACGGCCGCAGGCGGCGTCCGCTGAGGCGGTCGACGAGCCACGAGCCCGCCACGACGCCGACGGGCTTGCCGATGACGAACGCGAGGATGACACCCCACGTGATCGGCGACGTGGCTGCTGCTTTCAGCGTCGTCGGGTCGAGCACGATGCCGCCGTTCGCGAGCGCGAACAGCGGCACGATGACGTAGCTGGTCCACGGGTGGAACCGGTTCTGCAGCCGGTCGTTCGCGGGCAGCGCGGCCTGCACCCCGGCCAGCGCCGAGCGGGCGAGCTCGGGCGTCGGCTGCTCGCGGAAGTCGCGGAACAGGTCGGTCGCGCGCTCGAGCCGGTCGCGTGAGACCGGCTGCGCGAGGACCAACAAGCCGAGCACGAGCCCGATGACGACGGGGTCGATTCCTGCGTCGTGGAGCCCGACCCACGCGATGACCGCGAGCACCAGGTACAGCAGTCCGGAGTGCACCTGCAGCCGCTTGAGCACGACGACGAGGAGCACGATCGCGACGGAGAAGATCAGCGGGGCGACGTTGACGTCACCCGCGTACACGGTGGCAATGACCACGAGGGCGATGACGTCGTCGGTGATCAGCACGGTGAGCAGGAAGGCCCGGAGCCGGTCCGACAGCCTCGGCCCGGCGATCGCAAGGACGCCAAGGGCGAGCGCGGTGTCGGTCGAGAGGGCGACGCCCCAGCCGGCCGCCGCGCCGGCGGACTGCGCGACGACCACGAAGATGATCGCGCTCACCGCCATGCCGGCGAGCCCGGCGACGACCGGGAGCACGATGCGGCGACGCTCACGAAGCTCGCCGATGTCGAACTCGCGCCTCGTCTCCAGTCCGACGACGAAGAAGTAGAAGGCCATGAGGCCGGAGTTGATCCACTCGACCGCCGGCATCGCCAGGACGTGCTCGCCCCAGCCGACGACGACCTCGGCGTGCCAGAACGACGTGTAGCCCGTCGGCGACAGGTTCGCCCACACCAGCGCAACCGCGAAAGCGGCGAGGAGGATCGCCGAACCGCCGCTCTCGGTGCGCAGGAACCGGCGCATCGGGATCTGCCGGGCCCAGGACCACGTGGTCGTGCCCATCTCGGCCGCGGCGCTCACGGGCACATCCTGGCGCGTCGATATGACGGCTGACTATTCGCCTGGTTCACGCGGTGTTACGGTCCCGCATGATCGTGACCCGACTTGTCGCCGTCCTCACTGTCGGGCTGGCCTCCGCGATGACCGCGTCCGTTGCGTATGCCGCGCCAGCGCCGAGTGCGACGGGTCGGGACCACGCGGAGATCCTGAGCGCCGCATGGGGGCTGAACGACGCCAACTCGTGCCCGTCCGGCGAGCACGGGCTGGACAACATCCCGGTGACGTTCAGCTGGTTCGTGCGCCCGTCGACCATCGACGTCACCGACTTCGTGATCACCCGCGACGACGGGACGACCGCGACGCCCACCTGCGCACTGCCGTTCCCGCCGGACGAGCCGAACGAGCTGCAGACGGTCAACCTGATCGGCGACTTCGGCGACCCGGCGGCCGCGCGACCGGTCGTGGTCACCGTCGCCGGCGCACTCGCCGGCCACGCGCCGCGCCGCAGCGCCTGGCAGTCGATCACGCCCGGCTTGTCGAGTCCGATCGTGCAGATCGAGGCCGGCCCGGACATCGCCGATGCCTGGGTGCTGCCGCCACGAATGCTCACGGACGACAAGAACGCGTGCACCGTCGGCCGCACGTTCGTACGCGTTGCGTGGTCGAACGGCATGACGGCCTACCCCGGAGGGACCGAGGTGGGCGACGCCGTCGTCCGGTCCTACCGGGCCGTGTTCCGCCTGCGCAACGGATCGATCCGCAACCTGCGGGCACTCGCCGTCGCCGACCTGGCCGACCACAGCACGGCCCCGATGGACGACAACATGCACGACCTCTGCCTGCCGAAGGTGCCGGCCGGAGCGGTACTCACTCAGGTCCGGGTCGGCGCCAACCTCCTCCAGGACCCGAACGGCGACCCGAACCTCGTCCAGCACTTCGTCGTGCGCCCCCGGTCGTAGCCTCGCCATGATCCGTGTCAGGTTCGCGGTCGTCGCGCTCGCCCTGTCGTCCGCCGTGCTCCTCAGCTCGGTGGCGGCACCCGTCGCACAGGCCGCTGTCGCGCCGATCGACGTTCCCGGCCAGCCCACCGTCATCTACGGCGTGCGCAACACCCTTCCGCCGCTGTCGGCGACCGCGTCGTACACCGCCGGACCGGGGATGTCCGCGGCTATCAAGGCCTTCCGCGCGTCAGGCGCGTACGCGCGCGAGCAGCGTGAGGTCGCGTTCTACGCCAGCCGTTTCCAGGCCATCTGGGTCCGCGACCGGTGCCCGGGGAAGAAGGGTCACGCCGCCACCCCCTGCCCCGACGGCAGGCGGCCGGCGGCCGTCTTCGACATCGACGACACGCTCGTGAGCTGGTATGGGCTGTACGCGGCGAACGACTTCACGTACTCGCCGGCCGTCTCGACCAAGGCGATAGACGGCTGCGCGACGCCCCGCATCGCACCGGTGGTGCAGTTCTACCGCGACACGATCGCCCGGGGCATCACCCCGTTCCTCATCACCGGCCGAAGCGACGCCGACCGACAGGCGACGGTCGCCTGTCTGGCCTCCCTTGGGATCCGGGGCTACCAGGAGCTCGTCATGCGTACCGCCGAGCAGCAGTCGCTCACCGCGCTCGCCTACAAGAGCGCGGAGCGGGCGCGGATCGAGCGGGACGGCTACCGGATCGTGGCATCGATCGGCGACCAGGTCAGCGACTCGGCCGGCGGACACACCCGGCGGGGCTTCCTGCTCCCGAACCCCATGTACTTCATCCCCTAGGGTCGACGGGACCTCACCGCACCGACGTAAAGGACCGACATGCGCGCCACCGCCGTCCTCACCATCACCGTTCTCGTCGCCGGGCTCGGGCTCGCCGCGTGCTCCTCATCCTCGGATGCGACGTCGAGCACGGCGAGCATGACCGCGTCACCGATCGGCGGCATGACCGAGTGCACCACGGAGGCCGTCCAGCCCGCCGTCGACACGTCCGTCACCGCGCTCGGTGCCGACAACCAGATGACGATCGACGACCTGCAGTGCGCCGACGGCTGGGCCGTCGCCTCCGGGGTCCTCGGCCCGAAGGACGCCCCGTCGGACGGCCCCGAGGGCGCGCCGACCTCGTTCATCTTCGAGCAGGAGGGCCAGTTCTGGGTCCCCAAGGACGCAGCGGACGTCTGCGGGACGAGCGAGGCCGACGCCGAGATCCCCGCCGACCTCTACACCGCGGGCTGCACGGCCGGCTGACCCCGCCAGGCGTCGGCCCCGCGCAGCGCGAGCGACGCGATGGGCGGACGGCACGCCGGCGCGTCCGCCGACGGCCGCCCGCCCGACCGGTCGAGCACGGCGCGCAGGACCTGCGTCGCCTGCTCGTGAAGGTCGCGCAGCGGCCGGTTGCGATGCTTCCGGCTGCCCAGGTCCACCTGCGCGACCGCTCCGGGGCCGAGGAGCTCGGCGACGTCGATGAGCAGACCCACCTCGACGCCGTAGTCGACCTCGAACGCCAGGCGCTCGGCGATCCGGCGCCGGATCGCGTACTCGCCGCCGAGCGGCTGGCGGATGTGGGAGAGCTCGGGGAACTGCAGCCGCAGGGCCGGTCGCGCGGTCAGCTCCGTGACCCGCCCGCCCTCACCCGGCACCCCCGCGAGGGAGCGGTTGTACGTGGCCTTGACGAGCGCGACGTGGTCGTCGAGCAGGAGCGGCCCGAGGAGGGCGACGACGTACTCGGACGTGAATCCCTCCAGGTCGGCGTCGACCCACACGACGATGTCCCCGCGCGAGGCGAGCAGCGACCGCCACAACACGTCTCCCTTGCCGAGCGCCGCCCCGAACTCGGCCGCCACGGCGTCCGCGTCGACCACGCGTGCACCGGCGCGCTGCGCCACGGCCGCCGTCGCGTCCGTCGAGGAGTGGTCCATCACGACGATCTCGTCGACGAGGCCGACCTCACCCACGAGGTCCTTGTGCACCGCGGCCACGATGCGGCCGATCGTGGCCTCCTCGTCACGTGCGGGGATGCAGACGCTGATCGTGCGCGCGCCCTTGGCCTCGGCGAGCAGGCGCGCGCGGGCGCCCTCCTTGCGGGTACGACGTCGGGTCATCGGTCCTCCTGCTGTGCCGGCTGGGGTTCCAGGACCACCCTCGCCCCGTCACCTCGCAGACCCGTGGGCCCTGTGTCGCAGCTGTGTCGCAACGCGGTGCCGGATCGGTCCCCAGCGAGGGGCTCGGGCACGCCGTGGCGCGCCGAAGGCCCGGTCGGGGTTGAATGGAGCGCATGCAGCGCTCGGTGATGGTGGTCGAGGACGACTCGGCGATCCGGCTCGTCCTCCGGACGAACCTGGAGGACGAGGGATACCAGGTCGTCGAGGCGGAGACCGCGGAGCAGGCGCTCGTGCTGAACGTCGACCGGAAAGCCGACGTCGTCCTCGTCGACCTGCGGCTCCCCGGCATCCATGGCCTCGACCTCGTCCGCAGCCTGCGGGCGACGAGCCAGGTGCCGATCATCATCGTCACCGCCCAGACGGACAGCCACGACGTCGTGGCCGGGCTCGAGGCGGGCGCCGACGACTACGTGACGAAGCCGTTCGTCGCGAAGGAGCTGATGGCGCGGATCCGCAGCCAGATCCGACGGACCACCCCACCGGAGGACGCCGCCCCCGGCGTCCTCGTCTGCGGCCCGATCGAGCTGCACCCGGAGACGGCCGAGGTCCTGCGCGACGGCGAGCCCGTGGCCGTGTCGCGGATCGAGTTCTGGGTCCTCGCCGAACTCATCGCGGCGCGCGGCCGCGTGCTGTCGCGGGACTACCTGCTGCGTCAGGTCTGGGGCTACGGCAACGCCGGCGACGGACGGGTCGTGGACAACCTCGTGTACCGGCTGCGAAGCAAGATCGAGGCCGACCCCGCGAACCCCCAGCTCCTGACCACCGTGCGCGGGTTCGGCTACCGGATGCGCCCGTGACACCGCTGGCCCGCCGATGAGGCTCCGGCTGCGCACCCGCGTCGCCTTGTCGTTCGCCCTGCTGTCGCTCCTGGTCGCCGGCACGGTGTCGGCAGCGACCTACGCGTTCGCCAGCTGGTTCCTGCTCGGCCAGCGTGAGACGACCGCCCTCACGCGCGCCGCGCTCGACTCCCGCGCGGCGAGCGCCTACCTGGCCGCCGGCGTCGCACCGAGCGACGCCCTCGGCCAGATCCCGTCCGTCGGCACGTCCCAGCCGATGGTCCGCATCGCCGACGTCTGGTACACCGCCGGCGTCACCGTCCAGCCGGACGCTCTGCCGGCCGGGCTGCTCGACGCCGCGGCCGGGAACGGGGCGACCCAGCGCTTCCGGGTCGCTGACGACGCCTACTACGTCGTCGCGATCCCCGTCGACCAAGGCACGTACGTCGAGGTCTTCCCGTTGCGCGACCTCGACCGCACCCTGACCTGGGGCGGGTGGACGCTCGTAGGCCTCACAGCGCTGGCGACGGTCGCCGGGGCCGCGATCGGGGCGTCGGCCGTCGGCCGCATCCTGCGACCGGTCCGCCGGCTCGGCACCGGCGCGCAGCGAATCGCCGGAGGCGAGTTCGGCACCCGCATCGACCTGACCGGCGACCCCGACCTCGATCCGATCGCCGAGTCGTTCAACGAGATGGCCGAGGCGGTCCAGGCCCGGATCGCGCGAGAGCGTCGGTTCAGCGCCAACGTCAGCCACGAGCTGCGCTCGCCCCTGACATCGGTCCTGGGGACGGCCGAGCTGCTCGAAGCGCGCGGCGACGCGCTGCCCGACCGAGAGGCCGGGCTAGTCACCGTTCTCGTCCAGCAGGTCCGTCGACTGTCCCACATGCTGCTGGACCTGCTGGAGATCAGCCGCATCAGCACCGACGAGGTGGCCCAGTGGGAGACGGCAGACATCGCCGCCCTGTGTCAGGACGTCGTTGCGCACCGCGGCCTGGACCGCGCCCTCGTCGTCGGGGACCGGCCCGTCGTCCGGACGGACGCGCGCCGGCTCGAGCGGATCGTGGGCAACCTCGTCGACAACGCCCAGGCGCACGGCGCCGGCGTCGTCCAGGTCATCGTCCAGCGTGAGGAGGACGCGGTCACGATCATGGTCGACGACAACGGGCCGGGTGTGGACGAGGCCGTGCGCGAGCGTCTCTTCGAGCCGTTCACGCGTGGGGAGTCCAGCTCCGGCGTCGAGGGCGCCGGCCTCGGTCTGGCCATCGCGCTCGACCAGGCGCGGGTGCTCGGCGGCGAGCTCACCGTCGGCCCCTCCCCCGGTGGCGGTGCGCGCTTCGTCGCGACGCTGCCGATCACGACGGAGGCCCCATGAGGAACCGACGGCGCGGGACCGTCCTCGCCGGCGCACTGACATCGGTGCTCCTCGCCGCCGGGTGTGGCATCCCGATGCAGGACGGCCCGCAGGCGCTGCCGGCGAACGTGCTGCCGGCGCCGCTCCCGGTGCCGTCGCCGTCACCGTCACCGTCGCTGTCGCCGTCTGCGTCCACGTCGAGCGCGCCCGCCACGCCTGCGGCAACGGAGTCGGACCACCTGCGGCTGTGGTTCGTCGTCGACGACGGTCTGGCGGCCGCCGAGTCGACGCTGCCCGTCGGCAGCTCCCCGGAGGAGGTCCTCGAAGCGCTGGCCGCCGGACCGGACCTGCAGAACTCCCTCGACGGACTTCGCACCATCGCCAGCGACCCGCTGACCGGCCAGCCCCTGGTGGTCGTCGACGAACCGACGGCCGAGCCCGTGGCGCCGGCATCGTCCTCAGGCCCCGCGAGCCCCGAGCCGACGTTCGGCCCGACGCCGGCTGCGGTCACCGTGCGCGTCAGCAGCGCGTTCACGGCGCTCCCGCCGGCGGAGCAGGTGCTGCTCCTGGCTCAGGTCGTGCTGTCGCTGGCCGGTGCCGGCGAGCGGTCCGTCGCGTTCACCGATGAGGCCGGAACCTCGCTGGCCGTGCCGCTGCCGGACGGCCGCCTGCTCGACGTGCCCGCGACCGCCCGCGACTACTCCGCGCTCATCGTCCAGCCGTAGCCGGACGTCCAGCCGGAGCCAGCGCGACTAGCGCGTCGCGACGCGCTTCCACAGCAGGTACATCTCGCAGCCGAGGCAGAACGCGAAGACCGCGTTCAGGAACGCCGCGGCCAGCGCGAACGCGACGGCGATCTGGGCGACGAGCGTCGCCCCGAACACCAGCGCCACCAGCGCGACCGCGACGAACAGGAAGCCGACCAGCTGCGCGAACCGCGGCGGCCGCTCGTCCTCGAGCTCGGCCGGCGGGCTCAGACGCGGCCGGACGAGGACCCGGTACAGCCAGCCGTACGGCTGCGCCGAGAGGCCTGCGAACGCCCCCAGCCCGAACGCAACCGCCTGCAGGGCGAGCAGGACGACCGCGACCGGCCGGGGCAGCAGGACGAGGACGACGGCGAGCACGATCGTCGTGACCGCCGCGCCGAACCGCGGACCCCGCGGGTCGATCTGGCGCGCTGAGCCCGTCGCCGGGCCCGTCTGCGTGGACATCGCCGCCGCCCGCTTCGCTACGCGACCGGCTGGGAGGCGAAGCGCAGGTACGGCTTGACCTCGACGACGTCCTCGAACTTCTCCTTGGCGTCCTCAGTCGAGATCGTCGGCGCGACGACGATGCGATCGCCGGGTGCCCAGTCGACCGGGGTCGAGACCGGCGCACGGTCGGTGAGCTGGAGGGCGTCGATGACGCGGACGATCTCGTCGAAGTTGCGGCCGACCGACTTCGGGTAGGTCAGCGTGAGCCGAACCTTGTTGGCCGGGTCGATGATGAACACCGAGCGGACGGTCGAGGTGTCGCCCTCGCCGGGGTGGAGCATGTCGTAGAGGTTCGACACGGTTCGGTCGGGGTCGGCGATGATCGGGAAGTTCACCGCGACGCCGCCGACGTCGGCGATGTCGCCGACCCAGCCCTGGTGCGACTCGACCGGGTCGACCGAGATCGCGATGGCCTTGACCCCGCGCTCGTCGAACTCGCCTTTGAGCGCAGCCGTGCGGCCGAGCTCGGTCGTGCAGACCGGCGTGAAGTCGGCCGGGTGGCTGAACAGCACGGCCCAGCTGCCGTCCTTCCACTCGTGGAATGACACGGTGCCCTCGGTCGTGTCCGCAGTGAAGTCGGGGGCGATGTCGCCCAGCCGGATAGCCATGATCTCTCCTAGTTTCTTGATTGACTTTATCGTAAAGGTCGATTCGTGCTCGCGCCAGGTCCTGAAGCGTGATCGGTCAGTTGTCGGTCAGTAGATGGGCTTGTCGGGCTCGATCTGAGTCACCCAGGCGACGACCCCGCCGCCCACGTGCACGGCGTCGGCGAAGCCCGCCCCCTTGGTGACGGCCAGCGCCTCGGCGGACCGGATCCCCGACTTGCAGTACAGGACCACCTGGCGGTCGTCCGGCAGCTCGGTGAGCGCCGACCCGTCCAGGAATCGGCCCTTGGGGATCAGCACGCTGCCGGGGATGTCGACGATCTCGCGCTCCCCCGGCTCGCGCACGTCGATGAGGACGAAGTCCCGCTCTCCCCGTTCCCGCGCAGCCAGGAGGTCCTCCAGCTGCTTGACCGAGATCGTGGAGTCGCGCGCGGCCTCGGCCGCGTCGTCGGAGATGGTGCCGCAGAACAGGTCGTAGTCGATCAGCTCGGTCACGGTCGGGTTCTCCCCGCACACCGCGCAGTTCGGGTCCTTGCGGACCTTGAGCCTGCGGTACTCCATCGCGAGCGCGTCGTACACGACCAGCGTGCCCACGAGCGGGTCGCCGATGCCGGCCAGCAGCTTGATCGCCTCGGTCACCTGGATCGAGCCGATCGACGCGCACAGGACGCCGAGCACGCCCCCCTCCGCGCACGACGGGACCATCCCGGGCGGCGGCGGATCGGGGTACAGGCACCGGTAGCAGGGGCCGTGCTCGGCCCAGAAGACGCTGGCCTGGCCCTCGAACCGGTAGATCGAGCCCCACACGTACGGCTTGCCGAGCAGCACGCAGGCGTCGTTGACGAGGTAGCGCGTCGCGAAGTTGTCCGTGCCGTCGACGATCAGGTCGTAGTCGGCGAGGATCTCCAGCGCGTTGTAGGAGTCGAGCCGCTCGTCGTGGAGGTTCACCGTCACGTAGGGGTTGATCTCCCGCACGGTGTCGCGGGCTGACTCCGCCTTCGACCGGCCGATGTCCGACTGGCCGTGGATGATCTGCCGCTGCAGGTTCGACTCGTCGACGGTGTCGAACTCGAGGATGCCGAGGGTGCCGACGCCGGCTGCGGCGAGGTACATCAACGCCGGGCTGCCAAGGCCACCCGCACCGATGCACAGCACCTTGGCGTTCCGCAGCCGACGCTGACCGGCCATCCCGACGTCCGGGATGATCAGGTGACGGCTGTAGCGGCGAACCTCGTCGACCGTCAGCGCGTCGGCGGGCTCGACGACCGGGGGTAGCGACATCGTCAGCCTCCGGCGACGGCCGGCACAACCGACACGACGGTCGTCGCCGGGGTGTCGGTGTCGAGCCCGGACAGGAACCGGACGTCCTCGTCGTCGACGTACACGTTGACGAACCGGCGCAGCTTGCCGTCGTCGTCGAGGATGCGCGCGCCGATGCCGGGGGCCTGCGCGTCGAGGGCGCCGATCACGCCGGCGACCGTCGCAGGCGCCGGGTCGACGGTGACCTCGGACGCGCCGTCGGCGTACGGGCGCAAGATGGTGGGGATGCGGACGGTGACGCTCATGCGGGGGTTCCTTCGGGGATCGAGGTAAGGGCTGCCACGGCCTCGTCGAGGCGCGGCCGGACGGTTGCCGTGACGCCGACCTGGTCGGCGATGGCGTCGAGGGTCTTCAGGCCGTCGCCGGTGTTGAGGATGACGGTCTCGGCGGTGGGGTCGAGCCGGCCGTCGGCGAGCAGACGTCGCAGCGTCGCGACGGTGACGCCGCCGGCGGTCTCGGCGAAGATCCCCTCGGTCTCGGCCAGCAGCCGGATCCCCTCGACGATCTCCTCCTCGCTCACCGCGCCGATCGCGCCGCCCGTGCGACGCACGACGTCGAGGGCGTACGGGCCGTCCGCCGGGTTGCCGATGGCCAGCGACTTCGCGATCGTGTCCGGCCGCACGGGCTTGACCGCGTCCCAGCCGTTGTCGAACGCCTGCGCGACGGGCGAGCACCCGGCGGCCTGGGCACCGAAGACGCGGTACGGGGCGTCCTCGACAAGCCCGAGGGAGACGAGCTCGCGGAACCCCTTGTCCACCTTCACCAGCAGCGCACCGGACGCGATCGGCACGACGACCTGCTGCGGGAGGCGCCAGCCGAGCTGCTCGGCGACCTCGAAGCCCAAGGTCTTGGAGCCCTCGGCGTAGTACGGACGCAGGTTGACGTTGACGAAGCCCCAGGAGGCGGTGAACGACTCCCCGATCAGCTCGCTGCACAGCCGGTTGACGTCGTCGTAGTTCCCCTCGACTGCCAGCAGCGTGCCGCCGTACGCGGCGGTCGTGATGGTCTTGCCCGCCTCGAGGTTCGAGGGGATGACGACGACCGAGTCCTGGCCCGCACGGGCTGCAGCCGCGGCGACAGCGTTGGCGAGGTTGCCGGTGGAGGCGCACGCGATCGTCGTCAGGCCCAGACGGCGAGCGGCGGACTGCGCGACCGCGACGACGCGGTCCTTGAACGAGTGAGTCGGGTTGCCGCTGTCGTCCTTCACCCAGAGCCGACCGGTGATCCCCAGGGCGGCGGCGAGGTTGCGTGCGTCGACCAGCTTCGTCAGGCCGGGGGCGAGGTTGGGCTCGTCGGCCGCCCACGGGGCGACGGGCAGCAGTGGCGAATACCGCCAGATGGACGCGGGGCCGGCCTCGATCTGCTCCCGGGTGACCGTGCCGAAGTCGTAGTCGACCTCGAGCGGGCCGAAGCACTCCGCGCAGGCGTAGGCGGCACCGAGGTCGTAGCGCGCTCCGCACTCGCGACAGGCGAGCGCGACCGCCGGGCCGAAGGCCAGTGCGGTAGCAGGGGTGTCGTGCAGCAGAGACATAGCGAGGCCCTTCTCTCATCTTCCCGAGGTAGTCACCTCGGACGGAGTTGGCACCTGTCTCACCGGCCTCGAGCGAAAGCACGAGTGTGCGTGAGTTGGTTGCCGGGGCTTCACCGGGCCGTATCCCTCTGCCCCTCTGGATGAGTGCTATTCAGTTGTGGGGCGAGACTGTAGACCACGATCCGAGCAGCCGCAAAACGCGGGGGTTCTCAGCCGGCGATCACGCGGGCTGCCGCGAGGCCGCTCAGGTAGGCACCGTGCACGGTCCCGTAGTGCTCGCGATGGGTGGCCTCGCCAGCGAAGTGGACCCGTCCGAAGGCCTCGGCCAGGACGTCGCGGTCGACGGGGAGCATGCCGGCGGCGTTGAAGCTGTACCCGCCGCGCGTGTACCGCTGGCGGCCCCATCGGGTGATCTGCCAGTCCCGGGGCGCACGCACGGACCGGCCGAACATCCCACGCAGCGCGTCGAGCATGTCGTCGACGACCGCCCTGTCCGGGCGATCCTCGACGGCCCGGGCCGTGGACCCGCCCGTGAACGCCAGCAGGAGCGGCGCGCCGCTGGGGCGGGCGAGGGACACCCACTGCGGCCAGTTCGCGGCATCGGTGTCGAGGTGCTCGAGCCAGTCGACGTCGGTCGGCCAGAACGGCTCGTCGAACCGGAGGAACTGCTTGTCCAGCAGGCCGAAACCGATTCGTTCGATCGCCTGCTGCTTGGCGTCGGGAAGGACCGGGTCGAAGTCGATGGCGCCGGCCTTGAGCAGCCCCAGCGGCACGGTGACGAGGACCGCGTCAGCCCTCTCCGAGTGCCCATCTGCGTCGGTGACGACCACGCCCCCGGCCTCCTGCGCGACGCGGGCGACCCGCACCCCGGTGCGGATGGCCAGCCCCCGCGCCACGTGGCCGACAAGTCGGTCGTAGCCGTCGGGCAGCACCGCGTCGTCGCCGTCGCTGGGGTACCCGGCAGCCTCGCCGTAGCGGGCCGAGAGGCGTGCCGGATCAACGCCGTACTCCAGCGTGTGGTTGGACATCAGGTCGAACGCGAGCTGGATGCCCAGCGGGCTCCCAGCTTCCAGGTCGGGGCTGGCGAGCTCGATCGCTGCGGCGAGCGAGAGGTCCGGCGAGGAGCCCCGGGCGATCCGGCGCGCACGGCGCAGGACGGCATCGACCTCACGCGTGCCGTAGCCGTGCACGCCCGCTGCACGGGCGCGTGCCGTCACATAGAGCCGGTAGCTGTCGTAGCTGGTCCCGGACGTGACCAGGCCCGCATCGCGGGCGACCTTGCTCAGCGGGTTGTCGGCGGCCCCGTGGATCCACGACGCCCCGAGGTCGACCGGCAGGTCGGGCCACAGCCGGCTCGTACGGATCCGGCCGCCGATGCGGTCGCGTGCCTCGAGGACGATGACGTCGACCCCCCGGGCGCGCAGGTGACGCGCGGCCGCCAGGCCGGCCATCCCCGCGCCGACGACGATGACGCGTGCGGGCCGGTCGCGACGAGCGCCGGTCGTCAGCGCTCCGGCCGCGACCAGGGCGCCGGTCAGCCGCAGGAGGTCCCGCCGCCGGATCACCAGGACTCGAACGGGCCGTCGGCCAGCGCCTGCCGATCGACCTTGCCCCTCACGGTGATCGGCAGCCGGGCGTGCCGCATGACTGCGGCGGGGACAGCGTGCGGCTGGAGGCGGTCGGCGAGGGCGCCGTGCACTGTCGCGAGGGACACCTGCGCGGCCGGCTCGGTCTCGACGTGCGCGACGAGACGGGTGCTGCCGTCCGTGACCACGGGGACCGTGACCGCCGCGCGGATCCCATCGATGCCGAGGAGCACCGCCGTCACGTCCGCCGGCGACGCGAGCCTCCCGCCGACCTTCACGACGTCGTCCATGCGTCCCTCGTGCCGGTACATCCCGTCGCCGCCGAAGGAGACCAGATCCCCGGACCGCCACCAGCGTCGTCCGTCGGGGTCGGCGTAGAACCGGGCGGCCGTCAGGTCGGGATCGTCGAGGTACTCGCTCGCGATCGCGCCGCTCACGTGCACCTCGCCGACGCCCGGCTCCAGGCCGTCGACCGGGGCGAGCCGGATGTCGTCGCGGAACAGGATCTGGCCGAGGTGGACGAGCCCCTCCTGCGGGGTGTCGCGCAGCGCGAACGAGTGGCCGATCTCCCGACCGCCCTCGCTGCTCGACAGCGTGTGCACGATGGTCGTGTCGGGGCCGAGGATGCCCCCCAGGCCGCGGACCTGCTCGTAGCGGAACCCCTCCGACCCGATGGCGACCCGGCGGACCGTCGGTAGAGGCACGACCCGATGCGCGGGCAGCTGGGCGAGCAGCCGGGCGAGCTGGGACGGCAGTGCCATCGACGTCGGCTCGAACCGGGCCATCTCGGCGAGAAACGCCGGCAGCCCTAGCCGAGCGAGATCGACAATGTGCACGGAGAACCCCGAAGCGATGTCGGTGAGCTGGTTGACACCCCACGACGAGTCGATGGGCATGACCAGCGGCTGGCGGCGCTCTCCCCCGGCCCGGGCGGCACGCGCGTCGCGTGACCGCCAGCGCTTCTCCATCGCGTTCCACGACACGACGATGCCCTTCGGCTCGCCGGTCGAGCCCGACGAGAAGATCACGACCGCTGGCTCGTCCAGGTCGGGGCCCGGGTCGCCCGTGGTGCTCGGTCCAGCCGGCGGCGCATCGACATCGATGGCCGTCGCGCCTGCGACGGACCTCAGGCCGAGCGGTCCCGCGAGGAAGACCCCCGGGTCCCCGGCGCGTCGGACGAGGCGCTCGACGAGCGCGTCGGGCGCGGACGCGTCGACCGGGAAGAACCTCACGCGGCCGATGACGCAGGCCAGCACTGCCGCAACCGACGCCGCGGACCGGTCGACGAGCACGGGCAGGTACGCACCGGTCGGCGCGGTGGCCAGGGCCGCCCGCGCTGCCGCCGCCGTCGCCTCGACCAGCGGCACGAGCTCAGCGAACGTGATCGAACTGGCGGCGTCGCTGATCGCCGCCCGGTCGGGGTCCCGGGCCGCCCAGGCAAGCAGCCCGTCTCGGGGGGTTCGGCCCGACAGGCCGGTCGCTTCGCTCACGAGTCGCCGAGGGCGCGGTCCAGGAACGACGTGTCGAGGTACGCCTCCGGTGCCAGCGGCTGGTCGGCCTCGAGGATGTCGCCGACCGCGAGCCAGGCCTCCTGCGCCGCCTGGATCGCTTCAGTCGGAAGCGCGGCGGCAAAGGTGAGCGCCGGGGTGCTGCGGACGTCCTCCGGCGTGGACTCCAGCGCCGTGGCGAGGGCCTGGACCGTGGCGTCGTCCGCCTTGTAGTCGCCGCTTAGGTGGTCGCGAGCCGTGCGGGCCAGCGCCCGGACGAACGCCTGGCCGACCTCCGGCCGGTCGCGCAGGAGGTTCGGTCCCAGCAGGTAGGCGGCGCCGTACTCCCCGTCGTCGTAGCCGATGACCCGTTCGTACTTCCCGGTCTCCTCCAGCAGCGTGGTCACCGGCGCGTTCACCCAGGCCGCGTCCACGGCACCGGCATCGAGCGCGGCCGGCATGTCGGCGAGGTCGATCTTCTCGAAGCCGACGTCGCTGACACTGCGGCCCTGCGACTGGAGGTACCGGCTGATCGGCACCACGCTCATGCCGGCAGGACCGGAGATGGCAGCCACCTTCTCGACCGTCTTCGGCTCACCCGTTGCTGGGTCGATCGCGACGTAGAGCCCGTCGGCTGGGACCTTTGTCGCGCCAGGGAACACCACTCGGATGTCGGCGCCGCTGGAGATCGCGTTGAAGCTCGTCGCGTTGAGCCCGACGGCTGCGACGTCGGTCTTGCCCTGCGCCAGTGCGGGGATGGCGTCAGCCGACGGCAGGTCGACCCACTCGACCGTGAGGTTCTCCTTCTCGAGCTCGCCGAGGGAGTCGGCGAGAAGGACCGCTCCGAGGTACTCGGCCGCCGTCCCGAAGGAGACCGTGATCGTCGTCGGCTCGGCGAGCGGCTGCGGGTCCAGTCCGCCCGGCAGGTCCGTGGCGGAGCCGGACGAGGTGCTGCCCCCGCAAGCGGCGAGCGCCAGCGCCAGGGCCGTCACCGCGACGGCGCCGGCTCCCCGGCGTGCTCGACGGATGGTGGTGTGCATGCTCATCGCGTGTGCGTCCTCTCCGGCGACCCCCGTCGCCCGTGGCGCAGACTAGACGCTGACGCGCACGGTCGCGACGGGCGCCGACCCGTGCCAGCGGGTGACCCGCGCACCGATCTTCATGACGACCAACTGCAACGTGTAGCCGAGGAATGCGACGACGACGATGCCGACGAACGCGTCCTCGATCTTGAACAGAGCGCGCGAGTTGAAGATCACGTAACCCAGGCCGGATCCGCCGATGATGTACTCCGACGAGATCGTCACGAGGACGGCGACGGCGATCGCGACGCGCAGACCGGTGAACACCGACGGCAGCGTCGCGGGCATGACGACGTGGACCAGCTCCTGGCGACGGGTGACGCGGAAGCTGCGCGCCGCGTCGCGGTACCCGCGCGGGATCTGGACGACGGCCTCCATCGTGTAGATCCACACGTAGAAGAACACCGTGAGGGAGACGAGCGCGATCTTGGGCGCCTCACCGAAGCCGAAGATCGTCAGGAACACCGGCAGCAGCGCGATCTTCGGCACGGTATAGATCGCCGACAGCGTGGGCTCGACGATTCGCCGGGCCATCAGGAACACCCCGGTCGCCAGGCCGACCGAGTAGCCGAGGACCCCGCCGATCGCGAAGCCGGCGGCGATCCGGGTGACCGTCAGGAGTGTGTCGCCGATCAGGTCGCCCTCGGCGACCATGCGGACGGCTCCCGTCGCGATGGTCGACGGCGGCGGGAAGAAGCGGTCGTCAATCACGCCGACGACCGTGAGCAGCTCCCAGAGCACGACCAGCGAGAGCGGGAGGATCCAGCCGATACGCCGGCGGCGGGCCTGGCCCGGTGCGCTCATCGGTGGGCCGAGGGCGTGCCGGCGTCGACCTGGCTGCGCAAGATGTGCCAGAGCTCCTGGCGCAGGTGCCCGAACTCGGGCTCGTCGCGCACGTCGAGGCTGCGCGGACGCGCGAACGGCACGACGCGGTCGGCGAGGACCTGGCCCGGTCGCGCCGACAGCACGATCACCCGGTCACTGAGGATCAGGGCCTCCTCCAGCGAGTGCGTGATGAACACGACGGTGCACCGCAGCTCGTGGTGGAGGCCGAGCAGCTCCTCGATGAGGATGTCGCGCAGGAGCGCGTCGAGGGACCCGAACGGCTCGTCCATCACGAGCAGGTCGGGCTCGACGGCTAGTGCGCGGGCGACGCCGACCCGCTGCTGCATGCCGCCGGACAATGACGCGGGATAGGCATCCTCGAACCCGGACAGACCCATCCGCCGGACCCAGCCGCGTGCCCGGGCGTCCGCGTCGGCACGCGGGATGCCGGACACGACGAGGCCGAACGCGATGTTCTCCAGGACGGTCTTCCACGGGAAGATCGCGTGGTCCTGGAACACGATCGCGGACGGGGTGACGGCCCCGCGTGTCTGGGCCGCCAGCGCGACCGTGCCGGCAGACGGCTCCGCGAGCCCGGCGAGGACCCGCGCGAGCGTCGACTTCCCACAGCCGGACGGACCGACGACCGACACGAACTGGCCGCGCTCGATGTCGAGATCGAGCGGGCCGAGGGCGTCAATCCCGCTGCCGCCATCGCCATAGACCACGCGCAGGCCGCGCAGCGACACCTCGGCCTCAGGCATGGGCAGACCCTACCGGCGCCTCGAGCGGGCGGAGCGGCTCACCACGGCAGGAACGGCCCGTCGGCCAAGGCACGACGGTCGACCTTGCCGCGCACCGTGATCGGCAGGACGGCGTGCCGCATGATCGCGGCCGGGACGGCGTGCGGCGGGAGTCGTTCGGCGAGCACCCCGTGGACCTCGGCCAGGGTCACGTGCGAGTCGGGCGCCACCTCGACGTGCGCGATGAGCCGGGTGTTGCCGTCGGTCACGACGGGGACCGTGATCGCCGCGGTGACGCCGTCGACGGTGAGCAGGACGGCGGTGACGTCGGCGGGGGCAGCGAGCTTGCCGCCGACCTTCACGACGTCGTCCATCCGGCCCTCGTGCCGGTACAGCCCGTCCGCGTCGAGCGACACGAGATCCCCGGACCGCCACCAGCGCCGTCCGTCGGCGTCGTCGTAGAACCGCGCGGCGGTCAGCTCCGGGTCGTCCAGGTAGCCGCTGGCGATCGCCCCGGCGACATGCACCTCCGCGACATCGTCGGCGCGTCCGTCGACCGGGACAAGCCGTACGTCATCCGGGAACACGACGTGTCCCAGCGGGAGGACCCCTTCAGCGGGAGTGTCAGCGAGGAGGAAGTCGTGCACGATCGCCCGGCCGGCCTCGCTGCTGGCCAGGTTGTGCACGATCAGGGTGTCGGGCCGGAGGATGGCCCGCAGGCCGCAGACATGCTCGTACCGCACAGCCTCGGAGCCGATGTTCACGCGGCGCACCGTCGGCAGGGGCACAGCGGAACCCGCAGGCAGCTGGCCCAGCAGCCGGCCGAGCTGCGCAGGGAGCGCCAACGCCGTCGGCCCGAACGCCGCCATCTCCCGCAGGAATGCGGGCAGTCCGAGCCGGGCGACGTCGGCGACGTACACGCTGAACCCCGAGGCGACGTCGGCCAGGAGGTTCAGGCCCCACGCGGAGTCGAACGGCGTGATGATCGGCTCGCGCCGCGCATCCCCGAGCTGCTGCTCGGCGAGCTCGTCGCGCGAACGCCACCGCTGCTCGAGCGCACGCCGCGGCAGCACGATCCCCTTGGGCTCCCCCGTCGACCCGGACGAGAAGACGATGAGGGCCGGGTCCTCCGCCTCCGCCGCGGTCGGTTCCGGACCGGCCGCGACATCGACGACCTCCAGCGCCCGAGCGCCTGGGATGCCGTGGGCGCCGGCCGCGCCGGAGAGGTAGCACCCCGGGTCGCCGGCCCGCTCCATGAGCCGGCGGGCCAGGGCCGGCGACGCCGCGACGTCGACCGGGAAGAACGGCACGCGACCGACGAGGCAGGCCAGCGCAGCGGTCGCGGACCCGACGGACCTGTCCACCAGCACCGGCACGAACGCCCCCGCGGGGGCATCGGCAAGGGCGGCCCGGCCCGCCGCGGCAGTCGCCTCGACGCGCGGCAACAGCGCGCCGAACGTGATCGACGACCGCCCGTCGGTGATCGCGACCCGATCTGGGTCACGGGCAGCCCACTCGCGCAGGCCGTCCAACGACGACCGGCGGGCGGCGGTGCCCGGGGTCACGTCGCGGTCACGTCGTGCTCAGCGCCCGCTCGAGCGGGGCGGGGTCGGCGTAGGTCGCCGGGTCGAGCGGCGTGTCGGACTCCATGAGGTCGCCGATCTCGATCCAGGCGGCCTGGGCCGCTTGGACCACGTCCGTCGGGAGGTCCGCGGCGAAGGTCATCGACGGCGTCTTGCGGATCGCCTCGGGGGTCGACTTCAAGGTCTCGGCGATGGCGTTGACCACCTCGTCGTTGGTCTTGTAGTCCCCGGTCAGGTAGTCGCGGGTCGTGCGGGCGAGCGCCCGCACGAAGGCCTGACCGACCTCGGGGTGGTCCTCGCGCAGGTTCGGCCCGAGGAAGTACCCGACGCCGTACTCGCCGTCCTCGTAGCCGGCGACCTTCTTGTAGGAGCCGGTCGCGTCGAGGACGGTTGTGACCGGGGCATTGACCCAGGCCGCATCGACGGCGCCGGCCTCGAGGGCCGCCTGCATGTCGGCGAGCGCGATCTGCTCGAACGTGACGTTGGCGAGCGTCTTGCCCACGGACTCCAGGTAGCGCTTGATAGGCACGACGTAGACGCCCGAAGGCCCGCTGATCGTGGCGATCTTCGTGACCTCCTTGGGCTCGCCGGTCGCCGGGTCGATCGGGACGTACAGCCCGTCCGCGGGGTTCTTCGTGGCCCCGGGGAAGACCATCTGGATGTCGGCGCCGGCACCGACGGCGTTCATGACGTTCGCCCCGATCCCGGAGGCGGCGACGTCGGTCTTGCCCTGCGCGAGCGCGGGCAGCGCGTCCGCCGAGACCATCTGGACCAGGTTGATCGTGAGGTTCTCCTTGGCGAACTCGCCGAGCTTGTCGGCCAGCAGGATCGTCGCGAACGTCTCCGCGGCGGTGCCCATCGTGACGGTCAGCGTCGTCGGCTCGGCCAGCGGCTGCGGCTCCAGGCCGCCGGCCGCAGAGGCCGCGCCGTCGGCGGAGGTGCCTGAGCATGCAGTCAGCGCGAGCGCGGCGAGCGCGACCACCGCGCCCGCGAGGACCCCGCGACGCGGCCGGGCATCGGGGCGGCGGACAGGGCGGTAGACGGCGTGCAGCGGTTCGGACATGGGACGAACCCTAGGGGGACGGCTCAGTCGTCGACCGGCGGGTCGAAGCGGCCCCCGCGGACGAAATGCCGGTCCAGCCAGGCGCCGACGGCATGCGCCGACGTGGGGTCTTCGACGTCAGGGTCCTTCCCGAGCAGCTCGCCGGCGTTGCGCAGCAACGCCTGTCCCAGCGACGACACGCGCTGGCCGACGTGTGCCTTCTCGTGGTCGAGCAGCATCGAGGAGTCCGGGAGGTCGCCGACGGCGGCCTGGATGGCGCCCGGGTTCGGGACCCCAGGCTGGAACGGCAGCGCGGTGATCTCGGGTCGATCGGTTCGGGGCGTGTCACGAGTGAACACGTCGTGGATCGGGGTCGCCCACTCATCACGGCGGGTCAGCGGCCCGCCGAGACCGAGCGACTCCCGCAACGTCCGGGTCATCGACGTGTTCGAGTGCGTGCGGGTGATGACCGTGCCTCGTTCGACCAGCGGCGACACGACGATCGCCGGGATGCGCACGCCGAGACGGTCGAATGCGAACCCCTCCGCGCTGATGCGTCCGTCGGGGCTGACGGTCTCCGGTGGGGGGACGTGGTCGTAGCAGCCGCCGTGCTCGTCGAACATGACGACCAGCGCGGTCTCCTCCCACTGGGGACTATCGCGAACCGCCGCGTAGACCTGGGCGAGGAACTGCTCGGCGGCGCGGATGTCGGTCGGCGGGTGGTAGTCGTTGAGGTCGCCGAGAACGAGGTTCGGCTCGACCCAGGAGTAGGGCGGCAGCGTCCCGCCCGCCGCGTCGGCATAGAACGCGTCCAGGTCCGCGGTGTGGTCCCGCCACATCTTCAGGTGGTTGCCTCCGCCGAGGTTGATGGCTGCGAGCGGGACCCGCTGGCTCGGGTCGAAGTACGTCTTCCACGGAACCCCCGCCTTCGTGGCGCGGGCGAAGAGGTTGTCGTAGTTGAAGTCCCAGGCGAAGTCGTAGGAGATGCGGTTGTCCAGCAGGCCCCCACTGGTCCCGCAGTGGAAGAAGCTCCGGTTCGGCAGCGTGCACGTCGGGGCGTCGGCGAACCAGCGCGTGAACACGGCGTACTCGGCCGCGAGGGCATTGATGACCGGTGCCGTCTCGGGCGTGAACATCCCCCCGACCGACTGCATCTGCTCGTCGGTCAGCGCAGTCCCGCGCTCCCACAGCCCGGTGTAGTAGAAGTCGAGCGCGAAGCCGTCCATGGTCGCGGGCTGGCCCGGCTCCGGCGCGTTGTACGGGGCGTCCATGTAGTCCGGGAAGATCCGGTACGGCGCCTTGCCTGCGTTGCTCGCGGGCACGTGGCGGCCGTACATCTGGACGTTGACCGCCGGGTACTCCTCGCCGGGGTCGGGGATCGGGTCGGTGAAGTTCGCGGACGGACCCACCCGCACCGAACCGCCCGGGTAGGCCAGGTCGACCTCGCGTCCGACGAGGCTGTCCTCGGGCGGGATGTGCGGCAGGTATCCGAGCAACGAGTCGAACGACCGGTTCTCGAACATCACGACAACCCAGTTGCGCACCGGCACCGTCAGTCCCCTTCCGCTCTCGGGCGACCGTACACGCGGCGCGGCACGGCTCTTCGCTGCCGCGCTACGCGCGCGTCCCCGCCGTGGCTGCTCGTCGGTACCGGCGGGCGAGGGCGCCGAACGCCGCAGCGAGCTCGGGCGGTCCGATGACCTCGACGTCCGTGTCGAACCGCCCGAACGCGGTGGCGAGGGCCGTCCAGGACCACGACCCGAGCGCGACGCGGCAGCGGTTCGGGCCCTCGGGCTCGACGACGGCGTCCTCGACGAACTCAAGGACCCGGGCCGCCGGGAGATCGAGGATCACCTCTCCGCGGCATGCCCACCCCGCGACTCCCTGGAACGTGGCGGCGACGTAGGCCGCGACGTCTCCGCCGGGAAGATCGCGTCGGACGAAGCGCGGACCGTTGGGGGTGCGCGGGCTGATCCGGTCGGCTCGGAACGTGCGCCAGCCCTTGCGCCGCAGGTCCCAGCCGACGAGGTACCAGCGGCCTCCCCAGGCGACAAGGTGGTGCGCCTGCACCGAGCGCGGGGGCGCGGCGGCCTCACCCGCTACTGCCGCGGGAGCCGCGTAGTCGAAGCGCAGCACCTCACGCCGTGCGACCGCCGCGCTGATCGCCTCCAGGACCGCGCGGTCGGCCTGCGGCCTGGGCCGTTGGCTCGGGTGCTCGACCTGGTCGAAGTCGAGCGCGTCCACGCGGTGCCGCAATCGGGACGGCATCACCTGCCGGATCGTGTTCAGCGCGCGGGTCGCGGCCTCCTCGATCCCCGCCCCCGTTCCCGAGGCGAGCGAGAGCGCGATCGCCAGGGCGACGGCCTGCTCGTCGTCGAGCAGGAGCGGCGGCATCGTCGTCCCGGCGCCGAGCCGATAGCCGCCGTCGGGGCCCTTCGTGGCGTCGACGAGGTAGCCGAGGTCGCGCAGCCGCTCGACGTCACGTCTCACGGTGCGAGGGCTCACGCCCAGTCGCTCGGCCAGGAGGCTCCCGGGCCAGTCGCGGCGAGCCTGCAGGAGCGACAGCATCAGCAGGAGCCGTCCCGAGGTCGTCGCCACGTGACTCAGGGTGCCAGGAGTAGCGGACAGTTCCTGACCGCATCGTGCGCGAGGGTCGTCGAGCAACCACAACCGACACCGGAAGGACCCTCCCGATGAGCATGGCAACCACCACCCACCTGAACTTCCGCGGCGACGCCCGAGCGGCGCTGGAGCTCTACCAGTCCGTCTTCGGCGGCCAGCTGACCGCGCTCACGTATGCGGACGCGCACAACGTCCAGGACCCCGCCCAGGCCGAGCAGCTCATGTGGGGACAGGTCGCGGCTGACAACGGGTTCCACGTGATGGCGTACGACGTCCCGTCCGCTATGCCCTGGGACCAGGGCACGAACGCGTTCTTCGTGTCGGTCCGCTGCGACTCCGCCGACGAGATCACGGCCGCTTGGTCGAAGCTCGCCGTCGGCGGGACCGTCATCGTCGACCTGGCCCCGGCCGGCTGGAGCTCGCTGTACGGCATGGTCGCCGACCGGTTCGGTGTGGTGTGGGTCCTCGACGTGGCGCCCGCCGCCTGAACGACGTGTGACCCCGGGCAGATGCCCGGGGTCACACGAGGGATCGGGTCAGCTGCTCCAGACCGGGTACAAGGTGTTGCTGCCCGAGACGAAGGTCGCCATGCCGGCCGGGATGAAGATCATCCGCACGCCATCGATCGTCTCGTCGATGACACCCCACGCCTTGTCGACCTGCGCCTGCGCACCGGCGACCGGGAACGACGCACTCGTCGACCAGCCGAGCAGCGTCGAGCCAGCCTTCACCGACGGTCCCGACGGCTTGCACTGGTCGGCAGAAGGAAGAGTCAGCCAGGAACCCGAAAGACCCGACGGGTTACCACCCGTGCAGGTCGCACCCGCGGACCCGGCTGCGAGGTGCATCGTCTCGGTCGTGGCAACAGGAGCGTTGCTGAGCGAACCGCTGCACGTGGTGTTGATGGTGACGCTTCCGTCTCCACCGGCTGAATGGGCAAGACCACCGTTGGTGCCGGGAGCGAACGCAGAGCTGCCGACGGCGTAGCTGCCGCCTGCGCCACCACCGGAGTTGACACCGCCGACCCACGCGCCGCCGCCACCACCGCCGTATCCCGCGCCACCACCTGCTGACCCGGTGCCGTCCTGGCTAGCGCCACCGGTGCTTCCCGTGCCACCGGACGAGCCGGAGCCGAAGCCTGCGTCCTGGCCGGCGCCACCGTTGACTGCGCCGCCTGGGTTCCCGCTGCTCTGCGGGCTAGCGCTCGCGCCGATACCTCCCGCGCCCCCTGCTCCTGCGGCCCCGCCCTTGCCGGCGGAGTCCGGACTTCCGGTCACAATCTGGCCATTGCCGCCGGCTGCCGTGTTCGCCGCAGCGCCGTTTCCACCAGCACTGTCGGCCCACCCGCCGCCACCGCCGCCACCGCCGGCAATGACCTGGGCCGTCGAGCCGTTGTAGACGCTCGTGAGACCGCCGCCGCCGCCGCCGGAGCCACCGCCGAAGGTGTTCGCGCCAGCACCGCCACCTGATCCGACATTGACGGTCAGGGCGTCGCCAGGAGTCACAGGGATCACCGCTGTGACCTGCGCACCGTGACCACCGAGCGCGCCGGGGCTTGCGTTTCCGCCGCCGCCTCCTCCTGCGCCCGTGGCAACGATGCACAGGCGCGTCACGCCGCTAGGCACGACGTATGACGAGGAACCGGGCGAGGTGAAACTGGTAGTGGTCGCCCATGCCACCTGGGTCGTGAGTGAGGCTGACGCGACGACGCAGCCGGCCACCAAGACGGCCCTGATCGAGAGACGCACGGTTTCCCCTTCGACTGACGTCGGCGGGCCGAGCGCCTCGCGGGGCTGAGATTAGACCAGCGGTCGAACGCACTGCGTTCAACCGCCCGTGGTGGAGGTGCCGGGAATCGAACCCGGGTCCGAACAGGTCCCTCGCGTTCTTCTACGTGCGTAGCCGCGCTATCGCTTCTCGGCCCCCGCGCTTCGTGCGGCACTGCGCGGTGACGGCCCAGTCACTGTTTGGTTTTCCGCCCGCTCCCGTGACCGGAGCGATTGGTGAGTCCCCTAGCGACGCCAGACCCCGACTCGGGGACGCATCGGGCTGGCGGCTGAACTAGTGCCTACGCCGCGAGGGCGTAAGCGTCAGCAGTCTGCTTGTTATTGGCAGTTGTTGTTTCCCAAGGATTCTTAACGAGATCACCCTGGATTCTCGGCACGCTTCTCCGGTCAGAACATCTGCCCGTCGAAACCTGTCACCCCCTGTTGAGTTGTCAACGCCCGGCTAGCCGGACCTTTCGATGGTACGCCCGGACTCCGACGAGGCCAAGCCACGCCGGCGCCGGAGTCCCCTAGTCTCGGCCCTTGGCCCGACGGCCGACCTCGCGGTCGACCTCGCGCTTGGACTCGCGCTCGGCGATCGCCTGCCGCTTGTCGTACGACTTGCGGCCGTGGGCGACCGCGATCTCGACCTTCGCGTAGCCGTCCTTGAAGTACAACGTCAGCGGCACGAGCGTGACGCCCGAGTCGGACACCCGGCCGGCCAGCCGCCGCAGCTCGTCGCGGCGAAGCAGGAGCTTCCGCGCCCGCCGGGGCTCATGGTTGGTCCACGTGCCCAGCGTGTACTCCGGGATGTGCACCCCCCGCAGCCAGGCCTCGCCGCCATCGATCGTCGCGTAGCCGTCGGTCAGCGACGCGCGCCCGGCCCGCAGCGACTTCACCTCGGTACCGGTCAGGACGAGGCCCGCCTCGAACACGTCGTCGATGGAGTAGTCGTGCCGGGCGCGCTTGTTCTGCGCTACCAGGGCGCGGCCCTTCTCCCGTGGCATGGCTGACCTCCTCTCGTCTCGGCCCGAGCGGCCCTCGGGCCGGCCTAGCAGTCTACGAGACTCACGTCCGCAGGCCCGTGCGTCTCGGTGGGCTCACGAGTTCCGCACGATCACGCCGGCAGCACCGTCAGCGGCGTCCGGCACCCGCTGGACTTGTCACACTTGGATGTCCGCGAACGCCAGACCACGAGACGAGTCCCGCAGTGCCTGCCCTCCGCCGCATCCTGTTCGTCGACGACGAACGCGACATCCGTGTCCTCGCCGAGATCTCCCTCACCCGGCTCGGCGGGTACGAGGTCGCTGTCGCCGCCTCCGGCGAGGAGGCGCTCGAGCGCCTTCAGGAGTTCCCGGCCGACATGGTCCTGCTCGACGTCACCATGCCCGGGCTCGACGGCCCGAGCACGCTGCACCGCATGAGACTGGACCCGGCGACCGCCCGCATCCCGGCGGCCTTCGTGACGTCCCGCCACCAGCCGCACGACCTACAGCGCTACCGGCTGCTGGGGATCGCCGGCGTGATCGCGAAGCCCTTCGACGCGATGACCCTCCCCTCGCAGGTGCAGAACATCTGGGACGGGGCCACCCGGACCGCTGCGGCCGGCTGACCGAACCTGCCGTAGCCGCGCGGGGATCGTCCCGCCGTGCCAGGGTCGACCCATGGACGATCCGCGCACCACCCGCATCGCCGCCCTGTTCGACGCCCTCGCCCCGAGCTACGACAGCGTCGGCGTCGAGTTCTTCGGGCCGATCGCGGACGGGCTCGTGCGCGCGCTGGCCCCGGTGCCGGGCGAACGCTGGTGGGACATCGGCTGCGGCCGCGGAGCCGTCGTCGCGCGGGTGGCGCCGCTGCTGGGACCGGATGGCACGGTGCTGGCCAGCGACATCTCCCCGGCGATGATCGCCCTGGCGCAGGAGGCCGAGCTCCCTCCCGGCTCAGCGCCGGTGACATACGTCGTCGACGACGCGCAGACCCCGGACGCCGACCGCGGGCCGGTCGACGCCGTGAGCGCGAGCCTGGTCCTGTTCTTCCTGCCCGATCCCCAGGGCGCAGTGGCGGCCTGGCGGACGCTCCTCGCACCGGGCGGACGCGTCGGCATCACGACCTTCGGACCGCAGGACGAGCGTTGGCTGCGGATCGACGACCTGTTCACCCCGCACCTGCCGCCCGGGCTGCTGGACGCCCGCACCTCGGGCACGCGTGGGCCGTTCGCATCGGCCGCCGGCATGGACGACCTCCTGGGGTCCGCCGGCTTCGAGGACGTCGTCACCGTCGAGGAGCAGATCGAGGTGCGTTTCGCCGGGCCGAGCAGCTGGCACGACTTCACGTGGTCGACGGGCCAGCGGGCCATGTGGCTCGCGGTGCCGGACGAGCAGCGCCCGGCCGTGCGCGCCGCGGCCGAGGAGATCCTGGCCGAGACCACGGCGCCGGACGGGTCGGTGTCGCTGATGCAGACCGTTCGGCACACCGTCGGCCGCGTCGCGTCCTAGGCGGTCGGGCGGACGCGGTCCCGGTCGATCCACGCGAGCACCGCAAGCACGACCCCCAGGACGGCGCTCACCATGACCCACAAGAACACGTAGACGTCCAAGGCCACCCCGATCGGCGGGCTGCCCGGCATGAAGTTACGCATGGCCGGCAGCGCGAACAGGAGGGCGGCGAACCAGGACAGCATCGTCGCCTCGATGACCCGGCGGCGCAGGCGCACGAGCAGCCCGACGACCAGGCTCAGGACGGCGAGCATGACCGACAGTCCGAGGATCAGCACGGCGAACGCGCGGGTCGAGAAGGCCCGTTCGAACAGCAAGGTCGCGACAGGCTCCTCCTCCGCAGCGGTCGGCGCGGTCAGCGTGGTCCGCCAGCCGCTGACCCCGCCCCCGCTCACGAGGCCGACCGGGATCTGGGAGACGGACCGGATCGAGCCGTCGGCGGATGTCTCGTAGGAGTCGGCGACGACGATGACCTTCCCGTCGTGGTCGTCGAACGGGTAGAGCGCCAGGTCCCCGTCGAGGCCGGCCGGGACCTCCAGCGCTCCGGGGACGGTGCCGGCGGGGAACCGCTCCTCGACGACGCCGGCGTCGGTGATGACGGTGAGCCGGGTCGGCTGGCCGAGCCGGCCACCGGCGTCCACGTAGGCGTCGGCGGCGTGCTGGATCGCGACGCGGACGGTCGCCGTGCTCGTGCCGGGCTGGATGCCGACCGGGGAGATCCCGACCACGAAGCCCGGGGACGAGCTCGCGCCGCCCACCTGCACGACCTGGCCCTCGGCGTCGTACAACGAGGTCACCACGAGGAACATCGCCACGATGACGGCGCCGGCCACGGCCAGCCGCACCCAGGGGCGGTGCAGGACCGTGACCGGGGGCTTCAGCGCCACCGAGTCAGACCCGCAGGTACTTGCGGAGCGTGAAGAACGCCGCGAGGCCCGCCAGCATGACGCCGGTGATCAGCATGATCGGCGCGATCGCCACGACGGCGTCCCAGCCGACGAACGCCGTGAACTGGAACGACGGTGCCAGCACCTGGTCGATGAGCACCGCCTTCATCGCGATGAGCGCCACGATGGCCAGCCCCGCGCCGAGACCGGCGGCCAGCGCCGCCTCGAGCAGGAAGGGCAGCTGGATGTAGAAGTTGGACGCACCGACCAGCCGCATGATGCTCGTCTCGCGACGTCGGCTGAACGCGGCGACGCGCATGGTGTTGACGATGAGAAGGACCGTCACCACGAGCATCACGAGGGCGATGAGAAGGGCGATGAGCTGCAGGCCGCCGAGCAGCCGGAAGAACTTGTCGAGGATCTGCCGCTGGTCGTTGACCTGCTCGATACCGGGTCGGCCGGAGAACGCGGACGCGACGACGTCGTACTTCGTGGGGTCGGAGAGCTTGACGCGGAACGACTCAGGCAGGGCGTCCTCGGTGACGTTGCTGACGATCGGGGAGTTCGCGAACTGCTCCTGGAAGCGTGCGTAGGCGTCGGCCTTCGACTCGTAGAAGATCTCCTGGACGAGCGGGCGCAGGGTCTCCAGGTCGGTCTTGATCTGGTCGCGCTGGGCGGCGGTGACTGCTCCGCCGGCGCAGGAGGGGGTGTCGCTGCCCTTGCTGCACAAGAAGATCGAGACCTCGACCTTGTCGTACCAGAAGTCCTTCATCGTCGACACCTGCGAGCGCACCAGGAGGCTGGCGCCGAACAGGGCGAGCGAGACGGCCACCGTGATGATGACGGCGATGGTCATGGTGAGGTTGCGCCGCAGGCCGGTGCCGACCTCGCTGGCGACGAAAGTTGCCCTCATCGGGCGTACCCGTACACGCCGCGGGACTGGTCACGGACGACGTGCCCGGACTCCAGCTCGATGACGCGACGGCGCATCTGGTCGACGATCTGCGAGTCGTGGGTCGACATCACGACCGTCGTGCCGAGCTTGTTGATGCGGTCGAGCAGCTTCATGATGCCGATCGACGTGCCCGGGTCGAGGTTGCCCGTGGGCTCGTCGGCGATGAGGAGCATCGGCCGGTTGACGAACGCGCGGGCGATAGCCACACGCTGCTGCTCGCCGCCGGAGAGCTCGTCGGGGCGCCGGCCCTCCTTGCCCTCCAGGCCGACGACCTCGAGCACCTCGGGCACGACCTTCTTGATGTGCGAGGACGGCTTGCCGATGACCTCGAGGGCGAACGCGATGTTCTCCGCGACGGTCTTGTTCGGCAGCAGCCGGAAGTCCTGGAACACGGTGCCGACCTGGCGCCGCAACGCCGGGATCTTCCAGTTCGACAGATGGTTGAGGTCCTTGCCGAGGACCCACACGGTGCCGTTGGTCGGGCGCTCCTCACGGAGCACGAGCCGCAGGAACGTCGACTTGCCGGAGCCGGACGGGCCGACGAGGAAGACGAACTCGCCCTTCTCGACCTCCAGCGACACGTCATCGAGCGCCGGGCGCTGCTGGTTGCCGTAGACCTTGGTCACGTGGTCGAACAGGATCACGCTCGACAGTGTAAGTCGGGAGCACGACGCGTCCGGGCACCCGCCGCGCGGGCGCGCGGGCGTATCGGACATTCCGGTTAGGCGACCTGCTGCATGCGCCAGCGGATCCCGGCCTCGACGAACTGGTCGATCTCGCCGTCGAGGACGGCGGCGGTGTTGCCCGTCTCGACCTCGGTCCGCAGGTCCTTGACCATCTGGTAGGGGTGGAGCACGTACGAGCGCATCTGGTTGCCCCAGGAGCCGGCGGAGTCGCCCTTGAGGGCGTCCATCTTCGCCTGGTCCTCCAGCCGGCGCCGGTCGAGCAGCTTGGACTGCAGGACGGCCATCGCGGAGGCGCGGTTCTGGATCTGGGAGCG
This sequence comes from Actinomycetes bacterium, assembly GCA_965278965.1. Classification (GTDB taxonomy): domain Bacteria; phylum Actinomycetota; class Actinomycetes; order S36-B12; family S36-B12; genus UBA10649. The sequence goes on from OZ257127.1 coordinate 1,322,448, forward strand.
CTCGTTCTGGCACGAGACGACGATCCCGCTCGGCAGGTGGGTGATGCGGACGGCCGAGTCCGTCGTGTTGACCCCCTGGCCGCCGGGCCCGGAGGACCGGTAGACGTCGACCCGGATGTCGTCGTCGGGGATGTCGATGTGGTCGGTCTGCTCCACCACGGGGATGACCTCGACCTCGGCGAACGAGGTCTGACGCCGGCCCTGGTTGTCGAAGGGCGAGATGCGCACGAGGCGGTGCGTGCCCTGCTCCACCGACAGCGTGCCGTACGCGTACGGGACCTTGACCTGGAACGTCGCGGACTTGATGCCCGCCTCCTCGGCGTACGAGGTGTCGTTGACGTCGTACGGCCAGCCGTGGCGCTCGCAGTAGCGCGTGTACATCCGCAGCAGCATCTCGGCCCAGTCCGCCGCGTCGACGCCGCCCGCGCCCGAGCGGATCGTCACGAAGGCCTCGCGGGAGTCGTACTCCCCGGACAGCAGCGTGCGGACCTCCAGCTCGGCGACCTGACCCTCCAGGGTCTCCAGCTCACGCATCGCATCGGCCAAAGCCGCCTCGTCACCCTCGTCCTCGGCCAGCTCGAACAGGATCGGCAGGTCGTCGAGCCGGCTGCGCAGCCCCTCGACGCGCCGGATCTCACCCTGGGCGAACGACAGACGAGACGTCACGGCCTGAGCGTTCGCCTGGTCGTCCCACAGGTTCGGGACGCTGGCCTCCGCCTCGAGGTCGGCGACCTGGCGACGCAGGGACGGCAGGTCGAGGACGGTCTCGATGCTGCCCATCGTGGTGTTCAGGGCAGCGAGGCGCTCGCTGAGCTCAAGGGTGGCCATGGTGGGGCCAAGGGTACGGGCCGGGCTACGGCGCAGGCTCGCGGTAGGCCAGGCGCGCTCGCGCCGTCACGACGATTCGCTCGCCCATCGCCGCCTGCGCCACGTCCGGCCAGAACGGCAAGGACAGAGGGGCGCTGAGCACGACGCGGACGTCGTCGCGGTCGCTGACGACCTGCTCGACTCGCAGACCGGGGACGCTGCTGGCGGCGCCGGCGGCGGCCAGGTGCCGCCGGACGCGGACCGGGACGGCAGCCGCGTCGAGCGCGGTCGCCGCGGACGCGCCGTGCTCGTAGTACGCCTCGAGGTCGATCGCCTGCGCCCCGGCGAGAGCAGCGGCGTCGGCGAGGGCGAGGAGCTGCTGGCGCTGGAGGAAGGCGGCGGCCACGTCGATCCCGACTACGCCGGCCAGCAGGCACAGCGCCGCCAGCCCGATCCCGAGCACGAGCGTGCTGCCGCGATCGTCGGCCGTCCGGCCGCGGTCTGCGCCCCGCTCGGCATTCACGTGTCGTCCGGGTCGGCGCGGAAGTCGTCCACCGGCACCCGATGGGTAGCGCTGACCGGCAGGCTCGCCGCCGTGTCGCCGGTGATGCCGGCCGGCAGCCACGGGAGCGGCAGTGCCCAGCGGACGTCCACGAGGACGGCCGACCCGGGGGCCAGGCAGCTGCCGTCGACGCACGTCACCCGGAGGGCGCCGTTCGGCAGCACGAGGCCCTGGTCGGCGAAGGCCAGCCGAGCGGCAGCGAGCGCGCGGGCCCGACCCTCCGCTGCGCCGCCGGCCGTCACGTAGGCGCGGCCGGCCTCGCGCGCGGCCTGCGAGGTCGCGTATGCGGCGGACTCGACCGCACCTGCGCATGCGGCCAGGTAGGCGACCGGAACGAGTAGGCCGACGGCGACGACGAGGAACTCCACCACCGCCGATCCGCGGTCATCCCGCGGGTTCATGTCGCGTCCTCGCGCAGCGCATGGCCAGCGACCTCCAGCGACGTCGGCCCGAGGAGCCCCAGGAGGGGCAGTACGGCAGAGATCCGAACCTCGACGACCGGTATGCCGCGCTCGGTCCCGCGCCCCACCGCGATGTCGCGGATCGCCGATCCGGCCACCGTGCCGGCAGTCACCGCGGCGACGCGGCGTCGGCCCGCGTCGCCGTCGGCGCCTGCCAGCGCGGCCGCCCGGGCTCCCTCGGCCGCCGCAGCGGTGAGCGTGGCGCGAACGTGGACGGCAAGCGCGACCTGCAGGACGCTCGCGGCGACCAGCACCAGGAGCGGCACGACGAGCGCGGCCTCGACGACAGCACTGCCCCGCTCACGGCCGCGCTCGGAACGGTCGGTCAGGGCTGGGTGACCGATCCGAGCGCCCGCGAGAGGATCGCGGTGAGCTGCTCGTCGGCCACGAGCCACAGCGCGGCGACCAGGCCGGCGGTCATCACCGCGATCAGCGTCCAGCCGGGGACGTCGCCCCGATCCGACCGTGCCCGCTCGGGCAGGCGGGTCGTCCAGCGCAGCAGCATCGATCTCATGAGGAGCTCCTTCATCGGGTGTTGCGGGTAGGACGGTCATGGCACGACCAGGCGAAGCGCCGAGACGCCGGGGAACGCGGCGACGAGCACGACGCTGGGCAGCACCAGGAAGACGATCGGCACGAGCATCAGGACGTCCTTGCGACCGGCGAGCTCGAGCAGCCTGCGGCGCTCGTCCGCCCGGATGTCTGCCGCCTGGGCCCGCGCGACTTCGGCGAGCGGTGAGCCTCGTTCGGCGCTGAGCAGGAGCGCGTCCACGAGCCGGCCGAGCGGCACGACCCCGGTACGCGCCGACAGGTGGCGAAGGGCGACCTCCGCCGGGACGCCGCTGTTGATGGTGGCGATGGCGAGTCCGATCTCGTCGGACAGCGGCCCCGACATCGAGGACGCCGCCCGGTCGAGGGCGGCGACCGGACCGGCCCCGGAGGTGACGGCGAGCGCGACGAGGTCCGCGAGGGTCGGCAACGCCGACTCGACCGCCGACTGCCGATGCGCGATCCGACGAGAGAGCGCGACCTCGCAGGTGAGTGCGCCGGCGACCGCACCGATCACGCAGAGGACGACGACGCCGAGCGTCGCTGAGCCGCGCAGGGCGAGGGCCGTTCCGACGGCGGCACCGGTGCAGCCGCCGATCACCGCACGGGAGAGCTGGTCGAGCCGGTGCGCGGTCGGGTCGATCGGCAGTCCCGCGCGCGCGAGTCGTCGCTCCAGGGTCGCGTCATCGCGTCGCCAGGTCGGGACGAGCCCGTGGGCGCCGAGCACGGGGCGACCGGTCGGAGCCGACGCAGGAACGGCGGGTCGCAGGCTGCCGACGTACGGCCCGATCCTGCTGAGCAGCGCCGGAGCCCGGCGGGCGAGCACATGGCGGGTGAGCAGCAGCAGCGCGGCGCCGAACGCCAGTCCGATGAGTGCGCCGGTCGCCGCGCGGCTCATGCGACGACCCGTTCGTCGTCGGGTAGACGCCCGATCCGCCGCATGGCCACGTATGCGGCGACCGACAGCAGTGCCGCCACGGCGAGGACGACGCCGCCGGCCGGGGACGTGTAGGCGCGGGCGGCGTCCGGCCGGGTGCACAGGAGCGCGAGCGTCAGCCACGGTGCGGCGACGGCCAGTCGAGCGGCCGTGACGGTCCAGCTCTGCCGCGCCGTGATCTCCGCGCGGATCCGGGCCTCCTCGCGGAGCATCCCCGAGAGTGCGACCAGCACGGCGCCGAGGTCGGTACCGCCGACCTCGCGCGCGAGTCGGAGCGCGGCGCACACGCGGTCCGCGACCGGGTCGGCGAGCTCGGCCTGCAGGCTGTCGAGCGCCTGCGCGAAGGCTCCGGTGACACGGTGGTCGTCGGCGAACCGCCCGAACATCGGCCGCAGGGGAACCGGACCCGTGCGCGCGAGGTCGGCAACGGCCTCGGGCAGGGACAGGCCCGCGCGGACGGATGCGAGCAGCTGGTCGACCGCGTCCGGCCAGGCGGTGCGGACCGCACGCCGTGCGGCGGCGGCACGCCGCCGCAGGAGTACGACCGGCGTCGCGGCGGCGGCGACGGCGGCCAGCAGCGCGACGAACGGGACCGCGGTGACCGCGAGCGCGAGCATGCCGGCGACGAGCGAGGACACGACGCACCATGCGAGCGTCCCGGCGGACAGGCCCGTCGTCGCGCCGCTCGTGGGGGTGCGGCGACGGGCGGGCTCCGTCGTCGATGCACGGACGAGGAGCAGCAGCCCAGCGCCTGCGAGCGCACCGACGAGGAGACCGACGCCGTTCACCGGCGGGCCAGGAGGCCGGCGAGGTCGATCCCCGCACGCGCGAACCGGTCGGCGTGCGGAGGGTGCCCGTCCGCGCGGACGAGGCCAGCGCCCTGATCGGCATAGATCGTCGACAGCTCGACGACGCCGGACTCCACGCGGCCAGGGACTGCGACGATCTCGCGCACCGATCGCCGGCCGTCAGCGCCGACGGCCAGGTGCACGACGAGGTCCACGCTGCCGGCGACGGTCGGCAGCACGAAGCCCGCGGCGATGTTGGGCCCGGCGAGCAGTGGCAGGGTGCAGAGCTTGGTGACCGCCTCCCGTGCGCTGTTGGCGTGGATGGTCGCCATCGCGGGCAGTCCGCTGTTCATCGCGACGAGCAGGTCGAGCGACTCCTCTCCGCGCACCTCCCCCACCACCAGTCGGGTCGGTCGCATGCGCAGCGCCTCTCGGACCAAGCGCCGCAACGTGATCGCGCCGCGGCCCTCGACGCCCGCATCGCGGGTCTGCAGGCTGACGACGTCGGCATGGTCGACGCGGATCTCGAACACCTCCTCGCACGTGACGAGCCGCTCGTGCGCGCCGACACAGCCGAGCAACGCGTTGAGAACTGTTGTCTTGCCTGCTTGGGTGCCGCCGGCGACGAGGATGTTGAGGCCGCTGATGACGGCGGCGTCGAGGAACGCGGCCGCCTCGGGCGTGATCGCGCCGAGGTGGACGAGGTCCCCGATCGTGCGCGCCCGCACGACGAACCGGCGGATGTTGATCGCCCAGTGCTCACGCGTGACGTCGGGGATCACGACGTGCAGGCGGCTGCCGTCGGGCAGGATCGCGTCGACGAACGGGCTGGACAGGTCCAACCGCCGCCCGGACACACGCAGCATCCGCTCGACCAGGTCGCGGACCTGACGGGAGTCCAGAACAACGGTGGTCAGCTCGCTCACCCCGTCGCGGGCGACGAACACCCGGTCCGGAGCGTTCAGCCAGACCTCCTCGACCCGTGGGTCGTCCAGAAGCTGCTGCAGCGGGCCGAACCCCGCGACCGCGTCATACGCCTGACGGGCCAGGTCATACGGATCATCCGTCGCGTCGCCGCCGGCCCAGTCCGCCACCAGCCCGGCCAACGCGTCGTCGACCAGCGCCCGGACCGCTGCCGGATCGCGAAGGGGGTCGATGCCCCGCGCCCGCACCGCATCGCGCACGCGCTGCTCGACGATCCCTGCGGTGTCCACGCCCGGACGGTAAGCAGCGACCCGTGGACAACGCCACGACCAGATCCCACCCTGTGGACAACCCGCAGCGCGACAGCGTCAGAAGGGTGGGGGTTGCCCGTCGTCGACTACGCGGGATCGCGGCGCGGGCGGGAGTAGCGGTGGTGGTTCGTGCTGATACTCCCGGCCCAGGGGTGATCGCCAGGTACAGCTTCCATCAGGCGCGCTGTGGGTGATGTGCCAGCGTGCGTGGGTCTTCAGCTGGTGGTGATGTTTGCACAGCGGTCCCTGGTTCGTCAGCGACGTGTGGCCGCCAGTGTTGAACGATTCTGCGTGGTCGATCTCGCAGTCCTCGGCGGGTCTCGTGCAGCCCACGCCGCGGCAGTGCCCGTCGCGGAGCCGGATGACCTGCTTCTGCAGGTCGCTGCCGATGTATCGGCTGCGGCCGTAGTCCACGATCACGCCGTTGTTGTCGGTCACCAGGCGGCGGATCGTCGACTTGGGGTCGCACGCGGCGATGAGGTCGCGGATCACGTCCGCGGTCACCGGTTCGCCGTTGATCCGCCCGCCCTGCTCGCTGACGCCGAGGATGGTCTCCAGGGAGACGACGACGGTGACGTGGGCCTTCTCCTTCGCCTCCGCGACCGGGCCGTTGATGACGGTGATCTGCCCCGGGTCCCCGAGGACAAGAGTTTTGAGGGCGGCGACGCGGCGCTGCCCGATCGTCACGCACCCATCCGCGACCTCGAACCGCGCATCCCCAGCCAGCCGGCGGACGGCGTCGTAGACCGCCCGGGCGGTCTCGGTCGGCATCACCGCCAAGAACTCCGACGTGCCGGGTTCGCGGGGGTTGAGGAACACCCCGTGATCGCGGTCGGCGGCCTCCTGGCGGCGCTTCTTCGTGCCGGCCGGGTCGATCGCCGTGATCAGGTCCCGTGCTTTCTTCGCGGCCTGACCCGGGGTATGCGTCCGCGCGTACGGGATCACCGTCGCGAGGACCTCGGCGCAGTCCCGCGCGTAGTCATCGACCCGCTCCGGATCCACATACGCCGGGAGCAGCGTCAGGACCCGGCCGATCGCCTTCGCGTGGTTCTCGGTGATCTCCCCACCGAGCAACGCCGCCCGCATCGGTCGCCACGGCCCCGCCAGATCCACCGCGAACTGCACCACCGTGGAGATACTTCGCGGGGATAGGCGTAGGGCGGCGGCGAGCTCGGCCTGGACCGCGACCTCCGGCGGCACGAACCCAAACCCATTGCTTCGCGGCTTGAGACCCGCGGCGACGCGGTCCTCGTTCGCCCGCCGCAGGATCTCCGCCTGCCGCGCAACTTCGACTTCCTCCGCCGCGACCAGCGCCGCATTCACCGCGGCGCGGGCCGCCGCTTGGAATCCGGCGAGGTACGCCACCGCCCGGTCGACCTCTTGGGCAAACGTCACTGCCTCATCCGGCGACAACCCACGAACGTCGATCTCCTCCAGCCCCAGCATCAGACCCACACCCGGCGACTGCTGACACACCCCCGCCAGCCGCTCACCATCCGAGGGCAGGTAGTCCCAGGCAGCATCGTCCGGCTCAGGAACCGGCTCTTCCCAAGACTCGAACATGTGTACGACTGTACCGCCCACCCCTGACACTCCCGGCTAGCCTGAGCGCGTGCCACCGACCGTCGCCGTGCTTCGTCGCTACCCCGTCAAGGCCATGGGCGGAGAGCCGCTGACCACGGTCGAGATCGACGCACGGGGCATCGTCGGCGACCGCTGGTACGCCATCACCGACGAGGAGGGCCGGCTCGCGACCGGCAAGGACTCCACCCGCTTCCGCCGACGCGACGCGGTGTTCGACTTCGCCGCCCGCACGGTCGACGGCCGGGTCCGCGTGCGAGCGCAGGGAGACGACACCGTCGAGTGGGACGTCGACGACCCCGCTCTGGCAGCCCACCTCTCCGCGGCGATGTCCGCCCCCGTTGCCCCACGCCCGGAGACCGACATCCCGCACCAGGACGGCGCGGGCCTGTCCCTGATCGGCTCCGCGACCCTGCGGTGGTGCGCCGAGCACTTCGGCGACGACCCCGACGCCCGCCGGCTGCGGACGAACATCGTGCTCAACACCGACGAGCCGTTCGTCGAGGAGTCTTGGGTCGGGCACGAGTTGACGATCGGCTCGGCCACGCTGACGCTCACCGAGCGGGTCACGCGCTGCCGCATGATCGACATCGCCCAGGACGGTGTCGTCCCGCAGAGCCGCTGGCTCGCGGCGCTCGGTCAGGAGCGCGACGTGCAGGTCGCGGTGTACGCCGAGGTCGTCCGGCCGGGGCGGATCGCCGTCGGCGACGCCGTCGCGGTCGGCCCATAGCGGCGACCGGCATAGGTCCGGCAGGGCAGGATGGCCGGATGCGCACCGCTACCCGCCTCGCCCTGACCGCCACCGCCGCCCTCGTCGCCGCGACCAGCCTGACCGCTGCTCCCGCCTGGGCCAAGAACGAGCCCGCGTGCCTGCCCAGCTGCTCCGGCGCGAACCTGGCCGGTGCCAACCTGAAGGACGCGAACCTGACGAACGCCGACTTCTCCAGCGCCAACCTCGCAGGGGCGAACCTCGCCGGCGCAATCCTGACCGGCACGATCTTCACCAACGCCAACCTCTCGGGGGCCGAGCTCAAGGCGGCCGACCTGTCCCAGAAGGACCTCACGGCGACCGTCCTGACGGGGGCCAACCTGAAGGGCGCGAACCTCAGCGGTGCCCTGCTTGACGGGGCCGACCTCTCCGGCGCGAACATGCAGGGCGCCAACGCCTCGGGAGCCGGTATGTCGTCGGCGACGCTGCGCAAGACCCGGCTCTACCAGGCGACCGTGCGCAACGCCACCATGATCGGCGTCGACCTCACTGGCGCGAACCTCATGCAAGGTGACTTCTCCGGCAGCGATCTCGCCGGCTCCACCTGGACCGGCGTCAACGCCTACAAGACCAAGCTAGTCGGTGCGAAGCTGACCAAGGCGCTGCTCAGCGGAGCCAACCTCCAGTTCGGCAACTTCACCGGCGCCGACCTCACCGGCGCGCGCATGGTGAAGACCCGCCTCTGGGGGGCCACGCTCACCGGCGCCAAGGCCACCGGCGCGAACATGAGCAACACCAACATCATGCGCGCGACCTTCGCCAAGGCCGACCTCTCCAAGGCCACGCTCAAGGGGGCGTTCGGTTCGGCGACGTACAAGGGCACGACGTTCCTGGACACGATCTGCCCGAGCGGCAAGAAGGTCACCTCGCCCAAGTCCTGCTGAGCTCACCTCTCCCGCAGGCCGTCCGCATCGAGGTCCCACCAGCGCCCGACCCCGAGCCGGGCCAGCAGGTCGTCGTCATGGCTGACGACGAGCACGCCGCCGCGATAGGTCGACATCGCATCGACGAGCGCATCCACGGTCGCGAGGTCGAGGCTGTTCGTCGGCTCGTCGAGGACGAGAAGCTGGTTCGGCGGGTCCGCGAGGAGCAGCCGCGCCATCGCGACGCGGAACCGCTCGCCACCGGACAGCGAGCCGACGTTGCGGTCGACCTCATCCGACCGGAGGCCGAACCGGGCCAGCCGCGCCCGCACCTCGCCGGGAGTGGCCGTCTGCGCCGCGGACCGGACGGCCTCCACAGCGCTCGCGTCGTCATCCAGGTGGTCCAGCCGCTGCGGGAGATAGCCCACGCGGTCGGTCAGCGCCAACGCGCCACGACCCTCCGCGGCGTCCGCCGAGCGGCCGACGAGCAGGTCGAGCAGCCGCGTCTTGCCCGCGCCGTTGCGGCCGCACAGCGCGACGCGTTCGGGTCCCTGGATCGTGAGCGTCCGTTCGCCGACGCTCAGCTCGGCCAACCGTCGAGCCGGCGGGACACCCGGATCGGGCAGCTCGATCCGGATGCTCTCGTCGGAACGCACGCGCTCGGCGAGCTCGTCGACGGTGCGCCGGGCCGCGCCGACGCGGTCGTCGAGGGATCCGCGCAGCCGCCCCGCGGATACCTGAGCGTTGGACTTGCGCTGGTTCATCACGATCTTCGCCGCCTCGCGGTTCTCCCGGGCCTTGCGACCGGCCCGCTCGCGCCGGGCGATCACCGTCTCCGCCTCGATGCGCTGGCGTCGCTCGGACCGCAGGGCCTGCTCGGCCGTGCGGAGCGCCTGCTCGACGGCGGCGTTCTCCGTCTCGACATGCTCCCGGAAGTCGGTGAAGCCGCCGCCGAAGACCTCGACCGCGCCGTCGCGCACCTCGGCGGTGTCGTCCATCAGGTCCAGGAGCCGGACATCGTGGCTCACGACGAGCAGCGTCCCGCGCCAGGTGAGGATCTGCTCATGCAGGCGGTCGCGGGACGGCCGGTCGAGGTTGTTGGTCGGCTCGTCGAGGAGGACCACGCCCGCCCCCGACAGCCGCAGGCCGATCAACCCCGCCAGCACGACCTCACCGCCCGACAGCGTCGTGACCGAACGGTCGAGGTCCGAGCCGGGCAGTCCGACGACCTCGAGGGCCGCCGCGGCCCGCGCCTCGACGTCCCAGTCGTCCCCGACTGCGTCGAACGCGGCCTCCGACACGTCTCCGCGCTCGATCGCTCGCAGCGCATCGAGCGTCGACCGGACGCCGAGCAGGTCGGCGAGCGTTGCCCCGGGGGTCAGCGCGAGGTCCTGCGGCAGGTACCCGACGTCGCCCGTCGTCGTCACCGAGCCGCTCTCGGGGCGCAGACGGCCGGCGACCAGACGCAGGAGCGTGGACTTGCCGGCCCCGTTGGTGCCGACGATGCCGGTTCGGCCTGCGCCGAACGCGGTCGTGACGTCACGGAGAACCGGGGAACCGTCGGGCCAGGAGAAGCTCACGCGATCGAGTACGACCGCGGCGCGTGGATGAGTTCGATGAGACTGCTGTGCTGGCAAGGGGAGTTCCGTTCGAGGTCGGTGGAGCACTGACCTCGGTGACCCGCGAGGGGCCGGCGTCGACGTCAGCGCGCGGGGATCGGCACCACGCGGTCGACACCAGTCACGGACGTTCCTCACCTGCGGGAATGGGGCACGGCAAGGGTAACAGCGCGCTGCCCGACGGGCCGCCCGCCGAGCTCAGGCGTTGCGGCAGAACCGCTCCCACGCGGCCGCGACGAGCTCGGGATGCTCCATCTGCGCGACGTGCCCGCTGTCGGGGAGCACGACGACGTTCGCCTGCCGGAAGTGCTGGGTGGCCCGGTGCGCGTTGCGCGAGTCGACCAGCGGGTCACGTCGCCCGTACACGAGCAGCGTCGGGCACTGCACCCGCTCGGCGAGCCGCCACGGCCGGTCCGGGCCGCGGTCGAGGTACGTGCGCAGGAGGCCGCGCAGCGTGCGGGTGAAGGACTCCGGCGCGTAGGGCATCCGGTCGAGCTCACGCACCTCCGCCGTGGCCTCCTCGAACCGCAGCGGCGAGATGCGCGCCGGGTCGGCGAAGGTCACGGACAAGGTCCCGCGTACCCGTGCCCCGGCGTCGACCCGCAGGTAACGGGTCACGAGCCGCTCCCCCACCCCGGGCACCGCGACGACCGGCAGGTGGATGTTGCCCTTCGTCGCATACAACGAGGGCAGCGCCGGCGAGATGAGCGTCAACGACCGCACGAGGTCGGGCCGGCGAGCCGCGAGCTGGAGCGCGATGGCACCGCCGAGGGAGTTGCCGAGGAGGTGCACCGGGCCCGTGCCGAGGTGCTCGACGAGGTCGCCGACGGCCCGGGCGTGCGCAGCCGGCGACGCGTCACCGTCCCGCGGGGGCGGGGAGCCGCCGAAGCCGGCGAGATCGACGGCCCAGCCATCGACGTCGGGGCGAAGCAGCGCCATGAGGTCGGTCCAGTTCACGGCCGAGCCGCCGAGCCCGTGCAGGTAGACCGCTGACGGGAGACCCGGCCCGTCCCCGGGCGCATGCCGGACGGCCAGGGTCCGGCTGTCCATCACGACGTCCTCGCGCGGCCAGGACGGGAGCGCTTCAGGCACGTGCGAAGCGTAGCGACGCACCCCCGACCCGGTTACCGACAAGTAGGCTGCCCGGCGTGACCGCGACAGACCCCCCCCGGACGCGACTGCCCCGCGAGCAGCGGCGCCAGCAGGTCGTCGCCGCTGCGCTGGACGTGTTCTCGACGCTGGGCTACCACGCCGCCTCCATGGACGACATCGCCGAGCGGGCCGGGGTCTCCAAGCCGGTCCTCTACCAGCACTTCCCCGGCAAGCTCGACCTGTACCTCGCCATCCTGGACGCCGGCATCGAGGACCTGCTGGCGTCGGCCCGGGAGGCGCTGACGAGCACGACCGACAACGCGACGCGCGTGCGCAACATGGTCAACGCCTACTTCGACTTCGTCGAGGACCCCAGCGGCGCGTTCCGTCTGGTGTTCGAGAGCGACCTGTCGAACGAGCCGGCCGTCCGTGACCGCGCCCGCGCCACGGAGTCCGAGCTGGCCCGGCTCAGCGCCCAGGTCATCGCCGAGGACACCGGGCTGTCCGCCGACGACGCGCTCCTCATCGCGACCGGGACGCTGGGCACTGTGCAGCTCGCCGCGCTGCGCTGGCTGCGGGACGGGTCGGTCAGCCGTGAGCAGGCCGCCGACCTCGTCGCGTCGCTGACCTGGCGCGGGATCAGCGGCTTCCCGATGAGCCACCCGCCGACAGCGGAATAACCCGGCGCCCGGCACGATTGAGTCTCACAGCACCATCCGGCAGAGCGAGAACGAACGAAGGACGTAGCCGTGGAGATCAAGATCGGCGTGCAGGACACCCCCCGCGAGGTGGCGCTGGACAGCGACGAGACCGCAGAGGCAGTGATCGCCGCGGTCGAGGCCGCGCTTGCCGACGGCGGACTGCTCCGGCTCGTCGACGACCGTGGCCGCACGGTCCTGGTGCCGGCCGCGAAGATCGCGTACGTCGAGGTCGGCGCGAGCGCGCGCGGCCGCGTGGGCTTCGGCTCGTAGCCTCGGTCCGTATCCGGGCCGGCCGCTACGCCGCGAGCCCGAGCGCGGCCATCCGCCGCGCGTGGTTCTCGGTGAGCCGCGCGAGCATCCGGCCGATCTCGGCGAGGTCGGCGCCGGGGCGGTCGACGCCCCCGACCAGCAGCGTCGACAGGGCGTCGCGGTCGGCGGCGACCCGCTGGGCCTGCGACAGCGCCTCGCCGACCAGCCGGCGTCCCCACAGCGCGAGCCGTCCGGCGATCCGGGGGTCTACGGCGATCGCGGCCCGCACCCGGTCGACGACGAACGCGGACTGCCCGAGGTCACCGCAGACGCTGACGACGAGGTCGCGCGTGCGGGGGTCGACGTACGCGGAGATCTCCCGGTAGAAGTCGGTGCCGATGCCGTCGCCGACGTACGCCTTGACCAGGCCTTCGAGCCAGTCGCTCGGCGCGGTGTGGGCGTGGAAGCCGTCGATCGCGGCCCGGAACGGGGTCATCGCGTCCTGCGGCTCGACCCCCAGCTCGACCAGCCGGTCGCGCAGGGCCAGGAAGTGCCGGTACTCGGCCGTGGCCATGCCCGCGAGCGCCGCCTTGTCATCGATCGACGGGGCCATCGCCGCGTCGACGGCGAGCCGCTCGAACGCGGACAGCTCCCCGTAGGCGAGCACCCCGATGAGGTCGACGACCGCCGCCCTGTAGGCGGGATCGTCGTCCACGGCGTACGACGGCGTCGCGGGGTCGGTCATGGCGGGCACGTTACTGCCCGGCCGGTAGGCTGTGCCTCGACATCACGCCTGTGCTGTCCGATCCTGGGAGTCCCCCTGACCACCGAAACCCCCGTGTCGTCGGTCGATCCGACGACCGCACCGACCTTCACCGAGCTGGGCGCCGCCCCGCAGATCGCCGAGGCGCTCGCCGCTGACGGCATCACCCACGCCTTCCCGATCCAGGAGCAGTGCATCCCGATCGCGGTGCAGGGCACCGACCTCATCGGCCAGGCCAAGACGGGCACCGGCAAGACCCTCGGCTTCGGCATCCCGATCCTGCAGCGCATCGCCGCGCCCGGCACCGACGCCTACGCGGCGCTGCCCGCCGACGTCCAGGGCCGCCCCCAGGCCCTCGTGGTCTGCCCGACCCGGGAGCTCGGCCTGCAGGTCGCCACCGACATCCAGCGCGCCGGACGGCTGATGGGCATCCGTGTCCTCGCCGTCTACGGCGGGCGTGCGTACGAGCCGCAGATCGACGCCCTGCGTGCCGGGGTCGACGTCATCGTCGGCACTCCCGGCCGCATCATCGACCTCGCCGGCCGACGCGACCTCGACCTGTCGCACGTGCGCGTCCTGGTCCTCGACGAGGCCGACGAGATGCTGGACATGGGCTTCCTGCCCGACGTCGAGCGCATTGTGGCGATGATCCCGGCCAAGCGGCAGACGATGCTTTTCTCCGCGACGATGCCGGGCCAGATCGTGAACCTGGCGCGGCGCTACATGACCAACCCGCTGCACCTGCGCGCGCCCGACATGGGCGACGAGAACGCTACCGTCGACGCGATCGAGCAGCACGTGTGGCGCGTCCACCCGATGGACAAGATCGAGCTGCTGGCCCGGATCCTGCAGGCCGACGGCCGCCAGCTGGCGATGATCTTCACCCGCACCAAGCGCAAGGCTCAGCGGATCTACGACGACCTCAGCGAGCGCGGCTTCGCGGTCGGCACCGTGCACGGCGACCTCGGACAGGGTGCCCGCGAGCAGGCGCTGCGGGCCTTCCGCACCGGGAAGATCGACGTCCTCGTCGCGACCGACGTGGCCGCACGAGGGATCGACGTCGACAACGTCACGCACGTCATCAACTACGAGTGCCCGGACGACGAGAAGACCTACCTGCACCGCATCGGCCGCACCGGTCGCGCCGGCAACTCGGGTACGGCGGTGACCTTCGTGGACTGGGAGGACATCGCCCGCTGGCAGATGATCGACCGCGCCCTGAAGCTGCCGTTCAAGGACCCGATCGAGACCTACTCGACCAGCGACCACGTCTACACCGGCCTCGGCATCCCGGCGGGAACCGGTGGAACTCTGCCCCGGGCGGCCCGCACACGCGCCGGCCTGTCCGCTGAGCAGGTCGAGGACATCGGGGAGACGGGCAAGAAGCCCCGGTCCGACGACCGCGGCAAGCGCGACGACCAGCGGCACGGCGACGGCAAGGCCAAGCACAGCAGGCCCAAGCACGGCGACGCCAAGCACTCAGAGCCGAAGCAGAGTGACTCCAAGCGCGGCGAGGCGAAGGCCCCCGCCGCGGCTCGGACCGAGTCGGAGCCGGCCGCGCGCCAGCGACGGCAGCGTCGTCGTACGCGCGGCGGCGTCGCGGTACCGCCCACCGACGCCACGGACTGATCGGGCGCGAGCGGCGGTCAACGAGGCGCCGGGTCGCCGTCGTCGACGGGCTGCGTCCCACGCACCACGGCGCGACGGGCGTACATGTCGGCGTCCGCCGCCGCGATGAGCTCGGCGAGGTCGTCCAGGCCACTGGCGCCACCGACGGTGACGCCGATCGGTCCCAGCTCGTCGCCGGCAAGGTCGCGCAGGCGGGCGCGGATCCGGTGCTGGACCAACGACGGGTCGGGCATCCCGCCGACGCCGATGATGACGAACTCGTCCCCGCCCCACCGGCCGAGCTCGTCACCTTGCCGAACCACCGCAGCGGCGGCTCTCGCCACCGCTCGGATGGCGAAGTCGCCGCTGTCGTGGCCACGCGTGTCGTTGATGGCCTTGAGGCCGTCGACGTCGATGAACAGGGCGAAGACCTCGCGGTCCCCCGCACGGCGGCCGGCGATCAGCCCGGCTCCGCGCTGCTCCAGACCGCGCCGGTTCAGCACGCCGGTCAGGGTGTCGCTCAGCGCGTTGCTCTCCAGCCGGCGGGTGAGCCGGACACCGGATGCCAGGCTCCGGCGGCGGAAGTACAGCACGATGATGCCGCCGGCGTAGGCGACCACGAGCTGCAAGATGGCGTCGGCGACCGTGATCTCGCCCCAGCCCGCGCGTGACCACGTCGCCGCGACGGTCGCCGACACGGCGACCAGGATGAGAGCGCCGCCCACGAGCGTCGGGCGCCACAGCAGCGTCAGCGGCGGGAAGACGGCGGTGAGGATCACCGCGTAGGTGAAGTTGCTGTTCGAGGAGGCCTCCGCCAGCTGCATGCAGACGACGGCGATGATCGCCAGACTGGCCAGCATCCACAGCCAGGGCAGGAACACCTCGGACACGAGGCGGCGCCACGTCGTCCACGTCGCGATCGCTATCACCGCGAGGACCACCAAGTCCACGGGGGTGAAGCCGCCGATCACCCAGGTCGCGGCATCGAGGAGGCCGATGACGATGAAGCTGCCCAGGAAGACCCGCGGCGACTCGGCCACCAGCTCGCGCCGGGCCGCGGCGTCCACGTCCCGGCGCGAGCGCGGCAGCCGGAGGACCTCCATGCTGCGAGCGTACGCGGATACGACGACGGGACCGGCCCCTTGCGGAACCGGTCCCGTCGTGCTGTACCCGCTGGTGCGCTAGCTCTCCGGCGGCTGGTGGAAGCCCTTGTGCTCGTGCTCGAGGGCGATCTCATCCGACGACGAGACGCCTGCCGGCAGGTCGATCGTCGTCTTCGGCCCCGTGAACCACTTCTTAGCCGACAGGTGCCAGCCGATCCACAGCGCGATGAGTGCTCCGCCGGTGAGGATCGGGGCGTAGTTGACGAACTTCCATTCGAACGGGATCTCCTCGGCGCTGGGCGAGTTGTTCAACCAGCGAAGGAAGCCCGGCGTGCCCGCCGGTGTGAAGGGCAGGATGAAGTAGACGCTGACGATCACGATCTCGATGCACGCGACCGGCGCCATCCACTTCCACTTGTTCCCCAGGTTCCACGGGCCCTGCTGGAACTTGTCGCCCGCCCGCCACCGCAGGAAGATCGGGATGAGGAACGCGAGGTAAAGGCCGATCACGGCTACTGACACCACGGCGTAGAACGCCGTCGGAACCAGGATCGGCGCCTCTTCCGTGCCGATGTTCACCTTCACGAGCGCCGGCAACGTGATGATCACGGCCACGACCGCCGCGAGCAGCACGGCATTCGCCGGCACCTTCGACTTCGTCAGCTTGGCCCAGAAGCGCGCTCCCGGGACGGCGCCGTCGCGGCTGAACGCGTAGGTCATGCGCGACGTGCTGGTCATGCACGCCATCGAGCAGAAGAACTGTCCGATAGCCGAGATCAGCAGCACGAACCCGGCAACCTTCGGCTCGAGAGCCTGCTGCAGCACGACGGCGACGCCACCGCCACCGGCCGTGACACCCTCCGGGTCCTGAACGGCGAACAGGAACGCCAGCAGCAGGATCCAGCCGCCGATCGCCGAGTAGAAGATCGACCGCCAGATCCCCTTGGCCGCCCCGTTCGCCGCGCCCTGGGTCTCCTCGGAGAGGTGGGCCGACGCATCGAAGCCGGTGATCGTGTACTGCGTGAGCAGGAAGCCGAGGGGCAGGACGATGAAGAAGAAGCCGAGCCCCTCCACGCTGCCCATGTTCAGGCCACCGGAGTTGTTGACCCGCATGGAGAACACGTCCTGCACCGACATGTGGCTGTCGGGGAGGAAGATGAGAAGGACGACGATCAGGGCGGCTCCGAACACGTGCCACCAGACGGAGATGTTGTTCAGGATCGCCATGAGGTGACCGCTGAAGATGTTCAGCACCGCGACAAGAATCAGCACCACGATGAACATCACGAACACGCGCTCAAGGGAGTACCCCGCTGCCCATGACTCGCTCAGCGAGCTGAAGGCAAGGTCGGCGAAGGTCGCGCAGCCGTAGGCGACCGAGGCGATGACGGCGAGCAGGCCGATGAGGTTGAGCCAGCCGGTGTAGTAGCCGGCCTTGGGGCCGCCCAGCTTGGAGGCCCACCAGTAGATGCCGCCAGAGGTCGGGTATGCCGACACGAGCTCGGACATCGTGAAGCCGATGATGAGGATGAAGGCCGAGATGACCGGCCAGCCGATCGAGATGGCGATCGGGCCGCCGTTGTTCCAGGCCTGGCCGAAGGTCGTGAAGCAGCCGGCGAGGATCGAGATGATCGAGAACGAGATTGCGAAGTTCGAGAAGCCCGACCAGTTCCGGTTGAGCTCTTGCTTGTAACCCAGTTCAGCGAGCTTTTGCTCGTCGGCTCCCAGCTTGGACAGATCAGTCACCGCTGCTCCTCCTCTAAGGCGCGGTCGTGCCCAAAAAAGGCCGGACCCGCGGTCCGACGGCCGGAGACTATTCGCCGCGACCGGCTCCGGGAGGCCCTTTTGTGAACTGCGACACGTCCGCCGGTAAACCTTGGATTACGGGCCTCCTAGGCCCCCTGGTGCCACGGAACGACGCGCGTGACGCACGGGGCAGGAGTGATGAGCGAAGGCGCTCAGCGCGGGGCGCCGCCGGCGGCGTCGTCCAGCCAGCGGTCGAGCTCGGGGCCGTCGAGCTCGGCGACCGCGCGCTCGTACTTCTCCATCCCCCACGACCAGTAGTCGAAGGCGATGGGACTCACGGCGTCCTGGATCGAGGCCCACAGAGTCCAGCCGTACTTCGACATCAGCGCCCACAGCCGGGCCCGTGCGACCTTCGCCGGGTCCTCCCGGCCCCAGTAGGCCTCGACGAGAACCGGCAGCAGGTCGTCCGAGGCACTGGCCTCGCTCCAGATGTTGCCGAGCTCGAAGCTCGCCTCGTTCGCGCCGCTGTACTCGTAGTCGATGAGCCACAGCCGGTCGCCGTCGTCGATGACGTTCGCGGCCAGGAGGTCGTTGTTGCACGGCACGAGCGGCTCGGGGCGCGCGGCGAGTGCGGCCCGGATCCGGTCGACGTGCGGGGCGAAGTCG
This sequence comes from Actinomycetes bacterium, assembly GCA_965278965.1. GTDB lineage: Bacteria > Actinomycetota > Actinomycetes > S36-B12 > S36-B12 > UBA10649. The sequence continues at coordinate 1,340,547 of OZ257127.1, forward strand.
CGGTAGCGCGCTGGGAGCCGGAAGCCACCGGCGTCGACCTGACGCAGGTAGCCCGCCTGGATCTCGAACATGTCGAAACGGTTCGCGAACGGCGGGCCGGCATGGAGCACGCGGCATGCCTGGGCGATCCGCGGCAGGTTCGCCGGGGTCCGCACGTCGTCCTCGTCGAACGTGCGGCCCTCCACCCAGGCGACGACCAGGACGCCGTGACCGGGCAGGTACTCGACCACCTCCGGGGCCGCTCCCGCCGCCGCCGCAGCGACCGAGTTGCGGTGCTCGTTGTCGCGGTCGATCGCCAGCAGTGAGGACTCGGGATCCGACAGCCGGACGACGACATCGCCCTCGGGCCGCCGCAGGCGGTAGTTGCGGTTGGTGATGCCGCCGGCGAGGGGCTGGACGGACTCGGCCGACGCGATCGACTGGGTCAGCCGCAACCGGTCCGCGTCGGCCGGCGGCAGGCCATCGAGCAGCGACTCCACGCCGCGAGGGTATGACTTTCGTCCTGCCAGGTCGTGCCTTTGGACGAGTGGTTGAGCGTTCCACCATCCGTACGGTTCAAGTAGCGGCCAGAACGGCCGCGAGACGGGCCGCCACAAGCGGCCGACAGACAAAGGGGCCCGCCATGCGGCGCAAGAAGATCGACCTGATCCTTTCCTCCCTCGGCATCGTGCTGACCGTGTTCCTCGTGGTGGCAGGCTCCCTGCTCCTCGTCGGCGCGAACTTCGCCCGGTCCACCGTCACCGACCAGCTCACGGCGCAGAACATCTCCTTCGACGCCGACCCGGCGAACCTCCCGCCCGACCTCGCGTCGTGGGCAGGCGTGGCCGTCGTGGACGGCCCCAGCGCTCAGGCGTACTCCGACATGATCGGCGAGCACGTCGCCGCCGCGACCGGCGGCAAGTCCTACTCCGAGGTCAGCGGCCAGTGGTTCGCCGACGGCAAGCCGGGCCCGTCCGCCGACCAGAACACCCCGAACTCGTACGACGTCCGCATGACGGCGTTCATGGGCAACAGCCTGCGCGGCATGCTGCTGAACGCGTACGCGTTCTGGACGATCGGCACGATCGCCCTCATCGGCGCCTGGGTCGTCTTCGCCCTCGCCCTCGTGTCCCTGGTGTTCACGGTCCTCGGCTTCCGCCACGCGTCGACCATCGCCGACGAGGCCCCGCCGGCCCGCGCACCGGAGCTGCAGAAGGCGTAGCACTCGGCACGGCTCGACGCAGCGGCCACGCGGATCCATCCGCGTGGCCGCTGCGTACCTTTGGGCCCATGCTCGACGTCCGCGGGGTCAGCCGCTCCTACGGCGCGCACGTCGTCGTCCGGGACGTGAGCTTCCGCGTGGACGCCGGGACGATGCTGGCCCTGCTCGGGCCGAACGGCTGCGGCAAGTCCACGACGCTGAAGATCTTGTCGGGGGCGATCGCGCCGAGTGCGGGCACATTCACGGTCGACGGAAGTCCGGCGGGCAGCGACCACGCCCGCCGGTCGACCGGGTACGTGCCGGACACCCGCGGGGTGTTCCCGCGGCTGACGGGCGGGGAGCACCTGGAGCTCGCGGCGCGGCTGCATGGCGCGGACGGCTGGCGGGACCGGGCCGACGCCATCATCGAGCGCCTCGCCCTCGACGAGGTCGCAGACCTTCCTGCCGCTGCCTACTCGCACGGGCAGTCCCGGCGCCTGTCCATGGCGATGGCGCTCGTCGCCCAGGCACCGCTCCTTCTCGTCGATGAGCCGTTCGACGGGGTCGACCCCGACGGCGTCGACACGATTACCGAGCTGCTCGTGGAGGAACGCGCGCGCGGAGCGGCGGTCGTCCTGACGACGCACCTGCTGGACGCGGCGGCGATCGCCGACGATGTGGCGGTGTTCCGCGACCACGGCCTGGCCGGTCCGTTCCCCACCGCGGCGCTCGTCGCCGAGCACGGCAGCCTGCGGCACGCCTGGTCGGCCCTCGCCGGCCGCGGGACGAGCGCACCCGACCCGGCATGACGGCGACCGGCGCGGACGTCCGGCTGGGGCTGCGGCACCAGTGGCGCTCCACGTGGCGGACCGCCCGGGGGTTCGCCATCGGCGCGATCGTGGCGACGGTCGCGCTGCATGGGTTCGCGCTGCTGACGGCGGCGGTGTACGACCGGCTGCCCGACAACACCCTGACCACGGCGCAGATGCTCCCCCTGGCCGCCGGGCTGTGGTCCGCGCTCGCCCTGCTCCCGGCGCTCGGCGGCGGCGAGGCCGACGACCCGATGGCCCTGGCGGCGGCCGGCGCGGGGCGCTCGTTCCGCTTCGGCGCCCGCCTGGGCTCCTCGCTGACAGACGCCGGGCCGGGCCTGTTCATCCCGGCCATCGCGATCGTCGGGGCGGTGACGGCCGGGTGGCCGGGCTGGCTGGCTGGCATCGCGCTGGCGTGGAACGGGCTCGCCTGCGGCCAGCTGTCCGGCGCGTCGTCCTCGCTCCTGGTCCGGCGCATCGGGCCCACCGCGACCCTGGCCACCGTCGCCGTCGCCGTCCTCCTCGCGGCGACCGTGCTGTCCGCGAGCGGTGCCGGACCCGGGGCGTGGTGGCAGGCGGCCGTCGACCAGCCCATCTACGTGCTCGTCCTCGTCGGCACGGGAGCCCTTGCCCTCGTCGGCGCCTGGGCGCTGAACCGTCCCGCCGAGCTGGTCCTGCGACCGAGCCGCCCGGTCCACGTCCCGCGCTGGTCGTTCGCCGCGGTCCTGGTCGCCTACGCGCTCGGGGTGAGCCGCTCGGTGATGGCCCGCAGCACGATCGTCACTGCCGTGCTGACCCCGCTCCTGGTCCGCGCCGGCGGGGTCGAGGTGACGATGAGCATCGCGTTCTTCGTGACGGCGGCTGCCGCGGCCGTCCTCGGGGCGAACGGCTACGCCTACGACGGCGGGGCGTCGGTCTGGCTGCTCGGCAAGACGTCCCGCGGCCGGCTTCTCGTCGCCCGTGTCCTCGTCACCTTCGGCTGGGCGCTCGTGCTCGCACTCGTCGCGGCCGGCAGCGCGGCCCTCGTCGGTGCCGCACCGCCCGCCGAGCTACTCCCGCAGCTCGCGCTGACGGCCCTGGCCGCGGCGCTGGCCGGACTCGTCCCGTCGGTGCGCCGGCCCACACCGACCGACTTCGACTCGTTCCGGGCCCAGCCGGCCCCGGTCGCCTCGGCGATGGGGACCCTGAGCCGTTCGGTCGTGCTCACCGTGGCCATCCTGGCGGTTCCGCTCCCCTGGGCGGTCGTCGTCGTCGCCTCCTACGCGCTCATCGCCGGCCTCCACGCCCGGCTCCTGCTGCGCGACCCCGTCGCGCTCGCGGCGCTGGCCTGATCCCGGCACTTCCGACGCTCCGCGCCGTCCTGGTGTTGGATGCGGCTAGCCCTCGCACCCGAAGGAGCCCCGATGGCCCGGACGCAACCGCTCACCCCGGACGACGTGCGACGCGGGGTCGACGACGGATCGATCGACACTGTGGCGGTCTCGCTGACCGACATGCAGGGGCGCCTCCAGGGCAAGCGCATCGACGCGGACTACTTCGTCGAGGAGGTCATGACCGGCCACACGGAGGGCTGCAACTACCTCATGGCGGTCGACGTCGACATGAACACCGTCGACGGATACGCGATGAGCTCGTGGGAGCGCGGCTACGGCGACATGGTCATGACGCCGGACCTGTCGACGCTGCACCGCATCCCGTGGCAGCCCGGGACCGTGGGCGTGCTGTGCGACCTGCAGACCGAGGAGGGCGAGCCAGTCGCGCCGTCGCCCCGCCAGGTGCTGCGCCGCCAGCTCGACCGGCTCGACGCGGCGGGCCTGGGCGCGTTCGTCGGCACGGAGCTGGAGTTCATCGTCTTCCAGGACACGTACGAGGAGGGGTGGCTGGCCGGCTACCGAAACCTCACACCGGCGAACCTGTACAACGTCGACTACTCGATGCTCGGCACCGCGCGGATCGAGCCCCTCCTGCGCCGCATCCGACGGGCGATGGCCACGGCCGGCATGGTCGTCGAGAGCGCGAAGGGCGAGTGCAACCTCGGCCAGCACGAGATCGCGTTCAAGTACACGGACGCCCTGCGTACGTGCGACAACCACGTGGTCTACAAGACCGGGGCCAAGGAGATCGCCGCGCAGGAGGGAATGTCCCTCACGTTCATGGCGAAGTTCGACGAGCGCGAGGGCAACTCGTGCCACATCCACCTGTCGTTCCGCGGCACCGACGGAGCGATGGTCATGACCGACCACGACGACCACGAGCAAGGGCTCTCCGCGCTCGGCCGTGCGTTCATCGCCGGCCAGCTCGCGCACGCCCGCGAGCTGACGCTGATGTACGCCCCGCAGATCAACTCGTACAAGCGCTACGTCGAGGGGTCGTTCGCGCCGACCGCGGTGCGTTGGGGCCGCGACAACCGCACATGCGCGTTCCGCCTAGTGGGGCATGGGCCGTCGCTGCGGCTGGAGAACCGAGTGCCCGGCGGTGACGTCAACCCGTACCTCGCCGTGGCCGGGATGGTGGCCGCCGGGCTCGACGGGATCGAGCGCGACCTGCCGCTGGAGGACGCGTTCGTCGGCAACGCCTACGGCTCAGACTCCGCGCATGTTCCGTCCTCGATGGGCGAAGCGCTCGAGCTGTGGGAGGGCTCGGCGTGGATCCGCGAGACCTTCGGGGCCGAGGTCCAGGACCACTACGCGAACATGGCCCGCGTCGAGCTCGCGGCGTTCGGCCGTGCCGTCACCGACTGGGAGCGCTTCCGCAGCTTCGAACGCCTCTGAGCCCGCACCCGACCCACCACCCGCACAGGAGTCCGCGATGCACGACGTCATCAACCCGGCGACCGAGCAGGTCATCGCCTCGGTCCCGTCGACCGACGCCGACGGCGCCGACGAGGCCATCGCCCGCGCGCACGAGGCGCTGCCCGCGTGGCGTGAGGTCGCCCCCGGAGACCGCGCGATGCTGCTGCGGCGGTTCTCCGACGTCGTGCGCGACCACGTCGAGGAGCTCGCTCTCCTGGAGGTCGCGAACTCCGGGCACACGATCGGGAACGCTCGGTGGGAGGCGAACAACGTCGCCAACGTGCTCGGGTACTACGCCGGCGCCCCGGAGCGCCTGTTCGGTCGGCAGATCCCCGTCCCCGGTGGCATCGACGTGACGTTCAAGGAGCCGGTCGGCGTCGTCGGCGTCATCGTGCCGTGGAACTTCCCGATGCCGATCGCCGGCTGGGGCCTGGCACCCGCTTTGGCCGCCGGGTGCACGGTCGTGCTCAAGCCGGCCGAGCTCACCCCGCTCACGGCGATCCGGCTCGGCGAGCTGGCGCTCGAAGCGGGACTGCCCGAGGGGGCGTTCACCGTCGTCCCGGGCAAGGGCTCGGTCGTCGGGCAGCGGTTCGTCGACAACGCGCTCGTGCGCAAGATCGTGTTCACCGGCAGCACGGCGGTCGGCGAGCAGATCATGGCCGGGGCCGCACGGCAGATGACGCGGGTCACGCTCGAGCTCGGCGGTAAGAGCGCGAACGTCGTGTTCGCCGACGCCGACCTGGAGAAGGCCGCGGCGACGGCGCCCTACGGCGTGTTCGACAACGCGGGTCAGGACTGCTGTGCTCGGTCTCGGATCCTCGTGCAGCGCAGCGTGTTCGACCGCTTCATGGAGCTCTTCGAGACCGCCGTGAACGGCGTCGTTGTCGGCGACCCGTCGCAGGAGGCGACCGAGATGGGGCCGCTCATCTCGCAGGGGCAGCACGATTCCGTGTCCGCGTTCCTGGACGACTCGGTGCCGGTGGCCTTCACCGGGTCGGTCCCCCAGGGTCCGGGCTACTGGTTCGCCCCGACCGTCGTCGCGCCGCTGGAGCCGTCCGCGCGGATCTTCCAGGAGGAGGTCTTCGGGCCGGTCGTGTCGGTCACCCCGTTCGAGGACGAGGCGGACGCGGTCCGGCTCGCCAACGACTCCGCGTACGGACTGTCCGGGTCGGTCTGGACCCGTGACGTCGGCAAGGCGATCCGGGTCTCGCGGGCGATTGAGTCCGGCAACCTGTCGGTCAACTCGCACTCGTCGGTGCGCTACTGGACGCCGTTCGGCGGCTTCAAGCGCTCGGGCCTGGGCCGCGAGCTCGGCCCCGACGCGCTCGACGCCTTCACCGAGACCAAGAACGTCTTCATCAGCACCGAGGACTAGCCACATGTGCCCTGCCACACGGACCACGAAGGGAACCCCATGAGTGAGAGCAAGTGCCGCCGACTGGAGGGCCGCGTCGCGGTCATCACCGGCGGTGCCAGCGGCATCGGCCTGGCGACAGCACGACGCTTCGCGGACGAGGGCGCGTACGTCGTCATCGGCGACCTGGACCCGGCCAGTGGCGAGGCCGCCGCGGGTGAGCTCGAGGGCCTGTTCGTGCGCACGGACGTGACGAGCGCGGACGACGTCGCTGCGATGTTCGAGGCCGCCCGGTCCACGTACGGCAGCGTCGACATCGCGTTCAACAACGCGGGCATCTCCCCGCCCGACGACGACTCGATCCTGGAGACCGGGATCGACGCGTGGCGACGGGTCCAGGAGGTGAACCTCACGTCGGTCTACCTGTGCTGCAAGGCGGTCCTGCCGATCATGCTCGAGCAGGGCAAGGGCTCGATCATCAACACGGCGTCGTTCGTCGCGACGATGGCCGCAGCGACCTCGCAGATCTCCTACACGGCCTCGAAGGGTGGCGTGCTGGCGATGACGCGCGAGCTCGGCGTGCAGTTCGCACGGTCGGGCGTGCGCGTCAACGCCCTGTCCCCCGGTCCGGTCAACACCCCGCTGCTCATCGAGCTTTTCGCCAAGGACCCGGAGCGCGCCGCGCGCCGCCTCGTCCACATCCCGCTCGGCCGCTTCGGCGAGCCGGAGGAGATCGCGGCCGCGGTGGCGTTCCTCGCCAGCGACGACTCGTCGTTCATCACCGCGTCGAACTTCCTGGTCGACGGCGGCATCAGCGGGGCCTACGTCACCCCGCTGTAGCGACCTGCCGATGCATCAGCCGATATCGCTCGGCGGCGGCGGCGAACGCGAGCAGGAGCGGGCGGTCAGCCTCGCGCCGATCCGGGTGCTCGGGGTGCCACTGCACGCCGACGCAGAAGTCCGCGCTCGGGTCCTCGGCCGACTCGACCGTTCCGTCCACGGCGCGACCGGTCACGAGCAGATCCCCCGCCGACTCGACCGACTGGTGGTGCGAGGAGTTCACGACCACCGGCTCGCGACCGTAGACCGTGGCGAGCACGCCGCCGTCGAACGTCGCCGCATGCGTGGTGAAGTGCCCCGGGGTCTCACGGTGCGTCAGCCCGTGGCCGGCGGCAGGCAGATCCTGAACCAGCGAGCCGCCGTGCGCGACAGCCATGATCTGCAGCCCGCGGCACACACCGAGCACCGGCATGCCGTGCTCGCGCGCTCCGCGGTAAAGCGCGAGCTCGGTCTCGTCGCGGGAGGTACGCGGGACGTCCGCGGTCCCGTCCGGGGCGGCTCCGTACCGGGTCGCGTCGATGTCCGCCCCACCGACGAGGACCAGCCCGTCGAGGCGGTCCAGCGGGGCTGCCGAGGGCGCATCGGCGGGCGGGAGCAGAACGACGTCGAGGTCGACCCCCCGCAGCAGGTCCAGGTACCAGTGGGGCACGACCGCGGCGAGCACGTCCCACGCCCCCCAGCGGGCCGGCTCGAGGTAGGTGGTCAGGCCGACGACGGGCATGCCCGAAGTGTGCCATCCTCGCTTCGCCCCGCACGTGCGGTTGAATGGCGCGACCCGCGAGGAGACCGATGCCCACTCTGGAACGACTGACCCTCAACGACATCGACTTCGAGGTCGAGAAGCGGGCCGTCGACGCCGTCGCCGTGTGCTTCCCGGACTCCCACGGACGGCTCGTCGGCGTCCGGGTGTCGGCTGGCGCGTTCCTCGGCAGCATCGCCGCGACGGGCCTTCGGGTGCCCGCCCACCTCCTGTGCACCGACGCGACCGGTGCCCTCGCCAGCGGCTACGCGCTGTCCAACCCCGGCACGGGCCTGCGGGACGTCCTCGCCAAGGTGGACCACCGGGCGATGTTCCGGATGCCCTGGCAGCCGGGCACGATCGGCGCCCTCGCCGACCTGGAGTTCCTCGACGGCACTGCCATCACGATGGCCCCGCGAACAGTGCTCCGCCGACAGGTCCAGCGGCTCGAGGACGGCAGCATGACGGCTCTGATCGGCGCCGAGGTGCAGTTCACCGTCCTCGAACCCGGTGATGAGGCGACCCCGGTACGGGGTGCCGGTCACATCCTGAGCGCGTCGTCGCTCGCCGAACCGGTCCTGTCGCGCGCGCGCCGGCTCCTCGGCGAGGTGCCGATTGTCATCGACGGGACCAGCGGACTGGTCTCCCCCGGCGGGTACGAGGTCACGCTGCGGCAGGTTGACCCGCTGCGGGCCGCCGACGAGGTCACCATCACCCGTTCGGCTCTCACCGCGATCGCCCGCGAGGCGGGCCGGGCCGTCACCTTCATGCCCGCACCCGACGCCGGGCTCGCCACCGCCCTGCACCTGAGCATGTCCGCGCGGGGCGGCCGAGGCACCTCGCCGCTGGCCGACCACTACGGCGAGGGCGGACTGTCCGAGGTCGGCAAGTCGTTCGTCGCCGGGATCCTCGAGCACGCCACCGAGCTGAGCCTCCTGTATGCACCGACCGTCAACTCCTACCGCCGTTTCGGCGCGGACGTCGTGACGCCCCGGCGCCTCGACTGGGGGCAGGACAACCGGACGTGCGCGGTCCGCACCGTCGAGGTGGCAGGAGTGCTCCGGGTCGAGAACCGGCTGGCCGGCAGCGACGCCAACCCCCACCTGGCCCTGGCCGCGATGATCGCGTCGGGACTCGACGGCGTCGCCCGTCAGCTCCCGCTACGCCCGCAGAGCCCGGACGGCGAGGAGGCGGCGACCCTGCCGACGTCCCTCGCCCAGGCCGTGGACCTGTGGGCCGAGTCGGCGTGGGTCCGCGACACCTTCGGTGTCGAGGTGCAGGAGCACTACACGGTGCTCGGCCGGCTCGAGGCGATGGCCGCACGCGCCGGCTCGGACCTGGTCTGGGAGCGCCGGCGGTACCTGGACGCCCTGTAGCCGCCTAGCTGCCGCTACCTAGCGCGGTGCCGGACCGGTCGAGGACCGCACGACCAGCTCGGGCCGGAAGACGAATTCGTCGCGGGGAGCCGGCGTCCCGTTGATTGCGTCGAGCAACGCCTGGACCGCTGCGGTCCCCATCGCCGTGACGGCTTGACGGACCGTGGTCAGGGGCGGGTCGGTGAAGGCGATGAGCCGCGAGTCGTCGTAGCCCACGACCGAGACGTCCTCGGGGACGCGCAGTCCGCGCTGCCGCACCGTGCGGATCGCGCCGAGGGCCATGAGGTCCGAGCCGCAGACGATTGCCGTCACGCCGAGTCCGAGCAGGTGGTGCGCGGCCGCCTGCCCGCCCTCGACCGCGAACAGGGAGTGGGAGACGAGCTGATCGGCCTCCTCCGAGGAGATCTCCGTGAGCCGGGTGAGCGCGGCCACGAAGGCCGCCGTCTTGCGCAGCGCGGGCACGAAGCGCGTCGGTCCGACGGCGAGCCCGATGCGGCGATGACCCATCGACGTGAGATGGGTGACCGCCAGGTCCATCGCCGCGGCGTCGTCGTCGCTGATGAACGGAGCGTCGATGCCCTCCGCGTACCCGTTGACGAGGACGATCGGCAGCCCACGTTCGACGAGCGCGCGGTACGACGCATGGTCGGCCGTCGCGTCGGCGTGCTCGCCCGAGACGAAGATGATGCCCGCGACGCCGCGGTCCAGGAGCAGCTCGACGTACTCCTCCTCACTCACCCCGCCGGGCGTCTGCGTGCACAGCACCGGCGTGTACCCGCTCTGCGCCAGCAGCGTCTCCATCACCTGGGCGAACGCGGGGAAGATCGGGTTCTCGAGCTCGGGGACGATGAGGCCGACCAGTCCCGAGCGGCCGCGCAGGCGGATCGGGCGCTCGTAGCCGAGGACGTCCAGCGCCGTGAGCACGGCCTGCCGCGTCGTGGAGGCGACTCCCGGTCGGTCGTTGAGCACTCGCGAGACGGTCGCCTCGCTGACCCCGGCCTGCTCGGCGATGTCCGCCAGGCGGGCCCGCGGGTTCTCGGTCACGAGCCTCACCCTAGAGCGGAGCACGCGGCGACTCGGACGTGAGAGGCTGCGCGCGTGCGACTCACGGGGAGCCTCGACGAGCCCGAGCTCGCGTTCTTGCCGTGGGACCGCTCCCTTGAGACCTGGCCCGACGACCTCGTCGTCGCCCTCCCGCGCGGCATCTCCCGCCACATCGTCCGCTTCGTGCGGATCAGCGGTGTTGTCTACGCCATCAAGGAGGTCGAGGAGATGTTCGCGCAGCGCGAGTACGCGCTGCTGTTCGACCTCCAGCGACGCGGGCTGCCGACGGTGGAGCCCGTCGGCGTCGTCCTGGATCGCATCGACGACGAGGGTGAGCCGTTGCCCGCCGGTCTCATCACCCGGCACCTGGAGTTCTCGCTGCCGTACCGCGCCCTGTTCTCATCCAGCCTGCGGCAGGAGACGGCGAACCGCCTTCTCGACGCGCTCGCCGTGCTGCTCGTCCAGCTGCACCTCGCCGGGTTCTCGTGGAACGACTGCTCGCTGTCGAACACGCTGTTCCGGCGCGACGCCGGTGCGTTCGCGGCGTACCTCGTCGACGCCGAGACCGGCGAGCTCCACCCGACGCTCACGCGCGGGCAGCGGGAGTACGACCTGGAGACGGCGGCCACCAACGTCGCCGGTGAGCTCATGGACCTCCAGGCCGGCGGCCGGCTGCACGAGGGCATCGACCCGATCGTCACCGGCGTCAGCCTTCGGACCCGCTACGACGCGCTCTGGGACGAAGTCACCGGGCCGCTGGTGATCACCCGCGAGAACCGCTACGAGCTCGACGCACGCGTCCGCCGGCTGAACTCCCTCGGCTTCGACGTCGCCGAGCTGCAGGTCGACACGCAGGCCGACGGCGAGCACATCCATGTCGCGCCGAAGGTCGTCGACGCCGGGCACCACTCCCGCCGACTGATGCAGCTGACCGGGCTGGACGTCGAGGAGAACCAGGCCCGGCGACTGCTGAACGACCTGGACTCCTACCGGGTCAAGATCGGCCTGGGCCGGGCGGACGAGGAGATCGCGGCGCACCGCTGGGTGACCGAGCGGTTCGAGCGGGTCATGTCGGAAGTGCCGCCCGACCAGCGCGGCAAGCTCGAGCCGGCGCAGATCTTCCACGAGGTGCTCGAGCACCGCTGGTTCATGTCCGAGCGGGCCGGCGAGAGCGTCCCGTTCGAGCAGGCGATCTCCGACTACGTGCGGACGATCCTCGCCGCGAAGCCCGACGAGCAGGCCGTGCTCGGCGCCCGGATCGGCACGCCCACCGACGACACCGCCGCCCTGCGGATCGTGCTACCCCCGGAGGAGACCGGATGACCGAGGAGTTCACTTCGCTCGTCGTGATCGCGGCCATCGCCGCGTTCGTCCCGCTGCTCGTCGGGCTGCTGCGGATCAAGGTCGCCGAGGTTGTGCTCCTGCTCGGCGGGGGCATCATCTTCGGCCCGTACGTGCTCGACTGGATCACCATCGACGAGTCGGTGTCGCTGCTGTCGGACCTCGGCCTGGGGATGCTGTTCTTCCTGGCCGGCATGGAGCTGGAGCGCCGGGCCGTGACCGGGCAGAGCGGCCGGCTGGCCGCGATCGGCTGGCTCATCTCGCTGGCCGTCGCCGCGGCGCTGGCGATCCTCCTGACGGCGACCGGCCGGGTCCACGACACCCTCGGGGTCGCCATCGCGCTCACCTCGACCGCGATGGGGACGCTGCTGCCGGTCATCCGGGACCGCGGTGAGCTGAACACGCGGTTCGGGACGCTGTTCATGGGCGCGGGTGCGTGGGGCGAGTTCGGCCCCATCATCGCCATCTCCGTGCTGCTGGGCACCAAGTCCTCGTTCGCGGCGATCTTGAGCCTCGTCGGTTTCGCGGCGCTCGCGCTGCTGATCGCCTGGCTCCCCCGCCGGTTCGCCGGCGAACGCGTCCGTGCGGTCCTCGAACGCGGCTACCACACGAGCTCCCAGACAGCGCTGCGCTTCACGATGCTGCTGCTGATCCTGCTGCTGGCCATGGCCGACGTCTTCGGGCTGGACGTCGTCCTCGGGGCATTCGTCGCCGGGGTCATCGTGCGTCAGCTCGCCCCGCCGACGACGGAGTCGACACTGCAGGTGCGGATCGAGGCGATCGGGTTCGGCTTCCTCATCCCGCTGTTCTTCGTCGTCTCCGGGGCCAACCTGGACGTACGGTCGATCGTGGAGAACCCGCTGCCGATGTTCCGGTTCTTCGCCTGCCTCCTGGTCGCTCGCGGAGTCGTCCAGTTCCTGCTGTACCGAGGGGCGATCCCGGACACCCGGGAGCGGGCGCGCTTCTCGCTGTACGTCGCAACGGGCCTGCCGATCATCGTCGCGGTGACAGGGATCGAGGTCGCGGCCGGCATCATGCTGCCGGCGAACGCCGCGGCCCTCGTCGGAGCCGGCGCGCTCACCGTCCTGGTGTTCCCGCTGGTGGGGAACATGCTCATCCGCGGCCAGGACGCGCCCGCGGGCTCCGATCAGGAGCGCGCGGCGAACACCGTCTGAAGCACGATCCCGGCCGCGACCGAGGCGTTCAGAGACTCCACGCCGCCGACCATCGGGATCGACACGAGCAGGTCGCAGGTCTCCCCGACGAGCCGGGACAGCCCGGCGCCCTCGGCGCCCACGACGATGAGCAGCGGCCCCGTCAGAACGGCCAGGTCGAGCGCCGCGAGGTCGACGTCGGCCTCGGCGGCCAGGCCGATGGCGGTGAAGCCGGCCTTCTGGAACTGCTGGATCGAGCGCGTCATGTTCGTGACCTGTGCGACCGGCACCCGGGCCAACGCGCCGGCCGACGTCTTCCAGGCCGCTGCGGTGACACCGACCGAGCGCCGCGTCGGCACGACGACGCCGGCAGCCCCGAACGCCGCCGCCGAGCGGACGATGGCGCCGAGGTTGCGCGGGTCCGTCACCTGGTCGAGCGCGACTACCAGGTCGGTGCCTTCGAAGTCGGCCGCGTCGGAGTACTTGTACTCCGGGACCGTCATCACCAGGCCCTGGTGCACACCCCCGTCGGTCATGCGGTCCAGCTCGGGGCGGCCGACCTCCATCAGCGGGATCGAGCGGGCCACCGCCAGGCGCAGTGCCTCGCGCCAGCGGTCGTCGGCATCCGCCTTCGACTGGACGTAGAGCGCGGTCGCGGGCACGTCGGCCCGCAGAGCCTCGACGACCGGGTTCCGGCCCATGAGCAGGCTCGGGCCACTACGCCGTCCACCGCGCGGGCCGGCCGCGCTGCGCGTCCGCGGATCGCCGGCGCGCTTCTTGGCGGCGCGGTCCCGGCGCGCGGCCGGGTGATGGGGGCGTTCCGTCGCCTTCGGGGTCGGGCCCTTGCCCGCGAGCCGGGCCTTCTTCTGACCGCCGGAACCGACGGTCGCGCCCTTCTTCGTCCCCTCCTTGCGCATCGCTCCGCGGCGCTGGGAGTTGCCGGCCATGTCTGCTCCGATCTCAGGCGTCCAGCGACCAGCGGACGCCGGTCGGGGTGTCCTCGACGCGAACGCCGATCGCGTCGAGGCCGTCGCGGATCGCGTCGGCGGCGGCGTAGTCCTTTCGTGCGCGGGCCTGCTCGCGCTGGTCGAGCACGACGCGGACGAGCGCGTCGACGACCTTCACGCTGCGATCGCCGCCTGCGACGTCCTGCGACCAGGTCGGCGACCACGGGTTCACCCCGAGGACGTCGACCATCGCCAGGACGGCGTGCATCGCCGACTCTGCGGCCGCGTCGTCACCCGCGGCGAGCGCGGCATTGCCCGCGCGGACGTGCTCGTGCACGACGGCGAGCGCCTGCGGTACGCCGATGTCGTCGTCCATCGCGTCCTCGAACGCCGACGGACGCGCATCGGGCCGAACCGGCCCCGGGTCACCGACGACCTCGCGTGCGCGCTGCAGGAAGCCCTCGATGCGCCGGAACCCCTGACCGGCCTCGGCGACCGAGTCGTCGGAGTACTCGATCATCGAGCGGTAGTGCGCACTGACGAGGTAGTACCGCAGCTCAATCGGGCGGATCCGCTGCACGACCTCGTCGACCAGGAGGGAGTTGCCGAGCGACTTGCTCATCTTCTCCCCGGCCGTCGTGACCCAGGCGTTGTGCAGCCAGTAAGCGGCGAACCCGTCGCCGACCGCTTTCGACTGCGCGATCTCGTTCTCGTGGTGCGGGAAGATCAGGTCGAGGCCGCCGCCGTGGATGTCGAACGCCGCACCGAGGTACTTCTCCGCCATCGCGGAGCACTCGATGTGCCACCCGGGCCGGCCCGGACCCCACGGGGTGTCCCACTGCGGCTCGCCGGGCTTGGCGGACTTCCACATCGCGAAGTCCCGCACGTCGCGCTTACCCGAGGACTGCGAGTCGGAGGAGGCGAGCATGTCGTCGAGCCGCTGACCACTCAGCGCTCCGTACTCGGCGAACGAGCGCACGTCGAAGTAGACGTCTCCGTCAGCGGCGTAGCCATGGCCGGAGTCGATGAGGCGCTGCATGAGCTCGACGATCTCCGGCACGTGGCCTGTCGCCCGCGGCTCGTACGTCGGCGGGAGGCACCCGAGGACGTCGTACGCACGGGAGAACGCACGCTCGTTGCGCATCGCGATCTGCCAGTAGGGCACGCCCTCGTCCGCCGCACGGGCGATGATCTTGTCGTCGATGTCGGTCACGTTGCGGACGAACGTGACCTCGTAGCCACGCGCGGTCAGCCAGCGGCTCACGACGTCGAAGTTGATGCCGCTGCGGATGTGGCCGATGTGGGGCGGCGCTTGCACCGTGGCCCCACACAGGTAGATCCCGACCCGACCCGCCTGGAGCGGGACGAAGTCGCGGACCGACCGTGTCGCGGTGTCGTAGAAGCGCAGAGCCACCTGGTAACCCTACCGAGTCGCTCGCCTTCGCCCGCTCCGCGCGAGACTGCTGCGGATCAGTCGCGCAGGTTGATCCGGTCCGGCGTGATCCGCACGACGACGCGCACGTTGTCCGTGCCGTCGTCCGCGACATAGCGGCCCGTGCCGGTGTAGGCGTCGTTGAGCTCGTTGATCAGCTCACGCCCGCCCTCCTCCGTCATGGTCGCCGTGCCGCGGACCTCGAGGTATCGGTACGGCTCAGCCCGCGGGTACACAAGGACGGTCGCCCGGGGGTCCCGCTCCAGGTTCAGGTGCTTGCGCCGACCCTTCACCGTGGAGACCAGCAGGTCGTCGCCGTCGCGCGAGATCCAGACGACCGACAGCTGCGGCTGCCCGTCCGGCTGGATGGTGGCGATCGTGGCGAACTCGTGGTCGTCGATCCAACCCTTGGCTACGTCAGGCAGGACGGGCGGCTGCGACATGCGACTCCTTCTCTCGGCGCTACTCGACCCATTCACGTTGCGCGGCGAGCATGACGTTCGCGACTGCCTTGCGCTGCGCGGGCGTGATCGTGTCGTTCGTGTTCTGGTAGTAGGTCGTCGTGATCACCACGTCATCGACCTGCCAGATGATCGCGTAGCTGTCGTTCAGCACCCGCGGATCGCCCGGCGTCGTCTGGGACGTGCTGTCGCTGGTCACGGACAGGGCACGCACGCCATTCGCATTGACCTTCTTCACCAGGCCGTGGCTGAGCGCGCTCGTGAACTTCGTCGCGATGCCGCTGCTCGGATCGGTGTAGGTGCTCGTGCCGGTGCCCGTGCAGACAACGATCCGGCGGCTGGCGACGATGAACGCGCGCGTCGCCTTCTTCACGC
This sequence comes from Actinomycetes bacterium, assembly GCA_965278965.1. GTDB lineage: Bacteria > Actinomycetota > Actinomycetes > S36-B12 > S36-B12 > UBA10649. The sequence continues at coordinate 1,356,391 of OZ257127.1, forward strand.
TGGCGTACTGGTCGACCTGGACCGTCAGGCCCGGGGCATCCGTCGCCGCGGTGCCGTTGTACGTCGTGGAGTAGGACAGCGCCGGGCCTGGGTACTGCACGAGGGTCGGGACGGCCGTCGACTCCACGGTCGGGATCTGGCACAGGTAGGACTTGCCCGTGGACGGCACGGCGAGGAACGACGGATCGGGCGAGTACGAGCCCAGCACCGCGGGGATGTCCGAGGCGGAGATCTGGTGGCCGGCGGCGTACGCGTACGCGTCGGAGTCGTAGGCGTTGGCGCCCGGGGCGATGGCGACGGCGGCGACGGCACCGGCCGCGACGAAGGCCATCCCGAGCGCGCGGCGGATGGTCATGTCGGCTCCCCTCGGCCGGTTCGGCGTGCGATCGACGCTACCGCAACAGCGGCGATCCCCTCCCCACGTCCGGTGAGTCCGAGGCCGTCCGTCGTGGTCCCGGACACCCGAACCGGCGCACGCAGCGCGGCCGAGAGCGCCGCCTGCGCCTCGTTGCGTCTGATGCCGATCCGCGGGGAGTTGCCGATCACCTGGACGCTGCCATTGCCGACCTCGTAGCCCGCCTCGTCGAGCAGCGACGCGACGTGCGCGAGCAGAGCAGCACCGGACGCGCTGCGCCAACGCGGGTCGTCGGTGCCGAAGACCGCGCCCAGGTCGCCGAGGCCCGCGGCGGACAGCAGTGCGTCGCACAGGGCATGCGCGGCGACATCGGCGTCGGAGTGCCCGGCCAGGCCCCGCTCACCAGGCCAGTGCAAGCCGGCCAGCCACAGCTCGCGCCCGTCCGCGAAGGCGTGCACATCCGTGCCGATCCCGACGAGCGGGAGGTTCGCATCAGATGGCACCGGCGGCCCTCCGCCGGGCGAGCACGGCCTCGGCCATGACCAGGTCGAACGGGCGTGTGACCTTGAACGCCTCCTCGTGCCCCGGCACGACGAACACAGGCAGACCCATCCGCTCGACCAGGCCCGCGTCGTCCGTCGCCGCCAGGTCGAGGTCGGCGGCTGCGTGCGCCCGCTGCAGGACGTCGCGAGCGAACCCCTGCGGAGTCTGGATCGCCCGAAGCGTCGCGCGGTCGATCGTCTCCTGCACCTGACCGGCGTCATCGACCCGCTTCACGGTGTCGACGACCGGGAGGCCGGGGACGACGGCGCCGTGACCGGCGCGCACGGCCGACACCACCGCGGAGACCAGTTCGGCCGGCACCAGGGGACGGGCCGCATCGTGGACCAGGACGACGTCGATGTCGTCGGGCAGGGCGATCAAGGCCCTGGCGACCGAGTCCTGCCGGGTCGCGCCGCCCGTGACCACGACGACCTCGACCGGGAACGTGTGGTCGGAGACGGCCGACGAGACGAGGGCTACCGAGTCGTCCGGCGCCGCGACGACAACGAGGTCGACCTGGCGACTGATGGCGACCGCCCGGATCGCGTGCACCAGCATCGGGGTGCCCCCGAGCGGGCGAAGCGCCTTGGGCACGCCCGGACCGAGCCGCTCACCGCGACCGGCAGCAGGGATCAGGGCGGCCGTACGGGCCACGGACAGGTGCCTAGGAGGCGAGGACTTCGTCGAGGATGGCCTCGGCCTTGTCCTCGTTGGTCTTCTCGGCCAGGGCCAGCTCGCTGACCAGGATCTGCCGCGCCTTGGCCAGCATCCGCTTCTCGCCGGCCGACAGCCCGCGCTCGCGCTCACGGCGCCACAGGTCGCGGACGACCTCGGCGACCTTGATCACGTCACCGGACGCCAACTTCTCGAGGTTCGCCTTGTAGCGGCGCGACCAGTTGGTCGGCTCCTCGGTGTAGGGCTGACGCAGCACGTTGAACACGCGGTCCAGGCCCTCAGCGTTGACGACGTCACGGACGCCCACCAGGTCGACGTTGTCGGCCGGTACGCGGACCGTCAGGTCACCTTGTGCGACACGCAGGACCAGGTACTCGCGGTCCTCGCCCTTGATAGTCCTGATCTCGACCGCTTCGATGACTGCCGCCCCGTGGTGCGGGTAGACCACCGTGTCTCCGACGTTGAACGTCATGGATAGCAAGCCCCTCTCACCGGCCCTCAAGGCTATCACGGCCTGTGGACAACCCCTCCCGGCCCAGCCAGGAAAGGGATACGTGCTTCGCTACTGTGTGCCCGTGAAGCGCTCCCACGCCGCCGCAGCCGTCGCCCTGGTCGTCCTCTCCGTCCCAGCCCTCGCGGGCTGCTTCAACGGAGCGGCCGCGACCACCACGGTCCAGGCCACCCAGAACTCCGGGAACGGGGTCGCAGCGAACGTCGGGCCGCTGCACGTGGACGGCACGACCCTCGTCGTCGCCGACGAGGCCCCCAACGCGACGCTGACCGCGCGGATCTCCAACACGGGGGTCGAGGACGACACCCTGGTCTCGGCGACCATCAACGGCTCGTCGGCCTACGTGACACCCGGCGCCAGCACGATCCCGGCGGGCAGCTCGGTCTCCTTCGGCTTCAACTCCGAGGCGTGGATCAACATCTACGGCCTCGACGTCCCGATGTCGTCGTACGTGCCCGTGCAGCTCGTCTTCGAGAAGGCCGGCCCCGTCGACATGAGAGTGCTGACGGTGCCGCGCGCCGGCTACTACGCCGACGTCGCGCCGAACCCGGCCACCGCGCCCTCCCCGGCCGCCAGCTAGCCCGCGCTCGGACCCCGGGCCATCTCGATGCGGACAGCGGAGCAGGACCGCCTCGAGGAGGCGCGCACCGGAGCGGCACCGTGGCGTCGGTGGGGCACCTACCTCAGCGAGCGCGCATGGGGCACCGTCCGTGAGGACTACAGCGCTGACGGCGATGCCTGGGCGTACTTCCCGTTCGAGCACGCCCGCAGCCGGGCGTACCGCTGGAACGAGGACGGCCTCGCCGGCTGGTGCGACGACCAGCAGACGATCTGCCTCGGGCTGGGCCTGTGGAACGGCCAGGACGCGATCCTCAAGGAGCGGCCCTACGGCCTGACGAACGCGCAGGGCAACCACGGCGAGGACGTCAAGGACTACTGGTTCTACACCGACAACCTGCCCACGCACGCGTACGCGTCGATGGTCTACAAGTACCCGCAGGTCGCCTTCCCGTACGAGGACCTGCTCCGGACGAACCAGGCCCGGGGCCAGGACGTCGGTGAGTACGAGCTGTTCGATGCGCTCGAGGATGTCTGGCGTGCCGGCCGGTACTTCGACGTGACCGTCGAGTACGCCAAAGCCACCCCCGAGGACGTCGTCTGCCAGATCACGGTCGCGAACCGCGGACCCGACGCCGCACCGATCACGGTGCTGCCGCAGCTGTGGTACCGCAACACGTGGACGTGGCACGACGGCAGCGAGCCGGCTCCGCAGATCACCGCCCTGGCCGACGGTGGCGCTGCGACGACCCACCCGCTCATCGGCGACCGCTGGCTATACGTCACGTCGTCGGTCGAGCAGCAGCCGGAGATTGTGTTCTGCGAGAACGAGTCCAACGCGAGCCTCCTCTTCGGCTCCCCCAACGCCTCCGCCACGACCAAGGACGGCGTGGACTCCTACGTCGTGCACGGCGAGGAGTCGGCGATCAGCCGGACGGCGGGCTCGAAGGCCGCGGCCGTCATCACCACGACCGTGCCCGCGGGCGAGACGGTGACCGTCACGGTCCGGTTCGCGACAGCGGAGCTCGCCCGGCCCTTCGACGACGCGGCCGACGTCCTGTCAGCGCGCAAGGCCGAGGCCGACGCGTTCTACGCCGACGTCGCGAGCCCGGACCTCAGCGACGACGAGCGGCTCGTCCAGCGCCAGGCCCTCGCCGGCCTGCTGTGGTGCAAGCAGTACTACCACTACGCGGTGCGCCGCTGGCTGCAGGGCGATCCCGGCCAGCCGCCCCCGCCCGCCGAGCGGCTCGACGGCCGCAACGCCGACTGGCAGCACTTCGCGTTCGCCGAGGTCATCCTCATGCCGGACGCCTGGGAGTACCCGTGGTTCGCCGCATGGGACCTGGGCTTCCACTGCGTCACGATGGCGCTGGTCGACCCGGACTTCGCCAAGGCCCAGGTGCTTTCGCTGCTGTCCTCGACGACGCAGCACCCCCACGGGCAGATCCCAGCGTACGAGTGGGCATTCGGCGACACCAACCCGCCGGTCGAGGCGTGGGCGGCGTGGCAGGTCTACCAGCTGGACCGACGGGCGACCGGCGTCGGCGACGTCGACTTCCTCGCGTCGGCGTACCGGTCGATCAGCCTCTCGGTCATGTGGTGGCTGAACCAGAAGGACGCCGATGACCGCGGCGTGTTCGGCGGCGGCTTCCTCGGCATGGACAACATCGGGGTGTTCGACCGCGACGAGCCGTTGCCGACGGGCGGCACGCTCGACCAGGTCGACGGCACGGCATGGATGGCCGCGATCGTCCTGCACCTCACCGAGATCACGATCGAGCTGTCGCACCACGACCCGGGCTACCTGCGCATGTTCGGCCGCTGGGTCTGGGACGCGTGGCTCATCGCCGCCGCGCTGGAGGTCGGCGCCGGGAAGGTCAGCTTCTGGAACGACGAGACCGGTTTCTACCACGACGTCATCGAGCAGTCGGACGGCACCGCGACCTCGCTTGAGGTGTTCTCGATGCAGTCCGTGGTGCCGCTGTTCGCCGGCATCGCGATCCCCACCACGTCCGTGACCGCGCTGGAGGAGATCAACACGGAGATCCGCCGGCTGCGGGCCGCTTACGAGCTGCCGGCCGAGAGCATGCCGCTGCGCCTGGCCGGGGGCGACGGCTCGCACGTGATGATCGGCGTGGTCGGGCACGAGCGCTTCGAACGCATGCTGACGCGTCTGCTGGACCCCGACCAGTTCCTGTCGCCGTACGGGCTTCGCTCGCTGTCGCGCTACCACCGCGACCACCCGTACGTCTACACGGTCGACGGCCGCGACTACCGCGTGGAGTACGCGCCGGCTGAGTCGTTCGACCGGATGTTCGGCGGTAACTCCAACTGGCGCGGGCCGATCTGGCTGCCGATGAACCTGCTGTTCGTCCAAGCCGTCAACGCGTACGCACGTTTCCTCGGCACCTCGCTCACCGTCGCCGACCCGACCGGCTCTTCCCAGGAGGTGCCGCTCGCGCAGGTCGGCGACGACCTGGCACGGCGGCTGACGGGCCTGCTCGTCCGAGGCTCCGACGGCCGGCGCCCGGTGTTCGGAGACAACGACTTCTTCCAGGACGACCCGTACTGGCGCGACCTGGTCCCCTTCCACGAGTACTTCGACGGGGACACCGGCCGCGGGGTCGGCGCCAGCCACCAGACCGGCTGGTCGGCAACGGTCGCCCTGCTCCTGCAGTTCCGCGGCAGCCTGCGGTTCGACGACCTCAGTCACGGGACCAGCTGAGCCCCCGCCGGACCTGTCAGGGCTCGTACTTGTAGCCCAGGCCCCGCACCGTCACGAGGTGCACGGGGTTCGCCGGGTCCTCCTCGACCTTCGCGCGCAGCCTCTTGACGTGCACGTCGAGGGTCTTCGTGTCGCCGACGTAGTCGGCCCCCCATACGCGGTCGATGAGCTGCGAGCGCGTGAGGACGCGGCCCGCGTTGCGCATGAGCAGCTCGAGCAGGTCGAACTCCTTGAGCGGCATCGTGATGTGATCCCCGCGCACGGTCACGACGTGACGGTCCACGTCCATCCGGACCGGGCCCGCCTCGACTGTCGAGGCGATGAGCTCGTCGGTGTCGCCGTGCCGGCGCAGGACCGACCGGACGCGGGCGAGCAGCTCCCGCGAGGAGAACGGCTTGGTGACGTAGTCGTCCGCGCCGATCTCCAGCCCGACGACCTTGTCGATCTCCCCGTCCTTGGCCGTGAGCATGATGATCGGCACCTGCGACTTCTGCCGGACGATGCGGCAGACCTCCAGTCCCGACAGGCCCGGCAGCATGAGGTCCAGCAGGATGAGATCGGCGCCGGACCGCTCGAACTGGTCGACGGCGGAGTTCCCGTCGGTCGCGATCTCGACCTCGTATCCCTCGCGGCGCAGCATGAACGACAGCGCCTCGGAGAAGGACTCCTCGTCCTCCACCACCATGATCCGGGTCACAGGACGACCTCTCTCGGGTAGACGTCGGCGTCGTGCTCCAGCTCGAGGGAGAACGCGGGCGTCGAGACATACGCGGGCAGGCGGATCGTGAACGTCGACCCGACGCCCACCTCCGACCAGACGGTGCACTCCCCGCCGTGGTTCTGGCTGACGTGCTTGACGATCGCCAGGCCCAGGCCGGTACCGCCGGTCACGCGCGAGCGCGCGGGGTCGACCCGGTAGAAGCGCTCGAAGACGCGGTCGAGGTCGTTCGCGGCGATTCCGATCCCCTGGTCCTTCACCGCGATCTCGACGATGCCGCCGTCGCTGCGAGGGCCGACCGCGACGCGGGTGTGCGCCGGCGAGTACGCGACCGCGTTCACCAGGAGGTTGCGGAGGGCAGCCAGCAGCTGGTGCCCGTCGCCGTACACGAGCGCACCGCACGAGTCGCCGATCTCGAGCTCGATGTCCTCGCGGGCCGCCAGCATCCGGACCTCGTCCACCGCCCGCCGGACGAGCTCGTCGACGTCGACCAGCTCGGCGTGCGTGAGCGGGTCGTCGCCCTGGAGCCGGGACAGGTCGATGACGTCCTGCACGAGGTGCGACAGCCGGGAGGCCTCGGTCTGCATGCGTTCGGCGAAGTGGCGGACCTGCTCCGGGTCGTCCGCGGCGGCGAGGACCGCCTCGGCCAGGAGCGACAGCGCCCCGACGGGGGTCTTGAGCTCGTGGCTGACGTTCGCCACGAAGTCGCGACGGACGACGTCGACCCGGCGCTCCTCGGCCAGGTCGTCGATGAGGACGAGGATCGCGCCGGTGCCGAGCGCAGCCGCCCGAACGCGCAGCTCGAGCAGCTCCCGGCCCAGCGGTGGGCGCCGGACACGCATCTCCTGCTCCCGGGCGTGACCGTCGGCGGACACACGCTCGACGAGATGGGAGATGTCCGGGATGGTCAGCGCGTCACGGGTGACCAGGCCCAGCGCGGTCGCGCGTGCGTTGGACCGCAGGACGCTGCCGTCCGGGGCCAGGACGATCGACGCCGACGGCAGGACGGACAGGACCCGCACGACCTCGTCCGGCACGGCCGGGCCCCGGCGGACGGGGTCATCCGCCAGCATCGGCGAGGGAAGTCGGCGTGGCACGACCCCAGGATAGGAGCGCCACACGCGCGGTCTCGTTCATCGGCCAGGTGCGGGACCGATGATTCACCCAGCGTTCGACGGTCCGTCCCCGCTGTTCACCCACCCGTCGCCTGCCGTTCACCAGGCGACGGGAGGCCGCGTGGACGTCCCCGTATGGTGGGTCCACCCGTCGCCCGCTGGGAGGGCAGTCATGCAATCGGCCTTCGAGGTCGAGCTCGCCACGGTGAACGACGAGCTCGTCCAGATGACGCGCCTGGTCGGCTCCGCGATGAACCGCGCGACTCAGGCCCTCCTGGACGCCGACCTCACGCTGGCCGAGAGCGTCATCGCAGCGGACGCGCAGATCGACACCCTCGCGAGCGACATCGAGGAGCGCTGCTTCCACCTGGTGGCCGACTCGGCGCTCGCCGAGCCGGACCTGCGGGTCATCATCGGCGGCCTTCGCATCGCGACCTCGCTCGAGCGGATGGGCGACCTCGCGGAGCACGTCGCCAAGCAGGCCCGCCTGCGGTACCCGCGGCCGTCGGTCCCGCAGGAGCTTCGCGGCACGTTCGCCGAGATGGGCGGCCTGGCCGAGGCGATCGTGTCCAAGACCGGTGCCGTCATCGCACTCCAGGACGTGTCGTTGACGGCGGACATCGCCCGGCACGACGCGCTGGTCGACGCGCTGCATCGTGAGCTGTTCACCATCGTGATGTCTCCGCACTGGCCCCACGGGGTGGAGGCCGCCATCGACGTCACCCTCCTGTCGCGCTACTACGAGCGCTACGCCGACCACGCCGTATCCGTCACCCGCCGCGTCGTCACCGTCGTCACGGGCGTGCCCTACGTCGGGGTGTCGCTGGAGTCCCCGCGTTAGCACCCTCCGGCGGGAATAGGCGAGACTGCTGCCGTCGTTGGCGCGGGAGGGCCTGGGCGGAAGGAGCGGTGATGCCAGGAGCCAGCACGCGCGTGCGGCCACTGCGTACGCCGCGCCGGCCACGTCGCATAGCCGTCCTGTCGATCCACACGTCGCCGCTGGACACGCCCGGCACCGGCGATGCGGGTGGGATGAACGTCTACGTCGTGGAGACCGCCCGCCGGCTGGCCGATGCCGGCATCGAGGTCGAGGTGTTCACCCGGGCGACCTCCTCCGACGCGCCCCCGACGGTTGCCCTCGACCCTGGGGTCACCGTGCGCCATGTGACCGCCGGGCCGTTCGAGGGCCTGCACAAGGAGGACCTGCCCGCTCAGCTGTGCGCCGTCACGGCCGGCGTGCTGCGGGCGGAGGCGTCCCGGCCCGAGGGTTGGTTCGACCTCGTGCACTCGCACTACTGGCTGTCGGGCCAGGTCGGCTGGCTGGCCTCCGACCGATGGCACGTCCCGCTCGTCCACTCGATGCACACGATGGCGAAGGTCAAGAACCGCGACCTCGCGACCGGCGACACCGCGGAGCCGGCGATGCGGGTCATCGGCGAGGAGCAGGTCGTCGCCGCCGCGGACCGCCTCGTCGCCAACACCGCGGACGAGGCCCGCGAGCTGGTCGAGCTGTACGGCGCCGACCCGGCGCGCGTCGATGTCGTCCACCCGGGCGTCGACCTCGACGTGTTCGCCCCGGGCGACGGCCGCGACGCCGCCCGGCGCCGGCACGGCATCGCGGCGGACGCGATCGTCCTGCTGTTCGTCGGCCGCATCCAGCCGCTGAAGGCCCCGGACATCCTCCTTCGCGCGGCCGCCCTCCTCGCCCAGGACCCAGCCCTGCGGCGACGGCTGACCGTCGTCGTGTGCGGGGGCCCGTCCGGTACCGGGCTCGCCCAGCCCGAGTCCCTTGCCGACCTGGCAGCGGAGCTGGGCATCGCCGACCTCGTGCGGTTCGAGCCGCCGGCCGGCCGGCAGGTGCTGGCGGACTGGTACCGCGCGGCCGACGTCACAGTCGTCCCGTCGTACTCGGAGTCGTTCGGCCTCGTCGCCGTGGAGTCCCAGGCGTGCGGCACGCCGGTCGTCGCCTCCGCGGTCGGCGGGCTGCGCACCGCCGTCGCGGACGGCGTCAGCGGGGTGCTTGTCCGGGGCCACGACCCCCGCGACTTCGCGGCCGCCATCACCGGTGTCATCGGGGACCCGCAGACGGCCGAACGGCTGTCGCGCGGGGCACGCGACCATGCCTCCGCGTTCGGCTGGGCATCGACGACGGCCGGACTGCTGGGAACGTACGAGGAGGCGCTGGCCGGCGCCCACGAGGGCAGGCTCGCCGCCGCCGGTCGGCCGTGAGCCGCGCGTGAGCACTCAGCAGTCCGCTGCTGCCGCGACGATCCGCGCCGCCCTCGACGAGGCGCAGATCGAGTGGGAGGAGTCGGCCGACGGGACGATCGTCGCGACGTTGCCCGGGGAGGCCAAGCTTCGGACGGCCGTGGCACTGTCGGTCGGCGAGCACGCGGTGACGATCAACGCCTTCGTCGCCCGGAAGCCGGACGAGAACCACGAGGCGGTCTACCGCTGGCTGCTCGAGCGCAACCGGCGGCTCTACGCCGTCGCGTTCGCGCTCGACCCGCTCGGTGACATCTACCTGGCCGGTCGGCTGCCGCTCGCCGCCGTCACCGCGGACGAGCTCGATCGCGTCCTTGGCGCCGTGCTCGAGTACGCGGACGGCTCGTTCAACACGATCCTCGAGCTCGGCTTCGCGTCCTCGATCCGCCGCGAGTGGGCCTGGCGAATCTCGCGCGGGGAGTCGACGGCCAACCTCGCCGCGTTCGCGCATCTCGCGCCGCCGCCCGAACCGAAGTGATGGCGCCGACTGCGGCAGGATGTGTGCCATGAGCGACGCCCCCTACACGCTGGTCCTGCTCCGCCACGGCGAGAGCCTGTGGAACGCCGAGAACCTGTTCACCGGCTGGGTCGACGTCGACCTCAGCGAGAAGGGCATGGCCGAGGCGGCGAACGGCGGCCGGCTGCTGGCCGAGGCCGGGATCCTGCCCGACATCGTCCACACGTCGTTGCTGAAGCGGGCGATCAAGACCTCGCAGCTCGCGCTGGAGGGGTGCGACCGCCTGTGGGTGCCGGTCGTGCGCAACTGGCGGCTCAACGAGCGGCACTACGGAGCGCTCCAGGGGAAGAACAAGAAGGAGACCCTCGAGCAGTACGGCGACGAGCAGTTCATGCTCTGGCGTCGCTCGTACGACGTGCCCCCGCCGCCGATCGACCCCGACGACCAGTGGGCACAGACCTACGACCCCCGCTACGCGGCGCTGCCGCCCGCCGCGCGACCGGCGACCGAGTGCCTGGCCGACGTCGTGACCCGGCTTATCCCGTACTGGGAGGACGTCATCGTCGCGGAGCACCTGCGTGCCGGGATGACGGTCCTGGTGGCTGCGCACGGCAACTCGCTCCGGGCGCTCGTCAAGCATCTGGACGGGATCTCCGACGCCGACATCGCCGGGTTGAACATCCCCACCGGCATCCCGCTCGTGTACCGGCTCGATGCCGACCTGCGGCCCGCGGTCCCCGGCGGGGAGTACCTCGACCCGGCAGCGGCGACGGAGGCCGCGGCGGCCGTGGCCGCCCAGGGCAAGAAGTAGCGATGTCCGCGCGGACGCATCGGCTCGAGCTCGCCGACGCGACGCTGCGCGAGTGGGATGCCGTCGTCCTGGCGTCCGATCCCGAGTCCGGCATCGTGCTGGACCGGTCGGCGTTCTACCCCGGTGGCGGCGGGCAGCCGCCCGACCACGGCGTCCTGCTCTGGGGCGGCGTGCAGACCCGGGTCGTCGACGTCCGGCGCGGGGACGACCTGTGGCTCGTGCCCGCCGACGGAGACCCGCTCCCCCCGGTGGGCACGGCCGTCCGCGGCGCCGTGGAGGACACTCGGCGCACGGCCCTCATGCGTACGCACTCCGGGCTCCACCTGCTGTCGGGCGTGGTGTTCCGGGACTTCGGTGCCCTGGTCACCGGGTCGAACATGGACCCGTTGTCGGGCCGGCTGGACTTCGGCCTGGACGAGGCCCCTCCCGGGTTCAAGGACGCGGTCGAAGCGGCGTGCAACACGGAGGTGATGGCCGACCGGGCGATCGCCGCGTACGAGCTCCCGCGCGACGAGGCGCTGGCGATCCCCGACGTGATCCGGACGGCGACGAACCTGCTGCCGCCGACGATCGAGGTCGTCCGGCTCGTCGACATCGCCGGCCTCGACGTCCAGGCGGACGGCGGCACCCACGTCGCGTCGACCCGTCAGATCGGCCGGATGCAGGTCGCGAAGGTGGAGAACAAGGGCAAGGGCTTCCGCCGCATCCGGATCGTGCTCCCGGACTGACGGCCCGCCCGATCAGGCCGCGATGGCGGCAGCGAAGTCGGCCAGCGAATCGTCGCTGACCAGGACGAACCGCACGAGGTCGATCCGGCTCGTCGGCACGTCGCGGTCGAAGCCGCGGACGGCGGCGACAGCCACCGGCGCCGCGTCCGACGTGCGCCAGCCGTACGCCCCGCACGAGATCGCCGGGAAGGCAACCGATCGGGCGCCGAGTACGGCAGCGGTCTCAAGGCTGCGCCGATGGCAGGACGCGAGCAGGTCCGCCCCATCGACCGGGTGCTCGGCCCAGATCGGACCGACCGTATGGACCACGAAGCGCGCCGGAAGGCTTCCGCCGGTGGTCGCGACGGCGTCACCGGTCGGCAGGCCGGATGGATGGGTGGTCGACCGCACGAGCCGGCACGCGTCGAGAAGCTGCGGACCGGCTGCCCGATGCAGGGCACCGTCGACCCCGCCGCCGCCGAGGAGCGAGGAGTTCGCGGCGTTCACGACGACATCCAGGTCGGACGTCGTCAGGTCGCCACGGACCGCCTCGATCCGCACGGCTAGCGCCGGCCGGTGATCTCGACGATCCGCGGGCGCACGCCGAACACGTAGACCAGCGCGACGACCACGCCGGCCAGCCCGATGATGTTCAGGGTCAGCCCGGGGACGAGACCGCTCAGCGCAGCCAGGCCGGTCAGGATCATCCAGAGCACCTTGGACTGCCGGTCGACGGCCGGGAAGGCCGCTGCGGGCCGCCGGATGCAGTCGATGAAGGCGAACGCCTTCAGGCCGAGCGTGAGGATCCACAGCACCAGGACGACGAGCTGCGTGACGTTGGCGAACATCTCTGCACGCTAACGCAGGCTCGTCGTCCTGGCGTGGCTCCGGGGTGTCAGGCGGCCGGCTTCTGCCCGATGCCCACGGCCTCGCGCAGCAGCGCGACCGTGTGGGTCACGCCGTCCTTGACCGACTTCGCCGTGCCGCTCGCGCGGTCCTTCGCCCGGCTCCCGACCGCAGCGACGTCGACGTTCGGGACGTCGACCTTCGGCAGCTTCGGCAGGTCCCACTTCGGGAGGTCGAACTTCGGGATCTCGAACCGGCCGATGCCGAATCCGCCCTGAGCGGCGTCGGCTGCCTTGGCCGAGGTCTCCTTGGCCGTCTGCGCCGCCTTGGCGGTCGTGGACTTCGCCGCGCCGGTCGCCTTCGCGGTGGTCTTCTTGGCCGTCTGCGTCGCCTTCGCGGTGGTCTTCTTCGCCGTCTGCGTCGCCTTCGCCGTCGTGGTCTTCGCGGTCTGCGTCGCCTTCGCGGTGGTCTTCTTCACGCGCGTGGCCGGCTGCTCAGGGGTGGTCGCGTCGGGGGTGGTCTCGTCCGTCATGGTCGGTCCTCTCGTTCGCCCGCGTCCGCGGGATCGGTGGGCGCCGACGCGTCGTCGCGCTCGGCATGTGCCCGGTTCTCGGCCTGGAATGCGCCGTAGATCTGCAGCAAAGTCGCCCGCTGCCGTTCGGTGAGGGTGTCGTCGGCGCCGATCGCCGTCGTCACTGCCTGGTCGCCCTCGCGCTCGTCGAGGATCCCCGCTCGCACGTAGAGCGTCTCGGCGGAGATCCGCAGGCCCGAGGCGATGCGGCCGAGCATCTCGGCGCTGGGGCGCCGCAGGCCGCGTTCGACCTGGCTGAGGTACGGGTTGGAGACGTCAGCCGCCTTGGCCAGCTGCCGAAGCGACATCTGTGCCTGGTCGCGCTGCTGGCGGATGAACTCCCCCAGCCCGCTCACGTCGATCCGTGCCATGTCCCCAGTGTGACCCGAGGTGCTTGCAATTGCAAACGGGCTGCTAGCAGCTCATCCGAAGGACCCCGTGGCGGCCGCCGCGACGAGCCCCGCGACCACGACCGCGCAGCCGAGCAGGCCGAGGACGGGCCAGACGCGGTCGGACCGTCGACGCCGCGGGAGCGTGAGTGCGGCCAGATGGGCCACCGCGTAGTACGTCAGGATGCAGGCGGCCGACAGCGCGAGCGACCAGGACAGCCGGCCGGCGGCCGCCACCGCAGCGGCGAGCACCGCCGCCACGACGGCCGCCCGTATCGGCACGCGACGATCGGAGACCCGCGCGAGCGATCGGGGGGCGTCGCCGGCGTCGGCCATGGCGAACAGCGTGCGTCCGACCCCCGCGATCAACGACAGCAGCACGCCGCCTGCTCCGAGCACGGCGCCTACCGTCACGAGCGCCGGGAGCCCCGGCCATCCCGCCAGCTCCGCGATGTCGTTCAGGGCGGCGGGACCGAATCGGACGCCGTGCGCCGCGAGCACCGTCACCACGACGCCGATGGCCCCGTAGACGACGAGGACCACGGCGAAGGAGAGCGCCACCGCACGCGGGATGACGCGAGCCGGGTCGCGTACCTCTTCCCCCAGCACGGTGACGCGCGCGTAGCCGGCGAACGCGACGAAGAGGATGCCGGCAGCGGCGACGACGCCGATGGCGCCGCCGTCGGCCAGCGGCCCGCCCGACGCCGACGGCACGTTGACCGCACCCGCGACGACGGTGGCCCCGACGATCGCGAGCACGAGGCCGGCGAGCACAGCCGACACCCGCATCGACCGGACGACCCCGCGCAGGTCGACGACGAGCACGACCCCGATCGCCAGCCAGGCCACCAGGCGCTGCTGCGCTGGCCACACGTACGCCCCGATCGTCAGTCCGGCCGCCGCCGCGCTCGCGCTCTTGCCGACGACGAACGCGACTCCAGCGAGGACGCCCGCGCCCCGGCCGAGCCGACGGCGCCCGTAGGCGTAGGCCCCGCCCGACTCCGGATGCACTGCGGCCAGGCGCGCGGTCGACGCCGCGTTGAGGGCCGCGACCAGCGCGGCGAGTACCAGCGCCGCCAGGAGCCATCCGCCGGCCAGACCGAGGGCCGGCGTCCAGACGGCGAAGACGCCGGTGCCGAGCATCGCGCCGAGCCCGACGACCGTCGCGCCGCGCAGCCCGAGGCCGCGGTGCAGCCGACTGGGGGGCTGGGGGTTCGGCACGCGGGCACGGTAGCGAGCACGTGCCCAGTCCGCCCGTCGGGCGCTGGTTGGATCGGCGTGTGAGCCCACGGACCCGGCTGGTGACGACGGATGACGCGGACGACATTGCGCGGCTGATGCGCGACCACTGGGAAGACTTCGCGCCGTGGGAGCCGGACCGGGACGCGGAGTACTTCACCGAGGCCAGCCAAAGGACCGGCATCGGAACCGACCTCGAGCGGCACGCCCAGGGGCTCGTCGAGCCGCGAGCCATCGTCGACGACGCAGGTGCAGTCGTCGGCCGGATCACGCTCTTCTTCATCACGCGGGGGCCGCTGCACTCATGCACGCTCGGCTACTGGATCTCCCCGGAGGTCGGGGGGCGCGGGTTGGCGACGCAGGCGGTCGCCGAGGTCGTCCGCGTCGCGTTCGACGACCTCGGGCTGCACCGGATCGAGGCGGGCACCCTCGTCCACAACGTGCGGTCGCAGCGCGTGCTGGAGAAGAACGGGTTCGAGCGGTTCGGCCTCGCTCCGCGCTACCTGCGGATCGCCGGTCAGTGGCAGGACCACGTGCTGTTCCAGCTGGTGAACGACGACTGGCGCGAGCGGTCGTGACAGGCTTCGCGCCATGCGAGCGGTCCTGCAGCGGTCCCGGGGGGCCCACGTCACCGTGGACGGGGCGGTCGTCGGCGGCTTCGACGGTCCGGGCCTGACGATCCTGGTCGGCGTCACGCACGCGGACACCACCGCGACCGCCGTGCGGCTGGCGGACAAGGCCTACGACCTGCGGATCTTCGGCCCGGAGCACGACCCGACCGGCCAGGTGACCGCCGGCGAGGTGTCGGCGGCCGACCTCGGGCTGCCCGTGCTCGTCGTCAGCCAGTTCACGCTCTACGCCGACACCCGCAAGGGCCGCCGCCCGACGTGGGACGCCGCCGCGCCCGGGCCGGACGCGGAGCCGCTCGTCGCCGCAGTGGCGGACCGGATTCGCGAGCGAGGGGCGGTGTGCTCGACGGGTGTGTTCGGTGCCGACATGCAGGTGTCGATCGTCAACGACGGCCCGATGACGATCGTCCTCGACCTCCCCTAGCGCTGGTTCCGTTTGTCCCGCTTTGCGGGACGCGCAGGCGGCTCAGCGCGAGAACGGCCCCCCAGTTGCCCGCCAGTCCCGGAAAGCGGGAGAAACGGTAGGGGGGTGCCACTAGGGCTGGACGACGGTCTCCTGGGCGGCGGCGACCTCGGTGCCGTCGGCGGTGCCCACCGTCAGGGGGACGTCGACCGGCACCGACCGCTTGACGACGGCGGTCGCGACCGGCCCGAGCTCGTGGTGCCAGGCGGGTGTGCCGATCCAGCCGACCTCGCGGCCATCCAGGCGCACGGGGTCGCCGTGCGCCGGCAACGTCTGGTCGCTCCCGTCCAGGTGGAGCAGGACGAGCCGGCGCGGCGGGTGCCCCAGGTTGTGCACGCGCGCGACGGCCTCCTGACCGCGGTAGCAGCCCTTCGCCAGGTGGACACCGGGGCCGATCCAGCCGACCTCGTGCGGCAGGGTCCGGTGGTCGGTCTCCTGGCCCAGCCGCGGGACGGCCGCGGCCGCGCGCAGCGCCTCGAGCGCCCACGTGCCCGCGGGCTCGGCCTCGGCGAGGCGGCTGGCGACCTCCGCCCGGGGCACGACGACCTCGCGCCCGGGGAACGCGGCCGGGCGACCCTGGACGTACTTGCCCGCTCCCCCGCCTGCATCGGAGCCGGCGTCCACGTGCCCGACTCCGGCGAAGTCCGCCGGCACGAGCCAGGTCGGCAGCCCGTCGACTACCTCCTGGACCGGCTCCCACACCACGCCGTGGTCCGCCGTGCGGTCGGCCACCTCGACGCGGAGCATGAACTGCATGGACTGCAGGTAGGCGACCAGGGCATCGGCGGTCCCGGGCTGCCCGACGATCCAGACGGTGCCCCCGTCGTCGATCACGTGCAGCTCGTGCTCGACGTGCCCGTGCGGGCTGAGGATCAAGGCGAGCGCGCTGCCGCCGGGAGCCAGCCCGGTCAGGTGCGCCGTCGTGAGGTCGTGCAGCCAGGTAAGCCGATCCGGCCCGGTGACCGTGACAACGGCCCGGTTCGACAGGTCCACGCGCGCCCGTCCGTCGGCCAGCGCCCGCTGCTCGCGCAGAGGGTCGCCGTAGTGCCACGCGACGCCGGGATCGGGACTGCCGTCCGGCGGCGGGACGGCCGCAGCTGTGCTCACGACCGGGTCAACCGCGGACGCCACCGGCGTTGTTCCCGACGCACGCCTGGCAGCGCCCGTGCACGGCGAAGTGCGCGATGTCGGTGCGGAACCCGTAGTCGAGGTAGAGGCCGTCGACGAACAGGTTCGCGACACCGGTCGGCACGCTCGTGACGTCCCCGCAGGTGTCGCACACGAGGTGGATGTGGGGATCGTCGTCGACCGCGTGGTAGGTCGGCGCCCCGTGCCCGATGTGCGCGTGGGTGACGAGCCCGACCTCCTCCAGCACCTCCAGGGTCCGGTAGATCGTGGAGATGTTCACCCCGCTGGCGGTCTTCTGCACCTCGACGAGGATCTCCTCGGGTGTTCCGTGCCGAAGCACCTCCACGGCCTGCAGGACGAGCTGCCGCTGCGGCGTGACCCGGTAGCCGTGGTCGCGCAGTCGCGCCTGCCAGGCGGTGCTCCCGGCGCTCACGGAGCTCACGGGTCCCCGGCGTCGACGACGACGTCCCGCACGGGGGCCAGGCTCGCGGCGAGGTGGTTGCCGATGGTCTGACCGACCGCAGCCATGTCGAAGGTCCACAGCAGGCGTCCGTCGACGAGCCCGTACAGGCGCTCCCCGGCCGAGTAGTCCTTCGCCGACTGCGTCCGGGCCACGACATCGGTCCGCAAGGTGGCCCGCGCGCCGGTGATCACGGCGTCGGTGATCGACGTGACCTCCTGGGAGCCGACCCAGACCTCGCTGTAGCCCATCGGGTGGGCGAGGACCAGCTCGATGCCGTTGTCGGGGCGGGGCCGCCAGAAGCCGCTCTCGCTGGCCAGGGGACGTACGCGCTCGCCGTCGTCGTCCAGGAGCCAGCTGCGCGCGTAGTACGTGAGGAACGGGCGGCCGTCCGTCGCGAAGCGGACCTCCTGCCCGAAGCGGAAGTCCGCGATCGTCGGGTACTGCCCAGTCCCGACCCCGACCCAGGCGCCGATGAGCCAGGACAGCGGACGGAGCTCCTCGGGCACCTCGATGCCCGAGCCGTCCGGTGCGAGCACCTAGCCCTGGCCCTTGACGAGCCGGTAGACGACATAGATCCCGAACCAGCCCGCCGCTGCGGTCGCCGCGATCAGGAGCCCGGAGTAGAACACCTCAACCATGGCCGCAGCCTAGCCCGCCCGCCGCTCAGATCTCGTAGTCCTCCGGGCCGATGAGGTCGCCGAGGGCGGCGATCACGTCGGCCTTGCGGGGCTGGCCGCTCGCGCGCTTGCGAACGGAGCCGGCGGCGTCGACGAACAACACGGTCGGCGTGCGCCGGACGTCCAGCGCGCGAACGAGGTCGAGGTTGTCCTCGGCGTCGATCTCGACGTGCGCGACGCCTGGCACCAGGACGGCGACCTCCTCGAGGATCCGGCGCGTGGCCCGGCACGGCTGGCAGAACGCCGACGAGAACTGGACGATCGTCACGCGGTCCCCGGAACGGCCGTCGAGGGCGGCCAAGAGGGCGGTCTCCTCCGGCCGGGGCTCGGTCACGTCGATCGAGGCGGGCGGGTCGCCCGGTCGCGCGGGCGTCACCGCGGACGGGGCGTCGCGGTCGGAGATCCGGCCCGACGTCCGCCGCAGCCACAGGCCGACGGCGGTCGCCCCGACCAGGACGACCACGAGGACGACGGCACCGGTCATGTCGGCTGGGAACCGGGCGGCACCGAGGTCCATTCCCGCACCCACGCCCCGATCCGGTCGACCAGGTCCGAGGTGACCGCCCCTTCAGCGTGCCCGAGGTCGCGCTCGACCCACAGCTGCGTCTCCACGCCGGCCGCGACCGCGGACCGATGAAGGGACCGGCCGTGCTCGAGGGGGAAGTACCGGTCGACGTCGCCGTGCACCACCAGCAACGGCATCGTCAGGCGGGCCGCCGCCTCGGCCGGCGCCGCGGGGGCGGGCTCGCTCCACCCGGCGCCGCTGACCCGGGTTCCCCGGGCTCGCAGAGCGAACCGACCCGGCCGGGTCAGCACGAGCCGGTGCACCAGGCGCATCACGCGGGTGCCCCGGTAGTACCAGAACGCCGGTGCACTGACCGCGACGACTGCGTCCACCCGGCCCGGCCCGTCGGCGAGCAGGGCGGCCTCCCGCACGACGACGGCTCCGCCGAGGGAGAAGCCGATGGTCGCGACCCGCTGGTACCCGAGCTCCCGCGCCCAGGTGACGGCCGCGGCGACGTCCCAGATCTCCGCCTCGCCGACGGTGGAGGCGCCACCGGAGCGCCCGTGCCCGCGCTGGTCGATCGCGACCACACCGCCGAACGCCGTCAGCCGGTCGGTGACTCGGCGGACCGGCTCCGCCCGCCAGGTCCCGGTGAAGCCGTGGACGACGACGAGCGCGAGGTCGGCCCGGTCGGCGGCATCGGGCGGGAGGTGGACGGCGCTGATCTCGACGCCGTCGGCGGCCCGGAGACGGGCCTCGCGGGCGTTCGGCGGCAGCCCGGGCGATGCGGTGTTCCTCACACGCCCATTGTCCCCAAGGTCGCGTGCCGTAGCCTGTGCCCCGACGAGCCGCTCGCGCGAGCTGCTCGGCACCCCGGCGAAGGAGGATGACCGATGCGGCTGATCCTGCTGACGCGTGCGATGGAGCCCTCGGCGGAGGTCCTGCCCGCACTCGGCCTGCTCGCCCACCACGTCCGCACGATGCCCGCTGAGGCGACCGCCCTCCTGAACGCCCCGGCCTGCGACGCGCTCCTCGTCGACGGCCGTCGCGACCTGCCCGCCGTCCGCGGACTCACACGCCTGCTTCGCCAGACCGGCGTCGACGTCCCGCTCGTCCTGGTCACGACCGAGGGCGGCCTGGCGGCGATCCAGTGGGACTGGGGCATGGATGACGTCCTCGTCGACACGAGCTCCCCGGCAGAGGTCGAGGCGCGCCTGCGCCTGGCGATCTCCCGCCTGGCGGACACGGCCGGCGCCCCGGACGAGACGCCGGAGGAGATCCGCAGCGGCGAGCTGCACATCGACGAAGGCACCTACACGGCGAAGCTCCGCGGCCGCACCCTTGACCTGACGTTCAAGGAGTTCGAGCTGCTGAAGTTCCTCGCGCAGCACCCGGGTCGGGTCTTCACCCGGGCGGTCCTCCTCCAGGAGGTCTGGGGCTACGACTACTTCGGCGGCACCCGCACAGTCGACGTGCACGTCCGCCGCCTGCGCGCGAAGCTCGGCGTCGAGCACGAGGCTCTCATCGGCACCGTCCGCAACGTCGGCTACCGGTTCGTGCCCGAGGGCACCGACGCGGCGACCCGGGCCACGCTCGGCAGCGACGTCGACGTGACGGTCGACGACGCCGTCACGCTGTCCTGACCCGCCGCCTCTTCTTGTGGTCGACCAGCGGACTGTCGTCGTAGCGGACCGCAGCCGGCTCGACCCCGACGAGGTCGCCGAGGTGCTCGCGGTGATCGACCGGGCCGCCGAGGCCGACGGGGTCCGTCCGGTCTCCGAGCACGTCTGGCTGCACGTGCGCCAAGGTGGCGACGCGCACTCGCGCCACCTCATCGCCCGTGACCGTGCCGGTGCGCTCGCCGGGTACGCCCACCTCGACGTGACCGACGCGGTCGACGGCCCGAGCCTGGAGGTGGCCGTCGACCCCGCCCATCGGCGGTGGGGGGTCGGCCGCGCCCTCCTCGACGCGGCGATCGGCATCTCGCCCGGCGGCCGGCTGCGCCTGTGGGCGCACGGGGACAACGCCGGGGCGGAGGAGCTCGCCGTACGGATGGGGTTCAGCCGGATCCGGACGCTGTGGCAGATGCGTCGCTCCCTGTTCGCCCCGCTCCCCCGGCCAGAGCTTCCTCCGGACATCCACATCGCGCCGTTCCGGGTGGGGGTCGACGAGGAGGCGTGGCTGCGGGTCAACGCGCGCGCCTTCGTCGCGCTTCCCGACCAGGGCGGCTGGACGCGCGAGGACCTCGACCTTCGACTTGGCGAGCCGTGGTTCTCGGCCGAGGGCTTCCTGCTCGCCTGGCGGGGCGACGAGCTGGTCGGGTTCCATTGGACGAAGGTGCACGCCGGCGACCACGAGCCGATCGGCGAGGTCTACGTCGTCGGCGTCGATCCTTCCGCGCGGGGCACCGGCCTGGGTCGGGCACTGACGCTCGCCGGCCTGCATCACCTGCGGGGGCTGGACCTGGCCTGGGCGATGCTCTACGTCGACGCCGTGAACACAACGGCCATCGCGCTGTACGAGAGCCTCGGCTTCGCGCGCTGGGACACCGACGTCCTGTTCCGGCGCACGCCACCTGCATGAGGTGATCGGCCAGCTCGACGACGGCGCCCGTTCACCCGCCTGTGCGACCATTCGGGGGTGACGACGCCCACCACCGACGTACCGGAGTCCGCCGGCGCACCCGACGCGCCCGTCGAGGCCCCAGCGATGCTCGTGCCGGGAGACGTCCCGCTCCCCGCCGACCGGTTCTTGGACCGCGAGCTCTCGTGGCTGGCGTTCAACCGGCGCGTGCTGGAGCTGGCAGCCGACGAGGACCTGCCGCCCCTCGAACGGGCCAAGTTCCTGGCGATCTTCGCGAGCAACCTCGACGAGTTCTTCATGGTCCGCGTGGCCGGGCTCAAGCGGCGCATCGCGACCGGCATCGCCGTCCGGGCCGCGAGCGGATACACCGCCCGCGAGGTGCTCGAGCGGATCTGGAGCCGGGCCTACGAGCTGCAGCGCGAGCAGGCGGACCTCTTCGGCAGCATCGTCCTGCCCGACCTCGAGGCCCAGGGCATCCAGCTCCTTCGATGGGAGCAGCTCACCGCGTCGGAGAAGTCCGGGGTCGGCGTCTTCTTCGACGCGAAGGTGTTCCCCGTCCTCACCCCGCTCGCGGTCGACCCGTCGCACCCCTTCCCGTACATCAGCGGGCTGTCGCTCAACCTCGCCGTCGTCGTGCGCAACCCGATGACCGGCACCGAGCTCTTCGCCCGCGTCAAGGTCCCGCCGCTCCTGCCCCGGTTCGTCGAGGTCGGCGCCGCCCGGTTCGTGCCGCTCGAGGACGTCATCGCCGCGCACCTGCACACCCTGTTCCCCGGCATGGAGATCCAGCAGACGCACACGTTCCGCGTCACGCGCAACGAGGACGTCGAGGTCGAGGAGGACGACGCCGAGAACCTGCTGAAGGCGCTGGAGCGCGAGCTCATGCGCCGCCGGTTCGGCCCGCCCGTCCGCCTGGAGGTCGAGGAGTCGATCGACCCGCACGTCCTGGAGCTGCTCATCAGCGAGCTCGGCGTCAACGAGCTCGAGGTCTTCCGGCTGCCCGGGCCGCTGGACCTCACCGGCTTGTGGACCTTGGTCGGGCTGGACCGCGACGACCTCAAGCAGCGCAAGTTCGTCCCGCGCACGTCCCGCCGGCTCACCGAGGTCGAGACCGCGTCGGCCCCGGACGTTCTCGCGGTCGTCCGCGAGCACGACGTGCTGCTGCACCACCCGTACGACTCGTTCTCGACCAGCGTGCAGCTGTTCCTCGAGCAGGCCGCGCGCGACCCGCACGTCCTGGCCATCAAGCAGACGCTCTACCGGACCTCCGGCGACTCTCCGATCGTCGACGCGCTGATCGACGCCGCCGAGGCCGGCAAGCAGGTGCTCGCCCTCGTGGAGATCAAGGCACGGTTCGACGAGCAGAACAACATCGACTGGGCCCGCAAGCTGGAGCAGGCCGGCGTGCACGTCGTGTACGGGCTCGTCGGACTCAAGACGCACAGCAAGCTGTCGATGGTCGTGCGCGACGACGGCGACCAGCTGCGGCGCTACTGCCACATCGGGACGGGCAACTACCACCCGAAGACGGCGCGCCTGTACGAGGACTTCGGCCTGATCACGTGCGACCCCGCCGTGGGCGAGGACGTCTCGAACCTGTTCAACGTCCTGTCGGGCTACTCGATGAACACCGACTACGAGCGCTTCCTCGTCGCCCCGCACTCCGTCCGGACGGGCCTCATCGAGCGCATCGATCGGGAGATCGAGCACCACGTCGCCGGGCGGCCGAGCGGGATCCGCTTCAAGTGCAACTCGATCGTCGACGAGGAGGTCATCGATGCGCTCTACCGCGCGTCGCGTGCCGGCGTCCCGATCGACATCTGGGTGCGCGGGATCTGCGCGGTGCGCCCCGGCGTTCCCGGGCTCAGCGAGAACATTCGAGTCCTGAGCATCCTGGGCCGCTTCCTGGAGCACTCCCGGGCGTACTGCTTCGCGAACGGCGGGAACCGTGAGGTGTGGATCGGCTCGGCCGACCTCATGCACCGCAACCTCGACCGCCGCGTCGAGACGCTCGTGAGTCTCGCCGACCCGGAGGAGGTCGCGGACATCGAGTCGCTCTTCGACTTCGCGTTCGACCCCTTGACCTCCGGCTGGGACCTGCGCCCGGACGGGTCGTGGCACCGGCGGCTCTACGACGCGAACGGCCGGCGCCTGCGGGACTACCAGGAGTCGCTCATCGACATCAAGCGCAAGCGGGGCTTCGCGCCGTGACCTGGACGACCCACCGCGAGGTCGAGCGCAAGCTGCGCGTCCACGGCCTGTTCGACCTCCCGGACCTCGTCGCGCTCGGCGTCGCGGGGTCCGTCCGGACCGGCGAGCCGTTCGTCATGCACGCGATCTACCACGACACGGACGCACTCACCTTGTTCCGCTGGGGCGTCACCCTGCGGCGCCGGGAGGGCGGACCGGACGAGGGCTGGCACATGAAGCTCCCGGTGGCCGGGGCCGATGGCTCGGCCCGGGACGAGCTCCAGCTCCCGCTGGATGCCGGCGAGGTCGGATCGGTGCCGGGGGCGTTCGTCGAGGTCGTGGCCCCGCTGTTGCGCGACCAGCCCCTTCGCCCAGTGGTCACGTTGTCGACCGAGCGCACCGCGCGCGTCGTGGCCGATGCCGCGGGGCGCGACCTCGTCGAGGTCGTCGACGACACCGTCTCGGTGCTCCGCGACGGCCGCATCGTCAGCGTGTTCCGGGAGCTGGAGATCGAGGCCCTCGACGCGCAGGACGAGGCGGCGCTCGATGCACTCGACGCCATCGTCGGCGTGCTGACGGCGCATGGCGCCATGCCCAGCTCGATGAGCAAGGCGGCTGCCGCCCTGGGCCCCCGCACCGGCGAGCCGCCGGACGTGCCCGCCTACCCCCTGCCCGGCCCGGAGGGCCTGGCGGTCGACGCGCTCCGCGCTGTCCTGAGCGAGCATGTCCGCCATCTGCTCCTCGCCGACGTCGGCGTGCGCCGCGACCTGCCCGACGCGGTGCACCAGATGCGCGTCGCCGCCCGCCGGCTGCGCAGCACTCTCGCCACGTTCGCCCCGCTCATGGACGCCGAAGCGGCAGGACCGCTGCGGGAGGACCTCAAGTGGATCGCCAGCGAGCTGGGGGCGATCCGCGACACCGAGGTCATGGTCGAGCGGCTCGGCGAGCACGCTGACGCCCTCGACGACCCGTCCGACGCGCTGCGTGCACGGCAGGCGGTCGACCTGTTGCTCGAGCGGCGCCTGCACGCCGCGCGGTCCAGCGCCCTCGCGGCCCTGCGCAGCGACCGGCATGCCCAGCTCGTCGCGGACCTCGTCGCGGCGGCGATCGACCCGCCCGTGACCGATGCCGCGTTCTCGTCGTGCGAGCAGGTCCTGCTCCCCCTGGTCGCCAAGTCCTGGCGGCGGCTGGAGCGCGCGGTCGACGCCCTCGAGCTCGACGGCCCGAGCCACGAGTGGCATGAGGCCCGGATCAAGGCCAAGCGGGCGCGGTACGCGGCCGACGCCGCGGCCGGGATCTTCGGCAAGAAGATGCAGGCGCACGCCCGGGCCATGGCCGAGGTGACCGAGCTGCTGGGCGACCACCAGGACGCGCACGTCGCCCAGGGCATCCTCCGCGAGCTGGCGGCGCAGCCGGAGACCGACGGCGCCACCGGCATGGCGCTCGGGATCCTCCACGAGTACGAGGCGGACGAGGAGATCCTCGACCGCTACCGGTTCGACGCGTACTGGTCGACCGCGCTGGTCCGGGCGCGCAAGGCGCACGTCGCCCGATGAGCGACCCGATCCGGGCCGCGGGAGTCGTGCTCCTGCGGTCGGCACCCGAGGGCACCGAGGTGCTCGTCGTGCACCGTCCGACCCGTGCGGACTGGTCGCTGCCCAAGGGGAAGCTGGAGCCCGGGGAGCACGTCGCCACCGCCGCGGTGCGCGAGTGCGAGGAGGAGACGGGCTACACCCCCGCGCTCGGTGCCCCGCTGGAGACGTTGACCTACAGCGTCGACAGCCGGCCGAAGGTCGTCCACTACTGGCGGGCCCGACCACGCGACGACGAGGGCTTCGCGCCGGACGACGAGGTCGACCAGATCCGTTGGGCCACGCCGGATGAGGCGGCGCAGCTGCTCACCTACCCGGCCGATCGCCGGCTCGTCGCGACGGCGCTCACGATGCCCGACACCGTCCCGCTCGTCATCCTGCGTCACACCCAGGCGGTGAAGCGGGCGCAGTTCAGCGGGCACGACGACTCCGACCGCCCCCTGACCGGCAAGGGCCGCTCGCAGGCGAAGGCTCTGGTCGGTGTCCTCGACGCGTACGGCATCGACCGCGTCCATGCGAGCACGGCCCGCCGCTGCGAGCAGACGGTGTCGCGCTACGCCAAGCACGTGGGGACGTCGATCGTGCCCGAGCCGGCGCTGACCGAGGAGGCCCACCGCGACGACCCGGCCGGGACCGTCGCGTGCGCGGCCGGACTGGCGGTCGCGCCCGAGGCACTGGTCGTGTGCACGCACCGGCCGGTGCTGCCCACGATGCTCGACGCCGTCGCGCAGGCCCTCGGCATCGATCCCGAGGACAGCCGCTGGCGCCGTGCGTGGTCGCCGAAGCTGCCGCCGGGCGGGTTCGTCGTCCTCCACCGCACGTTCGGGGGCGACGGCGCTCCCCAGGTCGTTGCGATCGAGGCGCACGTCCCGGCCGAGGGCTGACGCGCCGGGCAACCGGCGCCGCGTTCGGCACGCCACGTGGTCAACTAGCGTCATGGCGATCCCTGCGACCCGGCGCGCCGGACTCGTGGCCGTGCTGGCCGGACTCGTCCTGACCGTCGCCGCGTGCGGCAGCTCGCAGGAGGGTGACGCCACCCCCGAGCCGGCCCCGACCATCCCGATGATGCCGTCGGCCAACCCGTTCACGTCCGCCCTGGTGTTCACGAACGGCCTCGGCACCGCGAAGCTCGCCGTGACCGCGACGACGAGCGTCGGGGACGAGACGGTCGAGCGCTCGGGCACCGTGACGGCGGCCTTCGACCCGCGGGGCTACGGGATCGGTGCGTGGACGTCGAACGGGTCCGCCGTCGACGAGATCGCGAACGACAAGGCGGTGTTTGAGCGGCCCGCGGGATCGGACGGTCTGTGGACCCAGCAGCCCGAGGGCGAGCGCACGCTGACGAGCCGGCTGATCGCCCCGCTGACGGGGCTGGGCGACCTGACCGGTGCCGTCAACGAGGGACCGGACGACGTTGATGGCACGGCGGCGACGCGATGGACGGGCCAGCTGGCCGCGGACCCGGACCGACTGCGCGCCCTCGGGCTCACCGACGAGGATCTCGCCACGATCGGGGACGCCTGGGAGGGCGCGAGCATCGACGTCGTCGTGTGGATCGACGGGCGCGACCGGATCGTGCGGGTTGATCGGGCGTTCGACATCGTCGGCGAGAACGGCGTACCGGTCTCCGCGAAGGTCTCGGCCCGGCTGACGGACTTCACCGCACCCCTGGACCTGACCGGCCCGCCGTCGGCGAGTGTGACGGCCCTGCCCGGCAGCCCGAGCAGCTCGCGCAGCTAGAGAGCCGCCGTCACGCCCTTGCCGAGGCAGACGACGCCGCCCTCGCTGACGGTGTAGAGGCCACGGTCACGCTCGAGGTCGACGCCGATCTGCGCGCCGTCCGGCACAACGACGTTCTTGTCCAGGATCGCCCGGCGGACGACCGCGTTGCGACCGATGCGGACGCCGGGCATGAGGACACTGCCCTCGACGTACGCCCCGGCATCGACCGCGACGCTCGACGCGATCACCGACGTGCGGACGTGCGCGCCGGAGATGATCGTGCCCGCCCCGACCATCGACTCGTGCGCGTTCCCGCCCTCGACGAACTTCGCCGGGGGCAGTGGCGGCAGGTTGGTCAGGATCGGCCACCGGCGGTTGTAGAGGTTGAAGATCGGGTGGACCGACACGAGGTCCATGTGCGCGTCGTGGTAGCTGTCCAGGGCACCGACGTCGCGCCAGTAGCCGCGGTCCCGGTCGGTCGCACCCGGCACCTCGTTCTCCGCGAAGTCATAGACCTGGGCGTCGCCCTGCTCGGTGAGCGCGGGGATGATGTTGCCGCCCATGTCGTGCACCGACGTCGGGTCCGCGGCGTCGGCCTTGAGCACCTCGAGCAGCGCCTTCGTGCTGAACACGTAGTTGCCCATCGACACGTAGCAGTTCTCGTCGTCGCCCGGGATCGTCGGCGGGTCGGCCGGCTTCTCCAGGAACTTCGCGATCTTGCGCCCGTCCGGCGCCGTCTGGATCACGCCGAACTCGTGCGCGATCGACTTCGGCATCCGGATGCCGGCCACGGAGACGCCGGCTCCGCTGGCGATGTGCGTCTCGATCATCTGCATGGGGTCCATGCGGTAGACGTGGTCGGCACCGAAGACCACGACGTAGTCCGGGGCCTCGTCATAGACGAGGTTCAGGCTCTGGAAGATCGCGTCGGCGCTGCCCGTATACCAGCGAGGGCCGAGTCGCTGCTGAGCGGGCACCGGCGTGACGTAGTCACCAAGCAGCGTCGGCATCCGCCAGGTCTGGGTGACGTGCCGGTCGAGACTGTGCGACTTGTACTGCGTAAGCACGCAGACCCGGCGCAGACCCGCGTTGATCAGGTTCGACAGGACGAAGTCGATGAGGCGGTACGAGCCGCCGAACGGGACGGCCGGCTTGGCGCGGTCGGCCGTCAGCGGCATGAGCCGCTTGCCCTCTCCACCGGCCAGCACCATCGCCAGTACGTGCGGGTCGGTGCTCACGCTCGCACCCTAGCCTCCCGGCCGCGCTCGCGCCGTGCGTTGGCGGCGGGACCACGCTCAGGCGGCTGCGGCGTCGCGGGACCACCGCCTAGGCTCCTGGCGTGCGTATCGCGATGCTGACCCGGGAGTGGCCGCCGGACGTCTACGGCGGCGCCGGCGTCCACATCGAGCACCTCGCCGCGCAGCTGCGCCGCAAGATCGAGGTCGACGTGCATTGCTTCGGGGAACCGCGGCCCGACGCGGTCGCGCACCCGGTCCCGGCCGCCCTAGCCGACGCCAACCCGGCCATCGGCACGCTCGGTGTCGACCTCGAGATGGTCGCCGCGACCGGCGGCGTCGAGCTGCTGCACTCCCACACGTGGTACGCCAACCTGGCCGGGCACATCGGCGCACTGCTGCACGGCGTCCCGCACGTCCTGACGGCGCACTCCCTGGAGCCGCTGCGCCCGTGGAAGGCCGAGCAGCTCGGCGGCGGCTACCGCGTGTCGTCCTGGGTGGAGCGCACCGCCTACGAGGCGGCCAGTCGCATCATCGCCGTGAGCCACGGCATGCGCGCCGACGTCCTCGCCGCCTACCCGGACGTCGACCCGGACCGGGTCGCCGTCGTGCACAACGGCATCGACACCGAGGTCTACCGACCCGACCCGGCGACCGACGTCCTCGCGGACCTCGGCCTCGAGCCCGGCGAGCGGTACGTCCTGTTCGTCGGCCGCATCACGCGGCAGAAAGGGCTCGTGCACCTGGTGAACGCCGCGCGTGGGTTCGACGACGACGTGCGCCTCGTGCTGTGCGCCTCGTCGCCCGACACCCCCGAGATCGGCGCGGAGACGTCGGCCGCGGTCGACCTCCTGCTGGCCGAGCGCGGTCCGCGGTCCGTGCTGTGGGTCCAGGAGCAGGTCTCGCGCCCTCGGCTGGTGCAGCTGTTCACCCACGCGTTGGCGTTCGTGTGCCCGTCCATCTATGAGCCGCTGGGCATCGTCAACCTCGAGGCGATGGCGTGCGAGACCGCCGTCGTGGCGTCCGCGGTCGGTGGCATCCCCGAGGTGGTCGTCGACGGGACGACCGGCCTCCTCGTGCCGTACGACAGCGCCGAGCCTGCGGCGTTCGAGACCGCGTTCGCCGCTGCGGTCAACGCCCTCGCGGCTGATCCCGGTCGCGCGCGCGCGATGGGCGTCGCCGGTCGGCAGCGCGCCGTCGACAGCTTCGGGTGGGACGCCATCGCCGACCAGACGATCGCGGTGTACCGCGACGCGCTCGCCTCTTGAGCGATCTCGCGGAGCCGGTTCCCGGGGTCGTCCTCGGTCGTCGTCCGCACGCCGCCCTCGGCTACGCGCTAAGCGCCGGCGCCGCGGTCCTCTTCGCGATCAACGGGACCGTCTCGAAGTCGATCATGCTCAGCGGGATCGAGCCGACCCGGCTCGCCCAGCTGCGGGTGACGGCAGCGTTCCTCGTCCTGCTCGCGGTCGTCGCGATCACCCGCCCCGCCGCCCTGCGCATCCGGCGCAGCGAGTGGGGCGTCCTGCTGTGCTTCGGCGTGCTCGGCGTCGCGATGACGCAATACCTCTACTTCGTCGCGATCAAGCTCCTGCCCGTCGGGGTGGCGCTGTTGATCGAGTTCACCGCCCCGCTCATGGTCGCCTTGTGGTTCCGCTTCGGCATGCACGAGCGGATGGACCGACGCGTGTGGCTCGGCCTGGCGTTGGCCCTGCTGGGCCTGGCGCTCGTCGGCGAGATCTGGAACGGCTTCGCCCTCGACCTGACGGGCGTGCTCGCCGGGTTCGGGGCCGCGGCGTCGCTGGCGCTCTACTTCGTTCTCGGCGACCGCCAGGTCCGGCGGCCCGAGCCGCGCGACCCGGTCTCGCTGACGATGTGGGGATTCGGTGCGGCCGCGGCGTTCTGGGCCATCGCCGCGCCATGGTGGTCGTTCCCCTGGTCGACCCTCACCGCGACGGGGCAGCCGCTCGGGGCCGACCGACCCGGCGTGCCGGTGTGGGCGCTGGCCACGTGGATGGTGGTCCTCGGGACGGTCGTGCCGTTCTGGCTGTCGGTCGAGGCGCTGCGCAACATCCGCGCGTCGCAGGCGTCGGTGGTCGGCATGACCGAGCCGCTCGTCGCGAGCGCGATCGCCTGGGTCGCGCTCGGCGAAGTGCTCGCCCCGGTCCAGATCGTCGGCGCCATCATCGTGCTCGTGGGCGTCCTGCTCGCGGAGCTGTCCCGCTCCTAACCGTCGACGCGCCCCGTGTGGTCGTTTCGCGGGCGATATGTCCGGTTATAGCGACCATCCAAGGCGCGCCGGCGGCTAGGCGCGCAGGACGAACGGGTCGCCGATCGGCTCGTCGCTCGACTCGATCCAGATCCCCTTGGGCTGGGTGAACTCCGCGAACCCGTCCATGCCGTTCTCGCGGCCGTAGCCGGACAGCTTGTTGCCGCCGAACGGCGTCGCGAACTGCAGCGCGCGGTACATGTTCACCCAGACCGTGCCCGTGTCGAGCGCGCCGGCGACACGATGCGCGCGGCCCAGGTCGCGCGTCCACACCCCGGCCGCCAGTGCGAACGGCGAGTCGTTCGCCATCGCGACGGCCTCGTCCTCGTCGTCGAACCGGATCACCGAGAGCACCGGGCCGAACAGCTCGTTGCGGGCGACCGCCATGTCGTTGGTGACGCCGTCGAGGACGGTCGGGGCGTAGAACCAGCCCTGGTCCGGCCGATCCGCGTCCGGACCGCCGGCGACGAGCTCGGCTCCCTCGACGACGGCCTCGTCGACCCGGGTGCGTACGCCGGTCAGGATCTTCTCCTGCGACAGCGGCCCCATATCGGTGTCCGGTGCCGTCGGGTCGCCGAGCCGGACGGTGCGAGCGCGGGCCGCGACCTTCTCGACGAGCTCGTCCGCGACGGCCCGGTGGACCAGCAGGCGCGAGCCGGCGACGCAGGTCTGACCGGCGGCGGCGAAGATCCCGGCGATGACGCCGTTCACCACGTCGTCCACGCGGACGTCGTCGAAGAAGATGTTGGCGCTCTTGCCACCGAGCTCGAGCACGAGCGGCTTGAGCGACTGCGCTGCGCGCGCCGCGACGAACCGCGCGCTGTCCGGCCCGCCGGTGAACCACACCTTGCGGACAAGGGGGTGGGCGACGAGCGCGTCACCGGCCTCGTGCCCGTAGCCGGTGACGACGTTGAGGCAGCCATCCGGCAGCCCGGCCTCCTGGGCGAGCTCGGCCAGGCGCAGGAGCGAGAGCGCGTTGACCTCCGGCGGCTTCACCACGACGGTGTTGCCGGCCGCGAGCGCCGGCGCGAGTCCCATGCCGCCGAGCAGCATCGGGGAGTTGAAGGCGGGGATGACGCCGACGACGCCGAACGGGATGCGCTGGGTCGCGACGGTGACGCTGCCGCGGTCCTGCGGGATCGTGCGCCCCTCGATCTGGTACGCGAGCGACGCGTAGTAGTGGTACCAGGCACGCAGCGACACCATCTGCCCGTGGACCTCGCGCACGACCTTGCCCGCGTCGCGCGACTCAAGGGCGGCGAGCTCGTCGGCGTGCTCGGCGATGAGGTCGCCCAGCCGCCAGATGACATCCGCACGGCGCGTCGGCCCGGCGGCACGCCAGCCCGCGAACGCGGCCTGCGCGCCCAGGACCGCGCGGTCGACGTCGGCCGCGTCGCCGCGGGCGATCTCCGCCCACGCGGTCGCGGTCATCGGGTCCAGCGTCGGCAGCCAGGCGCCGGCCGCCGGCGCCGTCCGGGACCCGTCGATCCAGTGCAGGTAGCGGTCCATTCACCCATCCTCGAAGAAGTCGAGGCGCTCGAGCACCTCGATCGCGTGTCGTGCGCTGGCCGTGATGTGGTACTCCATCGCGCGCTGCGCGGCGAGGGAGTCTCGCCGCCGGAACGCCTCGACGATGTCGCGGTGCTGGTGGCCGGCCTCGTCCAGCCACTCCGCCGGGAAGTCGGCGTAGGGCATGGGCAGCGACCGTGACAGAAGCTGCAGCACGCTCGACAGCCGCTGGCTGCCGGCGGCGCGGTTGATCTGCCGGTGGAACTCATGGTTGAGCCGCTGCTGCTCGGCAACGCTGTCGGTCGCGCGCATCGCGACGTCGAGGCCCTCCAGCGCCGCGAGGCCGTCGGCGTCCAGGCGCGTCACCGCGCGAGCGGCGGCGAGGCCGGCGACCTGTCCGAAGATCTGGTAGTGGTCGGCGATGTCGTCGCGGTCGATGCGCGCGACGTACGAGCCCTTGCGCGGGATGGTGCGGACCAGTCCCTCGTTGTCCAGCGCGATGAGGGCCTCACGCACGGGCAGGCGGCTGACGCCGAGCTCCTCGGCGATGGCGTCCTGGTCGATCCGCTCGCCCGACCGCAGGCGCCCCGCGAGGATCTCCGCGCGGATGTGGGTCGCAACCTCGTCGGCGAGGTTGTGCCGGCGCCTGGGGCCGGGCGGGCCGCCAGGAAGCGGTTCAGCCGTCACGAGAGCTCGATCCACGTCGTCTTCAGGTCGGTGAACTTGTCCATGGCGTGCAGCGACTTGTCGCTGCCGAAGCCGGACTGCTTGACGCCGCCGAACGGCACCGTGAGGTCACCCTCCTCGTAGCAGTTGACCCACACCACGCCCATCCGCAGGCCACTGGACATTCGGCGAGCGCGGTTCAGGTCGTTGGTCCACACGGCCGACGCCAGCCCGTACGGCGTGCCGTTCGCCAGCCGCAGCGCCTCCGCGTCGTCGGCGAACGTCGTGACGGCGAGCACCGGACCGAACACCTCGCGCTGCGCGAGCACGGAGTCCGGCCGGACACCGTCGACGACCGTCGGCGGGTAGTAGGAGCCACCGGTCTCCTCCAGCACCGGAGCACCGCCGGTGAGGAGCTGGCCGCTGTCCGCGAGCCCGTCGAGGACGATCTGGTGGACGGCCTGCAGCTGGCGGGCGCTCGCGATCGTGCCGATCGGGGCGTCGTCGTGCAGCGGGTTGCCCGGCTGCATCTGACCGGCCACGTCCAGCACCTTCGCGAGCACCTCGTCCTTCACCGACTCGTGCACGAGCAGCCGCGAGCCGGCCGAGCACATCTGCCCGGCGTTGTAGAAGACGCTCCACGCCGCGGTGGCGGCGGCCTTGTCGAGGTCCGCGTCCGCGAACACGATGTTCGCGCCCTTGCCACCGAGCTCGAGCCAGGCGCGCTTGAGGTTGGACTGGGCGGCGGCGGTCATGATCGCCCGGCCCGTCGCGGTCGAGCCGGTGAACGTGACGACGTCGACATCGGGGTGCGCGGCGAGAGCATGGCCGGCCTCGGCGCCGGTGCCGTTGACGACGTTGAGGATGCCTGCGGGCAGGCCCGCCTCGAGGCCGAGCTGCGCGAGGTACAGCGCCGAGAGCGGGGAGTTCTCGGCGGGCTTGAGGACCATCGAGCAGCCGACGGCCAACGCCGGCGCGATCTTCCACGTCGCGAGGGTCAGCGGGAAGTTCCAGGGGGTGATCGCGGCGACGACTCCCGCCGGCGCCCGCTCGATCATCGCCCACGACGAGTCGCCGACCTTCGGCATCTCGTCGAGGACCTTGTCGATCGCCTCCCCGTACCAGCGCAGGGTGCGGTGCACGGCGCGGACGTCGATCGCCTTGGCCTCCCGGGCCGGCTTGCCCATCTCCAGGGCGTGCAGCACGGCGAGCTGCTCGGCGTGCTCGAGGGCGAGGTGCGCCCAGCGGACGAGCACGTCCTTGCGGTCCATCGGGGCCATCCCGGCCCAGCGCCGGTCCTCGAAGGCCGCGCGGGCGGAGCCGACGGCGCGGTCGACGTCGGCGGCCGACGCCATCGCCACGTCGGCGACGACCTGGCCGTCGATCGGGCTGACGACATCGACCCGGTCGCGACCCGCCTGCCACCGCCCGTCGATCAGGAGATCGGTCGGGTACCGGACGGACGCCGCGAGGGCGGTCCAGTCGGGGGCGACAGCAGTCATGGGACTCCTCCACGCGACGAGTTGATAAATGATACAAAAGACCGGTGATCTTGACCGAGAAACCCGAGCTCGACGATCTTCGCGCCGGCGTCCAGGCCGTGTGCGCCGACTTCGACGGGGCGTACTGGCGGGGGCTGGAGCCGGACTCCTACCCCGAGGAGTTCGTCGCGACCCTCACCGACGCCGGCTTCCTGGCCGCCCTCGTGCCCGAGGAGTACGGCGGCGGCGGGGCCACACTCACGCAGGCGTCGGTCATCCTCGAGGAGATCTCCGCGTCGGGCGGCAACCCGTCCGCGTGCCACGCGCAGATGTACATCATGGGCACGGTGCTGCGACACGGGAGCGCCGAGCAGAAGCAGCGCTACCTGCCGCACATCGCCGACGGGTCGATGCGGCTGCAGGCGTTCGGCGTGACGGAGCCGGGCGCCGGGTCGGAGACGACCAACATCCGCACGCGCGCCGAGCGCGTGCCCGAGGGCTGGCGCATCAACGGCCAGAAGATCTGGACGTCCCGCGCGCTGTACTCCGATCTCATGCTGCTGCTGGCCCGCACGACCCCGGTCGAGGAGTGCGCCAAGCCGACGGAGGGCCTGTCGGTCTTCTTGTTCGACATGCGCGCGCCGAGCGGGATCACGATCAACCCGATCCGCACGATGATGAACCACAACACGACCGAGGTCTTCTTCGACGACGTCGTCATCCCCGCGGACTCGCTGATCGGCGAGGAGGGCCGTGGCTTCCGCTACATCCTCGACGGCATGAACGCCGAGCGGATCCTCATCGCTTCGGAGTGCATCGGCGACGGCCGCTTCCTGCTCGACCGCGCCGTCGCGTACGCCAGCACGCGCGAGGTGTTCGGGCGTCCGATCGGTGCGAACCAGGGTGTGCAGTTCCCGCTCGCCCGCGCATACGCGTCGCTTCGCGCCGCCGACCTCGTCCGCTTCGACGCCGCAGCGCGGTACGACCGCGGGGAGAAGTGCGCGGCGGAGGCCAACATGGCCAAGCTGCTGGCGAGCGAGGCGTCGTGGCAGGCGGCCAACGCGGCGCTCGACACGCACGGCGGCTTCGGCTTCGCCGTCGAGTACGACATCGAGCGCAAGTTCCGCGAGACCCGGCTCTACCAGGTCGCTCCGATAAACAACAACCTCGTCCTCGCCTTCCTCGGGCAGCACGTCCTCGGCCTGCCCAAGTCGTACTGACCCCACCGTCGACGCGCCTGGAATGGTCGCTAAGAACGGACATATCGCCCGAATAACGACCATCTGAGGCGCGTCGGCGGTTAGGGGTGGCGCTTCAGGAGTTCGGCGACGAGGGCGGGGTCGTGCTCGCCGAGTGCGGGGACCCGCGCCGGCGACGGCGGCAGGTCGCTGAGGTCGAACGGGCTCGCAAGGAGCTCGACGACGCCGCTGGGGGTGGAGACCTGGTCGAACCGCCCGCGCGCCCGCAGCTGCTCGTGCGCCCACACCCCGCGCAGGTCGTTGACCCGGGCCGTCGCGATCCGCCCGCGCGCCAGGCGCGCTCGCGCCTCGGGTGCGTCGATGCCGACGAGGCCCGCCGCGACGACCTCCTCCAGCGCGTCGACGTTCGCGATGCGCGCGGCATTCGTCACGAAGCGCGGGTCGTCGCCGAGCTCAGGTTCGAGAAGCACGTGCTCGGCCAGGCTGCGCCACTCGCCGTCGCTCTGGACGGCGACCAGGACCGTGCTCCCGTCGGCCAGGGCGAACGTGCCGTACGGAGCGATCGCGTGGTGGCGCCGGCCGGTGCGTGCTGCCTGGCCGGTCCCGTAGACGGCGTTGTACAACGGCGCGGAGACCCACTCCGCGAGCGCATCGAGCATCGAGACGCTCACCGCCGCGCCCTCCCCGGTCCGCTCGCGGCGCACGAGCGCGGCGAGGATGCCGCTCATCGCGTACATGCCCGCGCAGATGTCGGCGACCGAGAACCCGACCTTGCTCATCTGCGCGTCGCCGGTCACCGAGAAGACGCCGGCCTCCGCCTGGATCGCCAGGTCGTACGCCTTGTCGTCGGTGCGTGGCCCCCCGTGGCCGTATCCGCTGATCTCGGCAGCGACGAGCTTCGGGTGCGACGCATGCAACGTCGCCGCGTCGATCCCAAGACGGGCCGCCGCCCGCGGCGACAGGTTGTGCACGAAAACGTCGGCGCCCGTGACGAGCGCTCGGAACGTGGCGAGGTCCGCGTCGTCCTTCAGATCCAATGCGATCGACTGCTTGCCACGGTTCGCCCAGACGAAGAACGCGGACTCCCCGTGAACGACCGCGTCGTAGTGCCGGGCGAAGTCCCCCTCCGGCCGCTCGACCTTGAGCACGGTGGCGCCCAGGTCAGCCAGCTGCCGCGTCGCGAACGGCGCGGAGACCGCCTGCTCCAGGCTGACGACGATGACTCCGGCGAGCGGAGCACTCACGGGCGGACCTCGGCGACCTCGGTGAGGAACCAGTCGACGAGCTCCTCGCAGTTGCGCCGCAGGTGCGCCTCGTGGATCTCCAGGTCCTGCAGGAGCTGTGCCCCCGACGTGTGCTCGGGGATGTGGTCCGGACCGATCCGGACCCACGACCCGACGACGGCGGGATCGGCCTCCGGGTGGAACTGGGTGCCCACCGCGCGCCCGTGACGGAACAGCTGGACCGCGTTGCCGTTGTGCGCGAGCACCGGGACGTCGGCCGGCAGCACGACACGGTCCTCGTGCCAGGTGAACCACGGACCGGCCGGGATCGGCAGCGCCGCGTCGTCGTCGAAGGTCACCAACCCGATCTCCTGCTCGGCGACGGGCGCGCGTTCGACGTCGCCGCCGAGGCTGCGCGCGAGCAGCTGCCCGCCGAAGCACACCCCGAGGTAGGGCACGTCCTGGTCGACGATCGACCGCACGAGCGCGACCTCGGGCTCCACCCACGCCTGCGCGTCCTCGTCGTACGCGTTGGCGAAGGAGCCGAACGAGATGACGGCGTCGTAGTCGCTCGGGTCGGGATAGGTGACGTCGGGCGCCGACGGGTCCGCGAGCACGGTGTGCAGGTCGGTCTGGATGCCTCGCTCGGCCAGGATCCGGCCGATCAGGGCGGGCGCCGCCTCCGGCTCGTGGCTGATGAGCAGGACCCGGGTCACTAGACGACCGCCCGGTACCGCGCGATCTCCCAGGCGCTGACGTCGTCGCCCGGGTCGTCGATGGCGGCGAACTCCGCCGCCTCCCGACGCTGCATGAACACGTAGTTGTCGACGAACACGTCGCCGTAGACGCTGCGGGTGAATGGGCTGTCGAAGTTGTCGATCGCCCCGTCGATCGTCACGGGCAGCCGCTCCCACCGCTCGTCGGCGTGCGGGTCGCCGGTCACCTGCGGCATGAGGGCGTAGTCGTTGTCGAGGCCGTCGAGGCCGGCGGCCAGCAGGCCGGCGAAGACGAGATACGGGTTCGCGTCCGCAGCACCCCACCGGGCCTCGAGCCGGTTGGCCGGCCCAGCTCCGACGATCGAGCGGACGCCCACGAGGCGATGGTCCAGGCCCCAGGTGACCTGGGTGGGCGAGAACGAGTAGTCCTGCAGGCGCTTGTAGCCCGAGATCGTCGGGGTCATGACGAGCTGGAGCTCCTTGTGGTGAGCGAGGAGGCCCGTCAGGTACCGGCGCATCACGGAGTTGCCGATCACGGAGTCCTCGTCCTGCTCGGCGAAGACGTTCCGGCCGTCGCGGGTCAGCGACTGGTGCACGTGCATGCCGTTGCCGGCCTCGAGCAGGAACGGCTTGGCCATGAAGGTGACGTTCAGCCCGTGGCGCTTGGCACACAGCCGGACGATGTACTTGAACAGGACGGTGTCGTCGGCCATCTTCTTCATCGGCCCGTACCGGACGTTGATCTCGGTCTGCCCCGGCCCGTACTCCACGTTGCAGGCCTCGACCTCGATGCCGGTCCGCCGCAGGGACTCGCGGATGTCGAGCATGAACGGCTCCATCTCCCAGCCCCGGTAGATGGAGTAGCAGTTGATGTCGTCGTAGATCGGCTTCCAGTCCTCGGTGAAGAAGTGGCACTCGAGCTCCGAGGCGGCGTCGACGCCGAATCCGAGGTCCGCGGCGCGGGCGAGCTGGCGCGCCAGCATGTGCCGGGCGTCCATCGCGATGGGCTCGCCCGTGGCCGGGTCGATCGTGTCGCACAGCACGACGGCGACGCCCTCGGTCCAGCCGGCGATCCGGAAGCTGTCGAGGTCCGGGATCGCGTGCATGTCCGGGAAGCCATCGGTCTCGTCGACCCAGGGGGTGGCGAAGATGAAGCAGGTCGGGTCCCACGAGTAGACGACGTTCGCGATGGCGAACCCTGATCCGCGCAGGAACTGGCGCACCGGCAGGCGCTTGCCGCGCGGGACGCCCCACGTGTCGACGAAGACGCACTCGACGGTGTGCACCGCGTGCTCCTCGCACAGGGCGGCGACACGATCCCGCTCGGCGGGGTCCCACACCGACATCGAACCTCCTGGATCCGTGGATTTGGATACTTGATAAATGTAATGTGCGGACCAGCCGCTGTCAGCCCGTTCGCGGGCCGCGGAGACCCACCTCGGAAGGGTTGTGCGCATGCGAGCCGTCGTCCTGTCCGCCCCCGGATCCCCCCTTGAGCTGCGGGAGGTCGCTGATCCGGTCGCCCCCGCCGGCGGAGCGGTCGTCGACGTCGTCGCCTGCGGCATCTGCCACTCCGACCTGCACGCCGCCGCGGGCGACTACCCGACCGCGCTGCCGGTGATCTTGGGCCACGAGGTCGTCGGGACGCACGCGGAGCTCGGCCCCGTGCTCGTCTACGCGTGCTGGGGCTGTCGCCGCCCGGACTGCTGGGCCTGCTCGTCGGGCCAGGAGATGATCTGCCCCGACGCGACCGAGGCGGGACTCCTGCGCGATGGCGGGTACGCCGAGCAGATGGCCGTGCCCGACGTCGGCTACCTGGTCCCGATCGGCGACCTCGACCCCGCCGAGGCCGCTCCCCTGGCGTGCGGCGGTCTCACCGCGTACCGCGCCGTCGACCACACGCTCGACACGCTCGCGCGGGCACCCCGGTCGCGGGCTCTCGTCATCGGGGCCGGGGGCCTGGGCCAGTTCGGCCTGCAGTGGCTGAAGCGGCGCAGCGACGCCGAGGTCACCGTTGTCGACGCCTCCCCGGCCAAGCGCGAGGTCGCCCTTCACCTGGGCGCCGACCACGTGGCGGCCCCCGGCGAGGTCGACGGCACGTTCGCCGCGGTGGTCGACTTCGTCGGCGCCGACGCGACGCTGGCGACGGCCCGCGACCACGTGGCCCGACAGGGGCTGGTCGTCGTGGTCGGCCTCTTCGGCGGGTCGGTCCCCTTCGGCTTCGGCCAGGTCCCGCACGAGGCGCGCTTCATGACCAGCGTGTGGGGCTCCCTGGCCCAGCTCCGCGACATGGTCGACCTCGCCCGGAGCGAGCCGCTGCACTCCCCCATCGAGCGCATCGGCCTCGGCGACGTGCTCGACGCCCACGACCGCCTGAGCCGCGGCGACGTCGCCGGCCGCTTCGTCATCGTCCCCTGAGGAGTCCCATGACCAGCACGAGCGACGAGGTCGCCGACATCGACATCACCGACCCGGGGGCCTACGCCGACGGGATCCCGCACGCCGTCTTCGCCGAGCTGCGGCGGACCGAGCCCGTGGCCCGCCGGCTGTACGAGGGCCGGCCGTACTGGGCCGTCACGCGGTACGCCGACCTCGTCACGGTCACCCGGGACCCGCAGACGTACTCCAGTGCGAAGGGCATGACGAACCTGCCCGACCTCACCGAGGCGCAGATGACCGCCCGACGGTCGATCATCGACACCGACGCGCCCGAGCACGTGCGGCTGCGGCGCCTGGGCATCCCGGCGTTCACCGGTCACAAGGTCAAGGGATACGGGGAGGTCACCCGCGACATCGCGCGGGGGCTGCTGCAGAGTGCCGCGGCCGCCGGCGAGGTCGACCTCGTCCAGGCCGTCAGCGCACCGCTGCCGATCCGCGTCATCGTCAACATCCTCGGCGTCCCAGCCGAGGACACCGACCAGCTCGTGCGCTGGTCCGACGAGCTCATCGACCCATCGGGGGTCGCGGCGGATGCCTACGGCAACGTGACCCCGCTGGAGCTGCTGCCGTTCAGCTCCCCTGCGTCGCACGCCCTCTTCGAGTACGGGCGGGCGATGCGCGCCGATCGCGAGGTGAGCCCCCGCGACGACCTCGTGACGACGCTCGTCGAGGCGCGCGCAGAGGGCGAGGCCCTCTCGGACTACGACTTCACGAACATGTTCCATGTGCTCGTGTTCGCCGGCAACGAGACGACGCGAACGGCGATCAGCAACGGGGTCAAGGCCTTCGTCGACAACCCCGACCAGCTCGACCTGCTCTACAACCGGCCCGACCTCGTCGACAACGCGGTCGAGGAGATCATCCGCTACGCGACACCGGTGCTGCACATGCGACGGACGGCCACGGCGGCCACCGAGCTCGCCGGGACGGCGATCGCCGAGGGCGACAAGGTCGTCATGTTCTACTGCTCGGCCAACTTCGACGAGGCCGAGTTCCCCGACCCGCTCCGCTTCGACATCACCCGGCCGATCAAGCCGCCGCAGGTCTCGTTCGGGGCCAAGGGCCCGCACCACTGCCTCGGCGCCCCGCTCGCCCGCATGGAGATCCGCGTGCTGCTCGAGGAGATGATCGACCAGGGCATCCGGTTCGAGCAGACCGGGCCGATCACGCGGACGAACTCCAGCTTCGTCAACGGGATCGCGGCGTTCCCAGTCCGCGTGCGCGCAACGCGCTGAGACGCACGACGGCCCCGGGGATGCATCCCCGGGGCCGTCGTGCGTCGCGTGCGGCTAGACGAAGTTGTGCACCGCGTCGTAGTTCTCCTTGTCCCGGCGGAGCAGGCCGAGGATGAGGCCGAGGATGAACACGATGAACGGCAGCGTGATCAGGAACCAGCCGAGCGGGCTCATCTCGAACGGACCGCATCCCGACCCGGCGTCGCCGGGGCAGGCGGCCGCATCGCCCTGCTGCACG
Source organism: Actinomycetes bacterium (assembly GCA_965278965.1). Taxonomy (GTDB): domain Bacteria; phylum Actinomycetota; class Actinomycetes; order S36-B12; family S36-B12; genus UBA10649. Next base: position 1,397,035 of record OZ257127.1, read on the forward strand.
CCTGCCAGCAGGTTGAACCGACTGATGAGCATGATCTCGCCGAGCGCGAGGCCGGCGATGGCGAGTACCGGAGCGATGATCGTGTTCCAGACCTTCTTGTTCTCGTTCGTCCGCCGGAAGTACACGATGACGGCGAGGCTCACGAGGATCTCGGTCAGGACGATCGCCACGACGGCGACCGCGCTGAACCAGTAGAAGACGTTCAGGAACGGGTCCCAGTTCGCGATGATCGCCACGACCACCAGAGCGACGCCCAGGATCGAGACCACCGTGGTGGCGACGACCGGCGACTGCCGGGAGTTCGTCCGGTCCAGCGCCTTCGGCAGCACGCCCGCCCGGCCCATCGAGAACAGGTAGCGGGCCGCGCTGTTCTGGAACGCCAGCGTCGCCGCGAACAGCGACGTCAGGACGATCCAGCTGAACAGCGTCGTCAGCCACGAGCCGATGAACTCGGTCGTCAGCCCGAACAGGACGCCGGACGGGTTCGCGAGGCCGCTGGAGGCTTCCAGCATCTTGTCCGCCATGCCGTCGACGCCCGTCCCGGTGACCAGGCCGAACCCGACCAGCGCGAACAGGCAGGTGATGAAGATGACCGAGAGGTAGGTCGCGAGCGGGACGTTGCGCTTGGGGTTCTTCGACTCCTCGCCGTAGATCGCGGTGGCCTCGAAGCCGATGAACGACGCCAGGGCGAACGAGAACGCGACGCCCGCGCCGCCCCACAGGCCGCCGGAGAAGATGGCGGACGGGCTGAAGGACGCGCCGATGTCGACGCCCTGCGGGCCCTTCGCAATGGCGACGATGCCGACGATGATGAGGGTGATCAGCTCGATGGCGAGCAGGACGCCGAGGATCTTGGCGCCGATGTCGACCGAAAGGGCCGACAGGACCCACACGAGGATGACGACCCCGATGGCGTAGACCCACCAGGGCCAGTCGAGGCCGAACTTGTCCTGGAACTCGATCGCCATCTGCCCGCCGATGAAGCCGAGCACGGCCCACTGGACGGCCAGGTACGCGAGCACCGAGACGGCGGCAGAGCCGACACCGGGAACGATGCCAAGGCCACGTCCGACATACGCGAAGAACGCGCCGGTGTTCGTGACGTAGCGCGACATCGTCGCGTAGCCGACGCTGAACAGCAGCAAGATGATGCCGACGAACACGTACATGCCCGCGGCGCCTGGGCCGAGGATGACGGCGGCGACGGGGAACGCCCCGGTCATGCCGGCGAGGGGCGCCGACGCGGCCACGACGAAGAAGATGATTCCGAACAGGCCGAGCGTCCCGCGCTTGAGCGTGGTGTCGGCGGTCTCGGGATCGGGCGCCCCCAACGCCTGATCGGACTTGGGCAGGTTCTCCCTTTGGGACATTCATCCTCCACGGGCACGCAGGTCGCGCAGGGCGCGAACGGCTCGGTCGTACGGGACCGAATGAGCGGGCACAATGTCGCGCATCGCGCAGCCGTGGTCAAGCATTTTCGCCACTTGCGACGAAAGTGGTGGCAAGTCGTAACGCGGCCGACTCATCGAAGGCTCCCGATTGTCGTTCGGCCCCGAATGGTTGCCGTAGGCTCCGCCGCATGACCGAGCTCCACGGGTTCTTGCCCCCGTTCACGCCCACCGGCGCGTCGGCGCTCGTGCCGCCGATGCCCTGGCACTACTCCGGCACGCTCCTTACTGTCGAGTACCGGACGGACCCGGCGAACGTGCGGGCGATCCTGCCCGCCGATGTCGACCTCGCACCGGAGGACCCCGGTGCCGCCGCCTTCATCTGGGCGGACTGGCAGTCGTGCAGCGCCGAGGGCGCCGAGCTGCTCGACCCGGCTCGCTCGCAGTACCTCGAGGCGTTCGTGGTCGTCCGCTGCTCCTATCAGGGCGTGACGTACAGCCGGTGCGTGCTCATCTGGGTGACGACGGACTTCGCGATCGGCCGGGGCTGGTTCCAGGGCTACCCGAAGAAGCTGGGCAGCGTGTACGTCACGCGGCCGTACGGCCGGGGCAAGGCGGCCCCCCGCATCGCCCCCGGCGGGGCCTTCGGGGCGTCGCTCGCCGCGTACGACCACCGCTTGGCAACCGCGCGCGTCACCCTGCGAGAGCCGGCGCAGACGAATGGGTTCGTCAACGGCCACAAGATGCTGCACCACCGGGCGATGCCGTCGCTCGCGGCCGGCTCGGGCCTGTCGTTGTCCCAGGTCGTCACGATGGGCGGCGTGGACCTCGACCTCGGCCAGCCGTGGGTCGGCGACGCCGACCTCGCGCTCTTCGACTCCCCCTGGGACGAGCCCGCCTCACTCCTGCCGGTCGACGAGATCATCGCCGGCTACTTCTGCGAGGTCGGTACGACCTTCGCCGGCGGGACGCTGCTCACGGACGACTCCCGGCCGGTCTGACCCGCCGCGACGACGGTGGCCTGACGACCGCGTCGGCAAGCACCTCCAGCACGTGTCGGTATGGCGTGCCCGTCGCCCGCGTCATGCCGACCTCGCAGGTGCGGTTGCAGGACGCGTGCTCGGCCGGACCGGCGAGCGCGACCGTCGCCGCCTCCGCCCGTGTCGCGCTGGCCGTGAGCTCGGGGTGGAGCAGCCCGCGGTCACCGGCGAAGCCGCAGCACCCCCAGTCGGCGGGCACGACGACCTCGGCCGCAGCCGCGTCCGCCACAGCACGAAGCGCGCCGTCCAGGCCTAGCCGCGTCGACGAGCACGTCGGGTGCAGGACCAGGCGCGGGATGCGCTCGACGATGGTGAGCAACGGCAGCAGCGTCTGCGCGGTGAACGCCACGGCGTCCACGACATCGACCGTCGGGACGGCGTGCTGAAGGCCCTCCGTGCACGACGCGGCGTCCGTGACGACCGTCAACCGGCCGCCGTCGGTCGCGGCCGCGAGAACCCGCTCGGTGCGCGACCGCACGACCTCATAGCCGGCCAACGCACCCTTGGAGCGCCATGGTGTGCCGCAGCAGGTCGACGCCACGCCGTCCGGCACAACCACCGGGACCCCCGCGGCCCGGCACAACGCGACGAACGCCTCCGCCACGCCACCGCGTGGCGTCGCCGGGCCGAACACGGTGCCGATGCAGCTCGGGAGGAACACGACCGGCTCGGCGCCCGCTGCCCCATCGACGCGGCGTGGTCGACGCCGTCGGCCGCCGGACGGCAGGTCCGGTGTCCACAGCGGGACGACGTCCTCGCCGAGCATCCGCCGACCGAGTCGACTCGCCGCCTGGGCCGCGCCGGGGAGCGCGTGAGCGGTGGTAAGCACCGCACCGAGTGCGGTGGTGACCGGAGACCAGCTGCCAGCAGCCGCGCTCCACGCATGCGCCTGCGCCGGTGGTTGCCGTTCTGCCCGCAGCCGCTTGACGAGCTCGCCGGTGTCGATGTGCACCGGGCACGCGGTCTCGCACATCCCGTCCGCGGCGCAGGTCTCGATACCGTCGTACTCGAACGACTCGTCGATCGCCGCAGCAAGCCGGACGTCGCCCCGATCGAGTGCAGCCGCGCGCTCCCGACGCATCACGATCCGTTGCCGCGGAGTGAGGGTCAGGTCCCGACTCGGGCAGACCGGCTCGCAGTAGCCGCACTCGACGCAGCGGTCCACCTCCGGGTCGACGACGGGACTCGTCTTGAGGTCGCGGACGTGGATCGCGGTGTCGTCCGAGATGAGCACGTCGGGGTTGAGAACCCCGTGCGGGTCGAGCAGGCGGCGGACGTCCTGCATGACCGTGTAGATGTCGCTGCCGTACTGTCGCCGCACGAACGGCGCCATGATGCGTCCGGTGCCGTGCTCGGCCTTGAGCGTGCCGCCGCGACCGAGGACCAGCTCGACCATGTCCTCGGTGAACGCCTCGTACCGGGCCAGCGACGCCGGATCGTCGAACCGCTCGTTCAGCAGGAAGTGGATGTTGCCGTCCTTCGCGTGGCCGAAGACGACGCACTCCTGGTACTCGTGCCGGTCGAAGAGGCGCAGGAGCTCTCCGCAGGCGTCGGCCAGGACCGGGACGGGGACGGCCACGTCCTCGAGGAGCGCGGACGTGCCGGCCGGCCGGCTCCCGGCGACGGCCGCGTAGAGACCTTTCCGTACGTGCCATAGGTCCGCTCGGGTCCGGGCGTCCGACGCGAGGACGGCGGGTAGCTGCGTGCGGAGGCCCTCCACCACGGGTGTCGCCGCGGCGATGCGATCGACGAGCGCACCGGCGGTGCCCTCCTGGTACTCGACGAGAAGGGCGGCCTGGGCGCCGATCGCGATCGCTGGGAGGGCGGCCATGCCGCGCGGGTCGCGCTGGGCGACGCGTAGAGAGGCCGCGTCGAGAAGCTCGACGGCCGCGGGGCCGGTCGACACGATCGCCGGGAGGCACCCGGTCGCGGACGGCAGCGAGTCGAAGACGAGCAGGCCGGTCGCGACGTGAGGGCGGACCGGCAGGGTGGCGAACGTGGCTTCGGCGACGAACGCGAGCGTCCCCTCTGAGCCCACGACGAGGTGGACGAGGATGTCGACCGGGTCGTCGAAGTCGAGGAACGCGTTGACGCCGTAGCCCATCGTGTTCTTGATCGAGAACTGCCTCCGGATCTCAGCCACCATCACCGGGTCGGACCGCACGCGATCCCTCAAGGCGATGAGCCCCGCGTGGACGGCGGGGGCAAGCGCGCGGAGCCGCGCGTCCGAGTCCGCCGGCGATGTGTCCAGAACGGTTCCGTCCGGGAGGACGAGAAGCATCGACTCGATCGTCGTGTAGGCGTTGGCGGTCGTCCCGCACGTCATGCCGGACGAGTTGTTCGCGATGACGCCGCCGATCGTGCACGCGGCCTCGCTCGCCGGATCAGGCCCTAGGACGCGGCCGTAGGGCGCCAGTCGGGCGTTGACCTGCCGAACCGTCGCCCCTGGCTGGACTCGCACGCGCGAGCCGTCGCCAAGGACATCGACCCGCCGGAAGGCTCGGCGCGTGTCGACGAGGACCCCGCGCCCTTGGGCCTGACCGCTGAGGCTGGTGCCACCGGACCGGAAGGTCACCGGCCGACTCGCGGTCGACGCACGCAGAAGGCGGACCACGTCGTCAACTCCGGTGGCTACCTCGGTGGCAGCCGGAACGACGAGGTAGTGCGAGGCGTCGTGCGCGCGGGCCAGGCGCGTGGTGACGTCGGCGCCGTCCACGTGCGCCTACGGCGCCGGGATACAGGTCTGGCGCTGGCTGCCGAGGCCCTCGATCGCCAGCTCCATGACGTCGCCGGCGACGAGGTAGCGGGGCTCGGCCATACCGAGCGCCACGCCGGGCGGCGTGCCTGTGTTGATGAGGTCACCCGGCTCGAGCACCATGAACTGGCTGAGGTACCACAGCAGGTAGTCGATGTCGAACACCATCGTCGCCGTGGAACCCGTCTGTCGCCGCTCACCGTTGACGTCCAGCCACATCCCGAGCGACTGGACGTCGGGGAGCTCGTCCGGCGTGACGAGCCACGGCCCACAGGGGTTGAACGTCTCGCACGACTTGCCCTTGTCCCACTGGCCCCCGCGCTCGAGCTGGAACTCGCGCTCGGAGACGTCGTTGCTCAGCACGTACCCCGCGATGCGCTCGCGAGCGTCGGCCGGCGAGTCGAGGTAACGGCACTCTGCGCCGACGACGACCCCGAGCTCGACCTCCCAGTCGGTCTTCACCGAGGCCCTCGGGATTCGCACGTCGTCGTTCGGGCCGACCATCGTCCCCGGCGCCTTGAAAAAGACAACAGGCTCCAGGGGTACGGGCATCCCGGACTCTGCAGCATGGTCGGCGTAGTTGAGGCCGATGCAGACGATCTTCCCCGGGCGGGCGATCGGTGCCGAGTAGTCCGGTCGCGGCAGGTCCCGGGTCGGCAGGTCTGCCAGCGCCCCCGGGTCGGCGAGCAGAGACCCGAGGCCGCGCTCGAGGAACGGGCCATCCACGGCGGTCGTGATCGGGCCGAGGTCTGCGAACCGACCGTCCCCGAGGAACACGACCGGCCGCACCTCACCGTCGATCCGCACCTGCGCCAGCTTCATCGGGTCGTCCTCCTCATCGGGTCGTCCTGCTCATCGGTTCGTCCTGCTGATCGTGCGGTCCCGACCGTCGGGACCGGCGGTTTACTTCAGCCCGCGACCCAGCCGCCGTCGAGCGGGATCGCGGTCCCCGTCACGTTGTGCGCCGACGGCGAGGCCAGCAGGCACACGAGCGCGCCGATGTCGGCCGGCTCGGTGAACCGGAGCGTCGGCTGCTTGAGGCGCAGGAGCGCCGCGGCCGCGGCGTCGGCATCGCCGGCGTGCTCTGCGGTGAGGGCGGCGATCTGCGGCTCGATGAGGTCGGTGCGGACCCATCCCGGGCACAGGGCGTTCACCGTGACGCCGCCGGCCTGCGCCGACCCGGCCGTCGCGTACTCCAGCGCAGCGGCCTTGGTCAGGCCGACCAGTCCGTGCTTGGCCGCCACGTAGGGCGCCTTGTCGACCGACGCGACGAGGCCGTGGACAGAGGCGATCGCCACGACGCGGCCGTAGCCTCGCTCGGCCATCGTCGGTAGGAAGACCTGCATCGCGTCGAACACCGAGGACAGGTTGACCGCGATCACCGCGTCCCACGTCTCCCGGGTGTGGGCGGCCAGGGGTGCCGTCCGCTGGATTCCCGCGCTGCACACGAGGATGTCGATCCGGTGCCTGTCCGCCACCGCTTCGAAGCCCGCGCGCGAAGGCTCCGGCCTGGCGAGGTCGAAGCACACGAGCTCGCTCTCGGGGGCACCGGCGGACACCAGCGCCGCGAGTACCTCGTCGGCGTCGGCAGTCGGCTGCCGGTCGTGCAGGACCAGGGCGGCGCCCTGCTCGGCGAGCGCCAGGGCCACGCCGCGCCCGATGCCGCCCAGGCCGCCCGTGACGAGTGCTCGACGGCCGGCGAGGGGCCGCTTCGTGGTCACCGGCGCTCGTCCGGGACGAGGCGGATCTGCGTGCTCAGGGTCAGGGGGTGACCGGGCTCGACGACGCCACCCGCGCCGGACGCGACCGCACCGACCGGGTGGGTGAGCGGCTCGAGGCAGAACGCGTCCGGGTCCTGCTCGTAGATCGTCCAGGTCGTCGTGTCGGCGTCGATGACCAGTCGCCACCCCGGCCACGACGCCGTCGGCGGCGAGGTGCACCCCGGGAGGCACAGGTCCCACGGGCGACGTGGGAGGTCCTCGTCCGAGGGCACCGCGACCTCGACGACGGCGTCCGAGCCATCACGTGTGCGGGCGAACCACGGATGCAGGCCGAGCGCGGCCGGCATCGGCCGGCGGTCGTTCGCGACGGTGAGAGCGACCGCGACACCGTCGTCGAGCGCGCGGACGACCTGGTGTGCGGACCCGCCGAACGGCCAGCGAGCGTCGAGCTCGACGGCGAGGACGGCGACGGCGTCGTCGACGTGCTCCAGCGCCCAGGGCACGTCGAAGACGACGCCGTGCGCAGCCGCGTCACCCAGGTTCGCCGGCACGTTCCAGGAGCGACCGTCGAAGGTGACCCGGCCGTCGGCGAGCCGGCCGGCGAACGGGGCCATCGGGAAGCAGCCCGAACGCATCTGCGGCGGCACCGCCGGGTCCGCCGAGCCGCCGAGGACCTCACGTCCACCCGTCACGAGGCTCGTGAGGCGCCCGCCCGCGTGAACGTCGACGACGACCCGCGTGCTCCCGCTGCTCAAGACGGCGACGCCGTCACCGTAGGACAAGTCCGCCGCCGACCTCGATGACCTGACCGGTGATGGCCGCCGCGCCGTCGGACGCAAGGAAACGGACGGCGGCGACCATGTCGTCGGCGACGAGCCGTCGGGGAAGTCCCTGGCGGGCGATGATCTCGGCGTCGGCGGCGGCGTGGTCCGCGTCGGGGTACAGCTCACGCTCGTTCTCGGTAAGCACTGCTCCCGGCGACAACGCGTTCACGGTGATCCCGTCCTGCCCAAGGGCCAGGGCGAGCGAGCGCGTGAGCCCGACGAGCGCGGCCTTGCTCGCTATGTACGCCGGGCCTGACGGGCCACCCAGCCGCACCGTGGCGGAGGTGAGGTTGATGACGCGACCCCAGCCGCGGTCGCGCATACTCACCGCGCATTCCCGCGCCAGCAGCATCGCGGCGGTGACGTTGACGGCGAACGTCGCATCCCATTCGGCGAGGTCGAGGGCCGCGGGAGAGACGTTCGAGGCACGAGCGGCGTTGTTGACGAGCACGTCGACCGGCCCGGCGGCGCGGGCGAGCTCGACGACCGCCTCGGCTTCGCGGAGATCGGCCTCGACGACCTCGACGTCGGCCCCGGCCGCACGGCAGGCGCGGGCAACCACGTCGATCTCCGCGGCGCTGTCGAGGTGGTGCAGGACCAGCCGCGCGCCGGGCTCGGCGAGACCGACGGCGATCGCAGCCCCGATCCCGCGCCGCGCCCCGGTCACGAGGATGCCGCGGCCTGTCATGTCGACGCCCTGGGATTCACGACGACCTTGACCGCGGACCCATCGGCGACGGCAGCGATCCCGGCCTCGATCCCCTCCAGGGGAACGACATCCGTCACCAGCGGAGCGAGCGCGTCCGCGTGGCGCGCCGCAGCGTCCACCGCGGGAGCGAAGCTGCGCAGGATTGCCATGGATCCGACGATCGTGATCTCGTCTGCGTACAGCCGGTGCGGCGACACGCTCGCCCGGGCGTCGGGCGACGCGACGCCGAACACGAGGAGGGTCCCGGCGCGGTCCACCGCGGCCAGGGCCTGCTCGAAGGCCGCGGGGTTGCCGGTCGCCTCGACCACCGAGGGGGCCCTCAGCTCGGCTGCCTCGTCGAGATCGACGGCAGGCAGCCCCGTGATGCGGGTGGCGGCGGCACGACGGGCGGGGTTCGGGTCCACGATCGTCACCGGCCCGACTCCCCGCGCCTGCAGCAAGAGGCTGAGCACGAGACCCATGGTGCCCGCCCCGTAGACGATCGCCGGCCGGTCCGGCTCCGGGGCGAGCCTCTCCAGACCGCGCACGGCGCACGCCACCGGCTCGATGAGCGGGGCGACGGACGTCGGCATGCCTGGCGGCAGGGGGTGCAGGTTGGCCGCCGGTGCCGCGACGAGGTCGGCCCAGGCGCCCGGGCGGTTCGCCCCGATCGCCGCCCAGCGCTCGCACATGTTGCCGTGGCCCCGCCGGCACGGGTCGCACGCGCCGCAGTGCAGTGACGGGTCCACGGCGACGAGATCGCCTACGCGCACGCCTGCGACCTCGCGGCCCACCTCCACGACTCGACCCCACGGCTCGTGTCCGGGCACGAGCGGGAACCGATCAGCTCCGAGGTCGCCCGCAAGCAGGTGGAGGTCGGTCCCGCAGATTCCGCAGCCCAGCACCTCGACGACCGCCCCGTCGACCTCGGGAGTCGGGTCCGGGACGACTTCGAGGCTCCGCGCCCCCGGCCCGTACGCGACGACGGCCCTCATCGCCGATCCCCGCGTGCGCCGTGCGTCACGGCTGCTCCATGAGCAGCAGCCCGCGGGTGACCTGACCGCCGCGGAGGGCGTCATAGGCCGCATCGACCTCGGCGATCGGCCAGCGCCCGGAGACGAGCCGCTCCAGCGGCAGGCGACCGGCGGCATAGAGGTCAACGAGTGCAGGGACATCCACGGGCGGGTTGGACGAGCCGTACTTGGACCCCACGATTCGCTGCTCGCCGTTCAGCAGCCATCCCGGGTCGAAGGACAAGGTCGCGCCGTCGGGGAACCCGGCGATGACGACGCACGTGCCGCGCGGACCCAGCACGGAGGTCGCCAGCCCGAACGCCGGCGCGGCACTCGTCGTGAGGAAGGCATAGTCGACGCCGCCCCCGGACAGCTCGCGGACGGTCTCAGCTGCACCGGCCGCCGTCGGGTCAACGCAGTGCGTCGCACCGATCTCGCGCAGCGCGCCGAACTTCTCCGTGACGGGGTCGACTGCGACGACCGGGTAGGCGCCGGAGGCCGCGGCAGCCATGAGAGCACTCGCACCGACCCCGCCGCAGCCGACCACGGCGACCCCGTCGCCGAGGCGGACCCTCGCCGTGTTGCGGACAGCGCCGACTCCGGTCGTCACGGCGCAGCCGAGGAGCGCGGCGAGGTCCAGCGGCATTCGGTCGTCGATCCGTACGACGGCACGCTCGGCCAGGACGGCGAGCGGGGCGTTGGTGGCCGGGCCGTAGTGGAACACGTCCGTGCCGTCGAGGTGGTAGCGCGTCTTCCCGTCGGCCATGCGGCCGAGCGGGGGCTGACGCTTGCACAACGCCGGGGCGCCCATCCGACAGGTCGCGCAGTCGGCGCACCCCGGCGCCCACGACACGACGACGGCATCGCCAGGGGCGACGCTCGTGACGCCGGGACCGACGCTTTCGACCACGCCGGCCCCCTCGTCGCCGAGGACGATCGGGCGCGGGATGCCGGCGTGGTCGCCGTCCATCGCGTACAGGCAGCTGTGGCAGATACCGGACGCGACCATCCGGACCCGCACCTCGCCGGCCCGTGGCTCGTCCACCTCGAGGTCGACGAGCTGGTGCGGGGCCCCGGGCTCGAAGAAGACGGGGGTCGCTACGCGCATGGCTGCTCCTGTGAGGAAATGGTCGGCACCGCGGCCGCGGCCCGAGGTCGGTGGGTCATCGCCGGCTCACGCAGCCGGGCCGGACAGGTGGATCTTGGTGTGCTCCCCGCCAGCGGCGAGCGCGAACCCGTCCGCGGCCTGTCCCATCGGGACGACGGCCGTGACGAGCTCGGCCGAGGCTGACGCGAGGACGATCTCCTCGGCCCGGTCGAAGTCCTCGGCCGTGTACATCGCAGACCCGACGACGGCAACCTCCTGGTCCTGGATCGTGTCGATCGCGAACTCGACCGGTCCGTGGCCGACACCGACGACGAGGACCGACCCTCCCTTGACGGCGAGGCTCACCGCCGTGCGCAGCGTCGCCGCCGACGACACGCAGTCGATGACCACATCGGGACGGCCATCGAGCGCGGCACAGACAGCACCCCGCAGGTCGGCGATCGTCGGATCGAGCGCCACGGTGGCACCGAGCGCCCGGGCGCGGTCGCGCTTGCCCGCGACCGGGTCCGTCACGACCACGGCGGCGGCGCCACTCGAGAGCGCGCCGAGCATCGACGCCTGGCCGATCGATCCGGCACCCAAGATCACGACCGTCGCGCCGTCGACCCCACCGACCAGGCGCAGCGCGTGGGCAACGGTGGCGAACGGCTCGACCAGCGCGGCCTGCGCGAACGACATGCCGTCCGGGACCGGCCGCGCAGCCACGGCAGGTACGACGAACCGGTCGGCGAACGCCCCGGGTACATGGGACCCGACGCCGACGAGCTCGTCGCACAGGTTCGTCCGTCCCCGCCGGCAGTAGAAGCACCTCCCGCAGGCCACGACCGGTTGAAGGTAGACCTGCTCGCCCACCCTCGCCGGCGAGACGCCCACTCCGACGTCGACGACCACGCCGGACGCCTCATGCCCGGGGGCGATGGGGTACGGCAGCCAGGGGTGCCCGCGGCGCAGCGTGTGCAGGTCAGAGCCACAGATGCCGGCGAACGCCGTCTCGATGACGACCTCGCCGGGCTGCGGGCTCGGGGTCGGCACCTCGCGGACGCCAACCTCCTCGGGACCGGTGATCCACACCTGGGGCATCGTGCTCATCGCAGGCTTCCCTCCGCCTCGAGACCTGGCTGGTTCGGTCGAACCGCGTCGGCCCAGTCGATCGACCCGACCTCGACCCCCGTCGTGCCGACGCGGCGCAGGTAGGTCTGCCCGCCGGCTCGTCCGGGCTCGACGTCGTCGGCGGCGGTCGTCACGGCCAGGACCGCGAGGTCGGGACCGACGAAGGCGCACGACGTCGCGTTCCGGGCGGGCACCACCACCCGACCAAGCACCTGACCACCGGGGGCGACCCGCAGGACGCACCCGCCGCCCCACACGGCGAGCCACAGGCACCCCTCCGCATCGACGGCCAGTCCGTCGGGCAGCCCTTCGTCGGAGTCCAGCTCCACGATCACCTCGGGGTCACCGGGCCGGCCCGTTCCAGGGTCGACGTCGGCCCGGCTCACCGTGCCGGCGCCGCTGTCGACGACGTACATGACCGAGGCCTCGGCGTCCCAGCCGATCCCGTTCCCGTGCGTGATCCCGGTCCAGTGGCGCACGAGTCCCTCGTCCGGGCGGTACGACCACAGCGAGCCGGCGCCCGGCGAGCCCCGCAGGACCGTCCCAGCCCACAGTCGCCCGTGCGGACCGGGCTTCGCGTCGTTGAACCGCACACCCGGAGGGTTGTCGGGCAGCTCGGCCACCGCCACGGGCACGGCCCTCGGATGGTCGAGCGCGTACACCGTCCGCCCTCCCAAGACCACGAGCCCGCCGTCAGACCGGGAGCACACGGCGACGAGCGGGTCGTCGACTGCGACGGTCGCCCGGGACCGCACCGCTCCTCGTCGCCAGTGCAGGGTCGCCTGCTCGCAGTCCACCCACAGCAGCGTCCCGGGGTCTCCGGCCATCCATAGGGGTGACTCCCCCAGCAGACAGCCGGCCTCGATCACGCCGACATCGTCGGCGGCGAGCAGCGGGGCGGTGGCGAGCATCGGTCAGCCGCCCACGGCCGGCGGCAGGCACGCGATGAGGTCGAGGTCTCCGTCGATCGTGAGCGGCCCGGCGGCGAACGGCACCACGAAGGTCTGCCCCGCGCGGACGGGGATCCGCCCGTCGTCCCAACCGATCGCGCCGGAGCCCGCGACCACGACGAGCACGGCGAACGACGCCTCGGGCAGGGCGACGGCTCCACTCGCCCGCACCCGCCACGCACGGAAGAAGACCTCGGCCGACTCAGAGAACAGGCTCGTGACGGTGCCGCCCGTACCGCCGGTCACGTGGCGCGCGGTGGGAAGAACCTCGTCGCGTCGGTCGCGGAAGGCCGACAGGTCGAAGCACGACATCGCGACGTCCCACCCGAGGCCCAGCGTCGCGGCGTCCTCCGCGACGCCGAACGGCTCGTGCTCGGCGAGAACGGAGAACGACGTCGGCTCCTGAAGCTCGGTCAGCATGACGCCCGGCCCGATCGCGTGGGGCGCTCCGGCCGGGACGTACACGACCATGCCGGGCTCGACGGGCAGCCGCATCATCGCGCCGAGCATCGCGTCGGCGTCCTGCGCAGCTATCCACCGCCGCAGGTCCGATACCTCGACGCCGTCGTGCATGCCGACCCAGATGGCCGCGTCGGGTTCGGCGTGCATGATGACCCAACCCTCGGTCTTGCCGAACACGCTTCCGAGGGACCGGGCGGCGAAGTCCCGCGACGGGTGGCAGTGCACGGGCAACCGCTCACCGGCGTCGAGCAGCTTCACCAGCAACGCTGAGGAGCCGCCGTAGGTCTCAGCGAGCGGAGCCCCCAGCCACTCCAGCGGCGACGCCTCGATCGCGGCCGCGATCAGTCGGCCGTCCGGGAGCCGGGAGACTCCGGTCTGCGGGTCGGCATCGGGGCCGAGGATCGCTGGTGGGAGCGGCACCTGCGCACCCACCCAGTCCTCGGGACCCGCCACCGGGTCCGGGAGCCCGCGGAACGCGGAGATGTTGCGCCCGCCGGCGTAGTACACGGGGACACGGTTGTCCGCAAGCTCGAGCGGTCGGTTGTCGCTCATCGGCGAGCTCCTTCCGCGTCGACGCCGAAGAGCGGTCGCGGCGCATGCACGAAGTCGAGGCGGGAGAACGCCGGCGTGCTTGCCCCCGGCAGGTCGAGCACGGTGGCCGACGTGTGGATGCCGCGGAAGCCCGCGCGGAACATCGTGGCCGAGCGCACAACGACGACGTCGACGTCGGCCGGCTCGAGCCCGGCATGCCGGAAGCCCTGCGGGTCGAACGTCGGTGCCGGTCTCTCCGTCAGGAGGACGGTCAGCCCGGAGCCGGCCTCGACGGTGGCCCACCGACCGAGTGCGATCTCCTGCCCTGTCATCGACTCCCCGGTAAGAACGACCGGTGTGTCCCCCAGGCGTCGCACGACTCCCGACACGGCGACGGGCCGGGACCATCGGTCGTCAAGCGTGGCTCCGACGACGAGATCGACCTCCGCGCCGATGCCAGCGTCTGTGCACCGTGCGACCGCCGGGGCGTCCACGACCGTGGCGATGGCCCGCAGCGACCGGCCGGCAGCGAGGAGCGCACCGATGACGGTCGCGTCGTCAGCCGTCGCGCCGGCTGTCGGCGAGTCGGCCGAGTGCACGAGGATCGCCGGACCTCCAGGACCGGCAGGTCCGAGCCCGGCGACGGCTTCGTCCAGCCCCACCAGGTCCAGGCGGAACGCATCCCGGGCGTTCCACGCGGCGTCGGCCACCGCCTCGGCCGCAGCACGCGCGACCTCCTCGTCGCCGGTGTACGTCACGGTCACGCCGAACCCGAGGTGCGGGACATCGAGCCACGGCTGCACAGGGAAGAGCGAGATGTCCAGGACCGACCCGTGCGTCAGGGCATCGGCCAGGCGCCGGATCCCGGCCATGGGCTCGTCCGCGAGCGCCTGCGTCTCGGCCGGCACCAGCATCGGCCGCTTCACCAGGATCGTGCCCAGGCCGGGCAGGCCCCCGTCCAGTGCTGCGAGGACGAGGTCCGCCGCCCGGCGGCCGGTCGTCGCCTGGTCCACGTGCGGATACGTGTGGAAGCCCACGACGGCCGTCGCGGCCCGGACGATCGCCGGGGTCACGTTCGCGTGCAGGTCGTGGGTCACGACGATCGGCACCGGGCCGACCACGTCACGAGCGGCTGCCGTGAGCCGGGCGTCGGCGGACGGCGCGTCCTGAGCGACGAGTGCCCCGTGGAGGCAGAGCACGACGGCGTCGAGGGGCCCCGAGTCGGCAAGGCCGACCACAAGGAGGCGCTCCAGCTCCGCCATCGCTTCGGCGCCCAGGATGCCGCCGGACATCGCCCACGCCCGCACGATCGGGACGACCTCCACCTCGGCCTCGCCCAGCCGCGCGATCGCGCCGGCGATCTCGGTGTTCGAGCCGCGGGAGCGCTCGTCGGCCTCGGCGCCCAACCACAGGCCCTGGGCGGCGAAGTCGTCCAGCGAGCTGGCGCAGGACGAGAACGTGTTGGTCTCCTGGATGATCGACGCAACAGCCACGCGCCGGGGACGAGGCGTCACGGCATCACCCAGCCGCCGTCGACCACGAGCACCTGCCCGGTCACGAAGCCGGCCTCCTCGGAGAGCAGGTACGCGACGGCGTTCGCGACATCCGCGGGCACGCCGCGGCGGTGGAGCGACTGCAACGGGAACAGCACCGCCTCCAGCTCCTCGTCCGAGCCGTAGAACGCTTCGTCGGGCGTCCTGATCGCACCCGGCGCCACCGCGTTGACCCGGACTCCCTCCGGCCCCCACTCCCGTGCCAAGGACCGCACGAGGCCGATGACAGCAGCCTTCGACGTGACATAGGGCAGGTTGCCGGTGCGGCCGAGCAGCGGGGTGACCGAGGACAGGACGACCACCGAGCCGCGAGCCGCGGCGAGGTCCGCCCGCGCCGCTCGGATCGTCAGGGCCGTGCCGATCACGTTGACCGCGAGCGTGCGCTGCCAGTCGGCGGCGTCGAAGTCGGCCCACGGGCGCTGCGCAGTGACGGACGCCGCAGCGGCGCACACGAGTCCGGTCACGGGTCCGAGCGACGCGCGGACCTGGTCGACCATCGCCGGGATCGCGTCGGGATCACCGAGGTCGGCGGCCACCGCGACCGCGGTGGATCCGGTGCCGGTGAGCTCAGCGACGAGCGCGTCGGCGGTCCGCTGCGAGGCGTCGTCGGGCGCATGGCACACCGCGACGCTCGCCCCGTCCTGGACGACGCGCCGGCACAGCGACGGACCGATGCCGCCCGTCGCGCCGGTCACGATCGTGACCGCTGTGCTCATGCCGCCTCCGCCCTCGTCAGAACTTCGGGAACTTCGCCCGGAAGTCGGCCTGCATGGAGTCCGCGAACTCGCTCGCCTCGCCGTGCGCACGGTGGTACTCGTGGTAGTACCGCAGCTTGTCCTGGTCGATCTCGACGCCCAGGCCCGGCCCCGTCGGCACGTCGAGCCGGCCCTCACGGAACTCGAACGGCACCGTGATGATGTCGTCCGCCTGCTCGATGAGGTGCGTGTCGATCGAGTGGCTGACCATCGGCTCGGCCGCCGCGACGTGCAGCACGGCGGCCGTGGAGATGCCGAGCTCGCGGTCGCTGTGCAGGCTCATCCCGATGTTGAACGTCTCGCACACCTTGGCGAGCTGGAGCACCGAGCTCGGGCCGCCCCAGAAGTGGACATCGCCGAGGATGACGTCGAGGGCGCGCGTGCGGACGACGAGCGGGATCTGCTCGAACGTCACGCAGCACATGTTCGTCGCCAACGGGACAGGCGTCCGCTCGCGCACGAGCGACATCCCCTCGATCCCCCAGGTGGGGTCCTCGCAGAACTCCAGGTCGTACTCGGCGAGCTCGTTGAGCACTCGGATGCTGGTCTCGACCGACCACACGGCGTTGGGGTCGATCCGGATGTACCGCAGTCGACCCGCCAGCCGCTCCCGCATGAGACGGACCGAGCGGATCTCCTCCTCCGGCGTGAGGACACCGTTCTTGAACTTGATGTCGCGGAACCCGTACAGGTCGAAGAGCTCGTCCGCGTGGTCGGCCGCGTTCTCGGCCCGGTTCCCGTCGCCCACCTCCGTGGTGGACGCATAGCGGTAGAACACGTACGCAGCGAACTCGATCCGCTCGCGCTCGATACCACCCCACAGGTCCCCGCACCGCTTGCCGAGGATCTTGCCGACGAGGTCCCAGCACGCCATCTCGACAGCCGTGCCTGCGAGCTTCGCGGCGCCGACGAGCGCCAGCTGCTCGGAGGTCATGCGGAACACGCTGAAGCGGCGAGTGATCCGTCCGACCTCGAGCGGGTCCAGACCGATGAAGAGGTCGCGGTGGAGCTCCAGCGCGCGGACGATCTCGTCCCCGCCCCGGGTCTCGCCGATGCCGATGACGCCCTCGTCGGTTATGAGCTCGAGGATGGTCCGCGTCGTCGTCACCTCGACGCCGAACGACCAGCGCAGGGGGCGCTTGAGCGGCACGGTGACGGGCGTCGCGCGGAAGTCGACGATGCGCATGGGGTCCCTTCGGCGGTGGTCGAGCGCGGTGGTCGGTCGCGGTGCGGTGCGGTCAGGCGACGAGGAGAGCCTGCCGCACGGCGTCGAGAGTGAGCTCGACGTCGTCGTCAGAGTGCTCGCGGGACAAGAACCACGTGCCGCGGGGCAGGACCCGAACGCCTCGCTCCAGGAGGGCGAGTGCGAACCGCCCGTAGCCGGCCCGGTCTGCGCCGAGGGCGTCGCGGAAGTCCCGGGCCCCGAGCGCGCCGAAGCGGACATGGAACACCGCCGGGTACCCGACGATCGAGACCTCCATCCCCGCGTCGTCGAACGCGGCGCGGAGTCCGGACATGAGGGTTGATCCGGTGCGGGCGATCTTCGCGTAGACGGATCCCTCCGCGATGGTCTGCAGGGTCGCCACCGTCGCGGCCATCGAGATGGACTGCGTGTTGTACGTCCCGCCGTGCAGGACGGTGCGGTTGCTGATGAGCTCCATGAGGTCGGCCCGGCCGACGAGAGCGGCGACCGGGAAGCCACTGGCCAACGCCTTGCCGAGGACGGTCAGGTCCGGGATGACCCCGAGCGCCTCCTGCGCCCCACCCGGCGCGACCCGGAAGCCCGTGATGACCTCGTCGAAGATGAGGATCGTGCCCGTGTCGTCGCATGCGGCGCGCACGGTCTCCAGGAACCCCGGCTCCGGCAGGATCCCCGCCGCGTTGAACATGATCGGCTCCATGATCACCGCCGCGACGTCGCCGCGCTCGAGCCGTCGCACGACGGCGGCCGCGTCGTTCCACGGAAGAATGTCGACGTCGGAGACAGCGACCTGACCGACTGACCCCGGCACGGCCGTCGGTGCATCGATAGGTCCCATCTGGTCAAGCTCGGGACCCACGCTCCACAGGACGTTGTCGAACCAGCCGTGGTAGTGACCCTCGAACTTCAGGACCGTCGACCTGCCCGTCGCGGCGCGTGCCAGCCGGAGCGCCGCCTGGTCGGCCTCGCTGCCCGATGAGCAGAACCGCACGGACTCCGCAGACGGTACGAGTGCCAGGAGCAGGCGGGCTGCTTCGTACTCCAGCTCGGTCTGTCCGCCCACGAGGATGCTGCGGTCCAGCTGCTGCGCGGCCGCACGCACGACCTCGACGGGGCTGTGCCCGAGAAGCATCGGACCCATCCCGAGGAAGTAGTCGACGAGCCGGTTGCCGTCGACGTCATAGAGATAGGGACCTGACGCGGTCTCGATCACGAGCGGGGTGGGCGGGATGCCCAGCCGAAAGTTGCTGTTGACCCCGCCGGCAACCCACGACTCGGCGTCGGCGATCTGTCGGCGGGACTCGGTGAACTTCATCTCAGCTCCCCACGGCGGCATGGGCCGCCGGTGCATGGTCGAGGTCGGACGTCGGACGCGGGGCGGCGGTCACCAGACCGTCCAGCCGCCGTCGACGACGAGGCTGTGACCGGTGACGAAGCTCGAGCCGGGGCCCGCCAGGAACAGGACGGCGGAGCGAAGCTCGGTGTCGTCACCAAGACGCTTCATCGGGGTGCCCGCCTCGAGCGCAGCGACGACCTCCGGCTGGAGCGCCTCGACGTTCGCCGGGCTCGGGAACATGCCCGGACACAGCGCATTGACGGTGACGCCCGTCGGCCCGAGCTGCGTCGCGAGGAACTTCGTCAGGCCGATGAGACCGAACTTGCTTGCGAAGTACGAACCGATGTCGAGCCCGATCCCCGGGTAGCGGCTGTCGTCGCCGCCGACCAGCCCGTACACGGACGCGACGTTGATGACCCGGCCCCAGCCACGATCGACCATGCCCGGGACCAACCGCTGGATCAGCCACATGGGTGACTCGACGTTCAGCGTCATGATCCACTTCCAGTCCTCCGACTGGACCTCCGGCCACGCCGCCCGGTGGGACAGGCCCGCGTTGTTCACCAGGACGTCGATGTCTCCCGCGACCTCGACAAGGCGGTCGATGTCGGCAGGCGACGTGACATCGGCTTGGACAGCGGTGACGCGCGGACCGATCTCGGCAGCGGCGGCCTCGACCACCTCCTGGCGTCGGCCGCAGATCACGACGTCGGCGCCGGCGTCGACGAGCGCCTCGGTCATCCGCCGGCCGAGCCCGTCTCCTCCGCCGGTGACCAGAGCACGGCGACCAGTCAGGTCGAACTCTGCAAGCGTCATGCCGTCACGCTCCCGTCGGTCGCGGCGTCGTCGATGATGTCGCCGAACTCCATCTCCTCGATGCCCGCCATCAGGTGGAGCAGCTGGCTGTGCGACGCGTCCTTCACGTCGCCGTCGAACACCACGTTGCCCAGTCTCAGCACGACGACGCGGTCGGCGACCGCCAGGACGGTTCGGATGTCGTGGCTGATGAGCACGACGCCCGCGCCCTTCTCCGCGGCGTTCCGCACGATGCGCAGCACGTTGCGGGTCTGCTTCACGCCCAGGGCCGCCGTCGGCTCGTCGAGGATCACCATCTTGACGTCGTCCTTCAGCGCGCGGGCGATCGCGACGGACTGCCGCTGGCCGCCGGAGAGCCGGCCCACCGACCGGTTCATGTCGGTGATCTTGATCCCGAGCGATCCGAGGCGCTCGCGCGACCGGATGACGGCGGCCCGGTCGTCGCGCACCGGGATGAAGCCCAGCAGCCTCCTGCGCGGCGTGTCACCGAGCACCATGTTGTGCGCGATCCCGAGGTTCGGGCACACCGCGAGGTCCTGGTAGACCGTCTCGATCCCGGCATGGCGGGCGTCGATGGGGGCGCCGAACTCACGCGGCTTCCCGTCGAACTCCAGCACGCCGGAGTCCGGCCGGTACACGCCGGAGATGATCTTGATCAGCGTCGACTTGCCGGCGCCGTTGTCCCCGACGAGGCATACGACCTGGCCGCGGCGGACCTGGAACGAGCCGTTGCGCAGCGCCGACACCGAGCCGAAGCTCTTGGACAGGTCCCGCGCGTCCAGGACGATCTCGCCGATGTGCCTGTCGACGCTGTCGTCGATGCCGTACTCGTCGAAGGCCTCTCCAGGCTCTCGGACCGCAGCGACCTCGTCCCCACCTCCGTCCGCGGTGTCCCCTGCGTCTTTCGGGACGGCGCGGTCACGTCGGTGCTGGGCGACCTGGTCCGCCCCGAGGGCAAGCAGCAGGACGGCGCCCTTCGCGATGTCCTGCCACCAGGACTGGAGCCCGGCGAAGATCATTCCCGAGTTGAGGATGCCGATCGTCGCGACGCCGATGAAGACGCCGAGCGGGTGCCCGCTGCCACCCGCGAACGCGACGCCGCCGAGGATCACCGCGGTCAGCACGTCGAGGTTGAACGTCAGGCCGATCTGCGGCGTACCGCTGCCGAGCCTGGCCGTGAGGAGCACGGCGACGACGCCGATGAGGAGGCCGTTGAAGACGTACAGCTCTGTGATGAACCGGTCGACGCGCACGCCGGTGAGGCGGGCCGCGAGGGGGTTGCCGCCGATCGCGTAGACCTTCAGGCCCGCGACGGTGCGCGTGAGCCAGAACCCGCAGATCGTGAAGATGACGATCGCGACGATGACGGGGACGGGGACACCCCACAGCTTCGATCGGCCGATCGCGATGAAGGCGTCCGAGAAGCCGAACACCGACCGTCCGTCGCTCACGAGATAGGCCATGCCCGTGAACACCGACATCGTTCCGAGCGTGACGATCAGTGGCGAGATCTTCATGACCTTCACCAGCAGGCCGTTGATGAGGCCGAGGACTGCTCCCAGGAGGAGCCCCGCGACGATCGGCGTGACCACGTCGCCCGTGGCCTTGGCGACCTGCGCAACGGTGACGGAGATGAGCGCGAGCTGGCCTCCGATCGACAGGTCGACGTTCCCGGCGATGAGCAGGAACATCGAGCCCACGGCCGCGATCGCGATCGCTGAGACGTTCTGCAGGATCGACAGGCCGTTGGACACGGTGAAGTAGTTCTCGTAGAGCAGGCCGAAGACGATCACCAGGACGACGCACAAGAGGCCGAGCCCGGTACGGCGGCTCGGCTCGCCGGGAACCAGATATCCACGGGTCCGAACGGGTGCGGTGGCGGTCGTCATTGGCGGGGTCTCCCAGGGGTCGAGGGTGTCGCGACGGGTGCCGGCTGGGTGGCGCGGACGCGCCACCCAGCCGGCGTGCGGTCGATCAGGCTAGGCCGCGTAGGTGATGCACTGGTCGCGCGTGCCGTAGCTCACGTTCCCGAGCATCGTCAGGTACTCCGACGAGTTCTTCCAGGTCGCTGCCGGATCTGCCATGGCAGCCTTGAACGCGTCGATCGACTCCTTGGAGCTGAGCTCGATGGCATCCAGCTGCATGACCTGCGGGATCGACTTGCCCTCGATCCAGTCGGCCGCGAACTGTCCCCACGCGTAGCCCATGAGCGGGTAGGCGAAGGCGAAGCTGGCCTTGTAGGGGCCGCCCTTCTCGACGGCCGCGAGCGCCTGCTCGTCGCCGTCGATGCCCGACAGGTACATGTCGTCGCGCGCCTTGCCCTCGGCTTCGAGCGCGGCCAGCGCGCCAAGGACGTAGGTGTCGCCACCGAGCACGACGTCCACGTCCGGGTTCGCCTGCAGGATCGTGCTCATCGCCTGGAAGCCGGCGTCCTGGGTGATCGCCTCAGGCTGCACGTCGGCCACGATCTCGACACCGGCGCCAGCCGTCGCGAGACCGTCGAGCACGCCCTGGTGGCGGGCCTTGAGGACCTCGATCGAGTCCGTGTTGAAGTAGACGACCTTGGCCTTGCCACCCATGCTCTCGGTGATGTACTTCGCCGCCGCCAGGCCCTGCGTGTTGCCGACCTTGTACTGGTCTGCGATGGCCTGGTTGGTGCTCGGCGGCGTCACGAGGGACATGACCGCCGCGCCGGCGTCGATCGCCCGCTGCATGAGGGGAGCCTGCGCGTTGGCATCCAGCGGCTGGATCGCCAGCGCGCCGATCCCGCGCTGCAGGAATGTCTCGATCTGCTCGATGTTCTTGGCGGAGTCGTCGTCGGCGATGGCCGTGATGAACTCCAGCCCCCGGGACTTGGCCGCATCCTCGATCGACCGCGTGATCTGCATGAAGAACTCCGCGTCGGAGGTGTTCGCCCACGCGATGGTCTTCGGCAGATCGGGAACCTCGCCCACGGTGTCGCTGAACTCGAAGGGCGCGAGCTCGGTCTTCTCCGTGAGGGCGCACTGGATCGGGCCGCCGGCCGGCAGCATGGCAGCCGCCTCCGAGGCAGGAGCCTCCGAGGCGGGCGCCTCGGACGCGGCGGAGGTCGCCTCCGCGGGGGCGCTCGCGCTGGCCTCCGACGAGGTCCCCGAGCTGCAGGCAGCCAGGGCCGGCAGCAGCAGGGCAGCGCCTGCGAGTGCCAGTGACCGGGCGAGCCGTCCCGACGATCGTGTTCGCCTTGCAGTTGATGCACTCATCTAGCGCTACACCTTCTTCCGATAAGGTCCGCAATACGGAATTGCATTACGCATTTTCGCGGACCATAGGAGCGGCTGCAACTGAGTGTCAAGGGCCTGCGGCGCGCCGAAACACGATCGTTACCGACATCGTTACCAATCCAGGAATCGACAGGAGGAGCCATGACGATCCGCCTCGGGATCATCGGCTGCGGGGACATGGGCGAGTCCCACCGCAGCGCCTTCGCCGCTCTCGGCGACCGCGTCGCCGTGACGGCCACGACCGACATCGACCTCGACCGGGCGCAGGCGGCCGCCAAGCACTTCGGCGCGGCGATCGCGACGACCGACTACCGCGACACCCTCGACGACGTCGATGCGGTCCTCGTCGTCACTCCGCACGACCTGCACGCGGAGATGGGCCTGACCGCGCTTCGCGCCGGCAAGCACGTCCTGATGGAGAAGCCGATGGCTGTCACCGAGCAGGAGTGCCTGGACCTCATCGCCGAGTCGCAGACGCAGAACCGCGTCCTCATGACCGCCTACCCGATGCGGTTCCATCCTCTGGTCCAGCAGCTCAAGGCGCTCGTCGACGACCGCTACCTCGGCGACCCCTTCCACATGTCGATCTGGACCGAGCAGCTCACCGTGCCGCCCGAGGGCCACTGGATCCGATCGGCGAAACGCCTTGGTGGCGGTCAGCTCTTCAGCCACGGCTGCCACTACGTGGACCTGTTGCTGTGGTTCCTTGGCCGACCCGAGCGCGGAACCCACATGGGCACGCGGCTAGGAACGCCCTGGATGGAACGCGAGGGCACCAGCGACCTGATCGTCTCGTTCGAGGGCGGCGTGACCGGATATCACTTCGGCACCTGGGGAGCCCGCGCCAGCCGGATGGGCTACTCGATCCACGTGCACTGCATGAACGGCATGCTCGAGGCCGACCTGACCAACGGTCGGCTCTACGCGCACCACGGCTGGGACGGCCCACCGCCGCGCGGCGGCCTAGCGGAGACGCTTCTCCCGCCGGCGGACGCCGGCGTGCTCCTGACGCAGACCGAGGCCGACGACAAGCACCTGGGCGGTGAGATCGTCCACTTCATCGAGTGCGTCGAGACCGGCGCCGTCCCGCTGACCAATGCGCCCGGGAGCCTTCAGGGACTTCGGGTCATCTGGCGGCTGTACGAGGCCGAGGAGAACGGGCTCGTCGCCGACCTGCGCGGGCTGGGCCTGGATGAGGCCCAATCCGGCGCCGCGGGAGCCACCGGCTGACCCTTGTGGGCTGGCGCACCCTGGGCTACAGTCCCGCCACTTCGGACTCAAAGTCCGCATAGCGGAAGGCCGAGAGCATGGGCACCGTCCTCACAGCGGAAGAGGTCGAGGGGTTCGCCCGCGACGGCTTCGTCATCCGTCGCGGCTTCTTCTCACCCGAGCAGGTCGCGGCGCTCGCGGAGGTGCTGGAGTCAGACCCGGCCATCCGGTCGCGTGCCTACGGGCTGGACGACGGTCAGGGCCGCAGCACGGAGATCTCCGCCTGGCACGATCCAGGCGATGACAGCTTCGGCGCACTCGCGCGGAGCACGAGCATGACCGGTGCCGTGCGAGACCTTCTAGGCGGCGAGGTCCGGCACTACCACTCCAAGGTCACACTCAAACCGCCCGGCGCCGGCGGGACGTGGCTGTGGCACCAGGACTACGGCTACTGGTACAAGTACGGCTACCTGTTCCCCACGATGCTGAGCGTCGCCGTCCCGCTGACTCGTATGAGCCAGGAGAACGGCGGGCTGAAGGTCCTGCGAGGCTCGCACTGCATGGGGCGCGTCGAGCACGGGTTCATCGGCACGCAGGTCGGCGCCGACCCCGACAGGACGGCGCGAGCCGAGGCCGCGCTGGAGACTGTCTGGTTCGAGGCGGACCCCGGCGACGTGATGTGGTTCCACGGCAACATGCTCCACTCGTCGGCGAACAACGAGTCGGACTACGCGCGCAACCTCTTCCTCGCCTGCTACAACCGCGCGGACAACCCATCCTTCCTCGAGGCTGCCAACGCGGTCATCGACGTGCTCCCAGATGAGGAGATCCTCGCTCGACGGGCGGTCCGCTTGGGTGAGCGCAGGCGCTTCGTCGACAAGGACACCGACGCGATCATGGTCGAGTTCGAGACCTTCGGCGCCCGGCCCGGCCCCTAGTCGGTGTCGCGCAGGACGGCGACCAGCTCGACCTCGACCGGGCACGACAGCGGGAGCGCAGCGACTCCGACAGCGGATCGAGCGTGTCGACCCGCGTCGCCGAGGACGGCGTAGAGCACTTCTGACGCGCCGTTCGCGACGACCGGCTGGTCACCGAACGCCGAGGCCGAGGCGACGAAGACCGTCACCTTGAGGATGCGCTCGACCCTCGCGAGGCCGCCAAGCGACCGCGACAGCACGGCGAGACCGTTCGCCGCGCACTGACGGGCGCACGCGACGCCCTGGTCCACGTCGATCCCGTCGCCCAGGCGGCCGGTCGCGAGCAGCGCGCCATCGGGTCCGAACGGCACCTGCCCGGCGAGGTAGGCATACCGACCGTGGACGGCCACCGGCTCGAACCACTGTGGGGGCGTGGTTGCCGGCGCCGGGGTCAGTCCAAGGTCGTCGAGCCGGGCCAGGATCGGGTCGCTCATCGGTCTCCTCGTGGTGGTGGGATGGCAGTGGTGGTGGGATGGCAGTGGTGGCGGGATGGCAGTGGTGGTCGGACGGCCGTGCTGGTGGAGCGGATCAAGCTGTGGCGGGCCAGGGCGTCTGCTGCTCGAAGGGGTACATCGGTCGCGGCCGGGAGGAGAAGTCGAGGGCAGCCAGGCTCACCGGGCACGTTCCCGGCCCGTCGACGTAGACCGTCGTGGCTGCGTAGTCGCCGAACGCGGCCTTCCACGCGATGGCTCCCTTGGCGACCAGGAAGTGGGCCGCCCGAGGAGCGATCCCCAGGACGGTGAGGTGGTCGTCGTCGAACGGGACGACCCGGTTCTCGGTAACCACGACGGACCCCACCGCTGACTCGATGACCCCGACGCGGCCCATGTCGACCTCGGCCCCGGTCATGTAGCTGCCCGTACGGCGGTACCGCACCTCCCCATGGCGTCGCACGCGACCTGACACGAGCGCGGGCGGACCCATGACCGCCGCGCTGCGCCCACCCACCCGGACCTCCGCATGCGTCGCGTCCGACGCGTTGAGCTCCGCCGCTGCCACGGGGTCCCACAGGACGACGACGGCTCCCTCGACTCGCTCCTGCTGGAGCGCGCGCACGATGGCCGTGCTGTCCCCCGGCGAGCCGCCGCCCACGTTGTCGGCGACGTCGACGAGCACGGCCGGGAACGGACCGGTAGAGGCTCGCCGCACGGCCGAGACCGGGTCGTACAGCGTCATCGCGAACTCGTCGCGCCGCGACCACACCTCGGACGCGATCTCCTTGGCGATCGCCGCTGGGTCACGGTCGGCGGCGACGTACACGCTGAAGCCCAGGCGCGGGCCGTCGGAGTAGGCGAACCCCGGCAAGGCGCATGCAGTCCACACATCGGGGTCTGAGCATGCGGCCTCGACAAGGCCGAGAACATCGCGCATGGGCCGTGCAGCGCTCTCCTGCGCGACGGGAAGCGTGAGCAAGGGGAGCTTGACGAGGTGGGACAGCGGCGGACGCCCGCGGCGCGCGGCGCGCACGACGGCGCTCAGCGCGTCGTGGCCACGGTCGGCCAGATCGACGTGCGGGTATGTGCGGTAGCCGCACAGCACGTCCGCGAGACGGGCCAGGCGGCCGCTGACATTCGCGTGGTAGTCGAGGGTCACGGCGATCGGCAGCCCCCCGACGACGCGCCGGATCTCGGCGATGATGTCGGCCTCCGGATCCGCCCGGCCCTCGACGACCATCGCGCCGTGCAGCGCCAGGACGACACCGTCGAGCGGCAGCTGCGCGCGCAGTCGTCCGAGGATCTCTGTCAGGACCCCGTCGAAGTCAGACGCCACGACCGGGCCTGAAGGCAGCGCGCCGGCAAACACCAGGGGCACCGCCTCCACCCCCAGCTCACGCGCTGCGGCGAGCGCACCGCCCAGCTCGGTACCGGTGCCGGTGAGGGCGTCGAGGAGGTCGCCGCCCTCGAAGTAGGCGAACGACCGGAAGTCCTCGATGGTCGTCGGCCGGTCGAAGAAGGTGTTCGTCTCGTGCCAGATGCCCGCGAGCCCGACGCGCACGACCGTTCCTCTCGTCCCTACGACTGACACAATGCGGACTATGATTCCGGCTTACGGAATTGTGCGCAACGCCAGGGCGGCAGCAACTACGCTGTGCGCGCTCGACGACGGGGAGGGATGTCAGGTGGTGCAGGCTCAGCGATCCGACGAGGTCGCCGTCCTCAACAAGGCGATGGCGATCTTGTCGCTCCTCGCCGCCGACGTGTCCTGCACGGTTGCCCGCATCTGCGCCGAGACCGGCGTCACGAAGCCGGCGGCCTACCGGATCCTGAAGACCTTGGAGACCGGCGGCTACGTCGTCCGTGATGACGCCCGACGCGAGTACTCGGTCGGCCCAGCGCTCTTCGGACTGAGCCGTGCGCTGCGCAGCTCCAACGACCTCCTCCAGCTCGCTCGGCCGGTCATGCAGGAGCTCAACGAGGAGTTCGACGAGACGGTCAACGTCGGCGTCGTGAACAACGGCAAGGTCGTGTACCTCGACACCATCGAGAGCGCGCAGCGACTGCGGAGCACGGTCCACATCGCGATCCGCGACCACATCCACTCGACAGCGCTGGGCAAGGCGATACTCGCCGCCCTCCCGCCGGACGAGGCTAAGAGGCTGCTGACGAACGCCGACCGCCCTGCCCTCACGCCGAACACTGTGCGATCCGTGCAGGAGCTGCTCGAACAGCTGGACCAGTTCCGCGCCCAGGGCTTCGCGGTCGACGACGAGGAGAACGAGGTCGGCTCGCGCTGCGTGGGGGCGGCGATCGTCACCGCCGACGGCAGGCCGGTAGCCGCACTGAGCATCTCGGCGCCGACGTCGCGGATGAACAGCCGGGCGATGGCCCAGGTCGGGCGACGGCTGCACCAGGCGTCCGCCGACCTCGGCCAGATGCTCGGGTGACGGTGGATCTCCTCCTTCGCGGCGGACTGCTGGCCGACGGGACCGACGGAGCCCTTCGCCGAGCCGACGTCGGAATCGAAGGCGGCCGGGTCGTCCTCGTCGACGACCTTGCGGACACGACCGTCGACGCCGCTGAGACCGTGGACGCGACCGGTCTCGTCGTCGCCCCCGGTTTCATCGACATCCACACGCACTCGGACGTCATCCTCCTCGACGAGCCCGGCGGGGCCAGCAAGATCCTCCAGGGCGTGACGACCGAGGTAACCGGCAACTGCTCGTTCTCGCCCTTCCCCGTCTGCCCGGCCCGGCGTCGGATGCTCGCCGACCACCTCGCCCGCCTCGGCGACGGTGCGCCTGATCCGACGTGGACCGACCTCGACGGCTACGCCGCCGCGCTGGACGACGCACGGCCGGCCATCAACGTCGCCCCGCTCGTCGGGCACGGTGCCCTGCGGATCGCCGCGATGGAGGACCCCTACGGCCCGGCCGATCGGGAGGATGTCCGGCGGATGCAGGACCTCCTGGCCGAGGCGCTCGACCAGGGTGCGTGGGGGATGTCGACCGGGCTCACCCACACGCCGTCCTCGCTCGGACCGGCGGGCGAGATCGAGCAGCTGGCTCAGGTCATCGCCTCGCGCCGGGCGATGTACGCGACGCACGCCCGCGCCGTCGCCGGTGGGGAGTTCGATGCGATCACCGAGGCCATCGACGCCGCCCGCGCGACCGGCGTCCGGCTGGAGTACTCGCACCTGGCACTCAACGAGCCGGCGAACTGGGGCCGTGCCGGCGATGCGCTGCGACTGTTCGAGGCCGCGGTGCGGGACGGTGTCGACGCCGCGTTCGACGTGTACCCGTACGACGCGTCGTCCTCCTCTCTCGTGCAGTACCTGCCGGAGTGGGTCCAGGCGGGGGGCACGGAGGCGCTGCGTCGCAACGGAACCGACCCCGGGTGGCGGTCGCGGGCCCTGCTCGACATGAACCGCGGGTGGTTCGGGGGCATCCCGTGGCTGTGGGACCGGTTCGTCCTGAGCGCGGTGCCGGGGCGCTCCGAGCTCGTGGGCCTCACTCTTGAGCAGGCAGCCGAGCAGAGCGGGACCGAACCCGACGCTCTCGTGCTTGAGCTCTGCACGACGGTCGGCAGCGACGTCCAGGTCGTGCTGTTCTACCGGACCGAGGAGGACATGACGACATTCCTCGCGCATCCGCTCGCCGCCGTGGGCTCGGACGGCAACGCGCTGCCTGTCGACCATGGCGGGGGCCAGCCGCACCCGCGTTCGTTCGGCACATACCCGCGGATCCTGGGGCGCTACGTGCGCGACCAGGCTCGGCTGACGCTGCCGCAGGCCGTCGCTCGGATGACGTCGGTCCCGGCCGACCGTCTCGGGCTTCGCGACCGGGGCCGCGTCGTGGCGGGCGCGGTCGCCGACCTCGTCGTCCTCGATCCGGGAACGGTCGCCGACACGGCGACCTTCGAACGACCACGCTCCGCCCCCGTCGGCGTGACGTGCACCGTCGTCGCCGGCACAATGGTTGCGCGCGACGGGCAGCTCACGGGGGCACGGCCAGGCCGTGTGCTTCGCCGTGGCTGACGGGCTCCCGGCCGTCGTCGGTCCGAAGGGTCTGCCTTCCGCCGACCTGTCGTCCGCCGTGGGTCGCCACCTGTTCGACGGGACGTTCCCGATGCCCGTAGCGGTGCTCCGCGCGCGGGCGCTGGACGCGAACATCGAGACCATGGCCCGGTACGTCGACCAGGCCGGTGCGCTGCTGGCCCCGCATGCGAAGACAACGATGAGCCCGCAGATCGTCGCCCGACAGCTCGCCGCCGGCGCCTGGGGAATGACGGTCGCGACCGCATGGCAGGCATCCCGGGTCGCGGCGATGGGCGTGGACCGCATCGTGCTGGCGAACGAGGTCACCGACGCCGGCTCGCTACGGCTCCTGCAGTCCCTGCTCGATGCGAACCCGTCCCTCGTCGTGTGGGCCTACGCGGACTCGACGGAGTCGCTGGACGCCCTCGGCACGATCGCGCCGGCCCGGGCGGGGAGCCTTCAGGTCCTGCTCGAGCTCGGCTTCCCCGGCGGGCGAACCGGCGTCCGGTCGGCCGCACAGGCCCGAGACCTCGCCCTGCTCGCAGCACGTCGCCCGCACCCGGTGGCGGGGGTCGGCGCGTTCGAGGGGACCATCAGCGGCGCGGACGCCTCCGCGACCATCTCCCGAGTCGACGACTTCCTCGCAGAGGTCGCGTCCGTCGCCACGCAGCTTGCGAGCGACGGCCTCCTGCGATCCGACGAGCCGATCGTCACCGTCGGCGGCAGCGCGTACCCGGACCGCGCCGTCGAGGTCATCGGTGATGCGGCCAGCGCCGCGGGCCTTCGGCTGGTCCTGCGAAGCGGCTGCTACGTCACCCACGATCACGGCGCCTACGCGGCGACCTCGCCGTTCGGCGACCAGCCACGCAGCCCGCTGCGGCTGACCCCCGCGCTCGGCGTCTGGGGAGCGATGCTGTCTCGCCCGGAGGCGGGTCTGGCGCTCGTGGGCGTGGGCCGCCGCGATGTCTCGTTCGACGCCGGCCTTCCCGTCGTCACCGGCCGGTTCGCCGCCGCCGAGCACGGGGGCGCGGCCCCCATCGTGACCGCTCTGAACGACCAGCACGCCTACCTGCGCGTCGACCCTTCGGACCCGCTGGCCCCCGGCGACCTCGTGTCGTTCGGCATCTCGCACCCGTGCACGACGTTCGACAAGTGGTCGGCCATACCGGTCGTCGACGACGCGAACATCGTCGTCGAGGTTGTGACGACCGAGTTCTGACGCTTGCCGACAGCGGTCAGTAGTCCTCGATGTACTCGTCGAGCTCCCACGCCGTCGTGTCCCGCGTCGTCGGATCGGGCACCTCGGCCTCATAGCGCGCGACCTCGTCGCGCTTCATCGTCGTGAACACGTCGACGAACGAGCTGCCCAGGTACCCGCGCAGCCCCGCATCCGCCTCGAGCGCGTCAAGCGCCTCCGTCAGCGTCATCGGCAGCACAGGCCGGGCCCCGTCCTCGTAGGCCCACCCGGCCGCCGCGGGCGGCGGCGTCAGCCCGCGCCGGATACCGTCGAGCGCGGCGGCTAGGACCACGGCGATCACGATGTACGGGTTCGCCGTGCCGTCGCCGATGCGCAGCTCCAGCCGCGTTCCCTGCCCACGCTCCGGTGGGATCCGGATCATCGTCGAGCGGTTGTCGTAGCCCCAGTTCGACCGGTACGGGGCGAGCGTGTCCGGCCCGAGCCGCTTGTAGGCGTTGATGGTCGGGTTGGTGAATGCGGCGATCGCGGGCGCGTGCTCGATGACGCCGGCGATCATCGACAGGGCCGTCGCGGACAGCCCATCGCCGCCGTCGTGCATCCGGTTCTCCCCGGCGGCATCGGTCACGGAGAAGTGCAGGTGGAACCCGCTGCCGCCCTCGTCGTTCCACGGCTTGCCCAGGAACGTGCCGAGGATCCCTCGGCTGGCGCACACGTCCTTGACAGCTGTCTTGAACAAGAACGTCCGATCCGCAGCATCCATGGCCTCGCTGTGCCACAGGTTGATCTCGTACTGGGAGGGGCAGAACTCGTGGTTGCCGGCGAAGGCACCGATGTTGAGCTGGTCGAGCATCCGCAGCAGGTGCAGGTAGTCCCCGTCCGGATCGACCCACGACCCGGTCGTGTACACGCGCCCGGTCTTGTTCAGGATCCGCTCCCAGCCACCGTCGGCGCTGCGCCGGGCGAAGTAGAACTCCAGCTCCGGTCCGCACACCGGCGTCAGCCCGGCGCTCGCATACTCGTCGAGGACCGAGCGCAGCACCGCCCGGGGGGCGACCGCGCTGCGGGTCCCGTCCGGGTTGTCGATGTCGGCGATCGCGTAAGCGACACCGGGGACCCACGGGATCGACCGGATCGTGTCGGTGTCGAGCTTGGACACCATGTCCGGCAGGCCGTCCGTCATGCTGCCCTCGCCGTCGAGCACCCCGCCGCGGGTCGTGGTCACCCAGGTCCCTTGGCAGAACGCCGGGCCGTGGGCGGCCGCGCGCTCCAGCTGCGACACGAGCAGGTCCTTCGACCGGGTGATGCCGAGCAGGTCGGCGAAGATCAGCCGCACGACGTCGATGCCCTGCGTCTCGAGGATCCGCCGGGTCTCGGCGAGGTCGTGCTGCATGTCTCTCCTTCGGGTGAAACGGGGTCCGGCAGAATCGTTCGGGAGCCAACGATCTCGTGGATACTAGGCGCTCGTCGCCGTCACGGCGACCCCCTTGTCCTCACCCGGGAGGCCCGATGCGCGCGCTGTTCCTCCAGCACGACCACCTGAGCCCGCCAGGTCCGGTCGCTGAGCGCTTCGCCCATCGCGGCTACGCCGTGGACGAGGCCGTTGTCGTCGCGCCGGAGAGCTTCCACACCCCCGACATCCCCTTCGACTTCCCGGACCCCCGGGAGTTCGACGCGCTCGTGGTGATGGGAGCGCCCTGGGGAGCGTGGGACGACGACACGATCGGCAGCTGGCTGCTGCCCGAGATCGAGTGGCTGCGCGAGGCGGACGACCTGGGCGTGCCCGTGCTCGGCATCTGCTTCGGCGGCCAGCTCCTGGCCCGTGCACACGGCGGCTCGGTCGCGCGCGCCCCTCGGCCGCAGATCGGCTGGACCCCGGTGTGGACGCAGGAGCCGGGGCTCGTCGGACCGGGTCCGTGGTTCGAGTGGCACTACGACCGGTGGGAGGTCCCTCCGGAGGCGCGCGAGGTCGCGCGCGACGCGCTCGCTTCGCAGGCATTCGTCCTGCGCCGCAACCTGGCGGTGCAGTTCCACCCCGAGCTCACGGCCGCGGGCCTGCGCGGGTGGTTCGACAACGGCGGACGGGCCGCCGTCGTCGCGGACGGGCAGGACCCCGAGGTGCTGTACCGGCACACCCTGGCCGAGGGTCAAGATGCCGCGGCGCGGGCGCACGCCCTCGTCGACGCGTTCCTCGACCAGGTCGCGCCGACCTGATCCGGCCGACGCGCTCAGGCCTGCCGTACCGGGAGCCGCTTGAAGCCGTGCACGAAGTTCGAGTACACGTAGTCCGGCCGCCCGTTCGGCTGCAACGTCACGTCGCGCGCGAGCAGCTCCTGGAACATGATCTGGACCTCCAGGCGGGCAAGGGCGTTGCCCAGGCACATGTGGGGCCCACCGCGGCCGAAGGACATGTGCTCGTTCGGCTTGCGTGTCACGTCGAACCGGTTGGGGTCGGTGAACACGGCGTCGTCCCGGTTGCCCGACCCGAACCACACGACGACCTTGTCCCCGGCCCGGATCTCCTGGCCCTGGACGGTCACGTCGCGGGTGGCCGTCCGCCGGAAGTGGTGGACCGGGCTCGCCATCCGCAGGAACTCCTCGACGGCCCACGGGATCAGCTCGGGCCGCTCGCGCAGGAGCGCGATCTGGTCGGGGTTGGCCATGAGGTTGTTCATCGTGTGCGTGATCGTGTGCCGGGTCGTCTCGTTCCCAGCGACGACGAGAAGCAGGAAGTAGTTGCGGAAGTCCCGGGCATCCACGGGGATCCCGTCGGCCGGCGGCGTATTCAGCACCGTGGACACGAGGTCCGTCCCGGTGCCGCCGCGTCGACCCCACGCGAGCTCGTATCCGTACTTGAAGACCTCAAGGGCTGCCGGCGAGCGGAACGGCAGGTCGCGGTACTGCTCGCTCTCCGGGCTGCCGGCCAGGACGTCGGCGTGCTCCGGGTCCTGGTTGCCGACCATCTTGTTGCCCCACCGGATGAGCTGGGGGATGTCCGACTCGGGGACGTCGAGGAGCTGGGCGAGCACCCGGATCGGGAAGTCGGCGGCGACGTCAGCGACGAAGTCGAACTCGTCCTGGACGAGGGCGCGGTCGAGGGTCGATGCGGTGATGCCGCGCAAGAACGTCTCGTACCCGGCGATCGCCCGCGGGGTGAAGCTCGGCTGGAGGATCTTGCGGAGGGCGCGATGCCGGGTCCCATCGGTCTCCAGCATCGACCGACGGATCTCCATCTGCCGGGTGTCGAGCTCCTCGAGGTTCGCGGTGCCGATCTGGCTCGAGAACGTGTCAGGGTTGCGCAGGACGTCGACGATGTCGTGGTAGCGGACGATGGACCAGAAGCCGGCGTTCGGAGCGGGCTCGACGTTCCAGTGGACGGGGTCATCGCGCCGCAGGTCCGCGAACACGCCCCACGGGGCGCCGTCCCGGAACAGCTCGAGGTCGGCGAGCGAGACGTCGGTCATCGTGGTCATGGCCCCTCCGCGGCGTCGACCCGGATCGTTCGGGTCCGAATCAATTCGCGCACTGTAGCCGCCCCGGCACCGTTGTCGACACCCATGCCGCACAATTCGCTAGGTTCGCGTGCCGGACGGTTCGCCCGGCACCGCGACCGACGACGGGACGGGAGATTCCATGGCGGGTCCGCACACGCTGGCTGAGACCGAGCGTGCCGTCGAGTCGCGCCTGGCCGGCATGGAGCTCGACTTCGAGGCAATGGCCGTGGCCTCGAACCTGTTCCGAGCGGCCAACGCCGTCCGCAACCACCTCGAACGGACCGTGCTCCAGCCGCACGACCTGACGTGGACCGCCTTCGTCGTGCTGTGGGTCGTCTGGATCTGGGAGCGGGTGGAGACCCGGGTCATCGCCGAGGAAGGCGGGTTCTCCAAGGCGACCCTCTCGGGAGTCCTGTCCACCCTCGAAGGCCGCGGCCTCCTGACCCGCTCGCGCAGCGAGACCGACGGGCGCCTGGTCATCGTCGGGCTCACGCCCGCCGGACGCCGGCTCATGAAGCGGCTCTTCCCCCTGTTCAACCAGCAGGAGCAGGCCGTCACCTCGATGATCGACAAGGCTCGCCTGCCCGACGCCGCGGACATGCTGCGCCGCCTGACCCAAGGTGCCAGCCCCGACGCCTGACCCCGCTAGGAGCGCGCCGCGTCGACCAGGGCGCGCAGCAGCTGGACCTGGTGCGGGTCGGTCTCCCACGTGTCCTCGGGGTGCCACTGCACACCCACCGCCCAGCCGGGACCGTCGATGACCGCCGCCTCGACCGTGCCGTCGGCGGCGCGGGCGACGACCTGCATGCCGTTGCCGAGCCGGTCGACGGCCTGGTGGTGGTAGCACGAGATGACCACGGCGGACGCGTCGATCCCGAGGGCCTGCGCGCCCTCCAGGAGACCCACCTCCTGGACGACGTGCCGGTGGTTCTCCGGCATGTCGACCACGAGGGTGCCCCCACGCACGACGTTGACGACATGCAGGCCGCGGCACACGGCGAGGGTCGGTACCCCCTGCTCGAGGCAGTACGCGGCGAGCGAAAGGTCGGCGGCGTCCTGGACGGCGTCGACGTCGTAGACCTCCTCGTGGTCCGCGTCGCCTCCGTACAGCCGTGGGTCGAGGTCGCCTCCCCCGGCAAGCAGGACGCCGTCGATGCCCGAGAGGCGGGCCGTCCAGTCGAGCGCGTCCGGCCCGTCGCCGGGCAGCAGCGTGACCGGGTCGCCGCCCGCGGCCCACACCGCGTCGAGAAGGGCCCGCGACGACACCACCCCGCGGTAGCGAAGCGCACTCGCGGACTGGGTGAAACGACCGAGGATCGCGATGCGCGGCCGGCGCATGTGGCCTCCAAGCGACGTGGCGGAAGGGCGTGACGTACCGCAGAATATCCGTTAGGGTCCGAAC
Organism: Actinomycetes bacterium; assembly: GCA_965278965.1. GTDB lineage: Bacteria > Actinomycetota > Actinomycetes > S36-B12 > S36-B12 > UBA10649. Next base: position 1,432,296 of record OZ257127.1, read on the forward strand.
GAAATTGCCACGCCCAAGAGCGGCCGGCCCGCTCATTGTGCCGCCCGTCCCGACCAAGGGGAAGCCGCCATGTCATACGCCGAGGTCGCCGGCGTCCGGGTCGACACCCGGCACTGGATCGGCGGCGAGCGTGTCTCCTCCGACCTGACCTTCGAGTCCGTCAGCCCGATCGACGGCACGGTGCTCGCCCAGGTGGCGCGAGGAGGTCAGGCCGAGGCCGACGCCGCTGTCGCCGCCGCCCGCGCCGCTTTCCCTGCCTGGTCACGACTCACCCCGGTCGAGAGGGGCGCGATCATCCACCGGGTCGCCGACAACGTCGAGGCCCACATCGAGGAGCTCGCCCAGCTCGAGACCGCGGACAACGGCTCGCTGCTCCGCTCCCACCGACGTGGCGTGATGCCCCGCGTGGTCCTCAACCTGCGGTTCTTCGCCGACTACGCGATCAACGAGCTCGCGCACCCGGTGTTCGAGACCCGGGGCCACGAGAACCATGTCTCCTGGGACCCCTCCGGCGTCGCCGTGATCATCACACCGTGGAACGCGCCCCTGATGCTCGCGACCTGGCGGATCGGTCCGGCACTGGCCTCCGGGGACACAGTCGTCGCCAAGCCACCGGAGTGGGCGCCGCTGACGGCCTCGTACTTCGCCGAGCTCGCCCACGACGCCGGCCTGCCGCCCGGCGTCTTCAACGTCGTGCAGGGGTTCGGGACCGAGGCGGGCGCGGCCCTCACGGCCAACCCGGACGTCTCCCGCATCTGCTTCACCGGCTCCGTGCCGACGGCCAAGGTCATCGCCCACGCCGCGGCCGACAACCTCACGCCCTGCTCGTTCGAGCTTGGGGGCAAGAGCCCGACGGTGATCCTGGACGACGCCGACCTCGACCTCGCCGTCGACCTCGCCGTCGAGCAGTACGACAACGCCGGCCAGGTCTGCCTCGCCGGCACGCGGCTCCTCGTCCAGGAGGGCATCGCCGACGCGTTCACCGCACGGTTCCGCGAGCGCGCCGAGCAGCTGCGCCAGGGGGACCCCCGCGACGACGGGACCCAGATCGGGCCGAACATCCACCTGCGCCACGTCGAGCGCGTGCTCGGGTTCGTGGACCGGGCGAAGGCCGACGGCGCGACGGTCGTCTACGGCGGCGAGGTCAACGAGGACCTCGGACCGCACTACCTCCGGCCGACGCTCGTCGTCGACGCCCCCGCCGGCAGTGAGATCCTGACGCAGGAGGTCTTCGGCCCTGTCCTGACCATGCAGACGTTCGCGACCGACGAGGAGGGCCTGGCTCTCGCCAACGGCACCGAGTTCGGCCTCGCCGCCTGCGTAGTGACCGGCAGCCGGGAGCGCGCGGAGGCCTTCACGCGGCACCTCGTCGCGGGCACCATCTGGGTGAACTGCTTCTTCGTGCGCGACCTCGCCGCCCCGTTCGGCGGCTCCCGACGATCGGGCATCGGCCGCGAGGGCGGCGTCTGGTCCTTCGACTTCTACGCCGACGTGAAGAACACGGTGTATGCACCGACTGGATGGAGGCAGTAGCCATGGGCGAGGTCGTCGGAGCGGGACTGCTGTCGCACGTCCCGACCATCATGCTTCCGCGCGAGACCCGGCTCGAGCTCAACGAGGGCAAGGAGATCTCCCTCGTGCCCGCGCTCGAGCGCCTCCGCCGGGAGAAGTTCGAGACGCTCGACTACGACACCGTCCTCGTCCTGGACTCCCACTGGTTCACCACGGTCGAGTTCGTCGTGGCGTCGCACGGGCGTCGGGCCGGCCTGTTCACCGCGGAGGAGCTCCCGCGCGGCATGTGCCGTATCCCCTACGAGTGGCGCGGCGACCCGGAGCTCGCGCAGTCGATCGCCTCGTTCGCCGACACCCACGGCACGTGGATCACGCCGATCGACGACGAGTACCTCCCCCTGTACTACCCGTCGCTCAACCTGTGGTCCTACCTCGGCAAGGGGCTGGACAAGCAGTGGCTCTCGATGAGCGTCTGCCAGACGGGCGAGACGGACGACTTCCTCCGGGTGGGCCGGGCGATCGGCGATGCGATCGCGCAGACCGACCGGAAGGTCATCGTGATCGCGACGGGCTCGATGTCGCACACCTTCTACAAGCTGAAGGAGCTGCGCAAGCACGAGTCCAGCGACCCGGCGCACATCATCAGCCAGAAGGCCCGCGACATGGACCACGAACGCCTGCAGTGGTTCTTCGAGGGCCGGCACGACCGCGTGATCGAGACGATGCCGGAGTTCCTCGCCGTCCGGCCGGAGGGCATGTTCGCCCACTACCTGATGATGGCGGCCGCGCTCGGTGAGGCCGACTTCGCCGCCCCCGGCGTCCAGTACGGCGACTACGAGAACTCGATCGGCACCAGCCAGGTCCACGTGTGGTTCGATCGGCCGTCGTCGGGGTGGGCACGGACAGGAGCCGCTGCATGAGCGAGTACCGCCGGATCCTCCTCGGGGGGTCACCGGTTCTGACGACCCGGCACGGTGACGAGCTCGTTGCTCCCGACGGCCGGGTCGTCGGCATCGACGACGCGATCCACCTGCCGCCATGCGAGCCGACGAAGATCATCGCCGTCCACCTCAACTACGACTCGCGCACGGCGGAGTTCATGACACGGCTCCCCCCGGCGCCGACGTACTTCCACAAGCCGATCACGGCGCTCAACGGCCACCGAGGCGACGTCGTCCGTCCGCAGCGCTGCAAGTGGCTGAACTACGAGGGCGAGATCGTCATCGTTATCGGCCGCACCTGCCGCAACATCTCCCCCGACCAGGCGGCCGACTACATCGCCGGCTACACGGTCGGCAACGACTACGGGCTGCACGACTTCCGCGACACCGACGCCGGGTCCATGCTCCGGGTCAAGGGGGCGGACACGCTCGCCCCGATCGGCCCGGGCCTCGTGACGGACTGGGACTTCCGCGGAAAGCGCATCCGCACGCTCGTCAACGGCGAGGTCAAGCAGGACGGCTCGACCGACGAGATGGAATGGGACATGCACTACCTCGTCGCCGATATCGCCCGCACCATCACGCTCGTCCCCGGAGACATCCTCTTCTCCGGCACGCCGGCGAACTCCCGCACGGTGTACCCGGGCGACGTTGTCGAGGTCGAGGTCGAGGGCCTCGGGACGCTCTCGAACACGATCGTCGAAGGCCCGACGCCGATCCGCGACGACGTGGGCGCCCAGCCCACCGAGAGCGAGGAGGTCATCTCCACCGCCCAGGGCGGAGACTGGGAGTTCCGCGGGATCCGCACGCCGTCGAAGGACCTCTACCCATCAACGATCGAGGAGCCGCAGTGACCGTCAAGGTGTTCGTCGACATGGACAAGTGCCAGCACTACGGCCAGTGCTGCTTCGAGGCGGAGGACATCTTCCAGCTCGACGACGAGGGAAAGCTGCTGTACGTCGCCGAAGCCGACGACAGCCGACGCGATGACATCGAGAGCGCGGCCGACGTGTGCCCGATGCAGGCGATCTCGGTCGAGTAGGCGCTCACATGAGCTCGGTCGTCATCGTCGGAGCCGGCCTCGGCGGGCTTAGGGCCGCGGAGGCGCTGCGCGCCAACGGGTTCGCCGGGACCGTGACGGTGGTCGGGGACGAGGAGCACCTGCCCTACAACCGGCCGCCCCTGTCCAAGGAAGCCCTCGCCGGCGGCGTCGACATCACCGGCCTGGAGTTCCGCCGGAAGGCGAGCATCGACGACGTCACCTGGCACCTTGGCTCCGGTGCCGTCGCGAGCGACCTGGCTGCCCGCACGGTCACCCTCGCCGACGGCTCGGTCCTGACCTTCGACGGCCTCGTCGTCGCCTCCGGCATCCGACCCCGTCGGCTCCCCATCCCGGGGCCGTCCGCGGGCCGGCACGTCCTTCGCACCGCGGCAGACGCCCGCGCGCTGCGCGACCTGCTCACCCCCGGCACCCACGTGCTCATCATGGGAGCCGGCTTCATCGGCTGCGAGACGGCCGCGACCGCCCGGGCGCTCGGGGCCGAGGTCGCCATCGTGGCGATCGACGAGCAGCCGATGATCCGTCCGCTGGGCGCGGCTCTCGGCGCCGGCATGCGCCGGCGGCATGAGGAGCACGGCGTCCGCATGCACCTGGCCCACACGATCGACCGCTTCGAGGGCGATGGCCGTGTGGAGGCGGCCGTCCTGAGCGACGGGACCGAGCTGCCGGCCGACCTCGTGATCGAGGCGGTCGGGTCCGTGACGAACGCCGAGTGGCTCGCCGGCAACGACCTCGACCTCAGCGACGGGCTGCTCACCGACAGCGCCATGCAGGTGGCGACCGACCGGGCCCCGGTGGTCGCGGTGGGCGACATCGCCCGCCACCCCAACGCGCTCTTCGGGCCGGTCGCCCGCCGGGTCGAGCACTGGAACATGCCGACGGAGACCGGCCGGCGGGCCGGCGCGACGCTCGCCACCCTCCTCGCCGGCCACGAGCCGGACCGCGCTCCCTTCACGGCGATGCCGTCGTTCTGGTCCGACCAGTACCACCACAAGCTCCAGTCGTTCGGGATGCCCGGGCTCGGCGACCGCATCGAGCTCGTCGAGGGCGACGTCGACGGGCCGTGCATCGTCGAGTACCACGACGCCGCGGGGCTCGTCGGCGTCGTCGGGGTCGACCGGACCCAGGAGCTCGCACCGTACCGCCGCCTGCTCGCGACCCGGGCGGCCTGATCGTGACGCGCCCCCTGAGCCTGGGCGACCAGCGCGACGCCGCGCTCGCGTGCGCTACCGGCATCGTCGCGAAGGCATGGCGGGAGTTCGACACGCCCCGTGACGTGGAGACGGAGACCGGCCCGGAGCTGCTCGCCGTGCTCGACGAGCCGCTACCGACCGCTCCCGGCGACGTCATCGCCGACCTCGAGCTCGCGGGCGACATCCTGGACGCCTCGCTCTCCCAGGCCCGACCCCGGTACCTCGCCTACATCGGCTCGAGCGGGCTCGAGGTCGGCGCGCTCGCCGACCTCCTCGCCCACTCCTACGACGTCAACCTCGCCCTCGAGGCGAAGGCCGCGACCCGCCTCGAGCGTCAGGCCGTCAGCTGGCTCGCGCAGTTCCTCGGCTTCCCGGCGACCGCCGGCTCGTTCACCAGCGGCGGCACGATCAGCAACCTCACCGGCCTCGCCGCCGCGCGCGAGCGCGCGCTCCCCGGCAGCCGCGCCACCGGCATGCACGGCCACCGGGTCGCGGTCTACGCGTCGGTCGAGGCGCACTACTCGGTCACGCGCGCCGCTGAGCTGCTGGGCATCGGCCGGGACTGGGTCCGCGGCGTCGCCATCGACGACCAGCGTCGGATGCGGCCCGACGACCTCGCCGCCCGCATCGATGCCGACGTCGACGCCGGCATCGTGCCGATCGCTGTCGTCGCGTCCGCCGGCACGACGCTCACCGGTGCCGTCGACCCGATCGGCGCGATCGCCGATGTGTGCCAGCCCCGCGGGGTGTGGCTCCACGTGGACGGTGCCTACGGGCTGCCTGCGTCGACAACCTCGGCCGCCCCGTTGTTCGCCGGGCTCGACCGGGTCGACTCCCTCGGCGTCGACGCACACAAGTGGATGTTCGTGCCCAAGGCGTGCAGCGCGGTCCTCGTCCGCTGGACGGCCGACCTCTCGTCCACGTTCGGGCACAACGAGGCGTACATCCCGCACGAGGGCGGCGAGCTCAACGCCGTCGACGTGACACTGGAGTACTCCCGGCCGTTCCGGGCGCTGAAGCTGTGGCTCGCGCTCCGGGTGCACGGCGCCGACGCCTTCCGCGACGCGATCGAGGGCAACCTCCAGCAGGCACGGCTCCTCTACCGGCTCGCCGGCGAGCGGGCGGACTTCCAGACGCGCGAGCATCCCCCTCAGCTGTCGATCGTCCCGATCCGGCACCGGGTCGACGGGTGCCCGGACGTCGACGCGCACAACGCCGAGCTGTGCCGCGCGATGCAGCGCGACGGCCGGGTGTACGTGTCGCCGGCAGTCATCGACGGCGAGATCTGGCTGCGCCCGTGCTTCACGAACTTCCGCACGACGTTGGACGACGTGCACGTCACCGTCGCCGTGGCGGCCGAGCTCGGCACCGCCATCTGCCCGACCCACTGAGGCCGGCTCGCCCGTTGGATATGGTCCACGAATGGCCGACGGTCCGGGGTCGACGACGGACGGCGTCGTGTTCCCCGAGGGCGGGGACGGCCGCCGGAGCACGACGGCGACCGGTCGCGCCGTGTTCGCCGACGCCGCCCGGACCGCCGACCCGGCCCTCGCCGCCCGGATCGAGCACACCTCCGACTGGCGCCGCGGGTACCTGGGCCCGCTGCGCGACCTCGTCCGCGTAGCCGCGACCCACCCCGACGCCGCGGTGAGCATCTCCCGGGACGGCGTCCGTTCGGCGCAGCGACGGTTCGAGTTCGTGCGCGCCGGCGAGCGCAGCACGGTCCCCGACGCTATGGAGCGCTACACCGCACCCGGGCTGGCCTCCGTGACCGTGCGAGGTGCGGCGCCTCCCGAGGCGGAGCTGACCCTGCCGTACAAGGGTCGACGGCTGTTCGGCGACGACCTTCGGCGTCAGGTCGACGCCTGGGTCGCCGCCGGGGTGGCCGAGCCCGGGGTCGCCGAGGCGGTCGACCTCCTCATGGCCAACCCGGGCTGGCTCGACCTTCGCGACCTCGACATCGCCGTCCTCGGTGCCGGCGCGGAGATGGGCCCGACGCGGTCCCTCCTCCGATGGGGTGCGCGGGTGCACGCCGTCGACCTGGCCCGCACCGACCTGTGGGCACGCCTGATCGAGACGACGCGCAACACCGCCGGCTCGCTGCGGGTGCCGATCCGCCTCGGAGCGGACGGCACTCCACCTTTCGTGGTCGGCGGCGTCGTCCACCCCGACGATGACGCGACCGTCGCGGCCCGGGCCGGTGCCGACCTCATCTCCCAGGCTCCTGAGATCGCGACCTGGCTCGACGAGATCGACCAGCCGTTCGTGCTCGGCACCTACGCGTACGCCGACGGCGCGACCCATGTCCTCCTGAGCGTTGCCGCCGACGCGGTCGCCGAGCGCCTGCGCGGCGGCCGCGACGACCTCACGCTCGCCTACTTGGCCACGCCGACCGACGTGTTCGCCGTCCCGATGGACGTCGTGTCGGACTCGCGTCGACGATGGAGCACGCGGGGGGTCAGCGGGCTCCTGCAGAGCCCGCTGCGGCTCCTGCGCCAGTTCGAGCCGAACTACCCGACGACGTACGTCGACGACGACGGACGGGAGTTCGGCCTCTGCGACACGCTCGTGTCGCAGCAAGGCCCGAACTACGCGCTCGCGAAGCGGCTTCAGCGCTGGCGCGCCATCGCTGCGCGCGCGGACGGCGTCCCGGTGTCGATCAACCTCGCCCCGGCGACGCGGACGCGATCGGTCGTCCGCAACCGAGCCCTCGCCGCGGCCTACGCCGGTGCCGGCCGCTTCGGCGTCGAGGTCTTCGAGCCGGGCACGTCCACCGCCCTGATGGCGGCCCTCCTCGTCCACGACCTTCGCAACCCGGCGGCACCGACCAACCCCGCGACCGACCTGCAGGGCCCGATGGAGCTGTTCACCCGCAACGCGACGCACGGCGGGCTCTGGCGGGCCGCGTACGCCCCGCGCAGCGTGCTCGGCGTGGCCGCCGTCCTCGGGATGTTCGAGGCCCGGGCGTGACTGCGGGCGGCCGGTCGGTCGCCGGGGCGATGCTCGAGCTGCTCGGCCAGCACGGCACGCGTCAGGTGTTCGGCATCCCGGGGGTCCACAACCTCCCGTTCTGGGACGTCGACGCCGCCGTCGCGCCGACGATCGTCGGGGTCCGGCACGAGCAGACGGCCGGGTACGCGGCGGACGCCTCCTACCGGACGAGCGGCACACCGTCGGCGGCGCTCGTGACCAGCGGACCCGGCACGGCGAACGTCGTGACGGCGTTCGGGGAGGCGTACGTCAGCGGCTCCCCCGTCATCGTGCTGGCCAGCGAGGTCGCGATGTCGCATCGCGCGGCCGGCGGCCCGCGCGGGCTGCTGCACGAGATGCACGACCAGGGGGCGATGTTCGAGGCGTTCGGCGCGACGGCCCGGTCAGCGCGGACCCGGCAGGAGGCCGTCGCCTCCACGGTCCTCGCCCTGCGCGACGCGTGGGGTCCGCCCGCGCGCGGCAGCTACGTCGGCGTCCCGACCGACGTCCTCAGCGAGGAGTGGACCGCCTCCGTGCCTCACCTGCCCCGACTGCCGGCTCCGGGCGCCGACCCGCACGACGTCGGCGTGCTCGCGGAGCTCATCGGGGCGTCCGAGCGCGTCGTCCTGTGGCTCGGGGGCGGCGTCGTCGCCGCGGGCGCGGAGGCGGCGGCCCGTGCGCTCGCCCACCGGCTCGGGTCGCCCGTCCTGACGAGCTACGCCGGCCGGGGTCTGCTGGCCGGCGACCCGCTGCTCGTCGACGCGCCCGTCCACGAGCCGGAGGTGGCGGCCGTCCTCGCCGAGGCCGACCTGCTGGTCGTCCTCGGCTCGTCCTTCGACGGAATGAACACGAAGAACTGGCGCATCCCGTTGCCGCCACGGCGCGCGGTCGTCACGCTCGGCGAGATCGTGCGGCGGACGGTCGACTTCGACGTCTGCATCGACGCCGATGTGGCGCTGACGCTCGCAGCGCTCGAGGAGACCCTTGACGAGGACGGCACGCCCGCGCGTCCGCCGTGGACCGACGTCCGCCGGATCCGCGCCCAGGTGCTCTCCCGTCTCGCCGCCGATCCGCTCACATCGGTCGCCGTGGAGTGGGTGGAGCAAGTGGCTCGCGGCTGGCCCGACGCGGGTGCGGTCGTGTGCGACATGGCCGTGGGGGGCTACTGGGTGGGCGGGTACACGTCGCAGCCGCGACCTCGACGCCTCGTGCACGCGATCGGGTGGGGGACGCTGGGCTTCGCCCTGCCGGCGGCGATCGGGCCGGCGGCGGGCGGGATCGCGACGCTGGCCGTGTGCGGGGACGGCGGCCCGATGTTCGCCCTCGGGGAGCTCGCGACGATGGCCCAGGAGTCGCTGCCGGTCACGGTCCTCATCGTCGACGACGCCGGCTACGGGATGCTCCGCTACGACCAGGAGGTCGCGGGCCTCCGCGAACGCGGCGTCGACCTGCTGACCCCTGACTGGTCGGCGCTCGCCGGCTCGTTCGGCATCACGACCCAGACCGTCGAGCACGTCGGCGAGGTGGGCGCCGCACTCGCCCGGGCACACGAGGCGAACCTGCGCGGCGAACCCCGCGTCGTCGTGTGGCGGCACCGCCTGTACCCGCCGCGGACCCAGTCACCGCGCTGGTCCGAGGACTGACCAGACCGCGGCCGCGGCACCCGTCGTAGGCTCCCCGCCATGCGCAGCCGTCCCGTCGCCGCCGCGGCGGCTACCGCGTGCCTGGGCGCACTGCTCCTGGCCGGCGCATCCCCCGCACGGGCGGCCGAGCCGGTGCCGACCGCGAGCGCGACGGCCGAGCCCGCACCATCGCCGACCGCGAGCCCGGAGCCTGCGCCGGACCCGACAGCAGCACCAGTCCCGGCCCCGACGACCGTGCCCACCCCGACGACCGTGCCCGCCGCGCGGCCAGCCAGCCGGCTCCCGCTTCGTGCCGGCGCGCACGGCTGGCGGGTGGGCCTGCTGCAGGACCGCCTGGCGTGGCTGGGCTACGAGATCACCGCCGGCAGCCGCGACGCGCAGACCATGGGGGCGGACACGGTGGCCGCCGTCAAGGCGCTGCAGGCGAAATGGGGCTACCGGCCGACCGGCGTCGTCGGCGATGCCACCTGGGCTCTGGTCCGGCAGAAGGCCGGCACCGTCGGCCGGCTGCCGGCGGCCTGCCGGCACGAGCTGGTCGTGTGCATCGACAAGTCGACGCGCCTGGTGCGCCTGGTGGACGACGGCGACGTCGAGATCACCCTCGACGCCCGCTTCGGTTTCACCGGCGCCGAGACACGGGAGGGCTCGTTCCGCGTGGCCCGCAAGAGCCGCGACCATGTGTCGTCGCTCTACCGGACGTGGATGCCCTTCGCGATGTTCTTCAGTGGGGGCCAGGCGGTCCACTACTCGCCGTACTTCGCGCGCGACGGCTACCGCGGCGGATCGCACGGATGCGTCAACCTGCGCGACTACCGCGGCGCGCGCTGGCTGTTCGACCACGTGCCCCTGGGCACCACGGTCCACGTCTATCGGTCCTGACGACCGGCCAAAGGGAAAGCCCGCGCGGCTGGGGGGCTGTCGCGCGGGCCTTCGGGTGCCGCGACCGGTCGCGACCCCTGGTCGTCGCGGGGAAGCGAGCTCCCCTGCGAACGACTGCCGTCCGGGTGGACGACAGCCGTCATTGTGCCCCACGCCGCGTGGCCTGTCATTCGCGCGGCCTAACCCGGACCGGGTGGTTGACTTCCCGCATGACCTCGCCGACCGCCGATCGCCCGCTCTCCGTCGTGCTGCTGGGATACGGCCTTGCCGGACGGGTGTTCCACGCCCCGCTCATCGCGGCGGCTGCGGGGCTGCGCCTCGACGCGATCGTCACGTCCGACGCCGAGCGGGCGGCGTCGGCGCGCCGTGACCACCCGGGAGCCGACGTCATCGTGCGCGCCGACGACGCGTGGACCCGCGGGTTCGACCTCGCTGTCGTGGCGACGGCGAACGTCACGCACGTCCCGCTCGCCGAGCAGGCACTGGCGGCCGGGATGCACGTCGTCGTGGACAAGCCCGTCGGGCCGACCGCGGCCGCGGTCAGTGCACTCGCGGACCAGGCACGACGCGTCGACCGACTCCTCGTGCCGTTCCACAACCGCGGGCTCGACAGCGACTTCCGCACCGTGCTCCGGCACGCGCAGGACCTCGGCGACATCCACCGGTTCGAGTCGCGCATCGAACGGTTCCGGCTGGCCCCGAAGGGCGGCTGGCGTGACCGAGCAGAGCCGGAGCAGATGGGCGGGATGCTCTACGACCTCGGGCCGCACGTGGTCTACCAGGCGATCCGGCTGCTCGGACCTGTACGCCGTGTGGCGGCGGCCGTCCGCACCGTGCGGCCCGGGTCTGCGGTGGACGATGACGTCGTCGTGCTCCTGTGGCACGACGGTGGGGCGGTCAGCGAGCTGACGGTCAGCCAGGCCAGCGTCTTCGGCGAGCCGCGCTACACCGTGGTCGGCACGCGGGGCGGCCTGCGGATCGACGCCTCCGACTCCCAGGAGGCGGTGCTCGCCGCCGGCGGAGACCCAGGCCGGGGCGGCTGGGGCGTGGAGCCCGCGGCATCGACCGCGCTCCTTCGACGAGCCCTCGACGACGGATCCGTGGCCGAGGACGTCGTCCCGCTGGCGGACGGCCGATGGCCGGACTTCTACCCGCAGGTTGCGGCCGCGATCCGGGGCGAGGGTGCGCCGCCGGCGACGGCGGACGAGGCGATCGCGACCGCCGAGGTGCTCGACGCGGCGCGGGCGTCAGGGTTGAGTGGCGAAAGCGTGGCGCTGTGAGCCGCTAGGCGAACGGCCACGAATCCGCCACTCAACGATAGTTCGAAGGAGCAGAGAGCGACCCCACAGAAGCAGCGGACAACGCGGTAAGGCGCCACTGGGTGGTGAGCCGCACCGGCCGGCCGGGCCCGGCGGTCTCGACCGGGCGCACCGAGTCGTGTCGCAGGCCGTCCGGCGGCCCGCTCTGGGGCTCGAAGCACACGAACGACGGCAGCTCGTCGTAGACCACGAACCAGTCGGCACTGCTGTTGATGTCCAGCCGGAGGGCCTCGGGCCACTCCATCACCGCCTGCCGGGACGGCACGACGAACGCGTCGTCGAACGGGCCGGCCTGCAGGTCGACGTCGACGTACGCCCCGGTCGGCAGGTGATCGGCGCCGCGCTGCGCCTGGGCGCTCGCGTCGAACCCCCACGTGAGCGGGCCCCCGGCGTCGAGCTGTCGGTGGAACCATGGATGCCACCCGAGGACGACTGGGCAGCCGGCGACCTCGGAGGAGACGGCGAGCTCCGTCGTCACCTCGTGCGCACCGATGGTCCAGGTGACCTCGACGCGCGCCGGCCAGGGCCACCACGAGGGCGTCGGGACGCTTGCACGGAGGCGAGTGTCGGTGGCCTCCTCGACCTCCATCGGCGCGGCGAGAGCCGTGCCGTGCAGTGCCCACTCGGCGTAGCTCAGCGGCAGGACGACCGGCCCGTCGGGCCCGTCAACGACGTTGCCGCGGACCCGGCCGGCCCAGGGGGCCATCGGGTACATGCCGTACTCGACCGGGTCGTCCCCGTGCCGGGCGAGCAGCTCGTGGCCGGCGTACGACCAGGAGACCGCGCGAGCGCCGCGGACGGGATCGATCAGGAGCGCGTGGTCGCCGACGGCCAGCCGAAGGAGCTCAGGCGATGTCACGCTGGGCCCGGCTCAGCACGTCGAACGGGTCCGTCAGCAGGTCGTCGAACGCGGCCTCGGCCGCCCCCAGGAGAGTGCTGTCGCCGTTGAACGCCGGGAGCTCGACCCGCACCTGCTCGCGGGCGGCGGGCAGCGCGCGTTGGATCTGCCCGTCCACGATGTCCCGCACGAGCGGATGGATCAGGCGCAGGTGTCCACCGAGGACGATGACATCAGGGTTGAACAGGTTCGCAAGGTTGGCCAGGCCCAGGCCGAGCCACTCCCCGATGCGCTCGATGCCGGCGAGCGCCTTGCGGTCACCGGCCTCGGCGGCAGCCACCACGTCGGCGACCTCGGCGTCGTCGCCGACGCCGGCAGCGCGGGCGACAGCGTCGCGGCCGATCTCGGTCTCCCAGCAGCCGCGCGAGCCGCAGCGGCACAACGTCCCGGTCGGGTTCACGACCATGTGCCCGACCTCACCGCCGTAGCCGCCGGCTCCGGCCATCGGCCGGCCGTCGATGATGACGCCGCCACCGACACCGACCTCCCCCGAGAGGTAGATGAGGTTGCGGTCGTCGGCGCCTACGCCGCGCACGTGCTCGGCGACCGCTCCGAGGTCCGCGTCGTTGCCGACGACGACGATCGGGGCCGCGCCATAGCGGTCGATGATCGCCGCCCGGACGAGCTCGGTCAGCGGGATGTCGGCCCAGCCCATGTTGGGGGCCAGCCGGACACGCCCGTCGCCGTGGTCGACGGTGCCGGGGACGCTGATCCCGACCCCCACCCACGCGGCGTCCTGCGGCGCACGCGCGAGCACCTGCCGCAGCAGCGACATCACGGTGCGCACAGCCGCTGCCGGGCCGTAGTCAACGCGCCGGTGCCGCTGCTCCCGCCGGGCCAGGACCGTCCCCCCGAGGCCGACGAGGGCCGCGATCGAGCGCTCGACGCGGAGCTCGAGAGCCACGACGACGGCCGACTCCGCGACCGGCCGCACCTGCAGGCTGGGACGCCCGACCTGGCCGGCGGACCCGGCGACCTCCGTGACGAGGCCGACCTCGGCCAGCTCGGACACGACAGCGCCGACGGTGCTCCGGTTGAGCCCGCTGAACGCGACGAGGTCGGACCGGCTCGCGGCCCCGCCCTCGTGCAGCCGCCGCAGCAGCCGCACCCGGTTGTGCCGCCTCAGGTCGTCCAGCGTCGCGGCACTGCGACTGACCATGACGTGGACGGCCCTCCTAGCCGGTCAGGGAGCGCTTGCGCGAGAGCGCATCCACGCTCGCAGCGACGAGCAGCACCAGACCGGTCACGACGTACTGGATGCCCGACTGCTGCGTCACGAGCGGCAGGCCGTTCGCGATGACGGCGATGACCAGACCGCCGATGACCGCGTCGACGATCCGGCCGCGGCCACCGAACAGGCTCGTTCCGCCGATGACGGCGGCACCGACCGCGAACAGCAGCGTCTGCGCGCCACCGGTCGTCGGCGACACCGAGTTGTCGCGGGAGGCGATGAGCACACCAGCCACGGCGGCCAGCGTCGAGCAGATGATGAAGCAGTAGGTCTTGATGCCCTTGACGCTGATGCCGGCGCGGCGGGCGGCCTCGGAGTTGCCGCCGACGGCGTAGATGTGCCGGCCGAACGCCGTGCGGCTGAGCACGAAGGTCAGCACGACCAGCAGGATGATGATCACGAGGACGGCCCACGGGACACCCTTGATGACCGGGATGCAGCCGACGGGCGCCTCGCCGTCGACCGGGCAGCTCTCCTTGCCGGCCCGCACGATCTGCCGGTCCTGGCTCAAGAACCACACGCCGAGGCCGGTCAGGACGACAAGTGCCCCGACCTTCAGTGCCCACACCGAGGTCGCCGTGGAGCGAAGGCCGGCCTTGCGCCGACCCGCGATGGCCCGCCAGGTCACGAAGGCGTACCCGAGGCTGACGATCGCCCACAGGAGCCAGCCCGCCCAGATCGGCATGTTCTTGTTCATGACGGCCAGGAGGACGTCGTTCTGGATGCCGATCGTCCCGCCCTCGCCGATCACCAGGAGCATGACGCCCTGCAGCGCGAGGAACATCGCCAGCGTGACGACGAACGAGGGAATGCCCAGCCGGGCCACCAGCAAGCCGATGATCAGGCCGATGACGGCGCCGGTGAGGAGGGCGGCGGCCAGTGCCAGCGGCCAGGCCCAGCCCCACGAGGTGAGGGCCACAGCGAGGATCGCCGCGCAGGCACCGGCGGCGTAGCCGGCCGACAGGTCGATCTCGCCGAGCAGCAGCACGAAGACCAGGCCCATCGCGAGCACGATGATCGCCGTGCCCTGGTTGACCAGGTTGGCCATGTTGAGGATCGTGAAGAATACGTCGCCCTTGAGGATCGAGAACAAGATGATCAGCGCGATGAGTCCGAGGACCGCAGGAAGCGAGCCGACGTCACCGCCCTTGACCTTGTTCAGGTAGTCGCGGAACGCCTGCCGCACGCCGTCGGTGTCGCCGGCGGCACTGACGCCGACGTCTGTGGTCTGCTCCGTCGTGCTCATGCCACGCCTCCGGCTGCCGTCTCGGGCTGGAGCCCCATCGTCCCGGATCGTCCGGTCGTGATGAGCTCGACGATGGTCGTCTGGGTCACGGCTGACACCGGCACCTGGGCCGCCATCCGCCCGAGGTAGAGGCATGCGACGTGGTCAGCGACCTGCATGACGTCGATCATGTTGTGCGAGATGAGGATGACGCCCAGGCCGTTGTCGGCGAGGCGGCGGACGAGGTTGAGGACCTGCTCAGTCTGGGCGACACCCAGTGCGGCGGTCGGCTCATCGAGGATGACCATCTTGGAGTTCCAGAGAACGGCTCGCGCGATCGCGACGGTCTGCCGCTGGCCGCCGGACAGGCTCGCTACCTGCTGGCGGACGGACTTCAGCGTCCGGACGGACAGGCCGGCCAGGGTCTCGGTCGCGCGCTTCTCCATGCCGATCTCGTCGAGCGTGACCCCCTTCTTCTCCTCGCGACCTAGGAACATGTTGTGGACCACGTCGAGGTTGTCGCACAGCGCGAGGTCCTGGTAGACGACCTCGATGCCCAGGGCGTTGGACTGCTTGGGGTCGTGGACCTGCACCTCCTGGCCCTCGAACTTGTAGCTGCCGGAGTCGAACGAGTAGATGCCCGCGATCCCCTTGATCAGGGTGCTCTTGCCGGCACCGTTGTCGCCGACGAGGGCGGTCACCTGTCCCGGCCACACGGAGAGTTCGACGTCGCGTAGGACGTGGACGGGGCCGAAGCTCTTGTTGATGCCCGCGAGTTCGAGGAGCGGGGTCCCTGACGTGGTCATGCGTTCACCTTCTCGCAGCGCACCCGGGGGACGCCACGGATTCGGACGAAGTGGGGGAGGTTCTGCGGGCCTGAGCGTCACAGATGCCGGTGGGGGCGGATGAACCACCCGCCCCCACCGACGTCACTGTGCCGGACCAGCCGGTCGTGTTCTTACTGGACGCCGTACTTCGTGCAGGCGGCCTTGAGCTCGTCCGTCGTGCAGATCTTGTCGGCGGTCGTGTAGCCGTCAGCGATGACGTCCTTCACGTTGTCGGCGAAGATCTGCTGCGGCTCGAGCAGCACGCTCGGGACCGTCGTGCCGGCCTCGGTGTCGTCCACCGAACCGGTCGCGAGAGCGTCAGCCGCAGCCGTGTCGCCGTTGAGCAGCGCAATCATGAGCTGGGCGGCCGCGTCGGCCTCCTTCTTGACGGCCTTGTAGACGGTCACGCACTGGGTGCCGAGCAGCACGCGCTGCAGGCCCTCGTCCGTGGCGTCCTGACCGGTGACCGGGATCTTGCCGGCCTGGCCGTTGCGCTCGAGCACGGCGACAACCGCGCCGCCGAGACCGTCGTTGGCTGCGTCGACACCGACGAAGTCACCGTTGGCCTTGGTGTACATCTGCTCGAAGATCGTGCCGGCCTTCGTGTTGTCCCAGTCCGGAACGGACTGGTCGGCCGCGATGGTGAAGCCCGCGTCCGTGATGGCCTTCTCGTAGCCCTGCTTGAACAGCGTGGCGTTGTTGTCGGTCGGCGAGCCGTTGAGCAGGGCGACGGGGCCCTCGGTCACGCCGGCGTCGTTGAGGCACTTGACCAGGCCGGTGCCCTCAGCCGTGCCGACCGCGACGTTGTCGAACGACACGTAGTACTTCGCGCCGCCGCCCAGCGTCAGCCGGTCGTAGTCGATGACCGGGATGCCGGCCGCGTCGGCCTTCTTGATGACCGCGGCAGCCGACGGGCTGTCGAGGTTGACGATGGCCATGACGCCGCAACCGCCGGCGATCATGCCGTCAGCGATGGTGGCGAACTTCGCCTTGTCACCGTTGGCGTTCTGGATGTCGGACTCCAGGCCGGCAGCCGTGAAGGCAGCCTCGAGGAACGGACGGTCCGCGGTCTCCCACCGAGCCGACGACGCAGCGTCGGGGAGGATCACGCAGGCCTTGCCGGTGGCGGTGGCGGCCGTCGCGGACGCCATCGCGCTCGCCGACGCCTCGGCCGACGCGGCCTCGGACGCCGCCGCGGACGTGGCGGCTGAGGTGGACTCGCTGCTGCCTGAGCTGCTACATGCAGCAACCAGCAGCGAGGCGGCCGCGAGGCCGGCTACTGCTCCGAACAGTTTCTTGGACATTCGATGGTGTCCCTTCCCCGCAGGAGCATCCTGCGACTTTTGTGTGTGTGGGTGGTGCTGCCGTGCCACCGCGGGAATCAGGCGATGCCCGGCATGTGGTCGACGACGGTCAGTGCCGACAAACTGCTCCTTGCTCACAGGCCGGCGCGGTTCGTGCGGCCTCATATGTTGCGGTTAGCACCAAACAAATGTTGGAGATGCCAACATATGAGTCGTGACCTAGCCCACACAACCGGAATGGGACACCGAATGGTCACCGTCTCATAACAGTTTGGTCACGCGTCCGGCTCCGCTGAGCCGACGATGAGCGCACGCTGAGCAGCCGCTGTCCGACGCCCCCGCCTCGCCGACCGGCACCTCAGCCGTACAGCGCGCTTCGGGCCTGCGCGTAGGCGTCACGGACGGCCGGCACCAGTGCCGGTTCATGCACGACCGGGGCCGCTCCCGCGGACCACGCGGGGGGCTCGGCTGCGCCGCTGAGCGCCCAGGCCGCCTGTCGAGCGGCGCCGTCGGCGACGTACTCCCCCGCCGGCGGGACGACGACCGGGACCGACAGCAACGTCGTGGCGACGTGCACGACCGCCGGGCTCGCGGCCGCTCCACCGACCAGCAGCACGCGCTGGGGGCGGGCACCGACCGCGACGATGGCGTCGACCGCGTCGGCCAGCCCGCACAGCATGCCCTCGACTGCGGCACGGGCCAGGTTGGCGGACGTGAGGTTGTCCCGCGTGATCCCGTGCAGGCTGCCGCGAGCCTCGGGCAGGTTCGGCGTCCGCTCGCCGTCGAGGTAGGGCAGCAGCACCAGCCCGCCGGCGCCGGCGGGCGCCGACAGGGCCAGCTCCGAGAGCGTGTCGAGGTCCACCCCCAACGTCGCGGCGAAGGTCGTCAGGACGCGCGCGGCGTTGAGCGTCGCCACGAGAGGGAGGAAGCGCCCGGTCGCGTCGGCGAACCCGGCGACGAGCCCGCTCGCGTCGGCCGTCGGCGCATCGGTCACCGCGAACGCGGTTCCCGACGTGCCGAGGGAGACGATGACGTCACCCGGGAGCGCGCCGATCCCCAGGGCCGCCGCCATGTTGTCCCCGGTACCCGGCGCGAGCAGCACGCCGTCGGCGGTGTGGCCGACGGCCTCGCCCGGTCCGGCGACGCGCGGCACTGCGGGAACGTGACCCAGGGCGAGCTGCAGCAGGTCATCGCGGTAGGCCGACGCCGCCGGCGACCAGTAGCCGGTCCCCGACGCGTCGCCGCGGTCGGTCGTCGCGTCGCCAGGTCGGCCGGCGAGCAACCAGGTGAGGTAGTCGTGCGGGAGCAGCACGCGGCTGGTGCGCCGGGCGTTCTCCGGCTCGCACCGGGCCATCCAGCGGAGCTTCGTGACGGTGAAGGACGCGACCGGCACGCTGCCCACGGCGTCGGCCCATGCCTGCGGGCCGCCCAGGTCGGCGATGAGGTCCTGCGCGTCGGGTGCGGAGCGGGTGTCGTTCCACAGCAGCGCCGGCCGGACGACGTGCCCATCGTCGTCGAGCGCGACCATGCCGTGCTGCTGTCCGCCGATGCTCAGCGCAGCGACGTCGTCGAGGAGTCCCTCGCTCGCGCCGGCCAACGCATCGACCCATGCCTGCGGGTCGACCTCGCTGCCGTCCGGGTGGGGCGCACGGCCCGTCCGGACGGCAGCGCCGGTCTGTGCATCGCGGACAACGATCTTCACGGACTGGGTGGATGAGTCCACCCCGGCGACCAGCGGCATGTCGTGCACCGTGCCACAGTCGCCGCGCCGCGGCTACTCGTCTACTGCGACGACCGTGATCTCTTCCTCGTCAACGAGGTCGCCGTCGGCGTCGTACAGGCTCACGGTCTCGTCGACAGCGACGGGGTTGCCGTCCGCGTCGACGACCTCGATGACCTCGTCGATGATCGTGCCGTCCGCGCTCGACGCGACGATCACGTCGTCGACGATCGCACCGACGACGTTGCCGTCGCCGTCCACGATCTCCGCAACCTCGATGTCCTCGCCGATCTCGATGTCGTCGTCCGCCATGCGTCCTCCTAGGCCTGTGGTCCGCGCGCGCCGTGCGTGCGGCTGGCGGAGTCTATGGGCGGCGGTCGGACTGCGCATCCGATCGAACGTCAGCCGGCGGGCAGGACCACACGGAAGTGACCGCCCGGCCCGGGCTCGGCCCACGTCCCGCCGCCGTGGACGTCGGCCACCGCCGCGACGATGGCCAGCCCCAGCCCCGATCCGCCATCGTCGCGGTCGCGGGCATCGTCCAGCCGCACGAAGCGGTCGAAGACCCGTTCGCAGTCGGCCGGGTCGACCCCCCGGCCGTCGTCGTCGACGGCGATCAGCCACATGTCGCCGTCGCGCGACAGGCGTACCCGCACCGACGCGGCAGCGTGCCGGATCGCGTTGGCCAGCAGGTTGTCCGCCGCGCCGCGCAACGCACGCAGGTCGCCGATGACGGTCGCGTCGGCGAGGTCGGACTCGACCGTGACGTCAGAACGCTGCGACGACCGCGCAATCACCGCGGCACGCATGACGCTGGTGAGGTCGACGGGCACTCGCGCCGGCTCGTCGTGGGCGTCCGTGCGGGCGAGGACGAGGAGATCCGTGACGAGCTCCTCCAACCGGTCCAGCTCGGCGAGGGCCAGGTCACGTCCCTCCGCCGAGCCGTCTCCGAGCTCCAAGGACACGCGCAGCGTCGCGATCGGGTTGCGCAGCTCGTGCCCGGCGTCCGCGACGAACTGGCGGGTCGCGCGCGACTGGGCGCGCAGCCGTGCGATGAGGTCGTTCAGCGTGGTGCCGAGCTCTTCGACCTCGTCGCCGGTGTCCTGCACCACCAGGCTCCCGTCGTCGACGCTGGTCATCGCCTCCGCCTGCCGGCGCAGGTCGTCGACGGACTGCAGCGCGCGGCCGACAGTGATCCAGACCGCGACCCCGACGCCGACGAGGGCGACCGGGAGCATGATGCCCAACGCCGTCAGGACGGCGGCCTGCGCGCGCTCGACGGGCTTGAGGCTCGACGCGGCGCAGATGGTGACCTCGCCCGTCGGCGCCGCTGCCACCCGCTCGATCGTCAGGTAGCCATCGGGTCGCTCGCACAGCAGGACGCCGTCGGGAACGCCCGGCGTCTGGGCGAGCACCCGACCCTGCGCGCCGACGACCTGGACCGCGACGGGACTGGCGACCTCGGCCCCGACGAGCGAGATCGCGCTGCCACCGAGGCCGGCCACCTGAGCGCGCACCTCGCGCACCCGGGTCTCGACGACCGCCTCGAGGTTGGAGTACGCCAGCCGGGTCGTGAGGAGGTACGCGGCCGCCCCGAGGAGGGAGCCGAAGACCAGCATGGCGGCGACCGAGCCGACGACCGCCCGCGCGCGGACGCTGCGCGGTCTCAGGGCGCACCCGCCGACGCGGCCGACAGGCGGTAGCCGACCCCGCGCACCGTGCTGATGAGTGGCAGCTCGATCTTGCGGCGCACCTGCCCGACGCAGACCTCCACAGCGTTGGGGTCGAGCGTCGGCTCGTCCCAGACCTGTTCCAGCAGCTCGCTCTTGCTGACCACCTCGTCCGCGCGCTGAGCCAGGTAGACGAGCACCGCGTACTCGCGCGCGGTGAGGTCGACCTCACGGCCGTCGACCTGGCACCGGTGCTTGCGCGGCTCCAGCCGCAGCGGGCCGACGGTCAGCAGCGTCGGCTGGTCCGCGCGTCGTCGCAGCAGCGCACTCATCCGCGCGAGCAGCACGACCGTGCTGAACGGCTTGGTCACGTAGTCGTCGACGCCGAGCTCGAACGCGTCGGCCTCGTCGTACTCGCCGTCCTTGGCCGTGAGCATGAGGACCGGCGTCGCGATGCCCTCCGCGCGCATCGCCTCCACGACCCGGTAGCCCGACAGGCCCGGGAGCATCAGGTCGAGGAGGACGAGGTCGAACCCGCCGGCGCGGGCCTTGGCCAGCGCCGTCGTGCCGTCGTGCACCACCGAGCAGTCGTAGCCGTGCCGCTCGAGCCCCTGCCGAAGCGCCTCGGCCAGGCGCACCTCGTCGTCGGCGATCAGCACACGGGGGCGGGTGGTCACGGCTTGGAGTCTGCCAAAGGGTCGGGCGCCGGGGACGGGAGTCGGGCTCCGAGGCGCCGGGCGCGGGCGGGGCCGGACCGACCAAAAGGGGCGGCACGCTCGGGGGTGCGTGCCGCCCCTGGGTGCCCGAGGAGGAGGACGGGCACCCGGTCTGGCCTCCGGTCTTGGTCGGGGAACCGCTGACCGGATGTCCTGAGTCTGGACCTCCCCCGGCCGCGATGCCACTGTCCGTCAGGGGGTCGACAGGCGTTCCTCAGCGTCCGCTCAGGAACGGCCGGCGAGGCCGGCGCTAGCCTGGGACGAGGATCTGCGGACGACCGGGCGGAGGGGCATGGGGCACGGCCACGACCATGGCGCGGCCAGCGCCGGCATGGCGAACCGTGGCCGTCTTGTCATCGCGCTCGGGTTGTCGGTCGCCGTCCTCGTCGTCGAGGTCATCGGCGCCGCCGTCACCGGAAGCCTTGCGTTGCTGGCCGACGCCGGGCATGTGCTGACCGACGTCGCCGGTGTCTCGCTAGCCATCGCGGCGGTGACGCTCGCAGCGCGACCCCCGACGTCCGCCCGCACATTCGGCTTCTACCGTCTGGAGATCCTCGCCGCCGTCGTCAACGGCGTGCTGCTCCTCGGCGTCGCGCTGTTCATCCTCGTCGAGGCGGGGCGACGCTGGGCCGAGCCGCCGGACGTGCACGGCGGCCCGATGCTCGTGTTCGCGCTCGTCGGGCTGGCCGCCAACGTCGTCGCGCTGCTCCTCCTGCGGTCGGGGGCGAAGGAGAGCCTGAACGTGAAGGGCGCCTACCTGGAGGTGATGGGCGACGCGCTCGGGTCGCTCGCTGTCATCGCCGCGGCTATCGCGATCGCCGTGACCGGGTGGGAGCGGGCCGACATCGTGGCCTCCGTGCTCGTCGCGCTGATGATCTTGCCGCGGACCTGGTCACTGCTGCGGGAGGCCGTCGACGTCCTTCTGGAGGCGACGCCGAAGGGGATGGACCTGGAGGAGATCCGCACGCACATCATCGATACGCCGGGCGTGCTCGACGCGCACGACCTGCATGTGTGGATGCTGACGTCGGGCATGCCGGTGATGTCGGCGCACGTCGTCGTCGACGACGCGGTGCTGGCCGATGGCACCGCCGGCCAGATCCTCGACCGGCTCGGGGCATGCCTGGCCGACCACTTCGACGTCGAGCACTGCACGTTCCAGATCGAGCCCGCCGGCCACGCCGACCACGAGCACGCCCGCCACGCCTGACACCCCCTCCCCCCGAGACCCTGCGCCCCTCCCCCTCCTCCCCCGAACGTCCCGCTTTCTGGGACGTGCAGCACGACAGCTGGACATAACGGACGCCTCGTGCTGGACGTCCCGCTTTCCGGGACCAGCGGCACCACACCCGGACGTCCCGCTTTCCGGGACGTGCAGCACGACAGCGGGACATAACGGACGCCTCGTGCCGGACGTCCCGCTTTCCGGGACGTCCGGGAGGAGGAGGGTGGGGACGGGGCGCGGGACTAGCGGGGGGCCATCCGGAGCGCGCCGTCGAGGCGGATCGTCTCGCCGTTGAGGTACGGGTTCGTCACGATCTGCTCCGCCAGCAGCGCGAACTCGGCCGGACGCCCCAGGCGCGGCGGGTTCGGCACCGACGCGGCGAGCGCGTCACGGATCTCGGCCGGCAGCGGGGCGAGGATCGGGGTGTCGAACACCCCAGGCGCGATCGCGCACACACGGATGCCGCGCGCTGCCAGGTCGCGTGCTGCCACGAGGGTCAGCCCGACGATGCCGGCCTTCGACGACGAGTACGGCGCCTGGCCGACCTGCCCTTCGTACGCAGCGATCGAAGCCGTCAGCACGACGACCCCGCGTTCGCCATCGACCGGCTCGGCGGCCGCCAGGCTCGACGCCACCTCGCTCAGCACGACGAACGAGCCGACCAGGTTCGTCTCGATCACGGACCGGAACGCCTCGACCGACCCGGGCCGCCCGTCGCGGTCGACCACCCGCAACGGCACGTTTCGTCCGGCGCAGTGGACGGCCCCGCGCAACGTCCCGAGGGACGCGGCAAGGTCGACGGCGGCCGCGACCTGCTCAGGCTCCCGCACGTCCACCGCCGCGAACGCGGCCCGGTCGCCCAGCTCCGCTGCGACCTCGGCCCCTGCCGACGACGGCAGGTCGACGAGCACGACGCTCGCACCCGCCGCGAGGAGCCGTTCCGCGGTCGCACGGCCGAGGCCGGACGCCGCTCCGGTCACGACGAACACGTTCCCGGCGACCTGCATGGCATCCCCTTCCGGACGACCGCCCGACCCTACGAGCCGAACACCACGGTGCGCTGACGGTTCAGGAACACCCGGTCCTCGGCCCACAGGCGGACCGCACGCGACAGTACGAGCTTCTCGACATCGCGGCCGATCTCGGCGAGATGGTCGGCCGTCTGCGCGTGGCCGACCCGCACCACCTGCTGCTCGATGATCGGGCCCTCGTCCAGGTCGCTGGTCACGAAGTGCGCCGTCGCACCGATGAGCTTGACCCCGCGGGCGTGCGCCTGGTGGTACGGCCGCGCACCCTTGAACCCCGGCAGGAACGAGTGATGGATGTTGATGATGCGGCCGGGCAGCCGGCGGCACACGTCGTCGGACAGCACCTGCATGTACCGGGCGAGGACGAGCAGGTCCACGCGCTCGTCGTCGACCAGCGCGAGCAGTCGCCGCTCCTGCTCGGGCTTGGTGTCGGCCGAGACCGGAAGGTGGTGGTACGTAAGGCCGTAGCGCTCTGCGACGGGTCGGCAGTCCTCGTGGTTCGAGACGACGCCGACGATGTCGAGCGGCAGCTCGCCGGCCTGCCAGCGGTACAGCAGGTCGCGCAGGCAGTGGTCGTACTGGGAGACCGCGATGAGCGCACGCCGTCGCGTCGCCTCGCGGCGCAGCCCGACCGTCGCGTCGAACGCCATCCCCACCGCCTCGACCGCCGCCCGGACGACCTCGAGGTCCTCCTCGTCGCTGTCGAACCGCGTGCGGGCGAAGAACAACCCCGTCTCGGTGTCGGAGAACTGCTCCTGCTCCAGCACGTTCGCGCCGACCCCCAGCAGGGCCCCGCTGAACGCGTGGATGATCCCGACCGTGTCGGGACAGGTGATCGACAGCACGTAGGCGGGCACGAACGATCCTTCCGGGCGCCCCGGGCGGGACGGTCCCGACACGCTACCTCCGCCACCAACCCGCCACGTCGGCGCGCGGTCCAGCACAATCGCATCCGTGCGTTCCTTACGTGCGGGCTGGCTGACCCGCTGGGCGAGCGACGGCCCGGTGCGGGTCGGCGTCAGCGCCGCGGCGTGGTCGGTGTCGGGGAGCCTGGCGCGCGGGCTGCTTCCGCGCAGCGCCGTCCAGCAGGCGGTGGCGAGCGGCGTCGTAGCCGGGGCGCACTACGAGCTCGCGGCCACCGCGTGGGCGACGCTGCAGGCCGTCGGTGCACGCCCGGGCGGGCGTCCCGGGCTGCGGGCCAGCCTGACGCTGGCCGGCGCCGGCGCCGCGGCGGGCGCCGCCATGTGGGCGGTCGCCCGGCCGGCGGCGTCCCGGTCGATGCCTGCCGCCGCGACCGCGGCAGCGGGCCGGCTGCTGGCGTTCTCGGCCGTCGCCGGCGGGTCGACCGCGGTGTGGGACGACGTCCTGCACCGCCGCGCCGGCCTTACGCCCGGCCTAGACACGACGCTCCTGCCCGCCGTCGTCACCGGCGGGGCACTCGTCGCCGCTGCGACGCTGCTGCGCCGTGAGCGCATCGCTCGGTACGGACGGGTCGCCGCGGACCGGCACACCCTGACGGACGCCCGGCCGCTGGCCCTCGCCAAGGCTGGGGCCATCGGCGTCGCCACCGGCGTCGGGCTCGCGGCCGCGACCACGGCCGAGCAGCTCGCCGCGCGTGCGCTGGAGCGCGGGATCGCCCGCGTGCTCGGGACGGATCCCGGCGCGCTCGGCACGCTCGCCGCGCACGCCGCGATCCTCGGCACCGTGACCGTCGCGGGAACCGTCGGCCTGAGCGAGCTGACTCGCAGCATCCAGCGTCGCGACGACGTCGTGGAGCCCGCGTACCCGGCACCGCCCACGTCGACGCACGTGTCCGCCGGACCGGCGAGCGCGATGCCGTTCGACGCGCTCGGCAAGGAGGGGCGGCGCTTCGTGCTGATGGCCCTCACGGCAGCCGACATCGAGCAGGTCATGGGCGTGCCGGCGATCGACCCGGTCCGTGTCGTCGGCGGGTTCGAGAGCGCCGCCGACGTGGTCGAGCGGGCGCGGTTGACGGTCGCCGATCTCGAGGCCTGCGGCGGGTTCGAGCGGTCGCTGATCTGCGTCGGCTCACCGACGGGCGTCGGCTACCTCAACTACTCCCTCGCCGAAGCGCTGGAGTACCTGACCCTGGGCGACTGCGCGATCGTCGTCCCGCAGTACGCCCTCGTGCCGTCGGCCCTGGCGCTCACCCGGACCACCGATGCCGAGCACCTGACCCGCCTCGTACTCGCCGGCATCGCCGAGCGCACCGCATCGATGCCCGCGGCCCAGCGGCCTCGCGTCGTCCTCGTCGGCGAGAGCCTGGGGGCCAACGTCGCGCTCGACCTCGCCGTCGACTCGACCGGGCGCGCCCATCTGCCGGCGCTCGGCGCCCTGGGCGTCGACGCGGGCCTGTACCTCGGTGTGCCGTTCCGGACCCGGCTGTGGAACTCCTGGCGGGTGGACCCGGACGCGGTCGACCCGGGGCGCGAGCTGACCTTGGTGAGCCAGCCGGCCGACCCGCCCGGACCGGTCTCGAACCACCTCATGGTCGTCCACCACGACGATCCCGTGAACAAGTACGGCTTCCGGATGGTGCTCCAGCCTCCGTGGTGGCTCGGCCCGCCGGAGGACCGCCCGCCGCTCGTCCCACGGGAGACGGCCTTCCGCCCGATCACCAGCTTCGTGCTCGCCACCGTCGACCTGCTCAACGGGATGCACTCGCGTCCGGGGACGTTCGTCCGGCGCGGGCACGACTACCGGATCGACCTGCGCTTGAGCCTGCAGCAGGCGTTCGGCCTTCGCTGCACGCCCGAGCAAGGTGAGGCGATCGAAGTGGCCCTGCGCGCACGCGAGCAGGAGTGGGCCACGCGCCGTCTCGTGGCGCGGACCGTCGACCGTGCTCGCCGGTCGATCGCCCAGCAGCTCGCGCGATGGGGTCAGCAGGTCCCGCCGTACAGCGGTCTCAGCGAGACAGTGGCCGGGTAGGCGCGTCCGCCCACGTCGACCGTCCACGTCCCGGCCTCGACCCACGCCGCCGTGAGCGGCTCCCCCGCCTCGACCATCGCCAGGCCGACGGCTCCTCCGAGCGTGTGCCCGTAGCTCGCCGACCGCAGGTAGCCGACCTCGATCCCGTCACGCAGCACGATCTCGGCGTGATGCATCAGCGGCTCGGGGTCGGTCAGCAGGACCTGGACGAGCCGTCGGTGCGGCACGCCCGCGGCGACCTGCCGGAGCACGGCATCTCGACCGACGAACCCACCGGGCTTCTCGAGCGCGACGGCGAAGGCAAGCCCGGCCTCGGTCACGATGTCGGTGTTGTCGATGTCGTGGCCGTAGTCCCGGTAGGCGCGCTCGAGCCGAAGGCTTCCCAGCGCCCGGAGACCTGCGTGACGCATACCCAGGTCCGAGCCGGCCGCGACGAGGTCCTCGTACGCGCCGACGGCCTGCTCGGTCGGCAGGTACAGCTCGAACCCCGTCTCCCCCACGTACGTGATGCGCACCGCGAGCGGCCGGGCGAAGCCGAGGTCGACGTACCGCGCGTCCCGGTAGGCGAACGCCTCGTCGGACAGGTCAACGGATGTGAGCCGCTGCACCAGGTCTCGCGCTCTCGGCCCGTGGACGTTGAGCTGGGCGAGCCCGGACGTCACGTCGGTCACCGACGCGCGCCACTCGCCCGTGTGCCGCCGCAGCCACGCGAGCACGTGCCCGCGCGCGGTATCCGAGGCCACGACCAGGAACCGGTCGTCGGCGAGCTTGGTCACCGTGAGGTCGGCCTCGATGCGGCCGGCGTCGTCAAGCCACTGCGTGTACGTGATCCGTCCCGGTTCGCCGTCCACCGCGTTCGCGGACACGTGGTCGAGCAGCCGGCCCGCGTCCGGCCCCTGGACGAGGACCTTCGTCATGAACGCCATGTCCATGATGCCGACGCCCTCGCGGACCGCGCGGTGCTCGGCAGCCCAGCGGTCGAACCACGACGGTCGCCCCCAGGTCGGCTCGCCGGGGTCCGGCGCCGGACGGTCGCCGTACCAGTCCGCGCCCTCCCACCCGCTCACGTCGCGGAAGTGTGCGCCGGCATGGGCGAGACGGTCGTGCAGGGGCGAGCGACGGATGCCGCGGGCTGTCGTCATCGCCCGGCCCGGCACGTGCGGGGTGTAGACGAGGCCGAGAGTCTCCACGGTCCGCTCGGCCCGGTAGCGCGGGTTGAGCTGGTAGTCGTGCATGCGGTCGACGTCGAAGCCGGTGACGTCGACGTCGGGCCGGCCGTCCACGATCCACTGCGCGACAACACGTCCGAGCCCGCCGCCGGTCAGGATGCCGACCGAGTTCATGCCCGCGGCGACGACGTAGCCGTCGAGCTCGGGAGCCGGCCCGACGATCGGGGCGAGATCGGGCGTGAACGACTCCGGCCCGCAGAAGAACAGGCGAACGCCGGCGTCGAGGGTCGCCGGCACACGGCTCATCGCCCGTTCGAGGTAAGGCGCCATCCGCTCCCAGTCCGGCTCGAGCCGGCCGAAGGAGAACCCGTCGGGGATGCCCCCAACGCTCCACGGCGCGCACACGGGCTCGAAGAGCCCGACCATGACGCCGCCGCCCTCCTCGCGGTAGTACCCATGGCACGACGGGTCCTCGATCACGGGCCACGACGGGTCGACTTCGGCCATCGGCTCGGTGATCAGGTAGTAGTGCTCGGCGGCCTGGAGCGGGATCGCGACCCCGTTGCGCTCACCCAGCTCACGCGCCCACATCCCCGCGCAGTTGACGGCGAACTCGCACTCGACGTCGCCGGCCGACGTCTGCACGCCGACGACCCGCGTGCCCTGCGTCAGCACGCGCTCGACCGTCACCCCCTCCACGATCCGGACGCCCGCGTCGTTGGCCCCCTTGGCGAGCGACATCGTCACGTCGACGGGGTTGACCCGGCCGTCGTGCGGCACGTGGAAGCCGGCGAGGAGGTCGTCGGTGCGCGCGAGCGGGAACAGGTCGGCGACCTCGGCCGGGCTGATCTCGTGGACGTCCAGCCCGAGGTGGCGGTTGAACGCGGCGACGCGGCGGAACTCCTCCAGCCGCAGCGGGTCGGCGGCGAGCTCGACGAAGCCGACCGGCGCGAACCCCGTCGCGCGACCGGTCTGGGCCTCGAGCCGTGCGTAGAGGTCGCGGGTGTACATCCGCATGCCCATCGAGGTCTCCGACAGGGAGCCGAAGCACGTCATGAGGCCGGCCGCGTGCCAGGTCGTGCCGGACGTCAGGCGGTCACGCTCGATGAGGACGACGTCGGACCAGCCGAGCTGGCCGAGGTGGTAGGCGATCGACGTCCCGATCACGCCGCCGCCGATGATCACGACGCGAGCACGGGCGGGCAGGTCGGCCATGGATCCTCCTCGGCGCGCAGCGTAGCCAGGGGCGTGGCGACACGGGCCGACAGCAGAACTCCGCGAGGATGCGCCCATGGGCGACGATGACCTGACGCCGCAGCAGGCCCGCAAGCAGCTGAAGAACCCCGGCTATGAGATCTTCATGGCACTGCTGTCGGTGCTGTCGCTCATCAACCTCGTGCTCTATTTCGTCATCGACGACCAGCAGATGCGGGTCATCGTCGACGTGATGAGCTTCGTCCTGACGATCGCGTTCGCGATCGACTTCACGTACCGCATGAAGACGGCGCCGGACCGCAAGTTCTACTTCTGGCGCGGTTTCGGGTGGGCCGACATGCTCGCGAGCATCCCGCTCGCCCAGACGAACGTCCTGCGGCTCTTCCGGCTCATCAAGGTCTACCGGCTCCTGCGCGACTACGGCGTGCGCAACATCGCGCGGAGCCTGTGGCGGGACCGTGCGGGCAGCGCGCTGCTGGTGCTGCTGTTCATCGGCATCCTCGTCCTGGAGTTCGGCAGCCTCGCCCTCCTGCGGATCGAGGGGGATGTCCCCGGGGCGAACATCACCAACGCATCCGATGCGCTGTGGTTCGTGATCGTGACGATGGCGACCGTCGGCTACGGCGACGAGTACCCGATCACGAACGCCGGCCGGCTCGTCGGCACCGTGATCATCGTCGTCGGTGTCGGCATCTTCGGCACGCTCACCGGCTACCTCGCCAACCTGTTCCTGACGCCGCGCGCCACCACGCCGGAGGGCCCGGTGCCCGACCTGCAGCAGCGGCTCGACGAGCTCAAGGACCTCAACGCCCGTCAGCAGCAGGCGATCGCGGACATCGAGGCCCTCATCGCCGACGGCCGGACGTAGGGGCGGAGCCGTCCCTACCGCGGGGCCGCGGCGGCCTCGTCGTAGCGGCGGCGTGACTCCACGATCGCCGGGACGTGCGCCCGCGCCCAGGCGTCCAGCGCGGCCAGCGGCACTGTGAGCGTTCGGCCATCGGCGGTCAGGTCGTACTCGACGCGCGGCGGCACCTCCGCGAAGACCGTGCGGGTCACGAGACCGTCACGCTCCAGCCCGCGCAGGGTCTGGGTCAGCATCTTCTGGCTCACGCCGTCGATCCGTCGCGCAAGCCCGCTGAACCGCATCGGTCCGTCCCGCAGCGCGATGACGACCAGGGCCGTCCAGCGGTCGCCGATGCGATCCAGGATCGTCCGGCTCGGGCAGTCCGCGGCGAACGGGTCCGGCGGGAGGACGGCGGACGTCGCAAGATCCATGGTCACCTCCGGGTAAGTACCCCACAGGAAAGTGCTTACTCTCCGATGGGAAGTATCAGGGGTGCGGGCCGGTTCCGCCAAGTGCGACCACCCGGGTCGCCAGCCGTAGAGGGAGAACACGCATGTCCATCGTCGTCACCGGGGCCACGGGCCACCTGGGCCATCTCATCGTCGAGTCCCTGCTGGCGCGCGGCGTGCCCGCAGCCGACATCACCGCAGGAGGGCGGAACCTGGACCGGCTCGACGACCTCGCGGCCCAGGGGGTCCGGGTCGTCCCGCTCGACTACGGCCAGCCAGCGACGATCGACGCGGCCGTGGCAGGCGCGGACGTCGTCGTCCTGGTCTCCGGCAAGGACTTCGGCCAGCGCGCGGCGCAGCACCAGAACGTGATCGACGCCGCCGTGCGCGCGGGCGTCGGCCGGATCGTCTACACGTCCATCCCGAAGGCGGACCGGACGCCGATGCTGCTGGCGGCCGAGCACCGTGCGACCGAAGAGGCGATCATCGCGTCCGGGCTGCCGTACACCTTCGCCCGCAACAGCTGGTACATCGAGAACTACACCCCGCAGATCCCGGTCTACCTCGAGCACGGGATCGTCGGCGCGGCCGGCGAGGGCAAGGTCTCCGTGGCCGCACGCCGCGACTACGCCGAGGCCGCGGCGGTGCTCGCGTCCACAGAGGGGCACGAGGGCACGGCGTACGAGCTCGGCGGTGAGTCGATCACCCTCGCGGACCTCGCGGCGCTGGTGTCCGACGCATCCGGCACCACGGTCTCGTACACGGACGTCCCCGAGGACGTGCTCAAGGGCATCCTGGTCGACGCGGCCGGCATGCCCGAGCCGGTGGCTGCGACGTTCGCCAACGTCGACACCCGGATCAAGGCCGGCGACCTGTACGTGACGTCCGGCGACCTCGAGCGCCTCATCGGGCACGCACCGACGCCGCCCGCGACGTCGGTCCGCGAGGCCGTGGCGGCGCTCGCCTGACCGCTCACCGCCCCACCTCCCCTCCTCCCACACGTCGACCTTGAGGTTTCAGGCCGCACTCCGGCGCTACGAGGCCTGAAACCTCAAGGTCGGCGGGAGTGGGGTCCCAGCGGGACCCCGGTAGCGTTCGCCGCACGCCCCGTTAGCTCAGTTGGTAGAGCAGCTGACTTTTAATCAGCGGGTCGTAGGTTCGAGACCTACACGGGGCACCCGGTCACGCAGCTTGCGATGACCGCCGGAGGGCGTCGGAGTGAACCTTCGACGAAGACGGTTGACAGGGCCGGCCGTCTCGGCATGATCGTGCGCACCAAGGTGCCGCTGTCATGTCGCGAGAGGACCCACCTATGACCACCACCGCTCCTACCGCCGTTCTCGTCCATGGCGCGTTCGCTGACGCGTCGGGGTTCGCCGGCATCATCCGCGAGCTCACCACATCGGGGTACCGGACCGTTGCCGTCCCCAACACCCTGCGCGGGATCAGCGCCGATGCCGCGACGGTCCACGCCGCCGCCGCGGCGATCGACGGGCCGGTCGTCCTCGTCGGCCACTCCTATGGCGGGGCCGTGATCACCCAGGCGGCGGAGGGCCTGACGAACCTCGTCGGACTCGTCTACCTCGCCGCCTTCGCCCCCGCCGTCGGCGAGACCGTCGGCGGCGTCCAGGAGCCCTTCCCGGCGCCGCTCCTGGCGAGCACGGTGCGCCCGACCCCGTACGACGCGGTCGGCGCCGTCGGCGGCCCCGACCTTGTCATCGACCCGGCGCAGTTCCGCGAGACGTTCGGCGCCGATGTGCCCGTCGACGTCGTCGAGGTCATGGCTGTGACACAGCGTCCGCTCGCGGCCGCGGCGACCGGCGAGCCCCTGACGTTCGCCGGGTGGGAGGCGACGCCGTGCTGGTACCTCGTGTCGAGCCAGGACCACGCGATCTCCCCGGACGCGCAGCGCTTCATGGCGTCGCGGATGAATGCGACGACCGAGGAGATCGACGGCAGCCACGCGGCCTTCGTCGCCCGTCCCGCGGCGGTCGCCGCCTTCATCGCCCGCGCCCTCGACGCGTCCGCCTGACGGCGGGCCGTCCCCCGTCCGCGCAGCCCCGGCGCGGCCCTTCAGCCGGCGAGGATGCCCTCGATCTGGGTCATCGCCTCGCGCATGCCCTCTTCCATGCCCATGCTGATGAGCTGCTCCATCGCCTCGGCCGAGGCGAACGTGGAGGTGATGGTCATGTCGACCCCCGCAGCGGAGTCGGCTAGCGTCACGCGCATCACCGTCTCGGGCATCCCCTCGGCGGGGTTGCCGTCCTCGTCGGCGAAGAGGTCGCGCAGGACCAGTAGCCGCGGCGGCTGGGCCTCGTCCACCGCCCACATGCCGCCGGCCTTCTCGCCCTCCGGACCGGTCATGTAGTACGTCACGCGGCCACCCGGCGTCAGGTCGTGGTCGACCACGGTCGCCGGCCAGGTCGGCGGGCCCCACCAGCGCTCGAGCTGGCGCGGGTCGGACCACAGCTGCCAGGCGCGCTCGGCCGGGACCGGCAACGCGGCCGTGATGGCCATCGTCAACGTCTCCGGGTCCTTGTGCACGTTCGTGACGATCACGTCGGGTCCTCCTCGATCAGGTCGGTGAGCACGGTGCTCATCCGTTCGATCCGGTCGCGCCACTGCTGCTCGAGCTGGTCGAGCAGCTGCTGCGCCTGCCGAACGGCCTGCGGCCGTCCGGCGATCCGCTGCTCACGGCCGCGTCGGGTCTTGCTCACCAGCCCCGCCCCGACGAGCACGCCGACGTGCTTCTGCACGGCGGTGACGCTCATCGGGTAGCGGCGGGCGAGCTCTCCGATCGACTGGTCCTCGACGAGAACCCGGCGCACGATGTCGCGTCGGGTGGCGTCGGCCAGCGCGTGGAAGAGCCGGTCGACCTCGTCGTCAGTCAGCTGATCTACAACCATTTGGTTGTATTTAACGACAGACAGGAGCCGAGCGCAAGAGGAGCGGGAAACGGACTACAGCGCGAAGGACAGGCGGGGCATGCGACGGGCCGGCGCGGCGTCGGTCAGGCGGCCCTCAAGACGGGCCTGGAACTCGTAGGCGACGTCGATCCAGCCCGTGACGCGGTTGGCCGAGTCGACCCCCGGGTTCGCCGCCTCCCAGCGGCGGATCCACACCAGCAGCTCGACCCGCTCCTCGTCCCCGAGGACGTGCTCGAACATGTGGTCCACCAGACGCGTCAGATCGCGCTCGGAGAGGGGGGACGACGGCACGGACGGAATCCTCGCACGAGCCTCGACCGCTGTCCAAGGGCCGGGTCCAGGACAGATCGCGAGCATCGCGTCACGCCTCGGAGTACACCCGGGATGGGTCGTAGCCGTAGTGCGCAGTCCGGGCCGCTCGACGCGTACGCGCCTCGTCCTCGGACGCCGCCGCGAAGCCCGGGTCGATCGGGAACACGTGCGCCCGCGCGACCGGCGAACGCTCGAAGATCCACTTCTCCAGGGCGGGGCCGGACTCGAACGACGTGATCAGGCAGTACCGCGGCCGCGGCCCGGCATGCCAGACGGAGTGCCACATGCGCTCGGAGTCCACGACGAGCTGAGCGCCGGCCCGCAGTGCGATCCGAGTCTCGGTCGCGGGATCGTCGATGTCCTCGCGCAGCACCATGAAAGAGCCCGGGTCGTCGGTGAGCTGCATGAACACGCGGACGACCCACCCCTCGCCGTCGGGGTTGCGACGGTTGTTGTCGTCGAGGTGGGAGTTGTAGAGCGCATCGGCGTACGAGTTCGGCTGCAGCTCGATGACGCGGCAACGACCGACGCGGGCGTCGACCTCGCGCACGCGTTCCACGAGCGTCGGCGCCTTCGCGGCCTGCGTCGGGATCCACACGCCGTCCTTGTCCGCCCGCGGCGGGTCGACGTGCCAGAACGCGTTGCACTCGATGTCGCCGTTCGCACTGGCGATCGGCGCGAACCGCGAGTCCCCGGACGACTTCCAGTCGACGTACTCCAGGTCCTGCCACTGCGCCGGATCGACCACGCTCCCGTACGGATCAAGGACGACGTAGCCGGTCTCCTCGAGGACGGACATGCGGTAGTGCGACACAGGACCTCCCGGTTTCGACGGTGCTCCCATTGTCGAGTCGCGGACTGCCGGCAGCACCGCCCGAACGGCCCGGGCCGGTAGGGCCGATGGTCCCGTCGGCACGTAGGGTCGCCCGCATGACCATCGCCCCCGGTGACCTGATCCCCGACGTCCCCGTCCGCCACATGGTCGACGGCTCACCTGCCGTCGTTTCCTCCCGCGAGCTGCTCGGCGCCGGCCGGGTCGTGCTGTTCGCCGTGCCCGGCGCGTTCACCCCCGGGTGCTCGCGCGTGCACCTGCCCGGCTACGCGGCGAACGCCACCGAGATCGCCGGGAAGGGCGTCGACCAGATCGCCTGCATCTCGGTGAACGACGTCTTCGTCATGGATGCCTGGGGCCAGGCCCACGACGTGACCGGCACGATCACGATGGTGGCCGACCCGCTGGCGGAGTTCTGCCGCGCCGCCGGCCTGGAGATCGACGCGACCGACAAGGGTCTCGGCGTGCGCTCGCAGCGGTACGCGATGGTCCTGCAGGACGGGGTCGTGGAGTCGCTCATGCTGGAGGACAACGGGCTGTCCATCGCCAACAGCACCGCCGAGTGCGTGCTCGCGACCCTCTAGCCCCCACCGCCGAGACGCCTCAAACCCCACCGCCGAGACGCCTCAAGTGGTCGCTATCCGCCCTATATGTCCGGTTATAACGACCACTAGGGGCGCGTCGGCGGTTACTTGCGGCGGCCGGTGAGAATGCCGGCGATGATGACGGCCGCCCACGGCACCATGACCCAGATCGGCCAGTAGTACGGGACACCGTCGCCGTCGCTCGTGACCCAGGTGACGAGCCAGATCGCGTTGCAGATGACCGCGACGCCCAGCCAGGACAGCCACGCGTTGCGCGTGAACGACCCGTAGGACCCGTCGCTGGGCTGCTCGTCCGTCATGCCGGGATGCTAGCGGCGATGGCCGCGGCGAAGCGGTCGGCCGCGCCCTCGGCGTGCGCGAAGAACAACGACGGCTCGGTGAGCTCGAGCTCCAGCAGGACTGGACCTCCGTCCGGTCCGGGCAGCAGGTCCACCCGGGCGAACAGCGGCGAGCGGCCGCCAGGAGTCGCCGCCAGCACGGCCCGGGCGACCGCCAGCTCAGCCGCGGTCGGCTGCCGCGGCTCGATCTCCTCCTGCACGAACAGTCCCTGGACTCGCGCGCCTTCGGCGCCGCGGACGAGCAGCGGACCCTTGCGGATCGCGTGCGAGAACACCCCGTCGAAGAACATCAGGGCGGTCTCACCCCGGTCGTCCACGGCGTCGAGGTAGGGCTGGACCATGACGGACCGGCCGTCACCGAGCAGGCGCGCGACGTGTGCCCGAGCCGCGCCGTCCCGGTCGTCCGCGGCGTGTCG
The DNA here is from genome assembly GCA_965278965.1 of Actinomycetes bacterium. Taxonomy (GTDB): domain Bacteria; phylum Actinomycetota; class Actinomycetes; order S36-B12; family S36-B12; genus UBA10649. The sequence continues at coordinate 1,467,713 of OZ257127.1, forward strand.
AAGCGTGTCGCGCGAGCCGGCCGACACCGTCGGCTTGACGACCACGTCGCCGTCGAGGTCCAGCGCGGCCGGGCGCCAGCCGTCCGGGTCGTCGCCGGGTTCGAGGAACATGGTCGGCACGACCGGGACGCCCGCGGCGGCGAGGTCGCGCAGGTAGGTCTTGTCGGTGTTCCACGCGACGACCTCGGGCCGGTTGGCGATCCGCGTCACCGCGGCGACGAACCGCGTCCACGCGAGGAAGTCGTCGAGCCGCTCCACGTAGTCCCACGTCTCGCGGATGACGACGGCATCGAACGACGCCCAGTCGACGTCGGGATCGGTCCAGACCGCGGGGGCGGCGTCGACGCCGACGGCCGCGAGGGCCGGGGGGAGCAGCCGGTCGTCGTCGTCCAGGAGCGGGAACTGCAGGCAGGTCGCCAGGGCGACCCTCCGCGTGCGACTCAGATCTCTGCCCGGCCGTGGGTCTCGTCCAGCTCCACGAGCTGGGCGACGCGGTGCGCGTGGCGTCCGCCGTCGAACGGGGTCGCGAGGAAGACCTCCAGCGATCGCTGCGCGACGAACGGGGTGGTGAACCGCTCGCCGAAGCAGGCGACGTTGGCGTCGTTGTGCCGGCGGGTCATCTCAGCCTCGAGCGGGTAGTGGATCACCGCACCGCGGGCGCCAGGCACCTTGTTGACCGCCATGCTGATGCCCTGGCCGCTGCCGCAAACCGCGACGCCGAGTTCCGCGTCGCCGCGGGCGACGGCCCGCCCGACGAGAGAGCCGTAGCGGGGGTAGTCGGTGGTCTCGGGCGAGTACGTGCCGACGTCGGTGACGTCGTGGCCCTCCTGCACGAGCCAGTCCCGCAGCGTCTCCTTGAGCTGGAAGCCTGCGTGGTCCGAGCCGATCGTGATCCGCATCGTCGTCCTTCCGTCACGTGGGTCCGCGCGGTCACCATCCTGCCGCGTCAACGGCGGCTCGGCACGGGCGGGACGGGGCGGATCAGCCGGCGGCCGCAGCCAGGTGCGGCTCGAGCTCGCGCATGATCGCCGCGCGCGGCCGCGCACCGACGATCTGCGCCACGACCTCGCCGTCGACGACGAGCATCAAGGTCGGCAGGCCGAGGACGCCGTAGCGCTGGGCCGTCCGTGGGTTCGCGTCGGCGTCCATGGCCAGAACCGACAGGCGCGCGGACTCGTCCTCGGCGATCTGTGTGAGCACGGGCTCGATGACCCGGCACGGCGGGCACCACGCGGCCGTGAACTCCACGAGCGTCGGGAGGGCGGCGGCGAGGACGTCGGCGTCGAACTGGTCGTCGGTCGTTCGGGCGAGGGACATGTCAGCTCCGGGGCTCGGGGATGGTCGCGGGTGGGCGGTTGTCGTGGTGGGCGGTGCTAGCGGTTGACCTGGGCGATGAGCGGTCCGCGCGGGTCGACGTGCTCGCCGCACTCGCACCACAGCTGGGCGCCGACGCGGCCGCCGCAGCCCAGGTGGCGGTAGTCGATCGCGCGGGGCTCGGCGTCGGGCAGGTGGCGGCTCCCCCAGTCCGACAGCGCGGCGAGGACGGGCAGCACGTCGACGCCGGCGTCGGTGAGGGCGTACTCCTGCCGGGCGCGCTGCCCGGGCACGCGGTACTCGCGGGTCGCGAGGATCCCGGCGGCCACGAGCCGGCCGAGCCGCTCGGAGAGGACGGCGCGCGGGGCGCCGGTGAGCCGGTGCAGGTCGTCGAACCGACGGATGCCGAGGCTGACCTCGCGGACGATGAGCAGGGCCCAGCGGTCACCCAGGGCGCCCAGCGCCACAGCCATCGCGTCAATCACAGTTCTGAGTCTGAACTACGAATCCAGGTAGGTCAAGCACCAGCCCACCCGGAAAAACGGGATCGGTTCGGCTACGGCAGCGGAGTCGTGACGGTCGTGCCGCCGCGCGTGATCGTCACGCCGTTGGCGTCGATCGTGACCGGCACGGACTCGGGGTCGGTACGCGGCACGAACACCGTGACCGAGGTCTGGGCGTCGCCACGGACAGACATCGGCACCGCCCGGGACAGCACCGCCCCCGGCAGCCGCTCCCCCCACTTGCCGGTGAACCAGCCGACGTTGGACCCCGACCGCGCCGTCTGCACGTTCCAGCCGCCGGCACCCGCCCGGTACACGTCCATGCGCTTGTCGCCGGCGGTCAGCGTCAGCACGTCGCCGTTGCCGGTCGCCCCGATGCCCGGGGGGATCTGGAACCGCTCGGTGACGACTCGCGGTGCTGCCGCCTTGCGCGCCTTCTTGCCCTTGATCTTCGTCGCGGTCAGGTGGTCGACCACGATGAAGGCGTCGACCGAGCGGACGTACGTCGTACAGCGGACGACGCCGACGCTGCCCCACGTGCGGTCGTTGAGGCAGGTCGTGTCGTTGCCGCCGGACTGCCAGTCGGACTTCGCCGTGACCTTCCGGACGCCCCCGGACTTCGTGCGCGCGACGCCGCTGACGGTCACGGCCGAGTGCGCGGGGCGCGACATCATGTACCAGCGCAGCGAGCTGCCGTTGTCGTAGCGGTACGGGCCGGGATCGCCGACCCACTCGACGCCGCGCGAGTACAGCGTCATCGCGGTGCCGTCGTCGTGGGTGTGCGCGGTTCCCGGCCGGTCGGAGGAGAACCGCAGCGAGTAGTACGTGTCCGGGCCACCAGGCTGTGGTCGCCAGCCGGCTCGGCCGAAGACGTAGCCGCCGGCGAAGGCCGTGTAGACGGGCGTCGGCGGCGTGCCGGCAGTACCGCCCGAGCGGATCCAGTCCGCACGCCAGTCGCCGACGCCGAACGTGTCACGCAGCGACTGGTTGATGGTGTCGCCGAGCGACTCCAGCTTGTAGTCGGGCCGGACCGCCTGGGCGACGAACTGGTACAGCTGGCCGCGCAGAGCCGGGATCGGGTCGGCCGGGATGCCGCAGGTCGCGGCGGCGGACTCGACGTTGGTCAGCAGCTTCTCGATGTACATCGCGTAGCCCGGCGAGCCCTCGACGTCGCTGCCGTCGTCGTGGATGACTCCGCGCGAGATCGAGACGAGGTTCTGCCACGCGCGAGCCTTGCCCGGGGCGTCGCCCACCCAGCAGTAGGCGGCGAGCGCACCGGTCTGCCGGATGAGGTCGGTGTTGTTGGTGCCGAGGCTGATGGTCGCGTGTGACCGGAAGCCGCGGATCATCGACTGGGAGTCGCGCAGGGCGGCCGCGGAGACGTAGGGGTCGTTGAGCGTCTGGGCGGCGCACACGAGCGCCTGCGTGCGCAGGCCGCCGTAGATCGACGCGTCGGTCCAGTAGTCACGCGATCCGCGATGGTCGTAGATCCAGTAGTACATGAGCGTCCGGAAGCGCTCGACCAGGCGCGGGTTCTGCTTGTGCACCCCGCGGTACAGCAGCGGCAGCGCCCAGTCGAGGGAGTTGACGTGCCGGTCGCCGGACGTGTCGGTGCCCGCCTGCGGCTTCCAGTTGGGGTGCTCGGTGAGGTAGTACGTGCCGCCCTTGCTGAGCTTCACGTTGCCGTTCATGAGGTTCTGGGCCTTCTTGCGTTCCTGCTTCGTCGTCTGCGGCGGGAACAGCGCCGTGCACCAGGAGCCGAGCGCGGTCGGCATCGTCAAGGGCGGCGGCGTCGGCGGGCCGGCCGGCGCGGGCGCGGGCGTCGGGGCGGGGGTCGGTGCCGGAGGAGCCGTGTCGGTCGGCGTCGGGCTCGGCGTCGGCGACGCGTCGTCCGCGGCGGCGATCGGGGAGAGGATCAGCGTGGCGCACGCGAGGGCGACGGTCGGCAGGACCCACCCCGCGGACCGGCCGCGGCCTCGTCCCTTGCGCAACATCCGCACCATGATGACCCGGCGGGTCGCCCGCCGCCAAATCCCCCGGCGCGGCGCCCAGCCCGCCTCAGGGATCGAGCTCGGCGAGCGCCTCGGCGAGCACGGCGATCGCGTCACTGGCGGTTCCGTCGGGGTGCTCGGGCGACCACGGCAGCAGCAGGAGCCGGTACGTCAGGCCCGCGATCGAGGCGATGTAGCGGTAGCAGGGGTTCCACCAGTCGCCGGTCGTCAGCTCCAGCACCGCCGTGCCCTCTTGGCAGAACAGCACGCCGGTGAGCCCCGCCCCGTGCGGCGCGATGACGACCTCGGCGTCGCGCACGACCCGGACCTGGTCGGCGAAGCTCAGCGACGACATGTCGGCCACCACGAATCCGCGCGCGGTGACCATGTCCTCGACCCGTGCCTCGTCGGCGATCGGCCGGCTCGCGCCCCGACGTGACACGTAGACGCGCCGCGGCCCGGTGTCGCCGGACGGTGGGACGGCAGCCGCGACGACCGAGCGCAGCAGCGTGAGGTCGTCCGGGTGCGGCCAGTTCGTCGGGACCGGGTCGCACAGCCACACGTCGTCCGCCAATAGGGCAACCGGGTCGACGACGCGATACGAGATCGCCAGGGTGTCCAGGACGTCGACGGCGAACGCGGGCATCGGCGCGGCGAAGACGGGCACGGCGTCGGGCGCGACCCGATGCACGTGGAGCAGTCGGGGCAACGTCTCGAGGATGAAGTGGTAGTAGTTGTGGGCTCGACCCATCGGCGCGATCGGCCCCGGCGCTCGTCGAACGGCCGCCTCGGCCCGAGCCCCCGCACCGGACAGGAAGGCGCCGTCGCGCGCGGTGCGCCAGCCACCGCCCGATGCGCGCAGGACGCGCCCGCCGTGGAACACCAGGCCGGTCTCGAGGTCGACCGCGCAGTCCGTGAGGCGGTACACGTACCGGTCCCCCCAGTGGATCCCCTCCGGCGACGGAAGGCCGGCGCCGGCAGGCACGACGTGCTGGGTCGAGTCGGCGACGAGGTGCTCCTCGACGACGCAGGCGGTGCGGTGCGGGTCCAGCGGGGTGAGGGTGAGCTCGCGCCGGCCGTCGCGGGTCTCGAGCGCGTAGACGAGGTCGGCGCGGACCGCCGGCGGAGCGATCCGCACGGCCGCGCGGAATGCTCGCCGTCGTCCCTCTCCGGCCCACCAGCGCAACTGCTGGGCGAGTTCCGTCGTCCGCATCGGCCCTCCCCTCCCGACGGTAGTCCCGCCACGCGACGTGAGCCAGACACGGACGGCCCAGTCGCAGGCTCAGACCAGCAGTTCTGCCAGGGCCGCGTCGATGCCGGCTATCGCGTCGTCGGCCGCGCCGTGCGGAGCGTCAGGAGTCGAGCGGATCGGCACGAGCCGGTGCGGCTGCCCGCACAGCGACGCATGGTTGCGGAACGCCGTGTTCCACCAGTGTCCGGCGGCGATCTCGAGGATCACCGTTCCGGGAGCGGCGAAGATCGCGTTGGTTAGTCCCGTGCCGTGGGGCGCGGCGATGATCCGCGCGTCGCGGACCACACGGATCTGGTCGGGGAACGACAGGTCCTCCATCGCGACGACGGTGAACCCGCGCTCGGTGAGCGCGGCCTCGAGCCGGCCCTCGTCGTGCAACGTCCGGCTCGACCGGCGGCGGGTCACGTACACCCGCTCCGGACCGGGCGTCGCGCCGGCGGGGACCGCCGCGTCGACGGCCGAGCGCAGCAGACCGAAGTCGTCCGGATGCGGCCAGTCCTTGGGGATGGGCTCGCACACGAGGACGTCGTCGCTGTGGATCACGGGCTCCCCGGTCACGACGCGGTACTCGATCCCGAGGGTGTCCAGCACGGAGGGGACGTACGCAGGCAGCGGACCGGCGAAGACCGGCACGGCATCGGGCGCGACCCGTCGCACGTGCAGGACGCGCGGCATCGCCTCGATGAAGAAGTGGCAGTAGTTGTGCGGGCGGCCCATCGCCGTCAGCGGCTCGGGCCAGCTGCCGGTCACGCGCTCGGCCCGCGCCCCCGCGCCGGACAGTAGGGAGGCGTCGCGGGCGCTGCGCCAGCCGGCGCCGGAGGCCGCAAGCACGAGACCGTCGTGGAACACCAGACCGGTCGCGAGGTCGACGCGGCAGTCACGTAGCCGGAACACGCTGCGGTCTGGCCAGTGGTGGCCGTCCTCGCGGGGATGGTCCGGCGTGCCCGGGACGACATGCAGGGCGGCGCGCGCGACGACGTGCTCCTCGACGACGGCCGTCTCGCGGTACGGCCCCGGGTGTCCGAAGTCGGTCTCGTAGCCGCCGTCGCGCCGCTCGAGGGCGGACATCAGCTCGATCCGCCTGCTCGCAGGCAGGTGCCGCACCGCCGCGTCGACACCGCGCCCTCGGTACTCCCCCGCCCACCAGCGCAGCTGGTGCCCCACGTTCGACGACACGTCGACCTCCCGGCCGGAGGGTAGCGCCCCGAGACGTGCGATGGCCGGCGCCCGGGAGGAGGTCGGGTGCCGGCCATCGCCGGGGCCGCCGGGGATCATCCCGGCGGCCGGCTCAGGAGGTCGAGGCCTTCAGCGTCACGGGCACGTCCTGCGTGCTGCCGTTGCGCTCGACCGTCAGCGTCACGGTGTCCCCGGGCGCCTTCGACCGGATCGTGACGATGACCTGGGTGGAGTCGGACATGACCGCGCCGTCGACCTTCGTGATGACGTCGCCGGGCTGCAGGCCCGCGACCTCGGCACCGCTGCCGGCGGTCACGTCGGCGACGCGGGCGCCGGGGCCGTCGTACTGCTGGTCGAGGGCGACGCCGATGACCGGGGTGGAGGCCGATCCGGTCTTCACGATCTCGTCGGCGACCCGCTTGACGGTGTCGATCGGGATGGCGAAGCCCAGGCCGATCGAGCCGGTCTGCGAGGTGCCGTCCGAGCCCATCGTCGCGATGGCGGAGTTGACGCCGATGACGCTGCCGTTGCCGTCGAGCAGCGGACCGCCGGAGTTGCCGGGGTTGATCGCGGCGTCGGTCTGGATCGCGTCGATGTAGGCCGTCGTGCCCTCGCCACCGGCGGTGACCGGGCGGTTGAGGGCGCTGACGATGCCCGTCGTCACGGTGCCGGAGAGGCCCAGCGGCGAGCCGACCGCGATGACGGAGTCGCCGACGGCGAGCGCGGACGAGTCACCGAGGGAGACCGCCGGGAGGCCGGTCTTGTTCACCTTGACGACGGCGATGTCGTAGTCGGCGTTGGTGCCGACGAGGGTGCCCTGCGCGGTCGAGCCGTCGGAGAAGGCGACCTCGATCGTGCCTCCGTTGCCGGCGGCGCCCGCGACGTGGTTGTTCGTCACGATGTAGCCGTCGGAGGAGATGATGAAGCCGGAGCCGGTGCCCGCGCCGTCGGCGCCGGACACGTTGAGCTGGACGACGGACGGCTGCACCTTCGCGGCGATCTCGGAGATCGAGCCGGGGACGGTGCTGGGCAGGGCGACGGCCTGTGCGGCGGTGACGGACGAGTTGGCCGGCAGCTGCTCGCGGGCGATGACGTAGCCCGTGGCGCCGCCGATGACACCGGCGCTCACGGCGATGATGCCGGCGCCGGCGACCAGGCCGATGACCTTGGCGGCGGTGTTCCCGCCGGACTTGCGGGCCGGCGGGATGGTCTGCGTCGGGGTGCCGTACGACTCGTAGGGGTTCTGGGGGGCCGGGGGGTACTCGGGGTAGATGACCGGGCCGTTGCCGGTGCCGTACGGGGTGCTCACGATGCTCTCCTCACCTGCGCCCTGACTGGGCTGCACGACGATTGTCAGGGGCTTCGACACGCCGACATCGCCACGACGTTCCGTGCTGACAGACCCCCAAGACAACGCTGACGTTCCTCGTACAAACCGCCCATTCCGCGCCGTCGCGAGCGCGATTGAAGGGACCGGGACAATGGGCGCGTGCTGCGGACCGATGACCCCGACGTCGCGGCAGCAGCGTTGGCGGACGGCCGGCTCGCGGCCCTGCCGACGGAGACCGTGTACGGGCTCGGCGCCCGCGCCGACCTGCCCCGATCCGTCGCGCGGGTATACGCGGCGAAGGGCCGGCCCGCCGACCACCCGCTTATCGTCCACGTGCGTGAGGTCGCTGCGTTCGCCGAGTGGGGCGTCGACATCCCCACCTACGCGTATGCGCTCGCCGAGGCGTTCTGGCCGGGGCCGCTGACGCTCGTCGTGCCGCGGTCCGCGCGGGCTGGCGACTTCGTCACCGGCGGCCAGGACACCGTCGCGCTACGGGTGCCCTCGCACCCGGCCATGCGGGCGGTGCTGCGGGCGCTCGGTGGGCTCGTCGGTGACGAGGCCGTCGGCGTCGCGGCACCCAGTGCCAACCGGTTCGGCCGGGTAAGCCCGACGTCCGCGGAGCATGTGGTCGCCGAGCTGGGCGAGGTGCTGCACGCCGACGACGTCGTGCTCGACGGCGGGGCCAGCGCGGTGGGTGTGGAGTCGACGATCGTGGACTGCACCGGACCGGCGCCGGTGATCCTGCGACCCGGCGGCGTCAGCCGCACGCAGGTCGAGGCGGCGACGGGTCTGGGCTGCGCGGCGGAGTCGGCGGTGCGCGCACCGGGCACGCTGGCGTCGCACTATGCGCCGCAGGCACGCGTCATGCTCGTCGAGGCTGCGGAGTTGGGTACCGCGGTTGCATCGTCAGGGCGTGACGGGGTCGGTGTGCTCGCGCTGGCCGGCGAGGCGACGCCGGTCGGCGCGGTCCGGCTGGCCGCGCCGCGCGATGCCGAGGAGTACGCCCGGATCCTGTACGCCGCGCTGCGCGAGGCCGACGCCCTGGAGCTGTCGGTCGTGCTGGCCGTGGCTCCCGCCGCCGACGGGATCGGGACGGCGGTCGTGGACCGGCTGCGCCGGGCGGCGCACTGAGGCGTCGCCTCAGCCGTAGCCGAGCTCGTGCAGGCGGTCGTCGCTGATGCCGAAGTGATGGGCGACCTCGTGGACCACGGTGATGCGGACCTGGTCGACCACCTCTTCCGGCGTGCTGCACTGCCGCAGGATCGGGAGGCGGTAGATGTGGATCGTGTCCGGCAGCAGACCGGCGTAGGTGTTGCCGCGCTCGGTCAGCGGGACACCGAAGTAGAGGCCGAGGAGGTTCCGGCCGGGGGGTGAGCGGTCCTCCACGAGGACGACGACGTTCTCCATGAGCCGGCCGAGCTCTTCGGGGATGCTGTCGAGCGCGATCTCGACGAGCTGCTCGAACACGGGCCGCGGGACGTCGATCACCCGACCATCGTCACCCACCCGGGCCGGTTGTGACACCGGCGGGGGTCTCCCCTATGCTTTGGCGGTCGCCGACGGCATCCGGTCGACGGAGATCGCACCTTGGTCCCCATCGTCTAGTGGCCTAGGACTCCGCCCTTTCAAGGCGGCAGCACGGGTTCGAATCCCGTTGGGGACACGCCTCATCTGAGGCCCCGTAGCGCAGTTGGTTAGCGCGCCGCCCTGTCACGGCGGAGGTCGCCGGTTCGAGCCCGGTCGGGGTCGCCACGTACGAAAGGCCCGACTTCGGTCGGGCCTTTCGCGTGTCCAGGGTCAGGCCTGGGGCATCCCGCGAGTCAGGTCTTGGTGACCGTGCAGCTGCCACCGGGGACGCTGTTCGCCGCCTGGCAGCACCCTCTCCAGCCACTGCAGCCCGTTCCGGACGAGTCGTCGACGAACACGCTGACCTGCGGCAGCGTCACCGGTCCTGTGAGCGCGAGGCCCTTGGCGATCCGGGCCTGAGCAGCGACGAACTTCCCGCTCTTCGCGAGCTTCGTCAGGGCCTTGCCCTTGACCAGCGTCATCGTCGACTGCAGCGACCTGCTGCCGTCCGCGGCGGTCACGATCTTCGTGTCGGTCATCGTTGCGATCGCGGTCCTCTTGCCGGCGGCAATGGCGACGTTCGGCGGGTCGGCCGCGAAGCCGTCATTGCCGGCGGTCTCCCACAGGCCAGCGAACGTGGCGATCGGCATGTGGCCGGCGTCCCGCACGGGCCGGTCGGTGAACCAGGTCACGAGCTGGTTGTCCGGGGTGATGGGCACCGTCAGCGTGAACGTCCCGGGAGTGCCCGACACGGGCGCGACCTGGGCGTCGCGGCCGTTGAACGCGAAGAGGTAGGCGGGAGTGTTCGCGCTCGTGTCGGTAGCGGCCACGGCCGGGGCGGCGAGCGCGCCGGCCAGGGCGACGGCGAGCGCGAGCACTACGGCGACGAACCGTGTCTGCATCCGGCGAACGTACCCGCACGGCCAGCATCACCACGGTAGGCGCACATCACAGGTGCGGGCGGTCCTTGGGCCTCAGCCCGGGACCGCTCGGCGGAGGCGGTCGAATCCCCTGATATCGTCTGCCGCCGGAAGAATCGCGGGCGCCTAGCAGGCCGTCTACCGCGCTTGTTCCGCAACACGGCCAGGTAGCTCAGTTGGTACGAGCGTCCGACTGAAAATCGGAAGGTCGGCGGTTCGACCCCGCCCCTGGCCACCACGGAATCCCTACTGGGGTGGCAAAACTCCGTCGCACACGCTTCCCGGCCAAGGACGTTCAGAAATGTCGCTCGTGTCCGGCTCACTTGGCGCAGGGACAGGCCCGCCATGCGCCTGCACGCGAAGGCCCGCTGCATGTACGCCGTCCAGGCGACAACGAGACGTCCTGGAAACTGCCGCCCTACATCCCCTGGACGACGATCCGGATTCCGCGGAACGGGTTGATGGAGTATCCGGGAACAGTCTGCGGCGTGACTCCGACAGCGGAGAGCCACATCTGGTAGGCCGTCGCGGTGACGACGCCACCGTGCCAGCGACGCCACACGATCCTCGGATCACCAAGCTCCGGCGGCGGGGCGATCGTGTCAGTGATCTCCACGACATTGCCGCCCTGATCGAGTGTTCCCCATGGCGAGCGGGTGAGCGCTTGCCCCACCGAGCTGACATTTCCGCCGTAGGAGGGGAACAGCTTCACCGGAGTCTGCGCGCACTGTGCAGCAGTGAAGGGCTGCGGGCACCAGTCGGGGGCAATGCCGGGCACCGACTCGAAGGTAGCCAGGGGCTGGGTTCCAGCGTTGGTGACGTTGCCGTTGGCATCGAGTTGCGTGGCTGCGGGCTGCTCGCCCGTCGCGCAGCCCGACTCGTCGACAGGGCAGTTGACGAACAGTCCCGGATTCGTGGGGTAGTCCCAGTACGAGAACTTTCCGCCACCCTTCGGGTCGTAGTACGCGGCCTTGATCCACTCGTCCTGGCTGGAGACCATGAAGCCGGCCTGGGAGTTGCGAGTGGCCTTGCGATTCTTCATGGTGTACATGCCCGTCTCGGTCTTAGGCGACAGACGCACCTCATAGTTGGTCAGCTGCAGTCGCTCACCTGTGACCGTGGTGACGAACGAGGTCTTCTTCGAGAGCACCTTGCCGTTCTCGATCGAGTTGACGAAACGCGCCGCACGGGTGAAGTCAGCGGAGTTGTAAGGCTTGTTCGCCCACGCCGACGATGCCACGTAGTAGCGCTGCCCGCGCGGTGCCTTCAGGTTGCGATTGATCGACCCGAACTTGGGCCACACGTTGGAGCTCTCGGGCGCATCCCACAGGAGGTGGCGGTTGCTGCCGAACGGATCCACGGTGTTCAGGAAGACAACCCATTGGGCAACCGTCAGTTCCGTCTCAGCGATGTCGAACGTGTAGGGGACGCTGCCCACCGCCATGCAGGACGTTGACGCCACCTTCTGCACCGACGGGTCCGGGGCTGCCTGCGCCGCGGCTTGGACAGCGGGCAGGGCGCTCTGGCATGCAGCATCGGACTGGTAGACGTCGTTGTAGAACGGGATGATCCACGCGGCCGGGTTGCTGGGCGACGCGACGGTGACGGTTGAGATGGTCACGACGTGGGGGCGGATCGGGGGACGCGGGAAGATCTGCGAGACCGTGTTCGACAGGGCGTTGGCCACCAAGAGATTGCCCGCCGCGTCCGAGGTGATGCCGACAGGTCGGCGACCGGCCTTGGCGATGATCCGAGACTGACCATCCTGCGTGAGCTGGGAGACGGAGTCCGAACCGTCGTTGGTGGTGTAGATGTTGCCGTACGGGTCAAGGGTGATGCCGATGGGCCGCCGACCCGTCGTGCCGATGATGCTCGAAGCACCGGCTGACGTGATCCGGGAGACGTTGCCGGAGTTCCAGTTGGCCGTGAAGACGCTTCCCGATTCATCGATCGCGATCGCCTGCGGCCAGCCTCCCGTGGTGCCGAACGTCGACGGGGTGCCGCCGGGAGTGATCTTCGTGACCGTGTCCGAGCCCTCGTTGGCGGTGTAGACGTTGCCTGCCGGATCCAGCGTGAGACCGAGTGGGTGTACGCCGGTCGCGGCCAAAGTGGCCGAGACGCCGGCGGCGCTGATCTTCGTGACGGTGCTGTCGAGGTAGTTGGAGGTGTAGACGTTCCCGGACGCGTCGACCTTGATCCCCATCGGCTTGTTGCCGGTCGAGCCGAACAGCGTTGACACGCCGGCGGGCGTGATCTTGGTGACCGTGTTGTCTCCGCTGTTGGCGGCGTACACGTTACCGATCGAATCCAGTGCGAGTGCGGTCGGCGCCCGGCCCGTCGTACCCAGGACGGAGGAGTCGCCTTCAGGCGTGAGCTTCGTGACGGTGTTGGCGCGTGAATCGGCCGTGTACACGCTCCCGAACGGATCGACGACCACTGCGATCGGACCTTTCCCTGTCTCTCCCAGGACAACGGACGCTCGTGGGATGGCGCGGGACACCTCGTTCGCGGTGGGGCGGTCGTCGGCAGCGGCGGCGGGGGTCTGCGCAGCGATCAGGAAGACGAGAGAGGCGACGGCGGGGAAGACGATCGTTTTCCTGTTCACGCTGGCACGGTACTCCCCGAGCACACAGCCAACTCCGGCGTCAGCTCCGCACGACCATTCTGGCGGGCGCCCAGCAGTCAGTTCTGGCACACGCTCCCCAAGTTGTTGCCCGGAGTGTTGTCCTGAAGCCAGATGCCCCAGATATCTCCAGACGCCGACGAGCAATGCTTTCCTGAGTTCGCGAGTTTCCGATTGGGACAACGGCTGGCTGGAAGCGGAGGGCCCGGGGCCGTGGCCCCGTAGGGCCCTGCCGCAACACAGGGACACGTCGAAGCGGGTCGCAAGCAGGGGCGCCGCGGTCCCCCGAGGCGTACGTGGGTCCACGAAAGGTGATGCAGCGCAACCCTCTTGAGCTTGCGTCTATCCGCTGCCGTCGGGTGCGTGCCGGCGATAGCTGGGATCTCGTTGGAGATCGTGATAAACGCGTCGAAGCCCTGCTCGCGAGCGACGTCGACGTAGTTCTCCAGCTGTTCGCTGACCAGTGAACTGTTCCCGGTCTTCACTTCCACCAAGGCGGTCCAGGTCTTCGAGCCCCGTGACACGCGAATGAGACCGTCGGGATACACGCACTTCTCGCCGAGCATGAACGGCACCTCAATGTAGGTCTCCAAGTACCCAGCTGGTGCGCCGTAGCGATGGGTGAGGACGCGGCCGTACTCCTTCACCGCGCTCATCGCGGCCCGAAGGGCGGACGTCGCTCGACGCTCCTGCTCTTCGGCTCCGTTGATTCTCGAGGTCGGGATGAGTCGGGCTTGATGTCAAGGCTGTTCGGTCACGTGCGTTCCCCCTCGCGAATGTGAACCTCCAGCGAGCGAACGCACCGAACCTCGCCGCGGACTTAGGGCACCTCCTACTCACCGCTAGCGGTGAGCCCTCACGATCAGGGCTGAATCGCTCCGTCGTGCAGGTGGTAGACGCGGTCGAACGTGACGGCGAGGTCGGGGTCGTTGGTCGACAACACGACCGTGGCACCGGACGCCGCCTCCTCGCGCAATGCCGTGACGACCAGCGACGCGGTCTCCGCATCGAGTTCAGCGGTCGGCTCGTCCGCCACGAGAAGCCCGGCCTGCATGGCCAGGGCGCGGGCGACTGCCACGCGTTGGCGCTGCCCGCCGGACAGCTCCTCGGCCAGGCGGTCGTTCAGATCCGGCAGCCCCGCCCGCTCGAGCGCCGCGTCGGTGCGTCGCCGTGCCTCGTCTCCTGGGACCCCCCGCATCAGGAGCGGCAGCTCGACGTTCTCCTTCGCCGTCAGCACCGGCAGCAGCCCATAGGTCTGCACGACGACCGCCGACCGGTCGAACCGGTCGGCTGGGGCGATCGTGCCAGCGTCCGGCTCGATCAGCCCGGCGATGACCCACAGCAGTGTCGACTTCCCCGCCCCCGACGCCCCCGTCACGACCGTCACGGCACCGGGCTCGGCCTCCACGTCGACATGGTCGAGGATGACGCGCCCAGCGCGGGACACGACGAGACCCCGACCCTGGACGAGAAGTCCGTCACCGGAACGGTTTGTCACGAGTGCCTCCTGCGCAGCCGGACCTGGTCACCGTCGCGCTCGACGACCACCTGTGTCCCCGGGGGCCAGTCGCGCAGGACGTCGTCGGGCAGATGCACGCTGCCGTCCTTGCCGACGACCGTGAACTGACCGTCGTGCCGCCCCTCGTGACCCACCTGCCCAAACCGCATCGACACGGTACGGCCGAGGCGACGGCCGACCTCCTCGTCGTGCGTGACCACGACGATGGTCGTCCCGAACCGCTCGTTCACCGCGTCGAGCAGGTCCAGCACCGCATCTCGGGCCGGCTCGTCGAGCTGCGACGTCGGCTCGTCCGCCAGGAGCAGGCCGGGCCCGTTGGCGACAGCAACCGCCAGCGCCACGCGCTGCTGCTCGCCGCCCGAGAGTGACGCCATCGGCTGGTCGGCGATGCCGGCGAGCCCCAACGCATCGAGGAGCGCGAGCGGCGCGAGGAGGCCGCCGCGACGGGCACGCGACGCGGACTGCTGGGCGAAGCGCACGTTGTCCGTCGCCGTCCCGTACGGGAACAGGTTGCGCGCCGCGCCCTGCAGCACGAAGCCGACACGGTCGGCCCGCATCCGCAGGAGCTGCCGTTCGGTGAGCCGACCGATCTCGTCGTCGCCGATCCAGGCGCGACCGGCCGACAGGGGGATGAGGCCGCCGAGCATCCCGAGCAACGTGGACTTGCCCGAGCCCGACGGGCCGAGGAGGGCGAGGCGCTCGCCTGCATCGACGTCGAGATCGACACCGCGCACAGCGACCACGTCGACATCGCCCGTGCGGTAGATGTGCACGAGCTCCTCGCACCGGATCGCCAGGCCATTCCCCTGCTCGACGCTCATCACTCCTGCACCGCCCGCAGTAGGTCCGGCTTCGCCAGCCACGCCGTCCGCCGAGCGCCGATCTCGGCGACGATTGCGAGCAGCACCAGCACTCCGGCGACCGTTGCGACGACGGGCACCCAGGCGGGGCCGAACCACGGCGCCGGATAGTCCGCGGACGCCGTCGTCAGCAGGTTGGGCAGCGTGACGGCGGCACCGATCAGACCGGCGACCGCGCCGAGCGCCGTCCCGATAGCCGCGAGCGAAAGCTGCTCGAACCGTCCCGAGCGCACGAGGACGCGCTGGCTCGCGCCCAGGGAGCGCAGGGCCGCGAGCTCGTAGGCCCGCCTACGTGCGCTGATGTAGGTGCCGGCGAGCACGGTCCCCGCGGCGATCGTCAACGCGACGATGGCGGCCACGAGGAACACACGCAACGCCAGCGCGGCACTCCCCCGGCTGAGTTCGGCCAGTCGGTCGTCGACGGTCTCGACCGAGAGCACCTCGAACCCGTCCGCCTCGATGGCCGCGCGGATCGACGGCGGCGCCTCGGCGGAGAGCCAGACCTGGTAGTCGAGCAGCGTCGGCTCCCCGCCCATCACCCCGAGGGCGTACGGCAGGTCGGCCAGGGCACCCGCCCCCAGCGTGCGCGGGAGCACGCCCGTCCCGAGGAGCTGGGAGGGGACCGCGCGACCGTCGAAGTTCGTGACCTTCGCGCCGCCCCCCGTGCCACCGCTGGCGTCCGTCTGGTTGCCGAAGTAGGCCGGCAGATCGACGGGGTGGTCGGCGACCTCGACCGCGGCGCTCGTGCCATCCAGGTCGAAGGTCGTCACGAGTCGTCCCGGCTCCTCGACTGTGACGGTGGCCTCGGGCGGGATGCGGACGAGCAGCGACGACGCACCGCTGCGCCACCCCGCCGAGCCCGCCGGCGTCAGGTCGATGTCGCCGGCGGCGTCCCGGGCACCCGAGATCGTCACCGTGCCCGCGGCCCTCGACGCGAGCGGCACCGGCGAGAAGACGAAGGCCTCCAGGGTGCACTCCACGTCGTCGCACATCGGCAGGTCTGCGCGGTAGGCGGACGTGCCCGGGCGCAGCTCGCCGAGGTCGACCAGCTGGACGAGCCCGCCGCCGTCGCGCACAGCGACCTCTAGATCGACCACGCCGGAGCCCTCGTAGCCGGCGTCGACGGAGAGCTCGCCCCGCAGCGGCACGGGGGCGGCGGGCTGCGCCGGGTGAAGCAGTGCGCCGATCTCCCCGTGCGAGCTGCCCACCCACGCGGGATCCCAGGCGGCGAGGGCGCCGAGCCGCGACGCATCAACGGCGACGAGACCGCCGTTGGACCCGGCCGTGCTGGTCACGGCGGCGAGCGCCTGCGTGCCGCTGGGATCCGCCGCACGCACGGCCGACAGCAACGCCCCGGGCGACTCCGACTGCACGTGGAGC
This sequence comes from Actinomycetes bacterium, assembly GCA_965278965.1. GTDB lineage: Bacteria > Actinomycetota > Actinomycetes > S36-B12 > S36-B12 > UBA10649. Next base: position 1,484,147 of record OZ257127.1, read on the forward strand.
ACCTGCCACCCTCCGGTCTCGGCGCGGGCGACGTCGTCGCGGTTCGCGGAGGCGACCGCCCAGCCGTCCACGGCGAACACCGTCAGACCCACGGCGAGCGACAGCAGGATGATCGTGCGCAGCCCGGCGGGCCGGCGGGCGATGTTGGAGGCGGCCAGGAACGCGGCGACGCGACGGGAGCCGCGGGTTCGCGACACCACCCCGCGTGCGAGCCCAGGCACGACCCGCACCGCGAGCAGACCCATCGTCAGAGCGATCAGCGACGGAGTCAGCAGCGCGAGGACGTCCGATCCGCCGCGCCGGAGCTGGTAGAGACCGGCGACCAGCAGGGCGATCGCGAACGCGTCGACCGCGACGGACCGCGCGAGCCGCGCGCGGCGGCCGCCCGTGCGGCGCAGCTGCTCGAGCACGGGAGCGGTGAGGATGCGGCGGGACGCCAGCGTTGCTGCGACGACGCCTCCGAGGAAGCCCACCGCCAGCGCGATCAGCGCGGCCGCGGTGATGGACGTCTGCGTGCCCGGAGCCATCGCGGCATCCGTGACGAGCACGTTGATCCCATAGGCGACGGCGACCCCGACCGGCACGGCGACCACCAGGAGCAGCAGCGGTTCGGCGAGTCCGAACGCGAACGTCGATCGCACCCCCATGCCGCGCAGCTTCGCGAGTGCCACCTCGCCGGCCCGCTCCTCGCTCGTGGCAGAGACGACGAGGAACAGCGCGAACCAGGCGAGGAGTACGAGCGCCGCGCTGACGGCGAACGACGCGGCGGCGACGTCGGCGAGGTCGGGGTCGAGCGAATCGAGGAACGCGGGCAACCCGCTGGACGCCACCGACTGCGGCCCGACTCCGATCGAGGAGGGCGTGACGGCGATCGCGGACTCCACGGCCTGCCGGAGCTGGGGCAGCGCGGATGCGTGGACGGACGCCGCGTTGAGGGGCCGGAAGCTGGACGCCGCCACGTCACCGCTGCCGGCGAGGAACGTGTCCTCGTCCACCACGATCTCGTCGAGGTGGTCCGGGCCGTCCGGGGACTTCGACTGCTGGAACTGGGCGGGCGGGACGAGGCCCCAGACCGCAAGGTCCGCCGTGTCCGCGTCGTACGTGCCGACGACGTCGACCTGGTCGGTCGCGACATCGCCGCTGATCCCCAGCCGCAGCACGTCGCCCAGCGCGATGCCTCGTTGGTCGGCCAGCCGGCTGGAGATCATGGCCTCGCCCGCGCGGGACGGACACACGCCGGACGTGAGCCGGACGGCGTCGCACTGTCCGCGATGCCAGCCGACCTGCGCGACGCCGATGGGGTCGCCCTGGAAGCGGGGCGCCCCGTTGACCACCGTCAGTGCGAGCGTTGCCGGCCCGTACCACGGGTCCAGCGCGGGATCGGCCGCCCGCTGCGCGACCGCATCCCTCACCTCCGCGGGGCTGAACTGCGACTGGCCCGCTCGCTGCGCGCGCACGAGCACCCCGGTCGAGACCGGAGCAGCGTTCGACAGGCCCTCCCGTACCAAGGAGTCCGCAGCACTGCTCGCATAGAGCGGCCCGAGGACCGCGCCGACCATGGCGACGACAGCTACCAGAGCCACCGCGACCGAGCTGACCCAGCGCCACCGGAGCCCGCGCAGAACGAGGCCGAGGAAGGTCACCACGCAGGCACCTCGAGGCCGTACTCGGCGAGGGTCACGTGGCTCACGACCGCACCCTAAGCGCCATGCGTGGGTTCCAGGCGGCCTGCACCAGCATCGCCGGAGGTCGTTGCCTACGGACGTGCGCGTTCGCCCCGGACGGCGGCGTCGAGAGGGCCTAGGTCCTTCTCGACCGTTCGGTGGATGACGAGGCGTTCGTCCGTGCTCCGCGTCACAGCGGCACGGCCTCGGCGAGAGCTCGCTTGCGTACGTCGTCACGCAGCAGGGCCGAGGTGGTGACATCCACGTCTCGACCGACGATCGCGCGTACGTCACCGGCGAGGCCTACCAGCGGGAGCACGCCGTGCTTGGCCGCGTCGAAGTCGACGAGCAGGTCGACGTCCGACGCCGGCGTCTCCTCTCCCCGAGCCACCGAGCCGAACACGCGGACGTTGCGGATCCGCCGCCGCCGGGCGGCCTCCCGGATCTCGGTGGCCTGATCGCGGAGCTCGGCCAGCAGCTGCCCCTGCGCCATGGGGGCCGGACGCAACGTGACGTCCAGGGAGGCGCCGGCGGCTCGGATGAGCCGGTCGAGCGTCCGCACCGACGGCGACTTGGCGCCCGACTCGTATGCGGCAAGCGTCGGCTGCGACGTGCCGGCTGCCCTCGCGAGCTGCACCTGGGTGAGGCCGGCTCGTGATCGGGCGGTCTTGATGAGGACGGACGCTTCCACACCGCGACCATATCTTTACAGATATAGTGCGGCAAGACCTGGACCGGCCTCGTCTCCGCCATAGCATCGGTCCGTGACGGACTCCCCGGTGGTCGTGCGCCTGGCGAACCACGCCGACATCGATGCGGTCGCGGAGATGGTGGGTGCGGCGTTCGCGAGGGATCCCGCGTGGCAGTTCATGGTCCCCGCGGATGACGCCGCCGCGCGCGAGGCTTTCGCCCGCGCCCTCCTTCTTCCCCGTGTCGACCGCGGGACGGCGTGGGTGACCGACGACCATACGGCCGTCGCGATGTGGGACCGCTGCTCGCAGACCCCCTCGGACCCAGCGGCACACGCCGCGGCGATGGGGGCGTTCCGCGAGGCCGTCGGTGAACAGGTCTGGACTCGCGTCGAGCTCTACGACGACGCCGTCAAGGCGGAAGCCCCCTCGAGGCCGTACTGGTACCTCGGCGTGCTCGCGACCCATCCGGGTCACCAGGGTCGGGGACTAGCGACGGCGGTCCTCGCACCCGGGTTGGCCGCGGCCGAAGCCGACGGGTGGGACTGCTGGCTGGAGACGTCCACCGCCGCCAACAAGACGTTCTACGCACGGCGCGGGTTCACCGAGGCCGTTGCGGTCGACAACCCGGGCATCCCGCAGACGTGGTGGCTCCGGCGCGCAGCGACGACCCGCTGAGGAGCCGCCGTTGCTGGCATGAGTCCGGCGATGCCCTCCACCGATGAGCCGGGTGACCAACGCCATTGGATTGCTCACTCTCCCGTGGTGAACTCTGCTATCGCGCCGTACTGGCGCTCGCGAGGAGGGGTAGCGATGGCCACATTCACCGAAGCCGATGACCTGCAGGGGGCAGAGTTCGCCGGGGTGAATCTGCACGATGCTCGTTTCGTCGACTCCGACCTCACGGGCGTCGTCATGCGCGAGGTCGAGATCCGGCGTGCCGACATCGACTCACCGCGCCTGTTCAACGGTGAGGGCTTCCTGCTGATCAACGGCGTCGACGTGATCCCCCTCGTCGACGCCGAGCTCAACCGTCGCTTCCCCGGTCGCGGCGAGCGACGAGCGACCGACCCCGAGCACCTGCGATCGGCGTGGGCTGCGGTCGAAGGCACATGGGACGCGACCGTTGCACGAGTCGTCGCGATGCCCGCGGAGGCCATCGACATCTCTGTCGATGGCGAATGGTCATTCGCGCAGACCCTCAGGCACCTCGTGCTGGCCACCGACGCGTGGCTGGGAAAGGCCGTCCTCGGCCTGGAACAGCCCTTCCACCCCATCGGTCAGCCGTTCGGCGGCGCGGAGCCCAGCCAGCTCGACCTGTCGGTCTTCCAGACCGATGTCCCCTCCTTCGACGAAGTGCTCCGGGTGCGAGCCGGCCGCGTAGCGATGGTGCGCGATTTCCTCGCCCGTGTCACGGCCGAGCAGCTTGCCGAGAACCACCCGAGCCCCTGGGCACCAGAGCGCGAAAGAACCACCCTGTCGTGCCTGCACGTGATCCTCGAAGAGGAGTGGGAGCACCACCGCTACGCCGTGCGGGACCTCGACACAATCGCCGCGCGACGCTGACGCACGTTCGCGTCACGGGCCGATCGGTGCCCTCGTCAGACCGCGTGGTCGTCGATGACCGGCGCGATGTCGAGGAGCGCCACCAGCGCAGCCCGGTGGGCCTCGTACGCCTTTCGGCCGGCGCGCGTGATGGAGAACGTCGTGCTCGACCCACGACCGCGCCCGGCCTTGGCCACCGTCACGTAGCCGGCGTCCTCCAGTGCCGACATCTGCTTGGACAGGTCGGAGTCGCTCAGCGCGAGGTGCTCGCGGAGGAAGGCGAACGTGACGTGCGGGGCGTTGGCCACGATTGCCATGGCGGCGAGCCGCTTGGGCGCGTGAATGATCGGGTCGAGGTCGGCGATCACGCGAGCCGAGCCCGCACCGACTTGGCCGCGGTGTTGTAGGCCGAGTCGTACCAGTAGAGCCCGGCCGTCACAAGCACGAACGCGGTGATCGCCGCGGCCAGGATCCCGACCACGATCCACGCGAGCGCAACGACGACGAGGACGGCGGCGCACCCGCAGAAGTACCCGCGCCAGACACGCCCGATCTCCGCGGGCGGTGTTCCCGTCCCGGGCATGGGCAACGCGCCGTGGCTGCGCTGCAACCAGGTGATGGCCGCCGCCTCCAGGGCGAGCAGGATCGCCAGGGAGGCGAAGAGCAGGGCCTTCGAGTCGGGCAACCAGGCCCACACCCCCACCATCGCGGCGGACCAGAGCCCCGTCGCCGGGGCGAACCAGACCGGCGTCGCCGGGTAGTGGATGTAGGGGGCCGCCTCGGCTCGGCTGGCCGCCAGCAGCGCCTGACGTGCGTCTTCCCTATTACTTTCCATACCGGAAAGTTTATGTGCAACTTTCCATTTGTGCAAGTTATTGACGCGAGCCGAGGTCGAGGTCACGGGCGGCGGGTGCTCCGCCGGCTCGGCGGGCGAGGGCGGAGCAGCGCCGACTCCAGGGTGTCCTGCAACCACGCCTGGTACTTGGCCGCGTCCCACCCGCACTGGTCACGCAGGAGTGCGTGGACCTCCGGGCTCGTCGTCGTCCACACGATGTCAGACGCGTCGCCGACGCCCACCCCGTCGCGCAGGTCGCCGTTGGCGGCGATCCACGACACGATCTGGGTCATCGCCTGGCGCCGCTGCCGTTGCTGGAGATCGTCGCGCAGCGAACGGGCATCTGGGTCGACGAGGGCCGCCGAGCGCAGGATCGCATCTACGGGTCCGATCCGCTCGAGCTGCTCGGTGATCCCGCGGGCGAGCAGGGCGATCTGCAGGCGCTGGTCGGTCTCGCGCCGCATGGCTTGCGGGCCGGGCCGATCCAGCATCGGGACGTCGGCCTCGTCGCCGCCGACCGTGACGTCCAGGACAGCCTTGAGCAGTCCCTTCTTGCTCCCGTATACGTGGAGGACAGTGTCGGCGGCCACGCCCGCCTCGTTTGCGACCTCGGTCAGGGTCGTCGCCGGGTAGCCCTGGTCCACGAACAGCGAACGGGCGGCGTCGAGGATCCGAGTCCGGGTCGCGGCGGCCTGCTCGGCGCGCAGCGTCGAGGTGTAAGGGCGGCGCTTGACAGGCTCGGACATCGGGGCGACCATACCAACTAATCATTCCAGTCTGACTGGATCGAATATGGGAGATGCTCATGGACCTGCTGGAGCGCAACAAGGCCACCGTCCGGCGCGTGTTCGACGAGGGGTTCAGCCAGGGCAACATCGACGTCGTAGACGAATCCCTCGCGCCGACGGCGGTGGATCGGCATCCGTTCGCGGCGGACCAGTCCGACTTCCGCGAGCACCTCAAGGCCGCCATCACGATGTTCCGCGACGCCATGCCGGACCTTCAAGCCCGGGTCGAGGACATCGTCGCCGAGACCAACGTCGTTGCTGCGCGGGTTCGGATGACCGGCACCCACACCGGTGCCCCACTGTTCGGCGTTCCCGCAGCGGGTCGGCCGGTCGACATCGAGCAGTTCCACTTCATCCACACCGACGGCCATGGCCGCGGCGTGCGCCACTGGGCAAACGTCGGAGTCGCCGAACTACGCCAGCAGATCAGCCCGGCCTGAGCTTCCCAGCGCTCGCATCGTCAGGTCCGGCGGTTATCGGGGCCGCGATGTGGGTACAGCGCCGCCGACAGGCCCCGTCACCCTCGAGGTCCCGATGGCGACAGAACGGCAGAAGGACGCCGCGCGCAAGAACATCAAGAAGGCCCAGGAGGCGTCCCACTCGGGTCGAACGTCCACATCCTCGAAGAACGGCGACCTGAGCACGGCGGACCGCAACGACCTGCCCGACTCCGCCTTCGCCTTCACGAAGAAGCGTAAGGAGCCACTCGTCGACGCCAAGCACGTCCGCAACGCGATCTCCCGCTTCGACCAGGTCGAGGACGTCACGGACACCGAGCGGGATGCGGCGTGGCGGAAGATCAAGACCGCGGCCAAGAAGCACGGGGTGGAGATCTCGGAGTCGGGCTGGCGCGAGCTGTTCCGCGGCGGCAAGGCCAAGAAGTCGGCACCGGCCAAGAAGGCTGCGAAGACCACGAAGAAGACCTCAGCCACCAAGGCCCATTGACCCTTCGGTCCCTCCGCATGCGCGCTGGCTATAGTCCGGCGGTGCCCTCCACCGATGAGCCGGTCGATCGGGGACGTCCGGCAGTCGACCGCCTCGGGAGCGCCCTGCGCGACCTGCAGGATCGAGTGGCGACGACGTCCGCGCCCGACGACGTCGTCGAGGAGGCGACCGCCGCGATCAGCCGAGCAGCCAACCTGCTCGATCCGTACCGCTACGTCGCGGACCGCGACAAGCGGCACGGCGACTACCTGAGCGAGCCCGGGAGCATGACCTTCGCGCCGACGTTCGCGCCGTTGTCGATCACCGGGCCCACCCTCACGACCCGGGTCCGCTTCCCCTCCTTCTACTTGGGCAGCAATGGAGCCGCGCATGGCGGCGCGGTCGCCGTCGTCATGGACGAGCTGCTCGGCCGGCTCGCCCTCACCGTCGCGGGGACGGCTCGCAACGCGTACCTCCACGTCGAGTACCGCAACGTGACGCCGCTCGATGTCGATCTCGACCTCATGTCGACCGTCGATCGGGTCGATGGCAGGAAGTTCTTCTTGTCGGGGCGCATGATGAACGGCGACACGTTGGTCGCCGAGGCGACCGCGCTGTTCGTCCGACTTCGCGAAGGCAGCGCGTAGGCGCCTCGGGGACTTTCCCGGTGCCGGGGCGATGCGGTGGACCGGTTCGAAAGTCCGCGCGACAGATCGTTAACCTGGTTATTGTAATGAGCCTCCCGCCCTGAGGATCGGAGCAGCGTGACCCAGAGCAAGAAGATGAAGATGTACCACACGGGCGCGATCGTCGACGATCTCGACGTGGCGATGGCCCGCTGGACCGCGGCTCTCGGCCTGCACTGGGCGCCGCCCCTCACGTCGACGGTGCCCCTCATGTGCCCGACCGGCCTGGAGGACCGCGAGGTGCGGTTCACCTACTCCATCGAGGGTCCGCACCACATCGAGCTGCTCGAGCAGATCAACCCCGCGCCCTACGTGAACCTGACGGGTGGTCGACATGTCCACCACGTCGGGTACTACACGACCGACCTCGTCGGCGAGACCGCCCGGCTGGAGAGCGAAGGACTCATCTGCGAGCTGTCCGGCGTGACCGAGGACGGCGCCGTCGACCGCGCGACCTTCCTGCGCGACCCGCTCGTCCCGGGCCTGTGGATCGAGCTCGTCGACCAGTCCGTCGTCGACTTCCTCGACCCGTGGCTGGCCGAGGCGGGGGCGGACCAGGGGATCGGGTACGAATCGCCCTTCCACATCGGCTGACGCCCGCAGGCACGACGCCGTGCCGTCGTCGCGCGTGCGACACTGAGGGCAGAGCCCGGCTATCGGGCCTCCGGACGATGGGTGCCGTACCCGGTGTGCGACAAGACGGCCCGCGGAGGCTGTCATGTCGTGGCTCGTTCTTGTTCTCTCCGGCGTACTTGAGGCAGTCTGGGCCGTCTCGCTCAGCAGGTCCGAGGGCTTCAGCCGGCTCGTGCCGTCCCTGCTGTTCGTCGTGGCGCTGTGCGCGAGTATGGCCGGCCTCGCGTACGCGATGCGTGAGTTGCCGGTCGGCACGTCCTACGCCATCTGGGTCGGCATCGGCGCAGCACTGACCGTCGTCTACGCCATGGTCACCGGCGTCGAGCCGGCCTCGCTCATGAAGGTCGTCTTTCTCGGCATGATCGTCGCAGGCGTGGTCGGGCTCAAGCTCAGCCACTGACGGCGGCAAGGGTCGATCGCACAGCGCACGCTCCTACGATCACGTCATGGCGACGAACCCCGACCGCACGAGCTACTTCCCGGCGATCGAGGAGAAGTACGGGCAGCCGATGTCGTACTGGTTCGACCAGATGGCCGAGGTCGCCGACCGCCCCTACAAGGAGCAGATCGCGTTCTTGCACGAGGAGCACGGGTTCTCGCGCGCGCACGCTAACGCGCTCGTCATGTACAGCCGCGGCTCGACGAGCGCGCATCGGTTCGAGACGTTCGACGACTACCTGAAGCCGCTCGATGCGACGAAACGCAGGACCGTGCGCGCGATCTTCAAAGCGGTCCGGTCGCCGTACCCGAAGTCCGAGATCGCAATCGCGTGGAACCAGCCGATGCTGAAGGTCGACGGCGAGTACGTGTTCGGCCTGTCCGTCGCCACCAATCACATCGTCATCGCGCCCTGGGGCGGTGTCCTCGACGAGTTCCGGCCACGGTTGACGGACTACACCGTCAAGAAGAAGACGATCCAGGTCCCCGTCGACTGGAAGCCGGACGCCCGTCTGCTGCAGGACCTGGTCGCGGCGAGCGTTGCAGCGATGCACAGCTGACCGGAGGACAACATCGGCTCGTGCTGGCAGAGTGCAGCCCACGGGGTGGCAACCCCAGCACACCGGGGGACGGGGCGCTCGATGCGATGGACGGCGGCAGTCGGAACGATCATCGTGGCGGGCCTGCTCGCCGCGTGTGGGAGCACTGTGGGCGCAAGCGGCGCGCCGCCGACGCCCACTGGCTCCCCTACGCCGACGCCGTTACAGACCTCACCGGCGGCGCGGACGACGGCATCGCCCGCGGCGAGAACCGATCAGGCATCTATGACTGGCATGACCGCGATCTGCCAGTACGTCAACGCAGAACTGGAGAAGAGGGCGCTCAGCGCTGGCCGTCCGAACCCGTCTACCGCCGACGAGTTCCGTGACCTGGGCCGCTACTTCCTTGAGATCGCCAAATCGCTGCGAGAGAAACGACCTCAACTCCAGGCTCTCGTCGACAGCGCCGACGCTTCCACGCGCGGCTCAGAAGCGTTGGCGCTCGGCGGAGTCGACGCGATGATCAGCGTCGCCGAGCAGTACGGCGAGCGCCTCAGCATTGTCACGGTCGTCGATGACGCCGCACGGGCCTTGCCCGGGGAGGTCGCCTCTGCAATGCAAGGGCCTTCCTACACGATGTGCTACGGAGAGTACGGCGATGAACTCGCCGACTTTCTCAAGGACGAGACCCAGCTGATGACGACACTGCACCAGTCCCCGAACGTCGGTTGCGACGAGGCGGAGATGGTCAGCAACTGGGTCGGGCACGTAGCGGTCAACCGGATCACCTGCCATACGGCGTCTTCGACGTTCCGGGTTGACGTATTCGCGAGCAGTGACGCGGCTGACGCCGGGCTGAGGGCAGGTTGTCGCGAACGCAGGGACCGTGGCGAGACCGGCCTCGGCGAAGCGGTGCGAGGGGAGAACTGGGTCGCTTACTCCGATGGCAACCCGGACGCGACAAGCGAGGAACTGGCCGCTGTGCTCGGTGGAGCCGTCATCGACGCCTTGGCCGACTCCGTGTGCCTCGGTGAGGTCGCCTGGGACCAGGGGACGGCCGCCGTCAACGCGGCGTTCTGCCCGCTCTGGGAGGACTTTCCCGAGATGCCGCCGCTGGCTGGTGGCGTGCCCGCGGCGAACGCCGTCGCTGACGCGTGGGCGCGCGGCTGGGCCACCCATGCCTACGACGCGAAGGATGTGCTCGACGGCATCACGGGCAGCACCGGCGATGACGAAGCCTCGGGCGACGCCCGTCGCCTGAGCGCCGATCTCGGAACGGCGTCCCATCTGGCGAGCGAGTACGCGTGGGCGGTCAAGACGGTTGCTGAGCAGCGAGGCTCGATAGACGAAGCGCGTACTGCGGCCGCGGATTGGCGGAGGAAATTCGACCTCGAGGTCGCAACTCTCCAGATTCGCTGCGGCGGCTGACGACTACCGCGACGCACGCTCCACCGGTGCCCCCTGGCGGATCGCCTTCGGGATCTCGGCGACCTGGTCGACGACGTCGAGCAACGCCGCGATCGAATCTGCGGGAGCGGACGAGTCGACCTCTACGACGTAGCTGATGCCCGTCGCCGCCCACGTGTCGGTGTCGTAGTCACCGGAAGCGGTCACCCGCACACCGTCCACCGCGATGTCCATGCCCTCGGCCTCGCGGTACACGTCGTTGAGGACACACCCGGCGGCCGCGAGGTTCAGCAGGTGGGCGCCGGTGAAGGTCGCCTCGACGCTGACACCGGCATCGGTCCACCGATGGGGGAAGACAACGACTCCCTCGCCCGTTCTGCGGAGCGTCCCAGCCCCGACAACCACCTCGTACGGGCCCATGCGCGGGATTCTGACAGGCGCGGCTAGACCCGTCGACGTGTCACCGGTTCGAAGACGGTCATCGCGAACCGCACGCGGCGCCTGCCGCGGTTCGCGTAGGTGTGTGGCACCTCCGCACCGATGCCGGTCGCAGCTCCCGCGGGGAGCTCGACCGTCTCGTCGTCGACGGTCAGGGTGAGCGTGCCGGACAGCACGTGGAGCAGCTCGTGCGTGCCGGCTCGGTGGGGCTCCGACGCGTACGCGTCGCCGGGCTCCAGCGTCCAGTCCCACAGCTCCAGCATGTCCGGCGTCTGCGCCGCCGCGACCAGCACAGCGGCTCCCCCGCCCTCGCCGACCCACAGGGGGTCGCGGTCGGACGCCCGCGAGACGACGATCCCCTCCCCGGTCGGCTCGGCGACGAGCTCGGCGAGCGTCGTCCCCATCGCCCGTGCCAGCCGGAGCAGCGTCGTGATGCTCGCGTTCGTCGTGCCAGCCTCGACGTTGACGATCATGCGCCGGCTCACGCCGCTGCGCTCGGCGAGATCGTCAAGCGTCCAGCCACGTTCGGCCCGACCCGCGCGGACCCGGTGGCCCACGGCAGCGGTGACGTCGTCCTCAGCCATCGGCTCCCCTAGTCATCGACTTCCGCGGATAGTGCATGATAATGCACTATCTGAGGCACCAACAGCCACAAGGAGGTCACCGTGTCACGTCGGATCCCGCCGTGGTCGATGGCCGTCATCGCGATGCTGTCGGTCCAGCTAGGTGCCGCCGTCTCGATCGGAATGTTCGACGACGTCGGCGTCGCCGGCACTGCGTGGCTGCGGATCACTATCGCGGCCGTCATCCTGCTCGCCGTCGTCCGGCCCCGGGTCTGGCGGTACCGGCCCCGCGACTTGCGCGCGCCCGCGGTGCTCGGCGTGGTCTCCGGCGTGATGACGTTGAGCTTCCTCGCCGCGATCGACCTGCTCCCCCTCGGCACGGCGGTCGCCATCGAGTTCCTCGGACCACTGACCGTCGCCGCGCTGCACGCGAGCGGGCGCCGGGCCCTCGCCTGGCCGGCCCTGGCGCTCGTCGGCGTCGTGCTGCTCACCGAGCCGTGGCACGGGTCCCCCAGCCTCGCCGGAATCGGCTTCGCGCTGCTGGCCGGCGTGGGCTGGGGTCTGTACATCGTCATCACCCAGCACGTCGGCGACCGGTTCGCAGGTGTCGAGGGCCTGGCCATCTCGCTGCCGGTCGCGGCAGCGGTCACCGCCGCGTTCGGAATCCCGCAGGCCTGGGGGCACCTCACCGCCGACGTCCTGCTGGTCGCGCTCGCCGCCGCCATCCTGCTTCCGCTCGTCCCGTGGGTGCTTGAGCTGCTCGCCCTCCGACGCCTGACGAAGTCCGCCTTCGGGACGCTCATGGCCCTGGAGCCCGTGATCGCACTGGTCATCGGCGCCGTCGCCCTGAGCCAGGGCCCGGGCCTCGGCCAGGTCGTCGGGATCGGCTGCGTCGTGCTGGCCGGCGTCGCCGCCGAGCGAAGCGGCCGTCGCGCAGAGCTGCCCGACCTCGGGACACCGGTGACCTGACGGAACCCTGAGCACCCCCTGTCGCGACTACGACGGGAGGAGCACGATGCACCGCATGACGTTCGAGGTCAGCGCCGAGAGCTACGGCCGCTTCATGGGCCGATTCGCCCGACCCCTGGCCCGCGCGTTCGCCGACCTGGTCGAGGTGACGGCGGGGCAGCGCGTCCTCGACGTCGGCTGTGGGTCGGGCGCGCTGACCGACGTCCTCGTCGACCGCGTCGGCGTCGACCATGTGTGGGCGGCGGACCCGTCGCCGCCGTTCGTCGAGTCCGTCCGCGCGCGTTTCCCGGCGATGGACGTCCGGCTCGCCGGCGCCGAGGGCCTGCCCTTCCCCGACGGCGCGTGCGACGTCGTCCTGGCCCAGCTCGTCGTGCTGTTCATGTCAGACCCCGTGCGCGGCATCGGCGAGATGGCGCGGTGCACCCGACCCGGCGGCCTGGTCGCTGCCAACGTGTGGGACCACGGCGGCGGCACCGGGCCACTGTCACCGTTCTGGTCGGCCGCGCGCCTGTTCGACCCGCAGTCCCCCGACGAGATGGACCTGCCGGGGGTGCACGAGGGCCAGCTGGCCGGCCTGTTCGAGGAGGCCGGGCTTCTCGAAGTGACGAGCACGGCGCTAACGGTCCGCGTCGAGCATCCGACGTTCGAGGACTGGTGGGACCCGTTCACGCTCGGGGTCGGACCGGCCGGGGCGTACGTCGACAGCCTGGACCCCGCCAATCGGGACCGTCTCCGTGACCAGTGTCGAGAGCTCCTGCCTGCGGCCCCGTTCAACACCGACGCCACGGCCTGGGTCGCGCTCGCCCGCACCTAGCCGCCCGAGGCGTGCCGTGCCAGAAGGTCGGCGCGGGACCGATCAGGACCGTGCGCGAGGCTCGATGCGCTGACGCAGCGCCGGATCGATGGCGGCGACGACGGTTCGCGCCGCGTCCCCGAGAGCGTCGAACTGCTCCGGGCTGAGGGCGTCGACCACCAGGCGACGCACCTCGCGCACGTGGCCCGGAGCCGCCTCCTCGAGCTTGCGGCGTCCGGCCTCGGTCAGCCGGGCAGCGGTCCGCCGACCGGCTTCCGTGCAGGCATGCCGCTCCACCCACCCCGACTGCTCCAGGCGGCTCACGGCATGCGACAACCGCGAGGGCGATCCCTGCGTGAAAGCAGCCAGGTCTGTCATCGGCATGCCAGTTCCGCCGACGTACTCCAGAGCGACGAGCACGTGGTACTCGAACGTGTTCAGGCCGGCGTCGCGTTTGAGCTGAGCATCGAGCGCCGGGATGAGCGCCAGCAGGAGGCCGACGGTCGCGATCCAGTCGTCGAGCTGCGCGGCGTCGAGCCAGGGCACCTCGTCGTCGGGCGTCGCCATTGGCCCAGCATACGACCGACTTGAACGTTCAACTCCAGACGAGTACGGTGTTGAACGTTCAACTCCGACCGAAAAGGACTCCCATGACCCTCCTGCGCATCGACGCATCGATCCAAGGCCCGGCCTCCGCGAGCAGCGCGCTCGCGGACCTCACCCTCAACGAGTTCCTCGCCGCCCGACCGGACGAGACCGTCATCCGACGCCACCTCGGCGCGGACCCCCTGCCGTCGGACGCCTGGGCGACCGCCGTCAGCGCCGCGTACGTCCCCACCGACGAGCGTTCGCCCGAGCAGGTCGCGGCACTCGTACTGGCGACGACCATCGCCGATGAGCTCCAGGCCGCCGACGTCGCGATCCTCGCCCTTCCGCTCTACAACTTCGGCGTCTCCCAGCACGTCAAGACCTGGATCGACCTGGCCAGCGCCGGCGCGACTCCCGGCACCCGTCTGCTGGATGGGACGCCGACGGTGCTCGTCACGACCCGCGGCGGCGCGTACGGCCCGGGCACTCCTCGCGAGGGCTGGGACCACAGCACCGACTACCTGCGCCGGATCCTCGCCGACCACTGGGGTGCCGAGCTCGTCGTCGTCGAGCGGGAGTTCACGCTCGTGGGCATCAACCCGGCGCTCGACGAGTTCACCGAGCTGGCGTCGTTGATGAAGAAGCAGTCGGAGGAGTCCGCCGTCGCCGCGGGACACGATCTGGCGCGTATCGCGGCCTGACCATCGGGCGGTAGCGGGGTCGGGCCGTAGCGGGGTCGCGTCGCTCCCGGGCGGTCACGCCCGGTCCCGCTACGGTCCGATGGTGACTCAGTGGACGGCGACGTTTGCGGCGGGCCTAGCCGCAGCCACCGTCGTCCTGACCGGGTGCGCGGCCCTGCCGAATCCCGAGGCGATCGCGTCCACACCGAGCCCCGCCTCGTCGGTAGCCGGTATCCCGCAAGCTGTTGCGCCACCCGGCAACACGACGGCCATCACCGCGCTGACGATCCCCGACGCCGCGGGCTGCACGACAGACGACGGGTCGCTGACGTCCATCGACGTCTCGTGGACCGCGACCGGCAGCGTCCAGGGCATCACGTGGACACGCGACGGATCCGAGCTCGGCGACGGGTACGACGCCACGGGCGCGCTCCGGCTCCCGTTCGTGTGCGACGGGCTCAGCCACCACTACGGGATCGTCGTGCAGGGCGAGAACTGGCCCAGCGACTACCAGGTCGCGGACAAGATCGTGCTGCCGGGAGGCCCGCGATGATCTGGCTGTTCCTCCTCGCGCTCGCGGCGATCGCCGCCGCGTTCGTCGGCCGGCGGCGAGGGCTCGCGTTCGCGCTGACGATCGTCGTCCTCGTCGGCGTGTTCGCCGTATTCGTGAGCATGCAGTGGGGCAACGAGGGGCTCGGGCTTTGAGCGCGCCGCGGAGCCTCGACGCCGCGCAGAAGCTCAATGCTCTCGGCGCGATCGTCGCCGCGCTCGTCATCGCCGGCGCGTGGTACTTCGAGTTCTCCACGCACGAGGCGCCCTGCCCGTTCTGCCTGATGATCCGGATCTGCTTCACCGGCATCGCCATCGGCGCGTTGCTCAACGCGAAGTTCGGTGTCCGTGTCGCGCACTACGGGCTGTGCCTGCTGTTCGCCGTCGTCGGCATGGTCATCGCCTTCTACGACGTCGTGTCGAGCTACCCGCCGGTCGGCTCGTGGGGCTCGACTCCGTTCATGGGCCTGCACCTCCCGACGTGGGGGTTCATCTCGTTCGCGGGCGCGGCTGCGCTGATCGGCCTCGTGATGTTCTGGGAGGCGCAGTTCCGCGGACCGGCCCCTGCTCCCCGCAGCGACGAGCGGTCGACGCTGTGGCGACTCGTCTACTACGTCGCGTTCGCCCTGATCGCCGCCATCACCGCGGGCAACGTGATCATCGGCTACACGGTCTGCGGCGCGTCACTCACCTGCGCCGCCTGACGCAGCTCCCACGC
This sequence comes from Actinomycetes bacterium, assembly GCA_965278965.1. Taxonomy (GTDB): domain Bacteria; phylum Actinomycetota; class Actinomycetes; order S36-B12; family S36-B12; genus UBA10649. The sequence goes on from OZ257127.1 coordinate 1,499,593, forward strand.
GCCGAGCTTGAGGTTGGCGACACGAATCCGGCCTCCCGGCGTCGCCAACCTCAAGCTCGACCGGAACTGTCGTGCGCCGTGGGTTCCTAGCCACGACCAGTACCGTGTGGTCGAGCCGGATCTGAGCGCGCATCGGGGGATCTATTCGACATGAGCACGCCGCCACCAGACGACCTTCCCAAGAGCCCGTCCGGACGGATTCCCAAGTGGGTCGTCGACGAGGCATCCGGGCGCCCGGTCGACGTACCGGGCTTCCGCGCCTACGGCACGCCGGATCCCCTGGCGAAGACCGGCAAGGGCCGACCGAGCACGACCCGGCGCTGGCTGTCGGCCCTCCTCGCAATCGCGATCGTCAGTGGCCTGCTCTACGTCGCCGGCAACCTCGGCATCAACCCGAGCGCGGTGCCGAACGCCGTGGCGGGCATCCCAGGCGCCGGCGGAGCCGGCAACGCCGAAGCACCACCGGCACACCCCATCAACGGGCCGATGCCCGGGCTTGAGGAAGCCTCGTCGCCGCTCGGGGCACCGCCGGAGGTCTCTGGCAAGACGTCTACGTCCTACCGGCTCCAAGCGACTCAGGAGGACGACGTCACCCCGGTCACATGGTCGCCGTGCCGACCGATCCACTACGTGGTCCGCACCGCGAACCAGCCCCGCGGCGGCGCCGCCGGTATCGAACGGGCCGTGGCCGCGGTGTCCGCAGCGACTGGGCTGATCTTCGTCGCCGACGGGACCACGACGGAGTCACCGGACATGGATCGCGATGCTTACCAGCCAAATCGCTACGGGGACCGGTGGGCGCCTGTGCTCGTCGCGTGGGCGACGGCGGACGAGGTCCCCGACTTCGGCGTGGACATCGCGGGAGAAGCCGCCAGCGTGCGCGTGACGACGCCGAGCGGCGATGAGGCCTTCGTCAGCGGGGAGGTCCTTCTAGATCCAGCCAGCTACCGAGAGATCAGCCGTATCGCTGGGCGGCCCGCGGCGGATGCGGTGATCCTGCATGAGTTCGGCCACCTCGTCGGCCTCGCCCACGTGAACGACACGAAGCAGGTTCTATTTCCTCGGTCCGGGCCGGGGAGCCCAACCGCGTTCGCCCGCGGAGACCTCGCTGGGCTCGCCGCGCTCGGTCGCGGTGCGTGCCAGCCCGACATCTAGGCCGAGCTGCGTCCGTCAGCGTCCTCGGGGCACGAGCGCGGGACGGAAGTCAGCGCGCAGGTCCGGAGAGGTCGTCTACGCCGACGTCACCGGCAAGGTCCTTCGTCTCGGCCTTGAAGATCCTCAACGACCGGCCGAGCCCACGAGCGGCGTCGGGCATGCGCTTGGCGCCGAAGAAGAGCAGCACGAGTGCGACGATGATCAGCCATTCCCAGCCACGAAGCTGACTCAGCACGGTGACCCCCTTCGCAGCACTGTCTCGCAAAGGTACCCGCGTCTCCCCCATTCGGTCAAGAACAACCGCTTGTTCTAGGCCATTCGCATCACTTTCCGGACCACATTCGTGCACAGTCGCCGGAGCGGCGCGGGGCTGTCCTGAACGACGAGGCAGCCACTCGCCGTGATCGACCCGATGGCGAGAACCAGGCCGCCTGCAGGAGTTCGCGTCATCACCAGGTCTGCACGCACCGCAGGGTCGGGAGCCCGTCCGCGACCCGACTCGAACGTGCCGAAGTGGTCCGGTGCGCTCGGCCCAGCCGTGGCCAGGACCACGCTGACCCCCGGCGTCGGCATCCCCGGGTCGAAGGCGTCGAACTCGTTCCCGGCACCCGTGTTGATGCCTTCGGCCCCGAACACGTCGCCGACGCCCTCGAAGACCCAGTCCCACTCTTCCGACTTGCCGTCCTCCGTTCGGACGAACTCAAGGCAGTCGGCTCCGAACCCGGAGAACGAGACACCGACCGAGGCGGACGGGGGTCTGTCCGAATCCGCCCACAGACCGCCAATCTGGTCCTCGAACTGGTGCTCCCGGTCCCCGGGCTCGACCGAACAGGTCTGAGACCCGCCCCAGCGCCGGACCTCCATGAGGTGCGGTGCTTCGGGATGCAGCGAGGTCACCCAGTAGAGGCCGTTGCCCCCCAGATAGATGACACTCCCCCCACGGTTCAGGAACGTATCGAACGCGTCGAGCATCCGCTCCGTCCAGTACTCCGGATGAGCGGAGAGCACGAGCAGACGAGCGTCGCCGAGACCGTCGACTCCGTCGGAGTGAAGCTCACGATCGTCCACGATCCCCGGCGCCATGCCCTCCGACTCCAGCCAGTGCCACGCATAGAGGTCGGCCATCATCAGGTGCGTCACCACGGAGCCATTCGCTGCAAAGCCGTCGCCCCCATCGACCTCCAGTCGTGCGCGCGGCGACAACGTCGGGCAGGGGCGCCGAGCCGTGGTGACCACCACCGGCGACCCGTCGGCATGGAGTGAGTAGTGCGATCGGCCCGGCCAGTCCTCCGGCGAGCGGCCCAAGTTGCCATAGGCCTGCCACGTAAGGGTCGGCACGAGGAGCATGACCTCGGCACGGCCAGGAACGACGAACGGGACCTCAACCGAGGTCGCGCCGTCGTCGACGACTACCGCGTACAGACCGGCCGGGGTATCAGGGGGAACTGGGATTGTCTGGGTCACCGGCCATCGGCAGTCGTCGAGATCATCGGTGTGGAAGTGCAGGGAGCCGGGGCCCACGATCGGCACGTCGGCTCGCCCCGGCGACGGCGGAACGAGGGCGCTCCAGGTGGGAGCGTTGTACAGCCGAAAGTCCGAATCAGGCCGCGTCGATGCGCGTACGCGATCCGGGTCGCTTCGATCGCCGAGGTCCCAGCTCACGTCTGCTGCACGTGCCGTGCCGTTCATCACCGCCATGAGGTCGACGGCCTCCAGCGCGCCTCGATCGACGCGGACGCCAGCAACGAGGCCATCCAGCTGTCCGCCATCGTGGCCCGGTACGGATCCGATGTGCAGCGACGTCCCCGCGGTGTCGCACCCACCTGCGGCGAGAACTTCGACCAGCGGACCTCCGGTCCTGCCCCAATGCGACCCGACCACGGTCACGGCGTCAGGCTGCAGGGCGACTCCGACGAACGTCCACTGCCGCTCCCGCACGCGGATACCGCTTGACGCGAACCCCGAGGGCCCGCGCACGCCGATGACTCCCGCGCGCACCTCCAAAGCGCACGGACCTTCGCGACCCGGCCACCCGAAGATCGTGGGATCCGATCCAACGGACGTGAGCTGGACCCATGCAGTGATCGTCACGTCACGCCCGATCGGGAGCGCCTGATCGGCGACCGCGTATGAGCCGACGGACGTCTGTTGCTCGGCAAGGACGATGGACCGGCTCCCCCATGCGCACTCGTCGAAGAGAACGCCCGGACCCCGGTCACTCGGATCCGAATGTTGCCACCGGCGCACCGATACGCGCGCGGGACCTGTCCCGCTCGCATGGAGGCGAAGAGCCTCACCGGCTCGGACCGACTGCTGATCTACGTAGGCACGCATCACGACCCGAACCTAGCTCAAGCGGCTACACAAGCGCTTGTTCTTCCCCCCGAGGAGGGGCGACCGACTTCCTGCGAACCAAAGCAGGCGCCGGATGATCAACCTTCGCGAGCAGCGGCCCCGGCTCGCCCAACAGCCGTCGGTGCAACATCAGCACGGCCTGCCGGCCTAGCTCCTGAAGAGGCATCGCGATCGTCGTGAGCGGCGGCGCGAGGTAGTTGGCGAGCGGAGCATCGTGGAAGGCAACTATCGAGACATCGTGGGGGATCGTGAGACGCGCGTCCCGTACCGCTGCCATCGCTCCCACTGCCGCGGCCAGCGACGCCGCAGCGACCGCCGTCGGGCGTGGACTGGTCTCCATCAGTGTCGACATGCCCGCATAGCCGTCCGCCTCGTCGAACCCGGCGTGAACTATCAGGCGTGGTGAGACTGGCGCCCCCGCCTCCTTCATCGCACGCCGGTACCCCTTGATGCGACGACGCGACGTGTCTACGTCGGGCGGACCGGCGAGGCACGCTACGCGGACGTGTCCGTGGGCCAGAAGTTCCCGCGTGCCAATGAACATGCCGTACTCGTCGTCCTCGATGATGCGCGGGCCGCGCCCCCCGATCTGACGGTTGAGCACGACGACGTTGTTCGTCTCGACTAGGTCCTGGGCAGCCCTGTCGGTGGCGACACCACTGGCGAGCAGGAGGCCGTCGACACGGCCTTCGAGGACAAGCCGGCGGATCGCCTCGTCCGCATGGCCCAGCTCCGAAGCGTCAGCGACGACAAGCACGTAGCCGAGCTCGCGCGCGGCATCACTCGCACCGCGAATGATGTCGGCGTAGATGAAGCCTGACACATTCGGAATGAGGAGTCCGATCGTCGACGTGCTACGGACGGCCAGGCTGCGGGCCGTCGCGTTAGGCACGTAACCGAGCCGACTCGCCGCCTCTCGGATTCGCGTGCGAGTCGCCGGAGTCGCCTTCGTGCGCGGATCATCCCTCAGCACCCGGGACACGGTCGACTGATCGACTCCGGCTGCCTTGGCCACCTCCGTCAGTGTGACGCCCCGCCGGAGGCCGCGGGCCGGACTGTTCCCCATGGCGCAACCTTAGTGAGGCGTTGGGGCAAACGGTTGCTTCGATGCTCAGCGGGGAACACTGCCGCGGACGTCGACGTCGTCGTACAACGGGTAGAGGTCGCCATGTCGCGGCGCGAAACCCTGCACCCTGCCCGACCATGCCCACACATCCTCCGGCGTGAGAAGCGGCACGTAGGGGAGGCCGACCATGAAGGCGGACTCGATGGCCTCAGCGGCCCGCCATTGTTCATCCGCGGTGGTCGAGCGAGCGAACGCGTCGAAGGCCCGGTCCAGCTCCGCGACCGACGAGTGCTGCCAGTTGGGGAACGGCGCCGTTGATGTGTGCGTGAATCCCTTGAGAGCTTCCACCGGGTCGGGCCACAGCCACTTCGAGATCACGGCATCCGGCCCCGCCTGGACTGCCCGGTAGAACTTCTCGAAGGGTGGGACCGATCGCAGTCGCATCACGACACCGACGGCGCGCAGGTCCGATGCGACGAGCTCGCCGACGCGCTGGAAGGTCTCGTCCTGCTGGATCACGCACTCGAACTCAAGGGGCTGGCCTCGACGCTCGCGAACTCCGGTCGACCCGATGGTCCACCCAAGTCGATCCAGTGCTGCGGATGCCGACTCCACGGACGTCCGGTCTGCGGGACGCGACTCCCCGTGGAAGTCATGCGAGGGCGGAAGTGGCCCAGCAGAGGGACGGCCGAGGCCGTCAAGCCCCTCGCGCACGAGACGGGTTCGGTCGATGGCCAGGCTCAACGCGTGTCGCATCGACGGGTCGTCGAACTGCAGGTCGGTACGCCGCCAGTCAAGGCTCAGGTACATCGAGGAGGGCTGCGGGAAGCGCGCGACCACGAAGCGCGGATCGCCTTCGATCTGCCTCAATCCGGATGCGTCGAGAGCATGCGCGCAGGCGACCCTCCCCTCGACGAGTGCGGCCAGTCGCTCACCCGCGCTCGGTATGGACTCCCACATCGCCGACTGCGCGCGGTCCTGGCGTCCGTCCGCGCGCCGCGTGACGACTCGCTGTGGACTCCAGCTCTCGAGCCGGTACGGGCCAGTCCCGTCGACGACGCTCGTGCCGAAGTCGTCCGGTGCCGCCAACCGGGCCGCCTCGTTGTGGATCGCCGTGTGGGTGCCCCACAGCAAGGTATGGAGGCGAGGATGAGGGAAGTGCAGATGCAGGCGTAGTCGACGCGAGTCGAGCGCCTCGACGCGATCCACCGGATCCCAGTACCACAGCTGACGTCCCCCCGGGAGCACGTGCATGTCCCAGCGCAGGGCGTCGAGCGCAGAGACGACCGCCGGCGCGTCGCAAGCGGAGCCCGAATGGAAGCGGAGGTCCTCACGAAGAACGACCGTCCATCGAAGACCGTCACTGGACACCGTCCAGGACTCGGCCATACGCGGCCGCGGAGCTCCGTCGCTCCCACGTACGAGGAGCGTCTCGTACACGCCGACGGCGGGCGGGTCGACGTGAGCCGAGTGAGGGTCGAGGGTCGAGAAGCCGTACTCGAATGCCTCGCGATACGTGCTTCCTGCAGTCACCGCTGACGCTCTTCTGGGGTGACGACGACTGCGCGCAGCGTCGCGGCTTCGTCCGTGAAGGTCGCGGTGTGCGTGCGAAGGCGTCGAGCAACGTCCGTCGCCAAGGCCGCGTCCAGGTCGTCCTGCGAGTCGAAGCCGAGATAGCCGATGCCGTCGATGGACGCGCCCGGATCGACGGTCGGTTGGAAGCACACCTCCCGGATGCCGGGCAGCGTCTCCGCAAGCGCACGGTGGTCGACCATCCACGCGTGCAGGAACTCCTCACGGTCGAGGTGAGGCGCGCGTCGGAGAACGACGAAGTAGCGGATCACGGCGTACCTGAGGCCGCCGCGACAAGCATCGAGGACGCCGGCATCGCATCCGGTCGGAACAGCCGACCAGCTCTCCAGATCGTTGCTGGCCGCTCGACCGAAGTCACGTCCTCGCTCACGTCGCCGTCCAAGAGGAGCAGGTCTGCCTGCAACCCCACCGCTATCGACCCGACCTGGTCGGCGATTCCGAATGCTCGAGCCGGCTCGAGCGTGCCGCTCAGCAGAGCAGCGCCCAGCGGGACGCCGACCTCACGGTGCAACGCCACAACCGCCTGACCGACTCTTCCGTGGGAAACGCCGGGCACACCGGCGTCCGTGCCGGCTAGCAGGACGACGCCGGCCGTGTGCATGCGGCTGAACAGGGGGATCATCTGCCGCCGTTGCTCGTGACGACGATTCGATGCGGCCACGCCATCACTCGACTCGAGCGCGCCTACCGTGATCGTCGCATCGACGACCGTCCCGGCCTCGACGAGTCCGGCCAGCGTCGCATCGGCGAGCACGAAGTTGCCCTCCGTGTCCTGGCAGGACGCATGCGCGATGACGGTCGCCCCGCACGCCGCGGCGAGCGCTATCGCATGCTCGCTGTGGGCGTGCACCACCAGTGGCTTGCCCAGCCGCTGGCACTCCGCACCGAGCGCAACCATGGTCTCGTCCGGATACTGGAGCCTTCGAGGATTGCTCCCGGCGGTGAGGTTGCCTCCGGTGAGCATGATCTTGATGAAGTCGACACCGTCCTGCGTGAGACGTCGCGCAAGGCGGATGACCTCGTCAGTGGTGTCGGCGACTCCCCCGAGCCAGTGGCAGTGGCCGGCCGTCGTGGTGATCGGCGGCCCGCTCACCACGATCCCCGGGCTCGCGATCACGCCGGCGGCCGCAGCTCGCTTGACCGCGAGCATGACCTCCGCTCGCCCCCCGCAGTCCACCACGGTCGTCACGCCGCAGGAGAGTGCCCGTTGTGCGTTGCCGAACGCCCGTGCCACCTGCTCGTGCGTCGTCTCGGCCGACGAATCCCCGAAGACGCCGCCCTCCGGTCCGAAAGTCAGGTGCACATGACCATCGACGAGTCCGGGCATGAGAGTTGCCGAATCGGACGCGACGACTCGATCGGCCGGCAGGCCGTGGGCACCCGTTGCAACCACGTCGATGATCGCGTCGTCCTCGACCACGACGTCGAGCCCGCTGCGAAGCTCTCCAGTCGGGAGCAGCACATTTCGAGGGCTGATGGCCCACGGCCCGGCGGCCATCCCGCGCTCAGGCCCCATCGGTGAGGGATCGTGCCGTTGCATCGTGGCCTCAGTTCCTCGTCACAGGAGGCTCGGCGGGAGGCCGATCCGGTTGAACTGATCTGCCGCCAGCTGGACGTGCCGGCGGCCGTTCTCCAACGAGAAGTTGAGGTGGCCCGGCATCAGAGCACCGAACTCGTACTCGAGGAGCTTGTTCATGGACTTCGCGTACTCCTGGACACTCGAGTCCGCGACGTTCTGAAGAATGATCTTGCCGCCCCAGAAGACGTGGTCGCCTGTGAAGAGGTAGCTCTTCCCCATGCCGGTCACCAGGAAGTTCATGTGACCGTTGCAGTGCCCGTCGGTGTCGATCGCCGTGAGCTCGAAGTCGCCGGCTGAGAAGGTCTGCTCGTGCGTGAGCTCGACGTCGATCTCGCACGGTTCCCAGACGAACTCGCTGGGATAGAACCCGAAGGACTTCGCCCAGGTCAGCCCGATCGTCTCCTCGTCCCCGGCGCGGACTGTCGGCGCGGCACGCTCGGAGATCGCGATGGCGAGATCGTCGCCGAGCTGCCCGCGCATGTATGCCAAGGCCCCGGCGTGGTCGGCGTGATAGTGGGTGACGAAGAGCCGGGTGATGTTGCCCGGGTCCAGCCCATCGGCCTTGATGTTCGCCAGCACCCGGTCTCCGCCATCGAACCCGGCGTCGATGAGCCACAGCTCGTCACCGGTGTCGATCACGTAGCTGTTGCTGTCGAGCCGGTTCGACAGGTTGTACCCGTAGTCGCCGCCTCCGACGATGTACATGCTCTCGTTGATCTTCACTTCGCCACCAGCTCCTCAGGGATCGAGTAGCTGTGGGCCCGCAGTCCACCGTCGACGATGATGTTCTGCCCCGTCACGTAACCCGCATCGTCCGACGCGAGATAGGCGAATGCAGCAGCGATCTCCTCGGCCTTGCCGAGACGCTTCATCGGCACGAGCGGCCAGTACGCGCGCGCCTTCTCCATGGCTTCGTCGCTGCCCAGCACATCGCGGGACTGCGGGGTGTCGAGCGGCCCGGGGCTCACCGCGTTGACCCGGACCCCATAGTCAACGAGCTCGATCGCCATCGTCTGCGTCAGGTTGACGATGCCGGCCTTGGCCGCCCCGTAGTGGGCGTACTCCTTGGATGCTCCCAGAGCGGAGACCGAGGCCGTGTACATGATCGACCCGCTCGTCCGGCGCTCGACCATCGCGCGTGCCGCGACCTGGCCGAGGACGAAGCTCGCGCGGAGCATCACGGCCATCACGCGGTCCCAGTCGTCCCGCGGCATCTCGAGGAACGGACTGGCCGAATGCGCCGGAGCGTTGCTGACCAGCAGATCCAACCGGCCGAAGCGCTCGGTCGCAGCAGCGACGAAGCGCTCGCAGTCCTCGTCGACCGACACATCGCCGACGACGGGAATGACCGTGGCTCCGCTCGCCGCGGCGACCTCCTCCACCACGCTCGGGAGAGCGGCAGCATTACGATCGGCGACGATGACGGCTTCAGCTCCCTCCTGGGCGAACCGGTGAGCAGTTGCGCGGCCGACGCCGCTCGCCCCGCCAGTGATCAGCGCGACCTTTCCCGTCAGTCTCCGACAGCTCATGCGACGAACTCCTTCGATAGTGAGGTGATGGCATCGACGATCTCGTTGGTCGCCGGGAGAACGTGGGAGGACAGGATCGGGCTCGACGGGATCGGAACGGGACGGCCCCCGACCCGCCGTACCGCCAGCAGGTCGGTTCCGAGCTCCTCGGCGACGGTCGCCACGACCTCCGCCCCGAAGCCAGCCGATCGATTCGCCTCGTGAACGACGACGAGGCGCCGAGTGCGAGCGACGGAGGCCAGGACGGTGTGGCGGTCCCAGGGCGCGATCCAGCGCAGGTCGATGACCTCACAGGAGACACCGATCTCCGCGACGATGTCCGCGGCCTCGACTGCCCAGGCGCGGGAGGTCCCCCACGCGACCACCGTGACGTCGTCACCCGCACGCACGATGTCCGCGCAGCCGACCCGTCCGTGTCCTGTGCCGCCGGCGACCTCGCCCTTGGACGGGTACAGCCAACGAGACTCGATCACCAGGACGGGATCGTCGAGCGCGACCGCGTCGCGCAGCATGCCGTACGCATCTTGTGGGGTCGCTGGCACGGCGACGCGAAGGCCGGGCACGTGGGCGAACATCGCCTCGACGCTCTGGCTGTGCTGAGCGCACGAACCGGGGGTGCTTCCTTGCTGCGTACGGATCACCAACGGTGCCGCTAGTCGGCCACGCGAGACGTAGCGCGAGTTCGCCACCTGGTTGACGATCTGGTCCATCGCCACGAACAGGAAGTCGGCATACATGATCTCGACGATCGGACGTAGTCCTCCCCAGGCAGCGCCCAAGGCCGAGCCGATCATGGCCGACTCCGAGATCGGCGTGTCGAACACGCGGTCGCCGAACTGCCCGTGCAGACCTTTCGAGGCACCGAACGGCCCGTTGGGCACAGCGACGTCCTCACCGAAGAGGATCACCCGTGGGTCGTCAGACAGGCTGTCGTGAAGAGCGCGGTTGACCGCTCGGATGTACGACAGCTCCGTCGTCTCAGCTGGCGTAGACATCTTCTGTCACTCCCGTCGGGTCCGGCAAGGGCATGCGCTCGGCCTGGGCGAAGACATCACTCACGACCTCGCGGGCCGCGCGGTCTCGGGCCAGGGTGACGTCCTGCGGAAGCCTTTCCCGCGCCAGCGTCAACGGATCACTAAGGCGCCATTCCTCCAGCTCGCCGGGGGGTCGGTACTGCTGGGCGTCGCCGGAGTAGTGGCCACCGAGTCGACGGGTCATCGCCTCGACGAGCACCGGTCTCGGGCCAGCGACGGCCGCAGACCGGGCCTGGCCGATCACCTCAGCGACCGCGACCGGATCGTTCCCGTCCACGGAGAACGCGGTCATCGCATATGCGTCGGCTCGACGGGTCGCGGGCACGGCCGTGAGCAGATCCGATGGTGTCATCTCGACGTATCCGTTGTTCTCGACGACGACGATGAGCGGGACGCCAAGGACCGCGGCCATGTTCAGGGCCTCGTGGACGTTTCCCTGGTTCATCGCGCCATCGCCGATCGACACGAGTGTGACGGCGCCCCGGCCCGCGCGAGCACACGCCATTGCCAAGCCCAGGGCGATGGGAACGCCTGCGCCGACGATCGAGTTCTCGCCGTAGAAGCCGTGCTGAGGACCGGACAGGTAGGCGGAGCCGCCCCGACCGCCGTTCAGCTCGGAGTTGCGGCCCAAGATCTCCGCCACGAGCTGCACGGCGGGAACACCGCGGGCAAGCGCCCAGCCATGCCCTCGGTACGTGGCGATCACCGGATCGTCCGCGCTGAGCGCTGCGCATGCTCCGACCGGTACCGCCTCCTGGCCGATGCACAGGTGAGTCGAGCCGGCGACACGGCCGTCCTGCACGGCTCGGTACAGCTCCTCCTCGATGAGTCGGATCTCGACCATCTGTTGGTACATCGCCTCAAGATCAAGCGGTGCGCTCACCGGCCACCTTCCCTCGTGTTGACTCCCGCGGCACGCCAGTAGGTCGCGTGCTCCGCGAGGAACGATGCGATCGCGCTGCCCGCTTGCAGCGACCAGGAGGGCCGCCCTCCCGCGAGCGCCGCGTACTTGTGCGCGAAGACGCGTCCGGCGAAGGCGCGCGATCTCCGCGCGACGATCGCAGCGAACCGATCGGCTTCCTGGTCGTGCGGATCGAGGACGCAGATCGACGGCAGGGCGGCCCACGCGCCGCCCGAGAACTCGTCGTCACCGATCTCGCTCCGTGGCGAGACCAGCGCGTAGGCCGCGACGACTCCCAACGGCTGCGACCGCAGGAGCAGATCGGCTGCCCGTCCCTCGGCCACCACGACCACGGGGGAGTTCCCGGAGCCGGCGTAGAGCAAGGCCGACTCGACGGCGGCGCGGCCGTCCTCGGCGAGGACGCCGCTGCTCAGCCCGCTACCCGGTAGGTCGAGCAGGATCGTGTCGAGGGCGATTCGACGTAGCGGATCCACGAACTGCCGCATCCGGTCGAGGTCGGCTCCAACGTCGTGGATGAGGACACATCGGCCGAGTCCGCGCTCGACATCCCTTCTTTCGGCCAGGCACACGGCGCCGGAGGCGAGCGCAAGCTCGACGATCGTGACGCCGTCCACCTGGGATCGGGCCGTCATGGGATCGGGACCGTCGGTATGGCCGCAGCGAGGCGACGGGTGTACTCGTCCTTCGGGGATCGGAACAGCTCGACGGGATCGCCCGCCTCTACTACCGCACCCCGGTACATGACCGCGACGCGGTTGCACAGCTGCTGGACGATGCCGAGGTCGTGGCTGATGAACAGGACCGTCAGGTCCAGATCTCGCTGGAGGGACATGAGGAGGTTCAGCACTTGGCCGCGCATGGAGACGTCGAGCGCGCTCACGGGCTCGTCGGCGACCAGGACGCGCGGGCCGACTGCGAGCGCGCGCGCGATGGCAGCACGTTGACGCTGTCCTCCCGAGAGCTCATGCGGGTACTTGGTCGCGTAGGAGGTAGGCAGGCCAACCATCTCGAGCATGCGCGCGGCCGTCCGCGTGGCAGGCTCGTTGCTGTCACCGCGGAAGACGCCTTCCGTCACGATCGACCCGATCCTCATCCGAGGATCCATGGACGAGTAGGGATCCTGGAACACGACCTGGACCATCCGCCGGTAGCTCGCACGAGCGCTACGCCCGGCCTCCCATGGGTCGATACCGTCGACGCTCACGGCGCCGGAGGTAGGCCGCGTCAGGCGCAGGAGTGCGCGAGCGACCGTCGTCTTCCCACTCCCGCTCTCTCCGACGATCCCGAAGACCTCCCCGGCCTCCACCTCGAACGACACGTCATCGACTGCGACCCGGTGCTCGCCTTTGTCCAGCGGATACACCTTGCGAAGCGCCCGAACGCTGACCAAGGCCGTCATCGACTCTGCGCCTCTCCTGCGTGGACGCATCGGACCTCCCGGCCCGACGGGCCGATGTCGATCACGGGGTGGTGTTCGCACTCCGCAGTCGCCAGAGCACACCGCGGCGCGAAGCGGCAGCCCGACGGCCAACCGCCCGGCTCGGGCACCGACCCGGCGATGAACCCGAACGGCTCGCCCGCCGCCTTGATCTGAGCGCTGTCGATCAGACCGACCGTGTACGGATGCTGGGGGGCGCGGAAGAGGTCGGCCGTTGCAGCCAGCTCCACGAGCTCCCCGGCGTACAGCACGGCGACCCGGTCGGCGATCGAGGCGACGACGCCGAGGTCGTGGGAGATCCACAGGACGCTCATGCCCATCTCCCGCTGGAGCCTCCCGACGAGCTCCACGATCGAGGCCTGCGTCGTGACGTCGAGAGCGGTGGTCGGCTCGTCCGCGATGAGGATCCGAGGCTCCATCACGAGCGCGGCCGCGATCATGACGCGCTGGCGAAGGCCTCCCGAAAGCTCGTGCGGGTAGGCATCGAAGCGCTGCGCCGGATCAGGGATGCCGACGTGTTCCATCACTTCCAGCGCCCGATCCCGGGCTGCCCGTCGACCAACGTCCCGGTGGGCCCGGATCGTGTCGACGATCTGGCTGCCAACGCTGAAGCACGGGTCCAGGCTGGTCATGGGGTCCTGGAAGACCATCGATACCTGTGATCCGCGGATGTTGTGCCAATCCGACTCGGACAGCTGCTCGGTCGGATGACCAAAGACGCTGAGTGTCCCGCCCGTCTGGGTGACGCCCGTGGGAAGGAGTCCCAGGCACGCGATTGCGGAGAGACTCTTACCCGATCCGCTCTCTCCGACTAGGGCCAGGATCTCACCAGCGTGCACGTCGAGGGTGAGGTCCGTGACGAGCGGCTGCGACCCTCCGCCAGAGGGGCGGGCGAGCGAGAAGCCGCGGAAGGACACCGCGATCTCGGATGCGTCCATCACGACCTCCTCCGCCTCGGATCGAAGTAGTCGCGCAACTGGTCACTGACACTGTTGAGGAGAAGGACGAGCGCCGTCAGCAGACCACCTGCAAGCACGATCGGCCACCAGGTCGTCGACAGGTAGTCACGTCCCTGCGCCAGGATCGCGCCGAGGCTCGGGATCGGCGGCTGCGCACCGAGCCCCAGGAACGCAAGGCCGGCCTCAGCCACGATCGCCGTCGCCACGAAGAAGACGGACATCACCAGGGTCAGCGGAAGGAGGTTCGGCACAAGGTGTCGCACGCTGATCCACACGCGTGAACGACCGAGCACCTGGGCCGCGGCGATGTACTCACGTTCGCGCAGGACGAGCACTTCCCCTCGCACGATCCGGGCAAAGCTCGCCCAGCCGGTCAGCGCGAGCGCGAGGACCACTGCAGGGAGACCCGGACCCAGCCAACCGGCGAACACGACGGCGAGCAGGATCGCCGGGAAGGCCCAGGTGAGGTCGATCGCGACGTTCGTCGTCAGGTCGGCTGCCCGGCCGAAGAAGCCTCCCACGACTCCGACGACCAACCCGAGCGTGATGGACAAGAACGCGACGCCGATCCCGACCAGCACCGAGACGCCCAGGCCCGCGAGCAGCCGCCACATCATGTCTCGGCCGAGGTTGTCGGTACCCAAGAGGTGCCCGGAGGCGGCGGGTGCAGCGAACGTCGTCCGGAGGTCCTGATCGGTCCACAACGAGCGCAGCGAAGGAATCAGGAGCACAGCGAGTCCGACGAGGCTCGCGGCGGCGAACAGCGCGACCCCGATCCACGATCCAACGGCGACTCCCGCGATTCGCCCGGGCCGTCGACGCGGCGGCGCGTCCGCGCGAACCCCGGTCACGTCCGCCATCACTTCACCACCATGCTCTCGGCCCGAACCCGGGGATCAACCCAGCGCAGCACCAGGTCCCCGACCGTGCTCGCGATCACGACGACGAAAGCGAGCAGGAGCGCCAACGCCGAAGCGACGGGGTAGTCGCGCCGCAGGATGCTCTGAACGAGCTGGGATCCCATTCCGGGCCAACGGAAGATCACTTCGACGATCAACGTGTATCCGAGGAGCGTGCGGACCTGGACCGCCCCCAGCGAGACCACCGGTGACAGCGAGTTGCGCAGGACGTGGCGCCAGTTGATGCGGCGGGCTCGGACGCCTCGGGCTCGGAGCGTCCGCGTGAAGTCGGCGCCCAGCTGTTCCGCGACGGCCGTCCGGGTGACTCGAGTCGTCAGGGCCCACGGCTCGGCGGCGAGCACCAGCGCGGGCAGCACGAGGCTGAGTGGCCCGCTCGAACCCGAGACCGGAAGGAGACGCCACTGCACGCCGAGAAGGAGAACCAGCAGGAGGGCGAGCACGAAGTTCGGGATCGCCATGAACGCACTCGAGGCGAACCTCACAGACCGGTCGAACCAGCCGCCTTGACGGAGCGCGGCCAGCATTCCAGCCGGAACTCCGAAGCCGAAGGCGATCACGAACGCAGCCGCCGCGAGCATGACCGTGTATCCCGCCGCTGCGGCGATCAGGTCGACCACCGGTTTGCGGTCGAACAGGGACGTGCCGAAGTCACCGGTCAGCAGGCCGCCCATGTAGCTGAGGTACTGCTGATAGATGGGGAGGTTCAACCCCAGCTCTTCCTTGTACTGCTCGATCACCTCTGGGGGCGTCCGTGCCGGGTCCAGGATGCTCGTGATCGCGCTGCCCGGTGCGATCCTCAGCGCGGCGAAGGTGACGATCGAGGCGAGGAGCATGACGAGCGCCGCGTACCCGAGCCGCTTGACGACGTAGGTCACCCAAGCGCTCCTTTCGTGGGCTCGACCACACGTCCGTCGTCATCTCGCATCGTCGAACGTAGTCCTCAGACCGCGAGCCACACGTCGTTGTAGAACGGGTACAGGTTCGCCTGGTTCGGGTGCCATCCCATCACGTTCGTCCGGTTCACCCAGATCGTGTTCGGTGTGTAGAGCGGGATCAACGGCAGGCTGCGGGCAAACACCTCCTGAACGGTGTAGGCGGCAGCCTTGAGCTCCTCTGTCGTGGCGGCGTTCTGCCACGTCGCAAACGCCGCGTTCACCTCGTCGAGCACGGGGCTCTGAGGCTGGTAGAACTGGACGAAGAGAGAGACGACGTCGATCGGGCTCGACCACAGCCACTTGAACGCATATGACGTGAGCTCGTTCGTGAGCTGGGGGAAGAATGCAGCAGCGTCGAGCGGCTCGGCCTTCATCTCGACGCCAACCTGCTTGAGCATCTCGACGACGGCCTGCATCACCTGGACCTCGACGTTGTCCTGCAGCTGCGTCGTCGTGAAGGACAGCTTCTTGCCGGCCTTCTCTCGAATCCCATCGGAGCCGATCGTCCAGCCCGCTTCGTCGAGAAGCTTCCCCGCCGCTGCCGGGTCGTACTGGTTGTACTGCTCGACCGCCGGGTTGTACCAGGCCCAGCCCGGCATGACGGGGCCGTACGTTGCAGCAGCATGGCCGAGGAAGATCGACTGAACGATGCCCTCCCGGTCGATCGCCTGTGAGATCGCCTGCCGCACGCGCGGGTCGTCGAAGCCGAGCGAGGAGTCCCCCACGTTCACCGACAGGAAGAAGTTCGACAGCTCCTGGAACTCCTGGACGACAAGGTCAGGGTTGGACTTCAGCCGATCGACGTCCTGCGGCGGCGGGTTCTTCACCGCGTCGACGTTGCCCGTCTCGACCTCTGGAGCGCGCTGCGAGGCCTCAGTGATCGACACCCATGTGATTCCGTCCAGGTAGGCCTGGCCCTTGTTGGAGAAGAAGGGCGTGACAGATCCCGGGTACTTGTCCCACTTCTTCGCCTTCACCTCCTGCGGTGCGAACGACTCCAGGACGAAGGGGCCAGTCCCATCCACGACCTCTGACCCGTAGGTGTCGCCGGCCTTCTCGCGGGCAGCGGGGTTCAGGATGTAGGAGTACTCCGTCGCCACGGTCTCCTGGAAGGCGGCGAACGGGTGGGACGTAGCGCACACGATCAGCTGTCCGTCGGCCTTCACGGAGGTCACCGGGCCCCAGAAAGGCGAGTTCTGGCCCGTCTCCGGGTCGCGGAACAAGTCGAAGTCGGCCACGACCACGTCGGGAGTGCAGGCCGCGCCGGAGTGGAACGTCAGTCCTTCACGAAGCGTGAACGTCCAGGCCTTCTCGTCGTTGGCGAACGAGCTCGCGAGCATGGGCACGATGGTCCCTTGCGGATCCCGAACGACAAGTGCCTCGTAGAACGCGTTGAAGCTCGGGTCCGCCCACGCGTTCCGCACCGGGTCCGGAGGTGTCGGCGCTCGGTCGTATCCCTCGCGGAAGGTTCCGCCCGACACCGGCTGAGCTGTGGGCGACGCACCGGTTGCCGCCGCCGTCCCAGCCGCGGACGATCCCGTCGTGCTGGCCTCAGACGAGCAGGCGGCGAGCATCTGTCCCGCTGCGGCGGCACCCACTCCAAGTGCCGCTGCGCGGACGAGGAATCCACGCCGGCTCAGGTGACCCTTGATGTACGCGTTGAGGTGCGCGCCTACTTCGTTGTTCGCGTCGCCCATGTCTCACTCCACGTTGCGATGGGATGCTGGCGACCGGAGGCCGGCCCGATCGGATACTAAGACAAGCGCTTGTTCTCGTCAAGGGACTCGTTCCGGCGACGGCAGGCGGCGTGCGGCATCGAGGGACCGCCCCGGGTCGGCCGACAGGTTTGACCACCCGACGGCATAGAAGCAGCGCCTAGCGAACGACGTCGTGGCGCACCCCGTGCGCTCGGCAGCGGCCCATCTCAGCTGGTGATGTCCTTCTGGCCGAAGCGCGCCCAGGCGAGGCTGAGGAACACGACGACATACGCCAGCGCAACAAGGAGCCCCCGGCTCATCTGCTCCCAGAACACGGGCTCACGGAACAGGTCGGCGAAGGCCGGCCAGTAGTGGACGAGCAGATACGGGTGGATCCACTCGACCTGTGAGATGCCGTCGAGGATCCACATCGCCGTCGAGACGACCGTCACGGAGATCATCACGGCGATCGGCTGCTCCGTCAGCGTCGAGACGAACAGGCCGACCGCCGCGAGGGCTGACAGACCGACGGCGACGTACAGGCACGCGACCAGAAGCCGAAGGAGCCCGTCAGCCAGCGGCACCTGCGCACCCGACAACAGCGTCACCGGTCCTAGGCCGAACAGGATCCCGCCGATGACCACGCCCGTCACGGCGACCACCGCCGCGCCGATCGCACTACCGATGACGAGCGACGCGTACTTCACCGCCAGCAGGCGCGTCCGCGACACCGGGACCGTCAACAGGTAACGCAACGTGCCCGTGTTCGCCTCGCCGGCGATCGCGTCTCCGGACAAGATCGCCACTGCGAGGGGCAGGAACAACGCGATCTCCACCGTCAGCGCCGCCAGCGCGACGAAGATCCCGTTCGAGGCCGCCGCCGTGAGGAAGTCGCCTCCTCGCCCACGTCCACCACCGGACGCTCGCACCGCGACCGCAAGCAGGATCGGGACGGCCGCAAGGACGAGCAGTCCGGCCTGGTTGCGCCGACGACCCGTGACCAGCCGGAGCTCGGACCGCAGCAGTCGCAGCCCCGCACGCGCACCGCCAGCCGGGCGGCCAAGGGCAGCCGGGCCGGCGGCCGACACGACGTCACTCGCCGACATCGAATCCCTCCCCGGTCAGCGATACAAACAGGTCCTCAAGGCTCGGCCGACGCACCGCGAACCCCCGCACGCCCACCCCGGCGGCAACCAGCTCCGCCACGACTCGCTCCGGCTCGATGTCGCCGGCGTCCGCGCGGACACCCGTCGCCGTCACCTGGACACCCGCGAGCCCGAGCCCGACCAGCGCGGCGCAGGCTGCGTCGGGATCGCCGGTCTCGACCTCGACCGATGCCGTGGCCCCGCTGCGCACCTGCGCGACGGTCCCCTGCGCGACCAGCCGCCCCGTCCGCATCACGCCGACGTGCGTGCACACCTGCTCCACCTCGGACAGCAGGTGGCTGGAGACCAGCACTGTCGATCCCGCGTCGGCGAGGTCGGCGATGAGGTGCCGCACCTCCCGAGTGCCCTGCGGATCTAGCCCGTTCGTGGGCTCGTCGAGCACGAGCAGGTCCCGCGGCTGCAGAAGCGCGGCGGCGATCCCCAGCCGCTGGCGCATGCCGAGGGAGTACGCGCGGTAGCGCTTGCGCGCGGCGGAGAGCAGACCCACACGGTCGAGCGCGGCATCGATCCGGGCCTTCGACGTACGCGGGTCACCGGATGCCGACGCGGCATCAAGCCGCACGAGGTTCGCCCGCCCCGACAGGTAGGGATGGAACGCCGGGCCTTCCACGAGCGAGCCGACACGTGGGAGCACCGCCGTCGTCCGCTCAGGGATCGACTGCCCCAGGACGGCGATCTCACCGGCGGTCGGCCGCACGAGGCCGAGCAACATGCGGATCGTCGTCGTCTTGCCCGAGCCGTTGGGACCGAGGAAGCCGAACACCGAACCGGTCGGAACCTCCAGGTCGATGCCGTCGACCGCCGCGTGCGACCCGAAGCGCTTGACCAGCCCGACGGTCGCGACCGCGTGGTCCGTCACGTCGCGGCCAGCGCGGCTTCCAGCACCTTCGGTGTCACGGCGCCGACGGCCATGCGGCCGTCATCGGCGACGATCACGCTCACGAGTGCCCCGTCCAGCACGTGGCCACTGCCCCACGACCCCGACACCGTCGGCAGCGCGTTCAGGACCTGCGCGAGCTGGTCGGGTGCGTCCTCGGTCGCGGCCGACATGCCTCCCCCGGGGGAACCCGGCAGCACGAGCACGCTCGTCCAGCCCTGTCCGACGACGGACGGCTGCGGCATCCCGGCGAGGTCCTTGCCGCCGTTGCGCGACCCCTTGTCGAGCTCGGTGACCGTCGCGCCGGGCGGCGGCGTGAAGGCGAAGACGCTCGCGTCCGGCGTGCTGAAGTCCACCGATGTGAACGCGACATCAATCGCCGGGTCCACGCTCTCGGTCGAGTAGACGCGCACGCTCAGGGGCACGTTGGTCTCGGCGTCGACGGCCAGGACGACGCGCCCGATGCGGGTGCCGTCCTGCTTCGGGGTCAGCACCAGCTCGTACACGGCGCGTCCGGCAACGGTGCTCGCGCCTGTCGTGGACACCGCCGTCGTCGGGTCGAGAGCGGAAAGCACGAGGTCGGCCGCCTCCTGCGGCGTCGACGGCATCCCGGTCGGGTCGATCGGCACGGACGGATTGTCGCCCGGCCCGCGGGCCGGCAGCGTCAGATGGCCGGCCTCGTTGTCCGCGCTCGACCACGTCCACACATCAGTGCCGCTGCGGATCACGTCGTACTCGTCGGTGTCGCCCATCAGCGCGACCCGCGTCCGGCCATCCCCGTCGGTCCACACCCGAGCGGTGTGGGTGCCCGACAGCAGCGCCGTCGGGCCGGACGACGAGCCGCCCATCGACGACGGCAGGGCCGGGAGCCCGAGGTCAGTGGTTATCGACACGGTCCCGGAGAGCGCGTGGGCCTGCGGGTGCTGGAGTGCGACCAGAAGCTCCTGCGGGGTCTTCGGCGGGAGCCCCGAGTCGGCGGTCGCGCCAGCCGCTCCCACGACAGCAGCGGCGATCACCACCCCGGCGACAGCGGGGACGGTCCAGCGCAGGCGAGGGCGGCGATCGAAGACGGTCACCTGTCCATGATGCATCGGCCCCCGGCACAAGGCCAGTCCGTGAGGACCGCGGCGGCGATCTGCCTCAGACGGCCTTGTCCTGCGCCGGGTCCGTCACGGGTTTCGGGCACATCGTGAAGGCGCGGCCGTCCTCACGGTGCACCTCATGGATGCTGAACCTCTGGCCGCAGTGCGGGCAGGCGAAATCGCGGTGAGTGTCGTGCTCCGGCCCGAACTCGGAGTGGTCGGCTGGGCCGAGGAAGTACCGAAGGAAGGTGGTGAACCGGGAGTCGGCCATGCCCACGACGCTAGACCACCGCCGTTCGGGGCCGAATGGTCCCCTCGCGGCAGCGGCTCAGGCGCGAACAGCCTGGAACGCGCGATCGAGCGCCTCGATGGACGCCTCAACCGCCTGCGTGCCGGTCGCCCGGTTGCTCACGGCGATCCGGAGCACTCGCCGGCCCTGCCACGACGACCCGGTCATCCACGCAGCCCCGTCGGCCAGGATCTGCCTCTCCACCGCCTCCGTCGTGGCGTCGTCACCCCACGCCGTGCACACCTGCGTGAAGTCGACGTCGTTGAGAACCTCCCCGCCGATCCGCCGCACGCCGTCGGCGAGCACCTGCGCGCTGCCGACGAGACCGTCGACCAGGCCGGCCACGCCGTCACGGCCCAGGTGTCGCAGCGTCGCCCAGAGCACGAACGCGCGCGCACGCTGCGACAGCTCCGGCCCGAGCTCCATGGGTCGGGACGGCTGGCGCTCTCCATCAGGTACGGCGCGTGCACGCCCATGGCGGCACGGTGGGCCGCGGCGTCGGCGACGAAGACGAGTCCGCTGTCGTACGGCACGTTGAGCGTCTTGTGCGCGTCGGTGGCCCATGAGTCGGCTAGGCCGTGACCGGCGACCAGATGACGCGTTTGCGGTGAGGCCGCCGCCCACAGGCCGAAGGCGCCATCGACATGCACCCACGCGCCGTGGTCGTGCGCGAGGGGGATCGCCGCCGCGAAGTCGTCGAACGCGCCCGAGTGGACGTTGCCAGCCTGGAGCGCGACGAGCGTCGGACCGTCGCCGGCGGCGAGCGCGTCGGCCAGCGCGTCGACCCGGATCCGACCTTGCGCGTCCGCGGCCACCTCGTGCGGCGCGCCGAGGCCGAGGTATCGCAGTGCGAGGTCGACCGTGTCGTGCCGTTCCGCACCGACGAGAACGCGCACACGCGGCGCGCCCTGAAGGCCGTCGCGGCCGATGTCCCACCCGACGCGGCGCAGCACCTCGTCTCGGCCGACCGCCAAGCCGGTGAAGTTCGCCATCATCCCGCCCGTGACGGTGCCCATCGTGGTGCCCGCGGGCAGGCCGAGCAGGTCGACCAGCCACCGCTCGACCGCCTCCCGAGCCGCGGCGGCGGCCGGCGTCACCGCACGCAGTCCCGCGTTCTGGTCCCAGGTCGAAGCCAGTCGGCGGCGATCGCGACCGGATAGGTGCCGCCGATCACGAAGCCGAAGAACCGCGGCGACGACGTCGCGGTCAGGCCCGGCTCTGCCGCCCGCACGAGGGCATCGAGCGCGGCGACGTCGCTCGCCCCGGTGTCGGGGATCCGCTCGCCGAAAGCGTCGGCAAGCGCGTCGGCTGTCGCCGCCGCTGGCACTTGACGCGTGGGCAGGCCGTCGAGGTACGCGGTGGCGACATCGACGGCGCGGGAAAGGACGGGGTCGACCGACATGCGGCCACTGTCTGCCCTGCGCGGCCGGAGGTCAATGGCGGAGGCGGTCAGCCGGCGAAGTCGAGCCCGCTCGCCGTGAGCGCCTCGCCGAGGATCCGTACCGCCTTGGGCCCGACGCCGTGCATCGCCAGCAGCTCGGACCTGCTCATCGCGGCGACCTGCGCGAGGGTCGTCACGCCGACGGCGTGCAGAGCAGAGCTAGCAGGGCGACCGATCGGCGGGAGGTCGCTGCGCGGGCTCGGGGTGTCGTGTGTCGACATCAGCCCACGCTCACGGACGTGACGATGCCGCTCTCGACGGTGAGGTTGACCCGCTGCGGCGAGTAGTCCTCCGTGACCGGGAAGGAGACCCCGTCGCGCGCGACGATGCGCGTCGTCAGCCGGACGGAGGACACGCCCTCGATGGTCGCGACGGCCTCGTCCTCCGGCAGACCGACGACGGTCTGGGCGATCGCCTCGGTCCGCGCGGCCTGCTGCGCGAGGTCGTCGGTCGCAGGCGCCGAGGCGGAATCCGCTTCGGCAGACGCGGCGGCGAGCGCGACCACGAGCGGGTCGTCGTCGGCGATCGCGCGGTCGCACGCGGACACGGTCTGCGTCGCGCCCGCTGCGTCGCGCCACGCGTAGACGAGCTCGTTGCCGTCGTACGCCGTCGGACACGTGCCGGTGAATGGTGGGGCGTCGGCGATCTCTGTCGCGGTGGTCGCATCCACGAGTGCCGCGGTCGCCGATGGCGAGAGCGTGCCGGCGCTCGTCGCGTCGCTCGAGGTCAGTGTCCAGGTCCCGTCGCTCGACACGGAGAACGTGACGTCACACGCACCACCCGCGCACATCCCGCCGGTCGCGGCGCGCGACGCCAGGAACGTGACCGGTGCGGGCGACACCACGGGGGGCACGGATGGGTTCGACACCACGACGTCCTGCGTGGCGCAGCCGGAGAGCACACCGACAGCGACGAGCGCGCCGACCGCGAAGGACCTCACTACGCCAGTATGCGTCGGCCTCAGCCGTCGACGAACGACAACCGCACCTGCCGGACGGGGTTGTCGGCGTTGGGATCGACGAGGACGACGCTCTGCCACGTGCCCAGCGCCAGCCGGCCGTCGAGCACCGGGATCACCATGCTCGGCGACACGAAGGCGGGGAGC
The DNA here is from genome assembly GCA_965278965.1 of Actinomycetes bacterium. GTDB lineage: Bacteria > Actinomycetota > Actinomycetes > S36-B12 > S36-B12 > UBA10649. The sequence goes on from OZ257127.1 coordinate 1,522,735, forward strand.
ACGTGGTCGCGGCCGTGCCCTGGCGAGCCGTGTCGGTGCCGGTACCCGGCGTCACGCGGCAGCAGCCCTTCGAGGACGAGGGCGAGGTCGGCCTCCGTGCCGCTGCCCGTCTCGAACAGGGCCACCCCGGCCGTCGCGTGCGGGACGAAGACACTGCACAGACCGTCGCCGCCGCCGGCGCTGAACCGGGCGACGCGGTCGGTGATGTCGGTCGCGAGCCGCGACCCGGTCTCGATGGTCAGGACCTCGGTGCGCATGCCCCCATCGTCCCGCACGGCCGCGTTCCATATGCCAGCGTCGTTCCCGGGCCGCCTACTGACGCTGGAGTATGGAATCGGTGGGGGCTACGCGGCGTCGGGGTCGGGCTGGTGGATGCCGAACGCGTTGCCCTCAGGGTCCAGGTAGTAGCCCTGCCACGCCATGCCGACCATCGCCGACTTAGGAGCCGTGAGCGCTCCCCCCGCCGCGAGGATCTTCGCCTCTGTCGAGTCGTAGTCGTCGACCACGACCGTGCACACATAGGCATTCGCGCCACCCTCGGAGCGCGCGGTCGCCCGCTCGAGGAGTCCGCCGTTGATGCCCTGCTGGTCGTCCTCACCGGTCATGACGCCCCAGTACGTCACACCGCCGACGGCAGCGCTCCAGTCGACGAACGTCCAGCCGAACACGTCCCCGTAGAACGCCTTCGCCCGCTCGACGTCGTCGACCTGGATCTCGAAGTGCACCACTCGGCCCATGGCCGCCTCCTGTCGTCCCTCCAACCCTGGCAGTGGTCGCAGGACTGCACCAGGGGGCGCAGGGCAGGGATGTTCCCGCCGGCTCGGTCACAACGCCGGGTCGGGGGCGCCCAGCAGACGGCGGACACCGCTGCGGGCGAGGAGCATCACGACGATCATCGCCGTCACCGAGAAGAACCCGCCGAGGCTGACGTAGGCGCCGAAGACGAGCGACTCGATCGTCAGGACGACGAACTTGCTGCCGACGAGCACGACCCACAGCAGGACGGCCGCCGCGACCTTGCCCACCGGCGTCGTAGCCGCCTTGAGCCGTCCTTTGACCCGAGCCTTGACCGCGACGACGACCTCGAGGACGAGCTTGAGAATGACTGCCGTCACCAGCGACATCGCAAACGACTCGGAGATGACCGTGGGAACGAGCTCGGCCGCCAGGTTGAGGATGACGACGTAGACGAGGACATCGACGAGGTCCTCCGCACGTAGCCACCGCCGGCGCGAAGGCGCTCCTGCTGGGCTGACCACGCCGCCAGACTAGGTCCGTTCCAACCGGTGGCGGGCACCTGTTGCCGCCGGGCAGGATGCCGACATGACGCACCTGGCACTGAAGGACGACCTGCTCGACGCTCAGGCCCTTCGCGCTCTCGGCTCCATGTCGGCCGGCGGCGCCGACGTGGGCGAGGTGCTCGTGACCGTGCAGGCGTGCGCCGACGGCTCGCTCGAGACCTGGTTCGCGCAGTGGTCGGCCCTCGCGGTGCGAGTCCGCGCTTCCGCAGACGCCGACCTCGCAGCCGACCGCGCGGCGTCGGCGCTCTCGGGCTACCTGCGCGCCACGACTTACGACCGCACGGCGGGCCTGATGCTCATGGGCACGCCGACCGACCCGCGGATGCGCGAGGCATACCGCCGCCAGCGCGAGTCGTTCCGCGCTGCCGCGCCGCTGATGCCGCACCCGGTCGAGGAGGTCGCCGTGCCCTACGAGGGGACGACGCTGCCCGGCTACTTCCTGCGACCGGCGGAAGACGACCAGCCACGACCGACCGTCATCCTGCTCAACGGCTACGACGGCACGTGCGAGGAGCTGTACTTCTTCAACGGTGCTGCCGCCGTCGAGCGCGGATACAACGCGTTGCTGGTCGACGGTCCCGGGCAAGGTGCCGCCCTGCTGGAGCAGGGGCTGACGCTGCGTCACGACTGGGAGGCAGTCGTGACACCGGTCGTCGACTTCCTCCTCGAACGCGCCGACGTCGACCCCGCTGCCATCGCACTGATGGGCCTGAGCCTCGGCGGCTACTTGGCGCCGCGTGCCGCCGCGTACGAGCATCGGCTGGCCGCGTGCATCGCCGACTGCGGTTCATACGACATGTATTCGGCAGCCCTCCAGCGGGTCCCGGGCGTGCTTTCCGCCGGCATCGACAACCCGGAGAGCCTGCGCGGGCACGCGCTGGAGCGGGTCCTCGACTCCGTCATGACCAAGCCCACTACCGGCTGGGGTCTGCGGCGCGGGCTCCAGGTACACGGCGTCAGCACGCCGCTCGACTACTTCGAGGCGCTCAAGGACTTCCGGCTCGCCGAGCACGCCGCCAAGATCTCGTGCCCGACGCTCGTCTGCTACGCCGAGGGCGACGACATCAGTGCGTCGGCGCCGCAGCTGTTCGACGAGCTCACCTGCGAGCGGGACCTCGTCCAGTTCCGTGCCGCCGACGGGGCCGGCGACCACTGCGAGATCGGTGCGCGTCAGGTCTTCTGGTCGACCGCCTTCGCCTGGCTCGACGGGGTGCTCGACCGATCGTGAGGAACGGTCCGCCGTTCGTGCGGGAAGCGTGAGCCCGACGGAAGGAACCGTGAGCCGCGCGCTCCTAGGGTTCCGGGAGTCGCGCTGCCTTACGGGGCGGCGCCGAACCGGAGGTGGACGCACATGCTCAGGAAGGCCCTCGTCACCGCAGGCGGCACCGCCGTCGTCGCCGGCGCCCTGCTCCTCGCGACGCCCGCGCAGGCCGCCGGGACGTACACGACGAACTGCGATGCCCCACTGACTGTGACCGGGAAGGTCGGCGACCAGGTCACGATCAACTTCGGGTCCGGCTGCACGCCAAGCCAGTGGTGGTACCTGTGGAATGTCAACGGGACCTACTACAACCCCGCCACGACCTACACCGAGTCCGGGTTCCTGGACTACATGTCGTCAACGGACCCGAGCCAGTACACGTCAAGCAGCAGCTACACAGGCGACTGGTACGTCTACAACCCGGCCCCGGACGGCGGCCAGTCAATGACGGCCACGATCCGGGCCACGGACGGCATGGGGAACGCCCTGCGCTACGGGGTGACGATGGCGAACATCTCCGAGTACTACAGCCCCTACCTGTCGCTCGCGGTGACCTACGGCGGGACGGGCGAGGCCGAGGGCACGCCGATCGCGGACGTCATCCAGCAGGTCGGCGCGCCGGCCGGCGGGTCGTGCGACACCATCGACGACAAGGGCCTCAACTGGGGCGGCGTCAAGAGCGGTGGCTGGGCCAGCTCGTGGGCGCAGTGGGCCAACGACGGCAAGGGCGGCTCGGTCTGCACCCGCACCCTGCACTACGACAACGGCTGGACCGTCGCCGCCTGACCTGCGCGCCCGACAACCGACGTGCCCTATCCCGGAAGGCTTTCCATGCGTCTCAGATTAACGATCGGCACAACCGCCTGCGCGATCGTTGCTGGAGCCCTGCTCCTCGCGACGCCCGCCCAGGCGGCCGGCAGCTCGTACACGACCAACTGCGACGCACCACTGACCATCATCGGCAACGTCGGCGACGAGGTCACAATCACGTGGGGCTCCAACTGCTACTACATGTGGAACATCAATGGCAGCGGGTCGAGCAAGACAGAGTCAGGCTTCCTTGACTGGGTGTCGTCCGACCCCGCACCGGGGAGCGGCCTCTTCTACCCCTTCGGCAACTGGGCCAAAGACTGGTACCAGTACTACGAGGACTGGACACCTTCACAGGCGATCACCGTGAAGATTCTCGGCCAGGACGGAGACGCGAACCCCCTCACGAACGGCGCCGTGATGGCCGCGTTCCTCGACAACAACTCCGAGTACAGCTACGCGATCTACGGTGGCACGGGCGAGGCCGCCGGCGTGCCGATCGCGGACGTCATCCAGCAGGTCGGCGCTCCGGCCGGCGGCACGTGCGACACCGTCGACGACAAGTCCCTCGACTGGGGCGGCGTCACGAGCGGCGGCTGGACCGGCTCGTGGGCGCAGTGGGCCAGCGATGGGAAGGGCGGCTCCGTCTGCACCCGCACGCTGCACTACGACAACGGCTGGCGCATCGCCGCCTGAGCGCGCCAGCGACGCGTGAGGCCGGCAGACCGACGGGGGCTGCCGGCTTCACGGCGTTCGGCCGCGCCTGTCATAGCCTGCGCCCATGCCCGCCGGCTACACGTTGCACGACAGCCCACCGACAGTCGACGACTACCTGCGCCTGCGCGCCGAGTCCGGACTGTCTCCGAAGACGCGCGCGCAGGCCGAGGCCGGAGTCGGTGGTGCGTGGGCCGCGTGCCACGTCGCGCACGACGCCAGCGGTCACGTGGTCGGCATGGGCCGCATCCTCGGGGACGGGGGCTGGTACTTCCACATCGTCGACATGGCCGTGCTGCCCGACCACCAGCGTCGCGGCCTGGGCGACGAGATCCTCCGCTGGCTGGTCGGCCGGATTCGAACGGACGCCCCACCCGGCGCATGGATCACGTTGCTTGCCGACGCCCCGGGCCGCCGCCTGTACGAGCGTCACGGTTTCGTCGACACCGCGCCAGGGAGCGTCGGCATGGCGATCCCGGTGGCTCGTCCCTGAGATCACGCGGACCTAGCCGATCGCGGCGGTGATGCTGCCCCTGGCGACGGCAAGGCGTTGGGCGGCGGTCGAGACGTCGACACCGGCGATCAGGGCGACCGTCGCGACGTCCCCGGCTCCCCCGGCTGCCGACAGCGTCACTGCCGCATCTGCCTCGGACGCTCCGGTAGCGGCGGCGATGGCCGCCACCGCACGGGCGCGGAGCTTGTCGTTGAGCGGCTCGACACAGACCATGTGACCGCGCACGGCGCGGCCGAGACGGACCATCGCGACCGTCGAGATCGTGTTGAGGACCAGCTTCTGCGCCAGCCCCGCGGTTAGGCGCGTGGAGCCACCGATGACCTCGCCTGCGACGGGCACACAGACGACGACGCTGCTCGTCTGCGCGAGCGGCGACCCGTCCGCCGACACCAAGGCGATGGTGCCGGCGCCGCGGTCCCGGGCAACCTCGGCTCCGGCGACGGTGAACGGCGTGCGGCCCGATGCCGACACCGCGAGCACGACGTCCTGCGGACCGAGCGTGCCGAGCACCGGGTCGCGACGCGCACCTTCGACGTCGTCGTCGCCCACACTCATGGCGGTCGGGTCAAGCCCGTGGCCCCCGGCGACGACGGACTCGACCCGGCCGCGCACCCCGAACGTCACAACGGTCTCGGTCGCGTCGAGAGCAGCGAGCCAGCCGGAGGTGCCGGCGCCGAGGTGGACCAGGCGACCTCCCCGCGACAGCGAGTCGACGACCAGATCGATCGCCGCGGCGATGTCGTCTGCCGCCGCCGAGACCGTTCCGACGACGTCCCCGTGCGCGGTCAGCACGAGGTCGACGTCCGCTCGAGTATCAGCCTCGCCCAGCCCGCGGAGGCCGGCGATCGGTTGCTCCAGCCTGTGGTCGGACGTCGCCACGCCAACCCCCAGATTGGTCTAGACCTCTTAAGGCTTCGCGGCTACGATAGTCGCCGACGCCCCGGACCGCGAGGACACGATACGACGATGCTGCACACCCCCCGCCTGTTCGACGGCGAGCGCATGCGTCACGACTGCCGTGTCGAGGTCGTCGACGGCCGCATCAACCTGGTCGAGTCCGACGTCCCGGTGCAGGCGAGCGATGAGGCGCTGACCGACGGCATCCTGGCGCCCGGGTTCATCGACCTGCAGATCAACGGCTTCGCCGGGGTCGACTTCGCGCGTGGCGACGCCGCGGACTTCGCCCGGGTGCTCACCGCCCTCGCACGAACGGGCACGACCAGCTGCCTGCCGACGATCATCACGGCTCCGGTCGACGAGATCGTCGCGCAGCTGGACCGCGTGGCCGCCGCGACCGGTGGACCCGGGACCAGGATCCTGGGCTGCCACGTCGAGGGGCCGTTCCTGTCGGCGCACCGGCGCGGTGCCCATCGCGCCGACCTGATGTGCCCGCCGTCCCCGGCGGACGTGGCGCGCATCGCGGAACACCCGGCATCCGCCGTCATGACCCTGGCCCCCGAGATCACCGGCGGACTCGACGCGATCGGGCAGATCGTCGCCGCGGGCGTGGTTGCAAGCCTCGGGCACACCGATGCGACCGCCGCCGTGGTGCACGAGGCGGCCGATCGTGGCGCGCGCATGGTCACGCACATGTTCAACGCGCAGCGGCCGATCGGCCATCGCGAACCGGGAGTCCCCGGCGCGGCCCTGGTCGACCCACGGCTCACGCTCGGGCTGATCGCCGACCTGCACCACGTCGCACCGGACATGGTCCACCTTGCCTTCGCGGCCGCCGCCGACCGCGTGGTCCTGGTCACCGACGCGCTCGCCTCCACCGGGATGCCGGCGGGCCGCTACGAGCTCGGCGGCGACGAGATCCTGATCGAGGCCGAGGGCGAACCCGCCCGCCGACCCGACGGCACCCTGTCGGGCTCCGGCGCGACCCTCGCCGCATGCGTGCGCAACGTCGTCGGCCTGGGTGTGAGCCTGGAGACCGTGCTGCGCAGCGCGACCTCGACCCCGGCGGCCGTGCTCGGTCGCGCCGACGTCGGCTGCATCGCTCCGGGCGCCCACGCCGACCTCGTGTGGCTCGACTACGACCTCACCGTCCGCCGCACCTGGCTCGCCGGGAACGAGCTCTGACCTAGCGCGTCCGCGTCACCTTGCGGAGCTGGCGCGGCTGGTCGGGGTCGCAGCCGCGGTCGACGGCCAGCTGCCAGGACAGCCACTGCAGCGGGATCGCCGCCGCGATCGGAGCAAGCTCCTCCGGCAAGGCCGGCAGGTCGACGGTCGCCGTCGCGAGATCGCCCAGCCCGCCACCGATCGCGACGACGTCGATGCTGCGCTCGCGCAGCCCCGCGACGGTCGACCGCAGGCTCTGCGCGCCGATCCCGTCGGGAGCCACGACCAGGACCGGGGTCGACGTGTCGACCATCGCGATCGGGCCGTGCAGGAGGTCGGCGCCGCTGAACGCATGCGCCGCGAGATAGCTGGTCTCCATCATCTTCAGCGCGCCCTCCCGCGCGACGGGGTACGCGTAGCCGCGGCCGGTCAGGATGACCCGGTCGGCGAAGCGGTACCGGTCGGCGATGTCGGAGATCGCCTCGGGGGATGCGGCCAGGTTGGACACGAGGCCCGGCAGCGCCGCCGCGGCGTCGAGCGAGCGACCACCCCACGCCGCGACCAGCATCCACAGCGTCAGCAGCTCGCCGGTGAACGTCTTCGTCGCCGCGACCGCGAGCTCGGCGCCTGCGCGCACGTCGATGCACGCGTCGCTCGCGAGTGCCAACGGGGAGGTCGCGTCGTTGACGACGCTCACGACAGTCGCACCGCGCGACCGCCAGGCTTCGGCGTAGGAGACCAGGTCCGGGCTGTGCCCGCTCTGGCTCACAGCGAGGACGAGCACGTCGTCGGCCTCGCGCAGGGGCGCATGGAACAGGCCCACCGTGCTCGGCGATGCGAGACCGCACGGCAGGCCGAGCCCGATCTCGATGAGGTACTTCGCGTAGAGAGCCGCATGGTCGCTGGTCCCGCGCGCCACGAGCGACACGAACCGCGGCGCACGGGCCGCGATCAGGTCGGCCGCGGCCAGCACGTCGGCACGGCCCTGGCCCAGCAGCCGCGCGAGCGCTGTCGGCTGCTCGCGGATCTCCTCCGCCATCTGAGATCCGGCTGTCCTGTCGGTCATGTGGTCTCCCGCACGGTCTGGGCGATCAGGGCATCGGCGGCCGCGACGGGGTCGCGGCCTGTGAGGACGCAGGCCGCCAGCGTCGCGGCCAGCGCACCGGTGCCGTTCGTGGCCACCCGCCTTCGCACCGGGATGTCAAGCTCGACCGGCCAGCCGACGTCTACGACGACGGCGTCCGGACGCTGCGCAAGCGCAGCAGCCAGGCGGGCGACCAGCTCCGGGACCTTCCACACGTCCCGCACCTCGATGATCAGCTCCCGGCCGTCCCGAGCAGGCGCAGTCGTGACCTCGTGGACCTCAAGTCCGCACGCGCGCAACCGAGGAGCCAGGAGCCAGCCGGTCGGTCCGGCGGCGTACCCGGGTTGCGCGGCGATCGTCAACAGGTCCGCAGACGACGAGCCGATCCGTACGTCACCGGTCACCGCGAGCGAGCGGGGCGCCGCCCCGGCAACCACAGGCACGTCGAGGTCCGCATCGCTTGTCCCGGCGACGGCGACTGCGGCTCGGAGGGCGTGTCGGCGGCACGCGGCGTCGACGAGCACCTCGCGCGGGAGCGATCCGTCCCGTACGGCGGCGAGCACCGCGCTGACGGACTCGCTCACGGCCCTCTCCTGGTCGTCGGCGCCGAGACAGACCACGTCGGCACCGGCCCGCAGGGCGGCGACAACCGCGTGGGCCAGGCGCTCGCGCCTGGGTCCGCTGACCGCACCCATCTCGACCGCGTCCGTGACGATCACGCCGTCGTAGCCGAGACGCTCACGCAGCAGACCGGTGGTTGCCGCCCACGACAGGCTGACGGGCTCCTCGGCGTCGATGACAGGGACGCGAAGGTGTCCGGTCATCACAGATGCGACGCCGGCGGCCAGGGCGGCACGGAACGGGACGAGCTCACGCCGGTCCAAGGTCGCGGCGTCCACGGCGAGGGTCGGCAGATCCTCGTGGCTGTCGACGCTGGTATCGCCGTGACCGGGGAAGTGCTTGGCGGTCGCGACAATGCCGCCGGCCTGAAGGCCCTCGACCGCCGCGGCGACGTGCTCGCCCACGCAACCCGCATCCGCGCCGTACGAGCGCACCCCGATCACCGGGTTCCGCGGATCGACGTTGACGTCGGCGACCGGAGCGAAGGTCCAGTCGAGACCGACACCGCGCATGAGGCGCGCCTGCAGACGGGCGTGCGCGCGCGTGACATCGACGTCGTCGATCACCCCGAGCGCGCGCGCCGAGAGGAACGACGAGCCCGCGAAGGCCTCGATCCGCGTGACTTCGCCGCCTTCCTCGTCGGTGGCGACCAGCAGCTCGGGGCGAATACGGCGCAGGGCACGCACCGTCGACGCGACCCGGGCGGGAGTCCCGACGGCGTCCCCGAACAGGCAGACGGACTCGACACCGGAGGCGATGGCCTCACGCAGCCAGGGCTCCACGCCAGAGCCGCGGACCCCCGGCATGAGTGCTCCCCACGCCAGCCGGGCGTCACCACCATCACCGGCGGTCATCCCTTCACCGCGCCGGCCGTCAGTCCGCTGGCGAGCCGGCCCTGCACGATGACGAAGAACACGACGACCGGAACCGCGACGAGGATGCTCGCCGCCATGAGCGGACCCCAGTCGGTGCCGCGGGACGTCGTGAAGCCGGCGAGCCACACCGTCACCGTCTGCTTGCCCTGGCTGCTCAGCAGCACGTACGCGAGGATGTACTCGTTCCACGCCTGGATGAAGGCGAAGACGCTCGTTGCGACGAGACCGGGGGCGATCAACGGCAAGATCACGAGCCGGAACGCCTGGAACCGCGTCGCCCCGTCGATGATCGCGGCCTCCTCGATCTCCCGCGGCACGCCCGAGATGAAGCCCCGGAGAGTCCAGATCGTGAACGGCAGCACGAAGGCCAGGTACGTGACGATCACGCCGATGAGCGAGTCCGTCAGGTGTACCTGGTTGAGCATCAGGTACACGGGGATGACCAGCGCCGTAAGCGGGATCATCTGGACGAGGATGACGGCGACGAGGTAGTTGCCGCGGCCCTTGAACGGCATCCAGGCGACGGCGAGCGCGGCCGCGAGACCGACGCCGATGCTCAGGACGACCACGCAGATCGTGACGATGAGGCTGTTGCCGACCGAGGACCAGAAGTAGTCGCGGTCGAGTGCTTTGGTGAAGTTGCTGAACGTGATCGGGCTCGGGAAGAACGACGGCTCGGCCGACAAGATCTCGCGCTTGGGCTTCAGCGCGGTGATGACCATCCAGTAGATGGGGAAAGCCATCACCAGCAGGATCACGCCACCGACGATGTTGGCGACCCAGGAGGGCCGGGTGCCCATGATCCCGCCGGGCAGGCGGCTGCGTCGGGCCATGTCCTAGTCCTCCTCGCCGAGGCGGCGCATCTGTCGCAGGTAGGCCAACGACGCGACGAGCATGATCAGCAGCATCACGATCGCGATGGCCGCTCCGCGGCCGTAGTCGTTGATGCCGAACGACTGGACGAACGCGTAGACGCCGATCGTGTAGTAGTCCGGCGTGGGACGGCCTTCGAGGATCACCCAGATCTGGGCGAAGACCTGGAAGTCCCAGATGATGCTCAGGCTCGTCAGGATGATCAGGACGGGTCGGATGATCGGCAGCACGATCGACCGCAGGATCGTCAGGCCAGGTGCGCCGTCCACCTGCGCCGCCTCGACGATCTCGGCGGGCACCTGGCCGAGGGCCGCGTACGTGGAGATGACGACGAAGGGAAGCGCCCCCCAGATCACGAGGACGCCGATGACGACCAGGCCGACCCGGGCGTCCTGGAACCAGTTGATCAGGGCCCAGTCCGGGTTGATCTTGCCGAGCAGGTAGTTCACGACTCCGTAGTCGTAGTCGAACATCCACCTCCAGATCGTGATCGAGACGAGCGCGGGCATCGCCCACACCAGGACGAGCACCGAGGTGAAGACGACCCGCAGCGCCGCGTGCATGCGCCGCATCAGCAGCGCCATCGCCATCCCGAGGACCATCGTGCCGGTGACGGCGAACGTCGTGAACGCGATGCTTCGGACCAGGACCTGCCAGAACTGGCTGTCGGTGAACAGGTCGACGTAGTTCGACAGGCCGATCCACTCACCGGACCCGGCGATGAGCTGCTTGAGGCCGTACTCCTGGAAGCTCAGCGTGACCAGGCGGTACATCGGCCACGCCAGCACGACGAGTAGGACCACGATGCTCGGCGCAACCAGCCCGTAGGGAAGCCGCCCGTAGCGCCACGACCGTTCGGCCGGCGCGAGCGCCTCCTCCGGCAGCTCCACCGGCGGGGCGATCTCCTCGGGGGTGATCGTCATTGCCACATCCTCGTCCGTCAGAAGGCCCGCCTGCCCGGACGTGCCGGGCAGGCGGGCCTGGGGGCCGCTAGGAGTTCAGCAGCTCCGTGATCTGGTCCGACGCCGACTTCGACGCGTCAGCGATCGACGCCTTGCCCGTCAGGATGTCGACGAGCATGTTCGGGATGACCTGCGCGGTCTCCACGTTCGCCCAGTTGGGTGCGGTCGGGACGAACCACGACTTCTGCGCCGCCTGCGCGAACGGCTGCGAGGCCTCCGGCACATCGGCGAGCAGCGAGGTCGTGTTGGGCAGGACGCCCTTGGCCGCGAGAGCCTGCTGGTTCTCGGTCGAGGTGAACGTGGCGATCCACTCCGCCGCGAGCGCCGCGTTGGCCGAGTTGGCCGGCACGGACAGCACCGAGCCACCGAGGAACGTCGGCATGACCTCACCGGCGGTCACGGAGGGCATCGGGTACGCCGCGACCTTGTCGGCCAGCGTCGGGTCGCCGCCGTCCTCGGCGGAGATCAGGCCGACCTCCCAGCCGTTGCCGTACATCGACGCGGCCTTCCCGGAGATCATCGAGTTCCACTCCTCGGCCTCGGTCCCGGACTTGTCCGCACGGGAGCCGGTGTCGAGGGCCTTCTGCCACGCGGCGAGACCGGCCTGGGCCTCCGGTGAGTCGAGCGCGCCGGTCCACGTGTCGCCGTCCTGCGTGGCGATGGCGCCGCCCTGGTCGTACACGTAGCTCATGGCCAGGTACCAGTACTTGCCGGGCGCGTAGAACGCCGAGAACTTCTTGTCGTCAGCGCCGTACTTCTCCATGAGCTTGGCGTTGACGGCGTTGAACTCGTCCTGCGACGTCGGCACCGCTGCACCCACAGCGTCGTACATGTCCGTGCGGTAGATCAGCGCGCGGGCGCCGGCGTAGTACGGCACGCCGTACAGCGCACCGTTGTAGGTGCTCGCGTCGGCGAGACCCTGCAGCCAGGTGTCCTGGTTCGGGAAGGAGTCGGAGCCGAGGTCGGCGAGGGCACCGGCGGCCATGTACTTCGTGGTCTCGGTGTTGCCGAGCTCGACGACGTCGGGCGGCGTGCTGCCGGCGAGCGCGGCGTCGAGCTTCGTCAGGTGGTCGGACCACTGCTGGTACTCGACGTTGACCGTCACGTTGGGGTGGGCGGCGGCGAACGCGTCGTTGGTCGACTGGACGACCTCCGGCCAGCTCGTCTGCGCGTCGGACTGCAGCCAGACCGTGAGCGTGCCGGACTCCTCGGAGCCTCCGGACGCGCTGGCAGCGGCTGATGCGGTCGCCGCGCTGCTGGCGGCGGCCGACGTCTCGGAACTGCTGCTGCCGCTGCTGCTGCAGGCGGCGAGGAGCATCGTGGCGCTGACGGCAGCGACCACTGCGATCTTGCCTCGCATGGAACCTCCTATTGGTTCAGACCACTTCCTAAAATGGACTAGACCTCTTACCATGTCAAGGCCGCGAGGCACCCTGCACGTAACAGTTCGATTACGCGAGGATGCGCCGATGAGTAAAGGACCGCTTGCCGTCGACGGGCAGCCCAAGCCGTACCAGGTACGCCTTGCGCTGACCGAACGGCTCGGCACGCTCGAGCCCGGGCAGGCCCTTCCCCCCGAGCGGGTGCTCGCGGCCGAGTTCGGCGTCTCGCGCAGCACCGTCCGGCAGGCGATCACGGACATGGTCGCCGCGGGCCTCGTCCAGCGCCTCCACGGCTCGGGGACCTATCCCGTCCCGCCCAAGGTCGAGCTCCCCCTCCGGCTCGCCAGCTACACCCGCGACGTCTCCGACCAGGGTCTGAGCCCGACCTCGCGCGTCGTGTCCATGCGCAAGATCGCCGCCGACGCCACGACGGCACTGGCGCTCGGCATCGAGACCGGCGCTCGGGTGTGGCGGCTCGAGCGGCTGCGGCTGACCGACGGAACGCCACTCGCGGTCGAGTGCTCGCACCTGAGCGTCCTGAGGTTCCCCGAGCTCGGCCGGCAGATCAAGGACGACGTCTCCTTGTACCGCGTCCTGGAGGACGAGTACCGGATCACCGTCACGCGCGCGGTGCAGACCGTCGAGACGGCGATGGCCAGCCCCGAGCAGTACCGGCTGCTCGAGGCGGACAGCGCCGCGCCCGTCCTCGTGCTCACCCGGACGACGTACGACCAGCGGGCCGAGCCGGTCGAGTACGTGCTCAGCACCTACCGCGGCGACCGCTGCCGGCTGACCGCCGTCCTGCTGCCCCAGCCGTGACGCAGACGCCCGACGAGCCGTCGACCCTCGCCGTGGACATCGGCGGCACGGGCATCAAGGCGGCCGTGCTGGACGGGGCCGGCCATCCGGCCAGTGACGTCGCCCGGGTGCCGACGCCGTACCCGTGCCCGCCCGACCGGCTGGCCGAGGTCGTCGCCGGGCTCGCGGCCGCCCTACCTCGGGCAGACCGGGCCGGAGTCGGGTTCCCGGGCCTGCTGCGGTCCGGTCGCGTCGTCCAGGTCAACTCGCTGATGCGGGCGGAGGCGGACGGGCCGCGCGACCCCGGACTCGTCTCGGCGTGGACGGGCTGCCCCGTGGCGCAGGTGCTCGCCGAGGCGATCGGTCGGCCGGTCCGACTCGCCAACGATGCCGACGTGTCGGCGCTGGCGAGCATCAGCGGAGTCGGCCTGGAGTGCGTGCTCACCCTCGGGACCGGACTCGGGTTCAGCCTCGTGCTGGACGGCGTCCTGCTGCCACACCTCGAGCTCAGCGGCGCCCCCTTCGAGGGCGGGCGGGACTTTGAGGCCGTGCTCGGAGAAGCCGCGCGGCAGGCGGCGGGCACCCCGGCGTGGACCGCCGCCGTCCACCGCGCTATCGCCGCCCTGCGCCCGTTCTTGTTCTTCGAGCGCCTGTACCTCGGGGGCGGGAACGCGCGGCTGCTCACCGGGAGCACCCTGCCGGACGACGTGAAGGTCGTCGGCAACGTCAACGGCCTGCTCGGAGCGCACCTGCTGTGGCGTGACTGACGACACCTCGAACCCTCCCGGCAGTGCAGCCGCTGGATGAACTGCCTACTATCTGCCCGATGCCCCGGGGGGAGACCGGGCGCCGACCAGCGGAGGCGACGTGCACAACGCGCAGGACGGCCTGCTCAGCCAGGTCATGCGTGACGCCGCGATCGGGATGCTCCTCGTCGCCCCGGACGGCGCGATCATGGCGGCGAACGACGCGGCCTGCACGTTCTTCGCCCTCGACGCCGACGCCCTGAAGACTCGCACCTGGCAGGAGCTCACCCACGCCGAGGACGTCGAGGCGGACAGCACCCAGGTGGCGCGGCTGCTGCGCGGGGAGGGCAACACGTTCCGCCTCAGGAAGCGCTACCTGCGCTCGGACGGCGAGATCCTCGTCGGGGACCTGTCGGTGCGAGCGGTCCACGACGATGACGGCGCCGTGCAGATGTTCATCTCGCAGATCGTCGACGTGACGGCGCAGGCCCGCGCCGAGGCCGAGCTGCAGCGCTCGCGCGCACTCCTGCGCGGCGTGCTCGACTCCATGCCCGACCCGTGGGTGCTGCTCGAACCCGTCCGCGACGAGCGTGGACGCATCGTCGACTTCGTCTACGTCGACGCCAACCAGGCCGCGTGCGATGCCAACCAGCTCGCGCGGCCCGAGCTGCTCGGCCAGCGGCTGCTGGACCTGTTCCCCGAGCACGAGCCGCGCGGGATGCTCGCCGCGTACGCCGCGGTGGTCGACACCGGTCGTCCCCTCGCCATCGACGACGACCCGTTCCCGGATCCTCGTGACCCGACACGGCTTCGCCGGTTCGACAACCGCGCCGTCCGCATCGGCGACCAGCTCAGCTTCACGTGGCACGAGGTGACCGACCGCTACGAACGCCGACGCCACCTCGCCCGCCAGGCGCACCACGACGACCTGACGGGCCTGCCGAACCGCGCGCGACTGCGGGAGCGGCTGGCATCGGTCTTCTCCCGGGCCCCGCGAACCGGCCAGGCCATCGCGCTGCTGTACTGCGACCTCGACGACTTCAAGCCGATCAACGACGAGCACGGTCACGCCGCGGGCGACGAGGTGCTCCGCGAGATCGGCGGGCGCATCGCCGCGAGCGTCCGGGGCCAGGACACCGTCGCGCGCCTGGGCGGCGACGAGTTCGTCGCCATCTTGGAGGGCGTGCGGTCGGCGGAGGACGCCGTCGCGGTAGCCGACAAGGTCCGGGCCGCCGTCTCGGAGCCGATCACCGTCGACGACCTGCCGGTCGCCACGACGCTGAGCATCGGCATCGCGATCGCATCGCCCGGCGACGACCCCGACGTCGTCCTCAGCGAGGCCGACTCCGCGCTGTACATCGCGAAGGCGCAGGGCGGGGACCGGACGGTGCTCCACGAGTCCGGCGGCCGCTCCGCCGCCTGACCCGCCCACCGCCGAGACGCCTCTAGTGGTCGCTACTGCGCCGGATTTGGGCGTTTTGACGACCATTCAAGGCGCGTCGGCGGTCACGGCCAGGCGGCGGAGGCGAGCAGCTCGGGAACCAGCGTCTCGGCGAGCAAGCGGATGTCGTCGTCCGCGTCCCCGGCGTAGCGCAGGGTGACGGCCGCGCCCGGGGCCTCGCCTCCGACGGCGACGAGGGTCGACCCGCGCTGGGCGACCCAGTCGCACAGGGCCGGCTCCCAGCGCGACCCGGCGAACAGGACGAGCCGGTAGTCCGTCGACTTCGTGAGATAGACGTCGACGTGGCTCCAGTCACCGGTCTCGCAGCCGACCGCCGGCAGCCGCGGCCCCTCGCGCAGCATGAGCGCCCCCTGCTGGGCGGACGACAGCCGTCGGGCCGGCGCGACGAAGTGCGTCCCGTCGGGGCCGATCGCGGACGACGACAGCGCGGACAGCCACTCCTCGCGCCGGGCGAGCAGGTCGGCCGACGCCGCCGCGGCCCCCTCGATGACACCCGGCACGTCGCCGACGCCGGTCAGGCGGGCCTGGAGGTCGAGCCACAGCGCGAGGGTGTGCTGGAACGACCGGCACGCGACGCCGCCGCGCTCCTCCCCCGCCGCCATCTCGACGACGTGACGCGCCCCGTCCTCGACCGCCGACCCGGCGACGTTCGTCATGGCGACGACCGGGCACCGACCGGCGTACCGCGCGACCGCGTCGAGCGTCTCGGCCGAGCCGCCGCTGGCGGAGACTGCCACGACGACCGTGCTCGTGCGCACCGCCGGGAGGAGATCGCTGCTGGCGAGCTCGGCGACAGCATCGATCCCGACCGCGCGAAGACGTGCCGCCGCGACCGCGTTGGCGTAGTGCGAGGACCCCATCCCGAGCAGGACCAGCTGCGAGCCGGCGTCGATGCCGGAACCGGCCCAGGGGTCGCTCTCGCGCAGCCGTGCCGCCAGGCCCGTGAGGACATCGGGCTTCGCGGCGAGGTCGGCAGCGAACAGGTCGGGGATCATCGGGGTGTTCCTTCGGGTCGGGTGAGCAGGGCGGGGAGTGCGGCGTCGGGAACGTAGCGCCAGCGCGGGAGATAGCGCCGGGCGTACGCATACTCGCGGCAGTCCTGGAGCACCTGGTACGCGCGAACGAGCCCACGATCGAGCAGGTCGACGAGGCCGAGCTGCGCGAGCCGACGCTCGTAGGCGTCGAGGAAGACATCCTGGGACGACTCGATCCAGTCGTGCACGCTCTGGCGCTGACCGGCGTCGAGGTCGTCCGTCCGGTGCAGCACGACGCGGCCGACGTGATCCCAGGACGCGAGCATCGACGCCACGTCGCGCGCTACGGGCTGCGGGGCCAGGCGCTCGGCGGGGCCGTCGGTGGGGCTGCCGTCGAAGTCGATGACGAGGTAGCGAGCGGGCTCGCCGGCGCGCAGGACCTGGCCGACGTGCAGGTCGCCGTGGATCGGCACGACGGGCGTGCCGACAGCGCCGGCCAACGGGGCGACCGCCTCCGCCACCCGCGTGCGGGTGCCGGCGTCGAGCACGGCCTCGTCGATGACGGTCTCCGCTTGCGCGACCCAACGCGCGACGTCGGCTGCTGCAGCGTGGTCGATGCCGTCAACAGCAAGGGCCGCGTGCAGGTCGGCCACGAGCACCGCGACCTCGCGCACGGCATCGTCGGCGGTACCGGACTCGCCGCGGGCCAGCGCGCGGACGTCGTCGACGGCCCAGGTCCAGCCGTCGACAGCGTCGGGGACGAACGCGCCGACGGTCGCGACGTGGAACGGTTCGCCGCCCACCGACAGCGCGACGAGCGCCCACGTGCTCGGCGTTCCGGCGAAGTCGGCGCGGGCCAGGGCGGCGAGCCGCGCCGGCCCGGCCTGGTCACCGGGCTGCGGGTGCAGGTCCCACTTGACGACCGCGAGCCCCCCGGCGACGACGAGGTCGTTGGTCTGGTCGACGTCGAAGGCTGCCTCCACCGCGCCGACCGCCTCGGACATGAACACGTCACCGACGAGCACCGCGGCATCGTCCGAAGTCTCGTGCGGGACAGAGAGCCGGACACGCGGGACGAACCGGACGTCGGCCACCGTTTCTCCCGCATTGCGGGAGAAACGGTGGAGGGCGTGGACGAGGGCGGATGCGGTGCCGTCGCCGGCGGTTGCCCGGCGCACGCGCGTGCCGCCACCGCCGTCGCGTGCGTGCGCGACCACGACGACGGGGACCCCGTACGTGACGGCGCGGGCGTCGCGGACGAGCGCGTACCCGTGCGCGTCGTCGATCCACGCCGCACCGACGAGCGCGAGCGGACGCTCGATGCGCGCCGCCTCGTCCCGGCGCCGCGCCGGGAGCAGGTCCGCCGGGTCCATGTTGGCGAGCCACGCCGCGAGCACCTCCGCGAGGTCCGCGCTCACCGCCTCCCCCACCCCCTCCGCCGCGTCCAGCGACCGTGCACCACGCCGACCTTGAGGTTCAGGGCGTTTCGGGGCGCCGCAGACGCTCTGAACCTCAAGGTCGGGGAGGTCGGGGCGTCGCTCACGTGCGGGCGTGGGCCCGGGCGACCTGCTCGATGACATCGGCCCCGACCCGAAGCCCGTCGCGCGCACGGATGCGCTCGCCTATCGCGGCAAGGTGGTCGCGCAGCCCGGTGTCGGCCAGCAGCCGGTCGACGGCGTCGATGAGCTCGTCGTCGGCGAAGTCGTAGGTGGCCAGCCGCACGCCGAAGCCGAGCTCGTCGATCCGCTGGGCGTTGTCGTACTGGTCCCAGAACAGCGGCAGGCAGATCATCGGCTTGCCGAAGTGCAGGGCCTCGGTGGTCGTGTTGTTGCCACCGTGCGTGATGACGAGGTCGACCTGCGGGATCACCTTGGTCTGCGGCAGGAACTCCGCGCCCACCATGTTGTCGGGGAGCTCGATGAGGTCGGCCTGCGGACCCTTGCTGACGATGTACCGGTGCGGGGTGCGGGCGAGGACCGCGACGAGCCGGTTCATCAGGTCGACGTCGGCGCCGCCGAGCGAGCCGAGCGACAGGTACACCAGGCCCGAGCCGGCGGGGCGTTCACGCACCGCAGCCGGCAGCTCGTACTCGCCGTCGGTCTCCCGGACGCTGGAGTCCATCCGGTGCCACGTCGCGTCGAGCGGACGCTGCTGGTCGTAGTCCGCCTCGGCCGGGAAGACGTAGAGGTTGGCCGCGGCCGACGTGTGGATGAACTCCAGGTCGGCCAGCGCAGGTGCGCCCTGCTCGATGACCCACGCGTTGAAGTCCGCCCACATTGCCCGGTGCGTGCGGTCGTACTCGGCGCGGAAGGCGTCCCACTCGTGGTCGTCGGCCGCCGACAGCCCGGAGAACGTCGGAGCGACCCCCGGACCCTTCACCTCGAGGGGGTTGCACGACACGATCCGCACGAACGGCGCCGGCGACGTCAGCAGCGCCGGGAAGGCGACGACGTTGTCCTCGACGATGACGTCGGGCTGGACGCGAGCGATGATCTCGCGCAGCTGCGGCTCGCAGTAGCGCGCGCCGTCGATCAGCGCCTGGAACGTCGGGGCGATGAACGTCTCGAGCTGGTCGACGGTCGGCTTGCGGAACTCCGGCGCGGTCTCGCGGATGAAGTCCTTCCAGAACTGTCCGGCATCCTGCTCCGGCTCGCCCTCGACCGCCTCAGGCGCCGGGGCGAGGTCGACGAGGTCCTCCTCGAACCCCAGCGGGGCGAGCTTGCCCTTCCACGAGGCCTCGGCGGCGAACACCACGCGGTGGCCGCGCTCGCGGAGGACGTTGCCGATCCCGACGCACTGGTTGGTCGGTCCGTACGCGGACTCCGGCATGAACAAGATGGTCAGCGGTCGGTCGGTCATCGCGGCTCCCTCGGCAGCGGGTGGTCGGTGGCCAGGCGCGCGTACGCGAGGATCAGCTCGGTGCACTGCGCGTAGTCAAGCGTCGGGTGCCGGGCCATGATGCGGTACCCGTAGGCGTCCTCGAGCGCGACGAGGTTGCGCGCGACGACCACCGCGTCGTCCGCGAGCCGGAAGACCCCCTGCGCAGCGCCCGCGTCGAGGATGCCTTGGTACATGGCGACCTGCCGGTCGAAGAGGGCCGTCAGCAGCACCGCGTACACGGTGTGACGTGCCGCCTCCCCGCCGAGCGCGCACAGGAGCCGAACCTCCTCGTCCGTCGCGTCCGCCGGGAGTCCGGACGCGATGGTCGCCACCAGGCGCGCGGCCGGATCGGTCACGCCCTCGATCGCGGCGAGCCGCTCGTCGTAGAAGCGCTCCATGCCGGCGCGGTTGGCGTCGACGAGCAGCTCCTGCAGATCCGGGTAGTGGTAGAGGATCGCGCCGCTGGTCAGGCCCGCCTCCTCGGCGACCTGGTTGAGCCGTACGCCGGCCCCGTGCTGGGCCATCGCGCGCTGGGCCGCCGCGAGCAGCCCGGCCCGACGCGCGCTCCTCGTGCGGGACATGGGCGGCAGCCTAAGGCCTGGAGTGTTACTGAATCGAGATTCAGGGAATTCACATGATCGTCACATCTGCACGCCAGAATGCGATTTCATTTCCTGAACACTGGATGAGAGTCGGGGATAGCGGCTCGTCCGGTCAGTCGGGGCACGGTCAACCAGGAGGAGAGCCATGAGTCGTCGAACATCCGCGGTGCTGGTCGGAATGGCGGCATCCGCGCTCGTCCTCGCCGCGTGCAGCAGCAGCACCAGCAGCGAGTCCACCGCCAGCTCCGTCGCGGCGAGCGACATGGCATCGGCCGCCGCCAGCGCGTCGGCCGCACCCGCGAGCGAGGCCGCCGCGCCGGCCGACCTGTCCGGGCAGACCCTCACGGTCTCCAACTGGGCGGGCTACTACCCCGAGGACCTCGCCGCGCAGGTCGAGAAGACGCTGGGGGTCCCTCTGACGATCGCGAACCACGCGACGAACGAGGAGATCATGGCCAAGCTCACGGCCGGTGGTGACTCCGGCTTCGACGTGGCGTTCGTGTCCGGCCAGTACGCCCAGGCTCTCAACGACGCCGGTCTGCTCGAGCCCATCGACCACGCCCAGGTGCCGAACCTGTCGAACCTCTACCCCGAGGCGACGGAGCTGGCGTTCGATCCTGGCAACGCGTTCTCCGTGCCGTACACGTGGGGCACCACCGGCATCTGCTACCGCAGCGACAAGATGGCCGAGCCGACCAGCTGGAACGACATCCTCACGCCGAGCGCCGACAACGCCGGCAAGGTCACGCAGATGACGACGGAGCGCTGGCTCGCGCTGCCGGCCCTGAAGTCACTGGGCTACAGCATCAACACGACGGACGACGCCCAGCTCGCCGAGGCCAAGGACCTGCTCGTCGAGAGCAAGAAGGACCTGCTCGCGTACGACGACACGACGTTCTACAGCCGGCTCGTCTCCGGCGAGGCCAACGCCGTCGTGGCCTGGGACGGCTGGTGCAACTACGGCACGGCCGAGAACCCCGACATCAAGTTCACCGTCCCGTCCGAGGGCAGCGACCTGTGGTCCGACACGATGGTCGTCCTGAAGTCGTCGCAGAACAAGGAAGCGGCGCACGCCTTCATCAACTTCATCCTCGACCCCGCGAACCACGCCTGGGTGGCCGAGAACATCCTCTACAAGGTCCCGAACAAGGCCGCGATGGAGACCGCCGGCGTGCAGGCGCTCGTCACGGACTACCCGAACATCGGGATGTCCCCGGACGACCTGCTCAAGCAGGAGGTCATCGTCGACCTCGGCGAGGACAGCGTGAAGTACACCGACCTCGCCACCGAGGTCACGTCGAGCTGATCGCAGCTCGACGACTCCCGTGATGTCCGAGACCGACACCGCCCCAGGGCGCGGCGCGCACAAGCGCCGCGCCCTGGGTGCGCGTGCGGCCTTCGCCGGCCCGGGCCTGCTCTACATCACGGCGTTCATGACGGTCCCGCTCCTCATCATCGCCAGCTACGCCTTCCTCACCCGCGGTCGGTTCGGCGGGGTGAAGTGGGAGCTCACGCTGGAGAACTTCAGCAAGGCGCTCGACTCGACGTACCTGTCGATCCTCGGCAACTCCGTCCTCATCGCGGGGATCACGACCGTCCTGGCGCTCGCGCTCGGATACCCCGCGGCCTATGCGATCACGCGCCTGCCACCCCGGTGGCGGACGGTCGCCCTCGTGCTCGTCGTCCTGCCGTTCTGGTCGAACTTCCTGATCCGGACGTACGCGTGGATCGTCCTGCTGAACTCCGAAGGCCCGGTCAACTCGCTGCTGGTCAACCTCGGCGTGATCGGAGCGCCACTGGACCTGCTGTACAACCGCGGGGCGGTCGTCGTGGGCCTGCTCTACGCCTATCTCCCGCTGATGATCCTCCCGGTGTACGCCTCGATCGAGCGCGTCGACCCGCAGCTGCCGGAGGCCGCGCGCAACCTCGGCGCAGGTCGGCTCCGGGCGTTCCGCGACGTCACACTGCCGCTGACCCTGCCGGGCGCGATGATCGGCGCGATCTTCGTGTTCGTCCCGAGCATGGGCAACTTCGTCGTCCCCGAGCTGCTCGGCGGCGGCAAGACGGTCATGGTCGGCAACCTCATCCGCGACCAGTTCCTCGAGGCCCGAAACTGGCCGTTCGGCGCCGTCCTCGCCCTGTCCGTCGTGATCTTCCTGGTCATCCTGTTCGCCATCCAGGCTGCGATCGGCCGGCGCATCAACGGCGGTGGCGCCCGTGCGTAGGCTCGGCTGGCTGTCGCTGCCCCTCGGGCTGACGTACGCCTTCCTCTACCTGCCGATCGCGGTCCTGGTCTTCATGTCGTTCAACTCGACGAAGACGCCCTACACCTGGACCGGGTTCAGCACGCGCTGGTACTCCGAGCTCCTGGCGGACGACCTCATCCGGCAGGGCTTCATCAACACGATGATCGTGGCCGTCGGCGCCACCGTCATCGCGACCGTCCTCGGCACTCTGCTCGCGGTCGGGATCAACCGCTACTTCCGCTCGGCCTGGATCGAGGCCTACTCGCTGGCTCCGGCGATCCTGCCCGACCTCGCGCTCGCCATCGGGCTGCTCGCCCTGTTCGCGCTGGTCGGCATCACGCTCGGCCTGCACACCGTCCTGCTCGCCCACGTCGTCTTCGGCATGGCGTTCGTCGCCGCCGTCGTGCTCGCGCGCCTCGGCCACACCGACCCGAGCCTGGAGGAGGCCAGCCGCGACCTCGGCGCCGGACCGGTGTCGACGTTCCTGCGCATCACCGTCCCGAGCCTCATGCCGGCGATCATCGCCGGCGCGCTGCTCGTCTTCACCCTCAGCCTCGACGAGTTCGTCATCGCGTTCTTCACCGACGGCCCGTCGACCCCGACCCTGCCGATCGTCATCTACTCGATGGTCCGGTTCGGCGTCACCCCGGAGATCAACGCCCTGGCCGCGCTGCTCCTGCTCGTCAGCTTCACCGTCGTCATCGCCGCCCAACGCCTCACCAAGCTGACGGACTCCCTATGACCGATCCCCGCCCTGTCCTGCTGTCCATGCGCGGCCTGTCGAAGCGCTTCGGCGAGACCCTCGCCGTCGACGACGTGAGCCTGGACATCCAGCAGAACGAGTTCTTCGCCCTGCTCGGCCCGAGCGGCTGCGGCAAGACGACGCTGCTGCGCAGCCTCGCGGGCTTCGAGAGCCCCGACGTCGGCTCGATCACGATGACGACCGACAGCGGCGGCGACCTCGACCTGCTCGGACTGCCGCCGGAGCGACGACCGGTCAACCTCATGTTCCAGTCGTACGCGCTGTTCCCGCACATGAGCGTCGAGCGCAACGTCGCCTACGGGCTCCAGCGGGAGCGCCTGCCCAAGGACGAGGTCCGCGCCCGTGTCGCGGAGGTGCTGCAGACCGTGGAGCTGACGGGCAAGGCGAGCGCCCGGCCGGCGAGCCTGTCCGGCGGACAACGGCAACGCGTCGCACTCGCCCGCGCCATCGTCAAGCGCCCGCGGCTCCTGCTGCTCGACGAGCCGCTCTCCGCCCTCGACCGCAAGGTTCGCGCCGAGATGCAGCTCGAGCTCAAGCGGCTTCAGCACGAGGTCGGCATCACGTTCGTCGTCGTCACCCATGACCAGGAGGAGGCGATGTCGATGGCCGACCGCATCGCCGTCATGTCGGCCGGGCGGGTCGAGCAGGTCGACTCCCCCGTCGACCTGTACCAGCGGCCCGCCACGGTCTTCGTCGCGGACTTCATCGGCTCCAGCAACACCTTCGCCGGCATGCGCACGGCGGACGGGGTCGACGTCGCCGGGCTGGGGATGCTGCCCGGTCAGCCTGTCGGGACCACGGACACGACCGAGGCCGTCCTCGTCGTGCGACCGGAGGACCTCCGGCTCGTCGACGCCGCCGACAGCCTCCTGCACGGCGTCGTGCTCGACACGCAGTTCTACGGCGGACGCTCGACCATCGCGATCGAGGTCGTCGGTCACGACGCCCCGGTGACGCTCAGCTGCCAAGGCACCGCGGGGGTCGGCCGCGGGACCGCCGTGCACCTCGCGTGGGCGGCCGAGCGCGGTGTCGTCCTCGCACCCCGGTCCTGACGATGACGATCGAGGCCACCTCGGCCCGGGATGCTCTGCGGGATGCCGCCCCGCGAGCCTTCTGGACCGACCGCGACGACGCACCCGCACCCACCGAGCCGCTCGCCGGCGGCGCGACCTGTGAACTCCTGGTCATCGGCGGCGGGTTCACCGGGCTCTGGGCGGCGATCGAGGCCCGCGCCGCGGACCCGTCGTGTGACGTGCTCCTCGTCGACGGCGAGCAGATCGCCTTCGGGGCGTCCGGCCGCAACGGCGGCTTCATCTCAGAGTCGCTCACGCACGGGCTCGCGCACGGCGAGCAGCTGTGGCCCGACGAGCTGCCGGCTCTGCTCCAGCAGGGGCGCGAGAACCTGGCAGAGATCGCCCGGCTCGTGGAGGCCGAGGGCATCGACGCCTCCCTCCGGATGTGCGGCAAGACCACGGTCGCGACCGCGCCGCACCACCTGCCCGCGCTGGCGGCGTCGGCCGCGCTCCACCGCCGACACGGCGAGGACGTGACCCTGCTCGACGGGCCGGCCATGCGCGACGACGTGCACTCCCCGACCTATCTCGGCGGACTTCGCCACCGGACGGGCGGCGGGTTGGTCGACCCGGCGGCGCTGGCGTGGGGGCTGCTGCGCGTCGCGGTCGAGCGCGGCGTGCGCGTCCACGAGGGCACAGCGGTCCGGTCCATGCGACGGCGGGGCGACGTGGTCGAGGCCGCGACCGACCGCGGCAGCATCCGGGCACGTCGCGTGCTCCTGGCCACCAACGCGTACCCGCCGCTACTGCGCCGGCTGAAGGCGCGGCTCCTTCCGATCTACGACCACGTGCTGGTGACCGAGCCCCTCGACCAGGCCACGCGGGCGAGCCTGGGCTGGGCCGCCGCCCAAGGACTGACGGACGTCGGCAACCAGTTCCACTACTACCGCCTCACCCCCGACGACCGGGTCCTGTGGGGCGGCTACGACGCGATCTACTACTACGGCGGCCGGACTGACGCCGCGCGTGAGCAGCGCGACGCGTCCCATGCCCTCCTCGCGCGCCAGTTCCTCGTCACGTTCCCGCAGCTCGCGGGCGTCCGGTTCACGCACCGCTGGGCGGGATTGATCGACTCGACGTCACGGTTCACGCCGACGTTCGGCACGGCCCTCGACGGTCGCGTCGCGTACTCCGTCGGCTACACCGGCCTCGGCGTGGCGGCCTCCCGGTTCGGTGCGCGGGTCGGGCTCGACCTGCTCGCCGGGCACGACACCGAGCGGACCCGGCTGACCCTGGTGCGGCGCAAGCCGATCCCGTTCCCGCCCGAGCCCCTGCGCTACCCGCTCGTCCAGGCCACTCGTGCTGCGCTTGCCCGCGAGGACCGCACAGGCAGGCGTGGGGCGTACCTGCGAGCACTCGACCGACTCGGCGTCGGCTTCAACAGCTAGCCGATTCCATACGCCAGCGTCATTAGGCGTCGCCGGAATGACGCTGGCGTATGGAATCGACGGGAAAGGGGACTCAGATGAGCGGACCAGGGATCCATGTGGACGGCGTCACCGGCGTCGGGTCGGGTGCCGTGCGCGTGCTCGTCGACCCGGCCACGGGGCAGGCGACCGCCGAAGTCACCGAGGGCACGGTCGCCGACGTCGCGGCCGCGACCACGGCGGCCCGCCGCGCGTTCGACGAGTGGTCCGGCCGTACGCCCGGCGAGCGCGCTCGCGTCCTGCTCCGCCTCGCCGACCTGGTCGAGGCCGACGCCGACGAGCTGACCCGGCGGGAGGTCGCCGAGACCGGCAAGCCGCGGGCCGTCTTCGCCGACGGGGAGCTGCCCTTCGCCGCCGACAACCTGCGCTACTTCGCCGGGGCTGCCCGCTCGCTCGAGGGCACCGGGGCCGGTGTCCTGAGCCACGGCTACACGTCGTTGCTGGTCCGTCGGCCGCTCGGCGTCGTCGCCGGCATCGCCCCGTGGAACTTCCCGTTCATCATGGGCGTCTGGAAGCTCGGGCCGGCGTTGGCCGCGGGCAACACCATGGTCCTCAAGCCGGCGCCGGCGACCCCCGGCAGCACACTGCGGCTCGCTGAGCTCGCCCGTGAGGCGGGCCTGCCGCCCGGCGTGCTCAACGTCGTCACCGGTGGCGGCGAGGTGGGCGAGGCGCTCGTGCGCGACCCGCACGTCCAGCTCGTATCCGTCACGGGCTCGACCGCCACCGGACGCGCCGTCATGGCGGCCGCCGCGGAGACGACGACGCGCGTGCACCTCGAGCTCGGCGGCAAGGCACCAGCGATCGTGTTCGCAGACGCCGACGTGCCCGCGCTCGCACGGGCGATCACGATGGGGGCGACGTACAACACCGGCCAGGACTGCACCGCGGCGACGCGCGTCTACGTCGCGCGGTCCCGGCTCGCCGACGTCACCGACGCCCTCGCCGAGGTCATGGCCGCGGTGGTCGCGGGCGACCCGTACGACCCGACGACGGACATCGGCCCGCTCGTCTCGCATGCGCACCGCGACCGCGTTCACGGGTTCGTCACGCGGGCTGTCGAAGCCGGCGCGCGCGCCGTCGTCGGCGGGGTCGTCCCCGACGGGCCGGGGGCGTACTACCGGCCGACCCTCATCGCCGGTGCCGCGCAGGACAGCGAGATCGTGCAGGGCGAGGTGTTCGGGCCGGTCCTCGTGGTGGTGCCGTTCGACGACGAGGACGACGCAGTACGACTGGCGAACGACAGCCCCTACGGGCTCGCCAGCTCGGTGTGGACGACGGACGTCGCCCGCGCGCTACGGGTCAGTCACCGGCTCGAGGCCGGCGTGACCTGGGTGAACGACCACCTGCCGATCGCGTCCGAGGCACCGCACGGCGGAGTGAAGGGCAGCGGCTTCGGCAAGGACATGAGCCACGAGGCGGTGCTGGAGTACACCGTCACGCGGCACGTGATGATCAAGCACGCGCAGCCCGTCGTCCACGACTCCTTCCGCCCCGCCTGATCGGCCGGCCCTACTCGTCGGCGTGGTCGCCGTCGTCGTGCGCCTCGTCCACGGGGGGTCCGCTGGGCAGGTTCGGGTCGACGGGGCAGTCGCCGTGCCAGAACGGGCTGTCCGGCGGCGGCGGGGTCGCGTAGCCGGCGGGCTGGTCGAACAAGAACGCCTCCGCCCGCGCGAGGTAGGCGGAGTTCGCCGCGACGCCCTCGGGCGTGCTGAGGTCCCAGCCGCAGGCCTGGTCGGACCCGCCGCCCGCGTCGACCCGGGCGATGAACCCGACGGTGAGCGCCCCAGCGATGACGATGCCGGCCGCCGCCAGCAACGCAGTGGTTCGTCCGGACACCCGCCCAGGCTAGGAGGGCGGCCGGGGTGCGGCTCGGACCGGCGCGCCCGGCAGGGTTGTGGTATCGGGCCGGGATCACCGCCGCGACACGCCCGGCACGACATCTAGGGGCTTGCTCGGCCTCCCGCACCCACATATGGTGTCGCTTGCAGCTGGTCCGGCCCGTCATCCAGACGGGCCGGGGCAAGAGGGAACCCGGTGAGAGACCGGGACTGCCCCGCAGCGGTGAGCAGGAACGACCACCGTCAACAGCACTGGGTGCGCACGCACCTGGGAAGCGACGGTCAGTAGGTGTCGGGCGTTCGCGCCCGGCGTGCCCGCGAGTCCGAAGACCTGCCAGCGCACCGCACGCGACCGTGTGCGGTGGTCCGACGCCGCGTGGGACGGCCGACGGCGTCGACGCCTGCGTGCAGGCGCGTGTCGTCCCCTCCTCCGCGGCCCGGACCTCGTCCGTCGGCTTCGAGGAGGAAGCGATGACCACCACTGCCCCTGACCCCGTGGACGCCCTGCCGGGGATGCCTCCCGCACCACGGCGCACCCAGATGCACGTCCGCAAGCGCAACGGCGACACCGAGCCGGTCGACGTCAACAAGATCGTCCGCGCCGTGGACCGCTGGGCCGGCGACCTCGTCGACGTGGACCCGCTGCGCGTCGCCACCCGCACGATCAGCGGCCTGTACGACGGGGCGACGACCGCCGAGCTCGACCGCCTCTCGATCCAGACCGCGGCCGAGATGATCGGCGAGGAGCCCGAGTACTCGCGGCTGGCGGCCCGGCTGCTGGCCGCGTACATCGACAAAGAGGTCCGCGGGCAGGGCACGGCGTCGTTCAGCCAGGCGATCGCGCTCGGTCACGGCCTCGGGCTCATCGGCGACGAGACCGCCGCGTTCGTGGCAGCGAACGCGCGCAAGCTCGACTTCGCCGTCGACGAGACCGCCGACCAGCGGTTCGAGTACTTCGGCCTGCGCACCGTGTACGACCGCTACTTGCTGCGCCACCCGCAGAGCCGGCTCGTCGTCGAGACCCCGCAGTACTTCCTGCTCCGCGTCGCGTGCGGGCTCGCGCAGACCCCGGCGGAGGCGATCGGCTTCTACCGGCTCATGTCCTCGCTGGCGTACCTGCCGAGCAGCCCGACGCTGTTCAACTCCGGCACCCGGCACACGCAGATGTCGTCGTGCTACCTCGTCGACTCCCCGCGCGACGAGCTCGACTCGATCTACGAGCGCTACCAGCAGGTCGCGCGCCTGTCGAAGTTCGCCGGCGGCATCGGCATCTCGTGGTCCCGCGTGCGATCGCGCGGCGCGTTGATCCGGGGCACCAACGGCCAGTCCAACGGCATCGTGCCCTGGCTGCGGACGCTCGACTCGTCGGTCGCCGCGGTCAACCAGGGAGGCCGCCGCAAGGGGGCGGCGTGCGTGTACCTCGAGCCGTGGCACCCGGACGTCGAGGAGTTCCTCGAGCTCCGCGACAACACCGGCGAGGACGCCCGCCGCGCGCACAACCTCAACCTCGCCAACTGGATCCCGGACGAGTTCATGCGCCGGGTCGAGGCCGACGCGGACTGGTCCCTGATCGACCCCGACGAAGTACCGGAGCTGCCCGACCTGTGGGGCGAGGAGTTCGACCTCGCCTACCGCGCCGCCGAGGCGGCCGGCCGGGTCGTGCGCACCGTCCGCGCCCGCGACCTCTACGGCCGCATGATGCGCACGCTCGCGCAGACCGGCAACGGCTGGATGACGTTCAAGGACGCAGCAAACCGGACGTGCAACCAGGTCGGTGCGGGCGGCGGCGTCGTCCACCTGTCGAACCTGTGCACCGAGATCATCGAGGTCTCCAGCGACACCGAGACGGCCGTGTGCAACCTCGGCTCCGTCAACCTCGCCGAGCACCTGACCGACGGCCCCAAGGGTCCCGAGCTGGACTGGGAGCGACTGCGGCGCACCGTGCGGATCGCCGTGCCGTTCCTCGACCGCGTCATCGACGTCAACTACTACCCGAGCCCGGAAGCGGCGGCCTCCAACCCCCGCTGGCGACCTGTCGGCCTGGGAGTCATGGGCCTGCAGGACGTGCTGTTCGCCCTCCGCCTGCCCTTCGACTCCGACGCCGCGCGCGAGCTGTCGACCCGGATCTCCGAGGAGGTCTACCTCACCGCGCTGGAGGTCTCGGCCGACCTCGCCGAGGTGCACGGCGCACACCCGGCGTTCGGCCTGACCCGCGCCGCGGGCGGCGCGCTGCAGCCAGACCTGTGGGGGGTCGCCGGCACGCAGACCGATCGATGGGAGGCATTGCGCGCACGTGTCGCATCGAGCGGGCTGCGCAACTCCCTCCTCGTCGCCATCGCACCGACGGCGACGATCGCCTCGATCGCCGGCTGCTACGAGTGCATCGAGCCGCAGGTCTCGAACCTGTTCAAGCGGGAGACCCTCTCCGGTGAGTTCCTCCAGGTCAACTCGGCGCTCGTGCGTGAGCTGAAGGCGCGTGGACTGTGGACCGACCAGGTCCGCGACGCGATCAAGCGGGCCGAGGGCTCGGTCCAAGGGGTCCTAGAGCTGCCCGACGACGTGCGGTCGCTGTTCCGCACCGCGTGGGAGCTCCCGCAGCGCGCCCTCGTCGACCTGGCGGCCGCGCGTGCGCCGTTCATCGACCAGAGCCAGTCGCTGAACTTGTTCATGGCGGCACCGAGCATCGGCAAGCTCTCGTCGATGTACCTGTACGCGTGGCAGACCGGACTCAAGACGACCTACTACCTGCGCTCGCGTCCAGCGACGCGCATCCAGCAGGCGACCGTGACGTCGTCCGCGGACACCCCCGGCGTCGAGCCACCGCCGGACGCGGAGGCGGTCGCGTGCAGCCTGGAGAACCCCGAGTCGTGCGAGGCGTGCCAGTGAGCGCGCTGCTGCTGGACCCTGGCATGGACCTCACGCTGCGGCCGATGCGGTACCCGGCGTTCTACGACCGGTTCCGCGACGCGATCAAGAACACGTGGACCGTCGAGGAGGTGGACCTGCACTCGGACCTGAAGGACCTCGCGCGCCTGACGCCGGCGGAGCGTCACCTGGTCGGCCGGCTCGTCGCGTTCTTCGCGACCGGCGACACGATCGTCTCGAACAACCTGGTGCTGAACCTGTATGCCCACATCAACTCCCCCGAGGGCCGGCTCTACCTGTCGCGCCAGCTGTTCGAGGAGGCGGTGCACGTCCAGTTCTACCTGACGCTCCTGGACACCTACCTGCCGGACGAGGCGGAGCGGGTCGCCGCCTTCACCGCGGTGGAGAGCATCCCGTCGATCCGGCGCAAGGCGGACTTCTGCTTCCGGTGGATCGGGTCGATCAGCGACCTCGACGAGCTCCGTACCGTCGAGGACCGTCGCCGGTTCCTGCTCAACCTCATCTGCTTCGCCGCGTGCATCGAGGGACTCTTCTTCTACGGCGCGTTCGCGTACGTCTACTTCCTGCGATCGCGCGGGCTGCTGAACGGGCTCGCGTCCGGCACGAACTGGGTGTTCCGCGACGAGTCGATGCACATGGCGTTCGCCTTCGACGTCATCGACGTCGCGCGGACGCAGGAGCCCGAGCTGTTCGACGCGCAGATGGTGCGCGATGTCCAGGAGATGCTCGCCGAGGCCGTCGACTGCGAGGTCGCGTTCGCCGAGGACCTCCTCGGCGGCGGCGTCGCCGGGATGTCGATCGCCGACATGCGCACGTACCTCGAGCACGTCGCCGACCGACGGCTCGCGCTCCTCGGCATCGAGCCGCTGTACGGGTCGCGCAACCCGTTCGCCTTCATGGACCTGCAGGACGTCCAGGAGCTGTCGAACTTCTTCGAACGCCGCGTGTCGGCCTACCAGGTCGGCGTCACCGGCGATGTGGCGTTCGGCGAGGACTTCTGATGGGCGCAGCGACGCCCGCCGGCGACGAGCTGAGCGACCGCTGGGTCCGCAGCTGGGAGCAACGCGGCTGGGGGGAGTCCGCGCCGGCGGTGGCGACCGTGCTCGCACTCTTCGAGGCGCACCGCGGGCTGACGAACCGGATCGACCGGGCGCTCAGGCCGCTCGACCTCACGCTGGCCCGGTTCGAGGTGCTCACGCGCCTGGTGCTGGCCGGGGGTCCGCTACAGAACGTGACGGGCCTGGCCACGGCGCTCCAGGTCCACCCGACGAGCGTCTCGAGCGCCCTCGACCGGCTCGAGGCGGACGAGCTGGTCGTCCGGCGCGACGACGCGGCCGACCGCCGCCGGGTGCTCGTCGAGCTGACCGATCGAGGACGGCGTCGGGTCGAGCAGGCGGTCGCTGTGCTCGGCGACCGCGTGCTCTCGGACCTGGGGCTGACGGACGACTCGACGGCAACGCTGCTGCGGGTCCTCGCCTCCCTGCGCGCCAACGCCGGCGACTTCGTCCCCGACGGCGCGCGCCCGCACGCCCGGTCCGCTTAACCCCAGCCGGTCACGAAGGTGTTGCGGGGTAACGGGTTCGGGGTGGTGGGCGCACCTGGGAGTGTCAGGGGGTCGGGGTAGTTTCGGGGCATGTCAGAGCCTGGTCGCCGTGGAGTGGGGAAGCTCGCCGAGCTGCCCGCCGGGCCGGTGCTGGTCGCGGGGCTCGGTGGCGTGGAGGTCGCGGACCTGTCGGCGAACGACGCGATCACGTACCTGCAGCAGGTGAACCGCGCGGTCGCGTGGCTGTCCGGGGTCCAAGCCCTGGCGCGCCGGGATGTGACGGATCGGGTCGTTCAGCATTTCGCGGCGGAGGCCGAGGTCCATGGGGATGCGCCATTCATGGGACCGGAGCTGCTGGCGTCGGCGGAGATCGCCGCCGCGACCCGCCTGTCGCCGCGCGCGTCGGACGTCCGGATCCAGGAGTCGTTCGACCTGACCGGGCCGTGGCGGGCAATGCTGGACGCCCTCCTGGCCGGCGACGTCTCGATGGACCACGTCCGCGCAGTCGGGCGTGCGCTGCGCAAGGCACCCGGCTACGGCGACCACGACCCGGTCGAGGTCGCCCGGTACGAGAAGACGTGCACGAAGATCCTCGCGAAGGTCGTGCCCTTCGCGGTGACCCACTCGCCGGGGCAGTCGGCACGCAAGACCGCGCTGCTGGTGATCGCGACCGACCCGGCCGCGGCCCGGGCCAAGCGCCGCGAGGTCGCCGAAGCCGACCACAACGTCTGGCTCCGACCGGGCGAGGAGCCGGGCACGTGCGAGATCACCGCGACGATGCCGACGGCGCACGGGCACGCGGTGATGGACGCGGTGAACGCCCTCGCCGCCGACGCCCGGTTCGAGGTTTCCGACGGGTGCGTCACGAGGGGCCAGCGCCGCGTCGCCGCGTTCACGACCCTGATCCTGGGCGACCCCGGCAACGTCGGGCGCATCGACGGCCCGGTGGCCGAGGCGAAACTTGCCGCGCACGTCGACGTTGTCGTCCCCGCGCAGACGCTCGTCGGGACCTCCGAGCAGGGCGGGCGGATCGGGACGACGGCGGTCCAGGCGGACGTCATCCGCGACGTCATCGCCGCCTGCGGGGACCGGTCCAGGATCCGCCGGCTCCTGGTCGACAGCGCCGGTGTGATCCTGGACGCCGGCCGGTCCCACTACCTCGGCTCCGACATCCAGAAACTCGTCGTGAAACTGCGAGACGGGTACTGCCGCGGCGTCGCCTGCGACACCCCGGCAATGCGCCCCGGCGTCGAGGTAGACCACGCCACCCCCTGGAACGCCGGCGGCCACACGAACATCACCGAGCTCGGCTCTTTGTGCAAGCACCACCACCAGATCAAAACCCACGGCGGCTGGGACCTGCAGAACACCACCCGCCGCGGCGACGGCACCTGGCGATCACCCCTGGGCCGCATCTACCACCACCAAGCCCCCGACCTCCTCCCCCCACCACCCGACCCCGACCCCGACCCACCACCCTTCTAGCGGGAGGAACGTTGCTCGGAGACGCGGTCACCCCACCGCTCCCCGCTCCGGTAGCGTGCCGCGGCATGGCCATCGCGCTTGAGAACGTTGCCATCGCCGTCCGCGACCTCGACGAGGCGATCGCCTTCTTCACCGACCTCGGGCTGACGGTCCTCGGCCGTGACACCGTCAGCGGCGAGTGGGCCGACACGGCCGTCGGCCTCGACGGCAACCACGTCAAGCTTGCCTTGCTGCAGACGCCGGACGGCCACGGGCGCCTGGAGCTCTTCGAGTACATCCACCCGGAGGCGATCGAGACGGAGCCCACGCGTCCCAACGAGATCGGCATGCACCGCGTCGCGTTCTCCGTGGACGATCTCGACGCCGCCCTGGCGATCGCCGCGACGCACGGCTGCCTACCGCTACGTGGCGTCGCGACGTACGAGGACGTCTACAAGCTCACCTACGTCCGCGGTCCCAGCGGCATCATCGTCATGCTCGCGCAGGACCTGCGGAAGGGCTGATCGCTCACACCGCAGTAGCGACGTGTGCGGCGAAGGTCCGCCCGGGCTGCCAGCCGAGCAGGTCCTGCGCACGCGCGGTGCCATACGTCCCGAGCGAGTCCAGCCCGGGCCTGCGCTCCGCCGTCGGATGGTCCAGTGCGGCGAGCTCGGACACCGTCAGGTCGCCGGGCACCCACGGCGAGGCGACGTTCAGCAGGTGCGTGGCGCCGTCGCGGACGTCGAGCGCGCGGATGAACGCGTCGGCGAGATCGTCGACATGGACCGACGCCCACAGGTTGCCGCGGCCCTCGACGGAGTGCGGCTTGTGCAAGAGCACCCGCAGGTAGCCGGCCACCCGACGTGGCTCCTCATCGCTGCCCACCCACGGGAACCGCAGGCACACGCTCGTACCGCCGGTCCGGCGCGTCCACGCGCCGGCCAGCTCCTCGATCATCACCTTGGACAGGCTGTAGGCGTCGCCCGGCCCGCGCGGATGGTCCTCGTCGACGGGCAGGTAGAGCGGCGAGCGCACGCGTGGCTCGTAGGCGAACCCGTACACGCACGTCGACGAGGCGAGGACCGCCGTCGCCCCGGCTGCTCGTCCGGCGTCCTCGAGCGATCCCAGCACGTTCGCTGCGATCGCGACGTTCTCGCGCACCAAGGTGTCGCGGTCCGCGGCGGCCGGAGACGTGTGACCGGCGAGGTGGATCACATGCGTGGCGTCCCGCAGCGCACGGCGGGCGGCCCGAGCGCTGCGCAGGTCGGCCGTCCGCCAGCGCGCGGCGAAAGAGCCCGCGCGCCGATCGATGGCGACGAACTCCTCGCCTCGGTCGGCGAGCGCACGCAGGCACGCGGTACCGACGAGTCCGGCCGCCCCGGTCACCGCGATCACACGACCGGGCTCCCCCGTCCGCTCGGCCCGTGGCGATCTACGTCCACCCCACACGCGCCGCACGCTACCGCCGATCGAGTCAGCCTGGCGGTGCCGTCGAGCCACGGACGACGAGCGCCGAGTCGACCTGCACCGAGCGGACCCGGCGGCCGTCGACCTGACGCAACGCGAGCCGGGCCGACTGGACCCCCTGCTCGCGCAGCGCCTGCGAGACGGTGGTCAGGGCCGGGCGGCTGCGGGCCGTCGCGGCGATGTCGTCGAACCCGACGACCGACAGCTGGCGCGGCACCCGAAGGCCGACGTCATGCGCCGCGTCGAGGACGCCCAGGGCGAGGGCATCGGTCACGGCGAAGACCGCCGTCGGCCGACGGCCCGGGGGCACGGCGAGAAGCTCTTCGCCGGCGGCCTGCCCTGCGGCGATCGAGCTGTCGTCGACCTCCGCCACGCTGACCGCCGAGTCGGGCACGCATGCCGCGCGCACCACGTCGAGGAAGCCGCTGTAGCGCTGACGGATGCCGACGCGCGGGGCGCTGCGCGGGCGCTGCCCGCCGCCCGTGCCCGCCCGGCGCACGACGACACCGAAGCGCCGATGTCCCAGGCCGAGGAGATGCTCCGCGACGAGGGCGCCGCCGTGCCGGTTGTCGTTGGTCACCCCGGGGACGCCGTCGGGCAGCGGGTTGCCGGCCGCGACGACCGGCAGCCGGCGGGACAAGGCCGCGACGAGCGACGGGTGGGCCTCGTCGACGCTGCACGTGATGAACGCGTCGACGATCGCGTCGCGCACGAGTGAGCCGTCGACGTCGACCTCGGCCGGGATGAGGAGCATGGCCAGCCGAGCGCGGCTGAGCTCGTCGGCGACGCCCTCGAGGAACGCGACAAGGCCGGGGTCGCTGAAGGCGGTCGGGAGGTTCTCCGAGAGCAGGACGCCGATGGCGTCGGCGCGGCCGCGGCGCAGCGAGCGTCCCGCCGGGTCCGGGCCGGAGTAGCCCAGCGCGGCCGCCGCCGCCAGGACCCGCTCGCGGGTGGCGGCAGAGAGTTGGTCGGGGCGGTTGTAGGCGTTGGAGACGGTCATGCGCGAGACGCCTGCCGCCTTGGCGACGGTGTCCAGCGTCGGCCGATCATCGCCCACTGAGTCCTCCTGAGGGGTGCCGTGCAGTCTCGCACACGGCTGTGCTGTATCGTTACAGTCTGTATCCATACAGAACCGTCCCTGAGAGCTTCCCGTGCATACGTTCGCGCTCGTCCTTGCCTACCTGTCCGCCGCTGTCGTCGTGGCGACCGTCATCCCGCAGCTCGTCCGCACCGTGCGGCATCCGCAGCTCAGCGGCGTCTCCCCGGTCTCGTGGACCCTCACGGCCGCCTCCTCGCTGTCGTGGCTCGCCTACGGCCTGCTGACGGCTACGCCGTTCCAGATCCCGGGCAACGTCCTTCTGTGCTCCGGGTCGGTCACCCTCGTCCTGCTGGTGCCGAGCGGGTGGTCTCGTCGCTCGCGCGCGGGGGTGGCCGGCGGTGCCCTGCTCGCCGTCGTCGTCGCCGCGTTGACGCTGCCGCCGAGCACGGTGGGCTACATCGGCTTCGCGCTGGGTCTCGTGGCCTCGTGGCCGCAGCTCGTCGACTCCTACGCGAGCTGGCGTGCCGGCGCGGAGTCCGGCGTGGCCGTCGGCGCCTGGGTGGCCCGGCTCGCCAGCGGCGCCGGCTGGTTCACCTACGCGGTGATCATGCGCGACATCCCCGTCCTGGTCGCCTCCGTCGTGGGCCTCATCACGACCATGGCCGTGCTGGGCCTGGAGACTTCGGCCCGGTCGGCGGCGCGCCGCCAGGTGGTCACCAGCGCCGCCGTGCCTGTCCCCGTCGGCTAGAACCCGGTCGAGACCTGCAGCTTGCGGGGCCCGAACGCCGTCTGGAGCCCCGCAAGCTGCAGGACTCGGCGGAGGTGTCAGACCGATATCGCCAGTGCGGTCACCGTCGTCACGAGCAGCACGGGCACAGCGACGATGCCGAGGACCGCAAAGCGCTGCCACGAGACGACGACGTCGGCCGCGCGGCACCGCTCGCGCCACAGCAGGGTCGCGAGCGAGCCCCAGATCGTCACGAGCGGTCCGACGTTCGTGCCCACCAGCAGCGCGAGCATCCGCCGGGTCGAGTCGAGCGAGACCGGCTCCAGCGCGAGGTAGGCCGGGAGGTTGTTGACCAGGTTGCTCGCCGCCGCGGCCACGGTCGACAGGCGCAGAAGGGCGAGCCAGTCGTCGCCGGAGCCGGCGACCGGCCGTAGCCAGTCCAGCAGTCCGGCCTGCGAGAGCAGCGTCACGAGGGCGAACAGCACCGTCGTCAGAACGATGAGGCGTACCGGGAACAGCGACCACCTGAGGTCGGACCGACGCCGTACGACGAACGCCACCAGCAGCACGACCATGGCCGCGCCCGCCGCGAGGTACGGCGGGACCTCGGCGACGAGGAGCACCACGAGCAACGCCGCAGCACCCGTGGCGATCCGCAGGAGCACCCGGTCGTCGGCCTCCCCCGACGGATCCGGCTCGAGGCGGTAGTCGCCGGGCCGGCTCGACCGGCACACGACGGCGAGCAGGACGACGGTGACGACGATCGCGACGAGGGCCGGGGCCCACATGTGCCGGGCGAACGTCCAGACGGACCAGTCGAGCCGGTGGACCAGCAGCAGGTTCGTGAGGTTGGAGACCGGCAGCAGCAGCGAAGCGGCGTTGGCGAGCCAGACCGTCGCGAGCGCGAACGGCCAGGGGCGCTCGCCCAGGCCGCGCGCCATCGTGAGCAGCACGGGGGTAAGGAGCACCGCGGTGGTGTCCAGCGAGAGGAAGACGGTGACGACGGTCGCCAGGCCGACAGACAACAGCCACAGCGCCGTCCCGGACCCGCGTGCCGTACGGGCGAGCACGCGGCTCGCCGCGCGGAAGACCCCGGCCTGGTCGAGGAGCTCGGCGCAGATCGTGACGAACAGCAAGAACGCCAGGACGGCGCCGATACGCTCGGCCTCGCTCAGCAGCACGTCGGTGGACACCGGCCGCATTGTGCCCCCTCCCCTCGCTCGCGGAAGACTGCGAGCATGTGGATCGCGTACGCCCTGGCGTCGGCGGTCTTCGCCGGAGCGGTCGCTGTCCTCGCCAAGGCCGGCATCCAGCACACGCCGTCCAACCTGGCGACGGCCGTCCGGACCGCGGTGGTGCTGGTCCTCGCCTGGGCGATGGTGCTCGTCGTCGGCTCGCAGTCGACGATCGCCGACCTCGACGCGCGCACCGTCGTACTACTGGTGCTGTCCGGGCTGACGACGGGCGGCTCGTGGCTGTGCTACTTCCGCGCCCTGCAGCTCGGCTCGGTGAACCCGGTCGTCGCGGTCGACAAGTCGAGCATCATCCTGACCGTCATCCTCGGGATCGTCCTGTTCGGCGAGGTGGAGTCGCTGCCCCTGCGGCTTGCGGGGATCGCCGCGATCGGCGCCGGGACCTACCTCATGGTCCGCTGGCAGCCCGCCGGCCAGCGCCAACGGACCGGGAGCAGCTGGCTGCCCTACGCGATCGGGGCGGCGGTGCTGGCGAGCCTGACGACGATCCTCGCGAAGGCCGGGATGGAGCACGTCGACTCGACGCTGGGCACCGCGATCCGCACGGTCGTCGTGCTGATCCTCGCCTGGGGGATCGTCCTGGCGACCGGCGAGCATCGGGCCCTGCGCGGACTGCGCCGCCGCGAGGTGGTTCTGCTGGGCCTGTCGGGCCTGGCGACCGGAGCGTCGTGGCTGTTCTTCTTCAAGGCGCTCCAGGACGGTCCGGTGAGCGGCGTCGTCCCGCTGGACCGCCTCAGCGTGGTCGTGACAGCGGCGCTGGCGTTCCTCGCGTTCCGGGAGCGCCTGACCCGACGGGGCATCGCCGGTCTGGCGCTGATCGTCGTCGGGACGATCACGATGGTCGTCTGAGCGGACGGCCTACGCGTCGCGGGCGACGTCCGCGTGCTGGAGCCGGAGCTCGCGCTTGAGGATCTTGCCGCTCGGATTCTTCGGTAACGCGTCGGCGATGACGACGACCTTGGGCGTCTTGAAGCCCGCGAGCTGGCCTCGCGCGTGTGCGATGACGTCGTCGGATGTGAGCTCCGTACCGGGTCGGGGCACGACGACGGCGACGACCGCCTCGACCCACCGCGGGTGCGGGACGCTGAACACCGCCACCTCGGCGACACCGTCGAGGAGGTAGATGGCCTCCTCGACCTCCCGGCTCGCGACGTTCTCACCGCCGGTCTTGATCATGTCCTTCTTGCGGTCCACGACGTAGAGCCGACCACCCTCGTCCAGGTAGCCCAGATCCCCGGAGTGGAACCAGCCGTTGCGGAACGCCTCCGCGGTCTTCGCCTCGTCCTTGTAGTAGCCGAGCGTCGCCTGCGGTCCGCGATGGACGATCTCGCCGACCGTGTGGGCCGGGACGGGCACGTCGTCGTCGTCCACGACCCGGGTCTCGACGTTGGACGCCGCCCGGCCCGCCGAGCCGGCCCGGCTCATCTGCTCATCCGGACCGAGGATCGTGGCCAGCGGCGCCATCTCGGTCTGTCCGTAGAAGTTCCACAGCCGCAGGTCCGGCAGCGACGACTGGATCTCGCGGAGCACCTCGACGGGCATGGCGGACGCCCCGTAGTAGCCCTTGCGCAGGGACGACAGGTCGGTCGTCGCGAACTCCGGGCAGCGCAGGAGTGAGATCCAGACCGTGGGCGGCGCGAAGAACTTGGTGACCTTCTCGGCCGCCATCGTGCGCAGCACGCGGGCCGGGTCCGGCCCGGGCAGGATGATGCTGGTCGCGCCGAGGTAGACGTCCGGTCCGAGGAAGCAGTCCAGCTGCGCGCAGTGGTACAGCGGCAGCGTGTGCAGGTCGACGTCGTCCGCGCTCATGCCGCCGTCGATGATGCAGCTGACGAACTGCCACATGAGGGAGCGGCTCGACAGCAGGGCGCCCTTCGGTCGCGACTCCGTACCCGAGGTGTACATCAGGCGGAGCGGGTCGTCATCGCCGACGAGCACCGCCGGCGGAGTGCCCGGGTGCCGAGTCCACTCTTCGACGTCCTCCCAGCCGTCCGGCGAATCGGCGCCGGACATGCGGATCACGCCGCGTACGCGGATCGGTGCGGACGCGACGGCCAATGCTGCCTCAGCGGTCGGCACCAGCGCGTCCTCGACGACGAAGGCCGAGGCCTCGCTGTGCGCGAGGATGAAGCCGATCTCGTCCGGACCGAGCATGAAGTTGACGGGGACGAGGATCACCCCGAGCCGGGCGGTCGCGAACGACAGAACGGCGAAGCGCCACGTGTTGTGGGACAGGACTGCGAGGCGGTCACCCTTCGCCAGACCGCGCGCCGCGAGCGCCGCGGCCGTCGCGTCGACCGCGGCATCGAGCTCGGCGAAGGTCAGGCGGACGTCCCCGTCGACCATCGCGATGCGGTCCGGCGTGCGCGCAGCCGTACGTCGAGGGATGTCGCCGACTGCGTGCGAGCGGGCGACGGAGACGAGTCCCGCCGCGTCGGTCATCGCGCCGGGAGCGCCGCGTGCGTCGCGATGAAGTCGCGGACGACCGGGTAGATCTCGGCCTGCCAGCGGGACCCGCTGAAGACGCCGTAGTGGCCGACCTCCGGCTGGAGGTGGTGGCCGCGCATGTCGTCCGGGATGCCGGTGCACAGGTCGTGTGCCGCGCGGTTCTGACCGGGCGAGCAGATGTCGTCCTTCTCGCCCTCGATCGTCAGCAGGGCGGTCCGACGGATCGCGGACGGCTCGACGAGCCGGCCCCCGACGGTCATCTCGCCCTTCGGCAGGAGGTGCCGCTGGAACACCTGGTCGACGGTGTCGAGGTAGAACTCGGCGTAGACGTCCATGATCGCGCCGTACTCGTCATAGAACGTGCGGACGGTGTTGGCCTCGTCGTCGTCACCGGAGACGATCGCCCGGTACAGGTCGACATGGCGACTGATGTG
Source organism: Actinomycetes bacterium (assembly GCA_965278965.1). Classification (GTDB taxonomy): domain Bacteria; phylum Actinomycetota; class Actinomycetes; order S36-B12; family S36-B12; genus UBA10649. The sequence continues at coordinate 1,563,263 of OZ257127.1, forward strand.
GCGGCGCAGGTTCATCGACATGAACGCGCCGAGCTGCACGAACCCCGGGTACACGCGGCGGCCGGCCCCGGCGTAGGCGGCGGGGACGGGATGGATGAGACGGTTCTCGAAGTACGCCAGGGACTTGTCCTCGGCGAACTCGTTGACCCGGTTGGGGTTCACGCGCGTGTCGATCGGTCCGGCGATGAGGGTCAGCGACGGCGGCTGCGCCGGGTCGTCGTCCTGCGCCAGGAGCGAGACCGCGGCGAGCACCGGCACTGCCGGCTGGCACACCGCGAGCACGTGGGTGTCCGGCCCGAGCTCACGGATCTCGCGCATCACGTGCTCGATGTAGTGCTCGAGGCCGAACGGGCCCTTGTCGGCCGGCACGTCCCGGGCGTTGTTCCACGTCAGGACGTGGACGTCGAAGTCCGACAGCAGCGACGCGACCGTCGGCCGGATCAGGGTCGCGAAGTGACCCGACAGCGGACCGACGACGAGCACGCGCGGCTGCTCGAGCTCGACCTCCTTGCGGAAGTGGATCCGCGAGGCGAAGGGGCTGAACGAGGTCTCGCGCTCGGTCACGGCGTACTGCTGCGCGTCGACCCAGACGGACTCGATCCCGAACGATGGCCGGGTGTGCGTCGCGTGCATCCGAGCCATCACCTGGCTGGCCGCCCACGCGTGGGCGATACCGGGCTGACGGCGTACGGCGGGCGGCAGCCCTCCCAACGCACGCGCAACGGCGCCGGACGCGGAGAGAGCGGGCTGTGCCGCCCAGCGACTGATCTCGTACCCGGTGTAGAGCATGAACACTCCCAATCAGCCACCCCGACGGGGATTGGGAGCGAGTATAGGTCTACTCGCTAGTAAAGAGTGGCACTCCTAGTATCGGAACTCCTAACGATTTGGGACGCGTGATTCCATGTCAGAGCCGCCGGCCGAGCCGTCCCCCGCAGACCGCCTGCCCGCCACCGGCGCAGCCTCTCTCCCGGGACTGGCCAAGGGGATCGGCCGGGCCGTCGCCCAGCCGGGACCGCTGACGCGGCGGGTCCAGCAGCTCGTCGGCGCCCTCGCGTCGGTCGTCGTCGGCACCGAGGACCACCTCCCCCACCCGAAGGACCGTCGCTTCGCCGACCCGGCCTGGCGGCACAACCCGCTGTACCGGCGCTGGATGCAGGGGTACGTCGCGGTCGCCGACATGCTCGGTGGCCTCGTCGACGACCTCGAGGAGTCCGGGGCGGACTGGCGTGACGTCGAGCGGGTCCGGTTCGCCGTCGGCGTCCTCACGAGCGGGATCGCACCGACGAACTCCCTCCCTGGGAACCCGGCCGCGCTCAAGCTCGCGTTCGACACCTTCGGGGCGAGCGTCGCGAGCGGTGCTCGCAACTTCGTCGACGACGTCCGGCACAACCGCGGTTTCCCCCAGCAGACGGACAGGTCGGCGTTCACCGTCGGCATCGACCTGGCCATCACGCCGGGATCGGTCGTGTACCGCGACGACGTGCTGGAGCTGATCCAGTACGCCCCGAGCACGCCCGACGTGCACGAGCGACCGCTGCTCGTCATCCCCCCGCCGATCGGCCGCTACTACTTCTTGGACCTGCGACCGGGGCGATCGTTCGTCGAGTACGCAGTGTCCCAGGGGCAGCAGGTGTTCCTCGTCAGCTGGCGCAACCCGACCGCGGAGCATCGCGACTGGGGCGTCGACGACTACGCCGGTGCGGCCCTCGCCGCGCTGGGCGTCGTGAAGGAGATCACCGGCAGCGAGGATCTCAACACGCTCGGGTTCTGCGCCGGCGGGATCCTGCAGACCCTCGTCCTCAACCACCTCGCGACGATCGGCGACGGGTCGATCCACTCCGCGTCCTACGCCGTCACGCTGCTGGACTTCCACGAGCGCGCTCCGCTCGGTGCGTTCTCGGCGCCGCGCCTCCTGGAGATGGCCGGCGGGAGCTCCGAGCGCGACGGCATCCTGTCGGCGCAGTCGCTCGCCACGATCTTCAACCTGATGCGACCGGACGACCTGGTGTTCAACTACGTCGTCAGCGGCTGGCTCATGGGCCAGGACCCGCCGGTGTTCGACATCCTCGCGTGGAGCGTGGACGGGACGAACTTGCCCGCCGCGCTGCACCGGCAGTTCCTCGACGTCTTCCGCGAGAACCTCCTGTGCCGCGACGGGGAGATGACCGTGCTCGGCTCACCCGTCCGCATCGACAAGATCGACGTCCCCACGTTCGTGACCGGTGCCGTCACGGATCATCTGACGCCCTGGACCGGCTGCTACCGCACGGTCGGGCTCCTCTCCGGCCCCACCACCTTCGTGCTCAGCAATGCCGGCCACATCGCCAGCCTCGTCAACCCACCCGGGAACCCGAAGGCCAGCTACTACGCGGACGGGCCCACGGACGGCGACGCCCAGGCCTGGCTCGACGGCGCGACGAAGCACACGGGCTCATGGTGGGAGCAGTGGGCCGAGTGGATCAGCGACCGGTCGGGACCGATGCGTGAGGCTCCGGCGGCGACGGGCAGCGCCACGTACGTGCCGCTGGCCGACGCCCCCGGGCTGTACGTGCGCGACCTCACGCCCTAGCGGCGTCCTGCCCGGGCTCGTCCGCAGGACGGGCTACTCGACGCACAGGACGATGAACTCCGCCACGCACACGGGCCGGTCCGACCCCTCGCGTTCGATCACGACGGTCGTCGTCACCTGCGATCCCTTCGCCCCGGGGACGACCGACGCGATCTCGACCTGGCCGCGCAGCCGGGACCCGACCGGCGTGGGTGCCGGGAACCGCACCTTGTTGAAGCCGTAGTTGAGTGTCAGCTGCAGCCCGTCGATGGCATAGACCTCGGACATGAACAACGGGACGAGCGACAGGGTCAGCAGGCCGTGCGCGATCGTGGAGCCGAAAGGCCCGTCGGCAGCGCGTTCCGGGTCCGTGTGGATCCAGTACTGGTCGTGTGTCGCGTCGGCGAACATCGAGATCTCGGCCTGAGTGATCTCGTGCCAGGGGCTGTGCCCCAGCGGCTCCCCTACCGCGGCCTCGACTGCCGCGAGCCCCTCGAACCGACGCATGCCCTCTCCTCCACCTGCCGCCCGGACGACTGACGCTATCCGTCGGTGCCCTGCCGCGTCCGCCGCTTCACACGTCCGGAGTTCCTGTTCGGCACGCCGCAACAGGTCTAGCATCTGGCCATGTGCACGGTTGGGCACTCTCCCGGCGTCGCTCCTTCGGCGTTGCGGGCCAACACGTCTGACCGCGGATGACGGGGTCTGCCGCAGCCCGCCTGGCGGACCTGCGGATCGAGGTCCTCGATGCAGTGGCGGACGGGCATTCCCTGAACGATGTCGCCCAGATGCTCTGCCAGCGCGTCGAGGAGATCGTCCCCGGTTTCGTCGCGACGGTCCTGCGCGTCGACAGCGGCCGCCGACTGCGCCCGCTAGCCGCCCCGTCGCTCCCGCAGGCCTTCTGCGACGGCCTGGACGGGGCACCGATCGGGGACGCCGTCGGCTCGTGCGGGACCGCAGCCTTCCGCGGCGAGCCGGTCCTCGTGCTGGACGTGCGCACGGACCCGCTCTGGGCCGACTACCAGGACCTGCCCCTGCCGGACTCGTTGCGCGCGTGCTGGTCGTCGCCGATCCGCGACTCCGGCGGGGACGTGGTCGGCACATTCGCCTTCTACTTCCCGGCCGGCGTGTCACCTGGTGAGGAGCACCAGGACATCATCGACGTCTGTCTTCCGCTGTGCCGCATCGCGATCGAGCGCCACGAGGCAGCGGAGCGGATCTCACTGCTCACGCACTACGACTCGCTCACCGGCCTGCGCAACCGGAACTCGCTAGGCCCGCACCTCACATCGATGGTGGCCGACCACGGAGTCTCCCGCCTGGCGCTGCTGCTCGTGGACATCGACCGGTTCGCCGACGTCAACGAGAGCCTCGGCTTCGCGGACGGCGACCGCCTGCTGACGGCCATCGCCGAACGGCTCCAGCAGCCGGGAGCGTTCACCGCCGGAGACGAGCTGTTCGCCCTGGGCGCCGACGCGTTCGCGCTCGTCATCCCCCACGCCGGCGCGGAGGAGGCGACGCGACGCGCCGACATCCTGCTGCGGACCGTCGCCCAGCCGGTACAGCTGTCCGACCTGACCGTCATGGTGTCGGCAAGCATCGGCATCGCCCTGTGCCCCGACGATGCCGGCGAGGGTCCGGACCTCCTGCGGCGGGCGGAGTCGGCGTTGGGGAAGGCGAAGCCCGGCGGTGGGACCTACCACTTCGCCGGACCGGCGCTCGACCTCCTCGCCCAGGACCGCCTCGTCCTCAGCGGCGCGCTGCGATCCGCACTGGCCGCGGGCCACGTCCACCTCGCGTACCAGCCCCAGGTCGACCTGGACACCCTGGAGCTCCGCGGCGTCGAGGCCCTGGCCCGGTGGGACGACCCGCGCCGCGGCCCGATCCCCCCGGACCGGTTCGTGGCCCTCGCCGAGCAGACCGGCCACGTCGCCGAGCTGGACGAGTGGTGCCTGCGTGAGGCGTGCCGCCAGCTCGCCGCATGGGACCGGGAGGGGTGGGGCGTCCCGGCCGTCTCCGTCAACTTCTCCCCGCTGAGCTTCCGCGCGAGCCTGCCCGACCTGCTGGGCCGACTGCTCTCCTCGCACGGCCTGGCCGCCGAACGCGTGACCATCGAGGTGACCGAGAGCGTCGTCATGGACGACGCCTCCCTCGATGTCGCGCGGGCGATCGGCGACCTCGGCGTCGGGCTGTCGATCGACGACTTCGGCACCGGCTTCTCGGCGATCTCCCGACTTCCGTTCCTGCCGATCACCGAGCTGAAGATCGACAAGTCCTTCGTGAGCGGGCTCGACGAGCACGCCGCCTACACCGCGTTGATCCGGGCCGTCGTGGGGATCGGGGAGAGCCTGGGCGTGGCGATCGTGGCCGAGGGGGTCGAGACCGACCACCAGCGAAAGGCCCTGCACGAGCTCGGCTGCCGCGTCGGCCAGGGCTTCTTGTTCGCCAAGCCTGAGCCGGCCGAGCGGCTCTACGCGCGCCTGCAGGCGCTGCGGTCCGCGTGATGGCTGCGTGACGTCCGCTCGGTCTCAGCGCAGTCGACGCGGCGAGGCGACCGTGACGTCGGCGGCACTCGAGATCGCCGCTACTGCAATCCGCAACGGCACGACGAGCGTCTCGCTCACCGAACGCTGCTCGGCCCGGTCCAGGCAGCCCTCGTAGTACCAGGCGATGTCCGCGGGGGTTCCGGTGAAGCGGGCGAGCGCCTTCACGGGGCCGAGCGCGACGATGTCGGTGTGGATGGCCCGGGCGTTGTGAACCTTGTCCGCGATCGCGACGAGCAGGGACCGGCGGCCGACGACCTCGAGGTGCTCCAGGTACAGGCGCTTACGCTCGCGGTAGGGGACGGTCCGCTTCCAGTCCTCGTCCGTGGAGTCGCTGCAGTCCCGGACGATCTCCGCCACCTCGGCACCGAAGCGCGCCTGCACGTCGTAGTAGCGAGGCATCCCGCCGCAGTCCTCGATCGCGTCGTGAAGCAGCGCGGCGATCGCCTGGGTCTCGTCACCGCCGGCCTCGATGACCAGGCTGGAGACCCCGAGCAGGTGCGCGAGGTACGCGGTGTCCCGGCCCTTGCGGGTCTGCGCGCCATGGATCGCGGCGGCGTACTCGACGGCGGCGGCGTACCGGTCGGTGAGGAAGACGCTGGGGATGTAGGTCTTGCGTGCGCTCCGTTCGACCTTGCCCTTCTTGCCCTTCTTGTTCTTCGTGCCCTTCTTGGACGACCCGGCCATATGCCATTCATACCGCACGGATCGCCACGGACCGGCGCTTCGCGCGCCGTCAGGTCCGCACGTGGTGCCGGCCGCTCGGCAGGACGAGCGGCTTGCCCGACACGGGGTCGACGATGACGCGGCTGTCGAGCCCGAACACCGAGGTCATCAGCTGCTCGGTCACGACCTCGTCCGGGGTGCCATGCGCGTGCACCCGACCGTCCTTCATCGCCACGAGGACGTCGGCGTAGCGCGCCGCCAGGTTCAGGTCGTGCAGGACCATGACGATCGTCGTACCGCGGTCCCGGTTGAGATCGGTGAGCAGGTCGAGGACCTCGATCTGGTAGGCGACGTCGAGGAACGTCGTGGGCTCGTCGAGGAGGAGGACGTCGGTCTCCTGGGCAAGGGCCATCGCGATCCAGACCCGCTGCCGCTGCCCGCCTGACAGCTCGTCGACCGGGCGGTCCGCGAGGTCAGCCGTCCCGGTCGCCTCGAGGGCGGCGGCGACGCTCGCGTAGTCCGCGGCTGTCCAGCCGGCGAGCAGCCGCTGGTGCGGATGACGTCCGCGCCCGACAAGGTCCGAGACCGCGATCCCCTCCGGCGCGATCGGGCTCTGCGGCAGCAGGCCCAGCACGCGGGCGACCTCCTTGGAAGGCTGCTCGTGAAGTGACCGGCCGTCGAGGATGACCTGGCCGGCGCGAGGACTCAGCAGCCGGGCGAGGGCGCGCAGCAGCGTCGACTTCCCACAGCCGTTCGCGCCGACGATGGCCGTCACGCGTCCGGCGGCGATGTCGAGGTCGAGGCCCTCCGCGACGACACGATCGCCATAGGCGAGCGTGACGTCTCGTGCGGACAGCTGATGGCGTTCGGTCACAGCGAGCCTCCGGAGCGGTTCGTCCTGGCGAGGAGGTAGAGCAGGAACGGCGCCCCGAGGACACCGGTGACGACACCGACCGGGTAGCGGTTGTCGAACGCGTACTGCCCGACGAGGTCGGCGACGAGGACCAGCAACGCGCCGACGAGGGCCGCCGGCAGCAGGAGCGAGCCACCCGGGCCGACGAGGCGCGCGGCGACCGGGCCGGCCATGAAGGCGACGAAAGCGATCGGCCCGCACGCGGCGGTCGCGAACGCGAGCAGCGCCACGGCGCCCAGGATCAGCAGAACCCGCGTCGTCCGCACCCGCACGCCGAGCGCGGCGGCGGCGTCATCGCCGAGCCGGAGCGCCCCGAGGTCGCGGCCAAGGAGCAGGAGCATCGGGACCAGCACGGCGGCGGCGACGGCGAGGGGCAGCACCTTCGTCCAGGTGGCGCCGTTGAGACTGCCCGTGATCCACTGCATCGCCGCCTGCATGTCCCAGTCCGGCGCCTTGGTGAGCAGATACGACGTCATCGCGGTGAGGAACGCCTCGGCGCCGATGCCGATGAGGATCAGGCGCGTCCCGGCGAAGCCGTTCCGGTTCGACACGAGGTAGATGACACCGGCGGTCAGGAGGGCGCCGACCAGGGCGAGGCCCGACACGACCGTCTCGCTGACGGACAGGACGACGATGCCGAACACCGCTGCCGTCGTCGCGCCGGCGCTGATGCCGATGATGTCGGGCGATGCGAGGGGGTTACGCAGCATCGTCTGGAACGTGACGCCGGCCATGCCGAACGCGACGCCGGCGAGCACGGCGAGCGTCGCGCGGGGCAGGCGCAGGTCGCCGACCGCGAACGAGGCGCCCGCGACATCCTCACCTCGGACCACACGCCACACGATGTCGGGGCCGTAGAACGTGTTGCCCACCATGAGCGAGACGAGGTAGGCGACGATCACGGCGGCGCCCAGGCCGCCGATGATCAGCGCCCGACGACGCAGACGACGGCGCCGGCCGGCCATGACCAGCGTCGCCGTGGGGTGTGTCAGCGTCGTCACAGCTCCCGCACCTTCTGCCGGCGGACGATCCAGACGAAGAACGGGGCGCCGATGACGGCGGTGACGATGCCGACCTCGATCTCCTCCGGTCGCGCAACGACGCGGCCGACGACGTCGGCACCGACGAGCAGGCCCGCCCCGATGACGGCCGATGCGGGCAGGACCCAGCGGTAGTCCGGCCCGAACAGCAACCGGCACACGTGCGGGACGATGAGGCCGACGAACACGATCGGCCCGGCAACGGCCGTGGCGGCCCCGCAGAGGACGACCGCGCCTCCCCACCCGATCAAGCGCGTGCGGGTGACACGCTCGCCGAGGCCGGCAGCGACGTCGTCGCCGAGGGCGAGGGTGTTGAGGCCCCGGGCAAGGGCCAGGCAGATGGTCGCGCCGAGCACGAGGAAGGGGACCGTCAGCCCGACCCGCTCCCAGGTCGCCCCTCCGACGCCGCCGACCTGCCAGTGCCGGAACGTCGCCATGATGTCGACCCGCGGCAGCAGGATCGCGCTGACGAGGGACGACAGGGCGGCCGCGGTGGCCGCTCCGGCGAGGGCGAGCTTGAGCGGGGTCGTGCCCCCGTAGCCGAGAGACCCGACGACGTAGACGAACACGGCGGCCACGGACGCACCGATGATCGCGACGACGATGAACATGGCGGCGCTCGACATCCCGAACATCGCGATGCCGATGACGACGGCCAGGGATGCGCCGAACGACACCCCGAGGATGCCGGGATCGGCGATCGGGTTGCGCGTGACCCCCTGCATGGTGGCGCCCGACATCGCCAGCATCGCGCCGACGAGCAGCGCCAGGGCGGTTCGCGGGAGTCGCGCGGTCACGGCGGCCTGCCCCACGCTGGCGTCACCTCCGCGAAGGCCGGCGAAGACCTCGTCGAGCGACACGGTCCGCGTTCCGAAGGCGACCGACGCGACGACCAACAGGACGACGACTCCGACGGCGACGAGCAGCCAGGACAGGCGCACGCCGGCCGGACGCCGCAGTGTCGCGGCGTCCGGCTGGCGTGTGGTCGTGGTCGAGGGGATCAACCGTCCGACTTCAGCGCGCCCTCCAGCAGCGCGAAGTAGTCGTCGACGCCCCAGGCGATGGACAGCGGCGACGGGTTGGCCGACGCCGCGAGCGGCGTCGAGTTCTCCAGGACGGCGACGTTGCCGTTCGCGATCGCCGGGATCTTCGACAGGAGCGGGTCGGCCTGCAGCTGCGCGACGAAGTCGCTGCCGGCGTCGCCGTAGGTGACGAACAGGTCGACGTCGTCGAACTTCTCGGCCTCCTCGGCGCTGACCGTCGTGTAGAACTCCGTGGTCGCCGCGGACGCCTCCTCCACGACGGAGGGCATCGGGAGGCCGAGCGCAGCCAGGAAGCCCGGTCGCGTGTCGTGGCTGGTGTAGAAGCCGATCTGGCTGAAGTCGGTCGGGTCGATGTACGAGAAGAGGACCTTCTTGCCGACCAGGCCCGGGTGGTTCGCGAGCGCCGCCTGCACCGTGGCCTCGTCGTCGGCGATGAGCTGCTCACCGGCCGCGGACATGCCCATGGCCTTCGCGTTCATCCGCACCATGTCCTCCCACGACGTCCCCCACGCGACGTCGGGGTACGCCACGACGGGAGCGATCTTCGACAAGGTGTCGTAGTCCTCCTGCGTGAGACCGGAGTACGACGCGAGGATGACGTCCGGCTTGGTGTCGGCGACGGCCTCGAAGTTGATGCCGTCGGTCTCGTCGAAAAGCACCGGCGTCTGCGCCCCGATGGCCGTCAGCCCGTCCTCGACCCACGGCAGCACGCCGTCCGTGTCGTCGTCGCCCCACGTGGCCTTGCTCATGCCGACGGGGACGACGCCCAGGGCGATCGGCACCTCGTGGTTCGCCCAGGCGACCGTCGCCACGCGCTCGGGCTTCGCCTCGATCGTGGTCGTGCCGAACGCATGGTCGATCGTCACCGGGAACGTGTCCTCGGCCGGGGCCGTCGTGGCACTTGCTGCCGCGCTGCCGCTCGGTGCGGCGCTGGCGGCCGCGGACCCGGCAGCCTCGGCGGCACTGGCGGCGCCGGACGTCGCGCTCTCGGACGCGGTGGACGAGCAGGCGGCGGCGGTCAGGGCGAGTGCGGCCACGGCCGCGACCCCCACGAGACGTCTGGCGATCACAGGTTTCCTCCTACGGTGGGTTAGCGAAGGCTCACCTTAGTGAGGAGACCCTTACTTTGCCCGACACGCAGTCGGCACCTCCCCTTCGTTGACTGTGCAGCTGTGCCCCGGTTCGGGAGCCGGAACCCGTGCTCAGCTGCACAGTCGACGGAGTCGCTAGCTCGTCAGCACGATGAGCTGCTGGGTGGCTCGCGTCATCGCCACGTAGCGGTCGACCGCCCCCTCGATCCCAGGACCGAACGCAGCCGGATCCACCAGCACGACAAGGTCGAACTCCAGGCCCTTCGTCAGCGACGGCGGCAACGACCGGACGCGGGCCGTCGGCTCGAAGGCCGGCGCGCCGACGACGGCGCCGATGCCCTCCGGATGGCTGCGCTCCCACGCGTCGACGACCGCGTCGAGGTCCGCGGCGCCTCCGAAGGCGACAGGGAGCCCACCTCGGCGGACCGACCGGGGCACGTTCGCGTCGGGCAGGACCGCTCGGATCACCGGCTCGGCCGCGGCCATGATCTCCGCCGGCGTCCGGTAGTTGATCGTGAGCGTGCGGACCCTCACGTCGCCGACGCCGACAGCGGCGAGCCGCTCGACCCACGTCCCGGCGAACCCGTGGCGCGCCTGGGCCCGATCGCCGACAACGGTGAGGCTGCCCGAAGGGCAGCGCCGCAGCACCATCTGCCACTCCGCGTCGGTCAGCTCCTGCGCCTCGTCGACGACGACGTGGGCGAACGGCCCGTCGAGCCGGTCGGCCCCGCGACTTGGGACGGCCGCGCCGTCGACAAGCGCGTCGCGCAGCCCCGGCTGCCGCAGCTGCGCGTACATGCCGTCGTCGTCGGCGAGCAGGAGCTCGTCGACGACGAGGTCCATCCGTGCGCGCTCGGCCGCGACGGCCGCCTTCTCCTGCTGGCGACGGGCCGCATGACGAGGGTCGCCCAGTCGATGGCGCGCCGCGTCGAGGAGAGGCAGGTCAGCGATCGTCCAGGCGTACGGCTGGGCGCGTTGGAGCAGCGCCACCTCGTCCGCGGTGAGCCAGGGGGCGCACCGGCGCAGGTAGGCCGGCACCGACCACAGGTCAGCGACCACGTCCGTCGCGTCGACGCGCGGCCACGCGCGGCGGACCATGCCGACAAGCTCGTCGTCCTGCGCCAGCTCCCGTCGCAACGCCGCCACCGGCACGCCGTCGCCCGCCTGCTCCGCCAGGAGCTCCACGATCGCCTCCCACACCTGGTCGCGGGCCTCGTTGTGCGGCGTGCCGGGCTCGGGAGCTGTGAAGGCCGCCGCCCAGTCCGCCACGTCGAGTCGCAGGTCAGCCCAGTCCGTCGAGACGCCGAGGGCTTCGGTGGGCGGGTCCTCATAGAAGCTGACCGCGGCCTCGATCACGGCGCTCATCGCACCGGAGGACTTCAGCGCGTGGACGCGCGCATCGGCCTCGGGCAGCGCGGTGCGGCCCTCCGGCACCAGGTCACGCACCGTGCAGGTGCGGACCTCGTCCTCGCCGAGGCTCGGCAGGACGTCCTCGACATAGGCCAGATACGGCTCGTGCGGGCCGACGACGAGCACACCACCACGGCCGGCCCCCAGCCTCGGGTCCGCGTACAGCAGGTACGCGGCACGATGGAGCGCGACGACGGTCTTGCCCGTGCCCGGCCCCCCGTCAACGACCAGGGCACCGCGCGCCCCGGCCCGGATGATCGCGTCCTGGTCCGCCTGAATCGTCGCCAGGACATCACGCATCCGCGGCGACCGGCTGGCACCCAGGCTCACGACGAAGGCCGACGCGTCGTCGAGAGCGGCCCGGTCCCTGACGCCGTCCGGCACGAGGGCCTCGTCCCAGTAGTCGGTGATCCGCCCCCGCGTCCACCGGTAGCGCCTCCTGCTGCGCACGCCCATCGGCTGCGCCGGCGTCGCCGCGAAGAAGCGCTCCGCCGCGGGAGAGCGCCAGTCCACGAGGAGGCGGTGACCATCGACGTCGGCGACCCCGATCCGCCCGACGTACAAGGTGTCCCCGTCCGCGAGGACCATCCGGCCGATGCACGCGTCGAGGCCGATCCGCTGCAGGAGCGCGGACCGCGCCTGCAGCCGATGGACCTGGAGGTCCCGATCCATCGCCTCCTGGCCGATCCGCCGGCCCGTCCCGACTGCTTCGCGCAGCCGACGGTCGACGTCGGCGGCCATGCCGCCGAGCGCCGCGGCGACCTCGGCCAGGTGGCGATCGTCCGCGCCGATCAACGACGGATCAGCCTTCGCGGCGAGAGTGGGAGGCAGGTCGAATGCGCTGGTAGTCAACGGGTCCACGGGTACGGCTCCGATCGCGATCGGGTCAGGGCCGGAGATTGTCCGTCACCGGCAGGGCCTTGCCGCAAGACCCCCGGTGCGCTATACGTTGACAGTGGCGAGGTGGTTTCACACCTCGCCGCTGGCATGATCGTCCCCATGTCGGCGACGGACGAGCTCGCCCACGCCCGCGAGCTGACGATCGACGGACACTCCCGGCGAGCCCTGCGCGTCGCGTGGCGGGCCGCGGACAGCGCGTTGATGGAGAACGACGGCGACGTGTTGGCCGAGCTGGCGGAGCTCGCGGAGTCGATCGCCGTGGCCACGACCGGGAAGGACGCGACGAGCGCCGGCCAGCTAGCCGCCTACTGCCGGCACAGCGTCGCCGAAGGCGGTGTCGAGTCGCACTCGGTCATCTCGCGCATCTCCCGCATTCGGCGACCGCGGCGCACGTGCCCGGACTGCGCGGAGAAGGTGCCGAAGGAGGCACGCGTGTGCCGGTACTGCGGCTACCGGTTCGACACCGAGCCGGCCTGAGGGTCGGCTCGCGGAAGGCTGGTCAGGCCGTCGGCATCGCGATCGTCAGGAACGGTGCACTCGTCGGCTGCGCCGACCCGCCGCTGGGCTCCAGGGTCACGCCGACCGCGACGGCACCGTCCGGGCTCCCGTCAAGCATGGTCGCGGAGGCCGACCCGCCGGGCACGAACCCTGCGGGGACCACCTCGTCCTCGCCGACGTACCAGACCTGGTAGGTCATGCCGGCGGGAGCCGGCGCAAGGTCGTCGGTGATCAGCGCCACGCGGCCTGCACTGGGCGACATCACCATCGTGGCGCGGGCGCCGGTGGTCGACGTCGCCGTGGCGAGCTGTGCGTCGGGTGCCGTGAGCACGGCCCCGACGTCGGAGGCCGATGCGGACAGCTCGGACACCTGGTTCTGCAAGGTGGCCGAGCGCCAGACGGCACCGGCGAGGGCGATGCCCATCACGGCGGCGGCCACGGCGAGCACGGTCACCAGTCCGCGACGGCGGCGCGGCGCCAGCTCGACGACGACCGCATCGTCAGCGGACCCGACGACGGGAGGCAGCGGGCGGACGTTCGTGATGCCGGCGAGCACGGAAGCGCGAAGCCGGTCCGGTGGCTCCTGCATCGACTCGTCCACGACGACGGCCAGCGCCTCGCCGAACGAGCGGACCTCGTCGCGGCACGACTCGCAGGACTCCAGGTGGCGCTCGAACGCCGCTTGCTCCCCGGGCTCCAGCGCCCCGAGCGCATACGCCCCGGACAGGGTGTGGATGTCCGGCGTCTCGTCGTTCATCGGTCCACCCCCAACGCGTCGCGGAGCCGGATCAGGCCGTCCCTCATCCGGGTCTTGATCGTTCCGAGCGGCACGTCGAGCAGCTCGGAGACTTCCTTGTACGTGTAGCCGCCGTAGTACGCAAGCAGGACGGCTTCGCGTTGCACCTCGGTGAGGGAGGCGAGGGCCTTGCGGACCCGGGCGGCCTCGAGGGTTGTGCTCACGGCCTCCCCCACCACGTCGTAGTCGCCACCGTCGCCCAGTGCGGCGAAGCGGGTGTCTCGCTCACGTGCGCTCTCCGTCGACCGGACCCGGTCGACGGCGCGACGGTGGGCGATGGTCAAGATCCAGGCGAGCGCACCGCCCTGCGCCGGGTCGAACCGTGCTGACTGCGTCCAGACCGCGAGGTACGTCTCCTGCGCGACCTCCTCCGCGAGCGCCGGGTCCCGGACGACCCGTCGGGCCAGACCGTAGACCTTCGCGCACGTCCGCTCGTAGAGGTCGGCGAACGCGCCCTCGTCCCCGCGGCTGGACCGGCCGAGGAGCTCGGCGAGGTCCGCCGCGCCCCCGCCCAGCGCGGGGCTGGGCGGGGGTGCGGGAGCGGGAGCGGGGTCCATCGGCATCAGCGGTTCCGTCGGATCAGGAAGCGGGCAGGAGCACGCCGTCGATGAGGTACACCGTGGCGTTCGCCGTCGGCACGTTGCCGCAGACGACCTTGGCGGTGCCGTTGACGGTGAAGTCCTCACCGGAGCCGGTCACCTCAAGGGTGTCGCCCTCCAGGGTCTCATGCGTACCGGCGAGATCGGCCGGCGTGAGCTGACCGGGCACGACGTGGTACGTCAGCACGGTGGACAGCAGGCCCTTCGGGTCGGCGAGCGCCTTCTTCAGCGTCGCCTGGTCCATGTTCGCGAACGCATCGTTGACCGGCGCGAAGACGGTGATCCCGTCGGCCGTGTTCAGCGAGTCGACCAGGCCGGCCGCCTTGACCGCGGTGACGAGCGTGGACAGCGCCGGGTTGTTCGACGCGGCCGTCGCGACCGGGTCCGTGGCCATCCCACTGAAGCTGCCCGGGCCGTCGGTCGGCACGGTCGAGCAGGCCGAGCCGAAGACCTGGCTCGCGGCATCCATCGACATGTCGGTCGAGGGCATCGTCGACTCCATCGGCGAGGCCATGTCCGAAGCCATGTCGGAAGCCATGTCGGACGGCGCCATCTCGGAGGCCGCCATGGTCGCGGCGGGCGCGCTGGACTCGCTGCTCGTGGTGCTGCTGCACGCCGCCAGGGCAAGGGGCACAGCGATCAGAGCGGCCGCCAGGCCGGTGCGCCGTGCGAGGGTCGATCGCATCATGGTGTTCTCCAGTGCTCGGTGTCAGGTGTTCGTTCGTCCGCCTCGGTGGGCGGCTGTCACGGGTGGTTCGGTGCCGTCGTCGATCCGGATTGGTCGAGATCGGCCGAGATCGCAGAACGTCTTCGCCCCGGGCCCGCAGACACTCAGCTGACGGTGACGACGACCTCGTGCCAGCCCTGCGCCCCGCTCGGGAACGGCGCCAGCCGGTCGGCGGGCTGGGTCTGGCCATCCGCGTCGGTCGCCCGCACGCGGATGGTGTGGCGCCCGGGGTCCGCGTACCAGGGCAGCCACCACTGGCGCCAGGTGTCGATGCTGGGCACCCCACCCAGCCGCGCCGACGCCCACGGTTCGTCGTCGATCTGCACCTCCACGCGGTCGATGCCACGGTGCTGGGCCCAGGCGGTGCCGGCGACGGCCGTCATCCCTGCGGGCACCGTCGATAGGGCCCGCGGGACCTCGATGCGGGCCATCGTGCGGATCGGAGCGTCGGTCGCCCAGCCTCGCTCGGTCCAGTACGCCGTCCGGTCGGCGTAGGTCGTCGCCTCGAGGGACACCAGCCACTTGGTCGCGGAGACGAAGCCGTACAGGCCCGGGATCACCATGCGGGCGGGGAAGCCGTGCTCGGCCGGCAGCGGCTCGCCGTTCATCGCGACGGCGACGATCGCGTCACGCCCGTCGATCGCGCCGATCGGGGTACTAGCGGTCCAGCCGTCCACCGACGTCGAGTAGATCTGGTCGGCGGCCCGGTCGACCCGCGCGCGTTCGAGGAGGTCGGCCAGGGGCACGCCGAGCCACACGGCGTTGCCGACGTACGGGCCGCCGACCTCGTTCGACACGCACGTCAAGGTGAGGTCGCGCTCGATCATCGGCATCGCGAGCAGCTCCTCGTAGTCGATGCTGTACGGCGCCCCGACCATCCCGCCGACGTCCAGCCGCCACGTCGACACATCCACGGCGGGGACCAGGAGTGCGGTGTCGACGCGGTAGAAATCACCGTTGGGCACCCGGAACGGGGCGACGCCGTCGACGCGTACGTCCACGCCCGCCGGCAGCGGGGGCGCCGGATCAGCCGGGGCCGGGAGGCGGATCGCGGCCCTCGACGCCTCGAGATTCCGCAGGCGCCCCCCGAGGACGTTCGCGACCGAGCCGACGACGATCGCCCCGGCGGTCACGGCCAGCGACGCGACGAGCACCGAGCGGCGCGACGGCCCGGTCGGCGACTCGACGTGGCGGCCGCCGCGAGGCCTCAGGAGGAGGAACAGGACCGCGGGAGCGACCACCGCGCCGACGGCGGACGGGACGGCGTAGGCCAGTCCCCCGGTCGGACGGCTTGCGGCGGCGACGGCCCCCACGAGCCCGATGACGGCGAGGACGCCGGCCCCGAGCCACAGACGTCGGCGGGCCAGCACACCGGCGAGCGCCGCGACCAGGAGGAGGGCGACGCCGATCCCGGAGAGCAGGATCGGCTTGTCGGCGGTCCCGAACTTCTCGACCGCGAACTCCTTGAGCCACGTCGGCGTCGCGTCGATGAACGCACCGCCCACGGCGATCACCGGCGTCGCCTCGGGGGCGACGACGACGGCGACGAGCTGCGCCACGGCGATGCCGGCGGCCATCGCTGCGACGCCACTCACTGCGGCCAGCGCGATGCCAATGCGCTGCGGACTGTTCTCGCGGCTCGTCATGGTGCGTGTTCGGAGCCGGCGGCCGCGCGGATTGCCCGGCGGCCCGATCTACTTCCTCGTCGACTGTGCAGCACCGCCCCGGTTCAGGTCCGGAAATGGGGCTCAGCTGCACACTCGACGAAGGAGGGGGGGGCCGATCTACTGGCGGGAGGTGGCGACGCGGATGACGTCCTCGGGGTCGATGAGGTGGCTGTGGTCGTCGTCGCCGACGTCGATCTGGATGACGTCGATCCGACCGGTGAACTTCGGGGCGTCGACGTAGTCGGCGGTGACGGGGGTGCCGTAGTCGTCGCCGATGTCGGTGGTCTCATCGGCGGAGAAGATCAGCGGTTGGGTCATGGCGACGCGGCCCGTACCGACGGGTTCGCCGTCGTAGAACATCGTCACGTCGCCTCCCTTGGCCAGGCCGCCGCCGTCGTACGCGAACTCGACCCGCACCTGGTGCGTGCCCGACGAGATGGGCCGGTCGGCGACGGTGA
Organism: Actinomycetes bacterium; assembly: GCA_965278965.1. Classification (GTDB taxonomy): domain Bacteria; phylum Actinomycetota; class Actinomycetes; order S36-B12; family S36-B12; genus UBA10649. The sequence continues at coordinate 1,580,165 of OZ257127.1, forward strand.
TGAACTCCTGCATGCCCAGGAGGTTGTAGACGAACCGGGCGGTGTCGTCCTTGACGTACAGCGCCCAGCCGCCGAACCGGCCGCCCTGGGCGATGAGGACACCGTTGGTCGGACCGGTGGGGTTGGTGGTGAGCGACGCGGTCACGGCGAACGACCGGTTCTTGATGTCGATGACGCTGTGCTCGGTCAGGCGCCTCATGCGCGGGAACAGCACCTGGGTGGTCCCGGTGATCAGCTGCGGACGGCCGGCGATGGTCGGGTTGAGCCGCTCGAAGCGACGGTCGTCGATCGGCAGCACGTTGTACTTGACCGCCTCGATCAGCCACAGCCGCTGCAGCTTCGCCAACCGCTCGGGGTCCCCGGCAACCAGGTCGACGGCCTGGGTCCAGTCCGTCGCCCCGTCGTAGAGCTCCCAGACATCCTCATCCAGCGGCGGCGGAACCTCGCTGGGCAGCCAGGGCGTGCTGTGCCGGGTGACCGCACTCCAGCCCTTGAAGTAGATGCCGCGGTTGCCCGCCATCTCGAAGTACTGCAGGTCGTGACGCTCGGGTGCGTCCGCCGCATCGAAGCTGTAGACCATGCTCGTGCCCTCGATCGGCGACTGCTGGATGCCGTTGACGAACAACGGCTCCGGGATCCCCGCCGCCTCCAAGATCGTCGGCGCGACGTCGATGACGTGCGTGAACTGCGAGCGGCGCTCCCCAGCGCTGGTGAACCCGGCCGGCCAGTGCACCAGGGTGCCGTTGCGCGTGCCGCCCCAGTGCGAGGCGACCTGCTTGGTCCACTGGTACGGCGTGCACATCGCCCACGCCCAGCCCACGGCGTAGTGGTTGTAGGCCTCGGTCGTGCCGAGCTTGTCCTTCATCGCGGCCATGAACTCCGGCGTCTCGATCGCCGCGAGGCCGTTGAAGTTGGCCATCTCGTTGAACGCGCCGTTCACGGTTCCTTCGGCGGACGCGCCGTTGTCGCCGATGATGTAGTACACCAGCGTGTTCTCCAGCGCCCCGATCGACTCGATCGCGTCGATGAGCCGGCCCACGTGGAAGTCGGTGTGCTCGAGGAACCCGGCGTAGACCTCCATCTGCCGCTCGAGCACCGGCCGCAGCTGCGGATCCATGTCGTCCCAGCCCGGGATCACCGACGGGCGCGCCGTCAGCTCGGCCTCCGGCGGCACGATGCCCAGCTCGCGTTGCCGCGCGAACGTCTCCTCCCGCGCCGCGTCCCAGCCGCCGGCGAACGCCCCCGCGTACCGGTCGGCCCACTCCAGTGGCACGTGGTGCGGGGCGTGTGTCGCGCCCGGCGCGAAGTAGACGAAGAACGGCTTGTCCGGCGCCAACGCCTTCTGGCTGCGGACCCAGTCGACCGCCCGGTCCGTCAGATCCTCCGTCAGGTGATAGCCGTCCTCGGGAGTCTTGTCCGGCTCGACCGGTGAGGTGCCCTCGTACAGCGCCGGATAGAACTGGTTGTTCTCCCCGCCGATGAACCCGTAGAAGTACTCGAACCCGCCGCCACCGGTGGGCCACGCGTCGAACGGCCCGATCGGCGACGTCTGCCACGGCGGCACCTCGTGGCACTTGCCGAACTGCGCCGTCGAGTAGCCGTTCAGGCGCAACGTCGTCGCCAGTGTCGCCTTCGAGTTCGGCCGTAGCCCGCTGGACCCCGGCGCCGCCGTCGCGGTCTCCGTGATCAGCCCCATCCCGACGGAGTGGTGGTTGCGGCCGCTGAGCAACGCGGCCCGCGTCGGGGCGCACAGCGCCGTGGTGTGGAAGCGCGTGTAGGCCAGTCCCTTGTCGCGCAGCCGCTCCGCCGTCGGCGTGCTCACCGGCCCTCCGAACGCGCTGCTCGCCCCGAAGCCCACGTCGTCCAGCAGCACGATCAGCACGTTCGGCGCGCCCGCCGGCGGTCGCACGTCCGCAATCGGCGGGAAGCTCGTGTCGGGGTCGCGGGCGTCGTAGGTCGTCAGGCCGACGGTCGGACGATCCGGGATGGGCAGAACCGCCCGGCTGATCGGCTCGTTCGGGGCCATGACCGTCCTTACTCTTCGACATGCCGCGCGCCGCGGCATGTCGAACTCTAGGTCGCGCGGGTAGTCGCGGCGTCGCCTGATCCGGGCGGGCTGTCCCACCGCGTGCTCGCCCGAGATGATGGGCCGGCGGCGCAGCGGCGCGGCGGACGTCCAGGGACGAGGTGCCGATGTCACGGGTCCGGGAGCTCGTCGTCGCGGCGCACGCGGCGCCCACCGTCGCGGTGACCACGATCATGACCCTGTTCGCGTTCGGGATCGGCTGGCGAGGACCGTCGCTCGCCCTGGTCGCCGTCACCGTGCTCATCGGGCAGCTGTCGATCGGCTGGAGCAACGACGCCGCCGACGCGGGTCGCGACGCCGCAGCCGGCCGGCAGGACAAGCCGACGGTCTACGGACAGGTGACCACGCGCACGCTGTGGGAAGGCGCGTGGGTCGCCGTCGTCGTCGCGAGCGTCCTCAGCTGGGTCGTCGCCGGGCCGGTCGGCGGATCGTTCCACGTGTTCGCCCTCGCCATGGCGTGGCTGTACAACGTGGCGCTGTCGCGCACGGTGTGGTCGTGGCTGCCGTACGTGCTCGCATTCGGCTCGTTCCCGCTGTTCCTCCACGTCGGCCTCGACGGTGACCCTGGCCCGTGGTGGACACCGGTGGTGTTCGGCCTCGTCGCCGTCAGCGCGCATCTCGCCAACGCGTTGCGGGATCTCGACGCCGATCGTGCGGCCGGGATCGACGGCCTCGTCGTACGCCTAGGAGCACGCACGTCGACCACGCTGTGCTGGGTGCTCCTCGGCTTGGGCACGGCGATCCTTGCCGTGGTCGCGGTCCGCGAGTCGTACGGCGGCTGGGTAGCGCCCGTCCTCGTCGGCGGCTTCGTCGCCGCCGTCGTCTACGGCACGGCGTCGCGGGCACGGGGGGCGATGTTCACGGCGCTGCTTCTCGTGGCCGCGCTGGACGTCCTTGCCCTGACCGTGGCACCGCTGCTCTGACCGGCGAACTGCTCTCAGTACGCGAGGCCGTCGACGAGGCGCCGGAACACGGCCGGCAGCGCGACCGCGGCGGGCACGACCATCGACCGCAGCCGGGGCCTGGACGTCGTCCAGACGAGCCCGCCGGTGAGCCAGCGGTAGGAACGCGTCGTCGAGCGCCACAGCGCCTCGTACCGGTCGAGATCGCCGGCGACGATGCACCCGACGGCGGCCTCCGCCTCGGCGAACCCCACGCGCAACCCCTCCCCGGTAAGCGCGTCGACATAGCCGGACGCGTCGCCGACGAGCAGGGCACGACCGGCGTGCCGTGCGGAGGTGCGCTGTCGCAGCGGGCCGGCACCGCGCGACGAGCTCGCCGCCACCGAGCCCAGTCGGTCCGTCAGGTATGGCAGCCGGGCGAGGACGTCCGCCAGGTGCAGGGGCGCGCGACCCAGGACGGCGACGCCGACCACCGACGCGTCGACGGGCGTCACGTAGACCTCGACGTCGGGCAGCCAGTGCACCTCGACGAGGTCGGTCCACGGCGGGGCGGCGAAGTGCTGGCGCACCCCGAACCGCGGTGAGCCCGTCGCCCGGCCGTCGACACCGAGCTGGCGGCGCACCGAGGAGTGCAGGCCGTCCGCCCCGATCAGGTACCGCGCCGTGATGCCGGCGGCCTCGACCCGGTCCTGGCGCTGGACGATGTCGCCCACGCGGCCGACGACGACCTGCACACCCGCGTCGAGCGCTCGCCGGAGCAGCGCGTCGTGCAAGGTCGTCCGGCGGACCCCGCGCCCGGACGTGCCCGAGAAGCGTGCCGTCGCGACGTGCCGGCCGGCCACGTAGCGGATCCCGCGGAACGGCAGGCCGGGCGGGTCGACCCCGATCGCGTGGAGTCGGGCCAGGGCGTCGGGCATGAGCCCCTCCCCGCACGCCTTGTCGATCGGCCCGCTCCGCGGCTCGACGACGGTGACGTCCAGCCCGGCCGACGCGGCGTGGATCGCCGCGACCAGGCCGACGGGGCCGCCGCCGGCGACGATGAGGTCGATCACGGGGACGGCAGGGTCGCGAGCGCGCGGTTCTCGATGCGCAGCCGCGTCGCGAGCAGCGGGATGTTCAGCACCGTGAACACGAGGGCCGTCACCCAGGCCGACCCGACGAGCGGCAGGGCGATGCCTTCGACCACGACGGCGACGTAGTTGGGGTGCTTGAGCCAGCGGTACGGGCCCGACGTCACGGGCGGCATCCCGGGAACGATGACGACGAGGGTGTTCCACCGCGGTCCGAGCGTGGTGATGCACCACCAGCGCAGGCCCTGCGAGACGAGCACCAGGACGAGCATCGTCCAGGACAACGCCGGCACGAGTGTGGGCCGCCACACCCAGACCTCGACGAGCGAGCCGATGAGCAGGAACGCGTGCAGGGCCACCATGAACGGGTAGTGGGAGTGGCCGTACTCGACCCCGCCGTGGGCCTGGCTCCAACGGAGGTTGCGCTTGGAGACGACGAGCTCGACCACCCGCTCGACGGCGACCAGGCCGATGAGGATCGTGAAGGCCACGTAGCCGGTCATGCCCGTCACCACCTCAGCAGCACGAGCTCGGCGCAGAACCCCGGTCCCATCGCCAGCAGCATGGCCGGCGTCCCGGATTCCGGTCGCGTCGCACCGTGGCCGGCGATGGTGTCGGCGAGCACGTGCAGGACGGATGCGGACGACAGGTTGCCGATCGCCGACAGGCTGCGCCGGCTGAGCTCGAGCGCCTCCGGGGGCAGGGCGAGCGCAGCGTCGACGGCCTGCAGCACCTTGGGGCCGCCTGGGTGACAGACCCACGTGCCGATGTCGTCGATCGACAGGTCGTGCTCGGCGAGGAACCCCACGACGTCGCCGGCGAGGTGCTCGGCCACGACGTCGGCGACATCCGCCGACAGGACGATCCGGAACCCGCTCTCCCCGATGTCCCAGCCCATGGTGCGTTCCGTGCCGGGGTAGAGCCGGCTGCGCGACGCGAGCACTGTCGGGCCGGTCAGGCCGAGGGCGCGCGCCCGGCGCTCACCCACGACGACGACGGCCGCCGCGCCGTCGCCGAACAGCCCGCTCGCCACGATGTTCGCCATCGAGGCGTCGTCGCGCTGGACGGTCAGGGAGCACAGCTCGACGGACAGGAGCACGGCGACATCGTCGGGGTGGCCGACGAGGTGGTCGTGCACGCGGGCAACGCCCGCCGCGCCCGCAACGCACCCGAGCCCGAACAGGGGCACCCGCTTGACGTCCTCGCGCAGGCCGAGGATCGGCACGAGCCGAGCGTCGAGCGACGGCACGGCCAGGCCGGTCACCGAGGTCGTCACGACGAGATCGACGTCGGCCGGAGCCAGGCCGGCATCGTCCAGAGCGGCGCGGACGGCCGTTTCGCCAAGGTCGAGCCCGACCCGGATGAACGCGTCGTTCGCCTCGCCGAACCCCTTGATCCCCGGGTAGTCCTCGAGTGGCAGGGCGAGATGCCGCCGCTGGACGCTCGTGGCCTCGTGGATGCGCGCGATGACGTCGTGCTTGTCCCCGCCTGGGGACACGACCGCCGAGAACGCCTCGGTGATCTCAGGCTGGGGATAGCTGTACGGGCCGAGGACGCCGTGGACCGCGGCGATGACGCTCACTGCGGCCGACCCGACCGGGCCGGTGCTCGAGACGGTGCTCGACGCCCGCCGCTGCTCACCTCGACCGGCTCGCTCACCGCAGCTCCTCACCGGTCGGTGCGATCGCCGGTGATGGTCCTCGGCGCGCGCCCCGTCAGGCTACCCCGGTCGGCGTACTCAACCCAGGGGTTGACTAGCCGTGGAACGGCGCGTAGGTTCTCAACCACTTGGTTGAGGAGGACGGATGACCGACAGGCTCTCGCTGGCGTTCAGTGCGCTGGCCGACCCGACGCGTCGCGACCTGCTCACGCGGCTCGCAGCCGGTGATGCCACCGTGACGTCGCTCGCCGAGGGGTACGACCTGAGCCTGCAGGCGGTGTCCAAGCACCTGAAGGTGCTCGAGAACGCCGGGCTCGTCACCAAGACGCGCGACGCCCAGCGCCGCCGCGTCCACCTCGAGCCGGCCGTGCTCGACCTCATGGCCGGCTGGATCCGGCGCTACCAGCGAGAGGCCGAGGCGCGCTTCCGCCGCCTCGACGACGTCCTGAACGAGATGAGCGGCGCACCCGCCGCGGAAGAGGAGATCGCATGAACACCATCACCGAGGCGACCATCGAGGCCGACCCGGACGTCCCGATGATCCACATCCGTCGCGACTTCGCCGCGACACCGGACCAGCTGATGCGGGCGCACCTGGACCCCGACCTGTACGTGCGGTGGGTCGGGCCGAACGGCTCGGACGTCCGCGTCGACTACTGGAACGCGAAGACCGGCGGCTCGTGGCGGTTCGTCTCGTCCGACGGCGAGTACGCGTTCCACGGGTGCTTCCACCAGGTCGGCGACGCGCGGATCGTCCAGACCTTCACGTGGGAGGGGATGCCCGACGACGTGTCGCTGGAGACGCTGGAGTTCACCGACCTGGGTGACGGCACGACGCGGCTGCACGGGCGGTCCCTGTGCGACAGCTTCGAAGCCCGCGACGCCTGGCTGCGCAGCGGGATGGAGACCGGCGTGAACGAGGGCTACGCGAAGCTCGACCAGTTGCTGAGCGATGGCGCTGCCTGACGCCCCGGCCGCGCGCTATGCCGCCGTGGCCGACACGTTCGGCCGGCTCGTCGCCGGAGTGACCGACTGGGGGGCTCGTGCTCCGGTCGACGGGTGGCGGGCACGCGATGTCGTGTTCCATCTCGTCGACTGGATCCCCGACGTCCTGCGCGAGGGTGCCGGCGTCGACCTCCCCCGACGCGACGCTGACGTGCCCGATCCCGTCGGGGACTGGGCTCGCTTCGACTCGGCCCTCCGAGCCGTCCTCGCGCAGCCGGCGGTCATGGGTGCGCCGTTCGCGCATCCGATGGCCGGCACGATGCCGTTCCCCGCAGCGCTCGACATGCTCGTCACGCCGGACGTCTTCATGCACGGCTGGGACCTCGCGCGCGCCTCCGGGCAGCCGCTCGTGCTCGACCCCGACTACAGCGCCGCATTGCTCGGTGGGATGGAGGGCATCGAGGAGATGCTGCGGTCGTCGGGTCACTACGGACAGCGGGTCGAGGTGACGGCCGACGCGGACGTCCAGGACCGGCTGATCGCCTTCATCGGCCGCGACCCGGCCTGGACGGCGTAGGACGAGGCCGAACGCAGGTACTCCCCCGCCGCGGGCCCGGCTACGGGACCGGCGGGTTGCGCACGCCGACGAGCACGGTGCTGCCGACCGCTACACAGCGGTTGACCGACTCGCAGCCGAACCCGGCGATCCCCGGCGCGGCCCGAAGGTCACCGATCTTGTCGTAGGAGTACGTGGCGTAGCCGTCCAGCGTCGAGGCGACGATCGACTGGACGCCCTGCTTGCCACCGGCCATGCAGAAGCCGGCCGAGGGGCAGGTGATCGACGTGTAGTCCGGCAGCGAGCCGACGGGCACGCCCACCGGGATCGTCTGCTGCGACCAGTCCATGAGGTTCGTGGTTGTCAGGATCTCCCCCGAGACGCCGGCGGCCGCGCAGGACGAACCTCCTGGCGCGCAGGAGACCGCCGTGATGAGCTGGTCGGCGTCCGCGTTGGTCCATCGCCACAGCCACTGCGGCAGGCCCTGCGCGTCCTTCGTCATCGTGCCCAGGAGCACGTTGTACTTGATCGGCACGAGGCACGTGACGGGATCGGTCTTGCCCGGAAGGCACGCCATGCCGGACATCGGGCGCACCTTGGGGAACTGGTTCGAGCTCCACTGGGTCAGGCCACCGTCGAAGGTCGTGTACACGACGGACTCGCTGACGGCGACGCAGACGGTGTCCGTCACGCACGTCTGGGTGTCCGATCCGGTGGCGGACTGCACCGGGCCGAAGCGGGGACGGTAGGCGCTCATGTCGTCGGTGACGAGCACCTCGAACTGCCCGAAGAGCGCGCACGCGAGCGACGACGTGCAGCGGATCGCCTTCGTGTTGAACGCGCCGCGGTCCGCGATGGGCAGGTTCCACAGCGTGCCGCCCGTGATGGACCGCCCGATGTTCTCGGTCCCACCGGCGATGCAGGCACCCTCGAGCGGGCCGCCGCAGACCGCGATGTCGAACTTCGCGACCTCGTTGACGCGCGTGAAGCCCCCACCGAGGTCGAAGCTCTGGTACCAGGCCGCCATCTTGCCGACGCCGACGCAGGAGGTCGTGACGCAGGTCAGCGCGCTGATGATCGCGGGCGCCGGACGCATCCGCCAGCCCGTCCCGGGATCGGCGAGCGCGTCTGTCCGAAGCGCGTCGCCGTCGCCGTTCAGCCCGAGGCAGCTGTTCTCGACTGGGCAGACCAGCATCTTGACGGTCACGCCGGCCTGAAGCGGGTTCTTGCGGAAGGCGTGGGCGGTCCCCCAGGTCGGCGTCGCATCCATCGTCATGACCGTGTAGTTGCCCTGACCGCCCGTGCCGACGCAGTGTGATGGACCGTCGCAGGCGAGCGCGGCAAAACGCTTGTCGATGCCGATCGGGGTGTCGAGCAGGGTGACGGTCGTCCCGCGGACGAGAGCGCTCGAGGGCATGTCGTCGCCACCGGCGAGGACGCAGACGTCGGGCGTCGCGCAGGCGATCTTGTCGAACGAGGTCGTTGCGGGGGCGGTCGTCGGAAGCGGGACTCCGGTCCACGAACGCCCGTCGTCGGTAGAACGCCAGATCCCGCCGTCAGCGCCGGCGATGAAGCACTCCCGCGTGGCGGCGGTCGCCCCCGGGTCGGCCGCGCAGGTGATCGCCGAGCCGACGTTGGTCTTGCGGGTGTTCACGATCGGGAGCTGCTGCACCGGCGCCCAGGTGATGCCGGCGTCGGTGCTTCGGTAGACCCAGGAGCCATACGTGACCGTCGGGTTCAGCGGCGCCGACACGGCCAGGCAGCTCGTGTCCGAGCAGGTCACACCGACCAGGTCGACCGGGTCGGTCGGCGCCTTCGGGTTCTTGACCAGGTCGACGAACGTCCACGCGAGGGGGACCTCGTCGGTGTTCGGCGAGTGCAGAACCGCTCCGGACTGGCCGACCGCGACGCACGTGCCGGCGCTCACGCACGACACCGACATGAGCTCAGGCCCGTAGTTGGTCCACGACCAGCCGCTCGGCACCTCGTTGACCGGCGTCGCCGCCGGCGCGGCTGCCGGTACGGCGGCGGAGACGCTCGCCTGCGCGGTCCCGACGAGGGAGACCAGGAGCGCGACGGTGAGGGTTGCAACGGCCGCGAAGGTCCGCCGGCGATGGGTGCGAGCGGTGGTCCGTACCATCATCGAAATGTTCATCTCTCGCGTCGGGCGCGCCAGGGCAGCGCGACGGATCGTCGGCAGCCTAGCGGGAACCGCTCTAGCCGTTCCGTTGGTTCTTGTCGCGCTTCCCGCACCGTCCGCCGCGGCTCGCGGCTCGTACATTGAGGTCGACCGGATCTCGTTGACACGCAACGACGACCGCGCAGTCGTCACGGCGCAGGTCACGTGGAACGCCGACGGTGTGGACACCTTCCAGATGACCCAGGGAGACCTGCGTCTGGTCGCCGTCAGCGCACACGGGAACCTGCCGTTCGTGCTCGGCACTGCGAGCCAGGACGTCTCCCGCGACCAGACACGCGCTGTCACGATCGTCGTCACCGATGATCGCGCACTGGCCGCGATGCGCACCGGAAACCGGATCGTCCTGACCGCCAGCCAGCACCAGGAACCCGGTCAGCTCACACGCTCGGACCGCACCTACGTCACCGTCGCCGAGGTGCAGGCGTTCAGCTCGCCGCAGGCGCGGATCGGCACCAAGGACTGCTCGGACACGGCCATCGTCCCCGGCGCCATGCTGCGCTACTGCGACCTCGTCGGCGCCGACCTGGATGGCGCGCTCGTCTCGGTCCACGACCCGAACAGCCAGGAGGGGACGGTCGACAGCCGGAGCACCCGGATGGAGCGCGCCGACCTGACCGGCGTGACGGCCGTCCGCTCCGACTTCAGTGGTGCCAGCGTCGCCGGCGGGCGCCTCAACGGGATCGACCTTCGGCGGGCCAAGCTCGACAACCTGTCGCTCGCCGGTGCCGAAGCGATCGAGCTGGTGGCGCGCGGCGCGACCAGCGACAAGGACGCTCGCGACTCGGGCGCGAACTTCTTCCGTACGAACCTCGCAGGCGCCGACCTGCGCGACACGATCTTCCGCGGGGTGTCCGTCAGCCGCGCGCGGCTCGACGACGCGGACCTGCGCGGCGCCCAGTGGGAGTCGTACAGCAACGGCGCGACCTTCCGCGGCGCGGACCTCACGGGGGCCGGGTTCGGCGCGTCGGTCGTCGACTTCGTCGACTTCACGGACGCGACCCTGACGGGTTCGACCCTGAACGACCTCCAGCTCGCCTGGACCTGGCTGTGCCGCACCGGCCTGCCCGCCGGATCGGCCCTCGACGGGCAGCGTGACTGTCGAGGCCCGGTCGAGCGGACGCGCAGCCAGGTGACGGCGCCCGACCAGGCCGACCCGTACGTGAACGTCAGCGACGCCGCCATCAGCGACGGACCCGGCACGCGAACCGCGACGGCCCGCGTCGACTGGGACGAGACGGGCGCCGACCCCTCCGGCTACGGGATGAGCCGGGGCACCCTCCGCCTGGTCGCCGTTGACGCGAGAACGGGCGTCCCGACCATCCTCGACTCGCGGCCGGTCGACGACGTGACTACCCCGGCGACGTACACCGCCACGATCTCCGACCAAGCAAAGCTCGCGGCGATGGGACGCGGGAACCGGGTCGTGCTCACCGCCACGCAGCACCAGCCGCGTGCCCGCGGCGGCAAGGTCACGACGCGCACCTACGTGACCGTCGCGGTGCTCCAGCGCGGTCCGGCACTCGGGCGGATCGCAACCCTCGACTGCTCCCGCGTCGCGCTGAGCGCGGACTCCGCGCGTGCCCTCGACTTCTGCGACCTGTCCGGCGCGATGCTCGACACGGCGGCACTCAACGGTCGGTCGATGCGCGAGGCCGACCTCACCGGCACGACGATGGAGAACGCCCGTCTCGGCGGCCTCTTCCTCGACGGCGCACGGCTCGGCGGTGTTCGCGCGGCCGGCGCCACCTGGTCGAACATCTCCGCCTTCGACTCGTGGGCGCCCCAGCTGGACCTCAGCGGCAGCAGCGTGGTCGGAAGCCCGCTCTACCCCCGCAACCTCGATGGCGCGAGCTTCGACGGCAGCACGCTGAGCGACTCCCCGCTCGTCGCGGCGTCCCTGCGCGGCGCGACGTTCACCAAGGCCCGCCTCATCCACCCCGACCTGGCTTACACCGACCTCACCGCGGCGAAGCTGACCGGCGTCAACGCGGCCCTCAGCAACCCGAGCCTGTTCCTGGCCGACCTCACGCGCGCCGATCTCGGGGGCTCGACGTGGAACGTCGACGAGACCGGTGACAACCCCTGGCGCTGGGCAACGCTGTGCGGCACGACGCTCCCCGACAAGGACTACGGCATCAGCGGGAACCGCGACTGCCCGCGCTGACCGCTGGCAGACTGCGCGCATGGAGAGCGTGCTGGGGATCGGTGGGTACTTCCTGCGGTCGGCCGACCCGGCGGCTCTTGGCGCCTGGTACCGCGACTGCCTCGGGCTGGTGACCGGCGACGAGGGCATCTGGCTGCAGGAGGCCGGCGTCACCGTGTTCGCGCCGTTCGCCGCCGACACCGACTACTTCGGCTCGCCGTCCCAGCAGACCATGCTCAACTTCCGGGTCCGTGACCTCGACGCGATGCTCGCCCAGCTACGCGACCTCGGCGCCGACGTGGCGGCGGAGACGCAGGACATGGACGGAGTGGGCCGGTTCGGCTGGGTCACCGACCCGGAGGGCAACCGCATCGAGCTGTGGCAGCCGGCCTGACGGCGTCACGTACAGTCGCGGCCGTGGAAGATCTGGCCGCCCGGTTCGTCACAGCATTCAACGACGCGGACTTCGACACCATCCGTGCCCTGCTGGCGGACGAGGTCGTCGCCTACGTGACCACGGACGACGGCGGCCAGACGCACATGACGGGGGCCGACGCGTACGTCGCGTCGCTGCGCACGATGCTGACGAGCGTGCCCGCGACGTGGCAGATCGCGCTCACCCAGCAGCCCGCGATGGTCGACGACTCCCGGCTGCTGCTGATGATCGAGGTACAGGCCGAGCGGAACGGCAACCGACTGCACAACTACTCGGCGCAGCTGTTCACCGTCTCCGACGGGCACATCACCGAGATCCGGATGACCGACGCGAAGCCGGCTGAAAGCGCCCGCTTCTGGGCCTAATGCGTGGACGCTCTTTCCACGCCGCCCACCGGTCGACCTAGCGGTCCACGAGGGCGAGGCGGCGCTGTGAGTCCACTGGGTACGGGCGTCGCACGAGCCGTTCGTCCAGCAGGCCCCGCGCCCTCGCGAACTCCCCGGCCTCGAGGAGGCAGAACAGCAGCGTCTCCTCGATGACCTCGCGCTGCGCCGCCGACCCACCGACCCGGACGAGATCTGGCATCACGTCGTCGAGGAGCTCGGAGGCCAGCTCCCACGCGCTGTCGTCGACGGCCCGCAGCGCGTCGCACACGGGCGCCACCACGCGGCGCAGCAACGGGTCGCGCGACGCGCTGCAGTAGCGCCGCAACGTCGCCAGCCCCTCGATGTCGCGGCCGGCCGCCAGCGCGATCGCAGCATGCAGCGCGACGAACGGTGTCTGCGGTCGCGTGAGCAGCTCAGGATCGAGCGAGTCGAGGACCCCGGCGACGGGCGGCGGCGCCTGCTCGTCCGGGAACGCGGTGTCCCAGCCCGTGATGGCCATCCGCCAGCGCCACAGCAGCGATGCCGAGTCCACGAGGGAGCGCACCCCGGTGACCGCCGGGGGCGCGAGCTGCGAGTAGTAGCGGCGCCGTACCGCCTCGGTGTCGCCGAGGGCGAGGTCGTGGAGGGCGGCGTGCCAAGCGAAGTGCGCAGCGTGGCTCGCGGACTGGCCGCTCTCGGAGACCCAGTGGTCCAGCCACGTGCGGCCGGCCTCGTGCTGGCCGGTCTCGTACATGACGTGGGCCTGCGCGTGTACGGCGTGCCCGGACGACGGCTCGCACGACAGCGCGCTCTCGGCGAGGAAGCCGGCTTCCTCGAACCGCGACTGGTCCTGTCGGGTGAACGCGAGGAGCGAGATGTACCACCAGTGATCTCCGTACACCGGCGCCAGTCCCTCGACGAGGTCCCACGCCTCCTGCTGGATGTCGACGACGCCCGAGAACGCGATCGTCGGGACGGCCGCCGAGACGGCCAGCACGTCGCGGGGGTAGCTCGCGATGTGTGACATCAGCGCCTGCGCCCCGGACCGGCGGACGTCGCGGACGCGACGGTTGACGACGTCGACCAGGCTCCGCTCACGGTCGTCGCCCCGGGTGCGAACCGCCCGTTTGGCCGCCTCGATCGAGAGCACCACATCTGCTTCGGCACCGGCCTCGTGCCCGAGCATCGCGAGCGCAGCATGCGCGAGGGCGAAGTCGGGATCGAGCACCGTCGCCTCCCGCAGGAGGTTCTCGGCTCCGTCCTGCAGGCGCATGATCCGCTCGAGCCCGGCGTTGAACGATGCTGCCGCCTCCGCGGTCGTCGACAGCGGGAGGCCGAGCGGGTCGCGCGGCCGGGCGATCGGGTGATGGCCACTGACCGTGCGGCCGTCCGCGAGCTTGCGTGGCAGCGGCGCTACCGCGTTCAGGACGGACTGCGCGACGGCCAGCGCCTGAGTCCGGATCTCGGGTACCGCGGTCGACTCCCACAGCTCACCCCGGCGCAGCGCGCCGAGCGTCCACAACGGGGCGTCGGTGGTGCCCTCGGAGTCCAGCAGCCGGCCGTCGCGGGTCTGGAAGCCCATGCCCGCCGTGGACACGGTCGCGAGGGCCGCGCCGGCGCGGGGGCGCACGAGGTCGTCGAGGAAGCGGTCGCCGAGCGCCCGAACGTCCAGCCGTGGTCCCGTCCCGTTCACGACCCAGCCGACATCGCGGGTGGTGTCGTCGCTGAGCTGCACGCGCAGGCCACCGGTAGGCAGCGGCTCGGCGCCGAGGACCGTTGCCGAGGCCACGTCGAGACGGCCGGCGGCTTGGAGCTCGGCGATCAGGAGCGCGCTCTGCCGGGGCATACGGTGCCGCACGCGGTTCCAGCGGCTGGCGTCGTTCGCGAGGTACGCCAGGCGGTCCTCCTCGCTCATCCGCGCCCAGATCGCGGCCACCTGGAAGCGCAGGCCGTCGATCGCCGGACGCCAGTCGCCGGTCGCCGCTTCGACCCCGGCGACGTGGCGCGCCACATGCGCGCGCAGGTCGTCCAGCGCGACGCTCCAGCTGCTCGTGTCCGGGATGGCGGCGAGCTTCGCCGCCACCGCGTGCTGCGCCGGCAGCCGGCCGCCCCGGGAGATCGCATGGATGACCCGGTCCGGCCGGTTCGCCGGGTCGGACAGGCTGATCACGACGTCGACCATCGTCAGGCCGGTACCGACGACGAGCACGTCGGCCGCGGCGGCCCGGTCACGGCGGACGACGTCGAGCGCCCCCGGCGCCCACGGGTCGGGCACGAAGAACGCCGAGCCACGCAGGGACGGCGGAGCCCACGAGTCGCCGGTGGTCGGCAGCCCGGTCGCGACGACGACCGCGTCGGCGGCGAAGGCACGGCCGTCCGAGGTCTCCACGACCATGCCGTGCGCGTCGCGGCGCGCGGCCACTGCCTTCGTGCGGTGGTGGGAGACCCGAGCGCCGCCCCCCGACGCGGCGATGGCCTCGCGCAGGGTCTCGTCGAGATAGCGCGCGAACTCACGGCGCGGGGCGAACGTGTACGGATCGGTCTTGGGACCGGCCGCCTCGTTGTCGCGCCAGGCGACGAAGTGCGCGGGATCCTCCGGGAACGCGCTCATGGACTGGGCAGGCACGTTGAGCAGGTGGCCGTCGTCGGACGTGCCGAAGGCGACGCCGCGCGCCCAGTGGTCGGCCGGGTCGAGGATCGCGATCTCCACACCGGTTCCTCGACGCCCGGCGGTCCGCACGAGGTGGAGCGCGACGAGCGAGCCCGCGGCGCCAGCACCGACGACGAGGACGGTCGGGGGACGGGTGCGTCGTGTGTCGTTCATCGCGCCACCTCTGCTCATGATCGCCGTTTTCTAGTGTGCCGATCGACTTAGTTGCAATACTACGTCATCCACGGCTCGTCGTCGTGAGCCCACTCTCCTCCGGCACCACTTCTCCGGCACCACTCCTCCGGCACGACTCCTCAGACACGACGACGGCCGGCGACCATACGCAGGTCGCCGGCCGTCATCGTCAACGTGCTACTGGAACAGGCCCTTCTGGGCGAGCCAGTCCGCCGCCACCGTCGCCGGGTCGCCCCGGTCGATGTCGACGGCCTTGTTGAGCTGGACGAGCTCGTCCGTGGTGAGCGCCGCGTTCACCTCGTCGAGAGCCGCCTGCAGCGCGGGCGTCAGGGCTGCGGTGTTGACGGCGGCGACGATGTTGTCGACCGTCTGCAAGGCCTTGTCGTCGGTGAGCACGACGAGGTCGTTCGCCGCCACGCCACCGTCGGAGGAGAACACCAGGCCGACATCGATCTTGCCCTGGGTCAGGGCCGCCTTGGTGAGCGGACCACCGGCGTCAAGGGAGACGAACTCGCCGACCTTCAGGCCGTACGTCTTCTCCAGGCCCGGCTGGCAGAAGGGGCGGGTCGGGCACTCCGGCGGACCGCCCAGGGTGACGGGGGTCTTCTGCGAGTAGGCAGCGAGGTCGGACAGCGTCGCGATGCCGTTCGCGTCGGCGAACTCCTTGGTGACGGCGAAGGCATTCTGGTCCGCAGCAGGCGACGGGGTCAGAACGGTGATCCCGACCGCGTTGGCCAGCTGCTGGACGGCCTCGAGCGTGGCCGCGGCGTCACCGGAGGCCACCGGCGTGGCATCGGGCCCGTTGGCCTTCGCGTTGAGGAACTCCGTGAGCGTGCCGAGGTACTCCGGCACCACCTGGACGTCGCCCTTCTCCAGTGCGGGCTCGACGACCTCGCGGTTCGTCAGCTCGCTGATGGTCGGCTCGTAGCCGACCGACGTCAGCGCGGCGGCGTAGAGATTCGCCAGGATCTTGCTCTCGCCGAAGTTGAACGCGCCGATGGTGATCGGGCCGCTCGCGGTCGGCGCGGCGGAGGCGCTGGCGGCTGGCGCCGACGAGGCGACAGCCGTCGCGTCGGTGCTCGGGGCGGCCGACGCGGCGGCGCTCCCGGCAGCCGAGCTTGAGGAGGAGGCGTCGGAGGAGCTGCTGCAGGCGGACAGGGTCAGCGCGAGGCCGACCGCGGCCGTAACGGCTAGGCCGGGAATTCGTAGGCGGGCACGCATGTCATCGGTTCCTTTCGGGGGAGATCGGGGCCAACTGTGGCGGCGAGGGCTGACAGTGGGTATCGCCGTACCCGATCGGGTGCTTGCCGAACCGATCGTACTGCCCGTGCGCCGTTCTTATCCCATTATATCTATCGGAAAACTTCGCAATACTCCCGGTGCACGGACGTTCAGAACGTCCCCAGGACGGGCGCGTCCCGAAGCGCCTTCGGGGTGAGCGCGCGCTGAGCCGCCGACCCGGCCAGCTCCACGCCGACGCAGGTGACGGCCACGAGGACGACACCGGCGAACATGAGCGTGGGGTCCTGACGGCCGAAGCCGTCGACGACGAAGCGCCCGAGCCCTCCCCCGCCGACCAGCGCGGCCAGGGTCGCCGTCGCGACGACCTGGACCGTGGAGGTCCGGATGCCGGCCGCGACCACGGGCACCGAGAGCGGGAGCTCGACGCGGCGCAGGACCTGCGTGCCCGTCATTCCCATGCCACGTGCGGCGTCCGTGGCGCCCGGGTCCACGTCGCGCACGCCCACGTAGGCATTCGTGAGGATCGGCGGGATCGCGAACACCGCGAGGGCGATGATCGCGGCGAGATCACTGACCCCGACCGGCTCCCACGAGGCGAGGATGATCAACAGGGCGAAGGTCGGGATCGCCCGGCCGAGGTTGCCGACGCTCGTGACGAGGGTGCCCCACCGCCGCCCATGACCAAGCGCAAGCCCGACCGGCAGGGCCACCGCGAGCGCGATCACCATGGCCCACAGGCAGATGACCGCATGCTGGAGCAGCCGCGTCGGGATCCCGGACGAGCCGGACCACTGGGCTGGATCGGTGAACCACGAGACCAGCGACTGGAACCCGTCCATCAGGCGCGCGCCTTCCGGGTCCACGGCGTGAGCGCCCGTTCCAGCAGCACGAGGCCGCCTTCGAGGAGCAGCGCCAGCACGACCACGGCGATCGTGCCGGCCATGATCTGGGCGTGGTAGAAGTTGTTGACGAAGCCGCCCAGGATGATCGACCCGAACCCACCGTGGCCGACGAGAGCGCCTACCGTCACAAGCCGATCGTGGAGACCGTCGCTATCCGGATGCCCGCCATGATGGCCGGCGTCGCCAGCGGCACCTGGATCCGCCACAGCAGCTGCGACTTCGTGTACCCGACGCCCTTGGCCGCATCGACCAGCTCCGCCGGAACGGCATCAAGGCCGACGAGCATGTTCCGCAGGATCACCAGCAGCGCGTACAGGGCGAGCGCGGTGATCACCGTCCAGGGCGAGAGCCCGAGCCAGGGCCACAGCCCGGCGATCAGCGCCAGCGACGGGATCGTGTAGAGCAGGCCGGAGAACGCCAGCACCGGCACCTGCAGCCGCGGGAAGCGGCGGACGACCAAGGTGAGCGGAACGGCAACAGCGGTGGCGAGGACGACGGCTGCGATCGTGATGAGGATGTGCTCGCGACCGGCGAGCAGCAGGTCGTCGACGTTGCTGCTCAGGTAGGTCCAGCTGAACCAGGGGTTCGGCGCGGCCATCGGCGCGACGAGGACCGGCGCGCTCATGCCCGGGGCGCTCCGGCACCACCGGTCGTCGGAAGACCAGCAGCACGCCACGCGGCGAACCCGCCGTCCAGGTCACCGGCCGACGTCAGACCCAGCTCGCGCAGCGAGTCCGCGGCGAGACTGGATGTGTATCCCTCCTGGCAGACGACGATCACCTCCAGGTCGAATCGCGCGACGTCCGGCAGGCGGGCGTCGCACCTCGGGTCGAGCCGCCATTCCAGCACATTCCGCTCGATCACGAGGGCGCCGGGGATCTCTCCGAACTCCTGTCGCTGCGCGGCCGGACGGATGTCCACCAGGACGGCGCCGCAGGTGGCCGCCGCGTTGGCGCCGCGGGGGTCGTAGCGCCGGATGCGGGTGCGTGCCTGCGCCAGCCGATGGTCGATCCCCTGCGAACCGGGGGGTTCCGGCGCCACGGTCACCAGTCCCGGCCCGCCCGGCGGGTCCCGGTCTCGCTGAGCACGCCGCCGTCGCTCGAGTAGTGCGTCATCGCCGCCAGCTCCGGCCCGTATATGTGGAGCGTCACGGCGCCGACCGGTCCCTCGTTGCGGACATCGTGGATCACGTCGCGGTCGAAGCTGCGGATGTCGCCGACCTCATAGCGCGCGTCGCGCAGCGAGCCGTCGTCGACGGTCGTCTCCCAGACGGACCCACGAAGAACCGTGAAGCAGCCCGACGCCCCGCCGTGGTCGTGCAGGCCGGTCCCCTGGCCGGGTGCCCACATCAGCAGCCACGCCTCGGCGTCCGGGCCGGCGTCGACACGCACGCAGACGCGGGGCTCGGCGAAGCGCACGAGCGGTGCCCACGTCGCGGTGTTGGCGGCGAGCTCACGAGCGGTGGCCTCCAGCGCACGGTCACGTCGGGCGGCAGGTGCCGTCCGGGTGGACGCTGCCGGGATAGTAATGCTCATGGCCGTGGCCCTTCCTGCTCGTCGGTGTCGCGCGACTACGCAATCTATACTATTCCAATTAACTTAGTAGGAAGCGCCCTCGATGATCCAGATCGAATCGGTCAGCAAGACCTACCCCGACGGGACGACCGCGGTCCACGAGCTGTCGATGGACATCGGCGTCGGCGAGCTGGCCGTCCTGGTCGGCCCGTCCGGGTGCGGCAAGACCACAACGATGCGGATGATCAACAGGCTCGTCGAGCCCAGCGGCGGCCGGATCCTCGTCGACGGCCGCGACGTCTCGCAGGTCGATCCGGTGGAGCTACGCCGTTCCATCGGATATGTGATCCAGCAGGTCGGGCTGTTCCCGCACCAGACCGTGCGCCGCAACGTGGCGACGGTCCCGGTCCTGTCGGGGTGGGACAAGGCGCGGACGCGGGCACGCGTCGACGAGCTGCTCTCCCTGGTCGGGCTGCCGCCCGACACCTATGGCGAGCGCTACCCGCACCAGCTGTCCGGCGGCCAGCGGCAGCGCGTCGGGGTCGCGCGCGCGCTTGCGGTCGACCCCCCGGTCTTGCTGATGGACGAGCCGTTCGGCGCCGTCGACCCGATCGAGCGCGACCGACTCCAGGCCGAGATGCTCACGCTCCTCGCGGATGCGAACAAGACCGTCGTGTTCGTCACGCACGACGTGGACGAGGCGGTCCGCCTCGGTGACCGCATCGCGGTCATGCGACAGGGTGGGCACCTCGAGCAGTTCGCAACCCCGGTGGAGATCCTCGGGCGGCCGGCCAACCCGTTCGTCGCCGACTTCGTCGGGACGGACCGCACCGTCAAGCTCCTGGCGGTGACCGCCGTAGACCTGCGGACGCTGGTGCCGGTGACGGATGCCGACGCCGCCACGCCTTCCGTCCCGGCGGGCTCGTCCCTGCGGGACGCCCTGGCCGAGCTCCTGCGCTCACCCGCCGGTCGGGTACGGATCGGCGAGTCCGGCGTGCTCACGATGGACGGCGTGCGGGACAGCCTCCGATCAGCAGGCACACCCGCCTGACGGCGTGGCCGTTAGGACCGCCTCCGCACGGCGACCGGACGACGCGCCTCCTTGTCGGCGTAGAGCCCGGCGTCCGCCTTCGCGAGCGCGACATCGAACGGCGTGCCGGCCGGCCAGTCCGCGACCCCCACGGACCACGGCACCGTCGATTTGCTCCGCAACCGTCGGATGACGTCTGCCGCGGCCGAGAGCGGCGTCTGGGGAAGGATGAGCAGGAACTCGTCGCCGCCGAGCCGGACCGCGACGTCGTCCGGGCGCAGCACCGACCGCCAGGCCCGAGCGAGGTCGAGCAGCACCTCGTCGCCCGCCGCATGGCCGAAGGTGTCGTTGGTCTCCTTGAGGCCGTCCAGGTCCGCGACCAGGAGGATTCGCGGCAGGGTGGCGCGGCCGACGTCCTCGTGGGTGCGCAGGTAGCTGCTCAGCCCGGTGCGGTTCATCAGGCCCGTGAGATGGTCGTAGTACGCGAGGTGGGTCGTGCGACGGATGAAGACCGCGAGCACGAAGGCCATCCCGAACAGCATCGCCGTGATCGTGACCCACGCCTGCGCGAGGTCGGCCGACCACCCGCGTGCGATGACGATCCACAAGAACCCGAGCGCGCCGAGCGCCGCGTACAGGTGTGCGAGCACGGGCTTGTTCCACAGGCCGACGTAGACCACCGGGACGAGCATCGCCGTGGCGGACGAGACCATCTGCACGTCGGACGACTCCATGGCCGTGTTGGCGAGCATCTGCACGGCGAGCGCCGCCACTGACACCTGCACGAGCCAGTCGGCCATCCGGGACCTCAGGACCACCACGGCTACGGCGACCGCGGCGGGCAGGAGCGCCACGGGCAAGGCGACCGCGACCGGGTCCCACGCGATCGCTGCGACCACCTGGACGACCACGAAGGCCCCGGCCCACAGGCCGAGGATCCAGATGTGGGTCGCCCCGCGCGCTGCGATCGACCCGACCACGCCCCGCATCATCGCTGCCGCCTACGCGCGGGCACGGGACGTCCGCCGGACGTTCGGCATGGCGTCCTCCGCTGATCGACCTCGCCCAGGGCGAGCACGGGCGTGCCCACGAGTCTGCCGTGCGGGCTCTGGGGAACCGTTACCGGTGGCTACGAGTACCCACGGTCGTCGGCCCTGAACCGCTGGCGGGCCGCCGAATCGATGCGCTCAGGAGGCGCCTTCGCCGTCCGTCGGGCCATGGGGCTCGTCCGACGCGACGGACGACGCTGGCTCCCCCTCCGCCTGCGTGGACGGCGCCGTGACGACGTGGACCTCCACGCTCATGTTGGCGGCCTGCTGCTCACGCGCGGCGTAGTGCCGGTAGGCGCGGATGTCCGCCTCGGTGTCGGCCTGCCCGCGGACGACGGTCGCGAGGCCGCGCGGCCACAGGCGGAAAGCGAGCACCGCGTTCAGCTCGGCGCAGTACAGCGTGATCTGGGCGAGGAGGAAGAACCAGAACAGCAGGCCGACGACAACCGCGAACGTCCCGTACTGCGTCTGCGCGCCGGCAATCCGGCTGGTCAGCAGGCCCGTCGCCACCGCTTGCAGCACCGACCAGGCAACCGCGGCGAGGGCTGCCCCGGGCAGGACCTCGCGCCAGCCGATCGGCGCGACGGTCGCCCGCCGGAACGCAGTCGCGATGATCCCCGTGTTGAGGACGATGACCGCGACGAGCGCGACCACGGAGGCGAAGGGGCCGCCGACCGCGCGGACCGCGAGCCCTTGGAGGACGGTCGCCAGGGGCAGGCCGATCCCGACGAGCACCAGCAGGGAGAGGCTGCGCGAGATCCGCCCCGCGAAGCTCGCCCGACTCGTCCTCGGTACCTCGTACACCGTGTCCATGGCGTCCTGCATCCCGTTGGCCACGGCCAGCCCGCTCCAGAGCCCGACGACGAGCGCCAGGGCGAGCGCCGGGCCCGAGACGTCCAGTGGTGTGAACGTGGCGCCGGCCGAGCCGACGGACAAGAAGCTGCCGGCCGCGGTCTGCACGATGTCGTCGGCGAGGTCCGGGTGTCCGACGAGGAGACGGGAGACGACCGTCGCCAGGACGATCAGCAGCGGGAACACCGACAAGAACGCGTAGTACGAGACGAGCGAGGCCAACCGGCCCGCGTCATCGTCGGAGAACTTCTTGTAGACCGCGAACGGCACACCCACCACACGGTGCCGCTGCTGGAAGGCGTCGATACGGTGCAACGGCCCCGGCAGCGGGTCTGACCCCGTCGAGACTCCCCCGGCGGCCGCCTCGATGCCGTCGGCAGGTCGGCTCGTCGTCATCGCGCTGCCACGTGGTCCACGAGGCAGGCGTACCCATTCCGGTGCGGACCACACGCACCGAGCCCTGTGCTATCCGGCGAGCTCGCCCTGCCGTCGGCGCAGCAGCGCCCGTTCGGTGTCCGTGGGCGCTCGCCCGGCGGCCTCGTCATACGCCTGCGACGCCTCGGCGGTCCGGCCGAGCCGGGCGAGCAGGTCGGCCCGCACGGCGTGGAACAGGTGGTGGTCGGTGAGGCCGAGCTCGTCGACCACCTCGAGCGCCGGCCCCGGCCCGTGCACCTCGGCGAGGGCGACACCGCGGTTGAGGGCGACGATCACGGAGGGGCTCATCGCGTAGAGCTGGTCGTACAGCGCGAGCACCTGCGGCCAGTCCGTGTCCGCGGCGGACGCCGCGTCGCTGTGGACGGCCGCGATCGCGGCCTGCAGCTGGTACGGGCCGGGCTGGCCCCGGCGCAGGCACGCGCGCACCAGGTCCTGGCCCTCGGCGACGAGGGTGGCGTCCCACAGGCTCCGGTCCTGCTCTGGCAGCCGGACGATCGCACCGTCGGCGTCGGTCCGGGCAGGGCGGCGTGACTCCGCGAGCAGCATGAGCGCGAGGAGGCCGCGGGCCTCGGGCTCGTCCGGCATCAGCTCGACCAGGGTGCGCCCGAGCCGGAGTCCCTCGGCCGCGAGGTCGACGCGTCCGAACGCATCGCCCGAGCTCGCGAGGTAGCCCTCGTTGAAGACGAGGTACACCACGGCGAGCACGGGCGGCAGCCGCGCGGGGAGGTCGGCGTCGCGCGGCACCCGGTACGGGATGTGCGCTTCGCGGATCTTGTTCTTCGCCCGCACGAGGCGCTGGGCCATCGTGGGCTCGGGCACGAGGAACGCTCGCGCGATCTCGGGGGTCTGCAGGCCGGCGACCAGCCGCAGCGTCAGGGCGACCTGCGACGCCGGAGCGAGAGCCGGATGGCAGCACGTGAAGATGAGGCGGAGCTGGTCGTCGCGCACCGGGCCCACCTCCACGGGGTCGTCGGGGGCATGCAACAGCGCTGCCTGGACATGTCGGTCATGGCGCGACGACTCTCGACGCAGCCGGTCGATCGCCCGGTTCCGCGCGGTCGTGATGATCCAGCCGGCCGGGCTCGGGGGCACGCCGGTCCTCGGCCAGGCCTCGATGGCTGCGGCAAGCGCGTCCTGGACCGCCTCCTCGGCGAGCCCGAGGTCGCCGAGGAGGCGGTTCACGGTCGCGACAGCGCGCCCGTAGTCCTGTCGAAAGACGCGCTCGACGTCGGACGCGTCCAGCATGCGGGTCAGGCGGACTGGAACGGCCGGATCTCGACGTCTCCCCGGCACGCCACGGCCCCCTTCTCGGCCCACGCGCGAGCCTCGGCCTCATCGGCCACCTCCAGGACCCAGAAGCCGCCGATGTGCTCCTTCGCCTCCAGGTACGGACCGTCGGTGTGGCGGAGCGCACCGTCCTTCACCCGGACGACGGACGCGGTGCTCGCGGGCATGAGCCCACCGGCGAACACCCAGACGCCGGCCGCCTGCATCTCCTCGTTCACCCGGCCCGTGTCGGCGAACGCCTGCTGCATCTCCTCGTCGGAGGCGTACGGCGACTCCTCGCCGTTGTGGACCGAAAGCAGGTACTGAGGCATCTGCCTCTCCTCTCATCGTCGAATCCGCCCGCTCGGGCCGATCACCATCTGTACGAACGACGAGCCACGCGATCGACATTCTCCGGCGGACGACTAGCTCATCGGTGGGCCGACGAACGGGCGAACCTCGATCGGCGTGGTCGTCGCTGCCGACATCCGGCCGGCCCAGGCGATCGCCTCGTCGAGATCGGCGGCGTCGATCACGCTGATCCCGCCGATCTGCTCCTTGGCCTCGATGAAGGGCCCGTCCATGAGCACCGCCTCCCCGTCGCGGTCGACGACGGTCGTGGACAGCGAGGCGTCGGCGAGACCACCCCCGAACACCCACCGCCCGTCGGCGACGAGGGCCGCGTGGACGGCCTCCGTGTCGGCGACGATGCGGGCGAGCGCATCGGGCTCGGGCATCGCGGAGCCGGCTGGGTAGCACACGGACAGCAGGTACAGGGGCATGCGTCTCTCCCTCGATCGGTGCGACCGGACGCTCCGGCCTCACCCTACGTACGAGCGACCGTCGCCGGAATCGACACGGGTGGCGCACGGGGAGGGTGCTCCGAGGGCTACGGTCGACCCACCGGTGGCCGTGGCTGCCAGCGGTGCGTGGGGAGGCCCGCCGGCCTCCAGGAGCCGAGCGGCGATGACGATGTCCGAGACGAAATCCGAGACGTACGGCGGACGGCCGCGCCCTGAGTGGGTCGTCCTTCGTGAGTCGGAGGACCTGGGCCGAGTGACCTACCGCCTCATCGACGTGGCCAAGTCCGGCGTGACCGCCGTCGGCATCCGCTGCTCGGGATGCCCCACCGTCGACGTCGCCGCGTCGACTCCCCTGACCGACGGCGCGTGCGAGTTCACGGTCGGTCCCGCGGAGCCGCGACGCCAGCCTCAGCTCACCGTGACGTGGGAGGTCGGGGGCGGCTACTCAGCCCGGTGGTCCGCGCCACTCCCGTGAGCCGAGCGACATGACCCATCGGTCCGCGGCCGCCCACCTCGTCGGCGCCGGGATCGCCGGCATCGCCGTCGGGACGGCCACGGTCCTTCTCGCCTCCTGGGGAACGGGGCTGCTCGCCGCCTGGGCCGCCGCCGCGGGGACGTTCCTCCTCATGACCTGGCCGCGGCTCTGGGCGATGACGGCGGCGGAGTCCGCAGCGTCGGCCCAACGTGAGGACCCCGGCGTGGCGGTGCGGGACGTCCTTCTACCGGCGGTCGCCGGCATCTCGATGGTGGCCGTCGCGATCGCCATCGTCCCGTCGGGCCGGGCGGACTGGCCGACGATCCTCCTCGGCATCGTCAGCGTCGCCCTGTCATGGCTCGTCTTCCACACGATCTTCACGCTGAGGTACGCGAGGGCGTACTACTCGCCCCCGACGGGCGGCATCGACTTCAACAGCGACGCCGACCCGGACTACCGAGACTTCGCCTACTTCGCGTTCACGATCGGCATGACCTTCCAGGTGTCCGACACCGCGGTCAGCGACCGGGACATCCGGGCGTCGGTGCTGCGCCAGGGCCTGGTCTCGTTCGTGTTCTTGACGATCATCATCGCTATCTCGATCAACGTGATCGCCGGGCTGGGATCCGGTTGACCCCGGCTCTCAGTGCGGGGCGACGACCTGGCGACGCCGCCGGCCGCCGAAGGCGTTGGTGTCGACGTAGCGGCGCAGCCCCGGGATCGATCCCGCGATGGACTCCACGGTCCCGCCGGGCGAGAGCAGCAGCCGGGTCGCCGCCACCGTCGTGGCCTGCTTGAGCGGCCCGAACCGGAAACCGAACAGCTCCTGGTGCTCCGGGGCCATCACGAGCACGCCTGCGTTGGCGAGGAGGCTCCTGAGCGCGTTCTCCGGAGTGGGCGACCAGGTCCGGGGAACCATCATGTCGCGGAACCACACCGCCGGAGTCGTGAGCGCCAAGCGCGGAACCATCGCAACCATGTAGGCGATCAGGTCGTCCACGGTCGAGACGACGTGGTCGAGGTCGCAGCCGACGAGCCGGGCGGCGACCGCGCGCTGCTCCGCGACGAAGGCGTCCTCCTCCGCCGGGCTGAGCTGCGGACCGTAGGTCCGCGCGGCACGCAGCAACGACCACGTGAGGGCGTTGTGCACCCACACGAGAAGGTCGGGGTCGTCGGCGCGGTGCTCGGCCCCGGTGATCGGGTCGATCGCGCGGCGGGTGGCGTGCAGGTCACGCAGCACCTTGCCGGCCCGCTCCGCGGACGCGACGTCGCCGTAGGTGATCGTGAGGTTGTACTCGCCGGTGCGCTGGGCGCGCGCCTCCGGGTGCGTGCGCACCGAGGACGACTGGTCGATCACGTACATGACCGGCGGCAGCAGCATCTGGATCATCGCGGCAGCGGACGCTCCGACGGCGATCGACGGCGACGCCATGACGCGCCACGTGACGCTGTCGGGTCCGTAGAGCCCGTCGTCGGTCGTGTGGATACCGGGGTCAAGGTCGACAGGCCGTGAGGACATGCGCGCACTCTCTCACGGAGGAGCGCCTACGCCGCCGTGCCCTCCAGGGCACCCAGCGCCGCCTCGACCCCGCGATGGAACGTCGGGTACGCGTAGATCATCGTCCGCAGCTCACGCACGGGTACCCGCGCATGGATGGCGAGCGTGAGCAGCCCGAGGACCTCCCCGCCGGTAGGCCCGACGCTCGTCGCGCCGACGAGGACACCGGCGTCGGCGTCCTCCACCACCTCGATGAACCCCTCGTTGCCGGTCAGGTGGATCCAGCCGCGCGTCGTGCTCGACAGCGGTGTCGACCCCACCCGCACGCGCATCCCCGCCGCTCGCGCGGCTGCCGGGGTCAGCCCGACCGACCCGACCTCCGGGTCGGTGAACGTGACGCGTGGGACGGCGCGGTAGTCCGCGTCCGGGAGCGGCGTGCCCAGGATGCTGTGCGTCGCGATCCGCGACTGGTACATCGCCATGTGCGTGAACTGGCCCTCGCCGGTCACGTCCCCGACCGCCCAGATCCCCGGGGCGACGCGCATCTGCCCGTCGGTGGCGAGCGCACGGGCGTCGGCGGGCAGGCCGGCGTTGCCCAGCCCCAGGTTCGCCAGGTTGGCCCGACGACCGGTCGCCACGAGGAGTCGTTCGGCGCGCACCGAACCCGATCCCAGCTGCACCTCGAACTCGGCCCCGTCATGGCGGACGGCCGTCGCCGCGGCACCCGTGAGCACCGTGATGCCCTCCTTCTCGAACACCGTCCGGATGAGCTCGCCCGCGGCCGGGACCTCCGGCGGCAGGAGGCGGTCACCGGCCTCGACCACCGTCACCTCCGTGCCGAACCGGCGGAAGACTTGAGCCAGCTCGCACCCGATCGCGCCGCCGCCGAGCACAATCAGCGACTGCGGAGCGTCGAGGGCCGCGATCGCCTCGCGGTTGGTCCAGTACGGCGTCCCGCGAAGACCGTCGATGGGCGCGACCGCCGGCGCCGCGCCGGTCGCGATGACGATGCCCACGCCGGCTCGGACCTCGTCATCGCCCACCCGGACGGTGTCGGGGGCGACGAGGGTGGCGCGTCCTCGGATCAGCGTGCCGCCCTTGCCGACGAACCGGTCGGCGGCGACCTGGTCGTTCCAGTCGTCGGTGGCGTCGTCGCGGATCCGCAGGGCGACCGGTGTGAAGTCGGCCGTGACTGACGACCCGCCCGCGACGCCGGGAACACGCCGGGCCTCGGCCAGGAGGTTTGCGGCGCGGATCATCATCTTGCTCGGGACGCACCCCCAATACGGGCACTCACCCCCCACGAGCTCGGCCTCGATCCCCACGACCGACCGGCCCGCCTGGGCAAGCGCGCCGGCGACATCCTCCCCGCCCGGACCCATGCCGATCACGACGACGTCGACCTCACGGGCCATCGATCCTCCTCAGGTACCTCGTCGGCCGCGCCCTGCGCCGAGTCGCAACGGTATGCGCAGCGCCTACGCGAGGACAGCGCCCAGCTCGGCCAGCCGTGACGGGACGACGGCGTACCAGGTCCAGTAGCCGCGCTTCTCGCGCGTGAGGATGCCGGCGTCGACGAGGATCTTCAGGTGGTGCGACACCGTCGCCTGGCTCAGCCCGACGGGATCGGTGAGGTCGCAGACGCAGGCCTCCTGCGCCGGTACTGAGCGCAGCAGGGCGAGCAGCTGCAGCCGGGTCGGGTCGGCCACGGCCTTCAGCAGCCGGGCGAGCTCCTCGGCGGCGGGGCGGTCGAGCGGCTCGTCGAGGCCTGGCGTGCAGCACGACACGTCGGCGTTGACCACCGTGAGCGGGGTGCCGACCATCGTGCTCCAATCCACATAGACAGGTCTCGATATGGATGCTAGCGTCCGCATCGATCACCATCGATTCGAAGGGCCACGATGTCACGGATCCAGCTCGCACTCAACGTCTCGGACCTCGACGCCAGCATCGCGTTCTACACGACGCTCCTCGGGGTCGGCCCGCACAAGCTCCGACCCGGCTACGCGAACTTCGCCGTTGCGGACCCGCCGCTGAAGCTGGTCCTGTTCGAGGTGCCGGCGGCCGATCGCGGGACCGGGACCACCGGCGCGCTGAACCACCTCGGCATCGAGGTCTTCGACGCGGACGAGGTCGCCGCGGCGACCGAGCGACTCACCGGCGCGGGCCTGCCGGCACGGATCGAGGACGCGACGTTGTGCTGCCACGCCGTGCAGGACAAGGTCTGGGCCGACGATCCATCGGGCGCCCCGTGGGAGGTCTACGTCGTCACCGACGACGACCCCGACGAGTCAGCGGCGACGCTCGACCTGGCGAGCACGGGGACGTGCTGCGGGGACCAGCCGACGGGGTCGACGTGCTGCGTGCCGGCGGCCGACTCCGCGTGACCGGGTCGGCCACGCGACGGGTGGCCGGCGAACTGGTCGGGACGGCGACCCTCACCGCGGCGGTCGTGGGCTCCGGCATCATGGCGACCCGGCTCACGGACGACCTCGCGGTCGCGTTGCTGATCAACGCGGTGGCGACCGTCGCCGCGCTCGGCGTCCTCATCACCGTGATCGGGCCGGTGTCGGGGGCGCACTTCAACCCGCTCGTCACGGGTGTCGACCTGGTCCGGCGCGACATCGCCGTCGCGGAGGGTCTTGCCTATCTGCTCGCACAGGTCGCCGGCGCGATCGCGGGGGCCGTCGTTGCCAACCTGATGTTCGGCCTGCCCGCGGTGACGGCGTCCACGCATGCCCGAGACGGCTGGGGGCTGCTGCTCGGGGAGGTCGTCGCCGCTGCGGGGCTGCTGCTGGCGATCGGCGTCCTGAACCGCACCGGCCGCGGTCACCTCGGCGCCGTCGTCATCCCGGCGTGGATCGGTGCCGCCTACTTCTTCACGGCCTCCACGTCGTTCGCCAACCCGGCCGTGACCATCGGCCGGTCGTTCACCGACACGTTCGCCGGCATCGCCCCGGCATCCGACGCCGCCTTCATCGGCGCCCAGATCGTCGGCGCCGTGGCTGGCGTCGCCCTGACCGCACTTCTCTACCCCCGGCAGCCCCGCGCGGCCGACTCCCTCGACCTGCCCGACCCCATCGCTCGCACGCAGTCGCTGTCCTAGGAAGGCCCACGATGACGAAGAAGCCGACCGTCCTGTTCGTCTGCGTCCACAACGCCGGCCGTTCGCAGATGGCTGCCGGCTATCTGGCCGCCCTCGCCGGCGGCCGGGTGGAGGTCCGTTCGGCCGGCAGCGCGCCGGGGGACGCGCTGAACCCGATGGCCGTCGCCGCGATGGCCGAGGTAGGCATCGACATCCGCGACCAGCACCCCAAGATCCTCACGACAGACGCGGTCCGCGCATCCGACGTCGTCGTCACGATGGGCTGCGGGGATACCTGCCCGTTCTTCCCCGGCAAGCGCTACGAGGACTGGGTCCTCGACGACCCCGCGGGCCAACCCCTGCCCGTCGTCCGCCTGATCCGCAACGCGATCCGCGCCCGGATCGTGAGCCTCCTCGGCGAGGTCGGCGTCCCGGACGTGTCGCCGCAGGGCCTCGCGATCCGCACGGCCGGCCCCGAGGACGCCACGTTCGTCGCCGGCCTGCTGGCGGGCTACGACCTGCCCGTCGTGGGACGCGATGACGTCACGCATCAGCTCGTCGCCGACGCCGACGGCGTACCGATCGGCACGGTCGCGCTCGAGCGCCACGGCTCAGGCGACGACGTCGCCTACCTCCTGCGATCTCTCGCCGTCAGCCCCGACTCCCGGTCGACGGGTGTCGGGACATCCCTCGTCGAGGCCGCCCTGACGATCGTCGACAGTGCCGACGCCCCCGTCGGCCTGCTCACCGAGACCGCGGCGGACTTCTTCCCCCGGCTCGGGTTCCACCGGACGACTCGCGACGCGCTACCCGCCGCCCTCGGTGCGTCGCCGGAGCTCCTCGGCGCCTGCCCGGACACCGCGACGGCGATGGTGCGCCCGCCCCGGTAGGCCTTCCCGGGGCTCCGACCACAGCCTTCGCCTCGCAGGGAGCTCATAGCCAGCGTTCAGGTTGCCCGAACATCGCTCGAACAGTTCGCCGCCATGCTCCATCCATGTCGACGATCGCGTCCCGACCGCCGCGCCTCGCCACGCCTCAGGCCACTGCGCCGCGAAGCCGACCCCGCCGGGTCGGCGACGTCGCCGCTCTCGTGGCGGGAGTCGGCGCGGGCGTGACGCTGGCGTTCACGGTGCCGGCCCTCGTGGCGATCTCGTGGTCCGCGCCCGGGGCGGTCGCCTCGGCGATCGGGATCGTGGCGGCGATGCTCGGCACCTACGCCGCGCTGCTGTCCATCCTGCTCATGGCCCGGCTGCCGTTCCTTGAGCACGAGGTCGGCCAGGACCGTCTCGTCGCATGGCACCGCCTGCTCGGGCCGGCGACACTCATGCTGATCGTCCTTCACGTGGTGCTGACGACCCTGGCCTACGGACAGATGACGCAGGTCGGCTGGCTGTCGGAGCTGGTGTCGCTGACCTTCGGCACCGCCTGGATGCTGCCGGCGATGGCCGCGACCCTCCTGATGGTCGGCCTGGGCATCATGTCCTGGCGCCGGATCCGCAGCCGCATGCGGTACGAGACCTGGCACGTCGCCCACCTCTACTTCTACCTGGCCGTCGCTCTCGCGTTCGGCCACCAGCTCGAGTCCGGCTCGGTGTTCGTCGACGCACCCCTCGCCCGCATCTGGTGGATCGGCCTGTACGTGGCGGTCGCCGCGGCCATCCTCGTCTTCCGCGTCGGTGCGCCGATCCGGCAGTCGCTGCGCCTCGGGCTCCGCGTTCACGCGGTCGAGCGGGCCGACGACGACGCCGTGCACGTCCACCTCACCGGTCGCCACCTCGACCGGCTGAACGCCGCGGGCGGGCAGTGGTTCTCGTTCCGCTTCGGGACGAGGCGCTGGTGGTGGCAGGGACACCCGTACTCCTTGTCGGCGCGCCCCACCTCGTCGTTCATGCGGATCACCGTTCGTGACCTGGGCGACCATTCCCGTGCCCTCGCATCCCTTCGTCCCGGGACCCGGGTCTTCGTCGAGGGGCCGTACGGGGCGATGCGCATGGACGTCCGGACCAGCGACCATGTCGTCCTCATCGGAGCAGGTGTCGGCATCACGCCCCTGCGCGCGCTCCTGGACGAGCTGCCGCGCACCGCGCACGCCGACGTCATCTACCGCGTGTCGGCGTGGCCGGCCCTGCTCGCTGACGAGCTCACCCGCTTCGCCGAGGAGTCCGGCGGCCGCATCCGGGTCCACGTGCTGCCCGGTACCCGTCGGGAATGGCGGATGACCCCGGCGCTGCTGACGCGGATCGTCCCGGGGGTCCGCCACGCGGACGTGTACTCGTGCGGGCCGAGCGGGTTCACCGATGACGTCCATCGCGCTGCCCTCGCCGCCGGCGTGAGGCCCGAGGCCCTGCACCACGAGCTGTTCGAGTTCTAAGGAGACAGGCAGATGAAGCGAGCGATCCTCGTCACCGCGGGAACGGTCGCCGGGGCGGTGGCCGTTCTCGGCTACCACCCGGGCAGCCTGTTCCAGGCGAGTGCGGCAGCCACGACCATCCAGCCCGCTGTGGCGAACGGCACCGGCGCGACGCCCGGACCGGCACCCACGTCCGGCGGGTCCGCATCCAGCGGGGCGGCCACGAGCGACGCGCCGGCTCCTCAGACGTACACCGGAGACGCCGTCCAGACCCGGTACGGCACGACGCAGGTCAAGATCACGGTCAGCGGCTCGACGATCACCGCGGTCACCGCGATCGCCGCGCCGGACGGTGATCCGGAGTCGTCGCGGATCAGCGCCCGGGCGATCCCCGAGCTCCAGCAGCAGGCGCTCTCCGCACAGTCTGCTTCCATCGACGGCGTCTCCGGCGCCTCGTACACGAGCCAAGGCTTCGCGCAGAGTCTTCAGTCGGCGCTCTCCCAGGCCGGTCTCGCGTGAGCGCGCTCGGCGGACGGTCCCCGCGGCGGGCGGCGGCGGGCGTCACGATCGCGGCCGCTGCGGTGACGGCGGCCACGACGGCCCTGTCCGCGCCCGCCGAGGCGGCGGCCGCACACATCTATCGCGGCGCCGTGGCGCAGACGCCGTACGGCCCCGTCGCGGTGAAGATCCGTGTCGTCGGCTCGACGGTCACGAGAGTCTCGGTGACGTCATTCCCGACCGCGGATCGGCATTCGGCCCAGCTCAGCGCCTACGCGATCCCTCGGCTGCGCCAGCAGGCGCTCGCCGCGCAGGCGGCGTCCATCGCCGGCGTCTCGGGCGCGTCGTACACGTCGGCGGCCTTCGAGCGGAGCCTGCAGTCAGCGCTGTCGAAGGCGGGGATCTCGTGACTTGGCAGCGGTACGTCCACCACGAGCACGTGTGGGGCACGGTCGTCACGATCGACCTGCGCGGCCCCACGATCACGGAGCGCGCGGCGCAGCTGGCCTGCGCGGATGCCGCGGGCATGCTGCACCGCATCGATGCCTGGCTGTCACCGTTCCGGCCGGACTCCGAGGTCAGCGCCATCCGCCGAGGCGACCTCGCGCCCACCGAGGTGTCAGCGCCGGTCGCCGACGTCCTCGCGGGCTGCGCCGAGGTCACGGCCGCGTCGCGTGGGGCGTTCGACCCGTGGGCCGCTCCGGGCGGGTTCGACCCGAGCGGCTATGTGAAGGGCTGGGGCGCCGACCGCGCCGCGGAGATCCTCATCGGCCACGGCTTCGCGAACGTGCAGGTGAACGCCGCGGGCGACGTCACGTGCCGGGGCCGATCCGGCCCCGAGCGCGACGGCTGGCGCATCGGGATCGCTGATCCGGCCGACCCGACCCGCCTCCTTGGCGCGATCGAGGTCAACGACGCCCACCTGGCGACATCCGGAAGCTACGAGCAGGGCGACCACATCGTCGACCCGTCGTCCGGTGGCCGCGCGACGTCCGTCGACTCCGCGACCGTTCTCGCCGCTGACGGCGGCAGGGCCGATGCCTGGGCGACCGCGCTGGCGGTGCGAGGCCCGGTCGGCCTGCCGATGCTCGCGCGGGCGGGCGGGATGAGCGCGATGGTCGTCAGCGGCGGCATGGTGTGGACGCGCGGCGAGGCCTTCACCCAGGAGCGGCTCGCGCCGGTCGGCTAGTCGCCCACCTTGAGGTTCGGAGGGCTTCGCAGTGCCGGAATCCCTCTGACCCCAAGGTCGGCAGGTCAGCCCTCCTGCGCTAGCAGGCAGGATTCGCCAGCGCGCCGCTCGGGCAGGTCGTGTTGCCCCACGTCACGCCGGTCACGGTGGCCCCCGTCAGGTCGCCTCCCGCGAGTGACGCCCCGAGCAGGGACCCGTACGACAGGTTCGCGCCGGCGAAGCTCACGCCCCGCAGCCCAGCCGCGTTGAAGAATGCACCGAGCAGGAACGCATCCGAGAACTGGGCGCCGTCGAGGATCGCGCCGTTGAAGGTGGCGCCGTAGGCCATGACACCGGTGAAGTTCGTACGGATCCCGAACGCCCCGGCGAGATAGGCGTTGTCGAGGTTGACGTTGGTGAGGTTGGCGCCGTTGAGCGTTGCGCCGTAGAGGTCGACGTTGGTGAGGTTCGTCGTGGGCTTCGCCTTGCCGGCCGGGCCGAAGGGTGGCGGGGGCGTGGGCCGGTTGGTCCCGGCGAGGTTCGCGCCGCTCAGGTCGGCCCCGTACAGGCTGGAGTTCGTGAGGTCGGCGTTGCGCAGGTCAGCTCCGGTCAGCGTCACTCCCCGCAGCACCGCGTTGACCGCCGAGGTCCCCGCGAGGTTCGCGCCCTTCAGGTTCGCGCCGGTCAGGTCGGCGAAGTCCAGCGTCGCCCCGGACAGGTTGGCACCCCTGAGGTTCGCGCCGCGCAGATCGGCGCCTGTGAGGTTCGCGCCCGCCAGCGCGATGCCGGCGAGGTTGCCGTGGGCCGACACGCGCCAGGCCAGCTGGGCCTTCGCGCAGCTCGCCTTCGGGGCCAGCCGGCACGATGGCGCGGCGGCCGCCGGCGGGGCCGTCGCCGCGACGGCGGCGATCAGGGCGAGGCCAGACAGCAGGACGAGGAACGACCGAAGGCGAGGCATGCGTCGTTCCTACCATCCACGTCCGCTACCGCGGCTCTTCGCCGCGTGAGGGCGCGGGCTGCCGTCGCTCCGGCCCCGCGGTCGACGTTGAGGGTCTTGACGCCGCACTTGTTTTTTGCAAGTGTCAGCGCATCGGAACGGACCTACGAGAAAGAGCCCCCGCGATGACCATGATGTTCGTCAACCTGCCGGTGACTGACCTTGAGCGCTCGAAGGCCTTCTACACGGCGCTCGGATTCACCATCAACCCGTTGTTCTCCGACCACAACTCGGCCTGTGTCGTCGTCGAGCAGGACCACAGCGCCTTCATGATCTCGACCCGCGAGTTCTTCCAGTCGTTCACCGACCTGCCGATCGGCGATCCTGCCGTCGCGCCCGCCTCGGCGACCGCCATCTTCGTCGACAGCCGGGAAGCGGTCGACGCGGCCGCAGCAGCGGGTCTCGCGGCCGGGGGCTCGGAGCCTCGTCCCGCGTCGGACTACGGCTTCATGTACCAGCGTGGGATCTCCGACCCCGACGGCAACCACCTGGAGTTCGGGTGGATGGACCCGGTCGCCGCTGCCCAGGGGCCTGAGGCCGTCGCGAACCAGCAGGCCTGAGGTCGATGGCCGCACGCGACTACGGGCAGTACTGCGGCCTCACGCGGGCCGTGGAGATCGTGGGAGAGCGCTGGGCCCTCCTTATCGTCCGCGACCTGCTCGTCGGGCCGCGGCGCTACGGCGAGCTCGCCGCGGGCCTTCCACGCATCCCGAGCAACGTTCTGGCCGCGCGGCTCAAGGAGCTGCAAGCCGTCGGGATCATCCGGCGGGCGCCGCGCTCGCGCGTCATCATCTACGAGCTCACGGAGTACGGCCATGAGCTGGAGCCCGTCGTCCTCGCGCTGGGGGCCTGGGGGTTCAAGGCGATGGGCGACCCACGCGACGAGCAGATCGTCACCCCCGACTCGATGACGATGGCCCTTCGGACGGCGTTCCGCCCGGCGGTCGCGGCGACGCTGCCCGCGACCGCCTACGCAGCGCGTATCGGGCCGGCCGAGCTCCTGGTCCGAGTCGACGGGTCAAGCCTGGACGTCGCGCGCGGCGACGGCCCCGCGGACCTCGCCTTCGCCGCAGGCCCGGAGATCCGGCTGCTGATCTCCGGCGAGCTGGCGCCCGACCGCGCGATCGACACCGGCGTCGTCGAGGTGCTCAGAGGACGCGGGGCACTCCTCCACCGCTTCGCGACCACCTTCCACCTAGCCGCCTGACACTCGGACGCGGTCGGCGGCGCCGCCAGTCCGGGTGCGGCTCCCAGGCCGGCTGGTGTGTGACCATGGGGCCGTGACCCTTCCCCGTCTCGCGCGTGCCGGAGCCGTCCTCGCTGCCGCCGTCCTCCTGGCCGGCTGCTCGGCGCAGGCGGCGTCAACGCCGTCGTCGTCGGTCGCGGTCGACAGTGCGCCGGCGTCGGTGCCCGCGGAGGCCTCGGCAACGCCGCCGCCGGACGAGCCGGCCGGGACGTCCCCCTCGGTCACCACGCGCGAGATGTCCCCTGACGGTGTCCTGACCGACTTCTACCTCCCGGGCGTGACCGCCACTCTTCGCGTGCCGGCCACCAAGGGGCCCGCCCCGCTGGTCGTCGTCGTGCCCGGCGGCGGTTGGCAGACCGCCGACCCAACGGACTACGTCCCGCTTGCGCAGTCATTGACCTCGTCCGGCGTGAGCACCTCGGTCATCACGTACGACACCGGATCGACCGGGGCACAGTTCCCGAAGCCGATCGACGACGTCGCCTGCGCCGTGCGTTGGAGCGCCTACCAGCTGAACGCCCTCGGCTACCCGCCAACGCGTGTCGTCGTCGTCGGCCACTCCGCCGGCGGCCAGATCGCGGTCGAGGTCGCCGTGACCGGCGACCAGTACGGCGGCGACTGCCCGATGCCGCCGGTCACGGTGGACGGCGTCGTCGGCGTCGCGGGTGTCTACGACCTGTCCAGCGACCTGATCGCCGCGGCGAACCTGTTCCCCGACGGCGGCACCGCGGACGAGCGCGCGCACTACAGCCCGCTCAACCTCGTCAACGATCCGCAGACATCGATCCCGCCGCTCGACGTCCTCCTGCTCGCGGGCACGGACGACGTCACCGTGCCCGCCGCGCAGGCCGAGCAGATGGCGGCGGCGTTCAAGGCCCGCGGTGTCGACGCGACCATCGACGTGCTCCCGCTCCCGCACAACATGGGGTTCCCGCTCGCGCTGGAGATCTCACCGATCATCAAGCGCTGGCTCCTCGGCGACGCGTACGTCGAGTCGCCGTCGCCCTCGCCGACCCCGCCGCCGGCGGCGAGTCCGGTCCCCTCGGCGGCACCCGCCCCACCGGCGAGCGCCGCCCCGCCGGTCAGCCCGGCCGCGAGCGCCGCCGCCGGCTGAGGTTCACGCCGCCTGTGCTCGACGCAGGATGGTCAGCACGGTCGTCCCGGCGACATCGTTGGGCTCAGCGGAGACCAGCTCCAGCTCGATCGCGCGGCCCTCGGCGAACAGGCGATCGCCGGCGCCCACGACCGTCGGGAACGTGACGAGCCGGTACTCGTCGACGAGGTCCGCCGCTGCGAGGGCGTGGACCACGCTGAGGCTTCCGATGACGACGACGTCACGACGGGTTCGCTCGGCGCGCACCCAGTCCAGCAGGTCCCCGTCGATCGCGTGGGAGTTCGACCACGCGCTCTCGTCGATCGGACTGTGCGCGGCAACCGCCTTGGGCACGGCGTTCATCCGGTCGGCGAAGTCGCCGTCGCGGCCCGGCCACAGACGGGAGAAGTGCTCCCAGGTGCGCCGGCCGTACAGCTGGACCCCGTCGTCCATGCGGCTGCCGAGCCGGAACTTGTCGTCGCTGACCGGTCCCGGGCCGTAGCGGAACGCCCAGCCGCCGTGGTCGGTGCCGCCGCGGCCGTCCGGATCGGAGACGACCCCGTCCAGCGTGATGAACTGCGTGACGATGACCTCACCCATGAGAACCTCCAGCTCGGCGGCATCCCGGTCGGGCTGCCTGAGTACTCCATGTACTCCCGGAGGCCCCCGAACTCATCGGTCCTCGACCCGTGATCTTGCCGCCGCGGCGACCTAGGCTCCACGGATGAGCGCAGAGGCCGGGGGCCACGTGGACGAGGTGGTGACCCCCGACCACGAAGCGTTCCGCGGCGACCTGCTCGCTCACTGCTACCGGATGCTCGGCTCGATCGACGAAGCCGAGGACGTCGTGCAGGAGACGATGCTGCGAGCGTGGCGCGCCGCTGACCGCTACGACCCGACGCGTGCGTCGGTGCGGACCTGGCTGCACCGAATCGCCACCAACGCCTGCCTCAGCGCGCTCGAGGGCCGGCAGCGCCGGCCACTGCCCAGCGGCCTCGGCCCCGCTGGCGACGACCCGCACGCCTCGCTGACGCCCAGCCTGGACGTGCCGTGGCTGCAGCCGTTCCCCGATGCCCTGCTCGGTGACCCCGCGGACGCCGCGGTCCAGCGGGACGGGCTGCGGCTGGCCCTCGTCACTGCGCTCCAGCTGCTCCCCGCTCGTCAACGCGCGGCCCTCGTCCTCCGCGAGGTCGTCCAGCTCCCGGCCGCCGACGTGGCGGCCGCGCTCGACACCACCGTCGCGTCTGTCAACAGCAGCCTGCAGCGCGCCCGCGCGACCGTGCAGGCAGCGGGACTCGACCTCGACCACCTTCACCTGCCGGCCGAGCCCGGCGAGCGCGCCGTCGTCGAGCGCTACGCGACGGCGTTCGAGGCCGCCGACCTCGATGCGTTGACGCGACTGCTCGCCGACGACGTCGCGCTCGAGATGCCTCCGGTCGACCTGTGGCTGCGCGGCCGACCCCACTACCGGGAGTTCATCCAGCGGATCTTCGACCTGCGCGGTCCCGGGTGGCGGTTGCTACCGGTGCAGGCCAACGGCAGCCCGGCGCTGGCCGCCTACGCCCCGGACACAGCGGCGGGCGAATCTGCCCTGCGCGCCCACTCGCTCCAGCTCTTCGAGGTTTCGGGCGGGCGCATCCGCCGCTGCGTGACCTTCGTCGACGCCTCACTCCTGCCTCGGTTCGGCCTCCCGTCGCACCTGCCGGACGGAACCGCCGAATAGTCCTAGCCACCGTCAGGTGCGTCGGCGCAGGTGTCGTCGGCTCAGGATGAACAGGCTCAGGACGACAACCCAGGCCGGGAACAGGAACTGCACGGGGTCCGGCAGCGGCGGCGTGAACAGCAGCAGGAGC
This sequence comes from Actinomycetes bacterium, assembly GCA_965278965.1. Classification (GTDB taxonomy): domain Bacteria; phylum Actinomycetota; class Actinomycetes; order S36-B12; family S36-B12; genus UBA10649. The sequence goes on from OZ257127.1 coordinate 1,618,729, forward strand.
GCGATGAGGTAGCCCGGGATGCCGAGCCAGCGCGGGATCGTGCGGGTCCGCAGGCCCATCGTCGTCGCCGACAGCATGAACACGGCGACCATGCGAGAGCCGAACGCGCCGAGCAGAGACGATGCGAACGCCCACGCGAACGCCAAGGTCTCCGGTGGCAGGGCGGTGCCGCTGTCCACGATCAGGAGAACTCCCCTGAGCGCCGCCGCAGCGGAGAAGAGCAGCGCGACGAAAACCAGTCCCGAGCCGAGGAACACCGTCTCGAAGAACCGGTCCTCGCTGGATCCCAGCTGCGAGCGGATGACGGCGATGAACCACATGAAGGCGATCCCCGCGAAGGGGACCAGAGCGAGCGCGAGACTCACAGCCTCGCGCTTCGTCGGGTCATCGACCCATCCGGTCGTATCGCCGCCGAAGGTCGGCTCGGCGCTGTGCAGCAGCAAGAGCGACGCGCCGAGCATGAACCCGAAGACAAGTCCGGCAACCGCCGCCGAGGCTGGCTGCCGGACAGCGGACATGACGGAGTCTCGGGTCACTTCCGGCTCCGTCCCTATGCCTCAAGCGATGCGGCGCGCGACGCCCCGGCGGGCTGATCCTAGGTTCGCTGGCGGCTCCTGCCGGCCGCAATGGCAGGACCGACCAGCCGGAACCCGTCACGCAGTCGTGGTCCGCTCAAGCCAACCTCAGCGAGATGCCAGCATCGTTCGCGCTCGACGAACGCGCGACAATGCGCCGCATGTCCTCCGCCACGAACGAGACCCCCGACGCAGCCACCGCCGGAAAGCCCCGCGGGCTGAAGAACCCCGGCTACGAGATCTTCATCGCCCTGCTGTCGATCCTGTCGATCATCAACCTGGTCTTGCTGTACGTCGTCCAGAGCCCCGCGCTCGACACCGTGCTGATGATCATGAACGTCCCGATCACGCTCATCTTCTTCATCGACTTCCTGTACCGCCTGAAGACCGCCCCCGACCGGGGCTACTACTTCTGGCGCAACTACGGCTGGGCCGACCTCCTCGCATCGTTGCCGTTCCAGCAGACCAAGATCCTGCGGGTCTTCCGCCTGGTGAAGGTGTACCGGCTGCTCAAGGAGTACGGCGCGAAGAACATCGGTCGGGCCGTACTGAAGGACCGCGCGGGCAGCGCCCTGCTGATGCTGCTGTTCGTCGCGATCCTCGTGCTGGAGTTCGGCAGCCTGGAGATGCTGCACCTCGAAGAGGGTGTCGAGGGCGCGAACATCACGAGCGCGTCCGACGCCATCTGGTACGTGATCGTCACGATGTCGACGGTCGGCTACGGCGACCAGTACCCCATCTCGAACCCCGGCCGTGCGCTCGGCACGCTCATCATCGTCGTGGGTGTCGGCATCTTCGGAACGCTCACCGGCTACCTCGCCAACGTGTTCCTCAGCCCGTCCACGAAGACCGATGACTCGGCGACACCGGACGTGCAGCAGAAGCTGGGCTCCCTGAAGGAGCTCCTCGCGAAGCAGCAGGAGACCATCGCCGAGCTAGAGGCGATGATCGACGGCCGACCCGCCTAGTCGCGGCGGCTTGTCGAGCGGACGCGGGCGTCGCCCGACCGGGTCACCCGGCCAGTGCTTTCGCCTTCAGCTGGTCGAACTCCGCCTGAGTGACAGCCCCGGAGTCCAGAAGTGCCTTGGCAGAGGCGATCTGCTCGGCCGACGACGGTCCCGACACCGCGACGGACTTGATGTACTCCGCCTGTGCCGCCTGCATCTCCTTGGCCTGCTCGATCTGGCGCTCCTGCATCCCACGGCCGCGCACGATCAGGTAGACCAGCAGCCCGAGCCAGAACGTGAAGATCACGAACAGGACCCACAGGGTCTTGCCCCAGGCGCCAAGGTCCTTGCTGCGGAAGATGTCCCCGAACACCCAGAACAGGCACATGAACCAGCCGACGAACAAGAAGAACTCGAAGAGTGCCAGCAAGAACGAGCCGTTGTCGTTGAACACGATGTATCTCCTATGGGGTAGGTCTCAGTTCGATGAGGGTCTTCGTCCCAGCGCGCGGTGCGACGGCAGCGGCCTCATCGAGGCGTGCGCGCCGCGCGAGGAGAGCGGCTACTGCGCGCTCGCCGTCGGTGCCGGCGACGCTGCCCCAGCGACTGCCTCGGCGATCTTCGCCTTGAGCGCCTCGACGGCTGCCTGGGCCTGGGGCAGCTTGGCCTGGGCCGCGGCGATCGCCTGGTCGCGTGCATCAGCGGCAGCGGCCTTCGCGTCGTCGTAGGCCTTCTGCGCGTCAGCGACCGCCGCCTGTGCGGTGGCCAGCTCAGCCGAGACCGAGTCGGCCACGTCCGCGGCCTGAGCCTGGGAGTCGTTCAGCTCCTGCTGAAGGCCCTGGACCCGCTTCTCCACGTCAGCGAGTTGCGCTGCCGGGTCGGCGATGATCGCCTGGCCCACAACAGCTTCCAGGCCGGCTACCTGGGACTCAAGCGTCGTCACACGAGCCTCCAGCGCGGCGACGTCGTCGCTCGAGGATGAGGAGGTCGAGCTGCAGGCGGTCAAGCCCATGAGCGCGAACATCCCGGCGGCCGCTACGGCAGCGATGCCCTTTCTGTTCATGGTCATCTCCTTGTCCGACCGCCGGATCGTCGGCGGGCCTTGCCGTGCGGGCGGAGCAGCGGATGGCGTAGACGTCCGCGTTTCGCAATATAGACGCCTGTTCACACAAAAGCGGGCTATCCGGAGTGGGGCGTCCGATCCAGGCGATGGCGGGCTGCCCATCATGGCCGTGAACGACGCACGCAGCGGCCCTCGAGGCAATCCCGGCAGCCCTGCGGGTCCCGCCGAGGTCCGCCGAGCAGTGCTGGACTCGGCAGCCGACCTTTTCGCCAGTCGCGGCGTCGCGGCGGTGTCGCTACGTGACATCGCGCAGCGGGCTGATGTCCACGTCGCACTGATCACCCGGTACGTCGGTACACGGGAGGACCTGACCCGGGAGGTCTCAACGACCTCGCGGCCGAGGTCGCTCGGCACACGACCGACCATCCGCGCCAGCAGCACCCGTTCGACCTCGCGTCGCCGCTGGCCGGTGGCTCGCGATCCTCGCGCACTGGATGCTCACCGGTCAGGACGCGGCGGACGCACTCGGCGTCGATAACCCCGTCCAGTCCATGGTCGACGTGATCGTCGAGCACAACGGCCTCGACCGGCGCGCGGCTTCGATTCGGGCGGCCCAGATCTTCGGCAGCGCCCTGGGCTGGCGCCTGTTCGAGCCCTATCTCATCACCGCCGTAGGCCTCGGCGATGAGCCGTTGGACGGACGGCACGACGAGCTCACCGCGATCCACCAGCGGATCGGAAGCACCCCGCTGGATCCTGCGCCCCACCAGCCCTTGTGATCGGTGACACCCCGAACGTTGGTCAGCCGCGGGGGACCTCACACATGGTGCCGTCGCCGTCTGCGTCCAACGACGGGCTCGAGTTCCGGTAGACGCGAGGGGCGATGATCGGCCGACGCGACCCGCTGCGCACGGCGAGGTTCGCGGCGGCAGAAGACTTGCTGATCCCGTTCGAGTAGACCCGATGGAGGTCTTCGCACGTGGAGAACTTCGTGCGCGCGTGGGCCGCCGGGGCGCTGGCAAGTACTACGCCGACCGCGAGCGTCGTCGCGACCGCCGCCGCGGGAAACCGCCTGAGACTCATCACGCCTGCCACCGTAGCCGGATCCCGCGGGGCGAGGTCCTCACATCGGCGGCTCTCTCTCGACCGCACCAGCTCAGCGCTGGACGCGCGCACTACCACCGGCGGCGAGCGCCGTGACCTCCGCGAGCGTGGCCATGGACGTGTCCCCCGGCGTCGTCATCGCGAGGGCGCCATGCGCGGCTCCGAGCTCTACCGCTCGTGCGAGGCTCTCCCCCTGCAGCAGGCCGTAGACCAGCCCGGACGCGAAGCTGTCGCCGCCGCCCACACGGTCCAGGATCGCCATCGCCTCTCGCTCGCGCGATCGCACCAACCCGCTGTCGGCCGACCACGCGATCGCGCTCCAGTCGTTGACGGACGCCGAGCGCACGGCCCGAAGTGTCGTCGCGACGACCTGCACGTTCGGGAGGTCGCGCGTCACCTGGTCGATCATCTGCGAGTAGGCCTCGACGTCGAGCGTCTCCAGGGCCCCGTCGCCCCCATCGACGTCGTAGCCGAGGCACCGCGTGAAGTCCTCCTCGTTCCCGATCATCACGTCGACCATCGGCGCCAGGCGTCGGTTGACTTCCTGCGCACGTTCGCGTCCACCGATCGAACGCCACAGACTGGGGCGGAAGTTCAGGTCGTACGAGACGACGGTGCCCCATCGGCGGGCCGCGGTCATCGCCTCCTCGGCGACGACGGCCGTGGTCTCGGACAGCGCCGCATAGATGCCGCCGGTGTGCAGCCATCGCACGCCCTGGCCGCCGAAGAGGCCGTCCCAGTCGATCTCGCCTGGCCGCATCGCCGCTGCCGCCGTGTGCCCGCGGTCGGAGACGCCGAGCGCTCCGCGAACGCCGAAACCGCGCTCGGTGAAGTTGAGCCCGTTGCGCGCACGGCGGCCCACGCCGTCGTCGGCAACCCACACAACGTGGCCGACGTCGACCCCACCGGCCAGGATGAGCGACTCGATCAGGTGCCCGACCTCGTTGTCGACGAGCGCCGTGACGACAGCGGCCCGCATGCCGAAGCATCGACTCAACCCGCGGGCGACGTTGTACTCGCCGCCGCCCTCCCACGCGTGGAACGTCCGGGCCGTGCGGATACGCCCCTCGCCGGGATCGAGGCGGAGCATCACCTCTCCCAGCGACACGAGGTCGTATGTGCACGAGTCGGCCGCCCGCACGGTGACGGCACTCACCGACCCACCGCCTCGGCCATCGCGCGGGCCTGCAGGGCGAGGTCGGTCACCCGCGCGAAGTCGGGTAGGACGTCAGGCGCGACGATCCAGCTTCCGCCGACCGCCTCGACGGATGTGAGCGCGAGGTACCCGGGCGCCGACACGGAGGTGATGCCGCCGGTCGGGACGAATCGAACGTCCGGGAACGGGGCTGAGAGCGCGCGGACCATCTCCGGGCCGCCGAGGACGGCCGCGGGGAAGAGCTTCATCGTCGTGACGCCCTCGTCGAGCGCGCACTGCACCTCGGTAGCGGTCGCGACGCCCGGGATCATCGGGATGCCGAGGACAGCGCACTCCTGCACGACGCTCCGGCTCAGTCCGGGCGAGACGATGTACCGGGCGCCGGCGTCGACAGCGGCTGCGACCTGCTCGACCCGGGTGACCGTCCCGGCTCCGACGACGAACGCCGGATCCTGCGCAAGGTCCCGGATGACCTCGATCGCGTCGGCACTGCGCAAGGTCACCTCCGCGCAGGGCAGGCCTGCGGCGTGCAGCGCTGTCGCGAGCCGCCCTGCATCCGCCCGATCGAGGCGCGTGACCACCGGAAGGATCCGCGTGTGCGCGTGGAAGAAGCCGTCGACGGTCATCGACCCAGCCATCCGCCGTCGACGGGGAGGGTGATCCCGTTGACGTAGTCCGAGGCCGAGCTGGCCAGGAACACGGCGGCGCCCGCCAGGTCCGCCGGTTCGCCCCACCGCCCGGCGGGGATGCGCGAGAGGATCGCGGCGTTGCGTTCGGGATCGGCTCGCAGCGCAGCCGTGTTGTCGGTCGCGATGTAGCCCGGCGCGATCGCGTTCACGTTGACACCGTGCGCGGCCCATTCGTTGGACAGCGCGCGCACGATCCCAGAGACCGCACTCTTCGCCGCGGTGTAGGCGGCGACGTTGACGCCGCCCTGGAAGCTCAGCAGGGACGCAGTGAAGATCACCTTCCCGTACCCGCGCGCCAGCATTGCCCGGCCGACCTCACGGGCGAGGACGAAGCCCGCCGTCAGGTCGACCTCGAGGACGCGGTCCCAGTCGTCGTCTGTCACGTCCACGGCCGGTGCGCGCGCGATCATCCCGGCGTTGTTCACGAGGATGTCGACCGCCGGCGACATCGAGGCCAGCGCGTCGGCCAGGCGGGTCGACGCCGACCGGTCGCCCAGATCTGCTCGGAGCGCCACGAAGCTCCGGCCCGCCAGGGTGACGGCTCGCCCGACGTCGCCGCCGTCGTCCGGGATGGAGCTGCTCACACCGATGATGTCGGCCCCGGCATCCGCGAGTGCGACGGCCATCGCCATCCCGATGCCTCGGTTGGCACCGGTGACGACGGCTCGCCGGCCGGTGAGGTCGAACGGCCCGTGAGACGTTGCAGAGGTGGGGGTGCTCACGGCGTCGTCCGGCAGTCGATCAGCACCTTCATGACGCCTCCTCCTGACTCAAGGGCCTCGAACGCCTCACGGGCGCGGTCAAGTGGCTCGACCCGCGTGATCAGCTGTGCTGCCGGGATCACGTTGCGTGCCAATAGGTCTGCGGCCCGTTCGAAGTCGGGTCGCTCGTAGACGCGCGCCCCGATGAGGGTCAGCTCGCGCCAGAAGACGCGATGCAAGCTGACTGCGCGGGGCTGCGGGTGGATCCCGACGATGACGACCCGACCACGAACGGCGGCCACCTCGACCGCCACGTCGATGCCGGGCTGGGACCCGGAGACCTCGAAGACGACCTGCGCTCCGGCGCCGTCGGTCCAGTCGAGGACGGCGGCGCCGACGTCGGATCTGGCGTCGACGGTGGTGAACCCGAGCGACTCGGCGAGCGCACGTCGGTGCGGATCGAGCTCGGCCAGCAGCACTTCGGCGCCGACCTCCCGGGCGACGCACGCGACAAGGACGCCGACGGGCCCGCCGCCGATGATCAGGGCTCGTTCCCGGGGCATGACCCCGCCGCGACGGACGTCGTGCACCGCGACGGCGGCAGGTTCCATCAGTGCACCGTGCTCGAGCGGCAGGTCCGCTGGCAGGGCGACCAGAGTGCTCGCGGGAACGATCCAGCGCGACTGCATCGAGCCGGGAGCATCGATCCCGATGAACACCAGGCGCGAACAGACGTGGGTGTAGCCGGCGCGACACGCCGCGCACTCGCCGCACCACGTCAGCGGCATGACCGTCACGTGGTCGCCGGGGGACCACCCGTCGACGCCGGCACCGGCGGCCGCGACGATGCCGGACATCTCGTGGCCGATGACCGCCGGAGTCTCGACGCGGGAGTCCATGTCGCCGTGCAGGATGTGCAGGTCCGTTCCGCAGATCCCGGTGAAGGCGACGTCGATGGCGACCTCGCCGTCGCCCGGCTCGCGCGGCTCGGTGTCGACGACGTCGATCTCCCGCGCCCCCAGGTACCGAGCTCCCCGGGTCATTATGGCGTCCAGACCGGGCCGGCGGGGTACGCGAACTCGCGGCGGGACTCATCGAGCATCTGCGCGCTGAAGCCGGGCGCGGACGGCGCGACGTAGCGCCCCTTCGCGATCACGGCCGGATCCAGGAAGTGCTCGTGCAGGTGGTCGACGTACTCGATGAGCCGGTCGTCGAGCGTTCCGCTGACGGCGACGTAGTCGAACATCGACAGGTGCTGCACCTGTTCGCACAGCCCCACGCCGCCGGCGTGCGGACAGACGCGGACGCCGAACGCGGCTGCCAGGAGCAGGATCGCGACGTTCTCGTTGACCCCGCCGACGCGGTTGGCGTCGATCTGCACGACGTCGGTCGCCTCGGCCTGGAGGAGCTGCTTGAACATGATCCGGTTGTGCACGTGTTCGCCGGTCGCGACCGGGATGGGCTTCACGCCCGCGCGGATGGCCGCGTGACCGAGGATGTCGTCCGGGCTCGTCGGCTCCTCGATCCAGTAGGGCTCGAACTCGGCGAGGGCGTTCACCCAGGCGATCGCCTCCGGAACGTCCCACCGCTGGTTCGCGTCGATCGCGATCGCGACGTCGGGTCCGGCCGCCGCTCGGGCGATAGCCAGCCGGCGGGCGTCCTCCTCCACGGACCGGCCGACCTTCAGTTTGATCATCGAGAAGCCGTCCGCTGCCGCCTCGCCGCTGAGCCGCGCGAGCTTCTCGTCGGAGTAGCCGAGCCATCCCGGCGACGTCGTGTAGGCGGGGTACCCGCTCTCGCGCAGGTGCGCGATCCGGTCCTGGCGGCCCGCCTGCTGCCCTCGCAGGATCGACAGCGCACGGGCCGGGGTGAGGGCGTCGGTCAGGTAGCGAAAGTCGACCAGGTCGACGATCTCCTCGGAGGTCAGCTCGGACAGGAGCAGCCACAGGGGCTTGCCCTCCCGCTTGGCCCGTAGGTCCCACAGCGCGTTCAGCACGGCCCCGCAGGCCATGTGGATCACACCCTTCTCGGGCCCGAGCCAGCGCAGCTGCGAGTCACCGGTGAGCGCCCGGCCGAACCCGCCGAGATCAGCGAGGGTCGACTCGACGTCGAGACCGACAAGCCACGGCGCGAGGGCGCCGATCGCCACCGCCTGGATGTCGTTCCCCCGGCCCGTCGTGAAGGTGAAGCCGTGCCCCTCGAGCCCATCGCCGGCATCGGTGGTGATCACGAGGTAGGCGGCGGAGTAGTCGGGCTCGGGGTTCATCACGTCGGACCCGTCCAGGTCGCGCGACGTCGGAAATCGGATGTCTTCCGTGCGCAGCGCCGTGAACCGTGCCATGTCGAGTGACCTTCCTCGGTATCAGCGAGACACACCCGCCGACGCCGAAGATAGACACGGAAACATCGGATGTCAATGGCGCTGATTTCAGCCAGTCGCCCTTGTACGGGCGGCCTGCCTATCCCCTGAGAGGCGATAGATCCTATGTATTCGGGATCTGGCTCGTGCCGCCGTCTGAGCGGAGCGCTGTGCGCAGCCACGTCTCGACCCCAGCGACGTGCGCCGTCATCGCCGCACTAGCGAGGTCCGGCTCGTGCGCGCGCAGGGCGTCCAGGACCGCCTGGTGCTCCCGGGCCGTGCGCTCCTGCGCACCGGGAAGCGTCCGCCCGCGCCAGATCCGCGCCCGGTTGGTGGGAGCGGAGAGCCCTTGAATAAGGGAGGCGAGCACGGCGTTGCCGGAGGCCTCGCCGACCAGGCGATGGAACTCGATGTCGAAGCGCAGGACCTCCTCCGGCGAGGCCTCGACCTCCGGCGAGTGGATGGCGGCCTGCAGCGCGTCGAGCTCAGCCTCGTCGATACGCGCGGCGGCCATCGCGGCCGCGGCCGGCTCGAGGATGCGTCGCACACGCAGGAACTCCAGGACGGAGTCGTCCCGGTGGAAGTCGACGACGAAGGTGAGCGCATCGAGCAGCAGGTCGGGGTCAAGGCTCGTGACGTAGGTACCGTCGCCCCGTCGGACGTCGAGGACGTTCATCAACGACAAGGCCCGTACCGCTTCCCGCAACGAGTTGCGGGACAAGCCCAACTCATCAGCGAGGTCGGCCTCGCGCGGTAGTCGGTCACCTGGGCGCAGCTGCCCGCCCAGGATCATCTCCTTGATGCGAAGGATCGCTTCGTCAGTAAGCGCCACTGTCGCCCTGCTCCTCTGCGGCCGGAACCTGCACGTCGCGGAGCATCCCACGGCCGTAGGTCCGCGATGCGCACCCGTGCCGCACATGCTCGCGCTCGGGTTCGGTGAGGTCCGCGATCGCTGACCGCACGACGTCCATCCACGCCACGTAGGTCAAGGTCATCGCCGCGACCGGCCAGTCGCTGCCGAACATGCAGCGTTCCGGCCCGAACGCATCGAGGGCGGTGTGCAGGAACGGAACCATCACGGCGGCCGTGCGGTGGTCGTCGTCGGTCTCGCTGCCCAGGCCGGACAGCTTGCAGCGCACGTTGGGGTGCCGGGCCAGGCGCAACAGGTCGGCTGCCCATTCCGCCCGCTCGCGCGGATCGACGCGCGGCTTCCCCATGTGATCGAGGATGAAGGTCACGTCCGGGCAGCGGGCAACCAGCTGCTCGAGCTCGACCAGCTGGGTCCGCCGCACGCACACGTCCATCGCGAGCTCGTAGGCGGAGAGCATCCGCACGCCGGCGACGAAGTCCGGCGCGAGCGCGAATCCCGGCTCCTCGTCCTGGATCAGCCGCCGGATGCCGACCACGAGCGGGTTGCTCACGCGGTCCGAGAGCTCGGGCTCGCAGCGGTGCCCGAGCTCCAGCGGCACGTGCGCGACGATGCCGCGGATGGGGGCACCTGCTTCTGCCAGGTCGCTCAGCCAGTCGACCTCCGCCGCACTCTCCGCCGGCAGGCAGTCGGCCTGGACGACGACGAACGCGCCTACTTCGGGTGCGTCCACGTCCGCCGGCCCGAACGGCCTCAGCAGGTCCGGTTCGGCCGCGAGCCACGGGTAGTGCAGTCGCGCGGGATCCCAGAAGTGGATGTGGCTGTCCAGCCACGTCCCGTCGTCCACATCCACTCCCTTCGTGCGTGCTGGCAGGTGGGGGCGGCGCTGCGCACCGCCCCCACCTGTTGGTCCCGTCGGTCAGCCGAAGTCCGCTGCGTTCTCCGAGGTGACCATCTCGGTTCCGGTGTCGACGGTCGGCGCGACGGTCTTGCCCATTGCCGCGTCGAACGCTGTCTGGGCGCCGAGCGATCCCATCTTGTCCGGGAACTGGGCGACGGACGCGGTCTGCGTGCCGTCCTTGATGGCGGCGACCTCCGCCGGCGAGGCATCGAACCCAACGACGACGAGCTTGCCCTCCTTGCCAGCGGCCTTGATCGCCTGCAACGCACCGGTGATCGGCGGACCGCACGCCCCGTAGACGGCGGCGACATCGGGATTCGCCGTCAAGATGTCCTGCGCGGCGTTGAGCCCCTTGGTCTCGTCGCAGTCCGTCGGCGCCTTCGCGACGACCGTTGCCTTGTCGCCCAAGGTCTCGAGCATGCCCGTGACCCGGTCATCGAGCGACGGGTTCCCCAGCACGCCTTGCAGGACGGCCAGGGTGGCACCGTCCGGGAGGTTCTCGGCCAGCCACGTGCCGGCGAGCTTGCCGCCCGCGAGGTTGTCGGTGGCGACTACGGACGACTTGCCGGCCCAGTCCGGGATGTCGTTGTCGATGAGCACGACCTTGATGCCGGCATCGACCGCCGTCTGCAGCGCGTCCTGGACGTTCGGGCTGGTCGGCGTGATGGCGATCGCCTTCACGCCTTGGGCGACCATCGACTCGATCGCCGCGATCTCCCCTTCATCGTCGGTCCCGCTCGACCCTTGGGCGAACACGACCTCGGCGCCGGGCTCGCCTTCGTCCCACGCCTTCGCGGCGTCGACCATGGTGTCGTAGAAGTCGACCGGGAACTTGGTGATGAAGCCGATCTTGACCGGCTCGCCACCGGTCGCATCAGGTGCGGCCGAGGCGGCCGCGGACGTCGCAGCGGCAGCAGAGCTGGCGGCCGGCGCGGACGTGTCGCTGCTCGACGAGCTCGAGCACGCCGACAGCACGAGGGTTGCCGTCGCTGCGATCAGCGCGGCAAGATAGGCCTTTCCTTTCATCGAAGTCTCCTAGCGGTGATGGGTGAGGCTCTTCTCGACTGTGCGGTCGAGCGAGCCCGCGTGAGTGGTGTCGGCGCTCAGGATCAGTCGTCACCTCCCACGATGAGGGACACGATGCGTGCACGGTTCTCCGGCGTCGGGACCTCGCGGCCTACCGTCCGGCCGCGGCGCATCACGACGGCGCTGTCTGCGACCTCCATGACGTGGTCCATCGCGTGCGAGATGACGATGACCGCGCGGCCCTGCCGGCGCAGCCGCAGGATCAGGTCGAGCACCTGTCGCGACTCGCGAAGCCCGAGCGCGGCGGTCGGCTCGTCGAGGATGACGACACGGGAGTCGAAAGCGCTGGCCCGCGCGACGGCGATCGCCTGCCGCTGGCCGCCCGACAGCATCCCGACCGTCGATGCGTCCGCCGGCAGCCTGACCTGCAGGCGGTCGACGAGTGACTCGGCCTCCGTGGCCATCTGCGCGCGCCTCATCCAGCGCAGACCTCGCGGTAGCCAGGACGGCCCGGCAACCTCGCGGCCCGCGTAGAAGTTGCCGGCAGTGTCGAGGTTGTCGAACAGCGCGAGGTCCTGGTAGACGGTCTCGATCCCGGCGGCGCGGGCGACGGCTGGCGACGTCATCACGCACGGCGACCCGTCGACCTCGATGACGCCGGCATCGAGGCGATGCACGCCGCTGATGCACTTGATGAGGGTCGACTTGCCGGCGCCGTTGTCGCCCAGGATCGCCAGGACCTCGCCGTGCCGGACCTCGAGGTCCACATCGTCAAGCGCGACCACCGCGCCGAAGCGCTTGCTGGCTCCGCGGACCGACAGGGCCAGCGCTGCCGCGGTCACTGCTGCGCCGCCTGGAGGACGCGGAGCTTCTCGCCAAGGGCGTTGCGCACGACGTCGGACTCGACCGCGATGACGATGACGACCCCGATCACGACGAGCTGGATGTACGCCTGCACGTTCAGCAGGTTCATCCCGTTGCGGATGACGCCGATCATCAGCGCTCCCACGATGGCCTGCCCCACGTTGCCTCGGCCGCCGAGGAAGCTCGCGCCGCCGATGACGACGGCGGCGATCGCGTCGAGCTCGGCGAGCTGACCGAAGGTTGGGGAGCCGGCATTGAGGCGACCCGCGGTGACGATCGCGGCCACACCGGCGAGGAGCCCGCTGCCGATGTACACCGACACCAGGACGTGGTTGCGCGGGATCCCGAGCCGGCGGGCGCCTTCGGGGTTGCCGCCGACCGCGTAGATCCACCGGCCCCACACGACGTACCGGAGGAACAGCGTGACGACGATGGCGACGAACGCCACGAGGAACGTCGAGTAGGGCAGCCAGCCGATCGAGCCGCCGCCGATCGTCTGCACGATCTCCGGCATGCCGCGGATCGGCTGGCCACCGGAGAGGCCGAACGCGAGTCCGCGGGCGATGCTGAGCGTGGCCAGCGTGATGATGAACGGGTGCGGGAGCCGCCCGTACACGTAGACGAGGCCGTTGACCGCACCGACCGCGACGCCGGTGGCGAGCATGGCGACGATGGTCGTCACTCCCCCGCCCAGCGATGCGAAGACCATCGCGCCGACGACCGCGCTCAGTGCGAGGGTGGATCCCACGGACAGGTCGATGCCGCGGGTCAAGATCACCAGCAGCTGTCCGATCGCGAGGATCGCGATCACGGCCGACTGGGACAGGACGTTCCCGATGTTCTGCGTCGTCGCGAACACCGGGGACAAGAACGAGAGGACGATCACGAGAAGCACGAGTGTCAGGACCGGACCGAGGCGGAGGATGGCCAGGCCGACTCGCAGGGCGCGCAGGCGCGTGGGCGCGACACCGCTTGTGGCGGGTGCCAGCTCGGTGCCGGAAGGCGCCGAGGCTCGTTCGGTCTGGTTCACGCTCTCCCTCTCGGTCACCGGGACACTAGCCGCGCAGACATCCCATGTCTATCAGTCCTTTGGTCACGATCTGGCAAAGATTGGCCATTTCACGACATAGACATCCGATCAAGGGTCCTGAAGCCGGCGCTGCGACGATCCTCGGCGTACGTGAGGCGACCGGGAGCGAGAACGGGAGATCGCGGCCGGCTCAGTCGGGGCAGGCCTAAGAGCGGGATTCCTCGTGCACGTGCGTCCACAAGCGCACATCGGTGGAACCTCCGACAGGTATCACCGGGACGCCTGGGCGTTCAACGTCCCCTTGTCGCGCACCAGGCAAGCCGTGCCGATGCACCGCGACGTCGCTGCCCCGACCGGGCGGCTCGTCCGTCAACGGCGCGCTTGGGTCACCGGGGCACGTTCTCGATCGTGCGAGATTGCTCAGACGGTCCCAGCACCGAACGCGGCGTCGAAGCCGGCGCCCGGAGGTCGGCATACGGGCCACTACTTCTCTGAGGCGACCGATCACCCCAGCGGGGAACCAAACGTCCACGCCTGAACACGCCACGTGCGCCACGCAGAGCTCTGCGCGTGGCGCGCGTGCTTGCGTCGCGGCGCCGCGCAAGCAAGAACGGGAGTCGATACACCCCCCGTCTCATGCACATGTTCGGTGCACGCGACCGGTGCAACCTAGGAAGAAACGGGCACAAACCGGATGTCCGGCCGAGAGCTCAATCGCCCAAATTCGTTGATGCAGAACGACTTTCACGTGGAGCCGCCCCGGGGATTTGAACCCCGGACCTACGCATTACGAGTCGCAGCACCAGCCGACCTTCTGTCCTGATTTGGCCCGGTATCGGTGGGGCCGAAGTGCTACCAAACGTCACTCCGAGCCACCCGGAGTCGCGCAGGAAGTGCAAGCTGCGGTGCAAGCAGTTTTCGGCGCCGCGCGCGCGGGACCTACGCACTCCGGCTGCGCGGAACTGGCACGGACAGGACCCCAGCCGCACGCCATAGACGTCCTGTGCGGGTCCGCCACCGGCGCAATGCCGGTGAGCCCGTCGGCCGTCAGGTGGCTTCGATGATCCCGGCCACTCCTGCAGCGAGCCATCTCGTTCGGGGGTGGGTGGTGATGCGGTCGAACACGGCCTGGGGGGCGGAGGCTTCCCTAAGCAGGCACAGTACGTAGAGCCAGTAGGCGGACTCGGCGAGGTAGAGGTGCGTGGCGCCGTCGTCGATTCCTGGTCGGTGGTGGGCGACGTCGTCGCGGGCCTTCTTGAAGCGGGTGATCCAGGTTGTCGGATCCCCGACGAGGTCGACGAATGGGGTGCCGGCGCGCTGGACGCAGCATTCCAGTCGGGTTCGGTACTGGAGCCTGACCCGGTATTCCGGACAGTTGATCCGGACGCCACATCGTCGGATCCCAGCGCCCGAGCCAACACGACGACGACGGCTCACTCGTCTCGAACTCAACCGCTAAGGACCTAGCCCCGGCCCGAAAGCCGAGAGGGGAGCGCGGGGCGTTACCAGGGATGAGCGCGCTGGTGGACCGTGTCCGCTTGAGGGTGTGAACCCCCGAATGCGGGCTGTAGCCTGCGCTAGTGGCGACTGTGCTGGCCGCGCTCGGCGGGATCGTGATCTTCGTCGTCTTCGTCGTGTTCGTGACGTCTCACTATTGGCTGGACTACTTCGACCGCTCAGCGATTCGGCCGCAGGAGCGCGACATCCGGGGCGACGCCGACGCTCCCGAAGGTGATCCGGCTCCGGAAGATCGCGACGGGCTTTCGGACTCCTAGACGCGGAGGCAGCGCCACCTGCTGTGACACTGTGGCCCGGAGAAGGCGAGAACTGCATGTCCGACGCACCTGCGCCGTCCACGCCGCCCGATTCGAATGACGGCTGCGACGAAGCGACTATGCATAGGCCGCGGGCAGTCCGCACCTGCGCTCTCACTGGCGGACTTCGTGGCTAGACGCCCCGACGTGGCCGCCCAGTCACCTGGACCTCGTCTGCAGCGCGAACACGACGATGAAGATTCCCAAGACGACAGCAATCCCGATCGCCACCCAGGCCAAGCGAACCCCGGTCTTAATCTGCTTAGTCCCAATAACCCAACCTCCGGAGGAGGCGATCTCCCGACCGGGACGCTAGCCCGGCGCGACTGATGCCTCTCAACCGCGCGGGGCCTAAGGACCGGCAGGATGGGTACATGGGGGAATCAATGAGTCGAGCTCGGGACGCAATGAGTGTGGCAGGACGGTTCTTCGCGACAGCGACGGTGGTCCTGCTTGCTGCCGCTTGCACTGCAACGAGCGACGCAGTTCCAACGACGACGGATCCGACCGGTGCTTCGTCCACTGTCACCGCCTCAGGCGAAGAGAGCACGACATTTCCAAGCGCTATCACCGATCTGAGCGACGCCGAGCTGGCCTACCTGGGCCAGGTGAGGGAGCAGGTGCCATCGTTTGGGAGTCCGACGGTTCCGTGGTACGTGCAGCTGGCGTATGGACGTGCCACCTGCGGTGTGCTCAGTGAAGGACACGGGCGGGCGACCGTTCGAGAACTGATGGAGAAGGACGGACTCACGTCCGCGAAGGATCAGTCTGCCGTTCTTGCTGCCGCCGTGAAGCATCTGTGTCCCGACGAAGCTCCGTGAAAAGGAGATCCGCTACGCACGGACGCGAACAGCCGGGCCGA
Organism: Actinomycetes bacterium; assembly: GCA_965278965.1. Lineage (GTDB taxonomy): Bacteria > Actinomycetota > Actinomycetes > S36-B12 > S36-B12 > UBA10649. Next base: position 1,634,688 of record OZ257127.1, read on the forward strand.
CGACAACACGGTTTGCGAGCCCGGCAGTCGTCCTGAACCCCCACGGCTCGCCGGCTGGCTGTGCAGGGTGGAAGAACTGACGGGCGACAAGCCGGCTCTGTTGAGTTCCGTGTGGGTGCTTGTGGACGAGCACTGGAAGGTCGCTATTCCATCAAGCACGCCCACGACCGGTGACGGCCAACGCGAGCCTGACGGGCGTCAGTCGATGAGCGGCTTGGCCTTCGCAGCCTGGGCGGCTAGAAGGCGCCGCGTGCAAGTGATGGCGTTCGCGGGGGTTGACGATCCATCAGTCGCACACAGCACCGTGATGACGAGAGGGCCGACCTGGAGATGTCCGTATCCGAGGTAGTACGGCGGACCTTCCAAGCCCGGCCCGACGAAGTAGACGAGGGTCGATGGAGTAGATGTCACGACCCTGGCGTCGGTGCCAAGCTCGGCAAGCTGGGCCAGGAACTCTCGGGTCCAGAAGTGGAATGCCGTTGCTGCGAGGGCGGTCGACGAGTATCGGTCGATCTGCGTCTGAGCGGGTGTGAGGGAACTGTCGTCGTCGCCCGCCCAGTTGCGCGAGCAGCCGACCTTGGGGCCGCCGCCCTTCCAGCAATTCCAGTCGTTCTGCATCAGCGGATCGGGTGTGCCGCTGATGCGCTTCGCCTCGGCCGTGGTCAGGAGCGCTGCTTTCACGTCGGGCATAGACGGCGCTGCCGACACCGGCTCGGTGAGCAGGATGCTCACCACAGCCGCTCCAACGGCCACGAGTACGACTCTGCGCGTCAAGTGCCGCTTCGCCGCATTCGAACGCACCGACCGATGAACCGTGGCCCCCATGAAACTCATTGTGCCGCTTCGCCGACACCCGTCGACCCAGTCAAAGCGGTGGGGGCGATGAAGAACTATGTCTGGCGACGGGCGGCACGGACCTGCCTGCGCTGCGTGAGGTCGTTGAAGGCCGAGACTAGTCCGACTCTGGCGCCTCATCGGGTGGCGACTGGCGTGACTTGTCAGGGAGCTTCTTGTCCAACCAGTTCGCCCCGTTCACGGCGGCGTCAAACCAATAGATGAACCTGGCCAACCACTCCAACCACTCCACGGCGCCCCCTCATCCCAGGCTAGTCTCCAATGCGTTGGTGATGACGCCCAAGATTTGGTCGCGCTCTCGATCCGCTAGCAGCCGGATCACGTCCCTGTCGACGAGTCGGCCGATGGCGCGGTCGGCAGATGGAGTTTCCGGCGGTCCTTTCGGCGTAGTGGTCGCGCCTCGCTGCGGCGATTCGCCCCGGCTTCGCGAGTCCGCCTCGACTGCCCATGGGCGCTCTGACCACTCGATGACCCAAGCGTTCTAGCGCGGCATCGACGCGGCCTTCGGTGCTTGAGCGGCCATCAGCTTCTCGGCACATGGGAGCACTGCCCGGTCGCTGGTCGTCTCATCCTGTGCACACGTGATATCGATGAAGACAGTGCCGTCCACCGCCAGAGCATCCGCAAACATCGTGCCGTCGTCGGCACGCCACGTCCGCACGAGCGATGTCGGGGAGGACGACACCTCCCCAGCCTCCGTCCGGTACTCATCCAGGGCCTCCATCGCGCTGGACTCTGACTCGAAGATGCGGATCTTGATGTCGTAGTAGTCCGGACCGGGCATCCCAAGAGCCGTCGAGAACGTGCGGCCGCACTCACGCCGGGAAGGAATGCAGTCGTCGCCGAAGAACTGCTCGAAGTCGTGCGTGACACCGAGCGCATGCTTCACGTCCGCAGCCGTGAGCAGGGCCGCCTTGAACGGCGCCTCCCATGCAGGGGGCTCGGTCGATAGCGCGACCTCAGCCTTCTCCGCCTGCGCGGCCAGGACGCGATCGACGCAGTCGGCAACGACCTCCGTGATGCCCGTGTCGGGGGAATTGACTCCGAGGCCGCACCACACAACTGCGCCGCGCGTGCCGTCCACCTGCATCCCGTACGCGATGCCGCCCCGCTCGATGTCATACACGACTACCCGGTTCGCCGTTTCCTTCATGACAAGCCCTAGGTCGCGCATCCGGAGGTCTTCTAGCTCCTGTTGCCCCTCGTCTGGCGATTCGAAGTCGAAGACGGAGATGAACATCGGAAATGCCGGCCCGTCTCCGTCGGGGCTGATCGTCATCGCGCAGGCGCTGACACCGTCCTGCTGCCCGCACTCTTGCTTCTCAGACTTGAGAGTTCCGGGCGCCATCCCGGCGCTGTCCTCCGCTTGTCCCAGGGTGAGCAGCATCGCTTCCGTAACCGGCATGCCGGGCGACCCGATCGGCTCGGCGCTGGCCGCCGCGAGCTCGCTGCCAGACTGAGTCGCCTCGCTGCTGGTCGTGCTGGGTGCACAACCTGAAAGTCCGATCGCAACGGCACATGTCATGACGGCCGCCGTGAGACGGTGCAAGGCGGCCGATCGCGTCGGCTTCATGCGCTGATGTCTGGGTCGACGTGCCGTGGTGTCGGTCGACAGGCGGATCGAGCTGAGCGCCAAGGCTGCGTGGTCACGTGCGTCCCCCTTTTCGCCGCTGTCGCATGATAGGTGTCCGGAAGTCGTCTCAGACACCGCAGTCTCTTCTCTCCACGGCGCTGGAAACGCAGTTGCGAGCTCGGCCGCGTGCTCCCCGTCATCAGCGTCTCCGTCATCCGCCTCCGACGCCAGGCACCCCACGCCGGTCGGTTACCCGACGCTCGGGCCGCCGCCGTTCCTAGGCCATAGTTGGCGTTTCCGCGGAGGACGCCGCCCGCGCGGATCCGCTCGCGCGATCAACTAGTGGGAGCCGGGGCACCGTCGCAGTACGACGCAACTTGGCCAAGCATGTGGTCCGTCGAGTCGCGGCGACTGTCGATTCTCCACCCGTAATCGGAGAGGCTGCCGTCCTTCTCCAGGTGATAGGCACCAAGGCGCAGGGGTGTCGTGTAGAAGCCAGCGGAGAGCGCGACGTCCCCTGCGAACCACGCCCTGTCTTCCAAGCTGGATTTCAGAGGCTCTAATGCCTCGTTGGCAGCCTCGAACAGCTTGTCTGCTGCTGCCTTGTAGGCAGCCTCCATCGCCTCCGCCGCGTCCGCGATGTCTTCGAGTTCCGCAATGCTGTACTCGGCTGGATGTGGGAGTTCACGTGGAAGTCCGTCGAGTTGTGCGCACATCGTGGCGATCGACGCCGATTCGGGGTCAGATGGCACAGCCATTGACGGGCTTGACGCCTCGGAGGGCGGATCATCAGCTTGAGCTCCCGATGGAACTTCTACAGAGACGGATGACGAAGCGCTCGTCCCTGTTCCAGAACAGCCGACGCACAATAAGCCGAATGCTGTCGCAGTTGCGGCAACGGCCAAACGCCTCGACCGGCTCGACACGGCATTGACCCTCAAAGCCCCCATGCGCCGCATCTTAGGGGTCGCGCAGGTTGAGTCTGCTCGCGGAACTACGGGTGTGATAGCAGTCGCTGGCGTTATCCACGGGCCGGCGACGGGTGTTGTCGTGCCCAGCCATCACGACGGATGCTGGCGTCATGACGAACTCGAACGATCCATCAGGGCCCGTGTCCTACCTGGCGACCCCGCTCAAGATCTGCCGTTAGTCGGAGTCGAAAGGCCTCAGGCCGTGGCATCGATCCGGGGGCTGAGTTGAGGACATCTCCAGGTCGAGTTCCGCTTCCAATCAACATCTGGGAACCATGCCAAGCATTAGTGCGGGTCGGGAGGACTCGTCCGTGCGTGCGATCGGGGTGCCGGTGCTCGGTGGACGGCCGATGAGCAGCGCGGCGAAGTTGTCTGACGAGCGGGATTCGTATCGGGCCAGGTTGTTGGCGGCGCCCACAGGGCCGCACCTACTCGAAGCCGGGGTTGGATGTCTCGATGTACGTCTCGATCGCGTCGGGCACTGCCCGCAACGCAGGAGCGAATCACGTGGGCGGGGGTACCCGGGGTGTGGCGAGCCTGCGGTACCAACGCCACGTTGTCCAAGCTGACGCTGCGGCGGCGGCGCAGAGAAGGGCGAACGCCAACACCAGCACCCCCGCCGAGCGAGGCTCTCGATCGTCGCTAGACGTCCAGATCGTGATCAGGATGAGTGCCACAACTAGCGAGGCGAATCCCGTCGCCAAGGCAACTGCGGAGGGAACGTCGCCGCGCCGGCGCCGCTGCCACGTGATCCTTCCGCCTGATCCGACAATCCCCACGCGCAGTCCGCCCCATGCGCGGCTCCATCGGAGTTGGATCGTGCTGGTGCATCCGGAGGCGATCCGCATTGGAGGAGTATCGAGACGGGTAGTGAAGCCCAGCTCCCCGTCGTCGTCGATGTCGAACTCAAGCCGCTCCCCGCGAGCGATGAAGCCGACGGACTGGCCGTTCCACGTGACGGGAATCTGCGGGTTGTCCGCGAACCACTGCGGCCAACCCAGCACGACCACGCGCCCCCTCGCCACGCCGCCACGCTAATCCCGGTGTCAAACCTCAGAGTCTGGCCCTCCGCATCGACGACCGCCTCCAAGGTCGGGCTCGACGAGGTGTCGTCCGAACGTGTGCGTGGCTCGCTCGCGTGACCGCGACCTCACGAAGGACGAAGCAACGCCTCGCGGCACGAGCTAGATGCCGTGGTGTCGGAGCGCCTGGTGCGTCAGAATCTGCCCATGACGTCGGCCCGCGAGCCTGGCTGGCATCTCGAGCCCGGCAGCGACAGAGTGGAGCGGTACTGGAACATTGGCGGCCCGACGGATGACGTCCGGTCTCGTCCGAGCCATCAATTACCTCCGCCGGCACCTGTTCCCGGTCGCGACGAGCGGGAACAGCAACACTCCGATCCCGTCGACGTGGAGTTCGACACGGGGGCGCATCCCTATAGGAAGGGAGGCCTGCGATGGTGGATTCAGGCTGACCCCTTCATCGGCAGGTTCTACGCCCCGTTCTTCCACCGGAAGCGCGTCGAGGCGGAGAATCGGGGCGAGCTCAAGCCAGACTCGATCAGGTGGCGGATCGCTAGCCTCGTAGCCACCGCTGCCCTCGTCGCCACGGTCCTGCTGTGGGACAAGGTGTTCGGGGTAGCCGCACCGTAGAACGAAGCGCGCCCTCTCCCGGCTCAAGGCCAACGGCGGCGCGTCACGTCTCGACCAACTCTCGCGCACGCTAGGTGTCATCGCCGACCGTGAGCTCCTGGGAACCGAGCGTGCCTAGGCCGCTGCAGGCTGGCCACCGCCACAGGACGAGGAAGCTCGGACGCGACGGTCAGTGCACGCCCGTCGATCGCGGGCAATGCCATGGGCCCACGGTCTGAGTTGAGGACTGCTCCAGGTCGAGTTCCGGTTCAACGTCTGCGAACTGGGCCAAGTACTAGCGCCCCACCCTGAGCAGGCGTAGGTCGGGGCGGGGTCAGCTGCCTCATGATGCTGGGAAGCCCGTTGGGTCCGACGTGACATGACTGCTGGCCCCGGACTCAGCGCGAAGGGTCTGACGTCACTGCGGCCAGCGCCGCCATCCCCGCCTCGTCCGCTGTCCACATCCGCCGCCCCTCACAGGCGATTGACCTCCGACGCGCGACGCGTCTCGGGCGCCTGGCCGCTTGATCCCGGCGTCCGGCTGGCGGCGCCTGTCGGTCGACCATGAGGTGGAGTGCGATGCGGCAATCGTTCGAGCAACTACGGGAGGTCTTGGAGCTGGGACGGACCCAGGAAAGCGGCTCCGAGGCGGACCACACCCGGCGGTCATTTCGCTACGCGGCAGGGACGAAACGGCCAGGGCAGTGCTCTTGCCCACCACTTTTGCCCCCGACCGATCGACCAGGGACAAAGCAAATGTTCCAGCGTGCGTCGGTACGCGCGCGACGGGTGACTGGACGGTCGTTACCGGCGCCGGCGCCCGTCGAGCCACCCCGAACAGCGAAAAGACGGCTTAGAGTCGGGAATCCATGAACGTGTCGGCCTTTGTCTTCTGTGCGGCAAGCAAGCGGCGGGCACACGTGGTTGCGGCGGCGATGTTCCCGTCGTCGCGGGTGCAGCTTGAGCTGATGACCATGCGGCGGTCGAGCTGGTTCGTGGTGACGTCCACGCTCCCGTCCTTATAGCGGTCCGCCGAGATGAACACGGTGGGGGTCGATTCGATCACGTCCACTTAGTCGGGGAGGGACCAGACGGGGAAGAGGGACATCGCCTCCTTCGCCGTGTTGGCGTACGTAACCCCGGTGTGGACGTGGCCGCCGGATGGAAGTCGCCACGCTCGACTGCAGAACTGTGCCATCGGCCCCTCCTCGATGAAACATCCGGTGAAGGGGGGAACCACGTTGCCGCCGCGCAGACGCTGGTCCAGTGCGCGCTGCGCTTCCGTCTTCGTTAGAACCGCGGACATGGTCGCTTTGCCTGGGTCTCTCGCCCAGCTGTAGTCGCATGCTTCGCGGGCGAGGGTGGTCCATGTCTGCGGGCCGACTTTGCCGTCGATCTTGAGGCCGTAGTCACGCTGGAAGGCTCTTACCGCGTGAGCGGTTTGTGCGCCGAAGGTGCCGTCCACGGTGAGCAAAGCGCCGGACGTGCCGGTGTATCTGATCCGGCGAAGCAGTCGTTGTACGGCACCGACCGCAGATCGGACAGAGGGATCTTTCGAATCCACCACGCGCAAGTCCAGCATGAACATGAACGGGTACGAAGCGGCCCCGGAGTCCTCATTCAGCGTGCTGCACACCGGCACATCGGAGAATCGGTTGACCTTCGACCGGGCGCCCTCCGACGTCGCTCCCCATGCCCGAGCCGGGGCAAGCACGCTGGCGAGCACCAGTGCCACAACACAAGCAAGCCAAACAGTCGCCCTCGTCTTCATCGAGACCTCTGCAGGCGGGACGGAGGAGACGTCCTCCTTAACTGCGAGGGCGGCGGCGCTGCGAGCAACTCGGCGGCGATGACGCGAAGTTCCATTCCAGCCCCCGTATCCCGACGTCGTCAATGAGGCTACTGGCGCTCTTGACGCGAATCCACACGATCGCCGGACCCAACCGGGCATTCCCACGCCCATACCTCCGACAGTGGAACGAGCGTAGCGAGACCGGACGCCACAGCGGCACGCGAGCGGCATGGTCGATCGGCAAGGAGACGACCCCCACCACACCCGCCACACTCGACGTGCAAGGCGGGTGGCGCCACTGCTCGGAGATCATCGTCGCTGCCCGCGTCGTCCGGTACTTGCCAAATGTCGCTGCTCACGTGATTCGTGCGTAACTCAAGTTGCTGCGGCTTTGACCTCAGTAGTGAAGGCGACGCTCGCGTGGCTCGGGCGCGCACGCTCGCCGGACGGCGAGTTTGGGGCTACTGCCTCGTGATGCGCAAGAGGATGCCCTCCAGCGTCAATCCGCGGGACGTCAAGAAGCGGCGAAGACCAAAGATGACGAGAGCCAGAGCCACGACCGCCAGAGCAGGCCACGAAATCCAGCCGCCGATTGATCGCCCGTACCCAATCAGTACGAGTGCGGCCAGCGCCACGAGCCACCGAAAGACCAAGACCGGCCACGGTGCGCCCCACCAGAACGACTGTCTCCGCTGCCGCCGCCAAAAGGTCTCCTCCGGCTGGGGCTGGAACGCTCCGGGCGGTGGAGGAATCGAGCCTTCGGGCGGGTTGGCTGCTACTGGCGCCCGAAACCTGACCTCGTCTGTAGGTCCAGTAGCGTCCCAATACCGCTCAACCCTCGTACTGCCAGGCTCAAGAAACCAACCAGGGCGTTGGCCTTCGGACACTAAGTGATTGTCGCGGATCCGACAGGGAACTTCCAGCCTTGGGTTTGTCACGAGGTCGGCGTAGGAGATGCCGAGTGCGTTGAGGACGTTCGTTGTCGGGCAGCCCGCGGGGCACTTCACGAGGACGGCGGTCCGACCGGCGGCGAGCCGCAGGGAGGGCCGTCTGTCGCCGTGCGCGGTTCACGTCAGGAGGTAGCCGTCGTGGCCCTCCTCGACTTCGGGGAAGCGGGCGAGGAACGTGTCGAGGTTCACGAGAGGTTCTCCCAAAGGTCTGCTGGTTGGGCTCGGGTTTCCACCGCGCACCGCCCGCGCGTATACCCTCGAATCAGAGTGGAACGTGCTTGCGCGCTACGCTTCTCGGCAACAGGGGGGTCTGGTCGGAATGAAGCGAAGTTCGGTCCGAGCGGTGGTGGTAGCGGTTGCGGCGTGCCTGATTTTCGCGCAGCCAGCGGCAGCGGCAGCGGCACCGGCACCGTCGGCGAGCGTGGTGAAGGCCGCGCTTTTGACGACGGCCGAGGTCACTCGCGTCTCCGGCACTAGCGATCCCCTTACTCCCGTCAAGACGTCCTGCGTGTCCCCGGACGAGAGCGCTATTGCCTGTTTTCGCTTTTGGAGCCCAGACGTGGAGGCTGCCGTTGGACCATCGGAAGCAATAATCCGCTACTTCTCAACGGCTGGGGCCGCCAAGGCAGCATTCGCGAAGGATCGGGCCGGTATCGACGACGTGCCGCCTGACAGCGTGGAAACAACGGTGGCGACGTCAACACCAACGACGCTTGTCTTCGCGGGAAAGCTCCTGCTCCCACGAGGTCCGATCCCCCATTTGGCCTGGGGGTATCGCCTGAGCGGTAGAACCCTCATCTCGGTCCTTTGCACGACGAGCGGTCCCGCTACGTCGGCCGCCTCTTTGACTTGCGCGCGGAACATGCTTGCCGCCCAGGTCGCCAAGGCAGGACGTCTGTCCATGAGTGGCAGGTCGGGACACTGAGTCGGGATTCAGACGTGCGTCGCCGGGTCTACGAGCGGTCATGGCTGAGCCCGGCCCTCTCGACCTAGACACCGAGAGGGCCGGGATCACCAGCCACCTTCAGAAGGAAGGACCGCCCACGCCGATCAGTGCGAGACGAACAGGTGCCCTACGCGGACTCGGCGAAGAGCGCCTCGGCATCGCGGGCGATGCGATGCAGTTCATCGGCGCCTCCCTTGATCACGGCGCGGGTCTGCGCGAGAAGGAGTTCGACGGCAGCACGACGGCGGGCGTCGGACCCTGCCGCGGTCGTCCCTTCAGTCGAGACGTGTCGACGCCTCCGGGCCGCTCCTCGACACGGGGTCTCCGGGACTGATCCGAGTTCGGCTCGGTAGGTGTCGAGAGCCAAGCCGTCGAGTCGTCCGACCGAGGCGCCGCCAGGAGAAAGGCAGCCACCCTTCCCGCTCTTGCGACAGCGGTAGGCCGCGTAGCCCTCCTTGTTCTTGACGGGCGCTAGACAGCCTCCGCAGTTCGCGCAGAACGCGATGCCGTCCAGAAGCGCACGCTGGGCGGATCGGGTGCGAATCGACTTCTCAGACCTCGGCGCCTGCCGAGAGCGTCGGGCAAGGCGCTCCTGGAGCAGGGCGAAATCCCCGTCGCTCAGGATCGCGGGGTGTGCCCGCCGCTTGCTCGCCGCACAGAAGACAAAGGCCGACGCGTTCATGGACTCCCGACTCTAAGCCGTCTCTTCGCTGTTCGGGGTGGCTCGACCGGCGCCGGCGCCGGTAACGACCGTCCAGTCACCTGTCGCGCCCGTACCCCTGCTACAACTCCGTTATGGGAGTAACCAGAGAGGCAACCGCGCGTGTTGATCTACCGATTGATCAAACGGCGGACAGGCTCCTCGAAGCGGCGGTCCGCATCGGATTTCGTCTGGCGAGCGAATACAGCGAAATCCCGTCATATCTTGTGTTCACCAAGGGCGTGAGCTCCTCCTCTTGGCCCGCAAGCATCACGGTAGCCCTCCAGCAAGACGGCGAACACGCGACGAACCTCCACATTGTCACCCACGAGGAAATTTCACTTTTCGATCTGGGCCGAGGACAACGCCGAGTCATCGGCTTACTCGAACCTACGGGCGGTTCGGCCACTATCAACTGGACCAGTGGACCTCCATCCAGTCCATCGTTGGACTGGATGAGCAGTTATTCTTCCGGCTACGGCAATTCAAGCGACGTCTCGACGGACCGTCGCTTGGGATCGCGAACCCGCGCCGCGCTGGCCGCATTGAGTTGGACCATCGCCCTGGGCGCAGCGGTTGCGTTTGTGTTCACCCTCCAGTTCTGGCTGTTCCTCCCGATGGTCGCCGCAGTCGGAGTAGCACTCTTCTTCACCGTCAAGGCGTTCGATCGGCGCACCACACCCGTACCGCCTCCGAGCCTCGTCACCCTTGCAATGTGGTCGTTCGTTGGCGCCCTGGTGCTGATCGCACTGTTCATCGTCATCTACAAGTTCGAGTTCGGCGGCATTTGGCTGTTCCCAGTCAACCTGGTCATCGGCTTGGCCGGTTACGGCATGGTGATCGTCGGCGTGGTGTACCTCGCTCGCAGCATCGTCGCGTCCAGCCGTGAACGTCGCTTCCGAAGGGTCAGTGCGGAGTCCGCGCCGATCAGCGCGAGCAAGGTCTCCGTGGTCAGTCTGGTTCTGGGATTGATCGGCTTTCCTTGCGGTGCGGTGCTGGTCTCTCCGATAGCCACGTACCTCGGCCTGGTGGGAATCCGCCGCGCCCAGAGGGAGCACCGAGCGACGGATGGACTCGCGGTAATCGGCTTCTCGCTCGGACTCCTGGGATCCGTAGCAGCGGTGACTGCCGTAGCGGTGTACGTCATCGCAAGCTACGGCGGCGGTACCTGACCTCGCCAGCCTTCGGAGGGCCCATGCATCCGCTCTGATGAACTTGGTGCCCGGGTGATGTCCTGATCACCCGAGGGCCGCATGAGGCCCTTCCGACCGGCGGAGCGTTTGCCCGGCTTCGACCGGGAAGGCTCTCCGCATGGACCAGGGCCCGTGGCAACCGCCGGATGACGACCTCGACCCGATCATGGCGATGTGGGCGACGCTGAACGATGCCCGCCGGCAACGGCGGGAGGCGGACGCGATCCAGGCTGCGGGCGGAGATCGACGAAACGGCTAGCACCGCCTTCGCTAGTCGGGCGAGGGCGGATGTCGAACGAGCACGACTGACAGATCTTTGCCAGGTCCATATCCAGTCAGAACGGCTGAGCAGGTCTGGATGAGTCCGCTCCCGCAACGGGCGTAGTGCCGCACTAAGCCTGCCTCACTGCGCGTCTTCGAGTGAGAGAACCTGCTTGCCGACCTCACCCAACCGGCTACCTACCGGCCAGCGCCACCGAACGACGAACGTCGGGGGGCCAGCCCAGCTCGCTCGGAAACGGAGCGTCAAATAGCGGCCAGGCCCAACATCGTCGACTGGACCTTCGACTTCGACTAGCTCTGTGCCGGGTTCGGCCGCCACGCGAACGCGTAGCGCCGCCGTTGACCCGATGTTAAAGATCGCCGCGAGCCCTGGACCTTCACTTACCAACTGCCATGGAACCCACTGCTGGCCCTTGAGTAGAGCCGCGTTATAGGCAGCAGCCTGCCCCAGAGGCGACGGCTGACTCACTCCCTCAGGATAGGCACGCCGGTCGCCCGGCGCCGCCAAGCACGGACTTCACAGCTATCAATTGCCTCGGGACGACAAGCGGATCCCGAACTGCCGGCCGATCACTTCACGCGACATACTTTGGAGCGCAGCGACGGTGCCACGCCACCGCAACCGCGCGCGTCGGGGGATGGGAAGCGAGATGGAACGCAAGGCCAAGGTCGCCGCGATCAAGTTGGGTGTCGCCATCGCGATCTTGCTCGTGCTTGACATCGCCGCGCTCGTCTTGATCATCGCCAGCTCCGGACTCATGTTCCAGTTGGGCTGTGTCCTACTCGTTGTCGGCGGAGGATTCTTTGTTTGGATCGTGGTTGAGGGCGTCCGGCTCGTGACCTCGTTGACGTCGCACTCGGCATCGCCGTCGCCGGGCTGGTACGCCAACCCCGAACCCAACGCGACCGACCCCCTGCGCTACTGGAACGGGCACGTCTGGACTGACTACACGGCGCCGCACCCAGACCAGCCCACAGGCGAGCTCCTCCCGCCCGCCGCGACTCGGCCACCGACAGCGACGAGCGCGCGCGCAGCAACCCACGAGGCAACCGTGCATGTTGACCTCCCGATTGACCAAACCGCGGACCGGCTCCTCGAAGCCGCGGCCCACATCGGATTTCGACTGGCGAAAGGCCGTAGCACTCTGCCGTCGCGCCTTGTGTTCACCCAGGGCGTGAGGCTCACCTCGTGGCATGCAAGCATCAAGGTGACGCTTGAGCAACATGGAGAAGACTCAACGACCCTCTATATCGTCGCCATCGAGGAACTCATGTGGACAGACCTGGGACGAGGACGGCGTCGAATCATCGACCTACTAGAAGCTGTGGGCGGTGCAGCCACGATCGACTGGCTGGTATAGCGCCCTCCTGTTCGGGGATCGCGTTGGGTGTTGCCATGTCGCAGGTCATTGGTGATGTGGCAATGTTGAACGATGCCCGACGGCAGCGTTATGGGGCCGAGGCCGTCCGAGCCGCTGGTGGGGAGCGCCACAGGGAGCCGCGTCAGCCACAGCGTGACTAGTTCGGCTGAACCGGGCCCTACGTCGACGTTGTGCGCCACTAGCACCCCGTCGCTGACATGTGCCCGGATTCCACGCCAGAAGTACGCTGGGACGAGGGGAAGGCGGGGACTCGCTCATGGAAGCTTTCATCTTGGGATCGCTCATGGTGGTGGCGTTCGTCGTAGGGTCCTATTTCTATTGGGACAACATCCGGGACATGTTCAGAGACGGACGTGAGTACTCCGACCCCGAGCCTGACGAGCCGCCGGTAGAGCCTGTAGGTGAGACGCCCGAGTCGGACAAGTCCCGGTTTTCGCAGCGCCCTGCGCAGGCCAGGAGACGACAAAGCACCCCCTCCGACGGGGGAGACGGAAGGCGTGCACATCAATGATGCGTGACGGACTGGCGCCGGACTAGACCGGGTCGGGCCGAGCCGGCGTCAGGCTCTGCCGGCCCCACAAGTCCACGCCACGCTCCCGTCGATCCATCGCCAACACAACCCGGACAGCGCTCACCACACCCTTGACTCCCAGCGCACCTAGATCGACTTCGATCGGCCCAGCCATGGGCCGAGAAGGGGCATAGAAGCCCCACACGGACACGCTGACCGGCTCGATGGGCCGGTCGTAGGAGTAGAGCCTCCAGGCAATGACCTCGGGCGATGGAGCCCGTAGCGCATTCTCGCCCGCAGCCCCGACGAGGACCCGCAGGGAAGGCCCGTCAGACGTCCGGTAGAACTCCAGGGCTGCGGCTGGGCTGAAGCCGGTCGAGCCCCAACTCCATCGCCCAAGGCCGGCCGAATCTAGCCGGCCGTGCAGGAGTCGGGGGGTCCAGATCAAGGGGTCGGGCATGGTCGGCCTCTCAGACGAACGGCTCGACCCCGGACGATCTGGAAGCTAGCCCGACGCGACTGACGGCTGTCAAGTTCGGGGATGGATGTCTGCAAGACGTCCAGAACCAGATTGTGTGAGTGCTCGCCTCCTGGAAGCCTCTGTCTATGAGCGCCTTCGTCGATCAGTTCTTTACGTCCTCGAATCAAGTCAAGGCAGGCGGCATCGTCCGCCGTTCGTCGGCGCACGTGGACAAGCGCGCGGCCCTGCCGGAAGTCATCGAGAGGGCGAAGAAGAATGGGTGGCACGTCATCGAAACTGGCGACCAGATTGTGCTCATGGCGCACCCCGGAGAGCTAATCATTCACTGCTGACGTGGACGATCAGCCATCGCGCCCTCGGGCCTTCAGCGACGTGAGTCGTTCTGAAGCCGCCATAGACCCATCACTGAGTCCTCGGCGTGGTCGTACTCCGGGTCGTCGGACGGTCCGTAGAAGGTCATCACGGCAGTATCAACGCCCATAGCGGCAGCCGAGTCCCCTGTCCACAGGCCACTGGATCCCGCATTGCGTCCCTCCCACGGGGCAGAATGCCCGCCATGGGCAATGACAGGCGGATCGTGGTCGTAACGGGGGCGGGGGCCAGTCGTGAGCTTGGCGCGACCGGGCCAATGCCCCTGATGACGGACTGGGCTTCCAGCCTGACCTACGCACTGGATCAGGTGGAGCCAGAGAGTGCCAGCGCGATCGGGCTGCGAGAGGAACTTCCCGGTGAGGAGTTCGAAAGGAACCTGGGGAGGTTTCTGGCGTTTCAGTCCCAGTTACGGCTCACCGGTGAACTTGCGCGGCTAGGCGGCAACGACCCGCACGAGGTTCCCAACGGCTTCTCCCGGTGGCACGAAGCTGCGACTCACCGATGCGATCGCATGCTTCACACGATCCGCACGAACCTCTTTGACCAGTTCGGCTATCGGGCCTTCGACGACCAGAAGGCCACCGACGCCTACTCGGCGCTACGGAAATTGCTGGAGGCTGGCAGGCCCGATACGCAGTTGGCGTTCGCGACCACGAACTATGACCAGACGATAGAGACGGCCCTAGAAGAGCTTGGGATCGCCTTCGACGATGGCTTCCCTCGGACGGCCAGGTCTGCGCTACAGACCTTGCGGCCAGAGGGCTTGGCAAGACGTTGGGACCCTTCAGAGGTTCCGGTATTGCACCTTCATGGCGCAGTTGGGTGGTACCGCGACGCCTAACAAGGCAGATTGGTCGCTACCCGAGTAGCACGCCGTTCAACTCGTCCCTTGGTGAGCCCGCCATTCTTTTGCCCGACGCGGAGAAGACGGTTACTAGCCTTGTCGGCGCAGAGCAACTCTGGGTTGAGTTCCGGCACCTGCTCGACCAAGCGACGCACGTGTTCGTACTCGGCCATTCACTCAATGACCGCCACCTCAATGAGGTGATCCGGGAGAACGCGCGAAACGTCGCCGTCTCCTACTACCTGCCCTCGGTGGACTTCGACCCCCAGGACTTCGCCTTTGAGGAGGATCGCGTCCGCTCCCTGTTTCCCGGAGCCGTCCTGGTCCCTTGTCTCTTCGGTCCGAATCCTTCTTTCGCTTACGAGCGGGTGGAGGACTGGCTGATCAATGTGCACTAGTCTCCCCATTCTTTCGCTCCCACTCTCATCTTCGGTCAGAGTGCGACGACGAGCCGTAGGCGAGCCGGAGCAACAGACAGAGCCACGGCAGCGAGGCCAGTGGCAGGGCCGGCCCACCTATTCCATTCGACCGGCCCAAGCCGGTCGCAACCTGACTCACCAGTTGGCCAACTCCACGGGCCGGAGGAACCCGTGGACGGTCGATCTGTCCCCGGCTTTCGGCCGGGGAACATCCCTCCGCAACTGGTTCAGTCCGCCTTGGGCACCTTCCGGCCGGTCAGGACAGGATCCAAGCGCCGCACAATCTTCGGGATCTTCCGCGCGACGTAGGCGAGTCGCGGATTCTGGCTCAGCTTCGCGACGACTCCGGGATCGTCCGCATTCTCACTGACCAACACGAGCATCACGAGTACATAGACGGACTCCGTGAGCCAGTAGAGCTCGTCTCCCTGGGCCACGTCCTTGCGCCGCCCGTCCCAATGAGTGAGGCGATTCCGAACCGCAGCGACGACTCTGCACCACGCCGGCAAATCCCCCACCAGCCCTGCGAAGGTCGGACCCGCTTCGCTCGCCAACTGGCCGAGGCGGTGCTTAAGCCTCGGCTCGTTTGCGAACTGGAGCTGCTGCCTGAGCCAGTCCTGGTCCGTTGCGGGCGCTGAATCAACGATCGATCGCACGCGGCGCTTGAACTCCTCGGGAGGTTGAACGTGGTTAGCGTGCTTGATCCGATGGAGAGACTCTGCCGCGCTGAGGACATTCTGAAAGCGGTTCTCGTCGTACATTCGAAGGCCGTATTTGATGCTCAGGAGTGGTCCTAGCACCGGCCGACGATCGGCCGTCTGCCTCAGCCAGTTGCCGATGGCGGCCAGCCCACCCAAGGCCTCGAACGTGAGAAGCATCTGACCAGACATCTTGGGTCTAGCCGCTGCAGCGATGTCTTGCTGAATGTAGACGTTGAGGCGGTGCTCGACCGAGGCTTCCCCTTCAGTCTCGAACGCCAGAGTCGTCACCGTCAGCCGTTCCAGCGAAGCCACGGCGTCAGCCGTGAGGGTGACCAGGTCCTGGAGGAGGTGAGCATCGGCGATTATAGGCCTCAAGTCGTACGCCTCGTGGTACTTCACGAGCAGGCTCGGGCTGTTTGTGAGCGTAATCGATGAGGTGCCGTCTTCCTTGAATCCCCCAGCATGACCAACGCCAACGTCGAACGACTCGAACGTGCTCCACTCTTCCTCAACCGGACGCAAGGTCGCGTGCATTGCCGCAACACGCTCCATCCGAGGGTCGGCTGACTCGATGGAAAACTCCAGACCGGTCCGACCCAGCCAGTTGGGAAGCTGGTCCATGGTCACTTCGAGGCCGGTGATTGGCGGCGACTTACCCCCCGTCCAACCGACGTCGCCCGCGACCATTAGGTCGCTTGCCCAGGACTCCCGGAGCACACCCGGATGCTCGTAAGCGTGGAACGTGCGGAGGCAGTCGAACAACGATACGAAGCGACGATCCGCAACACCGATGATCCTGGCTGGCGTTGGCTGGCTACGGCCCAAAGCCCGCGGGTCGCCGGAAAGCGATCCGATGAGGTCAAGGACGACGCCCGACTGAATGTCGTAGCGCAGGCGGCCAGCAACGCGGCGCTCCGGCGCCTCGTCGAGCCAAAACTCCCCCACAGCGTCGATCGGCTGCACATCCAAAATCTATCAACAGGCCCCAGCGACGGACCCGCGCTCGATCCCCGACTTCTACGCCGCCACGGCGCCTACAGGGATCGACAGTTTGTCATCGGCCAGGTAAGAGTCGAAGGAAGTCCGAGAACACCAGACTCGTGTAGCGCACTTGCTCGCGGAGCGCGTCCACTGGGTTCTCGGACAGCGCCGGCATCCGAGCGACAGGACGCGTGGGGGGGCGACTCGTGCGGCCGCCCTAACGCGAGTTGTGCCTCCTCAACCACTCAATCTGTTTCGGCGACTAGTCGCAACTGTTAGAGAGTTCGTCTGCCCGGTCGGCCAACGCGGTTGCCTCATCGGCGTAGCCCTGCGCGGCCGCTGTGGCGTCCCGCAACGCCCGACGTGCATTCTCGCTGAGCGCCTTGATCGTGCGCTTCAGCGAAAGAAGTTCGCTTCCGTCGTGGCTCGGGGCTGCGCCTGACGGGTTGAGTGCGACGGCTTCCTTGAGCGCGTCCAAAGCATTTTGAGTGCTGGCGTACTCGCCGGCGAGGTAGTCGAGGGCGTTACCGATGTCGATCCCTACGGATTCGATGTCGGACTGAGCCGACTCTGTGTCGACGGAGGCGGAGTAAGTGTCACCGCTGTAGGTGAGAACGGAAACGCAATCCGGCTGGGCTGCATTCGCCTCCTGCACGGTCTCCGCGTACGCGGCCCTGGTCTGAGCGAGTGCGTCCTCCCCCTCAGCAAGCGCGTCAGCGAACTCCGGAGCATAAACAGGGAAGTCACTGATCTTTCGGGCGACGTCTTCTAGGTACAGGCCGTACGCCTCGTCGGCTTTCGTAACCGCAGAGTCGAGCTTCTGTTGGGCCTGCTGAGCGGCGGCGTCGGCTGCCGCCTCCGCGCTAGCGTCGGCGTCCGCGCGAGCCTGGCCTTGGCCGGTAGACGACAGCCCGGCGACGGCGGTGTTGTAGTCGTCGACCGTGGCGTAGCCGAACGACACATCAGCGAGCTGGCCGTCGTCCTGAGGGAACGCCAACGTCAATACAGACCCAGGCCCAGAACCCGACACCGTCCCCGAAAGCGAGCTGTACGTGCCGAGTCCCTGGCTCAGCGTGAGGCTGATCTTGTCGTCGTGAAGGATTCCGGTGAAGCTGACTTCTTGCGGTGTGGTTCCGGCCTGGGTCGTCGCGTTCACTCGGACGTAGTCAAATGTGCCCGCAAGGGTGCCGTTGCTCTCGGTCCATCGAATGAAGGCAACCGACTCTCCGTCCGATGCCAGGTATGAGCCGTCCCCACCTCCGCTATCGCCATCGGCGATCGCTACCTGGCTAGGAGTCGGTTCAACGCTCGCTACACCCGGGTTGCTAGCCGGAATGGCCGACCCGCGGAGTTCGGCCGTGGCGGGACCTGAACACGCCGCAACCCCGATCGACAGTCCCACAAGTAGCGCAACCGCCAGACATCGCCTTAGACGAACGGCGCGAGGATGGGACTCGTTGAGCGCGCCACTCCTTACCGTCATCACTGGACCCCCCACCCTCAGAGCGAAGAACGATAGCCGAGGCTGCGGCTCAGCCCCGGACCATGGAGACGGTAGCCCGGCGCGCCTGGCGTCTGTCACCCGCGCGGGAGCTAGGGACCGGCAGGATGTGGCCATGGGGGTTGTGGTTGAGCGGTCCGCCGCGTTCGAGGTCCGGTCCCAAAGCCGGCACGACGGAGGATGGGTGTCCGTCAGAGTTCGACTCGACGAAATCGATCGAGCATCGTCGGCGGCTGCGGTCGACTCGGCGCTACGCCGAGGGCACGCCGACGTGGAGTGGAACATTTACCCGACCGGTAGAGGGTCGTTCCTCCAGGTTTCGGACGCGTCCAAGGGGATGGAGACGCTCAGCGACCTGGCTGAGCAGCTGACGGCTGCCGGATTCAGCGGCTCAATTCGCGGCCATGAAGTCGAGAATCTCGCCCTGCTGCAGGAGGAGTTCGATACGCCTCTGCCGCCGTTTGCGACGATGGCGTTCACGATCGACCCCCCGTATCAGGACGGCCCGTTCTACGACAGCGGCGTCGTCGAGGGTCGATGGGGCGTGCCCGAACAGCGGACCCGCGCGCTGGCGCAGGAGTGGGCCGACTGGGCCGTGCCAGTGACGGGAGCTGCCGTGGCCGGCACACCGGACACCGATGTCGACCGCGACGACGCCGCCGATGTCTTGGTCGCCGCCCTCCGCGGGCTTGGCCGTGCCGTGAGGGCGGAGTTGCTCGGTCGACCGGTCGGATCGCCGGTGACCCGCCGCATCCGCGCGCGCAAGTTCGGGGAAGTCATGATCGGGACGACCGGACTCCCTCCGGACCGCATTCCGCAGGCACTCGATCTGCTACACCAGCACGTGCTCCCCCAGGCTCAGGACCTCGACTACGCGGCTATCCGAGTGGCAAGCCCAACCGCGAACAAGTGGACCGCCTCGGGCGATCCGGGGAAGCTCTGGTACAAGTGGATCCGACACCTATGGCCCGAATACGTTGCGTACCCCAACGGGATTCAGATCCTCACGGACGCCCACCTCGACAAGGCCCGCGACCTGTCCACCAACTGGACCGTCACCTCCGCAGCCCCGGGACGATGGCTGGTTCAAGCCAAAGACCTCGTGCCCTGGTTCGACAAAATCGACGAGAAGGCCGCACTTTGGCAACGCCCCTACCTCGACCCCGACCTCCTAACCCAGGCACGCCACGACTTCGGTGACATGATCCTCACCCCCGACATCGTCGCCGCCAACAGAGTCCGCCAGCGTTGAGCCGGACCTGGTCGATTGCACGGGCATGGGTCAGCGCGGCGTCGCCTTTTCCGCGACAAGATCGGACCGCTTGGGGCTGAACCGCCACGGCGACCAGTGGTCGAGAGTTTGCGGGGTACCGAGCCCTCGATCCCGTTGTAGTAGGTGAGAACACTCCTTCTCTACGGTTGCGAGGTAGATCCGATGTCCGGCTCACGTACTCGATCTACCTGTTCTAGCCCTTGCCCAAGCTCGGCCGACTTGGACCGCAGCGACCCTGACCCGACGCCGGGCCGAGCCCGTCCTGCTCGGCCGGCGGCGTGCACTCCGGACCGCACTACGAGCCTGAACCGGTACTTCCCGTGCCCATGACCTACGCATTCCAGTGCGCGCGGACGGCATCGACGTCCCGGCGTGCACCGCGAAGTGCATGCCGCGGTGCATGCCGCACGAGAATCAGGGCAAACCGGGCACCTCCCAAGGAGTAAGACATCGGTCGTATCCGTTGCACAGCAACGTCTTTCGCGTGGAGCCGCCCCAGGGATTCGAACCCTGGACCTACGCATTACGAGTCGCAGCACCCAGCGACGTTTCGTCACGATTCGCCCCGATACCAAAGGGTCTCGAGTGCCACGAAGTGCCACCAGGAGCTCCGCGAAACCGTGCAGGAAGTGCAAGCTGCGGTGCAAGCTGAACGGACTTCTCGAAGCCTTGGACCTACGCACTCCGAGTGCGGATACGTCCAACCGATTGGCAGGCGCCGGCCGGAGTTCCGATCATCTGGAGCCCAGGCCGTCGGTCAAGCCTGGGCAGATGAGCCGTGTTTGGTGAGTATGCCGTCGACAAGGTCGCTGGCTGGTCGGCATGGACAGGATCGTGTGCGGAATCGCCGAACGGCGGCCCGGGCGGCTTCGCCTGCACAGGTGGGAGCCGGCGCCGGACCAGTGGGCACTCGCCGGCTTCGACGGGATGTCCGCCAGCGCGCCGTCCTCTGCGTCGGCTGATTCCCGAAGGTGATTTGCCGCCGTTCCGTCCGCGCCTGGACGAGGCTCATTCGCACCGAACTCACGTCGGGTCGGTCTACGGTGGTGGGATGTCCGGGACCAAGACTTTGGCCACGCTGTCTGTAGGCGCTGCGCTAGTCATGGGGCTGGCCTTTGCGAGCGCACCGTCAGCGTACGCTCGCACGAAGTTCTCCACGTGTGAGGACCTGCACCGGGTCTACTCGAACGGCATCAGCAAGTCGTCGGCGGCCGCGAACCTAGCCGTGCGCAGCGGCTCCCGCCGTCCGATCATCGCGCCTCGTGTCTACCGGAATTCGAATCCGTCGTTGGATGCTGACGCGGACGGGACGATGTGTGAGGTCCCGCCCGGTTGACGGGCGCGGTGGCGGGCGCGATCACAGCGGCTGGTGCCGTGCGGGGTTCAGCGGAGTGCTTCCGATGCGCTGGTGGATCGCTGTGAGCTGGTCGTGCAGGCCGTCCAGGGGCTCGTCGCCGAGGTCGGCGGCGCTGATCAGGTAGGGCTCGAATAGGCGCCACCCGAGTGCGCTGCCGAAGATCTGGGCAGCTCGGACACGAGCCTCCCGGGGGTTGAGGCCGTTGTGCTCGATGATGACGTCGACCATTGCCTGGACGGGGTTCGCGACGCTGAGGGCGACCGCCGGGTCCTGGCCGGTGAGCATCCAGTGGGCGAGGATGGCCAGCCACCGGCCCAGCGGCGACTCTCGGTCGAACGGGTGTTGTTGACGGGGGTGGTCGGTCGTGTGGCGTGCGACTTCGGCCGCGAGGTCGTCGAACACCGCCCGGATCAGGTCGTTCCGGCTGCCGAAGTAGCGCGTGATCAGCGCAACGTGAACATCCGCTGCCCGCGCGATGTCGCGCAGGGAGACGGCCGCGACGCCGTGGTTGGCGAACAGGGCGGCCGCCATGTCCAGCACCGCTCGGCGAACCTCGGCCGGGCCCACGGGACTGCCCGGCCTTCGACGCGGCCCTCGCCGCGCCCGAGCGCGGTCACCGTCACGGACCATGGCCCGCAGCCTGCCATCGCTCGATCCGACGTGGCGACCCGGAGTCGCCCTCATTTATGTGGACATTCGTATATATTGCCGATCGTCCGTACCTACCGCCGCTTCACCCGAACTGCTGGCCTCCGCCGCTCCGCGGCGGGCCGGACTAGGGAGTACAGGATGAATCTCAAGGGCATCACTGCGGCGTCAGCCGTCGGCTTGTTCGCGCTCGTGAGCTTGACCGCCTGCAGTTCGACGAGCACGTCATCCAGCGACGACGTCGCTGCGCTGGAGGCCCGCGTGACCACGCTTGAATCTCAGGTCGCTGGGCTGGAGTCCGTTGTGGGCACGGCGATCATCGCCGACCCGGCGGCCCAGCTCGCTGACCTTGAGAAGCGGATCCAGGGGCTGCAGCAAGAACTGAACGACTCCCAGGCGCAGGCCGCGGACGTGGCTGATTCGGTGTCAGTGGAGCTGACCGCGGCGCAGTCGGCAGTGGCCGACCTTCAGAAGGCCTATGACGACGCCAAGGGCACTGCCGCTGATGCCCGTGACCAGGCCATCGCTGCCGTGCAGGCCAAGCTTGCGGATGCCCAGGCCGCCATCGAGACGCTCAAGGCGAAGGTCGCCGAGGCGATCGCCGCGCGGACGTCGACAGCGCCGAGCGCGACCGCCCAGTAACGGCGATGGACGAGCCGGCGGCCGGCGAGGAGGCGCTGGAGGCGTGGAGTCACGCCGAGCGCGCCTACCTCAACGCCACCGGTGCGTACTTCCCGAGATCCCACGGCCTCCACCAGCTCGACAAGGCCGGCCTCATACGCCTGATCCAGCTCCGCAGCACCGCAGATGCGCACCGCGAGGCGTACTTCCTTGCCTGCCAGGCAATCCGGGCCGCGAACTCCACCTGATCTCACCAATGCCAACCCACGAAGGAGAACGACAGTGACACAGCAGCCCGGCAAACCCACCGATGGAGCACCAGCCGTGGAGGCCGTGGTCGTCACCGACGGCGCGTACGCCCTCATCGTTGCCGACTTCACTGACACTGACGCCGCGTGGGAGGCATACGACCTCCTCAAGTCGGTGGAGGACGGCCGAACCGTCAAGATCGAGGGCGTCGTGGTGGTCAAGAAGGACGAGGACGGCAACATCGACGTCCAGAAGGCCACCGACCACAGCACCGTCCACGGTCTGGGGTGGGGCGTCGTCGGAGGAGTCGTGCTCGGCGTCTTCTTCCCGCCGTCGATCCTTGCCAGTGCGGCGGTGCTCGGTGCGGCTGGTGCCGGAGTGGGGAAGGCCCGAGAGCTGCACCACAAGCATGAGATTGCCGACGAGCTGCAGAACGCGATCGAGCCTGGGCACTCCGCCATCGTCGCGCTCGTGTCGGACCCGCGTGCCGTCGAGGTCCGCAAGGCGCTGGACAAGGCCAACCGCATCGTCGAGTCGGCCATCGACAAGGCCGTCGCCGACGAGTTGAAGGCCGCCGCCAAAGAGATAGAGCAGTCCCCGAAGGACTAGTCGTCACCCTCCGGAAAGCGACACGCGACCCCTGACCTCCCGATTGGAGACAGATTCATGTTCAACGACAACGGCTCGTTCTTGCTGGTCCTGTTCGAGTTCTTCCTGTTCTTTGCTTGGTTCATGTGCTTGTTCTGGGTCCTCGGCGACCTCTTCCGCAGCTCCGACATCGGCGGTGTCGCCAAGACCTTCTGGGTCCTTTTCGTCATCCTCATTCCGTGGCTCGGCATCCTCATCTACCTGATCGCCCGCGGTAAGGGCATGCAAGCGCGTCAACTGGAGCAAGCACGAGAGATTCAGGCGGCGCAGGCGGAGTACATCAAGTCCGTCGCGGTGTCGGGGCCGTCACCTGCCGATCAGATCACGTCCGCGAAGGCGCTTCTCGATTCCGGAGCCCTTACTCAGTCGGAGTTCGACCAACTCAAGGCGAAGGCCCTCGCTGGCTGAGCCGACTCTTCGGGCGGAGGTTCATGATCATGAGCAGCTCGGAACAACACAGTGCGTCAGCGTCGTCGACCCGGTGGGCCGTAGGGACCATCTTCTTCGCCGGCGTCCTGTTGCTGGTGCTCGGCATCTGGCAAGCGTTCGTTGGGCTGGTCGCGCTCGTCAATGACGAGTTCTTCGTCGTGGGCGCGAAGTGGATCTTCCAGTTCGATCTGACTACCTGGGGCTGGATCCACTGTGTGCTGGGCGCGGCCATATTCGTCGTCGGGATCTTCGTCCTGCAGGGGGGCCCTGTGGTCGGCGATCGTCTGAGTCGTGGTGGCCTCGGTCAGCGCGATGCTGAACTTCATGTGGCTGCCGTGGACCCGATCTGGTCGATCGTCATGATCGCGGTCGACCTGCTGATCATCTGGGCGCTAGCAACCCACCGACAGTCAATCCACCTCGTCGACCGCTAGACCACACGGTGAATCGTCAAGGCGCGTCAACGGCGACCGCTACGCGCATGGTGGGCCCGGCCGCGACCACGGATGCGGCGGTCGATGCTGGGGCACCGGGATCAGACCTCACCACGACACTGCGCTCAAGCGTGTGGAGGGTCTACCGTTGCCCTGTGTTGGCCGCATGGCGCGGGCGCCAACCTCGGCGGCAAGCAGTGGTCACCGGGGTAGCGGTTCTTGTCTCAGTCTGCGCCCTGATGGCGTCACCGCCGGCATCTGCTGAGCGAGGCGTGCCTGGAACCCCACAGGCCAAATCGCGGTTCATCGCCGGACTGGGTGTGCCGTGGGCTGTCGGAATGAAGTGGGGCCCCGGGGAGGAAATCGCGGCGGAGTGGCCGCCGTTCCGGGTGCGGTCGATGCGGTTATGGGACACGCGAACGACGTGGGCGGACATCGAGCGTCACCCGGGAGTCCGGGACTTCACACGCGTCGAGGAGTTCCTCACGGTTGCGGCGAGCAAGGGAACAACGGACACCGTCATGGTCCTCGGTGGCACCCCGCAGTGGGCCGCGCTGCGTGTCCTGCCCGGGGACGCGGCGTGGATCGGTCCGGGTTCCGCGTCCCCTCCGGCGGACCAGCAGAAGTGGATCGATTTCGTGACCGCGTTCGCGCATCACTTCCGCGGCCGGATCGGGAACTACGAGATCGGCAACGAACCCAACCTGCCGATGTTCTGGAACGGCACGAGCGTCGACTTCGCCCTGTTCGTGGCGAACGCGTCCAAGGCGATCGCTGCCGCGGACCCGGCCGCGCACGTCACCGCCAACCTCGGAGTCGTCCGACGCCCGT
This sequence comes from Actinomycetes bacterium, assembly GCA_965278965.1. GTDB lineage: Bacteria > Actinomycetota > Actinomycetes > S36-B12 > S36-B12 > UBA10649. The sequence continues at coordinate 1,659,263 of OZ257127.1, forward strand.
CCGATGTCAACAAGGCCGTGTCAATGGCCAAGCTCCTGTCGTCCAGCCCCGGCTTGGACGGGATCACCGTGCATCTGTATCCGTCGTTGTCGAAGCTGCCTGCCGCGACGGCCTGGGTTGAGGACCTGCACGAGGAGCTCGGGAAAGTCGTCCCGAGGATGCGCGTCTGGGTGACTGAGGCGAACATCGTCGACGGTGACGACATGACCGCCCCGGACCAGGGCGAAGCGATCAACCGGTTCGATGACGTCCTCCAAGACGTTGGATACGAGCGGGTCTACTGGTACGCGTGGACGCGCCACGGACCCGAGAACCTCATCCAGTTCTGGCCCGGCAGCCCCGCCTCCCATGCAGTGGCCGAAAACCCCTGACCCGACGTGCGCCCGCGTCGCTGACCGCAGCGCCCGGGCATGGGGCCGCGAGTCACTCTCGGATCACGGCGACCGTTCGACCCGCCTCCGCTGCCCGGGCGACGGCGAACTGGAGCATCCGTTCGGCGGGTGCGGTGATCGCGGAGACCGCGCCTACGTCTAGCCGGATCGTCGTCACGTCAGACGCTTCGTCCACCGCCGCCTGGACCTCGTAGATGACATGCTCCATCGCGACGAAGTCCAGCTCCCCGCGAAGCACGACGGTCACGGTCGGACCCGGGCCGCGAGTGATATCGGCGATGGGGTCCAGGTGGGTGCGCGGGCGCTCGAGGAGGTGCAGTCCGAACTCCTCCGACAGCAAGGTCAGCGCTGCCACGCCTCGACTGCTGTTGCCGGCCTCGTCGAGCCCCGGGCTGAAAACCCCGACACCGAACTGCCCCGGTTTGACGGCGACGATCCCGCCGCTGACTCCGGATTTCGCGGGTACGCCGACGCGGAAGGCCCACTCGCCGGCGCGGTCGTACATCCCGCAGCTGGACATCAACGTCAGGGTGCGCCGTGCAACGAACGGGTCGACGACATTCACTCCGGTCTCGGGGTTCGTGCCGCTGTTCGCGAGGGTTGCGCCCATGAGCGAGAGATCCCGGGTCGTGACGTCGATCGAGCACTGGCGGAAGTAGACGTCGGTCGCATCGTCCGCCCCGCGTGTCAGCGTTCCCGCCGAGAGCGTGAGGTAGGCAAGCGCACGATTGCGATCACCTGTCTTGGCCTCGGACTGGTAGATCGAATGGTTGAGCGTCAGGGCACGCCCGGCGAAAGCCGACAGTCCTGCGCGGATCCGTTCGAACCGCTCGTCGGACGTGGCCCCGCCGATGAGTGCGGAGGTGACGATCGCGCCGGCGTTGATCATCGGGTTGGCGGGCCGACCGGCACGGTCAAGGCTGATCGCGTTGAACGGCTCGCCGCTCGGCTCGAACCCGACGTGCGCGTGCAGCGCGTCGACGCCCAGGTCGCGCAGGGCGAGCGCGTAGACGAACGGCTTCGACATCGACTGGATCGTGAACGTGGCTCCGATATCACCGGCCTCGTACACGTGCCCCGAGACACTCGTCACCGAGATCGCGAGCAAGGCCGGATCGACGGTCGACAGGGCCGGGATGTAGTCGGCGACCGCCCCGACGGGGACCTCGCGTACGTGTGCCAGGACGCCGTCGAGCGCGCGGTTGACCGGATCCGATGCCATGCGCACAGTCTGGCGGCGGCTCATGCCGCGCAGGCCTCGGGGCTGCGTAGGGTTCGAACCGTGGAAGTGCTCCGGTGTCCCGTTTGCGGCGCGCTCGCGCTCATCGAGACGCTCGAGTGCGGGCGATGTCGCACTCCGATCGGCTTACACCTCCCGTCCTTCGCGTTCCTAGCTTCAACGTCGCAGGGCGCGCTCGTCGACGGCGCCGTGTGGCATCCCTGTGTCAACCGGTCATGGGGCTGCAACTGGCTCGCCTCGGCCGAGGAAGAATCCGGGCGGTGCTTCGCCTGTCGCCTGATCCGCCGCCGACCCGCCTCCGACGACACGATCGCACTGGAGCGCCTAGGAGACCTCGGCTACGCCGTGCGGCGACTGGTTGTGCAACTGGCCACGCTCGGCCTGCCCGTTGAGCCGTACTGGAGGACCGATGGCGGCCTGGCCTTCGACCTCCTGTCCAGCCTCGACGGTGAGACGGTCATCATCGGACATTCCAGCGGCGTCATCACGATCGATCTCGCCGAGACGATCGATGCCCGGCGCGAGGCGATCCGGGCCCGGCTCGGCGAGCCGTACCGGACGACTCTGGGACACCTTCGGCACGAGATCGGCCACTACTACCAAGAGCGCCTGGTCGATAGCCCGTCCCTGTGGCGGGAGTGCCGAGCCCTATTCGGCGACGAGCGCGCGAGCTACGCCGACGCGATCGACCGGCACTACCTCTACGGTGCGCCAGCGACGTGGGCCGACAGCTTCATCTCGGAGTACGCCACGATGCATCCCTGGGAGGACTTCGCCGAGACCTTCGCCCACTACCTTCACATCACCGGGACTCTGGCCGTCGCCGCAGCCGCCGGCACCTCGCTGAGGGCCGACGGGACGACGGGTGCCCCCGGCGCCGATGTCGTCCCACGCCTCAACTACGTCGACGTCGAGTTTGGTCGCGCCCTCGAGGACTGGTACTGGCTGTCGCTGATGCTCAACCGCGTCAACCGGGCCATGGGCCACCGCGACCTTTACCCGTTTGTCATCCCCAGACCGGTGGCCGAAAAGTTGGCCTTCGTCCATCGGCTCATCGGGGAAGGACCACCTGCCGAGACGAGACCGGCCGAGCTTGGCATTGCGCCGGCGACGAGCAGGCGAACGCTTCGGGCTCACGGGTGAGGTGCGCTCGCAGGCTGGCGGTGCGGCCAAAGACCATCCTCGTCCCGGTTCTTTCCAAGCGGGCACCGGGGCATTGCACATCCTCGTCCACAGGCCAGCCCGTCCATCCAATGCGTGCCCGCCTGACTGTTCGTTTTGTTCGTTTCATGTGTCACACTGATGCGCGAGACGGGAAATGAGGGAGGGGCCATGTCGCGGGGTGCGTCAACGGGCAGGGTTCACACGTACGTTCCTGATACGGAGCAGGGCGCGGAGATCGCGGACTTCGTCCGAGTGCTGGACGAAGGCGGGCTCGGGTCCGCGCAGGGCCGCCCTGCCCTGGTCGCGGCGAACGGTGAACGGCTGGATGTACCGGACGCGATGTTCGACGTCCTCCGGCAGGTGGCGGATGCGCTGGCCAGCGGCATGGGGGTGAGCGTGACTCCGCTTGGCGCCAGACTCACGACGCAGGAGGCGGCGGACTACCTGGGAATCTCCCGCCCGACTCTCGTGCGCATCCTGGAGCGAGGAGAGATCCCGATGGACAAGCCCGGCCGTCACCGCTACGTCCTCCTCAAGGACCTCGTCGACTACCAGGAGCGCACCCGATCGCAGCGCCGCTCGTCGCTGGAGGCGATGGTTGCCGACGCGGAGGATGCCGGCCTGCATGCCAAGACCGACCGGCCGGCACCGCCGACGCGGTGATCCATGGCGTTCCCCGCATTGCTGGACACGAACGTCCTGTTCAGCGCAACCCTGACGGACACACTGCTTCGACTCGCGGAGGAAGAGGCGTACCGACCGTTGTGGTCGGCCGACATCCTCGACGAACTCGAAACCGTCCTCGTGCGTGCGGCCGGCCTTACCCCGGAACAGGCCGCGAGGCGCATCGCCCACATGACCGCAGCGTTTCCGCTCTCCGAGGTAACCGACTACGGCACGCTGATCGAGTCACTGACCTGCGACCCAAAGGACCGCCACGTGCTCGCCGCGGCGATCAAGGGCGACGCACAGGCCCTGGTCACGTTCAACCTCGGGGACTTCCCTGTCGAGTCGGTCGCGCCGCACGACGTCGCCGTCGTCAGCCCCGACTCGTTCCTCCTGGACCAGCTCGACCTCCACCCCGACAAGGTCACCCGAGCCCTCACCGGGCAGCTGACCGAAGCCTCCCCGCCGCCCCTGACGATGGACGACCTCATCGGACGACTTGCCCGCGCAGGCGTCCCGTCCTTCGCGAACGAAGTCCGCCGCCTGACACTCGACTGATCCGCCCACCGGGCACCGAGCACCGAGCGGCACCACCGCGCCCCGCCACCGGTAGCGCCCCGCGATGCGCGTCTCCAGGGACGACATTCCTGGGAGGTTGGCCTCGTCCGGCGCCAGAGATCCCCAGCAGGGCTTCGGCCTGCGAGGTACGGAGGTGGCTTTCCCGTTGGAATAGGTGAAGGGAGTTCAGACGCGCAAGGAAGGGGACTGGATGCCCGGCTCACCAACTCGCAGGCGCCTCACCGAGCCCCACCCGAGCCCGGACGAGACGAGTTGCGGCGGCTCGGGACGAAAACTTGGCTGGGCCCGCCGTACCTGGCCAGCGGCGTGCACTTCGGCTTGCACCCCAGGCAGGGCCGGGGTGCGCTCAACGTCCATGACCTACGCATTCCCGTGCACGGGAGACGAGCTCGTCGGCTTTCTCGTATCGCGCGGTGCAAGTTGCGGTGCAAGCGACACCACAATAGGGGCAATTCGGGCGCCGCCTAACGCATGATGAATCGTCGATTTCCCTTGCGGCACAGGGCTTTCCGATCGGAGCCGCCCCGGGGATTTGAACCCCGGACCTACGCATTACGAGTGCGTTGCTCTACCCCTGAGCTAGGGCGGCCTCGCCCCCGATCTGTCCCCCCGGGACCATCGGAAGCCGTCCAAGCGTACAAGAGGGTCACATCGGCCCAAACTCCGCCTCGGGTCCCCCGCGAGCGAGGCAACTCGGCACCTCGTGGGTAAGACTGAGACGCGACCCACGCCAAGGAGGAGCAATGCCGGATGGACGGATTCGCCGCACACTCGAGCGGGCGGTCGGCGGCACCATCGCCCTCGTCACGATCGGCGCCCTGCTCAGCTGGGTCGCGCCGCCTGCCGCGGCGGCCGTCGGCATCGACCTGAAGGCCAACTCGGGAGCGGTCGGGGTGTCGCAGAACGTGACCGCGACGGTGAGCTCGGCCGAGATCGGAGCGCCCACCGGCAAGGTCACACTCACGGCCGACGGCAAGGCTGTCGGGTCGAAGGCAGTCGGCGGCGACCAAGGAACCACGGCAGCGTTCCCGTGGACCCCCACCACTGCGGGCGCCGTAGTCCTGCGGGCGACGTTCGACGCCGACTCGGGCGAGACGGCGACCGACCAGCTCACGGTGCAGATCAACACGGTCGCGACGACGACGGCGCTCAGCGTTCCGGCCACGGCACCGGCGGCGACCAAAGTCTCGCTCACAGCGACCGTCGCACCGAAGCAAGGCACCTACGTCCCCACCGGGACCGTCTCCTTCCGCCTCAGCAACGGGACCTCGCTCGGCTCGGCCAGCCTCGGGTCCGACGCAAAGGCGACGCTTTCCTTCACCACGCCAGCGACGGCGACGACCTTGATCATCGTCGCGGCATACGCCGGTGACAGCCGCGCTGCTACGTCGACAAGCGGCAACGCATCGCTCAAGGTGTCGACGACGGCGTCGAAGCTCGCGCTGACCCTTCCGGCGAACGCCCGCGTCGGGGCGTCGACCGAGCTCATGGCCAAGATCACGCCGGCCTCGGCCACCGGCAACGTCGCCTTCACGGCAAACGGCAGCGCCATCGGCAGTGCCAAGCTCTCCAACGGCACCGCTCGTCTCACCTGGAAGCCCACGGCGGCGGGAGCGATCGCGATCGTGGCGACCTATCCCGGTGGCAACGGCGTCGGAGCCGGCACCGCGAACGCCACGCTGCAGGTCGGGCCGGCCCTCACCCCCGACGCGATCACCGTCACTCCGGCCGGCAGCTCCACACCCTGGTCGACGACGACCTCAGTCCCGCTCCCGAACGGCAGCCAGGTCGAGCTCGTCGTCGCGAGCACGAGCAAGCTTCCCGTCACGCTCGCCGTCGTCGGGCCGTGCGCGCTGTCGGCCAGCACACTGGTGGTCAAGGGAGTCGGCGGCTCGTGCCTGCTCACCGCGAGCACCAAAGGCAACGGCACCTACGCGCCGGCAACCCAGCGCTACACGATCGGCACGGGTGTGGGTCGGCAGACCGCCGCACTTGCCGCGCCGCCCTCGCGATCGGTTCCTCGGCATTCCTCCCTGCGGCTGAGCCGGATCAAGGCCACGACGAACATCGGCCAGCCGATCACCTGGCGTGTCACGACGGGCCAGGCCCGCTGCCACATCAAGCGCACCGCCGCGACCTACCGGGTCGTCCTCAGCCGCAAGGGCACCTGCCGGGTCCGCGCCACCGCCCCCGGCATTCCCGGGCAGTGGGCACCTTTTAGCACCTACCGCACGTATCGCATCCGGTAGTCCTTGCGGGCATGACGGTCCTAGGGTCACTAACACCGACCCGCGGGAGGACACCATGGAGCTCGGAGCATTCTCGGTCAGCCTGTCTGTTCAGGACATGGCTGCGTCCAAGGCGTTCTACGCCGACCTCGGGTTCGTCCCGTTCGGCGGCGACGAGGAACAGGGCTGGTTGATCGTGCGCAACGGCGCCGCCGTCATCGGGCTGTTCCAGGGCATGTTCAGCGGCAACATGCTGACGTTCAACCCCGGCTGGGACGCTGACGCGCAGCCACTGGCCGAGTTCACCGACATCCGCGACATCCAGCGGCGGCTGCGCGCTGCCGACGTCGAGTTCGCCCAGGAGGCCGACGAGTCGACGACCGGGCCGGCCAGCCTCGTCGTCACCGACCCCGACGGCAACGTCATCCTGATCGACCAGCATCGCTAGGTCGCCGAGTCGCTCGCGATCTCAACGAACGTGCAGAAGTGCCCCGGTCCGCGAAGCGGTACCGGGGCACTTCTGCACAGTCAGCGGGTCCACGACCCGCGGGCGGAGTCTGTCAGCCGACGTGCGCCATCGGGGCGTCGTTGGCGGCCATGTCCTTCTTGGTCATGTTCACCAGGACGACCCAGATGATGCCGGCCACCGCGAGGATGACTGCTCCCCACAGGAAGCCGCGGGTGAAGCCAGCGACGAGCGCGTCCGGCGTCGGCTGCGACAGCCCGTTGGACACGATGTAGGCCGTCGTCGCCGACGCCGCGATCGTGTTGAGGAACGCCACCCCGATCGAGCCGCCGATCTGCTGGCTCGTGTTGAGCACGGCCGAGGCGACACCGGCGTCGTGGTTGCCGACCGCGAAGAGCGAGACGGCCGACAGCGGCACGAAGATCAGGCCCATGCCGAAACTCATGACGATCAGCGACGGCAGGATGTCACCGGCGTACGAGCTCGTCGGCGACAGCCGCAGCAGCAAGGTCATGCCGATGATGGCCAGCACAAAGCCTGAGGCCGTCACCCAGCGGGGCCCGAAGCGCGGCAGCAGCTGCGACGCCACGCCCGCGCTGACCACGATGCCCGCCGAGAACGGCAGGAACAACAGGCCCGACGTCAGCGGCGTGTAACCCATGACGGCCTGGAAGAAGTAGGTGAGGAACAAGAACATCGCGAACAGGCCGACGCCGACGAAGAACGACGCCAGGTAGGCGCCGCCGCGGTTGCGGTTCTGCAGGATGCGCAGCGGGAGCAGCGGGTGCGTCGACCTGGCCTCGATGAACAGGAAGACGATCAGCAGCAGGACGCCGATACCCATGAAGGACAACGTCGACGTGCCGTTCCAGCCCTGCGACTCGGCCTGGGTGATGCCGTACACCAAGGAGACCAGACCCGCCGTGGCCGTGATGGCCCCGGGGATGTCGTAGCTCGTGTTGCCAGTCGCGCGGGACTCCTTGACGAACGGGATCGCCAGGAAGACCGCGAGGATCGCGATCGGGACGTTGACCAGCAGCGTCCAGTGCCACGAGGCGTACTCGGTCAGGATGCCGCCGGCGACGAGGCCGATGGCTGCGCCACCGCCGGAGATCGCACCGAAGACGCCGAAGGCTCGCGCGCGTTCCTTGGACTCGGTGAACGTGACCGAGATCAGGGAGAGGGCTGCCGGCGCGAGCAGTGCGGCGAAGGCGCCCTGGAGGGCGCGCGCACCGAACAGCATCGCGGAGGTCTGCGCCACGCCGCCCAGGAGCGATGCCGCGGCGAAGCCGATGAGGCCGACGATGAACATCCGCTTGCGGCCCTGGTAGTCGGCGATGCGACCGCCGAGGAGCAGCAGACCGCCGAAGGTCAGCGTGTACGCCGTCAGTACCCACTGACGGTCGGCGTCGCTGATGCCGAGGTCGGCCTGCATCGAGGGCAGGGCGATGTTCACGATCGAGGCGTCCAGCACGACCATCAGCTGGGCGATGGCGATGACGCACAGGGCGCGCCAACGCATGGGGTCGGGAGCAGTTGGGAGGCTGACGGGAGCCGGATCACCTATAGACACGGGCGAAAACTATCGGCGGGGTGCGACATCGGCAAATCCGATACGGGTGCGTTTCGCTATCAGCGTACGTTCCGCTACGCAGGCGCGGACGGCGTAGCGGAACCGGACATTGCCGCCGAAAGTGCCTGTCCGGCCCTCATCAGGCCGTCGGCATCGCCTCGGGACGGCCGAACAACCAGCCCTGGCCGTAGTCGATTCCCAGGTCGAGAAGGGCCGCGGCGTCCGGCTCGTCCTCGATGCCCTCAGCCACGGTCCGTGCGCCTAGACCCGTCGCGACGCCCACCAGCGAGCGGCACAGCGTCGACAGGATGTCGTCGGTGGCAACCCCCGCGACGAGGCTGCGGTCGAGCTTGATCACGTCGGGCCGGGTCTCGACGATGTGCCGCAGCGAGGAGAAGCCGGCTCCCACGTCGTCGATCGCCAAGCGCAGCCCGTCATCACGCAGGGGCGAGAGCGCGTCGCGCAGGACCGTGTAGTCATCGATGGGGTCGTGCTCGGAGAGCTCGAGCAGGATCCGGGCCAACGGGTATCCCCGCAGGAGGTCACCGAGGTCGTCGCCCGCCAGGACGGTCGCGGCGGACGCATTGACGGCGACATAGCCCGGCACGACGTCGAGGGCGCGAAGGGTACGCGCGATCGCGAGCAGCTCGAGCTCGACCCCCCGACCGACGCTGTGGGCCTCCGCGTAGCAGAGGTCGGGAGCCATCCCCCACTCCACCGGGAACCGGCTCAACGCCTCCACACCGACCGGCTCGCGGGTGGCGAGCGAGACGATCGGCTGCACGACGACGGCCGGACCACCCGCCGCGACGAGCGGTGACAGCCGGCCCTCGATCTCCTCGCGCCGGCGCTCCTCGACAATGCCCGGCTCGATGATGAGCGCCGCGGCCCGCGCGAGCACCTCCATGAGTGCGCGATCGCGTTCCTGCAGCTCACGGTCCGCGCGCAGGCCGGCGGCGCAGAACGTCCCGTACAGCGTGCCGTCGCTGAGCTGCACCGGCACGGACACGTAGCTGCGGATGCGGGGGAACCGGGCCGCCGGGAGCTTCTTGGCCTCGGGGAAGCGGCCGACATCGCCGATCACGGCAGGCAGGCGGCCGTCGATGATCGCCTGGCAGAAGCTCGTCGACTGCCGCGCCGTCGTACCGTCCTTCATCACCAGCGGGATCGAGGACTCCACGACCTCCAGGTGCTGCGTCGTGCCGTCGAGCCGTGAGAGGAAGGCCATCGAGAGGCCGAGCGCGGACCGGGCGGTACGCAGGAGGTCCGCAACGCGCTCCTGGTCCTCGGTCCGCTTGGTCATGTGCAGGTCGTCCGGTCGGCCGGGAGCTCTCCGCGCAGGAGGTACGCATCGACGGCGTCGTCGACGCACGAGGATCCCTGCGTGTAGGCCGTGTGACCGACGCCGTCGTAGGTCAGGAGCCGGGCGCTGGCGAGCTGGCCCGCGACGATCTCGCCCCACTGGTACGGGGTCGCCGGGTCCTTGCGCGTCGACACCACGAGGATCGGGTTCGCCCCGTCCGCGACTGTGGCGGTCACCGGGTCGGACTCCGTTGCCGGCCAGTCCTTGCATGTCAGCAGGCCCCATGCGAGGGACTCTCCGAACGTCGGCGCGCTCGCCTTCCACTGCTCCGCGAGCGCCTGGACGTCGGCGATCCCGCCGTCGAACGGCCGGTCCAGGCACGTGACCGCGTAGAACGCGTCGGTCGAGTTGTCGAGGTAGCGGCCGTCCGGGCCGCGGCTGATCCGGTCGTCGAGGATCGCGAGCATCGGCCCGGCGTTGCCGTCGCCCATCGCCGATGACAGCGCGGCCCGCAGCCGCGGGTAGTCGTAGCTCGGGAAGTAGAGGTTGGCGAGGACCGCGTACATCGCCAAGGGCTCGGTCAGCTGCCGTCCGCCGCTGGTCAGCGGCGTGGACTCCAGCTCGGCGAACCAGTCCTGCAGCTGGCCCACGGCATCGTCGACGGTGCCGGTGAACGGGCAGTCATCGCGGCTCAGGCACTCGGCGAGGAAGTCGCGCAGGGCCACCTCGAACGCGTCGGCCTGTCCCTTTGTCACCTCGACGAGATCCAGGCTCGCCGGCAGGATCCCGTCGAGGACCATGCGGCCGACGCGCGTCGGGAACAGCTGGGCGTAGACGGCGCCGAGCTGCGATCCGTAGGACTTGCCGAGGTAGTTGAGGGCGTCATCGCCGACGACGGCACGGGCGATGTCCAGGTCGCGGGCCGCGTCCGGGGTGCCGACGTGGGCGTAGACGGGGGCGGCGTTCGCGGCGCACTCCGCACCGACGCTGAGCGCCTGCTTCTCGACGTCCTGCTCCTCGGCCGGCGAGTCGGGCGTGCCGTCGACGGCGAGCAGGTCGTCGGTCTCCTGGTCGGTCAGGCACTTCACCGGTGCGCTCGCGCCGACGCCGCGGGGATCAACGCCGACGACGTCGAAGCTCTCGCGGACGGCGGGCGTCACGATGGCGTCCGCCGCCTTCGCGTAGTCGACGGCGCTGCCGCCCGGGCCGCCCGGGTCGACGAAGAGCGAGCCGATCGAGTTCCCCGTCGCCGGCATGCGGGCGATGGCCAGGTCGATCGTCGCGCCGTCCGGGTCGGCGTAGTCCAGCGGCACCGTCAGCGTGCCGCACTCGGCGAGGCCGCAGTTCTTCCACGCGACCTGCTGGTCGTAGAACCGGGCGAGCGCGGGGTCCGAGCCCGTTGTCGGGGCGTCTGTCGACGGCGCGCCCGGCTCCGAGGCGGCCGTGCTGGCCGGCAGTGACGGGGCGAAGGCGTCCGACGACGAGGAGCAGCCGGCGAGGAGGAGTCCGAGGGCGGACACGGTGGCCGCCGCTCGGACGATCTGACGGTGACCGGCCATGGGTCGTACCGTAATACGGTGCCCCGCCGTCACCGTGATCCCGCCGAGGTCGCCGCCATGATCGAGGCGGGGGTCTCGCGCGGGGTCGACCTGGTCGAGTCGTTCCTCGCCGTGACCGGCCGCGGGCCACGATCCGGGAGCAAGGCGCTCGCCGTGGAGCACCGCAAGGCGGTCGCGGCGAACCAGCGCGAGGTGTCGCGCTACCGCGGCCGAGTCTCCCGGCTGCGGACCCAGGTCACCGGCGGCGCGGTCGTCGCCGGAGCGGGCGCGACGATCGGGCTGATCGACGTGGTCACGCCGATGGACGGGCCGCTCGTCCTCTGGTTCGGGGCTGCGGCAGCCGGGCTCGTCGTGTCGGTGCGCGCACGGCTGAAGCTCCGACACGTCGGCCCGGCCCCGCGCGAGCTCGAGCTCGCCGGGCCGCCGCCGGCTCTTCCCCGCGGGGCGGCCGGCGCGGCCGAGGTCGCCCGGTTCACCACCGTCCGGGTGCAGGTCATGACGATGGCACCGTCGCTCGACCGGCTCTACCCCGGCGCGGGCGACGAGCTGCGCCGCGCCGACAACGAGGCCGCCGTGCCGTTGACTGCGCTGGCCGAGCGCCTGCGTGTGCTCGACCAGCTCCAGCGCGAGCTGCCGGGCACCGGCGCCGCCGCGAGTGCTGCGGCGTCGGCCACGCAGGTCACCGCACGCTTGGCGACCGGCTGCGCGACGTACGACGAGCTGCTCGCGGCAGCGGCCCGGCTGCTCGCGGCTCCGGACCCGACCCGCAGCACCGAGGCGATCCTCGGGCCGGCTGTCGACGCGATGGTCGCGTACGCGCACGGCCTCGAGCGCGCCGCCGACCTCTAGTACGCAAGACCTGCAGCTTGCGGGGCGAACGGGCCGGTTCTGACCCCGCAAGCTGCAGGTGTGGAGCGGACGGGCTAGGCCAGGTCGAACCGGCCGAGGTCCATGACCTTCGCCCAGGCAGCGACGAAGTCGTGGACGAACCTCGCCCCGCCGTCGCTGCTCGCGTAGACCTCGGCGAGCGCCCGCAGCTGCGAGTTCGCGCCGAACACGAGGTCGACGCGCGTCGCGGTGCCCCGAGGCGCACCGCTCGCCCGGTCCCGGCCCTCGAACGTCTGGGCGTCCTCGTCGACCGGTGACCACACCGTCCCCGCGTCGAGCACGTTGGCGAAGAAGTCGGTCGACAGCACGCCCGGGCGCGAGGTGAGAACGCCGTGGGTGGATCCGCCGCTGTTCGCCCCGAGCACACGCAGGCCGCCGACCAGGACCGTCGTCTCCGGCGCCGTGAGGGTGAGCCGAGCAGCCCGCTCGACGAGCAGGTGCTCCGCCCCCGCCGTGAAGCCCTTGCCGAGGTAGTTGCGGAACGCGTCGAAGGTCGGCTCCAGCACGGCGAACGACTCGACGTCGGTCTGCTCGGCCGTCGCGTCGGTGCGGCCCGGTGTGAACGGGACGCTCACGTCGACGCCGCCATCCTTCGCCGCCTTCTCGACCCCGGCGTTGCCGGCGAGGACGATGACGTCCGCGAGCGAGACCTTCTTGTCTCCGGGAGCGCCGGCGTTGAAGCCCTGCTGGATGCCCTCGAGGGTGCGAAGGACACGGGCGAGGTCATCGGGATCGTTGACCTCCCAACCGCTCTGCGGCTCCAGCCGCACGCGCGCGCCGTTGGTGCCGCCGCGCTTGTCGGTGCCACGGAACGTCGCCGCGGACGCCCACGCCGCCGATACGAGGTCGGACACGCTCAGCCCCGAGCCGAGGATCGTCGCCTTCAGCGCGGCCGCGTCCGCATCGTCGATGAGCGGGTGGTCGGCGGCCGGCACCGGGTCCTGCCAGATGAGGTCCTCGGCCGGCACCTCCGGCCCGAGGTAGCGGGTCTTCGGACCCATGTCGCGGTGCGTGAGCTTGAACCAGGCCCGCGCGAAGGCGTCGGCGAACTCGTCCGGGTGATCGAGGAAGCGCCGGGCGATGGGCTCGTAGATCGGGTCCATCCTAAGGGCGAGGTCGGTCGTCAGCATGACCGGCGCGTGCCGCTTCGACGGGTCGTGCGGGTCGGGGACGAGGTCCGCCGCCGCCGGGTCCGTCGGCACCCACTGGAACGCCCCGGCCGGGCTGCGGGTCAGGTCCCACTCGAACCCGAACAGCGTCTCCAGGAAGCTGTTGTCCCACGTGATGGGCGTCGGCGTCCACGCACCTTCAAGGCCGCTGGTGATCGTGTCGTCGCCCGATCCCGTGCCGAAGGAGTTGGCCCAGCCCAGGCCCATCTGGTGCAGCGGGGCCGCCTCGGGCTCCGGTCCCACGTGGCCGTCGGGCACGGCTGCGCCGTGGGTCTTGCCGAACGAGTGGCCGCCGGCGATCAGCGCGACGGTCTCCTCGTCGTTCATCGCCATGCGCGCGAACGTCTCCCGGATGTCGCGGGCCGCGGCGAGCGCGCTGGGCTCGCCGTTGGGGCCCTCGGGGTTCACGTAGATCAGGCCCATCTGCACCGCGCCGAGCGGGTTCGACAGGTCGCGCTCGCCGCTGTAGCGCTCGTCGGCGAGCCAGACCTTCTCCGACCCCCAGTACGTGTGGTCGGGCTCCCAGACGTCCTCGCGGCCACCGGCGAAGCCGAACGTCTTGAAGCCCATGGACTCCAGGGCGACGTTGCCGGCGAGGATCATCAGGTCGGCCCACGAGATGGCTTGGCCGTAGGTGCTCTTGATCGGCCACAGCAGCCGACGCGCCTTGTCGAGGTTGACGTTGTCGGGCCAGCTGTCCAGCGGCGCGAAGCGCTGCAGACCGGCGCCGCCGCCGCCGCGGCCGTCGCTGATCCGGTAGGTGCCGGCGCTGTGCCAGGCCATCCGGATGAACAGCGGGCCGTAGTGGCCGTAGTCGGCGGGCCACCAGTCCTGGGAATCGGTCATGAGCGCGACGAGGTCGGCCTTCACCGCGGCGAGGTCGAGCGACCCGAACGCCTCGGCGTAGTCGAAGTCATCACCGAGCGGGTCGGCCGCCGGCGGGTTCGGGTGCAGGACGCCGAGGTCGATCTGGTCGGGCCACCAGTCCCGGTTCTGGGTTCCGCCGGTCCCCTGTCCGTGGACGACCGGGCATGTTCCTTCACTGGCCATGGTGCGACTCCTTCGTGAACGTCGTTGTTCAGGTGGATGGGTCAGGTGGCAGGTGCTGGGAGAGCCGGGGCGTGAGTCGAGCGAGCAGCGGCGCGATCGGCTTGGCTGGCGCAGTCCGCGCAGCGCCCCCAGTAGATGACCTCGGCCTCGTCGATCGTGAAGCCGTGGTCGTCGGCGGCCGTAAGGCAGGGCGTCTCGCCGACCGCGCAGTCGACGTCGACGAGGCGGCTGCAGTCGCGGCAGACGAGATGGTGGTGGTTGTCGGCGACCCGGTCCTCGTACCGCGCGGGCGACCCGAGGGGCTGGATGCGGCGCAGGATCCCCCGGTCGACGAGCACGCCGAGGGCGTCGTAGACGGCCTGGCGGGAGATGGTGCCGAGCTCGGTGCGGGCCGACTCGGCGATCGCGTCAGCCGTGCCATGGGGGTGAGCGGCGACCGCGGCCATCACCGCCAGCCGCTGCGCCGTGACCTGCACGCCGTGGCTGCGCAGGACCTCGGTCAGCCGGGTGGACACGCGTCGAGCATCGACCCGATTCTGGACTTCGTCAAGAGTTTGACCTCATCCATTCTGGCCGTGTCAGGCGATCAACCGGTACGCGGCAGCCATCCTCTCGGCGAGCCGCCGACCGCTGAACTGCGCAGCCCGCGCGACGCCCTGCCGCCCCAGGGCCCGACGCAGATCGTCGTCCGACACGACGGAGGCGAGCACCCGAGCCAGGTCCGCGCTGTCACCGCGGCGGAAGTACCGCACCACCTCACCCCCGACCTCCCGCATCGGGTCGACGTCGGCGGCGACCGCCGGGACGCCGCTGCCCATCGCTTCGAGCGTGGTCATCCCGAAGCCCTCGTACCGCGAGGTCTGCACGACGGCGACCGCGCCGGCGATCGCCCGGGCGAGCACCGCGTCGGTCGGGTTGACGAGGGGGACGGGAGTCAGGCCGAGGCGGGTGAACGCGGCGCTCTCGCGTCTCGTCAACGCCGGGCCCGCGACGACGAGCGGCATGGCCAGGCCTTCGTGGCCGAGTGTTGCCAATGCATCAGGCAGTAGCGCGAAGTCCTTGTAGCCCCGGCGTGCGCCGGCGTAGAGCAAGTACTCCCCGGGCAACGACGACAGGCGCGTGTGGCCGGGACCGAAGTGCGGCCCGAGGGCGTGCGGGACGACGACCGTCGGCGCGGCCGGCTCCCCCCACAGCTCGACCAGGTCACGTCGCGTCGCGTCGCTCACGCAGATGACCAGGTCAGCCGACTCGACGTAACGGCGCTTGGCGAGATGGCCCGCCGTGAAGCCGTCCGTCCCGGCCAGCCGCTCGGGGATCATGTCGTGAACCGTCACCACGCGCCTGGTACCCGGCGGCACCGCCCAGAAGCGCGCGCTGTAGTACGTGTGGTGCACCGCGTCGACCGGCGGGTGCCCGACCGACGCCGTCAGCCAGCTCCAGCCGTACGGCACGGCGCGCGGCACCCAGCCCGGGACGGCGCGCAGTGCGTGCCGCGTCAGCTGGTCGACGGCGTACGCGTTCGGCGTCCAGGTGAAGTCCACGACCGGCTCGACACCGAGATCCCGGGCCGCGTCAAGCTCGGCGACGACGGACGTAAAGTGCCGGGAGATGCCGCCGAAACGCTGGCGCATGAACGTCTGGGCGTCGTACCGGACGCGCACGACGCGATCAGCCCGTCCGGGCGGTCATCGTCGCCGCCGAGCCGGTACGCCGACGTACGTCCCCGGGTCCGTCAGGCCCGGGAGGACGACCGCGCCGGCCCCGACAACGGCGTCGACGGGAACGGTCGCGTCGTCGACGACGACCGACCCCGCTCCGAGGAAGGCGCGCGCCCCGACGTGTGCACGGCCGCAGACGACGGCCTTCGGCGCGAGCGTCGCGTAGGACTCCACGACGCTCTCGTGGCACAGCGTCGCGTCCACGTTGAGGTGGACGTGCCGGCCCAGCTCGGTCCGCAGCGACACCGAGGCGCCACCGAACACCACCAGCCCGACGCCCTCCGGGACGGCACCGATCAGCCGCGCGTCCGGGTCGATCACGTTCGGGAACGTGGCGTCGACTTCGGATGCGGCGAGCCGCGCCACGATGCCCTCGCGCACGCGTCCGTCCCCGACGGCCACGATGACCCGCGTCGCGGACCCGTCGACGAACGCGGCGACCTCGGCCTCGGTCAGGACCGCGTACGGGAGATCACCGCGCGTTCCGTCCGTCCGCGATGCGACGACGAAGCGGACGCCGGCGTCGCCCGGACGGATCAGCCCGGCACGCCATGCGGCGGCCGTGACTTCCAGCGCATGGCCGCCACCGCCGTAGACCAAGGTCGTCATGACGCATCCTCCGGTGTCGGTCCCGCTGCCTCGCGCCGCTTGCGGACAAGGTTCTCCAGATGCTCGATCCCGCCCTCGACGGGGCCGTGGAACACCGGGAGCCCTTCATGGAGCACGAGTGCCTGGTCGCAGTACTCGCGCACGAGTCCGAAGTCGTGGCTGGCCAGGACCAGGATCCCGGCCCGCCGCATGAACGTCGAGACCCGGGCCTGCGCACGCTCTCGGAACTCCGCATCTCCGGCACCGATGCCCTCGTCCATCAGGAGGATCTCCGGGGTCAGGCTCGTCACGATCGCGAAAGCCAACCGGATGTACATGCCGGCCGAGTAGGCGCTGACCGGCAGGTCGATGTGCTCAGCCAGGCCGGTGAACTCGACGATCTCCTCCTCCATGCCGGCCACCTGCGACCGCGTCAACCCCAGGAAGAGCCCGCGGGCCACCAGGTTCTGCCGCCCGGTCAGGTCCGCATCCATGCCCAGGCCGACGTCGAACAACGGGGCGATCGCTCCCTCGGCGGTCACCTGCCCGGAGGCCGGCTCGTAGATCCCGGCCATCACCTTGAGCAATGTCGTCTTGCCGGCCCCGTTCAGCCCGAGGAGTGCGAGCCGGTCTCCGTCGACCATCGACAGGGAGACCCCGCGGAGCGCATGGATGCGCCGAGGCCGGACCGGACTCGATCGGCGTCGAACGCGATCACCGATCATGCCGCCCAGGCCTCGCCCCGGGACCTCGTAGGCCAGGTGGATGTCGTCGACCGTGAGTCGCACCATCGCGCCTACAGCCAGAACGCCAGGCGGCGACGGTAGCGCGCGAAGACCCAGACGCCGACGACGACGCAGCAGCCCAGGACGAACAGGCTGCCGAACCAGGTTCCGGCGTCGGGGGCCTGTCCCAGCAACGGCTCTCGCACGACGTCGAGCAGCGGGACGAACGGGTTCAGCGCGAGCACGACATGCGCATCCGCCGGCAGGAGGGAGGCACTCCACATGACCGGCGTGACGAAGAAGAGGACCTGCAGGACGGAGGCGAGGACGACGGGGAGGTCGCGGACCTTCGCACTGACGACGGCCAGCGCGACACCGGCGAAGAACACCGAGGCCGTCGCGATCAGCAGTCCGGGGACGACGAGCAGCGTCGCCGGCGTGACGGGCACTCCGAACACCACGGCGACGACGACCCAGACCGGCAGGTTGTGGGCCAGCACGATCAGGTTGCGCAGCAGGACGCGGTACGGGTAGACGGACTTGGGACCGGGCAGGTTGAGGACGAAGTGGATCGACGAGGTGTAGGCCGTCGCGAGCTCCATCAGAACGGCCGTCAGGTACAGCCACACGATGACGCCGGCAGCCAGGTACGGCAGGTAGTCGTGGACGTTCTGACCGAACAGTCGCGAATACACGACGCCGATCGCGGTCAGGAAGATCGCTGTCGTGATCGTCAGCCACAGCGGCCCGATGAAGGAGCGTTGGTAGCGGCCGGCGATGTCCCTCCACCCCAGGAACGTCCATACGCGCCAACCCCTCGCACCGGTGACGACATCGGACCAGGCGGCGGCGAGGGCGCCGTACCGGAGGGTGGGGGCAGCCTCGCGCTGCGTCGATCGGGCAGACGTCATGACGTGCCGCCGTCCGAACGCCGCTGGCCGAGCAGCACCTCGCCGTACCGTGCCGCACAGGCATCCCACGAGTTCTCGCGGTAGTAGTCCGCGACGAACCCGCGCTGGAGACTGAGCAGCTCGGCCCGGCGATCCAGCGCCGCCGCGATGGCCGCTGCCGCACGGCGGGGGTCGGTGGCATCGAAGACCGTCACGGCCTCGACGTCGGAGTGCCCGGCGAACGCCGCCCGCGTGACCGGGATATCGGCCATCAGGCACGGCGTCCCGACGCTCACGGCTTCGTACAGCGTGAACGGCAGGCTGCCTTCGAACAGCGACGGCGTCACCGCGAGCGACGCACACGCCAGCACCAGGTCCAGCTCCTCGTCGGGCAGGTCGGGGAGGAACTCGACGAAGGCCACGGCGCCAGCGTCCTGGACGACCCGGCTGATGTGGGCGGGGTCCGGCCTGGCCGTCAGCACGATCCGGACCATTCGCTGCTCACGACGGTTCAGGTACGCGACCGCCTCGACCAGGGAGGCGAGGTTCTTGTAGGGACGGTCCTGGCTCGGGACCACGATCGTCGGACGGCTCCACCAGTCCGGCACCGCGGCACGAGCGCCGGGGAACCGCTGACGCAGGAGTGCGGTCACCGCGCCCACCTGATCGCCGGACGCTGCGTCGAACCGCACGCTGGCACCGCGGTCCGGCGGACCCGGCGCTATCACGACGACCTCTGCCGCCGGCTCGGGCACGAGGTACGGCAGCTGACGACGGCGCACGTGATCGCTCAAGCAGATGATGACGTCGCTCCCGGACAACAGCCGGGCCATCTGCCGTCCACGCGCCACGAACGCCGGCTGATCGACCAGCATCCCTGGGAACTCGGCCGGCACGAAGTCCGCGAACGTCGTCGCCGTGGTTCCCTTGAGCCCGGTCGCCGCGGCGTACATGCCGATCGGCACCCACCAGTGCCGAGCGCCCGTCCGGTTCGCCCGCCGGACGACGGCCGCGACGTCCGCGCCCTCCAGGAGCAGGTTCACGCCGGACCGGACGCGCGATCGCCGGGCACGCACCGAGGACAGGACTCGACCCGCCCGGCGCCTCCACGTGGGTCGGCGCGCGAACCAGATCACGACGGCGACGATGACCGCGATGCCGACGACGGGCACGAGGATGCGCCGGGTCGTCGCCCCGAACGCCAGTGCCAGGCCGAGCAGTGCCGCGAGCGCGCCGAACGCGACGACCAGGGTCACCAGCAGTCCCGCCCAGGTCGAGAGCAACCAGGCCGAGGCCTGTCCGACGGCTCCGGCGAACGATCGCAGCCGGCGGCGGTCCCGGGCGCGACGCGGGCCTGAGCGGTCGAGGGACAGCAGGAGGCGCGTGACGGCCTCGGCCGGCGACGGGCCGCGACGGGAGACGACGGTGACGCGATCACGATGGTTGCCTGCGAGGTCCGCGAGCGCGGCGTGGACGGCGGGCCGCGCCCAGTGCGACGTCACGACCGTCACCGGCGAGGTGCCCGACCGTGCCATCGCCGCGGTCACGACGAGGGCATGGCGCGCCAGGCCCTGGGCCGCGATCTGGTGACCTCGCAGTGTTGCGGGGAGGTACAGCAGGACACCGATCTCGTCAGGAGCGGACATGGCCGACCAATCGCGGCCGGACGGCGCGGTACCACGCCTCGGAGACGGACTGCGCGGTAGCTCCGGCAACGGCCGCCTGCTGGCCGGCGAACTCCGACGAGTCGGCCCACGCCTCGTCGACGGCACGCGCAATCTCGTCGACGTCCCACGGGTCGAACCAGAGGCACCGGAGCCCGAAGGCCGTTGCGATCTCCCGCATCGGCGGGTAGTCGGCGCTCACGACCGGGCACCCGGCGGCGGCCGCCTCCAGCGGCGTGTAGCTGCCGTTGTCGAGCACGGCCGAGTGGAGCAGGAAACGGGCCTTCGACATCAGGTCGGCGAGCTCGCTGTCGGTGACGAAGCCGCGGACGTCGAGGTACGCCGGCGGCCCGGACGCGCCGCCCGCGAGCTCGTCGATGCGCCGCTCGACGCCGTACCCAGTGACCACGCAGCGGAAGTCCGGATGCCGACGCGCCACCGATGCCAATGCGTCGAGCGTGCGCTCGTGGTTCTTGTGCGGGGAGGAATTGCTGACCCAGAGGCAGAACGGGTCTTCAGCGACGCCGTCTGGATGGCGGTCCGGCCCGGGACCTGCCGGAACCGCGAACTCCACCGGCGTCGTCACGAGCTGGGATACCCGGCAGCCGGCGAACGCGACCGCGTCGCCGTACGCCTGCATCGTGCTGACGAGAACCGACTGCGCCGCACGGGCCGCGCGCAAGGACTGCTCCACCGCCTCGGGCGGCATGCCGGCGTAGCCGTAGGCCTCCAGAAAGTCGAACGGGACGAGGACCACCGGCCGCACGGGCAGCAGCGGCAAGATCGTGTCGTCGACCGCGACCCGCGTGGTGACCTGGAGCCACACATCGCAGTCGTCGAGATCCCCCGCGCCGTCGCGAACCATGGCCCACGGGCCCGGGCCGGCGTCGTCCGGCACCTGCCGCCCACCCGCAGCGAGAACCATCTCGGCCGTCTCCTCGTCGACCCGTTCGAAGCGGATCGAGCGCACAGCGACCGTCGGTCCCAGCATCCGCTCCGCCTCGCGGATCCAGCGCTCCGGGTGGCTTCCGACGGCCAGGACTACGTCGATCTCGTCGCCGAGGTGCGCCGCGCCCGCGCGCAGGTGCGCGCAGATCGCCAGAGCGGCCCGTGCGACACCGCCGACCACCTCGCCCCTCGGGACGATGACGGCGACCTTCACGCGGCCGCCTCGATCCCGGAGCGGACCGCGTCCCCGACCCGCGCGACCTGTGCCTGAGTCAGGGTCGGGTGGCTCGGCAGGCAGACGACGGACGCGTGGAAGGACTCCGTGCCGGGGAATCCGGTGGGGTCCTCGGCGTACATGGGCAGCCGGTACATCGGCGTGAACCCGGGCCGGACGTCCACCCCGCGGGCGCGAACGTGCTCGATGAACGACGCACGATCGACGTGCCCAGGCAGGAATCCGGTCACGAGCCACTGCGCGCTCCGCCCGCCGTCCGGGTCGTCGAGCAGGCGCAGCCCGCTGCCGTCCAGACATGCTCGGTATGCGTCGGCAACCTCCCGCTTGCGCGCCAGGGTCGCATCCAGCCGTTCCAGCTGGGCGACGCCGACGGCCGCGGCCAGATTCGTCATGCGGAAGTTGAACGCCAGCAGGTCATGGTCGTAGCCCGTGCCGGGAGTCACCCCCTGGTTGCGCAGCCGTTGCATGAGGTCGGCCAGCTGGTCTTCATCGGTCACGACCATCCCGCCCTCGCCCGTCGTGATGGTCTTGTTCCCGAAGAAGCTGTGGGTCGAGGCGACGGCAAGACGGCCCACAGGCTGACCGCCGATGGTCGCGCCCAGAGCCTGCGAGCAGTCCTCGACCAGCCACACGCCGCGGCGCTCGAGCTCCGCGGCGACTTCGGACATCTCCTGCGCGAGCCCGAAGAGGTGGGGTACCAGAAGGACACGGGTCCGCTCGGTGATCCGGCGCAGCGCGTGGGCAAGGTCGGCCTGGCCGTCATCGGGGCGGGCGTCCGCGAACACCGGCGTCGCACCCGCGTGCCGTACGGCGTTGGCGCATGCGACGTAGGTGTAGGCCGGGAGGACGACCTCGTCGCCCGGGCCGACGCCGAGCGCCGCGAGGACCAGGCTCAGCGCGACCGACCCGTTTGCTACGGCGACGCCCCGTCGCCGTCCGACGGCGGCGGCGATGCCCGTCTCGAACTGCTCGATGTACGGACCACGCCCGGAGATCCATCCGCTGTCGAACGCGTCCAGCAGCAGCTCGCGCTCACGAGGCCCCAGATCAGGCTGGTAGACCGGGATGTTCTCGTCGATGACGCTCCTCCAAAAGCCGTCGGCCGCTGGCCGGCATCGCGCCCCCCTGGCTCGCCAGCAGACTAGCCGCCCGACCGGAGCCCGACCGGCGTGACCGCGGACATCGACCGGGCTGCTGCATCGCGGACGATGTCCGCGAGGTCCGTGATCTCCTCGGCCCGCGTAGACGTCCGACGTCGGGCGAGGACGATGCGCCGGCCCGGCGCCGGTGCGGCGAACTCGGCGACCCCCAGGTGAGCGCCGCGGGCCTCCGCCCCGACCGCGCTCTGCGGCAGGAACGTCATGCCGAGGCCGGCCGCGACGAGCTGGACGATGGTCGCCAGCGAGGCGGCGCGGGCGTTCGACTCCCCCGGGTGGGACACGCCCGAGGACAGGCAGACCTCGACCGCCTGGTCGTGCAGGCAGTGCCCGTGCTCGAGGAACAGCAGCTCGGAGTCGCGCAGCTCCCCGACGCGGACGTCGTGGCGATCGGCCCACGGATGGCCGGCCGGTACGGCCAGGACGAAGTCCTCGTCGTACAGCGGCTCCGCGACGATCCGTGAGTCGTCGAGCGGCAGCGCGAGGATCGCGACGTCGACGGCACCCGACGCCAGGGCGTCGAGCAGGCGCTCGGTCTGCTCCTCGTGGACGTGGAGCTCCAGAGCCGGGGCCTTGGCCCGGAAGGCTGGCAGGAGCGCCGGCAGCAGGTAGGGCGCGACCGTCGGGATGACCCCGACGTGCAGCGGCCCGGTCAGCCACCCGCGCGGCTGCGCGGCGGACCGGAAGGCGTCGACCGCGTCGATCGCTTCTCGGGCGATCGGCAGGAGGCGCTCGCCGTCCGGGGTGAGCAGGACCTTGCGGGAGCTGCGCTCGACGAGGTGGACCCCGAGGGACGCCTCCATCGAGGCGAGGGACTGGCTCAACGTGGGCTGCGAGACGCGCATGGACGCGGCGGCGTCGCCGAAGTGCCCGACCTCCGCGATCGCAACGAAGGCCCGCAGCTGAGCGACCGTCGGCGTCGAGCGCATCCGGCATCCCGCTTTCATAGGTACTACCTATCAATACTACACGATTCCATGATTTGAGTTATGCAAGCGCTGTCCGTAGCGTGGCCGAAGCCGGTCCGCGAGAGCGATCCGGCACCTGCGAACCGACCAGCACCTCAACAAGGAGCGGAATGTCCATCCTGAACACCGAGATCAAGCCCTTCACGGCCACGGCCTACAAGAAGGGCGAGAAGGACTACGTGACCGTCACGGACGCGGACCTGCGCGGCCAGTGGTCGGTCGTGTTCTTCTACCCCGCCGACTTCACCTTCGTGTGCCCGACCGAGCTCGGCGACATGGCCGACCTCTACGAGGACTTCAAGGGCCTCGGCGTGGAGATCTACGGCGTGTCCACCGACACCCACCACGTCCACAAGGCATGGGCCGACTCCTCGGACACCATCGGCAAGATCGAGTACTTCCTGATCGGTGACCCGTCCTGGACGCTCACGACCAACTTCGACAACCTGCGCGAGGGTGTCGGCCTGGCCGACCGCGGCACGTTCCTCGTCGACCCCGACGGCATCATCCAGTACCTGGAGATCACGCCCGAGGGCGTCGGCCGCAACGCCGCCGAGCTGCTGCGCAAGATCAAGGCCGCCCAGTACGTGCGGTCGCACCCGGGCGAGGTCTGCCCGGCGAAGTGGGAGGAGGGCGACTCGACCCTCGCCCCGTCGATCGACCTCGTCGGCAAGATCTGACGCTCGCTCGACACCCGCAGGACCCGCACCCGCGGCGGGTTGAGCGGCGGTTTGCGGAATGCGAGCCGCAAGGCGAGCGACCACAGACCGCCGCTCAACGATCGTGCCGCTCACGGACACGCCCCAATCGACCCGCACCTCCAGGAGGACGACATGCTCGACGCCGCCACGACCGCCTCGCTGTCCGGCTACCTCGAGAACGTGCGTGAGCCGGTCGAGCTCGTCGCCTCGCTCGACGACAGCGCCAAGTCCGCCGAGCTCGCCTCACTGCTCGAGGAGACCGCGGCCCTGTCCGAGCTGATCACCTACCGTCGCGCCGACACCGCGACCCGCCGCCCGTCGTTCCGGGTCGAGCGCCTGGGCACCGACGTCGCGGTCGAGTTCGCCGGCGTTCCGATGGGCCATGAGTTCACGTCGTACGTGCTCGCGCTGCTTCAGGTGGGCGGCCACCCCGTGCGGGCAGACGAGGAGACCCTCGCCCAGGTGCGCGCGCTCGAGGGCGAGCTCCGGTTCGAGACGTACATGTCGCTCACGTGCCAGAACTGCCCGGACGTCGTCCAGGCCCTGAATGCGATGAGCGTCGTGAACCCGCACATCACCCACGTCGCCATCGACGGGGCGCTCAACACCGACGAGGTCGAGGCCCGGCAGATCCTCGCCGTGCCCACCGTCTACCTCAACGGCGAGCTGTTCGGCTCCGGCCGCATGACGATCGAGCAGATCGTCGCGAAGCTCGACACCGGTGCTGCCGAGCGCCAGGCGGCCGCCGTCGCGGCGAAGGAGCCGTTCGACGTGCTCGTCGTCGGGGGTGGTCCCGCCGGTGCCGCGGCAGCGATCTACGCCGCGCGCAAGGGGATCCGGACGGGGATCGCCACCGAGCGGTTCGGTGGCCAGGTCCTCGACACGATGGCGATCGAGAACTTCGTCTCCGTCTCGTACACCGAGGGGCCGAAGCTGGCGACCGCACTCGAGCAGCACGTGCTGGAGTACGACGTCGACGTCATGCACATGCAGCACGCCACCGGCCTGCGGCCGGCCGACGACGACGGCCTGCTGACCGTCGAGCTCGACAGCGGTGCGGCCCTGCGCGCCCGCACCGTTGTGCTGTCGACCGGGGCGCGCTGGCGGACGATGGACGTTCCCGGCGAGGACGAGTACCGCAACAAGGGCGTCACGTTCTGCCCGCACTGCGACGGCCCGCTGTTCAAAGGCAAGCGCGTCGCCGTCATCGGTGGCGGCAACTCCGGCGTCGAGGCGGCGATCGACCTGGCGGGCATCGTCGGGCATGTCACGTTGCTGGAGTTCGACGACCGCCTGCGCGCCGACGAGGTCCTGCAGCGCAAGGCGCGCAGCATGCCCAACGTCGACATCGTCGTGAGCGCCGTGACGACAGAGGTCCTCGGCGACGGGTCGCGCGTGACCGGGCTGAGCTACGACGACCGCGTCACGGGCGCCGCCCACCGCATCGACCTCGACGGAGTTTTCGTCCAGATCGGGCTGCTGCCCAACACCGAGTGGCTGCGCGACGCGGTCGCACTGACCCCGCGAGGTGAGGTGATCGTCGACGACCGCGGTGCCACGTCGATGCCGGGCGTGTTCGCCGCCGGCGACTGCACGACGGTGCCGTACAAGCAGATCGTCATCGCGCTGGGCGCGGGGGCGACCGCGTCGCTGTCGGCGTTCGACCACCTCATCCGCACCTCGGCGCCCGAGGACGCCGGCGCGCTCGTCAGCGCCTGACCCGCGTCAGCGCCTGACCCGCGACGCGCCTGGAATGGTCGCTATCCGGGCGGAATGTCCGTTTATAGCGACCACTAGAGGCGCCTCGGCGGTCAGGGGTCGAGGCGGCCGGCCGTGCGGATCGCGTCGGCCTCGGCCCGGGTCGCGTCGTCGGCGTAGGAGAACTCCCACGACCGGATGCGCTCCGCGATCAGCGGGGTGTCGTCGTTGACGCGGCCGACCGCGGTGAAGAGCCGGCAGTCGAACACCTTGCAGGTGCGCGGCCGGTCCGCGTAGATCGTGCAGGCATCGTCGACGAGCATCGGGCACGCGCCCTCGTGGTCGTAGCCCATCACGTAGTGCCCCGGCGGCAGGCCCGGTGCCGGGAACAGCAGCTCCGGCGGGATCACCGCGAGCGCGCGCACGTCCGTCGGCTCGACGTGGACGAACTGGCCCGAACGGCAGCACGCGGTGCACGAGCCGCAGGGGACGTCGGAGTCGCCGTCGCCAGCCAGCGCCGCGCGCATGCCGCCCAGCCACTCCCCGAACTCCCCGGCGGGACGGGTCACGCCACGCGGATCCACGGGTCCTTCAGCTCGACCATGAGGGACTCCAGCGCGACCTGCGGGGTCACGTTCGACTCGATCTGCTGGCGGCAGTACGCGATCGCGCGCAGGCGACGTCCGGTGTCGTTCGGCGTGCTGCTCGCGGCGAGAACACCGAGCTGGGGGCTCATCTGTTCGTTGATGAGCTCGACTGTCGCGCCGACCTGCACGGCCAGCACGTCGCGGTACAGACCCAGAAGGTCGACGAGCGCCCGGTCGACCTGGTCGCGGACCGTTCGCGTCCGGCGAGTCTTCTGCCGGGCCGCAAGATCTTTCGCCGCGGACGACATGAGCCGCTTGATCCGCGCGGCCGTGATGCCGGCCGCGCCGTCGCCGTACTCCGTGGCGAGGTCCGCGTCCTCCGTGGCATCGAGCCGGTCGGTGATCGCGCGCGCGTCCTCCGTCGCCGCAGCCAGCAGTGCTGCCGCGGCGGCGAAGCACGACGGGACATCGGTCAGCTGGCCGGGCACCGACAGCACCTCCTGCCGGCGTGCACGCACGTGCTCGTCCCGGGCGAGGGCGCGTGCGCGGCCGATGTGCCCCTGCGACGCACGCGCCGCGAACGCTGCCATCGCGGGGTCGACGCCCTCGGCCTCGACGAGCAGCGCGGCGACGTCCTGAGTCGACGGTGTACGCAGCGGCACGTGGCGCGTCCGGGAGACGATGGTCGGCAGCACGTCCTCGACGCTCGGCGCGCACAGGACCCACACCGTGTGCGGCGGTGGCTCCTCGAGCGACTTCAGCAGCACGTTGACGGCCTGGTCCGTGAGTCGGTCGGCGTCCTCGATGACGATGACGTGCCACGGGGCGACGATCGGAGCCATGGCCGCCCGGACGACCAGGTCGCGGGCCTCGCTCGTCTTGTAGCTCAGCGTGTCCGTCGCCACGAGGTCGACATCGGGGTGGCCGCCTGCCGGCGCGGTGCGGCACACCTCGCAGACACCGCAGCCGTCCTCCGGGCAGGCGAGCGCGGTGGCGAAGCAGATGGCCGCGGTGGACCGGCCCGAACCCGGGGGGCCGGTGACGAGCCAGGCGTGTGTCATGGCCGGCCCGTTCTCCCCGTGCCGGATCCGCTCCGCGTCCGCCACCGCGTGCGACAGCTCCGCGACGACCGCGTCCTGGCCGACGAGCCGGGACCAGATCGGGGTGCTCATGCCCGCACCTCGTCCGGGCCCGGGAGGTCGCGGACAACGCGGTCGAGGATCGCGGCCGCGATCGCGTCGACCGGCAAGGTCGCGTCGAGGACGAGGTAGCGATCCGCGCTCGAGGACGCGATCGCCAGGAACCCCGCGCGGACCCGGTCGTGGAAGTCGATCGGCTCGGCCTCGAGGCGGTCGCGCTGGTCGAACCGGGCGAGGCCGCGCCGCGGATCAACGTCGAGCAGCACCGTGAGGTTCGGGAGCAGGCCATCGGTCGCCCACAGGCTCAGCTCACGGATCGCGTCGGGGCCGAGCGCGCGCCCGTACCCCTGGTACGCGACGGAGGAGTCGAGGTAGCGGTCGCACACGACGACAGCACCGCGCGCCAGGGCCGGCCGGACGACCTGCGCGACGTGCTCGCCGCGCGCCGCGGCGTACAGCAGCGCCTCGGCGCGGGCGTCGAGCCCGGCGAACTCGGGCGAGAGGACGACGTGGCGCATCGCCTCGGCGGCAGGGGTGCCCCCGGGCTCACGGGTCCGAACGACGTCGTGGCCACGAGCAGCGAGCGCCTCGGCGAGCAGCCGCTCCTGCGTCGACTTGCCGGCGCCCTCGCCCCCTTCGAAGGCGACGAAGTAGCCGGTCGCCCCGCTCATCGTGACGCGGCTGCCTTCGTTCGCGGGGTCGTCTTCTTCGCCGTGGACCGCTTCGCCGCCGCCTTCTTGACGACCCTCTTCGTGGTCTTCTTCGGCTCGAGCCCCTCGAGCGCCTCCTTGGCGCGACGCTCGGACAACAGGTCGCTGGCCCGCTCGACCGACACGGTCGACGGGTCGTCCGCCGACCGGAGCGACGCATTGGTCACGCCGTCCGTGACGTACGGACCCCAGCTGCCGTCCTTGACCACGATCGCCAGACCGGTCGTCGGGTCGACGCCGACCTCGCGCAGCGGCGGCTTGGCCTGGCCGCGGCCGCGCCGGGCCTTCGGTTGGGCGAAGAGTGCCAGCGCCTGTTCCAGCGTCACGGTGAAGATCTCGTCCTCGCTGCCGAGCGATCGCGAGTCCTTCTCCTTGGTCAGGTACGGCCCGTAGCGGCCGTTCTGGGCGAGGATCTGCACGCCGTCGGCCGGGTCCGCGCCGACGACCCGCGGCAGCGACAGCAGCCGCAGCGCGTCCTCGAGCGTGACGGTGGAGACCGTCATCGACGAGAACAGCGAGGCCGTGCGCGGCTTGGCGCTCTTCGGCGACCCCTCCGGAAGGACCTCCGTGACGTACGGGCCGTAGCGACCTGACTTCGCCACGATCTCCAGGCCCGTCGTGGGGTCGGTGCCCAGCGCGTGGTCGCCCGAGGGCTCGGCCAGCAGCTCCTCCGCCTTCTGGGCGGTCAGCTCGTCCGGCGCGAGGCCGATCGGCACGTTGGCACGCTCCTCGCCCCGCTCGACGTAGGCGCCGTAGCGTCCCACGCGCAGCGCGGCGTCGGAGCCGGCGATCGGGAACGTCGCGATCACCCGGGCGTCGATCGCGCCGAGGTCCTCGGTGAGCGGCTTCACGCCCGGGAAGTCCGCGCCGCCGACGGCGTGGCCCCCACGCCAGAACGCGGCGAGCTGGGCGACCTTGTCGGCGTCACCGACCGAGATGAGGTCGAGGATCTCCTCCATGTTGGCCGTGAACTGGTAGTCGATGAGCGCGGTGAAGTGCTCCTCGAGCAGCCGCACGACCGCGAAGGCGGTGAACGAGGGGACGAGGGCGGACCCCTTCTTCCACACGTAGCCGCGGTCGACGATGGTGCTCATGATCGACGCGTAGGTGGACGGCCGGCCGATGCCGAGCTCCTCCAGCTTCGCGACGAGCTTGGCCTCGGTGTAGCGGGCCGGCGGGGACGTCGCGTGGCCGTCGGCCGTTAGCTTCTCCCCGACGACCGGGGCATCCACGGCCAGCCGCGGCAGCTCACGTTCACGGGTGTCGTCGTCGGCGTCCGCGGAGTCGACGACGTCCTTCAGCGCGGCGTAGAAACCGGCGAAGACGACGACCGTGCCGGAGGCGGTGAACTCCGCGTCCGTGCCGTCGGCGGTCGTGGCCCCGAGCTTGACGGTCGTCGTCGCGACCTGGGCGTTCGCCATCTGCGAGGCGACGGTGCGCTTCCAGATCAGGTCGTAGAGAGCGAACTCGTCGGCGTTCAGCTCGCCGGACACCTCGCCCGGGGTGCGGAAGACGTCGCCGGCCGGCCGGACCGCCTCGTGCGCCTCCTGTGCGTTCTTCACCTTGCTGGCATAAGTGCGGGGAGCCGACGCGACGAACTGCGGGCCGTACAGGTCCGCGGCCTGCGACCGTGCAGCGTTGACGGCCTGCTCCGACAGGTGCACCGAGTCGGTGCGCATGTAGGTGATGTAGCCGTTCTCGTACAGGCTCTGTGCGATGCGCATCGTGCGCTGGCTGCCCCAGCGCAGCCGGTTGGACGCCTCCTGCTGGAGCGTCGAGGTGATGAACGGGGCCTTCGGCTGGCGCTGCCCCGGCTTCTCGACCACCGATCGCACGGTGAAGGACGCGCCGGACAGCTGATCGACGAGGGTCGTCGCTCGCTGCTCGTCCAGGCGCACGACGTCACTGCGGCGAGCCTGGCCGGACTGGTCGAAGTCGTTGCCGGTCGCGACCCGCACGCCGTCGACCCCGGTCAGGCGGGCGTCGAACGAGCCCGCGTCGGCGGTGAACTGCCCTTGGACGTCCCAGTACGACGCCGCGGTGAAGGCGATTCGCTCACGCTCGCGGTCGACGACCAGCCGCACCGCGACGGACTGGACCCGCCCGGCGGACTTCGCCTCCCGGCCGATCTTCTTCCACAGCACCTCGGACACGGGGTAGCCGTAGAGCCGGTCGACGATGCGGCGGGTCTCCTGCGCCTCGACGAGCTGCATGTCCAGGTCGCGCGGGTTCGCGACCGCCTCACGGATCGCCTCCGGCGTGATCTCGTTGAAGACCATCCGCTTGACCGGCACCTTGGGCCGCAACACCTCCATGAGGTGCCAGGAGATCGCCTCTCCCTCGCGGTCCTCATCGGTCGCCAGGAGGAGCTCATCGGCATCCTTCAACGCCCGCTTGAGGTCGGCGATCGTCTTCTTCTTCGACTCGTGCACGACGTAGTAGGCCTGGAACTGGTCGTCGACGTCGACCGCGAGCTTCGCCCAGGGTTCCTTGCGCAAGGACTCGGGCAGCTCGGAGGCCTTCGACGCGAGGTCGCGGACGTGCCCCACCGAGGCCATGACGACATAGCCCGGCCCGAGGTAGCCGGCGATCTTCTTCGCCTTGGCCGGCGACTCGACGATCACCAGCGTCGTATCCGACACGTGTCTGCCTTCCATCGGTGCATCGAGCCGACCGGATCCCGGTGTCTGCCGGCAGGCCGGTCCGGCCCTACCGGCTCGGTTCGCCCGGCGGAGTCTGACGGTACGACAGCCGGTCCTGTCAACTCGGCATCGGCCCGGGACTGGCGCGGCCCGGGCGGACGACGTAGGGTGAACGATCGTTCACCCCCTCCGTCCGGAGACGCCCCCCATGACCTCCATCTCCGCACCCCCCGACGCGGCAGACGCGGCGTCGATGCGTGCGATCGACGGGCGGTCACGTCGGCGGCCGGTGGGGCTGATCGTCGCGGTGCTGTGCTCGGCGGGCTTGGTCGTCGCGGTCATGCAGACACTCCTCGTCCCCCTCATCCCTGAGCTGCCGACGCTGCTCGGTGTTCCGGCGGAGGACGCGTCGTGGCTGATCACGGCGACCCTCCTGGCCGGCGCGGTCGCGACCCCGAGCCTGTCACGGCTGGCCGACATGTTCGGCAAGCGCCGGATGATGGTGATCGCCCTCGTCCTGCTGACGGTCGGCAGCGTCATCGGCGCCATCGGCACCTCGCTGGGCCTGCTGATCGTGGCCCGCGCGCTCCAGGGCTGCGGCATGGCGCTCATCCCCATCGCCATCAGCATCATGCGGGACGAGCTCCCCCGGGAGCGGCTCGGCTCGGCCGTGGCCCTCGTCAGCGCATCGCTCGGGATCGGCGCGGCGATCGGCCTGCCCCTCTCGGGTATCGTCTACGAGCACCTCGGCTGGCACGCCCTCTTCTGGCTCTCCGCCGGCCTCGGCATCGTTCTCGTCGTCGCCGTCCTCCTCGTCGTGCCGGAGTCGCGCGTGCGGACCGGCGGGTCGTTCGACGTCGTCGGCGCCGCGCTCCTCTCGGGTGTCCTCATCGGCCTGCTCCTCGGCATCACCAAGGGCGGCACGTGGGGATGGACGAGCGAGCGGACGCTGCTGTCGTTCTCCGGCGCCGCGGTGCTGCTGGCGATCTGGCTGCCGTGGGAGCTCCGGGTGCGCCAGCCCCTGGTGGACGTGCGGACTGCGGCCCGTCGGCCGGTACTGCTGACGAACATCGCCTCATTCCTCGCCGGCTTCGCCATGTACTGCAACATGCTCACGACGACGGAGCAGCTGCAGATGCCGACGGCGACGGGCTACGGGTTCGGGCTGCCGATCACGGTTGCAGGCCTGGCCATGGTCCCGGCCGGGATCACGATGGTGGTGATGGCCCCGGTGTCGGCCGGGATCACGCGGCGCTTCGGGGCGAAGACCACCCTCATCGTCGGATCGTGCGCCCTCGCAACGGGCTACCTGCTGCGGGTCTTCCTCATGGCCGAGATCTGGCAGATCGTGCTCGGCGCAGTCGTGGTGTCGACGGGGACGGCGATCGCGTACGCAGCCATGCCGATCCTCATCATGCGTGCCGTCCCGGCCACCGAGACGGCCGCAGCCAACGGCCTGAACATGGTGCTTCGCAGCGTCGGCACCTCGACGGCGAGCGCAACCGTCGCCGCTGTGCTCACGACGTTCACGGTCACCGTGGCCGGCCGCGCGCTGCCCTCCCAGCAAGCGTTCCAGCACGTGTTCGTCCTCGCCGCCCTCGCCGCCGTGGGTGCTGGCCTCGTCGCGCTGGCGATCCCCCGCCGTGTGCGGCCGAATGAGGCCACCGGTGCTCAGGACACGCTCCGGCCGAACGACGCCGTGGAGCTCGTCGCATCCGGTCGGGTGCTCGACCCGGCGGGCCGGCCGGTGGCGCGTGCGGTCGTCAGCGTCGCGACACTCGATGGCGAGGCGGTCGACTGGGCTCGCACCGGGGTCGACGGCTCCTTCGACGTCGCCGTGCCCGAGTGGGGCCGCTTCGTCCTCGTCGCGTCGGCGACCGGCTGGGCCTCCACGGTCGCCGTGACCGAGCTCCTCGCCGACGACGGGCCGACCGAGCTCGTGCTCGACCAGCCGGTACGGCTCGGTGGCAAGGTCCTCGGCGTCTCGGCCGGCGCAACCGTGACACTCGTGGACGAGGACGGACAGGTCTGCGACGCGACACGCACCGACGAGGGTGGGTCGTACGCCTTCGCGCTCCCGGCGCCGGGCCGCTACGTGGTCGCGGCGGTCGACAACGACGATGCCGCCGCAGTCGACGTGCTGGTCGGGTCGGACCCGATGCACGTCGACCTGCAGATGGCGAGCAGGAGCCGGCCGTGAACGCCCGCGAACGGATCCTGTCCGCTGCCCGCGCACTGTTCGCGGAGCGGGGGTATGCGCGCGTGAGCATCCGCCAGATCGCCGCGGAGGCCGACGTCTCCCCGGCGCTCGTCATGAAGCTGGGCGGCAGCAAGGAGCAGCTGTTCGCCGATGCCACGCCGCCGCAGCAGTCGCCGCTGAGCCCCGACTGGCCCCAGGACCGCGTCGGCGTCGAGCTCGCCCGCCGGATCGTCGCCCGCCGCGACGACGCGGCCGCGGAGCCCCTGCTGCAGGCACTCCTGGGCGTCCTCGACTCCCCGGACCCGGCGGCCGCTCGAGCCGACTTCGAGGTCAACTACATCGAGCGGATCACGATGCGTGCCGCACCGGGCGAGCACCGGCGGGAGCGCGCCGAGCTGATCTCGGCGATGCTCATCGGCCTCGGTGCCGCCCTGCGACCGCTACGGCTGCTGCCCGCCGACCAGGAGTGGGTCATCGAACGCTACGGCCGCATGCTGCAGGACCTGCTCGACGGCTGATCCGTCACGCCTGGGCGCGGAGGCGACCGGGTCTCAACGAGCGATCTGCATGATCACGGCCTTGGGCTCGGTGAAGAACTCGCGGCTGAAGTCGCCCCCCTCGCGGCCGACGCCGGAGTCGCCGACCCCGCCGAACGGCGTCCGCAGGTCGCGGATGAAGAAGCAGTTCACCCAGACCATCCCGGCGCGCAAGCGGGAAGAGACGCGGTGCGCGCGGGAGAGGTCATCGGTGAAGAGCATCGCGTTGAGGCCGTAGCGCGTGCCGTTCGCCAATGCCACCGCCTCGTCCTCGGTCTCGAAGCGGTTCACGACGCACACTGGACCGAAGATCTCGTCGCAGTAGGCGGCCGAGTCGTAGGGCAGGCCGGTCACGATGGTCGGACGGACCAGCCACCTGCCCCCCGGATCGACACCGCCGGTGAGGATCTTGCCCCCGTCCTCGGGTATGCGGTCGACGTAGCCGGCCACCTTGTCGAAGTGGCGCTTCGAGCTGAGCACCGAGACCCGGACGGCCGGGTCGAGCGGGTCACCGATCGTCAGCGCCTCCGCCGCCTCCACGAATCGGTCCATGAAGGCGTCGTAGATGCCGGACTGCACGAAGAGCCGAGAGCCGGCGAGGCAGATCTGGCCTGAGTTGCGGAAGATCGCCTCGCAGGCCCAGTAGACCGCGTTGTCCAGGTCGGCGTCGTCGAAGACGACGTTGGCGCCCTTGCCACCGAGCTCAAGAGACACCGGGGCAAGGTGCGTCGATGCCGACGCCATGACTGTCCGCCCTGTCGCCGACGAGCCGGTGAACGTGACCCGGTCGACGCGGTCGTCCCCGGTCAGCGCCGACCCGGCGGGGTGCCCGAACCCATTGAGCACGTTGAGCACGCCGGGCGGAAGGTCGGCCTCGACCGCGAGCCGGCCGAGCATGGTCACCGACGCCGGGGTGTCCTCCGACGGCTTGACCACGCATGTGTTGCCCCACGCGAGCGCCGGCGCGACCTTCCAGCTAGCCATCATCAGCGGGAAGTTCCACGGACTGATCGCGGCGACGACGCCGGCGGGCCCGTACTCGGAGTACGCGTGATGACCGGAGTCCATCGGGTACACCTCGCCCGTGTGGTCGCGCTGGCTGTCGGCGAAGAACCGGAAGTTGTTCACCGTCCGGACGACGTCATGCGCCGCCTGCGCCAACGGCTTGCCCATGTTGGTCGTGTCCGCCAGCGCCAGCTCGTCGGCATGCGCCTCGAGGACATCAGCCAGCCGATGGATCGCCGCGGAACGATCGGCGCGCTTCATCCGCGGCCACGGACCTTCGTCGAACGCCTTGCGCGCGCTGGCGACGGCCCGGTCCGCGTCGGCGGGACCTCCTGCCGCCGCCTGCGCCCACACCTGCTGCGTCCAGGGGTTCGTGACGTCGAACGTGGCTCCGTCGGCCGACGGCACCTCGTCGCCGTCGATCACATGCCCGAAGAACTCCATGTCCATTCCTTTCGAAGAATCCTGATTAGGGGTTGGCTGCCCGGCGTTCGGCGATCGTGACGTCGCCGGCGGCGAAGTGGGTCGGGGGCACCTCACGCACGATCACCCGCACCGACTCGACCGGCGCGCCGATCGAGTCCACGGCGGCCTTCGTGAGAGCGCCGATGAGCGAGCGCAGCTCATCTGGCGGGCGGCCTTCGACGAGAGTCACTTCGATAACGGGCACCGTCAGACCTCCCCACCGGTGAGATGGATGCTGCCGAGGCTGGTGAACTCGAGGCTGACGGAGGTTCCGGCCGGCACCGGGACGGCGTCCGTCATGCCACCGGTGAGGACGATCCAGCCTGCCTCGATGGCGTGTCCGCGCACGGCGAGCTCGTTGGCGGCCAGTGCGAGCGCCTCAGCGGGGTTGCCGAGGATCGCCGCCCCGGTGGCGGAGTCGACCACCTCGCCATCGACCTCGACGAGCACCGCCTCCAAGAACAGGTCGAGTGCCTTCGGTGGCAGGCCGATCGGCCCGGTGACGTATGCCGCGGACGACGCGTTGTCCGCGGCGACGTCGCCGGCGGTGAACTTGAAGTCGGTATATCGGCTGTCGATGATCTCGGCTCCGGCGTAGACGGTGACAACGGCCGCCATCGCGCTCGCGGCGGTGACACCGGGCCCGACGAGTCGAGAACCCATCACGAACACGAGCTCGGGCTCGACGCGGGGATGGATCAACCGGTGCTGGGGCACCGGCTCTCCGGCAGGCAGCACCATCGCGTCGGTCAGCCAGGCCACGAAGGGCGCGTCGACGCCCATGCGGCGCTGCTTCGCGCGACTCGTCAGCCCCAGCTTGACGCCCACGACCCGCTCGCCACGAGCGATCCGCGCGGCCAGGGTGCGGTCCTGGATCGCGTACCCGGTCGCCACGTCGAGCTCGGGCCACTCGTCCGCGAACGACACGCGCTCCCGTCGCTCGTCCTCGCACGCGAGCAGCTCCGCCGCGGCGGACTCCACGTCCCACGCCATCACCGCACCCCCGCCCCGACCAGATCGCGGAGCTCCTGCTCCTGGGCTATCTCCAGCGCGATGTCGATGATCATGTCCTCCTGGCCTCCGACGTACCCCAGCTCGCCGACTCGTTGCAAGATCGCGTGGGCGGGCACGCCGTACCGCTCAGCGGCACGCTCGGCGTGCAGCAGGAACGAGGAGTACACGCCCGCATATCCCTGAGTGATCGAGGCGCGGTCCATCCACGGCAACCGCGGGATGAACGGCCGGACCACCGTCTCCGCAGCCGACAGCACCTCACCCAGGTCGACACCGGTGTGGATCCCCAGCCGCTCGAACGTGGCGGCCAGGACCTCCGTCGGCGAGTTGCCGGCTCCAGCGCCGAGAGCACACAGCGCCCCGTCGATCTGTCGCGCGCCGGCGCGGTAGGCGAGCACCGAGTTCGCCACGCCCATCGACAGGTTCTGGTGGCCGTGGAAGCCGACCTGCACGCCGTCGCGACCGACCTCGTCGATCACCGCGGCGATCCGGTCCTGGGCGTCATCGAGCACGAGCGCGCCAGCCGAGTCCACCACGTAGACGCACTGGGCACCGGCGTCGGCCATGATCCGCGCCTGCTGGGCGAGCACTGCCGGGGACGCGCGATGGGCGAGCATCAAGAATCCGACGGTCTCCATGCCGAGGGCACGCGCCTCGCCGAAGTGCTGGATCGAGACGTCCGCCTCCGTGCAGTGCGTCGCGATCCGCGCGACCGCCGCCCCCACATCGGCGGCCGCCTTGAGGTGGTGCACGGTGGCGACGCCGGGGAGCATCAAGATGGCGATCCTGGACCGGGTCGCCTCGTCGACCGCGGCGGCGATGAGCTCCAGCTCGTCGACGAGCGAGAAGCCGTAGTTGAAGCTCGACCCGCCGAGGCCGTCACCGTGGCTGACCTCGATGACCTGTACGCCGGCGCTGTCGAGCGCGGACACGACGGCGCGCACCTGCGCCTCGGTGTACTGGTGGCGCATCGCGTGCGAGCCGTCTCGCAGCGTGGAGTCGGTGATCCGCACGTCAACCGGACCGTCGGCCGCGCGCGATCGCGCGCGTACCTCCGCCTCGGTCGGGACGGCCACCACCGTGGGCACGTCACCCGGGCCGATCGTCATGTCGCCCATCGCTCACACTCCTGCCGCGGTGACCGACGCGACCGCGTCGGACTGGTCGTCGACGTGGTCGGCCGACCTCCAGGTCGGGTCGATCCCGAGCCGGTGCGACATCAGCAGGTCGCCGACGCGTGCCGCCGCCGCCGTGATGATGTCGAGATTGCCTGCGTAGTCGGGCAGGTAGTCACCGCGACCGCGAACCTCGATCGGGACGAACACCCGGGCCATGCCCCGCCAGGCCGCCTGCGCGGGGTCGAACTGGGGATCGGCCCGCAGGTGGTAGCCGGGTACGTACTCCTGCACGGTCGCCACCATCGCGTGGACCCGCTCCAGGATCCGGCGCTGCAGCTCTCCGGGCTCACCCGCCTCGGCCGGGACCGCGCAGAAGACAGAGTTGCGCATCATCATCGGAGGCTCGACAGGGTTCAGGATGATGATCGCCTTCCCCCGCTCGGCTCCGCCGATCTGCTCCACGGCGGACGCCGTCGTCTCGGTGAACTCGTCGATGTTCGCCCGCGTGCCCGGGCCGGCGGACCGGCTCGACACCGATGCCACGATCTCTGCATAGGGAACCGGTACGACGCTGGAGACCGCACTGACCATCGGGATCGTGGCCTGCCCACCGCAGGTGACCATGTTCACGTTCATCGCGTCGAGGTTGAACTGAAGGTTCACCGGCGGGCACAGGTACGGGCCGATCGCCGCCGGTGTGAGGTCGACGGCGACGATGCCGGCCTCGGCGTACCGCGGCGCGTTCGCGGCGTGGGCCTTCGCCGACGTCGCCTCGAACACGATGTCCGGAAGGTCATCCTGCGCAAGCAGCCAGTCGACTCCCCCTGCGCTTGCCTCCAGCCCCTGCCGGGCCGCCCGGACGAGGCCGTCGGACGTCGGGTCGACGCCGACCATGAAACGTGGCTCGACGATGTCGCTACGCCTGAGCAGCTTGAACATCAGGTCCGTGCCGATGTTGCCCGGGCCGACGATCGCGGCACTCGCCCGCCGTGCGCCGGCTGCCCGCGCGATCATGCGGCGTCCTCCCCCGCCCGTGCGAAGCGGGCCGTGACACTCCCCAGCCCGGCGAACATGGCCGTGAACGTGTCGCCCGCTAGCACCGGCACCATCGCGCAGATCGCACCCGGCATCACGACGTGGCCCGCTTCCAGGACGACGCCGCGCGCGCCCACCGTGTTCGCCAGCCAGACGAGCGTCTTGATCGGCGAGCCGAGGACCGCGCCCCCGGCGCCCGACCCGACGACCTGGCCGTTGCGGACCAGCACCCCGCCCGCGAGCCGCAGGTCGACCTCACCCAGCCGCGTCGGGCTCGAGCCGAGCACCACCGCAGCCGAGCTGGCGTTGTCCGCGATGGTGTCGAACAAGCCGATCTTCCAGTCGGAGATCCGGCTGTCCACGATCTCCAGCGCCGGCAGGACGAAGTCGATCGCCGCGATCGCCTGCGGAATCGTGACTCCCGGACCCTTCAACGGGCTCTTCAGCACGAACGCGATCTCCGGCTCGATGCGCGGCTGGATGAACCGCGTCGTCGGGATCAGCGAGTGCTCCAGGTAGAAGAAGTCGTCGAGCAGGTGCCCGTAGTCCGGTTGGTCGACGTTCATGAGCCGCTGCATGGCAGCACTGGTCAGCCCGACCTTGTGCCCCACGACCGTCCGCCCCGAGGCGGTCAGCTCCTGCACCTGCAGCTGCTGGATCCCATAGGCGTCCTCGAGGCTGAGCCCGTCGTACGTCGCGGTGAGCGGTGCGACCGGCTCCCGACTCGTGTACGCGTCCAGCAGCCGCCTGGCAGCGTCCGTCCTCACATCCGCGCTCACAGGCTCAGCTCCAGCCGTGGCGATGTCGGACGCGAGACGCAGATCAGCATCTGGTCCATCCGCTCCTGCTCCCTTCGTGTAAGCACGAGATCGCGGTGATCGACGGTGCCTGACAGGATCGACGTCAGGCACGAGCCGCAGATCCCCTCCTGGCAGTCGTTCTCGATATCGACGCCGAGGGCGAGCACGACGTCGAGGATGTCGGCCTCGGGTGCGAGGCGCAGCGTGTGGCCGGACCGCGCGAGCACGAGCTCGTAGGTGTCGGCGTCGATGCTGGCCGGTGCCTCGGGCTCGACCCCCGCTCGGCTGAACAGCTCGAAGCGGACGACATCGCTGTTGGCGCCGCGGATGCGCTCCGCGGCGGCCTCTGCCGCCCGCAGCAACGGAAGCGGGCCGCACACGTAGACCAGCCCGTCCGCGGGCAGGTCCGTGAGGATGCGATCGAGGTCGGGGCGACCGGCGGTGTCCTCGGGCAGGAGGGTGACGTTGTCGCCCAACGCGGCAAGCCGGCGGACGAATGCCATCGACCCCACGCTGCGACCGCCATAGGTCAGGTGGAATCCCCGGCCGTCACGGTGGAGACGCTCGGCCATTGCGATCATCGGCGTGATCCCGATGCCCCCGGCGACCAGGGCGATGTACGACGCATCCTCCAGCGCGAAGCGGTTCTTGGGACGTGTGACCAGCAGGCGGTCGCCTACGCGGAGCTGGTCGTGGAGGTACGCCGACCCCCCACGCCCGTCCCGCTCTCGCAGCACCGCGATCTGCCAGCCGGATCGGTCGTCCGGGTCTCCGCACAGCGAGTACTGCCGCGTCGAACCGTCGGCGACGCGCACGTCGATGTGAGCGCCCGGCTCCCACTCCGGCAGGGGCGCGTCGCTTTCGATCCGGGTCAGCCGGAACGAGAGCACGCTGTCCGCCTCCCAGGTGATCTGGGAGACGCGAAGCTCGCGCTGCTCAACCATCGCCCGGCTCCAGCCCGAGCAGCTCGCGCACACGGGCGTAGCTGCTGCGTGGGTCGGACACGTCGAACCAGACGGAGGGGATACCGAGGGTCTCGGCACCCAGGATGTTGGTCGTCTGGTCGTCCAGGAACACCATGTCGGCGAACGGCACCCCGAGTCGCTCCTGCAGCAGCTCGTAGAGCCGCGGATGCGGCTTGAGGAACCCCTCGATCGACCCGTCGACGACGACGTCGACCTGGCTGACGATCTCGATCTGCTCCACCCACTCATGCGAGTGGAACGCGTGCAGGTCGTTCGTCAGGATGGCCGTCGGGTGACCTGCTGCACGCGCGTCCCGGACGAGCGCACGCGCGTCCGGTCGGATCAGCGTCGGTCGCGCCGGCTCGTATAGCTGAGTGATCATCGCGCGGATGTCCGGGTCGCGACCGCCGGCGTCGTGCCACTGCTGCGCGCGCTGGTCCCAGTAGTCACGCTCGGTGATCTGGCCGGCCTGCAGCAGTGACCAGCTGACGTCCGGGTGATCGGCGGTAGCGAGCGGGCCACGCTCGTGCAGAAGTGCGTACTCGACGGTGCCGGGCTGGTCGACGACCAGCTCGAACGGGGTGAGCAGCACGGGGCCACCGAAGTCCAGAACCAGCGCGGTCGTCATCGATCGTGCTCGGGCTCGTGGATCGTCATCCGGGGGACGAGCACGATGTTCCCCGTCCAGCGGCATCGGCTGCACCAGGTCAAGAAGACCCGTTCGTCCGCGGTCCACCACTCGGTCACCAGCCCGCGCTCCAAAGACGCCCCGCAGCCCGGGCAGAACCGGGGCCGGTCCAGCAGGTGGTTGGCCGCATCAGCCGCGAACCACTCACCGGGCGGCGGCAGCCGGTGCGGGTCGGCCGGCAGGCCGGGCATGACCCCGCGAGGAGCCGCCCGACCTTCGACCTCGTTGACGTCAGGCACCCGAGCCGGCCTTCTCCCGCGCCTGCGCCGCCGCATGGTGGAGGTCCAGCAGCTGCTGACGGATCGGGCTGTACCGCATCGACCCCCCGTTGATCCATTGGTCGACGAACGCCGTACCTGCACCGAACTTGTCCTTCTCGCACGGCAGAGGAATCACGTCGTGAGGGACCCGCACGACGCCGGGAGGGTCCTCGCCCTCCTCGACCGAGGCCATCGCCTCCTTGAACATCTTGCGCAGCATCGCGACGCCCTGGTCCGAACGACCCAGATGCTCCTGGGTGCGGTCGGTGATGGTGCCCTGCGAGACCCAGGCCATCACGTCCTGACCCTCGACGTAGTCGGTGATGAACTCGCCGTTCTCGTCGATCCACTCGTAGTCGTACACGACGGGCCGGTCCTGCGTGTCCCACGCGCCGCCCTCGGGATGGTGCAGGGTGTAGAAGAGCTTCCACGTGTGCGTGTCGTCGATGGGGACCCGGATCTGCATCTGGTCGATCCACATCCCCCCGACACGCATCCCGTACGGGAACATCAACGGGTGGCCGATGGCCCAGTCGTCGTTCTCCTCGCTGTGACCTTCCAGGACGCGGCGCTTGATGATGCCGAACTCGAACTCGTCGAACGCGACCTTGATGTGCTTCTTCTGGAACGACTTCGGGGCGTCGAAGCCACGGACCTGTCCGAGGAACTCGAAGTAGTTGCCGTGCAACCACTCCACGTGGTGCGGGTCCACGGAGTTCTCCATGATCTGCAGCCAGTTGCACGGCAGCGTGGCGACGCCGATGTCACGGATGCCGTCCTCCACGTACACGTCGAACCGCGGCAGCTCGGGCGCCGGCTCCGGGCCGACGTAGACCCACACCATCCCGCCCATGACCTGGGCGTGCCCGGCCTTCGCCTTGATCTTGTCGCGGAAGGTCGTGTTGTCGGTCTCCGCCGGCTGCTCGACGCACTGACCGGAGAGGTCGTACTTCCACCCGTGGTAGCCGCATCGGATGCCGGTGTCGTCCACCACGCCGTACGTCAGCGATGCCCGGCGGTGCGGGCAGGCCTCCCCGATGATCCCGTACCGGCCCGACGGCGTCTTGTAGACCGTCCAGTTCTCGCTGAGCAGCCGCACCGTCCTGCTGGGTCCGCCGTCGAAGTCCTGCTCGAACGCCACCGGGTACCAGTAGCGCCGTAGCAGCTCCCCCATCCGGGTGCCCGGCCCGACCTTGGTCAGCTCTTCGTTCTGCTCGACTGTGAGCATGTCGTCATTCCTTCGCGTGGTCGCAGGTGGATGAGCGGTCCGACGTCAGTCGAGGACGGTGACGGTGCCGGTGTTGCCGTCCAAGCGGATCAGCTGACCGTTCTTGATGTTCTTGGTCCCGAAGGCGGTCCCCGTGACGGCCGGCAAGCCGTACTCGCGGCACACGATGGCGGCGTGGCTCATCATTCCGCCGACGTCCGTGACGGTGCCCTTGATCTTGCCGAACACCGGGGCCCAGCTCGGAGCCGTCAGCGGGGCCACGAGGATCTCGCCCTCCTCGATCTCGCCGATCTGATCGGCGGAGAAGATCACGCGCGCCTTCCCCTCGACGACGCCCGGGGATGCGGCGAAGCCCTTCAGCGAGCCGCTGTCGCCGTCGGCACCGGACGTGAGCCAGGCCGCGACCGAGTCGGAGGTGATCCCCCACAGCATGACCGTGAACGGCTCGGTGACGACCTCGGGCGGGATGCCCAGCGCCGGCGGCGCAGACCAGCCCTTGAGCGTGTCGTGGATCGCGTGCCGGCGCGCGATCTCCTTCGGCCAGTAGCCCGGTCCGCGCGACGGCGCGCCGACAGCCCAGCCGGTGTAGAGATCCCAGAGGACATCGGCGACCTCGTTGCGCTTGAACATGAAGACATCGTCGGCGTCGACGACGAACCCGGCGTCCGCGAGGACTCGGCCCAGGTCGCGCATCTTGCGCCACAGAACCGAGTGGGCCCAGTGCTCGACGTAGAAGTTGTGGTTCTCGACGTATGGGAAGACCGTGCGCGACAGTCCGAGCTTGCCGTCGAATGCGGCGCGGTCATCGTCGGAGTCGAGGAGGTCGCGGTACTCGGCGACGACACGGTCGCGCTCGGCGTGCAGGGCCGCCACGGGGCGGTCGAGGTCGGCGCCCTCCTTGAGCCTGGCGATGTAGTCCGCGATGTAGCCGACCGGCACCTCGACGGCCTCGATCCAGATCTTGTCCGAGTGGTAGAAGCCCGATCCGGTGGAGAAGTTGAACCACGGCTCCGCTGCCCTCTCCCATTCCGC
The DNA here is from genome assembly GCA_965278965.1 of Actinomycetes bacterium. Classification (GTDB taxonomy): domain Bacteria; phylum Actinomycetota; class Actinomycetes; order S36-B12; family S36-B12; genus UBA10649. The sequence goes on from OZ257127.1 coordinate 1,702,256, forward strand.
GATCCACTCCTGCCCGGCGGGATCAGCGGCGAGCCCGTCGAAGACGGCCTGCACGTCACGGCCGTCGAAGTAGCCGTCGATCCCGCTGGCGACCGCGAGGCGGGCGAGTCGCTTGAGCTCGTCGTCCGGGCGGAAAAGGTCGACGTCGACGCCGGCGACCATCTTCGCGATCGCAAGGTCCGAGATGGACGGGAAGGCCGCCTTGCAGAAGCCGAAGAAGTCCAGGTACGCGGCGTATCCGAGGTTCAAGAACTCGAAGTGGTACTGCCATAGCTGGAACCCGAGGTCGAGCAGTCGGTGGTAGTTCGCCAGCAGGCGGTGCCCCGAGCCGACGCCGGCGCCGGACGTGATGACCGACAGCTCCTCCATCTCCGGCAGGCCCGACAGGTCCAGCTCGCTCATCTGCTGCACCAGGTCACGGATCTTCACGAGCCAGTCGTCGTACAGCGAGTCCCAGTTCGCGAAGTAGTGACCGGCGCGCTCCAGGAAGTGCGGGACGCGGCCCTCGATCTCCCCGACCGGCGCAGGGACTGGGCTCAGGTACGCGTAGCCGTTGAGGATGCGGTAGTCGACGCCGTACGCCGGCGGGATGATGTAGTGGCGCGTGTTGTACTGCGACAGCGAGCTGAGCGCGTACTCGAAGAAGGTCGTGTCCCACGGTGTGAGCGCCTCGGGCCAGTGCACGCCGTCGTGGAACCAGAAGCCGGAGTCCTCGTACTCCCGGCGCTCCTCGGAGAACAGCGACGAGTACGTGTAGAGGTCCTGCCACCCCTCGGCACCGGGAGGTGTCGCGATGTCGAATGGGCTGGGAAAGCGATCAGCCATGCTGGTCCTCCTGTGGACGGTGGATCCTGTCGGGTGGGATGTGACGGCTACTTCTTGGCGTACAACGGGTTGACCAGCGTCTCGACGATCGACTGCATGAGGTCCCTGTTCGACTCGACATGAGTGCTCTTCCGGCTCCACACCGTCTCGGGTCGGGCCTGGAGCAGGACGATGGCCTCGTCGGCAGGCAGGTCTTCGTCGACGGCCCACTCGACGTCCTGCGGACGGCCGTAGTGCCTCTCCGCCTGACGGGCGAGCCGGGCGACGGCCACGATCTCCTCGTCGGTGAGCGCCGGAGCGTTCACACGGTCAGGGTCGAGCTCGACCCGCTGCACCGTGGCTGGACCATCCGACCCTCCGACGAGCAGGTGCGCGTGCGTCTTCGGGCTGATGACACGGCGGGTGATCGACCACATCACCTTGTCGACGAGATAGTTGTCCGGCGTGACATCGCCCGAGACGACACCCTCCCCGAAACCCCACGCCGCATCGATGCAGATGCCGGAGCGGTCCCCGTTCGACGGGTCCAGGGTGAACGCCACGCCCGCCGCGCGGGGTCGGACCATCTTCTGCACCGCGACCGCCATCTCGACCTGGTCGTGGTCGTAGCCCATCTCCGTCCGGTAGGCGATCGCGCGGTCCGTGAACAGGCTGGCCCAGCAGGCGCGGATGCGATCGAGCACCGCGTCGATCCCGCACACCCATAGGAAGGTGTCGTGCTCACCGGCGAACGACGCATCGGGGGAGTCCTCGCACGTGGCCGAGGAGCGCACGGCTACCGGCACGTCGGCGATCGCGCACAGGGCGCACAGGTCGGCGTACAGCCGTCTGATCTGACCCTCGTACTCATCCGGGATGACCCAGCTGCGGACGCGGTCGCGTGCGATCTGCGCGACCCGGGACAGCTCCGCGGAGTCATTGACGTCGACGTCAACGAACAGCCCGTTGATCGACGCATGAGCGGCCGACCGCTCCCTGGCCTCGACGAACACGCTCGTGGTCACTGCGAACCCCGGCGGGACGGGCAGACCGGCCTGGCTCATCGTCCCGAGCGACGCGCACTTGCCACCGACGTGGACGGCGTCCTCGACCACGAGGCGGTCGAACGCGATGGTTCCGGCTGCAGCCATTGCTACTCCTGGAATCTCGGGTCGGAGCTGGGTGGCAGAGCGTCGAGATCGGGGATGGCGACCTCCTGGACGCGGTTTCGGTAGAGCACGAGTGCCGTCGTGCCCCCGCTGAGCAGCCGTACGCGCACGAACTCGGTGTTGAACGGCTCCCCGGGGTCGTAGCCCATTGCGGCGGCCGCGAAGGCCCGGATCGGACCGGAGTGCGTCGTGACGATCACCGCCCGGGCATCCGTACTGCGCTGCGCGGCGAGCAGGCCGCGCCAGAACCGCCGAACGGCTGACACCGGCGGCTCGAAGTAGAGCATCGGCATCGTCAGCCAGTGCGTTATCGGGTCGCCGCCGCCCTGCTGGATGCCCCAGAACCGGTCGACGTCGACCAGCCAGCCCGGCCGCTCGCCCAGGCCGACGCGCTCGTACTTCTCCATCTCGCGGTGGTAGACGCGGAAGGCGCTCGTCACGTCGCGCGGGCCATCTGGCGTGGCGACCTCGAAGTTGCGGAAGCTCCGGTCGTCGCGGATCTCGCCGACGGCGGCGCTGCGACCGAAGAGCGAGACGTTGTCGAGGAGGCCGCGACGCAGGTGCTCGGCTGTCTGCCGGGCGCGGTTGGTCGGCGCGCAGAGCAGCTCCACGCTCATCCCGTCCGACACGCGACGGGCAAGCTCCTGACCGCGGCGATGGGCCTGCCAGCTGCCGAGCGGCGTGAGGCCCGACTCCGATGAGTAGCCCTGCGTCTCGCCGTGCCGAACGAAGTAGACGTCGCAGTCGACGCGGGCGATCTGGTCGCCCCGCTCGGGCACGATCTCCTTGGTGCGGGTGACCTCGGCCCACTCGCGCGACGTTCCGATGACCGAGCCGTCGTACATCACGGGGTCGGCACGGTTCGCTCGGTCGCGGAACTGACGAAGGTAGAGCGGCACGTCGTCAGGCACATCGGGCACGTCGGGCGTCGCCTCGCGCTGGCGGGCCAGATGCCGTGTCAGGTAGGCCGGTGGGTCGGGCCGCTCGGTCCGGGGTAGCGCGGCCGCGCCGGCCGGGGCCGCAGCCTCGGCCCGCACGGCGTCGTCCAGCGTCATCAGCTGTGCACCGTCAAGAACTGCTGGTTCACGACGCCGTCGTAGTAGAACATCGCCCGGCCCATCTCGGCCTCGGTCCAGGTGATCGGCTCGGCGCCCGGGTCGACCCAGTAGCCGCCGGTGAACATCTCGTTCCGGTTGCCGACCGGGTCGAAGAAGTAGAGGCACTGCCCACGGGTCGCCCCGTGCCGCGTGGGGTTCGTCTCGATGCTGACACCGTGGTAGACGCAGACGTCAGCCGCAGCGCGCAGGTCGTTCCATCCGTCGACCCAGAATGCGAAGTGGTGCAGCCCCCCGTTGGGCCCGGTGATGAAGGCGATGTCGTGGGACCGGTGGGAGACCTCGAGCCAGCTGGCGATCTGGTAGCCGTCGTCGCCGACGATCTGCTCGGTCAGGCGGAAGTCGAGGTTCTCTACGAGGAACCTCGTGTTGGTGTCGACCTCCTCGGCGGTCAGGAACAGGTGGTCGACCCGCGGCGGGGCGATGCCCACCAGGCCCATCGGTCGCGGGGGCGGGTTGGTCTGGGGAAGCAGGTTCCCGACCTGCTGCATCCCGTGGACCAGCTCCATCTCGTGCCCGCTCGGCAGCTCGAACCGGATCGAGGTGCCGTGCCCCGGGGCCCACTCGTCGGCGGCGTAGCGACGGACCTGCACGCCCGCGCTCGACAGCCGTTCCGCGTAGTGGTCCAGGTCGTCTGGCTCGGTGACCTTGAAGCCGAAGGAGTTCAGTCCGTGCGTCGGCTCCAGCGTGAGAACGACGCTGTGGTGCTGATGCTCGTCCCAGCACTTGAGGAAGACGCGGGTGTCGTCGCGGCCGGTCTCGACCAGCCCCACGACCTCCGAGTAGTAGGCGGTAGCCAGCTCGAGGTCCGGCACGCGAACCTCGACGTGGGAAAGACGCAGGATCGTCATCAGGTATGCACTCTCATGAAGCGGTCGTTGAGCTCGCCCTCGTAGTAGAAGATCGCCCGCCCGACGTTGTCCGCGGTCCAGGTGATCGTCGGGAAGTCCGGGTCGGGCCGATAGCCGCCCGTGAACACCTCGTTGCGTGTCCCGAGCGGGTCGAAGAAGTAGATCGTGGAGCCGCGCGTGATCCCGTGGCGCGTTGGGCCGACGTCGAGCTGGATTCCGTTGTACGCCAGCACATCGGCGGCGTCCCGGACCTCGTCCCAGTCGTCCAGCCAGTAGGCGAAGTGGTGCAGTCCGCCATTCGGGCCGTGGACGATCGCCAGATCGTGCGGCGAGTGGGAGCGCTCCATCCAGGTGCCGGCCTGGTGGCCGTTGGCGTCGAGGAGCTGCTCGGTGATGCGGAAGCCGAGGACGTCCATGAAGAACTGCGTCGAGTCACCGACCTCCTCGGCGGTGACGAGCAGGTGGTCCATCCGCGGCGGCGCGATGTTGTCGCGCCCTGCCGCCTCCGGGTCGGGCAGCGCCTTCGCGGCGCGGGCGGCGGCGCCGACCTTCTCGACATCGCTGACCAGCTCCATCAGATGGCCGCTCGGGGTGGTGAAGCGGATCGACTCGCCCTGGCCCACGGACTCCCCCCTGCTGACCCGGTCGACCGGGATGCCGTAGCGGGTGACCTTGTCCTCCAGATCAGCCAGATCGTCCTCGCCGAAGACCTTGAAGCTCATGAGGTCCATTCCCACCCGCGGTGCGTAGCGCAGGCGCAGCGAGTGGTGGTCCTCCTCGTCCCAGCACTTCAGATAGACCGACTCGGCGTCTCGCTCGACGACCTCCATGCCCAGGACGCCCGTGTAGTACGCCGTCGACAGGTCGAGGTCGGTGACGGTCACATCGACGTGCGACAGGCGCAGCACCCCCCGGCCGCGTCCCGGCAGCGAGGGGCGCGCTTGGTGCCTGGTGTCGCTGGGGTCGACCCGTCGTCCGTCCCGCGGCGCATCCGGCATCGGGACGCGGCGCATCCCGGCCGGCGTCCCCTCCGCGAGGTCCGGCTCACCTACAACGTCGTTCCCATCAGCCACGACGCGGACGCTATGTCTCCGGCGGGTCGGGCCAGTGCTGTCGTTCCGCTATAGCGAACGCGAGATGTGGGTCACACTGGAGAGCATGCAGTCTGGGTCTGTGCCCGCAGCGACGTCGACGACGGCCCGGCCGTCGCGCGTCGCGCTGAGCGTGCCGGAGCGGGCCGAACGCCTGTCCAGCGTTGCCGTCGCCGCCCGCATGCTCCAGGAGTTCGGCCGGCACAGCACGCAGCTGGGCATCAGCCAGCTCGCCCGCAGCCTGGGGATCGGCAAGAGCTCAGCCCATCGGATCGTGTGGACCCTCGTCGCCGAGGGCCTGCTGGAGAGGGTCGACTCGACAGGTCTGTTCCGTCTCACGACGACGATGCGCTACCTCGGCGCCAGCGCGGAGACCGCCCAGCGGCTCCATGAGGCGGCGACGATGCCACTCGACCGGTTGCGCGCGCACACCAACGGCACCCTGCACCTGGCGATCCTCGAAGGCGCCGACGTGATCTACGTCGAGCGGCGCGAGGGGCCGGGCAGCTTCGAGGTCTTCCGTGCCGTGGGTGCCCGGGTGCCCGCCCACACCGCCTCCACCGGGAAGATCCTGCTGGCGATGCTGCCGCCGGCGGAGCTCGAAGAGGTGGTCGCCACCATGCGGCTGGCACGACGGACGCCGCGGACGATCACCTCCCGCACGGCGCTCCTGGCCGAGCTGGCGCAGGCGCGCCGGCATGGCTACGCGGAGAGCCACGGCGAGTCGCAGCAGGGCATGTACTCCGTTGCGGCACCGGTACGGGATTCGCTCGGGCGCACCGTCGCCGCCGTGTCCGTGGCCGAGCGCGTCGATGACGTTGACATCGGCCGGCCCGCTCTGATCCGGCCGGTCGTCCAGACGGCCGCACGCATCTCCGCGGCGCTGAAGCTGGACACATGAGCGAACCTGGGCCTCCCCACAGCGCGCCGTGGGTACGACTGTGCCGCGTCGAGTCCCTGGCCCCGCATGCGCCCGCACGAGTCCTCCCTCCGGGTGACCGAGACCCGGTGTGCGTCACGCGACTGTCCGACGGCGGCATCGTCGCGATGCTGGACCGCTGCCCGCATCGCGATATCGCCCTGTCCGGCGGCGTCTGCGTCGAAGACACCCTTGTGTGCCCGGGGCACTTCTGGCGGTTCGACCTCGCGACGGGCGAGCGGACGGACACCGGAGCTCCGGGCGCGACCGTCTATCCCGTCCGGGTCACGGACGGATGGGTGGAGGCGCAGGTGCCCGTGCGGCCGGCACCGATGCCGATGAGGCAATGGCTCCTCGCGCAGGCCGGCGTGGCCACGGTCGGCCATGACTCCTGAGCAGCTCGCCGCGGACTTGCATTCCGCTCACCTGGAGGGCCGGCTGCTCGACTCGGCACAGGTGCGGACGCCTCAGCCGTGGGACCTCACGGCGGCGTACGCGGTGCAGGACGAGCTCACCTCCGTACGGCTCGCGAGCGGTCGACACGTCATCGGCTGGAAGCTCGGCTACACCTCGGCGGCGATGCGCGCGCAGATGGGGGTGCAGACCCCGAACTACGGCCCGCTGCTCGACGACATGGTCATCGCCGGGACGATCGCCCACGCACGATTCACGCACCCCCGCGTCGAGCCCGAGATCGCCGTTGTTCTCGGAACGGACCTCGCCGGCAGCGACCTGTCGCTCAGGCAGGTCGCCGAGGCCGTGAGCCAGGTGCGCGCCGCGCTGGAGGTCGTCGACTCCGTGTGGCGGGACTACCGCTTCACCGCCGAGCTCAACACGGCCGACGGGTCCTCCGCCGCCGGTGTCGTGATCGGTGACGTGCTCGACGTCGACCCGTTCGACTGCGACGCCGTCACCGTCGAACTGCGCGTCGACGGCGAGGCGGTCGCGACGGCGCAGGGCTCTGCGGCCAGCGGCCATCCGCTGCTCGGGATCGCCTGGCTGTGTCAGGCGATGGCCGCTCGCGGCGTGCCCGGACTGCGAGCCGGCCAGACGATCATCACCGGAGGCCTGACGGCAGCGGTCCCGCTCGGCCCCGGAGGCAGCGTGACGGCCGCGTTCTCCACCGGCGCCGGGGCGTCGGTGGAGAACGCGGCCGACGTCGACTAGACCTTCGCGGGCACGTCGCCGACGGCGATCGGGCGCCGCTTGGAGACGACGACCGAGACGACGACGATGAGCACGGCCACGAGGGCGATCGACCAGCGCAGCGCGGTGTTCGCCGAGTCGCCGATGCTCAGGGTCACCACGGCCGGCGCGATGAGCAGGGCCACCAGGTTCATGACCTTGATCAGCGGGTTGATGGCCGGGCCGGCCGTGTCCTTGAACGGGTCGCCGACGGTGTCGCCGATGACGGTCGCGGAGTGAGCCTCGGAGCCCTTGCCGCCGAAGTTGCCGTCCTCGACGTACTTCTTCGCGTTGTCCCAGGCACCGCCGCTGTTGGACAAGAAGACGGCCATGAGGACACCGGTCGCGATCGTGCCCGCGAGGTACGCGCCCAGCGCGCCCACACCGAGGCCGAAGCCCACCGCGATCGGCGTGAGGACGGCGAGCAGGCCCGGCGTGATGAGCTCGCGCAGCGAGTCCTTCGTGACGATGTCGACGACCTTGCCGTACTCCGGCTTCTCGGTCCCCTCCATGATCCCGGGGTGCTCGCGGAACTGGCGACGCACCTCGAAGATGACCGCACCCGCGGCGCGGGAGACCGCGTTGATCGCAAGGCCGGAGAACAAGAACACGACGGCCGCGCCGATGATGAGCCCGACGAGGTTCGCCGGCGACGCGACGTCGAGGACGCCGATGTACTGCAGGCTGTCCGCGAGGTCCGCGGCGCTGCTCGACAGCTGCGCACCCGCGTCGCCGGTCGCGCCGATGATCGCGTCGCGGAAGGCGCCGAACAGTGCGGTCGCGGCCAAGACGGCGGTCGCGATCGCGATGCCCTTGGTGATCGCCTTCGTCGAGTTGCCGACGGCGTCGAGCCGGGTGAGCACCGCGGCGCCCTCGCCGTGGACGTCGCCCGACATCTCGGCGATGCCCTGGGCGTTGTCCGAGACCGGCCCGAACGTGTCCATCGAGACGATGACGCCGACCGTGGTCAGCAGGCCGGTGCCGGCCAGCGCGATCGCGAAGAGCGAGAGCAGGACGACGCCGCCGCCGAGCAGGAACGCGCCGTAGACCGCGGCGCCGATGAGCAGCGCCGAGTACACGGCGGACTCCAGGCCCAGCGAGATGCCGGCGAGGATGACCGTCGCCGGGCCCGTGAGCGAGCTCTTGGAGACGTCGTCGACGGGGCGGCGGTTCGTCTCGGTGAAGTACGCCGTGAGCTGCTGGATGACCGCGGCCAGGATGATGCCGATGAACACGGCGCCGATGACGAACACGCGCGGGTTGATCGAGTCGGCGGTGACGTCCGCCGCGATGCCGCCGATGGACTCGATCTCGGCCCACGTCCCGGGGACCCAGGTGAAGACCGCCACGACGACGAGGATCGCGCTGATGACGGCGGAGATGAAGAAGCCCCGGTTGATCGCGGACATGCCCGAGCGGTCCCCTGCACGGGGGGACACGGCGAAGATGCCGATGACCGCGGTGATGACGCCGATCGCAGGGATCACCAGCGGCAGCACGAGACCGAGCTCGCCGAACGCCGCGATGCCCAGGATGAGCGCCGCGACCAGGGTGACGGCGTACGACTCGAAGAGGTCGGCTGCCATGCCGGCGCAGTCGCCCACGTTGTCGCCCACGTTGTCGGCGATCGTCGCGGCGTTGCGCGGGTCGTCCTCGGGGATGCCCTGCTCGACCTTGCCGACGAGGTCGGCGCCGACGTCGGCCGCCTTCGTGAAGATGCCACCGCCGACACGCATGAACATCGCGAGCAGCGCGGCGCCGAAGCCGAAGCCCTCGAGCACCTTGGGCGCCTCGCCCTTGTAGACGAGCACGACGAGCGCTGCGCCGAACAGCCCCAGGCCGACGGTGAACATGCCGGCGACACCACCCGTGCGGAACGCGATCTTCATCGCGCTCTGCTCGCCGGTCGTGTTCGCGGCGGCAGCCACGCGGACGTTGCCGCGGACGGCGAGCCACATGCCCATGTAGCCGGTGATCCCGGAGAAGACCGCGCCGACGACGAAGAAGATGCTTCGGCCGACGCGCTCACTGGTCGTGTCCGCCGGCAGCAGGAACAGGACGAAGAAGACGATGACGGCGAAGACGGCGAGCGTCTTGAACTGCCGGTTCAGGTACGCCGACGCGCCCTCCTGGACCGCGGCCGCGATGCTCTTCATGTTCTCGGTGCCCTCGCTCGCCGCGAGGACCTGGCGTACCAGGACCGCGGCGACCACGAGCGCGGCCAGCGCGATCACGGCAACGACGACGACTGTCGTCAGGTTGCTGCCGCTGAGCTCGATCATCAGACTCCTCCGGGTGGTTCGCACAGGTCAAGCGCCTGAGCGTGGGTTCGTGGCGCAGCCGACGCAACAAATGGGGCCGCGGTCGCGCGTACTCTACGCAGCGGGTCCTGTTCACCCGACGGGGGTCGGGAATGACAGCCCTTGCATGGACCTGTGAGGTTCGTCACGAGCGATACCAGTCGCTTCGCGGGGACCCGTTGCGCGCCGGTGCCTGACCGGCGACGCGTCAGCGCGCGAGCGCCTCGTCGAGGGTCGCGTGCAGCGGGATCACGACGTCCAGGCCCGTGAGGGCGAACACCTTGAGCACGCGTGGGGCGGCGGCCACGACGTCGAGCGTCCCGCCGGCCTCCCGGACGCGCTTCAGCGTCGTCACGAGGACGCCGAGCCCGGTCGAGTCGATGAACGGGACACCGGACAGGTCCACGACCAGGGCGGGGGCCGGCCCCTGCAGCAGAGGGTCGATCTGCGTCTGAAGGTCCGGCGCGACGTGCGCATCGAGCTCCCCCGACACCGTCACGACCGACCGGCCCTGCAGCTGTGACGTCTCGACCCCGAAATCCATCGCCCTACTGTGGCACAGCCCGCGCCGAGCACGCCCGACAATGAAGGCGCCGATGAGCGACGACGAAGCCCCCGACCTGCTGACGGCGTTGGCGCGCGGCCGCGAGGACCGTGTCGCCTACGTCCAGCGCGAAGCCGCGCGCCCCGGCATCGTGGCGCCCTGGCCGGCCTGGGCGCCGCCCGACGCCGTCGATGCGTGGCGCCGGACGGGCATCGACCAGCCATGGCTGCACCAGGTGGCGGCGGCCGAGCTCGCGTTCGCGGGCCGGCACGTCGCGCTCGCGACCGGAACGGCGTCGGGCAAGTCGCTCGCCTTCGGCCTGCCCGCCATCGCCCGGATCCGTGAGGGCATCGACGCCCCCGACGGGCGCGGGGCCACCGTGCTGTACGTGGCGCCGACGAAAGCACTGGCCGCCGACCAGCTCCGGGCGCTCGACGACCTCGGGCTCCCCTGGCTGCGCGCCGCGACGTACGACGGGGACACCCCGCCCGACGAGCGCGCCTGGGTGCGCCGACACGCCAACTACGCGTTGACGAACCCCGACCTCCTGCACCACTCGCTGCTGCCCGGTCATGAAGTCTGGGCGTCGTTCCTGCGCCGCCTCGCGATCGTCGTCGTCGACGAGGTGCACGCCTACCGCGGCGTCCTCGGTGCGCACGTCGCCGCCGTCGTCCGCCGCCTGCGCCGCCTCGCCGAGCACTACGGCGCGCACCCGGTGGTCATCGCCGCGTCCGCGACGACGGCGAACCCCGGGGAGGCGGCCGCGCGGCTCATCGGGGACGACGTCGAGACGGTCGTCGACGATGCGTCGCCGCGACCGCCGACGACGCTCGCGCTGTGGGAGCCTCCCCTGCTGCCGGACGGTCGGACCCGGCGCAGCGCCGTCGCCGAGTCCGCCGACCTCCTGGCGCGGGTGGCACGGGACGGGGGCCAGGGCCTGGCCTTCGCCCGCAGTCGCGTCGGCGTCGAGGCGCTGGCCCGCCTTACGCGCGAGGAGCTCGGCGACGACAGCCCGGGAGCGGTCGCGGCGTACCGAGGCGGCTACCTGCCGGAGGAGCGCCGCGCGCTGGAGGCGGACCTGCGGTCCGGTCGCACGCGGGCGCTCGCCGCGACCAGCGCACTGGAGCTCGGGATCGACATCAGCGGGCTGGACGCGGTCGTCGTGTGCGGGTGGCCCGGCACGCGGGCGAGCCTGTGGCAGCAGCTGGGGCGCGCCGGACGCGCGAGCGCACCAGCGCTGGGGATCCTCGTCGCGCGCGACGACCCGCTCGACACCTACCTCGTCCGGCACCCCCAGGCGTTGCTCGACGCGGGAGTCGAGGCGAGCGTGTTCGACCCAGCCAACCCGTACGTGCTGTCCCCGCACCTCGCCGCCGCGGCCGCCGAGCTTCCCCTGACCCCGCAGGACGCGGCGCGGTGGTTCGGGCCGACCGCGACGAGCCTTCTCGACGGGCTGGTCGAGAGCGGGCTGCTCCGCCGCCGGCGGACCGCGTGGTACTGGACTCGGCCCGAGCGGGCGTCCGACCTCGCTGACCTGCGCGGGGCCGGGGCGGCGGTCCGCATCGTCGAGGAGGGGACGGGGCGCGTGCTCGGGACCGTCGATCTCGCCCGCGCGCCTGCGACGGTGCACCCCGGCGCCGTCTACGTCCATCAGGGCGTCGAGCACGTCGTGACGGCCCTCGACCTGGACGACGCCGTGGCCACCGCACACGTCGAGGAGGTCGATCACTCGACCCGCGCCCGCAGCGTGAGCGACATCGTGATCGTGGCGACGGACGAGTCCGGCCACGACGGAACGCTTCACCGCGGCCGGGTCGAGGTCTCGTCCCAGGTCGTCTCGTTCGTCCGTCGAGCAGCCGATGGCACGACCCTCGGCGAGGAGCCGCTGTCGATGCCGGTGCAGCGCCTTGCGACCCAGGCGGTGTGGTGGACGCTCAGCGACGAGGATGTCGCTGCCGCCGGCGTCCTGGCCGCCGACCTTCCGGGGGCCGCTCATGCGGCCGAGCACGCGTCGATCGGGCTGCTGCCCCTGTTCGCGACGTGCGATCGCTGGGACCTGGGCGGTGTCTCGACCGCCCTCCACCCGGACACCGGTCAGGCGACCGTGTTCGTGTACGACGGCTACCCGGGTGGTGCCGGCTTCTCCGAACGCGGCTTCGCCGTCGCGCCGGCGTGGCTGGCCGCTACGCGCGAGGCCATCGCGTCATGTCCGTGCGAGGCCGGCTGCCCCGCGTGCGTCCAGTCACCCAAGTGCGGCAACGGCAACGAGCCCCTCGACAAGGCCGGCGCCGTGCGCCTGCTCGACGTCGTCATCCGTCGGCTGGCGGTCCCGCCCGTGCGCTGACGCGGATCTCGGGGGCGGGACCGCCTCCGAGCGTGGCGAGCAGCCGCCCGAGGACGGCTGGGGCGGGGCCGGCGACGTCGACGACGAGGTCCTCACCCGCGAGCGTGCAGCCGTCGAGCCGCAGCCCGTTCTCCTGCACGACGAACGCCGCCCGGGCGCAGGGGTCCTCGAGCGCCTGCGCTCCGGCGAGCGCCGCGAGGTCGGCCACCGTCGACGCCTGTTGCCGTGCGACCACAAGCGCGCCCAACCCCGTGGCGACGAAGGCCGCCAGCCCGAGCACGGCCATCAGCGCGAGCGTCCACACGACGGCTGCCCCGCGCTCGGCCGGAGGTCGGCCGTCGCCGTCTGCGCTCACGGCCACTCCTTGGCCACGACGACCTGCTGCTGGACGGTGAACGTCAGGTCGTGCAGGACCGGGGCGCTGACCTCCTGCTCGGCGGCGACGCGGACGGTCGCACCGGTCTCCTCGGCGCGCAGCCGCGCCCCGGGTGCGCGCTGGTTCGCGGCCTCGACCGCGACGGCCGCCGGCACCCCACGGGCGATGTCGCGGGCGGCCTGCCGAGCGGCGTCACCCAGCGTCAGAGCCGTCGAGGCGAGGGAGATGACCCACACGAGGAGCATCGCCACCGCCAGGAGCGCCGGGATCGCCAGCGCCGTCTCCGCGATGACCATCCCGCCGTCGCCGTCTCTGCGACGACCCCCACGACCCCCACGACCCCGACGCGGCGCCGGCCGTGGGGGCAGGGCGGCGAACCGCCCTGCCCCCACGACAGCTCGTCGGTGGTCAGCCACCGAAGAAACGCGAGAACGCCGACGAGATGACGTTGAGCACCAGGGTGCGCACCTCGTCGCTCGCGAGGAGCTTGATGAGGATGCCGCCCAACCCGGCGGCCGCCACCGTCCCGACCGCGTACTCGGCCGTCGTCATTCCCTTGTCGTCGCGCACTGCTCGCTGCACCAGCTTCTTCATGTCTCCCCCGATCTTGTTGGCTGCCAGAGCTTCTCCGGCAGCGCTGCCGACCATCGGCAGGGACGCCGTGCGTCCGCGCCATACGGTCGTCGCTCCCCGGCCGAGCGGCGCGGTCGGCGCGGATCGTGTGGACCCTGCCCGCGACGTCGACCGCGTGTGGACGGACCTTCAGCCCAGCAGCCCGGTAGCCAGCGAGACGACCACCGGCACGACTCCGACGAGGACGAAGGCCGGCAGGAAGCACGCCCCGAGGGGAGCGACGGCCCGCACTCCGGCGGCGCGGGCCGCCAGCTCGACGGCCTGCTGCCGGTCCCGGCGCATGTCGTCGGTGAGCCGGGCCAGCAGCTGGGCCAGCGGCGCCCCGGACTGCGCTGATCGCACGACGGCCTGGGCGACCGGGCGCAAGCTCGGATCGATCCCCCGCCAGGCCTGGGCCGGATCCGCCCCGAGCTCGAGCGCGGCCAGGACGGGCCGCAGCGTCGAGCGCATCGGCTCGTCGATCGCCGCCGTCATCGCGGCCAGCGCCGCGGCCGGCGTCGCGCCCGATGCCAAGGTCGCTGCGAAGAGCTCGGCGACATCCGGTGCCTGCCGGGCGAGGTCCTCGCGCCGCCGGCGCCCGGCCCGGGACTCCAGCCGGCGCGACAGACGAGGGACGAGGACGAGGCATCCGATCGCGGCCGCGACGCCACCGACTCCGCCGATCAGCGCCACGGCTCCGACTGCGGCCACGACGGCCGCCGCGACCGGGAGCTGGCCGCGCGGGGTGCCGTCGGGCGGAGGTCGGCCGGCGCCCAGGACCTGTCGCAGCCGCGGCTCCGGCGCGGGTGATCGCCACAGCCAGGCGGCGAGGGCGGCGAGTAGTACCGCGGCGGCCGTCACAGCAGGCGTTCCACGCGAGCCGCGATGCGCCCCGTCCACCACGCGCCGGCGACCGTCAACGCGACGCCGCCGGCCAGGCACAGGCGGCCGGCCGCCGACCCGAGCAGCCAGCCCAGCGGGTCGGCGCCCAGCAGGACGCCGAACGCGACGCCCACGAGCGGAAGGCCCGCCAGCAGGCGGGCCGTCGCACGCGGAGCAGCCAGCTGGGCCTCCAGCTCGCCGCGGACCTGCTCGGCGCGCCGCGACGACCGGGCGAGCTGGTCGACCGACGACGCGAGGCCCGAGCCGGTCTGTGCCGCGACCTGCCAGCAGGCCGCGAGCTGTCGCAGGGCGGGCCGGCCGGTGCCGTCGAGCCGGAGCGCGGCCGGGACCTCGCCGCCCATTCGCACCGCCGCCGTCGCATGCGGCCAGACCGGCGGCTCGCCCGCGGCCCGCACGAGCGCGGTCGCGGGGGGTTGGCCGGCGGCGAGCTCCGCCGCGAGCGCGCCGAGCGCTTCGATCGTCGCGGCTCGGTCTCGGCCTCGCCGTCGACGGGAGGCAGGGCCGAACCCGACCCGGCCGGCAGCGGCCAGCATCAGCGTCCGGACGCGGGTCGCAGCGGTCGGCTGGTCGGGCGGCCCGACCAGGGTGCGCAGGCGCTGGGCGGACGGCGACCCGACCACGACCCAGGTGGCCGCACCGGCGAGAGCCACCGCCACCGCGGCGCTTGCAATCACCGGCGGGCCAGGAGCTGGTCGAGGCGGTCGGCACCGGGCCCGGCCGCCAGGCGGCCGTCCCGTCGCTCGCGTGCGACGACGGTGTGGACGAGCCCGGTGCCGTCCCGCTCGAGCACATGGATGCCGAGGACGCACCGGGCTCCCGCGTCGCGTCCGAGGTGCAGGACCGCGTCGAGCGCGGCACCGGCGAGGGCGTGGACGGCCGTGCGGTCCAGGCCCGCCGCGATGCCGAGGGCCTCGAGCCGGGCCGGAACGTCGCTCGCGGAGTTGGCGTGGATGGTGCCGAGCCCGCCTTCGTGCCCGGTGTTCATCGCCGCCAGGAGGTCGACGACCTCGGCGCCGCGGACCTCGCCGACGACGAGCCGGTCAGGACGCATGCGCAGGGCCTGGCGGACGAGGTCGCGCAGCGTCACCGCTCCGGCGCCCTCGATGTTCGGCGGGCGAGCCTGGAGGCGGGCGACGTGCGGGTGGTCCGGCTGCAGCTCCGTGGAGTCCTCCACGACGACGATGCGGTCGGTGGGGTCGGCGAGCCCGAGCAGCGTCGACAGGACGGTCGTCTTGCCCGAGCCGGTTCCGCCGCTGACGAGCACGGCCAGCCGTGCCCCCACGATGGCGCCCAGAAGCTCCGCGCCGGCGGCGTCGACCGAGCCGAGCCGGACGAGGTCCGCGAGCGACAGCGCGACCCGGTTGGGCACCCGGATCGAGATGAGGGTCCCGTCGACGGCTACCGGCGGCAGCACGCAGTGCAGGCGGGCCCCGCTCGGGAGCCGTGCATCGACGTACGGAGCAGCCTCGTCCAGGCGTCTGCCCGCAGCAGCCGCGAGCCGCTGGGCAAGCCGGCGGACCTCGGCCTCCGCGGTGAACGTCACGTCAGCCCGTTCGAGTCCACGGCCACGGTCGACCCAAACCGAGCGCGGGCCGTTGACCACGATGTCGGTGACGCCCGGCAGCGTCAGCAGCGGCTCGAGCGGGCCGGCGCCAACGAGCTCCTGGCGCAGGGTGCCGACCAGGTCGAGAACGGCGGCGTCGCCGAGCACGAGCCCCTCGGCGCGCAGCGCCGCGGCCACCAGTGCCGGCGTCGCGTCGGCGTCTTGGGCGACCAGGCGCGAGCGCACGCGCTCGACGAGCGGCGTGGTCATCGGCGCGCGGCGGGTACGAGGGCATCCAGCGCGCGGGCACACGCGCGCCCGTACGCGTCGCGCGTCGGCGGCACGCGGCCCTCCTCCGATCCGGCTGCCAGCCGCCGGGCGTGCGGGAGGCTCCCGAGCACGGGAAGTCCGAGCGCATCGGCCACCGCATCGATGTCGACACCCCGCGGCACGGCACGCACGACCAGTCCGACGCGGGCACAGAGCGCGCCGAGATCGGTAGCCAGAAGCGCGGCCCCCGCAGCGGTGCGTACCCGCCCGGCGGTGACGAGTGCGACCTGCTCGGCCCGGGTGAGGACGAGCTCGGCGGTCGCATCCAGATGCCGGCCCACGTCGACGACCACGAGGTCGAAGCCGCGGGATGCGGCGTCGAGCACCGCGGCGACGACGTCCGGGCTCGGCGGCGGTCCCGGCTCACGCCCCCAGGCGAGGACGTGCAGGTCCCCGCGGGCGGGCAGCGAGTCGGCAAGCGCCTGGGCCGCGAGCCGGCCACGGCTCTGCGCTAGATCGCGCCAGCGCGGACCCGGCTCGTCCTCCACCCCGATCAGGACGTCGAGCCCGCCGCTGCGCGTGTCCGTGTCGACGAGCAGCACCCGCAGGTTCCGGGTCGTCGCGACGGCGGCAAGGGTCGCGGCGAAGGTCGAGGCCCCCGAGCCGCCACCCGCCCCGACGACGGCGACCACCGGTCCGTTCCGGGGCGCACCCTCGCCGGTGTCGGCGAGCCGGTCGATCAGCCAGCGCTCCCCTTCCGGCAGGGAGACGACGTGCTCGGCCCCGACGACGACCGCGTGCTTCCAGTCCTCGGCCGTCGGCGTCCGCGACACCAGGACGACCTCGCGGCGCCGGCCCAGGCCCGAGCCGGCGAGGGCCATCGCGGCGTCCCCACCGACCAGGACGAGCGGGGCTACCTGCCAGCGGCTGCGCGCCTGGGCCGCGTCGGTCGCGAGATGGACCTCGACGGCGTTGGCCGCGGCCAGCCGGACGATGTCGTCGATCAGCTCGGTGTCGGTGCTCACGAGCAGGGGGCGAGCGCTCATGAGCGCCGACTGTGGTGTCCGGGCCGGTCGGCGACCCGGCCCGAGGTCGAACCTGTGGATGACGCCCGTCGCGCGCCCGGGTGTGGATGACCCGGTCGCGCAGTACCGTCGGGCCATGGTCAGCGTGGCCCCCGATGACGCCGACGCGGCGGCTCGGGAGACGGCCGTCGAGCCGGCCGGAGGTCGGGCGGCCGCGTTCTTCGACCTCGACAAGACGATCCTCGCGAAGTCGAGCTCGTTCGCGTTCGCGCGACCGTTCTACCGCGAGGGACTCATCGGCCGCAGCGACGTCGTTCGCAGCGCGTACGCGCAGTTCGTCTATCTGGTGTCGGGCGCCGACCACGACCAGATGGAGGCGATGCGCGAGTACATGTCCAAGCTCGTCACGGGCTGGCAGGCGGACAAGGTCCAGCAGATCGTCGGCGAGACCCTCGACCAGATCGTCGACCCGATGGTCTACGAGGAGGCGGTCGCGCTCATCGAGGAGCACAAGGCGGCCGGCCGGGACGTCATCATCATCTCGTCGTCCGGCACCGACGTCGTCGAGCCCATCGGGCAGCGGCTCGGCGTCGATCTCGCGATCGGGACCCAGGTCGCCATCGAGGACGGCGTCTACACCGGCGAGATCCTGTTCTACGCGTACGGCGCCGGCAAGGCGGACGCGATGCACGCGCTTGCGAGCGAACGCGGGTACGACCTCGCCGAGAGCTACGCCTACAGCGACTCCCACACCGACCTGCCGATGCTCGACGCGGTGGGCCACCCGGTCGCGGTCAACCCCGACGCCGACCTGCGTCGGGTCGCGGTCGAGCGAGACTGGCCGATCCGCGACTTCCGCAAGCCGGTCGCGATGCGCGAGCAGACGACGCGCCGGCAGGCGGTGGCGGCCGGCGCCGGCGTCGCGATCGGGGCGGTCGCGCTCGGCCTGACCTGGTACGCCCGCCGCCGCTCCACCCGCCTCTAGCCCGCAGACCTGCACGGGGCGGCACCAAGGCGGACCTGTGGTGCCGCCCCGTGCAGGTCTGCGGCGTCACGCGAGGAGGGCCCGAAGCCGGGCGGCGAGATCGGGACCGGTGAGGTCGGCGGCTCCCCAGCGGATCACGCGCTCCCCGATCGCTCGAAGGTCGTCCTCTCGACGTTTCTCGGCGTAGACGTCCTCGGGCTCCTTGTACTTCAGGCGGCCGTCGAACTCGCCGACGACTCTCGCGTGCTCCCAGCGGAAGTCGACCCGCGCGACGAAGCCGCCACCCGGGCGCCGCAGTTCGGCCTGGCAGGTCGGTAGCGGCAGGCGATGGGCCAGGAAGTAGGCCCACGAGGCGGACTCACCTGGACTCTCCCGGACCCCATCGATCTGGCCCAGTGCAAGCACGGCATGGCGTCGGCCGTGGTCGACCGCTCGCGATCGACCACGGCCCGGAGCGCGTCTCGGTTGAACATACCTGCGCGAAGCCCCGCGTCGCCGACCGCGAGAGTGTCGGCGAGAGTGCCTACGCGGGAGATGTCGAACCACGTGCGTGCCGGTGTCGTTACCGACGTCCCGTTCGCGAGGACATCCTCCGCGCACAGGTCGGCCTGACGGAGCATGAGATCCCGTCGTCGCCCGTTCCACTGGCTCGGCGGCACGATGAGCGTTACCCATGCCGGAATACCGCTCCAGAGGGGCAACGTGTGCCAGACGGCGGCGCTGTGGAACCCGAGGACGCCGTCACGGTTCCGAAGGCACGCGGCAACGGCCCGGTGAAGGTGGTCGCGTCGACGACGTTCGTACGGGTCGAGGCCGACGTCCCAGCCCGTCCTGCGGAAGTGGCCTCGGGCGACCCGCTCCCACCGACCCGACTCCACCCGGAAGCGGACCTGGTCGACCGTGACTCCGTTCGCCAGCGCCTCGGACAACGCGAACGACTCGGGCAGCACAGCGTCGGCGTCCAGGGGCGTCGTCATGGCCGCAGGGTCGGGCCTCCAGCCCGGTCAGTCGAGTCGATCGGCGGACCTGGGGACGTCGCCCGCCCCCGTGGACGACGACACCTGCAACTTGCGGGGCTGAACCCAGGGATCTGGTCCCGCAAGCTGCAGGTGCTAGGGGACGGCGCGGGCTCCGAGGGCGACGGCGGTCGCATGCCACACGCAGTACTCCGCGACGGCGTCGGGGGTGCCCGAGGCATACGCACGCAGGGCCCGCACGTACGCCGGACGGCCCAGCTCGGCGATGCCGTGCTCGGGCACCGAGAACAACGACGGGTCCACGCCGCGTGCCGCCAGCACCAGCCGCACGGTCGCCCGCGCGAGCAGTCCGGACCCCCACGGGAACGGCCGGAGCACCGCCAGCTCCGCATGGGCGATGCCGGCAACGAGGACGGCCGGCGCTTGCGTCGGCGACGTCAGCACCCGCGCGAGCAGCGCGAGCCGGTCGGCGGCCACCGCCGCCGGTGGGAGCGGACCGAGGTTGAGGGGGTCGTCCGCGACGTCACCGGCCCTCGGCCGGCCCAGAACATCGTCGTCGACGAACCCGTGGGCGGTGAGGGCGTGCAACTGCGCCCACGCCTGCAGAGGCGAGCCAGCGAACACGTCGACCTGCTCGGGCACGGCCGCCGTCAGCCGCGTGGCCGCCTCGAGGACCCGGCCCATCGGCGACGCGTCGACGACGGCGATGTCGGCGCCGTCCACGGCGGCCGACGCCTGCGCGCCCCGCTCGCGGGAGGCCGCCGCGACCTCGGCCGCCGCCGCCCGTACGTCCCGTCGCCACAGGAGCGCGTCGACCTCCTCGCGCGCCGACAGCACGGCTGCGGCCACGCGCTCGTCCGCTGCGAGCACCGCGAGAGGGTCAATCGACGACACCCCCACATCTAACCCGCGGGCCTTTGGTTCACTAGCGACCGTGACCGATGCGACGCACGACGCCCTCGAGAACCTCAGCCACGAGGACCGGGTGTTCCCCCCGAGCGTGGAGTTCTCGCGCCAGGCGAACGCCCAGCGGTCCCTCTACGACGACGCGGCGGCTGACCGGCTCGATTTCTGGGCCGAGCAGGCCCGGGAGCTGGACTGGGCCGAGCCGTTCACGGAGGTCCTGGACTGGTCGAAGGCGCCGTTCGCGACGTGGTTCGCCGACGGCACGCTGAACGTCGCCTACAACTGCGTCGACCGGCACGTGGAGTCCGGCCACGGCGACCAGGTCGCGATCCGGTTCGAGGGCGAGCCCGGCGACCGCCGCGACATCACGTACGCGCAGCTGCAGGTCGAGGTCTCGCGGGCGGCCCACGCCCTGACCGAGCTCGGGGTGCGCGCCGGCGACCGGGTCGCGATCTACCTGCCGATGATCCCGGAGGCGATCGTCGCGATGCTCGCCTGCGCACGCGTCGGCGCCCCGCACTCCGTGGTGTTCGCCGGCTTCAGCGCGGAGGCGTTGCGCAGCCGGATCGACGACGCGCAGGCGAAGCTCGTCATCACCGCTGACGGGCAGAACCGTCGTGGCGCGCCGATGCCGTTGAAGCCCGCCGTCGACGAGGCCGTCGCGGACACCCCGGGCGTCGAGCACGTCCTGGTGGTGCGCCGCACGGGCGGCGACGTCGAGTGGACCGAGGGCCGCGACGTGTGGTGGCACGAGATCACCGGCCGCCAGCCCGACGTGCACACGCCCGAGGCGTTCGGCGCCGAGCACCCGCTGTTCATCTTGTACACGTCGGGCACGACCGGGAAGCCGAAGGGCATCCTGCACACGACCGGCGGCTACCTCACGCAAGCCGCGTACACGCACCGCAACGTGTTCGACCTCAAGCCCGACACCGATGTCTACTGGTGCACCGCCGACATCGGCTGGGTGACCGGCCACTCGTACATCGTGTACGGGCCGTTAGCCAACCGCGTGACGCAGGTCGTGTACGAGGGCACCCCGGACACCCCGGGCAAGGACCGCTGGTGGGACATCGTCGAGCGGCACCAGGTGTCGATCCTCTACACCGCGCCCACCGCGATCCGCACGTTCATGAAGTGGGGTGACGAGCTGCCGGCCGCGCACGACCTGTCGAGCCTGCGCCTGCTGGGCTCGGTCGGCGAGCCGATCAACCCCGAGGCATGGATGTGGTACCGCCGCGTCATCGGCGGCGACCGCTGCCCCATCGTCGACACGTGGTGGCAGACCGAGACCGGCGCGATCATGATCAGCCCGCTGCCGGGCGTCACGGCGTGCAAGCCCGGATCGGCCATGGGGCCGCTCCCGGGGATCGGCGCGGCGATCGTGGACGACAACGGCACCCCGGTCGGCAACGGCGGGGGCGGCTACCTCGTCCTGACGCAGCCGTGGCCGGCGATGCTGCGCGGCATCTGGGGCGATGACCAGCGCTACGTCGACACCTACTGGTCGCGCTGGCCGCAGTACTACTTCGCCGGCGACGGCGCCAAGTGGGACGAGGACGGGGCCATCTGGCTGCTCGGGCGCGTCGACGACGTCATGAACGTCTCCGGCCACCGGATCTCCACCACCGAGGTCGAGTCGGCGCTCGTGTCGCACCCGAAGGTGGCCGAGGCCGCCGTCGTCGGCGCCGCGGACGAGACGACCGGCCAGGGCATCGTCGCGTTCGTCATCCTGCGCGGTGGCGTGCCCGCCGAGGAAGGCGCCGGCACCGCGATCATCACCGAGCTGCGCGACCATGTCGCCCACGAGATCGGGCCGATCGCCAAGCCCCGGCGCATCATGGTCGTGCCCGAGCTGCCGAAGACACGATCCGGCAAGATCATGCGCCGCCTGCTGCGCGACGTCGCCGAGAACCGCAGCCTCGGCGACGCCACCACCCTCGCCGACCCCGCCGTCATGGGCCTCATCTCAGCCGGGCTGCAAGGGCCGTCGGCCGAGGACTGAGACGGCGTGGTCGTTGCATCCTCCGTCTAACTATCGTTGAGTGGCGAGTAGTGCTCGCTCGCCTTCGGCTCGCATTCCACGACTAGCCACTCAACTGAGGGGGCGCCGTGACCACCGGCAGCGAGTTCCTCCAGCGGCCCTCCCAGCAGAACGCGTCGTGGCTGCGCGAGCAGCTGCAGGACGAGACCGTCGGCGGGGTCCTGCTCCTGGTCGCGGCAGCCGTCGCACTCCTGTGGGCCAACTCCCCGTGGGGCCAGTCGTACGCCGACCTGGTCGACCTCCAGGTCGGTCCGGTCTCGTTGCACCTCGACCTGCCGCTGGGCGTCTGGGCGGCCGACGGACTGCTCGCGGTGTTCTTCTTCGTCGTCGGCCTCGAGCTCAAGCACGAGCTGGTGCTCGGGTCCTTGTCGAAGGCGCGCGAGGCCGTCGTCCCGGCCGCCGCGGCGCTGGGCGGGATGATCGTGCCGGCGGCGATCTTCTTCGCAGTCAACGCGGTCGCCGAGGACGGGTCGACGACGGGGTGGGGCATCCCGATGGCGACCGACATCGCGTTCGCCCTCGCGGTCCTGGCCGTCGTCGGGCGCCGCCTGCCGGTGGCCCTGCGGGCGTTCTTGCTGACGCTCGCCGTGGTCGACGACCTCGGGGCGATCACCGTCATCGCGATCTTCTACTCCGACCACTTCTCGATCGGCTGGTTCGTCGCGGCGCTGGCGACCTTCGCGGTCTACGCATTCGCCCAGCGACGGCGCATCACGACGCCGCTGCTGTACGTCCCGCTCGTCCTCGCCGGCTGGTACTTCACGCACGAGAGCGGCATCCACGCGACGATCGCCGGCGTCGTGTTCGGGTTCCTGACCCGCGTCCGGACCGACCCCGGCGAGGCCGAGGCCCCCGCCGACCGCCTGTCACACCGGCTGCACCCCCTCAGCGCCGGCGTCTGCGTGCCCCTGTTCGCGTTCTTCGCGGCCGGCGTCGACTTCCGCAGCATCGGGCTCGTCGACTCGCTCGCCACCCCGGTCGCGATCGGCATCCTCGTCGGTCTGGTGGTCGGCAAGCCGATCGGCGTCCTCGCCGGAGCCTGGCTGACGGCCCGGTTCACCCGCGCCCAGCTGAGCCCGGAGCTCGCCTGGCGGGACGTGGGTGCTGTCGGCGTCATCGCCGGGATCGGCTTCACGGTGGCGCTGCTCATCACCGAGCTCGCCTATGACTCGCTGCCGTCGCTGATGGAGTCGGCGAAGGTCGCGGTGCTCGTGTCGTCGGTCGTCGCCGCGCTCCTGGCCGCCATCGCCCTGCGCTCCCGGTCCCGGCACCACGCCCGGGTCCATGCCGCGGATACCGCCGACGACGACGGCGACGGCGTCCCGGACGTGTACCAGGACCGCAGTCCCCGATAGCCTGTCGGCCAGTCGCAGCAACGGAGGACCCATGCCCCCGCACGCCGAGCCGAGCCTGAAGGACCTGATCGCCAAGACCGCCGCCGACGCGCAGCGGCTGGCCAAGGCTCAAGCCACCCTGTTCAAGGTCGAGCTCGCGGACACGGGGAAGAACGTCGGCACCGGCGGTGCGCTCGGTGTCGCGACCCTCGTGATCGCCTTGTTCGCCGTCCTGTTCGTCCTGCTGACGATCGCGTTCGTCCTCGTCGCGCTCGGCCTGCCGGTGTGGGCGGGCATGCTCATCGTCGCCGGGCTGCTGCTTGTCGCCGGCGCCGTCACAGGCCTGCTCGCGAAGAGGAGCCTGGAGAAGGCTAAGGGGCCGGAGCTGGCGATCGCCGAGCTGGAGAAGACGAAGGCGGCCCTCGCGCCGCCGACGCCCGAGTCTCCTGAGCTGCCCGGCGCCTGACCGGACGTGATCGACGCCGACGCGGCCATCCGCGCAGCGGGGCCGTGGACGCATCGCGACGTTGCCGCGAACGGCGCCCGCTTCCATGTCGCCGACCTCGGCGATGGCCCTCCCGTCCTGCTCCTCCACGGGTTCCCCACGTTCTGGTGGACCTGGCGCGATCAGCTCGTCGCGATCGCCGAGGCGGGCTACCGGGCCATCGCGATGGATCTGCGCGGCTACGGCGGCTCGGACCACCCACCTGAGGGGTACGACCCGCGGACGTTGTCGGCCGACGTGGCCGGTGTCGTGCGGTGCCTGGGCCTCTCGGAGGCCGTGATCGTCGGTCACGGCTGGGGCGGTCTGGTCGCCTGGTCGACGGCGGTCCTTCGGCCAGAGGTCGTGCGCGCCGTCGCCCCGGTGTCGATGCCGCACCCGCGCGCCCTTCGTCGCGCCCTCATCCGCGACTCCCGGCAACGCTCGGCCCTCGGGTACGCCGTCGGGTTCCAGGTGCCGTTCTGGCCGGAGCGGTCGCTGACCTCGCAGGACGGCCAGCGCGTGGTCGACCTCATGGCTTCCTGGTCGGGCGACCCCGCGTGGCTGACGCAGGAGGTGGGCGACGCGTTCCGGGCCGCGTTCTGCCGTTGGCCCACGGCCCATACCGCGGTGGAGTACCACCGCTGGGGGGCTCGCTCGTCGATCCGTCCGGACGGCCTGACCTACATGTCGCTGATGGAGGCGCCGGTGCAGCAGCCGGTCCTGCAGATCCACGGGGCTCAGGACCCGATGATGCTCGCGACCTCGGTCGACGGAAGCGAGGGGTACGTGCACGCTCCGTACGAGCGCGTGGACCTGCCGACCGGCCACTTCCCGCATGAGGAGGCCCCGCGTGCGTTCACCGGGGCGCTGACCGACTGGCTGGCCCGGCTGCCGTGAGCCGTCCGCGGGACCGACTGGGCCGCCCGCTGCCGGCCGGCTCGGTCCCGCCCGGCGACGTGCCCCCCGTCCCGGACCTCGTCGGGGAGTCGGATGCGGTCGTGTGGGACACGGCGATGCGGCTCCTCGCCGATGGGCTGCCGTTCCACGCTCACGAGGTGTTCGAGGACCGGTGGCGCATCGCACGACGCGAGGGCTCGCCCCACGCCGACGCCTGGCGGGCGGTCGCGCAGTGGGGGGCCGCGCTGACGCAGGCCGCGCGCGGCAATGCGAGCGGCGCCCGCCGACTGGCCGAGCGGACCCTGGCGAGCCTCGACGCCGCCGCACAGGTGCCCGAGGTGATCGACACCGGCCGGGTGCGCGAGTCCTGCGCGGCGTTGGCTTCGCCCGGGTAGGTGCTAGTCGCGGATGTGGCAGTCGCCCACGTCGACGGCCCGGGTGGCCGACAGTGACGCGGCGATGGGGTCGGCGAGCTCGAGCGCGCGCAGCGCGTAGCCCGTCGAGACGGCCTCCTCATCGGCACCGAACACCATCCCCAGGACGAGCCCGTCCGGGCGGATCAGCGGGCCGCCGCTGTTCCCGTGGCGGACGTCGGCCCGCAGCGAGTAGATCTCTCGCTGCACGCCGGACTGCCCGTAGATGTCGTCGCCGACGGCCGTCAGCCCCATGCGGATCCGGGCCGGCTCGGCCCGGTACGGCCCGCCCTCGGGGAAGCCCGCGACGACAGCGTCGTCACCGCTGAGGGTGTCGTCCGGGGCGAGCGCGAGAGCGCGGGCCTGCAGGCCCGGCACGGCGAGCACGGCGATGTCCTTCTGCGGGTCGAAGTAGACGGCCGTGGCCGGCAGCCCCGGGTCGCCGATGTGCGTGCGCACCCGCAGGTCATCGACGCCGGCGACGACGTGGGCGTTCGTGATGACCCGGTCGGCCGCCACGGCGAACCCGGAGCCACGCACCGAGACGTCGCAGGCTGCCGCCTCTCCGAAGACCTGGACGACCCCATCCCGCGCGCGGTCGACGGCCGCCGTCACGGCGGCGGGATCGGGCGGGTCGACCTCCGGCCCGGTCAGCTGCGCAAGCCCGGAGAAGATCCGCGGCACGTCGGTCGTGCCGACGAGGTTTCGCAGGCTGCCGAACGCGTTGCGCGCACCCGGCGGCACGATCGAGTCGAGCGCGACGAGCACGCGCGACTCGGCGACCTGCTGGGAGACCCCGCCGACGGGCAGGTAGACGACGGCCGTCGCGACGATCCAGGCGACGACCGCGAGCGCCAGGATGTTCAGGCCCGCACCTGCCGCGTTGTCGACCAACCGCGCCGGATGCCACCCGATCGCCCCGCGGATCCGGCCGCCCACGATCGAGGCGACGAACTGCCCGACGAGCGCGGCGACGAGGATCGCGCTCGCGAGCACGGCGACCCGGAGCCAGGCCGTGCCGATCGCAGCCTCCAGCACGCTCGGCAGCACGAACGCGGCGATGAGGCCGCCCCCGATGAAGCCGGCGAACGACAGCAGGCCGGCGATGAAGCCCCGGTGCCAGCCGGCCAGGCCGAACAGCACGACGGCGGCGACAAGGATCCAGTCGACGACGTTCACGTCGACGTCGCCGGCAGGTCGACTACGCGGTCCGTATCCCAGGGCACAGCCCAGCCGGCGCCGTCGAGCACGGCCGACAGCAGGCCGGCGGTGAAACCCCAGACAAGCAGCCCGTCCACGGTGAACGCCGCCCCGATGTACCCCGACGGGTGGCGCACCTGGCAGCGGTTCTCGGGCGCGACGAGGTCGTCGATCGCGATCTGGTGCACGCTGGAGACCTCGGCCGGGTCCATCGGGGCGACCGGCGACGGTGAGGCCCACCAGCCGAGCACGGGGGTGACGACATAGCCGCTCACCGCGACCCACAGGTCCGGCAGGACGCCGAAGACGTCGACTCCGGCGGGATCCAGCCCCGTCTCCTCCTGGGCCTCGCGGAGGGCTGCGGCGACCGCGTCCGCGTCCTCGGCGTCGAGGCCACCGCCGGGGAAGGCCGGCTGCCCGGCGTGCGAGCGCAGCGTGCTCGCCCGGGAGATGATCAGCAGGTCCCGTTCCGGGCCGAAGAGGATCAGCACCGCCGAGTGCCGGCCCGACCCGTGCGGAGGCACGAAACGCGTGAGGTCCTCGGCGGTGGACCGTTCGACGAAGTCGGCCACGGGCTGCAGCCAGGCCGGCAGGCGCATGCGGGCCCCTGGGGAGACGTGGCCGGAGCGCGACCAGTCCATGTCAGCCCCGGCCGGCGGTCCGCAGGAGGCGCTCGGCCGTCGCGGGGTCCGTCGGACCCTCGCCGAACGAGGGGCACCAGCGAGCGACCGAGCACGCCCCGCAGGCCGGTCGGCGGGCGTGGCAGCACCGGCGTCCGTGCCAGATCACGCGGTGGGACAGCAGCGTCCAGTCCCGTCGCGGGAACAGGCGAATGAGCTCGGCCTCGACCCGCTCCGGGTCCTCTTCCGTCGTCCACCCGAAGCGGCGGGCGAGCCGGCCCAGGTGGGTGTCGACCGTGATCCCGGGGACGCCGAAGGCGTCGCCGAGGACGACGTTGGCGGTCTTGCGCCCGACGCCGGGAAGAGTGACGAGATCGGTGAGCCGGCCCGGGACCTCGCCACCGAACCGGTCGCACAGCTGCTGGCCGAGCGCCTGCAGCGTCTTGGCCTTCTGCCGGAAGAAGCCCGTGGGGACGATCAGCTGCTCCAGGGCGCCCCGGTCGGCGGCCGCGTAGGCGGCGGCGTCCGGGTACGCCTCGAAGAGCGCCGGCGTCACAGCGTTGACCCGCTGGTCGGTGCACTGGGCGCTCAGTACCGTGGCGACGAGTAGTTCCAGCGGGGTGCGGAAGTCCAGCTCGCACTGCGCGTCCGGGTACGTCTCGCCCAGGACCCGGAAGACCTTGCGGGCACGACGCACCACGGCTGGATCCGGCGATGGGACAACGGCCGAAGGGGCGCGAGCGGGCATGCCGCTAGCGTAAGCGGCCGGTTCGCACCGCCTGGCGCGCGCGCCGACGCCGTGCGCCACAATGAGCAGGCCCTGTCCACCCGTCGAGTGCCGAGGAGTGCCACGTGCAGGACGCGTTCTTGCAGTCCCCGCTGTTCGCGGCCCTCGACGCCGAGGCGGCCGCAGCACTGCGAGCGTCGCTGATGGAGACCGCGGTGAGCCGCGGCGAGACCCTCTTCCACGAGGGCCAGCCCGGCGACCGGCTGTACGTGATCGTCGACGGCAAGGTGAAGCTCGGCCAGACCTCGAACGACGGTCGCGAGACCCTGCTGGGCGTCCTCGGGCCTGGTGAGATGTTCGGCGAGCTGAGCCTGTTCGACCCGGGCCTGCGCACCTCGACCGCGGTCGCCCTCACTGACGCCATCGTCCTGGGGCTGGGGCACGACCAGCTCAAGCCGTGGCTGGCCGGGCGACCGGAGGTCGCGGCCGCCCTCCTGCAGGCGCTGGCGCGCCGGCTGCGGCGCACGAACGAGGCGATGGCCGACCTGGTGTTCTCCGACGTCCCCGGGCGCGTCGCGAAGGCGCTGATGGACCTCGGCGAGAAGTTCGGGACCATCACGCCCGACGGGCTGATGGTCACGCACGACATGACGCAGGAGGAGCTGGCCCAGCTCGTCGGCGCGTCGCGCGAGACGGTCAACAAGGCGCTCGCCGACTTCGCGCAGCGCGGGTGGATCCGGCAGGAGTCTCGCCAGGTGCTCATCCTCGACGTCGAGCGCCTGGGGCGCCGCGCCCGGTAGAGGATCCAGGCGAGCCGGACGTGCCGAGACCTGCAGCTTGCGGGCCGGATCGCGCCGGACGTGCCCCGCAAGCTGCAGGTCTCGAAGGTGTCGCTCAGGCGTTGAGCTTGTCGCCCCACAGCTCCTGGATGGTCGAGTAGACCTTCTGGTTGTGCGAGAACTCGATGGTGTTGCCGTCCGGGTCGTCGACCGCGCAGATGTAGCCGATGTGCGCCGCCATCTCCACCGGCTCCCAGCGCAGCGCGCCGACGGCCCGCGCCTTGTCCGCGACCGCGTCGACGTCCTCGCGGTTCGGCAGCTCGATACCCAGGTGCGCGAACGGAGCCAGCGTCGGCACCTTCTCGCCGGGTGAGATGCCGAAGCGCGCGCCGACCTCCGGGATGAACTCGGCGAGGACGAGCACGAACGGCGAGTCGACCTGGTCCTCGTTCGACAGCCAGGCGCCGCGGCCGTTGCTGTCGTCGTTCTTGGCGACGAGGACGAGCGGGGTCACCGACGTGTAGAACTCGATCGACCGGTCGAGGTCGCTGACCGGCAGGGCGACGTGCGTCCAGCGGGGTCGGGTGAGCTGTGCCATGTGTTCTCCTTCGTTGGGCGGCGTCACCTGGACGCCGTGGGGCTTCGTCGGGCAGGTGGGCTCAGATGGTCGGCCACTTCGCACGGTCGGGCAGGCCCGACCGCACCCGGATTCCGTCGCCGGCACGCTGCGCCTGACGCAGCAGCTCGTCCTCGTCGATGGTCGTGCACCGGTAGTCGTCGACGACGAGCCGGCCATCGACGTAGACCGAGTGGACTCCCCGGCCGTCCGCGGACCAGACGAGCTGGTTCGCGACGTTGTGCAGGGGGCGCCACTCGGGACGGTTCGTGTCGTGCAGGACGAGATCGGCCTTCTTGCCCGCCTCGATCGATCCGAGCTCGTCCTCGGCGCACAGCCCGCGGGCACCGGATCGGGTCGCCATCGCGAACGCCTCCTCGGCCGGGAAGATCGTCGCGTCGCGGCGGGCGTCCTTGAACAGGCCGGCGACGAGGTAGGTGGCGCGCATGAGGTCGTGGTAGTTCGACGCGTTGTTGCCGTCCGTGCCGATCGCGACGTTGACACCGCGGGCGACCATCTCGGGGAACTTCCCGATCTGCGTCACGCCGTACGAGACCTTGAGCGCCGTCGTCGGGCAGTGCGACACGGTCGTCCCCGTGCGCGCGAGGATGTCGATCTCCTCGTCGTCGACGTGGACGACGTGCGTGGCCAGCGCGTTCCCGCCGGCGAGGATCCCGAGCTCCTCGAGGTGGACCATCGGACGCTGGCCGAACGTCTCCAGGTACCACTCACCGTCCATCGCGGCCGGCGACATGTGGAAGCTGATCCCCGACCCGTGCTCCACCGACAGCTCCTTCGCGGCCTGCCACAGCGGGTCGCTGCAGCACGTGTGGCCGATGACGATCGGCCATGCCTGCACCCGGCCGTCGGCGACCGACCCGAACCGCGACATCGCGTCGGCCATCCGGTCGATGGCCTGGTCCGTCGTCATCACGAGGGCCTCGTAGTGCGGCACGAGGTCCCACGCCCACGGGCCGACCCGGGCCCGGATGCCGATCTCGGTGAGCCCGTCGACCACGGGGTCCATGAACCGGACCGTGCCGGCTTCGAGGAACGCGGTCGTGCCGGACTTGAGCATCTCCAGCGCGGCCAGCTGCGCCGAGATGCGTTCGTCCTCCTCGGTGTAGACCGTGTGGATCGGCGTGAGCCACTCGAAGACGTTCTCCAGGAACGGGGTGTCGTCGGGCACGAAGCCACGGGTCAGCGGCTCACCGGTGATGTGCACGTGCGTGTTGATCAGGCCGGGGGTGATGACGAACCGCGACGCGTCGCGCACGTCGTCCGCGGTCCACGCGGCGAGCACGTCGGCGGTCTTCCCGACGGAGGCGATGCGGTCACCGAGGATCGCGACGGCGCCGTCGGAGATCACGCGGCGCTCGTCGTCGACGGTGACCACGAGGGCGTGCGTGAGGATCGTGTCGGCGCGCTGGACGACGGGCTGATCGGTCATGGCGTGGCCTCCGGCGGGCGCGAGTTGGTGGGCGGGGCTGTGGGGCTTGCGGGGTCCACCGGCGCAGACGCCGCGACTCGGCGAACGAGGAGCACGTGCTGGCGTGGCAGCGGCTCGAGCCGCTCGGCGATCTCGGCTCCCGCCTCTGCCGCCCACGCGGCCACCTGGCCGACGGTGACGCCGGACCCCGGGGTCGCCGCGAGCATCGTGAGGGACAACGTCAGCTCGTGCCGGGCCGCGCGCAGGGTTCCCGCGCGGTCGGGCTCGTCCGCCTCGGACGGCTCGGGCCGCGGGTAGTCGGCAACCACGACGGTCCCGGACTCCCCCGCAACAGCGAGCGCGCGGTGCAGCAGGGCCCTCGCGCGGTCCGCCGGCTCCGATCGCAGGACATGCCCGAGGACGACGACGTCGGCATGATCCGGCAGCGCCACCTCGAGGTAGTCACCAGCGACGATCGTGATCTGCTCGGCGAGGTCCGCCGTGAGCCGTCGCGTCGTGGCCACCATGCCGGGTAGGTCCACGGCCACCGCGGTCGCGTCGTGGCGGGTCGCGAGGAACGCCGCGGCCCAGGCGGCGGAGCCGGCCCCGAGGTCGACGACGACGGGCGCCGTCGGCAGGAGCCCCTCCGCGGCAAGATGGCTGGCGACGGCGGTGGCCACCGCACGCTGGGTCGGGGCCGTGGAGGCCACGAGCGGGGCGAGGAACGTCTCGGGCTGCTCGTCGACGCGAACGGCGGGACGCCCGGTCCGCACGGCGTCGGCGAGCCCGGCCCAGCCCTGCGCCGGGCCTGGCGACAGGCGGACGAGGTCGCGCATCTGCGCCGGTGAGTCGGACACCAGGAACCGCGCCGCGACCGGCGTGAGCAGGTAGCGCTGACCGTCCGCGTCCAGCAGCCCGAGGCTGACGAGGAGGTCGGCCAGCAACGCGACCGGGCCGGGGTCGACGGCTCCGACGCCGGCCGCGAGGTCCTCGGCCGTCGCGCCTCCTTCGCCCGCGTGGGCGAGGGAGTCGACGAGACCGAGCTCGAGTGCGGCCACCAGCGCCTGGTAGGCCGCGTAGCCGTTGACGACGTCCCACACCGGTGCCGGGCTGACGGGCGCGCTCATGGCACGAGCACGACCTTCCCGGCGACGACACGTGACTCCAGTCGCTCCTGCGCGGCGCGGGCATCGGCCAACGGGAACACCCGGTCGATCGGGGTCACGAAGTCGGACGCCCAGTACGTGGCCAGGAGTCGGTCGAACTCGTGCCGGTCGTACGGATCGCTGCCCAGGAGCTTCAGCCCGAAGTGGTAGGCGTAGACGAGGTCGAAGCTGGCGCGGTTCCCGGTCGTGTTGCCCAGGAACACGAGCCGGCCCTTCGGCGCCAGGCTGTAGATCGAGGCATCCCACACGGCCGGGCCGACATGGTCGAGGACGACGTCGACGCCCCGCCCGCCGGTCGCCGCGCGCGTCGCCGTGACGATGTCGCCGCCGGCCGAGTCCACGACGGCGTCGGCGCCCAACCCGCGCGCGTACTCCAGCTTGTCCGGCGTACTCCCCGTCGCGACGACGAACGCGCCCGCAGCCTTCGCCAGCTGGATCGCCGCCGTGCTGACCCCGCTCGATGCCGCGTGGATGAGCACGCTCTCGCCCATCCGCAGCCCGCCGGTCTCCATGAGCGCATGCCACGCGGTCATCCACACCGTCGGGATGACGGCGGCCTCCTCGAACCCGACGTCGTCAGGGATCGGGTGGACGTTGGCGGCCGGCACGGCGACGTACTCGGCGTAGCCGCCGTCCCGGTTGCCGCCGATGACGACGGCGCGCTCGCACTTACCGTCCTCGGCGATCAGGCACGCGGCGCAGGTGCCGCAGCCGATCGCGGGGTTCACGAGCACCCGTGTCCCGACGGTCGTGGAGCCATCGACGCCGTCACCGGTCGCGACGACGACGCCCGAGACGTCCATCCCGGCGATGTGCGGGAGGACGAAGCCTGGGATCAGGGCCGGTCCCCGCCGCTGCAGCAGGTCAAGGTGGTTGAGCCCGCAGGCGCGGACCTCTACGAGCACCTCGCCGGGAGCAGGTTCCGGCGTCGGCACTTCCTGGACCGTGAGGACGTCGGCGTCCCCGTGGGCGTGGTAGATCGCGGCTCTCACGGATGGGACCCCTCGCAGCTCGTCCAGACAGGACGCCAGCTGCGCACGAGTCGCACGCCACTGGCGTGCAACTCGGCCCGTCGGTCGCCCGACGAGGTCTCATCTGTTGCCGATGAGACGTTGTTCCGCATGACGATATGAGAGCCGGATCGCGGATGTCAATGCCCGGCGCGTCCGTCGGCCGTCCCCCGCGGCGGCCCTACAGGTCGGCGTAGGCGATGCGCTCCTGGAGGAAGTTCGCGTCCGGACCCGCCTGGATGAACCACGGGAACCCCATGCGTCCGACGGCCCGTACCTTCGTCGGGTCGACGTGGTCGTCGTCCGTCAGGATCGACTCGTCCGCCGTGATGCACAACACCTCGGCGAGCACGATGTGGACGCCCGACGCGACGAGGCCCACGTCGCCGCGGGTCAGCACCTCACGCACGACGCACTCCAGGTGCGCGGGACTGTCCGTCAACGACGGGGGCCGGACCATCTGCGACGGCATGACCTGCCACCCGGTGATGTCGGCCTCGCTCGTCCCGTACGGGTACTCGCGAGCCGCCGTCTCGATGTGCTCGGCGAGGGCGTCGGTCGTCACGTTGATGACGAACTCCCCATCGCCGTCCTGGAGGTTGCGCCAGGTGTCCTTCATGTCGCTCTCGGCCTCCTTGCGGGTGCCGATCGTCAGGGCGATCAGGGGCGGCTCGCCGCACACCGGCATGTAGTAGCTGAACGGCGCGACGTTCAGGACGCCCGCGGGGTCCACCGTGGTGACCATCGCGATCGGACGAGGGATCACGAGCTGAGACAGCATCCCCTGCTTCTGCATGGGGGTACGGCCGTCGAACGTAAGAGTCTTCATCGTTGCTCCAGAGGTAGTCGAGTCGGCGCAGCCGCGATCGGACGCGGACGCATGGGAACCCGCACGGGTTCGGGGGGGGGGAGGCCGCCGGCCCGGCGCCTACGACGCGGCGAGGTTCCGGCTGCAGATCGCCGAGTCCCCGCGGACCACCTCGCGGTCGCCACCACGCAACCACGACCGAACACATGGTGAGACGCCGTCTCGCATGCTCGACAGCATGCCGAGAGCGGCCGGCGGTGTCAATGGGCTTCCCCACGGCGAGGACGGCGAGGTCGGCGCCCGTGCGTGCGCGTGAGATCCCTTCACGCGGCAACGTTTCTGCGCCGCCCGCCACGAGGCCGACGGGATACCGAGGTGAAACACGGCGGGGCTAGGGTCGGCGCGTGCTCCTCACACCGCACGAGCAGGAGCGACTCCTGCTCTCCTATGCCGCCGACCTCGCCTGGCGCCGACGCGAACGCGGTCTGCGCCTGAACTATCCCGAGGCGGTGGCCGTTCTCTGCGCGTTCGTGCTCGAGGCCGCGCGGGACGGGCGGCGCGTGGAGGACCTCATGCAGGCCGGGCGCGAGGTCCTCGCCGTGGACGACGTCATGGACGGCGTGCCGGCGATGCTGCCCGAGGTCCAGATCGAGGCCACGTTCCCGGACGGCACGAAGCTCGTCACGATCCACGACCCCTTCCAGGTCGCCGGCACCGCGTCACTCGTGCCCGGCGAGGTCCTGCCCGCCGACGGGACCATCGAGATCAACGCCGGGCTGCCGCGGACCACCATCACCGTCGCCAACACCGGCGACCGGCCCGTCCAGGTCGGCTCGCACTTCCACCTCGCCCAGGCCAATGCCGCGCTCGACTTCGACCGCCAGGCGGCCTGGGGCAAGCGCCTGGACATCCCCGCCGGCACGGCGGTCCGGTTCGAGCCCGGCATCGCTCGCGAGGTCACCCTCGTCCCCCTCGCCGGCTCCCGCATCGTGCCCGGACTTTCGCTGGACGCCCCCGGTGCGCTCGACGGGCAGACGCCGTCACGCCCTACGGACGAGAGGGCCTGACATGGAGCTGACCCGCGCGCGCTACGCCGCGCTCTACGGACCCACCACCGGCGACCGGATCAGGCTGGCCGACACCGACCTGCTCATCGAGGTCACGGAGGACCGCTGCGGCGGGCCGGGC
The DNA here is from genome assembly GCA_965278965.1 of Actinomycetes bacterium. Taxonomy (GTDB): domain Bacteria; phylum Actinomycetota; class Actinomycetes; order S36-B12; family S36-B12; genus UBA10649. Next base: position 1,736,890 of record OZ257127.1, read on the forward strand.
CGAGCCGGCGAGGAAGCCGTCTTCGGCGGCGGCAAGGTGCTGCGCGAGTCGATGGGCCAGGGCCGGGCCACCCGGGCCGAGGGCGCTCCCGACGTCGTCATCACCGGCGCCGTCGTGCTGGACCACTGGGGGATCATCAAGGCCGACGTCGGGATCCGGGACGGACGCATCGTCGCCCTCGGCAAGGCGGGCAACCCGGACACCATGGACGGCGTCCACCCAGGGCTGGTCGTCGGACCGACCACCGAGGTGATCGCCGGCAACGGACGCATCCTCACCGCCGGTGCGATCGACACGCACGTCCACCTCATCTGCCCGCAGATCGTCGACGAGGCCGTCGGGAGCGGCATCACGACGATCATCGGCGGCGGCACCGGACCCGCCGACGGGTCGAAGGCCACCACCGTCACGCCGGGCGCATGGAACCTCGCGCGCATCCTCGAGGCGATGGACCACCTGCCGGTCAACGTCGCGCTGCTGGGCAAGGGCAACACGGTCTCCCACGAGGCGATGTGGGAGCAGCTGCGCGGTGGCGCCTCCGGCTTCAAGCTGCACGAGGACTGGGGAACCACCCCCGCCGCGATCGACGCCTGCCTGACGGTCGCCGACGCGTCCGGCGTCCAGGTCGCGCTCCACTCGGACACCCTCAACGAGGCCGGCTTCGTGGAGTCGACCCTTGCCGCCATCCGCGGGCGGGCCATCCACGCGTACCACACCGAAGGTGCCGGCGGCGGCCACGCACCCGACATCATCACCGTCGCTGCGTACCCGAACGTGCTGCCCAGCTCGACCAACCCGACCCGGCCGCACACCGTCAACACGCTGGCCGAGCACCTGGACATGCTCATGGTCTGCCACCACCTCGACCCGACGATCCCGGAGGACCTGGCCTTCGCCGAGAGCCGCATCCGGCCGTCGACGATCGCCGCGGAAGACCTCCTGCACGACCTCGGGGCCATCTCGATCATCGGCTCGGACTCGCAGGCGATGGGGCGCGTCGGCGAGGTCGTCCTGCGCACGTGGCAGACCGCGCACGTCATGAAGCACCGACGCGGGTCGCTCCCCGGCGACGTCGGCAACGACAACCTGCGCGCACGCCGCTATGTCGCGAAGTACACGATCTGCCCGGCCGTCGCGCACGGTATCGACGCGCACGTCGGGTCGGTCGAGCGCGGCAAGCTCGCCGACCTCGTGCTGTGGGACCCCGCGATGTTCGGCGTCCGCCCGCACGTCGTCATCAAGGGCGGCGTGATCGCGTGGGCGGCGATGGGCGACGCCAACGCGTCGATCCCCAGCCCGCAGCCGGTCCTGCCGAGGCCGATGTTCGGTGCGGCGCCGGCGGTCACCGCCAGCACGTCCGTCCACTTCGTCGCCCCGGCCGCGATCGACGACGGCCTGGCCGACCGGCTGCGGGTCGCCCGCGCCCTCGTGCCCGTCGACGACGTCCGTCGGCGTGGCAAGGCCGACCTGCCACTCAACGACGCGACCCCACGCATCGAGGTCGACCCCGACACCTTCACCGTCCGCATCGATGGCGAGGTGTGGGCCGAAGAGCCGGCGACCGAGCTCCCCATGGCGCAGCGCTACTTCCTGTTCTGATGGAACGTTCGCCCACCGGCATCCCCGGGAGCCCGGCCCGCGCCGTCCTGCTCGCGCTGGCCGACCAACGACTGCCGACGGGCGGACACGTCCACTCCGGGGGGGTCGAGCAAGCCGTCGCCGACGGGGTGGTCCACGACGAGGCAACCGTGTGCGCGTTCCTGCGCGAGCGCCTGACGACCAGCGGTCTGGTCGCGGCAGCCGTGGCGGCGGCCGCGGTGGACGTCGACCGCGCCGGGCTCACAGCGCTTGACGCCGAGGCGGACGCGCGCGTGCCGTCGCCGACGGCCCGCGCTGCGTCCCGGGCCCAGGGGCGTGGCCTGCTCCGGCTGGCCCGCGGCGCCTGGGCCGCCCCGGCCACCGGGATCTCGTGGGCTGATGCCGGCGACCGTCCGCATCACCCGGTTGTCATCGGCCTGGCTGCCCGAGCCGCCGGCCTCGCCGGGCCGGATGCGGCGCTCGTGGCCGCCTATCTCGCGCTCACCGGACCGAGCACGGCGGCGCAGCGACTCCTGGGCCTGGACCCGATCAGCCTCGCCGTCGCCACGCTCGGGTTGGCCGACCTCGTGGCGGACGTCGCCGATCTCGCCGCGGACGCTGCGTCCCGGGAGCGGCTGCGCGACCTGCCCGACCTCGCGAGCCCGCACATCGACCTCCTTGTCGAACGCCACGCCGCCCGGACCGACCGCCTGTTCGCCTCCTGACCGCACTGCTCCTGACCGCCCACCCGCCCCCTCCGACCGACCACCCACCCGACCGACCAACCACCGAGAGGCCCGACATGGGAGCCAACCACGACCACGACCCGCATGCCGGCCTGCACGACGAGCGCCTCGGCGAACGGACCCCGCTGCGGGTGGGCATCGGCGGACCCGTCGGCTCGGGCAAGACGGCCCTGGTCGCCGCCCTGTGCCGGACGCTGGGCGGCGAGCTGTCGATCGGCGTCGTGACGAACGACATCTACACGACCGAGGACGCGGACTTCCTGCGCCGCAACGCCGTCCTGCCCGACGAGCGCATCGTCGCCGTGCAGACGGGGTGCTGCCCGCACACGGCCATCCGGGAGGACATCACCGCGAACCTCGACGCCGTCGCCGACCTCGTCGAGCACATCGACGACCTCGAGCTCGTGCTCGTCGAGTCCGGTGGCGACAACCTCACGGCGTCGTTCAGCCGCGGCCTCGTCGACGTCCAGATCTTCGTCGTCGACGTTGCCGGCGGCGACAAGGTGCCGCGCAAGGGCGGCCCCGGCGTGACCGGCGCTGACCTCCTGGTCATCAACAAGACCGACCTCGCGCCGATGGTCGGAGCCGACCTGCAGGTGATGAGGGGCGACGCCGATCGGGTCCGCAGCGGACGGCCCGTGCTGATGTCGTCACTGACGGTCGACCCCACCGCGCGCAACGTCGCCGACTGGGTGCTGCACGAGCTGGCACACCACCGCGACGAGCAGCACGCGGACCACCCGGCGCATGCGTAGCCGCGTCGTCGTCGTCGCCCGCGCAGGCCCGTCGGGCGGCACGCAGCTCCAGCGCCTCGAGGCTCACGGCGCGCTCGCCGTCCGACGGACCGGACCCCACGAGGTGCACGTCGTCGGGACCGCCGCCGGACCGGTGGGCGACGACGAGATCGACGTGACGATCGACGTCGGGCCGGGTGCCCGGCTCGACCTCTTCGGTGTCGCGGCGACGATCGCCCTCCCCGGCCGGGTACCGGGGCGATCGCAGGTCCGACTCGACGTCACGGTCGCCGCGGGGGCCGTCGCGATGGTCACCTTGCCGCCGCTCGTCGTCACCTCCGCCGCCGACGTGCGCGCCGAGACGAACGTGCAGGTCGACGGCGTCCTTGACCTCACCGAGCGTGTCCAGCTCGGCCGTCACGCCGAGCCCGGCGGCTCCTGGGCCGGGCGGCTGACCGCCGACGTCCGCGGCGTCCCCGCTCTGCGGCAGACCCAGCGCTCGGCGTTGATCGTGCAGGCGGCAGGCGGCACCGACGGCCGCGCCGGGCTGGTCACCCGGGTCCTCCTCGGCCCCGAGATCACCGACCCGACGCACGCGACCCTTGGGCATGCGTTCGTCGTGCCGTTGGCGACCGGAGGCGTGATGTGGTCGGCGTACGGCACCGACCTCGCGACCGCGGCCGCCGACCTCACGACCCTGGCCGCCGACGCGCCTCAGGTGGTCGCTAAACCGCTCCCCAGCAGCTGAATAGCAACCGCACGAGGCGTCTCGGCGGTCAGGCGCGGTCGTGGAGAGTGATGCGGTAGCCGTCGGGGTCGGCGAACGTGAAGGTCCGCCCGAAGGGGCCATCGATCGGCGCGGACACGATTGTGTGTCCGTCCGCGGCGAGGGCGTCGTGGATGTCTTGGACGTCAGTGGCGTGGAGCCATATCGCGGCACCGATGCCGGGGTGTGGCACGGACGCGAGATCGGTCCCGGCAACGACGTCGCGGAGTGCGAACGCGATCGGCGTCGTCTCGAACACGACGGCGTGCGGAGGGCCGGCCGGCGATCGGACAAGGCCGAGGTAGCGCTCGTAGAACGCCTGCGACGCCTCGAGGTCGCGCGCCTGGAGCGAGATGAAGTCGGGACCGGTGGCGGGCATGGAGTACTCCTTCATTCATGTCAGTTTTCTGACATGAATGAATCTATGTCAGAATACTGACATGCGTCAAGACGGTGTGGTCCTGGAGACGTCGCTGGGCTACCTGCTGAAGGAGGCGTCGAGCGTTCTTCGTGCGGCCATGGAGGACGCGCTGCGGCCGCTCGACATGACGGTGACGCACTACGCCTGCCTCGAGCTGCTGGCCCAACGACCGGGCCTGTCGAACTCCGAGCTCGCCCGGGGAGCGTTCGTGACCCGGCAGTCGATGAACGTGCTGCTGCAGGCCTTGGAACGCGACGGCTACGTCACCAGGCCTGCGGCCGCACCGGTTGGGAAGGCTCTGCCCACGCGGCTGACGCCCAGCGGCCGACGCAGCCTGGAGAAGGCGACCGTTGCGGTCCGGTCTGTCGAGCTCAGGATGCTGGCCGGCATGACCGAGACCGATCAGTCAGCCGCGTTCCGGATCCTGCGGAGCATGATCGCCTCGCTGCGCACGGGAACCGCCGACGCGCCTCAGGTGGTCGCTAAACCCCTCCCCAGCAGCTGAATAACAACCGCACGAGGCGTCTCGGCGGTCAGGTGACGGCGGGGATGACCTGGCTGCGGTAGGGCAGGGAGTCCATCGCGCCGTCGCGCGAGACGGTGACGGCCGCGACCCGGGTCGCGAACCGAGTCGCCTCGACAACGTCGGCCCCGGCGAGCATCGCGTCGACCAGCGCCGCGCAGAAGCTGTCACCGGCGGCGGTGGCGTCGCGGACCTCCGCGGCGACAGCCGGCACATGCACCGAGGTCGACTCGGTGACGACGAGCGCTCCCTGGTCGCCCAGCGTGACGACGACGTGCCCGCGAACCCCGACCGAGCGGGCAGCGGACTCGATCGCGTCCGTCGTCGCCAGGGCCGTCGCCCCGACGACCTCGGCGAGCTCGCCACGGTTGGGCACGAACAGGTCGACGCGGGCGAGGACCTCGGGAGCGACCGCGCGGGCCGGTGCGGGGTTCAGCATCACCAGTCCGTGGGCGGCGGCGACGGCCGCGGCCACCGCCTCGGCCGGGATCTCCTGCTGCAGCAGGACCGCGTCTGCCTGCGCGACGAGTGCTGAGCGGGCCTGCTCGACGCTGACGGCGGCGTTCGCCCCAGGGGCGACAACGATCGTGCTGTCCCCGTCCGGGGTGATGAACACGAAGGCCTGTCCGCTGGCGCGGTCGACCCGACGCACCTCGCCGATGTCGACGCCTTCGCTGGCAAGGCGGGCCAGGAGCCAGTCGCCCTCGCTGTCCGAGCCGACGGCCCCGACCATGTGCACGGGACGGCCGAGACGGGCGAGGGCGACGGCCTGGTTGGCCCCCTTGCCGCCGCCGAACCTGCGGGCGTCGCCGCCGAGGAGTGTCTGTCCGCCCTCCGGGGCGCGCGGCACGGCGACCGTGATGTCCGCGTTGATGCTGCCGACGACGGCGACGGACATGTGAGCTCCTTCTTCGTCGGGCACGATCCGGGACGGGTGATCAGTACGACGGAGATGCGGAGCCTTGGCCCGCGCCGCGGGCTGTGCCGAGCTCGGACGTGACCGCCGCGCGCAGGATCGCGGTGTCGGTCGACACGGTGACCATGTCGAAGCCGGCGTCGAGGTATGCGCGTGCCAGGCGTCCGCTGGTCGTATGGATGCCAACGGGCAGGCCGGCCGCGCGGCACGCGGTCCGGATGCGGTCGACCGCTTCCGTCAGCTGGTCGGCGACCGGGTCGGAGTAGGGCGGCAGGCCGAGGGAGATCGACAGGTCGGACGGGCCGATGTAGATGCCGTCGACACCCGGGACCGCGCAGATCTCCTCGACACGATCGAGCGCCTCGACGGTCTCGACCATCGGCAGGCACAGCACCTGGGCGTCGACCTCCGCCAGGCTCATCCCGCCGGTGACCAGGCCCGCGCGGACCGGGCCGAAGCTGCGCACGCCCGCCGGGGCGTAGCGGCAGGCGGCGACCGCCGCTCGGGCCTGGTCCCCGGAGTTGACCATCGGCACGATGACGCCCTGCGCCCCGGCATCGAGCGCCTTGCCGATCGCCGCGCCGTCGTTGGCCGGCACCCGCACCAGCGGCGTCGCCCCCGACCGGGCCGTGGCGATGAGCATCGGCACCATGCCGTCGGCATGGGCAAGCCCGTGCTGAAGGTCGACACACACGTAGTCGAACCCGGCGACCGCGAGGATCTCCGTCGCATAGGGCGAGCCCAGCGTCGCCCAGCCCCCGATCGCCTGCTGGCCGCTGGCCCACGCGGCCTTGAGCCGGTTCTCGAACATCAGCCGGCGTCGATGAGGCGGGCGGCCAGGTCCGCGTAGTCCGCGCGCGGCGGCGCGAACACGTCGAGATTGATGCACGGCTCGGTGAGCGGGACGATGTAGTGCTCGGACCCCTTCGGCACGAGCAGCATCGACCCCGGGCCCATCTCGTGCGCGACGCCGTCCACGAAGTAGTTCGCACGGCCCTCGAGGATCAGCGCGAGCTGGTCGAAGTCGTCATGCGAGTGCGGTCGCGTGTCCATCCCGACCGACAGGCTGTGCCAGCACAGCATGACCTCGTCGGTCGCGTAGACGCGCCGACGCACGCCGGGGCGGATGACATCCTCGGGAACGTCGTCCCAGTTGACGACGACCCCGGCGAGCGCAGCGCTGAGCATGGTGCGAATCCTCTCCTACGCGGACAGACCGCGCCACGGCACGAGGTCGTACGACTGCCCGCCGAGCAGGACGGCGGTCGGCTCGAGCCGTGCCGCCTCGATCGTGTTGCCCGCTGCGTCCGGCAGCGTCGCGACACCGGCGTCGGTCAGGACCGTGACGTGCGCCGGTCCGCCGACGGTCAGGGAGCCGAAGCCCTCCCCGTCGATGCCGAGAAGTCGCGCCGGCTCGATCGTCACCCGGGGCACGACGTCCTCGAGCGGGATGCCGAGCGCGATCAGCTTCGACATGCTCGTCACGAGGTCGAACACCGGGCCGCGCCAGTTGCGGGCGCTCGTGTCCGAGGTGATCACATCGGGGATGAAGCCCTGCTCGATCGCCGGGGCCGCCACCTTGAACGACAGGTTGCTGCGGCCGTGCGCGGACTCGTACAGGACGCCGCGCTCGCGCGCCGCGTAGATCTCGTCCTGCACCCGCCCGTCGTCGCCGAGGATCGTCGGCGCCTTGCCCGTGTAGCAGTGGGCGATGATGTCGCCGGGGCGCAGCATGTCCACGATCTCCGGCACGCTGAGCTCGGTCTCGCCGATGTGCACCATGACCGGCAGGCCGCCCTGCTCACCGAGGTCAACGGCCTTCTTCAGCAGCGGCGTGATCTGGTCGCCGAGCACATCCTCCGACAGCCGGATCTTGAAGCCGCGCACGACGTCGGCGTTGTCGGCCGCGACCTGCAGGGCATCCTCGACGCTGAACGTCGCCGGGTTGAGCAGCTCGCCGAAGCGGAAGTCGATCAGACCCAGGACCGAGACGTTCAGGAACGACAGGATCCGCATCGGGTTCGGCTCGACGACGAGGCGACGGAACGCGGCGAACGTCGATGCGCCGGCCGTGCCCGCGTCGGCAGCGGCGACGACACCGCGTCGCAGGTGCGCCTCGACCGCGGGTGCGCCGACCTTCGAGACGGACTCGAAGATGTGCGTGTGGCCCTCGACGAGCCCGGGCAGGACGAGATCACCGGTCGCATCGATGCGGTTCGTCGCGGACGCGCGCTCCGCGAGGCCCGTCTCGACCGCGACGATGCGGCCGTCAGCGACGGCGACATCGGCGACGCGGTCGACACCGTTCGCGGGGTCGATGACCCGGCCCCCGACGATCAGCGTGTCGTAGCCGGACTCCTGCTGGGTCATGCTGGCTCCTCCCGGGGCGAGCCGCCCCGCTGTGGTCGGGTCGAGGTCGGTGCGGCGTGGATGCCGCGGGCGGCGCTGTCGTTGGTCATGCGTGTGCGGGAACCGGCTCGCCGAGCGCGGCGCGCACGGGCGTGACGAGGGGGCGCATGTCGGCCACCTGGATGGTGATCTCGTCCCCGGGGCGCAGGAAGCGGCCACGGTCCTGACCCGTGCCGGGCGGGGTGCCGGTCAGGACGACGTCGCCGGGCTCGAGCCGCGCGTACCGCGAGATCAGGGAGAGGAGCTCGGCGACGGGCGTGATGAGGTCGCTGGTCCGACCGTCCTGGACCAGCTCGCCGTTGAGCCAGGAGCGGATGCGGATGTCGTCGCGCGCCGGGAGGTCCGCGACCGGCACGACGGTCGGGCCGAGGGCTCCGACGCCCGGCATCGACTTCGCCAGCAGCGGGCTGCCGTGGGCGGACATGAGGTCGCGTGCGGTGACGTCGTTGCCGGCGATGACGCCCGCCACGCGGGACCACACCTCGCTCGGCGCGACCGTGTCCATCGCCCGGCCGACGACGATGCCGACCTCGGCCTCGTAGTCGACCTCCTCGGACAGCCCGTCCGGGATGTGCAGGGGGTCCGTCGGCCCGGCAAGGGCGCTCTGCGGCTTGACGTAGAGGGTCGGGAAGTCCGGGAGGGCGCGACCGGTGAGGGCGGCCTTCGCGTGGTAGTTCAGGCCGATCCCCCACACCGTGGTCCCGCGCAGCGGCACGGGCGGCACGACGACGGCGGTCAGGCGGTCCAGTGGGAGCCGGCGCTTGACGACGGCCGTCTCGACGGAGTCCAGCCGCCGGCCGTCAGCGAGAAGGGCGCCGAGATCGGCGTAGGGGAGGTCTACGACCACGATCTCCTCGCGCTCGAGCCGGGCGAGCCCGTGGCACGTCGCGATGATCTCCACTCTCATCATCTTTCATTGTGGAATGTCGTAGTGTCAAGTGAGATATTGCACGCGTTTCCGCCGCTTCCGTTTCTCCCGCTTTCCGGGACAAACGCGCACGAGCGGAGCCTCTGGGGGCCTGAGCCGCCCGCCGGTCCCGGAAAGCGGGACAAACGGCAGAGGGCTAGGCGAGCGGGGTGCGAAGAAGCTGCTCGTAGATGCGGGCGAAGGCGGCCAGCTCGTCCGCGTCGACGACGTCGCCGGACGGTCCTGATCGGGTCCGCGACGGCCCGAGACGCACGGTCTCGATCCCCCGACCGCGCAGCACCACGCCGTCGGTCGATCCGGTCCAGCCGACCACGGGCTGCGGCGGGTCGAGGACCCCGTGGGCCAGATGCTCGGCCTGCCAGGCATCGACGGCTGCGCGCGCCACGGCGGAGCCCGCCGCTGTGGACCCGCCGTCGTGGATCAGTCGGACATCCACGGCCGGCTCGATGCCGGGCAGGTCGGCCAGCACCTCGCGAAGCGCGGCATCGAACACCCGCGACACCCGGTCGATGTCGAGCTCACCGGGCGCGACGAGGTAGCCGAACACCTCAACGATCCCCGGCACCAGGTCGGCCTTCGCCGGCTGCCCGCTGCGGACGGCGCCGAGCCCGAAGCACGCACCGGCCTGGCCGGCGTTCGGCCGTTCGGCGAGGATCCGCGCGAGGCCGTCGCCGACCTCGGCAACGGCGGAGACCAACGCTCCCAGGTGCGCGAGCACGCCGCCCGGGGGCCGCACGGCGTCGCGCGCCATCACCGCGCCCCACCCGGATCGGAACGTGACCCGCACGTAGGCGGCACCGGGCTCGTCGTGCAGGACCCCGGCGGGGCCGCCCTTCGCGACGATCGCCGCCCGCGGGGGCACAGCCTCGTCGAGGAACACCTCGACGCCCGTCGGCGCGACGGGCTCCGCCGGGTCGCCGATGACACCGGTGTACGGCGACCGGTGCGTGCCACGGGCCGACAGCAGGAGCCGGGCCGCTCGGCCTTCGTCCGCCATCGCGCGCGAGGCCCGCCCGAACGCGACGAGTGCCGCCGCTGCCGGCGCCTTGGCCACGCCGAGCCCGAAGCCCGTGAGGGTGCGGGCGGCCGGGTCGACGTCGAGCCCGCTCGCGGTCGGCGGCAGACCGGTGACGGGCAGGTCGAACGCGGCCTCACCGGTCAGGGACGTGTCGAGGTGGGAGCACAGCAGCAGACCGCTGGCATCGGCCGGCCCGACCTCCCCGACGACCTGCGCACAGTCCGCGCCGTCCACGGCCTGCACGCGCCACCGGGCGTCCGGCCACCGCTCACGTGCGAACGCGACGACAGCCTGGGCCAACGGCCCTTCAGCGCCGCGGGGCGAGGGCACGGACGCGAGTAGCTCGACGGCCTCGACGAGCAGCGCATCGCCCTCGTCGCCGCCGGGAAGCGTCAGAAGCGCTCCCAGTCGTCGGAGGCCGCGCGCCACACGTCGATGTTGCGCGGGTCCGCCGACATGTACCGCTCCTTGTGCGTCTCGTGCTCCTCCGGCGTGAAGACGCGGTGCCGGTCCATGAGCTCGATCCGCGGCCCGTGCTGGCCCTCGTACATGTAGAACGCGATCGACATCGACGCCGAGTGGTTCACGATGTCGGAGGGGATGAACACCTTCTTGTAGATGGCCTTCGTGCGTCCCCGCATGACGTGGTCCAGGCTCTTCATCTGGAAGGCCAGGTGCGCGACGTAGTACTTCGAGTCCTGGCGCAGCGCGAGCGCGTGGTGGTACCGGTCCTCGCACCGCACGAAGGTCGACGCCCCGAACCCGTCGGCGACGATCACGTCGGACCGCAGGAAGCCGAGGACGTCGCAGTAGAACCGCTGCGACTCCACGTAGTGGGGGGTCGACAAGAACGGGTGCACGATGTCGAGCGGCCGCCACTCGACCAGCGGGGGCTCCGCGTACTGGTGGAAGTCGACGATCAGCTCCAGCGTCTGGCCGTTGGGGTCGACCACCGAGAACCCGCCCTGGCAGACGGCCTTGGTACGCGGGTGCAGCTCACCGATCTCGCGGCCGTCGGCGACCAGCCGCGCCTTGAGGTCCTCCAGCACCGACGCGGACTCGACCGTGTAGACCAGCGTCTCCACGTGGTGCTCGGTGCGCGCGGGGTCCGCGACCAGCTCGATCGCGTGGTGCGGCAGGTCCGCGCGCAGCTGCGCGTACGTGTCGTCGTGACCCTCGAGCTGAAGACCCACGTGGTACGTGTAGAAGTCGATGGACGCGGCCAGATCAGGCACCGCGATGCGGGCGAAGGCGAAGCCGTAGGGGCCGCGCGGGCGGTCGAGCATCGTGGACTCCATTCCGGCCGGCAGGCCGTCGACGTGCAGGGCGGCGATCGCCTGCGTCTCGATCACCGGGCGCCAGCGCTCGCGCACGAAGGTCTCGTGCCGCTCGCTGCCGAGGTACTCCATGAGCGCGGCCTCGTCGGCGAACTCGATCATGAAGGTGTGCGTCATCCGCTGCTCGCGGGAGCTGATGTTCGGACCCAGGGTGAAGTTGCGCATCTGGGGGTAGTGGTCCGGGAAGGTCGCGACCTCGTCGAGGATCGCCTGCCGAGCGGCGTCGTCGACGTCGTCCTTGAACCGGAACGCGACCACGTGCTTGATCATCAGCCCGCCCTAGAGGATGAAGCTCAGCCGGGCGCCCGCGTCGAGCACCTCGTGCGCCAGCACCGACCGGCGCCGGCGGATGAGCAGGCCGGTCTCCGTCACCTCGAGGAGGTGCTCGTACCGCCCGACGTACGACTGGGTGGTCTCGTCGCGGAAGCGGTGGACGATGAAGTTCGCCTGCACCTCGACCAGGTTGCCGTCACGCTCACCCACGATCACATTGCTGATCATGCGCTGCGTGCGCGAGTGCGGGTTCTCCGCATGCGCCTTGCGGCTCTTGAGCCGCTTCACCCGCGCCTTCAGGATCCCGTAGTCGTCGGAGCTGAAGAAGCCGCCCTCGAGGACGCCCCACCCGGTCCAGTCCGTCGTGGGGATGTAGTACTCGGCTCCCTCGGCGACGAGCGCGAACCACTCGTCCAGCCGCCAGCGGTCCAGGAGGTCGGCCTCGTGGAAGAAGAACTCCTCGACCTCGGCCCGCGTGACCGTCCGGCCGATGCCGGTGTTCACCGTGTCCGTATTCATCTGGCTCATCGTCCCAGCTCGCTCTCCGGCACGCCGTCGACCGGCCCCACCGCGTAGCTCCACGCCCGCCAGAACGAGCGCATCGCCCCCTCGTCGATCGAGCGACCGGGCTCGCCGCGGAGCTCGGAGATCATCCCGCGCGACATGTCACTCCAGTCGGTGAAGCCGCGGGTGTCGCCGGCGGTGGCCTCGATACCACGCTGGACGGCCTCGTACGCCTCGATGTCGTCCGGGGTGGCCAGCCCGCCCGGCCCGACGAAGCTCACCATCGTGCGCAGCCGCACCTCGCGCGCGTCGTCGGTCTCGACGACCGGCACGTACTGCCAGGCGCGCACGTCCGTCCGGCCCGGGGCGACCGGCTCGAGCTGGCGGATCGTCAGCGCCTCGAGGTCGAACAGCAGGAGGTTGGGGTACACGAACAGGATCCGGCTCGCGTCGCCGACCGTGTCCGCCCGCTCCGCGCCGAGCCGGCGCGCCATGTCCTCGCGGTTGAGGCGCGTGCGCTCCTTCTCGTCGTCGCCGAAGCGCGGCTCCCACAGCATGCCCAGGCGGCCGTTGTGCCCGGTCAGCACGGCCATCGCGTGGCCCTGCCCGAGGTCGTAGGCGTACTGGTCGTCGTCGGTGACGTGGAACCCGGTCTCGCGCAGGTAGCCCACGAACGTGTTGTGGGTCGGCGCGAAGTGGTAGCCGTCCATCGCGTTCTCGACGGCGAGCTTCCAGTTGCCCTTGACGGCGTACCGCTGCACACCGGGCAGGCAGGTCATGCCCTGGGAGGTCTGCTGCGTCGCCATCGTGATGATGTCGGCCGCCTCGCCGAGGTGCTCGGCCAACGACGGTCCCTCGGCCGCGAAGGAGACGAACACGAAGCCCTCGTGGATTCCCATGCGCGCGACGGGACGCATCTTCATGGTGTCGCGGAAGTCCGGGGAGTATTCGTAGGCGTCATCGCCCGGCAGGGCCGCGATCTCGCCATCGGTGCGGAAGGTCCACGCGTGGTAGAAGCACTGGAAGTGCTTGTTGTTCCCCTCCGACTCGCGGCAGAGCACCGTCCCGCGGTGGGGGCAGGAGTTCAAGAACACGCGAACGACGCCCTCGCCGTCGCGGACCAGGATCAGCGGCCGCCCGCCGAGGACCCGGACCTTGAAGTCGTTCGGCTCGGGCACCTCGGTCTCGTGGCCGAGGTACAGCCACGACGTCTGCCAGATGCGGTCGCGCTCGGCACGGAACACGTCCGCGGACCGGTACGCCTCGCGGTGCACCCGGAACGTGAGCCGGTCCCAGTCCTCGACGACCAAGCCGTTGCCGAGCTCGGTTCGGATCGACGCCGTCTGCGTCATGCGCCGGCCTCCCTCATCAGTCGCACCTTCGCCGTCGCCGGCCGGGTCTCTTGCATACAAAGATGACGTCTTGTATTCCGATATGGTTCAGCACCCGCCGACGCGGTGTCAACCGAGACGACGTGCGCGTGCGGCGCTGCTACCCTCGCGTCGCACCAGCAACTCGGCCGTGTCGACAGGCACACTGCCACCCGCCCGAACGGGCGGCGCGCTCCTGCGGCCGCCGGGCACGAGACCTTCGAGGACGCCGAATGGCCGCAGCGAGCACGGTCGAGACCAACGACTCCGACGACGAGGACAGCGTCGAGCGCGGGACCCCCGCGATCCAGGCGGTCGAGCGCGCCGCGACGATCCTCAACTCCTTCACGGTGGGCCGGCCACGGCTGACGCTCAACGAGCTCACGGCCCGGCTCGGGACGAGCAAGCCGACCGCGCACCGGTACACGAAGGCCCTGCGCAACGTGAACCTGCTGCGCTACGACAAGCGGGAGGCCCTGTACTCCCTCGGCCCGCAGGTGCTGGCGCTGTCCGCCGCGGCGCGGGCCGGCCTGCCGATCATCACGATCGCCGGGCCGTTCATGGAGGACCTCGTCCGTGAGGCGAACGAGACCGTCGTGCTGTCGGTGTGGGACGGCGACACGGCCGTCGTCGTCCGCGTCGACGACAACACCGACCGGACGATCCGCATCAGCGTGCGCCCGGGAGCACGCCTGGCCCCGACCACCTCGGCCCAGGGCCGCGTCTTCTGCGCGTTCCTGCCCCCGGAGGACGTCGACGGCCTCGCCGGGGTGCTGCGCCGGTCGGCGGAGCTGCGGGCTGATCTCGAGGCGATCCGCAAGAGCGGCATCTACCTCAACTCCCCCGTCGACAACGGCGTACGCACGCTCGCCGCACCGGTCTTCCAGGACTCCCGCATCGTCGCGACGATGGCGATGGTCGGTACGACGGCATCGCTGTCCGACAAGGTCGGGTCGCCGGGCGCCAAGGCGCTCCTGAGCGCGTCGCGCGCACTGACGGAGACCCTGGGATCCACCTCCGCCTGACATAGCGGCGCTCACAGGTCGAGGACGAGTCGGCCGGACGAGCAGCGACCGACGCAGATCATCATCGACGCGCCGTCGACGCGCTCGTCCTCGGTGAGGATCGTGTCGCGGTGCAGCGGGACGCCGCCGAGGACCCGGGTCTCGCACGACCCGCAGTAGCCCTCCTCGCAGTCGTACGGCACGCCCGGGATGACGTCGCGGATGGCGGCCAGCAGTGTTCGGTCCGCCGACACCTCCACCGTGCTGCCCGTGCGGGCGAGGACGACCTCGAACGCGGTCGCGTCGTCCGGCACGGGGTCGACCCGGTCGCCGCCCGGCGGCGTGAACCGCTCGGAGTGGACCGGCAACGGCTGCGCGAGACCCGCACAGGCCCGCTCGACGGCGTCGAGCAGACCTTCCGGGCCGCAGCAGTAGACCGCCGTGCCGGATGGCAACGATGCGACGACCACGGGAAGGTCGGGGTGGCCGGCCACATCCTGTGGCACGAAGGTCACGCGCTCGCCGCCAATGGCATCGAGCTCGGCCGTGAACGCCATGCTCGCGCGAGTGCGGCCGCCGTACGTCATGGTCCACGGACGTCCGAGGCGCTCGGCCTCTTTCGCCATCGCGAGGATCGGCGTGATCCCGATGCCGCCGGCGACGAAGTGGTACGCCGGGGCGTCAACGAGCCGGAAGTGGTTCCGGGGGCCGCGAATCGTGAGGTCCGTGCCGGCCGACACGGTGTCGTGCACCTCAAGGGACCCGCCGCGGCCGCCCGGCTCGCGCAGGACGGCGACGCGATAGGTCGTGCGGTCACCAGGGTCGCCGCACAGCGAGTACTGCCGCACCTTGCCGGACGGCAGGACGAGGTCCAGGTGCGCGCCCGGCTCCCACGCCGGCAGCTCCCCGCCCTCGGGATCGGCGAGCGTCAGCGAGACGACGCCATCCGCCTGCATCTCGACGGACGCCACACGGACGGTGCGCGCCGTGAACGGTTCGGCCACGCGAGTCGCCGAAGGCGCGCCGAGCCGCGGGGCCGGGGTGAACCGCACGGGGACGGCGTCCCAGCCGGACTGGTTGCCGACGGACTCGTTCTTCTCCAGCCCGTCGAGGACCACCTCGTAGTCCGGGATCCGCGTGAGCACCTCGGTGAGCATGGCCTTGAACATGGCCCGCGCGAGGTGGGCGCCGGCGCAGCGGTGCGAGCCGATGCCGAAGCTGAGGTGGGAGCGGGGCTGGCGGTCCAGCACGACCCGGTCCGGATCGGGGTACATGGCGGGGTCGTGGTTGGCCGCGGCCCACGGGATGAGCACCCGCTCGCCGGCGGCCACCGGACAGCCGCCGATCTCGGTGTCGGCCATCACCGTGCGGGCCATCGACTGCGACGGGGCGAACTTGCGCAGGAACTCCTCGGTCGCGACGTCGATCAGCTCCGGCTCGCGGATGAGGCGGTCGCGGTCGTCGGGGTGGGCGCTCAGGTACACGAGGGTCGAGCCGGTCAGCGACGTCGTCGTGTCGACGCCCCCGGCGATGAGCAGGAACGTGACGGAGACGAGGTCGTCGTCGTCGAACGGCTCACCGTTCGGCCCGACCTGCGCGACGAGGTAGCTCAGGACGTCGCCGGCCGGCTCGACCCGCCGGGCCGCGAGCAGCTCGCGGATGCGGCCGTCCAGCCACCCCAGCGCCATGCCGCCGCGCCGTCCGCGCTCGCTGCCGGGGGCGGCGGAGAAGATGTCGTGCACCGGGCCGGCGATCGCCTCCCAGTCCTCCTCGGGGAAGCCGATCCACTCGCCGACGATCTTCGTCGGCACCGGGTTGGTGAACTGCTTCGCGAAGTCCGCGTGACCATCCTCGACGAAGGTGTCCATCACCTCGCGGACGTTGCGCTCGATTAGGGGCACGAGCGCGCCGATCGCGTCCTTGGTCAGGAGCGGGTTGATGAGCTCGCGGTAGGGCGTGGACTGCGGCGGATCCGCCTCGATCGGGTACTGGACGATGCCCGGCCCGCGGGGGATCACGATGGCTGTGCCGACCTCGGGGTGTGGCCCGCGGTCGGACGAGAACGTCTCGTCGTCCCGTGCGATCCGCGCGATGTCGGCGTATCGCGTTGTGATCCAGAAGCCGTCGTAGCTCTCGGTCCACGCGACCGGACAGGTCTCGCGAATCTCGCGGTAGTGGCCCTCAGGATCCTCGCGGAAGGCGGGGCTGTGGTGGTCGAACTCGACCGTCGGACGAGCGGTTGTCATGCCAACTCCGTGGCGTCACGCCTGTGCGCGGTGTTATCCGGCCGCGCCACCGGGTCCGTCGATCGTAGGAGCATCAACGTGAGAACGTCAATGCAAAATGGCGTCTCGCATCGTTACGTCTTGGTA
This sequence comes from Actinomycetes bacterium, assembly GCA_965278965.1. Classification (GTDB taxonomy): domain Bacteria; phylum Actinomycetota; class Actinomycetes; order S36-B12; family S36-B12; genus UBA10649. The sequence continues at coordinate 1,753,789 of OZ257127.1, forward strand.
AACCCCCACCCCCTCCTTCCGTTTGTCCCGCTTTGCGGGACCGGCGGGCGGGTGGTGCCGCGCAGGCACTGCGAGTCGCGCGCCAGTCCCGGTCCTTCCGGGTGCCTGGGCGGGTCGGGCTCAGAAGGTCAGGACGGCCTTGACGACCTCACCGCTGCGCGCGGCGGCGAGGGCGTCGCCGATGCGCTCGAACGGGAAGTACGTCGCGAGGGTGTCCATCGGGAAGGCCCCGGCGCGGTAGAGGTCGATCAGCCGCGGCACGAAGGTAGCCGGCACCGCCGAGCCCGAGATGACGCCGGTCACCGTGCGGCCGTTCAGCAGCGTTCGCCACTCGATGTCGACCGACGGGCTCGGACCGACGCCGCAGACGGCGAGCGTGCCGCGGGTGTGCAGCGCCCCTGCCGCAGCGGCGACGACCTCCGCACGGCCCGTGGCGTCCACGGCCGAGTCCAGGCCGTTCGGCGCGAGGTCGCGTAGCGCCTCCGCGAGGTCCGTGGCGGCCGAGTTCACGGTTGCGGTGGCGCCCAGCGCGGTCGCCGTCGCCAGGCGGGCATCGTTGACGTCGACCGCGATGACGCGCGCACCGGCCGTTGCCGCCGCCATCACGGCGGCGAGACCCACAGGCCCGGTGCCGAACACGCCGACGACGTCGCCCGCCGTCGGCCGCAGCACGTTGAGGACCGCACCCGCCCCGGTCATCAGCCCACAGCCCAGCGGCCCGATCGGTGCGAGGTCGAGGTCATCGGGCAGCCGCACGACACTGCGACCGCTCACGACCGCGTGCGTCGCGAACGAGGACTGGCCCAGGAAGCTCGCGTAGGCCGGCGTGCCGGCAACCGTGATGGTCGGTGATCCGTCAGCCCGTCGACCACCGAAGTTCAGGGGGTCGAAGGTCCGGCAGTACGACGGAGCACCGGTCCGGCAGTGGTCGCACGTGCCGCAGGAGGCGAAGTGGAGCAGCACCTGGTCGCCCGGCGCCACGTGCGTGACCTGGTCACCGACCTGCTCCACGACGCCGGCGCCCTCGTGCCCGAGGACGGCCGGAGCAGGCACCTCTGTGGCAAAGTGCAGATCCGTGCCGCAGATCCCGACGCTCGTCAGCCGGACGAGAACCTCGTCGGGGCGAGGGCCGTCAAGGTCGACCTCGGTCAGGACGGGATCGGTCCCCGACCCGTCGAGTACCGCCGCGGTGACACGCATGGATCTCCTCCGGTCTCTCGCCAAGCAAGATGGCATCTTGACTTATGAGATGGGGGGCGTCAACACTCCACCATGACCATCACGATCCCGGACAACACCCTCCTGCTCGACGGTACCTGGCGCGCGGCCGCTGACGGCCAGTCGCTGCCCGTCTACGACCCCGCCGCGCGCGCCACCTTCCACGTCGCCGCGCGGGCCGGCGCAGCCGACGTCGACGCGGCCGTCGCCTCCGGCCAGCGTGCGTTCGCGGACTGGTCGCGGCGCTCGCCGTCCGAGCGCGGGGCGATCCTGGGCCGCTGGGCCCAGCTGATCTACGCCAACGTCGAGGAGCTCGCCCGGCTCGAGGCCCAGGACGTCGGCAAGCCGCTCAACGACGCCCGTCGCAACATCTACATCGCGGCCAGCATCCTGGAGTACTTCGCCGGCGCAGCGGACAAGCTCACCGGGGCGACGCTGCCGTCGCGGTCGACCGACCATGTCGGCTTCACCCTGCGCCAGCCGCTGGGCGTCTGCGCCCTGATCATCGCCTGGAACGTGCCGGCCGTCCTGATGATGGCTGACGCTGCGCCCGCACTGGCCGCCGGCAACGCCGTCGTCCTCAAGCCGTCCGAGCACGCGCCGATGAGCCCGCTCGGCCTGGCCGCCCTGGCCAAGGAAGCCGGTCTGCCCGACGGCGTCCTCAACGTGCTGCCGGGCTTCGGCCCCGAGGTGGGCGTGCCGTTGACGAGCCACCCCGGCATCAGCCACATCAGCTTCGTCGGGTCGACGCTGACCGGCCGGGCGATCATGCGCTCGGCGGCCGAGCACCTGACGCCGGTCAAGCTGGAGCTGGGCGGCAAGTCCCCCAACGTCGTCTTCGCCGACGCGGACCTCGACCTCGCCGTCGGCACCATCGTCGAGTCCATCACCGAGAACGCCGGGCAGAACTGCTACGCCGGTTCTCGACTCCTGGTCCAGGAGACGGTCTACGACGAGGTGGTCGAACGGGTCGCGGCGCGGATGCGCGAGCAGCGGATGGGCGCCTGGCACGAGGACCTCGACCTCGGCCCACTCATCAACGAGTCCCAGTACGAGCGGGTCACCGGCTACTTCGACGTCGCCGAGGCGGAGGGGGCCCGGCTCGTCGCAGGCGGTGCGAGTGCCTCGCCCGACGGCCTGTTCGTGGCGCCCACGCTGTACGACCGGGTCGAGCCGGGCATGCGGATCGCCCGCGAGGAGGTGTTCGGACCGGTCATCGCGGCCGAGTCGTTCTCGACCGCCGCGGAGGCGGTCGAGCGCGTCAACGCCTCGCCGTACGGTCTGCTCGTCGCGGTCTGGACGAACGACCTGACGCGCGCGATGCGGGTCTCGCGGGACGTCGTCGCCGGCCAGGTGAGCGTCAACGAGTTCGCGAACGCGTACATCATCGGCTTCCCGTTCAACCTCGCGAAGGAGTCCGGGTTCAGCAAGGGTGGCGGCTACGAGGCGCTGAAGGAGTTCACGCGGGAGAAGGCCGTCTCGATGGCGTTGCGCACGACGGAGGAGTGAGGCGCCAGCCGAGCCCCGGACGTCGGGCGCCATCGACCCGCACGACGGAGGAGGCAGGCGCCAGCCGAGCCCCGGACGTCGGGCGCCATGCAAACGAGCCGGGCGGCTCCCCGCGGGGAGCCGCCCGGCTCGTGCTTCATCCCAGGGAGGAGAAGCTCAGTTGCCCCACTCCAGGCGGGGGATGACCGCCTCGACCACGTGGAACTTGCCGTTGTCGTCGGACGCGCCCGCCTCGCGGGTCGAGGTGCGGTCCTTGACCACCGAGTTCTTCCCGAAGCCCGGGGTCAGCGGCCGGTCGACGTCACGCTTGAGCCACAGCCGCAGCAGGTGGCGACGGCGCTGGAGCTCGGGGTAGTCAGTGAACTCCGTGCGCGAGTGGAGAGCGGCGTAGTTCAGCAGCCACTGCATGTCGCCGGGCTGGAAGTCCATGTCGAGCGCGACTCCGGGTTCGTACGTGATGTCGTCGACGAGCCGGATCACCTCGGCCTGCTCCGGTGTCAGATGCGGCACGCCGTCGTACCCCTGCGCCGAGAAGATCATCGAGCTGCCGGCGTAGATGCTGAAGACCCCGTCGACATAACTGACGATCGGCGACGTGTAGGTGTCGGCTGGGGCGTCGGGATCCTGCTTGCGCCAGTCCCAGTGGTACTCGTCGAACAGCAGCGGGGCGAGGTCAGGCCGACGCCGCAGCACCTCGTTGAACAGCGTCGCGCCGCTCACGAGGCTGCTCGCGCCGCCGGACTTCGACGGCCGCAGGCACATGAGCGACACGACGTCGGAGCTGTCGGAGTGGAAGACCAGCTTGTCGCGAACCCGTGACGGCATGGCCGTGGGGTCGTCCATCGTCTTGTCCGAGGTGGCGATCACGTGGTCGATCAGGTCACCGAGCTCGTTCTGCCGCATGGGCACGCCCAGGTGCAGCCCGACGACGAAGAAGATGGCGCCGGACAGCGCGTCGGAGTACTCGCTCGTCCGCAGGCCGCGTACGAGCACGAAGCCGCGCCCGGTGTCCATGTCGGCCCCCCAGCGCTCGACGGCCGGCGCGCAGACGGTGAGCGGATAGTCCGCCGCCGTCGCGGTGCGCAGATCGGGGTCGTCGTGGAGGAACTGGCGGCCGACCTCCTCGAGCTCGGTGCGCTCGGCGTCGCTGAGGACGTAGATCCACTCAGTCGACTGGGCGAGCTCGTCGCCTCGCCAGGCGAGCGGTCCACTGATCGGGGCCAGCTCGGTCGTGCTCGTCATGTGCGCCTCCGCGGGAAGTCGGTGGGGGGAGTCGTGGGTCAGTCGGATCCCCAGAGCCGGCGGACCGACTCGAAGACCTTCTGGTTGTGCGAGATCTCGACGACGTTGCCATCGGGGTCCTTCAGCGCGCAGATGTAGCCGACCTGGCCGCCCATCTCGCGAGGCTCCCAGTGCAGGGCGTCGAGCGCACGGGCGCGATCGGCCATGGCGTCGACATCCTCACGCGCGGGCACCTCGATGCCGATGTGCGCGAACGGGTGGAGCAGGCCGAGCTGGCCGCCGTTGTCCTTGGTGAAGGCGACGAAGACGAGGACGAACGGCGTCGCGGACTGGTTCGGGTTGGACAGCCACACGCTGCGGCCGTCGGCGTCGGCGAACTCCTCCACGACGACCAGGGGAGTCAAGGAGGTGTAGAACGCGATCGTCTTGTCCAGGTCGCCGCTGGGCAGGGCGACATGGGTCCAGCGGGCCTCGGTGAGAGTGGACTGCGACATCTTCGGCCTCTTTCTCCTTCGTCTGGCCCCGATGCTAGCCGGGGACGTCGTATTGCACAATGAGATGGCGAATCGCAAAGCAAGATGGTGTGATGGGTCCCCGAAAGGCCCTTACGTGACGATAAGGAGTACCCGTGGAGTTTCGCGCGCTGGGCCGCACCGGCATCCAGGTCAGCCCGCTGTGCCTCGGCACGATGATGTTCGGCGCCTGGGGCAACTCCGACGCCGATGAGTGCGTGCGGATCATCCACCGGGCCCTCGACGCCGGGATCAACATCGTGGACACCGCGGACGTCTACGCGTTCGGGGAGACCGAGGAGATCCTCGGCCGCGCGCTCGCCGGCCGTCGCGACGACGTCGTCGTGGCCACGAAGTTCTACAACGCGATGGACGACGACCCCAACCACCGCGGGGCGTCACGTCGATGGATCGTGCGTGCGTGCGAGGACAGCCTGCGGCGCCTGGGCACGGACCACATCGACCTCTACCAGGTGCACCACCCCGACGCCCAGACCGACATCGACGAGACGCTCGGCGCCCTCAGCGACCTCGTGCACGCCGGCAAGGTGCGGGCCATCGGCACATCGGTGTTCCCGGCCGAGCAGCTCGTCGAGGCCCAGTGGGCCGCAGAACGTCGCGCCCACGTGCGCTTCACGACCGAGCAGCTGTCGTACTCGATCTTCGCCCGGCACGCCGAGTCGGCCGTGCTCCCGACCGCCGAGCGCTACGGCCTCGGCGTGCTCGTCTGGAGCCCGCTGAACGGCGGCTGGCTCACCGGCAAGTACCGCCGCGGCGTCGAGGCGCCGGCGGACTCGCGCGCGGCGATGAACGCCGACCACTTCGACTACCGGCACGAGGCCGCCCGCCAGCGCAAGCTCGACCTCGTCGACGCGCTTGACGCGATCGCGAAGGATGCCGGCCTCACGCTCATCGAGCTGGCCCTCGGCTTCGTCCAGTCGCACCGCGCCGTGACGACCGCGATCATCGGGCCGCGCACGATGGCCCAGCTGGACAGCCAGCTCGGCGCCGCCGGACTCGTCCTGACCGACGACGTCCTGGACGCGATCGACGCGCTCGTCGACCCGGGCAGCGACATCAACGCGGGTGACGTCGGCTACGTCCCGCCCGCCGTCAGCGACGCGAGCCTGCGCCGCCGCTAGCCGCGACCGGGCTGCAGCCCGGACTCCTCAGGCGGACGGGATCAGGGGCCAGCTCGCCGGCACTGAGATCCCGGCTCGACGGAGCAGGTCGCGGCGAGCCTCCTCGGCCTCCGCCCGCAGCGCATCCTCGTCGACCGTCGTGCACACGCCGTCGCGCACCACGATCTGCCCGTCGACGACGACATCGCGCACGCCATGCCCGTCGGCGGACCACACGAGGGTGTGCGCGATGTCCCCGCGCGGCGTCCAGGCCGGTCCGCTCGCCCGGTGCACGACGAGGTCGGCCGCCTTGCCGGGCTCCAGTGAGCCGATGAGGCCGCCCATCCCGATCGCCTCGGCCCCGTCGACCGTGGCGAGCGCGAACGCCGCAGCAGCGGGCAGGCGGGTCGGATCCGCCGCCTGGTCCTTCGCCAGCCCGCTGGCCAGCGCCGCAGACCGAAGCACATCGATCGCATCCCCGGCGTTCACCGAGTCGCATCCGAGGGCGACGCGACCACCGCGCTCGACGATCTCCGCGTGCCGCCCGGCCCGGGTGACGCCCTGTCCCAGCCGCAGGTACGCCCACGGGCAGTAGGCGACGGCCGTGCGGCTGGACAGCAGGCGGTCGACCTCGTCGTCGTCGAGGTGGACCGCGTGCCCCAGGAGCAGGTGGGGGCCGAGGACGCCGAGCCGGTCGAGGTGGACCAGCGGCCGCGCACCCGTTCGCGCCAGGTAGTCCCGCACGTCGCCGTCGTGAGGCGAGATGTGCATCGTCATCCCGACCCCGCGCCGGCGGGCGAGGTCAGCGGCGCCCGCCATGAGCTCGTCAGTCGCCAGGCCGTGCCCGACGAGAGTGACCCACGCCGTCACGCGGCCACCGGCGGGGTAGCGGTCGATCAGCGCCTCGTTCTCGGCGAGCACGACCTGGGCGGACGCGGACAACGGGAGGCCGGCGGTGTCGGACCCCCAGCGGCCGACCGTCCCGCGCAAGCCTGACTGCGTCATTGCGTCGGCGACGCGATCGGGATGGGCCACCGTCCCGGCCTCGATCACGGTCGTGACGCCTGCCCGAAGGCTCTCGACGCAGGTGAGGAGGGACGCGAGGTGATCGTCCTGGGGGCCGTGCTCCGCGTGCAGCGGGACCGCCCACTCATAGATCGACTCCCCCTGCGGAAGGTCGTCCGGGATAGAGCTGCGCACGAGCGCGTCGCCCGTGTGGTGCTGGTGCGCATCGATGAGCCCCGGGGTGACGACGCAGCCCGTCGCGTCGAGCTCGGGCGTTCCCGGGTAGGCGGCGCGCAGGTTCGTCGTCGATCCGACCGCGAGGATGCGGCCACCGGCGACGGCGACGGCCCCGCCGACCAGGACGTCACGCGTCGGGTTCATCGTCACGACGTCGCCGCCGGTGACCAGCAGCGTGGCGGTCACGTCGTCGGGGCTCATTCGCCCTCGACCTGGCGGCGGAACTCCAGGCCGTCCCAGTAGTCGACCCGATGGGCGATGAGCCCGTCGAGCACGCGGAAGCGGAACACCCCACGGATCTCCACGGGACGGACGACGCCGTCACTCCCGGATGCCCGGAAGGACATCCGATAGGCCGCAACAGCCCGGTCGTCCTCGACGACCAGGTCCTCCAGCTCGTAGCGCAGGCCGTCGAAGCCGGCAAGGAAGCCGACGAGCCTCTCGCGGTACGCGTCCCGCCCGTGCACGCTGTGGCCGAGCGAGGACGTGTGCTCGTTGTGGAAGTCGGACGTCACGCATGCAGCGATCACGTCGGCGTCGTGGCTGTTGAGTGCGTCGAGGTAGCCCACGACGGCGCGTGCAGTGACCTCACGGTCGGTCATGCGGTGATCCTCTCGCGGCGGACGGGGACAGGAGCCTCGTCAGTGCGTCATGACGAGCTTGCCCTGCAGTGCCGCGGCCTCCATCAGCTCGTGCGCCTCCCGCACCTGCGCGATGGGCAGGACACGGTCGATGATCGACGGCAGGTCCGACGACCAGCAGAACGCGAGCATGCGCCCGAACTCCTCGAACGCGTAGCCGTCGACGCCCAGCAGCGCGATCCCGTTCCGGTAGGCGTCCGGCAGCAGGAGGTCGACGGTCGCCCCGGTCGTGGTCCCGCAGAAGGCCAGCCGGCCCAGCGGGCGCAGCGCACGGATCGACGGGCCGAACAGCGCCGGACCGAGATGGTCGAAGACCATGTCGGCGCCACGGCCCCCGGTCAGCTGGCGGACCGCCGTGACAAGGTCGGCCTCGGTCGTGTTGACGAAGGCGTCGGCGCCGTGGGCCAGCGCGTGGTCGCGCTCCTCGTCGACGCGCGACGTGACGATGACGCGGGCACCGGCGCGCTTGGCCAGGTGGACCGCCGCCGTCGTGACACCGCTGGCGGCGGCGTGGACGAGCAGCGTCTCTCCCACGCAGAGCCGGCCGGTGACGAACAACGCGTGCCAGGCCAGCGAGTACACGGTCGGCACCGCTGCGGCCTGGACGAGGTCGACGTGGTCCGGGACGACGAGGGCGTGGCTGGACGGCACGACACACAGAGCCCCGTAGCCACCCGCGCGGCTCGCCCCGATGACCTGCTGGTCACCGCAGAACTGGTCGGTGCCCCGGCGGCAGTGCTCGCAGTGACCGCACGCCACGGCCGGGTTCACCACGACCCGCTCGCCGATACGGGCCCGCGAGACGTCCGAGCCGACGTCGGCGACCACGCCGGCGACGTCCATGCCGGCGATGTGCGGGAGGGAGAAGCCGGGCATGAACGCGGGACCCTGCCGCTGGAGCAGATCCATCCGGTTCAGGCCGACCGCGGTCACGGCGACGACGACGTCGGTCGGCCCGGGCGTCGGGTCGGCGACCTCAGCGAGCTCGAGGACCTCAGGGCCGCCGTGGCTGCGGTACAGCGCGGCCTTCATCAGGCGGTGCCGGTCACGCGAGCCCGCGCACGAACGGTTGGCCGTACGCCGCGGGCGCTCGACTCCGACGGGCGAACACGACCATCGCGACGAGCGCGAGGATGTACGGCGAGGCGATGAGCAGCTGCGCGTTGAGCGTGAAGCCGAGCGCGGGCAGCGCCAGTCGCATCGCGTCGGCGGCGCCGAACAGCAGGCAGCCCGCGATCGTGCCCTTGATCGTCCACCCGCCGAAGATGACCGCCGCGATCACGACGTAGCCGCGGGCAGCGGTCATGTTCTGGTTGAACAGTCCCACCTCGGCCACGGAGAGGTACGCCCCACCCAGGCCCGCGAACGCCCCGGCGAGCAGCAGGCCCTGCCGCTGCTTCTTGAGCACGTCGATGCCGGTGGCGTCGACGGCGGCCGGGTTCTCCCCGATGGCGCGCATGTCCAGACCCCAGCGCGTCCGGTACATCACGAACCAGACGGTCGGGATGAGGATCCACAGCAGGTACGCCGGCCAGCGCTGGTTGAACACCGCCTGGCCGACGAGCGGCAGGTCGGACAAGAACGGGATCTCGAACTTCGACAGCTGCGCGGTGCCCAGGTCGAGGGTGTCGAGGAGGAAGCTCGTCAGCCCGAGCACGAGGAGGTTCAACGTGAGGCCGACGACGTAGGTGTTGACCGTCAGCCGGTAGCTGAAGGTCGAGTGCACGAGCGCGATCAGGACGCCGGCGAGTATGCCGAAGACCAGCCCGAGCACCGGCGACCCGGTCACCGTCGCACCGAGGATGGCCGAGAAGGCGCCGGCGAGCATCATGCCCTCGATCGAGATGTTGATCATCCCGGCCTTCTCGGCCATGTACTCGCCGAGGCCGGCGAACATCAACGGCGTCGCGAGCCGCAGCGAGCTCGCGAGGATCAACGCGATGGACTCGATCATGCGGCACCTCCGGTTGCGAGCGCGCGTGCCAGACGGCGCGCGCGGATCTCGCGACGCAGGTACTGGTAGGCGGGCGGGAAGACGATCGCGAGCACGAGGATGGCCGTGACGACGTCCACGATGTACCGCGGGACGCCGGTCGACGCGAGGAAACCGCCGCCGGCACGGAGCACGCCGAAGAAGAACGCGACCGGGATGGCCAGGATCGGGTTGTTGCGGGCGACGAGCGCGACCAGCAGGCCGTCCCAGCCCACGTTCTCGGAGATCCCCGGCTGCAGGCGGTGGCTTCCGCCGGTGAGGAGCGCACCCCCGACGAACCCGGCGAACGCGCCCGAGATCATCAGCGCCGTACTGCCCAGGAGCACCGCGCTCACCCCGGCACGACGTGCGGCTTTCGGGTTCAGCCCGAGCATGCGGAGCCGGAAGCCCAGCGTCGTGCGGTCGAGGACGACCTTCGCGCCGATCGCCAGGAGCACGGCGATGACGACCATGGAGGAGAAGTTCAGCCCGGGGTACTCGCCGACCCGTGGCAGCCAGGCGTCGCTGCGGATCAGGTCGGACTGCGGCGACGCGACGTTCTGACCCGACTCCTGCAGGAGCCACGGCTGCGTCACCGCGTAGAAGACCACCTGGTACGCGATGTAGACGAGGAGCAGCGTGCTGATGACCACGGGCACGCCGCGCCAGTAGTACAGGAGTGCGGCGACCGCGGCCCACGCAGCGCCGCCGACGGCCGCGCCGAGGAGGGCGACGACGAGGACCAGCGGACCGGGGCCGTGCAGGAAGATCGCCACGGTCGCGCCGATCGTCGCGCCGATGACGACCTGGCCCTCCTGGCCGATGCTGAACAGCCCGGCGCTCGTCGCGATGCAGGTGCCGACCGCGACGATCAGCAGCGGCGCGGCCTTGTCCAGGGACAGGCCGAGTGCCGCCGCATCGCTCAGGCTTCCCCGGAAGATTGCCTGGACCGCGTCCACCGGTGATGCGCCGGTGACGGAGACCAGTGCACCTGCGATCAGCAGGGCGACCGAGATCGAGATGACGTACAGCACGAGTGTGGACAGCGCCTGCGACCAGCGCGTCGTCTGCTCGACCGACGGCGTCGCCGTCGGGCTCGGGGGCGTCGACGTGATCGTCATGCGTCCTGGCCTCCCATCATGAGGCCGAGGCGCTCGGCGTCGACGTCGACGCGGCGCATCTGACCGACGATGGTTCCCCGGTGGATCACCGCGATGTGGTGCGACAAGGTGAGGATCTCCTCGAGCTCGGTGGAGATGAGCAGCACGGCGATGCCGCTGTTCGCCGCATCGTGCAGCCGCTCGGTCATGTACTCGATCGCGCCCACGTCCAGCCCGCGGGTCGGGTAGGCGGCAACGAGGACCTGCGGGTTCAAGGACAGCTCTCGCGCGAGGACGACCTTCTGCTGGTTGCCGCCGGACAGCTGGCGCATCGGGGTGTCGGGCGACGGCGTGGAGATCTCAAACTGCTCGATGAGGCGCTCGGCGTTGGCCCGGATCTCCTTACGGCTGACGAACCCCCGCCGTGCGACGGAGCCGACGGTCGACATGACGAGGTTCTCGGCGACGCTCATGTCCAGCACGCAGCCGGAGTCGTGACGGTCCTCCGGGATGACGCCGATCCCGGCGCGGTGCATGATGCCCGGCCGACCGGTCTGCAGGACGCGGCCGTCCATCTCGACGCTCCCGGAGTCGAGCTCGATGAGACTGGACAGCAGGTCGCCGAGCGCCTGCTGGCCGTTGCCCTCGACACCTGCGAGCCCGAGGATCTCGCCGGCCCGCAGGTCCAGCGAGAGCCCCTGCAGGAGCGGGCGGCCGTCGCGGCTCGCATGTGCGTCGTGGATGCGGAGCCGTATGGGGAAGCGGTCCTCGTGGATCTCCTCGACCGGGTTCAACATCGCCGGGTCGCTGGACTGCGACGGGTCGACCAGCGCGTCGAGCTCGCCCAGGGCGGATGCGGCCACCCACTTCGACAGCTCGCGTCCGACCATCTCGCGGGCAAGCTCGCGCTCGTCGGTGGCGGCGGTCTCCCGCTGCGCGACGACGCGTCCGGACCGCATGATCGTGACGTGGTCGGTCGCCGAGAGAATCTCGTCGAGCTTGTGGCTGATCAGGATGACGGTCTTGCCTTCGTCCTTGGCGACGCGCCGCAGGACGGTGAAGAGCTCGCGTGACTCGGCGAGCGTGAGCACCGAGGTGGGCTCGTCGAGGATGAGCAGGCTCGGGTCACGACGAAGACACTTGATGATCTCGACGCGCTGCCGCTCACCGGTAGACAGGTCCTCGACGCGGGCGTCGGGGTCCACGTCGAGGCCGTAGCGCTCCCCGATCGAACGGACGAGCTCGCGGGTACGCGCCGGCTGGGGGCGGCCGACCTCGCCCAGCGTCACGTTCTCCCAGACCGAGAGCTCGTTCACGAGGCTGAAGTGCTGGTGGACCATGGCGATGCCAAGGTCGGACGCGGCAAGCGGGTCCGGGATCTGGACGGTCCTGCCGTCGAGAAGGATCTCGCCGGCGTCACGTTGGGCGAGGCCGATGAGGACCTTCACCAGGGTGCTCTTGCCCGCACCGTTCTGGCCCAGGAGACCGTGGATCTCGCCACGGGGGACCGAGATGCTGACATTGTCGCAGGCGACGATCGAGCCGTAGCGCTTGGTGATGCCGCGCAGCTCGACCGCCGCCGGGGCCTCAGCGCTAAGCGCTGAGGCCCCGGCCGGTTGGGTCGACATGGTTGCTGTCGTCCGTCCTGTCTGTTCGAAGGTGTCGTACGTCAGCTGGCGGCCGGGCTCGCCGCGGCGCCGCCGACAAGAGCGTCGACGTCGAGCGTGCCGTCACCGATCTGCGTCATGACCTCGTCCAGCTGCGGCTGCATCGAGGCCAGGTCGCCGCAGAACTTCACGGTCGGGACCGCGTCGACGCCGAGCTTCCAGACGCGAGCCTCGCCCATGGGCAGGGTGCCCTTGGCGAAGTCACCGAGAGCCGCGGCGAAGTACACGCCCGGGTCGAAGATCGACGAGATGCTGAACGGCGTCGTCGTGTCCTCGCAGCGATCCGTGCCCGGGGTGACGGTCAGGATGCCGGTCTCGTTCGCGAGCTGCGCGACCGCGTCGGTCGCTCCGCCGAGGTACGGGTAGATGAGCCCGACACCCTGGTCGATCATCGCCTGTGCGGCTTCCTTGGCCTTCGCCGAGTCGTTGAAGTCACCGGTGTAGGTCGTGGTGACCTCGGCCTCGGGGATGACGTTCTGGATGCCCGCAGTGAAGGCGGCAGCAGCCTGCTTGGAGAAGTCGAGCTCCGGGCCGGTGATGAAGCCGGCCTTCGTGGTGCCCTTCTCCTTCATCGCGAGACCGGCGGCGTAGCCGGTCGCGAACAGGGTCGGGTTGACCTCGTCCGTGGACTGCGAGAAGTACTTGGTCTGCTCGACGCCGCCACCGCCGTTGACGTACCACTGAACCGTGGCGCAGGCCGGGTCGGTCGTGGCCTGGAGCGCGTCCTTGAGCTCGCTCGCCGCGACGGCGACGAGGTCGACACCCTGCTTGCAGAGGTTGAGGGCCTGGTTCACCGAGTCGGCCGGGTTGACCTTGTCGACTGTGATGACCTTCCAGCCCTGCTCGTCGGCGAAGGCGTTCGCCTTGTCCACGAAGCTCTGGTAGTAGCCGTTGTCCTTGGTGTCACCCGGGCTCATGATGCCGATGGACACCGAGCCGTCACCGTTGACATCGGGCTGGCCGGCGGCTGCCGGCTGGCTGCCCTCGGCCGACGGGGCTGCGGTCGCGCTTGCCTCGGCAGAGGCCGGCGCGGATGCAGCGGCGCTCGACGAGGCGGTGTCGTCGCTCGACTTGCCGCAGGCCGTCAGCAGCAACACGGGTGCGACGAGCACCGCGGCCGCGACGTTGTACGTGCGCTTCATTCCTTCTCCTGTCGGGATGTTCGTCGTCTTCTGCGCTGGCGCGCAGTCCGGGTCGTGCGGGGCGGAGCAGCGGTTTTCCGGACGAGCGTAAGCGTGCCTGCGAGCGGCGCCGTCAGGGCGTCCGATACCTCTTGCGGCACACTGGACCCTGGTTGACGAACGTCCGACCGACTCGCACTCCTGTCTCGTATTGTGAACCACCGAATCGCATTGCGAAAGCAAAGGCGAGCCTGTCGCGTGCCGCGCGCGGTGTCAACGCCCTAAACGGGCATCACGGCGCGCGTTACGCATTCGTAACCGAATAGATCCAGGAGGGGAACGTGGAAGAGCCCGAAGGCACCGTCGACGGCTTCGTCGCAGGCGCCGAACCGGCCTGGACACCCGCCCCGGCCGCGGCCGCCGACACCCGGCTGGCTCGGTTCACGCAGGCGGCCAGCTCGCGGTCCGGGCTCTCGCTGGCCGGCACACCCGAGCTGCACGCCTGGTCGTTGTCCGACCCCGACGCTTTCTGGCGTCTGGTCTGGGACGAGTTCGGGGTCGTGGGCGATGCGGGGGCCCGGGCGTGCGTCCCGAGCACGCTCCCGCAGGCCAGCTTCTTCCCAGCTGCCCGGCTCAACCTCGCCGAGTCGATCCTGGCGCCGTGGGCCGGTTCGGACGACACCGCCGTCATCTGCGTCGGCGAGACGGCGGACGACACCGCCATCCGCACCGAGCTCAGTGGCCGTGAGCTCTGCCGGCGCGTCGGATCCTTCGCCACGTGGCTTCGCGCCGCGGGGATCGGGCCCGGCGACCGGATCGGGCTGGTACTGCCCGTCGGCCCCGACGCCCTGGTGACGACGCTTGGTGCGCTCGCCGTCGGCGCCGTCGTGAGCAGCGTCTCCCCCGAGTTCGGCGCGCCGTCCATCCTCGACCGGCTCGGCCAGCTCGCCCCCCGTGTCCTCGTCGTCGCGTCGTCCTATCGCTGGAGCGGGCGCGAGTTCGCCCGGTCCGACAATCTCGCCGCTGTGATCTCGGCCCTCCCGTCCCTGACGCAGGTCCTGACCTCGGACGCCGAGCCGGACGCGACGCTGCACCAGGCCGCGCCCGCGGGCTGCGCCGTCAGCGCGCTCTCGTCAGCGCTCGCGGCCGACGTCGACCCCGAGTTCATCCGTCTCCCTTTCGATGTGCCGGCCTACGTCCTGTTCTCATCCGGAACCACTGGCAAGCCCAAGTGCCTCGTGCACCGGGCCGGCGGCGTGCTTCTCAAGCACCTCGTCGAGCTCGGACTGCACGCCGACGTGGGGACAGGCGACCGACTCCTCTACTACACAACCACTAGCTGGATGATGTGGAACTGGGAGCTGTCGTGCCTGGCCCTCGGCGCGACGCTCGTCCTCTTCGACGGCTCCCCCACGCACCCGTCGCCGACCGCGCTGTTCGGCGCGGCGCGGGCGACCGCGACGACCCACCTCGGCCTGTCGGCCCGGCTCCTGGACCACCTGCGTTCGATCGAGGCGGACCTCGACGTCGACGGCACACCCCTTCGCGAGGTCCTCGTCACGGGTTCGCCGCTGTCGGTCGCCACGGCGCGATGGCTCGCCGCCGAGCTCGGGCCCGACGTCATGATCAACCCGATCTCCGGCGGGACCGACCTCGTCGGCTGCTTCCTCGCCGGCGACCCGACCCGGCCGTTCCACGCCGGCGAGATGACCGGACCGGCCCTCGGCATGGCGGTCGACGTCTGGACCGACGCGGGCCGACCGGCCGCGGACGGTGAGCCCGGGGAGCTCGTCTGCACCCAGCCGTTCCCGACGGTGCCCGTGGGCATCTGGGGGGACGACTCCGGGTCGCGGCTGCATGAGGCGTACTTCGACGTGTGGCCCGGCGTCTGGGTCCACGGCGACCGCGCGGTGCGGAGCGCGCACGGCGGCATCGCGATCCTCGGCCGGTCCGACGCGACGCTCAACGTCGGCGGGGTCCGCATCGGCACAGCGGAGATCTACGCCGCGCTGGCGGAGCATCCGGCCGTCGAGGAGGCCCTCGCGTTCGGCCAGGAGTGGGACGGCGACACGCGCATCGTCCTGCTCGTCGTGCCGCCCTCGGGCGTCGCGCTCGACGAAGCGGCGATCGCCTCGATCCGGTCCACGATCAAGGCGGCGTGCTCGCCGCGCCACATCCCGGCGGTGGTGCTCGCCGTCACGGACCTGCCGAGGACGCAGACCGGGAAGCTGTCGGAGGTGGCCGTGCGCGATGCGGTGGCCGGCCGCGAGGTCAAGGGCATCGGCGCCCTCGCGAACCCCGAGTCACTCGCGCCAATCGTGGTGGCGGTCGGCGCAGCCAGCTAGCAGACCTACACCCCCAGGTACGCGAGCTGCGCCCGCACGGTCAGCTCCGCTGCCGGCCACACCTCGCGCGGCACCCCCGCGTAGACGATCTCGACGATGGCGTCCGGCTCGGTGACGCCCTGCTCGACGGCCGCGGCGACCTCGGCCAGACGCGCCCGCCGGTGTGCGAGGTAGCCGGCGATCACGCCCGCCGGGTCGCCGAGCACAGGCCCGTGGCCGGGCAGGAGCCGCACGGCTCCCGACGCCTCGATGAGGTCGGCGAGTCGGCCAAGGCTGTCGAGGTACGACGCGAGATCACCGTCGGGCCAGGCGACGACCGTCGTCCCGCGGCCGAGCACGGTGTCTCCGGTGAGCACGCTCCCGTCGTGCGGGAGGAGGAGGCACACGGAGTCCGAGGAGTGCCCTGGGGTCGCCACGACACGCAGCTCACCGCTGCCGAGCGGGAGCACAGCGCCGGGGGGCAAGCCCTCGTCCCCCAGCCGCAGCTGCGGATCGACGGCACGGACCGGGACGCGCCACTGCTCGCCCAGCGTCCGGGCGGACGCCGAGTGGTCGGCGTGCCCGTGCGTCAGGACGATGCCCGAGATGCGCAGCCCCGCCGCGTCGGCCGCCGCGCGGACGGCGGCTCCGTGCCCGGCGTCGAGCGGGCCGGGGTCGACGACGATCGCGTCGGTCGCGTCGGGGCCGCTCAGGAGCCAGGTGTTCGTCCCGTCGAGGGTCCACGCCGACGGGTTCGGAGCAAGGACACACGCCGCCGCCGCGGTGACGACGCCGCCGAACCACGGGTCCGCCGATCCGGTGACCGGCAGGACGCGCCCGCTCACAGCCCGGCCCCGCCCGCTTCGTCGGTGACCGGCAGGCCATCGGTCTCACGCGTGTGCGGCGGCCGCACTCCCGCCTGCAGGACCTCACCGGTGTAGGCGTGCACGAGATCCCAGCGGGACGGGCCGGCTCGCCGCGGCGTGCGCGGGACGACCGGGTCGGCGGCGACGGCCGACAACGCCGAGGCGGCGTCGGCGAACCCGACGAGACGACGCAGGACGGCCTCGGTCGGAGGCAGCATCGCGAGCCGCCCGGCCGCGAACTCCGCCAGGGCCACTATCGGCGGAAGCCACCGCGCCTCGTCGGCCTCGGTCGTCGCCAGGCGTGCCTGCCCGTCGCCCACCACGGCCGCGAAGAACCGGACGTCGTACCGGCGGCCTTCGCCCTCCGGCGTGACCCAGTGGTCGATGATCGGCAGCAGGTTCGTGTCGACCTCGAGCCGGCCTTCGTCGTCGCGGCGGACGAGGCTGATCGCGGCCTCCTCCGCGGTCTCGCGGATGGCGCAGGCGTACAGCGCGTGGAGATCGTCGAGGTCGGCGCTGGCCCGCTCGGCCAGCAGCGCCAGGTCTCCCGACAACGTCATGGGCTCCGTATGGTCGCGAGGGTCGACCCGACCCCCAGGGAACACGTGCATAAGGGGGGCGAAAGCCATGCTGGCGACGCGGCGGAGCAGGAAGGTCTCCGGGCCGTCGGCGCCGTCACGCAGCAGGACGACGGTCGCCGCCGCCGGGATCGGGCCGGCCACGCGGAGGGTCCTACGCAGCGATCTCGACGACGAGCTCGACCTCGACGGGCGCATCGAGCGGCAGCACAGCCACGCCGACCGCGGACCGGGCGTGCGTGCCGATGTCCCCGAACGCCTCGAGCAGGAAGTTGCTCGCCCCGTTCACGACCCCCGGCTGACCGGTGAAGTCCGGCGCGCTCGCGACGAACCCGACGACCTTGACGACGCGGACGACGCGGTCCAACGGCACGACGGACTTGACCGCGGCGATCGCGTTGAGCGCACACACGGCGGCGAGCTCAGCCGCGCGCTCCGCGCTCACCTCGGCTCCGACCTTCCCGGTCTCGGCAAGCACGCCGTCGACGAACGGCAGCTGCCCGGACGTGTAGACGTACCGTCCGGTCACGACTGCCGGCACGTACGCAGCCAGCGGCGGCACGACCTCGTGCACCGTCAGGCCGAGCGCAGCGAGCCGCTCCTCGACGGTCGCCACGTCAGCCGCCGGCCAACGGCCGCTTGAAGTACGCGACGAGCTGCTCGGCGTTCGGGCCGGGCACGACCTGCACGAGCTCCCACCCGTCAGCGCCCCAGTTGTCGAGGATCTGCTTGGTCGCGTGGATCAGCAGGGGCGCGGTGGCGTACTCCCAAGTCGTCATGGCGCGAGCGTAGCCCGCCCGCCGAGCAGCGGGCCGGCCCCGCGGGCAGCCGGTCTCCCGGCCCGCCGCGGGAGATTAGGCTGATGTGGTGACCGCTCGGCGCTGGCCCGAAGTCGCCCTGCACGTCGTGTCGGGCAAGGGCGGGACCGGCAAGACCACGGTTGCCGCGGCGATGGCGCTCGCGTTGGCCCGCGGCGGGCGCCGGACACTGCTCATCGAGGTCGAGGGCCGTCAGGGCATCGCGCAGCTGTTCGACTCCCCACCGCTCCCGTACGAGGAGCGCAAGGTGGCTGTGGCCCCCGGCGGTGGCGAGGTGTGGGCGCTGGCGATCGACCCGCAAGAGGCACTCCTGGACTACCTGGAGACGTTCTACAACCTGCGTCGGGCCGGCTCGGCCCTGCGGAAGATGGGCGCGATCGACTTCGCGACGACCCTCGCCCCCGGCGTGCGCGACGTCCTCCTGACCGGCAAGGCGATCGAGGTCGTCCGGCGCACGGACAAGCGGTCCCCCGACCGCTACGACGCCGTCATCATGGATGCCCCGCCGACCGGCCGGATCACGAAGTTCCTCAACGTGAACACCGAGATGTCCGGGCTTGCGAAGGTCGGCCCGATCCGCAACCACGCCGACCTCGTCATGAGCGTGATCGCCTCGCCCCGCACGGCCGTGCACCTCGTCACGCTGCTCGAGGAGATGCCGGTCCAGGAGACCGTCGACGCCGTCGCCGACCTGCAGGAGGCGGGGCTGCCTGTGGGCGGGGTCATGGTCAACCTGACCCGACCGGCACTCCTGGACGGGCCGCAGCTCGCTGCCGCCGCGGCGGGGACGCTGTCCGAGGCGGGACTGACGGCCTCGCTGCGCCGGGCCGGCCTCGGCGCCCACGCGGACGAGGTTGCGCCCGTCCTCCTGGCCGAGGCCGCTGACCACGCGCGCCGCGTGGCGCTGGAGGAGCGCGAGCTCGCCCGGATCGACGAGCTCGGCCTGCCGACGATCGTCCTGCCGACCCTGCCCGGTGGCGTCGACCTCGGCGGCCTGTACCAGCTCGCAGAGATCCTCGCCGATGGCGGTGTCGGATGAGGCGCCCCCCGACCCTGCGGATCGACGACGTGCTGCGTGACGACCACATCCGGATCATCGTGTGCACCGGTGCGGGTGGCGTCGGCAAGACGACGACGGCTGCGGCGTTAGCCCTCCGGGCGGCCGAGGCCGGACGCGACGTGTGCGTGCTGACGATCGACCCGGCCAAACGCCTCGCGCAGGCGATGGGCCTGTCCTCACTCGACAACACACCCCGTCAGGTCCCTGGAGTCTGCGCACCCGATGGCAGCGGCTCGCTGTTCGCGATGATGCTGGACATGAAGCGCACGTTCGACGAGGTCGTGGAGAGCCACGCCGACGGCGAGCGGGCCGCGCAGATCCTGGCCAACCCCTTCTACCAGGCGCTCTCCTCGTCGTTCGCCGGTACGCAGGAGTACATGGCGATGGAGAAGCTGGGCCAGCTGCGCACGCGGGCGGACGAGGAAGGCACCTGGGACCTCATCGTCGTCGACACCCCGCCCTCACGCAGCGCCCTGGACTTCCTCGACGCGCCGGCGCGGCTCGGGTCCTTCCTCGACGGCCGGTTCATCCGGGTGATCTCGGCGCCCGCGCGGGGGGCCGGTCGCGGGCTCGGTCGCATCGCCGCGATGGGCTTCGGGCTGTTCACCGGCGTCCTCAACAAGATCCTCGGTGCCCAGGTCCTCGTCGACGTGAGCACGTTCGTGGCGGCGATCGACTCGACGTTCGGGGGCTTCCGCGTGCGTGCCGAGGCGACCTACGCGCTGCTGAAGGAGTCGAGCACGTCGTTCGTCGTCGTCGCGGCACCCGAACGCGACGCCCTCCGGGAGGCGTCGTACTTCGTCGAGCGCCTGCGCACCGACGACATGCCGCTGGCCGGGCTCGTCCTCAACCGCACGCAGGACGTCGCCGCGCAGACGCTGACCGCCGAGCAGGCGTCGGCGGGAGCGCAACGGCTGGCCGAGCTCGCCGCGGAGGCGACGGCGGGCGGGGACGAGGAGGCCGCTGCTGAGGACCGGCTCGCGGCGGCGCTGCTGACGCTGCACGCCCAGCGGGCCGACCAGGCCGCGCGCCAACGACACCTGGCCGAGCGGTTCAGTGCCGCGCACCCCGGGGTGCCGGTGGCAGCCGTGCCGGCGCTGGCCGAGGACGTCCACGACCTCGACGGCCTGCGACTCATCGGCTCGCTTCTCGCCGCAGGCGGCCCACCCGGGCCGTGAGCGGTCCGCGGGAGCTCCCCACCGTGAGATATTCGACCGTGGTCGAAATGGTCAGGAGCCGGGCGAACACCGTCGTGCCCGTGCTGGCCGTCGTGGCGCTCGCATTCTCGTGGGGGCGCTACCCCCCGACGTGGATGCTGGTGCTCCTGACGGTTGTGCTGGCCGCAGCCGTCCTGGTGGCCGTCCACCACGCCGAGGTCATCGCCCTACGGGTCGGCGAGCCCTACGGATCGCTCGCCCTGGCCGTCGCGGTCACGATCATCGAGGTCGCCCTGATCGTGACCCTCATGACCTCCAGCGGCAACGACACCAGCGCGCTGGCTCGGGACACCGTCTTCGCGGCCCTCATGATCACGTGCAACGGAATCATCGGCGTGGCCCTCGTCGTGACGACGTTGCGCGGAGGCACCGCACGTTTCCAGGCCGCCGGCGCGGGTGCGGGGCTGGCCGCGATCGGTGTCCTGGCGACCCTCAGCCTCGTCCTGCCCACGTTCACGAAGAGCTCCAAGGGACCCACCTTCACGGTGTCGCAGCTGGCGTTCGCCGCGGCGGCCGCGCTGGTCGTGTACCTGCTGTTCGTGTTCGTGCAGACCGTTCGGCACCGCGACTACTTCTTGCCCCCCGGCACGACCTCGGAGGACGCGCACGCGGAGCGCCCTACCGGACGCGAGGCGCTCACCAGCGTCGTCCTGCTCGTCCTGTGTCTCGTCGGCGTCGTCGGCCTGGCGAAGGTCGACACCCCGCTCATCGAGTCCGTGGTGAGCGGCCTGGGCCTGCCGATCGCCGCGGTCGCCGTCGTGATCGCCTTGCTCGTCCTCCTGCCGGAGTCCGCCGCGGCCGTTCGCGCGGCGCACCGCGGCCGGTTCCAGACCAGCGTCAACCTCGCCTACGGCTCGGCGATGGCGAGCATCGGCCTGACGATCCCGACGATCGCGGTCGTGTCATGGGTGTTCGACTACCACCTGGTGCTGGGCCTCGGGCCGACGGAGATCGTCCTGCTGGCGATCACGATCGTGACCGGAATCCTCACGGTCTCACCCGGGCGGGCGACGCTGCTCCACGGCGGCATCCACCTCAGCCTGTTCGCCGCGTTCCTGGTCCTCGTCGCCAGCCCCTGAGGACGTCACGGTCCTCAGCTGGCGCGCGTTGCTCAGCTGGCGCGCTCGGTCCCCGTGAGGATGCGGTGCCGCTCGTACTCGTCCTGTGCGGTCTGCAGGAGCAGCCGCCACGAGGTCACGTTGGGACGGCGGCGGAGCAGCGCGCGGCGCTCACGCTCGGTCATCCCGCCCCACACCCCGAACTCGACCCGGTTGTCGAGCGCGTCGGCCAGACACTCGGTGCGCACGTCACACCCGACGCAGATGGCCTTGGCCCGGTTCTGGGCCGCACCCTGGACGAACAACGTGTCCGGATCGGTCGTGCGGCAGGCTGCGAATGAGGCCCAGTCGGTGTCGAAGGTCATCGGGAGCGCGCACCCTTCCGTCATTGTGTTCGTCGTACGTTGATCGGCCGAGCACCGCGGAGCGGGCCGCGTGACGGCGGACGTTACGCCGAAGTTAACTGTCCGAGAATGGCCCGAAAGAGCTATACGAACACGGTCCGCTGGTACCGCTGGCAGCGTTGGCCGCGCTCGGCTGGGTCCCCCACGAGGCAGGCGCGCGAGCCGCTGGGCTCCGAGGGGAACGACGCGACCTACCCTGGGCGTCTGATGAGCATGCGTACGCCACCGGGGGAGCGCCCCGGGCCGATCGGGCTCCTGGCCCGGATCGGCGGCCTCGGCGCGGCCGCGATCATCGCCGGGCTGGTGGCCGGGCTCATGCTCGTGCCGTTCGTCGGCGGCGCGGGGGTGCTCACCCGCAACGTCGTCGCCGACTTCCAGAGCCTGCCGGACTCCCTGAGCACGCCCCCGCTCCCCCAGCGCTCGCTGATCCTCGCGTCGGACGGGTCCGTGCTCGCGACGCTCTACTACCAGAACCGCGTCGACGTCCCCCTGACGAGCATCTCGCCGTTCATGCGGCAGGCGACCGTCGCCATCGAGGACTCCCGGTTCCTCCAGCACAACGGCGTCGACCTGCGCGGCATCGTGCGGTCGCTGGCGACCAACGCGTCCGCCGGCGGCGTCGAGCAGGGCAGCTCCACGTTGACCATGCAGTACGTCAAGAACGTGCTCGTCAACCAGGCCAGCACGGCGGACGAGCTGGACGCCGCCCGGGGCAAGAGCTCCACCCGCAAGATCCGTGAGGTCCGCTACGCCCTCGGTCTGGAGAAGCTGTTCAGCAAGGGCGAGATCCTCGAGCGCTACCTGAACATCGCCTACTTCGGGGCCGGGGCCTACGGCGTCGAGGCGGCGGCTCGGCGCTACTTCTCCAAGCCGGCTGCCGACCTCACGTTGCCGGAGGCGGCAACTCTCGCCGGCATCGTCCAGCAGCCCACGGCGTACGACCCGCTGCGCAACCCCGAGCTCAGCACGGTCCGCCGCAACGTCGTCCTTAAGCGCATGGGCGAGCTCGGCTACGTGACACCGGAGGAGGCCGACCGCGCTGCCCTGGTTCCGATGTCCACCGTGCTCAAGCCGTCCGTGACGACCAACGGCTGCACCTCGTCGTACGCCCCGTACTTCTGCGACTACGTCGTGCAGACCATCCGCCAGGACCCGACCTTCGGCTCGACCCCCGAGGAGCGCGAGGCGTTCCTGCGGCGCGGTGGCTACACGATCCGCACGACGCTGGATCCCAAGGCCCAGAACGGCGCGGACGAGACCGTCAACGACTACATCCCGCAGCGCGACCCCAGCCGCCGGGCGACCGCCATCACGATGGTCGAGCCGGGCACGGGCCACGTCCTGGCCATGACCCAGAACCGCGAATGGGGAACATCGGGCCGCGGCAAGACGACGTACAACTACAACGTCGAGCGCAGCATGGGCGGGACGATCGGCATGCAGGCCGGCTCGACGTTCAAGATCTTCGCGATGGCCGCTGCGCTCGAAGCCGGCATCTCGCCGTTCGAGTACATCCCTTCGTACAGTCCGAAGACGTTCACGGACTTCCGTAACTGCACCACGGACAAGAAGTTCGCGCCGGTGACCGTCCGCAACAGCACGTCGTCGGGCACCTTCGACATGTCCCGGGCAACGGCCTACTCGGTCAACACCTACTTCATGACGATCGAGGAGCGCACAGGCATCTGCCGCCCCGCGGAGATCGCGGAGTCGATGGGGGTCCGGCTGGGCAACGGCGACCCGCTGCTGCGCGTGCCGACGCTGGCGATCGGCACGATGGAGGTGACCCCGCTGGCGATGGCCAACGCGTACGCGACCTTCGCCGCGCACGGCATCTACTGCAAGCCCGTGGTGATCCTCGACATCGTCGACCGGGACGGCACGCCGCTGCCCGTCCCGGACGGCGACTGCAAGCGCGTCGTGAAGCGTGACGTGGCCGACACCGTCACGGTGATGCTCAACGGCGTGGTCAACGGCTCGATCGCCGGACGCACCGGCCAGGACATGACCATCCCCGAGCGTCAGGTCGCCGGGAAGACCGGCACCACCAACGACTCCGCCGCCGTCTGGTTCGTCGGCTACACCCCGCAGATCGCCTCAGCCGTCTGGGTGGGCGATCCGCGCGGCGGCTACGCGTACCCGATGAAGAACGTGACGATCAACGGCCGCTACTACTCGCAGGTCTTCGGCGGCACGCTGCCCGGACCGATCTGGCGCGACGCGATGGAGAAGGCGCTCGCCGGCACCGAGCCGCTGCGGTTCGACATCCGCAACAAGTACGGCCTGACGACCAAGGACCCATACGTCTACACCTACGTCCCGAGCACGACGACGGACGACGGCAAGAACGACGGCAAGAACGACGTGAAGCTGCCGGACCCCGAGCCCGGTACGTTCGACAACGAGGCGCCGGCGCCGCCGGCGGACCCGCCGGCGAGCGAGCCGACGACCCCGTAGGGCGAGCCGAGGGAGCTACGAGCCGAGGGCGGACTTCACGGCCGCGGCCACGGCACCGCCGTCTGCCCGACCGCGCACCTGCGGCTGCACGATCTTCATGACCGCTCCCATGGCAGCCCCGCCGGACGCCCCGGTCGCGGTCACCTGTGCGACGGCGGCCTCGATGATCGCCGCGACCTCCTCGTCGGTCATCGCCTGGGGCAGGTAGCGGATGAGAACGGCCAGCTCGTCGCGCTCGCGCGTGGCGAGCTCGGGCCGGTCAGCTGCGTCGTAGGCCTCGGCGGCCTCTCGCCGCTTCTTCGCCTCCCTGCCCAGGACGGTCACGACATCGTCGTCGGAGAGCTCCCGGGCCGCCTTGCCGGCGACCTCCTCGTTCGTGATCGCGGTCAGCGCCATCCGCAGCGTCGCCGCGCTCACCGCGTCGCGGGACTTGATCGCCGTGGTGAGGTCGGACTGGAGTGTGGCCTTCAGCTCGGGCATGACGCCATCCTCCCATCGGACCGGCGCGGGCATCGCCATGCGACCATGGGGCATGCGCGCGTTCACCCGCACCGCGGCCGGCCTCGTGGCTGCCGGCGTCGCCGGGATCGCCTACGCACGGTGGGAGGCACAGGCCTTCACTCTTCGACGCGCCGACGCCGCCGTGCTCCCGCCGGGCCAGCCGGCGATGCGGATCCTGCACCTGTCGGACCTGCACCTCGTCCCCGGGCAGCGGCGCAAGCAAGCGTGGGTGCGGTCGCTGCGTGAGGTGCGACCCGACGCGGTCGTCGTAACCGGCGACTTCTTGTCGCACCAGGACGCCGTGCCCCACGTGCTCGACACCCTTGAGCCCTTCTTCGACCTGCCCGGAGCGTTCGTCCTGGGCAGCAACGACTACTACGCGCCCAAGCCGTTGAACCCGGCGCGCTACCTGCGCGGGCCTTCGCAGCTCGAGCCTGATCGGCCGATGCTCCCGTGGGGCGACCTCGTGGACGGCCTGGTCGCCAGCGGCTGGCTCGACCTGGGCAACCGCCGGGCGACGATGAAGATCGACGGCCGCGAGGTCGACGTGCGCGGCGTGGACGACCCGCACATCCGCCGGGACCGCTACAACGACGTCGCCGGGTCCTTCGCTCCCGAGGCCGACCTCGCGCTGGGCGTCACACATGCCCCCTATCTGCGCGTGCTCGATGCCATGGCGGTGGACGGGGCCGACCTCGTGCTTGCCGGCCACACGCACGGCGGACAGCTGTGCGTCCCGGGCGTCGGCGCGCTCGTGACGAACTGCGACCTGCCGCGGTCCCAGGCAAAAGGCCTGTCCACGCACGGTGATGCGGCGCTGCACGTGTCGGCTGGGCTGGGCACGTCGCCGTACGCGCCGATCCGGTTCGCGTGCCGCCCCGAGGCGACACTCCTCACCCTGACCGACCGCCGCTAGCGCTCGCTAGCCGCGGCCACCATGGCCGCTAGCGAAAGAGCGCGCTGTAGGCGTTGAGTGCGGGCTGACCGCCGAGGTGCGCGTAGAGCACCGTCGAGTCCTTGCCGATGTCGCCGGAGGACACGAGGTCGATGAGACCGGCCATCGACTTCCCCTCGTAGACCGGGTCGAGGATGACGCCCTCGAGCCGACCCGTCAGCCGCATCGCCTCCAGCGTCGACTCGACCGGGATCCCGTAGAGGTCGCCGGCCCAGCCCTCGAGGACGGTGATCTCGTCCTCGCGCAGGTCGCGGCCGAGCTCGATGAGGTCGGCCGTGCGACGCGCGATCCGGGCGACCTGGTCGCGGGTCTTGTCCAGCGTCGCCGAGGCGTCGATGCCGATGACCCGGCGCGGGCGATCCTGCCCGGCGAAGCCGGCGATCATGCCGGCGTGGGTGCTCCCCGTGACCGTGCACACGACGATCGTGTCGAAGAAGACCCCGAGCTCAGCCTCCTGCTGCTCGACCTCGTAGGCCCAGTTCGCGAAGCCGAGCCCGCCGAGCGGGTGGTCGGACGCACCCGCCGGGATGCCGTACGGGACGCCGCCTCGCTCGCGGACGTCGTCGAGTGCCTGCGTCCACGAGTCACGGAAGCCGATGTCGAAGCCGGACGGGTCCAGGCGCACCTCGGCGCCCATGACCCGCGACAGCAGGATGTTGCCGACGCGGTCGTTGACGGAGTCCGGCCAGTCGACCCACGCCTCCTGGACGAGGACCGCCTTCAGGCCGAGCGACGCGGCGACCGCCGCCACCTGTCGCGTGTGGTTGGACTGCACCCCGCCGATGGACACGAGCGTGTCGGCGCCCTGCGCGAGCGCATCGGGCACGAGGTACTCCAGCTTGCGCACCTTGTTGCCGCCATATGCCAGGCCGCTGTTGCAGTCCTCGCGCTTCGCCCAGATCTGGGCGCCACCCAGGTGCGCGGTCAGCCGGGGCAGCGGGTGCACCGGGCTGGGGCCGAAGGTGAGGGGGTGGCGGGGGAAGTCGGCGAGGGCCATGGACGCTCCTTGTCGGGTGTGCTGCGGACCCTATCCCCGGCTTCGGGCGGCCCCGGCGCGCTGGGCTAGACTCCGCGAGGCCTTCGGGGTGTGGCGCAGCTTGGTAGCGCGCTTCGTTCGGGACGAAGAGGCCGTGGGTTCGAATCCCGCCACCCCGACGATGAGGTGGGAGCGCGAGCTTGCTCGTGCTCCCACCGAAGAGGAAGGGGTCGAAGGCGCGAAGCGCCGACTACCCCGACCATTGCAGCAGGGGTCGACCGCGAGGTCGGCCCCTGCCGCCGTTTCGAACCCCTCGACCTTGACGTTTCACCGGTCCTGAGCCCGAACACCCGGTGCAACCTCAAGGTCGGCCGCCGGGCCGGGGCCAGTAGCCTCGACGGGTGAGCGTCCCTGACCGGCGGCCCGAGCGCGGAGACCTCGGCCCCGTCACGCGCTCGTGGGTGAAGGCGATGGGTTGGCGTTCGGTCAACCTGCACACGCACATCTCGCTGGTCAACCGCTACGTCTACGTCGAGGTGCCCAAGGCTGGCTGCGGCACGATGAAGGCGACCCTCGGTGGTCTCGAGGCGGCGCGCATGGGTCCGGCGATGGTCGCGCGCGTGCAGGACAACCCGCACGACCGCCTGGCGGCCACGCCGTTCGTCAAGCCGTTCCAGCTCCCCGCCGACCTGCTCGAGGACGTGCTCACCTCACCGACGTACCGCCGCTTCACGGTCGTCCGTGAACCCGCCGCTCGGGTCCTGTCCGGGTTCATCGAGAAGATCGGTCAGGGCCTGAAGCAGAGCACCCCGGTCGTCGATGCGATCCGGGAGTCGAGCGGTCACGCCCTCGACCCCGCCGACATCACGCTCGCGCAGTTCCTCGACGTCGTCGGCGCACAGGACTCCCGCGACCAGGACCCGCACTGGCGCCGCGAGGCCGACCACCTCGGGCTGGGCGTCGTCCCGTACGACGCCGTCATCCACCTGGAGGAGCTCGACGTGTCGTGGGCGCGGGTGGCCGAGCTGACGGGGATCACCGGCCTGCAGGAGCAGTTCTACTGCCGCAACTCCACCGGCGCGCGGGCCCGCATGGCCGACTACTACACCCCGGAGCTGCTCGACCGCGTCGGGGAGATCTACGCGCGTGACTACGAGGCCCTGGACTACGACCACCCCGTCCTCCCGGCGTAGCGTCGACCCCGTGGGAACGCCGCCTCGCTGGTTCACGGACACCAAGGCCGGCCACTCCGCCTGGTACATCGAACGCTTCCGCACGATGGCGGCTGACGGCGTCGACCTGGTGGGAGAGGCCCGGCTCGTCGACGCGATGCTCCCCCGCGGCTCGCGGGTCCTCGACGCCGGCTGCGGTCCCGGCCGGATCGGCGCGTACCTGCACGGCGTCGGCCATACCGTCGTCGGCGTCGACGTCGATGCCGACCTCATTGCGGCGGCCGAGCACGACCACCCCGGTCCCCGATGGCTGGTCGCCGACCTTGCCGACCTCGACCTGCCGGCAACCGGAGATCCCGAGCCCTTCGACGCCGCGGTCCTCGCCGGCAACGTCCTGGCGTTCGTGGCACCCGACACCGAGACGCGGGTGCTCAGCAGCATCCGGGCCCACCTGTGCGCCGATGCGTTCGCCGTCGTCGGCTTCCACACCGAGCGCTACGAGCTCGCCGCGTTCGACGAGCACGCCGCCGCCGCGGGGTTCGACTTGGAGCACCGCTTCGCCACCTGGGACCTGCGGCCGTGGCGGAGCGACGCCGACTTCGCGGTCAGCGTCTTGCGCGTCCCGGTGGACGTCCCGCCGGCATGACGGCCTCGGCCGCACCCGTGCAGGTGCGTCGCGCCCGCATGATCAGCCTGCTGCTGGCAGCCCCCGAGACCCGGACCCCGACGGAGGTCGCGCGCTGGTTCGGCGCGATGCAGGCCCAGGACGTGGCCAGCGGGCACTGGTCCCTCGGGGTCCGGTGCCCGGGATCGACGGAGACGGACGTCCTCGCGGCGTTCGAGCGCGGCGACATCGTGCGGACCTGGCCGATGCGCGGCACCATCCACGTGGTCCCCGCGACGGACGTCCGCTGGCTGCTCGGCCTGACCGGTGTTCGGGCGCTGTCGTCGTCGGAGCGTCGCCGGGAGCAGCTGGGCCTGAGCCTCGCCGATGTCGAGCGCGCCGCCACTGCGCTCGATGGCGCGCTCGCAGGTCGTCGGGTGCTCACAAGGGCGCAGGCCCTAGCGGTCATCGGTGACGAGGGCGTGGACACCGGCGGCCAGCGCGGTTACCACCTGCTCTGGTTCGCCGCCCAGACCGGAGTCATCTGCATCGGGCCGCAGCGCGGCACCGACCAGACGTTCGTGCGCCTGGACGACTGGGCACCGGACCAGCGTTCGCTCCCCCGCGCCGAGGCCCTGGCCGAGCTGCTGCACCGCTACGTGCGCGGCCACGGACCGGTGTCGCTGCGGGACTTCGCCGGCTGGACCGGCCTCACCCTGGGCGACGCTCGCTCCGCCGCAGCGGACAACGCCGGACGCCTCGTGCCTCTGGACGAGGGCAGCGAGGCGCTGTGGGTCACGACCGAGCTGGCGGATCTCATGCGGGCCGGCGCGCTGCCTGAGCCCGGGCTCGTGGCCCTGCCCGGGTTCGACGAGCTCGTCTTGGGCTACAAGGACCGAACGCTGCAGATCCCCGCTGGCGCGATGGATGCTGTCGTTCCCGGCGGCAACGGGATGTTCCGGTCGACGCTCGTCGTCGAGGGCGTCGTCGCCGCGACCTGGACCCGGACGATCCGCGCGGCCCGGGTGGACGTCGTGGTCCACCCGCTGCGCGCGCTGACGGCCCAGGAGGACGCGGCCGCCCGCTCGGCACTCGAGGCCTACGCTGCCTTTCTCGGTCGCGCCGCGGCCGTTCGCATCGGGGCGGAGGCCGCATGACCGATGGGCCGCGGACCGGCGTTGTGCCGATCGTCCCCTGCGCCGACCTCGACGCCGCGCAGCGCTGGTGGGCTCGGCTCGGCTTCGGAATCGAGGACGGCCACGACTTCGGCGACTACCGGATCCTCGGCGACGGCTGCGGCGGGTGGGTCCACCTCACGACGCCGCCCCCGGGGTGGCTCGTGCCCGGGCACAACCCGTTCGGGGTGTACATCTTCACGGCGCGGGTCGAGGAGCTCGCGGTCCTGCTGCGCGAGGAGATCCTCGAGGCTGCGAAGACCGCCGAGGACAAGCCCTGGGGGACGCGCGAGTTCGCGGTCAACGGTCCGGACGACCTCCTGGTGCGCATCGGCTGGCCGACCGACCAGCTCTGACCGCCGAGACGCCTTGAATGGTCGCTAAGAACGGACAAATCGCCCGCATAGCGACCATTCAAGGCGCGTCGGCAGTGGCGGCGATGCACGGGTGCGCTGTCTGGTCCGCTGCTAGCGTCCGTTCATGGGGGACCGCGCACGACGACTCAGCGTGGCCTTCGCCGCGTTGCTCGCGATCGTCGCCGGTGGAATGGCGGAGCAGCCCGCCAATGCGACCACCCTCACGGCGAAACTCGTTCCGCAAGTGACGCTGCGCATCTCGACGACCCCCGCGACCGGACTCGCCGGGACACCGGTCGTCCTGCGGGCGAGCGGCGGATCAGGCAAGGGGGCCGTGACGTTCGCCGTGACCGGCACCGGATGCTCGGTGCGAGCGAACGTGCTCACCGCGAACCGGCCCACCAGGTGCTCGGTCATCGCGAGGAAGGCGGGGTCGGGCCGCTACCGAGCCGCACGTTCCGCCCCCGTCGTGTTCGTGATCTCCGGTGCGCCGCAGTCGGCATTGACCATCGCGAGCCCCTCGACCTCAGGGGCCGCCGGAACCCCGATCGCTCTGACGACGACCGGTGGCTCTGGCACGGGACTTGTCTCGTACGCGGCGACCGGCACTGGGTGCTCGGTCTCCGGTGACCAGCTCGCCGCGGATCGTGCCGCGAACTGTGTCGTCGTCGCGACGAAGGCGGCCTCGGGGATCTACCGCGAGGCGCAGTCCCCACCGGTGACGTTCTCCTTCGCCGGCCCGCCGCCGGTCGTGCCGCCGCCGTTGACGCCGCCACCCGGTGGAGGCAGCTCCGGCGGAGGGGGCGGCAGCAGCGGTGGCGGGAGCGGTGGCTCGCTTCCCCAGGCGACCTTGCTCATCTCAACCACCCCGACGTCGGGATTCGCGGGTACGCCGATCACCTTGACCACCACGGGCGGCTCCGGTGCCGGCCCCGTGACGTTCGCCGCCACCGGCGCCGGGTGCGCGGTCTCCGGCAGCCAGCTGTCCGCGTCCCAGCCGACGACGTGCACGGTCGTTGCGACGAAGGCAGCCTCCGGCTCGTACCTGAGCGCGTCGTCGGCCGCGGTGGAGTTCACCTTCGCCGCGGGCGGTGTCGCTGTGTCGGTGGACCTGTTCGGCATCCACATCGACCCGGCACTCAACGGTCAGACGACGCTTGCTCCAGCCGTCGTCCGGCTGTGGGACCTGCACGT
Source organism: Actinomycetes bacterium (assembly GCA_965278965.1). GTDB lineage: Bacteria > Actinomycetota > Actinomycetes > S36-B12 > S36-B12 > UBA10649. Next base: position 1,784,849 of record OZ257127.1, read on the forward strand.
CGCGTGGCCCGACGTCAACCCGTCGGAGAGCGTGTTCACCTGGACGGAGCTAGACCGTCGGGTCGCCGAGGTCGAGGCGCTGGGCGCGCGCCCGTTGCTCGTGCTGGGCCTCACGCCGCCCTGGGCCGCATCGGGTACCGCTGCTGTTCCCGGGTACGGCGCCGGCTCGGCCACAGCTCCGGGCGACATGTCGACGTACAGCGACTACGTGACCGCGGTGGCGGCGCGGTACAAGGGTCGGATCGCCGGCTACGAGACGTGGAACGAGGCCAACCTCGCCACGTACTGGACGGGGACGCCGGCACAGATGGCCGAGCTCACCCAGCGGGCGAAGGATGCGGTCATCGCGGCGGATCCGGCGGCGCGCGTGTTCGCCGCGTCGACGACGTTGCGGCTGTCGGGCTCGCTGACCTCCTTCACCCAGCCGTACTACACGGCGCTGAAGGACCGCGGGTGGCCGATCGACGGCTTCACGTTCCACTCGTACCCTTCGGGCACGGGGACCCCCGTCGACCGGTACGCGCTCATCCAGAAGTGGAAGACGCTGCTCGCCGACGTGGCTGGGACCACGGCCGAGTCGCTAGGCAAGATCGTCCTGGACACTGAGGTGAACTACGGGCTCGCGGGGCCGGGGTCGACACCGGGGACGGACTTCGACGACGCGACGGGGGCGGCGTTCCTCGCGCGCACGTACATCGACTCCGTGCGGCTCGGGGTCAGCAGCACGGTCTGGTACATCTGGATGGGCGCGTTCTATGACGTCGTGGGCGTCCAGATGAACAGCACGACCGTGGCGGTCAACGGCGCCTTCGCGGTGATGAAGTCGTGGCTCGACGGCAGCACATTCCGCGGGTGCACGACGACGGGCACGGTGACCGAGTGCCGACTCGCCAAGGCCGGCGCGCCCTTCACGCTCGCGTTCGCCGACGCGCCCGGGACGCCCTACTCCAATGGGTCCGGGACGGCGACCTTCATCGACGGCACGTCCGCCGCCGGCGCCAGCGTCACGAGCCTGGGCGTCGCCCCCGTCAGGTTCTCGTAACAGGAACCGGCGAGACTGCCGCTCGCGCGCGGTGACGTCGCTAGGCGCGGGCGACGAGGAGCTCGGCGATCTGAACGGCGTTGAGGGCCGCACCCTTGCGCAGGTTGTCGTTGCTGACGAACAGGGCCAGCCCACGCCCGTCGGCCACGCTGGCGTCCTGACGGATCCGCCCCACGAACGACGGGTCCGCTCCGGCCGCCTGCAGCGGAGTCGGCACGTCGCTGAGTTCCACCCCGGCCGCCTGCGCCAGTAGCGCCGTCGCGCGCTCCGGCGACAGCGGGCGCTCGAACTCCGCGTTGATCGACAGCGAGTGACCGCTGAACACCGGCACCCGCACGCACGTGCCCGACACCAGCAGATCCGGGATGCCGAGGATCTTGCGGCTCTCGTTGCGGAGCTTCTGCTCCTCGTCGGTCTCCAGCGACCCGTCGTCGACGATGCTGCCGGCCAGCGGCACGACATCGAACGCGATCGTCCGCAGGTACTTCTTCGGCGCCGGGAAGTCGACGGCCGAGCCGTCGTGGGTCAGCGCGGCGATGTCCTGGTCGACGGCCGCCCGCACCTGCGTCTCGAGCTCCTCGACGCCCGTGAGACCGCTGCCCGAAACTGCCTGGTACGTGCTGACGACGAGCCGACGCAGGCCGGCTTCGGCATGCAACGGCGCGAGCACCGGCATCGCGGCCATCGTCGTGCAGTTCGGGTTCGCGATGATCCCCTTGCGGGCGTCGTCGATGGCCTGCGGGTTCACCTCGCTGACGACCAGAGGGACGTCGGGGTCCATGCGCCACGCCGACGAGTTGTCGATGACGACGGCGCCGGCCGCGGCGTAGACCGGGGCGAGGGCCTTCGACGTCGAGCCGCCGGCCGAGAACAGCGCGATGTCGATCCCGGACAGGTCGGCCTCGGCCGCATCCTCCACGACGATCTCGGTGCCCCGCCACGGCAGCGTCGTGCCGGCGGACCGGGCAGACGCCAGGAACCGGATGCGGTCCGCCGGGAAGTTGCGCTCGTCGAGCAGGCGCCGCATGACGCCGCCGACCTGCCCCGTTGCGCCGACGACGGCGACGACCCGGCTCATCGTCCCGTCCCCCCGTACACGACCGCCTCGCCGTCCGCATCGAGGCCGAACGCCGTGTGCAGCGCCTGGACCGCGCGGGTCGCGTCGTCGACGCGGGTGACGATCGAGATGCGGATCTCCGACGTCGAGATCATCTCGACGTTGATGCTGGAGTCGGCGAGCGCCTTGAAGAACGTCGCCGAGACTCCCGGGTGCGAGCGCATGCCCGCGCCGACGAGCGAGACCTTCGCGATCTGGTCATCGACGCGCAGCGACTCGAAGCCGATCGAGTCGCGCTCAGCGTCGAGGGCCTTCATCGCCGCCGCGGCGCTGCCCTGGGGGCAGGTGAATGTGACGTCGGTCCGTCCGGTCGAGGCCGCGGACACGTTCTGCACGATCATGTCGATGTTGATGCCCGCGCCTGCGAGCGCCTGGAAGATCGCGGCCGCCTCGCCCGGCTTGTCGGGCACGCCGACGACGGTGATCTTCGCGTCGTTCACGTCGGCGGCGACGCCGGAGATGATCGGCTGTTCCATTGCGGTTCCTTCGGCGATGACGGCCGCGAGGGCCTCGGGCGACAGGACGAGCGTGCCGGTGTGCTGCGAGAACGACGACCGGACGTGGATGGGCAGGTCGAAGCGGCGCGCGTACTCGACACAGCGCAGGTGCAGGACCTTCGCCCCGACGGCGGCCAGCTCGAGCATCTCCTCGTACGTGATGTACGGGACCTTCCGCGCCGCCGGCACGACGCGCGGGTCAGCACTGAACACGCCGTCGACGTCCGTGTAGATCTCGCACACCTCGGCGTCGAGCGCCGCCGCGAGGGCGACGGCCGTCGTGTCGGAGCCGCCGCGGCCGAGGGTCGTGACGTCCTTGGTGTCCTGGGCCACTCCCTGGAACCCGGCGACGATCGGAATCGCACCCTCGGCGATCGCCTGCTGGATGCGCCCGGGCGTGACGTCGATGATTCGCGCGGCGCCGTGCTTGGAGTCGGTGATGAGCCCGGCCTGCGAGCCGGTGTACGACCGGGCCTCGGCGCCGAGGTCGGAGATCGCCATTGCGAGCAGGGCCATCGAGATGCGCTCGCCGGCGGTGAGCAGCATGTCCAGCTCGCGGGCCGGCGGCAGCGGGGAGACCTGCTCGGCGAGGTCGAGGAGCTCGTCGGTGGTGTCCCCCATGGCGGAGACCACGACGACGACGTCGTGGCCGGCCTTCTTGGTGTCGACGATCCGTCGGGCGACACGCTTCACGCTGGCGGCGTCAGCGACGCTCGAGCCACCGTACTTCTGCACGATCAGGGACACGACGAGGCAGTCTACCCGTTGCCGTGCAAGCGGTTTCTCAGTGGTCGGAGCGACCATCGGCCAGCAGCGCGGGCGCAGTTGTGGGACAGGCGGGCGACTCGCGGGACTCGGTGGCGTCCAGCCGCCCGCCGGTCCCGCAAAGCGGGAGAAGCGGGGGTGAGGTCAGGTGAGGGTGCGGCGGCCCTCGAAGGCCCGGCCGAGCGTGACCTCGTCCGCGTACTCGAGGTCGCCGCCGACAGGCAGGCCGCTGGCCAGTCGTGTCACCTTGATCCCGAGCGGACCGATCAGCCGGGCCAGGTACGTGGCCGTGGCCTCACCCTCGAGGTTCGGATCGGTGGCGAGGATGACCTCGGTGATCTGCCCGTCGGACAGCCGGGCGACGAGCTCACGAATGCGCAGGTCGTCCGGCCCGATGCCGTCGATTGGGGAGATCGCCCCGCCGAGGACGTGGTACCGACCACGGAACTCGCGGGTCTTCTCGATCGCGACGACGTCCTTGGGCTCCTCGACGACGCACAGGACCGACAGGTCGCGCCGCGGGTCGCGGCAGATCCGGCACTGGTCCTCTTCGGCGACGTTGCCGCAGATCAAGCAGAAGCGGACCTTCTCCTTGACCTCGCGGAGCACCGCGGCCAGCCGGAGGACGTCCTCCGGCTCGGCGGCGAGCACGTGGAACGCGATCCGCTGCGCGCTCTTCGGCCCGACGCCGGGCAGCCGGCCGAGCTCGTCGATCAGGTCCTGGACGATCCCCTCGTACATCAGAACTCCGTGATGCGGGTCGCCCCGAGCTCACGGATCGCGAGGTCGACGCCGCTGGCGGCGTCCAGGTTCGCGTCGTCGGGGCTCGGAAGGTCGGGCTCGGGCGGCGCCGCGACCTCTGCCGGGGGCGGCGCGGCAGCCATCCGGCGAGTCGCGGCGGGCTTGGCCGCGGGCGCCGGGGAGACCGGCGCGGGCGTCGACGGCGTCGTGGCCGGCGCGGCTGCGGTGGCACGGCCGGCGGTCGCCCGGGTGGGGTCGAGGACGACATCGATGCGCAGGTCGACGTGCAGGACGTCGTGCAGCGCCTGCCGCAGCTTCTCGTCGTGCCCGTTGTTGCGGACGAACTTCTCGGTACCGGCGTCGGCGAGGGCGACCGCGAGCACTCCGTTCGACAACGAGATCGGCGCGGACGCGCTCAGCGCGGTCCAGGCGGCCCGCGAGTAGGTCTTCACGGCGTCGAGCACGGCCGGCCACATCGCGGCGATCTGACTCAACCCGGTCTCGGCGGAGTCGATGTCCCCGCTGGCCGGGGCCTCGGCCGCGGTCGCGTGCTCCGCCTGATCCGGCACGTCCGCGTCCGGCTCGGCGGCCGCAGGCGTCGGCGCCACCGGGCGCTCGTTCGCCGGAGGTTCGGTCGCCGGCGCGGAGGGCGGCGCGTCGTCCTCGGCCACGCTGGCGGACGCGTCGCTGGTGGACGGAGCGATGTCGGACAGTTTGCGTCCGGCGGCCTTCGGGCGGGCCGGCGCCTCGGGTGCGGACGGGGTAGACGCCGGGGTCGGCCCGGGCGTCGCCACCTCGATCACCGCCGGCTCGGTCGTGGCGCCGGCGGCCGGAGCCGCGGTCGCCGGTGCCGACGCGAGGGTGGCCAGGCGGCGCTCGAGCTGGTCGAGCCGTGCACGGTTCGCGGGCTCGTCGGCGTCGGCGGCCGGGAGGAGCAGCCGCGCGACCATCAGCTCCAGGTGCAGCCTCGGGGCGGTTGCGCCCTTGAGCTCGGTGAGGGTCTCGCTCGTCACGGCCGCTCCGCGTGTCAGCTCGGCCGGCCCGAACCGGCCGGCCTGGTCGACCTCGCGGGCGACCTGGTCCTCTGGGGCGTCGACGAGGCCGAGCTCGACGGCATGCGGCACGCTCGACAGCACGATGAGGTCGCGGAAACGCTCGAGCAGGTCGGTGACGAAGCGGCGGGGGTCGTGCCCGGCGTCGATGACCTTGTCGATGACGGTGAACAGGCCGGCGCCGTCGTGCGCGGCGAGCGCGTCGATGGCGTCGTCGAGAAGGGCGGCGTCGGTCAGGCCCAGCTGGGCGACGGTCTCGGCGTAGGTGACGCCCTCAGGGCCGCTGCCGGAGATGACCTGCCCGAGGATCGACTGGCTGTCGCGGACGCTGCCCGTTCCGGCGCGCGCGATCAGGGCGAGCGCCGCGGGTTCGGCCACGACGCCCTCGGCCTCGCAGTTGCGGGCGAGGATCTGCTGCAGGGTCTTCGCGGGAACCAGCCGGAACGTGTAGTTGTGCGTGCGCGACCGGATCGTCGGCAGCACCTTCTCGGCCTCGGTCGTGGCGAAGATGAACCGCACGTGCGGCGGTGGCTCCTCGACGAGCTTCAGCAGGGCGTTGAAGCCCTGCGTGGTGACCATGTGGGCCTCGTCGATGATGTAGATCTTGTAGCGCGACGAGGCGGGCGCGAACATCGCCCGTTCGCGAAGGTCGCGGGTGTCGTCGACGCCTCCGTGGCTGGCCGCGTCGAGCTCGATGACGTCGAGCGACCCTGCGCCGTTGGGTGCCAGGTCCAGGCAGCTCTGGCACACCCCGCACGGCTCGGGCGTCGGGCCCTGCTCGCAGTTCAGCGAACGGGCGAGGATCCGGGCGGTCGAGGTCTTGCCGCAGCCACGCGGGCCGGAGAACAGGTAGGCGTGGTGGACGCGGTCGTTCTCGAGCGCCCGTCGCAGGGGCCCGGTGACGTGGTCCTGCCCGATGACCTCGTCCAGCCGAGCGGGACGGTAGGTGCGGTACAGGGCCATCGACACGTCGCCAGCCTACGGGGTGGCCACGACGTCGGACGGACGGCGGCGGAGCGCAAGGGACCCCCCGCGCACCCGCCAGAGCGCGCTTATCCTTGCTGCCTTCCGGCCCTGGGGAGGTTCACGCGATGACGCCGCACGGGGGGTCGGGGAACACTTTACGCACCGCCGTATAGCCTCCGTCCCGGAGGATTCGCCTAGTGGCCTAGGGCGCACGCTTGGAAAGCGTGTTGGGAGCAATCCCTCAGGGGTTCAAATCCCCTATCCTCCGCGGCCCTCTTGCGAGGCGGATCGACGGGGTCTGGCGACACGCCAGACCCCGTCATCGCTTCCCGGGCTCGGGCCTCGTGCCCGGCCGACCTTGAGGTTCCACCGGGTGTTCACGCCTGGAACCGGTGAAACCTCAAGGTCGCGCGGCCGACAGGCCTGAGGTGCCATAGTCGCGCCCGTGACCGCCCGGCCGACCCGCGCCCGCGTCGCGGGTTCGGTCGCGTACGTCAGCCAGGGGGTGTGCTTCGCGGCCCTGGTGACGAGGATCCCGACGATCCAGGACCGCTTCGGGCTCGACGAGGGCGCCCTCGCACTGCTGCTGGGCCTGGTGCCCATCGTGGCCGGTGTCGGCAGCGTGCTGACCGGCTCGGCCGTCGCTCGCTTCGGCTCGGCGGCAACGTTGCGCATCGTCGGACCTGCGACGCCGATCGCCCTCACGGCTGTCGGCCTCAGCGCCACGGCCGGCTCGATGCCGCTCCTCATCGCCTCGCTGGTCCTCGTCGGCCTCGCGCTCGGGTCGGTGGACGCGGCGATGAACGCCCACGCGGCCCGGGTCGAGGCGGCCTACGCCCGCAGCATCATGGCGTCGTTCTTCGCCGTCTTCAGCCTCGCCGGCATCGTCGGGGCCGGGCTGGCGGCGCTGGCCGCGGGGACGAGCCTGCCGCTCTGGGCGTTCTTCCTCGTCCTCACCGCCGTCCTGGTCCCGGCGCACCTCGTGGCCGGACCGTCACTTCTGCGCGGACGCCCCACCCCGGTCGCGACGACCGAGTCGACTCGCGGCACGGTCCACGTGCCGTGGCGCCCGATCATCGTCATCGGCATCGCTCTGGCCTGCGTCTACATCGCCGACTCGGCCGCCTCCAACTGGAGCGCGGTCTACCTGACGGACGCGCTCAGCTCGAGCGAGACCGTCGCGGCGCTCGCCTATGCGGTCTACGCGCTGACGACGCTGGCGGCCCGGGTGTTTGTCGACCGCGGTGCCATGTCCAGTGGGCCCGTCCTGCTGGTGCGCCTTGGTGGGCTGGTCGCCGCGGGGGCGGCGGTGCTCATCGCCGTCGCGCCGGACGCGACCTGGGCGCTGGTGGCCTTCGGGGTCCTGGGCCTCGGTGCGGCCCCGATCATCCCGCTGGCGTTCACCGCCGCCGCGCAGCACGACCCGTCCGGCTCGGGAGTCGCGATCGCCCGCGTGAACGTCTTCAACTACGTGGGCTTCGTCGTCGGCGCCCCGCTCATCGGGCTCGTGGCGGATGCGACGTCGCTGCGGTGGGCGTTCGCGGTCCTCGTGCCCGTTCTCGCCGTCGTCGTGCTCCTCGCCCCCGCCTTCCGGGTCAGCACCTACGCCCGAGGCTGAGGCGTTCGCCCCCGATCCAGGCCTGTACCCTTCTCGGCGGTGGCGTGTCCGAGCGGCCAAAGGAGCACGCCTCGAAAGCGTGTGTGGGGGCAACCTCACCGTGGGTTCAAATCCCACCGCCACCGCCAGGGGTCCTTACGAAAGTGAGGGCCTGAGGGTTACGAAACCCCCTGAGGGGAGCTTGCGGGCTCCACTTCAGGGGGTTTTTCCGTGTGGGTGGCCGCGGCGTACGGCCGGTTTTGGGCTCGGTCGCCGGATGGGACGTCGGTCGGGCGTGAGCGGCGGGACGACGCCTGGGACCTGTGGCCCGCTGACCGGTGGGTCGCGGGCTGACCTGAGCACGCTTTCCCGGACGGTTGTCGCCATGACTGAAGAGAACACACCCGACCGCACCCTGCCCGACGGAGACCCGAACGACCTCGACCTCCTGCTCGAGCGCATGGTCGAACACATCGTCAAGGAAGCCGAGTGGGAGCACTACTGCTTCCTCCGAAACGACCAACGCGCATCGTGGACCGGACACCGACTGGAGTACAACGAGGACGACGACGACGAGGGGAAGAGCGACCGAGACGAATCTGATTCGTGCGTGGAGATGGAAGCGTGCAACGCCGCGTGGAGGCAACTGGAATGGGTCGAGCGTCTCCAGATCGCCTACCTCCCCGCCGGCGGCTACTTCCCCGCACGCCTGCTGCGGTAGGGCCCGGAGACTGGCGACGCCGGATCGACGATGCCGACCACACCGCGCAGTTCCCGGCCAACAAATCGTTCGCGGGAATGATGCGTAGTGGTGCCAGACGGCACCTCGGCGCGCGCAGGAAGCGAAGCTGGCCCGCGGGGACTGAGCCAACAGGGGTCACACTTAGGTCCACCCACCAATGGGGCAGCACGATTACAACCGGCCTTCCGACGCATGTCAGCCGACCGTGTGACACTGCGAGGGTGACCTTGTGGCAGCAGTTCGATGGCGGCTTGCCCCGCCGGGACAGCTTCGGGCACCAGATCCTGTCCGTGTCCCTCCCATCGGACGACCGCGGCTACGTGGGTCGGAAGTGTCCATCCTGCGCCCGGATGTTCCGCATACACGAGACCGACTACGACGCGCTGCCGGGACGGCGCGCCGCTGACGTGCCCCTACTGCGGCCACGAGGACGACCTCGACGAGTACCTCACCCCCCAGCAGTGGGCACGGGTGGAGCAAGCCGCGTTCAATGCCGCCGCCAGCCAGCTAAGCGACCAACTGCGCAGGTCGCTCCCGCACCCGACGCGACACGCGCCCGGGCTGTCGGTCACCTTCGACGTCCCGCACTTCCGGCCAGACCCGCTGCCGGGGATTCGCGAGGAGCAGCTGATTCGGGAACGAGAGTGCCCTGCCTGCAAGGCGCGCTACGCGGTCTTCCACGAGCACCGGTTCTGCCCGGTTAGCGGCGCCCTGTCGGCCTCGGACATCGCGGCCGACGCCCTCGCGGCGCAGGCCGCCAAGCTCGACGTCGTCGCAGCGCTACCGGGCGAACAGCGCGCCGGTCTACGCGAGCAGGGCGTTCTCGAGTCCCTGTACGTCGACACCCTCACCCAGGCGGTCTCCACCGTCGAGCACCTCGCATCGGCCACCTTCCGTGCGCGGGTACCTGACGCCGCGACGGCCCTGAAGGGGAAGGGCCAGTCGCCGTTCCAACGCCTGGACACCCTTGCCGATCTCTTCGCTGATCACTTGAGCATCGACATTCGGTCGGCAGCCGGAATCGACTGGCCGGAGGCGTCGAGGCTGTGGGCCATTCGCCACGTCCACGTGCATGCCGGCGGGCTGGTCGACGCCCGCTTCCTCCAACGAGTCCCCGACTCGCGGCTGAAGATCGGCCAGCGCGTGGTCGTCTCCGAGACTGACGCGCGCAACGCGCTGAGCCAGGCGGGTTCGCTGCGGCACGGGATAGACGGGACTTCCAGCGTCTAGGACTGCGCGGAACGCACGGCGCGTAGCGACAACTGACTACGTGAGTACCGACTGGACCATCCTCCGGGTGCTGGCGCTGGAGGGCCGACCTGCCCGTCGTGAAGCGACCATCCCGGAACAGTGGCCACAGTGCTGTGTCGACAATGACCGTGACGGCTCTTCCGGACCGATGCCGGACCGGGAAGATGGTGATCTAGCAGCCGCCTTCCGTGCCGCGCTTCTGTCCGGGAAGCCACTCGATGCTGATGCCGCCGGACCGGCGGTTGGTTGCTGCGTCCACTGGGCCGGAACGCCCAGCGGCAGGCGGCACAGGTGGTCGCAGACCAACCGTCTGAACCGGATGACCGCCGCTCCAATGCGGTGCGTTACCCGGCGTTCCGGCTCATGGGTGCCGGGCGCCGGAGGAGACTTGGTAGTCCTGCTTGCTTGACCTTGAGGTTCCGATGGCTACTGGTGCGAACGCCTGCTTCTGGAGCGGTGCTGAGTTGCCTGCGATCTACAAGCCCGCGCTGCTGAAACGCTACGTGCCGGAGTTTGTGATGAAGACCGGCTAAACAGCGGCGGGGCGCACGGCAGACTGTCGCCGGGGCTGTCATACCCCGCCCCCCGCTTGAGGAAGAGCCTCTCGACCACGGGAGGTGTCCGGACACGCGCGTGGAGGTGCGCTCCTGCGGGCAGTTTGGTCGCCGTTGCAGACTGCAGACTAGACGAGCCGTTCAGCCGTTGTGCTGGAGATGAAGTCGTAGTCCCGCTCCTCTCCCGGGGTCATCGCTATCAGGTCGATCGGAGGATCTTCATCGGCCCACCAATTTGCGCGCTTAACCCTGGCGACATCCTCATAGTCCGTGTACACGAGCAGTACGTCGATGTCCCTCGGCTTGTCGCTCCAAAGCGCCGATCCGAAGAGCCACACCTGTAAGTTGGTTCTACTTCCCGCGAGTTCGCACAACCAGGCGAGATGAGGCCAGCGGACTAGGCGTCCCATGGATCGCCAAGCGATTTGAGGAAGTCGCTGAAGGTGAGGATGGTCGTTCCTGCGTTCGCGACAGCGTCTAAGGTGGCGGCCGAAAAGCCGCGACAGTTGGGGTTCGTCGTCACGATGGCATCGAGAGTGACGCTGTCCTGCTTCTTGAGAAGCTCATAGGCATGATCAGAGGTGAGTTCGTAGGGTTCGATCATCGCCACCGTGAGATCACGCAGCCCCCCGGTTCGGTGAATCTCGTACGTGGTCTCCCCCAAGCGTCGATAGCCAGCCACCGCTGCACTCACATCTAGGCGGCTGCGGACGTAGGCGTCTTCGCGCCCACGAAATTGTGAGACGTTGTCGAGCGACAGTGCTGACCGGAGGCTATTGACGCCCCCGATTGGGACGCCAATCTCATCCGCGCGAGCGTAAGTCTCAGCTGCGATGGCGCGCTTGACGACGACGACGAAATGTAGGTCGGGCACCTCGGAGATAGCTGCATCTAGATCTTCAGGGGCAAATGGCTCGCTGTCACTCGTATCGGCGCAATACACAGCGACATCGGCCTTGGCCTGACGCGCGACGCGCAACTCGTGCTGGCCAACGACCGCAACAGTTACGGCAGACCTGGAACCGAAATCGTCGTCCTCGCCGAGAACCTTCGCTACCCAACCCTGGAGACTCATTCGCTGTCCTTGAGGATGTCGTTCATCTCGACCGGGTAGGTCAGTGTGCCAGCCGAGAAGTCGTCCAAGACATGACGCGCAGCGAACTCGCTCTGGTGAATCTCGAACAGGTCCGCAGTCTTGCGTTCGGACGCAGTTAGCAAGGAGCGGTTGGAGCTTAGACCACGGGAGATGGCCGCGTTGTTCGGAACAATCTTGCGGACCGCGTGGTGGCGCCAGCGTTGGGCACGGTCGTCGGAGAAGGAGTGGTCAGGGCCGTACAACCTGAAGATGGTGTCGTTTTCCTCAAGCATCGGCTCGATGTGGTTCCTGGCGGCCACCCGAGAGCGAAACTCGGGTGTCCCAAACATGATCTTCAGCTTTTCTTGGTGGCGGGTCTTCCACTCCCTCATCATCTCGATTCGATACGAGCTTGGGTCCTTATCGACCTTCGTGTGGCAGTTGGCGCAAAGCACGGCGATGTTTGCGTGGTTGGCGCGATCCTCTTCTGACATATCCCTCTTCGGCGCATCACGTGCACCACCGGTTGTCGCAGCGATTATGTGTGCCATCTCAGCGAAATCGATGCTGCCACCGTCGGGGAAGAGGAACTCGGCGCATTCAGGGTTCTGGCAGTAGCCCCCACACTCTGACCAGAGCCGGCGTTTGGTGCTCGTCGTTAGATTGAGTCGTTCGCACCTGTCCGGGTCGGCCTCAACCTTCTTAGCCACGCGCTGATCATGGCGAACATATAGCTTCGTAGGAAGTTGCGATCAGCCACTGCCGAGATCGACCTCTCGTCCAGTGCCGGGCAGTGCAGGATCTTCTCCAGGGCTGGTAGGCCAGGGCGCCGCTCGCGCGAAGCGGATCGGTCGCGCCGGCGGGCACTCCAAGTTCTTGTGTCCAGTCCGTCGGCAACCACGGTATTCGAGGTGTGCCCGAGCCGTCGTCAGCGCACGGCGTCTGGTGAGGGGCCGGTGCATGGGTGTGGATTTCGGTGGCCATGGGTGCAAACCCGCAACCGCTTCACAAGAAGGAACCGCTGGCCCGCGGTTTGTCCAATCAACGAACACCCCGTCCGATCGGTCGCAGATGGTGCTGCCTCAGCGGGCCTGCCAACTCACCCGACAGCAATCCCGTACTGACTCGATGCCGTGCCCACCATCGAAAGGACTACGGCTCTGGACCCGAACGCCGGGTTCATCCCCGGGGTCAATTGGACGATCGCGCTGGCGCGAGGGGACCGTATTAGCCAGCACACCGATCGCCGACAAGTGCATCGATGGCGACGTTCAGGGGGATGCGTTCTTGCTCCAGGCGCCACGGGCCGGGGCGGTCGGGGCTGGTCAGGGCCAGGTACGCCTCAGCCTCCGTGGCGGTGAGGTGGGTCAGATCGCGGCGGACGCCTGGCCCCAGAGGCCGGCCGTTGAGGTCGGTCGGTGAGGCGAACGCCGCGTAGGCGGTCAACGTGGCCAGGCCCATGAGGACGGAATCGGCCGCAATCCCATCCGCGCGCAAGCGGTTCAGGATCTCGTACCCGTCGATGTCGATGTCACCCCAGTACACCACCCGCGGTGCCGTGCGGATCCAGGAGATACGCGGAATGAGGGTCGCGGCCGATCCCCAGCCGCACACGACAATGCCACCGGGCAACGCCGGGAATGCGAGCATCGTGTCGAGGTTCTCCACGATGACGACCACGTCCGGCCGGTAAGCAGGCGGCAGGTCGACGTCGGGGGTGACGGCCGTCACCGACCCGTAGCGTGGCCCGCCAGCAGCCAGGTGATCGGGGTCGACGTGAGCGTAGCGAACGACCCCGGGGCGGCCGGCTAGGTTCAGGTCGGCCCGACCCGACAGGCGCGAAACCAAGGTGTGGTGGGTGTCTAGCCATTTGGCGTGCAATCCCGGGATCGGGACTTGCCGCGGGGTCAGACCGGTCGCGTCGTGGACGGCGAACCACGCGGACGCGGCGAGAAGCAAGCTGAAGTCGGTGTCCGTAAGGGAGACTGCGGCACGCACGGTGGGGCTGGCCTCGATGTGGGGGAACTGGTCGGCCAGCAGAGCGCGGCGCTGGCGAGTTTGTGCGATTCGTGCCGGCCAGGGCGGCCCGCCGAGAGCAGCGGCGGCATCGATGTTGGCGACGACAAGGTGCGTTGGTAAGGGTTGGGTGGTGCCGTGGACGCGCCGGTTGGTCCAGACCAGGCTCGCGGGACGGTCGGAAACCCACTCCTGCCAGCGAGTGGCCCAGGCGTGCACGGTGCGGAAGTCAGCCTCAGCATCGGTCCGGCTGGCGGCACGGAGGCTGACTCGCAGCGGCCACCGGGTGCCCTGGTCGGGGTCGGGCCAGTCCGAGTCGAGGCGGCGACACACAGCCGCGAGGACGTCCTCGGTTTCGCGCATGTCAGCCGTCGCCCGGCGGGTCGTCGTCGTCCGCCGCATGCTCGATGCCCGTGTCGTCAGCCTCGGCCCTGGCGTCCCCGCCGTGGATGCGGGTGACCGCGTCGATGGTGGAGGTGCCGTCGTCGGCTTTGCGGGTGACCCACACGGTGTCGGTGTACGGCTCTAGTGCGGTGAACTTGTCGACCGGCGCCCCGATGACGAGCTGGAACCCGAGTTGCTGCCATGCCGCGATGCCACGTCCAAGGAACTGCGGGTCCGCCTTGATGAACGCCTCGTCGAGGACGACGGTGCGGTACGCGGGACCGTCGGAGTAAGCATCGCCGAGCTGGTAGCGCAACGCAGCGCCGAGGATGAACGCGATGAGCTCTTGCGACTCTCCTCCGGACTGCTCACCGAGGGTGTCGAACCGTTGGTCGGGCAGCGGGTCGGGGTTGTGCTGGATGGCCTGGACGTGAATGTGCCGGCGCACGTCCAAGAGCGCGTCCCGGGTGGCCTTGTTCGCACGGTCGAGATGGGCCATGAGCGCGGCGATGCGCGCGAATCGACGTTCGGCTTCGGCGCCGTCGGAGATCGTGGTCGTCCCGGATGCCAACTCGGTCAGCTCGCGACGGAACTCCTGCACATCGCGGCTGGGGGTGTCGGCCATGTCGATGCTCAGGCGCCGGTGGTCGCGTCCGAAGCCGAGGGTGGCCAAGACCTGGTTGATGGGGTGCAACCGCGCCCGGATCTCGTCACGCGACGTGCGGAACGCCTCATGCAGCAGCAAGAGGTCTTCGCTGGACCATTTGGTCACTTGGACGCGGAAGTCGTCGGCGAGTGCGCCGAGGCCGCCACTGGCCAGCTCATCGAGAATCGCCGCGTACGACGGGTAGTCCTGGTGCGGGTCCGTGCCGCGGTTGTTGTCCGGCCACTCCTCGTTGAACGTCTTGAACGTGTCCCGCAGGGCGTCGGCGAGGTTGTCACGGGTCCGCTTCTCCGACCGGGTTGAGTCGTTGACGGCCGTCCGCACCCGCGACAGGTACGCGATCACGTTCTCCGGGGTGACGGGGTCGACGACAGCCTTGGCCAGCAGGGCGGCGAGGTGGGTGGCGACGTCATCGGCGAGTTCGCCGATGCGGGACGCTAGGGAGTAGCGCCGTGATTCGGCAGCGTCCTTTGCCGTGACGACGCTCTCCCATGCGACGTCGACGGTCACCTTCGTTCTCTCTGCGGTCTCCCGTTCGCCGGCGGCCTTGTCGGCCTTCTCGGACAACTGCGTGGCCCGCTTCTCCAGGACATCCAACCCGCCGAGTTCCGTGCGGGCCTTCTCCAGGTCGTCGCGTGCCTGCTGGGACGCTTCGGCTGAGGCGTCCGTGTCGACGGCTTCCCATGATGAGGCACGGACGATGTCGATCGCGCCGGCCTTCCCGTTCACGGTCCCGATGTCATCTTGGATGAGGCCAAGCTCCGTCTCCAGACCGGAGACTTCCTCATTCACGGCTGCCCAGTCCTTGCGAAGACGCTCGAGCAGGCGTTCGTTGGAGAAGCCGATGACGGGACGATGGCTGGCGGTGCCGCCGTGGGCACCGCGTCCCCCGGCGCGGGTCTGGCCGGTGATGGTCAAGCCGCGCGAGATGGCGTCGAGTTCGGCCACATCGTCGACGCAAACCAGGTCGAACTGGCGGACGAGTTCGGCGACGACGAGGTCGTGGAACGGACCGGTACGCACCCGCAGCCGCCCTGGCAGTCGAGCATCGCCCAGGGCTCCGGGCGCTGGTGTTCGGAGATCGACCGTCTGCCAGCGCAGCCGCGCGGGCCAGTTGCGGGGGTTCGCAGCGCGCCGGAACGCCGCGGCGTGCCCGTCCGGGACCAGGACGTTCAGCGCCCACCCGCCGAGGGCCAGTTCGGTGGCAGTGCGCCAGTCTTCGTACTCCTCGCGCATGTCGATGAGTTCGGCGACGAACGGCAGGTCGGACGGCTGCAGACCGAGTGTCTCCGCGATTTGGGTGCGCTGGTCGGCGAGGTCGCGCCGGATGAGGTCGCGGCGTTGCTTGTAGTAGCGGATGTCCGTCTCAAGCTCGCTGCGGCGAGCGCGGGCACGGTCCAACTGCGCGTACGTCGTGTTGTTTCTATCCATCAGGGCGTTCACGCGAGACTGCAGGGCTTCGCGCGTGTGCTCGGGTGCGGACCTGGCCGCGGCGAAGTCAGCGGCGGTGGTCACGGTGAGTCCGAGAAGCGCGCACGCCGAGTCCAAGCCGGACCGTGCGAGCTGTGTCTGGCGGTGCGCGAGTTCGGCCTGCTCAACTCGTGCAGTGAGAAGCTCGATGGCGCCGCCGCCGGCGTCGCGGAACGCATCGCGGGCCTGGTTGGCTTGGGTGCGCAGGTACGTGCTGCGTTCGGTCGCTTCGCGGATCGTTTCCGTCAGGTCGCGTCGTTGGACGGCCAGCGCCCGCTCGGTCTCGTCGAGGACGTGGGCCCGCACGGTGTGCGACCACAAGGCGAAGGGCGAGTCCGGGTCGTCGACGCGGAAGGCGTCGTTGCGGGCGACCGCGGCGGCAGCCTGGGTCATCTCCGCATGTTGCCGGGCGATGTTGGCGAGCCGCTCGGCCTTGCGCCGAGCCGTCTCCATCGTCGCGTGCGCGTCGCGCATCGCCTCGAACGACGTGAGGGCGTCGTTCGCCCGGTCGAACGTCGACGGCGTGGACAGGACGAAGTCGCGGAACAACTGATCGACCGAACTCATCGACCCGCCGCGCTGGACGCGGGCCAGCAGGTGCAGGGCCTTGCGGTCGCGGCCGTCGCCTATGCCCAGACGGGCGGACAGGTCCGCGGCGAGGCTGGTGTAGGAGTCGCCGTGTGGGGTGATGCTGGCGAACGCGGCCTTGACCTCCCGCTTGTTGAAGCGGTTGCGGGCGTACGGCTCGAGCATGGACAAGTCGAAGTCGAACGGGGCCGTGTAGTACTCACGGACCAGGTCAGGGTCGGTGCGGGCGCTGGGCCCGGCGTAGTAGGCGCGGAACGCGCTGAACGCCGCGCCGGCAGCGTTCGTCCAGGTCAGGCCGATTGCCGACCACGTCGGCCGGTCTTTGCCCCGCAGGACTGCCACGGACCCGTCGTCGTCGCTGATGGTGTCGGCGAGCTTGCCGCGCATGTACGACACGATGTTGCGTTGCGCGCGGCCACGGGCCCGTCCGGTGGCCTCGTTGGAGGCGCCGTTGAACGGGACGGAGGAGTCCATGAGGACTCCGATGATGGCGTCGAGCAGCGTCGATTTCCCAGTTCCGGATGGGCCGGTGAGCAAAGTGATGCCATGGTCGACGTCGACGCTGTGGTGGCCGTCGAAGCCGCCCCAGTTGACCACCTGGATCCGAGACAGCGACCACGGGGCCGTTCCGGCGTCGCCACCCACCGTGCCGTGCGGTGCAACACTCGCACGCGCGAACTCGTCGATAGCGAAGAGGGCGTCGTCCAGTCCCGGGTCGATGCTCACGGCTGGTCCTCCTGACTTGCATCGCGTTTAGGGTCGTCTCCTCTGCTGTCGTCGCCGACAGACAGCGCCTTGGCATCGTCGGTGTCGGTGTCGCGAGCCCACTCGGCTGTGAGGCGGCGTAGTACGTCGACGGGCAGGAGTGTCTCGATGACCGGCGCGACCCGGTACCGGTCATCGGCTCCCCTAACCTTGAGGAGGACCCGCATCGTGTGGAGCCGTTCGATGGCGCTGTTGATCTTGCTGGTCGCGGTGCGCTCGTCGCGGTGGCCGACAGGGACGTATCGGGACCCCATCGCGTGGAGTTCGTCGCGGTCTACCAGGATGGGCACGTCGTAGTCCAGTCCCCGTTCCTGTTGGTAGTGCTCGCGCAGGGACACGAGCAAGCCGGCCTGAAGGACAGTCCACGGGATGGTCCGCAGGAGCTCCTCGGCGTCGAGGTCGCCGTCGCCCGGGTCGACGGCGTCCGCCTCCACGCCGACGGGCACCTTGATGGCCGTGCGCGTGTTCGGGTCGATGTGCAGGTCGATGAGCAGGTCGTGAAGCCGCGAAACGATCGTGGACCGCTCGACCATCAGTGTCGCCCACGTGCCTGGGTGGGTGGCGTGGGAGACGTACCGCGTCTTCAAGATAGTGACCAGCGCGTTGCGTACCGCCAGGTTCACTGTTCCCAGGTCCCCGTCGAACAGGCCGCTGGAGCCGTCCTCGGCGTCATCGGTCTCGGCATCGCCCTGCGCAGGGTCTGCCTGATCGTCGATCTCCTCTTCGATCACCTCGTCGTGTCCCGCGCCGGTGGCGGGATCGGAGTCGCTGGTCACGTACGTGCCGTAGCCGAGACCGCCGGCAGCGGGCCGCCAATCGACGGGCGCGTCCCCTGTCGATCCGACGGATGTGTTGCGCACCGGTGCCTCACGCATGGTCGTGATCTCCCGGTTCTCTCGTCATGTCCGCGCCGCCCGGGTCGCCTGAGCCGTCGGCGATCTCGTCTGGTCGCGGGCGGTCCGTGTCGTCGGCGGTGGGCAGGTCGATGCGCGGCGCCTCGTAGGCGACGGGCACGCCGTCCGGGCGGACCGCGCGGTACACGGCAACGGACCCGTCGACGATCTGCACGTCGACGTCCCAACCGGGGCTGCTGGCCAGTTGGAGCAGGCCGAGGATCTCCACGGGGCGACGAAGGTCGGACGGAAGCGACCCGAATCCGGTGGCCACGTCGCCACGGGTGCGCGCGTCGGGGTGGGTGAGCCACCGCGCCAGGTCGTGCAGGCGCGGCCCGCCGAACGTCCGCAAGTCCGCCTGGGTCGATGTCGTCTCGGTGCTCGCATGCGCGGACAGCGGGGCGGGCGGGGCGCCGACGTGGTCGTCGCGCACCGCCCGCGACAACGTCACGATCGCGGCGGGCTGCGGCGTCGGGGGACCTGGGACTTTCGCGTTCAAGGATCGGGCGGCGATCGCGGAGAGCGCGCGGTGCGCATCCCGCAGCGCGTCCGCCAGTTGCCGTTCGGCGATCGCGTCGTACGTCTCGATGCCAGTCTTGAGGGCGGTCGTAGCGGCGGCACGCTGCCGAAGCACGTGCGTCAATCCGGCGCGGATGCTCGGCACTGCTTGCGTGAGCGTGGCGTGCTCATCGGGGTCGAATGCGTCGTCGAGCGCGTCCAGGACGGTGCGAATGTCGTCCTCGACTCCGTTGAGGAGTGCCTCGTCGCGCAGCAGGTCGATGGCGCCGGAGAACGCCCGCCCTTCCGCGGACGTCTCAGCGAGGGCGTCGCACGCACGCAGGTACTCGGCGACAACGTCGCCGTGTGGTCGCGCGTCGGCCAGGAACGCCTCTTGCAGGTCTCGGGTCATCCGGCGGAACGACTCCTGGACGCGGGCGAAGTCCGCCGGCAGGGATCGGATCGTGGAGATGGCTTGCACGGCCTCCTCGATCAGGGCGTACTCATCGATTTCTACACGCGCGTCCCCGTTGGCAACGCGGTCGCGTTCGGCGACCAGGCGGGCGATGTCGGCGTCATACCGGGCGACAACCGCGTCCCGGTCGGTCGAGGCGGCAAGCGCGGCACGGCGCAGGATGTCTGCGAGGGTGCGCAGCTTCGACTGTCCGAGCATGCCGCGCGTGCCGGAGTTCCGGCCGACGAACTCGAGAACGTCCTGGGTGTGCGAGGTCAAGACGTAGTCGTAGCCGCCGCTGTCGGGGTTGCTACGGCGTTCCAGGAACCCCTGGGACACCCATTGCCGCAGCAGTGCGACCGGAGGGTCGTCGGGGACGGCGACCCCGCCGGCCCGCAGAGCCGCCAGCTGCGCCGGCAGGGCACTGCGCAGGTCGTCTTCCGCGATGGTGCCCCGGTCCCGGTCGAACACCGTCGCGAATACGGCGACAATGACCGGCGCCCACGTCCGGGACAGCAGGCTCAAAGAGGGTGCGGCAAATGCCTCGCGTGCGCGCGCATACTCGGCGTCGACTCGCGCCATGACGCACCCCCGATCCCGCGTGGCAGGCACCTTAGCCGCCGGCCGCTGCGCTTGGCGGGCGACGGTGCGCAACGACCTACCCGGGATGATGGCCAGTACCCCTGACAGAGGACCGGAGACCGTCCGCCTGGTATCGGCGGCCGCCTAACCGCGGCCGGTGCATCACCGCCCCGCGCGGCCGGGTTCTCCCTTGCCACAGCGTTTGTACGCAGGGGTCGCGTCGCGGATGGGGTCGTCACGGCCAGCCGAATCGCCGCCCCCGGGCATTGGCGGGATGGATTCGCGCAGCCTGTGTCGGTCCCCGTTCACGTCGCCGTCTTACACGTGAGGAAAGAGACCCCTGTGCAGAACGGGGCAAATCGGACTGTGTGCAAGGGTGGTCGTCACACGTGTGCAGAGCCGTTGCCCACGCTCATGATCCGACCGATTCTGTGGGGCGAATCGAGTTTCGTCACCACCCCGCCAGCAATCGCTGAAGGGGTGCTCGGTCGGAGCGCCCCTTCGGCGTTCATTGGGGCGAAGGCAGTTGCGAGCGATGCAGCCCGAATCACATTGAGGCGGACTGCCTCCGGACGATGCCACTTTGCGACACGCGCTGGCGCTAGATGCCATGGAATGGCACCGTGGGCTCAAACGCGGCCAAGCGTCGGCGCGAGACCCGCCTTGGGCGACGCAGTCGCCCGCGGACGGCCGAAACTTTTCAGGCTCAACGACGATTCAGTACGGGTCAAGGGACATTGTGAGCGTTGGACCGCCAACTAGAATCGATGATTGCCGATCCAAATCATCGCCCCGCTCGGAGGACTGACAATGGCCAAGGGACACGAGTGCCCGAAATGCGGTGGACACACAATGCAGCCGTACACGACGAATCAGCTGAAGTGCTCCAAGTGCGGCACAATCGTTAAGAAGTGACGCATCGTCAGTGGACTGACCACCGCTCAACTTGTGATCGATTCTCGCGGCGCACCAAGGGCTGGATGCTGGAAGCCGATGCGGCCGACCCCGGATCGCTTGCCGTCAAGAGTCTCGCTACTCGACTTTCCCGTTCATGTCGAAGTTCCTACCGCAATCCTCGCACGTGAAGAGCCAGTTAGTACCTCGCACGTACCCAGTGCCAACTTCGGCCTTGCACCATGGGCACTGCACAAGAACCTGTTCAACCGGACCGATCATTGGCAGTCCTTCCATCCCTGCTAAGTCAAGCCCCGAAATGAGTGTGGCAGGACTACAGCGCTCAAGCCAGATGCAGCCCGGCACCTCGCACCTCGGCGTCGAAGCCGCGGTCGCGGCCCGCTGCCAAACCACCGATCGAATGTCGGCCCCCGCGCCCAGAATGCACTCGTGACTGACGACGGAGCGTTCGACGACGGACCTCTCGCCGTTCAAAGAGCTCGAGGGGAGCTCGGTCGGCGCTTGTCCCGCGCCTTGCGCGCGATGGACTCCGGCGATCCAAGGGCGGACGTTCGGCTCGACTCGATTCTTCACGAGCTCGATCATGTGTTGGGGCCGGAGGATGCAAGGACCGTGCGAGCACGCGTTGCGGTCGCCGAACGACAGCACACACGCGTGACGAACGGTGCGACGGTCCGGTCCCTCACCCGCGACGACCTGACGCAGATCGAGCGCGTGCTCGGTGCGCGAAGCGTCGAGGCGACACTCGCCCGCTACATCGCGGTGATTGAGGACCTGGCCAACGTCAAGCTGCTGCGTCGACTCACACGGGACTACCGCGTCGCGCTCGAGGACGACGGGCAGCTACCGTCGCTTGTCAACGAGATGGACCGGATTCGGGATCGCATCAGGGTGGAGGCCCCGGCAGCGATCAGGTCCATGGCGGCACTCGCGTGGCCGCCGGACGCCCCACCGTGGATCGTCGAGACGGTGCTCGCCGCCCTGGTGGGACGGGAGCTGTCCCCTCCGCGGCTACCAGACCCGGGGTCCCTGCTGGCGCTGCTGGCCATCCGCCCAGCGCCGGACGTGAACCGCGCTGGCTGGCTGCTCATCCGCTCGGTCGAGCTCCGCGCCCTGAACTGAGCGCCTCACTCTGCCACGGGCGCGCGCAACGTGACGAGCTGGCGCAGCAGCGCAACGACGGCCGGCGGATCAGGTAGCCGGAACGGAGCGAGTGTGTCGCCCTCGCCGACCTTCACCGCCACATCGTCGGGACCGACGGCGGCCGCGAACGCCGACTCGTCAGTCAGGTCGTCACCAACGACCAGCGTCCCCGTGATGTCCCAGCGCTGACGAAGCGCCGTGACCCCGTCGGCCTTCGTGCCAGGAAACACGGCGAGTTCGACGACCTGCTTGCCTTCGACCGCGTGGATCCCCGGCAGCGCCGCCGGCCCTTGCCGCACCGACTCCAGCAACGCGGCGCCGCGCACCGGGTCGACCCGGCGCACGTGAACCGCGACGCTTCCCGGCTTCGTCTCGACGAACGCGCCTTCGACTCCGTCCGCGAGCTCGCGACACCGCGCCGTCGCGGTCGCCAAGAGCTCGGACCCGCCCGAGTCGACCGCCACGATCGAGCCGACCTCGAACTCGGTGCCGTGACTCCCGACGAGGTGGACGGTGTCCGGCACGCCGGCGAGCCGTGTGAGGTCGATGAGTGATCGACCCGACACGACGGCAGCCCAGGAGCTCGACAGGAGGGAGACCTGCTCCAGCACGGCGATCGATCCGTCGACCGGGCGCGCCGCCTCCGGGTCATCGGCGAGGACGGAGATCGTGCCGTCGAAGTCGCAGCACACCAGCAGGCGCGGCGTGCGCGCGAGCCGGAGCAGTGCCGCGTCGAGGAGCGGCGCGGTCGATACCTCGTACGTCACTGTCCCGCGTCCTCCAGCGCCCCCAGGAACGTCCGTACCCAGCGGTCGACGTCCTCGGTGATGACGTTCTCCCGGAGTGCGCGCATACGTCTGGACAGCTCATCCGGCTCCGCCGACGCGACGACGGTCATCGCGCGCTTCACGGCCTCGATGTCGTACGGGTTCACGATGAACGCGTCGTGCAGCTGTCCGGCGGCGCCCGTGAACTCACTGAGGATGACGGCGCCGGTGTCGTCGGTGCGTGAGGCGACGTACTCCTTGGCGACCAGGTTCATCCCGTCGCGCAACGGCGTCACGAGCAGCACGTCGGCGGCGACGTACATCGCGACGAGCTCCTCACGCGGAACCGACTGGTGCAGATAGTGGATCGCCGGGTCGCCGACGCGGCCGAGGTCGCCGTTCGCGCGGCCGACGAGCAGCTCGACGTCGTCCCGGATCTTGCGGTACTGGTCGACGTTCTGCCGGCTGGGGATCGCCAGCTGCAGCATCGTCACGTCCTCCGGGTCGAGGAGCTCCTCCATGAGCGCCTCCGTGAACGCGCGGATGCGCACGTCGATGCCCTTGGTGTAGTCGAGCCGGTCCACGCCGAGCAGCATCAGCCGGTAGCCGCCCATCTCCTCGCGGATCTCGCGTGCCCGGGCCTGCACGGCGGGATCGCGCGCCAGCGAGTCGAAGGCACTCGCGTCGATGCCGATCGGGAAGGCCTCGACCCGCACGACCCGATCGGTCCCGGCACCGGACAGGTCGACGACACCGTCGCCGGTCTCCAGCCCAAGCAGCCGGCGGACGGCATCGAGGAAGTTGTCAGCGCCACCGGGCGTCTGGAAGCCGACGACGTCGCAGCCGAGCAGGCTCTCCAGGATGGTCTTGCGCCACGGCAGCTGCGCGAACAGCTCGACCGGGGGGAACGGAATGTGCAGGAAGAAGCCGATACTCAGATCCGGGCGCGCGGCACGCAGCATGCCCGGGACGAGCTGCAGCTGGTAGTCGTGGACCCACACGATGCCGCCCTCGGGCGCGCTGTCGGCGACGGCCGTCGCGAAGAGCCGGTTGACGGCGACGTACGCGTCGAACTCCGGTCGGTGGTACGCCGGCGGCGCGACGCAGTCGTGGTACAGCGGCCAGAGCGCGCTGTTGGAGAAGCCCTCGTAGAAGAGCTCGACCTGCTCGGCCGTCAGTGGCACGCCGACGACGCACAGGCCATCGAGGTCTGCCGGCAGATCCGGCGTGCCGTCGTCGTCGGCGGCGGCCTGGCCGCTCCAGCCGATCCAGGTTGCGGGGCGGCCGCGAAGAGCCGGCTCGAGGGCGCTGACGAGCCCGCCGGGCGACGGTCGCCACTGCCCGTCGGGGCCGAGCTCGATGGGCAGCCTGTTCGCGACGACGACCAGCGATCGGTCGCCCAGCACGTCGTCCTCGGGCGTCGTGCTGTCGGTGTCAGGCATCGTTCGACCCTAGGCGGTCGGGGGTGGGGCTACCAGCCGACGTCGGCCGCGATCACATGCGGGCACCAGGCGCGCCCTGGACGTCACCGCACCTGGTCGCGGTAGCGGAGGGCCTCGGCCAGCCGCGCACGCACATCGCTCGCCGAGCTTGGCTGAAGGTCGCTGAGACCTCCGGGTCCGCAGTACAAGGTCCCGTAGGCCGCCGTGTCGCGCTGGTAGCGCCATCCCTCCGCGAGCGGTCCGACGTCCACGGCGTCGTAGCCGATGCGATCGAGGAACTCATCGACGGCGGCCTTGGCGGCCGCGTCGTCACCCGCGATCGCCAAGGCGCTGCGGTCCGCCGCTCCACGGGGGCGTGCCAGGGCGCCAAGCGCCTGGTACCAGATGTTGTTGAAGGCCTTGACAACCTTCGAGCCCGGCAGGTGCGCCTGGAGCAGCTCGCTGCTCGTCGTCGCCTCGTCATCGAGCTCGGCAATGTGACCGTCGCGCTCGGGGTAGTAGTTGTTCGTGTCGATGACGACCTTGCCGGCCAACGGGGCGGCCGGCACGTCGCGGTACGCGCGCAGCGGGATGGTCACGACGGCGATGTCGGCCGCCTGGGCCGCCTCGGTCGGCGTGCCAGCTCGGGCCCCCAGCCCGAGGTCCGCGACGAGGTCACCCAGCGTGTGCGGGTCCCGCGAGTTGCTGAGGACGACCTCGTACCCTGCGGCGAGCGCCAGCCGCGCGACCGTGCTGCCGATGAGACCACTGCCGATGAGCCCGATCGTCGTCATGTCCGCGCGAACCACAGCGCACCGGCGCGCATTCCCGGCTCTACGGAGCCGGGCGTCAAGCGACGGTTACTCCGCCCCGGTGCCGACGCCCTTCGCGAACGGCGTGACGTTGATCGGGACCGGCTTGCCGGACGGGGCGGTCGCCTGCTGCGCGATCTTCACCTTCAGCACGGTCGAGGGCGTCGCCTCACCGTCGATGCTGAACACGACCTTCGTGAGGTTCACGTTCGGCGGGTCGTAGGCCGTCGCCGTCCCGATCGCGAACCAGGCCTTGCCACCTGGCTGCAGCACGACCTTCGACACCTTCACCTGCGGGGCGTTCTGCACGCCACCCTTCGTGACCGTGAAAGAGACCTTGCGGGCCTTCGACTTCACCGTGTCGATGTTCGGGTAGCCCTTCACGTAGCACGCGCCGGAGCCGGTGTTCGTCACCGTCACGAACGTGACCGGCTGCGACATCCCCGCCGCGGTTCCCGTCACCTTCGCCGACAGCCCGGAGGCACCGCACTCGGGCACCGCCGCCGCCGAGGCGGCCTGGCTCCCGGCCGTGACCCCTGCGGCGACCATCGCGACCGCGGCACCTGCTCGAACCGCCTTCGACACCGCACCCATCACATGCCTCCCGGATCGACTGACCGCCATCCTGCCTCCTCCCCGGCGATCGGGCGAACCCACGCGCCGCCGGCGGGGCCACCGCTCAGGTCAGGAGGTCGACGGACGCGGACGCCACGACCGCCACTGCGAGGACGACCGCGCGCGGACCTTCTCGTCCCACCACAGCTCGCAGACGACCGTCACCTCGTCCTCGCCTGGCTCCACCACCCACCCGCGCAAGTCGCACGGTTCGGTGAGCGGCGCCGGGCGCAGGTACTGCACGTCCAGGCCCGCCGTGACGTACTGGTACAGCGCCCCCGGTGCCGGACGCCAGCCGCGCTGGTCGGCCAGGTGGATGGCGACAGCGCCGCTGTGGCAGTCGAGGACGGTCGCGATGATGCCGCCGTTCAGGAAGCCCATGCCGTTGTCATGCGCGGGCCACGGGGTGAACTGCGCGACGAGCCCGTCGTCACCGTCGAAGCTCGCGAGGTGGAGCCCGCCTGGGTTCGCCGGGCCGCAGCCGAAACAGGTCGAGGCCGGGTACAGCCGTTCCTGGATGCTCGGACCCTGGTTCATCGCCCTGCCTTCCGTCGCCGTCGCACGCTACTGCCGACGGGAGCGCGGCGAGCCCGCAGTGCAACTCGGTCGAGGGCGTGACGAGCGATGTGAACATGCCCACATCGCTCCGGGTCGTGCTCTCAGGGTCGCCTCAGGTGGGCCGGCGCAGGCTGGCGGACGAGTCATCCCACCCACGAAGGAGTCGTATGAACCGCCGCCTGACCGCCGCCACCGCCGCTGCCGGGATCGCCCTGGCCGCCTTGACGCTCAGTGCCTGCAGCAGCAGCTCCGACGACACGACTACCACCCCCGACACGGTCAGCAGCAGCGCGGCTGCCTCGCCGATGACCAGCGACGCGGGGTCGGCGGGCGCTTCGGCCGATGCGACCGTCGAGTCCCCGGCCGCAAGCGACATGGCCTCGCCGGCGGCGTCCTAGTCGCGGACCGGCCCGGACGGGTCGAGCACGATGCGCGCTACGGCGTCGCGGAACCGCTCGGCGTGCAGCCCGGGCCGGTCACGACCGGCGTCGGTGCGGCGAGGGCGGCGTCGACCTGGTCCTGCGCGGCAAGGTCCTCGAACCCGGCCCCCATCGCGAGGTCGACCTTCGCACCCGTGCGATCGAGCGGGACGAGCGTCGCGCCCGGCACGTACAAGGCGACGAGCTGGGCTCGCTTCGTGCCCTTCGGTCCGTACCGGATCTCCCCGACACCGGTCACGGTCCTGCCCGTGGGGTCGTTGTCGATCTCACCGACCTTGAACCCTCGGGAGTCGAGCTCGTCAGCGACCCGGCCCGCGAGGCCGGCGGTGTTGCTGGCGTTGTAGACGTTGACCGTGACCTTCGCCGGCTTCGGCAACGTGTCTGCCGGCGTCACCGTGCGCGTGACGCACGGCTGCGACGCCGATGACTCCTCGCCGGACGCGGGAGTGCCACCTCCACGCACCATCGAGACGATCGCGTACAGCAGCCCGAGGACCACGAGGACGCCGACAGCGACGAGAACGGGCACGAGCCACGGAGGACGGTTCGGGGGCTGACGACGGATCGGGCTCTCCCGCATCGACGTCATGTCTCCCCCTCCCGCTGTCGCGCCATGAACTCCTGGACCATCGCACCACATTCAGGGGCCCGAACGCCGCCGATCACCTCCGCTCGGTGGTTGAGTCGCCGGTCGCGGACGAGGTCCCAGCGGGAGCCGGCGGCGCCGTACTCCTCGTTCCACGCGCCGAACACGACGCGGTCGAGGCGCGCGAGCACGGCGGCTCCCGCACACATGGGGCACGGCTCGAGGGTCACGACGAGGGTGCAGCCCCCCAGCCGCCAGTCGCCAAGAGCGGCGGCGGCCTCGCGGATCGCCAACACCTCGGCGTGGGCGGTCGGGTCGCGGCGGACCTCGCGGGCGTTGTGGCCGCGGCCGATGACCGCGCCGGCGGCGTCAACGACGACCGCGCCGATCGGGACGTCCCCGGCGGCCCCTGCTGCGGCCGCCTCGACGAGGGCCAGGCCGACCAGACGGTCCAGCTCCGTCGACGAGCTCATCGTGCGCGCAGCACGTCCGCGAGCTCGCGGGAGAACCCCATCCGCTTGGCGATCGCCCGCACCTGCTCGTCGGGGTAGAGCTCGTCGTCCTGGCAGATCATCACGAGCTCCGCCGAGGCCAGGCCGAACTCGGCGCACACGGACACGTCTCCAGCAGCCTCGAAGTCCTCGACGTCTGCCTCGTCCCACTCCAGCCCGGCGAGCTCGGCAGCCTCCTGCGCCAGCGACCAGTCCAGCAGCGCACCTGCGTCGGAGATCACCAGGCGGACGCCGTCGCGGACCGTGTGGACCAGGAGGAAGAACTCGTCGGCGACGCTGACCACGCCGAACACCCCGCCCTCGCCCGGCAGCTGGCGCAGCAGGCCGACCAGTCCGTCAGCGGTGACGACGGTCGCGGGCGGCAGCGGGGCGACGACCCACCGTCCGTCCTCGCGATACGCGGCGACGGCGAAGTCCACCACGTCAGCGGTTACTTCCTCGACGCTCACCCGGGCATGCTCCCATGCCCGGCTCCCGCACGCACGAGGGACCGATACCCTCGGCCGCATGCGGACCCTCGTCATCGACCACCCCCTCGTCGCGCACAAGCTGACGCGGCTGCGGCGCGAGGACACCTCGTCGGCGACGTTCCGCCTCCTCGCAGAGGAGCTCGTGACGCTGCTGGCGTATGAGGCGACGGACGCGCTACGTGTGCAGCCCGTGGAGATCGTGACGCCGGTCGCGCCGTGTACCGGTGTCGAGCTCGCGGACCCCAAGCCCATCGTCGTGCCGATCCTGCGCGCGGGCCTGGGGATGCTCAACGGCATGACCAAGCTGATGCCGACGGCCGAGGTCGGGTTCCTAGGCATGGTCCGCGACGAGGAGTCGCTGCTGGCGACCACGTACGCCGACCGGCTCCCACTCGACCTGCACGACCGTCAGGTGTTCGTGCTCGACCCGATGCTGGCGACGGGCGGAACGCTGATCGTGGCGATCGAGCTGCTGCTCGAGCGCGGTGCGCGCGACGTGACGGCGATCTGCCTGCTGGCCGCCCCCGAGGGCCTGGCCCGGGTGGAGGCGGCATTCGCCGACCGCGACGTGACCGTGACCGTCGTGACAGCGGCCGTCGACGAACGCCTCAACGAGCACGGCTACATCGTCCCCGGCCTCGGCGACGCCGGCGACCGCCTCTACGGCGTCGTCTGACCCCTCCCGCCCCACTCCGCTAGTCCCGAGCCACTCCGTTTGTCCCGCTTTGCGGGACTGGCGGGCGGCTCACGCCGGATTCTGGGCCCTGCTGCACGCGCGTCCCGCGAAGCGGGACTGGCGGGCAGGTGGCGCCATCTTGGGAGCCCCAGTTGCGTGCTTGTCCCGGAAAGCGGGACGAGCGGGGCCGGGCACTAGAGGGCGCGGAGGATGTCCTCGACCCGGGCCTTCGCGTCGCCGAACAGCATCGAGGTGTTGTCGCGGAAGAACAGCGGGTTCTGCACGCCGGCATAGCCGACCGCCATCGACCGCTTGAACACGATGACGTCCTTGGCCTCCCACACCCGCAGCACCGGCATGCCGGCGATCGGTGAGGTCGGGTCCTCCTCGGCGGCCGGGTTGACCGTGTCGTTGGCGCCGATGACGAGGACGACGTCCGTCCGCGGGAAGTCGTCGTTGATCTCGTCCATCTCCAGGACGATGTCGTACGGCACCTTCGCCTCGGCGAGGAGGACGTTCATGTGGCCCGGCAGCCGTCCCGCGACGGGGTGGATCCCGAACCGGACCTCGATCCCCTTCTCCCGAAGAAGGCGCGTCAGCTCGGCGACCGGGTACTGCGCTTGGGCGACGGCCATCCCGTAGCCCGGGGTGATGACGACGCTCGACGCCTCCGACAGCAGGGCTGCGGTCTCCTCGGCGGAGATCTCGTGGTGATCGCCGTAGTCCGTGTCGTCCGACGACGACGCCTCGATGCCGAACCCGCCGGCGATGACGGAGATGAAGGACCGGTTCATCGCCTGGCACATGATGTAGCTCAGGTACGCACCGGACGAGCCCACGAGCGCGCCGGTGACGATGAGCAGGTTGTTGCCGAGGAGGAAGCCCGACGCGGCCGCGGCCCAGCCTGAGTAGCTGTTGAGCATCGAGACGACGACCGGCATGTCGCCGCCGCCGATCGACGCGACGAGGTGCCAGCCGAGCAGCAGCGCGAGGACCGTTCCGGCAACGAGGATGCCGACGCTCGGGTGGATGACGAACCAGACGGTGAGGACCACGAACAGCGCGAGGGCGCCGATGTTGAGGAAGTTCTTGCCCGGGAGCATCAGCGGCTTGGAGTCGATCCGCGCCGACAGCTTGAGGTACGCGACGATCGAGCCGGTGAAGGTGACGGCGCCGATGAGGACGCCGACGATCACCTCGCCGTGGTGGATGCCGAGGAGGTCGGGGGCGATCTCGGTCTGCAAGGCCCCGTGCGCCTCGACGGTGTAGTAGCCCGCCCAGCACACCAGGACGGCGGCAAGACCGACGAAGCTGTGCAGGAGGGCGATCAGCTCAGGCATGCCCGTCATCTGGACGACGCGCGCGCGCCACAGGCCGATACCCGCGCCGACGACGATGGCCACGACCAGGAGAGCAGCGCCGATCGCGCTGATGCCGTCGTCGATGGCCAGGCCGATCGTGGCGACCAGGGCTAGGGCCATGCCGGCGATGCCGAACCAGATGCCCTGCTTGGCGGACTCGTGCTTGGACAGCCCCGCGAGGCTCATGATGAACAGCAGCGCGGCGACGAGGTACGCCGCGATCGCCAAGGACTCCATGGTCATCGCTGGAACATCCTCAGCATGCGGCGGGTGACGGCGAAGCCGCCGAAGATGTTGATGCTTGCGAGCAGGATCGCCACGGCCGCCAACACGGTCACGACGGCGTCGTCCTGGCCGATCTGCAGGATCGCCCCGACGACGATGATGCCGGAGATCGCGTTGGTGACGGACATGAGCGGTGTGTGCAGGGCGTGGTGCACGTGCCCGATGACGTAGTAGCCGATGACGATGGCCAGGACGAACACCGTGATGTTGCCGGTGAGCTCCGGTGGAGCCGCCGCCGTGAGGAGGAGCAACGCGAGCGCGCCGACTGCGATGAAGGCGAACCGACGCCAGGCCGGCACCGGCTTCTTCTCGGCGACGACCGCCGCCGCGGGAGCCACTACGGCCGGAACGGCGGACACCGGCACCGGCGGGGGCGGCCAGGTCTTCTCCCCGCCGCGCGCGACCGTCATCGTGCGCTGCACGATGTCGTCCCAGTCGAGGACGAGCTGGCCGTCCTTGGCCGGCGTCATGAGCTTCATGAGGTTGACGAGGTTGGTGCCGTAGAGCTGTGACGCCTGCGCAGGCAGCCGGCCGGCGAGGTCGGTGTGGCCGATGATGGTGACGCCGTTCGGCGTGACGATCACCTCGTCGGGCTCGGATCCCTCGACGTTGCCGCCGTTGCGGGCCGCGAGGTCGACGATGACCGAGCCGGGGTGCATCGAGGCGACCATCTCGGCGGTGATGAGCCGCGGTGCCGGCCGTCCGGGGATCAGCGCCGTCGTGATGATGATGTCGACGTCCTTGGCCTGCTCGGCGTACAGCCGCTCCTCGCGGACCTTGTAGTCGTCGCCCATCTCCTTGGCGTAGCCGGTGGCGCTGACCTCGGTCTCGGCCGCCTCGACCGCGAGGTACTCCCCGCCCATCGACCGGACCTGCTCGGCCACCTCGGGCCGGGGGTCGGTCGCACGCACGATCGCGCCGAGCGACCCGGCGGCGCCGATCGCCGCCAGCCCGGCGACACCGGCCCCCGCGACGAGGACCTTGGCCGGCGGGACCTTGCCGGCCGCGGTGACCTGCCCGGTGAAGAAGCGGCCGAACACGTTGGCGGCCTCGATGACAGCCCGGTAGCCGGCGATGTTGGCCATCGAGCTCAGCACGTCGAGCGACTGCGCCCGGGAGATGCGCGGCACGGCATCCATCGCCATCGCCGTGATCGGCCGAGCCGCGAGCTTGTCGACGAGGTCCGGCTGCAGCGCAGGGCTGAGCAGGCTGACAAGAGTGGCGCCGTCGCTGAGCAGGGCGATCTCGTCGTCGTTCGGCGGGTTCACGTGCAGGACGATGTCGGCGCCCCACGCGGACTCGGCCGAACCGATCGCCGCCCCAGCGACCTCATAGGCGTGGTCGGAGAAGGCCGAGTGGACTCCCGCCCCCTCCTCGACGAGCACGTCGTAGCCGAGGGCGATGAGCTGTCCGACGGTCTTGGGCGTGGCGGCGACCCGTGTCTCTCCCGGTCGGCCCTCGGCCGGAACCCCGATCAGCACCGCGATCTCCCGACTGTCCCAGGGCCGGCGCACGACACGACTCTGTTCGCGTCACTCTAGAGGCGAACCCGGACGAATCTCCCGACAAGTGGCGTGCGGTAGGCCACAGTGCATGCAACGCGCCGGAAACAACCGCGACCTAGGGTCGCCTCGTCCTGGCGCGAGGCGAACCGTGAGGAGGGGTCCGATGACGACGGCCACGGCCACTCCGGCTGCCCCGGTGGCGCCGTTCGACGAGATGCTCCAACCGGACGGGACGCCACGGCCCACGCACGCCGCCGTCATGGAGACCCTCACGGCGATCGGATCGTCCGGACTCGAGGTACGGGCCCGGCAGCGCGACGCCTACCTCGACCGGCACGGCATCACGTTCACCCTCGGCGAGCGGGAGCGTCCGCTGCCCATGGATCTCGTGCCGCGGCTGCTCATGGCCGGCGAGTGGCAGCGGATCGAGGCCGGCGTGATCCAGCGGCTGCGGGCGCTCGAGGCGTTCCTCGCCGACGTGTACGGGCCCGGGCAGGTCCTCGCCGACGGGCTCATCCCCCGAGGGCTGGTGACGTCCTCGACGCACTTCCACCGGGAGGCGTGGGGGATCTCGACGCCGAACGGCGTGCGCATCCACGTGTCCGGGATCGACCTGATCCGCGACGAGGCCGGTGAGTTCCGCGTCCTGGAGGACAACCTGCGCAACCCCAGCGGGGTGTCGTACGTCCTGGAGAACCGGCGCACGCTCGCCCACGTGCTGCCCGAGGTCTTCGCCGAGCACCGCGTCCGGCCGGTCAACGAGTACCCGGAGCGGCTGCTCGACGCGCTCAAGGCGGCTGCCCCGCGCGACGTCGCCCACCCGACCGTCGTCGTCCTCACACCGGGCGTCCACAACTCCGCGCACTACGAGCACACGTTCCTGGCGCGGCACATGGGCGTCGAGCTGGTCGAGGGCCGCGACCTGTACTGCCGCGACAATGTCGTCTACATGCGCACGACCTCCGGCCCGGAGCCCGTGCACGTCATCTACCGCCGCATCGACGACGACTTCCTCGACCCGGTGCACCTCCACCCCGAGAGCATCCTGGGCATCCCGGGGGTCATCAACGCCGCTCGCGCCGGCCGCGTCACCATCGCCAACGCGATCGGCAACGGCGTCGCCGACGACAAGGCCGTCTACCCCTACGTGCCCGAGCTCATCCGCTACTACCTGGGCGAGGAGCCGATCCTGCCCAACGTGCACACGTACGACCTGTCCGACCCCGACCAGCGCAAGCACGTGCTCGCGCACCTGGACCGCATGGTCGTGAAGCCGAGCGACGCGTCCGGTGGCTACGGCCTGGTCATGGGACCGTCCGCGACCGACGAGGAGCTCGCGCAGGCGGCGCGCGACGTGACCGCGCGTCCCCGCGACTACATCGCCCAACCGGTCGTCACGTTCTCTACGTGCCCGACGGTCGTCGACGACGGCCGGCTCGCACCCCGGCACGTGGACCTGCGCCCGTTCGCGGTGAACGACGGCCACAAGGTGTACGTGCTGCCGGGCGGGCTGAGCCGCGTGGCGCTCCCCGAGGGCAGCCTCGTCGTGAACTCCAGCCAGGGCGGCGGCTCCAAGGACACCTGGGTCATCGACGACGGCAGCGCCGACGAGCGGCCGACGGTCGAGGACTGGACCGACGACGGCGCGACCGTGCCCTGGCCGCCGGGCTTCAACGCTGCCCGCCGCGACAACTCACCCACGAGCCACGACGACCGGATCCTGCAGCAGGAACGCCAGCAGCAGCAGGCCCGCCACCGCCGACGGGGAGCGGCGGGATGCTGAGCCGGATCGCCGAGTCGTTCTACTGGCTCGGGCGCTACATCGAGCGCGCCGAGGCGACCGTGCGACTGCTCGCCGAGCACCACCAGCTGCTCATCGAGGACCAGTCCGTGCCGCACGCGACCGGCTGCGCGGCCCTGCTCGACTCGCTGTCGATGTCGGTGGCCGACGTCGAGACCCCACAGGACCTCGTGCGCGCCCTGGTCGGCACGGAGATCGACCCGTCGACGATCGCCGGGGCGGTGTCAGCTGCTCGCGCCAACGCCCGCGCGATCCGCGAGTCGCTTTCGCAGGACACGTTCGAGGCGCTCAACTCCGCCCACCTGGCGCTGTCCCGCGGCATCGCGTTTGCCGCGAGCCCGGGCGTCGCCCTGCACACGGTGCTGGAACGCCTGCTCGTCGTGAACGGCGTCGTCGACTGGACGATGCCGCGTGATGAGGCATACCACTTCATGGTGCTGGGCCGAGAGCTCGAGCGGATCGACATGGTCGGACGGCTCCTGTCGATCCGGCACGACCTCCTGTGGCCGTCGTCCGGACCGGCGGCGACCCTGCGCGCGGCCGGGGGTCTGTCGCCGTTCCTTCGGACCGGGCGCGCGATCACCGGGACGGACGTCCGGCGGTTCCTCGTCCTCGACACGACGTTCCCTCGCTCGATGCGGCTGTGCGCCGCGGATGCCGAGGAGGCGGTGCGCGGTCTCCAGCGGCAGGGCGCGAGCGACAGCAGCCTGCTTCTCCGAGAGGTCGGGATGCTGCGCTCGGAGCTGGAGTACGCCCGCTCGCCGTCAGCGCGGGAGATCGAGGCGTTCGTCGACGAGGCGCGCGGTGCGGCCCAGCGCGCCGGCGACGAGGTCAACCGTGCGTTCTTCCGGCAGCACGGCACGGTCGTATGGAGTCACTGATGGCAGGTCGACGGCTACGGATCATGCACAGCACCGGCTACCGGTACGCCCAGGTGGTCGAGGCCTCGTTCAACGAGATCCGCATGACGCCGATCTCGGCGGAGGGCCAGCTGCTCCTGAGCCACACGCTGGATGTGCAGCCGGCAGCACCGATCCAGTCGTACGAGGACTACTGGGGCGCACGCGTCGAGGCCTTCGACGTTCACGTCCCGCACCGCATGCTGGAGATCGTTGCCATCAGCACGGTCGACACGCCGCCGCTGCCTCCGTACCGCCCGGGCGGCTCGTGGGACGGCGTGCGTGATGCACGCCGGCGGGACGAGCTCGTGGAGTACATGCGCCCGACCACCTACGTCGACGATGCGAACGAGGACCCGAACCGGGAGTGGATCGTGTCGCGCATGCGCGACGAGGAGAACCCGGAGGCCGCGGCTCGCCTGGCGACGTTCGAGGTCCGGCGTCGGCTGGCGTACGCCCCTGGCGCGACCACCGTGTCGACGACAGCGGCCCAGGCCTGGGAGTCGGGCCAGGGCGTCTGCCAGGACTTCACCCACACGACCTTGTCGCTGCTGAGGGCGGCTGGTGTCCCGGCCCGGTATGTCAGCGGCTACCTGCACACCGAGGAGCCCTCGGTCGGCGAGACGGTCGTCGGCGAGTCGCACGCCTGGGTCGAGTACTGGGACGACGGCTGGCACGCCGTCGACCCGACCAACGACCGGGCGGTCGGGTCCGCGCACGTCATCGTCGCGCGAGGACGCGACTACGCCGACGTCCCTCCGCTGAAGGGGATCTACGCCGGCGGCCACAGCGAGGCCCTCGGCGTCAGCGTCGAGATCACCCAGCTCTAGCCCCGGGGCCGTCGGGGCTGCGCCAGCCGTTCCTGGGTTACCGTGGTGGTCACCCCTGAGCAGCACCGCCCGTCCTTCGCCGAGGAGCACCATGCGCGCGCCCCGACTCGTCCTGACCTCCATGGCCACACTGGCGCTTCTTGCCGGCGGCCTCGTCGTGGCCGATCCGGCCGCGGCAGCCACCCCGGCCGTCGGTACGTGCTACGCCTACAAGGCAGCGGTCCTGCGGGCCGTCTCCACCCCGGCACCCGCCGTCGACTGCGCGAGCACGCACACGGCGGAGACGTACTACGTCGGGACCGTGGCGGAGGCATTCGGGATCCCCTCCCGGGCCACGCAGCCGATGCGCCTGTCCGCAGGGCGCCCGTGCACGGTCAAGGCCATGAACGCCTACCTCGGCATGCCCGACCGCAAGCTGCCCAGCCGCTTCCGCACCGCGGTGCTCTTCCCCACGGACGAGCAGTGGGCGGCCGGCGAGCGCTGGTTCCGTTGCGACGTCGTCCTGCAAGGTGGGCTCGAGCTCAAGGCGTTCACTGGGACCGCGAAGGCCCTCGTCGCATCAGTGCCACCGACGCAGTTCGACTTCTGCACGCCCGGCCAGCCCAACGCGCGTGCGACCTCCGCGTACCCGTGCACGTCGCCGAAGAAGAACTGGATCAAGGTCCTGGACTCCGAGCTCGGCGGCCCGGGCTCGAAGTTCCCCGGGCAGAGCACCGTCGAGCGCAAGACCCGCAACCTGTGCGAGAAGCAGGGGAAGCGGTGGTCGGGAACGCTGAAGTACCCGGGCTGGTGGGCGATCTGGCCCACGGCCGTCGGCTGGAAGCAGGGCCACCGCTCAGCACAGTGCTTCGTGCCCTACCAGCAGTACGCCAAGCAGCTGGAGCTCGACGCCAAGAAGAACCCGGCTCCGCCGGCCCCGAACCCTGCGCCGGCGCCGGTCCCCGCACCCGTCGCCAGCTAGTCGATCACCGTGCGGCGGGGCCCGACCCCCCACACGACGTAGTTCCAGAACCAGTCGGCGATGACGCTGACACGCTGGCGTCCGCCGGCGAGGTAGAACACGTGCAGGCCGAGCCACGCCAGCCACGCCAGGAGTCCGGACATCCGCAGTCCGCCGGAGAGCTCGACGACGGCGCGGCGTCGGCCGATCGTCGCCATCTGGCCCTTGTCGCGGTAGGAGAACGGCCGCGACTGCTTCCCCTCGCGCTCCTCGACCAGGGACCGGGCGACGTACCGGCCCATCTGCAGGGCGACCGAGCCGACCATCGGCAGCGGCCGACCGTCCCCCTTGTCGGCGTGCGCGATGTCGCCGACGGCCCAGACGTCGTCGGCGATCTTCAGCCGGTCCGAGACCTCGAGCCGGTGCGCGCGGTCAGCGATGCCGAGGGAGGCCCACTGCGCCGGGGCGGCGACGCCGGCGGCCCAGATGATGGTGCCGGCGGCCAGTACCTCGCCCGCGGCCAGACGGACCGCTGACGGGTACATCCGCTCGACGGCGGCGTCTAGCCGGACCACGACACCGAGCTTCGTCAGGTCGCGCAGCGCCCGGGCACTGGACTTCGCACCGAACGTCGGCAGCAGGCGCGGTCCCGCCTCCACCAGCGTGACCGACGCGTGCGGGGCGAGCGCCGGGAACTCCCGGTGCATCGCTCGTTGCAGCTCGGCGATGGCACCGGACAGCTCGACGCCGGTGGGACCGCCGCCGACGACGACGACCTGCAGCGCCTCGCGCGGTGCGTGGCCGAGCTCGACGTCCTCATAGGTCTGCAGGAGGCGGTGACGGATCGCGCGAGCCTCGGGGATCGTCTTCATCTGCAACGCGTTCTCGGCCACACCGGGGATGCCGAACGTGGTGCCGGTGCTGCCCATCGCGAGGACGAGCCGGTCCCACGGCACGACGGTGCCGTCGGCCAGCCGCAGGGTGTGCGCGTCGAGCGAGATCGCGACCACCTCGCCGCGTCGGAAGTGCAGCCCCGGGATCGCGGCACGCACGGGGTAGGCGATGTCGTCCTCGGGCAGGCCACCGGTGGCGACCTGGTAGAGCAGGGGGGAGAAGACCTGGTACGGGTTGCGGTCGATGACGGTGACCTCGAACCCCTCCTCGCCGCGGAGCTTGCGTGCGCAGACGAGACCGGCGAACCCGGCACCGACGATGACGACGCGCGTCGGCGCCTTCGTGGCCGCCTCAGCCATCGACACGCCCCGGCAGCGGGCTCCGCGGGGAGTCGTCGGGGTACATCGACGTGGCCGCCGGAGCCGTCGCATCCAGCAGTGCGCGCTGCTCCGCCGTGAGCACGATGTCGAGTGCGCGGACTATCGAGTCGACCGTCGCCGGACGGGTGGCGCCCGGGATCGCGATGACGGCCGGGGACAGGTCGAGCAACCACGCGATGGCCACCTCCTGCGGGGTTCTGTCGACCTCCGTGCCCACGACGGTGAACGCGGCGTACCGCGATCCCACGTCATGCGCCTGGGTCGAGCCGCCCAGCGGGGACCACGGCAGGAACGCCACCCCGGTCGCGGTGCACAGGTCGATGACATCGGCGTCGCCCCGGTAACGCGGCGAGAACTCGTTCTGGACGCTCACGATGCCGCCAGCGTCGTCCGGCCCACCCAGCACGTCAAGGGCCACCGCGAGCTCACGGGCGTTGACGTTCGACAGCCCCAGCCGGGCGACGAGTCCCGCGTTGACGAGCATCCTCAGGGACTCCAGCTGCTCGACATAGGGAAGAGCGGGGTCATGACGATGGTGCTGGTACAGGGCCAGGACGGGCACGTCCAGCGCGGCGAGGCTGGCCTCCGCCGCCTGGCGGAGTCCGTCGCGGGTGCTGTCACGCCCCCAGACATCGTTCGGGTCCCGGGTCAGTCCGCCCTTGGTCGCCACAAGCACATCGGCCAGGTCAGCCACGCCGCCGTAGGACCGGAGCGCCTCGGCGACGAGCCGCTCGTTGTGGCCGATCTGGTCCCACGCGGGGGCATAGATGTTGGCCGTGTCGATCAGCGTGATGCCGAGGTCGAGCGCCCGATGGATCGTCGCGACCGCGCGCTCCCGCTCGTCGACCATGCCCTCGAACGACAGCGGCATGCAGCCCAGGCCGACAGCGGACACATCGAGATCGCCGAGGCGGCGAGAGGGCAGAGGCATGCCGGAAGCGTATGCGGGCGTGCATCACTCGGCGAGGGCGAGCCACTGCTCCTCGAGAACGTCGCGCTCGGCCTCGGTCGCCCGGAGCTTCTCGTGAAGCACGCTGACCCGCTCGAAGTCGGTGGCGTGCTCGGCGAGGTCGGCGTGCAGCACCGACTCCCGCTCGCGCAGCTTGTCGAGCTGCCGCTCGATGCGCGCCAGTGCCTTCCGCGTCTCGCGATCGGCCGCAGCCGTGCTCGGGCCGGACGGCACCGCCGCCGGTGCGTCCTCCCGGACGGCTCCGGCCGGCTCGGCGGACCCGTCACGCATCCGCAGGTACTCCTCGACCCCGCCGGTGAGCGATCGCACCCGGCCATCGCCGGGGAGGGCGACGACGCCGTCGCACACCCGCTCGGTGAAGTACCGGTCGTGCGAGACGACGACGAGCGTGCCGGCGAAACCGTCGAGAAGGTCCTCGAGAGCCGACAGGGTCTCGACGTCGAAGTCGTTCGTCGGCTCGTCGAGGACGAGGAGGTTCGGGGCGCCCATGAGCAGCCGCGTCAGCTGCAGCCGACGTCGTTCTCCGCCGGACAGGTCCCCGACCGGTGTCCACTGCCCGTCAGCCCCGAAGCCGAGCCGCTCACACAGCTGCGAGGCGGTGAGCTCGCGCCCCTTGCCGAGGTCGACCCGGTTCGCGACGTGCTCCACCGACTCCAGGACGCGCCACGTCGGGTCGAGCTCCTCAAGGTGCTGCGAGAGGTAGGCCGGTCGCACGGTGACGCCCATGACGACGCGGCCGGACGAGGGCCGCAGCTCCCCGAGGAGGACCCGGACGAGAGAGGTCTTGCCCGCCCCGTTCGGCCCGAGGATTCCGATGCGCTGACCAGGCCCTAGGTCCCACGTGATGCGGTCGAGCAGCGTGCGCCCACCGAGCTCGAGCGACACGTCGTGCAGCTCGACGACCGTCTTGCCCAGGCGCGCTCCCACGAACCCGAGCAGCTCGACCGTGTCCCGCGGCGGGGGCTCGTCGCGGATGAGCTCGTTCGCGGCATCCACGCGAAACCGGGGCTTGGATGTGCGCGCCGGCGCGCCGCGGCGCAGCCACGCCAGCTCCTTGCGGATGAGGTTCGAACGGCGAGCGTCCGCGGCGGACTGCTGCCGCTGGCGCTCGGCCTTCGCCAGCACATAGGCGGAGTAGCCGCCTGCGTACTCCTCGACCTGACCGCCGATCACCTCCCAGGTGCTGTCGCAGACCTCGTCGAGGAACCAGCGGTCGTGCGTGACGACCACGACGGCCAGCCCGGGGCGGGCGACCAGGTGCGCGGCGAGCCAGCCGACGACCTCGAGATCGAGGTGGTTCGTCGGTTCGTCGAGCAGCAGGAGGTCGAGGTCGTCGATGAGGAGCCGGGCGAGGTCGACCCGCCGTCTCTCCCCGCCCGACAGCACGCCGACCTGCCGGTCGAGCACGGCCGGTCCGTGACCGCCCAGAAGAGCGTCGAGCACCTCACGGGTGCGGGCGTCGGCTGCCCACGCGTGCTCCGGCCGGTCGCCGACGACCAGTGAGCGGATCGTGCGGTCGGGGTCGTCGTCCGGTCGCTGCCGGAGCACACCCACCCGGGTCCCCGACGCGACGCTCACGCGGCCGGCGTCGACGTCCTCGTCCCCGGCCAGCACCGCGAGGAGGGTGCTCTTGCCGGCTCCGTTCCGGCCGACGACGCCGATGCGCTGGCCGGCTCCCACCCCCGTCGAGACTCCCGCGAGCAACGGCCGCTCGCCGAAGGCCTTGGCCACGGCCTCAAGGTTCACGAGGTTGCGCGTCGGGGCCATGCCGCCATTCTCCGGGTCACGGCGAAACCGCCCGCGAGGGGCTAGGTCACGACTTGATCCCAACGAGGACTCCGCCCCGCTGGGTGCTCTATCGTCCGCCCGTGCGCGTTCGCTGGAAGCGGGCTGTGAGCCCGCTGGGAGTCGGAGACGAGCCCCCGTTCGAGGTCCCGGACCTCGCCCGCAGCGCCCCCAGCCTCGGCAACGGGTGGACGACTCCGATCCGCAGCACGGACGTGCCCGCGCTCCTGGAGTCACTGCGCGCCGATCACCTGCCCGACCCTGAGCCGGACTTCTACATCGACTGGAAGGGCGTGCGCACGCGGATCGGCATGCTGCCGTGGGCTCCCCCGGAGCTCGCCGGACGGGTGTCGACCACTCTGCCCATTCCGGACGACAGCTACCGCAGCGAGGACGTCGAGTACGCCTGCCTCGCAGCGGCGATCGATGCGGCGACCGACACGCTGCGCATCGTCGAGGTCGGAGCAGGCTGGGCGCCCTGGAGCGTGGCGGGCGTCGTCCTCGGTCGTCGTCGCGGCCTGTCGGCA
The DNA here is from genome assembly GCA_965278965.1 of Actinomycetes bacterium. Lineage (GTDB taxonomy): Bacteria > Actinomycetota > Actinomycetes > S36-B12 > S36-B12 > UBA10649. Next base: position 1,825,654 of record OZ257127.1, read on the forward strand.
CGCGCGATCGCGGTCGAGGCAGATCCCCTGCGTGCCGGCTGGGCCATGCAACACGCGGCGGACAACGGCGTCGCCGCCGTGCGCGTCACCGGCACGGCCGAAGAGATCGCCGCCCGGCTCGCCGATGGGGTCGATGCCGAGCTCGTCGTCGTCGAGGCCGCAGCGTGGCACGAGACGACGACGTTGCAGTTCCCCGACCTGGACGACGGCGACATGGGCGGCGCCGTGTGGACGCTGCCCGGAACGGACGTCGACTACCGCGGCGCGCACCTGTCGCACCACGACGTGCCGGCGATCTCGATCCGCGCACTCCTGGCCGCCGACACGCTCACGGACCTTCTCCACGTCGACGTGCAAGGTGTCGAGTGCGAGCTGCTGCTCCCCGCCAGCGATGACATCCAGTCCTCCGTCCGCCTCATGGCGATCGGCACGACCGACCGGCTCAGCGAAGGACGGCTGCAGCAGCACTACCTGGCGCGCGGCTGGGGGCTGCGGATAGACAGCCCCTGCACGGCACTGTTCTCGATGACGCATCCGACACTGGCGGGGTTCACAGTCCAGGACGGCACGCAGCTGTGGGAGAACCCGTTCGTACGTCCTGATTTCCCCGGCTGACCCGCCGCCGAGATCCGAAGGATCGGCCCGGACCGCCCGTATCGTCGCCCGAAGGGACGAGCGCGCTTCGAGGTGCCATGGACGAGCCAACGACGTGTCCGCGCGGCCACCCGGTCGCGGCGGCCGCGACGCGATGCACCGTGTGCGGGATGCACGTCGTTCCCGTGGCACCGAACCCCTTCGACCCTCCCGCCCGCACGGTCGCCCGGCACCGTCGTCCCCGGTCGTGGCGTCGGGTACGAATCGCGCCCATCGTCGGCGCGCTGATCGTCGTCGCCGTCGTGGCCGGGTGGATCGTCGGCGCCCAGTTCCTGGCCCCACCTCCCGATCCGGTGGTCGCGGCGGCCTCCACCGCTGCGACCGAGACGGCCGTGGCGGTCTCGGTCCCGCAGGCGGGCACCGTCACCTCACCGAGCGCCACACCCGCACCCCCGTCCGCGACGTCGTCGGCCCCCGCTTCGGAACCCTCGGCGGCCGACACGGCGGGCTCACCGTCTGCGGCCCCTGCCGTCGCCGTCGACGGCTGCACCGTGGCCGGCGTGACGTCGCCGACCGCCTGCTCGCCCTCCGGCGAGCGCGTCACGTTCCCGGTCTGCGTGCCGTCCGAGGCCACCGCGGTCGCGGTCCGGACCCGCAAGACCCAGAGCTCTCCGTGGAAGGCGCCTGCGGACAAGGCCGACCTTCAGGGCCGCGGTTCCTGCCCGGCTGGCGAGGTCGAGGCCCAGCTCACGATCAAGATCAAGGCAGGGCTGACCAAGCTCGTACGCGTCACGGTCCGCGACAGGGCGGACGAGACCGTCGCGACGGTCAGGGCCTCGGTCACCCGCTCGACAACCCCGTAGTCACACGGTCGGCGCGGCGGGCGGCTGCGCGCCAGCGAGCCGACGCTCCAGCCGGACGAGCGGTGCCGGGGCGAGGCCGCATGCGCGTGCCCGGTCGATCGCAGCGACCGCCTCGGGCCACCGACCGAGCCGGACGAGCAGCTCTGCACGGGCCGCATGCCACCAGGCGTGGGTGTCCAGCCCGTCGATCGAATCCACCTCGAGCAGTCCGGCCGCCGCTCCGTCGCGCTCCGCGACCGCTCCCGCGCGCCCCAGCCGCGCGGCCGGGGAGTCGGTGAGCGTGAGAAGCACGTCGTACCAGCCGATCACGGCGTCCCAGTCGGTCTGCTCGTACGCCGGAGCCAGCACGTGGCAGGCGGCGACCGCGGCCTGCACGACGTAGGGGTCGGGGACGTCCGCGGTCCGTCGCAGACCATCGCCCACGAGCCGAACACCCCGGTCGATGGCGGCCCGATCCCACCGGCTCCGGTCCTGGTCGGCGAGGACGAGCGGGATCCCCTGATCGTCGACCCTCGTCTCGCGCCGCGCGTCCTGGAGCAGCATGAGAGCGAGCAGGCCTGTCGCGCCGGGCTCGTCGGGCATGAGGTCGTGCACGAGGGTCCCGAGCCGTACGGCCTGGTCGGCGAGGTCGGCCCGCACGAGCGTCTCCCCGGAGCCGGCCGCGTACCCCTCGGTGAACATCAGGTAGACGGTCGCGAGCACGCCGGCGAGGCGGGCGGGGAGCTCAGCATCGGCAGGGACGTGGTAAGGGATGCGTGCCGCAGCGATCTTCTGCTTGGCGCGCGTCAGGCGCTTGGCGACTGTCGCCTCGGGCAGCAGGAGCACACGAGCGACCTCGGCCGTGGACAAGCCACCGAGCGTGCGCAGCGAGAGCGCGACCTGGGCCTCCAGCCCGAGAGCGGGGTGGCAGCAGGTGAAGACCAGTCGCAGCAGGTCGTCCCGGACGACCGACTCCGGGGGAAGCTCCGGCTCGGACTGCATCTCGCGCACTGCCTGTCGCTGTCGGTGGTCGCGGGAGGCCTCGCGCCGCGCGACGTCGATCGCGCAGCGGCGAGCGGTGACGGTGAGCCAGGCACGCGGCTGATCGGGGATGCCGTCACGCGGCCAGGTGTCCAGGGCTCGGACGACCGCCTCCTGCACCGCGTCCTGCGCCCGGTCGACGTCGCCGGTCACCCGGATCAACGTCGCCAGAATGCGGCCGTAGTCCGCGCGGATCGCGGCGTCGAGGGCCCTCGACGCCGCGATCGAGCGGTCGGACGACGGTGCGGGTGTCACATCCTGGGGAGGACCGGGCGCACCTCGACGGCACCGGATGACGCGCCGGGGATCCGGGAGGCGACCTCGACCGCCTCGTCTAGGTCCGCGCACTCGAACAGGTAGAAGCCCGTCAGGACCTCCTTGGTCTCGGCATAGGGTCCGTCGCTCGTGACGACGTCGCCCGCGCGCACGCGGACGGTGGTGGCCGTCGCCGTGGGGTACAGCGCCGCCCCACCACGGATGATCGCGGCCGCGGACTCACCGAAGGCCTTGTACTGACTCGAGATCTCTGCCTGCTCGGGCGCGGCCCAGTCGAGGTCCTCGGCGTAGACGATGGCGGCGTACTGGGGCATCGGGACTCCTTCTCGTGCCGGCGCGGATCGCCGGCTCACCCTAAGGACGAACAGACTCACCGCAGAAGGACATCACGGACGCACCACTTTCACATTGAACTCGGCGGTGCCGAGCGCACCCATGAGCCGCAGCCACAGCGGGAGATACATCTCGGTGCCGCGGGATGTCTCGATCCCGCCGAGGTCGAGGACATCGGTGTGCCCGAACTCCGTGAGGATGCCTGTCACCAACGCCTTGGCATCCGCGTCGTCGCCGCTGACGAACACGGTGTGGGCTCCGCCGTCGAGGGTCGCGGGATTCACCATGAGGTCGGCGTTCAACGTGTTCAGCGACTTCACGACCCGGGCGTTCGGGAAGGCGGCCTGGATCTGCTCGCCGAGGCTGTCGGTGTCCTTCACGAACAACGTCGGCGGGAAGCCGGCCGAGAAGTCCAGCGGGTTCGAGATGTCCAGGAGCACCCGGCCGGCCAGTCCCGCGTCACCGACGGCACCGAGCGCCGCGAGGGCGACGTCACCGGGTGTCGCATTGACGACGAGTGTCGCGCCCGCGGCCGCGTCGGCGAATCTCATCACTGCCACGCGCGGGTGCGCCACGGCCCACGCCCCGAAAGCGCCGTCGTCCAGACGCGCCAGCGCGGCATCGACGTCGCGCGTGCCGACAGTGACGTCGTGACCGAGCTCGTCCAGGCGTCCGGCGATGGCCTGCCCGACCATCCCGGTGCCGATGACGGCGACTCTCATGGGTCCTCCCTCGCCCGCAGGCCCATCAGACTCGCGCCACGGCTTCCCGTCAATGCCCGTCCGATCGGCCCGGCCCGCAGCGTCACGCCATAACCTCGCGGCGTGAGCACTCGCCGCCGGGTCTGGTTCGACCACTACTGGGACGGTCTGGACCCGGACGAGTTCTACGTCCCGCTCCTGGGGCAGGCGCTCGGGCAGGAGCCGGAGGTCGCGCCGGGGGACATCACACTCACGTCGGTGTTCCTCACCCGGCGGGAGAAGGCGCTGAGGCTCATCCGGCGGGACGCGGACCGGCTGCCGGCGCCGCCGCGGGACTCGAGGTACCGCATCTGGCGGACCGGGGAGAACCTCCGGCCGCCGTGGCAGGACTACGACCTCACGCTCTCCTTCGACCTGGACGACTATGGCGGCCGGAACCTCTACCTGCCGCTTGCCGTGCTCGCGCTCGACTGGTTCCCCGAGCGCCGGTCCGCACCTCGGCCCGACCAGCGCAAGTCCGGCGCCGTGCTCACCCCCGATGCTGCGGCGTCCCCGCGGGAGCCCGTGGCACCCGGCCGCCCCCGTTTCGCCTGCGCGTTCATCGCCAACCCGGAGCCTCGCCGGCTCTACGCGATCGAGGCGCTGTCGCGCTACGCGCCGGTCGACGTGTTCGGACCCGCCGTCGGCCGACCGTTGCCGAGCAAGGCGGAGGTGGCACGCGACTACCGGTACGTCGTGTGCTTCGAGAACGACCTTTACCCGGGCTACGTCACGGAGAAGGCGGTCGAGGCCTACGCGACCGGGGCAGTGCCGCTGTGGAGCGGCGACGACGCGGCCGGCCTCTACTGCCCGGAGGCCCTCGTGAACGAGGCGGCCTTCGGCTCGATCCGCGAGTGGGTCGACCACGTCGCGGACCTCGACCGGTCCCCCGACGCACTTGCCGCGATGGCGTCCGCGCCCCTGTTCCGCAGCGCCCCGGATCACACGGCGATCGTCGAACGCCTGCGGGCCGACCTGACGTGAGCTCTCCCTCCGCGGGCACTGCACGAATCGAGGAACAATGACGCGCGGTGTCGCGGCGGTCGGCTAAGCATCGGAACGGAAGGTGGCACGGCCAATGAAGAGTGCGACGCTCGGAGTAGGCATCGTCGGCTTGAGCGCCGGTGGCGGGTGGGCCGGCGCTGCCCATGTCGCGGCGATCCGCGCCGTCGACGGGCTGGAGCTGCGGGCAGTCGCCGCCAGCACGGCCGAGTCGGCGCAGGCCTCCGCCGCGGCGTACGACGTGCCGCACGCGAGCCGTTCGGTCGCTGAGCTGACGGACCGTGACGACGTCGACCTCGTAGTCGTCGCCGTCCGCGTGCCGCTGCACCACCAGCTCGTCATGCCCGTGCTCGCGTCGGGGAAGCTCGTGCTGTGCGAGTGGCCCCTCGCACGGACTCTTGGCGAGGCGCGGGAGATGTCGGCAGCCGCGGCGGGCCCGGCGTTCGTCGGGTTGCAGGGTCGGTCCGCGCCGGTCAGCCGCTTCCTGCGGGACCTGGTCGGCAGCGGCCACATCGGCGACGTCCAGTCCACGAACGTCATCGGCTGCGCACCCCCGTGGGGCGACCCGACAGATCCACGCAACCGCTACATCCTCGACCGGGAGAACGGCGCCACGATGCTCTCGATCCCGTTCTCCCACACGCTCGACACCGTCGAGTCGGTCGTCGGCGACTTCGCGAGCGTGACCGGGACGACGGCGCGGCGGCGCGACCGCGTGCCGAGCAGTGACGGCGGCGACCTGCCGATGACGGCGGACGACCAGGCAGCGGCGTCGGGACGGCTAGCGTCGGGTGCGCTCGGCGCGATCCACTACCGGGGCGGCTCCGTGCCGACGCCGAGATTCCGCTGGGAGATCCAGGGGGCGGACGGCTCCCTGGAGGTGGTCAACGACGCGAGCACGGTGAACCGCGGGAACGTCGTCATCCGCGAGTACCGCTCGGGACGCCCGACCGTCGACATCCCCATTCCCGATGCCTACGACGCGTACCCCGAGCTCCGAGGGACCCAGGCCCACGTCGTCGCCCACGCCTACGCGAGCATCCTGCGCGACCTCAAGGACGGCACATCGCAGGCACCTCGCTTCGCCGACGCTCTCCGGCTGCACGAGATCCTCGAGCTCATCGACGCGGCGAGCCGCGACCAGGCAGCGGTGCCGCTGCGACACGACGGCCACTGAACAATGCCCGGGGCTGCGCTCGGGGCTTGGGACGATCAGCGGCGGAACGTCGCCCAAACGGACGACCGTAGGAGGAACGCGTGGATCTCAGTCAGCTCGACCTGTCACGCCTGCAGTTCGCCACGACCACGATCTACCACTTCTTCTTCGTCCCCATCACGATCGGACTGGCGTTCCTGGTCGCCATCCTGCACACGAAATGGCACCGCAGCGGGGACCCGGACCTGCGCCGCCTGACCCGCTTCTTCGGCACGCTCCTGGTCATCAACATCGCGATCGGCGTCGTCACTGGCATCGTGCAGGAGTTCCAGTTCGGCATGAACTGGTCGGACTACTCGCGGTTCGTCGGCGACGTGTTCGGCGCACCGCTGGCGATGGAGGGGCTCGTCGCGTTCTTCCTCGAGTCGACGTTCCTCGGGCTGTGGCTGTTCGGGTGGAACATCCTGCCCAAGCGCGTCCATCTGGCGACGATCTGGGCCGTCGCGATCGGAGCGGCGCTGTCGGCCGCGTTCATCATGGCCGCGAACTCATGGATGCAGAACCCGGTGGGCTACACCCTCGACCCCGACACCGGTCGAGCTCAGCTGACCGACATCGGCGCGCTGTTCACCAACCCGGTCTTCATCTGGGGCTACACCCACGTGATCCTCGCCTCGATCATGGCCGGCTGCCTCGTCATGCTCTCGGTCTCGGCGTGGCACCTGCGCAAGAAGAGCAGCCCTGCCCTGTTCGTCCGGACGGCCAAGCTCGCCATCGCCGTGATGCTGCCGGTCTCGATCCTCGTCCTCGGCGTCGGCAGCCACCTCGGCGTCATCGAGACGCAGTACCAGCCCATGAAGGTCGCCGCGATGGAGGCGCAGTGGGAGACCTGCGCACCCTGCTCGTTCTCCGCTGCGCAGATCGGTGGCTGGACCAGCAGCGACGAGGACGCCACGAAGATCATCGCCGTCCCGCACCTGCTGTCGCTGCTGGCGACCGGCTCCTGGGACGGACAGGTCGTCGGGATGAACGAGCTGCAGTCCCAGTACGAGGAGAAGTACGGGCCGGGCGACTACATCCCGAACGTGTTCATCCAGTACTGGTCCATGCGGACGATGGCCTACATCGGGTCGGTGCTGCCGCTCCTCGCTCTGTGGGGCGCGTGGCTGTGGCGCCGCAAGAAGCTCGAGACGTCACGGGTGTTCTTGTGGGTGGCGACCTGGTCGGTGCTCGCGCCGTTCGCGATGAACACCGCCGGTTGGCTCGTCACGGAGAACGGACGCCAGCCATGGGTCGTCCAGGGCCTGCTGCTGACGGAGAACGCGAACTCGCCGTCCGTCAGCTTCGCGCAGGTCGCGTTCAGCCTCGTGACGTTCTGGGTCGTCTACCTGGTCCTCGGCATCGTCTGGGTCTTCCTGATGCTTCGCTACGCCCGACGCGGCCTGGAGCTGGGCGAGATCGTTCCGAGAGGTCCGAGCGGTCCGAGCGGATCTGGCGGACCGGACGAGCCGTCGCCGCGCACTCCGGTCCTGACGTACTAGGAGCGATGACATGACCCTCGAGATCACCTGGTTCGTCATCATCGCCGTCTTCTGGACGGGCTTCCTCATGCTCGAGGGCTTCGACTTCGGCATCGGCATCCTGCACAAGGTCGTTGGCCGGACGGAGGAGGAGCGCCGCCTCGTGGTCAGCACCGTCGGCCCGACCTGGGACGGCAACGAGGTCTGGCTGATCGTCGGGGTCGCGGCGATCTTCGCCGCCTTCCCCGACTGGTACGCCACCTGGCTCTCCGCCGGCTATCTCGCGATCTTCCTGGTCCTGATGGCTCTGATCATCCGCGGCGTGTCGTTCGAGTGGCGCGCGAAGGTCGACTCCCCCGGTTGGCTCCGCACGTTCAGCTGGATGCTCACGATCGGCTCGGCTGGCATCCCGCTCATCCTCGGCATCGCCCTCGGTGACCTCCTGGCCGGCCTGCCGATCGACTCGTCCGGCGAGTTCACCGGCGGACCGCTCGACCTGCTGACGCCATACGGCGTGCTGCTGGGCGTGACGCTCGTGGCCCTCTGCGTGCTCCACGGCGCGACGTTCCTCACGCTGAAGACGGACGGGGTCGTGCGCGGTCGGTCGCATGCGCTGGCGGCGGCGCTGTCCTGGGTCGCGGCCGTGCTCGTCGTCGCCTACGCCGCGTGGACGCTCACCTTGGCGGAGCCGAACGCGCTGCGCGTGGTGGCCGTCGCCGTGCCGGTGGTCGGCGTCCTCGCGGCGATCATCCTGCTCCGCGGCCGGCGCGAGGGTCGTGCGTTCGCCGCGACGTCGGTGACGATCGGCGGAACCATCGCGGCATTGTTCGTCAACCTCTACCCCGCCGTCATGGTGTCGTCGACCGACGCCGCCAACACCCTCACGGTCGAGGGCACCGCGTCGAGCACCTACGCGCTCCAGGTGATGACGGTCGTCGCCCTCGTCATGACCCCGGTTGTGCTCGCGTACCAGGCCTGGTCGTTCTGGGTGTTCCGCGGCCGCCTGCGGGCACCGACGCCGGAGAACGTGACGACACCCTGAACCGGGCCTCACCAACGGTCGTACCTGCAGCATCCGCCGGACGCGCTTGGTCCGATGAGAGCCGGCATCGCAGGTCCGGCGGGACCTTCGGCCCGCTTGCCGATCGGTTTCCCGTCCTAGACTGGACGGTGTCGGAGCGCTCAGGCTCCGTCGCCTTGGCATCGGATCGAGGCGAGACAGGATGTCCAAGAAGAACATCGTCGTGGTCGGAGTAGACGGTTCGCCCGAGTCCGACCAGGCCGTCGAGTGGGCCGCTCACGAAGCCGTCCGGCGAGAGGCCCTGCTGCGGATCGTCCACGTGGTGCATGTCCCGTCTTTCCCCGTAGACCCGCTGCTCGATCTGACCGGCACCCAGGCGTCTGTGGTGTCCGGGGCCCGTCGCCTTGCGGAGACGACGAACCCCGCCGTCAGGTGCGAGACGGTCTCGGAGACGGGCTATCCCCCACGTGCGCTCGTGCAGCTGAGCGAAGGAGCTTCGCTCATCGCGGTTGGTGGCAACCATCGATCCCTTCTTGACCGCGTGGTGTTCGGATCCGTGGCCAGCGGGGTCCTCGCCCACGCATCCTGCCCGGTCGTGCTCGTCCGTGCCCAGCACGGGCTGATGGATCAGACGACGGTGACGGGACCAGTCGTGGTCGGCGTCGATCAGGCGGACACGTCGTACGACGCCATCGATTTCGCCGCGATGTACGCAAGCACGTACGCGCTCGGGCTCGTGGCCGTGCAGGCGTGGGCGAACGCAGATGACGAGAGCGGGACCCCCAAGCCGGTGCGCCTTGATTCTCTGTGCGCGCAGGTCCAGCCGCATCTGGATCGTTATCCGCGCGTCACCCTCGTATCGGTCGTCGCGAACGACTCGCCGGCGCAGGCCCTGCTGGAGTGGGCCGAGAAGGCGTCGCTCCTCGTCGTGGGATCGCGTGGGCGCAGCGCTCTTACGGGCTTGGTCCTCGGATCTGTCAGCGCGGTCGTGGCGCACGACGCACCGTGCTCCGTCGCCGTCGTCAAGGAGCGCTCGGTGTCGGACATTCTCGACGACCTGGCGTCCTAGGGACGCTCGGCCTCCGCCACGTGCGCGACGGTCACGACCCTCCCGGGAGAGTGCGTGTCACCTCGATCGTGCGCGCATCCTCGGGCTAGTTCCAGCCGCGGTGCTCGGCTCGTACGTGCTCGTCCATGAGCGCCGCCAGCTCCCGGTGCGCGTCCGACTGGCGACGGAAGGCTCCGGTCGCGTTGTAGTCGCACTCGGGGTTCGGGCAGTCGATGACGTACTGCGCTTGCAACTCGTTGGCCTGCTCGCCTCGGCGGATCACGTATCGGTCGTCCGATGTCGTCACGTCGGCCTCCTCGCGTCGAGGCACATTGTCCCTCGCCACACCGGGGCGTGGGCTCAGCGGGTCGGGTCGGCCCCTCATGGCTAACAGGTCGCCTCGGCCGGCAGCCTCGTCCGTGGCCAGTGGCGGCGTACCGCCGACGATGCATGTTCGGGCTGTAGCGTGAGCGCTTCGATCGTGACTGGGAGTACCTGTGCCGCGCATCCTCGACTACAACGGCCGTGAGGCAATCCGCACAGTGACGGTGGCCGACATCGTCGGCCTGAAGTCGCAGGGCAGGCAGCTCGCCCAGGTGACGGCGTCGACGCCCGCGGAGGCTGCGGCCGCGGAGGCCGCCGGCGTCGAGATGGTGGTCTGCATGTCTGACTTCGTTCCGGCTGTGCGGGCCGGGTCGCAGCGCGTCTTCCTGACCGCGGCGATCGACTTCTCCGGTGCTGTCACGAGTGACGACCTGCTGCGCGATGCGCTCTCGGCTCTAGGCGCTGGTGCGGACGCCGTGATCACTGCGCGCGGCCTCGACGGCGTGCGTCGCCTGGCGCATGAGGAGATTCCCGTCATGGGTCATCTCGGCTTCGTGCCGAAGAAGTCCACGCTCTTCGGTGGCGTCCGCGCCGTGGGCCGCACGGCTCCTGAAGCCCTCGCACTGTGGCGGAAGTTCCAGGACCTCGAGGAGGCGGGCGCGTTCGCGGTCGAGTGCGAGCTCATCCCCGCCGAGGTCATGCGCGAGATTCACGCGCGCACGGGGCTCGCGACGATCTCGCTCGGCTCGGGGCCACACGCGGACGTCCAGTTCCTGTTCACCAGCGACATCTGCGGCGAGAGCGAGCGCCAGCCGCGCCACGCCCGCGCGTACGCCGACCTCGCAGCGTTGCACCGCCAGATCGATGCCGAGCGCGTGCGCGCACTCACCGAGTTCCGCGCCGACGTCGCTCGCGGCGCGTTCCCGTCCGACACCGAGGTCTCGCGGATCGAGGCGGCCGAGCTCGACGGCTTCGTGGCCTCGCTGGAGCGCGGGCCGGGGGCACCGCAGGAGCAATAGGCCGCCTGCCTAGCCCTCTTATCAGGGACTTCGTGGTGCGCCCGGCAAGATTCGAACTTGCAACCTTCTGATCCGTAGTCAGATGCTCTATCCGTTGAGCTACGGGCGCATGGCCGCGAACGGCCGACGGGAAGTCTAGCGGCCGGTTCCTGCCCGGGTGAAATGGCCCGGTGGTAGACACCCGGAGGCCCGCGCGACGCCGGTAGCCTCGGCGCATGACGCCGGCGGAGGACACGAACCGTCGCCTGCTGCGCGCCCGCGACGCGATGGATCGATCGTTCGCCGAGCCGCTGGACGTCGCCGCGCTCGCGGCCGTCGCGCACGTCTCCCCGGCGCACTTCATCCGGGTGTTCAAGGCGACCTTCGGCGAGACCCCGCACCGCTACCTTCAGCGCCGACGGATCGAGCGAGCGTCCGCCCTCCTACGCGACACCGACCTCAGCGTGGGCGACGTCTGCCTCGCCGTCGGCTTCACCAGCTTCTCGACGTTCACGCGAACGTTCGGGCGGATCATGGGCGAGTCGCCGTCCGCGCACCGTTCGCGCAGTCAGACTCCCGCCGTGCCGACCTGCTTCGCCATGGCGTGGACCCGGCCGGCCTGACACCCTCAATGGATCGAGCAGTTTCGGACAAGCGCCGGAGCGTCGCGCAGGGCTAGCGTCGCCGCATGCTCACATCGATCAAGCTCACGCAGCTCTACGTCCTCGACCAGGACCAGGCCCTCGACTTCTACGTCGGGACGCTCGGGTTCGAGGTCCACACCGACGCCGATCTCGGCTTCATGCGCTGGCTCACGGTGTGCTTGCCGGGCCAGCCCGAGCGGGAGATCCTGCTCGAGGTCCCCGGGCCGCCCGCGCTCAGCCCGGAGGTCGCGGCGCAGATGCGCGACGCCCTCACAAAGGGGGCGGCCGGCGGCTGGATCTCCCTGACCACCGACGACGCGTTCGCGATGGCCGACGAGCTGCGCTCGAAGGGCGTCGACTTCACCGACGAGCCTAGCCAGAAGCCGTACGGCATCGACTTCGGTATCAGGGACCCGTTCGGGAACAAGCTACGGATCGGCCAGCTGTTCGGGGGTCAGTGACATGGCGGCCAAGGCGCTGACGGTGAAGGCCGTCCTCGAGCCGAAAGGCCCGGCCGCCGCGCTCATCCTCACCGACGACCAGGTGGCATCGCTCGGCGGCGGCAAGACGCCGCCCGTCCTTCTCACTATCGGCGGCCGGACGGTTCAGGCGCGAGTCGGCCGCATGGGTGGGGAGAACCTGCTCGGGCTGAGCAAGGCGCAGCGAGCCGAGCTCGGGGTCGAGCCCGGACAGGCCGTGACCGCGACGATCGTGCTCGACGACGAGCCGCGCGACGTCGAGGTGCCGCCGGCGCTCGCCGCGGCGCTGGCCGCGGACCCGGCTGCGAAGAAGGCGTGGGACGCGCTGGCGTTCTCGCATCGCAAGGAGCACGCCCGGTCGGTGGCCGAGGCGAAGAAGGACGAGACCCGCGACCGCCGCGTCGCGAAGGTCATCGAGACCCTCCACGGCGCCTGACCCCCCGATTCCATACGCCAGCGTCACAACACGGCGCTGGAACGACGCTGGCGTATGGAATCGGCCGGAACGCGCTGCGCGCGTGGCGGAGGCAGGGGGAGCCGTCGCTGGCGCTCCTCCCAAATCCGAGGGGCCAGCCGAACGCGCTGCGCGCGTGGCGGAGGCAGGGGGATTTGAACCCCCGATGGGCTTGAGACCCAAACCGCATTAGCAGTGCGGCGCCATAGACCGGGCTAGGCGATGCCTCCTCGCCGACCGGATCGCTCCAGCGGCGCACCAAGGATACCCACCCGCGTCACGGCAGAATGCACCGCGTGACGACTCTGGCGATCGACTGCGGCGGCGGCGGGATCAAGGCCTCCGTGCTCGACGACTCCGGCACGATGCGCGCCCAGCCAGTCCGGGTGCCGACCCCCTACCCACTCCCGCCGGACCTGTTCGTGCAGACGCTCGTCGACCTCGCCGCGCGGCTCCCGACGGCGGAACGCGTGACCGTCGGCCTGCCGGGGATGATCCGGCACGGCGTCGTCGTGACAACCCCGCACTACGTCACGCGCTCAGGCCCGCGCACCCGCGTCCTGCCCGAGCTGGTCGAGCTGTGGGAGGGCTTCGACGCCCAGACGGCCCTCATCGAGGCGTTCGGACGGCCCACACGGGTCCTCAACGACGCCGAGGTGCACGGGGCCGGGGTCGTCTCCGGCGTCGGCCTCGAGCTCGTCCTCACCCTCGGCACCGGCCTGGGCTGCGCGATCTACGACGGCGGCCGGCTCGCCCCGCACCTGGAGCTGTCGCAGGCGCCGGTGCGCTGGGGGCTCTCGTACGACACCTACATCGGCGAGCACGAGCGACGACGGCTGGGCAACGCCATGTGGTCGCGCCGCGTGGCCAAGGTGGTCGGTGGCCTGCGCCCGGTCTTCTTGTGGGACCGGCTGTACCTCGGGGGCGGGAACTCCCGGAACATCACCGCGACGGTGCTCGGCTGGCTCGGGGACGACGTCGTGATCGTCCCGAACTCGGCTGCCCTCGTCGGCGGCGCGCGCATCTGGCGCCTCGCCGTCGACTGACATCGGGGGCCTTGCCAGAATCGACGCCGACGCACCCCTACGCCCGACCCCCGACCCCACACCCCGTACTGAAGGAGCCTGATGGACGCCGCCGCCTACGCCGCCCCCGCCGCTGGAGCGCTGCTCGAGCCGTTCACGGTGACGCGCCGCGAGGTCGGGCCCCACGACGTCGCGATCGACATCGCGTACGCCGGCATCTGCCACTCTGACATCCACCAGGCGCGTGAGGAGTGGTTCACGTCGATCTTCCCGATGGTGCCGGGTCACGAGATCGCCGGGATCGTGACGCGGGTGGGCTCGCAGGTATCGACGTTCGCCGTCGGTGACCGCGTGGGCGTCGGCTGCTACGTCGACTCCTGCCGCGAGTGCCCGGCCTGCCTGGCCGGCGAGCAGTCCTACTGCACGGGCCACGTCGCCGCCACCTACAACGGCACGGAGCGCGACCGCTCGACGCCGACGTACGGCGGCTACTCCACGCACATCGTCGTCGACGAGAACTACGTCCTGCGGATCCCGGACTCCCTCGCGTTGGACGTCGCCGCCCCGCTCCTGTGCGCCGGCATCACCTTGTACCAGCCGCTCGCGGAGTGGAAGGCCGGCCCGGGCGTCCGCGTCGGCATCGTCGGACTCGGCGGCCTCGGACACATGGGCGTCAAGATCGCCTCGGCCCTGGGGGCCGACGTCACGGTCATCAGCCACTCCCCGTCGAAGGAGGAGGACGCGCTGCGGCTCGGCGCCGACGCGTTCCTCGTCTCCAGCGACAAGGACGCCATGCGCGCGGCGAGCCGTTCCCTCGACCTCATCGTGAACACAGCGAGCTCGATCACCTCGCTGGACCCGTACATGCGGCTGCTCGGCCTTGACGGCACGCTCGTGATGGTCGGCCTGCCGGAGAACGCACTGTCGGTCAGCCCGTTCTCCATCGTCGCGCAGCGCCGCCGGATCTCCGGGACGAACAACGGGAGCATCCCGCAGACCCAGGAGATGCTCGACTTCTGCGGCCAGCACGGGCTCGGGGCGGAGATCGAGACGATCGCCGTTCAGCAGGTCAACGAGGCGTGGGAGCGGGTCGTGGCGAGCGACGTGCGGTACCGCTTCGTCATCGACACGGCGTCACTCGTCGAGGGCTAGCTGCGTGCCCGCGGCCCGCTCCTGCCGCCACTGGATCCACGTCGTCACCAGCAACGGGGCGCCGACGTAGACGACGACGTTCACCAGCAGGTAGGTGAAGATCGTGAACGTCACGCCGATCGGGCCATACTGCGCGGCCTGGTCCGAGAGCGCCGCCGGCATGTAGATCGCCGCCCACATCGTGACGATGAGGCGCCCGATGCTGCTGACGACGGCCGACGCGACGATCAGCCGGTTCGGGACGGCAGGCACGAGCAGTCGCACGCCGAACCAGTCGACGAAGAACCACAGGGAGAGCAAGGCCACGGCGGCCACGATCTCTACGACCCCGCCGTTCGTGCGATACACGTCGCGCAGCGACGACGCACCGATGAAGAGCACGACCTGAAGACCGATCCACACCAGGCCCCGCCACGTCTGGTTCCGTCGCAGCGCAGGCACTTCGAAGATCGCCGCGTACGTGCGAGCCAGGCGCCGCGACAGCGAGAACGCCGACAGGAAAGACATGACCAGCGCCAACCACGAGATCGTCACGACGGCCGACGTCGCGGTGAACAGCGACTGGATCGCGGACCTCGCGACGTCGTCGAGCCCATAGCGGGTCGTGAACTGGTCGGCGATGAGCGTGCCGCTGTCGCTGACGAACACGGACACGAGCGCGATCACCAGCGGAAGCAGGGCGACGAACGCCTGGGCCGCAAGTCCGAAAGAACGCTCAAGCAGCTCGAGCGCGAAGAATCGCCTCAGCACGGCGACGGGATAGCTGCGCAGCACCCATGACGACAGGCCGTTCATGCGACGGCGCTCCTTCGATCGACTATCCGGGAGATGCGGAGCCGATTCTGGCGTAGGACCAGCAGGAACGGCAGGTTCCCGGCAACCACGGCGAGGACGAGGGCGAGAGCCACCCACCAGAGGTTGAACGCGAACAGCGCCAGCGACGCGACGATCGACCACACGTGCACCCATTCGGCCCGGCGTACTTCGACGAGGTAGTCCGTGAGGTCCTCCCGGCCGCTGCCGCGCAGGTGGGTCTTGCTCTCGCCGCCGAAGATCGCCCCGCCCTCGGGCAGCAGGTGAGCCAGCCGCCGCACGCCGAGCCGTCGGTAGCCCTCGACCGACTCCCCCGGGAGGCGGCACACGGGGAACCGGTCACGTGACAGCCAGGAGTCGGGCCAGTGCGGGGCCCAGGCG
Organism: Actinomycetes bacterium; assembly: GCA_965278965.1. Lineage (GTDB taxonomy): Bacteria > Actinomycetota > Actinomycetes > S36-B12 > S36-B12 > UBA10649. Next base: position 1,841,497 of record OZ257127.1, read on the forward strand.
CCGACCGCGACCGAGATGCCGACGATCCAGATGACGTCGACCGCGATGAGGCCGAAGGTCACGCCGCCGGTCCTCACGCCAACCCCTCGTTGAGTGGCGGTTTGTGGTCGCCGATCAGGCGGTTTTGTCCCTTTTGGGCGTACACAAACCGCCGCTCAACGACAAGCGAACGCTGCGCGGCGAGGGAGGGATTTGAACCCCCGGAGGGTTTCCCCTCGGGCGCTTTCAAGGCGCCTGCAATCGGCCGCTCTGCCACCTCGCCTGGTCGACCCACCGTACCGTCGGTCCCGTCCGGTCAGGACGCTGCGGAGCTCGGCGGCGTCCCGACGAATGCGACGTAGCTGCTGTCGACCGCGAGCACCGACCACCGGCTCCCGTCCGATCCGGTGATGACGTAGGCCGGCAGGATCAGCAGGCTGCCGTCCGGTTGCCAGTACTGCGCCACGTTCAGCTCGGCCGACTCGGCCGTGACCGCCGTCACCGGCACCGAGACGGACGGCCGCGGCGACGGACTGGGGTCCGGCACGGACGGCTGCGCCGACGGCAGGAGCGACGGCAGCAACGAGGGTGACGCGATCGGCTCGCCGGGCGCAGACGCCGATGGGATGAACGACCCGAACGTGTCCGGCGTGGCGCCGGCCGATGGCGACGACGACGAACCGTCCACCGGCTCCGGCGTCGGCGTGATGAGCGGGACGCCCGAGGGCACGGCACTCGCCGACTCCGACGGCTCGGCGGCGCTTGCCGAGATCAGCCGCGGTACCAGCGCGTTCCAGCCCGCCTGGCTTGATCGCATGACGGCCGTCCGCGCGCCGACGACCGGGTACCCCGGAACCTCGTGCAGGCCGGCCGAGAACCCGCGCGCGCTGAGGATGCCGCCGTCGGGGGCGAACGCGATCTGCCAGGACAGGCTCGTCCGTGCGCGGCCGACGGTCTGCCACGCCGTCACGAGCGTGCGGTCGGCGTACCGGTCCACCTGCCAGTCGACCGAGGACGTGTCGACGCCGATGCCACCAAGCAGCGTCGTCGCCAGCTCGATGGCCTGGCCCGACTCCAACGTCGGGCCGGTGGCCGGCGCGGTGGTGGCCGTGGCGTCGGTGAACTCCCAGCTGACGAGCGGGTCGTCCTCGACGACGAGGCTCGGTCCGGACGGCGAGCCGACGGTCCAGGTCCCCGACGCCTGGGTCGGGGTACCGACCGCACCGAAGGCGGAAGCGAGCACAGCGGCGACCTGCCCGCCGCTGATGCCCTCGCTGACGATGCGGTAGCCGGAGGCCGTCCCGGTCGTGTCGGCCAGCCCGTCGCCCGCGGTGAGCACGATTGCCGGCGAGCCGACGGAGTCCGCGGCGACCAGCAGGGCCGGGGCGGTGGCGGAGGCCGACGGCGCGGGTGAGGGCGGCAACCCCACCGGGATGGGCTCGGCCTCGGGCGACTCCTCGACGACCGGGCCGGCAGCCACGACGACCGCTGGACCGGGAGCGGTCGTGCGTCCGAGGACGACACCGCCGGCGGCCGCGGCGGCACCCACCACGACGACGAGCAGGGCGATCAGCCACCGGCGTCCCCGTCGAGCGGGCGTGCCCGTGTCCTCGTCCGCCACCTGCGCCTCCAGTACGTTGCCCGCGTGCGGCTCCATCGAACCATCTCCCCGGATCGGCCGTTGCTCGTCGTCGCGCTGGAGGAGGAGGCGGCGCATCTGCACGTCGGCGATCTGCCGGTCCTCGTCACCGGGGCGGGCAAGGTGAACGCCGCGCTAGCCGTCGCGTCGACCCTGTCCGAGGTGACTCCGTCACGCATCGTCAACCTCGGCACGGCGGGGGCGCTGCGCGACGACCTGGTCGGCCAGCACGTGATCGGCACGGTCCTTCAGCACGACCTCGACGACGATGGCCTGTTCGCCCTCACCGGCCTGCGGTTCGGTGAGCCGATCCGGCTCGCCGTTGACGGGCCGACGCTGGCCACGGGCGACGTGTTCGTGTCCGACGCGCTCACCCGGGAACGGCTGGCGCGGCGGGCCGACCTCGTCGACATGGAGGGTTACGCCGTCGCCCGCGCCGCTCTCGCCGCCGGCGTGCCGGTCACCCTCGTAAAGCAGGTCAGCGACCAGGCGGGCGAGCACGCAGCCCGATCATGGCGCGAGACCGTGGATGCGTGCGCCGAGGCACTCGGAGCGTGGGTCCGGGCCGAGCTGATTCCCTGATCGGCGTGCGCTACTCCGCGGCCTCGAGCGGGACGGCGGCGACCGGCGCGGCCTGACGGCGGTCCATGAGCAGCCCGGCGACGGTGAGCACCAGCGAGACCGCGACGACCGACGTGACGATCTGCGCGAGCGAGTCGTGTCGCCAGATGACGATCACGCCGACCAGGACGACAAGGGCGGCCCACACCGCCAGCACCGCCGAGCGGTCCTGCGTCGCCAGTCGCCCGTAGAGCAGGACCTGCACGAGGGCGAACGCCGACCCTTCGAGTGCGAAGAGCCAGATCTCCGAGCCCAGATCCGTGTACTGCGCGCCACCGAGGATCCGTGCGACGAGGTTGCCGAAGAGCAGGCTGAAGCCGGTGACGGCCACGCCGACGGCGGCCGTCAGGCCGGTCGCGACGTAGACCGCGCGTCGGGTGTCGCCGCTGGTCATCTTCGGGAACAGGACGATGACGATCGCGCCCGGCAGGAAGAACGCGATCTTCGCCAGCTGCACGCCGACCGAGTACTCACCGGACGCGTCGGCGTCGAGGAACAGCCGGGCCAGCAGCACGTCGACGTTCGTCAGCGTGAACAGGACGAGGAGCGCGTGGACGACGTGGCCGAACTCCGTCGCAACACCGCGGGAGACCCGTGGCGCCCAGGCGCCCGGGCACGCGATCCGGTACGCGGCGCACGCACCGACCGCACACCCGAGCAGGATGCCGATGCCGACGCCGGTGACGCTGCTCAGCACGAGGACGCCGACGATGCCGCCGACAGCCCGGCCGACCTGGTTGGACAAGAACGCCCATGACAGCCGCAGGTGCTCCTCGCGGCCCTGCGAGATGCCCATGGCCGCGGAGCCGAACACGACGAAGCCGAGCGACGCGATGCCTGTCGCCACCGCCGGCACGGGGATCGTGAAGATCGTCCCCAGCGGCCAGGCCACGACCAGTCCGCCGACGACGATGGCAGCCCCGACGAGGACCGACAGCCGCACGGCCTGTCCTTCGACCTCGCGGCGGGTGCTGGCATCGGCGGCGACCGCGACCTGACGAGCGGTGAGCGCCTGCGTCGCGATGCTGATCGTCGAGATGATGACCAACATTCCGAGGAGGGCACCGAGGGCACCGAAGTCCGCCGGCGTCAGCACGCGCGCCGCGATCATCGTCAGCAAGAACGCCGCGCCGTTGCCCAGGACCGTCGCCGTGCCGACGAACGCCAGGCCCCGCGCGAGGGCGGCCCGGGGGCGCGGCGGCGTCACGGCGTCACCTTATGCCGCGGTGCGGCGCGGTTCGGGGTTGGCTGAGCAGGGCGATCGGCGTAGCGTTTCGTCAATAGTTGTTGACACCCGATCATCGTCAACCTACATTGACGACATGGACGAAGAGGCGCTGTCCGCCGCCGATCCCGCCGTCGGGCTCGCCGCCGTCGCAGCCCTGCATCGGCTGGCCGACCGCATGGAGGCGATCCACGTCGACAACGCCCGACGGCTCGGCTGGAGCTGGGCCGACATCGCGACCGTGCTCGGGGTCAGCCGGCAGGCCGCGCACCAGAAGCACCAACGCCGAGAGGGATGACACAGATGCTCGAACGATTCAGCAAGGCGGCCCGCTCCGCCGTCATGCAGGCCCGGGAGTCCGCGCTTCGCAGCCCCGACGGCCGCATCACCTGCGAGAACCTGCTGGTCGGACTCGCCGAGGTCGGTGAGCCGCACCTCGCCGAGGCCGGGTTGACGGCTGCGAGCCTGCAGGCGGCGATCGATGCGTCGCCGGGAGGCCCCGACACCGACGCGGCGTCGCTGTCCGCCATCGGGATCGATCTGGACGGCATCCGCAGCCGCGTGGACGACACCTTCGGACGGGACGCGTGGCACGACGCCGGCCCCCGGCCGCGGCGTCGGCTGACCGGTCGACTGTTCGGCAAGGGGCATCGCCTCACGCCGGCCGCGCGCAAGGTCCTCGAGCTCGGGCTACGCGAGGCACTGGTCGAGGAGTCGCGTGAGATCACCACGACGCACCTGCTGCGCGGGATCCTGCGCGCCCCGGGCGATGGGGTCCTTCAGCTGCTCACCCCGCAGCTCCTCGCGACCCTTCGCACGCAGACCCGCCGCGCCGCCTGACTAGCCGACGACCGACGGGATCGTCGACAGCGCCTGGGCGAAGCGCTCGTCCGTGACGGCCTCGTCGACCATCGATCCCGACAGGTAGGCGTCGTACGCCGCGAGGTCGAAGTGCCCGTGGCCGCACAGCGCCGTCAGGATCACGGTCTCCTCGCCGGTCTCCTTGGCCCGCAACGCCTCGCGCACCGCGACGGCGAGCGCGTGGGTCGGCTCGGGCGCCGGGACGATGCCCTCGGTCCGGGCGAACTGGACCGCCGCGGCGAAGCACTCGGTCTGCGGGACCGCGACAGCCTCGAGCATGCCCAGCTCGTACACGTGCGAGATGAGCGGCGCCATGCCGTGGTAGCGCAGACCACCGGCATGGATCGGGTCGGGGATGAAGTCGTGACCGAGCGTGTGCATCTTCAGCAGCGGCGTCATGCCGGCCGTGTCACCGAAGTCGTAGGCGTAGACGCCCTTGGTCAGCGACGGGCACGACGCCGGCTCGACCGCAATGATCCGCGGGTCGATGCGCCCGGCGAGCTTCTCGCGCATGAACGGGAACGACAGGCCGGCGAAGTTCGATCCCCCGCCGGTGCAGCCGACGATGTGCGTGGGCGTGTCGCCGGCGAGCTGGAGCTGCAGGAGCGCCTCCTCGCCGATGACCGTCTGGTGCAGGAGCACGTGGTTGAGCACGGAGCCGAGCGCGTAGCGCGTCGCCGGGTCCTTCGCCGCGACCTCGACCGCCTCGGAGATCGCGATGCCCAGCGAGCCCGACCAGTTCGCCGGGTCAGCTCCCAGCGCACGGCCGACGTCCGTCAGGTCGGAGGGCGATCGGTGCACCGTCCCGCCGAAGGCTTCGATCATCAACCGGCGGTAGGGCTTGGAGTCGTAGGACGCTCCGACCTGCCAGACGTCGCACTCGATCCCGTAGAGCGCGCACGCGAACGCGAGCGCGGTCCCCCACTGGCCGGCGCCCGTCTCCGTCGTCAGCCGAGTCGTGCCCTCCTTGGCGTTGTAGTACGCCTGCGGCACTGACGTATTCGTCTTGTGCGATCCGGCGGGCGAGACGCCCTCGTACTTGTAGTAGATGCGGGCCGGGGTGCCGAGCGCCTGCTCGAGGCGGTGCGCGCGGAACAGCGGCGACGGCCGCCACTGCCGGTACACGTCGAGCACGCCACCGGGGATCTCGACGTACCGGTCGGTCGTCACCTCCTGCGCGATGAGGTCCATCGGGAACAGCGGTGCGAGGTCGTCCGGGCCGACGGGGTCCATGCGGCCGGGGTGCAGGGGAGGCGGGGGCGGCGCCGGCAGGTCGGCGACGAGGTTGTACCAGGTCGTCGGCATCTGGTCCTCGGTCAGGACGTACTTGTGCTGCCGGACCGTGTCGTCCATCGAAGCCCTCATCTCGACCAGTGATTGGGTCGCCGCTCGGCGTGGACCGGACGCTAGCGAGGGTGCGCATCGGCTGCGACGGGAACGAGGTCATCCGTCTGCGCATGTGACGGATGTGACGTGTGGGACGTGGACATGCCTGTGAGGACCGTCACAGGGCCTCTGGCGCGCCGTCCGAATACCGGTTCCTGGGAACGGATGTCCCAGAACCCCGACCTAACGTCACGAGGCCGTCGGTTCCGCCGCGACACCGTGTCGCGGGCCGTGCGGCCTGCTGAGTCCGACCGGTCCGAGCCCCTCGACGACCGGTCAGTACCGGGGACCCACCGGATGCGCGCGAGCGCACCCACGGGGCGAATCGGAACGTCCGACGTGGTCGGTCGCGCCGTAGGGCACCTTCGAGCCCGAGCCCGTCAGCTCACCTGGGAAGCAGTCGCCGAAGGAGCCCTACGTGCGCCGTTTCGTGCGCCCGCGCAGCCTCGTGCTGCTCATCCCCGTCCTTGCAGCAGCCATCGTCGCCCTCGTCCTGGCCGTCGCCCCCTCTCCCGCGCAGGCATCCGGGCCGGTTGCGGCAGCCGCCCAGAGCAGCGCCATCGCCGTCGCGCGCGAGACCGCACACGCGGCCAACCGGCAGCGCCTGATCGCCGACCTGTCCGCGCAGGCCCCGCGCGAGCGCGCGACGGCCAAGCGGATCGCGACCTCGGCGGCCCACCAGGCAGTACGCACCCGCATCGTCGACGTAGCCCGCAAGCAGCTCGGCGACCGCTACTCCGCCGGCTCGTCAGGACCTTCGGCGTTCGACTGCTCCGGCCTGGTGCGCTACGTCTACCGAGTCGTGACCGGCAAGCAGCTGCCGCACTACTCCGGCGCCCAGTACCAGCGGGCCGATCGGATCTCCCGCCAGCAGGCCCGTCCGGGAGACCTCGTGTTCTTCCTGCGCGGCGGAGCGCACCACGTCGGCATCTACATCGGCGACGGCAAGATGATCGACGCCGCCGGGTACGGCGAGGGTGTGCGCGTCAGTCCGATCTCCGGCTCTTGGTGGTCGCGCGCGTACACCGGAATGGGTCGCCTGCTCCCGACCTGACAGCCGCCCAGACGCCTTGAATGGTCGCTAAACCGCTTCGCAGGCGCGGTTTAGCGACCATTCAAGGCGCGTCGGCGGGGAGGCGGACCGTGACCGCGAGGCCGCCGAGCGCGGCCGTGCCGGCTGACGCACTGCCGCCGAGCGCCGCGGCCGACTCCCGGACGAGCGCCAGGCCCAGACCGCTGCCTCCCGGGACCGATCGCCGGCCACGACGGAAACGCTCGAACACCGACTCCCGCTCGCCCTCGGGCAGGCCCGGCCCGTCGTCGGCGACCGTCAGCTCGGCGACACCGGACGCCGTCGTCAAGGTGACGAGGACCCGACCGGCCGCGTATTGCAGCGCGTTGCCCAGGAGCTCGTCGACGATGCGCTCGACCAGTCCCGCCGGCGCTCGCACGACGACCGCGGGCTCCACGCGGGCCGTGAGGTCGACACCTCGCTCGGCGAACATCCCCGAGGCCGCCTCGACACGGTTCGTGACCACCTCGCTCGCCGGCTGGCGGACCGCGACGGCACTGCCCGCGTCACCCCGGGCGAGCTCCAGGACCTGCTCGATACGGCGGGCCAGCCGGTCGACCTCGGCGGTGGCGGCCCGAGCCTCGCCACGGACCGCCTCGTCGGCGGAGATGTCCTCGATCGCCTCTAGGCGCAACCGCACGCCCGTCAACGGCGTCCGCAGGTGGTGCGAGGCGTCGGCCGCGACCCGCTGCGTGCGCCGCAGGATGCCGGAGAGCCGGTCAGCCGTGCGGTTCAGCGCGCGGGCCACGGCCCGTACCTCCGCCGGCCCGTGCTGCACGTCGCCGCGCAGCTCCAGGTCGTCCGGGAGGGCGATGGCGACGTCGGCGAGCCGGCGCAGGGGCGAGGCGATCGACCGCGCCAGCACCCACGCGACAAGGCCAGCGGCGACGACGACGGTCAGGACGAAGACAACAAGCCAGGCCTGCGTCCGCCGGACCTGGTCGTTGACGCTGGACTCCGGCAGCGAGAGCCGCACGGCCGCGACGACCTGCTCGGCTTGGACGACCGGGGCCGCGACGTAGCGCAGGTCCTCGCCGAGCGTCACGGACTCACGGACGTCCGACGTCAGCGAGCCGGCGAGCGCCTGCTGGACCTCGGGCCGGTCGAACGACCGGTCCAGCGAGGAGTTATCACTGTCGGCAACGAGCGAGAGGTCGTCACCGACAACGACGACGCGAGCCCCCGTCCGCGCCGCAGCCCCTGCGGCCGTCTCCTGCCACTGCGTTCGCGGCTGCGCCGCGAGCGCGACCGCGGTCGACAACGTGTCCACCTGCAAGTTGGACACGAACGCGGCACGCTGGTCGTTCCCGACGACCGTGGCCATCGGCACGGCGAGCGCCACGGCGACGACCGCGACCAGAAGCGCCATCGCGAGGACGAGCCGTCGGGTCACCCGTCGTCCGAGGCCAGTCGGTAGCCGACGCCGCGCACGGTCTCGACGAGCTCGGGATCGCCGAGCTTCTTGCGCAGCGAGGCGACATGCACGTCGAGGGTCTTGCCCGTTCCTACCCACACCGGGTCCCACACCCGAGAGAAGAGCTCCTGCCGCGGCACCGCACGGCCGGGCTCCTCGGCGAGCACGGCGAGCAGGTCGAACTCCTTCGCGGTGAGGTCGACCTCCTGACCGTCGACTGTCACGCGGTGACGCACGCGGTCGACGACGACCCGCCCGGTCTGGAGGTTCCCGTCGAGGCGACGCCGGCGGGCGACGGCACGTACGCGCGCGGCGAGCTCCCGCACGGAGAACGGCTTGACGACGTAGTCGTCCGCACCGAGCTCGAGCCCGACGATCCGGTCGGTCTCGTCGCCGCGGGCGGTCGCGATGATCACCGGCACGTCCGAGGTGCGTCGCAGCTCCCGCAGCACGGACAGCCCGTCGTCGTCCGGCAGCCCGAGGTCGAGGATGACGACGTCGACCCCGGGGGCCGCCGCAAGGACATGGGCGGCGAGGACGACGTGCTCGACCTCGATCCCGTTGCGCACCAGACCCGCCAGCAGCGGCTCGGCCACAGCGGGGTCGTCCTCCACCACCAGGACCTTCATGGGGCCATCGTGGCACGGTAGGACGAGGCGACGCCCCGCCAGCGATCCGCGGCCCGAACCCTTACCTGGGTCTAACCCGCCGAAGGCACACGGCGAGCGCGCGATGCGTAGCGTCGGTGGTGTCATCGTCGAACCGCTCACCGTCACGCAAGGGACCCGTCATGGAACGATCCAGCATCGTCGCCTCGGTCGTCGCGGCGACCGGCATGCTGGTCGCCGCCGTGGTTGCCAGCGTGGCCGTCGTGAATGCCGCCTCGAGCAGCGCTGCGGGGCCGACGGCCGTGGCCCTGGTCGCCACGAACGCCGCGGGCGGTCCCATCGCCTCTGCGACGGCCTCCCCGTTCCCGGATGACCTGCCTGACCTGACGACGCCGCCGCCGAGTCTGGCCGCCGCCGACACGGTGGCCGTCACCCCGACGCCCCAGCGCTCCCCCGCCGCGGACGACCGGTCGGCCGGTGGTTCGTCCGGCGCTGGACGCACGCCCTCACCTGACGCGACGACGCAGGCATCGCCGACCCGGTCCCCGTCGTCGGCCAAGCCATCAGCGAGCCCGCGACGCACCGCGACCCCTACGCCGTCTGGGAGTAGCGACGACGACGCGACCACAGCGGCGACCGTGAGCCGCGACCAAGCCGCGGCGTTGGCTGTAGCCGCCGCCGGTGGCGGGCAGGTGCAGCGCGTCGAGCGATCGACGTCCGGCGGCCAGGCCGTTTGGGCCGTCCAGCTCGTACGCGGCGACGGCTCCGTCGTCACCGGCCTCGTCGACGCCCGCACCGGCGTCGTCCTGTCCTGGAAGGTCGACCGGCCCGCCCCGACGCCGAGCCCGGCTACGCCCAGCCCCTCCTCGACGTCCTCGTCCACCCCGAGCGCGTCCGACGACCACGATGGCGACGACAGCAGCGGCAAGGGCGGCAACAGCGGCAGCGGGGGAAGTGGGAGCAGCAACAGCGGCAGTGGGAGTAACGGGAGCGGTAGTAGCGGAAGCGGCAAGGGCGGCGGCGACCACGACGGGGACGACGACTAGTCCGCGTCGCGCCGCGGGCCGGCACCGGCACCGCCGCATGCCAGCATGAGCCGGTGAGCACCCTCGGCCTCGACGGCGTCCTGTCCTGGGCGCAAGCACGCCACGTGGCCGCCGCCTCGGCCCGGCCCCTGCCGGCGACGCCCGCCCGGCTCGACGAGGCCGTGGGCAGCCTGCTCGCCGCCGACCTGGTCACCGTTCAGGACGACCCCGCGGTCGACAGCGCGCGCTGGCCGGGGATTGCGGTCTGCGGCGCCGGGCCCTGGCGGGTCGACGACCTCGACGCCCTCACGCCGGGATGGGCCGCTGCGCTCTCGGCGGGACAGCCGATCCCTCGGCACTGCGACGCCGTCATCCGTTCCGACCACGTGCAGGTCCGCGACTACCCGGACGGAGCCCTGGCCGTGGCGCTCGACCGGCTGACGGGCCTGCCCGACGAGCAGGTCCGGCCCGACCTCGGTGAGGGCATCGTGCGCCAGGGCGTCGTGGCGACCGCCGGGCATGTGCTCGTCCCCGCCGACTCGCTCGTCACTCCCGCCGTCCTGTCGGTCGCCGCCGCGCGTGGGCACGAGGAGGTCATGATCGTGCGCCCGCCGGTTGTCGGGGTTCTCGTGCTCGGCTCCCGTCTCCTGGACCGCGGCCTGCCGCGCCCCGGCCGCCCCCGCGACGCCCTCGGCGATGCCGTCCCCGCGTTCGTCGGCGGGCTCGGCGGCCGCGGCAACCCGGCGGTGCGCGGGCCCGACTCCCCTGACCTGCTCCTGCGTGAGATCGACGACGCCCAGGTGGATGTGCTCGTGACGACCGGGTCGACGGCCCCGGGCCCGGACAACCACTTGCGCGCCGTGCTGCGGGATCTGGGGGCGCGTTGGCTCGTCGACGGGGTGAGCGTCACGCCGGGCGCCCAGATGCTTCTCGCGCGGCTGCCCGACGGACGCTTCCTGGTCGGCCTGCCGGGCGATCCGCCCGCGGCGCTCGCGGGGCTGGTGACGCTGGTCAGCCCGCTCGTGCGCGCGCTTCGGGGCGTCACCGATACGTCGCGGCCGCGGTCGGCGGTGCTCCTGGACGACGTCGAGCCGGCCGACTACGCCGACGACACAGCGCTGGTGCCGGTTCGTCTGGAGGTCTCGGCCGCGGGAACGATGGCGCGTCCCCTCTCGGCCACCGGGGCCGCGGGCCTGGTCGGCTGGGCTCAGGCCGACGCGGTCGCGGTCGCGCCACCGGGCAGCGGCTTCCGAGGCGATGTGGTCGACCTCCTCGATCCCCTGGGCCGCGCTACACCGGACCGCCCCTGATACATTTCCCCGCTAATAGGTAGGGAATATCCGGGAGCACGCATGACGATCGGCGACATCGACCTCGCCCTGTCGCTGGGCGGCCTGGTCGCCGGGCTCATCGTCGGCCTGACCGGCATGGGCGGCGCCGCACTGGTGACGCCGATGCTCGTGCTGCTGTTCGGGATCAACCCGGCGACCGCGGTCTCCAGCGACGTCGTCGCGTCCGCGATCATGAAGCCGGTCGGCGCCTGGGTCCACATCCGCGCCAAGACCGTCCACTGGGGGCTCGTCGCCTGGCTGACGGCCGGATCGGTGCCGGGCGTGCTGGTCGGCACGTTCGTCTTCGCCAAGGTCCTCACGACCGACGAGGCCAGCGCGACGATCAAGACGTGGATCGGCTGGGTCCTCATCGTCGCCGTTGCCGCGATGCTCGCGAAGGTCTGGGTCGGCCGCCGTGCGTCCGGCCTGCGCGCCGCCACGGTGAGCATGGGCACCGACATGCCCGTACGCCCGGTGCCCACCGTCGTGCTCGGGCTCTTCGTCGGCGTCCTGGTCGGAATGACCAGCGTCGGCTCCGGCTCGCTCGTGGTCACCACGCTGCTCCTGCTTTACCCGCTGCTGCGCCCGTCCGTCCTCGTCGGGACCGACCTCACGCAGGCGGTCCCGATGCTCATCGCCGGCGCGATCGCGCACGCCGGGTTCGGCGACATCAGTGTGTGGGTCGTCGTCTCCTTGCTCATCGGGCAGATCCCGGGCGTCTGGATCGGCGCGCGCATGTCGTCCCGGTACGACGGTCACGCGCTGCGATACCTGCTCATCGTGGTGCTCGGCGCCACGGCTCTGAAGCTCCTGGGCGTCTCCAGCCTCATTGCTGGAATGATCGCGATCGTGGGTGTCGCCGCGGTGGTCGTGATCATCGTCCGAGAGCGCCTGCATGGTCACGCGTAGGCATCGCGAGCGGCCCGAGAGCGACGACCCGACGGCGCCGCCCCTGCACTTCCCGGTGCGGCGCTTCTCGCCCATGCGCAGCATCGGCGTGCGCATCGCCGTCGCCGTGGGCGCGCTCGTCGCGACGACGCTCCTGGTCTACTTCGAGCGCACGTGCTACCAGGACCGCGGCATCCCCGGTCAGCTGTCCATGGTCGACTCGTTCTACTACGCAACCGTCACGCTGTCGACGACCGGCTACGGCGACATCACGCCGATCTGCCAGTCGTCACGGCTGGTCAACTCCCTTGTCATCACCCCGCTGCGCTTCTTGTTCCTCATCGTCCTGGTCGGCACGACGATCGAGGTGCTCACGCGGCGCACCCGCGAGCAGCTGCGCTCCTACCGCTGGAGGAACCGCGTGAAGGACCACACCGTCATCGTCGGGTACGGGGTCAAGGGTCGGGCGGCGGCCCAGTCGCTGGTGGAGTCGGGCACCGCCCCGACGCAGATCGTCGTCGTCGCGACCGATCACGCCACCGTCGACGCCGCGAACCGCGACGGCTTCGTCGGCATCATCGGCGACGGACGCCGCGAGGAAGTCCTGCGCGACGCGTCCGTCGAGCACGCGGCTCGCGTCGTCGTCGCCACGGACGAGGACGACACCACGATCCTCGTCACCCTCACCGCTCGCCGGCTCGCGCCCGACGCGATCATCGTCGCGGCGGCGCGCGAGTCGCAGAACGTCGACGTGCTGAGGCAGTCCGGGGCCAACAACGTCATCCCCACGGCGGAGGCCGCCGGGCAGCTCATGGGCCTCTCCCTCGTCTCGTCCGCCGCCGGCGAGCTCATGGAGGACCTCCTCGACTCCGGTCGCGGCCTGGAGGTCGCGGAGCGGCCCATCACCCGTGCGGAGCTGGGCCTGGCGCCGGCCGACCTTGACGCTCACGGCCAGATCGTCTTGGCTGTCATCCGCGGCGGCGTCGCCCACCGCTTCGACACCGAGACGATCAGCCGGCTTGAGACTGGCGACCGCCTGGTGGTGATCAGGCACAACGCCGACGAGAGGTAGCCGATGCACGCGATCACGTTCGCGGAGCCAGGCCCGCCCGACGTGCTGCAGTGGAGCACGGTTGCCGACCCGACGCCCGCCGCGGGCGAGGTCATCGTGGACGTGGCCGCCACGGCGGTGAACCGCGCCGACCTCCTGCAGCGACAGGGCCACTACGCGCCCCCACCCGGCGCCTCGCCGATCCTGGGCCTGGAGTGCTCGGGGACGATCTCGTCCGTCGGGGCAGCGATCGGCCTGGACCGGATCGGGGAGAAGGTCGTCGCGCTCCTGACCGGCGGCGGCTACGCGCAGAAGGTCGCCGTCCCCGTGGGCCAGATCATGAGCGTGCCGGCCGGGATCAGCCTCGTCGACGCCGCTGCGCTGCCCGAGGCAGCCTGCACCGTGTGGAGCAACCTCGACATGGTCGCGAACCTCAGCGAGGGCGAGTGGCTGCTCGTCCACGGCGGCGGGTCCGGCGTCGGGACGATGGCGATCCAGATCGGCCGGGCACTCGGCGCCCGCGTCGCCGTCACCGCGGGGAGCGCGGCGAAGCTCGCGCGTTGCGCCGAGCTCGGCGCCGAGGTGCTGATCGACTACACGCAGGACGACTTCGTCGAGGCCATGTTGGACGCGACGGGCGGCCGCGGTGCCAACGTCATCCTCGACAACATGGGGGCGGCCTACCTGGAGCGCAACGTGCGCGCACTCGCACGCGACGGGCGGCTCGTCGTCATCGGGCTCCAGGGCGGGATCAAGGCCGAGCTGGACCTCAACGCGCTCATGCGTAAGAACGCCACGGTCCACGGCACGACGCTGCGCGGCCGGCCAGAGTCGGAGAAGGCCGCGATCTGCGCCCAGGTTGAGCGCGCTGTGTGGCCGTGGGTCCACGCGGGCATCGTGCGACCCGTCATCGACCGCACGATGCCGATCGCCGACGCCGCGCAGGCGCACGCGCTCATCGCAGACGGCGGAGCCACCGGCAAGGTCGTCCTGACCGTATGACCCGCGCGAGTCGCCACCTCCCCCGGCGATTCCATACGCCAGCGTCACTCCGCCGGCGCCTACTGACGCTGGCGTATGGAATCGCGGTGGCGGTGGTCGTCGTCGCGGTGGCCGTGCCTGCCCAGGCGGTGGCGCCCGCGCCGGTCGGGCCGCGAATGTCCCCGTCGACGTCGGTCACGTGCCCGGCTGCGGTCGGGCCGCTCGACGCGGCGGCCATCGACGCCGCCTGGCAGGTAGCACTCCCGCGACTGCAGCAGCTGGCGCGCTCGTCGACGACGTTCCCGTTCGGCGCGACCGCGGCGGCGCCCTACCGCCGGACGAACGCGTACGCCTGGACATCGGGCTTCTACCCGGCGGCGCTGTGGCTGGCGTACGAGCGCACGCAGGACCCCGCGGTGCGCACGCTCGCGCGCTCGTACACCGACCGGCTCCTTCCCGTCGCCCGCTGGCGCGGCACGCACGACCTGGGCTTCATGGTCGGACTGCCCGTCGGTCTTGCCCGCGCACTCGATCCGGCTCGCGCCCGTCGCTACGACTCAGCCCTGCGGACCGCTGCTCGCAGCCTCTCGAGCCGGTGGAACGCACGCGTCGGCGCACTCCGGTCGGGCACGTACGCCGGCCGGTGGGGACTCATCGTCGACTCGGCGATGAACGCCCCGCTCCTCATCGAGCAGGGCCAGGCGATCGGCGGGGCCGAGGGCGCGCGACTGGTGACCCGCGGGGTGCGGCACCTGCTGACGCTCGCCCGTGACTTCATCCGCCCGGACGGGTCGACGATCCACCGGCAGGCATATGACCCGCGGACGGGCCGGCTGGTCGGTCCCGTCTACGGGCAGGGGCTCAGCACGGGCAGCACCTGGGCGCGCGGCCAGGCGTGGGCCATCGCCGGCTTCGCCCGTGGCTACGCGCTGACCCGTGACGCACGCCTGCTCGACGCTGCGCGCCGAGTCGCCGACCACTGGACCGCACAGGTTCCGGCCGGCTGCGTACCGGCGTGGGACCTCGACGTCGCATCCGGCGGCGCGCCGCGCGACTCCTCAGCAGCCGCCATCGCGGCGTACGGCCAGCTGGTGCTGGCGGCCGCGGAGCCGGACGCGGCACGGGCGGCAGCCGCGCGGGACTACGCCCTCCGGACTCTTTCGACGCTCACGGCGCCGCCGTGGATGCCGGCGGGAGGGACCAACGGCGTGCGCGGGCTGCTCCAGCGGCAGACGTACAACGTCCCCGCCGACCGGCGGGAGGGCACGTACGCCTGGGGCGACGCCTACCTCCTCGCCGCACTGACCCTCGCCGCCCCCTGACGTTTCTCCCGCAATACGGGAGAGATGACGCGCGACGCCCGATTCGTCCCGCACGTCGCGCGATCTCTCCCCATCAACCGGGGCGCGGGGAGGGACGGCTAGGAACGCGACCCGTCAGTCGAGGACCGGCTGGCACCACAGGTCGACGGCCTTCGTCTGCACGAAGCCGACGGAGTCGTACAGCGCGGTCGCCCCCGTGGTGTTCTCGCCATCGACGGCGAGCGCCAACCCGGTGCGCCCCCTCGCGACCGCATCAGCCGCCGCGCACTGGAGCAGCCAACGGCCGATACCGCGGCCGCGCGCACCCTCGACGACGCCGAGGGTGCGGACGTACCCGTTGCCGACGTCGGCCCGGGAGTCGTCGCACAGGCAGATGGCGACGACATCCCCGTCGAGCAGCCCGACGTGCCACTGGTCAGGGTCGTGGCCGTGCAGGGCCTCGACCTCCGCGATCCACTGCTCGAACGGCTCGTCATGCGTGTGCCCGTAGTGCGCAGAGAACGACTCGTTGTAGACGCGGTGAACCGCCCGCCGGTCGGCCTCGCTCGATGCTCGCCTGCGGCTGACGCCCGCCGGCGAGGGCGGGGGCTCGTCGTCCACGGCCGCGATGTCCCAGCGCATCCGCCAGAAGCACCGGACCGGACGGAACCCCAGCTCGGACAGGACCCGGGCGTGCTCCACGTCGGGGACAGGACACCCGCCGAGGATCTGCCAGAGGTCAGCCGTCAGAGCGAAGGGATCGGCGGGCACCGGCAGGTGGGTCGGGTGCGCGTGGGCGTGGTCCCGCGCAGCGGCGAGCCCGGTCGACATCAGCAGCCGGTCGACCGCGATCGCATCAGGACCGACCGCGTAGGAGTCCACGTAGATCTCCCGGCCGTCCGCGTCGAGCTCGGCGAACTGCACGCCGACGAGCTCGTCACCGGACCAGGCGAGCCGGTGCTGCTCACGCCAGGCGCTGGGGCCGGTCAGGTTCGCCGTGACCGAGCCGACGGTCTCCTCCGTCGATCCGAGAGCCGCGACCTCGCAGTCGCGCACGACCCGGAACGCCGCTTCCAGCACGGCAGGGTCGTCGGCGTCGAGCGCCGTCAGCCGGATCGCGGCGTCCATGACCGGCTACCGCGCCGGGAGCGAGGCGATGCGCTTGATCAGGTACGGGGAGAACCAGCCGTCGTACTTCGCCTGCAGCACCGGGTCCCGCCAGTCGGCGCCGGTGACGATCCCTCGGCACGT
The DNA here is from genome assembly GCA_965278965.1 of Actinomycetes bacterium. Classification (GTDB taxonomy): domain Bacteria; phylum Actinomycetota; class Actinomycetes; order S36-B12; family S36-B12; genus UBA10649. Next base: position 1,858,130 of record OZ257127.1, read on the forward strand.
CGGCTGCCCGCACATGCACGCAAACTCGTCGTAGTCGCTCGCGTCGCACATCGCGTAGTCGAAGGTGATCTCCTCGCCCACCGCGATGTCACGCATGGCGACGAGGAGCGCCGAGCCCTTGAGCCCAGAGTTCGGCTCGCACGAGTGGTTCAGCATGTCCCCGGGCTCCGGGGTCTCGTCGGACACGAGGTACAGGTCGTCGTCGACCTGGATGGACCGCGACTGCCGATCGTGCGACATCGACGACAAGGTCGCGCGGTCGACGACCCAGCCGCCGAACGCCGCGACCGTGTCACCCGCCGCGATCGGTTCCACCGCGAAGGAGCCCCAGCCCTTCTCCCCCGCCGGGCGCGCTTGCGCCCTCGGCGTCAGCCAGTTGTAGTCCACGACCTGCGACCTCCGCCTGCGTGCCCGCGGCCGCAGGCAAAGTGCGGAGAGTCTGCCATACGGAAATGAATGAACGCGGCCGGAGGATCGCGCGCAGGCGGTCGCGGCCGGCCGTCTGCGGCGCAAGGGGTCTCGGCCGGCGTCAACTAGGGTTCAGGACGTGATCGACCCCGTCATCCTGCGCACCCAGCCCGACCTGATCCGCGAGTCCCAGCGGCGGCGGGGCGAGAGCGTCGAGCTGGTCGACGAGCTGGTCGCGGCCGACGAGGCGAAGCGCACGGCGCAGGCCGCGTTCGACGAGCTGCGCAACCAGCAGAAGGTGCTGGGCAAGAGCATCGGCCCGCTCCAGGGACGGCTGAAGAAGGAGACGGACGACCACGCTCGCACCGCGGTCCAGGCCGAGCTCGACGGCCTCATGGCCACCGCCCAGCAGCTCGCCGAGCAAGTCAAAGAGGCAGAGCGCGCGGCGGACGCCGCGACGGATGTGCTCGAGGCCCTGTGGCTGCAGGTCTCCAACATCGTCAACCTGGAGTCCCCCGTGGGCGGCGAGGCGGACTTCGCCGTGCTCGAGCATGTGGGTACCCCGCGCGACTTCGCCGCCGAGGGGTTCGACCCGCGTGACCATCTCGCCCTCGGCGAGCTGCTCGGCGCGATCGACGTCGACCGCGGGGCCAAAGTCTCCGGCTCCCGCTTCTACTACCTGACCGGCCCCGGCGCGCTGCTGGAGTTCGCGTTGCTCAACCTCGCGATGCAGCAGGCGGTCGAGCACGGTCTCGTGCCGATGATCACGCCGAGCCTCGTCCTGCCCAGCGCGATGGAGGGCACAGGTTTCCTGGGCCAGGCCGCGGAGAACGTCTACCGGCTCGAGGCCGACGACCTCTACCTCGTCGGCACGTCGGAGGTCCCGCTCGCGGCGTACCACTCCGACGAGATCATCGACGCCGACCGGCTGCCCCTGCGCTACGCCGGGTGGTCCAGCTGCTACCGCCGCGAGGCCGGCTCCTACGGCAAGGACACCCGCGGCATCATCCGCGTCCACCAGTTCGACAAGGTCGAGATGTTCGTGTTCTGCCGTCCGGAGGATGCCGAGGCGGAGCACGCGCGCCTGCTGGCATGGGAGCGGGAGTTCGTCGACGCCCTCGAGATCCCGTACCGCGTCATCGACGTCGCGACCGGCGACCTCGGCTCGAGCGCGGCGCGGAAGTTCGACATGGAGGCATGGATCCCGACCCAGGGGACGTACCGCGAGATCACCTCCACGTCGAACACGACGCAGTTCCAGGCTCGGCGGCTACGCATCCGGATGCGCGACGAGGCCGGCACGCGACCGCTCGCAACCTTGAACGGGACGCTCTGCGCGATGCCCCGGATCATCGTGGCGCTGCTGGAGAACCATCAGCAGGCGGATGGGAGCGTCGTTATCCCGGCGGCCCTCCAGCCGTTCCTCGGCGGTCGTCAGGAGTTCACACCCGTCCGATAGCGTTGCGGCATCATGCGGCTGCTACCAGACGGATTCATGCCCCAGCTCGTCGCGATCGACCTGGACGACACGCTCCTGCCGGCCGACGGCATCGTGCCCGCCCGCGTCGTGGAGGCCGTGGCGCGTGCGCAAGAGCTCGGCGTCATGGTCGTCGCCGCGACCGGACGGTCGATGTCGACAGCCCTGCCGGTCTGCCGAGCCGCCGGGATGCTCGACTGGGCGGTCTGCAGCAACGGCGCCCTGCTGGCTCACGTCGAGCCCGAGGATATCGTCGAGACGATCGCGTTCGACCCGACCGACCTCCTGCTGACGATCCGAGACCGCGTGCCCGAGGGCATGTACGCCGTCGAGGACGTGAACGGGATGTTCCGCACCAACCAGGCGTTCACTCACAGCGCGCTCACCGAAGGCGTGCGCGAGGTCGGGTTCGACGACCTGCTGCACGAGCCGGCGATCCGCGTCGTCGTGCGCAGCGACGCCCATCTGGGCACCGGTCTTGGTCACGTCGCGGAGGAGCTCGGCCTGCACTCGGTCGTGTTCGGGATCGCCGACGTCGCGTGGATGGACATCGGGCCGCAGGGCGTCTCCAAGGCGACGATGCTTGCGCGCCTGTGCGACCGGCTCGATGTCGATCCCGCGCGCACTGTGACGATCGGCGACTCGATGAACGACATCGCGATGCTGCAGTGGGCAGGCGTTGGAGTCCTGATGGGCCACGCCGTCGACGAGATGCGGCAGTACGCCGACGTCATGACCGGCCCTGAGCCGGGATACGCCGTCGCTGACGTCCTCGACGCGATCGGCGCGTAACCCCCACCCAGCGTGCAGATGAGCACCGTTTCTGTGAACAGAACCGTGCACGTCTGCACAGTCAACGAGGGTTGAGCTCCGCTGCCGCCGGGGCACCCGCGCGGTCGCCGATCCCGTCGCCGAACGCCGCGACGAGCGCGTCGTGCCACGGCCGCATGGAGGGCATACCAACGCGAGCCCAGCCGGCGTGGCCGAGCACCGAGTACGCCGGACGCTTGGCCGGCCGCACGAACTGCGCCGACGTCGTCGGGCGCACCCGCAGCGGATCAGCACCGGCAAGCCGGAACACCTCGCGAGCCAGCTGGTACCAGCTGGTCTGCCCGGAGTTCGTCCCATGCAACGTGCCCGCCAACGGCTGCCGCGCTACGAGAAGCGCGATCTGCTCAGCGAGATCACGGGCGTAGGTCGGCTGTCCGAGCTGGTCGTCCACCACCTCGAGTGTGTCGCGCTCGGCCTCGAGCCGCAGCATCGTCTTCACGAAGTTGTCGCCCCCGCGCCCGTACAACCAGGCGGTCCGGACGATGTGATGACGGTCCGGCAGGGCGGCCCGCACAGCGACCTCGCCGGCGAGCTTCGTCCGCCCGTACGCGGTTCGCGGGTCCGGCTTCGCGTCCTCGGCGTACGGGGAACGGGCGAGCCCGTCGAACACGTAGTCGGTCGAGATGTGGACGATCCAGGCTCCCGTGTCCGCGCAGGCCTGCGCGAGAACGCCTGGTCCGATGCCGTTCACGGCGAGCGCCGCGGCCTCGTTCTCCTCAGCCGCATCGACCGCCGTCCACGCCGCACAGTTGACGACGACGTCCGGTCGCGCCAGCGCGAAAGCGGCGGCGACGGACTCGCGGTCGACGATGTCGATCTCGGGTCGGTCCATACCCACCACCGCAACGCCGTCGCGCTGCAGCACGTCTACGACGTCGCTTCCGAGCTGCCCGTTGCAGCCCACGACGAGCGCGCGGGTCACGCGAGCGCTGCCTTGGCCTTCAGCGGGCGCCACCACGCCTCGTTGTCGCGGTACCACTGCACGGTCTCGGCCAGCCCATCCTCGAACCGGTGCTGCGGGGCGTAGCCCAGCGCCCGGATCTTGCCGTCGTCCACCGAATAGCGCCGGTCGTGGCCCTTGCGGTCCTCGACCTGCCGGACCGAGCTCCAGTCCGCACCCATCGCGGCGAGCACGCGTTCGGTGAGGTCGCGGTTGTCCAGCTCCAGCCCGCCGCCGATGTTGTACGCCTCGCCGGGGGCACCCTTGTCGACGACGAGCGCGATGCCGCGGCAGTGGTCGTCGACGTGCAGCCAGTCGCGCACGTTCAGGCCGTCTCCATAGAGCGGGACCTGCTCACCGTCAATGAGGTTGGTGACGAAGAGGGGGATCACCTTCTCCGGGAACTGGTACGGCCCGTAGTTGTTGGAGCAGCGCGTGCTCGACACGTTCAAGCCATAGGTGACGAAGTAGGCGCGCACGAGCAGCTCGGCCGCAGCCTTCGCCGCGGAGTACGGGGAGTTCGGGAGCAGCGGCTCGTCCTCGGTCCAGGAGCCGGTCTCGATCGACCCGTACACCTCGTCGGTACCGATGTGCACCGTCCGTGGGATGCTGTTGCGCAGGCAGCTGTCCAGCAGCGTCTGCGTGCCGACGACGTTGGTGACGACGAAGTCCTGGGGGCCGTGGATCGAGCGGTCGACATGCGTCTCCGCCGCGAAGTTGACGACGACGTCGTGACCGGGAAGCACCTCGTCGAGGAGATCACCGTCGCAGATGTCGCCGCGCACGAACGTGTACCGCGGGTCGCCGGCCACGCTCGCGAGGTTCTCGAGGTTGCCGGCGTACGTCAGCTTGTCGTAGACGGTGACGGCCGAGGGCGGGGCGCCGTACTCGCCGGCGAGCAGCTGGCGGACGAAGTGCGAGCCGATGAACCCGGCCGCTCCCGTGACGAGGTACCTCACGTGCCGCTCTCCTTGAGTCGGTCGAGCCACGCCAGCGCGTCGGCGAAGTCGACATCGGTGACGCCGGGTCGCAGCACCGGCGCCTTTCCATCATGCCGTGGATAGGACCCCAGGAAGCGGACATCCAGGCAGACACGGTGGAGCCCCATCAGGGCCTCGGCGACGCGGGCGTCCGCCACATGCCCCTCGACGTCGACGCTGAAGAAGTAGTCACCGAGGACCCGCTTCGTCGGCCGGGACTCGATCCGCGTGAGGTTCACCCCGCGTACCGCGAACTCGTTGAGGATCGCCATCAGCGCGCCCGGCTCGTCCTGACGCATGTACAGCGACATCGTCGTCTTGTCGGCGCCGGTCGGAGCGGGGAGCTCGCCGGGCCGCTGGACCAGGACGAACCGCGTGGACGCGTCCTCGGTGTCGCCGATCCCATTGGCCAGGACGTCGAGCCCGTAGCGCTCGGCGGCAAGCAGCGGTGCTACCGCGGCGTCGAAGGGGGGCGGGTCGGACAGCAGCGCGGCGGCAGCACCCGCGGTGGACAGCGCCGGGATCACCGTCGCGTCCGGCAGGTTCGCGTCCACCCAGCCGCGGACCTGCGCCAGGGCGTGCGGGTGGGAGGCGACCGACGTGACGTCGGCGAGGGTCGTGCCGGGGCGGGCCATCAGCGCGAACCGCACCGGGAGGGCCACCTCGTCGACGATGACCAGACGGACGCCGTTCGCCAGCTCGTCCAACGTGACCGAGACCGACCCCTCGACGCTGTTCTCGATAGGGATCAGCGCACGGTCGACCCCACCGGAACGGACGAGGTCGATCGCGACCTGCACGGACTTGGCCGGCACCCGCTCGGCGCCGACCGCTGCCGGCATCGTCAGCAGCGCCGCCTCGCAGAAGGTGCCCACCGGCCCGAGGAACGCGATCCGGGTCACTTCTCCTGCCCCCGGGCGATCCGCACGGCCTGCTGCTCCTCCGGCGAGAGCACGATGTCGCTCCCCCCTCCGGACAGCCCCTTCAGGTACGTCCGCGTCTCGCTCCGCGCATGGATCGAGGTGATGACCAGCCCGTCGCCCGCGTCGTCCAGGAGAGCCGCGGAGAACGAGAACCGCCCGCCCATGTCGCCGAAGGCGTCGTACCGGACGACGGACACGTGCCGCAGCGCCATCGCGAGGTCCCGACGGGTCAGCGCGAGCTGCTTCTCCAGGTGCCGGACCTCGTCGCGCAGGTCCCCGAACTCGGCCATCGTGCGGCCCATTACGTCCACGATCGTCTCGCGACCCTCCCCCGCCTGCAGCAACGCGTACTGACGGTGCAGGCGCGACAGGCGGGCGATCGCCACCGCCCCGAGGGCGACGCCCGCGACACCGACGACGATGCCGATGACGGCGACGAGAAGCGCCGACTGGGGGTCCGTAGCCACCTCCGCAGCGTAGTCGCGCGGCTGTGGGACCATCCTCGCGTGTCGCAGCTGCTCGCCGACGTGCTGTCCCGCAGCTCGGCGACGATCGCCGGGATCTTCCTGCTGGTCGCGACGACCCTCAGCCTCATGCGGACCGTCGTCGTCCCGCGTGCGCTCCGGTCGACGATCAGTGACGCCGTCAGCATCATCGTCGTCGGCGTGGCAGGTCTCCTCGCCCGCATCCGGCGGTCCTTCCGATGGCGCGACTCCATCCTCGCCTGGGTCGGCCCGACGATCCTGCTGTGCCAGCTGCTGACCTGGCTGCTGCTCTACCTGATCGCCTACGGGCTGCTGATCTACGGCGTCGGCGGGCACGAGAGCCTCGGCGACTCGATCCGCCAGTCCGGCTCGAGCCTGCTCACGCTCGGGTTCGCCGCCGTCAACACCGACGACCAGACCATCATCGACTTCCTCGCCGCCGCGACGGGGCCGATCGTCGTCGCCCTGATGATCGGCTTCCTGCCGACCATCTACTCGACCTACCTGGAGCGCGAGATCGAGGTCTCCGCGCTGACGACGGCCGGTGGCGAGCCGACGTGGGGGCCGGAGCTGCTGTCGCGGTTCGCGATCGGCGACGGGCTCGACCTCATGCCGGCCGAGTTCGCGACGTGGGCCGCATGGGCGACGCGGCTGCGCCTGACGCACCACACGTTCCCCGTGCTCGTGTGGGTGCGCTCGGTGCGGGCGCGGCGCCACTACGCCGTCACGCTGCTCGCACTCATGGACGCGGCGGCGTTGCGGCTGGCGCTGCAGACGAAGCCCCCGCACCGCGAGGCGTTCGCCCTGCTGATCGAGGGCGGCCACGCGATGCAGATCCTTTACGAGGTGCTGTTCAGCCGGCGCAGCTGGGCCCAGCGGTTCGGGTTCGCCGGGACCTTCGACGGCGAGTCCGAGCGGATGTCGCAGCAGATCCGGAACCTCCCGCCGTGGAACCGACGCCTGCTGGCCATCCAGGTGGCGTCGGACATCGACACCGTCCGCGGACTCAACGCTGACGCGATCCACGCGATGGCGCGCGGCGTCGAGGCCCCTTTGCAGATCACCCGCGCGGAGTTCGACCAGGCCGTCGAGATGCTGTCGCAGTCGGGGTTCCCGATCGACCGCGACCTGGACGACGCATGGACCCAGTTCGCAACGGCCCGCGCACGGTACGAGTTCGTCGCCTACGAGGTGTGCCGCCGGCTGGACGCCGTGCCAGCACCATGGTCCGGCCCGCGTCGCGTCCCGACGCCGACCATGTGGCCGACCTCGGCGCTGGAGGTGCTGCGAGAGCCAGGTCTCGCCGCCCGCGAGGACCCGGACACCCCCGACTCCGCGCCCGGCGCTGCCGGGTAGTCTCGACGTCGTTGAAGGGGAGTAGCCCCCAACCGCGGAGTCGACATACTGGCGCAAGCCCGGCTCCCGGGCCTGTCGGGACCATCACGGCAGGCGGGCGAGACCTTCGACCTGACCGATGCCCTCGGGCATGCAACCGGTCGGGTCGAGGTGTCCGCCCGGTCGCCCGTCCCGGCCCTGGGACCGAAGGACCATCGTGACTGACGCCCTCGACCTCGCCGTCATCGTGACGACGTTCGCCCTGATCTTCCCGGCCGAGCTGCCGGACAAGACGTTCATCGCGACGCTCGTGCTGGCAACACGCTTCCGGCACCTGTGGGTGTGGATCGGCGTCGCGGCCGCGTTCTTCGTGCAGATGGTCATCGCCGTGGCCGCCGGCGGGCTGCTGGCCCTCCTGCCGCAGAGGCTCGTCCTCGGCGTGACCGCCGCCCTGTTCGCGATCGGCGCCGTCATCATGATCCGCGGTGGCCTGGCCTCACGCGCACAGGAGGCGCGGGAGGCGGCCGACGAGGAGGCCGAGGTCGTCGAGCGCGCCGGAAGCCCAGCGGACGCGTCGCGCTGGCGGGTCGTCGTCACGTCGTTCGTCATCTTGTTCACCGCGGAGTGGGGCGACCTCAGTCAGCTCCTCACGGCCGGCCTGGCGGCGCGCACCGACTCGCCCGTGTCCGTGTTCATCGGGTCCTGGACGGCGCTGCTGCTCGTCTCGGGCATCGCCGTGCTCATCGGCCGCTGGCTGCAGGCGCGGGTCTCCATCGGCCGCATCCGGCTCGTCTCCGGCGTCCTGCTGACACTGCTCGCGCTGTGGACCGCCTGGGAGCTCGTCACCCTCTGACCGCCGACGCGCCTCTAGTGGTCGTAATAACCGGACATAACGGTCGCGAAACGACCATCTGAGGCGCGTCGGCGGTCAGGCGAGGCCGGCCTGCACGGCGTCGACCTGCTCCGCCAGCGTCGCCGGCGCGAACGCCTGCTGGTCACAGGCGCGCGTCCACGAGACGTCGTCGGAGGCGTAGGTCAGCGGGTCCCCGACCGGGTCGGCGGCGACGACCTCCGGACGGGCGCCGGGGTACCGGTCGGCGACAAGCACCGCGAGGTCACGCAGCTCGACGATCGGGCCCCCGGAGTCGACCGTCCCCGATCGGCCGGCCATGAGCTCGGCCACGCACACCGCCAGGTAGTCGTCGACGCCGCAGTAGCGACGCCACACCGGCGACGCAGCAGCCACCTCGATGCGCCCGGTCCGGGCCTGCAGCACGAAGTCGGAGAACGCATATGCGTGCGGCTGACCGACGAGAGCGCCGGACACCGAGAACGCGCGGGCGACGACGACCGCCCGATCCGGCGCACGAAGGGCCACCGCGAGCTCCTCGATCTGTTGCTTGCCCTCGCCGTACGGCCCGACCGGCAGCGAGACGCCTTCCGGCGCGGCAAGCGCCGCCCCGCTCGACACCGTCAGCACGCCGCGTACCGAGGGCAACCGCGAGACCCGCGCGAGGCGTTCGGCCAGGTCGTCCAGGGCTCGGGCATACGCCGACGTGCCGAGCGTGGCCTCGTGGCCCCGCGTCAGGTAGGCGAAGTCGAGGACGAGCGTCGGCGCGAACAGCGCGATCTCCTCGACGTCGTACGCCGCGACCTGCCAGGTCCGTCCGGCAACCTCGTGCGCGCGGGCTCGCGACGCCACCGGCAGCACGGTCGCCGGATGGTCGGCAAGCAGCGCGAGCATCGTCGAGCCGAACCACCCGGTCGCACCGAGCACCACGATGCGCTCGGTGAACCACACACTCCGGGCCACGAGCGCGACAGCGTCACCACGAACGAGCCCCGACGTCGTCACCGCGCTACCGCAGCGTGACCTGTCGGTTCGACAGCCCGGCGCGCGCGTGGCGCTCGGCGCTGGTCAGCGGCTCGGCGGTCGCCATGGCATCAGCCAGCCGCGCGGCGAACGCGGCCGCCGGTTCCTCGATCGCGTCCGCCCCGGTACCCAGCGGGAGATCCCACACGGGACACACCAAGCCGTGCGCTCGGAACATGCCGACCAGCCGCGTGCCGTCACCCAGACCGCTCTCCCCTGCGGCGTGCAACCGCGCGAGGCCGTCCAGCAGCGGCTCCTCCGCGAACGGTGTCACCCAACGCAGGTGCTCCTTCTCCCCGATCTGGGTCCAGTACGCCGCGTCGACCCCGGACAACCGGATCGTGGGGTGGGCGTACGACTTCGCCCGGTCCAGCGAGGCACGCACGTCGGCAGCGGCATCGTCGACGCCGTCGACCCAGAACTCGAAGCCCTCGTGCACGACCACCTCGATGGGCTCGGTCGGGTCGACGAGGTCCTGCAGCCGCGGCGAGTCGACAGACACACGGCCGATCGCGACCGGTGCCCCGGGCTCCGCCTCGAGCGCGGCGAGCAGGGCGTCGGCGACGTCGCGGCTCGCGTCGCCCGAGCCGACGTTGACCTGCAGGCCGAGGAGGATCGAGCCGTCCTGGCGGACGAGCGCCGGCCACGCCATCGGCAGCACCGTGGCGAGCGTGACCTCGCGGCCCGCGTGCTCGCCGGTCAGGGTGAGCCGCGCCGTCGCAGCGGGGACGATCTCGCGCATCGCGACGATGTCGCACTCCGACGCCATGCCCTCGAACGGCCGCGTCGGCCCGACCAGTGTGGCCGCAGCCGAACGCCCGTGGCAGGCCTTGTACCGGCGCCCCGAGCCACACGGGCAGGGCTCCCGCAGGCCGACGACCGGCACCTCCGCCGTCGTGGTGGTCGAGGTCCCGCGCACGTTCTTGGATCGCTTACCCATGGCGGGCAACCTACCGGGCCCACGGGCCGTTCCCCCGCGCCCGCTGCTGCGGGGCTCGCTAACGCTCACTCCTCGCGACGGGCCGTTCCCCCGCGCCCGCTGCTGCGGGGCTCGCTAACGCTCACTCCTCGCGACGGGCCGTCCCAACAGCGACAGGACCCGCGCCGGCCGGTTCGTGATGATCGCGTCGACGCCGAGGCGGACGCACAGCTCGACATCCGCCGGCTCATCGACTGTCCACACGTGCACCCGACCCCCGGCGTCGTGTACCCGGGCGACGTAACCCGGGAACTCGCGGACGACGTGGATGCCCGGACCGGCGATCGGCACATCCGTCGGCAGAGAGCCGTCGCGGTACCGCCGCGGCACCTCGTCCATGAGGAACACCGTGTCGAGGGCCGGCGCGAGCTCGTGGACCCGCCGTACGGCCGAGCGGCTGAACGACATGACGCGAACACGCTCGGCACCGCCGTTGGTCGTCAACCCGAAGCGACGGAGCACCTCGATGAGGGCGTCCTCGACGTAACGCCCGTAGCGCGTCGGGTGCTTCGTCTCGATCGCGAACCGCAGTGTCGGGCTCGCGGCAAGGGTCGTCGCGAGCAGGGTGTGGAGCGTCAGGACCGAGGTGCGGCTCTCGTCCGGTACCGGGTCCTCGAAGTCCAGCCACGTATCGACATTCCGGCTGTAGTCGTAGGCGCTGAGCTGACCCAAGGTCTTGCTGCTGACCGCGCCGCGGCCGGTGCTGGTGCGGTCGACCTTCCGGTCATGCACGCAGACCAGCGCGCCGTCGACGGTCAGGCGCACATCGCACTCGATGGCGTCCGCGCCCTGCTCGATCGCCAGCATGTACGCGGCGAGGGAGTGCTCCGGCTCCTCCGAACTCGCTCCACGATGCGCGACGACCTCGATGCGCGAGGACGACGAGGTCACGGGGACAACTCTAGAAGCGCGGACCTGATCCCGCACTGTGGGAGAGTCGGCGGGTGCGGCGTGGCGACCTCGTCCTGCTCGATCTCGACGGGACCCTGACGGACTCTGCTCCCGGCATCATCGCCTGCATCCGGTACGCCCTGGATGGGTTCGGCCTGCCGGCGCCGGACGACGCCGTGCTGCGCGCGTACCTCGGGCCACCACTCACCGTGACGTTCGGTGCGCTCGGACTGCCGCCGGAGGACATCGACGCGGCCATCGCGAAGTACCGCGAGCGGTACCACGACGTCGGGCTGTTCGAGAACGCCGTGTACCCCGGGGTCGTCGACATGCTCGATGCGCTAGGACCGGACTCGACGATCGCGGTCGCCACGTCAAAGCCCACGTACTCCGCGACACGGATCCTCGAGCACTTCGACCTCGCCGAGCGGTTCGCGTTCATCGGCGGTGCAGATCTCGCCGGGGAGCGGCACGACAAGGCCGCGGTGATCCGGCACACCCTGGACGAGCTCGACGCACTCGGCGTCGCGGTTCCCGTGAGCCGCACGGTGATGGTCGGCGACCGGGAGCACGACGTCCGGGGGGCAGCAGCGCACGGCATCGCGACCGTCGGCGTGCTGTGGGGCTACGGCTCGGCGGAGGAGCTGACGCAGGCCGGCGCCGTCGCCATCGCCGCCACCCCCGCCGACCTCCCGCCCCTCCTCCGTTGACTGTGCAGTTGTGCCCCGGATTCGGTCGGTGAACCGGGGCACAACTGCACAATCGACGAAGGTCTGCGCTGTCCCCAACTGAATGCCCTGTTGTCGATTGTCCCCAGGGGCCTGTCCTGGCGTCCACATCACGCCGTCAGCGATGACTGTGCGCGCATGCGAGAGCCACGTCGTCCAAGCCCGCCCGTGTTCACCGTGACCGCCGACGGCGGGGCCGGCCTGACCCGACGCCAGGCACAGGCAGCCGGGTTCTCAACGCCGTCGCGCGGCATCCGCGTACGGATCGGAACGGACCCGGATCCGACCGACCACCTGCGTGCGATCTCGTCCGTGAGCTCGCCGGATGCGGTACTCACCGACCTGACGGCCGTCCGGCTGTGGCACCTGCCCGTCTCGACCTCCCACGCAGGGGACGCCACGACTGTGGTGAGCGTTCCCGCGGACGCCGCTCATGCACGTAGACGCGGTGTCCGGGGCCGGCGGGTCCTCCTTCCCGACGACCACGTCACGACTCTCGACGGCCTTCGGGTGACTACGCCGGAACGCACCTGGCTGGACTGCGCGGCCTCCCTCTGGCTAACCGACCTCGTCGCGATGGGCGACACGATCCTCCGTCGAGGGCTCGCCACCGAGCAGTCGCTGGCCCAGATGTGTCATTGGGGCTTCCGCCGGCGCGGAGTGGCCACGGCCAGGAAGGCCTTGACCTTGCTCGACGCCGGTAGCGAGTCCCCCGGCGAGTCGTGGACAAGGGTTGCCCTCGTCACCGGTGGCATTCGGAGACCGCGCTAAAACGTGGACGTTTTCGATGCCGGCACCTGGCTGGCCCGGGTCGACCTCCTGTGGCAGCCCGAGCGCGTCGTCGTCGAGTACGACGGCCGCGTGCACCTCCCGGAAGAGCAGCGCCGCAAGGACGCCCTACGGCGGAACCTCCTGCAAGAGGCGGGCTACGACCTCCTGGTCTTCACGGCCGCGGACCTGCGCCATCCCGAACGCATGTGCGCACTAGTGCGATCGGCTCTCCGCCGCGCCGCCCCCCATTGAGTGTGCAGAAGAGCCCCAGTTTCGGTACCTGAACCGGGGCTCACCTGCACACTCAACGAAGGGGAGTGGGGGTTAGGGGAAGAGGACGCCGGGGTTCATCAGGTCGTGGGGGTCCCAGGCGGTCTTGATCGCACGCATCGCGGCGATCTCCGCCGCCGACCGGCACAGATGCAGGTCGGCCGCCTTCGACCGGCCGACGCCGTGCTCGGCAGAGATAGAGCCGCCGTAGCGCGCAACACAGTCGAGCACGACGTGGTCGACGGCGGTGTCGTCGCCCTCCGGCCCGTAGATTTCGACGTGGATGTTGCCGTCGGCGAGGTGGCCGAAGACACCGAACTGCTCGACCGTCGGATACGCCCGCATGAGCCCGGCCAACTCCTCGCACGCGTCCGCCAGCACGGCCAGTGGCACCGACACGTCGAGCTTGTGGGTGAGCCCGAGCGACGAGAACGCCTCGCCCTGCGCCTCCCGGTAGGACCACAGCCGACCCTGCTCGCTGACGTCGAGCCCGACAACGACGTCGGCGTCGTCCAGCCCCACGAGGCCGGACGCGTCTCCCCCGTCGACGACCTCCAGCAGCAGCACGACCGGGTGGCGGTGCTCGAGCGGCCAGGGCAGGCCGCGCAGCCGCGCAGCGAGCTCGACCCCCGTCTGGTCGACGACCTCCGCGGCGAGCAGCCGCGTGCCCGGCGCGACGCACGTCGACATCCGCTCCAGCGCCATGGCATACGACGAGCAGCCGACGAGCGCGACGCTGGTGCGCCCCGCGGGCCGGTGCAGCCGCAGGCGCACCGCGGTGATCACCGCGAGCGTGCCCTCGGACCCGCACAGCAGCGCCCCGAGGTCGTAGCCGGTGTTGTCCTTGAGCAGCCCGGCCAGGTGCGAGACGACCGAGCCGTCGGGCAGCACAGCCTCGATCCCGACCACCTGCGCCCGGGTCATGCCGTACGCGATGACGTGGATCCCGCCCGCGTTCGTCGCGACGGTGCCGCCGATCGTCGCCGAGTCGCGCGCGGCCAGGTCGACCCCATACGACCAGCCGGCTGCCGTGGCGGCCGCCCGCACATCGGCGAGGGTCGCCCCGGCGCCGGCGGTGAGCTGGCCCGAGAGGTCGTCGACCGGTCCGAGATGAGTGAGCCGCCGGGTCGACAGCACGACCGGCGCGGGCACGTCGGCGCGCGCCGGCCCCGGAACGCTGCCGCCGACCAGTCCGGTGTTGCCGCCCTGCGGGACGAGCGGCACCCCGCTCGCGGCGCACGCGCGCACCACGGCGGCGACCTCGTCGACCGACGACGGCCGGACGACCGCGAGCGCCGGCCCGCCGAACCGCCGCGACCAGTCGACGACGTACTGGTCCATCAACGCGGGGTCGGTCACGACGTGCGCGTCGCCGACGGCCGCGCGCAGCCGCGCGACCACGTCGTCCGGCGCCGGGCGGGTGTCGGTCACGGGGTTATCCTTGCCGAACCGGTCCACGACGGGAGGTCCTGGTGCGCGTCCCTCGCGCGGCCGTGTCGGTCGCCGCTCTCGTCGTCGCCCTCGCGGGCGCGACGCTCACGGGCGCGTCCCCGGCCACCGCGGCGGTCGACCCCCTGACGGTCCCGGCGTCCGGCACGTTCTCGTTCACGACCGCGAACGGCATCCTGCCGACCTGGTCCAGCGACGACATCGTCCTCGTCGGGGTCTCGCCGGGGTCGGTGGTCACCTCGGCGTCGAACCTGAGCTCGCGGGTCAGCATGCCCATCGTCGCCAAGACCGGCTCCGCCAACGCGGCCGCAGGCGGCTTTCGTATCTACAACTCCCGCACCGGCGAGAACGTGCGCTGCTCGACGCCGACGATCGACACGCGGGCCCGCGTCGTCGACTGCGTCCTGCCGACCGGCAAGAACGCCGAGCTCCTGCGGATCTCCTCGATCGGGCGCCGGTCCGTCGTCACCGGCGGCTCGACGATCACCTGGGTCTACCGCAAGATCGTCCTTCGCATCAACGGCCAGGACATGGCCGATCTGCTCAACACCACGCTCGACTCCACCGCGTTCAGCCCGTACGTCACCGTCGGGATCGGCGACCTCGTCGTCACGCGCGACCTCTAGCACGCAGCGCCCTTCCGTCGACCGCAGCGTCCACAGGGCGCCGGCTCATCTCGGCGCCGTCCACAGGGCGCAGCACGGGGCTTTCATTCGACCGGCATGACGACCGACCCTGTCCGCGCGGCCATCGGGGCCGCCGGCAGGAGGACCCATGAACGCCCACCGCACCCTCGTCCGGACGGCCGTCGCGGCCGGCGTCGCGGCCCTGTCGCTCTCGGTGCTCTCGGCCGCCCCGGCGCACGCCGACGACGTGATCGCCGTCGACCGAGCAGCTCCTGCGCCAGCCGCGGCAGGCGCCGTCACCGCGCCGGCGATCACGGCCGCGGCGAGCAGCCCGCGCGCGATCCTCGTGAGCAACCACGGGGGACGGCCGGTGAGCCTGTACGCCAAGGGCGAGCCCCGACGCAGCACCGTCCCGGCGAGCACACGACCCGTCCGGTTCACCGGCCTCACCCCGGGCCGCACCTACGTCGTGGTCGTCGGCGGCGCGGAGCTGGGCCGCGTCGCCGCGCTGGACCGCCCGCTCGCGGCCTCCGGGCTCACCGTCCGTTCCACCAGGGAGCGCGGAACCGTCGCCCTCACGTGGCGGCACACGTCGACGTCAACCACCGGCGGCAGCAGCGTCTGGTACGACGTGGCGGCGACCAGCACGACGGCCCCCACGGTCCGCCAGCGCGTCAGCACCGCCCGCTCCGCGCGGATGGCCGGGCTCGACCCGACGGCGCTCTACGCGTTCACCGTGACCCCGCGCAACAGCGCCGGCGCGGGGCGGTCGAGCACCGCCCGCATGTCCCGGCCGCTGGAGGCTCCCCAGCCGGCGGCCGTCGCGACGACGCCGACCGCGCTACCGACACCGACCCCGAGCCCGACGGCCACGCCGGCACCCGCAGCGGCTCCGGCGCCGGCACCCGCGCCTGCGCCTGCGCCGCCGACGACCCGCACCGTCTACGTCTGCCCGAGCGGTTCGACCCAGACGACCGCCGGAGGCTGCGTCATCACGAAGGCGTACACGTACTCGACCCTCGCCTACACGTTCCACACGCAGACGACCGGACCGGCGCCGATCCTCGACGAGTACTCCACGACGGCCCGGGCCTGCCCCGGCGGCTACAACCTCGAGGACTACGGCTGGGTCCTGTACTGCCGGCGCTACGGCGCCGCACCGACCACGAAGGTCAAGGATGCGACGCCGGCGGGATACACCGACGACGGAGCTCGGTGGGTCCGCAAGGACGCCGCCCCCGAGGGGTTCGTCGACGACGGCACGGTCTGGGTCCGCACAGTCCCGAAGGTGGCGCAGGTGGTCCCGGCCTGAGCCTGCGCGCCCTCGGACCCGCAGCCCCGGGCGCCCCCCGGCCTCCTTTGTAGGCTCACGGCGTGCCGGACGCCAGGCGTGAGCGACCCGCAGCCGCGGCCCGGGTCGTCGCGGCCGTCATCCCGCCTGCCGCGGCGGCCATCGCCGTCACCGCTGCGCTGCGGACCGGTGCCTGGACGGCCTGGGGCGTCTCCCCCATGCCGTCGAAGATCGACTCGGGGACGTCCTTCGCGGACCTGGCCAACATCACCTCCACCGCGCAGTGCATCGAGCGCGGCTGGGACTACACGACCTGCGACCCCTACGGCCGCCTGTTCCAGCCCTACGTCGTGCTGCCGGCCCGCATGCTCGCCGCCGTCGGTCTCGACATGGGAGCGACGCCCGTCCTCGGGCTGCTGCTAGCGACGGCCTACGTCCTGGGCGTGGCCGTGCTCGCCGTGGCGGTCGCGGTCCACTGGCGCGGCTCCTGGCCCGGCGTCGTGGGCGCGGCCGCGGTTCTCGGCCTCGCCTCCATCGCGCCGCCGGCGATGCTCGCGGTGGAACGCGGCCAGGTCGAGCTCCTCACCTTCGCCCTCGCCTGCGTCGGGCTCGTGCTCCTTCCCGCGCAACGTGCGTGGCTCCGGGCCGTGGGTGCGGTCGCCGCCGTCCTCGCCGTCGTCACGAAGTTCGTGGCGCTCGGTGCCCTCGCTCCCATCGTGCAGCGGCGCCGGCCAACGCCGGCCGCCCTCATCGCGCTCGCCGGCGGGATCGTGTTCTGCCTCGTGCTCCTGCCCGACGTGATCCAGGCGAGCCGAGCGGCGCGGACGTCGGAGCCCGGGACGACCCGGCCCCAGCTCGGCGCGGTCACGCTGCCGGCGACGTGGCTCAGCGGCGACCCCATCGGCAACATCCCGGACGCCGCCGTGGTGGCTCACTGGGGGACGCTGCTCGCCGTCAGCGCAGTCGTGGCGGTCGCGGCCGTCGTCCTCGCGGCCTTGGTCCTCACCCCGGCACGGACGTCGGCCCTGTCAGCCCAGCCGGTCGCGCGCTGGCTCGTGGTCGGCGGCACGGGCATCCTGCTCCCCGTGTACGTCCTCGGCCTCGCCCACGACTACCGGCTGATCTTCGCCCTGCCGATCCTCGCCGGGCTGTGCCTGTGGGCCGGCGCCGCGAGCGGTCGCGAGCAGGCGCTCGCCGTGGGCCTGGCCGCCTGTGCGCTCGTCGCGATCGCGACCGGCGCCGCGATGGTGGCGTCGCCCGGCGGCTTCCTCCTTCCCCGCGCCGGGCTCGTCGCCGGTGACGTCGCCCTCTTCGTCACGCTCGTCGCAGGCGGCGGACTGTGGCTGCGTGGCCTGCTCCCCACCCGCGAGGTGACCCATGCCGACTGACAGTCGGATGCGTGCGCTCGCCCTCGACACGGCGAGCGTCACGGGTATCACCGTGGTCACCGCCGCGCTCTCCCAGCGCTGGGCGTCGCTGCTCCTGGACGCCATGTTCTACGCGTCGGAGTCGCTGTTCGGCCACGCCGTCACCGACCGGGCGGTCGAGCCGTCCTACTACTGGACGCGCCTGGGGTACATCGTCCCCGTGCGTGCGCTGACGACGGTCCTCGGACCGTGGGCCGGCTTCGAGGTCTTCCGCGTCCTGCTGATCGCCGGTCTGACGGCCGGCCTGCTCGTCATCGCCCGCACGTTCACCTCTCGGCTGCCGGCGATCGCCGTCGTCGCGCCGCTGACGATGAGCTCGGTCGTCCTTACGTATCTCGGGACGTCCTACCTCACCGGCGCCGTCCTCGCGGGCACGGCCCTCGTCATCGCATTCGGGCTGCATCGGGGGTTGTGGGCGCACGTCGCCGCCGGCGCGACGCTCGGCTGGCTCGCGATGGTGAACCCGCCCGGCCTGCTGCTGGCCGCGACCTGCTGGGTGGCCGTCCGGATCCACGGCCGCGTGCACTGGCGTCGCACCGGCCTCGCCGTCGGCACGGCCGCCGTCGTCTTCGTGGCGTTCCTCGGTCTCGGGCGCATCGTCTTCCCCGAGCTTGACTGGTTCGCGACCTACCTGACGTGGAACGCGAAGATCGACTACTCCGTGTTCGCCAGCCGCGATCCGGTGTGGCTGCATGACATCTCACTGCTCGTTCCTCTCGTCGCGCTCGCTGTGGCGGTGGGGGCCTGGGTCAATGACCGGACCCAACGGTCGTCACAGCTCGCCGTCGTCGTGAGCCTGAGCAGCGTCGGGTTCATGCTGGTCTTCTCCCCGCTGATGGGCGGAATCGCGCTCGAGGCGCCCATGTACCAGGCGATGTTGTGGCCCCCGGCGCTCGCGAGCTTGTGCCTGGTCGTCGCCGGCCGTGTCGGCGACCGCAGGCCGCGGCCCGTCGCGGTCGCGCTGGCCGGGATCGCGGCGACCGCCCTGGTGGTCGTCGCGGGGCACTTCACGGGGATCGTCCCGGCCGCCGGCGGCATCGCGCTCGCCGTCGCTGCCGCCGTGCTCGGGGTAGCCGCGGTGTGGGTCCTGCGCCGGCTCGGGGCGACCGCCGCCGTCGTCACCGCCGTGGTGGCGCTCGCGCTGGTCCTGTCGGCCGCCCAGCTTCTGCAGAACTCCCGGCGCACGATCGGGCTGTACCCGACCACGCCGTACTCCTACGCGTTCGTCCCGAACCCGTCGTCGGACAAGATGCGCGCCGCCGTCAACGCCCAGCAGTGGCTGCTCGACAACACCCGCGACGACGACACGGTCCTCAACTGGGTCGGTGGCGACTGGGTGGGTGGCGACCGAGAGCTGTACATGGTCGCAGCGATGCAGCTGTGGGGCGAGAACCGCGTGACGCTGGAGCCCAAGCTCACGGCGGACGACGAGGCGCGGCTGGAGACCCTGCGGCCCAGCGTCATCCAGATGGTCGCCCCAACGACCGAGCAGGTGCTCGCCTTCTGGCGCAGCCTGCCCGCCTCGACGCGCCCGTCCGCACCGCAGTGCTACGACTTCGCATGGCCGATGCCCGACCTGCCCGTGGCCCACTCGTGCCTGACCCGACTCACCTGGGGTGCCGCGTGACCGCACGCACGTCCGTCCACTCGCAGCTGCTGTCGTGGCGCACCGCCGCCGAGGCTGCCATCACGGCCGTCGTCACCACCGCCCTCACGCTGGTGGTGTTCGGACCGATCTGGTCGTCGATGTCGGACCCCCTGGGCACCGGCGACATGTACGCGACGTACGTGAACGGCGAGAGCTTCAGCGGCTTCGGGTACAGCACGACGACGCAGTTCGGCTTCCCGCTCGGGATGAACCTGAACTACACGCCGAACCTCGACCTGACCGAGAACGCCTTCGCCAAGCTCGTCGACCTGATCACCGGCTCGCCGTTCGCCGGCATCAACCTGCTGCTGTTCCTGTCGTTCCCGCTGACCGCCGTGCTCGCGTACCTGCTGCTGCGGCTGGTCGGCGGGCGCGGACCGCTCGCGATCGCTCTGGCTACGGCGTTCAGCCTCATCCCGTTCCACTTCGGTCGCGGCCTCGGCCACACGTACCTGGCCACCATGTACTCCGCCGTCACGGCCCTGATGATCGCGGTGGTCATCGGGCAGGGCCTGATCCCGCGCATCGCGCACCACCCCGCGCGGTCACGGCGCGTCCTGGGCTGGGTCGGACTGGCCGTGCTCGTCGTCGTGACGGCCTGGAGCGGGCTGTACTACGCCGCCTTCGGGCTCATCCTCGGCACGTCAGCGGTGCTGTGGCGCTTTGCCCGTCGCGACCGCTGGCGGGACCTCGCCCTCAGCGTCGTCCCCCTCGTCGGGATCGGCGTGCTGGCGATCGTCGGGTTCCTCCCAGGGCTGCTCACGACGCTCTCCAACCCGCCCACGCAGGCGCTCGCCGAGCGGACGCCCTACGAGTCCGTGACGTTCGCGGGCAGCCTCGCGATGGCCCTGGTGCCGGCACCGATCAGCCATCTGCCGGGGATGTGGCGGTACAACGAGGCCGTCTACGACGCCTTCGGCGCCGCTCCGGCGTTGGAGAACACCGCCCTGACGAACTACGGCACGTGGATCACGTCAGCCTGCGTCGTGGTGTTCCTCGTCGGCCTTGCCGTGCTGGCCCGAAGGAACCGGCTGCGCCGTACGTCGGTCCCCTTGCTGGCCTACCTGACCGTTGTCACCGTCCTGTTCTTCGTGCCCTGGGGCCTGAACTACCTCGTCGCCGGCACCGTGACCCCGCAGGTCCGGGCGTGGAACCGGCTGCTGCCGATCTTGTTGCTGCTCTTCGTGGCCGGTGCCGCCGCCGTACTTGCGCGCACGCGGTTGGGGCGGCTGTCGGTCACCTCCGTCGTCGTCGCTGTCGCGGTCATCGCCGTGGTGGCTCTCGAGCAGGTCGCGCCGTTCCGGCAGGCCTACGCCGACGGCGCCGCCAATGGGACGGCGGCGGTCGCGGACGCGCGCGCCTACGCCGACCAGCTCAACGCGGCGATCCCCGAGGACTGCGGGGTCCTGCAGCTGCCGTACGTCGTGTATCCGGAGCAGGGCAGCATCGAGGAGCTGACCGACTACGAGCACTTCCTGCAGGGCTTGGTCAACCCGGACAAGGAGTTCAGCTACGGGGCGGTGAAGGACACCGCGGCCGCCGCACCGCTGTCGGACCTCGGCAACCGCTTCTCCCGCGCGACGATCGACCGCCTGGAGTCGCTCGGGTTCTGCGCCGTGCACGTCGACCGGCGCGGCTTCACCGACACGGCGTGGACGTGGGTGACCGCCGGCCTGAAGGAGGCCCTCGGTGCCCCGGTGGCGACCGGCGACGACGGGACCTGGCTCGCGTTCGCCCTCCCCGGCGCGCGGTGACGACGTCGCGCAGCCACGCCGTCGTCATCCCTACGGCGTCGCGGGACACCGCCCGGCTGGCGACGGTCGTCGACGCCGTCCGGACACAGGTGCCGGCACCCCGCGAGGTCGTCGTCGCCTGCGTCGGCGAACCGCCGAGCCTCGATGCCACCATCGTGCGGACCGAACGGCTGGGCACCGCGAGCCAGCGCAACGCCGGGCTCGCACACGTGACGAGTGACGTCGTCCACTTCATCGATGACGACGTCGTCATCGCCCCCGGCTATCTCGCGGCCATGGACCGGGCGTACGACCGACCAGGGGTCGTCGGGGCGACCGGCAACCTCGCCCGACCTCTCAGCACCGCCGTCGTCGGCCCACAGGTGCGCCGATGGCTGCAAGGGCGCCCGGCGTCCGGCCGGGTCAGCCGAGCCGGCGTCGCCGAGCCGATTGACCTGCAGCTCAGTGACCACGACGTGGCGTGGATGCCCGCCGCCGCGATGTCGATGCGCACCGAGCTCGCGGTCGCCCTGCAGTTCGACGAGGTGCTGGAGCGCGGGCCGACGGGACCGTACGCCCTGAACGAGGACGTCGACCTGACCGTCCGGCTCTCGCACCACGGCCGCCTGCGCTTCGTTGCCGGCGCGCGGGCCGAGCACATCGGGGCCGACACGTGGCGGCTGGGTTGGCCGGCGTACTGGGAGATGCGGATGCTGACGCGTCGCTACCTCGCGAGCAAGCCGGACCTTGGGCTTTCGCGCGCGCACGCACGGGCGCACCTCACCGTCGACCTCGCGCTCGCCGCGTACCTGGTCGTGTCCCGTCGCAGCAGCGCCTCCTGCCTCGTGGCGGCGGCCCACGGGGTCATCGGGCCCGGCCTGGAACGACGTTCGCCCCGATGACCGTCTCGACATCGTCCCGCCGGATGCTCGACCACGCGATCGCCCATCCCGCGCTCGCCGTCACAACGGGATACGTGCTGCTGCGGGCGCTGGACCTCGTGGGCTTCGCACTCGTCGGCGGGGACGGCTCGCGCAGCCTCGGGGACACCCTGACGACGTGGGACGGGGGCTGGTACGTCCGCGCTGCCCGGATCGGCTGGCCCGAGCACGTCGACATCGCGGTCGACGGCACGCCCCCGGGCCAGACGACGTGGGCGTGGCCCCCGCTCTTCCCGCTCGCCGGGCGGATCCTTGCCGCTCCGTTCGGCGCCGGTGCCGTGCCGGCAGCGCTCACGGTCGTGGCGATGGTCAGCGGTCTGCTCGCTGCGCTCGTCCTCAGTCGCGCCGTCCGCCCGTTCGCCGGCGTGGCCGGCGGGATCGGCGTCGCCCTGCTGTGGGCGTCGATGCCGGCGGCCCCCGTGCTGCTCATGTCGTACACGGAGGCGTCGTTCTGCCTGCTCGCGTTCGCCGCTCTGTGGGCGGCGGCCCGCGAACGCTTCCTGCTCGCGGGCGCCGTCCTGGTCGCCGCGGGCCTGGTCCGCAACTCCGCCCTCCCGTTCGCCGTCGCCCTCGCCGCGGCGGCGTGGATGTCATGGCGAGGACGCACGGCCACGAGGTTGTCGACCCCACGCCTGGTCGCGGTGGCGCTGCTCGCCGTCGCGTCGGTCGTTACGTGGCCCCTGGTCGTCGCGCTCCGCGCAGGCTCATGGGACGGGTTGGCCCGGGTGCATGCCGCTTGGGGTCGGGCCACGACGCCGCTGCACGACACCGCCGCCTGGTTCTGGCACCTGGACCGCCAGGGCCTACCCGAGGTCGCACTCGTCCTGGTCGTGCTTGCCGCGGCGACGATCGCCGCGGTCGCGTGCTGGCGTGATAGTCGGTACCCGCTGTCGGTGCGGCTCATCGGCCCCGTGAGCGTGCTGTTCCTGCTCGCAACCGGTGTCGGCACGTCCGGCCTGCGGCTGCTCCTGCCGGACGTCGCGATCCCTGCCTGGCTGCAGCCGCTGGTCCGCAGCGCAACAGCCGTCGTCGTCGCGTGCGTCGTGCTGCTCGCCCTGCGGTGGGCCTGGATCGGCGTCTACGTCGGGGGCTCGCCCGACAGCCCGCCGCCCTGACCGTCGATCGCCGCGACCACCTCGTGTGCGACATCGGCCCAGGTCCGTGCCTGCGCCGGGGTGTCTCTCGGCGGTGGCGTCTGCGCGACCTCCCGGAGGGCGGCTCGCCAGGCATCCGCGTCGTCGGGGTGCAGGAACGTGCCGATGCCGTCGGCCGCCTCGCGGACCGCCGCGAGGTCCGCGGCGATCACGGGCAGGCCGATCGACCGCGCTTCCGCGACGGGCAGGCCGTAGCCCTCGGCGACCGACGGCAGCACGAGCGCCGCCGCGTTGTCGAGGATCCATCGCAGCTCCGCGTCGGTCAGTCCGGGCAGGTGGACGATCCCGCTCCGCAACACAGGGTCACGGTCGACCGCGTCCCGCAGGTCGGCCGTGCCCCAGCCCCACGCACCGACCCAGACGATCGTCGGCATCGTCTCGCCGGACGCGGCCGCTCGCCGGATGACGTCGACGAGCAGACGGTGGTTCTTGCGGGTCTCGATCGTCCCGACCTGGACGACGAAGGGACGCGGGAGACTCTCGACCCCACGAGGAGCGTGCGGGACCGCCGCGACCTCGACCGCGGGCCGCACCACGACCATCCGGCGCGGACGGGGCAGGAGGCCGAGATCGGACGCCGCGTCGATCGCGTCGGCCGTGGCCTGCGAGATCACCAGGATCCCCTCGGCGTGGGTCGCCACGTCCGCCAGCCACGGGCGGAACAGCGCCGGCGCGCCGGCGTCCGTAGTGCTCGGATGCGTGAGCGGCACGAGGTCGTGGACGACGACCCACAGCCGCGGCCGCCGCCTGGGCGGGAGGTCGGCCACGGCGGCGACCACACCCGTGGTCCAGTCGTGCCCGGCGACCAGCAGCACGTCCCGCGGCCGCATCGCTGCGTGCAGGCCCTGGCCGACCCGCCGCCGTCGGCCGGGCTCGCGGACCGCCAGCACGGCCTCCACGACGTCGGCGACGACACCGCCGACACGCGGGGACACCGAGCCTGCCGCCTGCACGACTCGCTGGCGCAGCAGGCCGAGCCGGGCACTCGGCTCGGGCTGCGTCCCATCGTCGTACCGGCCGAGGTCGCCCGTAGGCTCGACGTGCAGGCCATCGGCGTCGACCCAGACGGTAGGCGCGTCATGGCCGAGCTCGGCCAGACCGCGCGCCAGCCCCGCCTCCACGCGTGCGATCCCGTCCGGTCGCCCGCCGCGCGCCCGCGCCGACGTGACCTCGACGAAGATGCGCGGCGGGTCGCGGCGCAGGAGCGAGCCGGCGGCCGCCGCGACCTGACGTTCGGCCGCGACCGAGGACATCCGTGTGCGGGCGAGGTCGGCGCCGGCAGCGGCCAGTGCCTCCGCGCGCCCCGGGGCAAGGGCGTCCAGGCACGCCGCAGCGAACGCGTCGGGTCCGTCAGCGAGCTCCGCGTCCACACCAGGGCGCAGGTCGAGACCGGCGGCGCCGATCGTCGTCGTCACCAGACCTCGGCCGTGGGCGAAGGCGTCGAGGATCTTCACGCGCGTGCCGGAACCCACCAGCACGGGCACTATGACGGCGCGCGCCCAGGCGTAGTGAGGGGCGAGGTCGGCGACCGGGCCCACCGCGTCGATGACGTCACGGACGTCCTCCGGCAGAAGGTCGCCCTGGGGCCCGACGGCGCGGACACGCACATCGGGCACCACCGCGCGCAGTCGCGGCAGGACGTTCCGGGCGAACCAGATGAGGCCCTCCCGGTTCGGCGGATAGCCGAGCACCCCGACGAAGAGCAGGTTCGCGTCCGTGGGTGGGGGGCCGACCGGCGCGGTCACGCCTGGGGCGGCGTTGGGGACGATGGCGGCCCGGGCGGCCGGTGGCAGGCGGTCGCGATCCGCGGCGCTGCAGACGACCAGGAGGTCCGTCTCACGCGCCAGGCGCGAGCGCAGACCCCGCGTTGTCACGCGGTCGACGACGCCGCGCACGGGCCCACCCGAGCGCGTGTCCTCCTCAAGGTCGTCGACGTCGAGCACAACCCGGGTCGGCATCGGGCCCGGCCAAGCCAGAAGCGCACCCGTCTTCACGAACCAGCCGAGGTCGAACGGCGCGGACATCAGCTCCGGCGGGAGGTCCCAGCGACCGGCCGCGACAGCGTCGGGGACGCGGCCGCGGCCGCCGAGGGCCGCCCCCAGGGCCGGCCAGCGGTGCCGCACGCCCGGCGACCGCCGCGGGACGACCACGACGGTGGGGTCGAGTCTGGCCTCCGGTCTATCCGCGACGTGCTCGTCGAGCAGCACGTACGTGACGTCGCCCACCTGCTCGAGCGCTCGACGCGCCACGCCGGCGCGCATCGCCGAGCCCCCAACGTGGCGGTCCTCGCTGCGCGTCGCGACGAGAACGATCCGGGGGCGGTGCACGTCAGCGCCCACCGTCGACCCGCCGCCCACCTCGCGCCCCTGTCCCCCGTCGGTTCCGGCACGCTACCCGCCGGACGACGCCGAGGCGCGCAGTAGGTTGACCTCGATGAATGCCCCGCTCGTCTCCGTGGTCGTGCCGATCTTCAACGGCCTGTCGTTCCTGCCCCAGACGGTCGCGTCGATCACCGGCCAGGACTATCCCGAGGTCGAGATCGTCCTCGTCGACGGCGGCTCGACCGACGGCTCCCTCGACTGGATCCGCGAGCTCGACCTCCCTCGCCTCGTCATCGATGCGCTGCCTCCCGGCACTCCCGCCGCCGCCACGTGGACGCGCGCCAGCGAGCTCGCCACCGGCGAGTACGTGAAGCTGCTGTGCCAGGACGACCTCATCTACCCGTCGGCGTTGCGACTGCAGGCAGCCGACCTCGACTCCTTCCCCACCGCCGGCATGGCGATAGCCGAGCGCGACATCGTCTCCGCGAGCGGACGGGTCATCGCGCAGGCTCGCGGATGCACCGGGTTGAGCGGCGGGCTCGTCGACGGGGTCGAGTCCCTCGTGGTCGGAGCGCGTCAGGGGGCCAACATCTTCGGCGAGCCGCTGGCCGTCCTCTTCCGCCGGGAGGCGATGCGCGAGTCGCTGCCCTGGGACGACACCCACCCGTTCCTGCTCGACATGTTCTTCTACGCGAAGGTCCTGCAGCGGCACGCGCTGGCCGTCCGCCACGAGAGCGTGGGTGCCTTCCGGGTGAGCACCTCGTCGTGGTCGACGCGGCTGGCCGGCCGCCAGCGAGCCCAGTTCATGGCGTGGCAGCAGCACGTCGAGCGGGACATCGCTGCGGATCAGCCGTGGTACCGCATCGCGCAGGCCCGGATCAACAACGAGAAGACAACCTGGCTGAGGCGAGCCGCGTACGCCTGGCTGAAACGCCGCGGCGACCTGAGCATGTAGTTGAGCGGCGGGTTGTGGGATGCGAGCCGAAGGCGAGCGGCCACAACCCGCCGCTCAACGATAGGTAGAACGGAGGAGACGTCTACCCAGGAGTCCGCGCCGGAACTCGCCACTCAACTAAGTGCTGAGCAGGGGACCACGTTGTTGGTCGGGCCGGGGAAGACGGCGTCGGCGAAGGGCCACGACGGGCTGAACGTGATCGCCACCGAGCCGTCCGGGTTGGCGTCGCACTGGGCACGCGCCGCGGCGAGCATCGCGGACCACTC
The DNA here is from genome assembly GCA_965278965.1 of Actinomycetes bacterium. GTDB lineage: Bacteria > Actinomycetota > Actinomycetes > S36-B12 > S36-B12 > UBA10649. The sequence goes on from OZ257127.1 coordinate 1,884,832, forward strand.
CGGTGCCGCCGTCGAGCGGAAGTCGGACGCCCGCAGCCCCGGCACCCACGCGGCTACCAGCACGACGGCCAGCACCCCAAGCACGATCTCCCGGTGCGGGACGACCCGGTCCAGTCCGATGAGCAGGGCCGCGAGCCACAGCAGCGCCGGGATGACGAAGTAGCGGTTGTTGGCGTAGCCGGCCGCCGCGGGGACCGCGCCGAGGAAGAGACCGGTGAGCAGCAGCAGGCCGACGCCGTTGGCCGTCGAGCCGCGCACCGCGACGAGCACGATGCCGATGACGAGGACCGCTGCCGCGATCACGACTCCCGCCTGGGTCCAGGACACCGTCGACGACGAGAACGACCCGGTCGCGGTCAGCTCGGTCTGACCGGGCCAGAACGTCAGCAACCCGCTCGGGAGCGTGTCCGCCCAGCTCCGCAGCGCGTCCACGCTCCAGTGCATGGGCCGGGGGTTAGCGGTCATCACCGTGGCGACGGCCTGCGCGGCCAGCCCGACGATGAGGGCGACGGCCGTCACGACAGCGCCGCGACGCGGGATCCGCCCACGCAGCGCGCTGACCGCGAGCGGGAGCAGGAGGATCGCCGACGACGGGATGGTCAGGGCGACGAGGAGCGCGCCGACCGCGTACGCCCACGTCGGGAACCGTCTCGTCGGCGGGAAGCACACCGCGAGCACCGCGACGAAGACGAGCAGCATGTAGACGCTCGCCGTGACGTTGATCGCCTCGAACGCCATGATCGGGACGACCGTCGGCAGCAGCGCGACGATGATCGCCGCGACACCGCCGGAGCCTCCGGCGCGCAGCACGACGACGGCGAGTGCGGCGAGCAGCGCGGCCAGGACCGCCGCCGCGAGGTTCGTCGCCATCGGCCAGGAGTCCATGGGGACGAGGCTCACCGGCCACGCGGCCAGCCGCGGCACGAGCAGCAGGTAGCCCGAGTACGGATCGACGGCGCACGCGGCCACGTTGTGCGCGCGCACGCAGAGCGGGAACAGCCCATCCTCGGCCCACACGAGGTTCGTCAGCGCCGACCCGTTTGCCAGGAGCAGCCGACCGACCGAGAGCAGTCCGGCGACCAGGCCCGCAGCCACGGCGAGCCACGCCGTCACCGAACCTCTACGCACGCGGCTTCCGCACGATGTACAGGGGCCGTGCCTTGCTCTCCACGAACACGCGGGAGACGTAGATCCCGATGACGCCCAGGAAGATCAGCTGCACGGCGGAGAAGAACATGACGCTGAGGACGACGGAAGCCCAGCCGCGCACGAGGTCGCCCCAGTCGAACAGGATCGACAGGACCACGTACACGAGGCCGAGCACCGCGAGCCCCATGACGAAGAAGCCCAGTCCGATCGCGACGTACAGCGGCTTGTCGCTGAAGCCCACGACGCCGGCGGTCGCCAGTCGCACCATGCGGCCCAGGGAGTACTTCGTGCGGCCGGCGTGCCGCTCGGAGCGGTCGAAGTGCACCGGGACCTGCGTGAAGCCGACCCACGCGACCATGCCGCGCATGTACCGGTCGCGCTCGGGCATCGAACGCAGGGCCTCGACGACCTCGCGGGTGATCAGCCGGAAGTCGCCGGTGTCGGCCGGGATGTCCGTGTCCGACATCCACCGCAGCATCCGGTAGTAGGCCGAAGCCGTGGTCTTCTTGAACCACGTCTCGCCCTTCCGCTCGCGACGCACGGCATAGACGACGTCGGCGCCGTCCTGCCATGTGCGGACCATCTCGCCGATGAGGCTGGGCGGGTCCTGCAGGTCGGAGTCGAGGATGACGACGGCATCCCCGGTGGCAGCGAAGACACCCGCCGTTATCGCGGCCTGGTGACCGAAGTTGCGCGAGAGGCTGACGACAGTCAGGTCGGGGCGGCGCAGCGCCCACGCCCGCAGGACCTCGGCGGTCGCGTCGGTGCTGCCGTCGTCGACGATGAGGATCTCGGTGTCGACGCCGTCGATCGCGTCCAGCGAGGCGGTCAGCTCGGTGAGGAAGGCGTCGGCCGACTCGGCCTCGTTCCACATCGGCGACACGACCGAGAGCAGCGGCCGTCCGTCTGGCTGCTGCGTCACCCGTCCTCCATCGTCGCCGGCGGCCCAATCTAGCGGCCTAGGCCACGGCCGAGTGCCGCCGACGTCCGGTGCGACGGGCGATCTGCGAGGATTCCTCGGTGTCCGCCGCCGTCCGTCGCCGCGTCGTGCTGCTCGCCAGCTTCCTGTTCTCCCAGGCCGTCGTGCTCCTGGTCCTGCGGATGCCGGCCGTGCCCGGCGACGGCAGCTGGCTGCAGGCGTTCCGCAGCTACTTCTCCTACGACCAGCTCTCGTACGCCGGCATCGCGTCGACGACGGCGGCCGGCGTCGGCGGTCTACCGGAGCCGTTCACCGAGACGGGGCAGTCCTACTACCCGAGCCTGTGGTACCGGATCCTCGGCTGGCTGTCGTCGCTGACCGGCGCATCCGTCCCCACCGTCTGGACGATCGCCGGCTGGGCGATCCTCGCCCTTGCCGTCGCGGTCGTCGGCTGGGTCGGATATCGGATCAGCCGGCTTCCGTGGGCGCCCGCGCTCGTGGGACCGGCGCTGACGATCGGCACGCTCGCTGTCGTCACCCACGACTACTGGTACCTCACCCTTGAGTCGCACGCGACGCTCTGGGGCCCCTTCGGCTCGCTGTACGTCCTGAACGCCGAGGTCGCCGGGGCCTCGTTGGTCGCGATAGCGCTCGCCATCGCCGCCCGGGTCGTGATGGGTCCGGCCCTGCGCCCGCGAGCGACCGCCGCCTGGCTCGTCGTCGCCGCGGCCCTCATCGGGCTCGTCGCGAACATCCAGACGTACACGTTCTTCGCCGGCTTCGCGATCGCGCTGGCCTGGCTCGCGGCGACGGGCCTGATGCGGAGCAGGTCTCGGCCCCTGCTGGTCGCCACCGTCGTCCTCGTCGGCGGAACCCTCCTCCTCGGCTCGCGGATCGCTTCCGTCATCGGTGGCCTGCCCGCGTTCGGACTCCTGGTCGCCTGCACGCTGCCCGGCCTGTGGCCGGTGGTCCGCTCGCAGTGGCGCATCCTGGTGCTCCCGGCCATCGCCGTCGTCGTAGTAGCTGCGCCGCAGGCACTTCTCGTCGGCCGCGGCATCCTCGACAAGGACCCGTTCCTGACCTACCGGCAGGACACCTCGCAGCTCCTCGGCGTTCCGTGGTGGGCCGCGCTGCTCTCCTCGGCACCGGTCATCGCGATCTGGCTCGTGAACGTGCTCGCGCAGCGGGGCGAGGGCGAGCGCGCGCTCCCGGTCCGGGCGGCTCTCGCGGCCACGGCGTTCGCCACCGTCATGCTCACCTTCAACGACTGGTGGGGCTTCGCGCAGGAGCCCTACCGGCTGTGGCTCGCCACGATCCTCCAGTCCCTGCTGCTGCTCGCCCCGATCACGGCCTTGACCGTCGCGCGCCTGCGGGAACGCCCCGCGGCGGTCCGGTCGCCGTGGCTTGCGGCGACGGCTGCGGTCGCCGTCGTGCTCGTCGCCTTGTCGATGCTCGACTTCGGAGCCTTCCGCTCGTACGTCAAGGACTCCGGTGTCATCCGGTTCGACTCCGCCCGTTACGCGGCGATGGCGACCATCACGGCGCCGACACAGGGGCTCATCACCGGCGGGCCGTGCGTCGACCCGCAGGAGCTGAAGATCGCCACGCGCAAGCCGGTCGCGTACTACAACCTCGGCATCGCCTGGCCCACCAACCGACCCCAGATCGACGCTGTCGTCAGCAACCAGATCTCCGGCACCTTCGCGCCGGACGCGATGCGCGCGGCCGACGTGAAGTACCTCGTCACCGACAGCGCGTGCGCGACGTCGTGGCCGGTCGAGGGGACCATGGGCGTCTCGAAGGTCGGCTCGCTGGACTACGCCGACGACGCCGGCTCCGGCACGCTGACGCTCTGGCGCATCCTCGTCTGACCGCCCCACCCCTTTCGTTGAGCGTGCAGGTGAGCCCCGGTCACCTTCGGTGAACCGGGGTTCACCTGCACAGTCGACGGGGTCAGCGCTCGCTGCGAGCCGCGCGCCAGAAGTGCAGGCGCCTGCCTGCGGTCCGCGCGGCGAGCGCGGCTTCGCTGCGCAGCCGGTCCAGCCCGCTGAGCCGGACCCGACCCTCCGCGACGACGGCGTCACGCCAGCCGCGGAACTGCTCCCGCTGACGACCGATGAGCGTCGAGCTCCACGACGTCCCGGACACGCGGAACGCCGCGAGCACCGCGTGGTCGGCGATGACGTCGCCCGAGCGCAGCACGTCCGCGTAGGTGGCGATGTCGATCATGTAGGGCCACCGGTCGTCCCACGGCATCGCCGCCCGGAGGTCGTCGCCACGGAACATGACCGCGGCCGGCTCACCGAGGGTGTTCGTACCGGCGAGGCAGCAGTCGCGCAGCGCGACCGCTGCGCTGACCTCGCCGGCCAGATGGACAAGGCCGTGCTGCCGACGCAGCACTCGGCCGGTCCCGTCGATGACCTTCCGCCGTGACGCCGCGAGCACCGCCGACGGGGCCGCGAGCAGCGAGCCGACCTGTCGCGACACGGCGTTCGGGGCGATCAGGTCGTCGGCGCACATGAGCTTGACGAACTCGCCCCGGCTCTCGCCGACCGCCTGCGTCCAGTTGTCGCCCGGGGGCTGGGTCTTGTCGCGGTAGACGACGCGCAGCCGCGGATCGTGCCGCTCCCGCAGCCACTGCGCGGATCCGTCGGTGGAGCCGTTCTCGATGACGACGACCTCGAGCGCGGCATAGTCCTGCGCGAGGGCGCTCTCGACGGCCGCCGGCAGGTAAGGCATGCCGTTGTAGACCGGGATCACGACCGAGGCGAGCGGCCCATCGCTCACGGCGCCGCCTGCTCGGGGTCGACCGGCGCGGGCTCGCCCGCGCGCTCGTCCCGCTCTGCCCACTCCAGGAGCGGCGCGATGTCGAAGACCGCGTCGTCGATGCCGTCATGCAGGTCGCCGAGGTCAGCGAACCGCGCGGGCATCGACCGGACGGTGAAGTCATCCGGCTCGGCGCGGTCGACCTCGTCCCAGCGGAGGGGAGCGGACACCGTGGCGCGCGCGTTTCCCCGCACGCTGTAGGCGGACGCGACGGTGTGGTCCCGGGCGTTCTGGTTGTAGTCGACGAACAACGCCGCGGGATCGCGGTCCTTGCGCCACCACGTCGTCGTCACGTCTGCCGGCGAGCGCCGCTCCACCTCGCGGGCGAACGCCAGCGCGGCGCGGCGGACGTCGCCGAAGCTGTGGTCGGGCCGGATGCGGACGTAGACATGCAGGCCGCGTCCACCGCTGGTCTTGGGCCAGCCGATGGCACCGAGCTCGTCGAGGACCTCGTGTGCGAGATGTGCCACGCGGCGGACCGTAGCGAAGTCGCACAGCGGCATCGGATCCAGGTCGATGCGCCACTCGTCCGGCCGCTCGACGTCCGCCCGGCGCGAGTTCCAGGGGTGGAACTCGACCGTCGACATCTGCACCGCCCATACGACACTGGCCAGTTCGGTGACGCACAGCTCGTCGACGTCGCGGTCGTACCGCGGGAAGTGGATGCGAACCGTCTGCACCCACGGCGGGGCGCCGTGCGGAAGCCGCTTCTGATGCACCTTCTCGCCGTCGATGCCATCGGGGTAGCGATGCAGCATGCATGGGCGCTCGCGCAGCGCCCGGATGATCCCGGGGCCGACGGCCAGGTAGTACTCGACCAGGTCGAGCTTGGTCAGGCCCAACTCGGGGAAGTAGACGCGGCCGGGATTGCTGACGCGAACATCGCGCCCACCGACCTCGACCTCTACCGCTGGGGTCGACGTGGGCACGTCCGTCAATCTAACGGCCGGCGGCAGCACCGAGGCGATCGCGGCGAGACCCGGTCTGGCCGCGTCACTCCTCGGCGCGGACCGCCTCCCACATCCGCCGCAGTCCCTCGTCGAGCGGGACGCGCGGGGCCCAGCCGGGGGGCGACTCGCCGAAGACCCAGTCCGTCCGCATCTCCCGGGGCCGGGATGGTCGCACGTCCCACGCGACGTCGAGAGGCCTCGCGACGACGTCCTCCACCCGCGCGACGAGGTCGCGGACGGTAAGCGGCGACCACGACCTCAGCACGCTGGAGGTCGGCGACGCCGCGGCCAGCGCGACGTCGGCGATCCCGCGTGCGACGTCGTCGATGTACGTCAGGTCGATGAGCTGGCGGCCGTCACTCATCTCCAGCGGCCGCCCATCCCGGGCCGCGCGAAGGAGGGTCGGCACGAGCTTGGGACGCACGTCGCCCGGACCGTACGTGTCGTAGAGCGTGACCGAACGCACGTCGAGATCACGGACGTCCGCGTAGTAGCGCAGGACGTCGGCGAGCGCCTGCTTCGTCGCGGCGTACAGGGACACCGGCGCATAGCTGGCGCCGTCTACGTGCTGCCACGCCGACTCGATCGCCACCAGCCGCGCGCCCGTGTCGGCGGCAGCCTCGGCCAGCACGGTGCCCCACTCGACGTTCGCCCGGATCAGCGCCGGGATGTCGTCGGGCTCGTGCGCGGCCAGGAAGTGCGTGGCGAGGTGGAGGACGACGTCGGGCGCGAACTCCCGGAGCCGGTCGACGACGGCGCTCGGCGCGAGCGCGGAGACGTCGCGCCCGAGTGGCTCGACGACGCACCCGCGCTCGACGAGAAGCGGGACGACCGAACGGCCGACGAAGCCGGTCGCCCCCGAGACCGCGACGCGCGCGCTCATGGGTAGACGAACGGGGAGTCGAAGTCGGCGAGGGCGACGAGAGCCTGGTCCCGCACAGAAAGCACCGGGGCGGCGGCGGCCAGCACGACCCCGGCCGACGAGAAGAGCACGCCCCCGTCGTGGTGGGGGCTGTGGACGTCCTCCTGCAGGTAGACCATCGCGGCGGAGTCGCTGACGACCTCGAACCCGTGCGCGCAGCCGTCAGGGATCAGCAGGCCCCCGGTCGTCGCGTCGAGCTCGGTCTCCCACAGCGTCCCCTCGGTGGGGCTGCCGCGGCGCAGGTCGAGCAGGAAGTCGCGGACGACACCCTGGGTGACGAAGACGAGCTTGCGCGTGGCTCGCGGGGGCAGCTGGACGTGCAGGCCGCGGAACACGCCGCCCTGAGACTGGGACCAGAAGACCTCACGGACGTCGAACCGCCCGTCCGGAGTGTCACCGCACTCGCTGAGGATCTTCGTCAGGCTCCCGCGTGCATCACCGATCGGCGTCCGGGACGTGAGGTGGGCCCCGGGGATCGGCGTGCTCCGCCAGGGCGCTGACACGCGCAGCAGCGTACACAGCGGGACGGGGGTCGCCTCGGGGCTGCGCGCTACCCTGCTGCCATGCCGACGCTCGACGAGGCGCGCGCGGTCAGCGTCAGCGTCGTCATCCCCGTGTACGCGGGCGAGGCGACGCTCCCGGACCTGATCGAGGAGCTCGCCGCTCTCCACGGCGCCGCGCGCACCCCCGCAGGTCGCCCGTTCACCGTGAGCGAGGTCGTCCTCGTGTGGGACCGCGGACCGGGACGCAGCGACGACGCGATCCGGGCGCTGTCGGCGAAGTACGACTGGGTGCGGCCGGTCTGGCTCTCGCGGAACTTCGGCCAGCACCCGGCCACCCTGGCGGGCATGTCGTCGTCCGGCGGCGAGTGGATCGTCACGATGGACGAGGACGGCCAGCACGACCCGGCCTACATCGGCGCGCTGCTCGACCGCGCCTACGAGACGCACGCGCAGCTGGTCTACGCGAGCCCGACGAACCCGCCGCCGCACGGGGCCTTCCGCAACACGGCGTCGCGGCTGGCGAAGTTCTCGTTCAAGTGGCTGGTCGGTGACTCCGGGCTGGAGTCGTTCCACAGTTACCGCCTGATCCTCGGTGAGGTCGGCCGCAGTGCCGCCGCCTACACCGGCTCCGGGGTCTACCTCGACGTCGCGCTCGCGTGGGTCGTGTCGGACGTCTCGTCGACCCCCGTCCCGATGCGCTCCGAGGGCCGACCGGCGAGCAACTACTCCTTGCGTCGGCTCGTGTCGCACTACGGCCGACTCGTGGTGTCCTCCGGGACGCGGCCGCTCGCCCTCGTGTCCCTCATCGGCCTGGTGTTCCTCGGCCTGGGCATCCTCTACTCGCTGTGGGTCCTGGTGAACCGGCTCGCCGGCAACATCGCCCCGGCCGGCTGGACGTCGACGTTCGTGTCGATCCTCGTCGTCGGGGGGCTCACGCTGTTCTCACTCGGCGTCATCGCCCAATACATCCGCGCGTCCACGAATATGTCGCTCGGCAAGCCGCTGTACGTCGTGGTCCGTGACCCGGGGACCGTGTTCACCGACGTCGTGCCCGACGAGCAAAGCCCGTCCTGACAATGCTCGCCTGGGTCGTCGGCTCCGGCGGCATGCTCGGTGGAGCGCTTGTCGCGCGCGCGCAGACGCAGTCCGCCGACGTCTTCGACGCGGATCGGGTGCCGTGGGCTGATCCGGCGGCCGCGCAGGCGGTCCTGACGGCCGACTACGACCGGTTCCGGCGAGCGGCGGGCCAGGAACGGTGGGTGCTCCTGTGGGCGGCAGGCGCGTCGGTGGTCGCGAGCGGGACCGACGGGACGGATGCTGAGCTCGCCGCGCTACGCACGCTGCTGGCTGCCCTCGCTGCCGATCCGCCGGACGGCTCGGGGGCGGTCTTCGTGACGTCCTCGGCCGGCGGCGTGTTCGCCGGCTCGGACTATCCGCCCTTCACCCACGACACGCCGCCACGGCCGATCAGCCCATACGGACTGCTCAAGCTCGACCAGGAGAGTGCAGCGCGCGATCTCCTCGGCGGTCGGATCCCCTTGGTGCTCGGGCGGTTCTCGAACCTCTACGGGCCGGGGCACAACACGGAGAAGGGGCAGGGGCTCATCCCGATGCTGTGCCTGGCCTGCGTGCGCCGGGTCCCGCTGAACCTGTATGTGCCGATGGACACCGTGCGCGACTACCTCTACGTCGATGACGCCGCCGCGCTCGCGTGGCGCGCGGCGACAAAGGTGATCGGCGAGGATCCGGCCGCCGCGCACGTCGAGATCATCGCGAGCGGCCGCCCGGCGACAGTGGCCGAGATCGTCGCGACCGTGCAGACCGTGGCGCACCGCCGCGTCCCGCTCGCCCTTGGGACTGACGACAGTGCTCGCCACCAGGCCGCCGACCTGCGTGTCGTGCCGTCCGTCGAGACCGACGGCATCGAGCTGACGCCGCTGCCCAGCGGCATCAAGCGCGTGTTCGACGCGGCGATCGCGCGGGCGGTGTGATGCGGGTCCTGGTCCTGGGCGGGACCGGGTTCATCGGCCTTCCGGTCTCCCGGCTGCTCGACGACCGCGGCACCGAGGTCGTGTCGTTGGGTCGGTCGCCGCTCGCCGATGTGTCGCTCGACGTGCTGGAGCCGGGTGCTCTCGAGGCCTACCTGCGGCGTGAGCCGTTCGACGTGGTGGTGAACCTCGCCGGCGCGGGGCTGGCTACGGAGTCGGTCGGCCTGCACGTGATGGAGGCCGTCAACGCCGAACTTCCCGGGCGAGTTCTTGGGACGCTGCTCGACCTGCCCGCGCCGCCGGCGTTCGTCCACGCGGCAAGCAGCACGGAGCGGCAGGGCGACGACGGGCCGGATGAGTCCGAGTACAGCCGGACCAAGCACGAGGGGGCGCAGGCCGTGCGGCGGATCGCGGCCGACGCGGGCTCGTCGGTCGTCCTCGCACGCATCCACAACACGTACGGGCCGGGGCAGCCCCGGACGCGTTTCGTCGCCGGGGCGATCCACGAGCTGGCAGCAGGCCGCCAAATCCGGCTGAACCATCCCGATCGCGTTCGGGACTTCGTGCTGGTCGACGACGTCGTTGCCACGGTCGCGCGGATCGTCGAGGATCCGGCGTCCGTGCCGCGAGAGGTCGAGCTAGGCACCGGTGTTGGCACGTCCCTTCGCGATGTCGCGCTCACGATCGCCCGGCTGGTCGGGCAGCCAGACTCGCTCGTCGAGACGGGCGCGGCAGGGACCGCGGACCCCCACCCGACGGCGGTGGCGCGCGAGCCCGGGGGGTCCCTGGGCACGTGCCGCACTACCCTCGACGAGGGCCTGGCCCGGACAGTGAGGGAGTGACATGCGCTGGCTGATCACCGGGGGCTCCGGCTTCATCGGCACGAACCTCGCCGGTCACCTCACGGACCGCGGCGACGATGTCGTGATCGTCGACGACCTCAGCCGCGGCGGCTCTGAGCTGAACGCCGCGTTCCTCGAGCGGGAGCACGGACTCGCGGTCGAGCGGGTCGACGTCAGCGACACGGGCGCGCTGTCCACTTTCCTCGCAGGTGAGGCGCCATTCGATGCGATCGCGCACCTCGCCGGGCAGGTGTCGTTCCTGGCGTCCCTCGCGGATCCGCGTCGCGACTTCGAGGTGAACGCGCTCGGCACCCTCAACGTGCTGGAGCACGTGCGGGTCCACTCCCCGGAGACGGTCGTCGTCGGGATGAGCTCGAACAAGGTCTACGGCGACCTCTCGCACGTGAGGTTCGTGGAGGAGGCGACGCGGTACGTCGCACCGGACTACCCGGGCGGCTTCGGCGAGGACCTGCCCCTGGAGTTCCACGGGCCGTATGGCTGCTCGAAGGGCACGGCCGACCAGTACCTCGCGGACTACGGACGGATGTTCGGACTGCGGACGGCCAGCCTGCGGCAGTCGTCGGTGTACGGCCCGCACCAGCACCCCCGCTCGGACCAAGGCTGGGTCGCGCACCTCGTCGGCGAGGCGCTCGCCGGCCGGCAAATCGCGCTGAACGGCGTCGGCAAGCAGGTCCGGGATCTGCTGCACGCGACCGATCTCGCGCGGCTTTTCGTCGCGCTCGCCGAGTCGGTCGAGCCCGGGGTCGGGCACCAGCTGAACGTGGGCGGCGGCGTGGGCAACGACCTGTCGATCCTTGAGCTGTTCACGTGGCTCGCCGAGCGCACCGGGAGCCCAGTCGACTACGTGACCGGTCCCACGCGTCCGAGCGACCAGCTCGTCTTCGTGTCGGACAACGTAGCTGTCAAGCAGCTCACCGGCTGGGAGCCCCAGGTGACGCTGGAGGTCGGGCTGTCGGCGCTGCTCGACGCCATCACGGAGTAGGTCTGCGACGCAAGTCATCGCGTCGCCACACAGGCGTCTATGAGATTCAGATAGGCGACGTAGTTCGGCTTCTGGCCATCCATGGTCGGCGCCGCCGGTTCTCGCGCCGGGGCGCCCTCGGAGGCAAGCCGGAAGTACCGAAGGTTCCCGTCCGTGCTCGCGAAGGATTCGCTCGCGTCGTTCTGCAGCAGGGGAACCAGCCCCGCGCGCTGCTCCTTAGACAGCCCCCGCATGTCTAGGACGACGTCTTGGTAGCCCAGCGCAGCAACTCGCGACACGATGTCCGACGGGCGGTCAAGCATCACGTCATACAACGACGCAGAGAGATCTCGGCCGGTGTAGGCACCCGAACTCCACCGAGCCGAGTCAGTCAGGACAAAACCCCAAAGGCTCGAGTACACGGGCATCGCGCAGACCCGGGGTCCCTCAGGGTAGATCTCCGGCGGCAAGAACAAGATCGAGCGGCCGGCCGACGCGACCTCTACCCGTGAGTAGAAGCTCGCCATCACACTCCACCGCCGCGCCGCCTCGTCCGCTCCGTGTCCGTTTGCCGAGACAGGGATCGCCAAGACGACGGACGTCACGACCGCCGTAGGGACGAGGCACCCGCCCCACCAGAAGCCAGTGCCTACTTGCGGTTTCAGTCGGCGATTCCAATACGACGCCGCTACGCAAACCGACAGCATGAGAGCAATAACGTAGAAGTGGAACCCAAACCGCTCCCACGACTGAATCGCCCCGACACCGACGATGTTGGTGAGAGATCCAAGTCCACCGTAGGACGCAACGAGCACGAAGCCGATCGCTAGCCACGACAGTCCGCCTACGTCGCTCACCCGAATCCAACGTGCAGGTGGAGCAGCCGCGGCTGAGCCACCCGCGAGAAAGGTACGGGACATCAGCACCAGGACGACTGTCCCGGCCACCAGGCCTAGCATCCCCGCCGCCACGGCCCCCTCGCCCACATTCATCGGCGGCGAGATCCACGTTGAGCGTTTAAAGGCGCTCAGGACATTTGGGAAGTAGTCGGGGACGAGAACTAGGTCGATCAGCCTCATCGCGAAGTCGTCTGCCCTTGGCCCAGCATTGCGAATGACCATTGCCCGGTTCTGGCCAATTTCGCTCCACAACAGGTAGCTGGCACGCGTGTCCACGACCGCCCACGTGATCACCCAGACGACCTGCGCTGTCACGATCACCGGCACAAATCTCAGCAAGCGACCACCGAGTGACTTCCGCGCGAGGAGAAGACCCACCATGGTCCAGAACGAGACGAACGCACCGCCAATTGCCCAGTAGAGGCCGAAGAACGGCGTCGCGAGCACCCAAACCCAGACCCCGACGAGCTGAGGTCGCGATAGTCGATCGCGGGTAAGCAGAAGTAGCGCGCACACCAACGCCGGGACGACAAGGACATAGTTGGACGCGAAGAATGCCTCCTTCATGAAATGGAACGGAGCGTTCGCAGCTCCCAGGGCGATCAGCGGTACCGCTATCAGGCTGCGCGGTCGCCATACCCACAGGTAGGCGAGGGCAGTCCATAGGACGAGGAAGAAGGACGCGATGAAGAACAGGTTTGAGGCGGCTACCGGCGTATCGACGAGCTCCGATGCGATTCGGACAAGCGCAACGTTTCCTCGTTCGAGAGGCGAGGGGAAATCGACCGTCGTGTAGCCGTCCGGAGCGCCCAACCTAGGCTCTAGCCCGCCCCACGTGCCGCTTCCGATCATCTTCGTCGCCGTGAGCGCCGCCGCAGTATCAACTTCGGTCCGTCGTGAGCGCTCGTCGACTTCAACGGCTGACCCGTCTGGATCGCTTTCGACCGGCCAGAGGACCCCGCCGCTCGGTGCGCCGGTCCATGAGTAGTGGAGCGGGACGTCACTCGCCGTTAGACGCGATCCATAGGCGGCCACAAGGACGACGGCTTGGACCAATGTCGCCACCAAGACGACGACAACATACAGACGCACGCGCACAGGCACTCTCCCCCGAGATGAGGAATCGTAGGCCATACGTCGCGTTCTGAGTAGGAGGCACAGGCAGTCCTGAGGCTCACGCGACGGCTCGAGTAGGTCTTGAGCCTCCGGACGGCGCGCCAGATACGTTTGCGCAACCTACGAGTGTTTCAGGGGCGGGCGGGGTTCGAAGATGCGATCTAGCTCACGCGAGCTGCCGTGGGTGGTGCTACTCGCAGTCGTCGCGGCCACGCTCTTCCTCGGGCTCCAAGTCGCGATCTACCCCCTGATGGATGGTTGGGGCTACTACCCCCTCGGCGACCTAGCGCTGGTGCCGTACCGCGACTACTTCTTCCCTGTCCCACCATTGACGTACTGGGAGGCGGCCGGTGCCAGCGCACTCGGGCTGCCCCTCATCGCGACGCGACTGATCTTCCTCATTGTTCCTGCGGTATTGGCCGCATCGCTGTACTCACTCGCGCGAATATTCACGGCTAGGACCTTCTCGTTCACCGCAGCCCTGCTCGGGGTGGCCGCGCTCGCCACGATCCGACTCGAGACGCTCCAGGGATGGAACCTTCAGGCATTGACCTACCTCGCCGCGGGCGTTGCGCTCATGGCACGCGGGTGGACAGTCACCGACGGTGACGCAACACGCCGATCACGACGACTGACGACTCGGGAATGGGCACTCTGCCTGTCGGCCGGCGCGGCCTTCTCGGCCGCGCTCCTTGCGAAGCAGACCACGCTCGTCTCGGCAGTCCTCGTTCTGGCTGCGGCAATAGCCAGTCCGCGTGTGACGCAAGACGGACGCCTGGTAGGACGACGCCTGAGCCTGGTCGCGGCGACGCTGGCGATCCCTGTCGTCGTCGGCGTTGTGACCGTGACCTACCTGTGGTCACGCGCGGCACTTGGCCCGTTCGTGGACGCCATGACTTCCGGTGGAGGCAAGGGCCCATCCCTTAGCAAGCTGGGAGCGTTCGTCTTGGATGCCGCAACGATCTACCTACCGGTGATCGTCGTCCTGGCCTTCTTGGCATGTCTTCTGGTGTGGCTCCTACGTGCAAGTTCCCGTGAGGCGGCGCCCGCACGTCAGTTCGCGCTCACGACGATCATCGTCGCGCTCGCCACCGCGCCGACAGCAATCATCACGTCCGCCAACCAACCAGACTGGGCTGTCCTCGCGACCGCGATCTGGATCGTTGCCACGGCCCTCATCGTTGCCGTCGCAGGCCGTGCACTCTCCAGTCGACGACGCCTGAGCTGGATGCTTCCGACCGGTGGCCTGATCGTTCCACTGGTCATCTATGTCTCGCTCGCTGAAGAGCGAGCAGCGTGGTTCGCCGACTTCGGCCGGCTCGCGCTGTGGATCCTCGGCATCGCGATCTTCGGCGGCTCCCTTGTCGTTCTCGTTGGGATGCTCGCCCCACGCCTGGCTGCCGCGTTCTGGAGACTCGTCGCAGTACCGCCGGAGTCCCGCGCGATCATCGCGGGGCCGCGTCGCCGGTTCGTGCTCCTTCTCGGCACGGCTGTCGTGGTCGGCAGCCTCGTCAACTCGCTCTCGTCCACCGGCGCGCCGACCATCGACTGGTTCCTCCCCGGCGCCGTGGTCACGCTGGCATTTGCATGGTCGGTAGTGCGAGCGGCCCCTCACACGCGGGTCCTGGGAGGACTAGCGGTGACGTGGATCTGGGTCATCGTCGCCGCGACGGCGGTATTGACCTCTATCCACCCCTACGCCTGGTTCGGCTGGACGGAGCCATCCCTCGTGCCACAGGCACGGGTTGTCTCCGACTTTCCTCACGCCCGCGGCGTGCTACTTGCTCCGAGCGTGTACGACTTCTACGCCCGTCTCGCCGACGCTGAGTCGTCGGCCAGCGAGCAGAGCTCGAGCCAAGTGGCGACGGTATTCGCTTTCCCGAACGTTCCGGCGGCCGTGACCGTCACCGGCATCCGGCCATACCCGGTCCTCCCGTGTCCGACCATCTGGTTCGACCTGTGTCCGGACAGCACCATCGCCTCGTCCCTCACGTCGTTCATGGCGCGGCCCGCGGACGTCGTCGTATGGGCGAATATCGACGAGCCCACGCTCGCCTGGCATGAGCGTGAGTTCACCGGTCATCGATCTGCCGTGCGGGACTGGATCGACTACAAGGACGACATGGTTCGTACAGGCACCTGGCAACTGGTCGACCGCATTCCGGTGACGCCTGATTCGCCCAACCGCTGGCCGATCTCGGTCTACTCCACGCAGAGCGTTCCTCGGGCGTAGCGTGTCCGCGATTGTGGATGGGCCGGCCACCGGCGCGGTGGCGCCGCTCATGGGAGGTCTGTCGCGAGGATGGGCCTGTGAACCAGCCAGTCGCAATCGTCACCGGCTCCGCCGGGGCCCTCGGCGGAGCGATCAGCGACGCGCTCGCCGCGTCCGGGTACGCCGTGGTGGGATACGACCTGCCGGAGGCTGTGCACAGCGGCCGACCTGATCAGCCCGCCGCCGACCGAGTGACGGTCCCGGGCGACGTCACGAGCGCCGGGGACCTTGCGACTCTCGCCGACTACGTCGACACGACGTACGGGCGCCTCGACCTCCTCGTCAACAATGCCGCTATCGATGCGAAGGTCACGGACGCCGGCGGCGGACCGATTGACCCCGTTCAGGCACTGTCTATGTTCCCCGCGGAGCTATTCATGAGGACGCTGCAGACGAATGTCGTGGGCCCGTTCCTGGTCGTGCAGTCGTGCCTCGATCTGCTGCGACGGACGCCTGGTGCAAACATCGTCAACATCGCATCCCTCTACGGCGTCCGCGCGCCAAACCACGCTCTCTACCGCGAGAGCGGAATGAACCTGTTCAAGAGCCCCGACTACCCGGCCAGCAAGGCAGCGCTGATCTCGTTCACCGAATACCTCGCAGCGACTCTTGGTCCGCTGGGTATCCGCGCCAACGCGGTGTCCCCCGGCGGCGTGGACCTCGGCCAACCGAGAGCGTTCGTCGATGCGTACGCGGCTGGGACCCCGCTGTCCCGCATGGCGTCGCCCGACGACGTCGCCGCCGCCGTACTGTTCGTTGGCTCCTCAGACGCGGGCTACATCACGGGACACAACTTGCTCGTCGACGGGGGGCGCACGACGTGGTAGCGGACAGAGCGACCGCATGACGGTCGAGCCACTCGGGGAGGTCCAGCACTGGAGTTTCGATGGCCGAACCATCGGAGCCGACGATTCGGTGCTGGTGATCGCCGAGATCGGGCAGAACCACAACGGCAGCCTCGATCTCGCTCGGGAGCTAGTCGATGCCGCGCACGAGTCGGGTGCGCATGTCGCGAAGTTCCAGATGCGCCACCTTCCGACCCTCTACGGGACGGCCGAGGGGCGCGTTCTCGACATCGGAGCCCAGTACGTGCGGGACGTCGTCACCCAGTTCGAGCTATCCGTCGACGAGATCCTCGGCCTCATGGACTACGCGGTTCAGCGCGGAATGTCCGCCCTGTGCACTCCATTCGACATGACCAGTCTCGAAGTCCTCGTCGAGAACGGTTCGCCGGGCATCAAGCTCGCGAGCGCGGACTTCACCAACCACGTCCTGATCCGCGAAGCCGTGACGTCTGGGCTTCCGGTGCTTGCATCCACCGGTATGACCGCAGAGGGTGAGGTCGTCGGCGCGATCCGGCTGATCCGCGCGCTCGCCCAGCCGAACCAGGTCGCGCTCCTCCATTGCAACTCTGCCTACCCGGCGCCGAACTCCGACCTCAACCTTCGGTACATCGGGCGCCTGAGGCAGCTCTCCGGGATGGTCGTTGGATACTCCGGCCATGAGCGCGGAATCGCACCTGCCGTCGTCGCGGTAGCCAGGGGCGCGCGGATCATCGAGAAGCACATCACGCTGGATCACGAGATGGAAGGCCCCGATCACCGGGCGAGCCTGCTGCCCGGCGACTTCGCCGCCCTGTGCCGTGCCTTGACCGAAGCATCCGAGGCTCTCGGGTCTGGCGGGCCACGCGTCATGTCGCAGGGCGAGCGCATGAACCGATTGGCACTTGGCAAGTCCCTCGTAGCCACGCGCGACATCGACGAGGGCGAGATCATCGCCGAAGCGATGATCACGGCCCAGAGCCCGGGCGTCGGCCTGCCCCCGTATCGCATGGCTGATCTCGTCGGACACCCAACGCATCGGTTTATCGCTGCTGGCGAGGCGTTCGTACACGAGGACTTCTCAGGATGGGGCCCCTCGCATGTCGAGTTCTCCTTCGCCCGGCCGTGGGGGATCCCCGTCCGGTTCCACGACTACCAGCTCCTGCTCGAACGCATGCGGCCCGACTTCCTCGAGTTCCACCTAGGTCGCGACGACTTGGACTTCGAGTTCGGGCCTGACACGCCGGATCTAGGCGGGTTCGCGCTCAAGGTCCACAGTCCTGACGTGTTCGCCAACGACCACCTGCTCGACCTGGCCAACCACGACGCCACGTACGCAACTGCATCTACTCGCTGGCTCCAGCGCGTAGTCGATCGGACGCGTGCGTGGGCATCGCGCTTCGCCTCAGACCCGACTCCGCTGATCATCGCCAGCGTCGGCGGATTCTCCCCCGACGTCCGCATGACCGCGGATGAACGGCTCAAGGCCTATGACCGGCTCGCAAAGAACCTCGAGCGCCTCGACCTCGAGGGGGTCGTCCTGTCGATGCAGACGCTTCCGCCTTTCCCGTGGTACTTCGGCGGTCAGCTGCACTGCAACCTGTTCGTCGATCCGGAGTCCACTCGAGCGTTCGCCGAGCGGGTCGGTCAGGGCATCTGCCTGGACATCAGCCACACGCAGATGAGCTGCACGTACCTCGGCGTCGAGCTCACCGATGCTGTCGCACAGCTCCTGCCGGTGGTCAACCACCTCCACATCTCCGACGCGACCGGGGTCAGCGGGGAAGGCGTCCAGATCGGCGAGGGCGACATCGACTTCGTGGAGTTCGCCGCACTGCTCAACGCCGACGCTCGCGGTGTCCCGTTCATCCCCGAGATCTGGCAGGGACACCTGAGCCGCGGCGCGGGCTTCGTCGAGGGTCTACGGCGCCTTGAGGCGTTCCTGTGACCGACCCGAGGTTCGCACCTGCCGAGATCCGGGCGGGCGACGACGTCCTCGTCTACGGGGCGGGCGGGTTCGGCCGATGGGTCAGCGATGAGCTCACTCGGCTCGGAGTCAACGTCCAGGCGGTCGTCGACCGCAACCCGGCCTCATGTGGATGGACCCCTGCGATCACCCTGACCGATGCCGCCGAGCGGCACTCCGGAACCCCGGTCGTGCTCGGCGTCTTCAGCCCGCAGCCGGATGTTGCGGCAATCGCCACGGAGCTTGAGTCTGCCGGCCTCGGCCCGGTGGTGAGCCCACCGCAGCTCTTCGCATGGCTGGGCGAGAACGGTGAATCCGCTGATCGGTACTGGCTCACGACAGACACAGCCCTCTACCGCGCGGACGCAAACGCAATTGCTGCGGCCGCGCTGCTTATGTCGGATCACGAGAGCCGCGACGTCTTCCGAGGCCTCCTGGCCTACCGCGCGTCGGGCGATGTCGCTGTGTGTCCGCGGCCCCGACCTCTCGCCGAGCAGCACACTGGCCTCGACTTCGGGTTCCTGCCGACGCACGCAGGAGTCGTCGTCGACTGCGGCGCATACACGGGGGACACGTTCGCCAACTGGGAGGCGGCAGGGCTGCATCACGAGTTCGTGCTAGCGCTTGAGCCCGACGACTCGAACTTCGCCACGATGACGGCTACGGCGGCCAACAGCACGCTTCGCGTGATACCGATGCCTGCGGGCGTCGCCGAACACGCCGGTCGGTACCGCGTGGAGGGATCAGGCCCCAGTGCCGTGCTCGTCGCATCGGATGAGGGCCGGACCATTGCCGTCGCCCTCGACGAGGTCCTCGCGAGCGTTGACGTGTCGCTCATCAAGATGGACATCGAGGGAGGCGAGGCGGGAGCACTGCGCGGCGCCATCCGCACGCTTCGACGCAACCGCCCGCGCCTCGCCATCAGCGTCTACCACAAGCCCTGGCATCTATGGTCGATCGTGAACTGGCTCGCGACGGAGATCGGTGGCTACCGCTTCACTCTTCGGGTGTACGGCCACCAGGGCTACGACACGGTCCTCTACGCGGTCCCGTCCGACTCCTGACCGGCCGGACCTGCCTGCGGCTTGCGGATGAAGTGCGGGCGCGGACGAACCTCGCGGTAGATGAGTGCGATGTACTCCGAGACCAGCCCCAGAAAGACCATCGTGAGCCCGAAGAAGAGGATCTGCAGGCCGACGATCGTGCCGAAGCCAGCGAACGGCACTCCGCTCGTGAAGGCCCCGACGGTCAGCACGACGAGCGCGATGAGGCTCAGCCCGCTCAGAACCACGCCGGTCCACGTGATGAAACGAAGTGGTTTCGTCGACTGCGCCAGGATGCCCAACGACGCGAACACCGCAGCGCTGCGGAGTCGGAACTTCGTCTCGCCCGCGAAGCGCTCGCCGCGCGAGAACGGCACGGCAGCACTCGGGAAGCCGGCCCACGTCACAAGTCCACGCAAGAACAGATTCTGCTCCTGGATGCCGTTCAAGAGTGTGTACAGGTGGCGATCAAGGAGCCTAAAGTCGCTGGCGTTCTTCACGATCGAACCATCGGAGGCCCACGCAGCCACGCGGTAGTAGCCGCCCGTGAGCACACGGCGCCAGACTGGCTGACGGGCTCTGCTGGCAACGCTCGCGTAGACGTAGAGCGCACCGCCCTCCCATGCGCGCAGCATCTCGGGGATGAGCTCCGGCGGGTCCTCCAGGTCTGCCTGCATCGTCACGGCGGCGTCCGCTTGAGTCGTCGCGAGGCCCGCGAGAATGCCTCCCTCGGTTCCGAAGTTCCGGATCAGCGGAATCGGCACGAACCGCGGGTCACGGGACGCGATCGCATCGATGATCTCCGCTGACCTGTCCGTCGAGCCGTTCTCGACGAGAAGCACCTGCCAGTCATAGCCAGGGTTGTCGTTCATCAGCAGGGTCATCCGGCGTTCGAGCTCCGGCAGGCAGTCCTCTTCGTTATATACCGGGATCACCACGTCGACCGAGCGCATCAGGACCTCTCCACGGACGACCGGATCTGCGAGCGCAACAGGCCCCTGAGGACCCTACTGAAGCCGAGTCGACCACCCTCAAGAAGACGCGAGGGCATGGCGTACTCGTCAAGGAGCAGGACATCCCAACCCAGCCGCTGCGACAGTGCCGCCACGCCGGCCGTGGTGAAGAAGTTGATGTGCTCGGACTGTCTGAGTGGCATTAGGGCGAACTCCCGGCTCCGTCGCGCTCGCGTCCGGGCGTCCAGCCGATCGAGTGCCGCCCAAGCCGGTCTCCAGCGGCTCGCGAGCCCACCAGCCGCGAGCGCGGTCTTCGGGTAGCGACGGCTCGCCGGATCGGGGACGCCGGCCGGTACCTCGACGTAGACGAGGACTGAGCGATCCGGGGCCAAGTCGTCGCTGGCCGTGCTGAGGAACGTGGTCGGATCGGGAAGGTGCTCCAAGAGCCCGCACACCATCAGCAGGTCGGCTGAGACGGCGCGTGCCTCAGCGACCGTCTCAACCGGCGTCACACCGTCGACAGGAGCCTTCCCCGAGACCTCCATGACGAACCGGCGAGGGAACACGGCGGGGATGAACTGTCCGCGATCCCCGCCGATGTCGATTACCGCACCTATCCGCCTCGACTCGTCGGGGACGGTCCCGTTGAGCGCCTCGACAAGCATTGCCTGTCTCGCGCCGACGACCTCCGTGCTCGCACCGAGGTCGTCGTTGAGAGCGGGTCCATACGACGGCTCCCACGAGTGGCGGAGTGCGAAGTAGTCGGCGCCACGATAGTCGGTGTACAGCGCGTCGAGCTCACGGTCCGAGTATCGGTAGGAGAAGGCTCCTGTCCCGCATCCGCTGCACACGAGGTACTCCGACCTGTCCGCAGACGCACTGATTCGTACACGCACCCACGGGCTCATGATCGCGCTGCCCTCGTGTGACATGGGTCTTCCGCAGGCCGGGCATGCAAGCCCCGCAAGCTCCCCCGATGCGGCTCGATTGAAGGTCATGCGGAGGCGTGCATCTCCTCAAGCCCCGGCCACATGTCATCGAGTGAACTCGTGACAGGGCGCCCATCCTCAAGGATCCTGGTGGTGACGCGCGGGTATGCGACTTCCCCGTGCCGAAGCCGCACGTGGATCAGGACGGGGTGCGTAGCGGTCGATGCCTCTTCGACGGCATGGGCGAGCCCAGCGGCATCATCAACGACGGTCACGGCCCAGCCGCTGACCGCCGCCAACTCTGGGATCGGGGGCATCGGAAGGTCGCTTGCGATGTCGAACCCGAGTCTGGAATCCACCATTCTCAGCTGCGACATGCGGATAGACATGTAGCCGCCGTTGTCGAGCAGCACGAAGCGGATCGGAAGCTGCCGAGCGCCGATGGCCGCGAGGTCGTGGAGCGACATCGCGGCACTGCCGTCGCCCTCGACGCTCCAGACCGGTCGCTCCCCCGACGCGTAGTACGCACCGACTGCTCCCGCCAGCCCGAAGCCCATAGATCCAAGTGCGGCGCTGCAGTAGGCCCGCTGACCCGATGAGACGCGGAACGCCTGCAGGAAGATCTCGATGCCCTGTCCCG
Organism: Actinomycetes bacterium; assembly: GCA_965278965.1. Lineage (GTDB taxonomy): Bacteria > Actinomycetota > Actinomycetes > S36-B12 > S36-B12 > UBA10649. Next base: position 1,906,552 of record OZ257127.1, read on the forward strand.
AACTCCCGACGACGACCACGGCATCCGGAGGTAGCCGTTCGCTGAGGACGTCGCTCACCTCGTACATGCTCAGATCAGGGCCCGCCTCAAGGCCAGAGGTCGGCACGCCGTACCTCTTACGCAGCAAGCCGACTTCTCCGACCCAATCGGCTCTGCCCTGGACGTCAGTCGCGACGGCATCGCTCAGCGCCGAGACCGCCTGTCCAACGTCGGCCACGAGTGTGCGCACCCGCGGAACGACCCACTTGCCCGCCTCGTCCGGGTCGATCTCGACGCGGAAGACGGAGGCCGCCGGAGCGAGGTTGTCCAGCCGGTAGCCGACCTGCGCGTGATCGAGGCGCGCCCCGAGAACGAGCAATAGATCGCAGCGCTGCTGCACGAGGTTGGCGCTCCACGGCGCCAGGGCACCTGGCCGGCCGGCGAGGAGCGGGTCGTCCTCGTCGAGGAAGTCGATCATCTTCCACGTCACGAGCGCAGGCACACTCAGGCTTCGGAGCAGGTCGCGAAGCTGCTCCTCCGAACGCGCGAGGCGAACTCCGTTTCCCACCAGGACCGCTGGCCTCTCGGCCGTCTCAAGCGCGGCCGCGATGTCCCGCGCGAAGTCAGCCACGTCGGCCGGGACGTCCTGAGCTGCCACGCGCTGGGTCTCGCGGCCCGGATCGCCCGACGGGATCTGAGCATTCTGGACGTCGAGCGGAACCTCGACCCAGACCGGCCCCGGTCGACCCGTCGTCGCCAGTTGGATCGCGGCGCGGATGTCGTCGACGGCGGTCCCCGGATCGCGGATCGTGATGCACCCGTTTGTGATCGGACGCGCGATCTCGGTCATCGGAAGGTGCTGAAACCCGAACTGCCGACCCCGCGGCGTCCCGTCGAGGTCGTCGCGCTTCACCTGTCCAGCCAGCACCACCATCGCCGTCGAGTCGGTGAAGGCTGCCGCGACAGCGGTCAAGATGTTTGTCGACCCGGGACCGGAGGTCACCACGGCGACGCTCAGGCGCCCCCCGAACTGGCAGTAGCTCTCAGCCGCTATTCCGGCACTGCCTTCGTGCAGCATCGGCACCGCCGCAACCGCCGGCTCTGCCGCAAGCGCATCTACGATGTACGTCGACGCGCCGCCCGGTAGGACGAACGCATGCCTGACACCCGCACCCACGAGCTCATCCACGATCGCCTGGGCCACAGTCCGGGTGCTCACGGCACGAAAGGCTATGCCATGAGCGGTCACTCTCCCGGCTGCCGCGAACGCACGTCCGGCGGCAGCACCAGGCCGCGGAACAACTCATGACTACGTACGACCGAACGGGCTGGCATGTGGTCGTCGGGCTCGGTTCGGCCGGCGCCCGGCATCTGGAGATCCTCCGCGAGCTTGGCATCCCGAACATCGCTGTCGTCCGATCCCACGCGGGCCCTTCGTCGCGACCGACGCCGACGGGCGTCCGCGAGTTTCGGCTCCTCGACGAGGCTCTGAGCTTGGGGCCTGTGGCCGTGGTGATCGCGACACCGACATCGATGCACGCGACCCAGAGCGTCGCCGCGCTCGACGCCGGCGCTTCTGTTCTCGTCGAGAAGCCCGTCGCCACAACCTTCGCCAACACGCAGCAGGTCGTCGACGCCGCGACTCGCAACGCGAGGACTGTCGTCGCGGGCTACCACCTGCGAGCGCACCCGGCGTACAAGTGGCTCGCGGACCTCGCTCAGAGCGGGTCGCTGGGGCGGCCCCTGGTCCTGCAGGCCACGTGGGGGGAGTACCTACCGGATTGGCACCCTGGCGAGGACTACCGCCAGGGCTACGCAGCACGAGCCGACCAGGGCGGCGGCCCTCTACTGACGCTCAGCCACGTCGTCGACTACACCGTTGCCGTGCTTGGGTCCGTCACCGCAGCAGCAGCGCTTGAGCGAAACGTGTCGAGCCTTGACCTCGAGGTCGCGGACGCCGCGACAGTCACGTTCGCCCATGAGTCGGGCGCGCTCAGCAGTATCGAGGTCGACTTCGTCACGCGCCCGCCGGCCCATCGGGTAGAGCTGCGGTTCGAGCAGGGCTCCATCCAGTGGGACGTACTCGCGAGGACACTCACTGTCGAGACGGCGGATGGCGAAGGCTCGGGGGTCTGCCCGCCGGACATCTCAGCGTTCACCCGTGACGACTGCTTCGTCGAGCAGATGAGCTCTTTCTTGACTGGGCTCGAGTCCGGAACAGCGCCGGACCTCGACCATGAGCTCGCCGTCGCACGCGCCGTGCAGTCGGCAATGGAGTCCTCCGCCCTCAGCGCGTGAAGGAGGCCTCGTCCGTCACCACTGCTTCCACGGCGCCTCGCCGCTGGACCACAGGTCGTTGAGCAGCTTCGACTCGCGGAAAGTGTCCATCGGCTGCCAGAAGCCCGTGTGCCGGTAGGCACCGAGCTGGCCGGCCTCCGCGAGGTCGACCAGCGGCCCCTGCTCCAGCACGCACTCGTCGTCGAAGTACTTCAGCGCCTCGGGCTCGAGGATCATGAAGCCGATGTTGATCCAGCCGTCCATCTGCGGCTTCTCCCGGAAGCGCGTGACCTCACCGGACGTGGCGACATCCATCACGCCGAAGCGGCTCGTCGGCTGAACGGTGGTGACCGTGCCGAGCAGCCCCGACTCGGCGTGGAACGCCCGGAGCGCGTCGATGTCGACGTCCGCCAGGCCGTCGCCGTAGGTCACGAGGAACGGCTCGTCGTCGAGGAACTTCGACGCCCGGAACACGCGGCCGCCCGTCTGGGTCTCGTCGCCGGTGAACGCAACCGTGACCTTCCAGTCCGACTCGTCGTGCGCACCGTGGACCTGCAGCGAGTTGCGGTCGCCGAGGGTGACCGTGAAGTCGTTGGTCTGCACCTCGTAGTTGAGGAAGTAGTCCTTGATCATCGCGCTCTTGTAGCCGGTCGCGACGACGAACTCGGTGATGCCGTACTGGGACAGGTTCTTCATGATGTGCCACAGGATCGGTCGGCCGCCGACCTCGACCATCGGCTTGGGACGGAACTCCGTCTCCTCGCGCAGGCGCGTGCCGAGCCCGCCGGCGAGCAGGATCGCCTTCACGTACGCCCCTCCCGTTTCAGTCGGCTCACCCTACCGACGGCCAGGCCTCCCGCCCGGGACCCGCGCAGGCGACAGAAAGACCGTCCCGACTGCAAGAGGGTGCACGTATCGTCGTACACATGTTCGATCCCAACGACGAGGCGGCGCGGGAGACCCCCGCGTTCCCCGAGCCGTGGGATCCGGCGTACGACGACGCGATCGGCCCGGGCGAGCAGTGCGCGCCAGCCCCGGCCGAGCTGCTGGCGTGGGCGGTAGCGCGTGTGCCGGGATCTGGCCTTACCACCGACCTCGCGCAGATCGACGTGTCGCAGCTGTCCGCCGACGAGGCCGTCACACTCGCCCAGCAGGCACAGCGGCTGGCCTCCTTCGCCGCGGGCGTGCAGGTGCAGGCGATGGCCGCGGCCACGGCGCAGCTCGTCAGCCACTGGGAGCAGTCCGACGCTCGCGCCGCCGAGGAGCGCCGACGGGTCAACGCCGAACGGGCCGCGCAAGGCCTCGCGCCCCTGAGCTCCGGCGCGAGCTTCGTCCCACCCGAGCTCTCCGCCCGCAACGAGCTCGCCCCCGCCCTCCGCCTGGCCCCTCAGACCTTGGACCTCGCCCTCGAGCACGCCGCGGAGCTCGCGGGCCCGGCACGCCCGCTGCTCGACGCGATGCTCGCCGGCGTGATCACCGATACCCACGCGAAGGCCATCGGCCGCGCGCTCCGGCTCCTGCCCGCCTATGGCGATCCCGTACTCGCCGACGCGTACGCCAAGCAGTGCGCCGAGGTCCTCGCCATCGTCATCCCGTTCGCCTCTCGTCACACTCCCGGGGAATCCAGGCGCCGCACCGAGGAGCTGGCGCTCGCCACCGACCCAGTCGGTGCGCGCGATCGCCGTCGCCGCAGCGTCGAGGAGGAGCACGGGGTTTTCCTCACCCCGATGGAGGCCGGCAGCTGCCAGGTCACCGCAGTGATGCCGCACGCCCACGGCGCGGCGTTGATGTCGGCGATCGACATCCTCGCCCGCGACGACCGGTTCGAGACCTCCGACGGATGCATCACCGCCGGCCAGCGCCGGGTCGCCGCGCTCGTCGCCCTCACCCTCGGCGCCCCGGGCACCGTCGGCGAGGTGACCGGGCCGGTCGCCGAGGCCAAGATCAAATACGACGTGAGCGTCGTCGTCCCCCTGGCAAGCGTCCTCACGTCCGACGAGGACTCCGCGCAGGGCGGCCGCATCGACGACACCGCCGTCAGCGCGGACGTCCTGCGGGAACTGCTCGCCGAGTCCGGGCCGACGTCGACGCTTCGGCGCCTCGCGATGGACCCCAGCGGCTGTGTCGTCGATCTGGGCCGCGCCAAGTACAGCCCGACACACCTGCAGAAGGTCCTCACGCAGCTGCGCGACGGCCGCTGCCGGTTCCCGGGCTGCCGAGCACCGGCGTGGCGGTGCGAGATCGACCACGCGACCTCGTGGCGCGACGGCGGCCGCACCGATCGAGCGAACCTCGGTCTGCTGTGCAAGCGGCACCACCAGGCAAAGACGCACGGTGGCTGGCAGATCACCGCGAGCTATCGCGACGGACGATGCCGGTGGAAGTCACCGCTGGGCCGCGTCTACGACCACGAACCTCCCGCACTTCTGCCACCACCGCCGACACGCGTTACCGCGGTCGCGCCACCGGACGACGGCCCTCCGTTCTGAGCCGCTAGCTCCGCCTACTCGTCGACGGGCTTCCTGTGCTGAGGGTTGCCGTTGCCATCCCCCTCGTTCCGGCGTTCGAGCTCGGCCGCCCAGACGGCCTCGTCCTCGCTGTCGCCCTCTGCATCACTGTGGACCCGTTCAGGTCCTGACTGCTCAACGGGCTTCAGTCGTTCGGCCTCGTCACGCTCATCCTCGTCGAGGATCTGCTGCACCTCTTCCCGTGCGGCAGCGGCATCGCTGGCGACGGCATCAGGGTCGTTGGCTCCCGGCATGGTGTTGCTCCTCTCGGCGGCGCGTTGATGTGAGATACCCCGGGCGCGGCCGCTCGAACCCCCGATGTCGGAAGGTCCCTGGCTAGCATGAGCCGTGCCCGCGATCCCGTTCAACCGCCCGTACGCGGGCCGGCGGGCCGCGGCAAACCTCCAGCAGGCTCTGCAGTCGGCGCAACACTCCGGCGACGGCCCCTGGACCCGTCGGACGGCTGAGGCGCTGGCACCCCTCGTCGGAGGCGGGCAGGTCTTCCTCACGCCGTCAGGCACCGACGCGCTCGAGCTGGCCTGCATGGCGCTGCACCTCGGACCGGGTGACGAGGTGATCGTCCCGTCCTTCACCTTCAGCTCGACCGCCACAGCCGTGCAACGCACTGGCGCGACGGTCCGGTTCGCCGACATCGACCCTGTCGCCTTGTCAATGGGCGCCGACCAGGTGCTCCCGCTCATCACCGAACGCACGCGCGCCGTGATCGCCGTCCACTACGCCGGACAGTCTGCGTCCATGGCCGGCCTCGTCGACCTGTGTGAGGCTCGCGGCCTCGTCCTCGTCGAGGACGCCGCGCACGCGCTCGGCGGGACCTACGCCGGCCGACCGTACGGTTCGTTCGGTGCCCTCGCCTGCCTGTCCTTCCACGAGACCAAGAACCTCTCGTGCGGCGAGGGCGGGGCGCTCGTCGTCAACGACCCGGCCCGGATCGAGGTCGTCGAGCAGCTCCGCGAGAAGGGCACCGACCGCTCGAAGTTCTTCCGCGGCCAGGTCGACAAGTACACCTGGGTGTCGCCCGGCTCCAGCTTCCTGCTCAGCGACCTGCTCGCGGCGGTTCTCGCCGCCGGCCTCGACGACTGGGACCTCACTCAGGCTCGGCGGCACGCTGTCTGGGACACGTACGACACCCGACTCGCGGGGTTCGCGGCCGACGCCGGCTTCGTCCAGCACCCACGGCTGCCGGGATGCGAGCACCCCGCCCACCTGTACTACCTGCTCGCCCCCACCGGTGCGGCGCGCGACGACCTGCTTGCGCACTGCCGGGCCAACGATGTCCTCGGCGTCTCGCACTACCAACCCCTCGCGCAGTCCGTCGAGGGCCGACGCGCCAGCGCCCCCTTCGTGGACGAGTGCCCCGTCACGACCGACGTCTCCGCGCGCCTGCTGCGCCTGCCACTCTTCGGGTCGATGACCGACGACGAGGTCGACCGCGTCGTCACGACCGTCGAGGCGTGGGCCGCCGACCGGGTCGTGCATGCCTGACGTCCTGCCGGCGGGCGTCAGCGTCGTCGTCCCCGTCTACCGCAGCGAGCAGACGCTCGCCCCGCTCGTCGAGCGCGTGGCAGCCGCCCTGGCCGACGTCCCCGCCTGGGAGGTCGTCCTCGTCGACGACGGCAGCGGCGGCGCGACCTGGCCCACCGTCGCCCGCCTCGCCGCCGAGCACCCCCGGGTTCGCGGGCTGCGGCTGAGCCGCAACTACGGACAGCACAACGCGCTGGTCGCGGGCCTGCGCGCCGCGCGCTACGACACGACGATCACCATCGACGACGACCTCCAGAACCCCCCGGAGGAGATCCCCCGGCTCCTGGCCCGGCTCGCTGAGGGCGACCTCGACGTCGTCTACGGCGTTCCCGAACAGGCGGAGCAGGCCCTGTGGCGCCGCCTCGCCGGCCGCATGAGCCGGCGGGCGATGCGGACCGTCCTCGGCATGAAGTCGGCCCCGGAGGTGACGAGCTTCCGTGCGTTCCGCACCCGTCTGCGCGACGCGTTCGAGGGCCAGCTCGGAACCAACGTCGCGCTCGACGCGCTGCTGTCCTGGGGCACGACGCGCTTCGGCTCGATCCCCGTCACGCACGCCCCGCGGACCGAGGGCGAGTCCAACTACACCTTCGGCAAGCTCGTCCGGTTCACCCTCGACACCACGACCGGCTACTCCGCGGTCCCCCTGCAGGTCGCCAGCATCACCGGGCTCATCGCCGCGCTGTTCGGCGTCGTCATCCTCGTGTGGGCGGTCGGACGTCCCCTCGTCACCGGCGAGTCCGTCCCCGGCTTCCCCTTCCTCGCCTCGATCATCGCGATCTTCTCCGGCGTCCAGCTGTTCACCCTCGGGATCATCGGGGAGTACCTGGCCCGCATGCACTTCCGCGTCATGAGCAAGCCGACCTACGTCGTCAGCGAGACGACCTCCGACGCGGATCCGGAGTAGTCGTGGCCTACGTGTCCTACTTCCCGGGATCGCAGCCCCGGCCCGTCGTGGTGCCGTCGGCCGTCGAGTCCCGTGCCTTCGGGCTCGCCGTCGGCCGGCTGGACTACGGCCTCGGCGCGGACGTGGACCGGATCGACCTCGCGGCCACGATCGCGGCCGGCGACGCCGACCTCGTCCTCCTGCGCTACCCGGCGCAGTGGCTCCACGTCGCCGACCAGCTGCGCCTGCTCGCGTGGCCGTCGATCCCCTGTGACCCGCTGGTCTACGTCCAACGCGTCCCGGAGATCCTGGACCACGAGCCCGTCCGCATCCGACCGGTCGACGACGGCGACCTCGCCGAGGTCGACCGCCTCATCGCCGCCATCTTCCCCGGCTACCCCAACCACTACCTCGTGAACCCGCTCACGAGGGACGTCGACATCGTCGCCGCGTACCAGGAGTGGGCGCACGCGACCCACGCCGACCCACGTGGCCAGGTCTTCCTCGTCGACGTGGCGGGCGAGGGCGTCGTCGGCATGGCGATGGTGCACGAGGAGGACGGCGTCATCGAGATCATCCTCGCGGGCCTTGTCCCCGTCTCCCGTGGACGCGGGTGGTACCAGGCGCTCTTCCGCGCACTGACGTCGTACGCGCACGACCGCGGCGCCCGGCTCGCCTGCACGTCGACCCAGGTGTCGAACACCGCCTCGCTGCGCGGGTTCACCACGACCGGCTACGAGCCGTTCCTGGCCCTGACGACCGCCCACGTGCTGCGCCCCGGCCTGCTGGAGGGGGCCGGACCGGCGTGATTCGAGGACGTCAGGGGCCGAGGATCGAGTAGACGGCGCTCAGGCCGTAGTCGCTGAGCCACTGGTACGGGTTCAGCGGAGCGCTCGGGTTTATGTCGACGACGGGTGCCACCAGGACGATCACGACGACCAGGCCGAGCACGACCGGTGAGACCTTCGGCAGTGCCGACACAGACGGCTCCGCCCCGACCGCCCGCTGCTGAAGGACGTTGGCGGCCCCCAACAGCACCGCCGTGAACGCGAGCGCGATCTCGCGCGTGCCGTCGTCGGAGTTGGTCGCCGCGGCAATCAGGGGGAGGGCGACGATGGCCAGCAGGAGCAGGACGCGCCGCCGCGGCGACTGCAGCAGGACGAGCGCGACGAGGATCCACGTGACACCGAATGCGGCCCAGATCCAGTTCGGGAACGGCTCGATGAGGTTGTTCCACAGGTGGTAGACGACCTTGTTGAGGACGACTCCCTCCGAGCTCGTGCTGCCGCCGCCCTCGGCGAGCCTCGACAGCGCCGGGTCGCCTCCCTGCGCGATCCGGATGCCCATCAGCCCGATCGCGCCCGCCAGGCAGCCCGCGAGCACGAGGAAGCCGCGCCCGACCAGGGCGCGGCTGCCGAGCACGAGCCCGACGAGCACGAGGCTGCCCGCCGTCCCGAGACCGATCGGCCACGAGCTCGCCCCGAGCAGCAGCGCTCCGGGGACGACAACCCACCAGCGCCGCCCGAGGATCGCCATCACGGCACCGAGGAAGAAGAACGAGTCGTAGCGGCCGATCTCCTGCAGCAAGATCATCGGGGCCGCGCCGAACAGGACCAGGAGCGCGACCATCCGCCCGAGGTCGTCCCCGTAGGTGCGCCGGATCCACAGGCCGATCACGACGATCGCCAGCACGGACGCGACCATGTGGATGAGCAGCCACGTGGCGCTGTTGTACGGGAAGCCGATCTTCGTCAGGCCCTTGAACACCGCGATCGGCGCCCAGTTCTCCTGCCACGCGCTCCCGCCGGACGGGCCCAACGGCTCCTTCAGCGGCCAGGCGTCGATGATCCCGCGGAACTCGACGAACCAGCCCTCACCGGTCGTGCCGGCCCACTTGAAGCCGGACTTCAGCACGACCACGACGCTGGCCACCACGAACAAGGCCCAGTACGACCAGCCGGCCGTCCAACCGCCGATCCGGGCCAGTACGGCCGTCGCTGCTCCCACCGCCGAGCCGAGAGGGGAGGCGGCCTGAGAAGTCCGATCGGGATCGCTCATCGCGTGGGCAGGATAGCCCGGGAGCATCGGGTAGATTCGGTGGTCGGCCACGAGAGGGAAGTGCGGTCCAGTGACGAGCCGAGAGGCCATTCTGCAGGACGTCCGCTCCTTTGCCGCCGAGTCCCTGGCGGCCCGCGAGTTCGTCCCCGGGGAGAGCACCGTCCCCGTGTCCGGCAAAGTGCTCGACGGCGACGACATCGCCGCCCTGGTCGACGCGAGCCTCGACGGCTGGCTCACGGCCGGCCGCTTCACTGACGAGTTCCAGCGGGTGCTCGCCCGCTACGTCGGCGCTCGAGGAAGCGTCTTCGTCAACAGCGGCTCCAGCGCGAACCTCATCGCGCTCAGCGCCCTGACCAGCCCGAAGCTCGGCAAGCGCGCACTGAAGGAGGGCGACGAGGTCCTCACCGTCGCCATGGGCTTCCCGACCACGGTCAACCCGATCATCCAGAACCGGCTGAAGCCGGTCATGGTCGACGTCGAGCTCGGCACGTACGACGCGATCGCGGACCGCTTGCGCGAGGCCGTCGGCCCGCGCACCCGCGCCGTGATGATGGCGCACACCCTCGGCAACCCGTTCGACCTCGGCGTCGTCAAGGAGCTGTGCAAGGAGCACGGCATGTGGCTGGTCGAGGACTCGTGCGACGCCCTCGGCTCGACCTACGAGGGCAAGCGGACCGGCAGCTTCGGCGACACGGCGACGGTGAGCTTCTACCCCGCTCACCACATCACGACCGGTGAGGGCGGGGCCGTGTTCTTCCGTTCCCCCCTGGTGAAGAAGCAGCTGGAGTCGTTCCGCGACTGGGGCCGGGACTGCTACTGCGAGACCGGCCACGACAACACGTGCCTCAAGCGGTTCGAGTGGCAGCTCGGTGACCTGCCCGAGGGGTACGACCACAAGTACATCTACAGCCACATCGGCTACAACCTGAAGGCGACCGACATGCAGGCCGCCCTCGGCCTGTCTCAGCTCGGCAAGCTCGACCACTTCGTCGAGCGTCGCAAGGAGAACTTCCGCCACCTGACCACGCGGCTCACCGGGACCGAGGGGTTGCTGCTGCCACGGGCGACCCCGGGGTCCGACCCCTCGTGGTTCGGCTACCCGATCACGCTCGACCCGGAGCTGCCGGTCAACCGCGAGGCCCTGCTGCAGTTCCTCGACGCCCGGAAGATCGGCACTCGGCTCATGTTCGCCGGCAACATCCTTCGCCAGCCCGCGTACCGCCACGTCGAGGCCCGCGTCGTCGGCGACCTCACCAACACCGACATCGTGATGCGCCGCACCTTCTGGGTCGGCACATACCCCGGGCTCACCGGCCCGATGCTCGACTACATCGCCGACTCGATCCTGGAGTTCCTCGCCGACCCAGCGAACCGGACGGCCGCGTAGACATGCACTGGCTGCTGACCGGCCACACCGGTTTCAAGGGCGCATGGCTCGCCCTGCAGCTCGTCGAGGCCGGTCACGAGGTCTCCGGCCTGGCGCTCGACCCCGAGCCGGGCTCGCTGTTCGAGGCCGCCGACCTTGCCCCCCTGCTGCGAGCCGACCTGCGCGGCGACATCCGCGACCCGCGGACGGTGCATGAGGCCCTTGCGGCGACCCGGCCCGACGTCGTCGTCCATCTCGCCGCCCAGCCCCTCGTGCGCGAGTCCTACCGGGACCCGCGCACGACGATGGAGACCAACGTCATGGGCACGTTCAACGTGCTCGAGGCCGTCGGCACGACCGGCTCGGTCCAGGCCCACCTGCTCGTGACGACCGACAAGGTCTACCGGAACGTGCACCAGGTCGCCGGGTACGTCGAGGACGACGCCCTCGGCGGCCACGACCCCTACAGCGCGTCCAAGGCCATGGCCGACCTGCTCGCGCAGTCGTGGCTGGCCAGCTTCGGCGGACCGCCGACGGCGATCGTGCGCGCCGGCAACGTCATCGGCGGCGGCGACGTCAGCACCGACCGCCTCCTCCCGGACCTGCTGCGGTCGTTCGCAGCCGGCGAGCCCGCACAGATCCGATACCCCGACGCCGTCCGGCCCTGGCAGCACGTGCTCGACTGCCTCGCCGGCTACCGCCTCATCGTCGACGCGCTGCTCGCCGGGACCGGAGCCGGGGAGTGGAACATCGGCCCCGGACCCGACAGCTTCGTCACCGTCGGGGCGCTCGCCGACCTCGCGGCCGCCCGCTGGGGCGACGGGGCGACATGGACCGGCCAGGACGGCGCGCACCCCCACGAGGCCGAACTCCTGGCGCTCGACGCGACGAAGGCCCGCACGACTCTCGGCTGGGACGACCGTCTGGGGTTCGCCGACGCGGTCGGCTGGACGGTCGACTGGCAGCGGCGGGTTCTCGCCGGGGCCGATCCCCGGGCGGTCAGCGTCGACCAGCTGACCGCCTATGCGACGCTGACGCCATGAGCGACTGGCGACCCCCCTCGCCATCCCGCGGACCTGATGACCACGGCGAGGTCCCGGAAGGGATCGACCCCGTCTCGGGCATCCCGTACGCCGAGGGGTGGCGCGACCGCACCGTCGTGGAGTCCGTCCGCGCGTCAATGAGCCTCCTGACGCCCCGCGACCGGCGGCTGACCTACTTAGCCGGCCTGGTCCAGATGAGCCTGGCGCTCCTCGACCTCCTCGGCGTCGCCCTCATCGGCATCGTCGCCGCCATCGCCGTCTCCGGGATCGACCCCTCATCGATGTCGCCGACGATGCAGAGCTGGATCGACCGCCTCGGCCTGGGCGACCTCACGGCCTCCCAGCTCGTCGGCGTGTTCGCGCTGGCGGCCGTCGTGCTGCTCGTGACCAAGACGATCGTGTCGGCGATCCTGACCCGAAAGATGATGCGGTTCCTCGCCAACCGGCAGGCCGACGTCTCGGCACGGCTGGCCCGGTCGCTCCTGAGCCGGCCGCTGCTGGACGTCCAGCGCTGGAGCACGGCCGAGGTCCTCTACGCCCTGACGTCCGGCGTGGCCGCCGCGATCACGAGCCTGCTCGGAGCATGCCTGGTCATCGTCAGCGAGCTCTTCCTGTTCGCGATCATGGCTGCCGGCCTGCTGTTCATCGACCCGATGCTCACCTTCGCGACCGCCGCGTACTTCGCGATCATCGTGTGGATCCTGCAGGTCTGGCTGGGCAAGGCGTCCGCCCGCAACTCGACCGTGCAGGCCGAGCGCGGCATGTCGACCATCACGACCGTCTCCGAGGCTCTGACGACCTACCGCGAGACGACCGTGCTCAACCGGCGCGACTTCTACATCGACCGGTTCGACCGCATGGTCCGCGACTCTGCGCAGGCCGGTGCCGCGAACGCGTACTACCAGGAGATCCCGAAGTACGTGCTCGAGACCGCCCTCGTCATCGGCGGCTTCCTGCTGGCGATCGTCCAGTTCGTCACGAAGGACCTCGCCGCCGCCGCAGCGATCATCGGCATCTTCCTCGCCGCGGGCTTCCGCATCGTGCCCTCCATGCTCCGCCTGCAGGGCGCGGCCGTCACCATCCGGTCGGCGAGCGCCGCCGCGCGGAAGACGTTCGAGCTGGCCAGCTGGTTCGGGCTGCAGGAAGGCGCCGGCGAACGGCCGCGCCGCATCTCCGACGCGGACGCGCTGGCGATCCGCGACCGCATCGCCGCCGGCCACGGGGAGTTCGAGGCGCGCGTCGACATCGAGAACGTCTCGGTGACCTACCCCGGAGCCGACCACCCGGCCGTCAGCGGCGCCACCGTGCACGTGCTTCCCGGACGCTCCCTCGCGCTCGTCGGCAGCACCGGCGCCGGCAAGTCCACGCTGGCCGACATGCTCCTGGGCGTCCTCGACGTCGACACCGGGTCGATCCGGATCTCCGGCGTCTCCCCCCGCGAGGCCGTCGCGCGGTGGCCCGGGGCGATCGCCTACGTCCCGCAGAGCGTCGGCCTCACCGAAGGGTCGATCCGCGAGAACGTCGCGCTCGGCCTGCCCGACCTCGCGATCGACGATGAGCTCGTGTGGGACGCCCTGGAGCGGGCGCACCTCGCCAACTTCCTACGGGACACCCGCGAGGGGCTCGACACCGTCGTCGGCGAGCGCGGCGTCCGCCTGTCCGGCGGGCAACGGCAGCGCCTGGGCATCGCGCGCGCCCTCTACACCCGCCCGCGCCTGCTCGTGCTCGACGAGGCCACCAGCGCCCTCGACGCCGAGACCGAGCAGTCCATCACGCAGACCGTGAGCGAGCTCGAAGGCGAGGTCACGACGGTCACCATCGCCCACCGCCTCGCGACCATCCGGCACGCCGATGAGGTCCTGTTCCTCCGGGACGGCCTGATCGCCGCGCGCGGCACCTTCGACGAGGTCCGCGCCAGCACCCCCGACTTCGACCGCACCGCCCGCCTGCTGGGCATGTAGTCCAGACTGCAGCCGTGGTCAGCGCCGTCGTCATCCTCGGCGTCGTGGCGCTCCAGGCCGCCAGCGGCGCCGTCTGGTGGGCGTGGGCCCGGGCAACGGCCCCGGCCGACAAGGACCGGCAGGCGACCTGGGCCGAGCTCGTCGGCATGGGCCTGGCCCTCGGCACGTTCGCCTCGATGCTCGTGGCCATGGCGCTCGCCGGCACCGCCCTCGACCCCGTCGCCTGGGTCCTGCCGGCCGCCGCGACGGCGGCCGCGCTGCTCGTGCCTGCCGCCCGCCGCCCGCTCGCCCGCCTGCATGTCCGGGTCGCCGCCCCACAGGTCGTCGCGACGGCGGTCGGCCTCGTCGCCGGGCTTGCCCTCCTGGTCGTCAACTGGGCCCGGATCCCGCTCGACGACCCGTCGTCGACGTCGTTCACCGACCTGTACTTCTTCGAGGCGATCAGCCGCGGCCTCGCGCAGTTCGGGCCAGCCCAGAGCATCCTCATGTCGGGCGGGTCCCTTCGGTACCACTGGTTCAGCTACGCATGGGCCGGCGAGCTGGCCCAGACCTCGAGCGCCGCGCCCTTCGTCACCATCACGCGCGCGCTCCCTCTGGTGACCCTCGTCGGAGTGACCCTTCTGGTCGCCGCGTGGGCCGGCGCCCGCTCACGGGTGCGCTGGGTTCCGACACTCGCCGTCCTCCTCGTCGTCGGCGGCGGGTACACCGGGGCGCTCTACGGCACGATCCTCAACTTCGACTCGCCGAGCCAGTCGATGACGACGATGTGGCTGCTCGCCCTCGGTGTCACGGTCGTCTGGCTCGCCCGCTCCCGCACGGGACGGGCCGGCGGACTCGTCGTCGTCGCCGTACTCGCATCGGCCTGCACCGGCGGCAAGATCAGCCACGCGGCGGTCGCGGCCGGCGGCATCGCGCTGCTCGCCCTCGTCGGCCTCGTCACCCGGGCCCGGTGGTGGCGCCGGGTCCTCGCCGCCGGGGTGGTCGCCGCGGTCGCGATGGCGGCGACCTACGTGTGGGTCCTCGCCGGCGTCGCCCTCGACCGCAACCTCACCGAGGAGCTCGCGGTCAAGGCATCGACGTGGCAGGGGCTGGACCCGCTCGTCGGCCGGGGCGGGGTCATCCTCGGCACCGGAGCGCTCGTCCTCGCCATCGTCGCCCGGCTCGCCGGCATCGGCTGGCTGCTCGCCCTCCGGCGCACGCGCACGTCGCCCGACGTCCTCTTCGCGACCGGGGCCGTCCTCGTCGGTCTCGCCGCCATGCTCCTCCTGCGCGAGGGGGTCAACGAGCTCTGGTTCGTGCTGGCCGCAAGCGCCCCGGCGGCCGTCGTCTCCGCGGTCGGCATCGGGCGTGCGCTACGACCCCGAGGACGTCCACCGCGGCCGCTGCGACATCCGCTCGCCTGGGCGGTCGCCGTCGCTGTCCCAGCCTCGATGGCCAGCCTCGTCCTGTCACGCAACTGGTCCGATCACCAGGCGGCGCTGAACTGGCTCGCGGCGATCATCGCCTGGGCGCTCGTGCCGGCCGCGGCGCTCACCGTCGCCGTGTGGCGCCGCCCCCAGGGTCGGGTCGTCGTGCCGGCGCTCGCCTTCACCGTCGCCGGGCTCGCACTGACGTCGATCGGCACGCGGCCCTCGGCGGCGTGGACGTCCTCGCGACCGATCACGACCGAACGCGGCGAGGTCGCCCCGGCCGGTGCCCTGCCGGGTGAGTCGGCGACGCCCGCCCCGGCGACGAGTGCCGCCACGGCCGGATACGCCGCGACGCTGGCGGCCGCCCAGTGGCTCGACGCTCACAGCCCCATCGACGCTCAGGTCGCCACGACCGATCCGGTGGCCGCCCTGGTGCCCGCACTGAGCGGACGGCAGATGTACCTCGCGGGCGACCTGTACCAGGTGGGGCTCGGCCGTGCGGACGAGATCGACGAGATCGGGCGGCGACGCGACGTGTCGCGTGCACTGGGAACCGGTCCGTCCATCTCGGACTACTCGGCGCTGTGCGCCGCCGGCGTCGACTACGTGTGGTCGGCGACCACGCCCGACGACGTCCGGGCCACGGGTCTCGCCGTCGTCTACCAGCAGCCGGAGGTCACGATCCTGCAGCTGCCGCAGGGGCAGTGCCCGATCCCGTAGCCGCGTCCTTAGCCACCGGGGACGGCCAGCGACGGTGCGCCCAGTCGAGGATGCGCTTCTCGAAGAAGTTCCACGAGAGCAGGCCGACCGCCCACGAGACAGCCGTCGTGAACACGATGATCCCCGACACGAACGCCAGGTTGTACGGCTCGGTCGTGTCGGTCGGGCCGGTGTACCAGCGCTCGATCCCGCGGAGGATCCAGAAGTGGAAGAAGTACATGAAGTACGAGTAGCGGCCGATGCTCCGCAGCGACGGCCCGACGACCGGGATCGCGTTGCCGACGACAGCGAGGGCAGCGGCCACGATGACGAAACCGAGGACGAAGTAGCCCGGTGTCTCCTCGGCGTAGGTCGTCAGCATCCCGAGTAGGAGTGCCACCGCGACGAGGACGGCCGTCCACGAGCGCTCGGGCACGAGGCCCTCGATCCCCCGGGTGCGCCAGACCCGCAGGACCGCGTACGCGGCGCCGCCGAGGAGGAAGAACGGCCACGAGTTGAACAGCGACAGCCGCAACCAGTCCGCGGCGATCGTGCCGGCGACACCGTCCGGACCGGCGTACGCGACGACCACGCGGGCCGCGAACATCGACAGGTAGCCGACGACGACCGTGCCGGCCAGGAACGCGACGCTTCGCCGGCGGAACCACGAGAACAGCAGGTAGTGCCCCATCTCCTGCTGGATCGTGAGGCCGCCGGTCGGGATGTAGACGAGGGCGGGGTTGAGCCAGCCGAGGAAGAACAGGCCGAGCAGGAAGCCCAGCCACGGCGGCAGGCCCGAGTCCGGGACGCCGTAGACCAGGTACGAGATGACGAGGAACACGATCCACAGCGGCCACACACGGGCGATGCGGCGCGACCAGAAGTACGTCTGCGTGTACGCGCGGTCGCCCGTGTGCAGGGAGAACATGAGCCAGCCCGACAGCAGGAAGAACAGCTGCACGCCGAACTGGCTGAAGTTCAGTGCCCGGAAGACCTCCATCGGCAGGCGGTAGCTGCCGGTCGAGGCCACCATCGTCGACAGCGAGTGCGTCGCGATGACGCAGATGATCGCGACTCCGCGCACCGCGTCCAGCGCCGCGACACGCGGCTGCCCGGACGGGGGAAGGGCGGTCGGCACGAGTTCTACTCTAGGTGCGCAGCAGGTCCCGAGGAGGAACCCATGTCCGTCATGACCCGAGCCCTGGACCGACTGACCGGGGGCCGGCTGACGAAGTCCGAGTTCGAGCACCGCTTCGCCCGGTACCAGTCCAGCGGCCAGTGGGAGAGCGGCGACGGTGAGTCGCTGCTGTCGGCGTTCTTGGAGTCGGGCGGCCCGTGGCTGACGGCGGCGTCGGACCGCGTCACCGCCGCCGGGACCTCGTACGACTTCGAGGAGGCGGCCGACACGCTCGGTCTGTGGGCCGAGCCCGGCGCGTTCGACCGGGCCCTCGCATCGCTGCGGACCGACGGCTACGCGCTGTGCGACGTGCTCATGCCGGACGCCATGGTCGACGAGCTGTCGAGCTACTTCGCCTCAGCCCCGTGCACGCTGACCTCGGACCGGCCGACCGGACTGGCGCCCGGCGAGACCGTCACGGTCGACTTCGACAACCCGCTGGCCGAGAAGTACGCCGTCACGACGAAGGCGACCCTCGCGTCGCCGACGGTCCGGTCCTTGATGCTGGACCAGGGGCTGCTGCGCATCGCCCAGGCATACCTGGGCTCGGCACCGATCATCGACATCCTCATCGCCTGGTACTCGTTCCCCGCCCCCGACGCCAGCAGCGAGGCCGGCCAGCTGTACCACTTCGACCTCGACCGGATCCGCTGGCTGAAGGCGTTCCTGCTGCTGTCCGACCAGGACGAGGAGACCGGCGCGCACATGTACGTCCCAGGGACCCAGCGCGACCGCGGGATCGACGCCTCCCTCCTGCGCAAGGGCTACGCCCGCCTCCAAGACGACGAGGTCGCGGCGCACTACCCACGCGAGACCTGGAAGACGATGACCGGCCGGCGCGGGGTCGTCCTGCTCGAGGACACCCGTGGCCTGCACAAGGGCATGCCGCTCACCCGCGACCACCGGCTGATGCTCCAGTTCGAGTACGCCCAGTCGATGTTCGGCCATCCGGCCGGGCTCGCCGCAGCCGAGCTCGACCCGGTCGACGACCCGCACTGGGACCAGATGCGCGAGCGCTACCCGCTGGTCTTCACGAACCTGGAGCGCTAGCCCGGCGGGCACGCCGGGTGACCTCGCGGGCAGCGACCCGCGTGGCAAGCCGCACGGGCTGCTCCCACGCCCACGACACCCGCCGAGCGCGCGGGGACAGGTGGCGACGCTTCACCGCCTCGGACTCGTCCAGCGACGTCGTCCGGTCCGACACGGTCAGCGAGTCCGGGTGCCAGCGGAAGCTCGAGACCACCTGGCCGACGTCGGCGAACCGCCCCCGCCGACGCAGCTTCAGCAGCAGGTCCAGGTCGAATGCGAAGCGCAGGGAGTCATCCACCCCGCCCACGGCGAGCCAGGCGTCCAGGCGCACGAGCATCCCGGGCTGCGGGATGAGGTCCGGGCCCCACGGCAGGATCCGCTGCGCCCACCGGCCGGCCTGGCTCGTCCACAGGTGCCGGCCCTCGTCGTCGATGTAGCTGCACGCCCCGTAGGCGACGACGCATTCGGCGTCCGCACCCAGGGCCGCGGTCGTCACGGCCAGCGAGCCGGGAGCCAGCAGGTCGTCGTCGCCGATCCAGTTCACGTAGTCGTGCCCCGAGTCCGCGACGGCCACGCCGGCGTTGATCGCCGCCGGCAGGCTGCCGGGATCGTCGACCAGCATCGCACCGCGCGCGGTAGCCAGGCCCCGGGCGTCACCGGCGTCCCGGGGGATCACGACCACGACGTCGGCGGCGACGTCCTGCGCGCCGATGGAGTCCAGGGTCTGCTCGAGGTAGTCCAGACGGCGGCCCAGCGTCGGCACGACGAGCAGGACCGATGCCACGCGCGAACCGTACCGAACAGGGGCCGGGAGGTACCCTGATGCCCGCCACGACCGGTGGTCCGACGATGGGCTTGGAGGAGCACGTGCTCGACGTCGCCTTCGCGGTGGTCTACGTCGGGCTGCTCGTCGCCACACTGGTCGTTCTCCGGTCCGCGGCGACGGCGGCGATCCTGGTCGCCGCCGGGGTCGGCCTGAGCGGGGTGCTGCTGCAGTTCCTCGGCACGACCGGCGGGATGGCCGTCCGCTACTCGATGCTTCAGTGGTGGCTCGCCGTCACGTTCGCAGCGATCCTCGCCGTCGCGGTCCTCCTGCGCCGGCGCGAGCCCGTGCGGATGACCCGCACCGTCTTGCTCCTGACGGCTGGCTCCAGTGTCGTCATCGCCGGCGCATTCGTCGTCGCGCGCCTACTGGCCCCCGGCTCGCCCGGCCCGCTCTCCTCGGTCGGGTACCTGATCACCCGCAGCAGCGCCGAGGACAACGCCAAGTGGCTCAACGCGGCCGCGCAGCTGGCCTCGAACGTCACCGTCGATGCTTGGGCGAACGTCGGCGGGCCGCTGCTGCTCCTGCTGACCCTCGCCGCGACGCTCGTGTCGACGGCCTCGATGGTCCTGTACGGCGCGGTCAACCAGGTCGCCGTGTCGGCGGGCACCCTCGTGCTCAGCGAGATCCTCCTGATCGTCCTGGCCCCGTTCGCGATGGCGCCGCTCATCGAGGCGCGCCTGCGGCAGCGGCCGGGCGGTCGGGCGCGACGCATCCCGTGGCCGCTGCTCCTCCTCGGCGTCGCGATCCTCGTCACAGCGACGACCCTTCTGCTCTTCTACGGGCACCTCACGCTGCAGTACACCCTGCTCGTCCTCACGCTGTGGACGACGACGTTCCTCGCCTGGCGACGCAAGGGCGCCGCACTCGTCGCGACGACGCTCGCCGTCATCACGACGGCCGAGGTCTGGTTCCCGCTGAACGTGATCGCGCTCGCCCTGCTCGTCGGCGGCATCACGGCGGGGATCTGGTGGGCCCTGCGCCGGCGGCGCACCCGCGATGCGCTCGTCGTCGCCGGCGCGTTCGGCGTCGTCCTCGTGCTCATGTGGGAGTTCCTCTTCAGCAGCATCGAGTACTCCCTCGGCGTCGGCAGTACCACGACGACGGCGATGGGCGCCGTGGTCGGCGGTGCCGTCCGCGGCGTGTCGGCCTTCGTGCACGCGGCCCTGCCGACCCTCCCGCTGTTCTCGCAGAACGGCGGGAGCGAGATCGTCACCACGCTGTTCGCCGCGCTCACCGTCGTGTCCGTCATCGGCGCTCTGCTGGTCGTCCGCGACCTCGGCGGCCGCCGTTTCGCCCTGCGCTTCGCCCCGATCGCGATCCTCGTGGTCTACACGGTGCTCATCACGTTCGCGGACTACTTCACCGTCGGCTCCGGGCCTGGCTACGCCACCAACAAGCTGACCTTCGCCATCGCGGTGCCGATCCTCGCGGCGACCGCACCCGTCGCGATCCTGGCCCTCGACCGTGGCCGCCGGAGCATGACCGCGCTGAGGTGGGCGGCGCTCGCCGGTGTCGCGATGCTGCTCGTCGTCGACACGTTCCTGCCGCGCGCGGTCATCCAGCTCAAGCCGAGCCTGTGGCCGACGACGAGCGGGGACCCCCAGCCCTACTGGTGGCCGGCGGAGGTCCGTGCGACCGGCGACCAGCCGGTCTCGAGCAACCCGGTCGGGTGCGTCTACCTGCCGCAGGGTGCGGACAAGCCGAGCGTCCTGCCCGACGGCCAGCGCGCCTACTCCTGCACGCGGCTGCTCACCGGCATCGCCGGGATGGAGGGCCCCGGCCAGGGACTGGTCCAATGGACCCTCGACGAGTGGCTGTCCAACGAGTCGCAGTGGGACCACTACCAGCAGTACTTCAACCGGATGATCCCCGAAGCACGCAACCGCAAGGTGATCCTCCTGGATGCCGACAGCAAGGTCGTCGGCATCGAGACGCTGCAGTCGCTCATGGACCGCTACCCCGCGGACCCGGTCACCGCCCCGGATTCGAATTGACGTTCCGCCGCCTCGCCAAGGACCTGCTGCCGCCAGCCGTCACACGCGCACTGGCCGGCCGGACGCCTGGGGCGCTGGAGTTCGAGGACGGGTTCAGCACCTGGGAGCAGGCGCGCGCGGCGGCCGGCGGCTATGACGCGGCCTCAATCCTCGCCCAGGTTCGCTCCGCGACCGATGCCGTCGTCGCCGGTCGTGCCGCGATGGAGCGCGACGGGGTTCTCTTCGACCGGGTAGACGTGCGCTGGCCAGTGGCCGGCCCCTTGCTGTGGCAGGCCGCGAAGCACGGGTCCCTCCGGGTCATCGACTACGGGGGGTCCCTCGGGTCGACCTACCGCCAGCTCGCGGCGCTGACGGCGGACCTCGATGTCCACTGGGCCGTCGTGGAGCAACCCGCCTTCGTCGCGGCAGGCGCCGACTACGTGGACGGCCGGCTGTCATTCCACCCGACGATCGATGATGCGGTCACGGCCGTGCGGCCGACCGCCGCGCTGCTGTCGTCGGTGCTGCAGTACCTGCCCGACCCGCACGCCGAGCTGCGCGCGCTCGCAGCCTGCGGGGTCGAGGCGATCATCGTGGACCGCACCCCCATGACGGACGAGGCCGAGGACCGGCCAGCCGTGGAGCACGTGCCACCGGAGATCTACGCGGGCAGCTACGCGACCTGGCTGCTGTCCGATGAGCGCCTGCTCGCGGCAGTGCCCGGCTGGCGGGTGCTCGACCGGTTCCCTGGGATCGAGCCGGACGGGCTCACGACCGGCGGTGTCGCCTTCGACTGGCGTGGCTTCGTGCTGGTCCCCCGATGAGCGGCGACGGCCCAAGCACGTTCGCGCTCCTGGTCAAGAGCTACGGCCCCGACCTGCCGTACGTCGAGCGGCTCGTCGCCTCGCTGCGGCAGCACAACGTCGAGCACCTGCCGGTGCACCTCGTCGTGCCCGAGGCCGACACGGACGCGTTCGCTCCGCTCATCGGCGACGGCATCGAGCTGCTCGCCGAGGAGACCTTCGCCGAACACCTGACCACCGAGCCCGTCGCCGGCTTCAGCCCCGGTTACATCAACCAGGAGATCGTCAAGCTCGCCTTCTGGGAGACCGGACGCGCGGACGCGTACTTCTGCGTGGACTCCGAGCTGGAGTTCGTCCGCGACTTCGGCCGCGGGGACTTCATGGCGGACGACACGACGCCGTTCACCTTCCTCACGGCCGACGCCGAGCTTCAGGTCGAGCCCGCCTACCACCGCACGCACTGGGTGACCCGCCTCGAACGGCTACGGGTCATCCAGCACGAGATCGGCATCGACGACGAGCCGCTGCTCACGGTGCACGGGCACGCCGTCTTCTCGGCCACTGTTCTCGAGGGGTTCCGCGACCGCTTCCTAACCCCTCGGGGCTGGGACTACGTCGACGCACTGGCGCTCGCCCCGTACGAGCCCACGTGGTACAGCCTGTGGCTGCAGAAGGACCAGACGATCCCGATCATCGCTCGAGAGCCGAACGTCAAGACGTTCCATGACCCGCAGCAGTACCTCGACTACGTCGTGCGTGGCATCGGCGTCGACGACGTCGCCCGCGGCTACGTCGCGATGGTCCTGAACTCGAACTACTCACGCGGTGACGGCCTCATCGGGCTCGACGACGGGGCCGAGAAGGTGGTCGCCCGCTACGTGCCGGCTCCGCGGCTCGTCGCAGCGCTCGGTGCTCGGGCGATGGGCTCGGCACGATCGGTCCTCAGCCGGGCGACCTCATCGGGTGTGACGTCAGGACTTCGTCGGCAGCTCTCCAGAACGCCTGAGTCCTGATCAGCTCGACCGCCGTCGCGTGCCCGGTCCCGGCGATGCGCTCACGGAGGACCTGGTCGTGCACGAGCGAGGTGACCGCCTCCACCGCCTCGTCGACTGACACGAACTCCAGGAAGTCCTGCCGCGCACGGAAATAGCGGTCGGACTCCTCCACGTGGGACGCGACCAAGGCCGCGCCCGAGGCCAGTGTCTCGTGGTAGCGGAACACCAGCTGCTGCACCCAGATCCAGTCCATGAACGGCCGGCTGGGTCCCTGCATGCACGTCGTCACGACGACGTCGGCGGTCGCGAGTGTCCGCCAGTACGCCTCGTTCGACGTACCCCACTTGTCGCCGTTGACGGCCAGCGTGATCCCGCGCTCGGCGAGCCGTTCGCCGACGGCCTCGAGGAAGTCGCTGCGCGGCGGATACAGGTGGCCGATGAACTGCACGACGGTGCCGTCCTTGGGTGCCGCGACAGCGACGTTCTCCAGCCAGTCCAGCCGCGCCGACGAGATCGGCATCGGCAGCGGCCCGACGATCCGGCGGTGCGGGAAGATCGGCCGCAGCACACGGGTCGGCGCGAACGTGAGCACGACACCGTGGTGCGCCGTCAGTACGGCGGCCTGCCACCGCTGGCGGCGGTAGAACGCGTCGGTGAGGATCACGACGGGCGTGCGGCCGCCGGCGAGGATCCGCCACGACGTCGCGACCGCCTCGACCAGGCTGCGCCGCCACGACTGGCCCGGGGTGCGGACATCGAGGACGACGTGGCTGGGGTCGTCCCGGCGCAGGTTCGCCCGCAGCTGCGGGAGGTACGGCTCGTCGCGGTCGACGACCTGCTGCGCCACGTGATCGACGCCGAGGTAGTCGCGCAGCGAGCCGAGTAGCTCCTCGAAGAAGACCTGCGTCCAGCCGATCCTCCCGGACTCCACCGATGCGCGCGGCGGGCCGTGACGTCGTCGCCGCCGGGCCGGCGCCCCGATGGCCCGCGCCGGCAGCAGCACGACCCACGCGATCCACCACAGGGGGACGATGCTGCGGGGGAGCAGGACGTCGCGCCAGAGCCGGTTCTGCGGGAGCGGGTTGAATCCGCGAGCCGCTGGGTCGTCCATGAGGCACCTAGAGTAGCGACGTGTCGCCGTCGAACCGGGTGCGTGTCGCCGTGATCCCCGCCCGTGGCGGATCCACCCGCGTGCCCCGGAAGAACGTCCGTCTGCTCAGCGGACGCCCGCTCGTCGCGTGGGCCGTGCTGACGGCCCTGGCGGCGCAGGCCGTCGACCGGGTCGTCGTCTCGACCGACGACGACGAGATCGCCGAGGCCGCCCTCGCCGCCGGTGCGGAGGTCCCGTTCCGGCGCGCCCCCGAGCTCAGCGACGACCACACCCCACTCGTGCCCGTCATCGCCGACGCGGTCGCGCGCCTCGGCCTGGACCGCGACGACGCGGTCTGCTGCGTGTACCCGACAGCGGTCGGCCTCCTGCCCGAGGATCTCGACGCCGGAGCGGCGCTCCTGGACGCGTCCGAGGCCTCGTACGTCGTCGGCGTCGTGCGCTACGGCCACCCCGTCCAGCGTGCCCTCGCCATGGACGACGCCGGGCTGCTGGGCATGGTGGACCCCGACCTCGCCCTCGTGCGCACCCAGGACCTCCCGCCGCGCTGGCACGACGCCGGGCAGCTGGTCTGGGGTCGGGCCGGGGCGTGGGCGGACCAGGTGCCGGTCCTCACGGCCGCGCGCGGGCTGGAGCTGCCCGCGTGGCGGACGATCGACATCGACACGGAGGACGACTGGGCCCGGGCCGAGCTCCTGCGTCCTCTGATCGCCGTGGAGCGCCTCGGCTACCCTGCTTCCGACCCCGAGCCCGCTGACGAATCCGAGCCGAAGGACCCCGCATGAGCGTGCTGGACAACTCCTCGATCCTCGTGACCGGGGGGACGGGTTCGTTCGGCAAGGCGTTCATCCGGTACGCGCTGGACAACCTGGACCCCCGACGGGTCGCCATCTTGTCCCGCGACGAGCTCAAGCAGTCCGAGATGCGCAAGGACTTCCCCGACGACCGGCTGCGCTGGTTCATCGGCGACATCCGCGACCCCGACCGCCTCAAGCGGGCCTTCCACGGTGTCGAGCACGTCGTCCATGCGGCCGCCCTCAAGCAAGTCGACACCGCGGAGTACAACCCGTTCGAGTACGTCAAGACCAACGTGCTCGGCAGCCAGAACGTCATCGAGGCCTGCCTCGATGCCGGCGTCCGCAAGGTCGTCGCGCTGTCGACCGACAAGGCCTCCTCCCCCATCAACCTCTACGGCGCGACGAAGCTGACCGCCGACAAGCTCTTCGTCGGGGCGAACAACTACAGCAACGCCGAGGGCGCGGACTTCTCCGTGGTGCGCTACGGCAACGTGATGGGCAGCCGGGGATCGGTGATCCCGCTGTTCCGTCAGCTCGCGGCCGAGGGCAAGCCGCTGCCGGTCACGGACTCGACCATGACGAGGTTCTGGATCACGCTGCCGCAGGCCGTCCAGTTCGTCATCGACTCGTTCGACCGGATGAACGGCGGCGAGCTGTTCGTCCCGCGCATCCCGAGCATGCGCATCCTCGACCTCATCGAGGCGGTGGCGCCCGGCTCGCCGACGTACGAGATCGGCATCCGGCCGGGGGAGAAGCTGCACGAGGAGATGATCTCCGCGGACGACAGCTACCGGACCGTGCGCCAGGCCGACCGGTACGTCGTCAAGCCCACCGTGCAGGAGTGGTGGTTCACCGAGCCCGAGGGCACCCCCGTGCCGCCCGGGTTCTCGTACCGCTCCGACACGAACGACCTGTGGCTCACGCCCGACGACCTGCGTGCGCTGATCGCCGAGAGCTGACGTGATCCCCTACGGGCGGCAGTCGATCGACGAGTCGGACATCGAGGCCGTCACGCGGGTGCTGCGGGGTGACTGGCTCACGACCGGGCCGTCCGTGGAGGCGTTCGAACGAGCTGTCGCCGACTACACCGGAGCCCGGCACGCCATTGCCTTCAACTCGGCGACCTCGGCGCTGCACGGTGCGTGCCATGCCGCCGGCCTCGGGCCGGGCGACACCGTCCACACGACACCGCTGACGTTCATGGCCAGCGCCAACTGCGCCCGCTACGTCGGCGCGCGGCCGGCTCTCATCGACATCGACGAGCAGACGTGGAACGTCGACGTCGCCCGTGTGGACGGCACCGTCGAGGCACTCGTCCCCGTGCACTACGCCGGGCTGCCCGTCGACCTCGCGGCGATGGCGCACCGGCCTCGGGTCGTGATCGAGGACGCCTCGCACGCGCTCGGCGCGCACACCCCGGACGGGCCGGTGGGCAACTGCGCCAACAGCGACGTGGCGGTGTTCTCGTTCCACCCGGTGAAGCCGGTGACGACCGCCGAGGGCGGGATGGCCACGACGAACGATGACGAGCTCGCCGAGCGCATGCGCTCCTTCCGCTCGCACGGGATCGACCGCACGCCACGGCCGAACGCGTGGGAGTACGACGCGGTCGAGGTCGGCTACAACTACCGGCTGACCGACGTGCAGGCGGCGCTGGGTGTGTCGCAGCTCGCACGCTTGGAACGGTTCGTCAAGCGCCGCAACGAGATCGCAGACCGCTACCGGATGCTCACCGCCGATCTGCCGATCGTCGCCCCGCCGTCGGCGCCGCCGGGATGGACTCACGGCTACCACCTGTACGCGGTTCGGGTCCCCCAGCGCGATGTCGTCTTCCGCCGCCTGCGCGAGGAGGGGATCGGCGTCCAGGTCCACTACGTCCCGATCCACCACCACACCGTCAGCTCCGACATCGAGATCCCCCTCGGCGGCTTCCCCGTGGCGGACGCCGTCTACGACGGGCTCATCAGCCTGCCGGTCTTCCCGGACCTCACCGACGCCGAGCAGGACGTCGTCGTCGAGACGCTGGAGCGCGTGCTGGCGGAGGTCGTGTGAGCGAGGCGACCTGGCCGACGGCCTACGCCTGCGCCCCCGCACTCGGCGGCCGGCACGACGGCTACGCGCTGCGCCCGATCGCCTGGGATGACCGCGAGCCGATCCGCCGGTGGCGCAACGACCAGATCGACGTGCTCCGCCAGCGGTCCGCCCTGTCGGTCGACGACCAGGACCGCTACTACCGCGACGTCGTCGCGCCGCAGCTCACGGCGGCCGAGCCGGCGCAGGTCCTCGTCGCGGTCGACCTCGACGGGAGCCTCATCGGCTATGGGGGCATCGTGCATCTCGCCTGGGGCGACCGGCGGGGGGAGGTCTCCTTCCTCACCGCTACCGACCGCCTCGATGGCGCGACGTTCACCGCCGACTGGCGCGCCTACCTCGCGATGCTCGTCCCAGCCGCCCGCGACCACCTCCGCCTGCACAAGCTGACGACCGAGACCTACGCCTTCCGCACGGCGCTCGTCCCGCTCCTTGAAGAGGCCGGCTTTGTTCGCGAGGGCGTCCTGCGCGAGCACCACGACGTGGACGGCGCGTGGGTCGACTCCCTCGCGCACGGGCTGCTGCTCTAGGTCGGACGCACCACCCGTGCCTGCCGGGTGTGGTTGCGGCCGACCAACGGCCCGATCACCAGCAGGGACAACCACATCAGCCGTGCCGGGTTTGGGCCCCACGCGAGTGCGACCGGGATCGAGACCAGGAAGACGATCGGGACCGCGGACGCCTGCAGCGTCTGCGCCACGAGGTACTTCCGGGTCGGGACCGGACCGGTCAGGCCCTGCAGCTCGGCGATCAGGTACATCGCTGACTGGCACATGGCGGCGAGCGCCACGTTGAGCGCATAGAGCGCGGTAGGCAGTGCCAGGTCGCGCGTACCGGGGTCGCTGGTCCCCTGGGTGGTGAAGGGCAGCAGCACGATGAAGAACGCCCCGACGATGTTGGCGGTGAGCACGGCGGACGTCATCCCCGAGATCGAGCGCACCAGGCGGAAGTTCACGCGCCAGAACACCGCGATGACGGCGAAGCTGAGGGTGAATCCGAACAGCTGGCCGAAGAAGCCGGAGGATGCGAGCGTCGACAGGCTCTCCCAGTCCGACGCATCCGGCACATCGATGTTGACGACGAGGAGCGTGATCGCGAAGCCGTAGATCGCGTCGGTGAACGACAGCCCACGGCCGAACTCCGGAGAGTCGGCCGTGTCGACGGGACGAACGGTCGTCGCCATGGCCAGACGCTAGCGCTGCCCGCGCCTAGTCCAGATGCAGCCAGCGCTGGACGCGCGGGGCCTTCCGCGTGACGCGCCGGATCGTCGCGCCGGTGAGCTCGCGGGCCGTGAGCCCGGCCGACAGAGCGGCGGTCGGCCCGGCGCCGTGCTCGGCCCTTCGGACCGCCGCCTCGTCCTCCGGCCACAGCACCCCGATGTAGCCGCGAGCCACATCGACCGCGGTGACACCACCGAGGCGGTACGCGGTCCGCCGGCCCGGGGTGTCCAGGGCGGCGACAAGCGGCTCGCGCGGCACGAACGCCACGTCGGCTCCCGCGCGCAACCACGCGTGGTACCAGGCAAGCTCGTCGGAGCAGACGTCGAGCGCGTCGGCAGGCGTCCAGCCGCGGGGGACGAGCACCTCGTCGTGGAACGACCTCAGCGCCCGGGCGGACACGACCGCGACACCCCGGCTCACGAAGCGCCGGCGGTCGACGAGCCCGAGCGCGTCCTGGGCCGCTTCGCGAGCGGCGTCGGCCGCGGCCAGGTCCGGGGCGCCCTCGACCCGGCGCTCCGGCTCCTCGGAGACGACGGCGTAGGGCGACCCGTCAGCGCGCAGGAAGTCCGCGCCCGTGAACGGGCGGACGAACTCGACCATCGGGTCCACGACGACGCTCACGTCGAACGGCGTCGTGCGCCACAGGTCAAGGACCGCTGCAGGTTCGAGGTCCGCGCGTACGACGCGGACGGGCAGGTCGTCGGCGTTGTGCTGGCGGATCGACGCACCGAGCCGGTCGAGGGGGCGCTCGCCGGCGGCGAGCACCACCAGGCCGAGCGCGTCGCCCATCAGTAGCCGACGACCTCGAGATCGGGCAGCGGGAAGATCAGCCGGCCCCCCGCAGCCAGGTACGGAGCCAGCGACGACATGAACGTCTCGCGGAAGTGCCACGGGAGGATCAGCAGGTAGTCGGGCCGGTCCGCCAGGACCTCCTCCTCCGACACGATCGGGATGCCCGAGCCCGGCAGGAAGCGGCCGAACTTGTACGGGTTGACGTCGCCGACCTTGCTGACGAGCTGCTCGGTGACCGGCGTCGTCATGACCAGCACGTTGCCCTTGGTCGACGCGCCGAGCGCCATGACCGAGGCACCGGAGTCGACGAGCCTCGTCAGCAGCGAGTGCAGGTCTTTCTGGCGCGTGCGGACCTTCTGCCGGAACTCCACCCACGACTCGGGGCTGTGGACGCGGTCGCCGGCCTCGGTCTCCAGCAGCCACTGCGCGTACACGGAGGGGCCGGACCCGGGGTCGCGTCCGGCGACGACCGAGATCGAGCCGCCATTGACGGCGTTCGTCGCCGCGTCGAGCAGGTGCAGGCCCGCGTCGTCGAGGATCCGCTTGATCGTCGTCAGTGAGTAGTACTCCAGGTGCTCGTGGCAGATCGTGTCGTACGCCCCGCTGCGCAGCATCCACGGCATGTAGCTCTGCTCGAAGTACCAGACGCCGTCATCGGCGAGGGCCGACCGGATGTCGCGGGCGAAGGCGACCGGGTCGTCGAGGTCGTAGAACATCGCGATCGAGGTGACGATCCGCGCCGGACCGTCCGCGACCCGCTCGTACGACGCGGCGCTGAAGAAGTCGTCGACCGCGGCGATGTCGTCGGGGTAGAAGTCGCGGAACTTCGCGATCGTCGGGTCGATCCCCACGCGCACCAGCCCCGGCGTCGCGTAGCTGCGCAGCAAGGTGCCGTCGTTCGCACCGATGTCGAGGACACGATCACCGGCCTGGAGGCCGACGCGCTCCTCGAGCCGGTGCGCGATGCGCTCGAGGTGCGCCACCATCGAGGCGTTCAGGCCGCTGCGGTAGCCGTAGTTGTCGCCGTACATCTCGGACGGCGGGAACGTGTCGCCGAGCTGGACGAGACCGCACTCCTGGCACAGCAGCAGGCGCACGCGACCGGACGAGACATGCTCGTCGCGGCTCGCGGGGAACACACCGGTGAGCACGAGGTCGCCGAAGTCGAGGATCTCGGCCAGCCGGTCGCTGCGGCACACGCGGCAGGCGGCAATGCTCGTCACGGGTCTCCTCGCGGTCGGGCGCGCACGCCCGAAGGGCGCTCGCAGGCGCCCCTAGACTACCCACGCAGGCTTGCCAGCCCGGCCGGCCGCGAGACCGGGAAGACCAACGCTGCCGTGCAGGCCCTTGTCACCAGCGCCAGCCGCAAGCTCCCGCTGCTGCGTGCCATCGCCGAGGAGCTCACTGTCGTCGCGCCCGGGGCGACCGTCGTCGCCTCCGACGCCGACCCCGGCTGCCTCGCCGCCTACGCGTGGGACCGGTTCCTGCCGTTCCCCCGGCTCGACGACGTCGCCCCGCAGACGGTCATCGACGCCGTGACCGCCGTGGCCCCCGAGCTGCTGATCCCGACCCGCGACGCCGACGTCCTATTCTTCGCCGACCATCACGAGACCTTGGCGGCCCGCGGCACCTGGTGCCTGGCCGGCACGGAGGTGGCTGTCGCGCGCTGCCTGGACAAGCTGGCGTTCGCGGTCGCCCTCACCGACGCCGGTGTGCCGGTCATCCCAACGGTCCTCGACCCGGTCGCCGCGCGCAGCGACCGTCTTGTCGTCAAGGAGCGCCACGGGGCGGGATCGCGAGGTCTCGGCCTCGACCTGGCGCCCGGGCCAGCGGCCACCCTCGCCGAGGCCCTCGCGGAGCCGGTGTTCCAGCCGTACGTCCCCGGCCGCGAGGTCAGCATCGACGCGTACCGGGCTCGCGACGGCCGCCTGCTCGGCGTCATCGTGCGCAGCCGCGACCTCGTCGTCGGCGGCGAGTCGAAGGTGACGACGACGGTCGACGGCGCGCCCTACGCCGAGCTCACCTCCGCCGCACTGACCGCCCTCGGCCTGACCGGACACGCGGTGCTGCAGGCCATCGACGGGCCGGACGGGCCGGTCCTGGTGGAGTGCAACCCCCGTCTCGGCGGAGCGTCCACCCTGTCGCTGGCGGCGGGCCTGCGGTCGGTCGCCTGGGCATGGCTCGAGGCCCACGGCCGCGACCCCGAAGAGCTCCCGTTCGCGCCCGAGGAGCCGGGGCTGCGGCTGGTGCGCACAGCGCAGGACACGATCGGCCGCGTCCCGTCGTGATCGTCGTGCTCGACCTCGACGACACGCTGTACGACGAGGCGACCTACGTCGACTCCGGGATGCGCGCGGTGGCCGCGTTCCTGGCGCCGCGCCTGGGCGAGCCGGTCGAGACGCTGACCGATGACCTGCGCCGGGTGCTCGCGCGCGACGGCCGCGGGGCCGTGTTCAACGCGGTCCTGGCCGAGCACGGGGGCGATGACCCGGTGCTGGTCGCCGCGTGCGTCGAGGCCTACCGCACGCACACACCGGCGCTGGCGATGCGCGACGACGTGCGCGCCATGATGGGCGCGCTCGCACCGTACGGCCCGTACCTGGTCACCGACGGCGACCCCGGCGTCCAGCAGCGCAAGGTCGACGCGCTCGGCATCGCGCCGCTGTTCGCCGGCACGTACCTGACGTGGGCGTACGGACCGGCGGCGGGCAAGCCGTCGCTGCACTGCTTCGAGCTCATCCGCTCCCGCGAGGACGTCGCCTGGACAGACCTCGCGTACGTCGCGGACGACCCGAGCAAGGACTTCGTTGCGCTGAACGAGGTCGGGGCGACGACGGTCCGCGTGCACCGGGGCCGGCACGCGCACGTCGAGGCCGCACCCGGCTTCGACGCACGCCTGCACGTAGACGACGTCACCGACGCCCCTGCCGCCCTCGGCCTGGCGCTCTGAGAGCCCGTAGGCTCGCGACGTGCGCAGCATCAGCATCGGCGACCGCAGGGTCGGCCCGGGTCACGCCGTCTACGTCATCGCCGAGGTCTCCGCCAACCACAACGGCAGCATCGCCCTCGCCCGCGAGACCATCGCCGCGGCCGCCGAGGCCGGGGCCGACGCGATCAAGCTCCAGACCTACCGGCCCGACACGATCACGTTCCGCAGCGACGCGGCGCCCTTCCAGATCACGGATGGCACGCTGTGGGACGGCCGGACCCTCTGGGACATCTACGAGGAGGGCCAGACCCCCTGGGAGTGGCACGCGGAGCTCTTCGACTACGCGGCGTCGCTGGGGATGCACGGGTTCTCCTCGCCCTTCGACCCGACAGCTGTCACGTTCCTCGCTGAGCTCGGCGTCCCCGCGTTCAAGGTGGCCTCCTTCGAGATCGTCGACCTGCCGCTCGTGCGGTTGATGGCCGAGCAGGGTGTGCCCGTCATCATCTCAACGGGCATCGCCCGCGAACCGGAGATCGCCGCCGCCGTGGCGACGTGCCGAGAGGCCGGCAACGACGACCTCGTCGTCCTCAAGTGCACGTCGAGCTACCCCGCGCCGTTCGCCGAGCTCAACCTGCGCACGGTCGCGGACATCCCGGACCGCTTCGGCGTCATCGCGGGCCTTTCCGACCACACGATGACGGTGTCGGCCGCTCTCGCCGCCGTTGCCCTCGGCGCCTGCGTCGTCGAGCGGCACATCATCGTCGACCGCGCCCTCGGCGGGCTCGACTCGCAGTTCTCGACCGACGCCGCAGAGTTCACGGACCTCGTCAGCCGGATCCGCGAGGTCGAGGAGGGCCTCGGCGAGGTCACCTACGAGTTGACGCCTCGGGCCGCCGCCAGCCGCCGGCACTCGCGCTCGTTGTTCGTCGTCGCCGACGTGCGCGCCGGCGACCTCGTGACCGCCGACAACGTGCGGTCCATCCGGCCCGCCGACGGCATGGCCCCGGCTCGACTGCCGGAGATCCTCGGGCGCACGTTCGCCGCCGAGGTCACCGCCGGCACACCCCTGACCGACGACCACCTGGCGTAGCGGTCGCATGCGGTGACGCCGACGCCGGTCGTCCTCGTACACGGGCTCTTCGGCCCGTTCTCCGAGCCGGCCACCTGCGACCGGCTCGCACCCGCGGAGTGCTCTGCACCCGACCTCGACGGCTACGGCGCTCGCCGCGGACGGCCGGTGACCCTGGACGGCCAGGTCGACGAGCTCCGCGACCACGTGGTCGACGTCGCCCGCCCGGTGCATCTGGTCGCGCACTCGATCGGCGCGGTGTACGCCCTCGTGCTCGCCGAAAGCGACCCGGCACTGGTCGCCTCGGTGACCCTCGTCGAGGGGAACCTCACGATCGCCGACGCGTTCTGGTCGTTGTCGATCGCGGCGATGGAGGCGGACCGCGCCGCGGAGTCGATCGGCGCACGGCTGGCCGACCCCGCCGCGTTCCTTGCGGCCGACGGCATCGCGCCTACTCCGGTGCTTCTCGCCCGCGCCCGGGAGGCCCTCGCCTACCAGCCGTGGCGGACGGTGTGGGAGTCCGCACAGGCCGTCGTCGAGACCACCAGCGCACCCGCCTACGAGGACACCGTCCGGCGGGTGCTAGGCCTCGTCCCGGTCCATCTCGTCGCGGGGGAGCGCAGCCAGTCCGAGTGGCACGTGCCGGAGTGGGTCCGTGCCGGCGCCGCGAGCGCGTCCGTGCTGCCGTCGACCGGGCACCTCATGATGCTCGAGCGCCCCGAGGCGTTCGGTCGGCTGCTGGCCGACGTGTTGGCCGGCGAGCCCTAACGGTCGCGCGGCTCTCCGGCGACTGGGACGTTCAGCACGACACGCCCACAGTTCCGGGAGTGTCGTGCTGAACGTCCCGGAAAGCGGGACGTGCGGGGCGGCAGTGCCGGCTAGGTGAGGGGGTCGGCGACGGGGCCGAAGCCGGCGTCCTCGACGAAGCCAAGGGCCGTCGTCAGCTGCTCGACGACCTCGCGGACCGCCGCCCGCTCCGACGCCGCGGCGTCCGGTACCGCGACCTCGCCGCGCACGTGGATCGGCGGGAGCCACACCGGGGAGTCGCGAGGAGTGAGCGCAGCGAGCCCCGGAGCAGCGACCCCGACGGGTACCGGACCGTCCACGTCGACGGCGTCCAGGCGCTCGAGCCACTCCGCACGCCAGCCGGCGTCCGCGCCCGGCCCGGGCAGGCTCGCCGCCCGGGCCCGGCGCGCCAGCATGCGGGCACCCCGCTCGCGCACGATGTCGGGCACGACCCGCCGGACCGCGGTCGCCAGGCCGCCGCTGCCCAGGCTCGCCTCGACCGGGCGCGACGCCGACCGCGCCTGGGCGACGGCGTCACCGGCGGCCACCGCGCCGGGCTCGGGCACGAGGTCGCCGAGCAGGAGCAGGTCGCGCAGCGTCACCGAGGCGTACCACCGGAAGGCAGCGACGGCGCGGTCCAGGCGCCGCCCGGACGCGACCGCGGCGACGACGGCCTCGGCCAGGCCGACGGGGTCGTCGCGCTCGACGCACGGCCCGAGGTCCGGGGGGTAGGCGTTCTGCCGGACCGGGTCGAACGACACGACCGGCAGGCCCAGGGCCATGAGCTCCAGCCCTGACGAGGATGACTGGTTCACGGCAGCAGCGGCGACGCCCGCGAGGTCGTACAGCGACACCCCGTCGCCCGGCGCGTTCACGTGCGCGTTGGCGGGAAGGTCATCGAGCTCGGCGAGGATCGCCTGGAGGTCCGGGGAGGTCACCGTCTCGCGCTTGTTCGGGGTCAGCCGCGGATGCAGCCGGAGCACGACATCGAGCTCCGGCCGGTCGAGGGCGAGTCCGCGCACGGCTCGGATGAACTCGGAGATGTCGGAGTACCCGCGCTGCGGGTCGCGGTGCCACTCGGCGTCGACGAGCATCGACGCCCGGGTCTCATCGGGGCTCGACAGAAGCACGACCACGACGGGGCTGTCCGGACGGACACCGAGGCGCTCGCGCAGCGCCACCGGCTCGGCGCGCTGCGGGGCACTGGAGTAGACCCACGGATCGGTCCCGGCGACCAGCTCGCCCAGATGCCGCCCGACAGCAGCAACCTCCGCCGGCGTACACGGGATCTCGCGCGCGTCCCGGATCGTCGGGGAGTCGACCAGGGTCTGGCTGGCCGAGATGTGCCCATAGACGCCAACGGTCTCGTAGCGCGCCGGGATGTAGGAGCCGGCATGGACGCCGACGAGGTGGATCCCGCGCCGTCGCGCGACCTCGGCCAGCATCCGGTTGGTGGGGTACAACGGGTTGTAGACGACGACGTGCGTCGGCTCGACCTCGTGCAGGATCGCCGGGAGCGACCCGAGCACGATCAGCGCGTTGCGCAGGTCGGACACGTACTCCGCCCACGACGCCTGCGTCGCGGTGATCTCCGGCACCTTGTGGTGCAGGAGCGACAGGTAGGCCGAGTACCGGCCGACCGGGACGCCGTCGACCTCCAGGTCGGCCCAGGTCGTCGGCGTGACCGACCGGGCGATCCGCGTCGCCTCGTCGACGACGGCCCGTGTCGCGTACGTGTCGAGCAGGATCGGCCGGTACGCGGCCCGTTCGCGCGCGAGGCCGGCGTTGTGGCGGCAGTCGCGGCACGACTCACGCTTCGCCGAGCGCGGGGAGTCGACCCGCAGCCGGTCGGCCGACATCACGGGGCAGTAGGCGCTGAGCACCTCGCCGCACTGCACGAGCGTGACGGGCCGACCGCTGAGCGCGAGCGCGTCGGCGAGCCGGTGCTCCATGCGGAACGACGGCCACAGGCCGGCGTAGGGGGCGAACCACAGGTAGCGCGCGTCACTCACGAGCGCCTCCGCCGGGCCCACCGGGGCAGCCGAGCCCGCAGGTGGGCCCGATGGCTGCCGTGCGTGCGAGCCAACGACCGCACGATGACGTCACGTGCCGCAGCGTCCTGCTCGACCGGGATCGGTGTCAGCGGACCGTCCATACGCCCGGCGGAGACGGCGTGGGTACGCGAAGCGAACGAGTTGGTACCACTGCCGTCCTGGCCGATGTTCTCCACGAGCGAGACCCCCGGGTACAAGGTGAGCATCCCGGCGAGGAACGCCGACGCGTGCCACCGCACCGCCCACGAGTCGATCTCGCCCGCAACCTGCCGCTCGAGCATGTCCGTGTAGGGGTAGGCACCGTCGAGGTCGAACGTCCGCTCCTGGCCGGAGTCACGCAGCCGAGCGAGAAGCGCCGCGCCGTCAGGCTCGAACACCGCCCACGCCCGGCGCCACGTCGCCCAGCCCCAGCAGTCCGCGCCGCGAAGGAAGAACGACGACGGCAGTGGATCGTCAACCGCGACGACGTAGGCATGGATGCTCGCAACACGCGGGTCGTCCGCGTACAGGTCGAGGCCGGCGTTGAGGTACCGCAGGAAGTCGGGGGAGACGGTCAGGTCGTCCTCCACGACGACGATCCGCTCGTGCTCGGCGAGCACCCGGCTCACGCCGTCGATGACGGAGGCGGCAAGGCCCAGGTTGGCGGGCCGTTCGACGACCTCGACGCTGGCGAAGCCGCTAGCCGCACGGGCGACCGCACGGACATCACGCACGCTGTCGGCGTCCTCGGGTCGGCGCGGTCCGTCGCAGAACACGATGAGCGGGCTGTCGGGCGCCTCGGCGCAGGCCGCGAGGGATGCGAGGCAGGCCGCCAGGTGGTCGGGGCGGCGGTAGGCGAACACCACGACGGGCGCGCAGGCCATGCCCCCACCCTAGGCGACACTAGAGTCGGCGCGAGCCGCGGAAGGCCGGCAGCAGGACCCGTGGACGAGCGGGACCCGTGGGAGGGGTGGATCGACGTGGACGCGCGCCTCATCGACTTCGCTCACAACGTCGATGACCGCGGATCGCTCACCGCGATCGAGGAGGACCGGCACGTCCCGTTCCCCATCCGCCGGGTGTTCATCGTGCACGACGTCGTGTCGGGAGTGCCGCGCGGAGGCCATGCCCACCGCGACACGGACCAGGTGATCCTCGCGGCGCATGGCAGCCTGACGGTGCGGGTCTCCGACGGCACGAACGACGAGACGTTCCACCTGACCGATCCGACTCGGGGCCTCTTCGTCCCGCACATGCTCTGGGTCGACCTGCTCGACTTCACGCCCGAGACCTCGTGCGTCGTCATCGCGAGCACGATCTACGACCAGCGACGATCGATCCGGACGTGGGAGGAGTACCTCGACGTCGTGGGTGCGACCCCCACGCCGTGATGTCCGTGGACGATCCGGACGCCCTCGCTGCAGCGCTGCAGCGCTCGCTGGTCGAGCAGAGCGCCAGCCCGAGCGAGATCGAGGACTGGCTTGCCACTGCCGAGGGCGCTGGTGCCTTCGCGGTCGAGCCGCGAGCCCTCGAGGACCTCGACGGCTGGGTCGTCGACGAGCACACGCACGACATCTCCCACACCAGTGGGCGCTTCTTCTCCGTCCGCGGGGCCGACGTCTCCATCACCGTCGACGGCGAGGAGACCCGCTGGCAGCAGCCCGTGATCCTGCAGCCCGACGTCGGCATCCTCGGGCTCGTGGCCGCGCCGGTCGGCGGTGTCCTGAGGTTCCTCGTGCAGGCCAAGATGGAGCCCGGGAACCGGCGGCTCGTCCAGGTGTCGCCGACGGTGCAGGCGACGGCCAGCAACTTCGAGCGCGTGCACCGCGGGAGCCCGACGCCCTACCTCGAGCACTTCCAGCGCACGGACGGCACCGGGACGGTCACGCTCGTCGACCAGCTGCAGACCGAGCAGGCGGGCCGATACCTCCGCAAGCGCAACCGGAACGCGATCGTCGTGGTGGAGCACGCGCGGGTCGCCGTCGGCGACGACCGCTTCCGCTGGCTGACCCTCGCCGACCTCGCCGCACTCACCGCCGGGGACGACCTCCTGCACATGGACACCCGGTCGATTCTCGGCTCCCTCCCGCTCACCACGGAGCCGAGCGACCCGGAGGTCGACACGGGTGACATCACCGAGATCGTGGCTTGCGTCGCCGCTCTCGCCCGTCGAACGGTCGTCCGCACCGACGTCGTCGCGCTGCGCGACATCGACCCCTGGTCCCTCGCCGACGGACGGGTCGCCGCGGCGGAGCCATCGCCGTTCACCGTGCTCGGCGTCCGCGTGCGCGCGTCGCACCGGGAGGTCGGCGCCTGGGACCAGCCGCTGGTCCACAACGCTCCCGGTGCCCGCGCGACGCTCCTCGTCCAGCGCCGCGACGGCGTCGTCCGCGTGCTCGTCGTGGCGGCGACGGGGCTCGGCGTCCGCGCCGACGTCGAGCTCGGTCCGTCGGTCGTCGAGTGGCCGGCCGGCGAGCGGGAGGTCGTACTCGACCGGCACGCCCACGAGGTCGCGGCTGCTGCCGCCAGCGGGACCGTTCGGTTCGACAACTCCCTGCCCGAGGAGGGCGGCCGCTTCTTCCACAGCTCGACGTGGCACCGCATCGTGCAGCTGCCCGACGACGCCGAGCTGCCGGAGCGCGATGCCCGCCGGTGGCTCGACCTGGCGCAGCTGCGCACGCTCGGCCGCACCACCTCGTTGCTGAACATGGAGCTGCGCAGCCTCCTGGCCTGCCTCCCGCTCGACCTCCGCTCGGCGGCGTAGCGCGATGGACGTGCTCGTCCTCGGCTGGTCCGACATCGTCCGGCGGCGCGTCGTGCCGGCGCTGCTCGACGTCGACGCCGTCAGGCACGTCCACGTCGCCACCACATCGGACGGCGCACTCGACCTCACGGCTCTCGGCCCGAAGGCCGGCCGCTCTTTTACCGGACCGACGTCGGTCTCACGGGCGCTCGAGACCCTCGCGGACTGCCTCGTATACGTGTCCGGCCGGAACACCGACCACGCCGCCCGCGTCCTCGCGGCGCTGGGTACCGGACACGACGTCGTCGTCGACAAGCCGGCGTTCATCTCATCGGGCGAGCGGCAGCAGTGTCTGGCTGCGGCCGCAGCTCAGGGACGCATGCTCGCGGAGGCCGTCGTCTGGCCCATGCATGCGCAGGTCGCCGAGCTCATCGCACGGCTGCAGTCCCTGGCGTTGAGTCCCACGGCCATCCGGGCGACCTTCGCGATCCCGGCTCTGCCGATGTCGAACTTCCGCACGCAGGCAGCCCTCGGCGGAGGCGTCGTCGCCGACATGGGCGTGTACGCCATGTCGCCCGCACGGGTCCTCGGTGCAGGCGCCCTCGAGGCGCTCACCGGCGACATCACCGCGCGGTCCGCCACGGGCCTCGACCACGCGTTCACCTGCCGGGCGCGCTACGCGGACGGACTGACCGTCGACGGCTCGTTCTCCCTCGACGGCGACTACGTGAACCGCCTCGAGCTCGCGGGCGACGAGTGGAGCGCCGCACTCCAGCCCGCGTACTCCAGCCGGCCCGATGCCACGCTCGACGTCGCGCTCACCGTGCGGGGTCGCGATCTCGGGTTCTCGGTCGGTCCGTCGGACCCGTTCACGCGCTTCCTCGACGACGTCATCAACCGGCTGGCCGCCGGCGACCGCGACCGCCTCACCGAGCGCACGGCGGTATCGTCCGAGGACCTGCTCGCGCTGGCGTCGACGCTCGGCGTGGACTGGGAGCAGCGCCGAGACGCAGGCCACCAGGAGAGCGAGGACCCCGCGTGACGATCAAGGTCTGGGAGTACCTGAGCGAGTACGCGGACGAGCGGGAGGACATCCTCGCCGCGGTCGATCGCGTGTTCTCGTCCGGCACGTTGGTCCTCGGGCCGTCGGTGCGCTCGTTCGAGGAGGAGTTCGCCGCCTACTGCGGTGCCGCGCACGGCGTCGGGGTCGACAACGCCACGAACGGCATCTTCCTCGCGCTGCGGGCGCTCGGTGTCGGCCCCGGCGACGAGGTCATCACCGTCGCGAACACCGCCGTCCCGACGGTCAGCGCGATCGTGCAGGCCGGAGCGACGCCGCGCTTCGTCGACGTCGACGAGGCGACGGCGCTCATGCGCGTCGACCTGCTGCCCACCGTGATCACCGAGCGCACGCGCTGCGTGATCCCCGTGCACCTGTTCGGCCAGTGCGTCGACATGGCGGCGCTGCTGGAGGTCGCCGCGGCGCACGGCCTGCGGATCATCGAGGACTGCTCGCAGGCGCACGGAGCGAGCTTCCGCGGCGCGAAGGCGGGCTCGATGGGCGACCTCGGCGTCTTCTCGTTCTACCCGACCAAGCCCCTCGGCGCGTACGGCGACGGCGGCCTGGTCACGACCAACGACGCCGAGCTCGACGCCCGCCTGCGCCGGCTTCGCTTCTACGGCATGGAGACCACCTACTACTCGGAGGGCGAGGGCTACAACTCCCGGCTCGACGAGGTGCAGGCCGAGATCCTGCGGACCAAGCTGCCGCGGCTCGACGGCTATCTGGCTCGCCGTCGTGAGCTGGCGTCGCTCTACGACGAGCTGCTCGCCGACTCGCCCGTCCGCCCGGTTCGCGTGGCCGTGCCCGCCGAGCACGCGTACTACGTCTACGCCGTGCGGCACCCGCGTCGGGACGACATCGTGCGCGAGCTGCGCGCACGCGACATCGTCGTCAACATCAGCTACCCCTGGCCCGTCCACACCATGCGGGGGTTCGAGCAGTTCGGCTACGTCGAGGGTGACCTGCCGGCCACCGAGGCCCACGCGGCGACGGTCTTCTCGCTACCGATGTACCCGATGCTCTCGCCGGAGGCCGTCCGCGAGGTGTGCCGCGTGCTCGCAGAGATCACGGCCGATCTGGACGCCTGAGTACGATCGCCCGATGGTCGAGCACTACGTCACGTTGTTCGACCGGGGTTTCCTGCCCAACGGCCTTGCCCTCCACGCATCGCTCCAGCGGCACGCCGGTGACTTCACCCTCTGGGTGCTCTGCCTCGACGAGACCACCGAGCGCACCCTCACGCGGCTCGACCTGCCGAACCTGCGCACCATCGCCCTCCACGAGGTCGAGACGCCCGAGCTGCTGGCCGCGAAGGGCACCCGTGACGCCCGGGAGTACTTCTGGACGCTCACCGCGTTCACCCCGCAGCTCGTGTTCGACCGGGATCCGGCGGCGCAGCGCGCGACCTACATCGACGCCGACATGTGGCTCGCCGCCTCACCCGCGCGCGTGTTCGCCGAGCTCGACGCGAGCGGGGCCGCCGTCCTGATCACCGAGCACGCCTACGCGCCGGAGTTCGAGCAGTCGATCTCCTACGGGATATACTGCGTGCAGTTCATGCCCTTCGCCCGCGACGCGAGCGAGCACATCCGCACGTGGTGGCAGGACCGAGTCCTGGAGTGGTGCTACGCCCGTGCCGAGGACGGCAAGTTCGGCGACCAGAAGTACCTCGACGACTGGCCGACCCGGTTCGGGGA
This sequence comes from Actinomycetes bacterium, assembly GCA_965278965.1. Taxonomy (GTDB): domain Bacteria; phylum Actinomycetota; class Actinomycetes; order S36-B12; family S36-B12; genus UBA10649. The sequence goes on from OZ257127.1 coordinate 1,947,407, forward strand.
CGCCGTGCACGTGCTCGCCAACCCCCAGTGGACGCAGGCACCGTGGAACGCCACGCGCTTCCCGGCATCGGACGCGATCACCTACCACTTCCACCGGCTGCGCACGGCCGACGACGACCACGCCCTCGTCGGGCTCTACCGGCTGCCCCGCGCCACGGTCGGCCGGCTGTACCGCCCGTACCTCGCCGACCTCCGCGCGGCCTACAGCGCACTCGCCGGCACTGGCTTCACCCCGGCGCCGCAGTCACCGCCTCCAACGTCGGCGGCCCAGCGGGGCAAGGACTGGCTCGCGTTCCGGCTTCACAACTGGCGCGACCCGCTCACCCCGTACGCGCTGCGGTTCTGATGAGCGCCGTCGGCCCGAGGCAGGGCCTTCCCGCCGACGACCATGTGCACACGCAGTGGTCGTGGGACACCGCGCTCGGCGACATGGCGGCGACCTGCCGGCGCGCGGTCGAGCTCGGGCTCCCGGCGGTGTCGTTCACCGAGCACGCCGATTTCGAGGAGATGTCCGTACCGGAGGGCGCAGAGCTGCCCGCGCACTGGGCGGCCTACCGGCACGGGAGCGTCATCGCGCCGCCGCCGCTCGACGTCGAGGGCTACCTGCGATCGGTCGCCGAGTGCCGCGAGAGGTTCCCCGACCTGACGATCCGTACCGGGGTCGAGCTCGGAGAGCCGCACCGGCACGCCGGCGACGCGTCGGCACTGCTGGCGTCCGCGACCTTCGAGCGACGTCTTGCATCGATCCACACCGCCGTCGCGCCGGGCGGCGCCTGGTCCGACGTCGCCGTCGCCATGGCCCTCGGCGACCCACGGGCCGCGGTGCGGGGGTACCTGCTCGAGGTCGCCGCGCTCGCGGCGGGGTTCGGCGACTTCACCGTGCTGGCCCATATCGACTACCCCGTGCGGCACTGGCCCGCCGCAGCAGGCCCGTACGACCCGGCGGAGTTCGAGGACGAGCACCGGGAGGCGTTGCGGGCGCTCGTGCGCAACGGGAAGATGCTGGAGGTCAACACCCGAGTCCCGCTGCACCCGGTCGTCCTGCGCTGGTGGCGGCAGGAGGGCGGCGACGCGATCACGTTCGCCAGCGATGCCCACCGACCCGACGCCCTCGCCGCCGGGTTCGCCGAGGCGGCGGCCGTCGCGCGCGCCGCCGGCTTCCGCGACGGCCAGGACCCGGCCGACTTCTGGCGGCGCGACTAGCGTCATGCCGTGGACGTGATCGGCTGGCTCCTGGACTCCGACCCGGCGATCCGGTGGCAGGTCCTGCGCGACCTCGTCGGCGCACCGGCAGCCGACGTCGAGGCTGAACGCGCGCGGGTCGCGAGGCACGGGTGGGGTGCCGCTCTGCTCGACGCCCAGGCCGCGGACGGCCGCTGGGACGGCGGCACGTACCGCCCGGGCTGGGCGCGTGACGACCAGCCGTTCTTCGACGCCTGGACCTCGACGCACTTCGTGCTGCAGCAGCTCGTCGACCTCGGCGTCGATCCGGATGCTCCGCGCGTCCGCCGCGCCGTCGACCTCGTCGCGTCGAACGTGCGCTGGGAGCACGAGGGCCAGCCCTACTTCGACGGCGAGGTCGAGCCCTGCATCAACGGTGTCGCGCTCACGGTCGCCGCGTACCTGGGCCGGGGCGGCGACGCGATCGTCGCGTCGCTGAAGTCCACACGCCTCGCGGACGGTGGCTGGAACTGCTGGGAGCCCTACGGCGCCCGGGTGTCGTCGTTCCACTCGACGATCTGCTCGGTCGAGGGCCTGTTCGCCTGGGAGACCGCGGGCGGACGTGACCCCGAGGTCGCAGCTGCCCGGTTCGCCGGCGAGGAGTACCTCCTGGAGCGCGGTCTCCTGCACCGTCGGTCGACCGGCGAGATCGCCGACCCGCGCATGACGATGCCGTCGTACCCCGTCCGGTGGTACCACGACGTGCTCCGCGGGCTCGAGCACTTCCGCCGGGCCAACCGTCACGATGCCCGCCTCGCCGAGGCCGTCACACTCCTTCGGGCCAAGGCGGACGCGGATGGGCGGTGGCGACTGGAGAACTCACACCAGGGCCCCACGCCGCTGGACTTCGGGGAGGGCGAGGGCTGGCCCAGCCGCTGGGTCACGCTGCGGGCGCTGCGGGTCCTGCGGTGGTGGGACATCACCGGCTAGCTACTGACTAGGCTCGACGCGGACGCCGACCAAGGAGCCACATGTCTGTCGCCGACTACTACGACGCCACTGCCGCGACGAACCACCTGCAGTACGAGCGGGCATCGTTGCGCGACCTCTCGCGCGGCTACCCGGCGAACTACTTCCGGTTGCAGCTGCTGCTGAACTCCTTCATCGAGAACGATGTCGAGCGCGTCGTCGAGGTCGGTGTCGGCGAGGGCACCCCGCTGGCCACGCTCGCCCGCGCCGGCATGGAGGTGTCGGGCTTCGACATCAGCGAGGCGATGGTCGCCAAGAGCCGCGAGCGCATGGCCGAGATCGGCCAGGATCCCGACCGCATCGTGTGGGGCGACATCGAAGACCCGACGACCTACGTCGAGCTCCTACGTGACGGCCAGTACGACGCCCTCATGGCGATGGGCGTGATGCCCCACGTGCGGAACGACCAGCAGGTCCTCAAGAACATGGCGACTCTGCTTCGCCCCGGGGGCCTCGCCTTCATCGAGTTCCGCAACAAGCTGTTCTCGCTGTTCTCGTTCAACCGGTACACCTACGAGTTCGTCATGGACGACCTCCTCGCCGGCGTCGACAACGCCGTCCGCGGCCACGTCGGAGATTTCCTGCGCGAGCGGCTGGAGATGGACAAGCCAGCCGTCCGGAACGAGCACTACGCGGTCGAGGGCGCCGTCGGCTACGACGCGATCCTGTCGAAGTTCCACAACCCGTTCGAGGTCCTCGAGACCTTCGACGACCTGGGCTTCGAGGACGTCGAGCTGCTCTGGTACCACTACCACCCCGCGATGCCCTTCCTCGCGGAGAAGGACCCGGCCGCCTTCCGGGATGCGGCGCTCTCTCTCGAGCACGAGAGCTCCGGCTGGCGCGGGCTCTTCCTGTGCTCCGCCTTCGTCGTCCAGGCGCGCAAGCCGTAACGATCCCGTGACCGGCTCGCTGACCGACGGCCCGGTCGACACCGGTGCCGACCTGCACCGATGGGCGACCGACCTCTTCCCCATCGGCCGGAGCCTGTCCGGCGACGGCGTGCGCGCGACCTTGGCCTACCTCGGTGAGTTGCTGCCGGGGCTCACGACCCACGAGGTGCCCAGCGGCACCCCTGCGTTCGACTGGACCGTCCCGGACGAGTGGAACGTCCGCACCGCCTACCTCGCCGAAGCCGACGGCACGCGCGTCGCCGACTACGCGACGAGCACGTTGCACGTCGTCGGCTACTCCGAGCCGGTCGATGCGACGCTGAGTCGCGAGGAGCTGGAGCCGCACCTGCACTCGATCCCCGAGCTGCCCGACGCGATCCCGTACGTGACCTCGTACTACCGGCGCACCTGGGGTTTCTGCGTCACCCAGCGGCAGCGTGATGCACTGGGGGACGGCCCTTTCCGTGTCGTCATCGACGCCGACCTGGGGCCGGGTCACCTCACCTACGCCGAGCTCGTGCTGCCGGGTGACAGCACGGACGAGGTGCTGCTTTCCACCTACGTGTGCCATCCGTCGATGGCGAACAACGAGCTGTCCGGTCCGGTTGTGGCGACCGCGCTGGGCCGCTGGCTCGCGTCCCTACCGAGCCGGCGCCTGACGTACCGCCTCGTGTTCCTGCCGGAGACGATCGGCTCGCTGATCTACCTCAGCCGGCACCTCGGGCACCTTCGCGAGCGGGTGCGCGCCGGCTGGGTGCTGACCTGCCTGGGCGACGAGCGGGCCTACTCGTACGTGCCGTCGCGATACGGGACGACCCTGGCCGACGCGGTCAGCCTGCAAGCCGTCGACGAGCTGGGCATCGACTGCATCCGCTACTCCTTCCTCGACCGCGGCAGCGACGAGCGGCAGTACTGCTCGCCGGGGGCCGACCTGCCCGTCGCGTCCCTCATGCGCTCCAAGTACGGGCAGTACTCCGAGTACCACACCTCGCTCGACGACCTGGACCTGGTGACACCGGCCGGGCTGCAAGGCGGTCTGGACCTGCTGGCTCATGCCGTTCGCATCGTCGAGTCGAACCGGACCTGGCAGGCCACGCAGCCGGGGGAGCCTCAGCTGGGCCGGCGTGGTCTCTACCCGACGACGAGCACGCGCAGCAGCGGCGGGCAGGCGGACGTCCGCAGCATGATGAACGTGCTCGCCTACCTCGACGGGACGAACGACGCGCTCGCGGTCGCACAGATCGTCGGCCAGCCGGTCGCGCAGGTCGCCGCGACAGCCGCGTTGCTCGAGCGGGCCGGTGTCGTGCGCGAGCTCGCGGCCCCGCTGCCGCGCTAGCGGGCGCCCGGGACGTCAGACCTGCGTGTGCATCGACCCCTGCAGGAAAAGCCCCGGCTGCGCCCAGGCACAGGAGCCCGGCCCGAGGCGCCCGTCCGCGACCATGGCGAGCACCTGCTCGTTGACCCGCCAGTCGATCGGGGCGACCGGGACAAGCCCACGCGAGCGGATGCCGTCGGCGAGGGCCGAGGCGAAGGACGCGCGATAGAGGTTGGCGCAGACGGTGTTGGTGATCGGCGTGCGCGCCCGCACGAGCCAGTCCGGACCGCCCGCCACGAGCGGTCCGTCGAGCAGGCCGTCCACGCCGAGGCGCTCCAACGCGATCGACTCCGACAGCGACACGAACGCGACCTCAGTCGCTGTGAGGGCATCGACGCCCTCGAGCAGTGCGGCCGCGGTGCTCGGGACGTCCGTCGCACGGGCGTCATCCTCGAGGACGAGCACCCACGGGGCACCCGACGCGACGCCGGCCTCGAGCACCCGCAGGTGCGACAGGTCGATGTTGAGCAGGCGCGTCGCGGCGCGACGTCCGGCAACGCCGTCACCCCCGGGCAGCAACGCGCCGGTCTCCGCCTGGCGCTTGAGCTCCATCGCCGCTGCGGCCAGCCGGTCGAGGACCGGACCGCGTGCGGGTCGCCCGCCGGCCGCCGCGAGATACCGGCGCCACGCGTGCTCCAGCCGGGCCTGGTGACGGGCCGATCGCAGGAGCTCGGCCCGGTCCAGCGGGTAGGTGGCGGGATCAGCGTCGTCGCGATCGCTGATCAGGAGCCCGGCAGCCCCGTCGGCGAGGGCGGCGACGAGGTCGCCCGCCTGGCGCGTCGCGGCACCGTCGGCGTCGAAGCGCGACCGCGGATGGGTCACCAGGCCGACGAAGACCTCCTGCACGCCTGCCCTCCCTCACTCTGGTCGCGCCGATAGTCTCGCACCGCCGTCCGAAGAGCCCCGCCCCCCGACCGCGGAGATGAGCGCATGGCCCTGCTGACGATCGTGACGGTCGTCCGCAACGACCTCGACGGGCTGCGCCGCAGCATCGAGTCGCTGACGACTCAGACCGCTGCGCCCGACGAGGTCGTCGTCGTGGACGGCTCGGACGATCCGGACGAGGTCCCCGCCGTCCTGTCGGAGCTCGCCGGGCTGCGGACCGACTGCTCCTGGGCCGCGCCGGAGGGCGTGTACGCCGCGATGAACGACGGGCTGGCCCGGACGACGGGCGACTACGTCTACTTCCTCAACGCAGGCGACGTGCTCGCCGACGACTCCGTCCTGGCCGCGGTCGCCGGGCCGCTCGCCGCCCACGAGCCGCTCTGGGCGATCGGCCGCGTGGAGTTCCTGGGGGAGGACGGCTCGGTCCTGCCGCAGCCGGGCTGGGACTACGACACCGAGCGGAAGGCCCTGTTCGCCCGCGGCCGCTTCCCTCCGCACCAGGGTGTCATCGCCCGGACGCAGGCCCTGCGCGCGCAGGGTGGTTTCGACCTCTCGTACCGCGTCGCCGCGGACTACGCATCGATCCTGCGGCTTGCTGCCGACGCGCCGCCGCTCGACCTGGGGATCACGCTGGCGGAGTTCACCGTCGGGGGCCTGTCGACCCAGGACTGGCGGCGCGGCCTGCGCGAGTTCCACCGCGCCCGGCGGGAGGTCTTCGCACCGCGCGGCCGCGCCGCGGCGGTCGAGTCGACCCGCACGGCCCGAACGTTCGCCGCCACGTCGGCGTACCGAACGCTGTGGGCGCCCGGGCGACCGCTGGCCGGTCTCGCGGCCCGGATCCGCCCCACGGGGGGTCGATAGGGTGGCACGGTGACGAGCGCTCCCTTGGTCAGCGTCGTCATCCCCACCTACATGCGGGCAAGCGGTGTCGCCCGCGCCCTCGACTCGATCGACGAGCCTGACCTCGACCCGGCCGACCTGCAGGTCGTCGTCGTCGACAACGCCAGCACCGACGACACAGCCGCCGTGGTCGAGGCCCGCCGCGACCGGTTCCCACGTCTGGTCTACCGGCGCTGGGACTCCAACGTCGGGCCGATCGAGAACTGGCGCCGCGGCATCGCCCTGGCCGACGCCCCGTGGCTGAAGATCCTGTGGTCCGACGACGTGCTGATGCCGCGGGCGATCACGCCGATGCTGGCGTCGGCTGAGCGGAACCACGCGTGCGTCGTCACGTGCCGGGTCGCCGTGGACTACCCCGACGGTCGTAGCGCCGAGCGCTACCTGGACCGGCCGACGACGCTGACCCCTGACGTCGTCGCCAGCGAGCTGCTGCATTTCCCGGCGGGGCTGCCGTCCTCACCGGGGGCCGCGCTCGTGCGCACCGAGGACGCGCGGGCGGCTCTCGCCGCGACGCTGCCGGGCCCCTGCACCGCCAAGGCGATCGGCCCGGACCTGCTGATCGCGTACTGGGGGGTGTTTCAGGGCGGGATCGGTGCGCACCTGCCCGACGTCCTCGCCCGGTTCGCGGCCGGCGACGACTCCATCACGATGCGCACGCCCCGCGCCGTCCTCAGCTCGTGCTACGGGGCGGCGCTGGCCTCGCTCGTGTCGATCGCGGGCGGGATCGGGCCGGGGGGGATCAGCCCCACGACCATGCGCCGGCTGCGGTCGCGAGCCGCGATCGACGGGATGCTCGGGGGCGAGCCCGATGCCGTGCTCCCCGACCGTCGCCTGAGCCTGCGCGCCACGGCGTACGACACGTACCAGCTCTCGAAGCACTGGTTCGGTACGCACGTCCGCGGACGCCAGGAGATCTAGCGTGGCGACCTCGCTGCTCGGGCGGGCCGGTGCGGCCGTCGGCCGTGTCTACCCGCACGTCGACCGCGACGTGTGGCTGCTGCGACGCCGCCTGGAGGTCCGCGGACCGATGGCCGCGCTCGATCGCGTGGCCCGCACGCTCCCGCTCACGCGGACGCGCCCTCCCGGCGACGTCCATCTGGTCGTCGTCGTGCACCACGGCCCCGACGCGCCCAACTGGCACATCGCCGGCGGCAACCACTTCTACGAGGTCCACCAGTCGGCGATCGAGGCTCTCGGCGAGGACCGGGTCACGCTGTTCGGCGTCGAACGCGACGAGCCCACGCCCACCTGGCAGGAGCGCCTGCTGCGCGTCGTCGCCCAGACCGGGGCGACGCACCTCATCGCCCAGGTCGAGGTCGACCCGAACCAGCACGACTCGTGGAACTGGGACATCGTGCTGCCGGTCCTCAGCAGGCACTGGACCGGCTCGACGATCGGGCTGATGTACGACTCCGCGTACGAGTGGCTGCGAATCCGCGCACACCGCCTCGGCCGGCAGACGCGCCGCTTGCTCCTCGCGGAGCTCTGCGAGCCGATGACGGGCTTCGTACGACCCGGCCAGTACGAGGTCGGTCCGATGACGATGCCGCTGAGCCAGCAGTCGATCGCGGCGATCGACGCGCACATCGCCGGACAGGCCAAGGAGTACGACGTCTCGTTCATCGGTGCCCTGTACGACTACCGCGTCGAGATGCTCGACCGCCTGCGCGCCACCGGGTTGCGCGTCGCCGTCAACCCGCACCGGGCCGACGACCCGGGCACGTACGAGGAGAGCCGCACCAACCAGCCGACCTACCTGGACTACATGGCCGGGCTGGCCCGCAGCGAGCTGACGATCAACTTCTCGCTGGCCCACGGCGGGCCGCACGAGCAGTACAAGATCCGCGTGCACGAGGCCTCGCTGGTCGGCTGCATCTGCCTGACCGACGACGGTGACCGCACGCGGCACTTCTACGCGCCGGAGGAGTACCAGTTCTTCGGGTCCGTCGCGGACCTGCCTGACGTGGTCGCCGCGCGGCTGGCCGACCGCGAGCGGCTTCGCCGCGACCAGGAAGCCGCGCGGGAACGGTCGAACCTGCTGTCCCGCACGGACTTCTGGGGACGGATCGACGTCGGTCTGGAGCGCCGCGGCCTGGAGCGGCTGACGAACCTGACGCCGCCGGCGGAGCCCTAGGAGTGAGCAATCCCCCGGAAGTACTCGACCGTCCGCTCCAGCCCCTGGCGTAGCGGGATCGTGGGCTCCCAGCCGAGCGTCTCGCGCGCCCGCGTGATGTCGGGCTGGCGGCGGACGGGGTCGTCCTGCGGGAGCGGGAGGTGCTCGCGGCCGGGGTCGGTGCCGACGATGCTGATGACCTCCGTGGCCAGCTCCGTCATGGTGAACTCACCCGGGTTCCCCAGGTTGATCGGGCCCGTGACCTCGTGGGGCGTCGCCATCATCAGCAACAGGCCGTCGATGAGGTCGTCGACGTAGCAGAACGACCGAGTCTGGTCGCCGTCTCCGTAGATGGTCAGCGGCTGCCCGCGCAGCGCGGACATGATGAAGTTGGAGACCACGCGCCCGTCCTCCGGGTGCATGCGCGGCCCGTACGTGTTGAACAGGCGGACGACCTTGATGTCGAGGTCGTGCTGCCGGCGGTAGTCGAAGAACAGCGTCTCCGCTGCTCGCTTGCCCTCGTCGTAGCAGGCGCGGGGCCCGACGGGGTTCACGTTGCCCCAATAGTCCTCGGACTGCGGGTGGACCAGCGGGTCCCCGTACACCTCGGAGGTCGAGGTCAGCAGGATGCGCGCGCCCGTGCGCTTCGCCAGACCGAGCATGTTGATCGAGCCGTGGACGGCGGTCTTCGTCGTCTGGACCGGGTCACGTTGGTAGTGGACCGGCGACGCCGGGCACGCGAGGTGGTAGATCTCGTCGACCTCGACGTAGAGCGGGAACGTCACGTCGTGACGCAGCAGCTCGAACCGCGGGTTGTCACGGAACGCGGCGACGTTGTCCCGGGTCGAGGAGTAGAAGTTGTCGACGCAGAGCACCTCGTGGCCGGCGGCGAGGAGCCGCTCGCACACGTGCGATCCGATGAAGCCCGCACCGCCGGTGACGAGAACACGCCGAAGTCCGCTCACGGCCGCCACCCTAGCGAGCACACCGGGCGCAACCGCCGCGCAGCGCGGCTAACGCGGACCCGCCGCCAGGTGGGCGAGGTACGACCCGTAGCCGCTCTTCGCCAGTGGCTCGGCGAGCTTCGCCAGCTCCTCGGACGAGATCCAGCCGTTGCGCCAAGCGATCTCCTCGACGCAGCCGATCTTCGTGCCGGTCCGGTCCTCGATGACTCGGACGAACTCGCCGGCGTCCTGGAGGGAGCGGAACGTGCCGGTGTCGAGCCAGGCCGTGCCCCGTTCGAGCACCGTCACCGTCAGGGCCCCAGCACCGAGGTAGTGGTCGTTGACCGCCGTGATCTCCAGCTCGCCGCGGGCGCTCGGCCGCACCGACCGGGCGACGTCGACGACGGAGCCGTCGTAGAAGTACAGGCCCGGCACCGCGTACGAGCTGCGCGGCCGCTCGGGCTTCTCCTCGATCGACAGCACACGTCCGTCCCCGTCGAACTCGACGACGCCGTACTCGCTCGGGTTGGCCACCTCATAGGCGAACACGTGCGCGCCGGAGACGTCGGTCAGCGAGGCGAGCCGCCGTCCCAGGCTCGGTCCGTAGAAGAGGTTGTCCCCGAGGATCAGCGCGGCACCGTCGCCGCCGAGGAAGTCCTCGGCGATGAGGAACGCCTGAGCAAGGCCCTCGGGCCGGGGCTGCACCGCGTACTCCAGCCGCATGCCCCACGCGGACCCGTCGCCCAGGAGTCGGGAGAAGGCCGCCGAGTCCTCCGGTGTGGTGATGACCAGGACGTCACGAAGCCCAGCCGCCATGAGGGTCGCGAGCGGGTAGTGGATCATCGGCTTGTCGTACACGGGCAGGAGCTGCTTGCTCACACCCATCGTGATCGGCCACAGACGGCTGCCGGTCCCCCCGGCCAGGATGATCCCCTTCACGGCCGTGAACCTACCGGTCGCGCGGCGGCAGCAGTCCCCTCGCGCTGGACTTCGCCTGCTCCCAGCGGTCGTCCTCGACCGTCACCGCGAGCGCAACGTTGACCACGAGCCGGCGCAGGGTCCGCAGCGCGTGCCGGGGCGACTGCGCGAACTCCTCGGGCATGAGCCGCAGCCGGTTGCGGACCATCGTCATGCGCCGGTGCGGCGCATGACCGGTCGCCAGGACGGTGTGGCCCAGGAAGCGGATGGCGCGCGCGTGGCCGATGCGATGGCGGATGGACAGCTCAGGGGCGATCACGACGAGGCGCCCCAACGCCCGAAGCCGCACGCAGGCCGCCGCGTCGACCGCATCGATGCCGAACGACTCGTCGAAGCCACCGATCTGCGTGAGCGCCTCCACGTGCCAGGCCGTGCCGGTCTGGATGACCTCCGGGGTCGTCGGCACTCCCGCCACGAGGTCGACGGGGTAGCCGAAGGCGCCGCTGTCGTCGTCGACCCGTCCGGCGGCGACCGCGCCGACCCGGGCACCGAGCATCGCGGTCGCGTCCTCGATCGCCGCGCCCAGCAGGTCGATGTAGCCGTCGGGCAGCACGGAGTCCTGGTCGACGGTCAGCAGCCAGGTGGCGCCGGCCTCGCGGGCAGCCCTCAGACCGGCGTTCAGACTGCGGGCGATTCCGGCGTTGTGCGCGTGCCGGACGACGACGACGCCGCGGTCAGCGACTCGGCGGAGCACCGGGTCCGCCGTGACCGGACTGGCGTCGTCCGCGACCACAAGTGGGACTCCCGCGCCCACGAGGGCGTCAACCAGTGACAGCACGTCGACGGGATCGGGCCGGTACGTCGGCACGACCGCGGCGATCTGGCTCGTCACCGTGCCAGGGTAGCCACGGGCGGCGGCCCACCCCACGGGATTGATCGGGAGAATGGGTCAATGACCGTTCAGGGCTCGCCGCCGCCACGGAACGGCCGGGAGCCCGCAACGGTGCTCGCGACCGTCGTGGTGGCCGTGCTGGGCGTCGGAGCCGTTCTCGTCGCCGCGGTCCGCGCGATGCCGAACATGGGCGCCCCTGACCGGGGCGTGTTCGTGTCGACGGCCGAGCGGATGATCGCCGGCGACCGCCTCTACGTGCAGGTCTGGGACAACAAGGACCCCGTCTTCTACTACCTGATGGCGACGGGCCGGCTCCTCACCCCGCTCATGGACTACGCGCTGGAGCTAGGCTGGCTCGCCGTCGTCGCCGTCGCGGCCTACTCCCTGTCCCGACACGTCTCGTCCGGACGTCCACCGGCGGTCATCGGCGCCTCCCTGGCCCTCCTGGGAGTGACGGGCGCGGCCTACATCGCCGGGTACACCTACCTGCCGGGGACCGCCCTCGTGCTCGTCGCGACGGCGCTGACGGCCCAGCGCCGCCCGGTAGCGGTGGGCGTCGTGCTGGGCGTGCTGGCGTTCACCAAGCCGATGATGCTTCCGCTCGCCGTGGTCGCCCTCGCGCCGTGGTGGTGGCGCACCCGTGAGGTCCGCGACCTCGGGCGCATGGCCGTCGGACTGGCTCCGGTGGCCGCCGCATTCCTTGTCCTCCTCGCCGCACGGGGTGAGCTGGGCGGCTGGGTCGACGCGCAGCTCGACAACGTGGGCTACTCCCAGCAGCGGCTGAGGGACAACGGCCAGAACCCCATCGTGGACCACCTGTCGCGGGTCATCGGCGCCCACGAGCTGCTTCTCATCGCGCTCGTCGTCGCCACCTCGGCGGGGGTCCTGTGGTGGGCGCGCGGCCGGGGCGACGAGCGGGCGCAGGCGGCACGCGTCCTTGCGGTGTCGACGCTCGCGAGCGGGGCAGCCGCCGTGGTCGTCATCGCGGCCACCGGCCTCGGACCCTGGCACAACCAGCTCCTGCAGCCGACGATCGCGCTGGCTGCCGCCCTGCTGGCCGTCCCGGTCGCCGTGCTGCTGCGTCGCCCGCTCACCGCTCTCGCCTGCCTGGTGCTCGTGCCCGTCGTGGGCTGGGTGCTTGGCGGGGGCGCCGCCGCGTCCGACTACCGGGACTCGCTGCGGTTCTACCGCGGGAGCATCGGCGTGCTCCTCCAGGTCCCGGCCGACGCCCAGGCGATCCTGGATCTCGGTCCGACCGGCACGTACGCGCGGCTCGGCGGGGAGTACGACGACGGGCACGCGCACGGCCTGGAGAGCTGGCAGCTGGCGTGCCCCCGGTTCCACCAATACTTCTTCCAGGCCGCGAGCGTCCTGGACCCTGTGCTGGCCTGCGTCGCCACAGCCCCGGTCGTGCTGGTCTCGCCGACCTTCGCCCCTCGGCCGCCGGACATGCAGACACCGGAGTGGAACGCGTTCGTCGCAAAGGGCGAGGCCCTCCTTGCCGCCGACTACGACTGCGTAGTCCACGAGGACTTCCGCCTGTGCACCCGGCGTACCGGCTGACCGCCTCCCGACACCTGCAGCTTGCGGGGCGGATCCGTCGGGGATCGCCCCGCAAGCTGCAGGTCTCGGCGGGGGTCGGCGGTGTTCGGCCCGGTCGCCCACGGCCGCCTCGGTAAGGTACGAGGCGCGCTCGTGCCCGGGCGCCGCGGATCGCAGGCGGAGGAACCTTGACTGAGGCAAAGCGCGCCTTCATCACCGGCGTGACGGGCCAGGACGGCTCCTACATGGCCCAGCAGCTGCTGGAGAAGGGTTACGAGGTGCACGGCCTCGTCCGCCGCTCCTCCACCTTCAACCGCGGCCGCATCGACCACCTGCACCACGACGAGCATGTCCCGGGCCGCAACCTCCACCTGCACTACGGGGACGTCACCGACGCCGCCCGGATGTCCCAGCTCATCCACGAGCTGCGGCCGCACGAGGTCTACAACCTGGCCGCCCAGTCGCACGTACGCGTCTCGTTCGACGAGCCGGCCTACACCGCGCAGGCGACGGGCGTCTCCACCCTCAACCTGCTCGAGGCGATCCGCAGCGTCGACACGTCGATCCGCTTCTACCAGGCCTCGACGAGCGAGATGTTCGGCGCGAGCCCGCCGCCGCAGAACGAGCTGACCCCGTTCTACCCGCGCAGCCCGTACGGCGCCGCGAAGGTCTACTCGTACTGGATCACCCGCAACTACCGCGAGGCGTACGACATGTACGCCGTCAACGGCCAGCTGTTCAACCACGAGTCCCCGCGGCGGGGCGAGACCTTCGTGACCCGCAAGGTGACCCGCGCCGTCGCGAACATCGTCAAGGGCAGCCAGACCGAGCTCTGGATGGGCAACCTCGACTCCGTTCGCGACTGGGGCTACGCCCCGGAGTACACCGACGGGATGTGGCGCATGCTGCAGGCCGACACCCCCGACGACTACGTCCTGGCGACCGGATCGGCGTACACGATCCGCGACTTCCTCGGCTTCGCGTTCGGCCACGTCGGGCTCGACTGGCAGGACTACGTGCGGTTCGACCCGAAGTTCCTGCGGCCCACCGAGGTCGACGAGCTCATCGGCGACGCCGGCAAGGCGCACGCGGTCCTCGGGTGGAAGGCCCACGTCCTGCCGCCCGAGCTCGCCCGGATCATGGTCGACGCCGACATCGCCCGCCTCGACGGCGCCCCCGAGGGCTCGTTCTAAGGAAGCCGGTCGGCGCAGTGGCGACAGCGACGGCGACGGCGGCGACACCATGACGACGGCACTGATCACCGGGGCTGCGGGCCAGGACGGCATCCTGCTGTCCCAGTCCCTGGTTGCCGAGGGGTACCGCGTCGTCGGGTTGATCAAGCCCGGAACCTCCGGGGCCGTGCTGCACGCCTACGCCCCAAAGGTCGAGGTCGTCGATGTCGACCTCGCCGACCTTCCCGCGCTCGCGGCGCTCATCGACCGCGTGCGCCCCGACGAGGTCTACAACCTTGGCGGCGTCAGCTCGATCGTCGAGTCCGTCAACCACCCGGAGATGACCCAGCGGGTGAACGTCGAGGCCGTCGCCGCACTGCTCGACGCGATCGCTGCCCTCCCCCGGCCGTGCGCGTTCGTCCAGGCCGCCTCCGGCACCGTGTTCGAGGCGAGCGTCGCCGAGCCGCAGGACGAGTCGACCCCGCGGGCCCCGCGCACGCCCTACGCCTGCGCGAAGGCGGAGACCCTCGACCTCGTCGCGGCCGCTCGCGCCGAGCGCGGCCTGCGCGCGTCTTCGGCGATCCTCTACAACCACGAGTCCCCCCTGCGGGGCAGCGGGTTCGTCACCCGCCGCATCACCGAGGGGGCCGCCCGGATCGCGGCCGGGCTCCAGGAGACCCTCGAGCTCGGCAACATCGACGTCTGCCGGGACTGGGGCTGGGCGCCGGACTACGTGCGGGCGATGCGGGCGATGGCGCTGGCCGACGAACCTGACGACTACATCCTGGCGACGGGGGAGGCGCACTGGCTGCGTGAGTTCCTTGAGATCGCCTTCCAGGCCGTCGGGATCGACGACTGGACCTCACGGGTCGTCACGCGGGAGGACCTGCGCCGCTCCACCGACCCGGTCGTCCTGCGCGGCGACAGCAGCAAGGCCTACGCGCGCCTGGGCTGGCAGCACACGCGCACGTTCGCGCAGATCGCCGAGGAGATGGTCGCCTACGACATGCGCCTGGTCCGCGACCCACAGGCCATGTGGCACGAGACATGACCACCCGGCGCCGGGTCTCGCACGCGCAGAACGCCGAGGACATCCGCGTCTGGCGGGCCTTCGCGGACGAGGACCCGACGTCACTGCGCTTCGTCGACGTCGGCGCCAACGAGCCCCGGCACCTGTCGATCACGGCCAGCCTGCATGACGAGGGCTGGCGCGGTCTGCTGATCGAGGCCGATCCCGAGCTGGCCGCCGAGTTGCGCATCCACCGGCCCGGCGACGTGGTGGTCGAAGCGGCTGCCGCCGACGGCGACGGCGAGCTGGTCTTTCATCGAGTGCCGGGCACCGGTCTGGGCACCCTGGACGCCGACGAGGCGGCGGCTGCTGCTGCACGCGGCTTCGCCGTCGAGACCGTTGCCGTGCGCACTCGATCACTCGACGAGATCCTCGACGAGGCCGACCTCGGCGACATCCACTTCATGTCGATCGATGTCGAGGGCGCCGAAGCCGTTGTTCTGCAAGGACTCTCGCTCACCCGGCATCGGCCGTGGACGCTTTGCGTCGAGGCGGTCCTCCCCGGGACGAGCACCCCGAGCGAAGGGCCGTGGGAGCCCGGTCTGCTGGCATCGGGCTACCGGTTCGTCGCGTTCGACGGCATCAACCGGTGGTATGTGGCCGACGAGCACGCCGAACGCGCCGAGGCTCTGGGGATCCCGTTCAACGCCATCGACGCCGGCGAGCACGGCTGGGTCGTCGAGGCCCAGGCGACGGCACGGGCACGCGTCGACCGGGCCGACATCCGACGGGCCTGGACGCGCGAGCTGATCCTGCACGACATCGCCGGGGAGGTCCCCCGCGCCGAGTACGAGCGGCAGATCGCCGAGCTGCGTGGTGCGCTCGTCTCGGTCGAGGGATCGCGCAGCTTCCGCTACGCCCGCAAGGCGGCCCGGGTCGGCAAGGGCGCCGCGCTGCGTGCCCGCCACGCCGTCGATCGGCTCCCCGGGCCGATCCGGGCCTCCCTCGTCCGCTCACGACACCTGCGCCTGGTCACCGCGACGATGGACCAGCTCACCGACCCGGCGTACCTCGGCCGGCCGCCGGCCGACGTCGTCGACTGGATCACGCCGGACGGGCTGCCACCAGGCCCGGCCGGCGGGTTCGGCCTGGAGCCGTTCGGCCCCGCCGATGCCACCGCCGCGACAGCGTGGCTCGACGCCGGTCCGTACGACACCGACGTGCTGCTCGACCGACGCACGGACAACCACGGCGACGAGCTCGGACGCACGGCTGCCGCCCTGCGGGAGCGCCTGCGCATCGCGGACCGGCCCGCGAGCCCGCGGTGGGCCGGCGGAAGCGCGGTCCTGTTCGACGCGCGCTGCCTGCAGACGCCGGCGTTCGGCACCCGCGGCATCGGACGGTTCGCCCGGTCCGCCCTCGACGGCGTACGCGCGGCGGTGGGCGACGAGCGGCTCGTGCTGCTTGTCGACCCTGGCCTCGAGCCGCTACCTGCCGACCTCGCCGGCGACGCCCGGCAGACCACCCGCGTCGACGAGCGGACGGTCCCCCTGTACGGCGCGCTCGTGCAGCCATCGCCGATGACCGCGAGCGTCCTTCCGTATCTGCCGCTCCTGCACAGCCAGGCGCACAAGATCGCGGTCGTCTTCGACTTCATCCCGATGCACTACCCGACGGTCTACCTGCGGCACTTCGCGGCGCGCACGGAGTACGCCGCCGCCCTCGATGCGCTCCGGCTCTACGACGAGTTCGCCTGCATCTCTCACCTCGCCCGCACCGAGCTGCTCTCGCTGCTAGGCCACCCCCTCGACGGCCCCGGCGCCGTCCCCGCCGTCGTCGCCTGGCCACGCGACGTGCTCCCTGCCGGTGCGGCGATGCCGGCCTCCCGCGGGGCCGGACCGATCGTCGTCATGACCGGGGACGAGCCGCGCAAGAACACGTTCGGCGCGCTCGCCGGGATAGGCGCGGCCACCGCGGGCGACGCTGGTCGGGACGTCGTCGTCATCGGCATGGCCGGCCAGGGCGACCGCGTGCACCACTGGTCGATCGGGGCGGCGATGCGTCCGGGAGAGGCACGAACCACGGACCGCATCAGCGACGAGGAGATGCACGATCTCCTCGCGTCGGCCAGCCTCGTCGTCGTCGCGAGCTTCGACGAAGGGTTGTCGCTGCCCGTGATCGAGGCCCTGCGCGCGGGTGTCCCGGTCGTCGCCGCCGACATCCCGGCGCACCGCGAGCTGATCGGCGCCGGGTCCTACCTGGCGGACCCACGCAGTCCGAAGTCGTTGGCCCGAGCCGTGCGCCGCCACCGCGGGCGCGCCGCGACCCAGCAGCGGCAGGCCCAACGGTTGGTCCAGCACCGGCACGTCGCGCTGGAGGACGCCATCGGTTCCATGGTCGCCGGCGCGGCCAAGGCCACCGCGGTCGACCTGCCCCAGGCGGCCGTCCACGTGGCCGGGCGCGGCCTGCGCGTCGGCATCGGCACGCCATGGGCGCCCCAGCGCTCCGGCGTCGCTGACTTCTCCACGACGACCACCATCGAGCTGGCCCGGCTGGCGGACGTGACCGTCTACGCGACCGCCGACGCCGACGTCGCCGGGACGACACCGTCCGACGTGCGCATCCGAGCGGCCCGGATCGAGGACGTCCTGGCCCACGGAGCCGGCGACGACGTGTTCGTCTCCGTGGTCGGCAACAGCCACTTCCACCTGCCCTTCCTCGCGGCGATCGACCGCGGTGACGCCGTGGTCGTGTCGCACGACACCCGGCTCGTGGAGCTCTACCTCGCACTGCGTGGCCGGGGCGGGGTCGAGCAGGTCATGCTCCGCGGCACCGGCCGGCGCTCCCTTGTGCCCGCGCTCGACGACCAGATCGACGACATGCGGCTGTTGCAGGACGCAGGGTTCTGGGAGGTCGCGCGACGCGCCCGGATGCTCGTCATGCACACGCCGACGGCCGCACCGCGGATCGAGGCGGAGACCGGCGTCCGGCCGCGCCTGCTCCCGTTCGCCAACCAGCGCGCGCCACACGGGGCGGTCACCGAGGAGATGCGCCGGGCCGCGCGGGCCCGGCTCGGCTTCGACCAGGGCGACATGGCCGGCACGGTGCATCTCGCCTCGTTCGGCTTCGTCGACACCCGCACGAAGATGACCGATGTCGTCATCGAGGCGGCCGCCTGGCTGACCCAATGGGGACACCGGGTGTCGCTGCACCTCGCTGGGTCCGGCGGCACGGCCGACGTCGACGCGCTCACCCGTAGGGCCTCGGACGCCGGCATCGCCCACTTCGACATCACCGGCTTCCTCGACGACGACGCGTTCCGCGACTACCTGCTCGCCGTCGACCTCGGGCTGCAGCTGCGGATCAGCCCGGTCCTCGGCGTGAGTGGGCCGCTCAGCGACCTCGCCGCCTACGGCACCCCGGCGGTCGCGTCGTCCGGGTTGGCGATCGACGTGGACACCCCGGCGTACGTGGAGCGGCTGCCGGACGACGTGAGCCCCGTCCTCGTCGCCGAAGCCGTCGAGCGCGCGCTCGCCGCGCCGATCCCGCACGCCGAGCGCGAAGAGCTGCGCCGGGCCTACCTCGAGGAGAAGTCGCCGGCCCGATATGCCGCCGCGCTCCTCGGCCTGCTGTCCGAGACGACGGGGCGGTGACGGCCGTGTCCTACGTCGGCATCGACCTCGAGCAGTTCGTGCGCGACCCGTACGGGTCCGGGATCCAACGGGTGTTGCAGTACCTCGCGATCGCATGGCCGGGCGAGATCGCATCGGCCGACTTCGTCGTGCCCGTCGGTGACCAGTTCGCGCTGCTGACGCCGCAGCAGGCGGCGGAGGTGCTGACGATCCCGTTCGCACCACGCGAGCCGGGTACCGACCTGCGCGAGCTCGTCCGGTCGGCCATCGAGGAGTCCGCCGCGACGCGGGTCAAGGCCGGGGACCTCGTCGCGATCTACGACACGTGGCTGCTGCCGGAGGTGTCCTACCTGCCGTCCGTGCTCGACCGGTTCTCCCTCATGGCGCGCTGCATGCCGACGGCGATGATCGGCTACGACACGCTGCCGATGAGCGAGCCGGCCAACTACCGGTTCCGCCCCGGAACCAGCGGCCAGGTCAGCGAGTACTTCCGGCTCCTGGCAACCACCGACTCCGTCGTGTGCATCAGCGCCTACGCCCGGGACGCGATCCTCGGCCGGCTCCGACGTGACCCGGCCCTGCCGATCTCCGTCGCCCACCCCGGGGGCGACCATCTCGACGTGCGTGCCGGGCAGCCGCCGCACCGCGCGACGTTCTGCCGCCTCGGCACACTCGAGGCCCGCAAGCGGCCGGCCGAGATCCTCCGCGCGTTCGGGGCGGCGGTCGGAGCGGGAGCCGCAGCCGACCTGGTGTTCATCGGCGGACCCTCGGCCTCCGACGAGGCCATCAACGCCGCGGTCGCCTCAGCGGACGCCTCCGACCTGCCGGTGACGTGGGTCGTGGGCGCGTCCGACGCCCAGGTGCGCGCCCTGGTCAACACGGCCAGCGTGTTCCTCTCGATCGGCGTGGAGGGCTACGGCATCCCCGTCCTCGAGGCGATCCGCCAGGGCACTCCCGTCCTGTACGACGGCATCCAGCCGGCCGGCGACGTCATGGCCGGTGCAGGCGCGCGTCGGGTGTCGGCGATGAGCCACGACGACCTCGTCCGGCTGTTCACCGGCTACGCCGAGCCGGGCGCCCTCGCCGACCTCGCGTCCCAGGTCGATCCCGACGCCGTTCCGACCTGGGCCGACTTCGCCCGCGGGGTCGCGGAGGCGTGCCTCCCCGTCACCTGACCAGGCTCAGGCGATCCAGTGGCCGGTGACGAAGCCGACCACGCCGACGAGCATGAGCGCCAGCGCCACGACGACCCACAGGCCGAGCACCCAGCGGCGTCGCGCTGACCAGACCGCGATCAGCATCCAGACCGGGAACAGCGTGAGGTACGCACGCGGCACCGAGTAGTAGGCGTTGCTCGTCGCCAATGCCACCAGGGTGAGGCCGACATAGGTGGCCTCGGCCCACCACCGCCGTGCGAGCAGGAGTCCGACTACCACCACGAGACCGATGACCGCAGCGATCTCGAGGCGGTACTGGATGGCGAACGTCGCGGTCAGCCCGTCGTGGAACGCGAGGTCCCACGTCGCGCGCCAGGTCTCCCACGGGGCCGACAGGCGCCGGTGCCACCCGGCCTCCTGTGCGTCCCACCAGGTCGTCCAGCTGCCCGTGCGCGCGTGGAAGTACACGAGGACCGCGCCCAGGGCAGCGAAGGGCAGGGCCAGCCACGGCAGCGCCCGCCACCGGCGCGGGCGCGTGACCAGCAGCAGGACGACCAGGGCGACGGCGAGGAAGAGGCCGTTGACGCGGACGACCGCGGCGACAGCCGCCAGCACGGACGCCCACGCCCAGTGGCCGCGGCGGGCCAGCAACCAGGCCGAGAACGCGAAGGCGCAGAACAACGCCTCCGGGTACGGCGCCGCGAGGTACACCGCTGCCGGGGCGACAACCCAGGAGACGACGGCGTAGTCGCCGCGGCCGCCGGCGAGCGTCGCCAGTCGCGAGAGCGCGACCGCGGCGACGAACCCGGCCACGGCGGCTACCGCCAGCCCGGCGAGAGTCGGGTGCACCCCGACCTTCCCGAAGGCCCACAGCACCGACGGGTAGGCCGGGAGGAACGCGTAGCTGTGCTCGAAGCCCGGCGCGCCGTACCCGGACTGCGCGATGCTCGCGTACCAGTCCAGGTCCCACTGCCGCCACGTCGCGACGGGACCGAGCGCGGGGATCTCGTCGGTCCCGCTCCCGACGAACGTCGATGCCGGGCCCGCAAGCACCCAGGTCGCGTAGGTCGCCGTGATCGCGACCACGACACGCGAGCCGAACCAGATGGCCGCCTCGGGCCGCACGGACGCCACCCGCCTGCGCAGGTTCGCCGAGACCATCACGGCACGCTAGGTACCCCACCTGGCATGGACCTGTAACGCTCCTGCCGGAATCCTGTGCGATCAGCGATCAGCGATCAGCCGTCAGGGCCACGCCGTCCACCCCGGCCGATCGGACTACCGGCTGTCGAGGAACCGGACCGCCTGGCACAGGAGCGCGTCGCGCAGCCCGGGGGAGACCTGCGGGTCGGCGGTCGCGTCGAGACCTGCCCGGCACCGCTCGATCTGGGCGACCTGGTTGGCGCTGGCGTCCCAGCGCTGCTTGTCGATGTCGAACGCGCTGCGGAACGTCCATGGCAGGCAGAGCGCGCACCAAAGCGCGCTGAGCACGAGGAGAGCGGTCGCCAACCCACCGAGCAGCCGCAGCCACGCGGCGGGCGGGCGCGGCTGGAGGAGGACGGCCCATGCGGCGGCTGCCGGCAGCAGCCACAGGATCGTGTAGCGGGGCTCCAACCCCGAGCCCGGCCGCACGACCCCCAGGATCACCGCCGTCTCGACGAGCGGGACGACCAGCAGACCGGCCGCGACGAGCGTGCGCCACCGGTCGCCCGCCCCCGGGTCGGTGCGGCGTCGGCGCCACAGCAGGGCGACCGCGGCTGCCAGCCCGAGAGCGCCCAGTGCAGCGAGGAGCAGATGGTCGGCGACGAGGACCGACAGCCACGGCAAGGCCCCGGGCCGGACGAGCATCGGCGGCACGAGCGGAGAGGCCAGCCAGGCGGGGACCACCGACCCCACCTCCCGCAGCACGTCCACGACGTTCAAGGACAGATCGCTGCTGTCGCTGACCAGGTAGTAGTCGATCGGCTCGCGCGTGGCGATGGCGTAGCCGACCGCGGTGCCGACCGCGCCGACCGCCGTCAGCGAGCCGGCGAGGACGAGATCGCGGCGTGCGGGGCGCCCGCCGGACCGGCCGGCCGCGCGGGCGGCCAG
Organism: Actinomycetes bacterium; assembly: GCA_965278965.1. Lineage (GTDB taxonomy): Bacteria > Actinomycetota > Actinomycetes > S36-B12 > S36-B12 > UBA10649. The sequence continues at coordinate 1,969,117 of OZ257127.1, forward strand.
CAGCAGGAAGCCGACCGTGGTCGCCAGCACGGCGAAGAGGCCGGACTCGGCCAGGCCGGAGAGCGCAAGCAGCGACCCCCAGGCCCAGACCGGCCGGCCGCGTACCGCAAGGGCCGCCGAGCCCATCGCCAGCGCGAGTGCGAGCGGCCACGACGCGGTCATGACCGTGACGTTGACCACGACGCCGAGCGAGCACGCGAATGCGGCCAGGGCCGCCGCCACGAGCCACGGACGTCGGCGGGCCAGCGGGGTCAGGGCGAACCATGCGAACCAGGCCGCGACGACGACGAGCACCGCGTTCGTCACGAGGTAGGCGGGGTACGCGCCCCCGAACACCGCGAGCTGCAGCCACAGGAGGACGGTCGCCAGCGGCCACCAGTTCCCGTTGATGCCGGTGGTCAGCGCGCCGCCCAGGCCTCGATCGTCCAGCGTGAGCAGCAGGAAGTAGTCGTCCCAGTAGAAGGTGACGTGCCGGGCGACGAGCGCCGCGACGACGACGTACCCGACGGACGCGACGATCGCGGTCCCGGCCAGTGCTCGCGTCCCGCGGACGGCGGCAGGGACGGCGCTCACCCGCCGCAGTCTGGCACTGGTCGAGACACGGTCGGCTAACGTCAGGCCCATGTCGGCCCGTCGGACCCTCGTGGCGATCCCGGCGTGGAACGAGGAGGGCTCGATCGCGAGCGTCATAGCGAAGGTCCGCGAGCATCGACCCGACGCGGACATCCTCGTCGTCAGCGACGGCTCGACCGACCGCACGGCCGACCTCGCGCGGGCCTCAGGCGCAACCGTCGCGATCCTGCCCTTCAACGTCGGGGTCGGCGGCGCGATGAGAACGGCCTTCCTGCACGCGTCGCGCAACGGCTACGACGCGATGGTCCAGGTCGACGCCGACGGCCAGCACGAGCCCGCCGAGCTCGACGCGCTCGTCGACGGCCTCGACGACGCCGACATCGTCGTCGGCAACCGCTTCCACCCCGGCTCGACGTACGCCGTGCGCGGCCCGCGCCGTTGGGCGATGCGGCTGCTGTCGTCGGCGCTGTCGCGCATGGCCGGCTCGCCGATCGAGGACACGACCTCGGGCTTCCGGTCGGCCGGACCACGGGCCATTGCGCTCTTCGCCGTCGAGTACCCCGCCGAGTACCTCGGAGACACGGTCGGCTCGCTCGCCATCGCGATCCGCCGGGGTCTCGTCGTCCACGAGGCACCCGTGACCATGTACTTCCGCGAGCACGGGCGCCCGAGCAAGAACGCGCTGTGGTCGGCGCTCTACCTCGGCCGGGCGACCCTCGCGCTCGTCGTGACGCTCCTGCATCGCAGTGCCCGGCCCTCCCGAGGGGACCTCGCATGACCGCGAACGTGCTCGCAGCCGTCGCCGCCGCCCTCGTGTTCGTCTTCATCGTCTGGCTGCTGCGACGCGGGGTGCTCAAGGAGAAGTACGCGGTCCTCTGGCTGCTCGTCACGCTCGTCGCCGCGATCCTCGCCCTGGTCCCCGGTGCGCCACGCTGGCTCGCCGACCGGGTCGGTGTCGAGATCCCGGCCAACCTGCTGTTCTTCGTCACCCTCGTCCTGCTCATCCTCGTGAGCGTCCAGCTGAGCTACGAGCTCAGCAAGCACGACGCGAAGATCCGCCGGCTGGCGGAGGAGTCCGCGCTGCTCGAGGAGCGGCTTCGCCGCCTGGAGGAGCGCGACGGCGGACCGGCCGCGTGAGTCCGCCCGTCCTGCTCATCGGGTTCAACCGGCCTGACCTGCTGGCCCAGGTGATCGACCACGTGCGACCGGCTCAGCCCGAGCGCGTCTACCTCGCAGTCGACGGACCACGGCCGGACCGGGACGGCGAAACGGAGCGCGTCCAGGCCTGCCGCGACCTCACCGCCATGCTCGACTGGGGCTGCCACGTCGAGACGCTCTTCCGCACGGAGAACCTCGGCTGCGGCCGAGGGGTCTCGGGGGCGATCTCCTGGTTCTTCGAGCACGAGGAGAGCGGGGTCATCCTCGAGGACGACATCCTCGTCGACCCGAGCTTCTTCGGCTTCGCCGCCGCGATGCTCGACCGCTACCGCGACGACCCGCGGGTCCTGGCGGTGACGGGCACGAACTTCGTCCCCCCGGAACAGATCTCCGGCACGGGCGGGTACCGGTTCTCCCGCGTGCCCGTCGTGTGGGGCTGGGCCACCTGGCGGCGATCCTGGCAGCTCTACTCGTTCGACATCGCGGGGTGGCGCCGCCGGCTCCCGCTGCGCCGGGCATGGCCGGCGATGGGCGGCACCTGGCAGTCCACCGTGGTGTGGTCGGCGAACTTCGACCTCATGGCGCGGCACGCCATCGACACGTGGGACCTGCAGCTCGTGTGCGCCGCGATGACCGCGGGTGCATGGACCGTCACGCCGGACGTCAACCTCGTGGAGAACGCCGGGTTCCGGCCGGACGCGACCCACACCCTCCGCCGGCCGGACTACCTACGGACTGTGGGGTCGATGCCGAACGTGCCCGAGCCCGTGCCCGTGCGCCTCGACGAGCGCGCGGACGCCTGGCTCATGCGCCACGTCTATGGCGCGAGCGTCTCCGGGTTGGCGGGCCAGGCGTGGCGCGCTGCCCGTCGCCGAACCGGCTGAGACCGGCCCCGTCAGCGCCGCCAGTCGGGCCGGGGCGGCGGGAACTCCGACGCGATCGCTTGCCAGCCCGGGAGCCCCAGGCGCGGCGTCCCGGCATCCGACCAGTAGTTGCGCAGCCACGGGTCGGGGAACAGGACGTTGACCTCCGGGTCCCGGGCGGTCGCGACGGCCCCGGCCCACCACGAGAACGTCGAGTTCGGCAGCGCCATCGTCCGGGCCGCCGCGAGGTTCCAGAAGTCATCCGTCGCCTTGTCACCCGTGAGGCGTGTGGGTGCGAGGACGCGCAGGCCAGCAGCCTCCAGGACGCGCGTGAACCAGGGGATGAGCGCGAGCTCGTCGGCGAGGACGACGACCTCCGCACAGCCGAGCGCTCGCAGCGCGTCGATCACCTGGTCGTAGTGGCCGGGCATGAGCGCCCACCCGAGCCGTGAGTAGTCACCGCGTTGGCGCAGGCTGATGACGGCACGTTCGTGCGCCACCAGGTCCGCGTAGCCGTCCGGGGCGCGAGCGACCAGCGCGCGGGCGACCGTCATCCAGTCGTCCGCCCACCACGCCGGATGCTGGAAGAAGCCCCGCAGGAGAAGAGGCTCGCCGCGCTCGATCGGCGGCGGCGGGGAGAAGAGCCCGGACTCCCGAAGAACGGTTCGCGTGGAGCGCGGCTCGCGGATCATGGCCGAGCGGTGCAGGAACGGTCGGAGCGGACCCGGGCGGATCGCCAGGTCGATCCATCGGGCGCGGTCGTCGATCCCCACCGGGCGCAGGTCGACATCGGCGAAGTCGGTGATGATCGGTGAGAACGCGGTGTCGACCAGCACGAGGCGATAGCTGCTGCCGCCGCTCTCACGCAGCGCGCGCAGCGTCGCCGCGTACTGGAAGAGGTGGTTGCCCAGGCCACCCTCGAGCCATGTGATGACGTCGGCGCTCACCGCGGTGACTGTACGGGCTGTGCGTCAGCCGGCGTGCGGGCGCAGCTGGAAGTCCGGACGCAGGTCGAGTTCGGGCAGATGCGACGGCAACGGCGTCCAGCCCGGCAGCCCGAGGTCGGGCACAGGCCCGGCGGTCCAGCGGTTGGGCAGCCACGGCGTCGGATACAGCACGCGTACCAGCGGGTCTCGGCCGGTGGCGACGGCCGCCGCCCACCAGGAGAACGTCGAGTTCGGGATCGCCAGGGTCGAGGCGGCGGCGAGGTTCCAGAAGTCGTCACGAGCGGGCTCGCCGGTCAGGCGCACTGCCTCGCCCACCCGCAAGCCGGCGGACTCGACGACGCTGCGCAGCCACGGGATGAACGCCGGCTCGTCGGCCTGAAGAACGACCTCCTCCACGCCGGCCGCGCGCAGGTTCGCGAACAGGTCGGTGTAGTAGCGCAAGGGGAGCTGCCACGTCTCGCGGACGTAGTCGGCGCGCTGACGCAGGCTGATGACGACGCGCTGCCGCGCGACGAGCTCGGCATAGCCGGGAGGGGCCTTCGCCACCAGCGCCGTCACGACCGTGCGCCAGTCGTCGGCCCACCAGCCGGGGTGCTGGGCGAAGGTGTCCAGGCGCACGGGCACCCCGTGCGGGAGCGGAGCCGGCGGCTCGAACGGGGAGTACTGCGACACGACGAGACGCGACGAGCGGCGCTCGTACGCCCGGGCTCTCCAGGTGAGGACGGGCCGCAGCGGGCCCGGCCGGTCCGCCAGCTCGACCCAACGCGCGCGGTCAGCACGGGTGGGACGACGCGCGTCGACGTCCACGTAGTCCACGAGATCCGGGGAGAACCACTCCTCGACGAACACGAGCTCGTAGGACGAGGCACCGGTCTCGCGCATCGCGCGCAGCGTGGCCGCGTACTCGAACAGCTGGTTGCCCAGCCCCCCGCGCAGACCCGTCAGCACCCCTGGCTCGGACCTCACCCCGCAACCGAGCCGGCATACGCGTCTTCGAGCTCGACGGCGGCCGACCCCACGAGCGCGCTGATCCGGTCGCGAAGCCTCGCCGTCAGCCGTGGTCGCTGTGCGTGCGGAAGGTTCCCGATGAAGGGGTTGTCGAGCTCCTCCGGCGAGATCCGGCCGACGTACAGGTCGTCCCACGTCGTCGTCGGGTCGATCCGGGCGTCGGGCGCGATACCGAGCCGCTCGGCCATGAGCTGGGCGGCGTCCTGGGGCGAGGTCGTCGGGAGCAGGTCGAACGCGAACGGCACGACGTGGGGCTGCCGAGCGACCTCGGCCATCCGGCGCCACTGCGAGGCCTCCTCGGCGACCCACTCCGCGCTGATCTGGTCAGGCTCGGTGATCCCCCGGTACAGGGCCAGCGAGGCGGAGCTCTCCAGGAACGGACGGATGCAGACGATGACGCGGGCGACCGCCGGGTCCAGGTCGGCGATCTGGCCGGCGACGGCGGCGTTGTGCTTGGGGTACCACCACAGCCGCAACGGGTGGTCGGGGGCGTCCCAGGAGCCCGGGGGCACGTGGCTGCCGAAGGACGCGAGGACGAGGTTCTGGACGGAGGTCGTTCCTGACCTGCCGTACCCGGCGACGAACACGAACGGGGCGGCGAAGGTGCCGGCCGCCACGGCGCGATACGCGTCCTCGTACGAGTGCTGGCCGGGCAGCCCCTCGTAGCGAAGCACCGACCGAGGTGTCGAACCGCGGTCGAGGACCCACTGCGCGGTCAACCAAGGTTCCGGGGACCGGTGCCCCCACACGCGGCGGCGGCGGCGGCCAACGACGAAGGCGTAGGGACCGTCCAGGTACCAGCCGCGCAGGCCGCCGGACGCGGTCGGGATCGCCGGGGTGTGTCGCACGCCGGTCCACAGGGCGTCAGCGAGCGACACCGCCTCCGGATGCCCGAGGGCGGATCGCTGATCCGCCGTGTCCACGTAGTCCTCCCCGCCGTCCGGCGGATTCTGGCACACGCGTGTTACGCCTGACGAGGCCGTCGAGGCCTCCTGCGCGGCCTCCACCGCCCGGCGACGGTCAGCCCTGCCGGCGACCTCGTCGGCTCAGCCGCCGCAGCGGGGCGGTGGCGCGCCACGTGCGGCTGGACAGGACGGCGGCCAGCGCGGCCGCGTCCGCCGCTGCCGCGTCGGCGCCGACGGCGCTCGTCGGCACCTCCGGCAGGTCGCACACCTGTGCGAAGAACGCCGTGAGCCGGGCCCCGAAGTCCGCCCAGGTCGAGCGGTCGACGGCCGCGTGGAGCGCAGCGACGCGCGTCGCCCGGGCCGACTCGTCGGAGAGCAGCGCCACGAGGTCGGCCGCGTGCGCGTCGACGGACCACGTCGTCGGCAGGCCACGGACTCCTGAGACCTCCCGCAGCGGTCCGAAGTCCGTGAAGGTGGTCGGGGTGCCCAAAACAGCAGCCTCGTACGGCACGAAGCCGAAACCCTCGGCGCTGGACGGGTAGAGCACGGCCGCCGCGTTGGCGAGCAGCCAGGCGCGACTGTCCGAGCTCACGTGCCCGACCGTGTGGAGTCGCCCGCGCAGGTCCACGTGCCGCCCGGACAGGTCGTCCTCGGCCTCCTTGGAGCTGCTGCCGCGCACGTGCAGGCCCGCGAGCACGAGGTCGCACGGCTGCCCGGCCTGGAGCGCTGCCTGCCACACGCGGATGGCGAAGTCGCGGTTCTTGTGTACGAAGTCGTTCCCGAGGACCACCACGAAGCGGCGTCCGCCCAGGCCGCGGACCGTGTCCGCGAGGTCCGGGCCCGGCTGCTGCGGAGCTGCTTCGCCAGAGACGTGGTCCAGACCGAGCGGGAGCGCAAGAACGCGGCCAGGATCCAGGCGCGGCACCTCGGCGAGGAGCCGTTCGGCGACGTCGGCGCTGATCGTGGTGATCCCGTCGACGCTGAGCGCGATACGACGCTGGAGGCCCCGGTACGCCAGCCACGCCTCACGCGAGCCGTGGTAGCGCTCGATGTCGTAGGCGATGAGGTCGAGGTAGGTCGTCACGACGCGGTCGCCCAGCCGGCGGGCTGCCGCGATGTTGCTGCGCGCATCGATCTGGTTGGGGTACCAGACGACATCCGACAGCGGTGCCTCCGTCTCCGTCGGCACGAGCTCGATAGCGGGGACGTCGGCGAGGTGCGCCGCGTACGCAGGCAGGGTGTCGAGGCCGACCAGGCGGATCTGCTGGACCTGGGGCTGGTCGGCGAGTGCGCCGAGCGCCGCGGTCGTCAGGACCTGGGCGCCCGTCTCGTGCGGGCCGAGCCAGGTCGCGTCGACCGTCACGGTCACGCCACCCCTGCGCCTACGGTGCCGGCGCAGGACCGCGTGCTGCGCGCTCGCCCGGTCGTCGGCCTCGACCTCATCGACGACGGACGGCGCGAGAAGGTCACCGGCGTGGGCGACGTCGGCGTCGTCGGTGACCAGCCAGTCGTGCCACAGACCGTGCGACGAAGCCCGCTGCAGCCAGTCGGCCAGGTCGTCGGGCTCGGCGGACGCGAGCGGCCCGACGAGGTCCGCCAGGTCCTCGGCGACGGCGACGAGCGGCCCGGCAGCCGTCGTCGCCCGCAGCCAGGTCGCCGGGCGCGCCGGCCCGCTCACGAGCGAAAGGGACGCGATCCGCGGGTCGGAGTCGACGCGCGACGTGAATGCGTCAAGGCGATCCAGTGTCAGCAGGCCCGGGTCACCGAGCACCCGCAGCCGACGGCCCCCGCGCGATCGCACGGCCTCCTCGCTCACAGCGCCTCGTAGAGGTGCGGCAGCCGCTGGTCCAGCGAGGGCGAGTAGTACGGGTCCACCGGGTAGACGGTGCTCCACCGCTCCCGGAACGCTCGCGCCTCGGCGGCGTCGGGCTTGCGGCGGGCCATCGTCGCTCCCTCGTGATGGGTCCAGTGCGCGTAGGGCGTCCACGCTACGCGACGACCGGAGCGATGCACGCGTAGGCAGAAGTCGACATCGTTGTAGTCGCGGGCGAACAGCGTGTCGAAGCCGCCGAGCTCGTCGAACACGCTCGTGCGCACCAGCATCGCCGCAGCGGTGACGGCGAGGTAGTCCCGCGGGGTCAGCGTCGAGCCGAAGTAGCCGGTCTCCTTCCCGGGCCGGCCGATCCAGCAGTGCGTGGGTCCGCTGGGCAGCAGCACCATCCCCACGTGCTGCAGGCGCCCGTCCGGGTAGGACAGCCGGCAGCCGGTCACGCCGACCTCGGGGATCTGCCCGATCTCCAGCAGCCTGGTCACCGGGTTCCGCTCGGCAACCGTCGTGTCGTCGTTGAGGATCAGCAGGTAGTCGCCCGTCGCCGCGGCGCGACCGGCGTTGATCGCCTCGGCGAAGTTGAACTCCTCGGCGTCGTAGACGACGTGGCGGATGGGGTGCCGGCCGGGGAAGTCGATGTGGACGTCCGGGATGACGCCCGTCGTCACGATGACGAGCTCCAGCCGCGCCGAGGTCTCGTACTCCAGCAGGGAGTGGACCGCGTCGTCGACCAGGCGCCCCGTGCCGGCCGCGTTGGGGGTGCCGATCGTCGGGATGATCACCGACACGAGCGGGTCGCCCTCGACCCGTGGGTGGACGACGTTGAGGCCCGGGACGTCGCTGGGGCCGACCGAGCCGCCGCCGAACGTGCGGTCCACGTGGTCCTGCTGGACGCGGGCGGCCGCGTCCTGCGCCCAGGGCTTCGCGTCGATCGTCAGCGCCGTGGACTCGGCCCAGGCGCGCCAGTGGTACAGCGGCCGGGGCAGGTGCGTGACCCGGTGCAGCCGCGGCAGCAGGCGCAGGGCGAGGTCGAAGTCCTGTGCGCCGTCCATCTCGCTGCGCAGCCCACCGACCTCCACGACGTCCGACCGCCGGAAGACCGTGAAGTGGCACAGGTACATCTGCGTGATGAGCAGCTCGGGTGAGAATTCTGGCTTGCAGTAGAGCTCGAAGTGCTGGCCACGGAAGTCGACCTTGTCCTCGTCGGAGTAGACCGCGTCGGGGAAGCCGCCCTCCTCGATCGCCCGGGTGAACTCATCGACGCAGCGCGGGTCGAGGAGGTCGTCGTGGTCCAGCATGCCGATGTACTCGCCCGTGGCACGGGCCAGTGCGGCGTTCAGCGCCGACGAGATCCCGCCGTTCTCCTTGCGTACCAGAATGATCCGCTCGTCGCCCTGGTGCTGTGAGCGGAACTGCTCGAGGTAGGTGCCGATCTCCGGGCGCGTCGAGCCGTCGTCGACGACGACGAGCTGCCAGTTGCGCGCGTGCTGCGCGACGACCGACTCCAGGCACTCGCGGAGGAACTTCACGGGCGGGTCGTACACCGGGACGAGGATCGACAGGGTCGTCAGGTGCCCGGTCGTGCCGGCGGGGACCTGCTCGGCCTGAGCGAGCCACGCCCGGTAGTGGCGCCCGACCCGACGTTCGTGCAGGCGGCGGCGGACCCAGCGCCGCACCCGGCCGGCCCGTCGCCGCGCGCGGCGGTACAGGCCGGGGTCAGCCGCCATCGGCGGACGGCTCGATCGTGATGGTGGCGGCGAGTTGCACGACGCCCTGCCCGATCTCCCCGCGTGGGCTGCGCACGGCGAACTCCATCGCGTCGTTCCACGAGTCGAGCAGCCGCGAGCCGGTGTAGTCGAACACGTCGACGTGCACGCGGTACCGGCCCGGCAGCAGCGGGTTGTCCGTGAGCGCCATCGAGACGACGAAGTCGCCGGAGATCGTGCCGAAGTCGACACCGAACCGGTGGTTGCTCAGCATCGTGACCAGGGTCCCGGAGTCGTGCTGGAGCGCGATGCGCACGTTCGGGCCGAGGACGGGCTCCGGTACGGCGAGGCCGAGGCGGATCGCGAAGGTCGCCTCGGTCTCCGCGTGGCCGAGCGGCGTGCCGTCCACGTCGGTCAGCTGGGCGGACGTGACGCGGACGGACTGGTCGCCGGCCCGCACGCTGCCGTCGTCCTCGCGCACGGCCGAGACCATCGGGTTGCGGGCGGCCTCCTCCGCGTTGACCTTGCGCAGGTAGGCGGCGATCGTGTCGACGGCCGAGCCATGCTGCTGCATCACGCCGTGCTCGAGCCACGCGATCTCGTCGCACAGCCCCTCGAGCTGGCCCAGTCCGTGGCTGACGACGACGATCGTTCGGCCGGACCGGCGCAGCGCGTACAGGTGGTCGAAGCACTTGCGTTGGAACTCCTCGTCCCCGACGGCGAGCACCTCGTCGACGAGGAGGACATCGGGCTTCATGTGCACGGCGACCGAGAAGCCCAGCCGCACGTACATGCCGCTCGAGTAGTGCTTGACCGGGTCGTCGATGAACTCTCCGAGCCCGCTGAAGTCGACGATCTCGTCGACGACGGCCGCGATCTCCTTGCGGGACAGGCCCAGGATCGAGCCGTTGAGGGAGATGTTCTCGCGCCCGGTCATGTCGGGGTGGAACCCGGCGCCGAGCTCGATGAGGGCGGCGACTCGGCCCTGCGTGGTGATGGAGCCGGTGCTGGGCCGGTAGATGCCGCCGATCATCTTCAGGAGCGTCGACTTGCCGGAGCCGTTGTGCCCGATGAGCCCGTAGACGCTGCCCTTGGGGATACGGAGGGTCAGGTCGCGGACGGCCCAGAAGTCCTCGGGGTTGCGGGCCCGGCCGCGGACGATCCGCTCCTTGAGCGAGTTGCGGCGGTCGGTGTGCCGACGGAAGCGCTTGCCCACGCCGACGAGGTCGACGGCGGGCTCGGCGCTGGTACTGAGGTCAGTCATCAGAGCAGCTCCCCGATGTCCTCGCTGCCGCGCTCGAACATCACCAGTCCGGCCCAGAACACCACGAGCCCTCCGACGAGCAGGGCGCCGATCTCCCAGAAGGCGGGAGCGACAAGGGAGTACATCGCGTCGTGCATGGCCTGCACGTACCAGCTGACGGGGTTGAGCCGGATGACCCAGCCGAGCAGCTCGCTCTGCCCGTCGAGCTGGCTCATCGGGTAGAGGACCGGGGTCAGGAAGTACAGCGCGCCGAGGACGACGGCAACGATGTACATGACGTCGCCGAAGTGCGCGTTGAGGATCGACAGCATGAGCCCGATCCCCTGGGCGAAGAGGATGAGGCCGACGAGGATCGGGATCGCCAGCACCCACGTCCAGCCGATGTTGCGCAGCCAGCCGAACATGAGGATGAGCACCACGAGCTCGAGGACGACCTGGACCAGCTGCACGACAGAGGCCCCGAGGATCGGCGCCCACGCCGGGAACTGCACCTTCTTCAGCAGCTCGCCGTTGGACTTCAGCTGGGTCATCGACAGCGTCAGGAGACCGCTGAACAGATTCCAGGTGACCAGGCCGGTGAACAGGAACGCGGCGTAGGAGCCGCCGTTGCCGTTGCCGAGCGGGGGCGGCTGGATCTTGAAGACGACGCTGAAGACGGCGGCGAAGATGACCAGCGTGGCGAGCGGCTGGATCAGGGACCACGCCCACCCCAGGACGCTGGACCGGTAGCGGGTGGCGAAGTCGCGGTTCGCGAAAGCGGCGATGAGTGTCCGCTGCCGATACAGGGCGGAGATCATCGCGGCCCGCCCCTCTTGCGCATGATGCGGGGAAGTCTACCGGCGGCCCCGGCATAGGGTGCGTCCGTGCAGGTGCGCCCCGGCCGGCTCACGGCCCGCCTCCTCGACGCGGCGGCCGTCGCCGGGGTCTGGGCCTTCGTGTCCTTCGGTTCGACCGCCCAGCGCTGGACCGGCCTGGACACCCCGGACTCGGAGTTCTACGCGACGCTCGGGCTGTTCGGGCACGAGGTGACCGACCGTGCGCCGTACCCCGTCTACTACTGGACCCGGTTCGGCACGATCCTGCCCGTCCGGGCTCTGACGGAGGCGTTCGGGCCCTGGGCCGGCTACCACGTCTTCTGGCTGCTCCTCGTCGCCGCGATCGTGGTCTCCACGTTCGTGATGACCCGCCGCTTCACGACCCGCTTCGTCGCATCCCTGCTGTCGGCCCTCGTGGCGCTGAGCACGGTGGTCCTCGGGATGCTCGGCAACCCCTACGTCAGCGGCACCGCGATGGCCGCGACGCTCGTCCTGATCGCCGCCGTCGTCTTCACGCTGCCGCGACCAGGGTCGCCCGAGGAGGACCGCGCCGCCTCCCGCGTCGTCGCACCGCTGGTCGCCGGGCTGGCCCTCGGCTGGCTCGTCATGACCAACCCCTACGCCGCGATGCTGGCCACGTCGGTGTGGGCGGTCGCGACGGTCGTCGTCGCCCTGCAGTGGCGTTCCGGCCGGCTGCTGTACCTCGTCCGGGCGGTCGCTCTCGGGGCGCTCGGGGCCGCCGCCTCGTTCCTGACCCTGCTCGCCCTCGGCCGGCTGGCGTTCCGGGGCATGGACTGGCTCGAGACGAACCTCTACTGGAGCCGCGCCCTCAACTCCGCGGACTACGTCACCGACCTGTGGAGCTTCCGCCGGGACGTCGTGTTCGTCGTACCGGTCGTGGCGCTCGTGATCGTGGTCGCCCTCGCGCTCATCCGGCCGAGCGACCGGGTCCTGCGGGTCGCCGCCGTGCTCCCACCGGCGGCCGCCGGGTTCGGGTTCGGCTTCCTGCTGCTGTCTCCCAGCAACACGCTCGAGATCCCGCACTACCAGGCTCTGCAGTGGACGCCCGCCCTCGCCGCGATCGCACTCGCCGTCGCTGCCGTTGTCGGCACCCGGGCTGCGCCCTGGTGGGTGGTCGTCGCCGGCGCGGTCGTCGTCGTCGCGGCCATCGCTGCCGGTCACTGGGACGGCACGATGGATCTCCTCGTCGGCTGGGTCGTCGGCGCTGTCCTCGCGATCGGCTTCGTCGGCGCGTGCGCGATGGCGTGGCCACGCATCGACGCCGGCTCGGCACGTGCGCTGCTCGGCGTGGTGCTGGCCACCGGCGTGCTGTTCTCGGGGTTCCAGCTGCTGCAGAACGCGCACCGGCCGTTGACGTTCTCCGCCGAGAGCCCCTACGCCAACGCGTTCACCCCCAACGACGTGTTCGCCACGCTCGACTCCGCGCAGCGCGCGCAGCAGTGGCTCATCGGCTCGACGACGCCCGCGGACAAGGTCATGGTCTGGGTGGACGCGGACTGGAGCGTCGACGAGACGTTGCTGCCGATGGCCGCGTTCCAGCTCTGGGGGGCCAACCAGATCACGTCGCTGCCGTCGCTCTACGGCCCCGAGCTCGACCATGCCCGTGACCTGAAGCCGACCGTCATCGCGATGTATGGCCGGACGAAGGAGGCCATCTGGCGGTTCTGGGGTGCGCTCCCCACCGAGGTGCGACGCACCGACCCGCAGTGCACCTCCTACCCCTGGCCGGACCCGAACGTGCCGACGGCATATGTCTGCCTGACGCACCTGACGTGGCGGTAGCCACCCTCGGTCCCCGCCCGCCCTTCCCAGGAGGCCGCGTTTCCGTACCATTCACCCCTGGTACTCGTGTGACTCCGGAGGTCTGACATGCGCGCACATCACAGCCTGCTCCTGCGTCGAGGCGGTGCCGTCGTCGTGGCGTCCGTCCTCGCAGCCGCGCTCGCCATGCCCACGGCCTCGGCCGCCACGACGCGTACGCCCGCCCCGGCCATCGCCACCGCGAACGGGACGGTGGGCGTGGCGCAGTCCGTCTCCGTCCTCGCGCCCGGTGCCGCGGGGACGACCGTCTCCGTGCAGCTGTCCCTCGGCGGATCGGTCCTGGTCACGCAACCGGTCTCGCTCAACGCCCAGGGATCCGGCGGCTTCACCTGGACGCCGACCAAGGCGGGGACCTGGACCGTCGCCGGAGCCTCGGGCGCGGCACCGTCGACCGTCACCGTGGCCCCCGTCCCGACCCGGACGTCGCTGTTCGCCCCGAACCAGACGCCTACGAGCACCGGCACCGTCCTCGTCGCAACCGTGTCGTCGGTCACCGGCTACCTGCCGGCCGGCACGGTGACGTTCACGAACGCGTACTCCGGCGAGGTCCTCGGTGTCGCACCCGTGGGTGGCACCAGCACGGGCAGCGCGACCGGCCGTGTCGCGTGGACGCCCTCGTCGCCGGCGGGTTACCGCCTCACCGCGACGTACGCGGCCGCCGACGGCTCCGCGGTCGGCTCGTCCTCGACCAACACCTCGCAGGTCCTGCCGAACGGCCCGCTCGTCTCCCTCCTCGTCCCGCCGACGCTGACCTACGGCGTGCCCGTGACGATCACGACGCGGATCAACAGCACGCAGCTCCAAGGCGGCGTCCTGACGTGGATCAACGACAACGGCCGGATCATCGAGCTCCCGCAGGCGGCCGGCGTCATCGAGCAGGAGTCGACGGCCGCATGGACGCCGAGCATCCTGGGCAACCAGCTGCTCAACGGGGCGTTCTCACCGACGAATGGTTCTCAGACCGGAAGCTCGGTGCAGTGGGTGTCGGTCCAGCCGGCGCCCGGCGCCGACCCGATGTCGGTGCTGCTGGCCGGTCGCGGCCCGCTCTCGGCGGCGTCACCCACGACGGTCACCGGCGGCACCCGGCTCGCGCTCACCGCATCGTCGGGGTCTGGTGCGCCCGTCACGTTCGTGGCCTCGGGTCCGTGCTACCTCACCGGCGCGACCCTCGTCACGTCGTCGGCCGGCGGGTCCTGCCGGCTGGTCGCGTCGTCGCCGGGGGCCGGCGCGTTCGGGCCGAACCAGGCCGCGTTCACCGTCACCGTCACGAAGGCCGCGAAGCGCTAGCTCGCACGGCCGACCGCTAGCTCGCGCCTCGACCCTTCATGCGGCGCAGCGGCGCGGTGATCTTCCACGAGCGCGTGCCGGTCATGAAGTCCAGCTCCTGGCGCAGTGCCGCGGCGGCAGCGCGGTGCGCGACGACCTGGGCGGCGAGGTCGTCGGCGCGCAGCACGACGAACGACCGTAGGCCGACGAACCCCTCGATGGAGTCGGCGGCGTCGACGACGGCGAGGCTCGCCTGGGCCGGCTGGCCGGCCGAGCCGGCGCCGAGCGGGACGCTGAGCACCGACCCGAGGTAGACCTCCTGCCGGGTCGGACCCCCGGGGCCGGTCGACTCGACCACGGCGAACCCCGGCATCGACCGCGTCGCGACGAGGAGGACGAGGTCGCCGTCGACGGGACGGGTCAGTCGCAGGTCGGCGCGTCGACCGGGCCGCAGCTCCAGGCCCCAGGCCTGCGGTGAGCCGAAGGCGCCGACGAATGCGGCGTCGACGACCTCGAAGTCGCGGTCGCCGCGCGGCTGGCCGAGTAGCGGCGTGCGCCCCTCGGCGAGCAGGTGGGCGTAGTACTGGTCGGCGTAGCCGGCGTCCGGCGGGGGCTCGCCGACGGCCAGCACGTACTCACGGCCCAGCTCGATCTCGGGGTACACGGGCGTGCCGCCTTCCTGGTCGGCGCGCAGCGCCGCGATCTCGGTCCGGATGACGTCGGCGACGCCCGTCCACGTGATGGTGTCGGCCGGACGCGTCGCGATGCGCTTCTCGGTCGCTGTCCGGGTGGCCGCGTCGAGCGCCCGTGTCTCCAGCGCCGCGACGAAGGCGTCGAGGTCGTCCGTCGCGAAGTAGTCGGCGAGGTCGCCGCCGGCCTCTGGCAGGGAGGAGTTGTCCGCCACGACGGCGACCTTCCCGAACGCGAGCGACTCGGACACCGGCAGTCCCCACCCCTCGTACCGCGACGGGTAGACGGTGAACTGCGCGTGTGCGTAGAAGCGAGCCAGCTCCGCGTCGGGGACGCTCGTCGACAGCACGCTGACCTTGCCGGCCAGGCCGTCGGTCGCCAGGTACTCGCGCAGGAAGGCGTCCGCGTGCCAGCCCAGCCGGCCGACGCACACGAGGTCGGGGACCGCGTCCGGCCCGTGTCGCTCGATGAGGCGCTGCCAGGCCTGTAGCGCGAGGAGATGGTTCTTGCGGGACTCGACGGTCCCGACGAACAGCGCGTAGGGCCGCGGCCAGGGGGGCTCGGCGAGCTCGGCCGGCGAGAACTGCTCCGGTCCCAGTCCGCACGGCAGGCCCGTGACGGCGCCGGGCGGGGCCGTGCGTCCGTGGTCACGGCAGTGCTGCTCGAAGTCGCGGCGGCTCGACGCGGAGATCGCCGGCACCGCCGAACCGGTCTGCGTGACGAGCAGCAGGTACCGGTCGAAGAGCCGGTTGACGGCGGCGGTGTGCCCGGCCTCCAGCACCGGCGTGAGGTCGTACAGCAGATACAGGCAGCGCGCCCCGGCTGCGTGGGCCGCGCGAGCGGCGAGCATGAGGGCGTCGTTGATCCAGACGGCACCGAGGAAGACCAGGACCGTGCCGTCGTCGACGGCGGCGGGAGCAGCGGCGCGCGCCCGCGCGATGCAGGCGGCGGCCGCGGCTGCGAGGAGCGCGCGATCGGGCGTAGCGTTGGCCGAGCCGGCGCCGAATGTGATCAGCACGCGGGTCTCGTCCGCCGTGAGGGCGACGAGGACACCGCGGGAGCGGTCGAGGATGACGGGCCGGGCGGCGGGATCAGCGGCGAGCAGCAGCGGGGCGGTCTCGGCGATGACGCGCTGGACGCCCGAGACAGACTCCTGGCGCTGAAGGAACTCGACCAGGTCGGTGACCTCGAGCAGGGTCGCACCGGCCATGCCCCGAGCCTAGGCGCTCGGCGAGTCCGCGAACCCTCCCTACCGTTTGTCCCGCTTTGCGGGACTGGCATGCGGGTGGGAGGCAGATCAGGCCCTGAGCTGCCCGCGGGTCCCGCAAAGCGGGACAAACGGAATCGGCCGGAGGCGCGGCTAGCGGCCGAGGACGGCGCGCAGGGTGATGGCGGCGGCGATCTGGTCGGTCGCCGCGAGCGGGCGCAACCGGGTCCGCAGGTCACGCGCCTTGCCCCACGAGCGGCCGGCATCGCGCAGCAGCGCGCGCGTGCGAGCGACCGCGCCGGCGTCGGCCTGCGCCGCTCGGTCCAGGCCGACCTGCTGCCCGGCCTGGACCCGGTAGTCGATCACCACGTCGTCGTCGACGACGAGGCCGTCGCGGGCCAGCGCGACGAGGCTCCACCAACGATCGTGCAGCCATCCCGGCGGGACGTCCAGGCTCGGGAAGGCGCCCGGACGCACGGCGCTGGCGCCGCCCGTGGCGACGGACGTGCGCAGCGCCGCCGACATCCGCGCCTGCGGCGACAGGCCCGGCCAGCCCGCCGGCAGCGGAAAGGAGGTGCGCAACGTCCCGCCGACGGCGGATCCGGCGTCGTCCACGAGCCGGCCGTCCGACGCCACCATCAGCGCGGACGGGACCCGCCCGAGCGCCCCGGCCTGGTGCGCGACCCGGTCCGGGTGCCAGATGTCGTCGTGGTCACCCAGGACGACGACGTCGGCATCGGCGCAGGCCCGCACGCCCTGCGCGAAGTTCTCCGCGATCCGCGTCACGAGGTCGGTCGCGGCGCTGCGCGAGTCGACGACCTCCGCCCCCGCCGCGGCAAGCGCGTCGCGGGTGCCGTCGCGCGACCCGTCGTCGACCACGACGAGGCGGTCGACGGGCCGGGACTGCGCCGCCACGCTGGCCAGGAGCGCGGGGAGCCATGCCTGCGCGTCCCGGGTGACCAGGAGGGCGGCGACCCGGCTCATGGCCGCGCGACCAGCCGGCCGATGAGGTCTTCGTACCGGTCCGTCACGGTGTCCCATTGGTAGACGGAGGCGACCCGCTCGCGGCCGGCGGCGGCGAACGCGGACAGCTCGGCGGATCGGCCGCCGTCGGCGAGGGAGTCCAGGAGCGCCGTGAGTGCATCGGCGTCCGGCCAGAACAGCGCCTGGCCGGCGGTCACCTCGCGGTTGAACTCCACCTCGTACGCCAGCACGGGCGCGCCGGCACCCATCGCCCGCAGCAGCGACGGGTTGGTCCCGCCGACGGAATGGCCGTGCACGTAGGTCGCCGCGTTCGCGTACAGCTGGTCCAGCAGCTGCGCGTCGTAGATGCTGCCGACGAACCGGATGCGGGCGTCGTCGCGGGCCGCGGCGTGCACGGCGTCGACGTACCACTGGCTGTAGGGCGCGCTGCCGACGACGAGCAGCGGCTCGGACAGGGTCGACTGGCGGTAGGCGTGGACGGCGTCGAGGACGTGGTTCTCGGGCTCGAACCGTGCCACGACGAGGTGGTAGCCGCCGGCTGTCACGTCGACCTCGGCGATCCTGTCGTCGCCGGGGTGGATGACCTCGGCGCCGTAGGGGATGACGACGCAGCGCCGGCCGTACTCGGCCTCCACGTAGTCAGCGATCGCCTGGGCGTCGGCGATGACCTCGCGGCCCCACCGGACCGCGGCCCGTTCAGCCCACCGGTAGTACCGCGCGCCCATGCCGCGCCACTTCTCGCGCCGCGACTCCAGGCCATCGAGGTGGATCGCCGTCGGGATGCGTGCGAGCGCGAGCGGCCGGAGCATCGGGGCGTTCCCGGCGTTGAGCAGCAGTACCGCATCCGGCCGGTCGGCGATGATCGCGTGCACCGTGCTCACGGCCGTGTGCGAGAGGGTCTCGGCCATCCGATGACGCACCGCTGGGGCGTTGACCAGACGCATGCCGCGGTACTCACGGATGCGCTGGCCGGGGTTGCGGCAGTAGACGGTCACCTCGTAGCCGCGGGTCACCAGACGCGCACCGATCTCCTCGACGGCGGTCTCGAACCCTCCGTACCGGGCGGGAACCCCGCGGGTTCCCATGAGGGTGACCTTCACTTCGCAACCGTACTGCGGGCCAAAGAACCACCCGACCGTGACTGATAGCGTCCCGCTCGTGCAGGTGCGGCCAGGTGCGCTCGCGGGCGTGTGGGAGTTCGTGCCGATCCTTCGGCCCGATGGCCGCGGCGTCTTCCTCGAGAGCTTCCGCGCTGACACGTTCGCCGACGCCGTGGGTCACGCCTTCGACCTCGCCCAGATGAACGTCTCCGTGTCCCGCCAGGGGACCGTGCGCGGCATCCACTTCGCCGACGTGCCGCCGGGCCAGGCGAAGTACATCCAGTGCGTCTCCGGCCGGATCCTCGACGTCATCGTCGACATCCGCACCGGCTCGCCCACGTTCGGTGAGTGGGAGGCCGTCGAGCTCGACGACGAGCGGCGCAACGGCCTGTACCTGGCCGAAGGACTGGGGCACGGGTTCTGCGCGCTGTCCGACTCGGCGACGATCGCGTACCTCTGCTCGACCCCGTACACGCCCGACCGTGAGCACGGCATCACGCCGGCCGACCCGGCCCTCGACCTGCCCTGGCCGACGGACTTCCCGCTCCTGCTGTCGCCCAAGGACGAGGCGGCGCCGACGTTGGCGCAGGCGCAGGCCGACGGGCTGCTGCCGACGTTCGCGTCCTGCGAGGCGTACGCCGCCGAGCTGCGCGGCCGCTGACCCCCGCCTGCTCAGGTGCGAAGGAGCCCGACGCTCGCCACCGCCCGCTCGAGGTCCTCGCGCGCGACTTGAGCGTGCAGCTCCGCCTGCGGCACCTGCACGTAGGTGTGGCCCAGCTCCGCGGCGAGCTCGCGGAAGATGTGGTCGACGCCGGCGACGAGGGGCGGCTGGATCTCCACGACCGTCGATCCCGGTGCCATCCACAGCATGTGCGCGAGGCCGGCCCCGTGCTGGCCGATGATCGCCGTGGCGTGCGAGAAGAGGCGGATCTGGTCGGCCGGCGGCATCCCGGTGAGCTCGACCACGCCGACGGGCTCCGCGAACGCGACGCCGGCGATGGTCTCGGGCAGCTGCGGGGTCGAGCGGCGCTCCTGACCGCCCATCTCCGTCTCGGACTCGTCGGATCGGTAGAACGGGTCGGTCACCTGGCGGTCGACGACCACGACGCGCGGCGCATTCGGCAGCGGTGCCGGGTCGACGTCCAGCAGCCAGCGCAGGTCGTCGGCGGCGTCGAGGAGGACCCGCCGCCGGAACCCTGCGGGGTCGTCCAGACCCGGCACCACGCGCACCGACTCCCGTGCCCGGATCATGAGGCTGAGCGCGTACCCGACGGGGATCGTGTCGATGTCGATATCTGACCGGACAGCGTCGATCCACGGTGTCATCGGACCGCAGTCGCGCATCCACAGACGCTCCCCGGGGTGCTTGCGCGCGTAGGTCGCGACGGGGCCGAGGTAGCCCAGGAGGAAGTGGTAGAACTGCTGGACCGAGCCGGACCAGTGGTCGGCGAGGACGAGGGTCCGGTCCGGGCGCTGACCCTGCCGGGCGCGCCGAGCGCGGTATCGCACGTAGCGGCGGTTCAGCTCCTGCCGCAGGGACCCCCGACTCGACACGGCGCTCACGCTAGCCCCGCCCACGCCGGCCGGCGCGCAGGCGGGCGGTGCCCTCTACGGCAGGTCCTTGCCGACGCCGAGGCTCGTGCGGTACGCCGTCCGGTCCACCCGCATCGCCGGTCCGTGCTTCCACGCCCCAGCCCACCAGGCCAGCGCCATCTGCTGCAACGCGTACTCCTCTCGCCCGAGTCGGTAGGAGTCCTCGGACCACCCGTCGGCATAGATCCTCCCGGTCGCGTAGCGCTGCTGCATGGCACGCGTGTCCGCCGCGTGCGCGGCGAGATAGCTCTTCGTACGGATGTCCTTCGCCGCGTACAGGTTGGCGAAGGCGTCGACGCCGACGAAGGTGGCCGGCCTGCGGTTGCCCCAGCTCACGCCCATCGGGTAGTAGATCCGGCCATCGGGCCGGTACACGGTGCCCCCGGGGTCGGCGTACGGCGGCGCCGTGAACTGCACCTGCGAGAGCGCGCGGTACACGATGTCGGCGTTGAAGAACAGCGCCTCCGGCACCCGCCGGTCGCCGGTCGCCGGACCGCAGGATCGTCGCCGCCCACCACAGGTGCTCGACGTTCTGCGTGTAGTCCGGGTTGACGATGCCGTGGTTCGTGACGGTGCCGTCCTCGTTCGCGTTCGTCCCGGGGATGCGTATGTCGACGCGCACGCCATTGACCGTCTGCGCGCGGTGGATGTCGTCCGGACGCGCGAACGCGGCGATCGCCATCGCGATCAGCGAGGAGCGCCACTTCCCCGCACTGCCGTACGTCGGCATCATCGCCAGCGCCAGCGCGGGCGCCGTGAGATCCCAGGAAACCTCGTCGGACTGCGAGTCGCCCGGCTTGGTCACCTGGCCCAGCCGGTTCGTCCAGTACCGCGGGCCTCGAGCCGCGGCGTACTCCGCCTCGCTGACGACCATCGCAGCGACCAGGCCGCGCTCCTCCCGGTTCAGGTGCGGCCATAGCAGCCAGCCGGCCTGGCCGGTCGTCGTCGCCCAGAGCGCCGACTGCCAGTCGTTCCCCCAGCCACCGGGGGACGACGCGCCGTGCTGGCAGGCCAACGACCGGATGTTCCACCGGGCGAAGTCGAGCAGCTGTGCCCGGGAGATGCCGTCGACCTCGCCCGCGCGCGTCGTGCGGAGCATGATCGCCGCCGCGAGCGTGGCGTTCGCCGAGCGGCGGATCGCCTCCTCCATCTGGGCGTCGGTGCTCAACGGGTCGTAGTACGGCCGGCTCGTCCGGCCCGCGAGCCGGACCGTGAGCGCGTCCGTGACCGCGTACCGCAGGCCGTCCTCGACCGTCGCGAGGATGTCGCGGCCGCCAGCCATGCCGACCCGTCCGCGCGGAACCGTGGCCGGACGCACGTACGACGCGAGCCGGATCCCGTAGCGCTCGCCGGCGCGCGTCGCCGTCGGGCAGTGGCCCGGCTTGGTGGCCTGGCCGCCGACGAGCGCGACCTCGTCGCCGGTCAGCGTGTGGATCTCGTGCGTCGTCTTCAGGACCCGTCCGAGCCCACGGCTGAGGTACCAGTCGCGGCCACCGCGCACGGCCCCCGGATCATCACGGCCGTCGCCGTCCCAGTCCCCGACGACCGGGATGTCGCTCGCCAGGCCGTAGGGGAACGTGAGGACGACCGCGTCAGACTCCGGGTGCTGCTGCACCTGCACGCCGGGGCCCACCCAGGACGGGGTCCTCGACGTCCCGGTGATCCGCAGGATCCACGCGCCGCCGCGGACGACGCCGATGTCGTCCCGGCCGTCGCCGTCCCAGTCCCCGACGACCGGGATATCGCCGGCCGCCCCGAACTCGTCGGTCGCGGCGGGCTTGCCGTTGGCTCGCTGCCACAACCAGGTGCCGTTGCGGAAGACCCCGATGTCGGTGCGCCGGTCCTTGTCGATCCGACCGGTCACGGGGATGTCGGCCGGGTCGCCGCCGAACGACGCGTACGGCTCCCAGACGGCGGTGTTCACCGCCGCGTTCGTCACGAACCACTGGCCGCCGTCGAAGCGACCCGGGGTTGCGATCCCGTCGCCGTTCCAGTCGCCGAGCAGGGCCCGGCCGGCGGCGGGGGGCATCGACATCCGGGTCGCGGTCGAACGGCGGCCCAGTCCCGTCCAGACCGTCCACACGCCGGTCGTGGCGGAGCCGGCAGCGGGCACGCCTGCCGGGTCGTCCGGCGACCGGTTCGCGGCGTCGACGCCGGCGATCCGCGGCAGGAGCGGAGCGGCGGCCACCACCTCGTTGAGAACAGGTCCGACCGCCGCCGGAGCGGGAGCGGGGACGGCTGCACGGCCCGGAGCGGGAGCCAGCACGCCGGCGCCGAGGACCGTAGCGGTCGCCACAACGGCACCAGTGGCGCGACGGAACGTGCTCACGATGACGCCGGCCACGCCGCGGCGTGCGCGGTCATTCCTGCCCGAGTGGCAGCGAGCACTCCTCGCACAGCGGTGACGACGGCATCGGGACCTTGACTGACACGACCCGGCCGTCGCCTCGGTCGGCCACGTAGGCGTCGACCAACTGGCCGGAGGGATCGCGGAACCACAGCACTGCGACGCGCATGGCCTCGTCGAGGTTCAACGCGAGGCTCACATACTGCGCGGTCCGCTCGTCGTACGGGAAGGACGGCAGGCCGCGGTAGAAGGTGTTCTGCGTCTTGGACATGACTCCGGACAGCGACGAGACCCACAGGTTCGGCAGCGTCCCGGCCCCGTCCCACAGCAACGTCGTGTAGCCGGGGTACGGCACGGCGGCATCGCGTCCCCGGATGATCGCCGAGCCCACGAGCCAGTCGTCGATCCCCTCCATGCGGTCCCAGCCCGCCTGGATCCCTGGCGCGGCGGCGAAGTCCGCGGAGACCCGCTCGGGTCGGGCGAACACATAGCCGAAGGAGGCGACCAGCACGACAGCTGCCGTCGCGGTCGACAGGACAGCGGTGAGGCGGTCCAGCCCACCGAGGGCCCGGACGAGCGCGACGGCGGCGAGAGCGGCGACGAGCGGGGCGACCGCGAGCAGCATCGCGTCGACGGACTTCAGGACGTAGTACGACTCCAGCCGGCCGACGTTGGCGGCGTCGGCCCCGGACGCGAAGACGACCGCGAGAACACCGGCCCCGAGCACCGGGCCGAGGACGGCCACGGCCAGGAGCGGTCGCCGGTTACGGACGAGGACGACGGCGGCGAGGACGGCGACAACGGGCGCGGCCAGGCCCGCCCCAAGGTTGAACGGGGCCATCCCGGCACCGACCGCGCCGAGGGACTGCGTGAAGTCTCCGGCCGACTGCCCGGGCTCGACGCCGAGGATCGCCGACATCTGCGTCAGGGCCATGACCGCGCCCGCGACCGCGGCAGCCACCAGCCAGGCGATGCCGAGCCAACGGTTGAACCGCAGCAGCGCGATCGCGACGACGACGCCGGCCGGGATGAGGCCGAGCGCGAGTGGCGTCCACAGGCCGACCACCGCGAGCGCGCCCAGCGGCACGAGGAACCAGCCCAACGTCCGGGCCGACCGCCAGGAGCGGCACGCGAGATACGCGACGGCAACCGTGACGGTGACGCCCATGACGAAGTTGGTGAAGCCGAGGTTGTACAGGAACTGCGGGCTACCGAGGAGGCCGAACGCCGCGAACGCCCCGACCGCCACCGGGCGCGCCCAGCGGGCGGTCCGCATCCCGCCGATCCGGGCCGCGAGGTCGCCGGCGACCCACGCGAGCACGGCCAAGCACAGGGCGAACGTGATCGCGTTCCACTGGACGTACGGCCACAGCAGGCCCGGGCGGTCCAGCAGCGTCGCCGCGTTGCGGGACGCCAGCTCGGCCAGCGCCCAGATGGTCGTGTGCAGCGAGGGGTACCACTGGTTCCACGCGACCGACCCGTCCGCCGTCGGCCAGGTCGTGCTGCCGACCTTGTACGTGTTGGCGAACGTCGTGAAGTGGCCCTGGTTGTCCCACCCGCTGAAGTACAGGCCGCTGACGAGCTGGTAGCTGTCGCGGCCGATGAATGCGGACATGAGCCAGAACGACGCCCCCGCGGCCAGCACGAGCACGAGGCCGTCGGCGATCGTCGGCCGTGGGATCGTCACGCGGCGAAGCCGTGGCACGAGTCGCAGGGCGAGCACCGCGATGACCAGCGCGGTCAGTGCCAGCCGCGCCGTCGTGGGCGTGACCGGCGTGGACCCGGCGCGCGGGAACACCAGCGCGACGAGGCCGGCGACCACGACGAGCGAGATGACGGCGCGCTCGGTGAGCGAGCGACCCCACGGCGGAACGAGCACGAGCAGCACCGCAGCGGCGACGAACCCGACGGGGGGCAGGAGCCAGATCGCGGCGACCGTCCCGACGGTGACAGCGGCGAGGACGAGGAGGGCGCGGCGCTCGCCGATGCCGGGCGCTACCGGGGCGCCGGCCACCACCGGCGCCGTCACTGCGAGAAGTCCATCTCGATGTCGAGCGGCTGGTTCTGCACGAGGCTGACGCTCGCCGTCGCCCCGGACATCTCCGTGCTCGTGGCCGCGGTGCCCGTCGCGCTGGTCGCCGCCCAGCCCGTCGGCGCCGTGACCTGCACGGTCATGGACGGGGCGATGAACAAGGACTGCGGCTCAGCGCGCAGGCGGTAGCGCAGCGACCCGTCGGCGGCGCTGAACGTCCCGGCCGGCAGCCGGTACGACACGGAGACCGAGTTCTGGCCGCCCGGCTCGGTCCAGCCGACGACGCGGATCAGCTTGTGGCCGAAGCCGTCCAGGACCCAACCGCGCCCGAGCTGTGGATGGCCGCGGAACGGGCGGACCGCGTAGTCCGACGGGTACGCGGCGGCGTAGTCGACCGCCTCGTCGGGCACGTACATCATGTAGGCGTTCTTCACCCAGGAGGTCTCGTACCCGACGCGTTCGGGCGGGCCCTCGGGGCGGTCCGCGGGGGTCGCGTTCGTCACCGTCATCTGCTGCGTCACCCGCGCCGAGCCGTCCGCGGCGAGCTGCACGGTGACCAGCACGTTGCGCTGCTGGAAGACGTCGACCTTGCTCTGGTTGCCGTTCTGCGTGTACAGCGCCGACCAGTCACCGGTCCCCGGATCGTCGACCTCGCCGGCCGTGCCGCTCTCGCGGGCGATCTCCTCCAGCGACGGGTTGCGCATCCAGAACTGGACGTGGCGCCCGGGCGCGGTCGTCAGCATCGCCTTGGCGACCGTGATGATGTCGTCGCCGGACAGGATGCGCTGGAGCAGGTCGTCGATGAGCTTCTGGTTCGCCTGCTGCCGCTCCTCGGCGTTCTCCTGGCCGAACTGCTGGTAGGCGTCGATCAGCAGGATCTGGCCCAGTCGAGGTCCGTCGACGGTGCCATACGTCTCGGACTGCAGGGGCCCGGTCGCGTCGAGGACCGCACTGATCGCCGTCAGGTCGAGGGTGATGATGCCGTCGACCGCCGGGTAGTCGCCGCCCTCCCAGGCTCCCGCCATCTCCTTGGCCGAGAACAGCATGTTGGGGTGCGTGTTCGTGACCACGAACGGCGCGGTGCGGGGGTTGCCTTCGAAGAACGGGTTGCCGGCCGGGCCCCACCACGTCACGGGGGCGTTGAGCGGCGGGAAGAGCTGGGTGCTCGTCTGGCCCTTGATCGGGATCGAGATGCGCCCGTCGTCGAACTCGACAAGGACCAGGCTCAGCGGCGCACCGCCGGCTGCGCGCATCTCGGCCTGGTTGTCGATCGCGACGAGGTAGCGCCGGACACCGTTCGCGCCGAGGGCGTCCGGAAGGACGGGCGCGATCGTCTCCAGCGCCTCCATCGCCTCCTTGACCGGCTCCATCTCCGTCAGGGCCTTGTCGCGCACCCGGCGCAACGGGGATGCGGCGGTGCCGTCGGCGGAGATCGCCGTGACGGCCGCGACGGCGGCGCGCAGGTGAGTGGCGGCGACGTCGACGCGGTCGGGGAGGTCGGTCAGCAGGTCGAGGTTGACCGCACCGTCGCTGAAGATCTTCGGACCGCCACCCTTGCCCGACAGGTCGCCGTACAGCGAGAGCAGCCCGCCCGTGCTGGCGGTGACGTCCTCGGACGCCGAGGCGACCAGCCGCCAGTTGTCGACGGCGGTGGCGGCCATCGGGACCCGCCCGACGATGTCGAGCTGGGCGCTGGCTGCTGACCGGGACACCAGCCCGGCGGAGCTCACCGCGGCGTCGTACTCCGCCCGCGCGACGTCGTAGTCCCCTCCGAGCACGTTGTCCGCAGCACCGGAGAGGTGGCTCTGCAGCCCGTAGCCCCCCAACGCCAGGTTCGCCACGGAGTAGACGAGTCCCGCCTGGAGCCAGAGCAGGAAGCCGCCGACCACGACGACGAGGGCCCCGCCCAGCACGAGATGCGTGCGGGAAGGGGTCACCAGCGGAGTATAGATTCGCTCCCCGAGCCGGAACGGGCCTGCGCGGGCAGTCGGACGGGCTGTCTCGGCGCCCAAGGGGAGGAGGTCGACATGGCGGAACCGGACCTGTCCGTCGTCATGCCGGCCTACAACGAGGAGCGCACGATCGCGGAGTCGGTCGCCCGGGTCCTCGCACAGCCGTTCGTCCGTGAGGTCGTCGTCGTGGACGACGGCTCCCGCGACGAGACGCTCACCCGCCTCCGTGCGGTCGACGACCCGCGGGTGCGGGTCCTGGCGCACGGGGTCAACCGCGGCAAGGGCGCTGCCCTGCGGACCGGGTTCGCGGCCACGACGAGCCCCTTCGTCGCCGTGCAGGACGCCGACCTCGAGTACGACCCGGCCGACCTCGCCAGCCTGCTCGTGCCGCTGCGGGACGGTCGGGCCGATGTCGTCTACGGCTCACGGTTCTCCGGCTCCCGGGAGCATCGCGTCCTGTACTACTGGCACAGCGTCGGCAACCGCGTGCTCACGACGCTGTCCAACATGGCCACGAACATCAACCTGACCGACATGGAGACCTGCTACAAGGTCTTCCGCCGCGACGTCATCGCCTCCCTGGAACTGCGCGAGGACCGCTTCGGCTTCGAGCCGGAGGTGACGGCCCGCATCGCCGCCCAGGGCTACCGGATCTACGAGGTCGGCATCTCGTACTCCGGTCGGACGTACGGCGAGGGCAAGAAGATCGGCTGGCGCGACGGCGTACGCGCCGTCTACGTCATCGGCAAGTACGCCGTCCTCACCAGGCGCGAGCAGCGATGAACGCGCCGAGCCTCGCGGTCCTGCTGACCTGGGCGCTGGCCCTGGCCTGGTTCTGCGTGGTCGGCGCCTGGGCGGGCGCGCTCGCGCGGCCCGCCGTCGGCGTCCTCGGTGCCGTCCGGGTGTCGTTGTGGATCGGCTTCGGCGTCGTCACGGCGTTCGTGCTCGCCGCCGGGCTGATCTGGCCCCTGCGCGGTTCGGCCGCGGTGGCGGCGTCGATCGTCCTGACGGTCGTGGCCGTCGCCATCTGGGTCCTCGTCCGGCTACGGCGCGGTCCCGTCGCCGCGGCGGGCCTGGTCCTCACGCGGTCGTGGTGGGCGGTCGTCCCGGTACTCGCACTGGTCGTGGTCGCCGTCGTGGCCGCGCACTCGGTCTTCGGCCCGGTCACGAACTACGACACGGGCCTGTACCACCTGAACGCGATCCAGTACGCGCAGGACTTCCCGACGATCCACGGCCTGGCGAACCTACACACCCGGCTCGGCACCAACGTCAGCGCGTTCAACCTCGCCGCGTTTGGCAGCAACACCTTCTGGGGTGACGACGCATTCCGACTGGTCGCCGGCCTGTTCGTGATGACCGGCTTCGCCGACGTCGCCCTGCGCGTTCTGGACGGCGGGGCGCGCACCTGGCGTCGCCCGGGCACGTACGTCCTCGTCCTCGCCCTGGCTGCCGCGATCCCGCTGCTCCTGCACGACCCCGGCTACCGGATCGCCAGCCCGTCACCCGACACCATGGCGATGGTCGTGACCATCGTCGCCGGGGCGTACCTGGTCGACGCGCTGGCGACCCGAGAGCACGCGTGGACGGCTGTGGCCATCGTGGTCGCGGCGCTCGCGGCGAGCACCCGCACGCAGCTGTGGGTGGTCTTCGCGATGACGGCCGTCGTCCTCTTGGTCAGCTGGGCGCTGGCTCGCCGACGGCACGAACGGCCCGACCTCGGGTCGCGGGCGCTCGTCGTCGCCGGATCGGTCCTCGCGGTCGCGACCGGCGTCCTGATGGCCGTACGTGACGTGATCCTCAGCGGCTGGCTGCTGTTCCCCGCGAGCTACCTGCCGATGCCGGTGGACTGGCGGGTCCCGAAGGCCGCAGCGGACTCGACCCGCGACTGGATCTTGTCGTGGGCCCGCGACACCTCGGTGGGTCCGGACAAGACGCTGGCCTCGTGGTACTGGCTCGGCTCGTGGTTCACGCGGACCCTCGAGGACAACTGGGTGCGGGCGGGCCTGGCGCTGCTGGTCGTCGGGGTCATCGTGTGGGCGGTGGCCGCCGTTGCCGGGCGGCGGCTCGGGGCGGGCCAGGCGGACGACCAGGCCGACAAGGCAGACCAGAGCCCGACCGGCGGCGTCGGCGGCTGGCCCGTCCTCGTCCTCGCGCTGCTGCCGACGCTCGCCGGGCTCGGTGCGTGGTTCTTCACCGCACCGGACCCCCGCTTCGCGTGGGGCTCGCTGCTGCTTCTCGGCGCCATCCCGGCCGGGCTCGCGTTCGTCCGCCTGCGCGTCTTGTGGCCGACGTTCGGCGATGACCGCCCCGGTCCTGCGGGCGTGATCGCGACCGGGCTTCTGGCCCTGGTCGCCGTGCCGTACGGGGTGGCCCAGGCTCGCGCCGCCGGCGACCTGACAGCGGCCATCCCGACCGAGATCCGGACCTATGAGGCCGGACCGGTGACAGTCGTCGCCGCCGTCGCCCCGCTCGCGCGGCCGCCCATCGAGGCCTACCGTCTCGGCGACGGCAACGACATCGGGCTGACCCAGGGCGGCGACCAGTGCTGGGCGTTCACTCCGTGCATGCCGTACCCCAACGACGCCCTGCGGTTCCGTGGCCCCACCCTCGCCGACGGCTTCACGACCGTCGAGACACCCGCTCCCTAGCGGTGGCTGGAGCACGGCACCGCTGACGGGGGCGTACCGGTCGGGTCGTCAGGTGACGTCGGGCGCGGACGCCTGGACGTGCGTGTTGAGCAGGGGCAGGCCGCCGGCGATCGCGTCGATCGCCACGAAGGCGTCATCCGTCGCGAACTCGCCGCTGCCGTCGCTGTCCACGAGTGCACGCGATGCACCGAGCAGCGCGCCGTGGAGGGCGCCGGCATGGGCAAGGACCTCGACATCGTCGGCTGGTCGGCCCAGGCGATCGGCCAGGAGCAGCCCGAGTAGCTCGAAAGTCTTGAAGGCCTCGCTCAGCCAGGCGTCGTGCAGGGCGGGCACCTGGCGAGCGATGCCGGCACGCAGCCGCTGGTCGGCCATCTGCGCATCCGTGATCCGAGCGACGGCCAGCCGCATCGCAGCCGTGATCGCCTCGAGCGCGGTCAGGTCGGCCGGCTGCGCCAGGAACTCCTCCAGGACCCTGGGAGCGATCGCGTCGTAGACCACGAGCTCTTCCTTGCTGGGGAAGTAGCGGAAGAACGTCGACGTCGACACGCCCGCCGACTCGCAGATCTGCTCGATGGTCGTCGCGTCGTAGCCGTCCTCGGTGAACAGGCGCAGGGCGGCGCGCTGGATCTCGCGTCGCGTCCGCTCCCGGTTCCGTTCGCGCAGGCCGGGCGTCGGCTTGGTCGGCCGTATGCGTGGACTCATCGGGCATGTCCTCCTCGCCCCCATGATCGCATCGGCGGCGCCCAGCGACAGCAGCGGCGCCGTGCTGACCTGGCCACAGGTCTCGCCTGCTTGCCACTGCGCCCACGGGTGAGATTGACGATGGCGACGCTGCGTGCCAAGATCCAGAACTCACACCCAAATTGACATTGACTGTCGATTTGGAAGGAAGATCCATGTACTCCGACGATGGCGCCGCGTCCTCGTCTCCTGGCACACCCGACTCGCTCCTTGACCAGAAGGACCCCGAATGAGCCTGCGCCGAACCCTTGCCGCCATCGCGGTCGGCACGACAGTGACGGCGTCCGCGCTCGTCGCCGGAGCCCCGCCGGCCGCCGCGGACCAGACGTGGGTCCAGTCGTTCGAGCGGCCCAGCGCGCAGGCGCCGTGCACCGCCCCAGTCGACGAGACCCCGTGGCAGGCTGGCTGGGTCGGGTCGCCGGAGTGGACCCCCACGTGGGAGCAGTGGCCGAACGGCGGCACGGGCGGCTGGACCTGCTCTCGCTCGATCACGTGGGCGTTCGACGCCGCGGCCTACCCCTCGGCCGGCTGCGTCACGTACAACGGCTCGAACTACCTGCAGTTCGCCGGCGGGTGGGCCATCTCGCCGGGGTCGGACGTCTACTCCGACTCCTCGTGCACGACGTTCCTCGGCCCCTTGGGCACATCCGTCGTCTACGCCCCCGCAGGGTTCGATGCGCTGTCGCTGTGCCGGGAGGCATTCGGCCCGGTCGGTGCGGTCGCAGCCCTCGACAACTCCGTCTTCAGGTGCGAGGTGGGCTAGTACGCGCCGTCGCCGACGAGGATCGCCTTGGCGGTCTTCGCGACGATGACGAGGTCGAGGGCCGGTGACCAGTTCTCGACGTAGTCGAGGTCCAGGCGCATGCGCTCGTCCCAGTCGACCTGCTTGCGGCCCGACACCTGCCACAGGCCGGTCAGGCCCGGCTTGGTCAGGTGCCGTCGGTGGTCGACGTCGCCCAGGAGTGGCATCTCCTCGACCAGGACCGGGCGCGGCCCGACGAGCGACATCGACCCGGTGATGACGTTGAGCACCTGCGGCATCTCATCGATGCTCCATCGGCGCAGGAACCGGCCGAACGGCGTGATGCGCGGGTCGCCCCTGTAGCGATCGGCGATCGAGCCGTCCGGGCTGCCGATGACCTCGGCGCGCAGCTTGTCCGAGCCGACGTACATCGACCGGAACTTCGGGAAGTGGATGATCTGGCCACCCCGGCCGACGCGCTGCTGGACGTACAGGATCGGTCCACGGCTGCTGACCTTGACGCCGATCGCGGCGACCAGCATGAACGGCAGGAAGAGCAGCAGCAGCGCGATCCCGAACACGATGTCGAGCGTGCGCTTGATCGCCCGCTTGGGGCCGGTCAGGTGCGGCTCGTCCAGGTGCAGCAGCGGCAGGTCCGCGGCCATGCGCATGGTGACGCGCGGACCGGCGACGTCGCCGACGGCAGGCGCCACGAGGAGGTCGACGCGCGGACCCTCCAGACGCCACGCGAGTCGTTGGATCACTTGCTGTCCCAGGGCCGGCGAGCCCGCGACCGCGACCGTGTCGGCATCCGACAGGGAGATGCGGGCCATGACCTCGTCCAGCCACGCGTCGAGCCCGTCCGCATTCGCATCGACGAGCGGCTCGTCGATGACGTCGACGACGGCGAAGCCGGCAACCGGGTCTCGGTCGAGAAGGTCGACGATGTCGCCGCGCATCGGCTCGGCGCCCACGACGACCGTGCGGTGCAGGAAGTGGCCGTAGCGGCGCTCATGACGCAGCCACGCGCGCAGGCTCCAGCGGACCGACAGCAGGAGCAGCAGGCCGACGGCGAAGGTGATGAGCACGAAGCCGCGGGAAAGGTCGAGCTTGAGGGCGAACGCGACGATAGCGACCGCTCCGAAGACCGTCGCCGTGGCGGAGACGACGCGCTTGAACTCCTCCGAGCCGACGCCGAGCATCCGCGTGTCGTAGGCACCGCGCAGGATGAGGACGACCATCCACGACACGACGACCACGACCACCAAGGACACGTACGTGGGGTCGTTGAGCTCGACCGAGTAGGGGATCGCCCACCGCAGGACGAAGCCGACGATGCCGGCGACGAGGACGGCGATGAAGTCCAGCACGACGGCCCGGATCGCGTAGACCCGCAGCGGGTCGCGTCGAAGGTGTGGACGGTCGCGGTGGGAGTGCGCCTCGGCCCAGCCGATCCGCGCGGGCATCCGCAACGGGATCGTGTGGTGCTCGTCCGCGCGGGCGGTCGCGTCGGTGCTGTCACGCTCTTCGAGCGACACGCGCACCTCCGAGGTCGGCAAGCCCGTTCACGGTATCAGCGCGGGCACGATCGGCCTCGATCCGAGCGCTCCCGCGGCGACACTTTGCCGGATCGTTACCCGGCCCTTGCCTACTGCTGGTAGATGCGGATGGGGACGGTGGTGAGGTTGATCTTCGCCCCAGGCGTGGTCTCGGTGCAGTTCGCCAGGGGGTCGCAGACCAGCTGCGCGCCTGCAGGGGCCGTGTACGAGACCTGGCCCTTCTCCGCCCACGCCACCACGGACGTCTGGCCGTCACGGTCGAACGTGCACACGACCGCGCCCTCGTCGTCCGTGCAGCCTTGGAACACCGACCCGACGACCCAGTTCTCGAGGGCGAAGAAGCCCTGCTCCGCGTCCGAGCCCGGGTAGGCCTGGATGCCCAGGAGCGCGTAGGGCTTCTGCGTCCAGATGTACCAGTAGGAGCGCGCGACGCCGTAGCGCAAGTCGTCGATGTACGTGCGGACGACCCAGCCGGCCGCGTCGATCCCGGTGATCTCCTCCTTGGGGAGGGCTCCCGGTCCGGCCAGGCCGTAGTTCAGCTCGGTGTCCCACAGCGGCAGGTCCGCCGGCGCCCCGGCCTTCTTCAGCGCGGCCTGCGCGGCCTCGATGAGCAGTCCGCGCGCGACCGGGTCACCGTCGGCCTTCGGGTACGTGTGGATCGCGATGACATCGACCGGCCAGTCCAGGTCCTTCAGCGCCTTGAGGTACGCCGGGAAGAACTTCTCGAACGACGCGGTCAGGCGAAGTGAGGGTGACGCTGAGACGACCAGGGCCGCCGGGTCGATCTTCTTGATGATGTCGTAGGCCCGCTTGGTCAGCTGGGCCATCTCCTCCGGGCTGCCGTTCCAGAAGTTCTTGAGGTTCGCCTCGTTCCAGATCTGGTACGAGGTGATCCGGCCCTTGTAGCGCGTGGCGACCTCCGTCACCCACGTGTCCCAGGCCTTCATGTCCTTCAGCGAGCTCGCCGCACCCGGCTGCGGGTAGTCGGTCTTCGTGACGGTCTTCGCGTTCCACTCGGGAGTCGTGCCCAGGACCATGAGGATGTCCTTCATGCCCTTGGACTGCGCGTTCTCCAGCGCTCCCTCGAGGTTGTCCCACTTGTAGACGCCCGGCTCGAGCTCGATCTGCGACCACGCCGTGCCGTTGTCCCACAGGCGCAGCGCGCCGAACGGGGCGGACGGCCACGCGCCACCCTCGACGCCCTCGACGTGCATGCCGACCAGGGACGGCTGCACGGCGTTGGCGGGGACGACGGACGACGACGGAGCGGCACTCGAGGTGCCGCTCGCGTCGCCGTTGCCGGAGGTTGAGCAGGCGGCCAGCAGCGTCGCGGCGGCCGCCAGGGTCGCTACGACCAGGCCGCGGCGGTTCCGAACCATGTGGGCATACTCCCAATCGTCACAGTGGCGCCCGGGGTGGCCGGGACGCAGTTTGCCGTCGCGTCGCACGCTCGCACGACGTTCGCGGGCACCGTGAATGTACCTGAGCCCTTGGAGGCCCAGGCGATCACCTGCGGCGCCGCGTAGTCCCCGAGCTGGCACGTGTTCACCGCACCGGTCGTGCAGGAGAAGTACGAGCCGTTGAGCCACGACTGGACAGTCTGGTAGCCGAGGGCGCCCGGGGTGCCTTCAGCCATCTGGATCCCGACCAGCGACGAGCTCGGGGTCTGGTAGTACCAGTACGCGCGGTCCACGCCCAGCCGCGCGTCGTCGAGGTAGGTCTGCGCGACGTACGCCGCTGCCTGACCGCCACCGATCGTCGTGTGCGGGGTGCTGCCAGGGCCGGCGATGCCGTAGTTGATCTCGGTGTCCCACAGCTGCTTGCTGGCCGGGACCTTGGCCTTCTTCATGTCCGACTTGACCTGGCTGATGTAGGCCGCGCGATCACCGGGGGTGCCGGTGCCGGAGGGGTACAGGTGGACGGCGATCGCGTCGACCGGCCACTTCTGCTTCTTCAGCTCGCCCAGGTACTTCGGGAAGAACTTCTTGTACGCGCTCTGCAGCCGCACGGTCGAGGACGCCGCGACGACCTTCGCGGTCGGGTCGTTCTTGCGGATGATCTTCGTGGCTGCCGCGGTCAGGTCGGCCATCTGCTTCGGGGTGCCCTGCCAGAAGGTCGACAGGTTCGCCTCGTTCCAGATCTGGTACGACTCGATCGAGTCGGCGTAGCGCGAGCTGACGGCGTTCACCCACGCCTTCCAGACCTTCATGCTGGGCATCGACGCCGCGCCCTTGTACGGGTACGTGCCCTGCTTCTTGTTGCTCGCGGCCCACGTGGGGGTCGAGCCTAGGACGTAGAGGATCTTCGCGTTCTGGGTGTTGGCCGTCGAGATCGCCGCGTCGAGGCCGTTCCACCAGTACTTGCCGTTCGACTGCTCGACCTGGCCCCAGGCGACGCCGGAGTCCCACAGCCGGATCGCGCCGTACGGGGCGACCGGAGCGACTCCCTGCGCGATGGCCGGCACGTGCATGCCGAAGGCGGTGGGTTGGATCGGGCCGCCGGTGCCGGCGGCCGCAGCCTGAGCGGGCTGGCTGGTCAGCGCCGCGGACGAGGCGACAAGGGCGGACACGGCCAGGACGGTCAGAGCTCGACGCATGGGTCGACCTTTCCTTGCGGATTCGGGACCCGACGACCATAACCCACCCTGCGACCGTGGAGGGGGACCGACGACGCCGACCTCGGGTGATTTCACGGCCTCGTCGCTTGCTGCACACCCGTTGGCCAACGACGGGATGCGACCGGGCATAGCGGGCATAGCGGGACGCCCCGACTCTGACCGGTCACTGTTCCGACCGCCGGGCCAGACGGCCGCCCGTACTCAGCGTGCGCGCAGGACGTACAGGCTCTGCCCGTCGGTCTCGCGGCCGTACTCGAAACGGTCGACAGCCAGCCGCGCCGCGTTGACGTGGTCCTCGAAATGCCACCGCGCGAAGCGCGTGCAGTGCAGCCGCCCCTTCCACTCCAGTGGCCCGTAGCCCTCGGGGTTCTCCTCCCATCCCGGCACGTCCTCCTCCACGAAGCAGGTCACGAAGGCGAACCCGGTATCGGACAGGGCGGTCCGGATGAGCTCGAGGTAGGCGGCGGTGTCCTCGTCGTTCATGTGCGAGAAGACGGAGTAGGCGTAGAGGACGTCGACCGTCCCCGGATCGGCCGCGAGCGTGCGCTCCGGCGTGCCGTCGGGGTTGTACCGCTCATTGCTGACGTCGACGCAGGTGAAGCGGAACCCCGGCCCGGCGAGGTTCTCCTGCGCCCACTCGACGAGCTCGGGCTGGACGTCAACGCCGTGGTAGTCGGCGATCCGGCCCAGGTGCTCGCGCACCCCGACGGCAAGACGGCCCGCACCGCAGCCCCAGTCGAGCAGCCGCGAGGCCGTCGTGAGGCCTGCGTACTTCTCCAGGCGCTTCACGTCACGGACGGCGGTCTTGACGAACGCTGCGTCGTTCTTGAAGTGCGCGCCGCCCATCCGGTACTTGCCAGGGGGGAGCGGGCCGGACGCACCGGCCTTGCGGGTGAACATGCGACTGAGAATATCGGCGCCGGCTACTTGAGGAGCTTGCTCATCCGGCGGTCGGCGAGAGGCTTGCCCCCGGTCTGGCAGGTCGGGCAGTACTGCAGGGCGCGGCTGGCGAACGAGACCTCGCGGACGGTGTCCCCGCAGACCGGGCACGCCTCGCCGGCGCGGCCGTGGACGGCCATCATCGCTTTCTTCTCGGCCTTCAGCGTTCCGGTGCCCTGCCCGACGCTCCGGTCGACCGCACGGCCCAGGTCCTCGCGCATCGCGGCGTAGAGCACATCGACCTGCGCGTCCGTGAGCGAGGCGGCCGGGTGGAACGGCGACAGACGGGCGGTGTGGAGGATCTCGTCGCTGTAGGCGTTGCCGATACCGGCGATCACGGACTGGTCTCGCAGGACTCCCTTGACCTGTGCGCGACCAGCTTCCGTGAGGATCTCGCCGAAGCGCTCGCGGGTCAGCTCGTCCGACAAGGCGTCCGGGCCCAGGCGAGCGATCCCGGGGACGCTCGCCGGGTCGTCGATGACGTACAGCGCCAGCCGCTTCTGCGTGCCGTACTCCGTGACGTCGAAGCCGCCGACCGGCTCGCCGTCGACCGTCACGAAGGTGATCCGCAGGGCCAGCGGGCCCTTTCCCGGGCGAACCGGACCGGTCGGCGGGTCGTCGCGCCACTGCACCCAGCCACCGAGGGACAGGTGCCAGGCGAGCGACGGCCCCTCCACGGTCGACAGCAGCAGGAACTTGCCGCGCCGCGTCACGTCCGAGACGACCTGGCCCGCAAGGTCGGCCAGCGACGGCGTCACCGTCTTCAGCGCGGAGAGGCTCGCGAGGGTCACGTCGGCGATCCGGGTGCCGCTCGTACGGTCGGTGAGGAACCGGGCAAGCGCTTCGACCTCGGGCAGCTCGGGCACTACAGCAGCCCCATCCGCCCGGCCGCGTCTCGTAGCTCGTCGCGGACGGCCGGGTGCGCCGCGCGATCGATGATGTTCGTGACGCGGTCAGCCTGGCTGCGACCGAACATCGTGGCGATGCCGTTCTCGGTCGCGACGGCACTGTGCTCGAAGCTCGTGACCGGCTCGTCGATGCGCGGGACGATCGTGGAGACGTCCGCCTTCTTGTGCCACGACGGGAGAGCGATGAACGACTGCCCGCCGCGGGAGTGGAGCGCTCCGACGATGAAGTCCGTCGACCCGCCGAAGCCGGAGTAGATCTGGCCCTTGATCCGGCTCGCGTTCGCCTGGTCGAAGAGGTCGACCTGGAGAGCGGCGTTGACACTGGTCATCCGCGCCTGCCGGGCGATCTGGGCGGGGTCGTTGGTCCGCTCGGTCCGCAGCATCCGTACCCACTTGTTGCGGTCCAGCCAGTCGTACAGGTCCTGCGAGCCGAAGACGAAGGACGCGGTGATCGGCACGTCCCGGTCGAGGGCGCCGCGGCGGTCCAGCTCGAGCACTCCGTCACTGAACATCTCTGTCCAGATCCGCAGCCCGCGCTGCTGGGTGAGGGACGCGAGGACGGCATCGGGCACGGCGCCGATCCCCAGCTGAAGCGTCGACTCATCCTGCACGCGCGCACCGATCAGCTCGCCGATCTGACGCGCGGTGTCGTCGAGCGGGCCCGGGCTGTGGGTCGGCAACGGCTCGTCGACCTCGACGAGGTAGTCGATCTCGTGGTCGTAGATGACCGCGTCGCCGTAGGTGTACGGCATCCGCGCGTTCGCCTGGGCGATGACGATCCCCCCGCGCTCGCGGACCGACTCGATGGCCGCCGGCAGGATGTTGACCTCCGTGCCGAGGCTCACCGTGTCGTGCCGTCGAGCGGATGCGTGCAGAAGGACGACGTCGGGCCGGAAGTGGTCACGGAAGAGCACCGGCACCAGGCTCAGCCGGCACGGCACGTAGACGAGACGCTCGTGCCCCCGCATCCCGGCTCCGACGAAGGCCGTCTCGTAGACGACGCCCTCCCGGTCGGGCAGCGGATGCTGAGCGTTGAGCATGTGCAGCCGGTACTCGGGAACTGCCGCGTCGAGCGCCGACAGCACGACGTGGGGCGTTGCGAAGTTGCCGGACGCGACGACCCGCGGGTTCTCCGGCAGGCTGCGGAGCACGCGCGTGAGCTGCTCGATCGTCACGACTCTCATGCGGTCATCCTGTCATCGGGGCGCGCCCGTTGGCGCCGGGAGAGCAACAGGCGCTATGCCACAATGACAGCCATGCGCGAGCTCCCCTGGGGGGACCTGAAGGTCTATGTCGCCGGGCACAACGGCCTGGTCGGGTCGGCGATCGTCCGGGCCCTTCGGGCCGAGGGCGTGGGCGAGGTCGTCGGCTGGCGCTCGAGCGAGCTCGACCTCACCGACCGCGAGGCCACGATGGACGCGGTGCGAGACGCCGCTCCCGACATCGTCATCGACGCCGCGGCACGGGTCGGCGGGATCATGGCGAACTCCACGTACCCCGTCGAGTTCATGCGCGACAACCTGCTGATCCAGACCAACGTGATGGATGCGGCGCACGCGGCCGACGTCGACCGCCTGCTGTTCCTCGGGTCGTCCTGCATCTACCCGCGGCACGCGACGCAGCCGATCCGCGAGTCGTCGCTCATGACCGGTCCGCTCGAGCCGACGAACCAGGCGTACGCGCTGGCGAAGATCTCCGGCATCTTCTACATCGAGGCGTTCCGCACCCAGTACGGGCGGCACTGGATCTCGGCCATGCCGACGAACCTCTACGGACCCGGCGACAACTTCAACCTCGAGACCTCGCACGTGCTGCCGGCGTTCATCCGCCGGTTCCACGAGGCGAAGGCGTCCGGCGCCCCCACGGTGACCGTCTGGGGGACCGGCGCGCCGCGGCGGGAGTTCCTCCACGTCGACGACCTCGCTCAGGCAAGCCTGGTCCTGCTGCGCTCATACGACTCGGCGGAGACGATCAACGTCGGCCTCGGCGACGACCTGCCGATCAAGGAGCTCGCGGAGACGGTCGCGGCGGTCGTCGGGTTCGAGGGCGCGATCGAGTGGGACTCGTCCAAGCCCGACGGCATGCCTCGCAAGATGCTCGACACGACGCGTATCAACGACCTCGGCTGGTCGCCGACGATCAAGCTTCGCGACGGCGTCGCCAGCACGTACGAGTGGTACCTCGAGAACGTGGCCTAGCGGTGGTCGACGAACCCGTCCAGGCGCTCCTCCCCGGCAGGCGGTCGCTGCTCGTGCGGCTGACCTGCAAGGAGGGTCAACGCCCGGTGCTGCTGGAGATCCTCAACACCTACGCGGACGGGCTGGTCGAGGAGCCCGGTACCGAGGTGTTCATGGTCTCGCTCGACCCCGACGACGCCACGCTCGTCTGGTTGTTCGAGATCTTCAAGGACGAGGACGCCGAGGACGCCCATCGCGCGTCGTCGGGCTTCGTCCGCATGACGTCGGAGATGTCCGATCACCTCGGAGGCCCCCCGGCCGTCCTGCGGATGGATCCGCTGCGGATGGTCATGCAGGAGTCGGTCCTCGCCGAGGACTGGGCGTTCTGATGGTGCTCGAGGTCGCGTTCGTCACCGTCCTGCCCGGGCACGAGGCCGACTTCGAGGCTGCGCTGCAGCGGGCGGCCGACGAGGTGCTGCCGAGCGCGTCGGGGTACCGCGAGTTCGCCGCGAAGGGCTGGTGCGTCGAGCGGCCGAACATCTACCTGTTCACCATCACCTGGGACACGCTCGAGGACCACCTGCAGGGGTTCCGGGAG
Organism: Actinomycetes bacterium; assembly: GCA_965278965.1. Classification (GTDB taxonomy): domain Bacteria; phylum Actinomycetota; class Actinomycetes; order S36-B12; family S36-B12; genus UBA10649. The sequence goes on from OZ257127.1 coordinate 2,008,129, forward strand.
TCAGAGCTGTTCGTCCGGTGGCGCGAGCTCATCGGTCCGCACTTCGACGGTCCCCCGCACGTCGAGCACTTCGCCGTCTGACCCTCGCCCACCGTTTGTCCCGCTTTCCGGGAGTGGTGGGCGGCTCGCGGCGAAACCGGGCCCCACCCACCCGTTTGTCCCGCTTTCTGGGACTGGCGTGCGGGTGGCGGGCGAAATCAGGCCTCAGCTACCCGCGGGTCCCGCAAAGCGGGACATGCGGGAGGGTCCTAGGAGAACGGGGGGCGGTCGTCGAACCGGACGCTGACCCGTCCGGAGGCACGCCACAGGCGGGCGACGACGTCGGCGTCCTCCGGCGTGATGAGGTTGCCCATGACCCGCAGCGCGACCGTCATGAGCATCCGTGAGCGCATGCCGACCGGACCGAGTGAGCTGAGCAGCCCGGGGATCGTCAGGTATCCGGCCAGCCGACGCGCGATCGAGAACGCCGGACCGTAGCGCCGGCGTAGCTCCGGCGCCCACAGGCGCGCGTAGTCCATCCCCGCGTTGGGCACCGTGGCCGCGAGCAGCCGCGCCGCGAGGTGCCCGGTCTCCAGGCCGTAGTCGATCCCCTCGCCGTTGAGCGGGTTCACGCACCCGGCCGCGTCCCCGATGAGGAGCCAGTTCGCCCCGGCCACATTGCTGACCGCGCCGCCCATGGGCAGCAGCGCCGACCACGTGTCGCGGACCTCGCCGAGCTGCCACGGGTCGCGCTGCGCCGAGGCGTACAGGCCGAGCAGCCCGCGCAGGTTCAGGTCGGCCGGTCGGCGGTCGGTCGCAAGGGTGCCGACGCCGATGTTGACGTTGCCGTCCGCGAGCGGGAAGACCCAGCCGTAGCCCGAGAGCAGCTCGTTCGCCTCGCCGCGCAGCTCCAGGTGCGACGAGATCCACGGGTCATCGCTGCGCCCCGACGGTGCGTACGCCCGCGCGGCGACGCCGTACGCGGTGCCGCGATGCCACGTCCGGCCGAGGCGGCGACCGAGCTGCGAACGAGCGCCGTCGGCGACGACCAGCCGCCGGCAGCCGACCTCGACCCGGCGCGCGCTGCTGCCCGAGCCCGTGGTGCACGTGACCGCCGCGACACGACGCCCGTCCATGCGGACATCGACGGCGCGATGCCCCTCAACCGCACGCGCCCCGGAGTCCAGTGCGACCTGACGGATCCGCGCATCGAGCTCGGTCCGCGGCGCGGCGCTGCCGTTGGCGGGCAGCGATCCTCCCGGCCACGGCAGGTACAGCTCCTGGCCGAAGCCGGCGGCCCGAAGGCCCCAGTTGCGAGCCCGCCCGGACAGCCACGGCGTGAGCCCGAGTGCGTCGAGCTCGGCGATCGCCCGCGGGGTGAGACCGTCGCCGCACGGCTTGTCCCGCGGGAAGGTCTCGGCGTCCAAGAGGAGCACGTCGAGCCCGGACCGTGCAGCCCACGCAGCGGCCGCGGACCCGGCGGGACCGGCGCCGACGACGAGGACGTCGGTGTCGAGGGTGTCAGCGCTCATGAGGAGTCCATTGTGCCGACCTGCTGCTGCGCGCCTGGCTCTCGCCCCGACGCGGCCGCGCGCGCCCGTCGGCGGCGTGTGACCAGACCCTGCGCGACGGCGGCCCCAAGGACGACCAGGACGCCGCCGGCCGGCTGGTTCCACGTGACGTGCTCGCCCAGCACCACTGCGCCGACGATGACGGCGACGAGCGGCGTCAGGTAGGTCACGGTGCTGGCGGTCGTCGCGTCGGACGCCGTGATCACCCGGAAGTTCAGGATGTATGCGATCCCGCTTCCTAGACAGCCAAGGGCCACCATCGCGAGGACCACGTTCACCGTGACGGGCGCCGTGGTCACCCCGGTGACGGCGGCGATCGGGACGGCCTGCACCGTGCCCATCAGCATGAGACCGGTCGCAAAGGCGATGGGCGGCAACGGGATCGCACGTGATCCACCCACGAGCCGCCGACGGACGTACGGGAACGAGATGCCGTAGCAGGTGATCGCGACGACGCACGCAGCGATGCCGATCCAGGTGCCGCCCTCGCTGGCCTCCCACGGCCCGAGCACGACAACCACGCCGAGGAAGCCGATACCCAGGCCCACGATGCGCTCGCGCGTCGGCCGCTCCTCGGGGAAGGCGAGCAGGATCGCGACGAGCGTCATGAGCGGCGTCGCTCCATTGATGACGCCGGCGAGTGCCGACGAGACGCGCTCCTCGCCGAACGCGAACAACGTCCACGGGACGCTGGTCATCAGCGCGGCAGCGGCGAAGAGGGGTATCCAGGTCGAGCGGTGCGGCAGTCGCGTGCGCGAGATCGCCGAGATGACGAGCATCGTGACGAGGCCGAGCGCCAGCCGGCTTAGCGCCACCCCGGCGGGGGTGAGCGAGTCCAGCCCGACCTTGATGAACAAGAACGAGCAGCCCCAGATGGCGGCCAGGGCGAGATAGGCCGGGAGCCAGCGACGAGCACTCACGCGCTCTCGGCCTCCAGCAGCGCCGCCTTGACCGCCAGGCCCCACCGGTAGCCGGCGAGGTCGCCGTCCACGCGCACGACGCGATGGCACGGCACGGCGAGGGCGACCTTGTTCGTCGCGCAGGCACGGGCGACCGCGCGCGTCGAGGTCGGCGCACCGATCGACTCGGCCACCTGCGTGTACGTACGGGTCTGGCCCGGCGGGATCTCCTGCAACGCTCGCCAGACGCGCGCCTGGAACGCGGTTCCCTGGACGTCGACCGGCAAGTCGGCCGCTGTACGCCCCGTCGCGAGCAGCCGCAGCGCCGCCATGACGTCGGCCATCGCGGCGTCGTCACGCACGAGCGTGGCCCCGTGGAACTCCTCGGCGAGCGCGTCGACCTGGGCGTCGGCGTCCCCGATCCGAACGGCGGCCAGCCCGCGAGGGGTCGCGACAGCGACGACCTCGCCGATGGCCGTCGCTGTGGCCGACCACAGCAGGACCTGGGCGGGGGCACCGGCCGCATACTCCGACGGCGTCATGCCGAGACGGCGGGCGGCCTCCTCGTAGAAGGCACGGACCGACCCGTAGCCGGCGGCGAAGGCCCCATCGAGCACAGAGGCGGAGTGCTGGAGGGTCTGCCGCGTCCGCTCCGTGCGGACGGCCTGGCCGTACTGGCGAGGGGAGATGCTGAGCACCTCGGCGAAGTCACGCTGCAGCTGCCGTGGGCTACATCCAGCCGCCCGCGCGAGCTCGTCGACGGGAAGCGGCGCGCCCGCCTCGCGGATCCTCCGGCATGCGGCGCGCACACGGTCGGCAACAGCGGTGTCGTTGGTCATCGTCGTCACGTCGGGAACGCTAGGCGCCCGAGACGCAAGAGGGCACTCCGGTTCGCGACACGGGCACGCATGCCTAGATCGGCGGGTCGGACCGGACGACGTTCCCGCCGACCGCCTTGGCCATCGCCACGGCGGCGCCGACCCGCTCGAGGACGGCGTCGACGCTCTCACCGAGGCTGACGAGGGTGACGCCCACGCTCGCGGTCTGTACGACGCCGGCGCCGGCGGACACGGTGATCGGGTCCTCGACCGCCGCCCGTATCTTGTTGGCGACGCGGATGGATCCCCGCAGGTGGTGGACGCCGCGCAGGACGACGAGGAACTGGTCGTCAGTCAGCCGCGCGACGAGGTCGCCGGAACGGACTGCGTCGACGACGCGGTCCGACACGACGCCGAGCACCTCCTCGCTGACGGTCTCCCCGTGGCGGGCGCCGACAGCGGCGAAGTCGTCGAGGTCGAACGCGACGACGGCGATCTCCTTGCCGGTGCGCGGGGTCGCCGACAGCAGCCAGGCGAGCTCGTCGAGCGCCTCCTCGCCGCTGGCGATGGACCGTTCGCCGTGCCCGCGCCAGGCGTTGTCGGTGGCGCGGCCCACGGCCGGCCGTGGGCGACGAAGCTGGATGAGCCATCCGTCGTCTCGCGGGACGGCGACCGCGCTGACCGCCCGGGATCCCGCCCCCGCCATGCGCAGCAGCACCGGTCCCGCGGGCGCCTCGGTCAGCAGGCCCTCGAGCAGGTCCCGGTCGCGCGAGTCGACGAGCGTGTCCGCGGCCGCGCCGACCGGCACGTCCGGCGTTGATACCCAAGTGACGGTCCGGTCGGGTCCGACCGCCACGATCACGTCACCCGCCTGACGCGCCAGCGCCACGGCGTCCCCGGACGCCTCGGTCTCCGCCATCCCCACCGTCCGTCGCACCGACGTGACCGGTCGTGGCCACCTCGTCATGCTAGGGCCAACTCCACCCGCCGAGTCGGGCGCGGAACCGGCGCCGGGCGCGTAACGTCCGACCTCCGACAGGAAGGACCCACCGATGACCCTCGTCCGCCGTACGGCCGTAGCTGTCGCGCTCACCGCCGGCCTCCTCGCCGCGACCGCCGCTCCCGCATTCGCCGGGGACACCGGGCCGGCGAACCGCAGTCCCGTCGGCAACTGGCGCACCTCGACGAATGGCGTCGCCCAGACGATCACGTTCACCAAGGACGGCAAGGTCTACGGCGACTCCGGCTGCAACCGGTTCACCGGCGGCTACTCCACCGACGGCGATCAGATCTCGATTGGTCCGCTCGCGTCCACGATGATGGCGTGCGAGCAGCCGGTCATGGATGCAGAGGCGACCTTCCTGACGCGGATCCAGGCGGCGGTCGGCTACAACGCGACCGCGAAGGTGCTGAAGATCTTCGCGCCCAAGGACATGGTCCGGTTCGTCAAGCGCTGACCGAACCGGCTTTCACAGCCCGGCCGTCCGCGTCGAACCGCAGGTAGCTGACACCGGACGCGTCGCGGGGCAGATCGTCGGCCCCGTCGGTTCCCAGCGTCACGTGGATCTTCTGCGTGCTCCACTTCGTGATGTCCAGCAGCAGCTCGGCCAGCTCGGCGTCGGTGAAGTGCTCGTGCGCCTGCCGTACGACGTCGTCGCTCAGGTCGGTGGGCCGCCAGATCATGGCGTCCACCAGCCGGAGCGCGACCTTGTGCCGCTCCGCGAGGTCGCTGGTCTCGTAGAAGTCGATCTTGGCGGTCGTCTCGTCATCGAGGCCGTCCTCGATAGCGTCGGCCAGCCGGAGCGCCTGGCAGATGCGGCAGTCGTGCTGGCGGGCGCAGCGCAGCCGCACGAGCTCGGTGGTCGTCGCGTCCAGGAGCGAGGACCGGACGACGGTGTCCTGGTAGGCCGAGAACAGCGCGACGAGCTCCGGGTCACGTCCGGCGGGCCGGCCGTCGGCACCGAGGGCGACGCGGGGTCCGCGGTCGCCGGCGCTCATCCGATCCCCCCGAGCAGCCGACCGGCCATGACGGACAGCCGCGTCCGGGCCTCCCATGCGTAGGAGGCCATCACGAGGTCCGGCAGAGCTTCGGGCGGTAGATCGGCGGCGGCGGCCCGCACAACCGCGTCGTCGACGGAGGCGACGTCGAGCAGCATCTGGTCGACGAGGGCCGTCAGCGCCGCTTCGCGGGAGTCGACGGGTTCCCGGGGCGCAGGCCCGTCGGCGACGATGTGCTCGACATGGGCGCGCACCAGGGCCAGCAGCTCCGGATCGGTGACTGCGTCAGCGCGGAGCTCGACGGCGTCGAGCGCGTCGACGGCCTCGGGCTGCAGATCACGCAGGGTCATCACCGCATCGTAGGCGCGCCTGCCAGGATGCACCCGTGCCACGTCCCGAGCTCGTCCTCATCGACCTGGACGGCACGATCACCGACTCCATCCCGGGCATCCTGCGCTGCCTGCGGCTCGCGCTGCCGGTCCTGCAGATGGAGGACATCTCGGACAGCGAGCTGCAGACGTGGCTCGGGCCGCCGCTGCGCGTCACGATCCTCGAGCGATATGGGCGCAGCGAGGCCGACCTCGACACGTTCGTCGAGGCGTACCGCGCGAACTACTTCGGTGACGGGGAGTACGAGTTCAGCCTGTTCCCCGGCATGGAGTCGCTCATCACCGACATCGGCGCATCCGACACGCGTCTGGTGCTGGCGACGGCCAAGCCGATCGAGTCCGCGGAGCGCGTGCTCGGCCGTGCCGGGCTGCTCGCCTCGTTCGACTTCGTCAGCGGTACCGAGCTCGACCTCATGCGGCAGGACAAGCCGTCGATCATCGCGCACGGCGTGACGAGCGTGGGCCTGGACCTCACGACAGTCGATGCCGTGATGGTCGGTGACCGACGCGAGGACGTGCTCGGAGGAAAGCACCACGGTCTACGTTCGGTCGGCGTGCAGTGGGGCTACGCCGAGCCGGGCGAGCTCGAGGATGCCGATCCCACCCACGTCGCGACCGACGCCGACGATCTCCGGGCGTTCCTCGGCTTCTGAGCGGCGCGCCCGCGAACGCCAGGAGAACAGTTCGGAAACTGTTGCGCAGCAACCCTTTCCGGTATCCCACCAGGACGCTCGCCGATCTACCGTTCTCGTGTGACCCGTGCCGCCGTCTTCGACCTGGACAACACCCTCGTCCGGGGGTCCGCCCTGTTCCACTTCGGGGCGTACGCCGCGTGGCGCGGCGCCGTGTCGCCGTTGCAGGTCCTTCGCTTCGCGTCGGCGCAAGCTCGGCTGGTGGCCGGCCGCGGGGAGCCCGCAGACCTGTCCGCCGGGCTCGCCGAGCGCGCCCTGAGCCTGGTCGCCGGGCGCGAGCGCGCCGAGCTCGTGCGGCTCACACGGCGGTTCGTCGACCGGCGCCTGGCCGGCCTGGTCCAGCCCGCGGTCATGGCCGAGCTCGCCCGGCACCAACGTCGGGGCCGTCCCGTGCTGCTTGCCACCGCGAGCCCGCAGGAGCTGGCCGATGCGATCGCCTGGCGCCTGGGGATCACGCGCGCGATCGGCACGGTCGCGGAGGTTGTCGACGGCTGCTACACGGGCCGCCTCGTCGGCCCGCTGTGTCACGGGTCCGCCAAGGCTGCGCGAGTGCGGGCCGCCCTTGCCGAGCAGGACCTGGAGCTCAGCGAGTGCGCCGTCTACTCCGACTCGGTGCACGATGCGCCGCTGCTCGCCGGCGCCGGACTGCCGTACGCGGTGAACCCGGACGCCGAGCTCGAGCGCATCGCACGGCGCAACCACTGGTGGGTGCTCGACGGCGGCCAGGACCGCTACGAGCGCGAGCTCGCCCGCCTGCACGCGAATCCCTTCGTCTTCTAGCGCGGGCGGGCCACTCGCGCTACCTGTATCGAGGTCAGGTCGTCTGACGAGCCGCGTTGAGGATCGCTCCCGCGAGCTCCTCAGGGCGGCTCCACATCGGCCAGTGCCCGGTGGGCAGGTCGATCACGTCAAGGTGCTCGAGCTTCTCCACCTCGGCGAACATCGGATGGCCTGCTGCGGCCAGCTCGAGGACCTCCACACTGGGCAGGGAGCAGCACACCAGAGTTGTGGGCACGCTCAATCGGGCATCGTTCGTCAGCTGAACCCTGGCGCGGGCCACAGAGCCCGGCTCGGCGACGGCCCTGGCGCGGAAGCGGTCGAGGTGCTCCCTGTCTAGGCCCTCGAGGCTGGCCTGCTGGCCCAGCACGTCGAACTCGGGAAGGACCAGTTCTTCGACGGCTTCCGGAAGATCGGGCGCGAACGCGCCCCCGGGAGCCATGGGGCCGGAATCGACCCACACAACCCGTCGAATCGACGCTGGACGCCGGTCGAGCACAAGGCTGACCGGGCCGTTGGCGCCGCTGTGGCCCACCAAGACGACCTCGCCTTCCGCCGAGTCGACGAGATCCTGGATCGCGGCGGCCTGATCATCGACAGTCCTGGTGGCGCGTTCGGGATCCTGGTCATCGAGGCCCGGAAGGGTCATGGCGACGGCGTGGAGCCCGGATGCGGTCAGATGCGTGAGCACCTCGTCCCAAGCCCACGCACCAAGCCAGTGACCGGGGACAAGGATGATCGTGGGCTGATTCGGGTTCTGCAGAGTCGAGGTCATATCTCGATGCTGGCACTACCGGTGGACAGCAGGGTGTCACCATTTGTGTCATGAATGTGACGAGGTGACGATGTGAAACGGTCCGAGCGTTTGCATGCGCTCTCGGAGAGCTTGCGTCGCAGCGGGAGGCGTGGGCATAGCGCCGCGCACTTGGCCGCGGAGTTTGGCGTGTCGATCCGCACCATCAGAAGAGACCTGACGGCGCTAGAGAATGCCGGTCTTCCGATCTGGGCGCGGCCTGGACCCGGTGGTGGTGTCGGACTGGTGCCGGGCTCATCGCTGCCGCCGGTCACATTGTCTCCGGCCGAGGCGATGGCGTTGCTAGCTACCGTGGCGGCAGCTCCCGACGCGCCCTACGCCGATCTTGCAGCCAAAGCAGTCGGCAAGATCGTCGACGTGCTCGATCCGCTAACGCGAGAGCGAGCAGAACTCCTCGCCCGCCGGGTGTGGGTGAACCATCCGGTCACGGCAACCAGGGCGGTTCGTTCTGCCATGGAGCAGGCGATGACCGACCAGAAGGTCCTGCGCATCCGCTACCTCTCGAAGGAAGACGTGATCACCCGGCGCGACGTCGAGCCGATCCTCTTCGCTCTGACGCGCGACAACTGGTACCTCATCGGGTGGTGTCGACTGAGGTCCGCCGTTCGATGGTTCGCACTCGAACGAGTTCAGGCAGCCAGCGTCACTCATGAACCATGCGCCGGCCACGACATCCACGAGGTCGGCACACCACCGCAGACCGCAAAGAGCGTCATGACACAACGACAGTGAGGTACTAGACCCGCTCGACCTTGAGGTCAGAGCGATTCCGAGGCCCCGAACCGCTCTGAACCTCAAGATCGGCATGGGGCGGCCGGCGCGGGTGGGCGGGCCGGGAAAGCACGAAGCCCCGGTCGGATCCGACCGGGGCTTGCTGGTGCGCGAGGGGGGAGTTGAACCCCCACGCCCTTTCGGGCACACGGACCTGAACCGTGCGCGTCTGCCTATTCCGCCACTCGCGCGCGCTGGAGGAGTCTAAGGGACCGACGCCCCCGGCGTCGCCCGGGGTGCACGATGCCGGGATGGCTCAGTAGCCGTAGCGGGCGAGCATCCGGACCAGGCCGGCCTTGGCCATCGGGGTGAAGTTGGTGGACCGGTAACCGCGGGCGTAGGCCCCCTGCACGGCCATCCGGGTCGCCTTCTCGTCGGCTCCCTCGAGGACACGCTCGTTGACCGGCACGCCCTGCCCCGAGACGTGCCGCACGAACTCGACGAACGCGCGGTCGTAGTCCTGGGCGAAGGAGTCCTCGACGGGCAACGGGCCCGACCTCTCCGCGGGCGATGTGCTCGACACGGCGCCTCCTCGGGGTGGCTATATCCGGCCAGCGTATGCCCTTCCGTGGGCTATCCCAAGACTCCCAGCAGGCGCGTCTTTCGTCGCGGGGCGCATCCCCGGTAGCCGCACGTTCGCGGGTTAGCATCGACCAGCGCCCCTGCAGGGACGCTGATCGATGCCGCCTGGGACCGGAGAGACGCGTGGGACTGCTGGAACGGTTCGAGGACTCCCTCGACCGCCTCGTCAACGGTGCGTTCGCGCGCGCCTTCAAAGCCGAGGTCCAGCCCGTCGAGATCGCATCGGCCCTGCAGCGTGAGGTCAACGACCGCGCTGCGGTCATCGACCGGGAGCGCACGGTGATCCCGAACGTCTTCCACGTCGAGCTCTCGCAGCACGACTTCCGCCGGCTCGCGGTCTTCAAGGACGCCCTGCAGACCGAGCTCGCCACCCTGGTCCGTGACTACGGCGCGGAGCAGCGGTACACCCTGCTCGGACCCGTCGAGGTCGCGCTCGGTCAGGACGACGAGCTGGACACCGGGATCTTCCGGGTCCGCAGCGAGGCCCGCGCCGAGGTCCGCTCCCAGCCGCACGGCCGGGCCGACGAGCCGGTCCCCGCCGGCGTCAGCGCGGGCCGGCAGCCGCGGCTCGAGGCATCGGGAACCGCCTACCCGCTCGTCCGCGCCGTGACCCGCCTGGGCCGCGGCAGCGACACCGACATCCGGATCGAGGACCCGGGCGCGTCACGCAACCACTGCGAGATCGTGCTCGGCCAGCCTGCGCTCGTCCGGGACCTCAACTCCACCAACGGAACCTTCCTCGACGGCCAGCGCGTGTCGCAGGCCGAGGTCGTCGACGGCGCGACGATCCAGATCGGCACCACGCGCCTGGTCTACCGGAGCGGCTGACGAGTGTCGGAGCTGACGCTCACCCTCGTGCGGCTGGGATTCCTCACGCTGCTGTGGGCGTTCGTCCTCGTCACGGTCGTCGCCCTGCGCCGAGACCTGCGTCAGCCTGCCGAGGCGCGACCACTGGGGCGTGAGCGCCGGCCGGCCAAGACTCCCCGGCCACCCAAGCCGCCCAAGGTCGCGCGGCAGCAGAAGGTCAAGGGCAGCAAGCTCGCCGTCATCGAGGGTCCCCTGCAGGGCACGATCGTCCCGCTGGGAAACGTGCAGATCACGATCGGTCGCGCGCCGGACTCCACACTCATCATCGACGACGACTACGCGTCCAGCCGGCACGCACGCATCTACCCCTCCGAGGGCGCCTGGGTCGTCGAGGACCTCGGCTCCACGAACGGCACGTGGATCGACCGCACCCGCATCACGTCGCCCACCGTTCTGCCGGTGGGGGCGCCGCTGCGGATCGGCCGCACCACGCTGCAGGTCCAGAAGTAGCGCCGTGCCTCTCGTTCTGCGGTACGCGGCCCGGTCCGACGTCGGCCTGATCCGGGAGGGCAACGAGGACTCCGGCTACGCCGGGCCGGCGCTCCTGCTCGTCGCGGACGGCATGGGTGGTCATGCGGCCGGCGAGCTCGCCAGTGCGATCGCCGTCGCCACCGTCGCGGACCTCGACGTCCACCCGCCCAGCCAGTCGGACGTGCTCAGTGCCCTCGGACATTCCGTCGGCGATGTCGGGGACCGGATCGCCGACGTCATCGAGGGCGAGCCCGACCTCACCGGGATGGGCACGACGGTCACGGGCATCTACTGGCTCGGCGGGCGCGTCGCGATCGTGCACGTCGGCGACTCGCGCGCGTACCTGCTGCGCGACGGCGAGCTCACGCAGCTCACACACGACCACACCTACGTGCAGACCCTCGTGGATGCCGGCCGGATCACCGAGGACGAGGCGACCTACCACCCGCGTCGCTCGCTGCTCATGCGTGCCCTCGACGGCATGAACACGGTGGAGGCCGACCTCTTCGTCCGCGAGGCCCGCGACGGCGACCGCTACATGCTCTGCACGGACGGGCTGTCCGGCGTCGTCGACAACGGGTCGATCGCCGCGAGCCTCGCGGAGGGCGACCCCACCGGCGCGGTCACGCGGCTCGTCGACCTGGCGCTCGAGCGCGGCGCCCCCGACAACGTCACCGTCGTCGTCGCCGACGTCGTGGACGTGCCGGACACCGCGCCGGACGACCCGGGCGTCCACGAGGTGTCCGTGCCTGTCGTCGTCGGAGCCGCCGGCGAGCCGCGGGTACGCAGCCGCCTTCCGACGGTGCACTTCCCCGACGATGCGCAGCCGGACCCCGACCGGCCCGATGCGCCGCCGCCGCCGGCCCCCGGGCCGCCGACGGAGCCGCAGCCGCTGATCGACGCCGAGATCGTCGTGCCCGCGGCGATGCAGGCGCGCAAGGAGGCCGCGGAGAAGCAGGCCGATCGAGCGGTGCGCACACGTCGCCGACGACGTCGCTGGGGGCTCGTGGCCGTCCTGGTCGGCCTGGCCGCCGGGATCGTCGTGGTGCTCCTGGGTGTCCAGGCCTGGGTCAGCTCACAGTGGTACGTGGCCATCAACGGCAGCGCCGGCACCGGCACCGTCGCGATCTACCAGGGCGTCCACGGCTCGCTGCTCGGCTTCCCCCTGTCCAGCCTGCACACCGACACCGACCTGCAGGTGGGCACGCTGCCCCTGCTGTTCCAAGAGAGCGTCAGCAAGGGGATCTCCGCCTCGGACGAGGTCGACGCGCAGCGGATCGTCGACGCCCTGCAGCAGGAAGCGCTGCAGTGCCAGTCGATCGTGCCCGACCCGGGCTGTCCGGGAGCGGCGTCATGAGCGTGCCCGTCGACGTCCTCGCGCCGATCGCGCAACCCCAGCGTCGTCAGCCGTCGCGGCGCAACGTCGAGCTGGCCCTCCTCGCGTTCGCCTGGGGCATCGGTCTTCTCGGCTGTTTGCAGGTCGGGTGGGCCAACGGGGAGGACCCGACGTCGCAGCTGTGGATCGCTGCCGGTGTGGTCGGCGCGCTCGCCCTCGGCATGCACGCGGTTGTGCGGTGGCGTGCTCGCTACGCCGACCCGTTCCTCCTGCCCGCGACCACTCTGCTCACGACCCTCGGCCTAGTGATGATCTACCGCATCGACGTCGCCGCGGTGAAGCGAGCGATCCTCAACGGCAACCCGGTGCCAACCCCGGCCGCGTACGCGCAGCTGACGTGGTTCGCGATCGCCGTCGCCCTCTTCGTCGGCGTGCTCGTGCTGCTTCGCGACCACCGCGTGCTCCAGCGCTACACCTACACGTGTGGCTTCGCCGGCCTGATCCTGCTCGTCGCCCCGCTACTTCCTGGGATCGGCAAAGAGGTCAACGGCGCGACGCTGTGGGTGAGCATCGGCGGACAGCAGTTCCAGCCGGCCGAGTTCGCCAAGATCCTGCTCACGATCTTCTTCGCCGGCTACCTCGTCGAGAAGCGTGACTCCCTCGCGCTGGTCCGCACGAAGGTCCTCGGTATCGGCCTGCCCCGCCTGAAGGACCTGGGACCGATCCTCATCGCCTGGTTGGTCTCGCTCGGCGTCCTGATCTTCCAGCACGACCTGGGCACGTCGCTGCTGTTCTTCGGGCTGTTCGTCTGCATGCTCTACGTCGCGACCCAGCGCCGGTCATGGCTCATCCTCGGCGCGATCCTGTTCGTCGTCGGGGCGGTCGCCGCCTACTACGCGTTCGGGCACGTCCGCCTGCGCGTCACCGTGTGGCTCGACCCATGGACCTACGCGAACGACCAGGGCTACCAGATCGTGCAGTCCCTGTTCGGCCTGGCGAACGGCGGCATCCTCGGCGCCGGGCTCGGCCAAGGGTTCCCGAACCTCGTGCCGTTCGCCAGCACCGACTTCATCGTGGCCGCCCTCGGCGAGGAGCTCGGTCTGACCGGGCTGATGGCGATGCTGCTGGTGTACGCGGTCGTTGTCGAGCGCGGCCTGCGGACGGCCCTGTCGGTACGCGACTCGTTCGGCCAGCTCCTCGCGGTGGGCCTGGCGATCACCATGGCGCTGCAGGTCTTCGTGATCATCGGCGGCGTCACGCGGCTGGTCCCGCTCACCGGCCTGACGACGCCGTTCCTGTCCTACGGCGGATCGTCGCTCATCGCGAACTGGGTGATCGTGGCGCTCCTGCTGCGGATCTCCGACCGCGCCCGCCGACCCGAGGCGATCCTCGTCGCCCAGGACGACGCCGTGACGCAGGTCGTGCGGCGACCATGAGCAGACCCATCCGCCGGCTCGGAGTCGTCCTCGGCATCCTGCTCGTCGCCCTGCTCATCAACATCACCGTCATCCAGGTCGTGCTCGCCAACGACTACCGCGACCGCCCCGGCAACCAGCGGATCCTGCTGGAGGAGTACGACCGCGAGCGCGGTCCGATCCTCGTCGGGGCCAACCCGGTCGCCCGCTCCAAGGAGACCGGCGACACGCTGCGTTTCCTGCGGGTCTACAGCAACGGCCCCCTGTACGCCCCGGTCACGGGCTTCTACTCCCTCGTCTACGGCGCGACCGGCCTGGAGCGCACCGAGAACCGCATCCTCACGGGCCGCTCCGATCTCCTGGTCGTCGACCGCATCGACCAGCTCTTCGCCGGCGAGCAGCCCAAGGGCGGTGCCGTCAGCACGACCATCGACGCCCGCGCGCAGCGCGCCGCGTTCGAGGGCCTCGCAGGCAAGAAGGGGGCCGTTGTCGCGATCGAGCCGGCCACCGGTCGCATCCTCGCGTCGGTCCAGTCCCCGTCGTTCGACCCCAACATCTTGTCCAGCCACGACCCGGCCGCGATCCGCAAGTACTACTCGACGCTGGAGGCCGACCCGGCCAAGCCGCTGCTCAACCGGCCGATCGTCTCGCTCAACCCGCCGGGGTCCACGTTCAAGCTCGTGACGACGGCGGCCGCGCTCGCGTCGGGCCGGTTCACGCCCGACTCCGTCATCCCCGGCCCGCGCACGTACCAGCTGCCGGACTCCACCCACAAGATCCGCAACTGGAGCGGTCAGGCCTGCGGTCCGGACAACCTGGTCACCTTGCGCCAGGCCTTGGCGATCTCGTGCAACACGGCCTTCGCCTGGCTGGGCAACGAGCTCGGCGACGACGCGCTGCGCACGCAGGCCGAGCTGATGGGCTTCGACACCTCGTTCGAGATCCCGCTGCGGGCCGCGACGTCGCGCTTCCCCGAAGACCCCGACGCTCCGCAGACGGCGATGTCGGCCATCGGGCAGTTCGATGTGCGGGCGACGGCCCTGCAGATGGCGATGGTGTCGGCGGCGATCGCGAACCGGGGAGTCCTGATGAACCCGTACCTCGTGCAGGAGGTGCGCGGCCCGGACCTCGCCATCCTGCAGACCACCGATCCGTCGACGTTCGAGACCGCGATGACGCCGCTCAACGCAACGCAGCTCAGCGACATGATGGTCAACGTCGTCGACAACGGCACAGGCAGCAACGCGCAGATCCCCGGCGTCCGGGTCGCGGGGAAGACCGGAACGGCCCAGACCGGCAACGACAACCCCGCCGTCGCCTGGTTCGTCGCCTTCGCGCCGGCGGCCTCGCCGAAGGTGGCCGTCGCGGTCGTCGTCGAGGACGCCGGTGCCCCCGAGGTCAGCGGCAACCAGCTCGCCGCGCCGATCGCCAAGGCCGTCATCGAGGCTGTCCTGCGCTAGGCCGGCGCAACGACCCTGAGAGGATGACGACATGACCACCGGTGCCGACGACGCTCGGATGCTCGGCGACCGGTACGAGATCGGCGTCGTCATCGGCCGCGGTGGGATGGCCGAGGTGCACGAGGGCCGCGACCTGCGGCTGGGCCGTCGCGTCGCCGTCAAGATCCTTCGTCCCGACCTCGCGAAGGACCCGACCTTCCAGGCGCGCTTCCGCCGTGAGGCACAGTCGGCGGCGGCCCTGAACCATCCGAACATCGTCGCGGTCTACGACACCGGCGAGGACATCCTCAGCGCCGACGGCATCTCCACGACGGTGCCCTACATCGTCATGGAGTACGTCGACGGCATGACGTTGCGTCAGCTGCTCGGCTCCGGCCGACGGCTGCTGCCCGAGCGCGCACTGGAGATCACGGCCGGCATCTTGTCCGCGCTGGACTACGCGCACCGGCACGGCATCGTCCACCGCGACATCAAGCCAGCCAACGTCATGCTCACGCGGACCGGTGACGTCAAGGTCATGGACTTCGGCATCGCGCGGGCCATGAACGACGCCGGCACGACGATGACGTCGACGTCGGCCGTCATGGGCACCGCGCAGTACCTGTCGCCGGAGCAGGCGCGCGGCGAGGTCGTCGACGCCCGCAGCGACCTGTACTCGACCGGTGTCCTGCTCTACGAGCTCCTCACCAGCCGGCCGCCCTTCACCGGCGACTCCCCGGTCTCGATCGCGTACCAGCACGTGAGCGAGATGCCCGTGCCGCCGTCGCAGC
This sequence comes from Actinomycetes bacterium, assembly GCA_965278965.1. Classification (GTDB taxonomy): domain Bacteria; phylum Actinomycetota; class Actinomycetes; order S36-B12; family S36-B12; genus UBA10649. The sequence goes on from OZ257127.1 coordinate 2,023,738, forward strand.
TGGATCCCGACGTGACCGCGCAGATCGACGCCGTCGTCCTTCGGGCGCTCGCCAAGCGCACGGACGATCGCTACCAGACGGCGGCTGACTTCCGGGCCGACGTCGAGCGCGCGATCGCCGGTTCGCCGGTCACCGCCGCGGTCCCGATGGTCACGGCCGACCGCACGCAGATGATGTCGCCCGTCCAGGCCGCGGCCGGGGCGTACGAGCCGATGTACGACATGGACCGGCCGCGCGGTCGCCGACGGGGCCGCAGCGCGGCGTTCTGGGTGCTCGGCATCATCGGCCTGGCCCTCGCCGCATTCAGCGCGTGGGCGATCGTGACGCTCATCCCGTGGAGCTCAGCCTCCTCGCAGGTGACCGTGCCCGGGCTGTCCGGCATGACTATCGAGCAGGCGACGGCCGCGCTGGAGGACCCCGACGTCGGCCTTCGGCTGGGAACGCAGACCCCCGAGGTGTCCGACCAGCCGCAGAACACGATCATCAACCAGCAGCCCGCTGCCGGCGAGACGATGGAGCGCGGGCAGTCGGTAAACGTCACGATCAGCGCCGGCATGGAGCAGGTGACCGTCCCCCAGCTCGTGACGCTGACGTCGGTGGACTCGGCCCGCATCGCGTTGCAGGATGCCGGCCTCCAGCTCGGCAACGTCAAGGAGAAGAACTCCCAGCAGCCGCAGGGCTACGTCCTCGAGCAGGATCCCCCGGAGGGCACCCAGGTAGACGCCGGTGCCAGCGTGGACATCACCGTCTCCTCCGGCCTGGTGAAGGTGCCGAACGTCAAGAACCTCACCGAGGCGCAGGCGCGCAGCGACCTCGCCCAGTCCGGCTTCGAGGTGCAGTCGGTCGAGATCGAGGACGGCACGGTCCCTGGCGGAACCGTGCTGGCGCAGTCGCCGAAGTCCGGTGAGTTGCTCCCCCGCGGATCGACGGTGACGATCACCGTGTCGACGTCGCCGCCTACTCCGACACCCGACCCGACCCCGACACCCACGCCGACGCCGACACCGAGCGAGCCGGACCAGCCGACGCAACCGCCGGTGGAGCCGCCGGCCAGCGAGTTCGCCCCCAGCCCGTAGGAACCCGCCCGTTCCGTTTGTCCCGCTTTGCGGGACTGGCGGGCGGCTCGGCGGACGATCCGGGCGTGAGCTGCCCGCCAGTCCCACAGATGTCGCGTCCGAACGGACGCCTCAACCCACCACTGGCGCGAGGTGAGTGGCCAGCTCGCGCGCCCCGGGGTCGCCGCACTCAGCCAGCCAGTTCGCGAGCATCGCGTGCCCGCCCTCGGTGAGGACCGACTCGGGGTGGAACTGGACGCCCTCGACGGCGATGTCGTTGTGGCGCAGCGCCATGATGACGCCGCTCTCGGTAGTACCGGTCACGTGCAGCACGTCCGGAACGGTCTCGGGCACGACCGCGAGGGAGTGGTACCGCGTCGCAGTGAACGGCGATGGCAGCCCCGCGAGCACGCCCTCGCCGTGGTGCAGGACCTGTGAGGTCTTGCCGTGCAGCAGCTCCGGCGCACGGTCGACCGTCGCCCCGTAGACGGCCGCGATCGCCTGGTGGCCGAGGCAGACGCCGAAGATCGGCACGTCGCCCGCACACTCGCGGACGATCGCCATGCAGACGCCGGCATCCTCGGGCACTCCGGGGCCGGGGCTGAGCAGGACTCCGTCGAACGTGCGGGCCTCGTCCGTCGTCACCGCGTCGTTGCGCCGCACCTCGACGTCGGCGCCGAGCTGGGCGAGGTACTGGACGAGGTTGAACACGAACGAGTCGTAGTTGTCGACGACGAGGATCCGGGCCACGACGTCATTGTCCCGTCGGCTCGGGCGTCGCCCACTGCAGGGTCACCGGCCCGGTGAATGCCGGCAACGTCTGGCGGCCTGTGCGGTCGGCGCTGTAGCCGAGGCCGACGACGCGAGACCACGCCCGGAACGCCGAGACGCCCGCGTCGTCCCGAAGGCTCGCACGCATGCGCTTGATGGGACCGACCGCGGTGATGACGTAGGGCGGGGAGTACGCCCGGCCCTGGAGGAGCAGCGTGTTCCCGACGCAGCGGACCGAACTCGTCGCGATGAGCCGCTGGTCCATGACCTGGATGCCCCGGGCACCCCCGCGCCACAGGGCGTTGATGACGGCCCGGACGTCCGCCTCATGCACGATGACGTCGTCCGCCGTGACCGTCTGCCACAGCGGGTCGTCCGGCGCGCGGACCGGTGCGTCGTCGAGGGTGACGGTCAGGGAACGCCCCCGCTCGGTGGTCAGGCCGGTCTGCTCCTCGAGCGTGGCGATCTCCGCGCGCATCCGGGCGACCGCAGGGTCGCCGGCCCGGCCGGCCGTCAGGTCGTCGACGTGCTGCTGGAGCGCTGCGACGCCCTCCTCGGTGTCGGCGACCCGGTCGGAGCGCTCCCGGACGAGGTCCCGCAGCTCGACAACACGCTCGGCCCGGAGGTCGGTCCCCTTGCTGGCAAGAGCGGCCGCGGTGAACATCAGGCCGGCCAGCGCGAAGACGAGCCCACTGACGACGACCGCCGGTCGCATCGTCGGGACGAGGTCCTTGGCCCGCATCCGGCCACGGTAGACCGCCGGAGCCCTAGCGGGTGTGGGAGGCTGGTGGGCCAGCACCGTCGCAGTAGGAGGATCCGTCGTGCCTGAGTCCAAGGGTCGCAAGAAGGACGTCTACACGCCGCCCCCCACGGGGAAGGGTGAGCGGAAGGTCGCGCGGATCGGGTCGCCGAGCTGGCTGGCACCGACGATGGTCGCGTGCTTCTGCGTCGGACTGCTCTACATCGTGACGTTCTACATCGCCGGGACCGACGTGCCGATCATGCGGGACCTGAGCGCGCTGGTGAACGTCGCGATCGGCTTCGCCTTCATCGCCGCCGGCTTCGTCCTCGCGACGCGCTGGAAGTAGCGGATTACACGCCTGTAGTTCTCCCCAGGTGGGGAGAACCTGTGGACAGTCAGCCGAGCAGAGGTGCGAGCATCTCGTTGATCTGCTGGGTGCGCCACGCCGCCACGACGAAAAGCAGCAGGACTATCCCGGTGACCCCGAGGACCTGCCACAGCACTCGATGGGCCCGCGACGGCAGCACCATGACCGCCGCCACGGCGGCGCCAGTCACCAGGCCGCCCAAGTGGGCCCGCCAGTCGACCCCGGGGACGACGAAGCCGATGACGACGTTCACCCCGAGCAGGATCAGCACCTGCGTGACGTCGTACCTCAGGCGCCGGCCCGCCACGACCAGTGCGCCCATGAGCCCGAAGATCGCCCCGCTCGCGCCGACCGACACGGTCCGGACGTCAGGCGCGAGCGCGTAGGAAACGACCGCCCCGCCGAACGCGGCCACGAGGTACAGCACGATGTAGCGGACGTGCCCGAGGACACGCTCGAGGGTCGGCCCGAGCGCGAACAGCACGTACATGTTGAACGCGATATGCAGGATCGAGCCGTGCAGGAAGGCCGCCGACAGTAGGCGCCACCACTCGTCGTTGACGGCGATGCCCGCCGGCCACATGCCGTAGTCGGCGGCGACCTGGTTGACCCCGCCGAGCCACTGCAGCCCGAACACGACGACGTTGATCGCGATGAGGGCGTACGTGACGACGGGAGCGGTGATCAGCTGGCCGCCGGCCACCGTGGTCGGCGTCCGCTGCGCGGCCGTCGCCGCGTGCACGCACTCCGGGCACTGGAACCCGACGGGAGCCGGGATCGCGCACTCCCCACAGATCGGGCGGTCGCACCGGGTGCAGCGCAGGCCGGTCATCCGGTCCGGGTGCCGGTAGCACCCGGGCAACGCGGGTGCGCCCCCCGTCGAGGACACCGCGCTAGTCGCGCGTGATGTCGATCGAGGAGATCACGACCTCCTCGCGCGGCCGGTCTCCCGGGCCGGTCGCGGCGGTCGCGATCGCATCGACGACGTCGCGGGAGTCCTGGTCGGCGACCTCGCCGAAGATGCTGTGCTTGAAGTTCAGCCAGGCGGTCGGCGCGACGGTGATGAAGAACTGCGAGCCGTTCGTGTTCGGCCCGGCGTTCGCCATCGCCAGCAGGTACGGCCGGTCGAAGGTCAGCTCGGGGTGGAACTCGTCCGCGAAGCGGTAGCCCGGGCCGCCGGTACCGGTGCCGAGGGGGTCGCCGCCCTGGATCATGAAGTTGGGGATCACGCGGTGGAAGACCGTGCCGTCGTACAGCGGGGCGGTCGACTTCGCCCGGACCTTCGGGTCCGTCCACTCCTGCGTGCCTTCGGCCAGGCCGGTGAAGTTGCGCACCGTCTTGGGTGCCTGGTCGGCGAACAGGGTGACGCGGATGTCGCCCTTGTTCGTGTGGATCGTCGCGGTGGTTGCCATGGCGCCGATCCTGTCATGCCGACTGACCGCGCAAGCCGGCCGGTACGGGCGCGTGGAGGCTAGGGGACTCGAACCCCTGACTTCTGCCTTGCAAAGGCAGCGCTCTACCAGCTGAGCTAAGCCCCCGGGGCCTGATGCAGCTAGCGCAGGTCGGGATCCGTGGTCGCCTCGGACCACAGGTCCTGCTCGGCCTTGCGAGCCATGACCTGGCGGTAGACGACGTAGCCGATGCCGGCGAGGACGACGAGGAGGATCAGCTTCTTCATGGTCGGCAGCCTACGCGGACACGGCCACAGGGCGCACCTGGCATTCGCTGCGGTCGCCACCCCTCGCCTGATGGGCGTTGACTGGGCGCCGTGATCTCGGACGCCTCGTCGAAACCGGTCGCGCCGGACGGCGTCGACCTCTACTGGGTCCCGCTCGGGGCCGGGAACGGGGTCGGCGCGGCCGCTGTCCGCGCCGGCGGCCGGACCTACCGGACCTTCGCCGCCCTCAGAGGCAAAGACGCCGGTCCGGTCTTCCACGCGGCCTTGGTCATCTGGCTGGCCGGCCAGCCACACTCCCTGGAGATGGCGCCCGCCTGGGGGCCGGGCGCTGGGGGAGCGAGCGTCGTCGCCACCGGCCCGGTCGGCCTTCGCGCCCTTGGCCGATGGCCGGCCTTCCGGTACGAGGTCCGCTGCCCACCCGGGCTCACGATCCCCGACCTCGCGTACGCGGTGGAGTCACCCGTGCGCGACGCGAACGGTTCGGCGATGGCGCGACGCGTCCTGGACGAGGTCGTCAAGGCTCCGCGGCGGACCTGGGGGCGCGACGAGCTTCGGGTCGGCGAGATGTGGAACTCCAACGCCCTCGTCGCGTGGCTGCTGACCAGCGTGGGGATCGACGTGGTCGGCGCTGGGCCCCCACGGCACGGTGTCGCTCCGGGCTGGGCGGCCGGGATCCGCGTTGCGTGCGACTGGGGCGTCGGGGTGGGCCTACCTGGATTTGAACCAGGGACCTCTTCCTTATCAGGGAAGCGCTCTAACCAACCTGAGCTATAGGCCCGAACGACCGCAGACATTACCCGACGCGGACGTGCCGGGGACGACCGGGTGAGATCACAGATCGTCGGACAGGACGACCTCGATACCACCGGTCAGACCGACGGTCATGTTGTACATGACGGCGAAGAGCGTGGAGAACACCGAGACCAGGACGATCTCGACCGAGGCGATCACGATCGCTACCCCGATCACCCGGGAGAACTCGACGTACGTCATCAGGTCGAACGACGTCGTCGCGGAGCCGACCACCTCGTCGACGGTCCGGGAGACGGTGACGAACACCCCGGTCACGTCGAGCACCCACCACAGCACGCTGACCGCGATGACGATGACGATGCCGATCGCCAAGGCCAGCATGAACGAGGCCTTGGCGACCGACCACGGGTCGACCCGGGTGACGTAGAGCCGTGCGCGTCGCGGCGCTCGGACCTCACTCACGACTACTCCTGCGCCTCGGGCGCCGACGGGGTGTCCGCGGCGTCGTCCGTCGAGCCGTCGACCGGCACGTCGGTGACGACGTCATCGTCCACCTCCTCCTCCAGGTCCTGATCGGACTCCGCTGACCGCGCGACGGCCACGATGCTGTCATCGCCGGCGAGGCTCATGAGCGTCACACCCATGGTGTCGCGTCCGGACGAGCGCACCTCGCGGACACGCGTGCGGATCACGATGCCGTTGGAGGCGACGGCGAAGAGCTCGTCCTCGAGCTCGCAGACCAGCGCCCCGACGAGGGACCCACGCTCCTCGACGAGCTTCATCGCCCGCACCCCGAGGATGCCGCGGCCCTTGGACGCCCAGTCGTCGATCGGAGTCCGCTTCGCGTAGCCGCCGTCGGTGATGGTGACCAGGAAGGTCTCCGGACGGACGACGTCCATCGCGAGCAACGCGTCCCCGCCGCGGAAGCGCATGCCGATGACGCCGCTGGTCGCGCGTCCCATTGGACGCAGGGTGTCGTCGTCGGCGGTGAACCGCGCCGACATCCCCTTGCGGGACACCAGCAACAGGTCGTCGGACTCCTGGACCAGCTGAGCCGAGATGAGCTCGTCGCCATCGGCCAGGTTGATCGCGATGATGCCGCCCTGCCGGTTGGAGTCGTACTCCGACAACCGCGTCTTCTTCACCTGGCCGGACCGGGTGGCGAGCACCAGGAACGGCGCGGCGCCGTAGTCGCGGATGGCCAGGACCTGCGCGATGGTCTCGTCCGGGGCGAACGCCAAGAGGTTGGCCACGTGCTGACCGCGGGCATCACGGCCGGCGTCAGGTAGCTGATACGCCTTGGCCCGGTAGACGCGTCCGGTGTTGGTGAAGAACAGGATCCAGTGGTGCGTCGTGCTGACGAACAGGTGCTCTACGACGTCGTCCTGTCGCAGCGACGCTCCTCGCACGCCCTTGCCGCCCCGGCGCTGCGACCGGTACAGCTCGGTCCGCGTCCGCTTGGCGTAGCCGCCCGACGTGATCGTGACGACGACGTCCTCCTCGGCGATGAGGTCCTCGTCGGTGACGTCGCCGTCCCACGCGACGAACTGCGTACGCCGCTCGTCGCCGTAGCGCTCAGTGATCTCCGCGAGCTCCTCGGACACGATCGTCCGCTGCCGGGCCTGGTTGCTGAGAATGTCCTCGTAGTCGGCGATCCTGGCCTGGAGCTCGTCGAACTCGTCGATGATCTTCTGCCGCTCCAGGGCCGCGAGGCGCCGTAGCTGCATGTCGAGGATCGCCGTGGCCTGCAGCTCGTCGATGTCGAGCAGCTCCATCAGGCCGGTACGGGCGTCCTCCACCGTCGCCGACGCGCGGATGAGCGCGATGACCTCGTCCAGGGCGTCGAGGGCCTTCAGATAGCCCCGCAGGATGTGGGCGCGCTCCTGCGCCTTGCGCAGTCGGTACTGCGTCCGGCGCTGGATCACCTCGATCTGGTGAGCGATCCAGTAGCGGATGAACTGCTCCAGCGCGAGGGTCCGCGGCACGCCGTCGACGAGCGCCAGCATGTTCGCGCCGAAGTTGTCCTGCAGCTGCGTGTGCTTGTACAGCTGGTTGAGGACGACCTGCGCGACGGCGTCGCGCTTCAGCTCGATCACCAGGCGCATGCCGGTGCGTGACGACGAGTCGTCGCGCACGTCGGCGATCCCGGTCAGCTTCCCTTCGCCGACAAGCTCGGCGATCCGCAGCAGCAGGTTGTCGGGGTTGACCTGGTACGGCAGCTCGGTGACGACCAGGATCTGGCGGCCACGGGCGTCCTCGTCGACCTCGACGACGGCGCGCATCGTGATCGAGCCGCGGCCGGTGCGCTGGGCGTCGTCGATCCCCTTGCGGCCGACGATCATCGCGCCGGTGGGGAAGTCCGGTCCCTTGACGCGCTCCATGACGGCGGCCTGCCGCTCCTCGCGGTCGGCGTCGGGGTGCTCGAGCATCCACTGGGCCGCAGCGGACACCTCCCGGAGGTTGTGCGGCGGGATGTTCGTCGCCATGCCCACCGCGATGCCCGAGCTGCCGTTGACCAGCAGGTTCGGGAAGCGGCTGGGCAGAACGAGGGGCTCCTGCGTGCGGCCGTCGTAGTTCGGGCCGAAGTCGACGGTCTCCTCGTCGATGTCGCGGACCATCTCCATCGCCAGCGGCGCCATGCGGCACTCGGTGTAGCGCTGGGCGGCCGGCGGGTCGTTGCCCTGCGAGCCGAAGTTCCCCTGACCCTGCACGAGCGGGTAGCGCAGCGACCACGGCTGAGCGAGCCGGACGAGGGCGTCGTAGATCGCGGTGTCGCCGTGCGGGTGGTAGTTGCCCATGACGTCGCCGACGACGCGGGCGCTCTTGGAGAAGTTGCGGTCCGGGCGGTAGCCGCCGTCGTACATCGCGTACAGGACGCGGCGGTGAACCGGCTTGAGGCCGTCGCGGACGTCGGGCAGAGCGCGCGACACGATGACCGACATCGAGTAGTCCAGGTAGGACCGCTGCATCTCGGACTGCAGGTCGACGGGTTCGATGCGCCCGTGCGGGCCGACGGGTTCCGCCGGGGCGGCAACGTCGATGTCGTCAGGCACGAGGGCCTCCTTGTTCGGGTCGTGCTCGGTCAGATGTCAAGGAAGCGCACGTCGCGCGCGTTCTGCTGGATGAAGTTTCGGCGCGACTCGACGTCCTCGCCCATCAGGACACTGAACATCTCGTCCGCCTGGGCGGCGTCGTCGATGGTCACCTGCAGGAGGATTCGACGGGCCGGGTCCATCGTGGTCTCCCAGAGCTCGTCGGCGTTCATCTCGCCGAGGCCCTTGTACCGCTGGATCGCCTCTTCCTTCGGCAGGCGCTTGCCGGCCGCAGCGCCCGCCGTCATCAGCGCCTCGCGCTCACGCTCGGTGTACGCGAAGTCGGCCACCTCACGCGACCACTTGATCTTGTACAGCGGCGGCTGCGCGAGGAACACGTACCCCTGCTCGACGAGCGGCTTCATGAAGCGGAACAGCAGCGTCAGGAGCAGCGTGCGGATGTGCTGGCCATCCACGTCGGCGTCGGCCATCAGCACGACCTTGTGGTACCGGAGGCGGTTGATGTCGAACTCGTCCTGGATGCCCGTGCCGAACGCCGAGATCAGCGCCTGGACCTCGGTGTTCTGCAGGACCTTGTCGATGCGCGCCTTCTCGACGTTGATGATCTTGCCGCGGATCGGGAGGATCGCCTGAGTCCGTGGGTCGCGGCCCTGACGAGCGGACCCACCGGCGGAGTCACCCTCGACGATGAAGACCTCGCACTCCTCGGGCTCGCGGCTCGAGCAGTCGATCAGCTTGCCCGGCATGCCGGCCCCTCCGAGCAGGCCCTTGCGGTTGCGGGCCAGGTCGCGTGCCTTGCGCGCGGCGATGCGGGCCGTCGCGGCACTGACCGACTTGCGCGCGATCTCCTTGCCCTCAGCCGGGTTCTTCTCCAGCCACTCCCCGAGCTGGTCGTTGACGACCTTCTGCACGAAGGCCTTCATCTCGGTGTTCCCGAGCTTCGCTTTCGTCTGGCCCTCGAACTGCGGCTCGGCCATCTTCACGCTGACGATCGCCGTCAGGCCTTCGCGAATGTCGTCGCCGCTGAGGTTCGGGTCCTTCTCCTTCAGCACGTTCCACTCGCGCGCGAACTTGTTCATCAACGTGGTGAGCGCCGAGCGGAAGCCCTCCTCGTGCGTGCCGCCCTCGGTCGTGTTGATCGTGTTCGCGAACGTGTAGACCGACTCGGAGTAGGTGTTGTTCCACTGCATCGCGATCTCGGCGCTCATGCGCTTGTCGTCGGTCTCCGCCTCGATGTCGATGACGGTCGGGTTGGCGATGCCCTTGCTCGCGTTGAGGTGTCGGACGAAGTCGGCGATCCCGCCCTCGTAGTGGTACCGAACCTGGCGGACCTGCTCAACCTCGTCATCGGTGTCGACGGCCAGCGGGTCCGGGTCTGCGACCACGGGCGTCCGCTCGTCGACGAGCGTCAGCGTGAGGCCCTTGTTCAAGAAGGCCATCTCCTGGAACCGGCGCGCGAGCGTCGTGAAGTCGTAGTGCGTCGTCTCGAAGATGTCACCGTCGGCCCAGAACGTCACCATCGTCCCGGTGTCGTCGACCGGCTCGCCCTGGGCGAGCGGAGCCGTCGGCACGCCGCGGACGTAGGACTGGCGGTACATGTGGCCGTCGACGCGGACCTCGACCTCCAAGGTGGTCGACAGCGCATTCACGACGGAGACGCCGACGCCATGCAGGCCGCCGGACACCGAGTAGCCGCCACCACCGAACTTGCCGCCGGCATGCAGGACGGTCAGGACCACCTCGACCGCCGGCTTGCCCTCGCTCTCGACGATCCCGACCGGGATCCCGCGGCCGTCGTCGACGACGCGGACGCCGCCGTCCGCCAGCAAGGTGACCGTGATCTCCGTCGCGTACCCGGCGAGCGCCTCGTCGACGCTGTTGTCCACGACCTCGTAGACCAGGTGATGCAGACCGCGCTCGCCGGTCGAGCCGATGTACATGCCCGGACGCTTGCGGACCGCGTCGAGACCTTCCAGGACGGTGATGGCGCTGGCGTCGTACGACACGGGCGACCTGCCTCCTTGCAAGCACGCACGACCGCGGCTGCGGTCGGCGAGGATCGAGCTCAGTCTATCGGGTCACGGCGACATCGACCGGACCGCCACGGCCCGCCAGGGCATTCGAGGGACCTTCGACCCCTGCGCGCTACCAGGGATACGCGGTCATCCCCTCTGCGCGCCCTGAACGCCCTCAGGGCCCCGTCAGCCGTACGTGTCGCGGGGGCCTCGGCCCTTCACGCGGCGGGGCCCGGACACCCAGGAGGGCGCCGCGGGCCCTGCCACGGCGATAGAGCGCACGACCCCGTGGCCGACGGCCGCCTCGACAGCACGGTGCAGCCCGGGCAGGAGCAGCCGCACCTGGGTAGCCCAGGCCGTCGACTCAGCCCGGACGGTCAGTCGGCCGTCCTCGAAGGAGTCCGGGACGACGTGCGCCGCCAGGTCGGAGCCCACCACCTGGGCCCAGTCGCTGAACAGGACCGCGACCGCCGACTGCTCGGTCCACCCCTGATCGCGGACGAGGTGCTCCAACGCCGACCCAAGGAGCTCCGGGTCGCGGCCGGACGGCCGACCGCTCGGTGGCCGTCGGCGCCGCGGGGGCGCCGATGACGCCACCCGACGCAGGGCGGCCGCCGCCGCGGCAGCGGCCGGATCGCGGGGGTCAGTCATCGGTGATCGTCCCGCGCTCGACCCGAAGCCGACGGCCGGACAGCTCGACCGGGACGTCGGCGTCGACGGCCGCGGTCACAAGGATCTGCTCGCACGACGCGGTCCGAGCAGCAAGGCGAGCTCGCCGCGTCGCGTCGAGCTCGGCGAACACGTCGTCGAGCACGAGCACCGGGTCCTCGTCATCAGCCCGCAGGGTCTCGAACGCCGCGAGCCGCAGGGCCAGGGCCATCGACCACGACTCGCCGTGCGAGGCGTAGCCCTTGAGCGGAAGCCCCCCGAGCCCGAGAGCGAGCTCGTCCCGGTGCGGGCCGACGAGCGTCACGCCACGGTCGAGCTCGTCACCTCGCCGCTCGACCACAGCCAGGGCCAGGGCATCACGCCAGGCGTCGCGGTCGGTCTCGTCCCCGAGGTCCGCGCCGATCGCCGGGGAGTACCGAAGGGTCGCGTCGGAGGCGCTGCCACCGACGTCGTCGCCGGCGAGCAGTGCGTAGGCGTCCACGACGTGCGGTCGGAGGGCGGCGACGAGGCTGACGCGTGCGGCCGAGAGCTCCGCTCCGACGGTGGTGAGCTGCTCGTCCCAGACACCGAGCGTCCGTTCCACCTCGGCCCCGGCGGCGCGGCGGGCCGCGCCGGCGGACTTCAGTAAAGCGTTGCGCTGCTTCAGGATCCGGTCATAGTCCGCGCGAGTCGCGGCCAGTCGCGGTGCACGCTGCACGAGCAGATCGTCGAGGAAGCGGCGCCGCTCCGAGGGATCACCTTTGACGAGCGCGAGGTCCTCTGGTGCGAAGACCACCGTTCGCAGGTAGCCCAGGACGTCACGCGCTCGCGACACCGGCGAGCGGTTGACGCGTGCGCGGTTGGCACGTCCGGGGTTGATCTCGACCTCGAGCCAGGTCTCGCGGTCCTGCCGCACGACCTGCGCGCCGACCACCGCCCGATCGGCGCCGACCCGGACGAGCGGTGCGTCCGACGAGACGCGGTGGCTGCCGAGAGTGGCGAGGTAGGCGACCGCTTCGACGACGTTGGTCTTGCCCTGGCCGTTGAGCCCGACCAGAGTCGTGACGCCCGGCTCGAGCCGGATCTCGACGTTCGCGTAGGTACGGAAGTCGACGAGCCGAAGCGTCTGGACCCGCACGTCAGCCGGTCAGCCGCACCGGCATCAGCAGGTAGCGGTAGTCGGGCGCGGTATCGCCGTCGTTGACCGCCGTCAGGACGGCGGGTCGGGTCGCCTGCGTGAACGAGAACCGGGTCGTCGCCGCACCGCCGGCCGTCAGCCCGTCGAGTAGGTAGGCCGGGTTGAAGGCGATGTCGATGGGGTCACCTTCGAGCGTGCACGACACGGCCTCGTCCGCCTGGGCGTCGTCGCCCGCCCCGGCGCGGACCGTGACCTCCGAACCGTCGAAGGCGAGGCGGACCGGGGTGTTCCGTTCGGCGACCAGAGCTACGCGCTTGACCGTCTCGATCAGCTCGGCGGTCTCGACCGTCGCGACGGCTGAGGACTCTGACGGCAGCAACGATCGGTACTTCGGGAACTCACCGTCGAGCAGGCGCGTGGTCGTGCGCCGGCTGTCGCCCTCGAACCCGACGAGTCCCTCGCCCGACCCGCCCGATGCCAGGGCGATGACGACCTCGTCGACGCCGGCCAGCGACTTCGCCGTGTCGGCGAGCGTGCGCGCCGGGACGAGGATCTGGGCGGAGACGTCCGCGGACGCCGGCTCCCAGGCGAACTCGCGTACGGCGAGGCGGTAGCGGTCGGTGGCCGCGAGCGTGATCGTCGAACCCTCGATCTCCATGCGGATGCCGGTGAGGGTGGGCAGCGTGTCGTCGCGCCCGGCCGCGACCGCGACCTGGGCGACAGCCGCCGCGAAGCTCGCGCCGCTCACGGTGCCGGACGAGGCGGGCATCGCCGGCAGCGTGGGGTAGTCCTCGACGGGGAGGGTCGGAAGGCGGAACGAGGAGCGTCCGCAGGCGATCGCCAGGCGTGTGCCGTCCGTCTGGACGGTGACAGGGGCTCCCGGGAGCGAGCGCGCGATGTCGGCCAGGAGGCGCCCCGGGACGAGCACGACGCCGGGCTCGTCGAGGTCGGCGTCGACCTCGACCCGGCTGGAGACCTCGTAGTCGAAGCTGCTGAGCGTGAGTCCTGACTCGGTGGCCGTCAGCACCAGGCAGGCGAGCACCGGCAGCGGGGGACGTGAGGGCAGCGTCCGAGCGGCCCAGGCGACGGCATCGGCCAAGGTGTCGCGTTCGACCCGGATCTTCACGTCGTCCTCCCACGCCCTCGTCGCCCCGGTCGGGCGCAGCCCGCGAGGGGCGACAGTCTGGCACTAGTCGCAAGGTGCGTGCGCGGTCACCCTGCGGTTCGTCCCCAGGGCGTTCACCCGATTGTGGTTCGTTGATCCAGCCATCAGATAGGTAGTCATCGTCATAGGTCCTGTGGATGCGGTGGACAACTGCCATCTGCCCCGGTCAGCAGGCGTGGCGGGCTGTGGGTTCGGGTGGGGACGAGGAGTGTCGGCGCCGTGTGATTCGGTGGGCGCTGGCGTACCCGTCGCGCAGATGACGCTGGTCGTGGACAGGTTGTCCGCAGGCTCGCGTGACAGCCACGCTCGGGTCCGCCGAGTTGTCCACAAGGAGTCCACACATGGGGACGCCGAGACCGACATCAAGGAGTCGCCGGGAGCCGACGAAGTTGTCCACAGGTTGGGGACGGGCTGGGGACAGGGGAATCGGAAGGGCCCGGTGGTGCGCATGTGATGACAGTCGCGATCGGTTGGACCTCAGCGGCTCGGTGGTGCGGACTTCAGCAGGCTGGTCAGGTCAGTGACCTGGTTGTAGAGGTTGCGCCGCTCGCCCATGAGCTGGCGGATCTTCCGGTCGGCGTGCATGACGGTCGTGTGGTCCCGGCCGCCGAACGCTTGGCCGATCTTCGGCAGCGAGAGGTCGGTGAGCTCGCGGCACAGGTACATGGCGATCTGACGGGCGGTGACCAGGACGCGGGAGCGACTCGATCCGCACAGGTCGTCGACGGTGACGCCGAAGTACTGGGCGGTCGCGGTCATGATCTGGCCGGCCGTCAGCTCAGGCCCGGTATCGGACGGGATGAGGTCCTTCAGGACGATCTCGGTGATGGCGAGGTCGACCGGCTGGCGGTTGAGCGAGGCGAACGCGGTGACGCGGATCAGCGCCCCCTCCAGCTCGCGGACGCTCGTGGAGATCTTCGACGCGATGTACTCCAGTACCTCCGGCGGTGCTGTGAGCCGTTCCTGTGCCGACTTCTTCCGCAGGATGGCGATGCGGGTCTCGAGGTCGGGCGGCTGGATGTCGACCAGGAGGCCCCACTCGAACCGGGACTGCATCCGCACCTCGAACTGAGGTAGCTGCTTCGGCGGCAGGTCGGAGGTGACGACGATCTGCTTGTCGGCGTTGTGCAGCGTGTTGAACGTGTGGAAAAACTCTTCCTGCGTCTGGAGTTTTCCGCTGAGGAACTGGATGTCGTCGACGAGGAGGATGTCGACCTCGCGGTACTGCCGCTGGAAGCTGGCGGCCCGGTCGTCACGGATCGAGTTGATGAACTCGTTGGTGAACTCCTCCGAGCTGACGTACCGCACGTGGACGCCCGGGTAGAGCGTCTGGGCGTAGTGACCGATCGCGTGCAGCAGGTGCGTCTTACCGAGACCGGACTCGCCGTAGATGAAGAGCGGGTTGTACGCACGGGCCGGTTGCTCCGCGACAGCGACGGCCGCCGCGTGCGCGAACCGGTTGCTCGACCCGATGACGAAGGTCTCGAACGTGTACTTGTCGTTGAGGCGGTTGCTCACGCCCCGCTTGGCGACCGTCGGCGGCCCGCCCGAGAACGGGGTGGGTGCGGAGTCGAGGCGGCCGGGGGGAGCGGCGCCGACCTCGGTGCCGAGGTCGTCGGGATCCTCGACCTGGTCGATGGAGGAGTCGACCGTCACGGCCAGCCGGACGTCGCGACCGAGGGCCGCGGACAGGGCGTCGACGATCTTGGCCCGAAGGCTGCCCTCAAGCAGGCTCTTGGTGAAGTCGTCGGGAGCGGCCAGCAGGACGGTGTCGTCCAGGAGGCCGATCGGACGGGTCCGCTGCACGAAGGCCCGTTGTCCGGGCGGGAGGACATCGGCGGAGAACAGGGCGGCGATGGCACCGTCCCACGCCTCGGTGACGTCCGGGCTGCCGTCCACGTCGCCTCCGCTGCTCGATTTGTCCACACCGCTGTCCACAGGCTGGAGGCGGCTCGGCGACCATAGTCACGCCGCGCCGGTGGTCACAAGTGTCGCGCGAGGACCGGTGGGTTTGACCCTGCGCGCGGCTGTTACGTACTCTGGGGCGCCCGGTGGACGCCGGCGCCGACTTCCCTCGCACGTGCCAGGAGCCCCACGATGAAGCGCACTTTCCAGCCGAACACCCGCCGGCGGGCCAAGACCCATGGTTTCCGGCTTCGGATGCGCACGCGTGCCGGCCGTTCGATCCTCGCCGCTCGCCGGGCCAAGGGCCGCGAGCGCCTGTCCGCCTGAGGCGGCATGCTCCCCGCCGCGAACCGACTACGGCACGCGGCTGACTTCACGGACACCACCCGTCGCGGCGCCCGAGCCAGCCGCGGGTCGGTGACGGCCGTCGTCGCACTCCCCTCCACCTCCGCTGACTCTGCGGAGTCTGCCCGGCCCCCTCGCGTCGGCCTCGTGGTCGGCAAGCGGGTCGGCGGATCCGTGGCCCGTCATCGTGTCGCGCGCAGGCTGCGGTCCGCGGTCCGTACGGTGCTCGCCGACCTTCCCCCGGGTTGCACGGTTGTCCTTCGGGCTTCGCCCGGGGCCGCGACCGAGCAGGCCCTGCCCCAGCACACCCGTGACGCGGTGGTGGCGGCGGCCGGCAAGGCCGCGGCGCGGGCCACGCGATGACCGCGGCATCGACGGTGGGAGCACGCATCACCTGGCTCTGGCAGCACTCGCTGGGCTGGCTGCTGACATGGGCGCTCGTGCTGCCGATCCGCGCATACCAGCGCTGGATCTCGCCGTTGACGCCCCCGAGCTGCCGTCTTCACCCCAGTTGCTCGGCCTATGCCGTCGAGGCGATCCACCGCCATGGCCCCCTGAAGGGGTTCGTCCTGGCCTGCTGGCGGATCGTGCGATGCAACCCGTGGAACCACGGCGGGCTGGACCCGGTACCGGCCCGCGGACGCTGGGTTCCGGACGTGCTGCCGGATGGGACACCTCGGCATGGAACGATGAGTCCTCGCGGTCGCGCGGGCACACCCGGCTAGGAAGGCACGGCGAGCATGTTCATCCTTGACTGGCTGAAGGACGGCGTCAGCTGGATCCTCGTCATGTTCCACCAGCTGCTGTCCGCGATCGGGATGGATCCCGACAGCGGCTGGACGTGGACGTTCTCGATCGTCGGCCTCGTCGTCGTCATCCGGATCCTGCTGATCCCCTTGTTCGTCAAGCAGATCAAGGCTCAGCGCGGCATGCAGTTGATCCAGCCGCAGATGAAGGAGATTCAGAAGAAGTACGCCGGCGACAAGGAACGCCAGTCGCAGGAGATGATGAAGCTGTACCGGGAGACCGGTACGAACCCGCTCTCGTCGTGCCTGCCGATCATCTTGCAGGCGCCCATCTTCTTCGCCCTGTTCGGTGTTCTCCAGAGCATCGCGATGTACAACCCCGACGACCCGACGTACACCGCACAGGGTGTCTTCCGTTGGGACCAGTACAACGAGCTGCTCACCAGCGCGCACGACGCATCCATCTTCGGAGTGCCGTTGTACGCGACCTTCATGCACGCCAATGAGGTTGCTGCCAACGGCTTCAACCCGATCAACACGCGCATCCTCGCGCTGGTGATGATCGTGCTGATGACCGCCACGACGTTCATCACGCAGCGCCAGCTGATCGTCAAGAACAGCGCGCCGGACAACCCGATGGTCCGCCAGCAGAAGATCCTGCTCTACGTCTTCCCGCTGATCTTCGCGATCTCGGGCATCAACTTCCCGATCGGTGTCCTGATCTACTGGTTCACCACGAACCTGTGGTCGATGGGCCAGCAGTTCTGGGTGATCCGCAACAACCCCCAGCCCGGAACGCCCGCCTTCGAGGCGCGGGAGGCACGCAGGGCGGCAAAGGTGGCCGCCAAATCCGCCGGCTCGCCTCCGGCCATCGAGTCCATCCCGTCCGAAGATCCCGACGCATCGTCGGAAAACCCGACGGGTCGGCAGCAGCCGAAGCGCCAGTCCCGCAGTCAGCGCAAGAAGAAGTAGTCGCGGCCCGTCCGCGCTCGAAGCCCTTGGAAACCGGAGTCCCCATGACCGATGATGCCGCCGCCCCTCGTGAGAACCTGCTCGTGAAAGAGGGCGAGCTCGCTGCCGACTACCTCGAAGTCCTCCTGGACATCGCCGACCTTGACGGTCACATCGACATGGACGAGGACGGCAAGCGTGCCCTGGTCTCCGTCGTGGAGATCAACCCCGGCGAGCTGACCCACCTCGTGGGCCCCGACGGCGAGGTGCTCGACGCTCTGCAGGAGCTGACCCGGCTCGCCGTGACCCGGGAGACCGGCGAGCGGTCCCGGCTGATGCTGGACATCGCCGGGTTCCGCGCGGCCCGTCGGGCGCAGATCGAGCAGTTGACGACGGACGCGGTCGCCGAAGCGCAGCGGACCGGTGCGCCGGTGCGACTGGACCCGATGCCGGCCTTCGAGCGCAAGATCGCCCACGACGTCGTCGCTCGCGCAGGCCTGGCGAGCGAGTCCGAGGGTGAGGACCCGGCCCGGTACGTCGTCATCCGGTCGGCCTGACTCCGCGCACGGGATGGTTTCCCGTGAAACGGACCCGCCCGACGTAGGCGGTCCCGCCCTCCCGGAGTGGCTGGAGCCGCACCGGAGCGTCCTGACGCTGTACGTCCACCTTCTGGCGACCGACGCGGTCCAACGCGGCCTGATCGGGCCGCGCGAGGTACCCCGCCTATGGGACCGCCACGTCCTGAACTGCGCGGTCGTCGCCGACCCCGTCGCGGGCCTGGTCCCGCCGGGGGCCCGCTGCGCCGACGTCGGCTCCGGGGCCGGACTGCCGGGGCTGGTCTGGGCGTGCGTCCGGCCGGACCTTCAGGTGGTGCTGATCGAGCCGCTGCTGCGCCGAAGCACGTTCTTGTCCGAGGCGATCGACGTGCTGGGCCTGGGAGAGCACGCGTCGGTGGTGCGGGTCCGAGCGGAGGACCTGCCGCCGGCGGATGCGGGGTTCGATGTCGTGACTGCGCGGGCCGTCGCGCCGCTGTCCCGGCTCATCGGCTGGACCGTTCCCCTCCTTCGGGACGGAGGGCGCCTGGTCGCCCTGAAGGGCCGTTCGGCGGGCGAGGAGATCACGCAGGCGCACGCCGAGATCGCTGCGAACGGACTGCGTGACGTGCGTGTGGTCGAGGCCGGAGCGGGTGTGATGGAACCTCCGGCCGTCCTCATCGTCGGGGAGCGGGGTACGGCATGATGGCCGCCGTGAGGAACCGGGGGACCAGCATCGACCGGCGTCGGGCCGATGTTTCACGGGAAACCCGTCGCCCGCCACGCAACGACCAGTCGGTCGGTCCGACCCGATGACCCGTGTGATCACGGTCGCCAACCAGAAGGGTGGCGTCGGGAAGACGACCAGCACGGTGAACATCGCCGCGGCCGCGGCTCAAGCTGGCCAACGCGTGCTGGTGATCGATCTCGATCCCCAAGGCAACGCGTCCACGGCGCTGGGAGCAGACCACCGGGAGGGCACGCCGAGCGTCTACGAGGTCCTTGGCGGCGAACGAACGCTCGCGCAGGTGATCCAGGCCTGCCCCGACGTTGCCAACCTGTGGACCGTGCCGGCAACCATTGACCTGGCCGGCGCCGAGATCGAACTGGTCGCCCAGGTGGCCCGCGAGTACCGACTGGCTCGCGCAGTGGAAGCGCTGCTCGCCGAGCGTGAGTTCGACCTCGTGTTCTTGGACTGTCCTCCGAGCCTGGGTCTGCTGACCCTCAACGGCCTTGTGGCCGCTCGCGAGGTGCTCCTGCCGATCCAGTGCGAGTACTACGCCCTCGAAGGGCTCTCCCAGCTCCTGCGCACGATCGACATGGTCCGCACGCACCTGAACCCCGGCCTGCGCGTCGGCGCCATCTTGCTGACGATGTACGACGGAAGGACCCGACTGGCCTCCCAGGTCGCCCAGGAGGTCCGGACGCACTTCGGTGCCCAGGTGCTGGACACCGTGATTCCCCGATCCGTCCGCGTGTCCGAGGCGCCGTCCTACGGCCAGACTGTGGTCACGTACGACCCGACGTCACCCGGGGCGATCGCCTACCGCGAAGCGGCGGCACAGGTTGTTGCGCTCGATCATTCATCCACATAGATATCCACAGACATTTACCGACAAAACCTGACAAATCTCGACAGTTGTCCCCCGAAGGAGAGTGATGGCCGCAGGAGCGCCGCGGGGCTTGGGGAAGGGCCTCGGTGCCCTGATCCCCGGCCCGAGTCCGGACGCGACGCCGGAGGTCGGCCAGCCCGCCGACGCGGTCTACGCCGAGCTGCCGGTCGAGGACATCCGGCCGAACCCGCGCCAGCCGCGGACCGTCTTCGACGAAGAGGCCCTCGCGGAGCTCGTCCACTCGATCCGCGAGATCGGCCTCCTGCAGCCCGTCGTCGTCCGCCGGGTCGAGGATGGCTACGAGCTCGTCGCCGGCGAGCGGCGGCTGCGAGCCAGCCGCGAGGCCGGGCTCACGCGGATCCCGGCAATCATCCGCCAGACCGACGACGACGACCTCCTGCGCGATGCGCTGCTGGAGAACCTCCACCGGGCCGACCTCAACCCGCTCGAAGAAGCGGCGGCGTACCAGCAGCTGCTGTCCGACTTCGGCTGCACGCAGGACGAGCTCGCCCGGCGCATCGGCCGGTCGCGACCTCAGGTGACCAACACGCTGCGGCTGCTGCGCCTGCCGCCGGACGTCCAGCGCCGGGTCGCGGCGGGCGTGCTGTCGGCCGGGCACGCTCGAGCGCTGCTGTCCCTGGACGACACCGCCGACATGGAGGCGCTGGCCGGCCGGATCGTCTCGGAAGGACTGAGCGTGCGGTCGGTCGAGGAGATCATCCTCGTCGGCGAGGCCGACGGTCGGGCCCGCTCGCGGACGCCCCGCTCTCGCCGTCCGGCCGGGACCGACGCGGTCGTGGAGGAGGTCGTGTCCGATCTCGTCGCGCGTGCCGCGGACACGATCGACACACGGGTCCAGGCGAGCGGCTTCGGCACGGCCTCCGCCCGCGGCCGACTGGTCATCGAGTGCGCCGACCTGGACGACCTCCGACGCGTCGTCGAACTCATCGCCGGACGCTGACGCGTCGAAAACCGTTGCCCACCTTGATGTTTCGGACGGTGTAGGCGCACCGGAACGTCCGAAATCTCACGATCGACGGGCTACCGCGGCCTCGACGAGCCCGGCCGCGACCTCGCCGGGGGACAGCTCCGCGGCCGCCAGCGCCTGCGGGAACAGCGAGGTCTCCGTCATGCCCGGGGCGACGTTGACCTCCAGGAACCAGGCCACGCCGTCCGCGTCGACGATGAGGTCCGTGCGCGACAGGTCGCGCAGCCCGAGGAGGGCATGGACATCCAGCGCTGTCGCCTGTGCCGCGAGGGCGTCCTCGTCCGACAGCCGTGCCGGGCAGAAGAACTCGGTCGTGCCGGCGGTGTAGCGGGCCGCGTAGTCGTAGAGCTCGCCCTCGGGCACGATCTCGACCGCGGAGAGGGCCAGCAGCTCACCGTCGGACTCGAAGACCCCGACGGACACCTCGGTCCCGGTGACGAGCTGCTCCATCAGCACGACGTCGCCGTAGGCGAACGCCCCGACCATGGCGGCCGGGAGATCGGCCCCCTCGTGCACGATCGACGTCCCCAGAGCCGAGCCGCCGCGCGTCGGCTTGACGACCAGGGGAAGGCCCAGGCGCGACACCACGGCGTCCAGGACGGCCCGGGCGCCGAGCTCCCGGAACGTCGACTGGGGCATCGCCATCGCCTCGGGGGTGCGGATGCCGGCGGTCGCGGCCAGCTGCTTGGCGACCGGCTTCTCGAAGGCCAGTCGGCTCGCGGCCGCCGTCGAGCCCACGAACGGGATGCCGAGCGCGGCGATCAGGTCACGCAGGGCCCCGTCCTCGCCGGCTGCCCCGTGCAGGAGGGGCACGATGCAGTCGGGGCGGTGGTCACGCAGGCGGTCCAGGAGCAAGGCGTCGACGTCGTGCTCGGTCACCTCCCAGTCCGGCCGGGCCGAGCGCAACGCCTCAGCGACGCGACGCCCCGATCGCAGGGAGACGTCGCGCTCGGCGGACAGGCCGCCGGCCAGGACCAGGACGTGCATGGATCCCCTAGGCGAGGTCGGGAGCAGGGACGGAGGAACCGGCGAGCTGAGCAGCGGAGCCGGCGGACCCGAAGGTCTCGACCAGCTCGATCTCGGCCTCGATCACGCCGGCAAGGCGGCGCACGCCTTCACGGATCCGGTCCGGCTCGGGGTAGCAGTACGACAGCCGCAGGTTCCGCCGCCCCTGACCGTCGACGTAGAAGCCGGTGCCGGGCACGTACGCCACGAGACTCGCGATGGCGCGCGGCGCCATCGCCGTGGCATCCAGACCTGCCGGGAGTGTCAGCCAGCTGTAGAACCCGCCCGCCGGGATGGTCCAGGTCGTGCCCTCGGGCATCAGCGCCTGCAGCGACTCCAGCAGCGCGTCCCGCCGCTCGCGGTAGACCTCACGGAAGGTCTTGATCTGCTCACGCCATGGCTGCGTCGCCAGGTACTCCGACACCGTCAGCTGGGCGTAGTTCGACGGGCACAGCACTGCCGCCTCGGCCGCGAGGACGAGCTTCTCCCGGACGCCGTGCGGGGCCACCGCCCAGCCGACCCGCAGTCCGGACGCGATCGTCTTGGAGAACGAGCCGAGGTAGATCACGCCGTCGGCGTCGTCCGCGCGGATCGCGCGTGGCGGCTCGCCCTCGAACCCGAGGAGGCCGTAGGGGTCGTCCTCCAGGACGGCGATGCCGGCCGCCTGCGCGATCGCGAGGATCTCCCGCCGCCGGGCCGGACCCTGGGTCACGCCGGCCGGGTTGTGGAAGCTGGGGATCGTGTAGATCAGCTTGATCCGCCGGCCGGATGCCCGGATGGCGGTGATCGCCTCACGCAGGGCGGTGGGCTCCAGGCCCTCGTCGTCCATCGCGACGTGCACGATGTCGCACTCGTACGCGCGGAACACGCCCAGCGCCCCGACGTACGACGGGGACTCCACGAGCACGACGTCGCCGGGATCGCAGAACACACGGGTCACGAGGTCGAGGGCCATCTGCGAGCCAGTCGTCACGACGATGTCGTCCGGGTGTGCGGAGATGCCCACCTCCCCGATGACCTCGAGGATCTGCTCGCGCAGGGTGACGTCGCCCTGGCCGGAGCCGTACTGCAGCGCCGTGGCCCCCCGCTCGCGCAGGAGCCGCTCCGCTGTCGCGGTCAGCATCTCGATCGGCAGGGCCTGGACGAACGGCATGCCCCCGGCGAGTGAGACGACCTCGGGCCGCGAGGCGACCGAGAAGAGAGCTCGGATCTCCGAGGCGCGCATGGCATGAGCGCGACTAGCGTAGGAATCCACCCACGGATCGAGTCGGGACCCGGTACGGGTTTCGCTCATGCATCTCACCTCGCTC
This sequence comes from Actinomycetes bacterium, assembly GCA_965278965.1. Classification (GTDB taxonomy): domain Bacteria; phylum Actinomycetota; class Actinomycetes; order S36-B12; family S36-B12; genus UBA10649. The sequence goes on from OZ257127.1 coordinate 2,046,519, forward strand.
TCGAACGTCTCGCCAGCGCCCTGCCGGCCGTCCTAGGGTACGGGCTGGAACGAGGAGGTCTGGATGCGGCGTGCGCTGATCCTGGGCGGACTCGTCGGCGTCGGCGTCGTCCTCGGGTTCGTCGCCCGGGCGGTCTGGCCCCGGCGCGGCTAGCTCTCCGTGTCGCTGAAGGCGTCCTACATCCGTCGTGGCGCGTCCGGCGCGCAGAAGCCGGTGACGGCTGCAGCCAGTCCCTCGGCGACCGCATCGTGGAAGTCCGGGCTCGACAGCCGACTCGCATCGGCCGGGTTCGAGTCGTAGCCGAGGACGACCCGGACGGCCGGCATGCGCGTCATCCGCAGGAGGTCCCACGTACGCGGGTGCACGCGGCAGTCCAGCAGGTCGGTCCGTCCGTGGACCTCCTCATGCACACGCTCGGCCAGGAGCATGCCGCTCGGGGAGTGGGTGCCGCCTCGTGGGTCACCGAAGTAGAACGTCGCCAGCCCGTTGGGCAGCGGGCTCGGCGCGCTGTCGACCACGACGGACAGCACGAGGTGCGCGCCGATGTCGTTGGCCAGCGTGGCGTTCACGGCGTCGTCGGTCGCGCCGGCACGCGGACCACGCGTCAGGACAACCTGCGTCCCGAGGGCGGCGAGCCGGCCCTCGAGCCGGACCGCGACGGAGTGGCTGACCTCGGCCGCGACAGCGGGGCCAGGGTCGATCACGATCACCTTGTCGGCCACCCCGGTCTGCAGCTCGGTGACCGTGACGTGCTCGCGCAGTGAGGTCGCGCTCCCGCCGGAGACGGTGCGCACGAGGCGGTCGAACGCCCGGAACGAATCCGGCCCGCAGGTCCCGTCGGCAGTCACGCCGACGCCCTTCTGGAACTCCCGGAGCGCGGCGTCGGTCTGGCGACCGAACACCCCGTCGATCCGGCCGGACGCGAAGCCGAGAGTCGTCAGGCGCCGCTGGAGCTCGACGACGTCGTCACCGGACATGAGGTGGCCCGGGACGAAGGACAGCACACGGTCACCGAGCTGCCAGCGTGCCTCCTCCAGTCGGCGGAAGGTGCTGGGCCCGACGATGCCGTCGACGGTGATGCCCCGCTCCTGCTGGAACGCCCGGACCGCCCGGTCCAGGTCGCCGTCGAAGGCCCCCTCGTCCCGGTCGCCGGCGGTGTCGAGCAGGCCCAGCTGACCCAGCCGGGAGCGGACCTCGGCGACGGCGGCACCGTGGTCGCCTAGTCGCAGTCCGGTCACGGCGGTGGCGGTGACTGGACTTACAGGTAGGGCGCGAGGTCGGCGAGGAGCGCAGCCTTCGGCTTGGCGCCGATGATCGTCTTCACGATCTCGCCGCCGGAGTAGACGTTCATCGTCGGGATGGAGGTGATGCCGTAGGACGCGGCGGTCTGCGGGTTCTCGTCGACGTTGAGCTTCACGACGACGATGCCGTCGTTGTCGCGGGCGATCTCCTCGAGGATCGGCGCGACCATCTTGCACGGGCCGCACCACTCCGCCCAGAAGTCGACGACGACCGGCTTGTCGCTGGCCAGGACCTCGGTGGCGAACGTGGCGTCCGTGACCGGCTTGGTTGCACCCATGATTCCTCCAGGTCGAACGTTCGGTTGCTGATCGGATCTCGGAGCCGACGGCGGACCGCCAGGCTAGCTCTAGACCTACTGGGCGAGGTAGCGCTCGGCGTCGAGCGCGGCGGCGCAGCCCGAGCCGGCGGCGGTGATCGCCTGGCGGTAGGTGTGGTCGACGAGGTCGCCGCAGGCGAACACGCCGGGAAGGTTCGTGGCGGTGGAGCGGCCCTGGACCAGGACGTAGCCCTCGTCGTCGAGGTCGATCTGCCCGCGGACGAGCTCAGAGCGCGGGTCGTGGCCGATGGCGACGAACACGCCGGTGACGGGCAGCTCCCGCGCGGCGCCGGTCTCGGTGTCCTTCAGGACCAGGCCGGAGACCTTGGCGTCGCCGAGGACGTCTTCCACGACGGCGTTCCACGCGAACGACAGCTTCGGGTCGGCCTGGGCGCGCTCGGCCATGATCTTGCTGGCGCGCAGCTCGTCGCGGCGGTGCACGAGGGTCACCGAACGGGCGAACCGGGTCAGGAAGGTGGCCTCCTCCACGGCGGAGTCACCGCCGCCGACGACGGCGATGTCCTGGTCGCGGAAGAAGAACCCGTCGCAGGTCGCGCACCACGAGACGCCGTGACCGGACAGCCGCTTCTCGTTGTCCAGGCCCAGCTCGCGGTAGGCCGAGCCCATCGCGAGGATGACGGTGCGGGCCTCGTGCGTGGTCCCGTTGCCGTCGACGACGCGCTTGATGTCGCCGGTCAGGTCCACGCTCGTGACGTCGTCGGTGACGATCTGGGCACCGAACCGCACGGCCTGAGCCCGCATCTGCTCCATGAGTTGCGGGCCCATGATGCCGTCGGTGAAACCCGGGAAGTTCTCGACCTCGGTCGTGTTCATGAGGGCGCCGCCGGCCGTGACCGACCCCTCGAACAGCAACGGGGCCAGCTGGGCGCGGGCGGCATAGACCGCCGCCGTGTACCCGGCCGGGCCGGACCCGATGATGATGACCTCGCGCGGGCTCACGTAGAACCTCTCGTCGTACCGGTGACGTCAGGAGACGCCGTGGAGCGCAACGATCCTACGGGTCGGCGCATTCCCGGACGCCGGCCGTCGAAGGCTGGTGCTGTGCCCTACTGGGCCCAGTCGTAGAGGGCGAAGTCGTCCAGGCTCGCGGCGACCTGCTCGCACTGCGGGTCGACGACCCAGACGTCGAACATCCCGACGGGCGTGTCGATCGAGGCGCTCGGCGACGGCGGAGCCTGGTCGGAGGGCGTCGGCAGCGCCGACATCCCGATGTCGTCAACGAGGACGGCCGGGGCCACGACGACGCCCGCCTCGACACCGGAGTACGTGCCGCGGTCCACGACGAGAGCCTGGGCCTGCTCGGAGTGGGTCAGCCACGTGATGCAGTCCCGCAGGCGGTCCCACGAGGCGGTGAACCCGTCATCGACCGGCATCGCCGGCGGCGGCATCTGCTTGGTCACCGCATCACGCAGCGTGGAGAAGCCGGCCTGCTTGACCAGGGAGACGACCTGCCCGGGAAGGGCGCCGGGCTGGTAGTCCGTACGCGAGTCCAGCACGGCGCGGGCCGCCGGGACGACGTCGGCCGCGGTCGTGTCGAACGGGGCGCCAGAACTCGTGTCGGCAGCCTCGGGTGCCAGCGTCGAGGCGGGCACGGCCGCGTCGGCCGCGGCGAAGGCGGACGCGGAGGGAGCGGACATCTTCGCGACCGCGCCGGCTGCGTTCTCGGCACCGGCGTCGGCGACGACCGCGCCGCCTCCGGAGCGCAGGACGGTGGCGGCGATGCCGACGGCCACGACGGCCACGCCCGCGGCGACCAGGCCGCCGGCCCAGCGGGCCGTGCGCGAACCCCGGCCGGCCACGACGGGCGCCTCGGCGCGCAGCGCGGCCTGGAGTCGGGCCCAGGTCTCCTCGGGCATGGGCGGGTCATCGCCGCCCGGGCCGCCCAGGGGGGCGTCGTCGGGGCGAAGGTAGGTGAGCCCGGCCAGCTGTGCCTCGACGAATGCCAGGTCGTCGGGATCGACGTCGGACGGGTCGTCGGGGTCGGGCACCGCGCTCAACGGCGGCAGGTCAGCCATGGGACGAATCACCTCCTTCCGGCGATACGACGGGGTCGGGGTCGGGCTGGTTCCGCAGGAAGGCCAGCCGCTTGGCGAGCTTGGCCCGTCCGCGGAAGCATCGGCTCTTCACGGTGCCGGCCGGGCACCCCAGCATCGACGCCGCTTCCTCGACCGACCAGCCCTCGACGTCCACGAGGACGACGGCCGCCCGCTGCTCCTCCGGCAGCTCGGCGAGGGCCTGCGCGACGACGAGCTGGGTCTCTCGCCGGTCGAGGTGGTCGGTGGGGTCGGCGACGACGCGACCGGGGAGGGACTCGTCATCGTCGGGGAGGGTCACGGCGGGCCGGGCCTTTCGGCGGCGTAGTCGGTCCAGGCTCGCGTTCACGACGACGCGGTGCAGCCAGGTGGTCACCGCGGACTCCCCGCGGAACTGACCCGCGCGCCGGTAGGCGGAGATGAGGGCGTCCTGGAGGGCGTCCGAGGCCTCCTCCGGGTCGCCGGTCGTGCGCAGCGCGACCGCCCAGAGCCGGTCGCGGTGGCGGCGCACGAGCGTCTCGAACGCGGCCGGGTCGCCGGCGACGTGCGCTGCCAGCAGCTCGGCGTCGCTCGGGTCGGTCACGGCGCCGAGCCTAGGCGTCACCCGTGGACGGCCCGGTCCCGGACGCGCGGGCCGGGCGCGGACGGGCTCGCTAGCCCGAGACGACGGCGCTTCGGACGCCGCCCTGGTAGACCCCGGCACCGGAGGACTCCGCGGGCGGGACCTGCGTGAACCAGACGAGGACGTAGCGGCCGGTGACGGGGCGGGGGGCACGGACGTCGATGCGGTCGCGGGTGGCGAAGCCCGACGCGAGCTCGGTCCACAACGCCGGGTCGGGAAGCACCCGGTCGGCCACCCGGACGTCCAGCCCACTGCCACGCCCGACGAGGTTCAGCGAGACCTGCTGGATGTCCTGCGGCTCCCCGAGGTCGAGGACCAGTCCCGTCCCGCCCTTGCCGTCCAGGTCCGCGGTCGCGTACTGCGACGTGAGCCATGCGGTGTCCGGGTCGTCGTCGTTGACGGTGACGGCGAGCTCCTCGTTCTCGCGGCCCTTGCGCTTGTCGGGTCGGCCGTTGCCGTCGTCGTCGCCGAACGGGTCGTACGAGCGGAACCGGCTGATCGGGTACGTGCGCTCGATCCCGGAGCCGGCGAGCTCGTCGACCGGCCGGGCCGGGCTTGTCAGCATGGGGTCCAGCGCCGTCGATGTCGGACCGGCGGCGATCGGCTCACCGCCGGTGACCATGCCCCAGCCGGCCCGGGCGAGGCCGCCGACCAGAACCAGGGCGACGACCAGCACCAGGGCCCGCAGCCCCCAGCGACCGGCCGTTGCCAACCGGGTCGGCGGTGCCACTGGCCGCAGCGTCGTCGTCGAGACCGGGGCGAGGTGGTCCAGGGCCGCACCGACCATCGTCGCGAAGGCGGCCGCATCGGGCACGCGGGCGACCCCGCGCGGCCGGGCAGCGGATTCCACGGAGCGAGCGACGACGTCGTCGACCCCGCGGGGCACGGCGGCACGCACCTGCGAGGGCGGGAGCACGATCTCGCCCTTGCGGGGTGCCGGGGGTGCGGCCACCGCGGCCTCGCCGGGCCAGTAGCCGGTGGTCAGCAGGTAGGTCAGCGAGCCCAGCGCGTCGACGTCGCCGGAGCGCCCGGGCAGGTTCGGGGACGGGCCGAAGAGCGCGGCGTCGACCGCCAGGCCGCGGATCCGGACCTCGCCCGCGTCGGTGATGAACACGCTCGAGGGCCGCAGCCGGCCGTGCTCGACGTTGTCGGCCAGCCCGGCGGCGATCGCGCGCGCGACGTCCGCGACGAGGGCGAGGGCGTCGGCAGCGCCGAGCGGGGTGCCGTTGCGGTCGGTGAGCGTCCCCTCCAGGTTCCGTCCGCTCGCCCACTCGGACACGACCGCGACGCGCGAGGGGTCCGTCGCGTTGGCGGGGAGGTCGAGGATGTCCAGCACGCGCAGCAGGCGGCGATCGTCGACGCGGGCAGCGGCCTGCGCAGCGCCGAGGACGGCGGGGCAGCGCGGGTCGTCGACGGGCATCACCCGGATCGCCACCGGCCGGTCGAGGATCTGGTCGTACGCATGCCACAGCAGGACCTCGCCGTGGTCGCTGGCGTCCGCGGCGACGAGGTCCAGCAGGCGGTATCGGCCGAGCTGCTCGGTCGACCTCATGCCGTGCTCCTTCGTCCTCGCAGCCGGCGGGTGCCGCGGCCCATCAGCGAGAGTACGTCGGCGGTCTCCTCGATCCGCAGAACCCAGGCCGCGCCGGCGAAGACAAGGATCCCCAGCACGGACGTCGCGGCGACGTTCACGGCCAGCATTACGTGGCTGAGCTGCTCGACGCCGAGACCCTCGAGCCCGAGCAGGCCCCGCAGCAGCGCGTACATCGCGCCGACGGCGAGCAGCCCGGCGACCATCAGCCGGGCGAGCGTCCAGGCTGTTCGTCTGGACTCCAGGGATCCCAGTCGGCGGGCCAGGATCCACCACGTGATGCCGAAGCCGATCCAGTACGACAGCGAGTACGCGAGTGCGAGCGACGCGACCTGCGCGCCACCGTCGCGGGCGGCGTTGAACAGCGGGTACGCGAAGCCGAGCAGGAGCACGCTGAACACGACGGTCAGCCAGAACGGCGTTCGGGTGTCCTCCAACGCGTAGTACCCGCGCAGCAGCACGTAGAAGAGCGTGAACGGCAGCAGTCCCAGCATGAACACGGACACGATCAGACCCATGAGGCCGGCCTGGGCGGAGGTCGCCGCGCCGTAGCCGAACAACAGGATCGAGACCGGTGCTCCGTTGATGATGAGGATCGCGGCGACCGGGACGATCAGCGCCGCGACGATGCGCATGGTCCTCGCGACGTCGGCACCGACGCGACGTAGGTCACCGGAGTGCGCGACGCGGCTCAACGCCGGCAGCATGGCCGTCACGATCGAGACCGTGATGACCGAGTGCGGGAGCATGAAGACCAGGTGCGCCTTCTGGTACGTGGTCAGTCCGGCCGCCACGGCGTCGGCTCCGCTGGCGTTGACGTTCGCCTGTGTTGCCAGGCGCGTGATGAAGATGTAGGCGATCTGGTTGACCAGGACCAGGCCGATCGTCCACAGCGCGAGCGACCCGGCCCGGCCGAGGCCGGCACCGCGCCAGTCGAACCGCGGGCGCCAGGCGTAGCCGCTGCGCCACAGCACCGGCAGGAGGATCACGGCCTGGGAGACGACGCCGAGGGTCGTGCCGATGCCGAGGATCAGAACCTGCTGGGTCGTGAGCTCCCCGTCCGCCGCGGCGGTCGTCCCGGCGACGGCGATGAACAGGACGAAGGTCGCGATCGCGACGACGTTGTTGGCGATCGGCGCGAACATCGGTGCGCCGAAGCGGCCGCGGGCGTTCAGGACCTGGCTCAGCATCGCGTAGAGGCCGTAGAACAGGATCTGCGGCAGGCACAGCCGTGCGAACGCGACCGCGAGGTCGTACTCGTTCTGCGGGTAGTTGTCGGGCGTGTAGAGATCGACGATCCACGGCGCGGCCACGACGGCGACGACCGAGAGAACCAGCAGCGAACCCGTCACGAGCGTCAGCAGGCGGTCGGCGTACGCCTTGCCGCCGTCCTCGTCGGTGGCCATCCGGCGGACGAGCTGGGGGATGAAGACGGCGTTGAGCGCTCCGCCGATGACGAGGATGTAGACGATCGTCGGCAGGGAGTTGCCGAGCGAGAACGCGTCTGCCACCAGGAAGAAGCCGAGTGCAGCAGCCGCCGCGACATCACGCAGGACACCGGTGACGCGGGAGACGATCGTGCCGGCCGCCATCACGGCGCTGCTGCGGGCCACGGCCGTGCCGGCCGCGCTCGGCGGGCTCGCCGCGAGGTCGCCGGGCTGCTCCTCGGCCGCGACCAGCGCCTCCCCCATGTCGACGCTGGCCGGCCCGTCGAGAGCGTCGTCGAGCCCGTCTCCCACCGGGTCAGCCGGGCGTGCCGGGTCCGCCGGGTCCGGCACGGGGCGTCCGGTGAGGTCGCCGCTCACGACGCGGCTCCCGCTGCGCCGCCGGCTCGTGGACCGCGTGGTCGGCGGCTGGACCGGATGCGCCTGGTGACCCCGAAGACGACGAACACCGCGACGGCGACGAACGAGGCCGCGACCACCCACGCGGCGGCGCGGGCGTACGCCGTTGACGACACGACGATGGGTGCCGGCTGCCCGAAGGGGGCGCCGTCCGGGGCGAGTAGCTGGACGTCGACGTCGAGCGGGTCCCCGCCGACGACCTTGGCGTCCACATCGACGCTGACCATCTTCCCGGCGTCGATCTCGATCCCCTCGAGCGGAGCGGCATCGATCCGCAGTGACGGGTGACCGACGAGAGCCAGGCCGACCGTGACGGCCCGGTCGAGGTCGTTGACGATGGTGACCGGGACCCTGCCCGTGTCGCCGCTGAGCGTCACGTTGCCGGTGGACAGCACGTGCACCCGTTCCGTGAGGTCGCTGAGCTGGCGGGCGATCGTGCCGAGCAGGCGCTCGGCGGTGTCCGGCTCGGTCCGCCACGCGGCGGACTCCGCGCGCAGGAGGGCCTGCGCGAACGGCTCCCCGATCCCGGTCGGGTCGTCGACGACCGACGTGAGGACATCGAGCTCGTCGGTCTGCTCGGCGACACGCGCGAGGTATCCCGGCGCGAGCTCGGCATCCCTGGCCTTCTCGCCGTACGCCCCCCGCTTGCGCGCGGCCCCGGCCAGTGGCTGCTCAAGCAGGCCGGTCAGTGACTGCGAGGACAGCCACGGGGCCGTGCGGGTCGCCTTCAGGAGGGGGGCGATGAGCGAGGCCGTCGCCGTCCAGCGGACATCCGCCGGTGCCACGACGACGGATCGGGGCGAGTCCGCCGGCAGCCCCTGGGACAGGACGGCCGTCTGGGCGAGGAACAGCTGCCGCGCGACGAGGACGTCGGAGGCCGTCCGCTGCGGACCAGCAAGGATCGCCGAGAGCGTCGGGTCGGTGAGGACGGCACGGATGGTGCCGACCGCGGTGGGCAGGGCGGCGACGCCCTGGCCCTCGGTGACGGCGTCGGCGTCGACGGTCGGCAGCGCGTCGGCGGACAGCACGATCGTGCCGACGCCCGCCGAGGCCAGGACGTCGAGCGCTGGGCGGTCGATCCGGCCGAAGGGCGCCCAGTACAGGCCGTCACCGACGGAGCCGCCGAGCGCCTCGCGCGCCACCGCAGGGGCCACGGTGACGGCCCGGACGACGTCGTTCGACATCCCCGCCCGGGTGACCGCCGATGCGTCGATGTCCGCGTACGGCAGCAGCCGCATGCCGACCTCGCCGGCCACCTCGCCGGCCTGGGCGAGCCAGTCCTGCGCCTGCTGCTCGCGGTCACCGACGACGACCTGGCCGCCAGACTGCACCTGGTAGCCGTCCGTCATCGCCTGTGCGGTCTGCAGCAGCGCCGGATCGGCGATCCAGGAGACGGTGTCCTCGTGGCGGCGACCCAGGCGCATCAATGTGTCCAGCCGTCCCCCCTCCGACAGCTCGACCGGGGTGCGGTCGCCGATGAGCACGCCGTCCGGGGCGCGAGCGGGCCAGTCGGCGAGGGGCCACAGCCACGTCACGTCGACGGGTCGGACGTCTGCTGTCCCATCGGGGTACCACGGCAGGAACGTGCGCAGCACGCCCTGACGTGCGTCGAACTCGTCGACGCCGGGCTGTCGGCCCACGGCCTCGATCCCCAGCACGTACGTGCCAGGCCCCGGCAGGCCCAGGGCAGAGATCGGCACCCGGATCGTGAAGCCGGCGCTTGCCCCCGGTGCCAGCGCCTTCGCCACCTCGACGCGCGTGCTCGGCAGCGGGACGTCGTCGGGGTCACCCCCGCCCGGATCGACGGGGGCGGACGCCACCGCGGTGACCTGCCGGCGGCTCGTGAGCGGGGCCGACGAGCGGCGCAGCTGAACGCTGACGTCGGAGATTGCGACCGCGGCCGCGCTCACGACTCGACCGGTGACGCGCAGGTCGTCCCCGTCGGCGGGGACGAGGGGCTGCAGCCCGTCGATGACGACCCGGACGGCTGCCTTCTCGTCGGCCGCCCTGATGGCCGTCGTCATCGGCGGATCAGCGGCGGCGGCGGGGATGGTCAGCAGCGGCAGCACGGCCAGCGCCGACCCGAGGGCGACCGCGAGGGCTCGGGCCGGCCCGTGTCCGCCAGCGGTCATGCGGGGTCCGGTGGCTCGAGCGCCTCTCGCACCCGATCCACGAGCCGACGCTCGTCCGCGTAGCGCAGACGGTCGGCGACCTCGTCGAGCGGCACCCAGGCGACCTCCACGACCTCGGCGTCCTCGTCCGACAGCAGGCCGCCGTACGCCTCGAGCACGAAGTGGTGGACGGTCTTGTGGATCCGCCGGTCGTCGGCCATGAACCAGAAGTCGATCGTGCCGAGGCTCGCGACGATGTTCCCGTGGATCCCGGTCTCCTCGAACACTTCCCGCACCGCGGCCTGCTCGGGGGACTCCCCTGCCTCGAGGTGGCCCTTCGGCAGTGACCACACGAGGCGGCCGCGGCGGTCGTGTCGGGCGATGAGCGCCGCATGCGGCCGGCCGCCGTGCGTCTGGACCACGAATCCACCGGCGGAGGTCTCCTCGACCCGGGCTGACGCCCTCCGCCTGCGCATACGGGCAGGATAGATCGCCGCCCCATCACCTACGTCCAGCCGTGCGGGCGGGCAGTCCGCTCGCCGCCTGGTCGGTCCCCGCGCACGAGGCGTCTACGCTCATCTGCCGTGACCCCCGACCCGGCCGCCGGCCGTGACCCCCGTCGCGTCGCGGTCGCCGAGCTGGCCCCGATGACGGCGCTGCTCACCGGCCTGGGTGAGCGCTTCGCCGACGGCGGCCATGAGCTCGCGCTCGTCGGCGGCCCGGTTCGGGACGCCTTGCTGGGGCGCCTGGCCTCGCGGCCTGAGGCCGACCTGGACTTCACCACCGACGCCCACCCCACGCGGATCCAGGCGCTGATCGCACCGATCGCCGAGGCGGTCTGGGACGTCGGCGCGCGGTTCGGCACGATCGGGGCCCGGATCGACGGCCGCGAGGTCGAGATCACCACGTACCGCGCGGAGCAGTACGACGCGGCGTCGCGCAAGCCCGAGGTCTCGTTCGGGGACTCGCTGGCCGGCGATCTCGTCCGGCGTGACTTCACCGTCAACGCGATGGCTCTGCGGCTGCCGACGCTGGAGTTCGTGGACCTGCACGGCGGCCTGACGGACCTCGCCGCCGGCGTCCTGCGGACGCCCGCGACCGCGGAGCAGTCCTTCTCGGACGATCCGTTGCGGATGATGCGAGCGGCCCGCTTCGCGGCGGAGCTCGGGTTCGCGGTCGTGCCCGAGGTTCTCGCGGCGATGGCCGACCAGGCTGACCGGCTGTCGATCGTCTCGGCCGAGCGGATCCGGGACGAGCTCGTGAAGATCGTCATGTCGGCCGATCCCCGGCGCGGCCTGACGCTGCTGGTCGACACCGGGCTCGCGGCGCACGTGCTCCCCGAGCTGCCTTTGCTGCGGCTGGAGGAGGACGAGCACCACCACCACAAGGACGTCTACGAGCACAGCCTGACCGTGCTGGAGCAGGCAATAGCGCTCGAGGACGGGCACCAGCCGGTGTCGGGGCCGGACCTCGTTCTCCGGCTGGCCGCTCTCCTGCACGACATCGGCAAGCCTCGGACGCGCCGGTTCGAGTCGGACGGCCGGGTGTCGTTCCACCACCACGAGGTCGTCGGTGAGCGGATGAGCCGGAAGAGGATGCAGGCCTTGCGGTTCTCGGGCGCCGAGACGGACGACGTCGCGACCCTGGTGGGCCTGCACCTGCGGTTCCACGGCTACGGCACCGGCGAGTGGACCGACTCGGCCGTGCGCCGGTATGTCCGCGACGCCGGGCCTTTGCTGACGCGGCTGCACAAGCTGACCCGCGCGGACTGCACCACACGCAACCGACGCCGGGCAGCTGCTCTGCAGCGGTCCTATGACTCGCTCGAACGCCGCATCACCGAGCTGGCGGCCCAGGAGCAGCTCGACGCCGTACGGCCCGAGCTCGATGGCCGGGCGATCATGGAGCTGCTCGGCCTGCCTCCGGGGCCGGTCGTCGGTGAGGCGTACCGCTTCTTGCTCGACCTGCGGCTGGACCGTGGGCCGCTCGGCGAGGACGACGCCCGCGAAGCCCTGCTCGCGTGGTGGGCCGCCCGGCCCCAACCGTCCACATGACCTGGACGGTTGCCGTGCCGCCCGGAACGGGCGATTTCACGACCAACCGGGTCGTTTCGGAGGATTCGGGTCTAGCGTGCGGCACGTGAACGAGCCCGCAGGTCTCCGGTCAGCCAGCTACAGCCCCGGGATGGTCCCCGCGCGGGTGTCACGTCGGGCGACGCCGGCGGAGAGAGCGGCGACCGGCCGCGCCGCCCGCGAGCGACGTCCGCGCACGTCTCTCGCGAAGTGGACGGCACCGGCCGACCGCCAGGATCCCGTGGCGCTGCTCGCGCAGCAGGAGGTCGTGCGGGTCCCCGGGCTGCTGCCGCTACGGCACTCCCGGATGTCCGCCAGCGCGTTCACCTTCTACCGCGGCGGCGCGACGATCATGGCCCACGACCTCGGCGCGCTCCCGAGCAGCGGACTGGTCACCCAGCTGTGCGGGGACGCCCACCTCGCCAACTTCGGCGTGTTCGGCGCTCCCGACCGCTCACTGGTCTTCGACATCAACGACTTCGACGAGACCCATCCCGGGCCGTTCGAGTGGGACGTCCTGCGGCTGGCGACGTCGTTCGTCCTCGCGGCGCGGGACAACGGCCTGCCCGCCGAGGACGCGGCGGCCGCCGCCTTGTCCGTCGGCACCGCCTACCGCACGCAGATGGCGGCCTACTCGACGATGTCGGACCTCGACACCTGGTACCAGCGCGTTGCCGTCGACGACATCCTCGCGCTGGCTGCGCAGGAAGGTTTCGGCGACCGCAAGCGGATGGCCAAGGCGGCGGCCAAGGCGCGCACGCGTACGTCGTGGTCGGCGATCGAGAAGATGACCGCTGTCACGCAGGAGGGGCGGCGATTCCTGGATCTGCCGCCGCTGCTGATGCCGACCGACCTGACGGAGGCGACCGAGGCGATCGTCGCGTCGATGCTGGAGCAGTACCGCGGTTCGCTGCCGCATGACCGGCGACACCTGCTGCTGCGATACCACCCGGTCGACATGGCGCACAAGGTCGTGGGCGTCGGCAGCGTCGGCCTGCTCGCATTCGTGATCCTCATGCAGGGGCGCGACGAGGACGACCTCATCGTGCTCCAGGCGAAGCAGGCGGTGGAGAGCGTGCTGGAGCCGTTCACCGCCCCGTCGACCTACCCGTACGCGGGGGAGCGCGTCGTCGCCGGCCAGCAGCTCATGCAGGCCGCGTCGGACATCTTCTTGGGGTGGACCCGCGGAGCCGCCGGTCGCGACTACTACATCCGGCAGCTGCGGGACATGAAGTACGCCCCGGACCCCGCGCTCATGCCCGGCCCGACCCTGCGGGGCTACGCCATGCTGTGCGGCGGGACGCTCGCCCGGGCGCACGCCCGCGGCGGCGACAGCATCGCGATCGCGTCGTACCTCGGGACGAGCGACAAGTTCGACAGGGCGGTCCACGACTTCTCCCTGGCGTACGCGGACCAGGTCGCGACGGACTACGCGGCCTACCAGGCCGCGATCGCCAGCGGCGCTGTCGGCCTGGGGGACCGTGCCGAGGAGGCGTCGTACCAGATGGTCTTCGATCCGACCGATGGCATCAGGGTCGTCGCGCGCGCGACGGCGGCCACCGGGCCGGCGGCGCCTGAGCCGGCGACCACGCCAGAGAACGTCGGTTAGACGACCGCCTCGACCGGCGGTGCCGGCGGCGCGGACGGCGCTGCCGGGAGATCGGTCGGCGCGCGCCCCGGTCCGGCGAGCAGCTGGATGACGGTGAGCAGCCCGGCCACGAGCGCGCTGGTCCACACCACGGTGGTGACGCTGAACGTGCCTGACACGACAAGCAGGGCCAGGCCGACGACGTAGGTCGCCCCGCGCAGCCATGGCAGCGAGCTCGCCGGCAGGATCCCCGGCTGGTCCGGGCGGGATCGGCCGGACAGCTCGGCAAGGCCGGTGGTCACGTGCCCCCGGGCCCAGCGCGCAGCGCCGGTCCGGCCGCCGAACCAGCCGGCGAGGATCAAGATCACGCCGAGGGCCAAGAACCCTTGGGTGCCGAGCACGAGGTAGTCCAGCAGGGTCCACCAGAAGGCGTCGACCGCCGCGGCCCACGGCGTCATCGCCAGCTGCTGCGTGACGGTCTCCTGGCCAGCGCTGATACCCAGCAGGAGCACGATCATCGACACGACGAGCACGATGCCCAGAGCCACGACGGTCCGGGCCCGGTAACGGGACAAGATGATGGCGAGCGCGAACAGCAGCGCCACGAAGATCGGCAGGAGGCTGAGCACCGGGCCGGCGACCTCGTAGATCGACCGGATCTGCGCGAGCACCGGGGTGTTGGCGAGGACGATCGTCGTCGAGGTCTTGGGCAGGGGGATGTTCGCGGCGGCGGAGATGCCGGAGTCGACGAGGTTCGCCTGGATCGACTGCAGCGCAACCGTCAGGTCCAGTACGAGGTTGTCGCCCTGGAGCTGGACGATGCCGTCGTTGCTGCCTTCGAGCATCCGGACAGCGCTCTGCTGCGCGGCCCGGTTGAAGTCGACCCACACCTGCGCGAACTGGTCGGACGCGACGAACTTCCCGACGAGGTTGCCGATCAGCCCGTTGATCCCCGCGGCGATCGGGGCCGAGAGCACCCCGTCGAGCCCAGTGTTGCCCGGCAGGACGTTCCCGAGCAGCTTCTCGACCTGCGACTCGGTGTCGAGCCGGGTCACGATCTGGTCCGTCACGGAGGTCGCCAGGGCCTCCTGGACCGCGGGCTGGTCGATGAGCGGGCCGACCGTGGCGACGTAGCGATCGGTGTCGATCACGGTCCGGTTGCCCCAGTGCCCCACAACGGCGGGGATCAGCAGGATCGTCGCGACGACGAACAGGACGATCGCGCCGACCGTACGGCCGACGTGGCGCTCGCTCGCTGCGGGCACGCTCATGGGTGTTCCTTCCCCCGCGGCGCGTGCCGCGATCCGGGAGCGACCTTACGGCTCCGAGGGGCTCGATGGCCTCCCCCTGATGCGGCGAGCCGCCCGGCCCCTTGGTGCGGGGACGGGCGGCTCGGACGGTCCAGCTGCGGCCCGGGTGCTCAGTCGGTGCGGGCGCCGGAGATGAAGTCGTCGACGGCCTGCTTGGCCTCGCTGTCGCTGTACTGCACGGGCGGGGACTTCATGAAGTAGCTCGACGCGGACAGGATCGGTCCGCCGATGCCGCGGTCCATCGCGATCTTCGCCGCGCGGACCGCGTCGATGATGACGCCCGCGCTGTTCGGGGAGTCCCAGACCTCGAGCTTGTACTCCAGGTTCAGCGGGGCGTCGCCGAACGCGCGACCCTCGAGGCGCACGAAGGCCCACTTGCGGTCATCGAGCCATGCGATGTAGTCGCTCGGGCCGATGTGGACGTTGCGGGCGCCCATGTCGTGCGAAGTGACCTGCGAGGTGACGGACTGGGTCTTGGACACCTTCTTGGACTCGAGGCGGTCGCGCTCGAGCATGTTCTTGAAGTCCATGTTGCCGCCGACGTTCAGCTGGTACGTGCGGTCCAGGATCACACCGCGATCCTCGAACAGCTTGGCCAGCACGCGGTGCGTGATGGTGGCGCCGACCTGGCTCTTGATGTCGTCGCCGACGATCGGCAGTCCGGCGTCGACGAACTTCTGCGCCCACTCGGGCGTGCCGGCGATGAACACCGGAAGGGCGTTGACGAACCCGCACCCGGCGTCGATCGCGCACTGCGCGTAGAACCGGGCCGCGTCCTCGGAGCCGACGGGCAGGTAGCACACGACGATGTCGACCGCGGCGGCCTTGAGCGCCGCGACGACGTCGACGGGCTCGGCGTCCGACTCGGTGATCGTCTCGCGGTAGTACTTGCCGAGGCCGTCCAGCGTGGTGCCGCGCTGGACGATGATGCCGGTGGGCGGCACGTCGGCGAACTTCAACGTGTTGTTCTCCGACGCGGCAATCGCCTCGGAGAGGTCGAGGCCGACCTTCTTGCCGTCGACGTCGAACGCTGCGACGAACTCGACGTCGCGGACGTGGTACTCGCCGAACTGCACGTGCATCAGGCCTGGCACGAAGTCCGCCGGATCGGCGTCCTTGTAGTACTCGACGCCCTGGACGAGCGACGAGGCGCAGTTGCCGACGCCCACGATGGCTACGCGAACCGAACCCATTTAGTTCTCCTTGGTGGTGGTGGTCGAGCCGGTGCCGCCGGCCATGTCCGGGGCCGCGGCGGTAGACCGCTCGGCCGTGATGAGCTCGTTGAGCCAGCGCACCTCGCGCTCGGCTCCGTCGAGCCCGTGCTGCTGGAGCTTGATGGTGTAGGCGTCCGCGCGCTCGCGGCCGCGGGTCATGGACTCGCGCAGGGCGTCGACCCGCTCCTCCAGGCGGGAGCGGCGTCCCTCCAGGATCCGCAGCCGGACGCGGGCCTCGGTGCTGCCGAAGAACGCGAGGTGGGCGGCGAAGCCCTCGTCCTCCCACGCCTCAGGTCCGGGCTGGTTGGCCCAGGCGCTGAACTCGTCCTTGCCGTCGGCGGTGATCGCGTAGACGACCCGCGAGCGCCGGCCGGCCAGCGGCGGGGCGGTGGACTCGGTGGCCGGCGTGACGTCGACCTCCTCCAGCAGCCCCTTGGACTGCAGGCGGCGCAGGCAGGGGTAGAGCGAGCCGTACGACAGGGCGCGGAACGGCCCGAGGACGGTGGCCAGCCGCTTGCGCAGCTCGTAGCCGTGCAGCTCCCCGTCAGCAAGCACGCCGAGAACGGCGAACTCCAGGACGTCACGGCGGCTAGTCATGCAGGCAGTTATATCAACTCGATATACCGAAATGCAAAGTCGGCGGTCCTGCTTAGACTTCCCGACATGGCCGCGCCACGCCGGACCGCGATCCGAGGCACCATCGTGCGCGGAGCCCCGGCCCGCTCGCGCAGTCGTGGCGGCGAGCTGCCGCCGGCCGAGCCGGTCGCCAACCCCGAGCGCCCACGCAGCGTGGTCGAGAACGGCCTCGAGCGGCACAACGCCCTGCACCGGCTGCGCTCGGGCGCCGGGGTGCTCTCGTCCGACCTCTGCGACGCCGATCCCTACCTGCTCAAGGCGGCCAAGTTCCACGGCGAGGCGGCCGGCTCCTGCCCGGCCTGTCGAGATGCGGGCCTGGTGACGGTGACCTATGTGTACGGCGATGAGCTCGGCCCGTACTCCGGGCGTATCCGCGCGACGGACGAGCTGGCCCCGATGGCCCACCAGTTCGGGTCGTTCAGCGTGTACGTCGTCGAGGTCTGCCAGCGGTGCCACTGGAACTTCCTGCTGCGCACGTACGTCCTAGGCGACGGCGTGCCGCGGCGGCCACCGGCCGCGCCGCGTGATCTCCTCGACTAGAGGAGGTTGAGTGGCAGTTCGGGGCCGATGCGAGCGTCAGCGAGCGGGCCACGAAGCGCCACTCAACGATCGTTAGGCGGAGGCGACAGTGACCACCGGCCGCAAGCGCCCGGCTCCCCGCAAGCGCGCGCCCGCCAAGGCCCCGCGCCGGCACTGGCTGCGCTGGACGCTTCTCGGGGTCCTCGGCGTCGTGCTCCTCGGCGTCGCCACGTTCGCGGTCGCGCTGGCGCGCACGACGGTGCCGTCCCCGAGCGACGTCGTCACGAGCGAGGCGACGGTCGTCTACTGGGCCGACGGCCGGTCGGAGATCGGCCGGCTCGGGGACTCGACGCGGCGCAGCATCCCGCTGTCCGACGTGCCCGTCGACGTCCAGCACGCCGTTCTCGCCGCTGAGGACAGGGGCTTCTACGACCACGGTGGGGTGTCACCGGTCGGGATCTTCCGTGCGGTGTGGAACAACGTGACCGGCGGCTCGACACAGGGCGGGTCCACGATCACCCAGCAGTACGCCAAGAACGCCTTCCTCACGCAGGAGCGCACGTGGGACCGCAAGATCCGCGAGGCGCTCCTGGCGACCAAGCTCGAGACGGTCGTGTCGAAGGACGAGATCCTCGAGAACTACCTGAACACCATCTACTTCGGTCGCGGTGCGGACGGGATCGAGGCGGCGTCGATCGCGTACTTCGGCGTGCCGACCTCCGAGCTCACGGTCGAGCAGGGCGCCGTCCTCGCCGCGATCATCAAGTCGCCCAGTGGGCTGGCGCCTGAGAAGGACCTGCCCGCGCTGCGGGCGCGCTGGGCGTACGTCCTGGACGGCATGGTCGAGCAGGGATGGCTCACGCCGAAGCAGCGGGCCAAGGCCGAGTTCCCCAAGATCAAGAAGCAGCGGGCGAAGGATCGGCTGGGCGGGCAGACCGGCTTCCTGCTGACGATGGTCGAGCAGCAGCTGCTCGACCTCGGCTTCGACGAGACCGAGATCCAGCGTGGCGGACTTCGGGTCACGACGACGTTCGACCAGGGCGCGCAGAAGGCGGCGACGGCGGCGGTCCGCAAGGCCGGTCCGGCTGACGGCACTGAAGGGCTGCGCATCGGGCTGGCCGCCGTCCGCCCGGGGACCGGTGAGGTCGTCGCTGTCTACGGCGGCCGCGACTTCATCACCGACCAGATCAACAACGCGACCCGCGAGTTCGCGCAGGCCGGCTCCACGTTCAAGCCGTTCGCCCTCGCCGCGGCGACGGAGCAGGGGGTCGAGCTCTCGTCGATCTGGCCCGGAAACTCACCGACGACCGTCGACGGTTACACGTTCGACAACTACGGCAACCGCTCCTACGGCGACGTCACGTTGCTGCACGCGACGGAGGACAGCATCAACTCGGCGTACGTGACGCTGGAGTCCGAGGTCGGCGTAGACCGCGTGGCGGACGCGGCGATGCGGGCGGGCGTCCCGGCGGACACCCCCGGCTTCGACGACCGCAACCTCACGTTCGTGCTCGGCACCTCGTCGCCCTCGGCCCTGTCCATGGCAGACGCCTACGCGACGTTCGCCGCGCGCGGAGACCACGTCGCGACTACCACGGTGTCGAAGGTCGTCGGGGCCAACGGCGGCGTGCTCTACGAGCTCGAGCCCAAGGCGTCATCCGCCTTCGACACCGACACGGCGGACACCGTCACGTACGCGCTCAGCAAGGTCGTCACGGACGGAACCGGGTATGCCGCACAGGCGATCGGCCGGCCCGCGGCCGCCAAGACCGGCACGACGGACGACAACAAGAGCGCCTGGTTCGTCGGCTACACCCCACAGTTGGCGACCGCCGTCCTGATGGCCAAGGAGAACGACGCCGGGCTGCCGGTCTCGTTGTCGGGCACGGGCGGGCTGTCCACCGTCACGGGCGGTTCCTACCCCGCCGCGATCTGGACCGCGTTCATGAAGGCTGCACTGGACGGCCTGCCCGAGCTGGCGTTCCCGCCGCCCCCACCCGGGGTCGAGCAGCCGCGCGACTGCCCGGCGACGATCGCGTCCGCCGACGAGAAGGTGCCGGAGGGCTGCCCGACACCCCCGGTCGTGCCGGAGTTCTCCAACGCTCCCGAGCCGTCCCCCGTGGCTACACTTCCGCCGTCGCCGGTACCCGAGCCGTCCACCGACCCGGGGCCGACGCAGCCGGCGGAGCCGCAGCCGTCGGCCGGCGACCCGCAGTTCGGGCCGTCGGGAGCGCCGGTGCCGAGTGAGCCGATCCAGGAGGGCGTGTCGCCGTGAGCGCGCGAGGAGTGAGCGCAGCGAGCCCCGGAGCGCGGGAACAGGTGGGCACGTGAGCGCGCTAGGAGTGAGCGCGTGAGCGTGACGGCGCCCGAGTCGGCCGAGCCCGAACCGCTCGAGCCTGACGACGAGCCCGTCGCGCCGCCGTCGCCGTACGTCCTGCCCAGCGTCGAGGACCCGGTGGTCCGCGCGAGCCTGGGTGTCATCGGCGGCCGGCTCGGCCGGTGGGCACGGGTGGGCACGTCGTGGTGGAGTCCGGTCCGGGTGCTCGTCGTGGTCGCGACGTTCGCCTACGGGTTGGGCTACGTGCTCGACCTGTCGTGCCGCAAGCAGCTGTGGGCGAGCCCGGAGCGGTACGAGCACCTGTGCTACTCCGACATCGCACCGCTGTACCAGCTGCGCGGGTTCGCCGACCACCTCATCCCCTACGTGCAGGCGATGCCGAACGGCCAGCACCTGGAGTACCCCGTCCTGACGGGTGCCTTCATGCAGGTCGCCGCCTGGATCACGACGGCGATCGGTGAGCTGTTCACCGTCGGGAGCAAGGCCGTCGTCTTCTTCGACGTCAACGTCGTGCTGCTGTTCCTCGCCTACCTCGTCGCCGTCGTGACGACCGCCCTGACGATCCGTCGCCGGCCGTGGGACGCGGCAATGGTGGCGCTTGCGCCGACGATGATCCTGGCAGCGACCGTGAACTGGGACCTGCTTCCGCTGGCCTTCATCGGCGGTGCGTTGCTCGCCTGGTCGCGGCGCCACCCGCTCGCCGCCGGCGTCCTCCTCGGGCTTGCTGTGTCGGCGAAGTTCTACCCGCTGATCCTTGTCGGCGGATTCCTGCTCCTCACTCTGCGCACCGGCCGCTGGCGCGCGTTCGGCGCTTTGCTGCTGGGCACCGTCGGCTCCTGGCTCGTCGTCAACGTTCCGGTCATGCTCGCGGGCTTCGACGGCTGGTCGTACTTCTACCGGTTCAGCTCCGAGCGCGGCGAGGACTTCGGCTCGATCTGGTTCGCGCTGTCGCAGGCCGGCCTGGGCGGGATCCCCGCGGACCGGCTCAACCTTGTCGCCACCGGGTCGTTCGTCGTGCTGTGCGCGCTCATCGCGTGGCTCGTGCTCGCGGCTCCGAAGCGACCGAGGCTCGCCGCCGTCCTCTTCCTGATCGTCGCCGCGTTCGTCCTGACCAACAAGGTCTACTCACCGCAGTACTCGCTGTGGCTCATCCCGCTCGCCGCGATGGCCCGACCGCGCTGGCGCGACTTCCTCATCTGGCAGGCCGGCGAGGTCATCTACTTCGTCGCGATCTGGTGGTTCCTGGTCCAGTACGGGATCGACGAGACCAAGGGCCTGACGGGCCAGGAGTACACGGTCGCGATCGTCATCCACGTCCTCGTGACCGTGTACTTCGCGGCCATGGTCGTTCAGGACGTCCTCGTGCCGGAGTACGACCCGGTGAGGTCCGACGGGTTCGAGGACGACACCGATGACCCCGGGGGCGGCGTCTTCGACCACGCCCCCGACGTGTTCACGCTGCGCCGCCGCCACCACCGCGACTGACGGCTCCCCCTCTCCCGCACGTCCCGCTTTCCGGGACGTGCGGCACGAACGGTGCCCCCCGCTCGGCGTGTCGTGCTGAACGTCCCGGTCGCCCGCAGCGACCCGACGGACCTAGAGGCCGGCGACGGTGTCGAAGCGTGACGTCGTGAACCGCACGTCTGCGGCCATCTGGTCGCCGACCGCCGGAACCACGCAGCCCTTCGGCAGCCAGATCATCGACACGTGCTGGTGCGGTGGCTCGGCGAACCAGCGCTGACGTCCGGCCCAGATGAACGGCGACAGTGCGCGACCCGCGGCGTCAAGGGCTCCCGTGCCCGCTGCGACGACCCGCTGGCGCAGCGACGCCACCGTGGACGGAGCGCTGAGCCCGATCCCGTGGGCCGTCCCGCCGGAGACGACGACGAGCGTGCCGTCCTTCGGCCCGGTCCGTTGCCGGTAGCCGACGTGCGCACCGGCGGGCAGCGGATGAACCGCGAGGACGGTGCCGGCGGCGCGCAGCGCGTCGCGGTCGCCGAGCCACAGGCGCGTGCCGACGCGGTGCCGCACGGTGACGTCCGGCACGGCTGCGGCGACGACGGTGAGCTCGTCGTCGGTCAGGTGCGAGACCCACACCCGCGTCGACGGCGCGTTGTGTCCGGACCACACGTCGGTCTCGGCCTGCCACAGCCCGGCCCAGCGAACGGCCTCGCGGGTCTTGGCGGTGATCCGCGACTCACCGGCGGGCGCCACCTCGTCCGCCGGCTGGGCGATCGGCAGGTGTAGGGCGAGACCCTCGGCGAGGACGCGCCCGCGGGCGAACGCCTCACGCACCAGCGGGTCGGCGAGGGTCCGCACCAGATCGGGCTCATCGAAGCCGAAACGGTGCATCGAGGTCTGCGCCTCGAGCACGACGCGCACCGAGCCCGGCCCGTCGGCGAGTGCGAGCAGGGCCTCGTGCGAGGCGACGGTGCGGATGACGCGACCGGCGTTCAGGTTCTGGGCGACGGCCCACCACAACTCGGCCGCGAGCGTGTCGCGCGGGTCGAACGGCTCGAGCACGACGATGTCGAAGGAGCCCTGTGCAGCGACCTCCGGGACCTCCGCCACTGTCCCGACCGCGACCGTGTCGGCCTGAAGGCGCAGCGCCTCGTCGACCAGCGTTCGCTGGCCGAGCCCGTACCCGTTGCCCTTGATGACCGGCACGATCGGTGCGCCGGCAGCGCGGCCGACCGCGTCCGCGACCTCGTCCTGATGGCGGCGCCAGCGTTCGGCGTCGACCTTTACGGCGAAGGCCATGTCATCAACCCTTCCGGGACAGGTAGGTGCGGAACCCCTTGGCCCACAACGGTCTTAACACGTAGTCCCACTCGCCCACGTACTCCTGTGCGTACCCGCCCGTGCCGACCTTGAACTGGACGAGGCCGTGCAGGTGGTCGGCCGGGTCGAGCGTGTCCGCGATACCGCGCAGGTCGTACACGGTGCAGCCGGACGCGTGCGCGTCCTGCACCATCCGCCACTGCAGCGCGTTCGACGGACGGACGTCACGGTCGGCGGTCGTCGACGCCCCGTACGAGTACCAGGCGTGGTCGCCGACAGTGATCATGATCGTGGCCGCGGCGACGTGACCGGCATGCTCGGCGACGTACAGCCGCAGCCGGCCCGGAACCACGGAGTTCAGGGCGTCCCACATCCGTTCGAAATAGGCGATCCCGCGCGGCGTGAACCCGTCCCGCTCGGCGGTCTCGACGTACACGGGGTGGAACGCGGCGAGGTCCTCGCGCGTGCCCTCACGGACCGTGACGCCCGCCTTCTCGGCCTTGCGGACGTTGCGCCGCCACAGCTGGTTGAAGCCGGCGAACACGTCGTCGGTCGTCCGTCCGGCGAGCGGCACGCAGAACACGTATCGCGGCTGCACGTCGCCGAAGCCCGCCCCGGTGGACGGTGGCTGCGTCCAGCCGGTCGCGGTGAGCCGCTCGGCGAGCTTCGCCGCCGGCCCGCTGTGCCAGTCGGCCATGACCTCGCTCAGGCGGGCACCCGAGCCCGCCGGGGTGTCGGCGAGGGCGGCCTTGACGGTCGCCGCCTGCCAGCGGCGCACGGCCACGGGCGGACCCATCTTGACCTGGAACGCCCCGTGTGCGCGGCAGTGGTCGAGCAGTGGCCGTAGCCAGTCGTCCAGGCCGGCCTCCGGCAGCTCGGTGCGCAGCCAGTCGATGTCCGGACCCTCCGGGAGGTACGCGAGCGAGCGTCGCGGCAGTCGGGGTACCGGCCGGTACAGGACCAGGCCGGCGCCAACCAGCCGTGAGCCGTGGAACCAGCCGAGCGACTCCCCGCGCCAGCCGGCCTTCACCGCCGCCCACTCCGGCAGCTGGAGGAACGACACCGACGCGCGGTCGGCGACCCACTGCTCGTGTTGCGCCGCCGTGATCGCGCGGACGGCGAGGCCGGTGCTCCGCGCCGAGCTCACGCCCCGCCCGCCTCGTCGGCGAGGTCGACGACGACGGGGGCGTGATCCGAGGCGCCCTTGCCCTTGCGCGCCTCACGGTCGATCCACGTGTCCTGGACGCGCGAGACGAAGGGGTCGTTGCCGAAGACAAGGTCGATGCGCATCCCGAAGCCCTTGTGGAAGTTGCCGTCGCGGTAGTCCCAGAACGTGTAGGGCGCGCCCTTGAGCGCGCGCGGCATCACCTCGGTCAGGCCGATCCCGCTGAGGGCCGTGACAGCTTCTCGCTCGGCGGGCGTCACGTGGGTCGAGTTCGCGAACGCGGCGATGTCCCACACGTCGGCGTCGGTCGGGGCGACGTTGTAGTCGCCGATGATCGCCAGCGGCAGGGCCGGGTCCGCGACGAGCTCGGAGCCGACAGTCGCCTGCATGGCGGCGAGCCACTTCAGCTTGTAGGCGTAGTGCAGATGATCGGGCTCGCGCCCGTTCGGCACGTAGACGCTCCACACGCGCACGCCCCCGCACGTCGCACCGACGGCCCGCGTCTCGACGACGTCGTCGAAGGGCGGCTGGTCGGTCAGGTCGAGCACGACGTCGTCGAGGCCGACGCGGCTCAGGATGGCGACCCCGTTCCAGCGGCCGTTGCCGTGGGCCACCGCCTCGTATCCGAGGGCCTGGATGGGCATGTGTGGGAACGCGTCGGAGGTGCACTTGAGCTCTTGCAGCGCGACGACGTCGGGCTGCGCGGACTCCAGCCACTCCAGCACGCGCGGCAGCCGGGAGGTGATCGAGTTGACGTTCCACGTCGCGATCCGCACGGACGAAACCCTAGCCGCGCGGCCCGGCCTCCTCGACCTTGAGGTTTCAGGCCGCAACGCGGCCCGATGAGGCCTGAAACCTCAAGCTCGGCACCTCACGTCGGGCGCCGATTTCGCTCTCGTCGGTTGTGGCGGGTACCCTTCTGAGGCCGCTTCGCGCGGCACGCAGAGAAACCTCCTGTCACGGATCGACCGTGACCGCCTAGTCCGAAGGAGGTGGGTTGCTCATGCGTCGTTACGAGATCATGGTCATCCTCGATCCAGACCTCGAGGAGAAGACCATCGCCCCCAGCCTGGAGGCGTTCTTGAACGTCGTCCGTGCTGACGGCGGAACCGTCCACGGCATCGAGATCTGGGGCCGGCGTCGCCTGGCCTACGAGATCAACCACAAGCCCGAGGGCATCTACGCGATCGTGACCGTCACGGCGACCATCGACTCCGTCAAGGAGCTCGACCGTCAGTTGGGGCTGAACGAGGCCGTCATGCGCACGAAGGTTCTGCGCGCGGACGAGCCGGTCGCAGCAGCGGCAGGGGCGCAGTAGTGGCCGCCGGCGACGTCAACGTCACGATCGTCGGCAACCTCACCGCCGATCCGGAGCTGCGTTTCACTCCCAGCGGCGCGGCCGTCGTCAACTTCCGCCTGGCGTCCACTCCGCGTGTGCTCGACAAGGCCACGAACGAGTGGAAGGACGGCGAGCCGTTCTACGTCAGCTGCAGCGCGTGGCGTCAGTACGCCGAGAACATCGCGGAGTCGCTGACCAAGGGCATGCGCGTCGTCGTCCAGGGTCGGCTCAAGCAGCGCAGCTACGAGACCCGTGAGGGCGAGAAGCGCACGGTCGTCGAGCTCGAGGTCGAAGAGGTCGGTCCGTCGCTGCGGTACGCCACGGCCAAGGTCAACCGCGTCCAGCGCGGTGGTGGCGACTTCGGCGGCGGCGGCAGCAGCAACGCCGGCGGCGGCTTCGGCGGCGGTCAGTCCGCACCTGCCGACGACCCGTGGTCGTCCGGTGGCGGCGGCGCCCCGTTCGACGAGCCCCCCTTCTAGCGGGACGACCTCCCTCCCCCCAATCCCCCCGGTGGCGCTCGCGGAGCGCACCCACTGCGAACAGGACAACCACTGATGGCACGAGACAGCAAGGGCGATCGCAAGTCCTCGCGCGGCAAGGACAAGATCGTCAAGGCGAAGGCCTGCGCGTTCTGCAAGGACGGCGTGAAGGCGATCGACTACAAGGACACGAACCTCCTTCGGAAGTTCATCTCCGACCGGGGCAAGATCCGCGCCCGTCGGGTGACCGGCAACTGCACGCAGCACCAGCGCGACATCGCGATGGCGGTCAAGAACGCCCGCGAGATGGCGCTGCTGCCCTACACGTCCACCGCTCGCTGACGCGACGAAGGCAAGGAACTCACCATGAAGCTCATCCTCACCGCTGAGGTGCCCGGTCTGGGCGACCCCGGCGACGTCGTCGAGGTCAAGGACGGCTACGGACGCAACTTCCTGCTCCCGCGCGGGTTCGCCATCGCGTGGACGCGGGGCGGCGAGAAGCAGGTCACGCAGATCAAGCGCGCCCGCAAGGGCCGCGAGGTCCGGGACCTGTCACACGCCAACGAGATCAAGCAGGCGCTCGAGGCGCTGACGATCACCGTCCCCGCGAACGCGGGCGACACCGGTCGGCTCTTCGGCTCGATCACGACCGCGGATATCGCTGCCGCTGTCAAGAAGGCTGGGGGTCCGTCGCTCGACAAGCGGTCCGTCGCCCTCGTCTCCCCGATCAAGACGGTCGGCACCCACGCGGCGACTGTCGCGGTGCACCCGGACGTCACCGCGAAGATCACGCTGGAGGTCGTCGCCGGTTAGGCACGACGCACGACATGACGAAGGGCGGGACCGTGGCGGTCCCGCCCTTCGTCGCGTCCGTGGTCAGTTCGTCGTGCTTGAGGCGGCGAAGATGACGATCCACGCGGCGGCGCTCAAGACGGACAGCACGAGCCCGACGATGCCGAGCCAGAATCCCCACTGTGCGCTCGACCGGTTGGTCGCCAGGCCTTGATCGGCCTTGGTGATGCCCATGCGGCCGAAGACGATCGCGAGGACCGCCGGGATGATCGGTACGCACACGAGCCCGACGATGCCGAGCACGAGCGCCGCAGTGCCGAGCCCGTTCTCCTGACGGGCTGGCTGGTACGAGCCGCCGGGGTATGGCGCTGGTGTGCTCATGGAATCTGGAACCTCTCATCGTCGAGTTGCGGGAGCTGACTAGCCGGCGAGCTCAGCGGTAGTTCGAGTCCGCAACCGCAACGATCAGGACGACTACGTAGATCGCCACCAGCACCACGGTGAGGACCAATCCCGCGATGCCCAGCCAGAATCCCCACTGTGCCATCGACTTGTTGTTGGCCAGTCCCTGATCTGCCTTGTTCATTCCGATCTTGCCGAAGATGATCGCCAGGATCGAGGAGACGATCGGCGCGACGCAGCAGACGCCGACGATCCCCAGGACGAGTGCCGCGATCCCCATCGCGTTCTCTTGGGTGGATTGCGGGGGCGGTGGGTAGGCCCCGCCCGAGTATGGCGCAGGTGTTGTCATGTCTCCCCCTCGACACTATTCGCGACGCAGATTTGACCGGAATGTCACGTCGATTGCCGTGTCTAACGGTCGTCCGCCGCTACAGTCAACCTCCAACGACCGCTCGATGAGGAGTTTTGCGTGTCCTTCACTGATGCCATCCGGACGTGCTTGGGCAAGTACGCGACCTTCGACGGTCGCGCTACTCGCTCCGAGTTCTGGTGGTTCTACCTGTTCATCGTCATCGTGAACGTCGTCGGCTACATCCCTTTCATCATTCTCAGCCTGCTTGGCAGCATGGACAACGCCATCGGGACGCTCTTCGGCGTGCTAGCGATCCTGTGGATCATCGTCTGGATAATCATCTGGATCGCCCTGCTAATTCCGAACCTCGCCGTCGGCTCGAGGCGCTTGCACGACACGGGGCGGTCTGGCTGGCTTCAGTTACTGCTCCTGCTCGCGATCATTCCCTGCCTTGGCCTCGTCGGCGTCATCGTTCTGATCGTCTTCTGGGCACAGGAAGGGCACCCGGGAGACAACGGCTACGGCCCGAAGCCCGCGTAACACCGCCCACCGATTCACGACCTGACTGGAGGAGCCATGGGCTTCGGCGAAGCAATCTCTAACAACCTGAGCAAGATCACGGATTTCACGGGCCGCGCCTCGCGACCTGAGTTCTGGTGGTGGATCCTGGCTGTCTGGATCCTGAACATCATCGTCAGCATCATCACCGGTGGCGCCCGCGGCGGCAGCGGCTTCCTGTGGTTCATCGGCTGGGTCATCTCGATCATCTTGACCCTGGCGACGATCGCGGTCGGCTGCCGTCGGCTGCACGACACCGGCAAGTCCGGCTGGTGGCAGCTGCTGTGGTTCGTCCCGTGTGTCGGCTGGATCATCCTGATCATCTTCTGGGTGCAGCCGGGTACCGCGGCGGGCGACAAGTACGGCGCCGCTCCGGCGAGCTAGTACCGCAGAGCACTGACGAAGGGCCGCCGGCGATCGTGCCGGCGGCCCTTCGTCCGTTCGTCGACTGTGCAGCTGTGCACCGGTTAGGCGGTCGACACGGGGCACAGCTGCACGTTCGTCGCCCGGTCAGGCGCGCAGCATCGCCGGGAGCTGGGCGACGAGGCCGTCGGCCGCCGGCTCGATCAGCGCCAGCATCGCCGCGAAGTCGGCCGGCCCGCCGTAGTACGGGTCGGGGACGTCTAGGCGGGCGTCGGGGTCGGCGATGCCCTCGAGGGCGGGGTCGAAGCTCCGCAACATCCGCACGGTGGCCCCGCTGCCCGCGCGGTCGACGATCTGCGTCAGGTCGGCGTAGTTGGCCGTGTCCATCGCCAGCAGGAGGTCACGCCCGGCCGCTCCCGTCAGCCACGACCCGGCGATCTGCCGAGCGGTGTGGTCGTGCAGGTAGCCGTGAGCGTCGAGGAGCGCCCGCGAGCGGCGGTCCATGTCGTGGCCCACGTGCCACTCGCCGGTCCCCGCCGACGCGACCTCGACGGCGTCGGACAGGCCCGCGGCATCGATCCGCTGGCGCAGGACGGCCTCGGCGACGGGGGATCTGCAGATGTTGCCCAGGCAGACGGCGACGATGCGGTATGGCACGGCCGGCAGGCTAGCCGGGCCGGCGACCGACATGCCGGCGACACCAGCGGGGAATCTTTTCATCCACAGGCTGAGCACACCGATCGGCCCGTTCCCACGAGAGAATCGCAGGTGCGACCGAGGCTGGGTCCACAGGACGTCCACAGACTCGTCGGCAAGGCCGTCGCGCGTCGCCCACAGGTCATGCACAGGCTCGTCCACAGGCTGCGTTGCGACTCACCGGGCCGCTGCCTAGGTTGGCCGTCGCCGATCGAATGTCGGACCGCCGGGGTAGAAACGACCTCAGCGAGCGGCGACTGGCCGGTTCGGCACCGGCGATCGGGAGGGGGCCAGGTGAGCGTCTCAGAGCTTCACGCCGTCCCTGAGGACCGCGGTCCCGACCGCACGCCGCCGAACAACTTCGCCGCCGAGCAATCGGTCCTCGGGGCCATGCTCCTGAGCAAGGACGCGATCGCTGACGTCGTCGAGGTACTGCGCGAGGACGACTTCTACCGCCCGTCGCACCAGGTCGTCTTCGGCACCATCCTGGACCTCTACGGGCGTGGCGAACCCGCTGACGCGGTGACCGTGGCCGCCGAGCTGACCCGGATCGGCGAGATCGCGCGCGTGGGCGGAGCCCCGTACCTGCACACGCTGGTCTCGCTCGTGTCGACCGCGGCCAACGCCGGGTACTACGGCCAGATCGTGCGGGAGCAGGCGATCCTGCGTCGGCTGGTCGAGGCAGGCACGCGCATCGTCTCGATGGGCTACGGCGGCACCGGCGACGTCGACCAGATCGTGGACCGCGCGCAGGCCGAGGTCTACGACATCACGGACCGCCGCACGAGCGAGGACTATGCGCCGCTCTCGGACATCATGGGCGACGCCCTCAATGAGATCGAGGCGATCTCGAACCGAGGTGGCGAGATGGTCGGCGTGCCGACCGGCTTCGTCGACCTGGACAAGCTGACGAACGGTCTGCACCCCGGTCAGCTCATCATCATCGCCGCGAGGCCGGCGATTGGTAAGTCTACCCTCGGGGTAGACATTGCCCGGGCGGCGTCGATCAAGCACGGTCTGACCAGCGTCATCTTCTCCCTGGAGATGAGCCGCAGCGAGATTGTGATGCGCCTGCTGTCCGCGGAGGCGCAGGTGCCGCTGCACCACATGCGCGCGGGCACGATGAGCGACGGGGACTGGCAGAAGCTCGCGCCAAAGTTCGGTGCCCTGAGCGAGTCTCCGCTGTTCATCGACGACTCCCCGAACATGACGCTCATGGAGATCCGGGCGAAGTGCCGGCGGCTCAAGCAGCGCAACGACCTGCGGCTGGTCATCGTCGACTACCTGCAGCTCATGACCAGCGGCAAGAAAGTCGAGAGCCGCCAGCAGGAGGTGTCGGAGTTCTCCCGATCGCTGAAGCTCCTTGCCAAGGAGCTGAGCGTCCCAGTCATCGCCATCAGCCAGCTGAACCGTGGTCCCGAGCAGCGCGTCGACAAGAAGCCGATGCTCTCCGACCTACGCGAATCGGGCTCTCTAGAGCAAGATGCGGACATGGTGGTGCTGCTGCACCGCGAGGACGCTTACGAGAAGGAGTCCCCGCGCGCCGGTGAGGCGGACTTCATCGTCGCCAAGCACCGCAACGGCCCGACCCAGACCGTGACCGTGGCCTTCCAGGGCCACTACTCCCGCTTCGTCGACATGGCGCACACCTAGCCGAACCGCTGCAACCCGCGACCTTGAGGTTGGCGACGCAGAATCGGCTCTGACGTGTCGCCAACCTCAAGGTCGGCGGTGTCACACGCGCAGCGTGGACATGCCCCCGTCGACGTGCATCACGACACCGGTCGTGCTCGCTGACGCCGGCGAGGCGAGGAACACGATCATCTCGGCGACCTCGTCCGGCTGCACGAGTCGCCCGATCGGCTGACGCGCGCGCAACGCCTCGGCCATCGCCGCTGGGTCCTCGGCCTGCTGCAGCAGGCGGTCGACCCACGGCGTCTCGACCGTTCCCGGCGCGACGGCGTTGACACGGATCCCCTCGACGCAGTGGTCGGCGGCCATCGCCATCGTCATCGCGTGGACCGCGCCCTTGCTCGCGCTGTAGAGCACCCGGTCGCGAACGCCGACGAACGCCACCACCGAGCACGTGTTCACGATCGAGGCGTGGTCGGACACCCGTAGATACGGCAAGGCGGCCCGGGCCACTCGCGCCATCCCCGTGACGTTGACGTCGAGGACGCGCGTCCACTCCTCGTCGGAGTTTCGAGCGACGTCGCCGACCGCGCCAATGCCGGCGTTGTTCACGACGATGTCGAGCCCCCCGAGCGCCTCGGCCGCCTGTGCGACACAACGTGCCACGGCGTCGCCATCGGTGACGTCGCAGGCGAGCGAGACGACGCCGTCCGGGACGCCGTCCGGCTCGCGGTCGAGGACCGCCACGCTTGCCCCGCGACGCAGAAGCAGCGCGACCACGGACGCCCCGATTCCGCTCGCCCCGCCGGTCACGATCGCCGAAAGCCCGTGCAGGTCTCCCTCGTCGCTCATCGCCACGCTCCTTCGTTCTCGCGATCGGCCCGCGTCGGGTCGACGTGCACCTTCGGACCCGGGCCGGCCGAGCCAGGCCGCCAGCCGCCCAGCACGTCGCCGACGGACTCCAGCCCCACGGTGGCGCTCACCAGCGGGCGGGGGTCGACGACTCCGCGGGCGAGCAGGTCGATCGTCGCATCCAGGGCCGGGGACGCGGAGAGGATTCCGACCACGGTGACGTCCTTCAGCGCGACCGCCCGCGTGTCCACGACGCTCGGCTCACCTGCCAGCCCGATCAGCACGACGCGGCCGCCGGGCTCCACGCGGTCGACGCCGAAGGCCGGCATGGACTGTCCGTGCGTCGCGTCGATGACGGCGTCGAACGGGACGTCGGGCAGGTCGTCGGCGGTCCACACATGTTCGAAGCCGAGCGCGCGGGCGAAGGTCAGGCTGTCCGGCGTGACCCCCAGGAGGTGCACGCGCGCTCCCGACGCGCGGACGAACATCGCGGTCAGCAGGCCGATGGTCCCCGGTCCGAGCACGAGCACCTGGTCGTCGGGACCGGCGGCCGCGCCCTGGGCTGCCCGCAGCGCGTTCCCGGCTGGCTCGACGAGAGCACCGAGGGTCGGGTCGAGGCCGTCCGGGAGCCCGTGCAGCGACGCGACCGGCACCGCCACCTGCTCCGCGAGGGCGCCGGCGCGGCCGAACCGGATCCCGACCTCCTCGCGCGCCGCGCACACGTGCTGCTGCCCGCGCCGGCATCTCCGGCAGGTGCCGTCGCCGAGCATCGTGTCCCCCATGACCCGCCGGCCGATCCACGACGGGTCGACGCCGGAGCCGACCTCGCGCACGCGTCCGCACCACTCGTGGCCCAGGCGCATCGGGTAGGAGGCCTGACCGTCGTGCAGGTACGCCATCTCACCGGTGAAGAACTCGACGTCGGTCCCGCAGACGCCGACTCGTTCGACGTCGACGACGGCTTCGCCCGCAGCCGCGACCGGCACGGGGACGTCCTGCACCTTGAACGTGCGCGGCCCGGTGAGGACGAACGCGCGCATGGAGGGGTGGGTCACCGAGGAGCCAGGACCTGCTGGCGCTGGGTGCCGAGACCGTCGATGCCGAGGGTCATGACGTCCCCGGGCTGCAGCCAGATCTGCGGGTCGTACCCCATCCCGACGCCCGGCGGCGTGCCCGTGTTGATGAGGTCGCCCGGCTCCAGCACGAGGAACTGGCTCAGGTAGTGGACGATCACATACGGGTCGAACACCATCGTGCTCGTGCTGCCGGTCTGCCGGCGGATGCCGTTGACGTCCAACCACATCGGCAGGTCCAGTACGTCCGAGATCTCGTCGGGCGTGACGAGCCACGGCCCGCACGGGTTGAAGGTCTCCGCAGACTTGCCCTTCGACCACTGGCCGCCGCGCTCCAGCTGGAACTCCCGCTCGCTGACGTCGTTGACGACGCAGAACCCGGCGATCGCGTCGCGCGCGTCGTCGACCGAGTCGAGATAGCTCGTCTGCTGTCCGATGACGATCCCGAGCTCGACCTCCCAGTCGGTCTTGATCGAGCCGCGAGGGATCCGCACGTCGTCGTCCGGACCGATCAGCGTGTTCGGCGACTTCGTGAACACGATTGGCTCGTCCGGAACCGCCTGGCCGGTCTCGGCGGCGTGGTCGCGGAAGTTCAAGCCGATGCACAGGATCTGGTGCGGTCGGGCGATCGGCGCCCCGATGCGCTCGCCCGCGAACCGGGTGACGGCTCCGCTGGCCGCCCGCTCGGCGACGACCGGCCGGATGCGCTCGATGCCGCCCCCGCCGATGAAGGCCTCGTCGAAGTCGGGCACGACGTCCGCCAGGTCGACGTACGTGTCGTCGTCGATCCGGGCGACCGGGCGCTCGCTCCCGGCGTCGCCGATACGCATCAGGTGCACGTGGTCCTCCACAGGGGTGCGGGCTGCCCGGGCACGTCGACCCGAGTCGTGAAGAGCATGCCGGACTCCGGCCGCCGCCGCCGCTCCCGGGGCGTCATGCCTTTCGTCGCCGTCGTCACGACCATCGTCCGCAGGTCTGCGCCGGCGAACGCGACGGAGGTGACGTTCGGTGCGGGGACGACGACCTCGGCGACCGGCACCCCGGTCGGGTCGAAGCGGCGCACGACACCGCGGCCCCAGAAGGCGATCCACAGGTGATCATCGGCATCGCACGTGAGCCCGTCGGGCAGGTCGTCGTCGAACCGCAGGTGCACCGCCCGCTGGCCCACCTCGGTCGGTCCGTAGTCGCGGACGTAGACGGTGCGGCGCATCGTGTCGACGCTGAACAGGCGGGAGCCGTCCGCGGACCACGCCAGGCCGTTCGACAGCGTGAGGTCGTCGTCGAGGGTCGTCAGCGTCCCGTCGGCCTCGAGGCGCACCAGCGCCTCTGAGGTCGACGGCTCGTCGTCGGGCGTGCACGTGCCGAC
The DNA here is from genome assembly GCA_965278965.1 of Actinomycetes bacterium. Lineage (GTDB taxonomy): Bacteria > Actinomycetota > Actinomycetes > S36-B12 > S36-B12 > UBA10649. Next base: position 2,079,886 of record OZ257127.1, read on the forward strand.
GACGAACCGGCCCTGGGGGTCGCACGATCCGTCGTTCAGTCGGTGGAGCGACCCGGGTGCGACGACCTGGGGGCCGTCGGTGCGCGAGCCGTCGGGACCGACCACGACGAGCCGGTCCCGCGCGGCGACGAGGATCGAGCCGTCCTGCGCTGGAACGGCGGCTCCGACGGATCCGCCGACGTCGATCCGGTCCACCACCTCGACGTGACCACCGGCGAGGCGGCCGACGAGAACGCGGCCGACCCGGATGTCGACCCACACCACCCGCTCGCGTACGGGATCCCACACAGGCCCTTCGCCCAGGTCGTGCACGACGTCGAGTGCGACCGTCGCGGCGAGGCGGGGGAGCCGTCGACGCCACATGCGTCCGACTGTAGGCGTCGGCGAGGCGCCGTCAGTGGCACAGTGACGCACATGAGCAGCGAGCTGCGCAGCGCGCAGTGGTACGGCGGCGACGACCGCAACGCCTACATCCATCGGGCCTGGATGCGACGGGGGATCCCGGACGACGCGTTCGAGCGACCGCAGATCGCGATCGCGAACACCGCGTCGGACCTCACCCCGTGCAACGCGCACCTGTCGGAGGTGGCGCGATCGGTCCGTGACGGCGTGCACGCCGCTGGCGGCACGCCCCTCGAGCTGCCCGTCCTGTCGCTCGGCGAGACGCAGGTCCGGCCGACGGCGATGCTGTGGCGCAACCTTGCCGCGATGGCGATGGAGGAGATGTTCCGCGCCAACCCGATCGACGGCCTGGTCCTCCTCGGCGGCTGCGACAAGACGATCCCGTCGCTGCTCATGGCGGCCGCCTCCGTGGACCTGCCGGCGGTGGTCGTGCCCGGCGGGCCGATGCTGACGGGCACGTACCGGGGCGTTGCGCTCGGCTGCGGGACGGACGTGTGGCGGCTGTCGGAGGAGGTCCGGGCCGGGACGCTCTCCGCCGGGGAGTTCAGCCGGTCGGAGTCGGCCATGATCCGCAGCCGCGGCCACTGCAACACGATGGGCACGGCGTCGACGATGGGCCTGCTCGCCGAGGCGCTCGGGATGGTGCCGCCGGGGCTCGCCGGGACGCCGGCGCCCGACAGCCGGCTGCTGGCCGGGGCGCACGATGCCGGGCGGCTCGCCACCGAGCTGGTCGCCGCGCAACGGCGGCCGTCCGAGGTCCTCACGACTGCGGCGTTCCACAACGCGATCGTCACGCTGGCCGCCATCGGTGGATCGACGAACGCCGTCGTCCACCTGCTGGCCATCGCCGGCCGCGTCGGCGTCGAGCTGACGCTCGACGACTTCGACCGGATCGGCTCGGGGGTCCCGGTGCTCGTCGACCTGCAGCCGGCCGGCCGGTTCCTGATGGACGACCTCTTCCGCGCCGGCGGGCTCCTGGCGGTGCTCCGAGAGGTGCGCGACCTGCTCGACCCCAGCGCCGTGACGGTGACCGGGCGCCCGCTCGTGGACTACCTCGACGACGCCGGGGTCTGGGATGCGGAGGTGATCCGGCCGCGCGACCAGCCGCTGATGGACCACGGCGGGATCGCCGTCCTGCGCGGGAACCTGGCGCCGGACGGCGCCCTCATCAAGCCGGCCGCCGCGTCGCCGGAGCTCCTGCACCACCGCGGCCGTGCGGTCGTGTTCGACAGCGTCGAGGACTTCCACGCGCGGATCGATGACCCAGCGCTCGACGTCGACGCCGACTCGGTGCTCGTCCTGCGCGGCTGCGGGCCGAAGGGCTACCCGGGGATGCCCGAGGTCGCCAACCTGCCGCTGCCGCGCAAGCTCCTGGAGGCGGGCGTGCGCGACATGGTCCGGATCTGTGACGGCCGGATGAGTGGCACCGCGTACGGGACCGTCGTGCTGCACGTGGCTCCCGAGGCCGCCGCGGGCGGTCCGCTTGCGCGGATCCGGACCGGTGACGTCGTCGTCCTGGACGTGCCCGGGCGACGGATCGACGTCGAGGTCGACGCGGACGAGTTCGCGACGCGGGAGCCGAGCCCGGCGATGACGGCGGCGCTCGCCTCGCCCGGACGGGGCTGGGAGCGGCTCTACGTGGACCACGTCCGGCAGGCCGACACGGGTGCGGACCTGGACTTCCTGGTTGGCTCGAGCGGCCCGACAGTTGCCCGCGAGTCCCACTGACCCATCCCGGACGTCCCGCTTTCCGGGACGTCCGGCACGACACGCGCGGGCGTGTCGGCGTGTCGTGCTGAACGTCCCAGGTGGTGTGGCCGGACGTTGAGTTACTGCATACGGACTACAGAAACGGCGTACGCTGAGACTCCCGGACCACGAAGGAGCCCCGATGCCCACGGACCAGTCCCGCGACCTGGAGATGCTCCTCGCAGAGCGCGCGATCAGCCGGGTGATCCTGGCCTACAGCCGGGCGGTCGACCGGTACGACTTCGACGCCCTGGCGGACTGCTACTGGCCAGAGGGCACCGACGACCACGGATCCTTCCGCGGGTCGGCGGCGGACTTCGTCGAGTGGAACAAGGGTGCGCTGGCCCGCTTCGACATGACGAACCACTTCCTCGGCAACATCCTGATCGACGCCGACCTCGACACCGGTCGCGCCCGCGCCGAGACCTACGCCGTCGCGTACCACCGCTACACCGACGCCGACGGACAGCTGACGGACATGACGGCCGGCCTGCGGTACATCGACGTGTTCGAGCGGCGCGGAGGGGACTGGCGGATCCTCGACCGCGTCATCGCCTACTCGTGGCGTCGCACCGACCCGGCCAACGGGCAGACGGGCTTCGCCGACGGCTACGTGCGCGGTATCCGGTCGATGGACGACGTCGTGTACACGATCGGCACCTGACGCGACAGTTGGACCGGACGGCCTACTCACCCCTCGACGACGGAATCCGTCGTCGCGAGCCGCTTCCCATGCGGCGAATCGTTGGCTAGTCTGCCGGAAACCACGAATTGGAGTCCCGATGACCACGGACGTGACCACCGCTGGCCAGACCCGCCCGGACCATGACCCGGCCTGCTGGCGCAGCCTGCCGGCGTCGTCGACCCCGATCGACGCCGCCCGCGTCGAGGCGCTGCTGGCTGCCGAATGGGATCGGTTCACGTCGACGACCCCGGAGTCGGGGGCCCACAACGTTCGCGCGAGCCAGTCGCTGCCCCTGGGCGTCACGTCGTCCTTCCAGCACTGGGATCCCTACCCGATCTCGGTCGTCCGGGCCTCCGGCGCCTGGTTGACCGACGTCGACGGCCGGCAGCTGCTGGACCTGTCGATGGGCTTCGGGGCGATGCTCGTCGGCCATCTCAACCCGACCGTCGTCGCGAAGGTCGTCGCCGCGCTGGAGACGACGGGCACGCTGTTCGTCACGCCCTCCCCGACAGCGACCGAGGTCGCCGAGCGGTTCCAGGAGCGCTTCGGCCTCGACCGCCTCCGGTTCGCCAACTCCGGCACCGAGGCCACGATGTACGCGCTGCGGACTGCGCGCGCGGCGACCGGGCGCAAGGCCATCGTCAAGATCGAGGGCGGCTACCACGGCGGCTACGACGCACTCACGGTGTCGGTGAAGCCGGGCGTCGACGAGGCCGGCCCGGAGGACGCCCCCGTCGCCGTGACCCCGTTCGACGTCGAGGCCGGCACGGTCTACGTCGTCCCCTACAACGACCTCGAGCGCCTCGATGCCGTGCTGGGCGAGCATGCCGCCGAGGTGGCGTGCGTGTTCATGGAGCCGGTGCTGGAGAACATCGGGATCGTCCTTCCCGACGCCGGCTACCTCGTCGGCGTGCGCGAGGCCTGCGACCGGCACGGCGTGCTGCTGGTGTTCGACGAGGTCAAGACCGGGCTCACCGCGGGCTACGCCGGCGCATCGCAGCGTCTTGGCGTGCGGCCCGACCTCGTCACGCTCGCCAAGAGCATCGGTGGCGGCCTCCCGCTGGCGGCGTTCGGTGGTCGGGCCGACGTGATGGAGGCGGTGACCGACAACCGCATGCCGCACTTCGGCACGTACAACGGGAACCCGCTCGTCATGGCCGCTGCGGCTGCGGTTGATGAGATCTGCACCGTCGAGGCCCTCGCGGCCGCGGAGGCGGTCAACGTCGAGGCGATGCGCGCACTCGACGGGCTGATCGCCCGGTACGAGCTTCCGGCGCACACGGTCGGCTTCGGTGTGAAGGGAGCGGTGACCTGGTCGCCGCGGCCGGTCCGGAACTACCGCGACTACAAGCGCACCGACTTCGGCGTTGCCGAGCTGTCCTGGCTGTGGGGGGTCAACCGCGGCGTCCTGACCCCGCCCGGTCTGGACGAGCAGTGGCTCGTCTCCCTCGCGCACACGTCGGCCGACATGGGCACGCTGGTCACCGAGTTCGCGGAGCTGGCCGACGCGCTGCGCGCGTAGCGCCTAGCGCACGGGCAGCCAGTCGAGCACGTCCTGGACCTGGCGGTCCCAGTACGACCAGCTGTGCCCGCCACGCCCGTAGCGCACGGTGGCCTCGACTCCCGCCTCCGTGCAGGCGGCGGAGAAGGCCTGCGTGGCGCCCAGCATGAAGTCGTCCTCGCCGCATGCGGCGTAGAGGGCCGGCAGCCGATGCGGATCGCTCGTCCGCAGCAGGTGCATAACGTCGGCGTCGGTCCCGTCGATGCCACCGGGGCCGAAGTCGCGGTCCAGCACCGCGCGGAACCACGGGTCCCGTCCTCCGTGCGAGTCCGACAGCGCCAGCACCCCGGACAGGCTCGCCGCCGCCGCGAAGCGGTCAGGCTGGCGCAACGCCCACCGCATCGCGCCATAGCCGCCCATCGAGACGCCGGCGACGAACGTGTTCTCACGGGCCGTCGAGACGCGCAGCATCGACGCCACCGTCGCCGGCAGCTCGTCGGTCAGATACGTCCAGTAGGGCAACCCGGCGACCTGGTCGGTGTAGAAGCTGTGCTGCACGGCCGGCATCACGACGGCGAGGTCGCGCCCGTCGACGTAGCGCTCGATCGCGGTCATCCGGGTCCAGGTCGAGTCGTCGTCGGACAGCCCGTGGAGCAGGTAGAGCACGCGCATCCCGTCGGAACGGTCGCTGCGCTCCGGGACCAGCAGGGTCAGCGACGTCGTGAGCTCCAGTGCCGACGAGTACGTCGAGCACCGCAGGAGGGCCATGGCCGCCAACCTAGACTGCCGAGATGCTCTCGCTGGCCGGCCTCGCTGCCCTCGTCGCCGAGCACGGCGATCCGTCGGCGCACCCGGTCGCGCCATTGCGCATCGGCGCGCGGTCGTACGACGTCGACGAGTCGCCGGTGGTCATGGGCTGCCTGAACCTCTCGCGGGATTCGACCTACCGCGACAGCATCGCGGTCGGCTTGGCGTCCGCCGTGCGTCGCGCCCGCGTCATGGCTGCCGAGGGGGCGGCGCTGATCGACGTCGGGGCGGAGTCGAGCACGGCGGCCGCGGCTCGCGTGACCGCCGACGAGCAGGTCGCGGCGCTCGTGCCGGTCATCGAGGCGCTCGCCGGAGACGGCATCGCCGTGTCCGTCGAGACGTACGAGCCGGCGGTGGCGCAGGCCGGACTGGCGGCCGGTGCGTGCGTCCTCAACCTCACCGGGATCGAGCACCAGGACCGCATGCTGGACCTTGTGGCGGCGCACGACGCCACGGTGGTGCTCTGCTACGGCGGCGGGGCGAACGTCCGTGAGGTCACGGATCTGCAGATCGACGACGATCCGATCCCGCAGCTCGTCGACCACTTCGGCGAGCGCCTTGAGACGGCTCGTGCGCACGGCGTCGATCGCGTCGTCATCGACCCGGGCATGGGCTTTTACTACGGCAACCTGACCGACCCGATGACGCGCGCGCGGCACCAGGCGCGGGTCCTGCTCAGCGGGTTCCGGCTGCGCGTGCTGGGGGTCCCGATCTGCAACGCCCTACCGCACGCCTTCGACCTGTTCGAGGAGCACTTCCGTGGCGGCGAGGCGTTCTTCGCCGTCTGGGCGGTGCTCGGCGGCACGTCGGTGCTGCGAACCCACGAGGTCGCTCGGGTGCGTCCGGTCGTCGCGGCGATGCGTGAGCTGGCGGTGTCCGGCTCCTGACCCCCGGCCGCCCCTCCGTTTGTCCCGCTTTCTGGGACCCGCGGGCGACTCGGACCCCCGATCGGCCCTCAGCCACCCGCCAGTCCCGGATTGCGGGACAAACGGGTGGGTGGGACTGTTTCGCGCCCCCACCTGCGCGCCAGTCCCGCAAAGCGGGAGAAGCGGGACGGACGGGTGTCCCCCGGATCGGGTGTCAGTGGGTGAGGATCAGCTCGACCGTGATCACGATGATGCCCATGATCCCGTAGCCGAAGGCGAACCGGGTCTGCGGCCAGCGCCCGAGTCCGGCCATTCGCGCGGCGTACGACCCCCAGAAAGCCAGGCTCAAGATGCCTAGGACCTGCACGATGCCGATGATGTCGTTGGCGTCCATCTGCAGCAGCGACAGCAGGACGATGACCGCCATGGGCGGGATCGCGACGTAGAGGTACTGCAGGTTGGTCGCGGCGATGTGCCGGCGGTCGTGCCCGTTCAGTCGGCGCCCGTTGCGTATCTGCAGATCGATCGCGTCGGAGAACGCGTGCGCCATGGCCAGCGCGAACAGCGGGGCGATCGACAGCCCGAACATCTCCAGCAACGGGCCGGGTCCGAACGGGTCGGTGCCCTCGTCGTACAGGGCGTAGGCCGTCATCAAGATGATCGTCGCGTACACGACGCGGTGGGCGTCGAAGTACAGCGGCCCGACGTGCATCGTCAGGTCGACCTCGCCGCCGGACACCACGTCGTGTGCGGGCTTGGTCGCCACGACGTCCTGCGGGGCCGGTCTCGTGTCGTCCGGCCCGTTCGCCGTCGGCTCGCTCATGGCGGAAGACTGCCATGAGCGACGTGTACGCGCTGGACGCCGGCAGCGGGGCGACGTCGCCCGCCCGGTGACGTGAACCTCCACCGCGCAGGGCGACGCGTTGCGAGGATGGCCAGGCCGGACAGTCCTGCCCGGCCGCTGCCACCGAGGAGAGCCGTGCCCGCCATCGACCGTGATCGACTCGCCGACCTGCTCGTCCGCGAGCGCACGACGCACCGCGATCGGACGCCGGCATCCCGCGAGGCGTTCGACGCTGCTGACCACCTGTTCGGCCGGGTGCCGATGACGTGGATGAACAAGTGGTCCGGCGGCTACCCGCTGTACCTGGCGACGGCCCAGGGCAACCGTGTCGTCGACCTGGACGGCAACGAGTACGTCGACTTCGCGCTGGGCGACACCGGCGCGATGGCGGGGCACTCGCCGGCGGCCACGGTCGATGCGGTGACGCGCCGGCTGGCCGTCGACGGCGGGATCACGACGATGATGCCGAGCGTCGACGCGGAGTGGGTCGCGGCGGAGCTCGCCCGGCGGTTCGGTCTCCCGCTGTGGTCGTACAGCCTGACCGCGACCGACGCGAACCGCTGGGCGCTGCGTATCGCGCGCCTGGTCACGGGTAGGCCCATGGTCGCTGCGTTCTCCTACTGCTACCACGGGTCGGTCGACGAGACGTTTGTCGTCAGGATGCCGGACGGCGGGACGGCGCCGCGCGAGGGCAATGTCGGCCCGGCCGTGCCGGTCGCCCAGACGACACGCGCGGCGGAGTTCAACGACCTCGCCTCCGTCGAGGCTGCCCTCGCCTCAGGCGACGTCGCTGTCCTCGTCATGGAACCGGCGCTGACGAACATCGGCATCGTCCTGCCCGAGCCCGGCTTCCTCGACGGCGTCCGCGAGCTGTGCACGCGCTACGGGACGTTGCTGCTGATCGATGAGACGCACACGATCTCGGCCGGCCCGGGTGGCTGCACCGCGGCGTGGGGCCTCACCCCGGACATCGTGGTGATCGGCAAGAGCATCGGCGGCGGCATCCCGACCGGCGCCTATGGCCTGACGCAGGACGTCGCCGACCGCGTGCAGGCGCACGCGGACGCCGACCTGGTCGACGTGGGCGGCGTGGGCGGCACCCTCGCCGGCAACGTGTTGTCCACGGCCGCGATGCGGGCGACGCTCGGGGAGGTCCTCACGGACGACGCGTTCGCGCACATGATTGCGCTGGGGACGGCGTTCCGCGAGGGCGTGGAGGAGACGCTCGGCGCGCTCGATGTGCCGTGGTCGATCGCCCAGCTCGGGGCGCGGGCGGAGTACCGCTTCTGCCGCCCGGCGCCACGGACGGGTACCGAGTCAGCGCAGGCGCACGACGAGGACCTCGAGGAGTACCTGCACCTGTACATGTCGAACCGTGGCGTGCTCATGACGCCGTTCCACAACATGGCGCTCATGTGCCCGACGACCACGCGCGCCGACGTCGACCTGCACACGATGTTGTTCCGGGACGCCGTCGTCGCTCTCGTCGACGTCCGGTGATCCCCGCCGCCTTCGACCTGCGCGGTCGCGTCGCGCTGGTCACCGGCGCCGGGTCGGCGTCGGGGATCGGCTTCGCGTCCGCCCGCCTCCTGGTCGAGCTCGGGGCGACTGTCGCGATCGCGTCGACGAGCAGTCGCATCGACCAGCGGGTCGCCGACCTCGGCGGTCCGCCGACCACCGGACACGTCGCTGACCTGACGGACGAGGCCCAGGCGGGGCAGGTGGTTGCAGACGCCGTCGCCGCCCACGGTCGCCTGGACATCGTCGTCGCGAACGCGGGCATGACGAGCGTCACGGTGGTCGGTGAGTCGGGCGGGATCGCCGGAACATCGGCTGACGCGTGGCGTGCAGGGATCGCGCGCAACCTCGACACGGCGTTTCACGTGCTCAGGGCCGCGCTGCCGCACCTGATCGACAGCGGTGCCGGCCGCATCGTCGCGGTCAGCAGCGTGACCGGCCCGGTCATGGCGATGCGTGACGAGGCCGCCTACGCGGCGGCCAAGGCGGGTGTCGTCGGGCTCGTCCGGTCGATCGCGGTCTACCACGCGGCGGACCAGGTGACGGCGAACGCCGTGGCTCCCGGCTGGATAGCGACGGGGTCGCAGACGCCCGACGAGGCGCGGTTGGGGCGAGGGGTACCGGTCGGGCGCAGCGCGACGCCGGTCGAGGTCGCCAGCGCGGTGGCGTGGCTGTGCACGCCTGGCGCCGCGTACGTGACGGGCCAGTGCCTCGTCGTCGACGGAGGCAACAGCATCGCCGAGCAGCGGTAGCCACCGGCGACGCGCCCGGAATGGTTGAAATTCGGGCCGATATGCCCGGTTTGACGACCACTGCAGGCGCGTCGGCGGTCAGTCGGCGATGAAACGCCCGGTCGCCAAGTGCTCGCGGTACATCGCCAGGACCCGCGCGGTCGGCGGATGCACGGGGACCGGAAGGTCGTCGGGCTGGACCCATCGGTGGTCAACCGCTTCGGCGGAGGCGATCGGCTCCCGATCGTCCAGCCGCACCCAGAAGCACAGCGCGAACGCGTGGACGCGGTCGCCATTCGGGTAGACCAGCAGATGCGTGACCGGGTCGGAGAAGGTCGCGAACGGCACGAGGTCCGCCGGGGCCACTCGAAGCCCCGCCTCCTCGAGGAGCTCGGTGACGGCGATGTCGCGGAAGGACTGGCCTGGCTCGGCGGCGCCGGACGGGATCTCCCACGCGCCGGTGTCGGTCCGCCGCTGCATCAGGACGCGACCGTCCTCGCGCACGACGACGACCTGCGCGCCCGGGCACAGCACGAGATCGTGTCCGATGCGCTGCCGCAGCCGGCCGAGGTAGGAGTCGGCGAACCCGGTCACGCGCGCACCCCCCGCGAGACGCCTTGAATGGTCGTCAAACGGCCCGCGGGAGCCGGTTTGACGACCATTCCAGGCGCGTCGGCGGTTACTTGCGGAGGAGGGTCGGGCCGGAGATGACGATCTGCTTCTTGGTCACCGGCTTGCACGAGCCGTTGAGCTTGCAGATCTGGTTGAAGCCCTTGGTCGAGAACCTCGCGCTGCCGGCCTCGGCCCACACGACACGCTGGGCCTGACCGGCCTTCGTGAACCGGCACGTGACGGCGTTGCCGTTGGAGCACCCGTTGAAGGTCGCTCCGACGATCCAGCCCTGCAGCGTCGACACCGACGTCGCCGCGGGGCTCCCCGCGTTCATCTGGATGCCGACGAGGTCGAGGTTCGGCCCCCAGGCGTACCAGTAGGTCCGGCTGATGCCCAGTCGCAGCGAGTCCAGGTAGGTGCGGGCGGCCCAGTTGGAGGCCTTGACCCCGTTGATGTCCTGGTCGGGGTTCAGCGGCCCGGGACCGGCGAGCCCGTAGTTGTTCTCCGTGTCCCACAGCGGCTTGTTCGGCGCGCCCGCGGCGTCCAGCATCGCGATCCACTGCTTGGCGAGCGCGGCGCGGTCGGCCGGCGTGCCCTTGGATGCGGGGTACGTGTGCGCGGCGAACACGTCGACGGGCCAGCCCAGCGCCTTCAGCTGCGAGAGGTACGCGGGGTAGAACTTCTTGAACGGGCCGCCCAGGCGGGTGCCCGTGCTCGGTGCGACGACGGTGGCGCTCGGGTCGATCGACTTGATGATGTCGTAGGCGCGCTTGGTCAGCCGCGCCATCTGGGCGGGCGTCCCGGTCGAGAACGTCGTGAGGTTGGCCTCGTTCCAGATCTGGTAGGCGTTGATCTTGCCCTTGTACTTCGTCGCGACGGTCCGCACCCAGTCGTCCCAGTCGCTGAGGTTCTTGGGCATGCCCGCGGCGCCGGGCAGGACGCCGGCGACACCGCCGGCGGACGGGTCGTCCGTGGCCCACGCCGGGGTGCCGGCGAGGACCAGCAGGATGTCGCTCACGCCGTGTGACTGCGCGTTCGCGACCGCGGCGTCGAGCTTGGTCCAGTCGAAGACGCCCTTCGAGGTCTCGATCGACGACCACGTCGTCTGGTTGTCCCACAGCCGCAGCGCGCCGATCGGGATCGTCGGCCAGACGCCGTCCTGGACGTTGAACACGTGCATCCCGAACAGGGATCGGTCGACGGTCGTGCCGACGAGGCTGGCGGCCAGGGGTTTCGCCCGCGGTGTCGGTGCCGGTGCGGCCGACGCCCCAGGGGCGGCGAGCACGGTCGCGGCGACGGCAGCGGCCGACATGAGGGCGAGCAGGGACGTGCGAAGCGGGGGAAGTCTGCGCATGGCGACCATGCTGCCATGCGCGCGCCGCGAGGCCGGCACGCGCGTCTAGGCGCTCGGCGCGTCGCGCAGGAGAGTCACCCCGTCAAGCACGAGGCGCAGGCCCACCTCGAAGGAGTCGCCGAACGCGTACCCGGCGCGCAGGACGTACTGCTCGGCGAACTCACGCATCCGTGGGGCAGCGCTGAGATCGATGCCCGCGATGAGCGCCTCGGGGTCGGCCTCGAGCTCGACGTCAAGCAGCATCGCCTCCTGGAGCGCGAAGCCGTAGACGAACGCGTCGAGCAGGGCTGCGGCGTGGGCCGTCGCCTCGAGGGAGAAGCCGGCTGACCGCAGGACCTCCAGCAGCGCCTCATGGCTGGCGAGGTTCGCCGGGCCGGGATGGCGGCGGGTTTCCAGCAGCCCCACGGCCCAGGGGTGGCGGGCCAGGACGGCTCGCGTGGAGCGCGCCCGCTCAGCGAGCTCGTCCCGCCACGGCTCGTGCGTCGTCGGCCGGTACGTCTGTGCGTAGACCTCGTCGACGATCGCGTCGAGGATCTCCTCCTTGCTGCCCACGTGGTGGTACACGGCCATGGGTTTGGCTCCCAGGCGGGCGGCGATCGATCGGATCGTCACCGCGCCGACCCCGGACTCGTCGGCGAGGGTCAAAGCGGCGTCGCGTACACGGTCCCGGGACAGCGACCCGCGGGGCGCGCGGGGTGCCGATGGCATGGCGACACGATAACGTACGTTGTACCGTACTATGTACGAAAGCGCCGGCCCGCGGCGTGACGAACCGGAGGAACGATGACGAGCATGCGCGCCGTGGTACAGGACGGCTACGGAGGAACCGACGTGCTGCGCCAGGAGACCGTCCCGGTCCCGACGCCCGGCACGGGCGAGGTCCTCCTGCGCGTGCAGGCCGCCGCGATCGACCGGGGCACGTGGCACGTCATGGCGGGCCTACCGCGGGTGGCCCGGCTCGGGCTCGGCGTGCGCGGCCCGAAGGCCCAGGTGCCGGGGCTGGACGTGGCCGGCGTCGTCGAGGAGGTCGGGCCGGGCGTGACCGACCTGCGGCCCGGCGACGCGGTCTTCGGCATCGCGAAGGGGTCGTTCGCGCCGCGCGCCGTCGCTCGTGTCGCCAAGCTCGCACCGGCTCCCGCCTCCTTGTCGCCGGCGGAGGCCGCGGCGCTCGGGGTGTCCGGGTTGACGGCCATCCAGGCGCTGGACGCCGCGCGGGTCACGAGCGGGAGCTCCGTGCTCGTCATCGGGGCGTCGGGCGGCGTCGGCAGCCTCGCCGTCGCGATCGCCGCCCGCCGCGGGGCACAGGTCAGCGCGGTGTGCAGCGGGTCCAAGGCGCAGGCGGTCCAGGCGTGGGGGGCCTCCCGGGTGCTCGACCGCCGTCGCGACGAGCTCGCCGGCGACCGGTCGCGCTACGACGCCGTCCTCGACATAGCCGGCGGCACGTCACTTGCTCGCCTCCGTGAGCTCACCACCCCTCACGGCACGATCGTGTTCATCGGCCGGGAGGGCGGCGGCGACTGGACGGGGGGCTTCGGGGCGCCTGTACGCCGCGCACTGCGCATGCTGGCCAGTCGGCAGCGCTACGTGATGCTGGTCGCGCGCGAGCGCTCGGCCGACCTCGTCCGGCTCGCCGCTCTCGCTGACGGCGAGGGCCTGCGCCCGCACCTGCACGCGACCTTCCCGTTCACCGAGGTCCGAGCGGCGATGGACACACTCACGTCCGGGTCCGTCGTCGGGAAGATCGCCCTGGTCCCGGCGCCGGAGTGATGGCTAGTGCGGGCGTGACGCAGCTACGACCGTGACGTCGTCGCGGCGCCAGTCGGCCGCGCGGTGCCGGACCTGGGCCAGCAGCTGGGCGATGAGCTCGGCCGGCTGCTCGCGCACCGGCGCATCGGCCCCCCGGATGAACTGCGCGACCTTCGAGGACTCCAGCTCGTCACCCTCGGTGTTGCGCGACTCGACGAGCCCGTCGGTGTAGGCCACGACGACGTCGCCGCGTCCGAAAGCGCGCGACCGCACCGTCCACGCCCCCCCGAGTGAGGAGATGAGCGGCCCGGTGGGCTCGCACAGGTCCGCCTGCTTGTCGTGGGTCACCACGATCGCCGGGTGGTGACCGGCGTTGCACCACTCGAGGGTCCCCGCGACGGGGTCGACGACGACGACGATCCCGGTGACGAAGTGCGTGTCGTCGGCGCAGGAGTCGGCTGCCATCGACACGGCCACGTCGGGGCTCAGACCGCCGCGCAGCGCGGCACGCAGGACGGAGCGCACGCGCAGCGCGGTCACGCTGGCCTGCGGCCCGTGCCCCGAGACGTCCGCGACGACCAGCGCCAGCGAGCCGTCCGGGCGCCGGACCGCGTCCCACCAGTCGCCGGCCACCACACCCTCGGCCGACTGGCTCGAGCCCGCGACGACGAGCCCGTCGATCTGCTCGGCCCCGCCGCCCAGCTCGGCCTGCATGGCGGCGACGAGCGGAGCGTCCTGCACCAGGCCCTCACGGGCCGCCTGCGCCTCGTCGATCTCGAGGACCAGTTCGCGGCGCAGCCGCTCCGCGTCGATACCGACCGCCCGCAGCTCGGGCGGCCCCACGGCCCGCACGGGTTCCAGGTGTCCGGCCTCCCGGGTCGTGCGCTGCAGGCTCTCGCGAAGCGTGGTCAGCGGACCGAGGACCCACAGGTGCAGGCCGGCGTAGAAGGCGGCGAGACCGAGGAGGACGCACACGCCGACGAACAGCAACGTGAAACCGAGGATCCGCGTGAATGCCGCCGCGGCCTCGATCGCCGTGTCCCGAGCCTGGTTCGTGCCGTCGTGCAGGGCGGTCGACGCGTTCGTCATCGTCTCGTACGCGGACCACGCGGCGTCGGACCCGGTCTGGCGCATGGCCCGCTTGGGCTTGCCGGCCTCCATGTAGGCGATCGTCGGGTCGGCGTCCGCGCGCACCCACGCCCGCTGCGCCGACCGTGCTTTGGCGACGAGGGCCGTGAGATCGGGGTCGTCGACCACGGCCTTGCCGATGTCGGCGAGCAGCGTGGTCGCGCGCCCGATGCTCTGCCGGTAGGAGTCCAGCGACGCGGCTCGGTTGAGCATCACGTAGTCGGCGAGGGCCCCGCTTGCATTGGCCTGCACGAGGGTCAGCTCGGCCGACTGGTCGACGACGGGCGACAGCTCGTCCTGGATCCCGATGTTGACGGCGGCCGTCAGCCCGTACTGCGCGAACAGGGCGATCCCCATGAGCAGCAGTGCGACGAGCGCGACGATGGATGCGATGAGCGTCCGCATCCTCAGGGTCACGGGCGAAGGCTAGGGGAGATTCCGTGATCCATGGAGGGACTGCGACGCAGTCGTGACCGGACCGTAGGCTCGGTCGTCGTGACGACCCCGCGCCTGCGACCCGACATCGAGCAGCTGCCGGCCTACAAGGCGGGGCAGCGGCCGATCGATCGGGCCGACCTGACGGTCTTCAAGATCTCCAGCAACGAGGTGCCGTTCCCGCCCCTGCCGAGCGTGGTCGATGCGATCGCACGCGCCGCGCTCGAGGTGCACCGGTACCCCGATCCGGCCTCGACCCGGCTGGTCGCCGCGCTGGCGGCCCGCCACGACGTGCCCGAGGACTGGATCGCGTTGGGGACGGGCAGCGTGGCGCTGTGCGGGCACATCACCTCGGCCGTCGCCGGCCCCGGCGACGAGGTCGTCTACGCGTGGCGCAGCTTCGAGGCGTACCCGATCTGGACCCAGATCGCCGGGGCCACCGCGGTGCAGGTCCCTCTGCTGGCTGACGAGCGCCACGACCTTCCCGCGATGATCGCTGCCCTGACCGACCGCACGCGCCTGGTCCTCGTGTGCTCGCCCAACAACCCGACCGGTGCGATCGTCACGGAGGCCGAGCTCGTCGCGTTTCTCGACGAGGTCCCCGGCGACATCCTGGTCGTGCTGGACGAGGCCTACACCCAGTTCGTGACGCGGGACGATGTCGCCGACGGGGTAGAGCTCGTCCGCCGCTACCAGAACCTCGTTCTGCTGCAGACGTTCTCGAAGGCCTACGGGCTAGCCGCCCTACGGGTCGGGCTTGCGATCGCGCACCCGCCTGTCGCCGCCGCGATCCGAAAGACGGCGACGCCGTTCGGCATCTCGACGATCGCCGAGGAAGCCGCGATCGCGTCGTTGGCGGCCGAGGACGAGCTGATGGACCGGGTGCGCGAGGTCGTCGCCGAGCGCGTTCGCGTCCTCGACGCCCTTCGATCCCAGGGCTGGCCGGTCGAGGACTCGCAGGCCAACTTCGTGTGGCTGCGCCTCGGGGACCGGACCGCCGCCTATGCCGCGGCGTGCGAGGAGGCCGGGATCACGGTGCGCCCGTTCGCCGGCGAGGGCGTGCGGATCACGATCGCCGAGCCGGAGGCCAACGACCGGGTCATCGCCGTGTCGGCCGCGTTCCTCCGCGACCGGTGAGACGTCGTCGCCTCGTTGGTCGCTGACGCGACGGCAGATCCCCGTTCGCGTGGTTGGTGACCGGCTTCAGGAGGGCGCCGGCGTGCCGGCGGTCGTGGGCACGATCGCGCTGATCGCCTCGGCCACACGGTCGGCGAGCTTCAACGAGCCGCCAAGGCTCAGGTGCGTCTCGTCCTGGTAGACCGGTCCGTCCGGTCCGTCCGCCGCGCACGTCGTCGCGTCGCACAGGCTCGGGTTGGGGTCGAAGATCGTGACCCCGTCGAACTCGTCCGCGAGCGACTGCTCCACGTCGAGCGCCGGCTTGCGGTCGGCCTCGCTGTCCGCCCGGGAGATCGTGAACGGCTCGCCGACGCCGCCCAGGATCGACGTCCGCACCTCGTAGCCGGTCATCTCCGGGACCGCGGCGACGATCATCACGGGGACCCCAGCTTCGGAGATGTCCCGCACGACGGGCGTGAGCCCGCGCCGCCACAGGTCGACCGCCTCGGCGCGGCTCGTCGCCGCGCTGCCGTCGTCGCGGGCGGCCGTCCGGTAGTCCCACTCGGGGTGGACATAGCCCGCAGACCGGTTCGCGATGATGACGGCGTCCGGCTTCTCGGCCGTCGCCCAGTCGACGATCGACTGCTGCCACGAGCGGCACGGGTAGTTGTGCGAGCCGCTCGACTCGCGTGCGAGGAACGGGCAGCCCGTGTGGCTCGTGACGATGGTGTCGTAGCCCAGCCGCTGGGCAGCGGCGATGACGCCGTCAGCCACCGCATAGGCCTGGGAGTCTCCGACGAGCAGGATCGTGCCGCGCGCGTCCGGTGCGCCGAACCGGCAGTGCACAGGGTCGAGGTCGGTGTTCACGCATCCGGCCTTCACCGCGGCGTGCTGGGACCGCAGGCTGCCGCCCTCACCGGTAGCTACCTCGTCCTCGTGGTCCGGGGTCGTCACCGACGGCGACGGTGCCGGTGAGGGGTCAGTGGACTCCGACGACGAGTCCGGCGTGGGAGCGGTCGTGGCGGGCACGAGCGGCGCGGCGACGGAAGGCTCCGCCGTCGGCGACGACGAGAGCACTCCCCAGCCGGAGTTCGCGCCGACCAGCAGCGCGATGCACAAGGCGATCGGCACACCGACCGTCACCGCGACGAGGCTGCCGATCCGTGCCGCCCCGCGCGGGCGCAGCCGACGCAGGGGCTGCTCGAGGACGACGTACGACGCGACGGCCGGCACGAGTGACGCGACGGCGGCGACGACGAGCACTGTCGGGCTGTTCGGCCACAGCAGGGCGGCGAACACGATGACGGGCCAGTGCCACAGGTACCAGGAGTACGACACATCGCCGATGGCGACCAGGGGACGCGTCGCGAGGACACCGCTCACGGCGGACGTCCCGTAGCTGCCGGCCCATAGCAGCAGCAGCGCGCCGGCGACGGGAACCGTCGCGCTCCAGCCCGGGAAGCCGTCGCCCTGGTGCAGCGTGAACGCGGCGAGCGCGACGAGCGCGAGCCCCACGACGCCGCCACCATCGCGGACGAGCCGGGACGGCACGGGCAGGCGGGCGAGGACGAGCGCGAGCAGCGCGCCGACGGCGAACTCCCACGCGCGCGTGAGCGAGGAGTAGAAGGCGAAGGTGGGCGCTCCGCCGAAGGCCGAGGTGATGGGCTCGAGCAGCGTCGAACCGTGCGACCAGGCCAAGGAGAGGGCGAACGAGCCGGCGGCGATGACGGCGACCACCGCTCCGGGAGCCAGCCGGCCGAGGCGGGCGCGCCCGGCGGCGCGAAGCCGGCGGGCCACGACCCAGCCGAGGATGAGGAGCGCAGGGAAGACGAGGTAGAACTGCTCCTCGACCGAGAGCGACCACATGTTCAGGAGGGGGTTGCTCGTCGCGCTCTGCGCGAAGTAGTCGCCAGTCGCCGACCCGAGCACGTAGTTGGCGGACAGGAGCATCGCGCCGATGCCGGTCCGCGCGGTCGTCTGCTGCGCCCCGTACGGGTTCTGCAGCAGGAACGAGGCGACCGCGACGACGGCGACGGTGAGGGCGAGGGCGGGCGTCAGCCGGAGGAACCGTCGCAGGTAGAACGTGCCGAGCCGAAGCCGGCCGTTCGCCGCCCACTCGCGCATGAGCATCGCGGTGATGACGAACCCCGAGATGACGAAGAACACGTCCACACCGACGAAGCCGCCGGGCACCGGGAGCTCGGCATGGAACGCGACGACCAGGAGCACCGCGAGCGCCCGTAGACCCTGGATGTCCGGCCGCCGCGGGGAGCTCTCGCCCGGGGCGACCGAGGCGGCACGCGACGCGCTCGCCTCCGTCGCCGTCATGGCTCCATGGTGCCGTCCCGGCGCCGCCGGGCAGAAATCGGGACCTTGGTCCCGTTGATCACGGACTCATGAGGATCGCGCGGCGGCGTGAGCGGAGAACAATTCGAGGAGCGCGTGCCGGGCAGCCGGTGCGGGCACCCGCCGCACGGTGACCGAAGGGACAGCCGGGATGTCTGCGCTCCACCTCTCCCAGTGGCAGTTCGCCATCACGACCATCTACCACTTCCTGTTCGTCCCCCTGACGATCGGCACCGTGTGGTTCGTCGTCGGCTTCCAGACGGCCTGGCACCGGACCGGCAACGTGAAGTACCTCAAGCTCACGAAGTTCTTCGGGAAGCTCTTTCTCATCAACTTCGCGATGGGCGTCGTCACGGGCATCGTGCAGGAGTTCCAGTTCGGCATGAACTGGTCGGAGTACTCGCGGTTCGTCGGTGACGTCTTTGGAGCGCCGCTGGCCATGGAGGCGCTCGCGGCCTTCTTCCTTGAGTCGACGTTCCTCGGCCTGTGGATCTTCGGCTGGGACCGCCTGCCCAAGCGGCTGCACCTGACGATGATCTGGCTCGCCGCCATCGGCTCGACCCTGTCGGCGTACTTCATCCTCGCCGCCAACGCGTTCATGCAGCATCCGGTGGGCTTCGAGATCGACCCGGCCACCGGCCGCGCGGTCCTCACCGACATCGGGGCCGTCCTCTTCCAGAACACCGCGGTCTACGCGTTCGCGCACACGATCACCGCGGCGTTCCTCATCTCGGCAGCAGGTGTCGCCGGCGTCAGTGGCTGGATGCTGTTCAAGAAGCGGCAGATCGACGTGTTCCGGGCCTCGGCCAAGGCCGGCGCCTGGGTCGTGCTCGTCGCCGCGGTCGGCGTGTCGCTCACGGGCGACTCGATGATGAAGATCATGGTCGAGCAGCAGCCCATGAAGGTCGCGTCGGCCGAGGCGCTGTACACGACGCAGGAGAACGCCCCGCTGAGCCTGCTGACGATCGGGGATCTCTCCGGCCAGGACGCGACGACGATCCTGGAGGTGCCCGGCCTGCTGTCATGGCTCGCGACGACCCACTGGAACGGCCCGGAGAGCACGGTCCAGGGCATCGACGACCTGCAGGCCTACTACCAGAACGAGAAGTTCGGAGAGCAGTTCGGCAGCGACACGAACTACACCCCATACGTCCCGCTCATGTACTGGAGCTTCCGGGCGATGATCGGCTTCGGCCTGATCGCGGCGCTCTACGCGATCTGGGCGTTGTTCTCGCTGCGCGGCGGACGGGTGCCACGCACCAGGCTCTTCGCCGTGTGCAGCGGACTGGTCGTGCTGTTCCCGCTGGCGGGCGCCTCCGCGGGCTGGATCTTCACCGAGGTCGGGCGCCAGCCCTGGGTCGTGTTCGGGCAGCAGCTCACCGCCGACGGGGTCTCGCCGCTGCTCACCCCCTTCCAGGCGTGGGTCACCCTCATCGGGTTCACGCTGTTGTACCTGGTGCTGGCGATCATCGAGGTGGGCCTGCTGCTGAAGGCCATCCGCAAGGGCGCACCGGAGGATCCCGTCCTCGACCCGCACGACGAGGCGTCGAAGGACGACGACAAGCAGCTCTACTTCGCGTACTAGGCCCAGAGAAGAGAAGAAGGAACCGACATGGACCTCGACGTCCTGCAAGTGATCTGGTTCGTCCTGATCGCCGTGCTGTGGACCGGCTACTTCGTGCTCGACGGCTTCGACCTCGGTGTGGGGATGCTGCTGCCCTTCCTCGGCCGTGACGAGGCACGCAAGCGCGTCATGATCAACACGATCGGGCCGGTGTGGGACGGCAACGAGGTGTGGCTGCTGACTGCGGGTGGTGCGACCTTCGCGGCGTTCCCGCTCTGGTACGCCACGATGTTCAGCGGCTTCTACCTCGCGCTGTTCTTGGTCCTCGTCGGCCTGATCCTGCGCGGCGTCGCGTTCGAGTACCGCGGCCAGGGGAGCACGCAGGCCTGGCGCACGCGCTGGGACTGGGCGATCGCCGTCGGGTCGGCACTGCCGGCGCTCCTCCTGGGCGTCGCGTTCGGCAACGTCGTGAGCGGGACGCCGATCGAGCCGCTGGCCGGGAGCACGTCACCGGACCTTGCCGGCCAGCTGAACTTCACCGGGAACCTGTTCACGCTGCTGAACCCGTTCTCGATCCTCATGGGACTCATGACCCTGACGGTGTTCTTGACCCACGGTGCGATCTTCCTCGCGCTCCGGACGCGGGGGGACATGCACGAGGTCGCCAAGCGGGCCGCGCTGCGGATCGGCCTCGTCGCCGCTGTGATCGCCGTCGCCGCGCTGCTGTGGTACCAGGCGTACTCAGGCCACGTCGCCGCCACGCTCCCGCTGGCGTTGGTCGCCGCGGCGTCATGGGTGTTCGCCCTCGTCTGCATCCGGCGGGGGCGCGACGGCTGGGCGTTCGTGTTCAGTGCCGTGACGATCGGCCTCGCCGTGGCCACGCTGTTCGTGGGGCTGTTCCCGAACGTCATGGTCAGCAGCACGAGCGACGCGTTCAACCTCACGATCCGCAACGCATCCAGCCAGCAGTACTCGCTTCAGGTGATGACGATCGTCGCCCTCGTCCTCACCCCGGTGGTCCTGCTGTACCAGGGCTGGACCTACTGGGTGTTCCGCAAGCGCATCAGCCCGGCGATGATCCCCGGCGAGACCGTGACCGAGGACCAGCTCGCGACGACCGGGCACTGAGGGGCGGGCACCCGGCGGTCAGCGCGCGAGCTCTTGCGCGACGAGGTAGGCGTGCGTGAGCCCGCGGCTGAGAGCGAAGCCGCTGTTGTAGGCGCTGCCCATCGTCGAGTAGCCGGCGACCGAGCCGACGGCGAACAGCCCCTCGATGATCTGGCCCCCGGGGTCGAGCACGTGGGCGTCGGCGTCGATGCGAACGCCGCTCATCCCGATCCCGGTGCCGACGTAGCGCAGGCGCATCCCGAAGAACGGCGGTTCCACGACGTCGCCGAGTACCGGGCTGGGAGCGTGCGCGGGGTCACCGGCGAACCGGGCGATGAACGGCACGCTGCCCCGGCCGAAGTCCGGGTCGACACCGAGGCGGGCTCCCTCGTTGAACCGGGATGCGGTGAGAGCGAGGGTCGCCCCGTCGATCCCGAGAGCCTCGCCCAGCAGCTCCAGCGTCGGTGCCGTCGTGACCTGGCCATCGGGGTAGGGGGCGCCCGGTGCGCTCGTGCCGAGCCCGTACGACCGGTGGTGCTGGGCGTCCCACACGAGGAAGAACGGGATGTGCGGGTCGGTGGGGTCGAGGCCTCGCCGCACGATGTCCACCCAGTACGAGTCGTCGCAGAACCGACGTCCCGTGCGGTCGACGATCATGGCGTGCGGCAGGGCGTACTCCGGGCCGTTCGCCGATCCGTGGCCGCCGGGTGCACCCCATCCGGGCGGCATCGGCACGCAGGTCGCCGGTATGCGCACCGTGTCGGCGCCCGCTGCCCGGGCCAGGCGCAGCCCGTCACCGCGGACCGTGTCCGGCGCGAGGGTCCCGAAATCCTCGGGCTGCAGCCCCAGCAGCTCCTGCACCAGCTCGGGGTCGCCGTCGAAGCTGCTCGTGGCCAGGACCACCGCCCCGACGAGATCCTCCTGGCCGCCTGGCCCATCGACGCGGACACCGGTCACCGCGTCGCCGTCGGTGAGCAGCGAGACGACGCGGGAGGACAGCCGCCAGCTGATCGCGGGCTCCTGCAGGGCGCGGGCGAGGAACGCCGCGACGAGCCCGGTCCCGAACGTGAGGGTGTCGGTGCCGGTCGCCTGCGAGCGTCCGCCGGCGCGGCCGAACGCGGGCACGCCGGCGTGGTCGGCGATCTCGTCGGCCTCGGCATCGGCCGCCGGCGTGGCCGAGAGCGTCGAGGACCGACGTCCCTTGAGGTACATCTCGGAGTACGTCATGCCGACCGGGAAGTACGGCGAGACAAGCAGCCGTCCGCGCCACGAGCCCAGCGCTGCGCCGTCGAACGGTGCGCCGGTCAGGTAGCGCCCGGCGGCCAGGGCGCCCGGCGCCTCGTCGTGGTAGTCGGCGAGGTCGGGGATGACCTCCCACGCGACGGCGCCGACCTCCTCCCAGTAGGCCATGGCTTCGGGGGCGACGGTCAGCCACCGGTCGAGCGCGTCCTCGTCGAGCAGGTCCGGGTGGTCGTGGCCGATCGCCCGCACGTACTGCTCCGCGAGCGCACGAGAGTCGGCGATCCCGTCGCGTTCCTCGACGTGGTTGGCGCCCACCCACACCTGGCCACCGGAGAGCGCCGACGCGCCGCCGACGAGGTCGCCGGCCTCGAGGACGATCACGGGCCGCCCGCGCAGGGCCAGGCCGATCGCGGTCGCGATCCCGCTCAGCCCGGCTCCGACCACGAGGACAGGAGCATTCGCCATGCGGCGATGCTCTCCCACGCGACGGGTGACCGGTCGCGGGCCGGCGTTCATGAACGGTCATACCCGCGGGCGGGTGCGGGGATCGCGCGGCGACGACGGCTTCGCCGGCACCTGCCAGGATGGGCCGCGCCATGAAACCACTGGACCCGCGCCTGCTTCGCTACGCGCGCAGCACGCGGGGCTTCGTCGCCCTGGCGGTCGTTCTCGGCGTCGTAACCGCGCTGCTGGTGATCGCGCAGGCCCGGCTCCTGTCCGACGTGATCGTCGAGGTCTCCGCCGACGGGGCCGGTTGGTCCGAGGTCGTCGACCTGGTCCTGCTTCTCGCGGGCGTGTTCGCGTGCCGGGCGGCCGTGACGTGGCTGGCGGAGGTCGCCGCGGTTCGGGCCGCTGCCCGCGCCAAGCAGGAGCTTCGACAGGCGGCCATGGAGCACGTCCTCGCCCTCGGTCCGCTCGGTCCCGGCGCCACCTCCCCTGGGGAGACGGCCGCCCTCGTGACGCGGGGCATCGACGCCCTCGACGGCTACTTCGCCCGCTACCTGCCGCAGCTCATGCTCGCTGTCATCGTCCCCGTCGCGATCCTGCTCACGATCCTCGGCCAGGACGTCCTGTCGACCGTCATCATCGCCGTCACCATCCCGCTCATCCCCATCTTCATGATCTTGATCGGGCTCTACACGCGAAGCCAGGTCGATCGGCAGTGGCAGACGCTGTCGGTGCTCTCGGGCCACTTCCTCGACCTCGTCTCCGGGCTGCCGGCGCTCAAGGCCTTCGGCCGCGCGAAGTCACAGGCGGAAGCGATCCGCGCGATCGGCGACCGCTACCGCGGAACCACGATGGGCGTCCTGCGTGTGTCGTTCCTGTCGGCGCTCGTCCTCGAGCTGCTCGCAACGCTGTCGGTCGCGCTCGTCGCCGTCTCGGTGGGCCTGCGCCTCGCGGAGGGTCAGATCGCCTACGGCGTCGCCCTGTTCGTCCTCATCCTGGCGCCAGAGGCGTACCTGCCGTTGCGCCTGGTGGGTCAGCACTTCCACGCCGCGGCCGAAGGTCTGGGCGCGGCCGAGCGGGTGTTCGAGATCCTCCAGACGCCGGTCCCGACCGGCGGTGACGAACGTGTTCCTGACGGGCCGGTGCGCGTCGACGTCGTCGATCTCGTCGTGCGCTACCCGGGCCGCGGGCGTCCGGCGCTCGGCGGCGTCACCTTCACGGCGGAGCCCGGGACGATCACGGCGGTCGTCGGCGGCTCCGGCGGCGGCAAGTCCACGCTGCTCGCCGCGATCCTCGGGTTCGTCCCCGCCGACGGCGGCCACGTGACCGTCAGCGCCGCGGATCGGACCGTCGATCTCGCGCACGCCGACCTCCTGGCCTGGCGGTCACGCGTCGCCTGGCTGCCGCAACGCGCGCACGCCGTCGACGTCGGGCTGTCCGAGCGGCCGACGATCCGCGAGGCCGTGACGCTGCGGCGCCCGGACGCTGCCGTCGACGACGTGTGGGCAGCGCTGGCGGACGCCGGCCTTGCCGACGAGGTCCGGGCGCTGGAGCACGGCCTGGACACCCCGTTGGCGGCCGATGGCTCCGGGCTGTCGGTGGGGCAGCTCCAACGCCTCAGCCTGGCCCGCGCGGTCCTCGGGCACGCCGACGTCGTCCTCCTCGACGAGCCCACCGCCGCCTTGGACCCCCGCACCGAGGACGTCGTGGTGCAGACTATCGCCCACCTTGCCGCTCGCGGCGCGGCTGTCGTCGTCGTCGCTCACCGCCCCGCCCTCGTCGCCGTCGCGCACCGTCTCGTGCGCCTCGAGGCGCCGGACGAGACCGATCCGGCCACCGTCGGGCCCGCCGCCGGCCTCGCGGCGGAGACCATCCGGGGGTCGGGGTGGTGAGCCCGGTCCGCATGCTGTGGCGGGGGATGGATGCCCGGCGCGGCGAGCTCGCTGGTGCGGGCCTGATCGGCGCCGGAGCCACGTTGAGCGCCGTGGCGCTGCTCGGGGTCTCAGCGTGGCTCATCGCGACCGCGTCGACGCAGCCCCCCGTGCTCACCTTGACCGTGGCCGCTGTCCTGGTCCGGTTCCTGGCGATCAGCCGGGGCGTGCTCCGGTACGTCGAGCGGCTCGTCGGGCACGATGCGGCCTTCCGCGGTCTGACGGGTCTGCGCGTGAGCGTGTACGAGCAGCTCGAGCGGCTCGCGCCTACGGGACTGGCTGCGTTCGGCCGCGGCGACCTGCTCGCCCGGCTCGTGGCCGACGTCGACGCCGCGCTCGACCTGCCGCTGAGGGTCGTGCTGCCGTGGGTGCAGGCGGCTCTCGTATCGGCCGCGACGGTGTCGTTCCTCGTGTGGCTGCTGCCCGGCGCCGGGCTCGTCGTCGGGGTCGCCGCCGTCGTCGGGCTCGCACTCGTGCCCTGGGCGGTCGCCGCGGGAGCTGGGCGGGCCGAGGCGCGCATGGCCGGTGCACGGGCCGACCTGACGGCTGCGGTGGTGCGCGCCCTCGACGCAACCGGCGAGCTCGCCGCCAGCGGAGCCGGCCCGGCGGCGTCGGCGCGGCTGTCCTCCCTGGACCGGACGCTCACGCGGCTCAACCTGCGCGAGTCCGTCGCCCTCGGGCTCGGCGGCGGGCTCGGGATGCTCGTGCTGGGTGTCGCCGTGACGGGCTCGCTCGCCGTCGCGGTCCCCGCCGTGGCGAACGGTCAGATCGCGCCGGTGTGGCTGGCCGTCGCGGCACTGCTCCCGCTCGCGCTGTTCGAGGTGCTCGCCGGGCTGCCGGCCTCCGCTGTGACGTTCCAGAGACTGCGCGGCTCGGCCCGTCGGCTCCAGGAGGTTGTCGATGCACCGAGCCCGGTCGTGGCTCCGGCGGTGCCGGTTGCGATGCCTGAGGTGTTCACGGGCCTGGAGCTGCGAGGTGTCGGCGCCGCATGGCTCGCCGGGAAGGCCGTCCTGTCGGACGTTGCGCTGGTCGTGGCTCCGGGGGAGCACGTCGCCGTCGTCGGCCCGAGCGGGGCGGGCAAGTCGACGCTCGCCGCCGTGCTCATGGGCTTCCTCCCCTACTCCGGCAGCATCCAGATCTCCGGCGTGGAACTGCGTGACGTGGACGGCGACGACCTGCGCCGCCACGTCGGCCTCCTGAGCCAGCAGGCGCACATCTTCGACACGACGATCGCCGACAACGTCCGCATCGGCGACCCGACGGCCGACGACGAGGCCGTCGCCGCGGCGCTCGACGCCGCTCGCCTGACGGACTGGGTCGCGACGTTGCCTCACCGGGCCGAGACCGTCGTCGGCTCGTTCGGGGTCGGGGTGTCCGGAGGGGAGGGACAGCGGATCGCCCTGGCACGCCTGCTCCTCGCGCAGCGGCGCCTCGTGGTCCTCGACGAGCCGACCGAGCACCTCGACGCACCGACGGCGGACGCGCTCACGCGGACGCTGTCGGAGTCCCTCGCCGGCTCGACCATCGTGACCATCACGCACCGACTCGTCGGACTCGAGCGGGCGGACCGCATCGTCGTGCTCGATCGCGGTCGCATCGTGGCGCAGGGCCCGCACGACGAGCTCGTCGCTGCGGACGGCTGGTACGCGCAGCAGTGGCGGTTGGAGAGCGAGCAGCACGACCTCGCGGCGATGCTCCCGGGTCTGCCCGTGGGCATCGCGGTCCCCGGCCCCGCCGCCCGCGCGCAACTAGGCTGACGACGTGCTCCAGCCGGCGGACCGCGACCGTGGGCTCTTCACCGCGGTCGTGTCGGTCGCGGCCGGCCTCGAGCTCGGTGCGACGCTGCGGCGGATCGTGCAGGCAGCCGTCGAGCTCGTCGATGCGACGTATGGCGCCCTCGGGGTGATTGCCCCCGACGGACGGCTCGGGGAGTTCGTCCACGTCGGGATCGACCCGGCCACGGCCGCCGTCATCGGCGATCTGCCGACGGGCCGCGGGATCCTCGGCCTGCTTGTCACCCACCCGGTCCCGATCCGGCTCGACGACCTCTCCACCCACCCCGCCTCGTCCGGCATGCCGCCCGGCCACCCTCGGATGCGGTCGTTCCTCGGTGTGCCCGTGCGGGTCCGCGGCGAGGTGTTCGGGAACCTCTACCTCACCGAGAAGCGCACCGGCACCGGCTTCACCGCCGACGACGAGCGGACCGTCATGGCGCTGGCCGCGGCGGCGGCGGTCGCGATCGAGAACGCCCGTCTGTACGAGGGCATGAAGCAACGCGAGCTGTGGCAGCAGGGGACGAATGAGATCGCGAACGCTGTGCTCGCCGGGCACGACACGGACGAGGTCCTGTCGCTCATCGCCAACCGCGCGCGCCGGTTGACCGGCGCCGACGTCGCTCTCGTCGCCCTGCCGGATGCCGACACTGACCTGGTGGTCGAGATCATCGACGGCCCGGAGGACCCCGATGTTGGCACCCGGGACCTGCTCGACGCCGTTGCCGGCTGGCCGGCCCGCAGCGTCCCGGCGGAGTCGGTGCTCCGCCAGTGCTTCACCGACGGCCGGAGCCGGGTCGAGGCGTCCGGCGAGCTCGCGCCCGTGGTCCCCGGCCGTCGCGTCGGGCCGACCCTCGTCGTCCCGCTCGCGACGGCGGAACGGGTGCTGGGCGTCCTCGCGCTGATGTGGACCGGCGAGCACGCGTTCGTCCCCGCCGACGTGCTCGACCTCGCCGGCTCGTTCGCGTCACAGGCTGCCGTGACCCTCGTGCTCGCCCAGGCACGTCGCGAGCACGAACGCCTCGCGGTCTACGAGGACCGCGACCGCATCGCGCGTGACCTGCACGACCTCGTCATCCAGCGGTTGTTCGCCGCGGGGATGATGCTGCAGGGCGCCACCCGCATCGCCGACGTGCCGGAAGAAGCGTCCGCCCGCGTGTCCCGCGTCGTCGACGAGCTGGACGAGACGATCAAGGAGATCCGGCAGACGATCTTCGCTCTGCACGAGCCGATCGAGGGACCGTCGGCGAGCGCGCGCGGCCGGGTCCTGCGGGAGATCTCGCAGTCGGCGGCACTCCTCGGGTTCGCACCCTCGGTCCGCTTCGCCGGCCCCGTCGACTCGATGCTCGTCGACGCCGTCACCGACCACCTTGTCGCCGCACTGCGCGAGGCGCTCACGAACGCGGCCAAGCACGCCGACGCGCGGCGGGTGGAGGTCGTCGTCCAGATTGAGGACGGTCAGGTCGTGCTCGTCGTGCAGGACGACGGCATCGGCATCGACGCCGCCGGACCTGGGCGGCGCTCGGGTGTGGCGAACATCGCGGGGCGCGCGCAGGACCTGGGCGGCAGCTGCAGCCTGGACCGGGTCGGGGAGTCCGGCGGTACGCGGCTGACGTGGGCCGTCCCGCTCGACGCCTGAGCTAGTGGTGGTCGCGCTCGACGGACATGCGAGCGACGTAAGCGGCCGCCTGCGTGCGGCGCTCCATGCCGAGCTTGGCGAGCAGGCTCGACACGTAGTTCTTGACGGTCTTCTCCGCCAGGTGCAGGTTCTCGCCGATCTGCCGGTTCGTCAGCCCTTCGCCGATGAGGTCGAGGATGCGTCGCTCCTGCTCGGTGAGCGCATCGAGCCGAGAGTCGTGCTTCTCGCCGTTGCGCAGCCGCTCCAGGACCCGCTGCGTCGCCTGCGGGTCGAGCAGCGACTTGCCCGACGCGATCTGGCGGATGGCGTCGACCAGGTCGTTGCCACGGATCTCCTTGAGGACGTAGCCCGAGGCACCCGCGAGGATCGCATCGAACAGGGCCTCGTCGTCCGCGTACGACGTGAGCATGAGGCAGTGCACGGTCGGCATCGACGACCGGATCTCGCGGCACACCTCGACGCCGCTGCCGTCGGGCAGACGCACGTCCAGTACGGCGACATCCGGGCGCGACGCGGGGATCCGAAGCAGCGCGTCGGCGGTCGAGCCGGCCTCGCCGACGACCTCCATGTCGCGCTCGAGTCCGATGAGCTCGGCGAGCCCGCGGCGGACGATCTCGTGGTCGTCCATCAAGAACACGCGGATCGGCCGGGCGGGGTCGGGCGTGGCCGTCATGTCCCGCATTGTGCACCACCGCGCGACCTTCGTTGGCGCTCGAACGCCTGTGCGCTTGCTCCGAGCGTCGTCCGTGCCAGGATGACCGCGGAGGTGCCATGAGCGAGTCGGCCGTGCGACTGCTCTCGCCGGACGGCGAGCGCGTCGGTCACGACGAGTACGACATCGACATCAGCGATGCGGCCCTGCGCGAGGTCTACCGCGACCTCGTCCTGGTCCGCCGGCTCGACACCGAGGCGACCGCACTTCAGCGCCAGGGTGAGCTCGCGCTGTGGGCCTCGTGCCAGGGGCAGGAGGCCGCTCAGGTCGGCTCGGCGCGCTGCCTGCGCCCGAACGACATGGTGTTCCCGACGTACCGCGACCATGGCGTCGCCTGGTGCCGCGGTGTCACGCCGCTGCAGCTCCTGTCCCTCTTCCGCGGCGTGACCAACGGCGGCTGGGACCCGGCCGCCATCCACTGCGCCCTGTACTCGATCGTCATCGGCAGCCAGACGCTGCATGCCGCGGGCTACGCGCTCGGTGCGTCGCTGCAGGGGTCGACGGACGCGACGGTCGCCTACTTCGGTGACGGAGCCACGGACGAGGGCGACGTGAACGAGGCGTTCGTCCTCGCCGCCGACTTCGCCCTTCCGCTCGTGCTCTTCTGCCAGAACAACCACTGGGCGATCTCGACGCCGCGGGAGGGCCGCCGCGGCGCCCCCATCCACCGTCGCGCCGAAGGGTTCGGCTTCCCGGGGGTGCTCGTCGACGGCAACGACGTGCTCGCGGTGATGGCCGTCACCGAAGCCGCCCTCGCCCGTGCCCGCCGCGGTGACGGACCGACGCTCATCGAGGCGGTCACGTACCGCATGGGCGCGCACACGACCTCGGACGACCCGACGCGGTACCGCTCGGACGACGAGGTCGCCACCTGGCGTGCGCGCGACCCGATCACGCGCCTGGCTGCCTACCTGTCGAACGAAGGAACCGCGGACGCCGACTTCCTGTCGGCCGTCGAGGCGGAGGCCGACGAGCTCGCCGTCGCGATCCGCGCGGGCGTCCGTGCTCTGACGGCGCCCCCGGCGGAGTCGATGTTCGACCACATCTACGCCGAGCCGAACCCGCTGGTCGCCGCGCAGCGTGGCGAGCTCCTGGCGTACGAGGCCCTGTTCGCGGGGGAGGCCGCGTCATGACGACCATGTCGATGGCCGCCGCCCTCAACGCGGCGCTGCGTCGCTCGATGGAACGCGACCCGTCGGTCGTCCTCGTGGGCGAGGACATCGGCCGGCTGGGCGGGGTCTTCCGGGTGACCGACGGCCTGCAGAAGGACTTCGGCGAGGGCCGTGTCATCGACGCCCCGCTCGCGGAGAGCGCGATCGTCGGGGCCGCGATCGGCCTGGCGATGCGCGGATTCCGGCCTGTCCTGGAGATCCAGTTCGACGGCTTCGTGTACCCGGCGTTCGACCAGATCGTCTCGCAGCTGGCGAAGCTGCACCGGCGCAGCGACGGAGCCGTCCGGCTGCCCATCGTCGTGCGAATCCCCTTCGGCGGTGGGATCGGCGCGGTCGAGCACCACAGCGAGTCGCCCGAGGCCTACTTCGTCCATACGGCGGGCCTGCGCGTCCTGACACCGTCCGACGCGGCGTCCGCCTACGTGACGTTGCAGCAGGCGATCGCGTGCGACGACCCGGTCATCTACCTCGAGCCGAAGCGCCGCTACTGGGACAAGACCGAGGTCGACCCCTCGGTCGACGTCGTGCGCGCATCGAGCCCGTGGCAGTCCCGCGTCGTCCGCGCGGGCAGCGACGTGACGATCGCGTGCTACGGCCCGATGGTCCGCACGTGCCTGGAGGCAGCCGGCGCGCACGACACGGCGGCGTGCGAGGTCATCGACCTGCAGTCGCTCTCGCCCCTGGACCTGGACACCGTCGTCGCGTCCGTTCGGCGCACGGGACGGCTCGTCGTGGTGCACGAAGCTGCACGCACCGTCGGGCTGGGCGCCGAGGTCGCCGCGCGGGTGGCGGAGGAGTGCTTCTTCGACCTCGAGGCACCCGTGCAGCGCGTGACGGGGTTCGACATCCCGTACCCGCCGGCGGGGCTGGAGGAGCACCACCTGCCCGACCTCGATCGTGTGCTCGACGCCGTCGACCGCGTGCTGGCGTTCTGAGGTGCGCCGTGGCTGACGTGCGACCGTTCGCGCTGCCGGACGTGGGTGAGGGGCTCACGGAGGCCGAGGTGCTGCATTGGCACGTCGCCGTCGGGGACGTCGTCGTGGTCAACCAGTCGCTGGTGGAGATCGAGACGGCTAAGGCCTCCGTCGAGCTGCCGAGCCCGTTCGAGGGAACGGTCGCGGCGCTGCACGTCGCCGAGGGTGCGATCGTGCCCGTCGGCACCGTCATCATCTCGATCGCGGTCGACGGTCCGGCTACCACCGTCGATGCCGAACCGGGTGAGCCGACCTCGGCAGCGCAGGCGCCCGCCGCGCGCGAGGCCGTCCTCGTCGGATACGGCGTCACGTCCGGTACAGCCCGTCGGCGTCGGCGCACCGCGGCCGTTCCGGCAGCGACGCACCCGGTTCCCCGGACGCCGGCCGCTGCTGTGCCGTCGGCAGCCGCGATGACCACGACGATCACGCGGCCACGGGCGAAGCCGTTGGTGCGCAAGCTCGCCCGCGAGCTCGGCGTCGATCTCGCTACCGTCGCGCCCACCGGGGCGAACGGTGACGTGACGCGGTCCGACGTGCTCACCGCGCAGAGCCGTTCGGGCGTGGGCGCCGCGCCGGCCGGGGAGCGCATCCCGGTGCGCGGCGTCCGTCGCGCGATGGCGGCGGCGATGTCCGCCTCCCATTCGGCGGCTCCGCAGGCGGCGGTCTGGGTCGAGGTCGACGTCACGACTGCTCAGGAACAGATCGTCGCGCTTCGCGCTCGCCCGGATGCGGCGGACGTCCGGCTGTCCCCGCTCGTGCTGGCGGCGGGTGCGCTGGTCGACGCGGTCCGCGCGCAGCCGCTTCTGCATGGGGTGTGGGTCGACGCCGCAGACGGACCTGAGATCGTCCTGCCTGAGCGGATCGGCCTGGGCATCGCCGCGGACACCGAGCGCGGGCTCGTCGTGCCGGTCGTCCACGATCCGTCCACCGATGACCTCGTCGACCTCGCACGCCGTATCCAGAGGGGCGTCGACCTGGCCCGGTCCGGCGCGGCCCGACCGGCGGACTTCCTCGGTGGCACTGTGACGCTCACGAACGTCGGCGTCTTCGGCATCGACGGCGGGCTGCCGATCCTCACACCCGGTCAGGCGGCGATCCTCGCGGTCGGACGGATCGCACAGCGGCCGTGGGTCGTCGCGGGTGCCGTGGTGGCGCGCCCCGTGCTCCAGCTCACGCTCACGTTCGACCACCGCGTCCTCGACGGAGCTCAGGCCTCCGCCGCGCTGTCCTCGATCGCGACGGCCCTCAGCACCTGACCCTCGCGGAGAACCCGTCGCTGGGAGCGGATGTCAGGGGGTGATGGCGAGCTCGGCGAGCAGCCGTTCGCCTAGCGCGATGTCGCCGTGGATCTTGACCCGGTCGCGTGCGTCGGCCGCGGTGATCCGGCCGCACGACAGCCGTGCGTAGTCCGGCCAGGACAGTTCGAGCGTGACGTGCGGCTCGCTCACCGACTCGGTGACCACGCCCCGGCCCTCGCCCGCGTTCGCCGCCCAGATCTCGCCGGCGACGCCGGGTCCGGTCACGATCACGTGGACGACCGAGCCGACGGGCGGCTCGACGGACGGCCACACCGCAAGCATCGCCTTCGAGATCTGCTGGTACGACACGACTGCCGCGTCGGACGACCAGTCGCCATCCAGCCCGAGCCCCGCGCGGATGTCCTGCTCGTGTGCCCACAGGTCGAACGTGCGCATGCGGACGAGCCGCTCCAGTGACGTCGGCCGACCGAACGGGCTGATGACCTGGGCGTCGTCGTCGAGCGCGTCGAGCTGGGAGCGCCGCACCTGTGCGACGTCGTGAAGGCCCGCGAGCACGTCGGCCCGGGGCGTGCCGCGCGCGGCATCGACGCCGACCTCGGTGAAGCGGCCGACATCGCCCTGCACGTGCGGCAGCGAATCCCAGTCCGGCGTGTGGACTGGTCGGTCGAGCCCGGCCAGCACGCCCTCGACGTCGGCCATGTGGGCGACGACGTCGCCGACGGACCACCCCGGGCAGGGTGTGGCCGCGGACCACTGCTGCTCGCTCAGGTCGGCGCACAGCGTCAGCGGCGTGAGCAGCACGGCCTCCCACGCGTCGACGAGCTCGGGGACGGAGGGAGATTCGGTCGGCTGCATGGGAGGCACGCTAGCGGCGGTCGATCGCTAGAGTCCCGCGCATGAGCGTCCGCGTCGCCTTGATCCAGCTCGACTGCTCGACGAGTGAATCCGTCGCCGACCGTGTCACGCGCACGTTCGAGCTGGTCGAGCGGACTGCTTCGCAGGCCGACATCCTCGTCCTGCCGGAGATGTGGCATGTCGGGGCGCACGACGTCGATGCGGCGCGCGAGCACGCCCAGCCGATCGACGGACCGCTGGTGACGGGCCTCGCCGCGCTCGCCCGCGAGCACCGCATCTGGCTGCACGGCGGGTCGTTCTGCGAGGTCGACGCCGACGGCAACCACTTCAACACGAGCGTGCTGTTCGCCCCCGACGGCGAGCTCGTCGGCACGTACCGCAAGGTGCACCTGTTCGGCTTCGAGGGCGGCGAGACCGTGCTGATGAGCGGCGGCGACGAGCTCGTCGTCGTCGACACGCCGCTCGGCCCGACCGGGCTGGCGACCTGCTACGACCTGCGCTTCCCCGAGCTGTTCCGCGCGCTCACCGAAGGCGGCGCGACGGCGCTGCTGATCGCCAGCGGCTGGCCGACGTCGCGGATCGGGCACTGGGACGTACTCGCGCAGGCCCGGGCGATCGAGAACCAGGTGTGGCTGCTCGCCTGCAACGAGGTCGGCCAGCAAGGTGCCGTCGAGCTCGGCGGGCACTCCATCGCGGTCTCGCCGACGGGGGCCGTCGTTGCCCACGGCGGCAGCGATGAGCAGGTCGTGATCGTCGAGGTCGACCCGGACGAGGTCACGCGCTGGCGGGAGCAGTTCCCCGTGCTCGCCGACATCCGCATCGGCTGACCTCGCCCCCATCGTTGACTGTGCAGATGTGCACCGTTCCGAGGGGCTTAACAGGGGCACAGCTGCACAGTCAACGGAGGCTGGGGTCACATGCGAGTGATGACAGACTCCGGGCCGATGACGATACGGGGATGCGCGGCGGGGTCGAGCCACGCGAGCACGCGGCGCATCGTCGCCTCCGGGATCGCGATGCAGCCGGCCGTCTTCGTGCCGTTGCTGACGTGGAGGAAGATGCCGCCGCCGGCCTTCGTGTCCGCCGGCTGCGACGTGCGCCGGATCCCATCGGCCCCGGTCGTCACCTTCCCGTCGGGAAGGTTGTAGTCGAGCACGGCGACGTAGTGGTACTGCAGGCCGTACTCCCACAGGCGCTCGACATAGCCCCCGTACGAGCGCCACGAGACGTCGGCGGTCTGGAACAGGTTGTACGTCGACGGACGACGCGGGTTGTAGGTCCACGCGTCGTCCCGGTCGAAGCGCCGGTACGGCAGGGCCGTCCCCGGGTCAGCCAGCCGACCGAAGGCGCTCGGTATCGCGAACGTCCCGGCCGGGGTCTTGCCGGTCCCCTGCCGGCGCTGCGCTGCCAGGGCCAGCCCGCTCCAGCCCAGCCGCGCAGGCGTGGCGTCGACGACCTGCCGCCAGCCCTTCCCATCGCGCTCGTAGGCCCGCAGTGTCGCCGTGGTCGACGACCACGACGGTGCGGTGACGACGATGACCTGGTCGGCGCCGTCGACGTGCGCCAGACGCGACGGGTGGTACGGCGGGGTCGCCGCGCCCGCGGGTCCGGCTCCGACGCCGAGCGAGGCGACCAGCGCGACCGCGACGCCGACGATGGCGATGCGCGCGCGGACGAACGAACGTGGGCCGGTGGTCATCGATCCACGGTACGTGACGTCGCCGTGCGCGCCGACCACCTCCCGCGGCGGACGCGCCGACCCGCGGTGACGCGCACTGAGCCGCCCCGCCGCGGCTAGCCTGACGCGCGGGGGAGGTGGTGGCGTGGATGCACGGGCTCGCCGGGACCGTCGGCTCGCCGTCCTCATCGTCCTGCCGCTCGGCGCCTTCATCGCCGTCTTCCTACTCGTTCCGACAGTCGTGGTCCTCCAGCGCGCGCTGTCGCTCGACGGCGGGCTGGGCGCCGACGCGCTGCGCCGGGCCATCACCGACGCGCAGCGGACGTGGTTCCTCGACGCCGTGGCCGTGTGCGCCGTCAGTGCGCTGCTCGGCGGCCTCCTCGGTGTCCTGATGGCCCTTGCCGTCGCGAGCCGTACCCGCCCGCGATGGCTGCGCTCCGCGCTGACCACGTGGGCGACGAATGGCTCGGGCGTCGGCGGCGTCCCGTTGGCGTTCGCCTTCGTCGCCACGATCGGGGTGCAGGGCGTACTCACCCGCCTGCTGACCGAGGCGGGCCTCGACCTCGACCCCGGGGACGCGACACCCGGCGGCTTCTGGCCCCTGGTCGCGGTCTACCTGTACTTCCAGGTCCCGCTCATGCTCCTGGTGATGCTGCCCGCGGCGGCGAGCATGCCGCGTGCCTGGCGGGACGCGGCGCGGGTGCTCGGCAGCTCGCCGGCCCGGTACTGGCGCAGCGTCGGCGTGCCGGTCCTGGCACCGGCCGCCCTCGGCGGGGCGGTCCTCCTGTTCGTCACGGCGTTCACGGCCCATGCCACCGCACGCGTACTCGACACCGAGCACCGCCTGCTGCCGGATCGGATCCGCCTGCTCGTCCACGGCGACACCGCCCAGGACGACGTGGGCATGACGACGGTCGCGTGGGTCATCGCCCTGCTGCTGTGCAGCCTGCTGCTCTCGACCGTGCTGCAGCGGCGGACGCTGCGATGGACCTCGCAGTGACCACCCGACCTCGCCCCCACGGGCCGGCGGCCCTGGTACCACAGGCATTCCTTGCGGTCGCCGCGATCTGCTTCGTGGTGCCGCTGCTCGCAGTCCTGCGGGTCGCCCTCCAGGACGACCCGGCCCAGCGCCTGTCCCGCGGCGACCTGCTGCAGGGGTGGTCGGCCGACGGGCTCCGCGCCGCGGTGACAGACCCGGACGTGCTGACGGCGGCGCGGACCAGCCTGCTCCTGGTCGTGGCGGCGATCGCCATCAACCTCGCCCTCCTCGCGCCCGTCGCGGTGATCACCGCCGTACGGGCGCCTCGGCTGCGCCCCGTCGTCACGACGCTCACGCTGCTGCCGTGGATCGCCCCGCCGGTCGCCCTCGTCGTGGGAGTCGTCGCCACGACCGAGTCCTCGGCACCGTGGTACCCGACGAGCGCGTTCAGCCTCGTGCCCTTCTACGCGCTCTGGTCGATGCCGTTCACGTACCGCGTCCTGGATGCGGGGTTGCGGCAGCTCGACGCGCGCACGCTGTTCGAGGCGGGCCGCGCGCTCGGTGCGACGCCGGCGGTCATCGTCCTGCGCGTGCTCCTGCCCGGGATGCGCGCCTCGCTCGTCGCAGCCGCGGGGCTGACCGCGGCGACGGTGCTCGGGGAGTACGCGTTCGCGGCGATGCTCGCTCAGCCGACGCTGTCGGCGGTGCTCGTGGACGGCCGGGCCGCCGACCCGCGCGGAGCGATGCTGCTCGTGCTGCTCGTCGTGCTGCTCGCGGTTCTATCTCTCGCGACGCTGGTCCTCGGCGGCGGCCCGCGCCGTCGACAGGTCCCGTCGGGAGCAGGCGCTACCGAGCGCCCGCGACGTTAGGCGACTGTTCGCCTCCACGTCGCCTCGCCGTCCTCGAGCTGGTCTGCGCCGTCGTTAGCGTCGCAAGCGACCGAGAGATCCCTTGAGAGGACCCAACATGCGCAAGTCACTGCTGGTGGTGCCGGTGCTTCTTACCGCGTCACTGGTCGCCGCGTGCTCGTCGAGCACGAGCAGCGAGAGCACGTCGAACACGTCGAGCACGGCGACGACAGCGGCGAGCTCGCCGATGGCGGACGACCCGAGCAGCGCTCCGACGACCGCCGCCGCAACCGCCGCCGCCCTCGCCGAGTGCGGCACGACCGTCGACGAGATCGCCGCGAAGGCGAAGGACCAGGGCGGGCCGAACCTCATCGCGCTGCCGGACGGGTGGGCGAACTACGCGGGCATCCTCGCCTCGTTCCGCGACACGTACGGCCTGCCGGCCCCCGTGGCGAACCCCGATGCGTCGTCCGCCGACGAGCTGACGGCGATCACGACGCTCCAGGGCCAGCCGGACAAGCCCGACGCGATCGACATCGGCCCGTCGTTCACACAGCAGGCGGTGGAGCAGGGCCTCGTCGCCCCGTACAAGACGACGACGTGGGACGAGATCCCGGACAACCTGAAGGACGCGGACGGCAACTGGGTCGGCGCGTACTACGGGATCATGTCGATCGGCACCAACACGACCCTCGTGAAGGAGGCCCCCAAGACCTGGGCCGACCTGGAGAAGCCCGAGTACAAGGGCATGGTCACCTTGAACGGAGACCCGCGCGAGGCGGGGGCCGCGTTTGCGGGCGTCGTCGCTGCAGCCCTGGCGAACGGTGGCTCGTACGACGACATCATGCCCGGCATCCAGTACTTCGCCGACCTGAAGAAGTCCGGCAACCTCCAGGTCATCGACGTCACCGAGGCGGCGCTGCTGTCCGGTGACGTACCGATCGCGCTGGACTGGTCGTACAACTTCCCGGCGATCGAGCCGAAGCTGAAGGAGGCCGGGTTCGACTTCAGCACGACGATCCCGACCGACGGCCTCTACGGCTCGTACTACGCGCAGTCCGTCGTGTCCGATCCGGTGCACCCGTGTGCCGCGGCGCTGTGGCTCGAGCACATCACGGGCGACGACGGCGCGCTCGGCTACCTCGAGGGCGGCGCGATCCCGGCCCGCTACGCGGCGCTCGAGGCCGAGGGGAAGATCACGGACGAGATGAAGGCGAACCTGCCGTCCGCGGACGACATCGCGAAGATCACGTTCCCGACGCAGGCCCAGATCGATGCGATGAAGCAGCAGATCACGGACAACTGGGGACCGATGGTCGCCGACGCCTGACCGGCACGGACGGGGCGGACGCCTGCCAGGCGTCCGCCCCGTTGCCTGTTCCGCCCCACTCCCGTTCCCACTCCGACGTCATCTGGGAGGCCGTCCGTGCGATCGCTCCTACGCGGCGAGACCCGGTTGGTCCTTGTCGTCGTCCTCCCGTTCGCCGCGTTCGTCGGGCTCTTCCTCGTCTACCCGACGGCCGTGGTGCTCATGAAGGCCCTGACCCCGGGCGGCTCCCTCGGCACGGATGCGCTGCAGCGCGCGCTGTCCGGGACCTACCGGACCGGCTTCCTGAACTCCCTCGCGCTGTCCGGCGCCAGCGCGCTCATCGGGGGCATCGTCGGGCTGGTCCTGGCTCTCGTCGTCCGCAGCCTGCGCCGGCCGCGCTGGCTGCATCCGAGTCTGGAGTCCTGGTCCGCCGTCGCGTCACAGCTGGGCGGCGTGCCCCTGGCCTTCGCGTTCATCGCGACGATCGGCGCACAGGGCATCTTGACGAAGGGGCTGATGAACCTCGGGATCTCGCTGCCCGACCTCGGCGTCTCCCCGACCGGCTTCTGGGGGCTGGTGGTCGTCTACCTGTACTTCCAGATCCCGTTGATGTTCCTGGTCGTCATGCCGGCCGTCGGTGGGCTCAAGGAGACCTGGCGGGAGGCGGCGGCGATCATGGGTGCCTCGCCTGCGCGCTACTGGCGGACGGTCGGGATCCCGCTCGTCGTCCCTGCTGCCCTTGGCGGGATGCTCCTGCTGTTCGTCAACGCCTTCACGGCGTACGCAACGGCCTATGTGCTCAACGCGAGCGGCGCCTTGGTCCCGTTGCAGATCCGGTTCCTGCTGCAGGGCAACGTGATCACCGGCGAGGAGGACCTCGGCTTCGCCATCGTCGCGTGGGTCGTGGCGCTGCTGCTCATGAGCCTGCTCGTCATGACAGTTCTCCAGCGGCGGACGGCGAAATGGATGTCCGCGTGACGCCGCCCGCAAGCGGTCGGACC
The DNA here is from genome assembly GCA_965278965.1 of Actinomycetes bacterium. Taxonomy (GTDB): domain Bacteria; phylum Actinomycetota; class Actinomycetes; order S36-B12; family S36-B12; genus UBA10649. The sequence continues at coordinate 2,118,215 of OZ257127.1, forward strand.
GGTGTGCACCTCGCGGGGTTGCTCAAGGGGGTGTTCCTCGTCGGCGTGGGCCTCTACTTCCTCGTCCCCATGCTCGCGATGGCGCGGTTCGCGTTCCAGAACGTGCCGACGGCCCTGCTCACCCCGGACCGGCTCTTGGATGGGTGGTCGGCGTCCGGTCTGTGGACGGCCGTGACCGACCCCCAGGTCCTGTCTGCCGCACGGACGAGCCTCACGCTCGTCGTGCTCGCGATCGTCGTGAACCTGGCCCTGCTGGTCCCGCTCGCGATCGTCACGGAGGTGCGGGCGCCGCGCCTGCGTCCGGTCCTCACCGCCGTGACGCTGCTGCCGTGGGTGATCCCGCCGATCGCCCTGGTCGTCGGCGTCGCCGCGACGTTCCGCGCCACCGTGCCCTGGTTCCTGGCGAGCAACCTCAGCCTCGTGCCGTTCTATGCGCTGTGGGCGATGCCGTTCACCTACCGGGCGCTCGACGCCGGGTTGCAGGCCATCGGTGCGCGGACGCTGTACGAGGCGGCCCGCAGCATGGGGGCACCTCTCGTCACGGTCGTCTTCCGGGTGCTGCTTCCGAACATGCGCGCGGCACTCGTCGCTGCGGCGGGCCTCACCGCGGCGATGGTCCTCGGCGAGTTCGCTTTCGCGTCGCTGCTGTTGAAGACGACGCTGCCGACGGTGATGGTGGAGTATCAGCGCAGCGATCCGCGCGGCGGCCTGGCCCTCGCGTTGTTCGTGATGGTGCTGACAGCGCTCGCCCTCGGGCTGGTCGTGCGGACGCTGCGGCGACGGGGAATGACCATCTCGACGACGGGAATGTAGGCATGGCGACGGTGGAGATGACCGGCATCGAGAAGTCCTTCGGGCCCTCGACGGCTCTCGCGGACTTCACGGTCTCGATCGAGTCGGGCGAGCTCGTGTGCTTGCTCGGACCGAGCGGGTGCGGCAAGACGACGGCGCTGCGGATCCTCGCCGGCTTCGAACGCGCCGACCGCGGCACGGTGGTCGTTGGTGGCCGCGACGTGTCCGACGATCCGCCGGAGCGGCGGCGCTTCGGCATGGTGTTCCAGGACTACAGCCTGTTCCCGAACCTGACGGCGCGGCAGAACATCGAGTTCGGCCTGAAGGTGCGCAAGCGCCCGGCAGCCGAGCGGGCCGACGTGGTCGACCGGATGATCGCGGTCACGGCGCTCGACTCGCACGCGGACAAGTACCCGCACCAGATGTCGGGCGGCCAGAAACAGCGTGTGGCGCTTGCTCGCGCCATCGCGACGACTCCCAAGGTCCTGTTGCTCGACGAGCCGCTGTCGGCTCTCGACGCGAAGGTCCGCGAGACCCTGCGCGACGAGATCCGCAGGCTGCAGCAGGAGATCGGTGTCACGACGGTGTTCGTGACTCACGATCAGCACGAGGCGCTCGCCGTCGCCGACCGCGTCGGGGTGATGAGCAACGGACGCCTCGAGCAGCTGGCGCCTCCCCGCGAGCTCTATCTCAACCCCGCCAACGCATTCGTGGCGGGCTTCATCGGAACGGTCAACCGGGTCGAGGCGATAGGCCAGCCGGACGGGCGGTGGCGGGTGCTGGGCCGAACGCTCGACGGCACGCACGCGGGGCATGCGGGTGCGGTCGAGGTCGCTGCCGTGCGGCCGGAGCAAGTGGCCGTCGACGACGACGGTCCCGCGGCTGTCCGGTCCGTGTCGTTCCTCGGCCCGATCACTCGGATCATCGTGGACGACCCGCAGGTCGGCCAGGTCATCGCCGACGTCCTGAGCGCGGATGCGGCGGGTCTGTCCGCCGGGCAGTCCGTCCGGGTTCGGCTGCGCGATGACCTCGACCGGCTCGTCCTCCTCGGCCACGGGGCACCGTGACCAGCCCGGGAGACACGACCCGCGCGACTCTGGCGCGCGGTGGAGAACGGACTGGTGGCTGGCGGTCCCTCGTCGCCGCACCCGCAGAGCCGCCGATCGCCCCGCCGGCTCGCGGCGCCGAGGTCCTCGCCTGCCTGTGGCACCTGTCGGACCTCCATCTGTGCGACGCCGAGTCGCCGGCGCGCGCCGAGTACCTGGACCGCTACGGCGACCCGGACTCCCCGTACGGCGAGGCCCTCGGTGACATCGGCACGTACCGCCCGCAGGAGGTGCTGACGGTCCAGGTCGCCGCAACGATGCTGACGACCGTCGCCCAGTGGACGCACGGCCCGGTGTCGGGCAGCGCCGTCGAGGCCGCGCTCCTGACCGGTGACCTCACTGACAACGCGCAGGCGAACGAGCTCTCGTGGTACCGCACGCTGATCGACGGTGGCGTCGTGTCACCCCGCAGCGGCGACGTCGGACGGTCGTCGTGGGTCGGAGCGACCGACGACGCATGGTGGGACGAGCGGTATTGGCATCCGGATGGGGCGCCGCCGGGTAGCGCACCCGACCGGCCCAGCCGGCTGTTCGGGTACCCGAGCGTCCCGGGCCTCGTCGACGCCGCCCGCCGTGACGTCGCCTCCCCGGGACTGTCCGTGCCGGCGATCAGCGTGCACGGCAACCACGACGCTCTGCTCCAGGGCACGGTCGCCCCGGACGCCGCGCTGCGCGCGCTCGCGCTGGGTGCCGAGCGCGTTGTGGGCCTACCCCCAGACGCCGACCCGATGGTGGTGGCCGAGGCCATCGCGATGGTCGGTCCTGCTCGCTTCCTGCACGACGACACCTCACCGCGCATGCCCATCGCGGGTGACTCGGGCCGCGAGCTCGTCGACGCGGCGCGCTTCGCGATGACAACGCGGGGCACCGATGGCGGTCCGGCGTACTTCGCCTACGACCTGGCCCGGGTTCGCGTCGTCTGCCTCGACACCGTGAACCCGCACGGCGGTTGGCAGGGATCGCTGGACGCCGAGCAGCTCGACTGGCTCGCGCGCACGTTGGAGGACTCGGCCGACCGGTACGTGGTGGTCGCGTCGCACCACCCGAGTCCGACGCTCATCAACGACTACACGCCTCCGGGTGCGTCGAGGCGCGTCCTGGGCGAGGAGGTGCTGGAGCTCCTGCTGGCGTCCCGCAGCGTCGTCGCCTGGGTCGCGGGCCACGTCCACCTGCATGCGGCTCAATACCGCGGTGACCAGCGCCGTGGCTTCTGGGAGATCACGACCTCGTCGCTGATCGACTGGCCGCAGCAGGTCCGGCTGCTCGAGCTGCTGCGCATCGACGAGGGCGACGGCCCGCAGATCGCTCTCGTCAGCACCGTCGTCGACCACGACTCACCGGTCGGTCTCGGCTTCGGCGAAGTGGATCTCTCCGACCCGACCGCCCTCGCCGGGCTGTCGCGGGAGCTGGCAGCGAACGACTACCGGCTGCGCGCACACTCCCGTCGCGGGCTCCTGCTCGACTCCTCCGCCGGCGTCCGGAACATGACCTGGCGCAGCCCAGACCCCCTTCGTTGACTGTGCAGACGTGCACCGGTTGGCACCGAGGAACCGGTGAACACCTGCACGATCGACGGCGCGCTCAGCCCTGCTGGTCGCGGTCGGCCATCTTGGCGAGCCGGGCGTTGTAGGCGCGTAGCTCGGCGTCGTCGTCGCGGTCAGCCTGCCGGTCTGACCGGCGGGCCTCCTTCTCGTCGCTGCGTGCCCACTGCACGGCGATGACGACCAGGACGATGATGCTGGGGATCTCCGAGAGACCCCACGCCACCTGTCCGCCGTCGAGCGTGTCCTCCATGGGGTCCGTGATCCACGGGGGCTGGACGAGGCCGTACCACTCGATCGCGAGGGGCTGCGTCCCCATCATCAGCGCGACGGCGAAGAAGCCGTGCACCGACAATGCGAGCAGCAGCATGACGAACCGGGCCCAGTAGGGCAGGGGCCGCGGCCGGGGATCGATCCCGATGAGCACCCAGTAGAACAAGTAGCCCGAGACGATGAAGTGCAGCTGCATGACGACGTGGCCGACGTGGCTGCCCATGAGCCAGCCGAACGCCGGCGTGAAGTACAGGCCGTACAGGCCGATGACGTAGACGATGAACACGTAGAACGGGTTGGTCAGCACGCGGGTGATCCACGAGTGCAGGAACCACACGAGCCACTCGCGCGGACCTCGCTCGGTGCTGCCGGAGGGCTTCAGCGCCCGCAGTCCGAGCGTGGCCGGTGCCCCGAGCACGAGGAAGATCGGTGCCAGCATCGTCATGGTCATGTGCTGCACCATGTGCTGGCCGACGGAGACCTGGGCGTACACCGAGATGCCGGCGTTGGTGGTCCACGCGACGACCGCGACGCCGACGAGCCAGGAGACCGTTCGCAGGACGGGCCACGCGTCGCCGCGACGGTGCAGGCGGACGACGCCGGCCACATACAGCGCCGCCGCGACGATGCAGCCGGTGAGGAAGAGCGCGTCGAAGCGGAAGCCCAGCACGACGTCGGCGATTGTCGGCGGCGGTGGGTACGGGAACCCCAGCAGGCTCTCGCCGTAGGTCGCCAGCGGGACCTCGACCCGCGGCGGTGGGCTCGAGGCGAGGGCCACGCCGAGCCCGAGGGCGAGCGCCATGACCACGAGCTCGATGCCCGCAGTGCGGGTGAACACAGCTGCGCGGGAGAGAGTGCCCAGCGTGTCGATGACCCGCCGGCGCATGAGCCACCCGATGACGCCGAGGGCGACCACGAGGCCGGTCTTCAGCAGCACGACGCGGCCGTACCCGGTGGTGACGAGCTGGCCAGCGTTGTCGAGGCGGGTGTAGGCGTTCCCGAAGCCGCTGACAGCAACGAGGACGATCGCCACGACCGCGATCGACGAGAACCGCTGCACCGGTCGCAGCAGCGGGGTGTCGCGGCGGACAGCGTGGACAGTGAGGGCGAGGATCCCGCCGATCCACAGGAGCGCTGCGACCGCGTGGGTGACCCCCGCGGTCGTCGCGAGCGCGTGGTCGCCGAGGTTCGAGCTGTGCCCGGCCAGCGCCGGCAGGGCCGCGGCGACCAGCGCGACCGCAAGCCAGCCCGCGCCCGCGCCGGTCGTCGCCGAGGTGACGGCGCCGACCGCCACGACGATCGCGAGCAAGGCCATGACGGCGAGCGCCCGCGTCGTCGGGACGTCCATCGCGTAGGTCGAAACGATGTCGGGCGAGAGCGCCTTGCCCAGGGTGATGCCGAGCACGTCCGCCAGCTGCCAGAACAGCTGTGCGATCGCCAGCACCGCCCAGACGATCGCGGCGACCGCGGCACGCCGCAGGTCGCCCCGACCGGTGCGCGACACGACGCCGTCGCGACCGGCAGGGTCGAGGAACGCCGCGGCCAGCAGCCACCCGATCGTCGCCAGAGCGGCGACGTCGGTGAGCGCCCGCAGGATCGGCGTGCCCCACCCGACGACGGGGCCTGGGTCGGGCAGGCCTGCGAGCGGTGGGGTGTACGCGCCGCCGGCGGCGACCAAGCCCAGGGCCGTCGCGACGACCACGACCGCCACGAGAACCGATGCGACGAGCGGTAGCCGCGGCGGCGCTGCCGCCGCCGTACGCCGGGTCGCGGTCGTCGTCACCGCGGCGGGCGGCGGCGCAGGTAGAACGCGAAGCCGATGGCGATTCCGGCTGCCAGGCCGAGGCTGACCCAGGCGAGTGGCGGGATGCCGGAGCCACCCGACGAGTCCTCGGTGGCCGTCGGCGGTGCGGTCGAGGCAGCGGGCTCGGCCGCGGGGTCGGCCGCGGGGTCGGCGGTGCCGGCCGGCGAGGCCGCGGCGCTCGCCGTGCCGATCGTCACGTGGACGCTCCCGTCGACCGGGTGGCCGTCCTCGGACACGACGCGGTACCCGATCGTCACGCCGCCGCTCGTGAGCGCCGCCGGCCACGCCACGGTCACGGTGCTGCCGTCGACGGCGATGTCGCCGAGGGACGCGGGCGAGCCCCCGTCCGGAACGATGCTGACGGCCACGGTGTCCGGCAGCAGGTCCTCGCTGAAGGTGAGGTCGACGGCCTCCGGCGCGGCGGGCAGAACGGCGCCGTCCGCCGGGCTGGAGGTGATGAGCTCGGCATGTGCGCTCGCCGACGGCGCCGTCGCGCCCAGGAGGACGGCGAGGACCGCCGCCACGGACGCCACGAGGGCCGCACGCTTCACGATGGGAGCGTACGACCCTCGAGGCGGAGTCCGACGAGGTCGGTCCGTCAGAACGCGTCCTCCGGCAGATCCATGAGGTCCAGGGTGGTCGCCTCGGCCACGGCCCGCTCGGCGGCCAGCAGGGGCAGTCGGTTCCGGGCGAACCAGCGAGCCGTCTCGACCTTGCCCTCGTAGAAGACGCGGTCGCGGTCCGACGGCCCGGCCGCGAGAGCGGCGATGGCGACGTCCGCCTGCCGCAGCAGCAGCCAGCCGATGATGAGGTCGCCACTGGCCATGAGCAGGCGTGTCGTGTTCAGGCCGACCTTGTAGATCTCGCGCGGCTCGGCCTGCGAGGCCATCGCCCACGTGCCGAGCACGCCGACGATGCCCTGCACGTCGTCGAGTGCTTTGCCGAGGAGCTCGCGCTCGGCCGCCAGGGCGCCGCTTCCCTCGTCGGCCTTGACCGTCTCGGTGATCTGAGCGGCGAGGTAGAAGATCGCCGTGAACTGGTCCTTGACCATCTTGCGGAAGAAGAAGTCCAGGCCCTGGATCGCCGTCGTGCCCTCGTAGAGGGTGTCGATCTTCGCGTCGCGGATGTACTGCTCGATCGGGTAGTCCTGCAGGAAGCCGGAGCCGCCGTACGTCTGCAGTGCGACACCGAGCATCTCGTAGGAGCGCTCGGAGCCGACGCCCTTGACGACGGGCAGGAGCAGGTCGTTCATGCGCTCGGCCAGGTCGAGGTCGATCTCGGCGTCGCCGGCGGTACCGAGCCCGATGAGGTCCTGCCAGTAGGCCGTGTACGCGATGAGCGCGCGCATCCCCTCGGCGTACGACTTCTGCAGCATGAGGCTGCGTCGCACGTCCGGGTGGTGGGAGATCGTGACGCGCGGCGCTGCCTTGTCGGACTGCTGCGTCAGGTCGGCGCCCTGCACGCGCGTCTTGGCGTAGTCGAGAGCGTTCAGGTACCCGGTCGACAACGTCGCGATGGCCTTGGTCCCCACCATCATGCGGGCGTACTCGATGACCTTGAACATCTGCGCGATGCCGTTGTGCACGTCGCCGACGAGCCAGCCGATCGCGGGGTCGCTCGGGTCCGCGCCGAAGGTCAGCTCGCAGGTCGTCGAGACCTTCAGGCCCATCTTCTTCTCGACGTTGGTCGCATAGACGCCGTTGCGGGCACCGATCTCCCCGGTCCCCAGGTCCACGTGGAACTTCGGCACGAGGAAGAGCGAGAGCCCCTTAGTGCCGGCTCGGGCACCCTCGGGCCTGGCCAGGACGAGGTGGACGATGTTGTCGGCCATGTCGTGCTCGGCTGAGGTGATGAACCGCTTGACGCCTTCGATCCGCCAGGTGCCGTCACCGTTGTCGATCGCCCGTGCGCGGCCGGCGCCGACGTCCGAGCCGGCGTCGGGTTCGGTGAGCACCATCGTTGCGCCCCAGCGGTTCTCGACCATCAGCTCGGCCCAGCGCTTCTGGTCGGCGTTGCCGATGCCGTCGAGGATCGAGGCGAAGCCGGGACCGGACATGAACATGAAGGCGGCGGGGTTGCTGCCCAGAAGCATCTCGCTTGCGGCCCACCGCAACGACGGCGGAGCGCCGGTCCCGCCGAGGCTCTCGGGCAGGTCCAGCCGCCACCACTCGGAGTCCATGAGCGCACGGAAGGCCGCCTTGAAGCCCTCGGGCATCGTCACGGTCTTCGTCGCGGGGTCGTACACCGGCGGGTTTCGGTCGGCGTCGGCGAACGGTTCGGCAAGGGGCCCGCTGGCCAGGCGTTCCACCTCGTGGAGGATGTCGCGCGCGGTCTGCGGGTCCATGTCGGCGTACGGCCCTGCTCCCATACGCTCGGCAGCGCCGAACACCTCGAACAGGTTGAACTCCAGGTCGCGCAGGTTGCTGCGGTAGTGCGACATGACGATCCCTTCGGTTTGCTACCCACCGGTAGGTCCATGATGCCTACTCACGGGTAACTTCCACAAGGGGGGCGGGCCCGCGAGTTTCTCCGGTCCGCCTCGCCGTGCCGACGGGCTGCCGGAACAATGGGCGCATGCCGGTGGCGCCCTGGACGGACTCCAAGACCCCCGTGGGTCCGCCGACCGCGGCCGACCCGACCGTCCGCTTCCTCGTGTACGCCGCGCTCGTCACCGGCGGCTGGTCAGGGATCGCCTGCCTCTTCGTCTACGCGATCGCCCGGATCGCCGGGATGGACTTCGTCGTGACGCGCGGCGGGGACGCCGTGCCGGAGCCGATCCGCTGGGTCGCGGTGCTCCTCGTCCCGTTGGTCGGGGCGCTCCTGTTCGCCCTGCTGGCATCGCTCCTGCGCGGTCGCTCGGCGGCCGGCCGCCTGACGTGGTGGATCGGCACGCTGCTCGCGGTCGCCTCGCTGTGGGTCCCGCTCGACCAGCCCGCGGAGGTCGGGTGGGCCACACGGCTCACCTTGGTCGCCATGCACCTGATCACCTGGCTGCTCGTCGTGCCGCAGATCGCCCGTATCGTCGGCGACTCCGAGCCGGGCCGCTCGGTCGAGCGCTCCGAGTAGTCGGCCGGAAGCGGCCATGAAGCTCGCCGTCATCGGAGGCGGATCGACCTACACGCCGGAGCTGGTGGACGGCCTCGGCCGGCCGGGCGGGCCGCTGCACGTCGACGAGCTCGTCCTGATGGACCCGGACGAGGACCGGCTTGCCGTCGTCGGGGGGCTCGCGCAGCGCATCCTGGCGACCCGGGACGGCGCCATGCGGGTGCGGCTGACGACCTCGCTCGACGATGCCGTCGATGGCGCGACGGCGGTGCTCGCCCAGCTGCGCGTGGGCGGCCAGCAGGCGCGAGCGGGTGACGAGTCGTTCCCGCTGGAGTGCGGCTGCGTCGGTCAGGAGACGACCGGGGCGGGCGGGCTGGCGAAGGCACTGCGCACGGTGCCGGTCATGCGCGCGATCGCCGAGCGGGTCCGCGAGCGTGCGTTGCCGGAGGCCTGGCTCGTCGACTTCACCAACCCGGTCGGCATCGTGACGCGGGCCCTGCTGCAGGACGGCCACCGCGCCGTGGGCCTGTGCAACGTCGCGATCGGGTTCCAGCGGCTGTTCGCGCAGTGGCTCGGCGTCGGCGCTGCGGACGTCCGGCTCGACCACGTCGGACTGAACCACCTCACCTGGATCCGCCACGTGCACGTCGACGGCACGGACCGCCTGCCGGAGATCCTCGCCGTCCACGGCGATGCGCTGGCCGAGCGGCTTGAGCTGCCGCGCAAGGTGATCGAGCGGCTCGGCGTCGTCCCGTCGTACTACCTGCGCTACTACTACGCGCACGACGAGGTCGTCGCCGAGGAGCTCGCGTCCGGCACGCGCGCGGAGGAGGTCCTGCGGATCGAGACGGAGCTGCTCGACCTGTACCGCGACCCGGCGCTCGTGACCAAGCCGGCGCTGCTCGAGCAGCGCGGGGGCGCCTACTACTCGGAAGCCGCGGTCGCGCTCCTCGGCTCGTTGCTCGGCGGTCCCGGTGCCGCGGGCGTGCACGTGGTCAACGTCGAGAACCGCGGACATCTCCCGTTCCTGCCTGACGACGCGGTGATCGAGGTCCCGTGCGAGGTCGTCGACGGGATCATGACGCCCGTGCCGACCGCTCCGCTCGAGCCGCTGTACGCCGGGCTGGTCGGACACGTCTTCGCGTACGAGGAGCTGGCGCTCGAGGCCGCCGTGCACGGTGGGCGTGAGCGGGTCTTCGACGCGCTGCTGGCGCACCCGCTGGTCGGCCAGGTCGCGCTGGCCGACGGCCTGACCGATCGGCTGCTGGCGCGCAATGCCGCGTTCTTGCCGTGGGCCATCACGTGAGCCACGCGGCCGTCGTCGTGGCCGTCGATGGTGGTGGCAGCAAGACGGACGTCGTGGTCACGGACGCGGCCACCGGCGCCGTCCTGTCCCGGGTCCGAGGACCGGGCTGCAGCCAGCACGTGATCGGGATCGCTGCGGCCGTCCGGGTCATCGACGACGCGGTCCGCGCGGCGCTCACCGACGCGGGTGCTGCCGCGGGGGCCGTCGCGCACGCGGGCTGCTACCTGACGGCGATCGACCTCGACGACGAGCAGCGGGCGATGTCCCGATCGCTCGGGGCGCTGCCGTGGGCGGGGCAGTCGTTGGTCGTCGAGAACGACGTGTTCGCGCTCCTGCGCGCCGGTACCGATGCCGCCGACGCAGCGGTCGTCGTCTGCGGGACCGGGATCAACGGGGCGGCGATCACGGCCGCCGGCCGCACCGCGCGCATCCTCGCGCTCGGCACGATCTCCGGCGACTGGGGCGGTGCGAGCGGACTCACCGACGAGATGCTGTGGCACGCCGCCCGGGCGGAGGACGGACGGGGAGAACCGACCGCCCTGCGCGAAGCCGTCCTTGAGTGGACCGGTCGGCCTGACATGCACGCGGTGGTCGTCGACATCCACACCGGCGTCCTCGCCCGGTCGGCCCTGTGGCCGCGGATCCCCGACCTCATGGCACTGGCACGGGCGGGCGACGCGATCGCGCAGGCCCTCGTCGAGCGGCAGGGCCGTGAGATCGCCACGCTGGCCGCGTCGCTGGTGGCGCGGGTCGGGCTGCTCGAGGTTCCCGTGCCCGTCGTCCTGGGCGGCGGCATCGGCAGCAGCGGCGACCCGCTACTCATGGCGGCGCTGGCCGCGGAGCTGGCGTCGCGAGCGCCGTACGCGCGAGTGGAGGTCGTCGCCCGTCCGCCGGTGGACGGGGCCGTGGATCTCGCTCTGGCCGCGGCGGAGGCGTTCGCGGGCTAGCGTTCGTGCCATGAGGCGTCCGGTGACCATCACGATCGTCGCCGTGCTGCAGGTGCTCGCCTCGCTCGTCGCTGCGATCACGGCCTTCGACCTCATCGCCGACGCGTTCGAGCTCGCGTCGTCCGGCGTCTCCCAGAGCGTCGACGCGGCTCTCGCGGCCCAAGGGGTCGTCGACGTCGACCCCGGGATGCCGGCGCAGTCGACGTTCGCGGCGGGCATCCTCGTGCTCGCGCTGACACTGGGCCGCCTGGTCGCGACCGGCTACCTGATCCAGGGCCGGCGCTGGGCGCGGGTCGTCCTGACGGTCCTGGTCGCCGTGAGCCTGGCCGGTGGGCTGTCCTTCCTGTTCCAGGGGTTCATCTTGCGGACGACGCTCCTGGTCGCGTTCGACCTCGTCCTGCTGGCGCTGCTTTTCGACCGGCACACGAGCGCGTTCATCGACGCCCGGTCCGGCGGGAATGACCCCGACCCCTCGGTAGTTGAACGCTAAAGTAGATTAGAGCCGAGGAGGCCCCCATGCCAGCGATTACCGCCGACACCCTGACCCTGCCCCGCGTCACCGCCGTTCCCGAGGAGACCGCCCGCCCGGTCGTGTCGGTCACGACCGCACCGACGGGCTTCGAGGGCGAGGGCTTCCCCGTGCACCGCGCGTTCGCGGGCGTGCCGCTGGAGTCCCTGGACCCGTTCATCCACATGGACCAGATGGGCGAGGTCGACTACGCCGCGGGCGAGCCGAAGGGCACGCCGTGGCACCCGCACCGTGGCTTCGAGACGTTCACCTACCTCGTCGACGGCGAGTTCATCCATCAGGACTCCAACGGCGGCGGCGGCTCGATCACGCCGGGCGGCACCCAGTACATGACCGCCGGCGACGGGATCCTGCACATCGAGACCCCGCCCGAGGCGCTCGTGAAGTCCGGCGGCCTGTTCCACGGCGTGCAGCTGTGGATCAACCTTCCGCGGGAGAAGAAGCGCATCGCGCCGCAGTACCAGGACCTGCAGGGGCAGGACCTGTCGCTGCTCACGTCCGCGGACGGTGGCGCGCTCGTGCGCGTCCTCGCCGGCAGCATCGACGGGCACGCCGGTCCCGGCATCTCGCACACGCCGCTGGCGATCACGCACATCACGCTGGCGCCCGGTGCGCAGCTCGTGCTGCCGTGGCCGGCGGAGTACAACGCTCTCGCGTACGCGATGGCCGGCAGCGGGACCGTGGGCACCGAGCGGCGTCCGTTCCGCAGCGGCCAGCTCGCCGTCCTCGGCGAGGGTGGGTCGATCATTCTGCGAGCTGACGAGGTCCAGGAGTCACGTTCGCCGAACCTCGACGTGTTCCTGCTCGGTGGCGTCCCGCTGCGCGAGCCGGTCGCGGCGTACGGCCCGTTCGTGATGTCCAGCCAGGCCGAGCTGGTCGAGGCTTTCGAGGACTACCAGGCCGGGCGGCTCGGGACGATCCCGGCCGACGCGATCCAGCCGCACCGCGCGTAACCCCCACCGCCGAGGCGCCCCGAACGGTCGTAATTCCGGGTGGATTGCCCGTTTTGACGACCAGTGGAGGCGTCTCGGCGGTCAGGCTGGCCGCTGCCGCCGGTAGGTCTCCAGGTCGAAGTAGTCGCGCCACAGGCACACGCGATCTCCGCGGACCTCGAACACTGCGGCGATCGCGATCTCCACCCACGTGCCGTCGACGAGGAAACGGTCGGTCCGCTCATGCATGACCGTCGACCCGCCCGCGACCTGACGGTGGACGACCCACTCGACCGCGGTCGCCGCCGCGGTCACGCCGCCGGACAGCACGCGGCGCACGCCGTCGGGGCCGTGCACGACGCCGATCGGGACGTTGTCGTAGACGATGTCGTCGGTGACGAGGGCGGACACGGCGTCGAGGTCGCGGCGTTCGCAGGCTGCGATGAGCGCGCTGACGACCTCGCCGGCGCGAACGCCGTCGACGTCGTCGGAAGGTAGCGTCGGGGGCACGCGGTCACCGTACGGGTGGCCGCGACGGCGGGCAACGACTCTTTCGAAGGAGCCTGCGATGCGCAGTGCGGTGATCGTCGATGCGGTGCGGACCCCGACGGGCCGGCGTGGTGGCCTGCTGAGCGGCTGGCAGCCGGCCGACCTCGGCGCCGTGGTCCTTCAAGCGCTCGCCGAGCGCAACGATCTCGACCCCGCGCGGGTCGACGACGTCATCTGCGGGTGTGTGCACCAGGTCGGCGCGCAGGCCTACAACCTCGGCCGGCTGTCGGTCCTGGCCGCCGGATGGCCGGAGTCCGTGCCCGCCACGACGATCGACCGCCAGTGCGGCTCGTCGCAGCAGGCACTGCACTTCGCCGCGCAGGGCGTCATGGCCGGCGCCTATGACGTCGCGGTGGCGATGGGCGTCGAGGTCATGAGCCTGGTGCCGCTGGGGTCGAGCATCGTCCGCCAGTTCGGTGACCCGTTCGCCGGGGGCGTGGCCGAGCGCTACGCGGACCGGGAGACCTTCGGCGTGCCCGGACTGATCCCGCAGGGGCTGTCGGCGGAGCTGCTTGCCGAGCGCTGGGACCTGTCCCGTGAGCAGCTCGACGCGTTCGGCCTGCGCAGCCAGGAGCGGGCCGCCGCCGCCCGCGACGCCGGACACTTCGACGCCGAGCTCGTCGACCTGCCGGCCATCCGGCTCGACCCGGAGTCAGGGGAGCGCACGACCACCGGCGACCTGGTGACCAGTGACGGTGGGATCCGGCCGACGACGCTGGAGGCGCTGGCGGGCCTCAAGCCCGCGTTCCTGCCGGACGGGCGAATCACCGCCGGCACCAGCTCGCAGATCGCCGACGGTGCTGCCGCTGTCCTCGTCATGGACGAGGAGATCGCGGCTGCGGAGGGGTTCGTGCCCCTCGCGCGGGTGACCGCGTTCGCCGTGGCCGGCGACGACCCCGTCGCGATGCTCAGCGCGCCGATCCCGGCGACCCGTCGCATCCTCGACCGTGCCGGCCTGACCGTCGACGACGTCGACCGGTACGAGATCAACGAGGCCTTCGCCTCCGTCGTCCTCGGCTGGCAGCACGAGCTGGGCGTCGACCCCGACCGCGTCAACGTCAACGGTGGCGCGATCGCTCTGGGCCACCCGCTCGGGGCCTCCGGCGCGCGCCTGACGGCGACGCTCGTCCATGAGCTCGTGCGCTCCGGGACACGTCGCGGCCTGCAGACCATGTGCGAGGGCGGTGGCATGGCGAACGCAACCCTCCTGGAGTCGCTCGCGTGACGACCGACCCCCCGGGCCTTCGCCTCGGTCCGTTGCGTGAGTGGCTGGTGGCGTCAGGTCTGGTCGCCGGCGACGCGCCCGCGCTCCAGCCGGTGCTTCTGCCGGGCGGGAGGTCAAACGTCAGCTACCGGCTGCCGCGCGCGGGCGGGGACTGGGTGCTCCGCCGTCCGCCGCTGGGGCACGCGATGCCCAGCGCGCACGACATGGGCCGGGAGTTCCGCGTACAGAGCGGGCTCGCCCGCGTCGGCTATCCCGTGCCCACCCCGGTCGCCGAGTGCACCGACCCCGAGGTCATCGGGGCGCCGTTCTACCTCATGACGTTCGTCGACGGTCGCGTGATCGACTCGGCTGACGCGGCCCGCGAGCTCGGCGCCGAGGGTTCGGCCCGGGCGTGCGCGAGCCTCGTCGGCACGCTCGCGCAGCTGCACACCGTCGATCCGGCCGCTGCCGGGCTCGACGGCCTCGCGCGGCGAGGCGGGTACCTCGCGCGTCAGGCCCAGCGATGGGCGAGCCAGTGGGACCTCACGCGCACACAGGAGGCGCCGGCCGTGGACCGGCTACGCGACGCCGTGACCGCGACGATCGCGGACGTGCCTGCCGGGCAGGAGGCGAGCACGCTCGTGCACGGCGACTACCGCTTCGACAACGTCATCCTCGGGCGAGAGGCGCCGCAGGTCGCCGCCGTCCTCGACTGGGAGATGTCGACGCTCGGCGACCCGGTCGTCGACCTCGCTGTGCTGCTCGTCTACTGGACGCAGGCCAGCGATCGGCTGCGCCGGAGCGTCCCGGTCGCGCAGCACATCATGGACGCGCCCGGCATGTGGGACCGCGCGATGATCGTGGAGGAGTACGCGCGTACGACCGGTCGGTCGCTCGACCACCTCGACGCCTGCACCGCGCTGGCCTGCTTCAAGCTGGCCGTCATCATGGAGTCGATCCGGTTCCGGGCGCTGGCCGGTCAGCAGCTCGGCGCCGGGGCGGCGGAGGTCGAGACCATGGGACAGGCGACCCTCGCGCTGGCCGAGCTCGGCCTCGCGGTGCTGGCTGACGGCACCGTCGCTGGCCTCGCCTCCTGACCGTCGACGCGCCTGGAATGGTCGTCAAACGGCCGTCCAGAAGGGTTTTAGCGACCATTCAAGGCGTCTCGGCGGGAGCTAGCGGGCGAGGGACTCCAGCCGGGCGTGCAGCTGCCCGACGATCTCGGCGGACTCCGGCTTCATGACGACGCTGCGGCAGATCCGCGCGTCGGCCCGGTCGGCGACGAGGTCGTGGCCGCGGGCGGCGAGCGCATCCGCGGACACCAGGTACTGCGCGAGGTGAATCTGATCGGCCGGCGAGGCGTCTGCGGCGGCGGCGAACAGTGCCGCGCTCGCGGCGTCGACCTCCGACAGTGACCTGACGCGCGGCAGGTACGTGACGATGTCGAGGTCGGGCGGCTGGTAGGGCGCGAGGGCGTCGCTCGTCAGGAGGAGGGCGTGCCAGTCGCGCGCACCACGGAGCCCGGCGCGCAGCGCGCGGCCGAGGCCGTCGGCGGTCAGCGGCACCACCTCGAGCGTCAGCCACAGGGCGGCGGCCGCAGCACCGGCGCGGCTGCACTCCAGCGAGATCTCCCCCGGGTGCAGCTCGTCGGACGTGAAGTACGTGTACGGCGAGTCGTGGAGGTAGTGCCGCGCGACCGTCGGGTCGGCGAACAGGACGGCGCCGCACCCGTATGGCTGCAGGCCGTGCTTGTGCGGGTCGATGACGACGCTGTCCGCGCGGCGAACCGCACGGAACGGGTCGGCGCGGACGCCGTCCTCGGCGTCATCGGCGACGAGTGCGAAGAACCCGCCGTACGCCGCGTCCACGTGCACCCGCGCCCCGTACGCGCGGGCGAGGTCGACGATCTCACCGACGGGGTCGATCGCGCCGAGACCGGTCGTACCGAGCGTCGCGACGACGGTGCCGACCCGGTGGCTGCCCAGCACCTGCTCGAGAGCGTCGAGGTCCATCCGGCCGGCCGCGTCCGTCGGGACGGCGACCGACTCGACGCCGAGCACCTGGCACATGCGCGCGTGCGTGTAGTGCGCCTCCGCGCTGTGGGCGACGACGGTGCCGGGCCGCTCCTCGCGCGCGACCCACAGGGCCTCGAGGTTGGCGATCGTGCCGCTGGAGGTGAGGTGGCCCAGGTGGGGCTCGACGCCGAGCATCCCGGCGAGCTGGTCGACGACCTCGCGCTCCAGCCGGGCCGTCGACGGTCCGCCGTCGAGCGCGTGGTTGTTCGGGTTGAGCAGCATGGCCGCCGTGTAGCCGATGACCGCCGCGGGGTGCGGGGGCTTGAGCATCTGCCCGACGTACCGTGGGTGGAAGAACGGGTAGGTGTCCGCCAGCCGGTCGGTCAGCCGCCCGACGGCGGCGTCGAGGTCGTCGTCGGCGACGGCCAGTGAGGGGTGCGGCTCGACCGGGCCGAACTGGTCCTGCCATCTGCGGATCGCGTCGGCGACGCGGGGCAGCCACTCGCTGAGGTCCGTCACCCGGTGATGATCCCGCAGCCCCCTTCCGTTTCTCCCGCTTTGTGGGACTGGCGGGCGGCTTGAGGCGCTGATCGCGCCCCAGCCACCCGCCAGTCCCACAGCTCGCCCGGTCCGGGCGTCGCGCTACGAGTGGTGTGGCGCCTTCGGACCGTTGCCGTGACCGGGCCCGTTCCCGTGGCCCGGGTCCTTCGGGCCGGCGGGCTTGCCGCCGAGGCCGAGGGCGTCGCGCATCGTGAAGAACAGGTCGGTCTGGTCGGTCAGGCCGACCACGTTCGCGCCCCACGGGCCGTACGCCGCGATCCGTACCTGCGAGCCGGTGTGGTCCTGAGATCCGCCGACCTCGGCCGTCCCGTAGGCGACCGTCATCGGCTTGCCGTCCGCCGTCAGCAGCGTCCGGGTGAGGCCCGGAGTCAGCGTGTTCGGGTAGACGATCTGGCTCGAGTGCGCGTGGTCGGCGGTCACGACGACGAGCGTGTGGCCGTCCTTCTTCGCGAACTCCAGCGCGACCTGCACGGCCTCGTCGAGGTCGACGGTCTCGCCGATCTGCCCGCACGGGTTCGCGGCGTGGTCCTGCTTGTCGATGCTCGCGCCCTCAACCTGCAGGAAGAACCCCTTGTCCGACTTCGGGGAGTCCAGCAGCGAGATCGCCTTGCGGGTCATGTCCTTCAGCGTCGGTGCGCTCCCGTACAGCGGGTTCGGCGTGCACGCGACCGGTGCCTCGGTCCCGCCGGTGTGCGTCGCGAGTGGCCCGACCCAGCGGGTCGGCAGGTTGCCCGGGTCGAACAGTCCGAGCAGCGGGGTCGTCTGGTCGGCCTTCGTCACGGCAGCCAGCGCTGCCGGGGTGGTGACGACCTGGTACCCGCGAGCCTGCGCCTGAGCGAGCAGGGTCTGGCCCGACCACGTCCCGGCCTTCGCGGTCTCGCCGAACGACTTTGCGCCGCCGCCGAGGGTGACATCGGCCCGCGTGGCGAGAAGCTGCTCGGAGATCGAGCCGGACCCGCCGTTCTCGAGCGCGTTCGTCGGGCACTTCGCGCTCGTCGCGACCGGTCCGTAGCAGGAGCGGTCCGTGACGTGCGAGACGAGGACGGCTGGGGTGGCGTCCTGGAGCTCCGCGGTCGAGACGTCGCCGGTGCGCAGCCCGGCGGTCTTCGCCAGCTCGAGGATCGTCGCTTGCGGGGCACCGTTGATGTCGACGGAGATGGCGCCGTTGTAGGTCTTCGTGCCGGTCGCCCACCCGCTGCCGGAGGCGGCGGAGTCGGTGACGTAGTCGGGCTTGCCGTCGGCGCGGTCGAGCGCGTACGTCGTGTACTGGCCGGTCAAGGGCAGGGCGTCGAGCCCGGGGAACCGGCCCGCCGCCCCCTGCGCGTAGTTGCGGGCGATGGTGATCTCCGAGTCGCCCATCCCGTCGCCGATGAGCAGGATCACGTTGCGGGCGCGGCCGCCGTCGATCGCGGCGGCGAGCTTCTGCGACTGGTCGCCGGTGATCCGGCGGGCGGCGCCGTTGCCGCTGAGGTCGCTGGTCACGGCCCAGGCCGTGCCGGCGATGCCGACCGTGACCGCCGCGGCGGCGGTCACCGCCAGGGCGCGCGAGGTTCGTCGTGTCGTCATGAGTACTCCTCCTCGTCCCGCCAGGGTGGCGGGTCTCCGCCGGGTGGGCGGACGGTCGCCAGTGGAGCGGACGCGGGTTGCGCGCGGCCGTCGTCAGGACGGGGGCCGTATGGCCACGACGTGAACTCCACCGACACTAGGGTCGCCTCGGACCAGCCGGGAGGGCCGATGGCGCAGGTGACCGTCACGCGCAGCACCTCGCGCGGGATCGCCGCGTACGTCCCGGGGATCGCCGCGGTGCGCGGGTACGACCGCCGCTGGCTCGGACGCGACGTCGTGGGCGGGCTCGTCCTCACCGCGCTCCTAGTTCCGCAGGGCATGGCGTACGCCGAGCTGGCTGGGCTGCCGGCCGTGACCGGTCTCTACACGTCGATCCTGTGCCTGATCGGGTACGCGATCTTCGGCCCGTCCCGTGTGCTCGTCCTCGGACCGGACTCCTCGCTCGGCCCGATGATCGCCGCCACCATCCTGCCGCTGCTCGTGGCCGACGGCGATCCCGCCAGAGCCGTCGCGCTCGCGTCGATGCTCAGCCTGATCGTCGGCGGCATCCTCGTGCTCGCGGGCCTGGGCCGTCTCGGGTTGGTGGCGGACCTGTTGTCGCGGCCGACCCAGATCGGCTACATGAATGGGCTGGCCCTGACGATCATCGTCGGACAGCTGCCGAAGCTGTTCGGGTTCTCCACGGATGCGGACGGCCTGATCGACGAGGCACGGGCGTTCCTGGATGGCCTGCGCGCCGGTGAGACGCTGCCCGTGGCGCTCGCGACCGGCGTGTTCGCACTTGCGCTCATCCTCCTGCTGCCCCGGTGGCTCACGCGGATCCCGGCCGTCCTGCTCGCGGTCGTCGTGACGACGGTCATCGCGGCCCTCGCGGACTTCGCCGCGAAGGGCGTCTCCCTCGTCGGTGAGCTCCCGCAGGGGCTGCCGTCGTTCGAGATCCCGACGGTGCCCGTGTCCGACCTCGGTCCGCTCGCCCTCGGCGCGCTCGGCATCGCGCTCGTCGCGTTGACTGACACGGTTTCAACGTCGTCGGCCTTCGCCGCGCGCTCGGGCCAGGAGGTCCGGGCGAACCAGGAGATGGTGGGCATCGGCGCCGCAAGCCTGGCCGCCGGGCTCTTCCAGGGGTTCCCGGTCAGCACGAGCGGGTCGCGCACGGCCGTGGCCCACCAGGTCGGTGCCCGAAGCCAGCTCGCCGGCGTCGTCGGCGCGGGCGCCATCGCGGTTCTCCTGCTGTTCCTGCCGGGCCTGTTGAAGGACCTGCCGCAGCCCACGCTCGCCGCGGTGGTGATCGCGGCCGCGCTGTCGCTGGCGGACATCGCCGGGACGCGGCGGCTGTGGCACCAGCGCCGCAGCGAGTGGCTCGTCGCCGCCGTGGCCTTCCTCGGCGTCGCCCTCCTCGGAGTGCTCCCGGGCATCGCCGTCGCGGTCGGGCTCTCGGTCCTCAACGTCTTCCGGCGGTCATGGTGGTCCTACCGCACCCGGCTCGGACGGGTCGAGGGCCTCGCCGGCTTCCACGACGTCACGCGCTACCCGCAGGCCACGGAGCTCAGCGGCCTCACCCTCCTGCGGTTCGACGGGCCCCTCTTCTTCGCCAACGCGCGGTCGTTCCGGGAGACCGTCCGAGGCCTCGCTGCCGAGGGGCCGGCGTGGATCTGCCTCACCGCCGAGCCGGTGACGGACATCGACCCGACGGCGGCGGACACGCTCATCGAGCTCGTCACCGAGCTCGACGCCAGCGGGATCCGCCTCGTCCTCGCCGAGCTGAAGGACCCGGTGCGGTCCAAGCTCCAGGACTACGAGCTCGGTGACGGACTCGACGCCACCCGTTTCTTCCCTACGATCGAGGAAGCCGTGCGGGGGTACCTGGCGCAGTACCCCGACGCGCAATGGCAGGTGCCGTCGGGCCGTTCGCACCGGTCGACCGAGGAGGGTCCGTGACATCCAGACGCCGCGCGTGGGCGGTCGTCGCGCTCTCGGCGGGTGCGGCGCTCGTCGCGCTCCTGGTCTACCTGCTCGTCGCCGACCCGGGCCGGCTCGCCGCCGGCGTCGCGTTGCTGGTCGCTTCCGCGCTCGTCGCCGTCGCTGGCCTAGCGCGCGGTGGTGTCGTGCGCGTAGTGGCGTTCGCGGTCGCCGCCGTGGCCTTCGTCGCCGCGCTCGTGCTGCTCCTGCTGCGCGGCCACCTCGTTGAAGACGTGCTGCTCGTGGCCCTGTCCGTCCTCGCTGTCGCGGCCGTCCGGAGGGCGTTGCGTCCCAACGTCCACCTGCCGGCTGCCCCGCCGCCGCAGCGCGCGGCCATGATCTGGAACGCGCGGTCCGGCGGCGGGAAGGCGGTCGAGCACGACCTGGCCGGACAGGCGCGGCGACGGGGTATCGAGCCCGTCGAGCTCACGGCGGGCACGGACCTGCGTGCACTCGTTGAGCGGCTGGTCGACGAGGGCGCCGACGGCCTTGCCGCGGCCGGTGGCGACGGCACCCAGGCGATCGTCGCGTCCGTTGCGGCCGAACGCGACGTGCCGTTCGCGTGCATCCCGGCGGGCACCCGGAACCACTTCGCCCTCGATCTCGGCGTCGACCGGGACGACGTCGTGGGTGCGCTCGACGCCTTCGTATCGGGCGGGGAAAGGGTCGTGGATCTCGCCGACGTCAATGGCACGACCTTCGTCAACAACTGCTCCCTGGGCGTGTACGCCGAGGCCGTCCAGCGCCGCGAGTACCGCGGCGCGAAGCTGCGAACGCTGCTGGCGACGGCCACCGATGCGCTCGGCCCGTCCGACGCCGTCGACCTCGACTACACGTGGGTCGGCGCGAACGGCGAGGAGGAGTCGGGCGCAGCCGTCATCCTGGTGTCGAACAACGTCTACCGGCTCGGGCACGGGATCGGATCCGGCACGCGCCCGCGGCTGGATGCGGGCGTGCTCGGCATCGCGGTGCTCAAGGCGCCTGGGGCTGACGACTCCGCACCGCGCCCGCTGCTGTCGACCTGGGCGACGTCGCAGTTCGATGTCGAGTCCGCGGGTGAGGTGCACGTCGGCGTCGACGGTGAGGCGATGACGTTCGAGTCGCCGTTGGTGTTCACCGTGCGGTCGAGGGCCCTGCGCGTGCGGATCGCCCATCGCCACCCGGGCGCCTCCCCGTCGGCCGTGCAGCCCGGGACCATCCACGGCACGATCGCCCTGCTGTGGCGCATGGTCCGCGGCGAGACGATCGAAGGGCTGCAATGACGACCGACCCGACGACGCCGGCGGCTGAGCTGCCGCCGGTCGAGGTGCCCGTGACGGATGAGGATCGACCGGGCGGGCTCATCGCCGTGTTGCACGCCCTCGACGAGCGGGTCTACGCGCGGATCGCGACGACGCAGACGCCCCAGATCGACGCGGCACTGCGCCGGCTCTCGCATGCGGCGAACTACTCCCGCCTGTGGATCGGCTGCGGTGTGGGCCTCGCGGTGCTTGGCGGTCCGCGCGGCCGGCGGGCGGCGGTGGCCGGGCTCGCCGCGGTTGCTGTCACGTCGGCTGCGGTGAACACGGTCGGCAAGCTCACGACGAACCGGCCGCGCCCCGACCGGGTTCGGCTCGGGGTTGTCGAGGGTCGGTGGGTCCCGATGCCGACCTCGACGTCGTTCCCGTCGGGCCACTCGGCGTCGGCGTTCGCCTTCGCCGAGGGCGTCCGCACTGCGTGGCCCGCCGCCTCCGTGCCGGTCTTCGCCGCGGCCGGGGTCGTCGCGTACTCGCGGGTGCACACCGGTGTCCACTACCCCGGCGACGTTCTCGTCGGGTCAGGCGTCGGCCTCGGCCTCGGTCGCGTGGTCGGGGGCCTGGCGTTGCGGGTGCTCGACCGGGTCCGACCCGTGCCGACCGCTTAGGGCCGAGCCGCTCGCCACGGATCGCACCGGGCGGATCAGGAGGGGTGCAGCGCTCGCGAGAGCCGTGCGGTGTCCGCCGGTGACCAGGCGCCGTCGGACCCGGGCGCGTCGAGCGCGTATGCCCAGGCCTGCCCGGTGACGTCCGCGTAGTTGTGCCCGATCCCGGACGGGACCGACCCGGCAGCGGCGAGGTCGAGCCCGGCCTGCAGGAACAGCACGCCCGGCCACCACGTGATACGCGGGTCGACCCCGGGACCGCGTGGCTCGTCGAGCCAGGCCGGCCGCTGGCGCAGGAGCGCCAGGTCCCACCACGCGACGGGGTCGTTGCTGTGCTGGGTGAGGACGACGCGACGCTCGCCCCAGCCGGACTGCGTCCACGCCGTCGACGCGGCGGTGGCCGGGGCACGAGCGATCGTGTCGTCGCCGATGACCGGCTCCCACTCGGGACCGGCCGTGCGGGTGTCGCGCCATGGAGCCCACAGGCTGCTGGTGGCGGGCGATCCGACCCACACGGCGGCGTCGACGTCGTCGGCGACGCCCTCCGGGGTCAGCCCGGCGAACGCCGCCTGGCCAGCGAACGCGCCGAGGCTCTCGCCGGAGACCGCCAGTTGTGGCCGGGCGTCGGCCGGGAGCGCGGCGACGGCGTCACGGACGGCATCCCACAGGGCGACGGCCTCGTCCTGCGACGCGCGCTGGTCGACCACGAACGACAGCCAGGACGGCAGCACCGAGTACTGCGTCGACACGGTCGCGATGTCGCCGGCAGTGAGCAGCTCGGGCGCGGAGACGAGGTCGGGGTCGAGGAAGCCGTTGCCCGTCGTCATGGCGACGACCAGGAGGCTGCGGTCGAACGCCCCGGTGCGCTGAAGCTCCTGGACGGCGAGGTCGGCGCGCGCCTGCGGCGTATCGGCGGAGTCGATCCCGGCGTAGACCCGGATGGGCTCCTGCGCGGTCGCCCCCGCGTAGGCGGCGATCTGATCGGTGGTCGGACCGCCGGAGACGAACTGCTGCCCCTCCGCACCGAGCGAGCCGAAGGGCACGAGCGACCCGGGGCCACCCGAACGCAGGTCAGACGTCGGAGCCGCGACGCCGCTCGGCCGGGCGTTGATCGAGGCGAAAAGGGCTTTCGTCGCCGCGAAGCCGCCGACGACGACGGCCGCGACGACGGCTACCGGCACGAGGACACCGACGAGGACGGCGAGCCAGGCGGGGCCGCGCCGCGCGACGGCCCGTCCGGTCGCGCGGCCCAGAGCGCGCAGTGCGCGACCGAGGAGGAGCAGTGCCAGCCCCGTGGCGATGCCGGCGGGCAGCAGTAGCCACCACGGAACGCCGGCCGCCGCCATGCCGAGGGCCTGCGCCTGCTCGTCCTGCCAGCCGGCGGCGCGGATCGTCTGCACGACGGCCCACGCCCAGGCGGCGCCGGCGACGGTCAGCCCGACGAGCCCCGGCTGCTCGGGTCCACGCCGGCCCGCCAAGCGTCGAACGACCCAGCCGAGCAGGGCGCCGATCGCGTACCCCACCGACCACAGCAGCCCGGCGAGCGCGATCGCGATGACCGGCGGTCGCGGCAGCAGCGACGGCGCGAGGCCGGCCGTCCAGACGAGGGCGGCCCCGGTCAGGCCCGTCGCGGAGCGGGGGAGGACGTTCGGCACGGCTCGCATTGTTCCGGCCGGCCCGCGATGCGCCTACCGTTGAGCCATGGAGCCTCAGGCGAACGTGTTCGGTGAGCAGCTCGAGGTCTGCAGCCTCGAGCCGCTTACGGGGTTCTTCCGGGACGGGTACTGCAACACCGGTCCGGAGGACATCGGCTCGCACACCGTCTGCGTCGTGGTCACGCCGGAGTTCCTGGAGCACCAGCAGCAGGTCGGCAACGACCTCTCGACCCCCATGCCCGAGTACGGCTTCGCCGGTCTCACCCCCGGCGACCGCTGGGCCGTGTGTGCGGCGCGTTGGCGTCAGTCCTACGACGCCGGCGTGAAGGCGCCGGTCATGCTGCGGGCCACGAACATCGCCGCTACGTCGCTCGTGCCGCTCGACGCGCTGGCCGAGTGCTCGGCCGACGCACCGGACGACGTCTCGGCCCTGCTGGACTGACGCCCCTGCCCTAGGCCGTGGCGGCCGCGGCGGCGCGTCCGGCCACGCGGCCGGAGTACAGGCAGCCGCCGAGGAACGTGCCTTCGAGCGCGTTGTAGCCCATCATCCCGCCGCCCCCGAACCCGGCGACCTCGCCAGCGGCGTACAGCCCGTCGAAGACGCTGCCGTCGGCATGCAGGCAGCGGGCCTCGAGGTCGGTCTCCAGGCCGCCAAGGGTCTTGCGGGACAGGATGTTCAACCGCACGGCGATGAGCGGGCCGGCGGACGGGTCGAGCAGCCGGTGCGGCGTGGCGACACGGATGAGCTTGTCGCCGCGGTAGTTGCGGGCCGTGCGGATCGCCATGACCTGGGCGTCCTTGGTGAAGGTGTTGACCATCTCGCGGTCCCGCTCGGCGATCGTCGTGCGGATGAGCGCTGGGTCCAGAGGAGGGACGTCCGGGTCGGCGATGCGGTTCATGCCGGCAACGAGCTCGTCGACACCGTTCGCGACGACGAAGTCCTCGCCGTGCTGCTTGAACGCCTCGACCGGACCTGGGGCGCCCTTCTTGATCCGCGAGAGCAGGAGCCGGATGTCCTTGCCGGTCAGGTCCGGGTTCTGCTCGGACCCGGAGAGGGCGAACTCCTTCTCGATGATCTTCTGCGTCAGCACGAACCACGAGTAGTCGTAGCCGGTCTGCCGCAGGTGGCGCAACGTGCCGAGGGTGTCGAACCCCGGGAAGTACGGCGCGGGCAGCCGGTTGCCGACGGCGTCGAGCCATAGGGACGACGGGCCCGGGAGGATGCGGATGCCGTGGTCGGCCCAGATGGGGTCCCAGTTGCGCAGCCCTTCGACGTAGTGCCACATCCGGTCGGGGTTGATGACGTGTGCTCCGGCAGCCTCGGTGATGCCGAGCATGCGGCCGTCGACGTGCGCCGGGACGCCGGCAACCATGCGCCGCGGGGGTGTCCCCAGTCGCTCGGGCCAGCTGCGTCGGACGAGGTCGAGGTCGCCGCCGATACCGCCGCTGGTGACGATCACGGCCTGGCCGCGCGCCTCGAACGGGGCGACCTCGACGCGGCTCGTCGGGCGGCCGCGCTCCTCGCGTGTGGGTTCGAGGACGGCTCCGCGCACGCCCACGACCGCGCCGTCTTCGACGACCAGCTCGTCCACGCGGTGCCGGAACCCGAACGTGATCCGCCCGGAGATGGCATGCGCGCGGACCCGCCGCTCGAACGGCGCGACGACGCCGGGGCCGGTCCCCCACGTGATGTGGAAGCGGGGCACGGAGTTCCCGTGGCCGTTCGCACGGCCGTCCCCGCGCTCTGCCCAGCCGACGACGGGGAAGAACCGGTGTCCCATCGACCGGAGCCATGCCCTCTTCTCACCGGCGGCGAAGTCCAGGTACGCCTCGGCCCACAGTCGCGGCCAGGCATCCTCGGGTCGGTCGAACTGCGCGCTGCCGAACCAGTCCTGGCGCGCCAGGGTGAGGCTGTCGCGCACACCCATCCGTCGCTGCTCGGGACTGTCGACGAGGAACAGCCCGCCCAGGCTCCAGAACGCCTGGCCGCCGAGGCTCTGCTCGCCCTCCTGGTCCAGGAGCAGGACGCTGCGTCCTCGATCGGCCGCCTCGGCGGCGGCGACGAGGCCGGCCAACCCGGCTCCGACGGTGATGATGTCGGCCTGCATGCCCACGGTGCTCCTCTCGTCCAGCGGCCCAGTCTCCCAGCCCGGCCCTGTCCGTACGTCCCGGTCGGACAGCTCGTTCACCTGCGCGGGAAAGGGCCGTCCGACGACGATGACTCTGTGACGACCTTTGCCGACTCGATCACGGTCGAAGACCTCGACGTCGACCCGTACCCGATCTTCGCGCGGCTGCGGGCCGACGAGCCGGTGGCCTGGGTGCCGGCCCTGAACTGCTGGCTCGTGACCCGGGCGGCCGAGGTCGAGCTCGTGACGACGCGACCGGAGCTCTTCACCGCCGAAGCACCCGACGCCCCCATCGATCGGTCGTTCGGCGGCCCCACCCTGATGACGATGGACGGCCCGGAGCATCTGGCCATGCGCCGAGCCCTCGACGCGAGGTTCCGCCCGCGCGTCGTCGCGACGTACATCGACGACCTCGTTGCCCCGATCGCCGCGCAGCACCTCGCCCGACTGCTCGCCCGGCCGGAGCGCACGGCCGAGTTGGTCACGGAGTACTTCGAGCCGGTCAGCGTGTTGGCGCTCGGCCGGCTCCTCGGCGTCGGGCACCTGCCCGCCGAGCGTCTCCAGGAGTGGTTCCACGGGCTCGCGATGGGCGCCATCAACTACGAGAACGACCCCGCGAAGCAGGCGGCGAACGACGCGACGGCGGCTGACATCGACCGCGAGCTCGTGCCGATGATGGAGCGGCTGCAGCGCGATCCGGACGACTCGACGATCGCGTCGATGCTCACGCACGGCTGCCCGGCCGGCGAGTTCCGGTCGATCGAGGCCGTCATGCCGTCGCTGAAGGTGATCCTGCTCGGGGGCATGCAGGAGCCCGGGCATGGTGCGGCGAGCTGCCTGGCCGCCCTCCTCCAGCACCCGGACCAGCTCGCGTGGCTGAGGGAGAACCCGGATCGTTGGGA
The DNA here is from genome assembly GCA_965278965.1 of Actinomycetes bacterium. GTDB lineage: Bacteria > Actinomycetota > Actinomycetes > S36-B12 > S36-B12 > UBA10649. Next base: position 2,144,930 of record OZ257127.1, read on the forward strand.
CGATGCGGTGCATGAGGCGCTGCGCTGGGTCGCCCCGATCGGCACGATGCAGGTGACGGCGCTCCGCGACGTCGAGCTTGCCGGAGTCACGATCCCGGCCGGCGCGCTCGTGTCGGCGGTCGTGTCGAGTGCCTGTCATGACGAGGCGCTGTTCGCCTCACCCGAGGTGTTCGACATCCGCCGACCGCGCCAGCCGAACGCCGCGTTCGGCTACGGTCCCCACTTCTGTGCCGGCCACCAGTTCGCACGGGACCTGGAGCGGATCAGCCTGACGATGCTCGTCGACGCGATGCCGGACCTCGCCCTGGCCGAGCCCGCGGTGTTCCGCGGCTGGGAGTTCCGGGCGCCGGCGGCGCTGCACGTCGGCTGGTAGCCGGTGCGCCGTGGCGTCGAGGGGACGCAGCTCTAGCGCACGAGCCCGACGTCGTACGCATAGATGACCGCCTGCACGCGGTTGCGCAGCCCCAGCTTGGCCAGGATGCTGCCGACGTGCGTCTTGACCGTCGCCTCGGCGACAACGAGGCGTTCAGCGATCTCCGCGTTCGTCAGTCCGTCCGCGACCAGTCGGAGCACCTCGGTCTCGCGAGGTGTGAGGTTGTCGGCACCGCCACGTCTCGCCGGGCTGGTGGACGACGATGCGGCCAGCTGAGCGGCATGGAGGTCGAGCAGTCGGCGCGTGATCCGCGGTGACAGCACGGCGTCGCCGGCCGCGACGGCGCGGATCGCATGGATGAGCGCGTCGACCGGTACGTCCTTCAGGACGAAGCCGCTCGCACCGGCCTCGAGCGCGGCGAACGCGTAGTCATCGAGGTCGAAGGTCGTGATGACGAGGATCCGGGCGCTCGGGTCGCGCGCGATGATCTGGCTGGTAGCCGCGATGCCGTCGACGCCAGGCATCCGCACGTCTATGAGGACCACGTCCGGCGCGAGCTCGGCGACGCGCCGGACGGCTTCGGCCCCGTCGGCGGCGTCGCCGACGACCTCGAAGCCCTCCGCCTCCTCGAGGATCATCCGGAACCCGGCCCGGATGAGGTCCTGGTCGTCAGCGATGACGACGCGGATCGTCATGGCGTGCCATCCACCGCTATGAGTCGTGACGAGCTGTCTGCAGCGCGAGGCAGGTGCGCCTGCACCAGCCAGCCGCCCGTCGGGCCCGGACCCGCGCTGACGGTGCCCCCGTGCACGGCGGCGCGCTCCCGCATGCCAACGAGCCCGAGGCCTGATCGGGAGCTCGATCGGGACGGCGTGGTGCCATCGTCGGCGACCTGCACCGTGATGGCGTCGGCAGCGACGTCCACGGCCACGTCGACGCGCGTCGCGCCCACGGCGTGAGCGAGGGTGTTCGTGAGGGACTCCTGGACGATCCGGTGCACGGTGAGCTGCAACGCGGCCGACACCGATGGCGGGGTCGCCGCCACATGGAGCTCCGCATCAAGACCTGCGGAGCGCACGCCATCGACCAGGTCGGGGAGCTCGGCCATTCCCGGCGCGGGATGGCGCACGTCGTGGTCGCTGTCGGACCGCAGGACGCCGAGCAGTCCGCGCATCTCGCCGAGGGCCTGCCGCCCCGTGGCCGACACCTGCCTCATCGTCGCGGCTGCACCCTGCGCGTCGCCCGGTGCCTTGAGCGCCGCGGCGTCCGACAACGTCACCATGACCGACAGCCCGTGCGCGACGACGTCGTGCATCTCGCGCGCGATGCGGGCGCGTTCGGCAGCAGCAGCGATCGCGACCTGCTGGCCCCGTTCGCGTTCGAGCTGGTCGGCCCGTTCGGTGAGTGCGATGACGGACTGTCGGCGCGCGCGCACGCTGATGCCGAGCAGCAGCGCGACGGCAACCGGCCCAGACAGGTAGACGACGCGCATCAGCAGCGGCTGCGCGAGGTCCCCGGCGAGGTTCCACCGCACGGCGGCGAGGATCACGCCGAGCTCGAGAACCGCGGCAGCGGTGACGGCGACGCGGCTGGGGTACCGACTCGCGACGGTGTAGAGGTACACGAGGAGCACGACGTCTGCGGCCAGGCTGATCGACAGGCTCCACTGGACGAGCGCCACCGCTGCGGCGAACGCGAAGACCGCCACGGGGAACCGACGACGCCACACGAGCGGCAGCACCAGCAGGGCGGTCAGGGCGAGTCGCTCGGTGAGCCCCGTCGGCTGCTGAGCCCAGTAGCGCAGTTGCGGCACCGTGAACCCGGCCAGGGCGAGCGCGAGCACCGCGTCGACCGTCTTGGGGTGGCGGCGGGCCCACGACGTGACCCGAGCCAGTGGCCCACCCGAAGGTCCGGCCGAGGTGCCGTTGCCGTCCTCCTCGGTCAGCCACCTGGCGACGTGGGCGCGTAGCGCTGCCGGCCCGGTCATGGGCACAGCATGCGCCATCGCCGGGTCGCTGCGTCCCCGGTGGCGCTAGCCAAAGAACAGCGTCAAGGACAGCGGGGCGATCGACCCCTGCGTGTTGCCCAGGACCATGAGCATGAGGAGCAGGCACGTGGCCGACGTGAATGCGCCGGCCAGCAGGATGCCGGCGGTGGCGACGGCTGACTGCGGGCCGTCGCGGCGTGACCGTCGGACGATCGCGCGCCACAGGGCCGCCGTGAGGAGGACGAATCCGACCAAGAGCACGGCGCACACCACCGCCTTCGGACGCTGCCACTCAAGCCGGTCGTCGATGCTGGCCCGGACGAGCGGCGGCACCGCCTCCGAGTCGGACTGGAGCCATGCCGCGAAGGCCTGGTGCAGTTGTCCGGCACTGGAGGCCGGACGGGGGGATCCCACGAGGTCGAGGGCCCCGGTGAACCCGTCGACCGGGCTCAGGACGGTGCTGATGTTCGCGGCCACGAGGAGGGCCAGGAAGGCGGAGACGAGGGCAGCGATGCCGCCGACGGCGAGTGCGGTCGCGCGCTCGAGGGTCCACGGCCCGCGGATGGCCCGACGACCGCAGGCGAACGTGAGTCCGAGCACGGCCAACAGGAAGACGCTCCCGAGGACGGCGATCACGACGTGGTAGCGGGAGTAGTCCGCGAGCAAGGCCTCCAGCGCGGGGCTGGGCGAAGCGGACGGCATGAGCTGCTGGCGCAGCGTCTCGGCGAGATCGTTGCTCATGGCACGACGGTAGGAACGGGCGCGACGACGCGCATCGCCCGTCCGGACGGTTCTCGTTCGTGGCAGCTACGACCAAAGGATGAGTCCTAGACTCGCGGCCACCTGCGACTGGGAGGCCTTCGATGGCGAAGATCGTGTCGACCCTGTTCATCTCGTTGGATGGCGTGGCAGAGATCGACTTCGCCTGGCACTTCCCATACTTCGACGCGCAGATGGGCGCCGCCGTCGGCGAGGACTACGCCGACGCCGACGTCCTGCTCCTGGGGCGCGTCACCTACGACAGCTTCGCCGGCGCGTGGCCCGAGCGCGAGGCTGGCGGGGGCGATGACGCCCCGTTCGCGAAGAAGCTGGGCGACCTGCGGAAGGTCGTGGCGACCCGCGGCGAGCGGGACCTCGGCTGGCGGAACGCCGAGCGCACGTCCGACGGCCTCATCGCGGCAGCGACGGCACTGCGCGAGGACACGTCGATCGCGAAGGTCCTGATCCCGGGCTCGATCTCGGTCGTCCGACAGCTGCTGGCGGCGGGCCTGCTCGACGAGCTGCGGCTCCTCATCCACCCGGTCGCCGCCCGGCACGGCGAGCGGCTCTTCGACGAGGGTGAGCCGATGCTCGGCTTCGAGCTCGTCCGGTCGGAGGCGCTGCCGACGGGTGTGCTCCGCGTGATCTACGCGGCGGGGGAGATCCCGGCTGCCAAGGACTACGCGGACGTCGTCGAGGACGTGCCGCCGGCCGAGGCCGGATGACGGCGCCGTTCTCACTGGCGGTCTCGGTCGACGAGGTCCCCTGGGACGACCTGGATGCCGCGGCCCTGCGGGCTGCTCAGCGCGCCGAGCTCGACGCACGGTACGGGTCGGACGACCACGAGCCTGGCGTCCGCCCGTCGGCCGCCGACGTCGTCGTGTTCCTCGTCGCCCGTACCGATGACGGCATTGCCGTCGCGTGCGGTGGCCTGCGCCTGCTCGGGGACGACGTCCTTGGTCCCGGCGTTGCGGAGATCAAGCGGATGTACGCGACGCCGGCGGCGCGGGGGACCGGAGCGGCAGTCGCGGTCCTCCGAGAGCTGGAGCGGCGAGCCGTCGACCTCGGCGTGACGGATCTGGTGCTGGAAACGGGCACGTTCCAGCCCGACGCCCAGCGGTTCTACGAGCGCGAGGGGTACTGGCGCGTCCCATTGTTCGGCGACTACATCGGGTCAGGCATCTCCTTGTGCTACGGGTGTCACCTCCAGGCACGGCCTTCGTCGCCGTGAACGGGCGCGGGGGCTGTCGCCGCGCGGCGTCGCGGGAGAGGATCGACCCATGCAGGTGCTGATGGTCTTCGAGGTCGCGTGCACCCCCGACGTCGCCTGGCGGGCCCTGCACTCGCCGGCAGTCGTCGCGGACCTGTACGGACCGCTCCTGCAGCTGAAGGCCGACGCCGAGCTGCCGGAGCAGTGGCGCTCCGGCGAGGAGGCGGCAGTCGGCATGAGCGTCCTCGGCGTCGTCCCGATGGGCCGCCAGACCATCCGGATCACCGATCGCGAAGTCGACCTGGACGGCACGACAGTGCGCGTGATGCGAGACAGCGGACGGCCGCTCAGCGGCCCGCTCTCCCTGCTGTCGCTCTGGGACCACCAGATGGCCGTCGGCCCTGTCGCGGGATCACCCGAGCGGGCCCTCTGGCGTGACCGGTTGACGATCGGCGGCGCGCTGGCGCCGGCGCTCTATCCCGGGCTGTGGGCGACCTGGCAGTGGCGTCGGTCGCGCATCATCGCGATGGCACCGACGTGGACGTGACCGCGGGCTGGCCGTCGTCGCGGCCCGATGTCGCGTGGAGCGCGCGCCACTCGCGGTCGAGGATCGCGTACTCGTAGCCGTCGACCCACCCGAGCTCGGCGTGCCAGGAGTCCTCGAGGCCGTGGTGCTCGCGGCGCATGCCGATCTTCTCCAGAACGCGCGCGGACGCGGCGTTGTCGGCGAAGCAGCCGGCCGTCACGCGGCGCGCACCGAGGCGGTCGAACGCAGCGGCGAGCAGCCCGCGCGCGAGGTCGGTGGCCACTCCTCGGCCGGCATGCGCGGGGTCGACGACGTAGCCGATCAGCGCCTGCGTCCTCGGCGGCATGCCTGGCTGGCCGGCACCGTCGACGAGGTCGAGGAAGCCCATCGCCACGACGTGTCCGTCGAGCTCTGCCACGCAGGAGAAGTCATCGGGACTCGCCGGAACCGCGAGCCACTCGGCTCGGAGAACCTCCGGCTCGACGTGGGTCCGCATCATCCATTGGTTCACCTCGGACGTGTTCCGGAACGCCAGCAGCCGATCGAGGTCGGCGTCGGTCGCCTCCCGCAGGAGGAGCTGCCCGGCACGCGCGGGCCATGGACGCACAGTCACGTCGACGATCCTGGCAGGTGCGATCGCTGTCGCGACGTACCGTCACCCTCCGCGCAACCTCATGACCTTCGCGGCTCATCCGAGGAGCCCGTCATTGCGGTACGGTCTGCGCCGGTTGTCGCCCGACGTGGTCGACCAATCCACCTCGTCGATGTCAGGAGCGCACCGTGTTCGGAAGCCAGTGGGACAAGGCCGAGGCGACGATCATCGCCCGGGACGCGAAGTTCTCCGGCGACGGGTCCGTCTCGACGTACACCTACATCGCCGACGTCCGGCTGGAGAGCGGTGAGGTGTTCCGCGCCACCATCCTCGAGCCCACGATCGCGACCGACTTCTGGGCACCGAACGTGCGCGACACGGTGTCCGTTCTCGTCAAGGCAAAGGACCGCAAGGTCAAGTTCGACAAGGACGACGAGCGGCTGAGCGTCAAGGCGTATGAGGCGGCGCAGAAGAAGAAGTTCGAGGACCTGAAGAACCAGCCGCCCGGCGCGACCCCCGCGGCCGCGACGGCGTCCGGCGCGATCCCCGATGCACTCGCGGCCCAGCTGGCCCAGCTCGGCATCGTCGCGGGTTCGCAGGCCCAGGTGTTCAGTGCGAACTCGCCCGAGGCGCAGGCAGCGATGGCGGCCTTCACGCAGCAGGCCCAGGCGCAGGCGCCTGCTGCCGCGCAGTCGCCGGAGGACCGGCTCGCGAAGCTCACGTCCCTGCACGAGCGCGGGTTGCTGTCCGCGGACGAGTACGCGCAGCAGCGTCAGCGCATCCTCGACGAGCTCTGACGCGCCGCGAGCTCGGCTGCCCTTCCTGCTAGCGGTCGCCGCTGCCGTCATGGGTCCGTTCACGCAGTGGCCTCGGCCCTGAGCAGCGGCGAGAGCATCTCCTGCAGCGCGGTCCTCGTCTGGTCGGCGCTCAAGGCGCAGTCGATCCGGAGGATGTGCCACGTCCGGGCGTCGCAGGTCGCCACGACCTGCGCGAGCCGGCGTTCGGTCCGTGCGCGATCGGAATCGTTCGGAATGCTGCGCGCAAACGCGTGCCGGCACCACTCGACGTGGTACTGCCGGCCCTGCGCGGCGATCTCCGGCAGCCCGTCCACCAGACCGGCCTCCGCGTACATCTTGATGATCAAGGATCCGTACGCCTCGTAGTGGTCGGCAAGCGCAGCGACCGTCTCGACCGGGGTCGCATTCGCTATCGCGTCGCGTGCCGCGACGATCCGGCCGAGCTCCCGCGCTACGACGGCGCACATCAACGCGGGCTTGCTCCCGAACCGTCGCATGACGGTCTGGACCGTCACGCCAGCATCCGCCGCTACGTCCTCGAGGCGGATCCGGTCGTAGGGGAGTGCGGCGAACCGCTCCAGCATCGCGTCGAGGATGCGTTCGCCCGTGCGCGCTGCCGCGTCGGCGCGACCGGCCATGTTGTACGGACGAGTATTCATGTGATAGAGATTAACATGAAAGTTCGAGCCGATGGAATGGAACCCGATATGAGCATCGAGACCCCCACCGAACGCGTCGAGCGGGTTCGGACCCGCCTCGGCGACCTGCATGTCCGAATCGTCGGCACGGGACGGACCACCGTGCTGTGGTCATCCATGTTCGTCGACAGCCACACGTGGGACGCGCTCATCCCGCATCTCGGGGCCGGACGCCGGTTCGTCCTGGTGGACGGGCCAGGACTCGGCCTCAGCGACCCGCTGCTCAGGCGCAGCAGCATCGCGGAGGCGGCGGATGCCGCCGGCGACCTCCTCACCGGTCTTGGCGTCGACGGCCCGGTCGACTGGGTGGGAAACGCTTTCGGCGGCCACGTGGGCTACCTGCTCGCTGCACGTGCCGGCGCTCTGCGGTCCCTGGTCACGATCAGCGCTCCGGTCGACCCCGTCAGCGCCGCGCTCCGAGCCCAGATCTGCGCCCTGCTGCCGCTCCTGCGGCTCGCGGGGCCGGTCGGCCCGGTCAGGAACGCCGTGGTCAGCGCGATGCTCACCGACGCGTCGGCGAACGATGACGGCATCCGACGCGTGGTCGTAGAGAGCCTCGGCCGGCCAAGCCGTCGAAGCCTCACGAATGCGGTCCGCTCGTTCATCCTCGGCCGCACCGACCTCACCGACGACCTGCCCGCGATCGAGGTGCCATGCCTCTACGTCGCATCCGACGACCGGGGCGACTGGAGCCCGGAGGCCGCCGTCGTGGCCGCCGGCCTGACCCCCGAGGCCCAGGTGGTCACGATCGCGAATGCACGGACGCTGATCCCTCTCGAGCAGCCTGCAGACCTCGCCGTGCACCTCGTGCGGTTCTGGAGCGCGCTCGACCAGGGACCGGTGCCCCGCACGGCACCGGTCCCTGGTTGACGTCGTCAGCTGAGCACGTCCCGCACGGCGGCGTAGATCGCCGGTGCCGGGTTCGGCCCTGGCTGGCCGTTGGTGCCGGGCAGCGGGATGTCGCTGTTGGTCAGCACGATGATCGTGGTGTCGGTGTCGTAGTTGTGCTGCAGGCTCGAGGTGAACCCGGGGATCTGACCGTCATGGCCCCACCAGCCGTTGTTGTCGCCGATCCCGATGCCATACCCGCTCGTCGCCGTCAGCGGCGGGATCCCGTACTGGATCGAGTCGCGCCGAAGCTGCTGTGTCGTCGCATCCAGGACGCCCGCACCGGTGAACAGCGCGTCGGCCCACTTCGCGAGGTCGTTCGGCGTCGACACGACGGCGCCAGCGGACCACGCCTCCGACGGGTTCCAGCTCGTCGAGTCCCCTGTCTGGCCGTCGGGCTGGCCCTGCTCGGTCACGCCGTCGAGGTGCGGCTCGGCCATCGTGTCGTCCGCGGGCTCAGGGAATGTCGTGTCGGCCATTCCGAGCGGGCCGAAGAGCCTGTCCTGGAAGACCTGCGGGAGCTGCTCGCCGGTGACCTTCTCGATCAGCATCCCGAGAAGGATGTAGTTGGTGTTGGAGTACTGCCAGCCCGATCCGGGCGGGCTGAACTTCGCGGGGATCTTCGTGGCGTACTCGACGAGCTCGGCCGGGGTCCAGGCTTTCGTCGGGTCGGCGAACAGGTCCGACTGGAATGTCTCGTCGAGCGAGTACGGCTGGATGCCAGACGTCATGTGAAGGAGGTCGAGCACGGTCACGTCGTCGATGTTCGGCAGGCCGGCCAGCACCGACGGGTCGAGGTAGGTGGAGATGGGGTCCTCCAGCGACACCTTCCCCTCTTGGACGAGCTGCAGGACGATCGTCGCCGTCATCGTCTTCGTCAGGCTGCCGATGCGGGTCCGGTCATTCGCGGTCGGCGCCGCGGCATCGTCGTTCCCGACGGTCCCGGACGTGAGCGTCCACGAACCCTTGGGAGAGCGCACGAGCACGACGGCCCCGGGGACGTTCCCCTGGGAGCGGGTCGTGTCGATCGCGCTCTGGAGCTCCCGCGCGAGGGCGGAGTCGCCTGTATTCGCAGCGGAAGCGGTCGTCGTCGATGCGGTGGGTGAGGGGGACGCAGAGTCGGCGCCGCTGAGCGAGGCCGTGCAGCCCGTGGTCGCAAGCAGGGCGACGCTGAGGGCGGCGGCGATGGTGAGGTGACGTCTCATGTCAGGTCCATTCGTGGGAGGTGGTGTTGGGCGAAAAGGGGGCGTGCGTCATCGCCACGCGGCGACAAGGTCGCGCGTGACGAACCGGTGGGTGCCGGCTGGCGGGAGGTGCTGGGTGTAGGCGCGTGGTCGACGGCTACGCCGCGGCCGCGCTCAGGAGGTCAGGTGCGGGCTTCTCGTTCGACGATCTCGGCGACGCGGTCCATTGACGCGACCATGCTGGCTCGAAGCTCGGAGCGTCGGTCCTTCAGGCCGTACAGCGTGTCGATGATGAACCAGCCCATCCACCGGATCGGCTTGGTCACCTCGTAGCTCTCGTACATGCGGGTCCCGCTGCCTTCGGGGACGAAGCGGTGGCGCCACAGGATGGTTCCGGCGAAGGGCTCGGTCCGGGTGAACGAGAACTCCTTCCCACGGTCGGCCACCGTCACGATCGGCTTGTTGCTCCAGTCCGGGCCTCGGCCGGCGTGGTTCGTCGACTTGAACCTGGCGCCTACGGCCGGCCCGGTTGCGCCGTCCAGCCACTCGCACCGGACCACGTCGGGGGTTCGCTCCGGTGTACGGGTCACGTCGGCGACCAGGTCGTAGACCGCTTCCGGGGCGGCGTCGATGTAGCGGTCGACGGTCTCGCTGGTGAGGTGCTGTGCCACGTCAGCTCACTCCCGCGGGCGTCGCGTCGCAGCGGGCCAGGAAGCGGGCCTCGTACGCGTCGGCCAGGTCGATCAGAGCCTGCTGGCAGTCTCCCGCGTAGGCCGGCCCGTGCATGAGTGCGAGCGTACGAGGTGCCAGCTTGGCGAGCGCTCGCATCGTCGGCGCCGTGTCCGCCGTGAGCGCCGTCGCGCCGAAGAGAGCCTCGGCGTCCAGGGCTGGCTGGATCAGGTCGGCATCGTGCACGAGCGCGGGCGCCTCGCCGACCCGGGTGAACAGGTCGCCGCAGAAGAGTGTGCGGGTCGTCTCATCGAAGATCACCTGAGCCTCCCATCCGTGCGGGACGTGAGGCGTCGTGATCGTCCGAATCAGATGCCCACCGTTGTCCAGAGGCTCTGCGGGGTCGACGATCTGCGGCGCACGGTCGCACAGGTCGTTGAGCGACACCATGCAGCCGAGCCCGTTGAACAGGACCGTGCTGGCGGGGGCCGCGCCGAGCCAGTCGTTCATGGCACCGCACTCGTCGGACTCGATGTGGCCGAAGCTGATCCAGCGCAGCCGGCCGACGTCGATCACCTTGGCGACGGCGTCCTGGACCAGGGGGAAGAGCTGGCGAGCGCCTGTGTGGAACAGGAGCGGCTCGTCGCCCGTCAACAGGTACTGGTTGAAGGTGAGGCCGCCGGGGGCGGCCTGCGGGACGAGCGTCGACAGCCGGTAGACGCCGTCGGCGATCTCATGGATGTTGGTCTGCATATGACGAGGATCGGTGCCCCGGCGCCGCCGCACATCGGGGGTGCATCCCCCAGTTAGGCGAGGTGGGCGACCCCCATCTCGGCGAGCTCACGTCGGTTGCGCACGCCGAAGCGGCCGAACAGGCTCGTCAGGTGTCGTTCGACCGTCTTCGGTGACAGGAACAGGTCGGCCGCGATCTGCTTCGTCGAGCGGCCGGCGATCACCAGCTTCAGGACGTCCACCTCCCGGCTCGTCACTCCGAGCGCACGCAGCGACGACGGCACGTCGGAGTCGCCGCGTCCGCGACGGGGCACGGGGACTCCCGCATCACCCAGGAGCAGGCGAGCACGACGAACCAGGCGGTCGAGGTGCCGCTCGGCGAACCATGCCTCGCAGTCGCGTAGCCATCGGACCGGATCGCCCCACCCGTCTCGGATCGCGGCGCGCGCCACGAGCAGGACATGGGTGCGGGTCATCCCGGAGGCGATCGGGTTCTTCAGGAGGGGGTCGTAGACCTGGTCGAACTGCTCGGTCGCTCGTCGACCATCGCCGCTCCGCCCGGCTGCGACCGCCTCGACCACCTGCCCGAACTGGGCGAAGAGCGGGATCTGCATGCGATCGGCTGCTGCGTGGTACTCGGTACGGACGTCGACGCCGTGGTCATCGTCGTCGATCGTGTGTAGGAGGGCCCAGGCGACGCGGCCCGGGTAGACCGACGTGGTCGGCGGCGCCCGGCGAACCCACTCGATCATCTCGTCGAGGATCGCGGGGAGGCTGTCGAGCTCGTCTCGGACGAACGCACGGGTGGCGAGGACTCGTCCGAGCCGGTCCGCGTGGATGCGCGGGTCGTCCGGGTCCCGAGCGAGCGCGCCGTCGATGGCGCGTGCCATGGCGTCATCGTCGCCGCCGATCGCATGGGCGCCGGCGAGCCAGAGGTGGGCGAGGGGCCCGGATGCCAGGCCGTAGCGGTGGCTCTCGTCGATGCATGCCGTCGACGCGCGACGGCATTCCTCCGCGTCGTAGTTCGACAGCGCTAGGTCCGCGATCGCCAGGTCCATCGCCGCCACCGTGAGATGGGCGCCGTAGCGAGCGGCCAGGTCCCGCGTCGACCGGAGGCCGATGGCGTGCGCCGTTGGCAGTGAGCCCAGCGCGAGCTCCTGCTGGGCGCGCAGGTGCCACCGGGCCAGGCCGGCGCGCTCCGCCACCTCCGAGGCCTCCTGGAAGGACCCCAGCGCCTGCAGGTAGCCGTTGGGGTACAGGACGCGGCCGAGCACGATGAGCGCCTCGCACAGGACCTCGGTCTGGTCCGTGGCCCGGGCGCCGGCGATAGCGGACCGGCACAGTCGCTCGGCCTCCTCCAGCCGGGCGACGTCGAGGGCGACCTGGGCCGCGACGACGTCGATGCGCGCCGCCAGCCCGGCTTCGGGACCCGGCCCGGCGACGACGCGTGCGCGGTCGACCGCCGCGCCTGCACGGTCGTCCTCGCCCGCCGTAACGGCTGCTCGAGCGAGGTGGACCAGTAGGTCCGCGTGGCGCGACACGGGCACGTCCGTGGTGGACATGGCCGTCTCGACCGTGATGCCCAGGGCGCGCGCGTCGGCGATCTTCCCGGCGGCAGCGAATACGTGGACCAGTAGCTCGTCGGCGTCGAGTGCTTCGTCCGAGTCTGGCGCTGCCAGGAGGCGCGCGCGTCGGACGGTCTGCTCCGCGGTTGCCAGGGCACCGGCGGCCAGCGCGCGCCGGGCGCTCTCGACCAGGCGGCTCGATGCGGCAGCCGTGCTCCCCGACGCCTCGGCGAGATCGGCGGACAGCTGGCACACCGGGCCGGGAAGACCCGGGTGAGCCAGCTCGACAGCGGGCCATGCTCGTGCGGCCAGGGTCCGCCGCTCGGGCGGCAGGAGGTCGGCGAGGACGGCCTCGCGTGTGAGCGCGTGACGGAACCGGAAGCCGTCACCGTCGGTCTCGACCAGCTGCTCGGCGACCGCCGCGCGCATGGCATCGACCACAGTTCGCCCGTCGACGTCGGCGATGCCGGGCAGCAGCTCCCAGTCGAACTGGCGGCCGAGGAGGGCCGCAGCGCCGAGCACCTGACGCGCCGTGGGGTCGAGGGTGTCGAGCCGGCGCCGGATCGAGTCGCGCAGGCTGGCCGGCACGGCGGGGTTGAGCGGTCCGGCGATCTCCCACCGTTTGTCCGTGCGTACGAGGGTTCCGGCGGCGACGAGGCCGGCCAGCAGCTCCTCGACGGTGAACGGGTTTCCGTCGCTGTGCTGGAGCACGAACTCGCTCAGACCGGCGGGGCGGCCAGTCGTCGCGAGGCAGGCGGCGATCATCTCGTCGACGGTGGCGTCGTTCAAGGCCTCCACCGCCACGACAGCGCCGGGATCGCGCTGGACGAGCCGCTCGAGCAGTCCGCCGCTCGCGCCACCGGGTCGGGCGGTCGCCAGGCACAGGATCGGCTCGTCGCGCAGGGCGTCGGCGAGGTACTCGACGACGGCCAGAGTCTCCGGATCGGCCCAATGGAGGTCTTCGAGGACGAGTACGCACGGGCGGCCGGCGGCGAGCACGATGAGCAGGCGCACGATTGCCTCGCCGAGAAGCACCGGCGAGTCGTCGAGCGGAGCGGCGGAGGTCCACCCCGGCATCAGGCGCGCCAGCTGGCCCTCGAAGCCGGCCAGTGAGGGGTCGCTCGGCAGCGGCCGGCCGCGCAAGGCGGCGAGAAATGCCTCTGTCAAGGGCCGGAACGGCACGGGGCTGTCGCCCGGCACGGCCCGGCCCGACAGAACAGGCACATCCGCGTCGGCTGTCGCCTCTCGAGCAAGTCGGGACTTCCCGGTGCCCGCGTCACCGCGCAGGATCACGACACCGCCATGTCCGTCGGCCAGGCCGGCGACTCGTGCTCGCAGCTCCGCCAGCTCGCGGTCACGCCCCATGATGTCCGGACACAGCACGGGGCGATCGTAGGAGGCTGGCCGGGGCACGGCGTCCCACGGCGTCGTGGCTACCCGCGAAGTCGGTAGCCCATGCCTCGGACCGTCTCGATGAGGTCATCGCCGAGCTTGCGGCGCAGGTTGCGGACGTAGACCTCGACCACGTTGCTCCCTGGGTCGTAGTCGTAGCCCCAGACGCCACTGAGGATCTGCTCCCGGGCGAGCACCTGACCGGCATGGGAGACGAACATCTCCAGCAGTGAGAACTCTCGGGCGGAGAGCTCGACCGTGCGCCCAGCCCGAGTCGCGGAGCGAGCCCGGATGTCAACGCTGACGTCGCCCGCCGTCAGCGTCGTCGCAGCCCCGGGCTCGGACGCGGTCGATCGCTGCCGAAGACGGAGCCGGATGCGCGCGAGGAGCTCGTCGAGGGAGAAGGGCTTGGCCATGTAGTCATCAGCACCGCCCTCGAGACCGGCCACCGTGTCGGCGACGGAGTCGCGGGCGGTCAGCACGATGACGGGCAGGTCGCTGCCGCCGCCGCGCAGGCGGCGCAGTACCTCGAAGCCGTCGATGCCCACGAGCCCGACGTCGAGGACCAACAGGTCGTAGTCCCCGAACAGGGCCCACTGCAGCGCCTCGGTGCCGTCGGCTGTGGTCGAGACCGTGAACTCGTGGGCCTGCAGCCCTCGGGTGATGAACGAAGCGATCCGGGGTTCGTCCTCGGCCAGCAGGATGCGGGCCATCAGCGCACCTCCTCGTCACCGGCGGTGGGGACATCCTCTGCCCCGGACGACGGGAGGCGCACCTCGAACGTCGCACCGCCACCCGCCGTCTCGACCACGGTGACACTGCCGCCGTGTGCGTGTGCGATTGCGGCCACGATCGACAGGCCCAGGCCGGCCCCATCGGACCGCGGGCCGTTCGCCCGGGCGAATCGCTGGAACACCAGGTCGCGGTCCTGCGGCTTGATGCCGACGCCGGTGTCCCGCACCCAGAAGCACACGTCGGCGCCCTCGTCGCGGCAGCCGATCCCGATCTGGTCACCCGGGCCGGTGTGCTGGGTGGCGTTCTGCGTCAGCTGGACGAGGGCTTGCGTCACGCGGTCGCGGTCGGCGTCGATGACACCTTCGCAGCGTGCATCCAGCTGCCAGTCACGATCGCCGAGTGCGCGTGCCCGGAGCAGGACATCGTCGACGAGGTCGGCGACGTCGAGCGGGGCCCGCCGTAGGAAGCCGGGCTGGCTGGCCTTGGTCAGGGTCTGCAGATCGTGGACGATGCGGGCCATCCGCGCGAGCTCGTCGGAGATGACTGTCATGAGCTGCGCGCGGTCGTCCGGATCGGTCGCCTCGCGCAGCAGGTCCAGGTGTCCGCGGACGATCGTCAGGGGGGTGCGCAGCTCGTGCCCGGCGTCGTCCACGAACTCGCGCTGGGACGCGAACGCCTCCTGCAGCCGGTCGAGCATCGCGTTGAAGGACGTCGCCAGATCGTCGAGCTCGTCCTCTCGCCCGGTGAGTGGGATCCGGCTGTCGAGGTCGGTGTCGGTGATCTCTCTCGCGGTGTCGCGCATGTGCCGGATCGGAGCCAGCACCCGTCCCGCGACGAGCCAGCCGACTCCGGTCGCCAGTGCCAGGCCGGCCAGGGACGTCAGCAGCAGGGTCCGGCTCACCGAGTCGGCGTCCGCGCTCTCGGCGTCGGCGAAGATCGCGACGACGAGCGTGCCCTTCTGATCGTCGGAGTCTGCGGAGACCGGCACGGCGACGTACCGCACCGGCCCGGCGTTCGTGTCCGTGACGCCATAGGTCACCGCGTCGACGGCGGAGAGCCTGGCAACCAGCTCCGGATCCTCATCGACGCGTACCGGCGGGATGTCAGACGTGCGAGCGTCGACCACGCCGTCGACGATGCTGAACATCGTCTCGTTCCGGTCGGGGATGCTTCGATCGAGGTAGAGCCGCAGAAGGGCACGGGCGCCCGCCCCGCCGTCGGGGGCGGTCGGCGCGCCCTCCTCGGCGAGTACGCGCAGCTCGGACACCTCGCCGGCCAGCTCCTGCTGGATGCGCGTCTCCACCTGGCTGATCAGCAAGGCCCGCGCGACGACCCAGCTCACGACCAGCATGAGAGTCGCCGGAACGAGGATCCAGCCGAGGATCCTCAGGCGCGCCGACCGTCGGCGGTCAGTCATTGCGCGGTTGCGCCGCAGTGAGCACGTAGTCGAAGTCCTCGGCCACCTGCTCCCCCTCGTCATCGATGACGGGCCGATCGGCCCCGACGTCCAGAATCCCATCACCGTCGTCGGCCAGCATGCGGCCCACCAGCTCCGCCGTGCCGGGCACGGGCTCGTCGAGGCGAAGGGTGACCGGCTGCAGGCCCGCTGTGCGCAGGTCCGACCCCAGCACCACGCCGTCCCGGGTCTCGATCACGATGTGCACGGCCGGCAGGTCGGTGTCGACGGCTTCTATGACGACGCTCCGTCCGTCCCCGACCTGGTCGTCGATGTCGAGGTCGGCTGAAGGGTCGGTCACCCGCGACGGGCCGTCGCCGGTGACCGGTGCCGCGACGGGGGCAGATGAGCCGCTGCTGCTGGGGAACGCCACCACGATCGGGTCGAGGTCCGCGCCTGCGGGCGCCGTGTCAGCCACCGATGCGCAGCTCACAAGTGCTGCTCCTGCCACCGGCACCAGGAGCCACCCCCACCGCATTCGCGGGCTCACTGCCGTCTCAGATCCGCAGCGACCCGCGGCACGACTGTCCGCTGGCGCTGGTCGCCGTGAACGAGATCCGGTCCCTGCCGGCGCGGTCCCGGACGATGTGGCTGACGTCGATCTCCCCGTCAGCGTCCGCTGTCTGGGCGACGCGCAGGACTCGGGTGCCGTTCTTGGCGATCGACACCGTCCACCTCTCGCCCCGTGTCGCTGCGTCGATCTCGACGTCGATGTCGATGACGCCGTACTCGCGCTCGAGGTTCAGGTCCCAGCGAGCGCCGGCTGAGCACGTCCCCATCGTCTCGCGCTCGATCTCTGCCGGCCGTGCGGCGGCTGCTGCCGGGGCTGCGAGGACGCCGGCCGTTGCCAGTGCCGCCCCAGCCGCGATGGTCGCCACGATGGTCTTGCGCATGGTGTGTCCTCTCGTCGCGGGCAGCTGATCGCTGCCTCGCCACGAGCATGTGCGTCGAAGGTGAGCCGGACCTGACGTGCAGATGAGGACTTCCTCATCTGGCCTGAGCAGTCCGGTCCGAGGAGGACGCCGACGGGAACGTTCCGAGCTGCTACGACGGATAGCCAGGCGTGCGATTGGCGATCGACATGGCGACGAAGTCCTTGAACTCGCCGACCTGCTCGGCCGGGATGTCGACCCGCCCGCCGTTGATGATGGAGCCCGAGACGTCGATGCCCCATCGGACCTTCAGGCTGCTGCCTTTCGGCTCGGCGTCGATGCGCAAGTGGTCGACGTGCACGCGTGTGGTGTCGCTCGTGCCCTCGTAGCACCACTCGACGACGCGGCCGTCGAGGAGGAACGTCCACTTGCCGGTACGGAACTGGGGCTGCAGCGAAGTCACCCGCGGAGCGTACTGGCCGACGCGCGCGTCGCCGGCGCCGTGCGAGTGTCACCCGGTTCCGGGTCACGTTCGACGCTGCCCGGATCCGTGCTCCGGCGCGCTGTCGATCGCCTATGACCCTGGCGGGCCCCAGAAGAACATGTCGAACCTGTCGGCCCCGGCAGCAACCGCCTCGGTGAACGTGAACGCTCCGTCGTACAACGCGTCGTCCACGATGATCCCGTCGAGCCCGCGGGGGACGAGCTCATGCAGTTCATGCAAGTCATTCAGGTGTCGGATCCCACCCCTGGCCATGACCGCGCTGTTCGTCGACGAGCACAGCTCCTCAAGCAGGTGCCGGTCGCCGTGCTTCCAATGGTGGGTCTCGGCCTTGTCGGTGACCACGAAGCGGCGGCATCCCGCGCGCTCGAGGCGGCCCGCGACGTCGAACACCTCTGGTTGGCGGATGTCCAGCCCGACGGCTAGCCGATCGCCGTGGGTAGACACCGCGGCGCTGGCCCACTCAAGGTCGCTCGGGTCAACCACGATCCGACTCGCACCGGTCAGCAGCGCGCCCGCCAAGGTCGCGTCGTCCCGCACCGCTCCCGAGTACTGCAGATGGGCACCGCTGCTCACGATGTGGTGGAGATTGGCAGTCAGCCCGTCCACACTGTCCTGATCGGCCACATGAACCCATGCCGCGCCTTGGTTCACCCACGACGAGATTGCTCGCGCCGGGGTGCCGTGCTCGGTCGATACGCCATAGCCGGCAGGGGCCAGACGTGACTGCCCACCGGAGATCGTCACGACGGGGAGCAGGGCCAACGGGTACCTGGGCATGCGGGCAGCCTAACGGCGGCGACCGCATCTCCTGATCGGCCCGCGTTGCTTCGTACGACGGGACGAATGCGAAGGACGGGTGTGATCTAGGTGGAGCGGGTGACGAGAATCGAACTCGCACTGTCAGCTTTGCCAGTGCGCACGACGCCGAGCCCGCAGCGTCAGCGCCGCGAGGGAGGCGGCGGCCAGCAGGACGGCGACGCGCGACGAACTTGCGGAGTGGTCCCCTGGCCACCAACCAACCCTGTCAGGCCGACGCGAGGGCCTTGCCGAAGTCAAAACCTGGGTAGTCGGCATCCTTGGCGCCGCCGACTACGTCGTTGTAGGCACCCATGCCCCCCATGTAGAAGTAGTTGGTTACTGGCTTGCCCACCACGTTCGACCCGTTGATCCAGGAGTTGACCTTCATGAAGAGCGTCGCGTAGGCGATCTCATCGCAGGTCTCCATCCACTCGTTCTCGATCTCGGCAGTCGGCTCGAGAGTGCCGAGTCCGTTATCCCGCACGTACTGAATCGCGTCGGCCATCCAGTCGATCTGCCACTCGTGGACCGGCGGCTGGTTGGTGAACGGCCCCATCGGTCCGTAGATCATGAACATGTTCGGGAAGCCCGCAGTCATGATCCCGTAGGTCGTGCGGGGACGATCCGCCCACTTCTGCTGCAGTGTGAGCCCTCCGCGTCCAGTCTGGTCGATCTTCAGGTACATGCCCGACACCGCATCGAAACCGGTGGCAAGCACCAGGATGTCAAGGTCGTACTCGGCGTTGTCCGTGCGGATTCCCGTCGGGGTGATCTCGACGATCGGGTGCTCTTTCACATCGACCAGGTGAACATGCGGCAGATTGAAGGTCTCGAAGTACCCGTCGTTGCAGAGCGGACGCTTGGCCCAGAGGTCGGTGGGCGTGAGCTGCTTGAGGGTCTCGGGATCCTTGACGATCTCGGCCATCTTTTTCTTGAGGAAGTCCGTGGCCGCCTTGTTCGCCTCGGGATCGACGCCGATGTCGCTGAACGACGCGAACATGAACCGGAATCCGTTTCCCTGACGCCACGCCTCTTCGAACACGGCCTCGCGCTCTTCAGGGCTCACGCTCATCGCGGGGACCGGGCTCTCGTCGAACCCGAACGACGTGACCGATCGCAGCACAGACTCGCGGTAGCCCTCGAAGTCGTCAATGATCCACTGCACCTTCTCCGGATCCAGCGGACCGTGGTTGGCAGGCACGCAGTACTGGGGAGTGCGCTGGAAGACGAACAGCTCGTCGGCCTCCTTGCCCATCTCGACGACCACCTGTGTGCCGCTGGAGCCGGTGCCGATTACTCCCACGCGCTTGCCGGTCAGGTCAACCTTCTCCTGCGGCCAACGAGCGGTGTGGTAGATCTCGCCCTTGAAGGAGCTCTGCCCCGGGAAGTCCGGGTAGTTGGTGGACGACAACAGGCCGACGCCCTCGATGATGAACTGCGCCGTGTACCTCTCGCCCGCGCTGGTCGTGATCTCCCAGCGGCCGGTCTGCTCGTTGAATGCCGTCTTCTCGACGCGGGTGTTGAACTTGATGCTGCGGCGCAGGTCCCAGCGGTCAGTGCAGAAGTTCAGGTAGGAGAGGATCTCCTTCTGGCGCGGGTAGCGCTCACTCCACTGCCACTCCTCGAAGAGCTCCTTGTCGTGCAGGTAGCAGTAGGCGTTGACCTCCGTGTCGGAGCGCGCACCGGGGTACGTGTTCCAGTACCAGGTGCCTCCGACGCCGGAGCCTTCCTCGAATGACTGGACCGTCAGCCCCAGCATGTCCCTCATCTTGTGGAGCGCGTAGATGCCGCCGAACCCAGATCCGATAACGACAACGTCTACATCCACGACCTCGGACATCGCTTCCGGTCCTCTCCTGTTGACCCGCTGTGCGCCGACGCTCCAGCGCCAGGCTCATCCTGAGCGGACGCCCTCGTCGACAGGTGTCCCAACTCTGGACATCCGCGTGCACAGGGCCGATGGCAGCCTGCGGACATGTCGAGTTCGCGTCGCGTGGCACTTGTGACGGGGGGAGCCCAGGGGCTGGGTGCCGAGATGGCGCGTCGCTTCGTCGCCGATGGCATGGCGGTCGCGGTGGCTGACATCAACTCAGCAGGGTCCCAGGCCCTTTCCGCCGAGCTCGGCGACCGGGACGTCGCCATCGACGTCCCTATCGACGTGACCAGCGATGCTTCGGTTGCCGAGGCAGTGGCGACAGTCAGCGACGCCTTCGGTCGGCTCGACGTCCTGGTCAACAACGCTGGCGTCTTGAGCAGACGTCCGGCCGCGGAGACGATAACCGAAGACTGGCTGACGGAGCTCGACGTCAACCTCGGCGGCACAATGCGATGTTCGCGCGCCGCGTTCGGTCTCCTCTGTCAGGCGGAGAACCCCAGCGTCATCAACCTTGGTTCGGTGGCGTCGACCCTGGGCCTCCCACTGCGGCTTGCCTACAGCACCGCGAAGAGCGGCATCACGGGGCTCACTCGAACCCTGGCCGCTGAGTGGGGTGTTCACGGGATTCGTGTGAACGCCATCGCCCCGGGTTACATCGACACGGGCCTCATGCGATCGGGGTTCGACGAGGGTGTGCTGGACGAGGGGCAGATCCTTCGCCGGACTCCGCTGGCACGGCTTGGCCAACCACGTGAGATCGCAGCGGTGGCCTCGTTCCTGGCCTCCCGAGATGCGTCCTTCATCACCGGTGTCGTGCTGTGCGCTGACGGCGGTGTGACGATCGGCGGTGACTTCCGGCCCGTCGCGCCCGGCTGCTAGGAGCTCAGACCCTCCAGCGCGCCTCGCTCGATGACCCGCAGACCCAGCAGCGCCAGTGCCTCCGTCGCCGCACCCATGTCCTCATGGCGATCGGCCGCGGCACCGCGCTGGTGGCCGGCCAGGGTCCGGAAGTGGATCGACTCCATGATGACGGCGAGCTTGTAGCACGCGAGCGCCACGCACAGTTGTAGGTGAGACACATCGAAGCCGGTGCGGTCGATGTACTCGGTCAGTATGCGCTCCCGATTCCAGAACCCGGGGGCCGAGGTGGTGCCGGGTGCGACCGGCACCGACGTGCGCAGCACGTCGCGCTCCTGAGTCCAGTAGACGAGGGTGACGGCGAGGTCGCTGATGGGATCTCCCAGGGTCGACATCTCCCAATCCAAGACCGCTCTGAGGCCCCGAAGGTCAGGAGCGAGGATGACATTGTCCAGGCGGTAGTCGCCGTGGACGAGGGACCACGGAAGGTCTCGGGAAACCTCTGGCACCTCCCTGCGAAGCCAGTCGGCGAGCTGGTCGATGGATCCGAGTTCGCGGGTCTTGGTGTTCTGCCACTGTCTTCCCCACAGGTCGACCTGGCGCTCCAGATACTTGCCAGGTCTACCAAACTCTGAGAGTCCGGCGGCCACCACGTCAACGCGGTGCAGGCCCGCGAGTCCTTCGACCAGTGTGCGAGAGACGTCGTCAGCCTGCTCGAAGGTCAGGCTGGACGCGTCAGCAGCGTCGGCGATCACCCGCCCGTCGACGAAGTCCATCACGAGGAACGGGACACCGAGTACCTCCAGGTCCTCGCAGAGGACGTGGACGGCCGGCACGGGATACCCGACACGTCCGAGTCCGGCCAGGACGCGGAATTCGCGCGCCATGTCGTGCGCTCTGGGCATGACATGGCCAAGCGGCGGGCGGCGCAAGGCGAACAGCCGGCCGGAGGCGTCGGTTAGGGCGTACGTGAGGTTGGAACGGCCACCGGCGAGCAGCCGCACCAGCGGCGGTGACGAGCCGTCGAAACTCTCAATGCTGTGGTCAAGCCACCTGGTGAGGATGTCCACGTCCAGGCCGTCGACGCTCATGGCCGTCGCCCGCCTGACCGATCATGCGGTCGGCTCACGGAGCGCTCCCGGTGCTCGTCGGGAGGACGATCCGGTCCAGCCCGGCGGGAGAGCCGATGCCGCAGATCAAGTAGTCCCAGAAGTGGACGGCGATTTGGCGTGAGGTCATCGGTCCGCTGCTTCGATACCACTGGTATGCCCAGTTGGTCATGCCGAACAGGGCCAGTGTGACCAGTCGGGGGTTCACCTGGCGGAACGTGCCCGACTCGTTCCCGTCTCGCACGATCCCCTCTACCCAGCCCTCGTAGTCGTCGCGCTTGACGCGGATGACTTCCTGCTGGTGCTCGGGTAGCTCGCGGTAGTGCTCGAAGAACACACGAACGTGGCCCCGGTGCGAGTCCATGAGCTCAAAGACGTCACCGAAGACCTCACGCAGCTCGTCCTCCGGGCTCAGAAGAGCCTCGGCGCGGCGGTCGCGGCGCTCAGTAAGCAGGTTGATGAACTCGTCGTGAATGGCGAAGAGGATGTCGTCTTTGCTGGCGAAGTAGTGGTACAGCGACGGCTTGGCGAGGCCGTTGGCGCGCGCGATGGCGGTCATCGAGGTAGTGCTGTATCCCTCGGTCTCGAACAGCCTCGCCGCTGTCGAGACGATGTCGCGACGCTTGTCGGCGACCCGTTCGTTGACTACAGAGCCCCCGTGTCGTGACGGATTCTGTCGTTCTGGGGACTTTTCCACGGGCCGGATCCTATGTTGTGTTCGACCGACTGGTCGGTCGATTCTCAGGCGGGTCCATCTCTGGGTCGTTTGTGCGGAGGTCCACATGGCGAAGGTGACGCTGCGCAGGGCCCGCGAAATCGTGCTGTCCGAACGAGTAGTCCCCGATGAGGTGGCCACCAGCATCCGCCCCGAGGTCGTGTCCTCGTGGCGACGTTCCCTGCTGAGCGGCGTGGAGGTCGGCCGCCCGGACCTCCCCTTCATCGGTGGCCTTGACACCGACAGCGCCCTCTGCGCCGCCGCGGACCCGGTCCTGAGCAAGCTCGCTGACCGATTGTCTGGCTTGGGTGCCGGAGTGCTCCTCGCGGATCGCCATGCGCGGATCCTGCGTCGGTGGGTGTCGGATAGCAACATCCGTCCGCTGCTCGACACGCTCCGGTCTGATGTGGGCTTCACCGGCTCGGAGGAGATCGTCGGCACCAACGGGATCGGCACTGTGGCCGAGACGGGTCGACCCGTCCAGATCGTCGGTCATGAACACCTCATGGAGTCCATGACCCCGTTCGCCTGCGTCGGAGTGCCGGTCTTCCATCCGATCACACATCGACCTGAAGGCATCATCACGATGTCCTGTCGCGCCGATGCCGGGAGTGCGCTCCTAACCCCGCTGATGATGAGCGCCGCGGCCGATGTGGAGCACCGAATGCTCGAGCAAGCATCGCGGCGCGAGAGAATCGTGCTCGATGCCTACCTGGAAGCTAGTCGTGGTGGCGCGCGATGCGTGGCGGGCGTAGGACAGGACATATTCATCGCTGGGCCACGCGTTACCTCGCTAATTGGCGGGATGCAGCAAGTGGTCCTGTGGGAGACGGTGCGCGAATCGCTCGGCGGCAGGTCGTCGGCCCAGTCGGAACTGCGCCTTGAAAACGAGCAGGTCGTGACGCTCCGGTGCGAGCCGATCCTCAATCAGGGGGAGATTGTGGGGGCACTCGTCGATTTCGGCAGTCCCCGCGGTGCGGATCATGCGGCGGCTGCGTCGCCCAGCGTGCGAGCGCGTCAGTCGTCGCCCGGCATGCGGGGGCTGGCCGGAACGACGGCTGCGTGGAACGACGTCGTGGCGACCGTGCGTTCCGCCGTTGCGTCCGATGGTCCCGTGCTCGTCTCCGGCGAGATGGGTGTGGGGAAGTCAGCCCTGCTGCTCGGCGCTCTGGCCGAGGGCCTGCTTGACGCGGCGGTTGAGGTGGTTGATGTCGCCAGTCCGGAATGGGCCGTCACGACGACGGCGATGGCGGCCTTCGACGCGCTGCTCGAGGCCGGCCCTGCCGTGGTACTCCTTCGCCACCTGGAGGCGCTGCCCGCGCCGGTCGCCATGGCGATGGCCTCTCGACTCAACCGCGATCGCGGACCCACGCGTGTGGTCGGGACGCTGACGTCGGCGAGCGGTTCAGCGGCCACGCCGGAGCACGAGCGACTGGTCGATGCCATGGGCGGGGTGTCGGTGCATATTCCCCCGCTGCGTGAGCGTTCCGAGGACATCCCGCATGTCGCCCACGCTCTGCTCGCGGAGGATTCCGGTCGCCGGCACGCCATCTCCGCCGGCGCACTCCGAGCGATGGTGCGAGCGCCATGGCCGGGCAACATCATGCAGATGCGCACCGTGCTTCGCGCTATCGCCAGCCACGCGGGTGTTGAGATCCAGGCGGCACAGCTGCCGCCGGAGATCCAGGCTTGCGCGACCCGGCGTCAGCTCACGACGCTTGAGCATGTGGAGCTTCGTGCGATCCTCGATGCGTTGAAGCAGGCACGAGGCAACAAGGTGCTTGCTGCCCGCATCGTGGGCGTCTCCCGCTCGACGTTGTACCGGAAGCTGAACTCGTACCGGATTGAACCCGAGGCGGACTACTTCTGACCTTTCATGCAATTGGCCGACCACACGACTAGAGCCGGCCGCCGAGGGTGAGTCCGCCGTCGACCACGAGCGTCTGGCCGGTGATCCAGCCCGCATCATCTGAGGCGAGGAACGCGACGACGCCCGCGATGTCCTCGGTCGTTCCGAGCCGGTCCATCGGGTATGTCGACTCGACCGCAGTCTCGTGCCCCTCATAGAGCGCCCGCGAGAAGTCGGTCTTGATCACACCCGGTGCGACGGCGTTGACCCGGACGCGTGGACCGAGCTCGTCGCCCAGCTGCCGGGTCATGGCGATGACCGCTGCCTTGCTGGTGCCGTAGACGCCCAGGCCGCTCGCCGCGGTGACGCCCGTGACGGATGCCATGTTGACCACGCAGCCGCCATGTACAGCCATCCAGTGGGCGTAGACCAGCTGCGTCCAGCGCAGGCTGGACAGAACGTTCACCTCGAACACCTTCCGTGCTGCCCCGAGATCAACGTCCATGAGGGGTCCGTACACCGGGTTGATACCTGCGTTGTTGACGAGCAGGTCGAGTCGTCCGAACTGTGCAATGACGGCGGAGACCGTCTCCTCCTGGTGCACGGGGTCGTCTGCCTTGCCGGCCACTGCCATGGCCTTCGTGCTGCCGCCCAGGCTCTCGACTGCCGCGTCGAGCGAGTCACGCCCGCGGCCGGTCAGGCACACTCGCCAGCCCTGCGACACCAGCCGCTCGGCGATGCTGAAGCCGATCCCGCGGCTGCTTCCCGTAACGAGGGCGACGGGCGTGCTGGTGGACATCGAACTCCTTGCGGGGCCGCGAGCGGAATGGCGGTCAGACGGGCTGCAGGTACTCCCGTGCCCGATCGGCGATCTCGTCCAGTCGACGGAGATCCTCATCGCGGGACGTCGTCACCATGCCCACATTGACGTACGTCAGACCATTGGCGGCATATGCGTCGAGGTCCGCGCGGCTCACGTCGCCGGGCGCACAGCCGATCTCGACAGACTCCGGATCTCGGTCGGCGGCCTCGACCAACGCGCGGAATGCCGGTACCGAGGCGGTTAGGAGCGGGTCGTCTCCTGGGGGCGTGGGGTACCAGACGTCCGCCCACTCCGCTGCGTTCTTCATCGTGACGGGGCCGTTCCCGCCCAAGAAGATGGGCGGCCCGTCGATCGGCTTGGGCCACGACCAACTCGGCTGCAGCGACACCAGTTCGCCCTCGTAGCTGGCGACATCGTCCTCCCACAGCCGCTTCATCAGCTGGACCTTCTCGCGCACCAGCGTGTGCCGTCGCTTGAAGGGGACTCCGAGGTTGTCGAACTCGTCGGCGTTCCAGCCGAACCCGACGCCGAAGTTGAAGCGCCCGCCGGAGAGGTAGCTCACGGACGCCACCTCTTTGGCGGTGTGGACCGGTTCCCGCAGGGCGAGCAGGCATATGCCCGTACCGACGCGGACGCGCGTCGTAGCGGAGGCCGCCAGCGTGCAGCTCACGAAGGGATCGTAGGTACGCATGTAGAAGCCGGGCAGTTCGCCGCCGCCGTAGACATCGGGATACTTCGTCGCGCGAGACACCGGGATATGCGAATGCTCCGGGAACATGAGCGCGGCAAGGCCGCGTGTCTCGATCTCCCGAGCCAGGTCGTCAGGCCGAAGTCCGTCTTGGGTCGCGAACGCATACACGCCTACCTGCATGTGACCTCCTCAAGAGTCGCGCGCCCCATGTGACCGCACTCGAGTCGTGTGCGGATGTCCCATTACGGAACGCCCGGCACGGCGCACAGATCAGTCGCGGGCGGCCGTTTGGGTAACGATTCGGCATCGTCCGCATGCGCGAACGCGTTCGGCATGAGGCGGAGACCACCTCACGCTCCTCGTCTCACAATGAGACAGCCGACGCTCTTGCCCGTGTGACACCTTCCGCTCATCCCGGCGCCTCGCGGCGCGGAGCAGAGAGGCAGGGACGCCGTGCATCGACCGGCAGGCGGTTTCGTCACCCCGCTCACCGTCATCGGCGTCGGTGTGCTGGCGATGCTGCTCCTGGCCGCGCTCCAGACCAACGGGCAAGTGTTCTCCCAGAGCGTCCTGTCCGCCGTCACGCCGCTGATCGGCGTCATGATCCTCGCCGCCGCGGGTCAGGCGCTCGTCATCGGAACCGGTGGGATCGATCTCAGCGTGCCGGCGGCCATCACGGTTTCCGGGATCATTCTCACGACTTTCACCCGGGGCGATGCCAGCAAGCTCGCACCCGCGATCGTCCTCGTGCTGATTGCCGTGATGCTCATAGGACTGCTGAACGGGATACTCGTCGAGATCTTCGGGCTGAACTCGCTCGTCGTGACTCTCGCCGTCGGCATGCTGGCGATCGGGCTCGGGCGGCTGTACCGCGGCAAGCTCCTCTCGGTCACCGGTGTTCCCGAGCCTCTCGTGACTTTCAGCGGTGCCAACATCGGCGGAATCAGCTTGCTGCTCCTTGCCAGCATTGCCCTGGCCGCCCTCGCCACCTTTTTCGTGTGGTTGACCGTTCCGGGTCGCCGGCTCGTAGCGAGCAGCGCGTCGGTCGCGGCCGGCACGCTCGTCGGCCTTCGCGCTGTCGCGTACCGCATCTCCGCTTTCGTGGTGGCGGGCCTGCTCTACGGCATCGCCGGGATCATGCTGTCGGGGCTGCTCACGACCCCCGACCTCGCGATCGGCGAGCCATACCTGCTGGCGCCCATCGTTGCGGTTGTGCTGGGCGGAGCGGTGCTCACGGGCGGGCGTGTGAGTTTCATCGCCACGCTGCTCGGCGCCGTGTTCGTCTCGCTGCTCAACCTCAACCTGGCCGTGGCCGGGTTCACCGGCGGCATGCCCGCCCTGGTCCAGGGCCTCGTCCTTGCCCTTGGACTCACTTTGGTCTTTCTCCTGCGCGACAAGAGGGTGCTCAGCCGTCTGTTCTCGCGTCGCGCGCCGGGAGAAGGGGTCGTACTCCAAGGCTCAGCCCTCTAGAAAGGAAGTAGTAGATGGTTCACAGCACACGTCTGGGGGGACGCAGCCCTCAGCGCCGCACTAGGAGGTTTGCAGCCGCCCTCGCCATCGGCGCGGCCGCATCCCTCGTTCTGGTGGCTTGTAGCTCCGCGGATTCAGCCTCGGAGAGCTCCGCAACCAGCGCCGCCGCGGAGGCCTCGGCCTCGGCGGCCCCCGCCTCGGAAGCTCCCGCTTCGGAGGCCCCGGCTTCGGCGGCTGCCTCCGCCAGCGGCGACCTGCAGACGATCGTCAACCAGGTGCTCCGTACCGACGCGATCCCGGCAGACACCCTCGATCCGACGATCCAGGCCGCGCTCGGACGCGCATCCACCCCGCTCCCGCAAGACAAGCTCGACCTGGCACTTGAGTGCTGGAAGAGCATGGATTGCGAGGTGCCCGGTGGCGGCGATGTCACGGTCGGCTACATCTCGCCCGAGGTGAACACCTGGCGCAAGGTAAGCCGTATGGAGGCCATCCTCCAAGCGCTCACCTACCCCGAGGTCGGCCGCATCATCTCGGTCACCCCGGAGTTCGACCTGGCGCAGATGCAGGCCGGCGTCCGCAGCCTGGCTGCTGACGGCGCGAACGTCATTGTCGGGTACAACGACTTCGGTGCGGCTCTGGCGCCGGCGTTCAAGCAGGCCCAGGACGGCGGCGCCCTCGTGTCGATCTTCGTCGGCCCGGCACCGGACGCACCTCCTGGCTCGATCACTACGCAGGTGACCGGCGATGTCTGCGCCATCGGCAAGGAGATGGCCCAGAAGGCGGCTGAGATCGTGAACAACGCCGGCGACATCGTGTTCTTCAACGGCACCCCGGGCAACCCCCAGGGCGCCACGTGGAACAAGTGCGCCGAGGACGAGCTGGCGGCGAACTTCCCCGACGTGAAGGTCGTGGGCAAGTACGACACCGGCTGGACGCTGCAGGGTGCCTTCGAGGCGGCCACAGCGCTCCTAGCCTCGGGTCAGGACCCGAAGGTCATCCTCTACGACTACGCCGATCCGGTCCCCCAGATCGTCAAGGCGTACGAGCAGGCCGGCAAGCCGATGCCCAATGTCGTCACCTGGACGAGCAACAACGACCTCTACAAGGTCTGGGAAGAGGCTCAGGGCACCGACAACCCGTGGACGCTGGCGGACACCAACTCCATCAACTGGCCGGCCCGCGTCTCGGTGACGGCACTGATGGATCAGCTCAACAGCGGGACGGCGGCATCCGACCTCGTGATCTACCCGCTGCCGTTCGTCAACGCCACTCCGGGTCTGTACGACCCGAACTACGGCGCTGACTACCCCGGTCCGACGCTGGTTCCGGACTCGGTCATGCAGGGAATGCTCAGCGGCTCCTGATGCACGAGGTGCTGCGTGCCGGGCCGCGAGGCCCGGCACGCAGCACCGTTATCCATGACGAAAGGCCATCGCGTGTCGACGAACACCACAGGTGGGACCGTGTCCGCGTTGTCCAGCACCGCAGCCGTGCTTGACGTCGCTGGGGCCTCGAAGTCCTACGGCGTCGTGCAGGCGCTCACGGACCTGAGCCTCACCCTCTCCCCGGGCCAGATTCATGCCCTGGTGGGGGAGAACGGCTCGGGGAAGTCCACGTTCGTGGGCGTGGTGTCGGGAACGGTCAAGCCTGACACCGGTGTCGTGACGATCGACGGCACCCAGATCGCTACGGGTGCGCCGCGCCGCTCGCAGGCCGCTGGTGCGCTGTCCGTCTTCCAGGACGGCTCGCTCGTGCCGGGACTGTCCGTGGCGAGCAACCTCTTCGTCGGCACTCCGCAGCGCCTGCGGCCCCGCTACGGCGACATGGTGGCTTGGTCGCGCGAGCTCCTGTCGTCCTACGGACTGGGCAGCATCGACCCCGAGGTGATGACCTCCGAGGTGGCTCCCGGAGACCGCCAGCTCATCGAGATAGTCCGTGCGGTCGCCGCGAAGCCCAAGCTGCTCATCCTCGACGAGGCGACCTCTGCCCTCGACTCGGCTGGTGTCGACCGCGTCATGGCACTCGTCGAGGAGGTAGCCGCCTCCGGGGCAGCGGTCCTCCTGGTGACGCACCGCCTTGCCGAGGTCTTCCGTGTTGCCCAGCAGATCACTGTCCTGCGCGACGGGATCATGCGCGGCTCCATGCCGACCTCCGAGACCGACTACAAGGGACTCGTAGAGCTCATGGCTGGTAGCTCCGTCGAGCTGGAGTTCCCGACCCGCGGGCAGCTTGCGCCTGATGCTCCCGTGCTGCTGTCGGCGCGGGGCCTTTCCGGCGGCAGCTTCGGTCCGGTCGACCTTGCGATCCGAGCCGGCGAGATCGTCGGCATCGCCGGTGCGGACGGCAACGGGCAGCGCCAGTTCCTGCGCGGGCTCGCCGGTATCGGCGATCCCTCAGGGGAGCTCATGAGCAAGGGAACCTCCCTACGGTCCTATGGCGAGGCTGTGCGCAACGGCGTCCTGTTCCTGAGCGGGGACCGCCGCCGTGAGTCGCTGTTCCAGTCGCTGTCGATCCGGGAGAACCTGATGGCCGGTGTCCTGCGGCGCATCTCCACGGCGGGCGTCATCAGCCCCGCCCGGCAGCGCGAGGCAGTCCAGGACGAAATCACGACCTTCGGGATCAAGGTAGGCAGCCCGGCCCTGCCGATCACGTCCCTCTCCGGTGGCAACCAGCAGAAGGTAGCGCTGAGCCGAGCCCTCGCGACCGACCCGCACGTCATCCTGATCGAGGAGCCGACCCAGGGTGTGGACGTCCGCTCGCGCATGGACATCTACCGCATGCTGCGTTCAGCGGCCGATGGTGGCATCGGCGTCGTCGTCGAGTCGTCGGACGCGGGCGAGCTGGCGGGCCTGGCTGACCGCATCGTGGTCATGTCGCGCGGCAAGGTCATCCACGAGATGCCCGGAGTCGGCTCGACAGAGGAGTCCATCGTCGGCAGCTTCGCCGTAGCGTCCCAGGTGGAGGAATCCCCGCAAGCGTTAGCTGAGGCAGCCGCGCCATCTCGAGGGCGACTGGGCCGGCTCTTACGCGGCCGCGCGGACTTCGTTCGCCTGGGGATCCTTTCGGTGATCGTGCTCGCCATCTGGGGCGGGGCCATTCTGATCGAGCCGAACTTCGGATCCGCCATAAACATCTACAACGTCTTCCTGCTGGCGCTCCCGCTCGCCGTTCTCGCGGTTGCGCAGTTCTGCGTGCTGCTGCTCGGCGGCATCGACGTCTCCGTCGGGGCGATGGTCAGTCTCACCGTCGTCGTGATGTCGTTCTTCATCACCGAGGGAGGACTCTGGCCGCTGCTCCTGCTGTCGCTGCTGATCGCCGTGGTGCTGGGGCTGGCCGTCGGGGGGATCAACGCCCTCCTGACCGAGGGGGCGAAGCTGTCGCCGGTCATCGCGACCATCGCCACCCTTGGCATTGCCGGCGGCCTCGCGCTATTGCTGCGCCCGACGGCGTCCGGGCTCATCAACATCGACCTCATGACGGTCATGACCCAGAAGGTCGGCGTCCTGCCGCTGCCCTTCCTCGTCATCATCCCCCTGCTCATCGTGGGCGATGTCCTGCTGTGGCGCAGCCGCTACGGGCTGGTTGTCCGCACGGCGGGCCTGGAGCCGAACTACGCCATTCGCCTCGGCCTGAGCGTCCGTCGGATGCGGGTGCTGTCGTACCTGGCCTGCTCCGTCATCGCGGGCTTCGCCGGCATCCTTGTGGCTGGTCAGGTGGGCACGGGCGACGGGACGGTGGGCTCCGGCTACACGCTGCTCGCCATCGCAGCGCCCGTCCTCGGTGGTGCAAGCCTGCTCGGCGGTCGCGGGTCGTTCGTAGGATGCCTGGTGGGCGCCGTCATGCTCGCGCTGGCCACGGCTGTGGTGCCTGCGCTCAAGCTTTCCGATGCGGTCAGCTTCCTCATCATCGGCAGCCTCACGCTCATCGCGCTGCTGGCCTACTCGAGCGGTGGCGGTCTCTTCAAGAGGCGCCGCCGCCGGTCGACCGCCTGACGGACGGTCGTCAGGAGTGGCTCAGCAGGACCTGCTGGAGGTCTCCTGACTGGAGCAGCGCCAGTGCGTCACTGGCCTCCTCCAGGGCGACGGTGGCTGACCGAGGAGAGTCCAAGCGGAGGAGCCCGCTCTCGTGAAGTTCGAGGAGGATCGGAACGTCCTCCCGGGGCCGGATGCTGCCGGACCAGGCGCCTCGCACGGTCCGGGCACCGTGGACGAGATCGTCGTCGACGTTGATGCGGAGCGGGCGCTCGCGGTGTCGCCCGCCGGTTAGCACGACCTGGCCGCCGCGCCGGCTCCATGCGAGCGCCTGCTGGGCCGAGTCGCGTTCGCCGAGGGTGTCGATCACCACGTCAGCTCCGCGGCCGTTCGTCAGGTCGCCGATCCACGTCTCAGCCTCGGCGGCGTCTGCGGGCACGTGGGTTGCTCCGAGGTCCTCCTCGAGCACCCCCGCCTCCCGGCCGAGGACGATGATCGCGCCGGCGCCGCCGAAGCGGGCTCCCTGGAGGGCGTGGCGTCCGACGGTGCCGTTCCCGAGGACGACGACGACGTCGCCTGCGCTGACGGTCGCGGCGCGTGTCGCAGCCCCCAGGCCCTCGAGGACTCCGCAGCTGATGAGCCCGGCAGTCGCCAGATCGATGGAGGCATGGATCGGCACGGCTGAGTTCTCCGGCACCACCGTCACAGACGAGAAGGACCCGACGGAGAGCTGCTGCCCAACGCTGTGCCCATCCAGCCGCAGGCGGGTGCTGCCGTCGAGCAGCGTGGCGGCCGCTGCTGCTTCCGTCCCGACTGGGCAGAGGACGCCTTCTCCCCGGCGACACCAGAAGCACGAGCCGCACTGGGTCGGCCCGAACAGCACGACGTGATCACCCTCGGCCACCGAGGACACCCCGGGGCCGACCTCGGTGATGATTCCCGCTCCGGCGTGGCCGAGCACGAGCGGACGCCGGGACGCGCCCTCTCCGCGCAGGCTCGCGAGATCGTGGTCGCATGCCGTAGACACGGCGACTTCGACCTTCACCTCGCCCACGTCGGGTGGCAGTACGTCGACATCGACGATGTCGAGTAGACCCCCAGGCGATCGGAGGATCGCTGCTCGCGCCATCAGGCCTCCCGATGTGTTGCTTGAGTATCGGTACGCCGACTCAGCGGTGGACGCTCCAACTTGGGACACGGTCGGGCGTTCGCGGCAGTGCGACCATCAGTGCTATGTCCGCGCATCGCGTGTTCGCCAGCCCGAGCCGTTACGTCCAGGGTCCGGGGGCGCTCGACCGGCTGGGTGACCTCGTATCGGGTGATCGCCCCGTCCTCGTCATGGATGCACCTGTGCAGGCGTTGCTCGGCGAGCGCGTGCTGAAGGCGTGTGCTGGCCGGGACCCGTGCGTCGTGCTGTTGGACGGGGAGATCACCTACGGGACGGTCGAGCGCATGGCCGGCTCGTGCCAAGACGTGCCGGCGACAGTTGTCGTGGGCCTCGGCGGTGGCAAGGTCCTCGACAGCGCCAAGGCTCTGTCGGTTCGTCTGGGCGTGCCCGTCATCACCGTGCCCACGATCGCATCAAACGACAGCCCAACAAGCAGCGCCATCGCCATGTACGACGACACGCATGCTCTCGTGTCCGTGGACATGATGGCCGCGAATCCACGCGCCGTCCTCGTCGACACCGAGCTGATCGCAAACGCACCCCTGCATTTCCTGCGTTCGGGGATCGGTGATGCGATCGCGAAGGTGTACGAGGCGGAGGCCTGTGCGGCCGGAACCGGGGTCACGCCCCTGGGCACCCGTCCCCTCACGATCGCGCTCGCCATCGGTGCAGCCTGCTACCGCACCCTTCGCGACGACGCTGCGCAGTCGCTGGCCGACTGCGCAGAGGGACAGGTGTCGGCAGCTGTGGAGCGAGTGGTGGAGGCGGTCGTGCTCATGAGCGGCCTGGCGTTCGAGAACGGTGGTCTGTCGCTGGCGCACTCGCTCACTCGCGGACTCATGAGGGTCCATGGAGCGCGGGATCTGCTGCACGGCTATCACGTGGCCTGGGGCGCGGTGGTCCAGATCCAGGCGGAGGGGCGCAGCGAGACTGAAGTCCGGGATCTCGCGGACTTCCTCTCGTCGATCGGCCTGCCCGTCTGCTCGAGCGACCTCGGACTCACCGAACCCTTCGCGGACCAGCACCGGACGATCGCGCACTACACGATGACGGCACCACACCTGGCGAACCTTCGGACGCCCATCGACGAGGCCGCAGTGATCGAGGCGATCAAACAGGTCGACCGCCTCGCAGCCGCGGATCTGGCCTAGGCGAGGAGCGCCCGGACGAAACGAGGGAGGTCCACCTCGTATCGGGCCTCCAGGTACTCCTGCGAGCCGCACTCGAAGAACGAGTCGGCCAACCCGATGCGCTCCACCGGCTTCAGCAGTCCTGCGTCGAACATCGACTCGATGACCAAGGTGGCGAGCCCGCCGGTCGTCTTGTGGTTTTCCGCGACGATGAGGCGGTCGTACTGGCCGGCGAACTCGAGGACGCCGGCGGTGTCGAACGGCTTGATGGTCGGGACGTGGAGCACTCCCGCGTGGATACCGTGGGTGCCGGCCTCGCGGGCGGCATCGAGAGCACGCCCTGTCATGTAGCCAGTGGAGATGATCCCGATCGTGCCGCCCGGTCTGACAAGGGCGGCCTTTCCGGGTACGAAGCGGTAGGAGGAGTCGAGCTCGACCGGGACGTTGCCGCGCAGGAGTCGGACGTAGACCGTTCCCGGGATGTCGGCCACCGCACGGACGACCTGCTTGAGCTCCGTGGCGTCGCATGGGTCGATCACGGTGAGATCGGCGATGCCCCGCATCATGTTCAGGTCCTCGGTCGCCTGGTGCGTCGCGCCGTACCCGTTCACGAGGCCCGGCATTCCCGCGAAGATCTTCACGTTGGCCATCGAATGCGCGCAGGCTATCGCGACGAAGTCATACGCGCGGCGGGTGACGAAGACCGAGTACGTCGTGCAGTACGCCACCTTCCCGGTCTTGGCGAGGCCGGCCGACACCGCGATGAGGTTCTGCTCGGCCATGCCCACGTTGAAGAACCGCTCGGGGTGCGCGTCGCGGAACGGCAGGATGTCGCTGTAGCGGCCCATGTCGGCGGTGAGCGCGACGACATCGGCCCGCTCGTCGCCCAGGGCAGCCAGCTCACGCCCGAACGGCGCCAGCTCGGACGGCTTGCCTACGACGTCTATGAGCTCGCCCATCCCGCGGGTCTGCCCGACGGTCTCAGCCATGCAGAACCTCCGGACGCCCGGCTTCGAGTTCCTCTCGCATGACCTGCCACTCCTCGTCGGTGATTCGCACGAAATGCGCTCGTTCCCGTCGCTCGAGCGTGGGGATACCCGATCCTGGGCGGGTGCGCATCACGATCGCCTTAGGTCGGCCGTCGCGACCGCGGGCGCCTTCGAGGGCGTCGACCAGCGACTCCATGTCATTGCCGTTGATCTCGACGGTGTCCCAGCCGAAGGCGGCGATCTTGTCCAGGACGGGTTCAAGCTGGACGTGCACGGCACCGTCGGCCTGCACCCCGTTGCAGTCGAACAGCGCCACCAGGTTGTCAACGCGAAAGGTCGCACCCGACATCAGCGCTTCCCACGTGGAGCCCTCTTGCAGCTCGCCGTCCGACACCTCGCAGAAGACCCGAGAGGTGCGACCGTCGAGCCGAAGCCCGAGAGCCATTCCGACGGCCTGTCCCAACCCCTGGCCCAGGGAGCCGCCCACGATCTCGATGCCGGGCAGGTCGTCGAAGGTGCTCATCGGCAGGCGGGAGCCGTTGAGGCCGTACGTGGGCAGCTCGGAGCGATCGAGGTAGCCAGCCTCTGCGAGGACCGCGTACATGGCGATCGAGTAGTGGCCCGTCGACAGCAGGAACCGGTCCCGATCCGCCCAGGTGGGATCGACAGGATCGTGGCGCATCTCGCGGAAGAACAGGGCGGCGAGGCAGTCGGCCATGCCCAGGCCCTGGGCCACGTAGCCCTCGCCCTTCCCCGCGGCCATCTCCAGCATCGCAACGCGAAGGTCGTAGGCGCGCGAGCGCAGCCTGGCCAGTTCGCGTGCATCCATGCGTGCCCTCCTGGTGTTCGTGTGCGCTGGAGGAATCCTGCTGCGCGCTGGCTCCCGTGGCGTGTCCCAAACTGGCACGGCTGCCGGCCCGCCGCCGTCGGGATGCTGGCGCCGTCGGCCCCAGTCACTGGAAGGACCAGCGATGTCTGTCGGATTCGCGCGCAAGATGTGGGCGCTGGACTGCCCCACCCTCACCGTCGACGCCGTCACCTTGATGTACGGACTGAGCGGGAAGATGACCATCCCGATGCCGGCCTTTCTCATCGAGCACGAGAAGGGGCTCGTCCTGTTCGACACCGGCATCCACCCGGACGCCATCGAGGATCCGGTGGCGATCTACGGCCAGGAGCTCGCCGACGGACTGGGCATCTCGGGCACGGTGGAGCAGCGAGTCGACCGGCAGATCGAGGCCTTGGGGTACAAGACCTCGGACGTGAAGTACGTGATCTCGTCCCACCTGCACTTCGACCATGCCGGTGGTCACTTCCTGTTCCCGAACGCGACCTTCTACGCCGGACAGGGCGAGCTCGCGTTCGCTCACTTCCCGGCAAAGCTCGGCAGCTTCTGCTTCATCCCCGAGCAGGTGGCCCAGTACAAGAACTGGACGTGGCGGGAGGTCGCTGCGGGGACCGATCTCGACGTCTTCGGCGACGGCAGCCTCATCATCATGTCGACGCCGGGTCACACTCCCGGCGAAGTCAGCCTCAAGGTGCGGCTGGCCAACCGCACGTTCCTGCTCACCGGGGACGCCCTCCACCTGCGCGCCGCCCTGGACTTGGAGTGGCCCTTCCCGCTTGACTGCGACACGCTCTCGGCCGTAAACAGCCTGCTGCGCATCAAGCGAACGGTGGAGTCGGAGGAGCTCAGCCTGTGGATCAACCACGATCCCGATGACTGGGCTCAGTACCAGCACGCTCCCTACTGCTACGAGTAGACGATGGCCATTCTCAACGACTACCGCTGCACCGGCTGCGGCGCTGTGCAGGAGTGCTGGACGGAGCGGCCTGCTCCGGCTGCCGTGGCCTGCGGATCATGCGGGTCAGAGGCGCGTCGGCTGATGGCGGCGGCTCGGCTCTCTGGGAGCGCCCCCGCGCCGAAGGCGGCGCTGGCCGCACGAAAGCCCTCTATGTGCAGCCGGTACCCGATGGTGCCGGGGCTGTGTCACATGTCAGAAGATGCGGGACGCATGTGGGTGGCCAAGTATCGGGGCGACAGTCGAGCGGTCGACAAGGAGTCCGAGCGGCAAGAGCTGAAGGCCAAGGAGAAGCCGCCAACCATGGCCGACGCCATCTCGCACGTTCACCACAGCGAGCCGATAGCACCGCGGGTCGAGCCGGCCGCCTGAGGCGTCACACGGGCGTTGCGATCGGCACGACCCGGTCGGCGACCTGCCCCAAGGTCAGCCGCATGGCGCGGCCCTGCTCGAAGTCATCGGTCGCGCTGCCAGCGGCCACCCGGGCCTGTACGAGCGCTCCCCCGGTCACCGCGACGATAGCCACTGTGTAGGGCACGTCGGTGGCGAAGGCCGGCGCAGGCGCCCTGTGCACCGTCGACCACGTCACGAGCGTGCACACCGCGTCGATGTCGACCAGGCCGACGGCCGTGGCGTGGCAGGTGCTGCACACCTGGCCCGGCGGATGTTGGAGGCTGCCGCACACCTTGCACCCCTGCAGGCAAAGCCGCCCACGCGACCATGCCTCCCACAGCGCTGCAGCTGGATCGACCTCCATGACTACCTCCTGCCCAGGATGAGCGTGGTCTGGGCGCCAAGGATGCCCCCGTTGCCGTGCACGAGCGCAGTCTCGGGCTGGTGGCCTAGTTGGTGCGCGCCGGCCGTGCCCCGCATCTGGCGAACTGCCTCAGTCACATGCAGGATGCCGCCCGAGCCGCATGACAGCAGGCCGCCATGGGTGTTGCTGGGGAGCGGGCCGTCCCGATCGAGCATGCCGGCACGCACGGCAGCACCCGCCTCGCCCCGCTCGCAGAGGCCGAAGTCCTCCATGAGCATCAGCACGGTGATGGTGAAGCAGTCGTAGATCTGTGCCATCTGCAGGTCGGCCGAACCTATCCCGGCCATGCCGTAGGCCTGCTCGGACGATCGCGCGGCCGCTGTCTGCCCGGTTGTGAACAAGTCGGGGTTGCGCAGGATCGACGAGTGGGACAGGGCCTCTCCGAAGCCCATCACCTCGATGCTGCCTACCGGTGCGGAGTCGGCACGCGACACGACGACCGCCCCGCCGTAGTCGGTCACGAGCGCGCACTCGAGGCGGTGCAGGGGCGATGACGCCAAGGGCGACGACAGGACGTCGTTGATGGTGATGGGCGTGCGGAACTTTGCTGACTCGTTGAGGGTGGCGTGCCTGCGGAACTGCACGGCCACAGCGGCAAGGTCCTCGCTAGTCGATCCGGTGCGTGACAGGTACGACTCGGCGATCATCGCGTACTGACTGGTGATCAAGGGACCCGTGGCCAGCTCGAACGGACTGAGCGACGCCGCCAGCGCGCCGGCCATGTCCTCCGGTTCGCCCGACACACGGTTGTCGGCCCAGACGGCGAGCGCGGTCGAGCAGGCGCCCCCGAGTACCGCGAGCACGGCGTCGACGACCACCGAGGCGCCCGTGGCACCACTGCGAGAGATGGTCTGTGACCATCTGGGCTGCAGCCCGAGCGCCTCGGCGAGGCTCGCGCTGAAGTCGAGGTGACGCTCGGCGAGGGAGTAGCCGGTGACCACTCCGTCGACGGCCGCCAACTCCACGCCCGCGTCTGCCAAGGCATTCAGGGAGGACTGCACAGCCATGTCGATGGCTGTACGGCCCGGCGACGGGGTGCGGTCCGACTCTCCCGCACCGAGGATCGCTGCCCGGCCCGATGAGCTCACCTGGCGGGCCTGGTCAGCTGACGTGCCCGATGGAAATGAACTTGTACTCCATGAACTCGTCCAGTCCGAGGAAACCGCCCTCTCGACCGAGCCCACTCTCCTTGTAGCCACCGAACGGCGCCTGGACGGCCGAGAAGGTCGAGTCGTTGATGCCGACCGTGCCGAACTCCAGGGCCTCGCTCACCCGGATCGCTCGGTTGAGGTCGCGGGTGAAGATGTAGGCCGAGAGCCCGAACGGGGTGTTGTTGGCGCGCGCCACGACGTCGGTCTCGTCGGTGAACGGCGTGAGCGGCGCGACCGGGCCGAAGGTCTCCTCCTGCATGACTTGCATGGACTCGTCGACACCCACCAGCAGCGTGGGCTCGAAGTACTGGCTCGACTTCAAGTGGTCCGCGGTCGCCCGCGATCCGCCTACCAGGACCCTGGCGCCCTTCGCGACGGCGTCGGACACGTGCCGCTCCACCTTCTCCACCGCCGCCGGCTCGACGAGCGGGCCGACGCTGGTGCCGGCATCGAGGCCGTCGCCTAGGGCGAGGTCGGCCATGGCCGTCAGGAGGCGGGCGGCGAGTTCGTCGATGATCGCCTCGTGGACGTAGATCCGGTTCACGGAGACGCACGTTTGACCCATGTTGCGGAACTTGGACGCCATCGTCTCGACCACCACTGCATCGAGATCGGCATCATCGAACACGATCGTCGGTGCCTGGCCGCCGAGCTCGAGCGACACCTTCTTGACGTGGTCGGCTCCTCGCCGCATGAGCAGCTTGCCCACTTCGGTGGAGCCGGTGAACGAGATCGCCCGCACGCGCGGGTCCTCCATGATCACGTCCGTGAACTCATAGGGCTCTGGCGCGCAGACCACCGAGAGGACCCCCTTGGGCAGGCCTGCCTCGTCGAAGGCGCGCGCTATCTCGATCGCGGACAGCGGGGTGAGCTCTGCCGGCTTGGCGATCATGGGGCAGCCGGCACCCAGGGCGGCGCCCAGCTTCCGGAGGAGCTGCAGTGACGGGAAGTTCCATGGGGTGATGGCGGCACTGATGCCGATCGGCTGCCGGATGATGACGATGCGCTTGTCGGGAACGCTCGCCGGGATCGTCGTGCCGTACGCACGTCGGCCCTCCTCGGCGAACCAGTCGATGAATCCGCAGGCGTAGGTGATCTCCCCCTTCGCCTGGGCCAGGGGCTTGCCCTGCTCGCGAACGAGGACCTCTGCGAGCTCGTCGATGCGGCCCATCATGATCGAGGCCGCCCGCCGCATGATGGCCGAGCGCTCAATGGCTGGGGTGGCCGCCCACGACTTCCGCACCGCCTCGGCGCCGTCGATGGCCCGCCGGAC
Source organism: Actinomycetes bacterium (assembly GCA_965278965.1). Taxonomy (GTDB): domain Bacteria; phylum Actinomycetota; class Actinomycetes; order S36-B12; family S36-B12; genus UBA10649. The sequence continues at coordinate 2,184,363 of OZ257127.1, forward strand.
ATCAGAGGCACTAGCGACGGCCACCTCGGCGAAGACCTCGCCCGTGGCCGGGTTCACGACCGGGAACGTGCCCGCCTCTCCTGGGTCCGTCCACTCGCCTGCGATGTAGTTGCCGTAGATCATGATTGCCTCTCTGGAGCGCGTCCGGCCGGTCAGGGGATGATGGCGGCGCGCGAAACCACCCGCGCCTCGCTGAGTTCGAGTGCCTCGGTGATGTCGTCCATAGCGAACACCCGATCGCTGAGGGAGTCGAAGGGGAAGCGGTCGGCGTTCTCGTCGAGGAAGCGCAGGGCGTCCTTCAGGTACCACGGGTCGTAGCGGAGGATGCCGACAACCGTGAGCTGCTTGCGCGTGATCAAGGCGGGCGCGAACGAGATCTCGAAGTCCTTGCCGACGTTGAGGTTGCCGATGGACGCGACGCTGGCGCCGACGCGTGCGTAGTCGACTGCCTCCGCGAAGGCTGCGGGCCGGCCGGTGACCTCAATGATCGCGTCGGCACCGATGCCACCGGTCAGCTCCATGATCCGAGCTGTGCGCTCCTCAGCCGTGGGAAGCTGGCCGATGTCGACGATGTCGTGAGCGCCGAACTGGCGCGCGGACGCGATCCTGTTCGGCTCCTTCTCGACCACGATGACCCGCGCACCGCTGCTGTTCGCCACCGCTGCCGCGTAGAGCCCGAGGCCTCCCGCCCCCTGGATCACGACGTTCTGCCCGCGTCGAACGCCGAGCTTGTCGAGGCTGTAGATCATCTGAGCAAGGCCGCAATTGGCGCCCGCTGCGGCCGCATCGCTCACCGTGCCGGGGACCTTGTAGAAGAACTGGCCGGGGCTGACGTAGTAGTGGGTCGCGAAGGCGCCGTTGAAGTGCGGCGGAGCCGTCGGGGGAAGTCCCATGTTGCGACCGGAGTTGTGGCACATGGCGAAGTCGCCTCGGCCGCAGGCCGGGCACTTCAGGCAGGTGTGGTAGTAGACGGCGGCCACTCGGTCACCGATCGCGATCGGCTGCCCCGCGGAGTCGGTCGTCACGCCGGACCCGAGCTCCGCGACTTCGGCGACGAACTCGTGTCCCATGGCGACGTCGCGGAACGCCACGCTGAGGAAGTGCCAGATGTGGAGGTCCGAGCCGCACACGTTGGCGCGACGCACCTTGAGCAGCACGGCGCCAGCCGGCAGGCTCGGCAGGTCGTACTCATGGATCTCTACCTGATCCGGTCCCACCAGTGCGACGAGACGACCCTTCACCGTTTGCTCCTCCATGTCGGCAAGGCGCCGGCGCCACGCCGATCAGACCATCGGGGCGAGGTCCGGTGATGTTCTAGTTTGGAACAGGGCGGGCACTGTTCAGTGGGAGCGCTCCACCACCGCGTCCACGGCGATCGCCCCGAACGACGGCTCACCGGTCGCCGCCCCGATCATCAGCGGGTTCACGTCGACGCTGCGCAATGACGGGTCCGCGATCATCAGCGCGCCTAGGGTGACGGCTGCCCGAGCCCAGGCGTCCACGTCCGCCGGCGGCTCGCCACGCACGCCCGCGAGGAGGGGCGCCATGCGGAGCGATTCGATCGCCTTGCGCGCGTCCTCGGCGGTGAACGGCGGGATCAGGGCTCGGACGTCGTCCAACGCCTCGACATACTTCCCCCCGGCGCCGACCAGCACGACAGGCCCAAAGACCGGGTCCACGTGGGCCCCGATGAGCCCCTCGCGGACTCCGTCGATCATGGGGGTCACCAGCACGCCCTCGGCATCGAGACCGAGGGCGGCCATTGCTCCCAGCAGCTGCGTGGCAGCGTCCGCCACCGCGTCGTCGTCGGTGAGGCCGAGCTTCACGAGTCCCAGCTCGCTCTTGTGGGTGGCCTCCACAGGGCAGCCCTTGACGGCCACAGCACCTCCACCGAGGGCGGTGAAGGCAGCTCTCGCCTCATCGCCTGATGTGCAGAGGAGAGCGTGAACCGCGGGGATTCCTGCGTTGCGCAGGAGGTCCAGTGCAGCCGCCTCGCTGAGCAGCCGAGTGGTGCCAAAGCCGGGGATCCGCGGTGCGGCGGGCTCGGCCGATCGCACCCGCTGCATCAGCTCCCGATGGTGTAGGTACTGGCCGAGTGCCGCCAGTGCGCTCGCTTCGTCGTCGAATACCACCAGGCCGTGCTCACGGAACGCCGCCGCAATGGTCTCCTGAGGAATGGCGACGACGACCGGCTTGTTGTCGCGGCGGGCGAACTCCGCGGTGTCAGCCGCGAAACGCGGGTAGTCGTATCCCTTGCCGGACACCGGGATGCCGATGAACGCGGCGTCGACGCCCGGGTCGGCGGCAAGAACGGGCAGTACTTTGCTGAAAAGGCTGCTGTCGGTGAGAAGTGCAGCCGTGATGTCGATCGGATTGGACTTGGTGGCGAAGGCCGGAAGCACCTCCTCGAGGGCTGTGGAGGTGTCCGGCTCGAACGTGGTGAGCTCGATATCGTTGTCGGCGGCCGCGTCTGCACCGAGGACGCAGATGGCGCCGGAGTTGCTGACGATGGCGAGGCGCCGGCCACGGGGGCGCCAGTCCTGCAGATAGAGAGCGGCCGTGTCGACCATGCCGGCAAGCGATCGAGCCCGCCAGATGCCGACTCGGGACAAGAAGGCGTCCACCACTCGCTGCTCGTTCGCGAGGGCCCCTGTATGAGACGAGGCGGCTCGCCGTCCGTGGGCGCTGCGGCCACCCATCATGGCCACGATCGGGACGTCGCGTTCCGTGGCGAGGCGGGCGGCGCGCTCGAGCGCGCTGGGATCGCGGATGTCCTCCAGGTAGAGCAGCAGCAGCCGGATCTCGGGGTCCGTGAGGACCGCCTCGGCAAGGTCGCCGACGCCGAGGTCGGCATCATTCCCCGTCCCGTGCACGTACCGAACGCCGAGGCCCCGTCGCCGGAGCAGGCCGTAGGGCACTGATGCCATGGCCCCGCTCTGGCTGACGATGCCGATGGGCCCGTCGAGCGGCTCCTGCTCCACGAACATGGTGGAGAAGCTGAGGATCGTCCCAGTCCCGAAGTTGGCAAGTCCCTGGGAGTTCGGACCAACTAGGCGCATGCCTCCGGCCCGAGCCTTGGCTACGAGGTCGTGCTGGCGAGCTAAGTCCTCAGGCCGGCCGGTCTCGCCAAAACCAGATGCCATCACCACGCCGCCCTTCACCCCGAGTGCGGCGCACGTCTCGACGGCCTCCACCGCGGCCTGGCCCGGCAGGGCCACAACCACGGCATCGGGGACGCAGGGCAGCGATGCGACGTTCGGGTAGGCGACCAGACCCTGAACGGTGGGGCGGCTCGGATTTACGGGGAGGATCAAGCCGGTGAAGCCGAAGTCGCGCATGAAGGCGATAGGTCGACCGCCGATCTTGTCTGGATCGTCGGACGCGCCGATGACGGCCACGCTTGAAGGGGCGTGCAGGTACTCGAGGCCGACCGGACTCACGCTCACCTCGCTGTGACGTTCGGACGCGAGATCGTCCGCACGTGGGATGGTCATGCACCCGACTGCGCAGTGGGTGTCCCAATCCGACACGGAGGGCTGAGGGCCAGAGCCCGGCACCATTTCCTTAGAAGGATCGGAGGGTGCATGAGTGTTCGGGTGGAGCCGACGGCCTTTGCGACCGCGTCCCATGCAGAGATGACGCCGGTGGACCACTTGGTGCGCGCGGCCAGCGTGCATGGTGGGCGGGTTGCGGTCGTGGATGGGGATCTGCGGTTGACCTACTCCGAGCTCCTGAACGAGTGTGGTCGGCAAGCCGGGGCCTTGGCCAGCCTCGGCGTGGCGCCCGGCGATCGAGTTGCTGTGCTGGCTCCCAACGCGTCGCTCCTGCTGCAAGCCCACTACAGCGTGCCGATGGCAGGTGCTGTGCTGGTGGCCCTGAACACCCGGCTCGCTGCGCACGAGCTCGCGGCGATAGTGCATCACAGCGGGGCGAGCCTGGTCATCGTTGATGATGAACTCCACTCCAGGACCGGGGAGCTCTCGACCCGTGTAGTTCGGGCTGACGAGTTCCGGCAACTAGCACAGGTCGCTCCGTATCTGCGGGTGCCGCTCGTGGACGAGCAGTCCCTGCTGGCGCTGAACTACACCAGCGGCACGACGGGCCGGCCGAAGGGTGTCATGTACCACCACCGTGGCGCGTACCTGCAGTCCGTCGCGATGGCCTATCACCTGCGTCTCGGCGTCGACACGGTGTACCTGTGGACGCTGCCCATGTTCCACTGCAACGGGTGGTCGTTCCCCTGGGCGGTGGTCGCTGCTGGCGGCACGCAGGTGTGCCAGCGCCGAGTCGTGCCGGCGGAGAGCTGGCGACTTATCAGGGAGGAGGGAGTGAACTGTCTCTGCGCGGCCCCCGTCGTGCTAGGCGACCTCGCGCGGGCTCCGGAAGCAGCGCCGCTCGACATCCGGGTAGCCGTCGGCACGGGCGGCTCTCCGCCGTCGCCAACGCTGCTGGCTGAGATGGACAGGCTCGGCTTCGACGTCATTCACATGTACGGACTGACTGAGACGTTCGGTCCGACCGTCGTCTCGCCTTGGTACCCGGAATGGGATGACCTCCCGGAGGGTGATCGCGCCCGGCTCAGGGCCAGGCAGGGTGCTCCGAACATCATCTCGCAGCCACTGTGTGTGGTGGCTCCCGACGGCCACGTCGTCATGCAGGACGGCCAGGAGATGGGCGAACTGTGGCTGCGCGGAAACAATGTCACGCTCGGATACTTCAACGACCCAGAGCAGACCGAGGCGGCATACGGCGGCGGCTGGTTCCGGACCGGTGACATCGCCGTGTGGCATCCGGACGGCATGATCGAACTCCGGGACAGGTCGAAGGACATCATCATCAGCGGGGGCGAGAACATCAGCTCGATCGAGGTCGAGCAGGCGCTCGCCTCGCACCCGTCCGTCGCCGAGGCTGCCGTCATCGCCGGTAGCCATCCGCGGTGGGGCGAGGTGCCTATTGCGTTCGTGACGTTGCGACCCGGGCTCACTTGCACGGAGGAGGAGCTCATCGCCTGGAGCCGAGAGCGGCTCGCGCACTTCAAGGCGCCAAAGAAGGTGATCTTTGCGGACCTGCCCAAGACAAGCACGGGGAAGATCGAGAAGTTTCAGCTCCGTACACGGCTTCGCGAGGCGGGCAGCGGGTGATCACATGTACCGGCCGCCGGTCACCTCGACGACGGTTCCGGTGACGTAACTGGAAAGGTCGCTGGCGAGGAACAGAGCCACTCCGGCCACCTCGCCGGTCTCGCCGGCGCGGCGCATGGGTACCTCGGCGAGCTTCTGGTCCCAGATGTCCTGGGGCATGGCAGTTGTCATTGCGGTGCGGATGAGCCCGGGCTGGATAGCGTTCACCCGGACTCCGGCGCCGGCAAGTTCCTTGGCAGCCGCCTTGGTCAGCCCCACGATCCCGGCTTTGGCGGCCGAATAGTTGGTCTGGCCGAAGAACCCGACCTTGCCCGAAACCGACGACATGTTCACTATGGCGCCGGCCCCTTGCTCCCTCATGACGGCTGCTGCGAGCCGCGTTCCGTTCCAACAGCCCTTGAGGTGCACAGCGATGACGAGGTCGAAATCCGCTTCCGTCATCTTGCGCATCGTGGCATCGCGTGTCACGCCGGCGTTGTTCACCATGACGTCGAGCGAGCCGAACGTCGCCACCGCGCGGTCGACGAGGCTGGCCACTTCATCTGAAGCCGTCACGTCGCACTGGTGTGCCACGGCGGCGCCTGCGCCGAGTCGGGCGGCCGCATCCTCCGCAGCCGCGAGGTCGACGTCACCCAGCACGACGTTGGCGCCCTCGCTGACGAAGCGAGCTGCAATCGCGAGCCCGATACCCTGCGCGCCACCGGTCACGATGGCGACTTTCCCGGCCAGCAGTCCCATGTGGGCTCCCCTCGCCTCTGCGTGAACACCAGTCTCGTGCGCCCGGCACCCGCCTGGGTGAGTCAGGATGGGACGGTTCTCGCGTCCGCGGCGGGCCTACCGTGACGGTCTGTGAGATCGTCCTTCGTCTACGCGGCGACCCGAACACCCTTCGGGCGCTTTGGCGGGGCACTGGCTGCGATTCGCCCGGATGACTTGGCCGCTACGGCACTCATGGGGGTGCTCGACCGGGTCGACGCATTTGAACCAGGCTTGATTGACGACGTTGTCTGGGGTTGTGCCAATCAGGCTGGTGAGGACAACCGCAACGTCGGTCGCATGGCGGTGCTCCTCGCCGGCCTGCCGACCTCCGTGCCGGCCACCACAATTAACCGCTTGTGTGGCTCGTCGCTCGACGCGGCGATCGCCGGCTCGCGCGCAGTCGAGGTTGGCGATGCCGACATCGTCCTGGCCGGCGGAGTGGAGTCCATGACTCGTGCCCCGTGGGTCCTGCCGAAGCCTTCGCGAGCATTCCCGGCGGGGGACACCACCGCGGTCTCCACCACGCTGGGGTGGCGACTGGTCAACGAGCACATGCGTCCGGAGTGGACGGTGTCTCTCGGGGAGGCGAACGAGGCGCTAGGCGAGAGACTCAGGATCTCGCGCGAGCGTCAGGATGCCTTCGCCGCACTTTCGCACGAGCGCGCAGACTCGGCGTGGTCGCAGGGCTTCTACGACGACCTGGTCGTCACGGTCCCGGGCGCCGATCTGGCCAGGGACGAGTCCATGCGAGCGGGTACGACAGTTGAATCTCTCGCGACGCTGAGGCCGGCTTTCCGCCCAGGTGGCAACATCACGGCGGGCAACTCGTCGCCGCTCAACGATGGCGCGGCTGCGGTCATCATCGGTAGCGAGGAGGCAGCCCGCATACTCGGCCGGGCGCCCCTCGCGCGCGTTGCCGGACGCGCCGCCCACGCCGTTGACCCCCAGGACTTCGGGATCGCACCGGTGGAGGCGGCCAATCGGGCCCTCGCCCGGGCAGGCATCGGCTGGAGTGATGTAGCGGCCGTGGAACTCAACGAGGCCTTCGCAGTTCAGTCGCTCGCCTGCATTGATGCGTGGCCCATCGATCCGGAGATCGTGAACGCCAAGGGAGGTGCGATCGCTATCGGCCACCCACTCGGAGCTTCAGGTGCGCGCATCCTCGGCACGCTCGCTCACCGGCTGACCGAGTCGGGGGGCAGGTGGGGATTGGCGGCCATCTGCATCGGTGTTGGCCAAGGCCTGGCTGTAGTGATCGAGAACGTGACGTAAGTTCTGGGCCTTCCAAGGCAGCCCCCGAGCGCACCGGCTCTCCGAGATGTAGTACTTCCTCAACGACAGCGTGGGCCGAGCGTGCCTCCCGAGCGGGAAGACCGGCCGGGCGCATTTCCCCCGCCGCCCTGGAGTCCGACCGCAACGACCACGTTCACATCCTCAGCCACCACGCCCGCACCGAAGCCCGCCATCGCGGATGGGCTACCGGAGCCGACCACACCTACAGCAGCCGTGGCCGAGAAGCCAGGCATGCCGTCGGCGACCAAGTCTTGATCACCAAGAACATCAACGGGCGGAATGCGCCGACCCCGCCTCTGAAAACGACGAAGCCCCTGCTTGGCAGGAGCCTCGGTGGAGCGGGTGACGAGAATCGAACTCGCACTGTCAGCTTGGGAAGCTGATGTTCTGCCATTGAACTACACCCGCGTGGTCCGCAGATACTAGCGAACGCGCAATCGCTCCAGATGGTCGAGCCAGTCGACGATCCACAGGGACAGAACCAGCGCGCGCACGTCGGGGTCCGTTCCGCGCGGCAGCGCCGGCAGGTCGGGCATGGCGACAGCCGCGGTGAAATGCGCGGAGTCGGCCGCGTTCTGGGCGGCCACGAGCGACTCGGCGAGGTCGACCCAGCCCTGGGCGTTGCGATCCCGTGCGGCCTCGACCAGGGCGGACAGCTCCGGCTCGCTCTTCAGCAGCGGCCGGTTGCCCGACGCGGCCGTGTGCGACACGACGTCGGCGACTCGCACCAGCAGTGCCGCGGACGACGTCACCTGCGCCCATTGCGCGCTGTCCGGTGTGCTCGGCCCGCCCTGCTGGAGGGCGATGTCGTGGGTCTCCGCTGCGCGCAGTGCCGCTCGGAGAGCCCGCTCACGGCGATCGTGCAGGCCGGCACCACTGGGGCGCCGGCTGAGCGTCGCAACGGCGTCGTCCAGGTATCCCGCCGCCGCCGTCACCGCCGTCCGCAGCTGCCCCGCCAGTGCGTCTCGGGCGCCGCCCGGCCACAGCAGCAGGCCGATCAGAACCGCCACGCCGCCGCCGATCGCGATGTCCTCCACCCGGATCAGCGCCATGTCCAGCTTCGGTGGCCATGCGATCAGTGCGAGCAAGGTGATCGTGAAGGCCGAGAACGCCATCTGCCCGGCCAGGTAGTTGATCGCCGCCGGCCCCCACCCCGCGACGAAGACCGCGACGGGCAGGGCGATCCACAGCAGCACCTCGCGGTCGCCCGCTGCCCACACGAGTGCGCTGCCGATCAGCACGCCGACCGACGTGCCGACGACCGCCTGCCACGCGTACCGCCTAGTCGTGGATGCGTCGAACCGCAGCACCGACATGACCCCCAGCAGCACCCACACCCCGTGCACGACGCCGAATGCCCGGACGATCCCGATCGAGACGGCCAGCGCGAACGCCACCCGCAGCGCCGACCTGAACCACGGCGACCGCATGCTCAGGTTCGCCCGAACGATCGACGTCCACGAGCGCTCGGGGATCGGCGGCAGCCCGCGCAGGTCCTCGGGCGCTGAGCCGTTCGCCCGCCGCGTCAGCTCGACGATCTGCTCGACCATCAGCGCCGCCATCCGCACGATGTGGGCGGCGCGGATACCGGTCTCGACCTCGGCCGCTTCGCGACCAGCCGCTCGTTCGCCGCGCACCCACTCCTCCGTGTCGGCCTGCTGCTGACGCCGCAGCTCGTCGAGCCGCTCGGCCGACGGAAGCCGCGAGCGGTCCCGGAGGGCGTCGGCCGCATCGGTCAGCCCGGCGACGGCCGCCGCTGCGAGCTGTCGGTCGCTCTCCGGCGAGCCGGACGCGGGCTCTACGTCTGCCGCCGTGGTTGCGGCGAGGACGAGCTGCGCCGTGTGGACGTGCTCAACGAGTAGCGCGAGCGCGCGGTCCGACGCCGTCGTCCCGGCGGGCCGGAACGGCTGCCCGCCGTACGCCTTGTCCAGCGCCACGATCGCGGCGTGGAACGCCTCGACATCGGAGGTCCGCGTCGACGGAGCAGACTGCGCACTCCAAGCCGATCCGATCACCGCGGCCGCCGCCGCGAGGCAGTCCGCGACCGCGCCACGGACCTCGAGCCGTCGGTCACGCGGCAGCACGATCAGTGCCGTCGCCGTCGAGACGGCGACGGCGATCCACCACCCCAGGAGGTAGTCCGCCAACGCATCGTCGGAGCCACCGAGGTTGATCGCCACGAGGTAGATGACGAGCAGGGCCGGCGCACCCAGCGCGAGGCCGCCGCGCATCACGCCGGCGAACGAGATCCCGAATCCGACCAGTGCGGTCGCCAGCAGTGCGAGCCAGACGGGTTCGGCGCACGCCCAGCCGATCGTGATGATCGCCGTGCCGACCAGCCCGCTGGTGAGGTACGACCCGAGCCGCAACCGCCACGGTCCGGCGAAGTCCGTCGTGATGAGCAGGCCCACCGTGCCTAACGCCGCGAACGCGGACGCGGCCGGTAGGCCGAGCCCGACGGCGGCGATCCACGTCGCCAGCGGCACCGCGATGGCCGCCCGGATGCCTCGGCGCAGAGCGACGTGCCCGGGGTCGTGGACGGCGACCGGCATGGGCAGACGCTAGTGCGCCGCGTACTCCTCGCGAGGCCGCGGCAGGTGTGGGACGGGCGGGCGGCTGGGGGCCGTTCGGGCACCCGAGCCGCCCGCGGGTCCCGCAAAGCGGGAGAAACGGAAGCAGGGGGTCAGGCGGTGGTCGGGGCGGCGGGAGCGGTGGGGGCGGTCGTCACCGTGTCACCGTGGTGCAGCCGGCTGACGAAGGCCGCCCAGTCGATCGCCCACACCGCGAGGACGAAGGCCGTCGCCGTAGGCAGGTCGCGCAGGTCGAGGCCGGCGAGGTCGACATCGGCCATGCCCGGCACCGGCGGTGGCATCGCTGGTCGGTTTGCGTCGAGGGCGGCGGCGATCTCCCGCCAGTGCGCATCGCTTGCGTCGCGGGTCGACGCGAGGGCGGACATGAGCGCCGGTGGTGCGGTCAGCGTCGTGAACGTCGGGGCGAGAGATGCGATGACCCGACCGGAGGTCACGATGACGTACGTCGAGCCCGCCCGGCGCGTCCACTCCTCAAGCCCGGAGGGGCCGCCGTTCTGCGCGCGCGCGAGCTCGATCGTCTCGACGGCGCGGTCGACAGCCAGGATCGCGGAGACGCGCGCCTGGTTCAGCCCGTCGTCGGCGGTCGTGTACGCCCCGATCGCGCGACCGAGGTACGCGCCCGACAGCCCCGTCGCCTCCGACAGCCGACGGCGCAGCTCACCGGCCGCACCTCGCGGCCAGATCAGCAGGGCGACCAACAGCGCGACGCCGACCCCCATCGCGACGTCCTCCAGCCGGACGACCCCGAGCCTCGGGTCCAGCGGCCAGTCGATGAGACCGAGGGCGACGAGGACCAAGGCGGTGAACGTCGCCTGCCCCGCGACGAAGCCGAGCGCCGCAGCCGACCAGGCGGACAAGAACACCAGTAGCGGCAAGAGGAACCACAGACCACCGGGTGCTTCGTTGAACGCCCAGAGGGCGGCGACACCGACGACGGCACCGACTGCTGTGGCCGGGATCGCCCGCCAGGCGAGCTTGCGGGTGCTCGCGGCGTCGAACCTCAGGACCGAGATGGTGCCGAGCAGCACCCAGAAGCCGTGATCGACGCCGACGACGTCGACGACAAGGACGGCGATCGTAAGACCGAGCGCGGTGCGCAGCGCGTTGTGCGTCCACGGGGAGCGAAGGTTCAGCTGCGAGCGCAGGACGCGGCGCCAGTCCCGGATCGGGATCGGCGGCTGGCGTTCGAGGGTCTCCAGAGTGCCCCGGTTCGCGATCCGGGCCACCTGGGTCATCTGCTCGACGAGCACCGCGCTCATCCGCAGCGGGTTCTGCTCGGACAGGAGCAGGGCCAGCTCGGTTGGTGATCGCCCCGACGAGGCCGACTCGACGACCCACGCATCGAGTCGCTCGCGCAGCTCGCCCCGTGCCACGTCGATCGGCTGGCCGGACGGCATCGACGACGGGTCGCGCATGGCAGTCGCCAGTGCGCGGAGCGTGTTCGCGACCTGCTCGCCGAGGCGGTCGTGCTCGACGGGCAGCCCGTCGCGGCGAGCTCCGCTGCCTGCAGCGAGGAGCACGCGCGCGTTGTCGAGATGCGAGCCGAGCAGCTCCAGGGCCTGGTCGTGGGCGGTCAGCCCGGGCAGTCGTGGCCGCTCGCCGGCGTACTGGTTATCGAGGGCGTCCATCTTCGCGTTGAACGCGTCGATCGCGGCCGAGGCGGAGGTCGAGGGGTCGGCGACCCACGTCGCGTGCGCCGCATCCGCGGCCGCGTCGAACGCCTCGGCCAGCGATCGGCGCGGCGTCGACTGGCTGTCGCGCGGCAGCACCACGAGGGCGGTGACCGTGCAGATGACGACGGCGCACCACCAGCCGAGCTGGTACTGGCCCAGGGTGCCCGGATCGGCGTCGACGGTGATCGAGACGACGAAGATCAGCATGATCGCCGGCGTGCCGACGGCGACGCTGCCACGCAGGAACGCCGAGATGCCCAAGGCGAACGTGACGACGAACGTCACGACGACAGCGACCCAGGTGTTCCACGACGCGGCCCACCCGATCACGAGGACGACCGCGCCGACCGCGCCCGTCGTCGCGTAGGCCGCGAGCCGTTGCCTCGGACCGCCGGCGAAGTCCGCACTGACGAGGAGGCCGACCGTTCCGAGCACCGCGAACAGGCTGCCGTCGGTGTCCTGGAGGACGAACATCGCGACGGCGAGCGCGGCCGGCAGCGCTATGGCCGCCCGGATCCCGCGCCGGAGCGCGACGTGGTCCGGGTCGTTGGCATGGAAGGCCACGGGCGCACGCTAGCGGGGACCGGTAGCCTGCGCCCGTGCTGCTCTCCGACCGCGACATCAAGGCGGAGCTGGCCTCCGGCCGCGTCGCCCTCGATCCCTACACGCCCGAGATGATCCAGCCGTCGAGCGTCGACGTACGCCTGGACCGCTGGTTCCGCGTGTTCGAGAACCACCGATACCCGCACATCGACCCGAGCATCGAGCAGCCCGACCTCACACGGCTCCTGGAGCCCGAGGGTGACGAGCCGTTCGTGCTCCATCCCGGGGAGTTCGTCCTCGGCTCGACCTACGAGGCCGTGACGCTCCCGGACGACATCGCCGGCCGGCTGGAGGGCAAGTCGTCGCTCGGCCGCCTCGGGCTGCTGACGCACTCGACCGCGGGCTTCATCGACCCGGGCTTCTCCGGCCACGTCACGCTCGAGCTGTCCAACGTCGCGAACCTTCCGATCATGCTGTACCCGGGCATGAAGATCGGCCAGCTGTGCCTGTTCCGGCTTTCCAGCCCGGCCGAGCACCCGTACGGCTCGGCGGTGTACGGGTCGCGCTACCAGGGCCAGCGCGGGCCGACACCGAGCCGGTCGTTCGCGAGCTTCCACCGCACCGAGGTCTGACGTGGCGCCGCCGGACTCGGAGCTGGAGATCCTCACCTACTCCGACTTCGGCGTCGGGATCCGCTGGCTCGCGCAGCAGCTCGTCGACGACGACTGGGTGCCGCACGCGATCCTCGGGGTCGTGCGCGGCGGGCTCTACGTCGCCGCCGGGATGGCTTATGCCCTAGACATCAAGGACGTCCGGCACGTCAACGTCGAGTTCTACACCGACGCCGGAGAGACGCTGCCTGAGCCGATCCTCATCGGCGACCAGCCCCACCTCGGTGACCTGGGCGGCCGCCGCGTGCTCGTGGCCGACGACGTCGCCGACACCGGCGCGACCCTGCACTTCGTCCGTGCGCTGCTGCCGGCGGACGCCGATGTGCGTGTCGCCGTCCTGTACGAGAAGCCGCACACGACCTACGCCCCGGAGTTGGCCTGGCGCTCGACCGATCGCTGGATCCGGTTCCCGTGGATCCAGGTCCCGCCGGTGCGGGTCCACGCCGAAGGGCGCAGCTCGGTCTAGCTGCCGAGCGGGATCGGCGCCGCCGAGGGCGGTTCGCTTGACCGGTTGGCGGTTACCATCGACGTCGGGGATGGCATCTGGGGAGGGTCGTGAGCGCGGTGCGGACAGCGTCGACGGCTCGTCTCCACGTGCCCGCGGGTAGGCGGTAGCCGTGCAGCCGCAGGTGCGCCGCACGGCGGTGACCGATGACGTCATCGACCCCGCTGCGCTCGCCCGGCTCGTCGGCGACCCCGACCGCGGCGGCATCGTCACGTTCGCCGGAGTCGTCCGGGACCACGACCACGGCCGAGCCGTCACCTCCCTGGACTACGAGGCCCACCCGACCGCGGCGGCCGTCCTGGTGGAGGTCGCGGCCGAGGTGGCCGCCGAGTTCGGCGTCGTCCTCGCGGTCGAGCACCGCGTCGGACCGCTCGCCGTCGGCGACGTCGCGCTGGCCGCTGCTGTCGCCTCGCCGCACCGCGGCCCGGCGTTCACCGCATGCGCGGCGCTCGTCGACCGCGTCAAGGACCGGCTGCCGGTCTGGAAGCACCAACGGTTCGCCGACGGCACGGACGAGTGGGTGAACTGCGCATGAGCGGGACCGTGCTTGTCGACACGTTCGGGCGGTCGCACCGTGACCTGCGCGTGTCGGTCACCGACCGATGCAACCTGCGCTGCACCTACTGCATGCCCGCTGACTTCGCGGACTGGCTTCCCGGCGACCACCTGCTGACGGTCGACGAGCTGACGACGGTCGTCGCGGTCGCCGTCGAGCACGGCATCACCAGCGTGCGGCTCACCGGCGGGGAGCCGTTGCTGCGCCCCGACCTCGTGACGATCGTCGAGCGCATCGCGGCTCTCCCCAACGCCCCGCGGATGTCGTTGACCACCAACGGACTACGGCTCGCCGACCTCGCCGCGCCGCTGGCCGCTGCGGGGCTCGAGCGCGTCAACGTCAGCCTCGACACCCTGGACGCCGACCGGTTCCGGCGGCTGACGTTCCGCGACCGCCACGCGGACGTGCTCGCAGGCATCGAGGCGGCGGTGGCGGCGGGCCTGCTCCCGGTGAAGGTCAACACGGTCCTGATGCGGGGGGTCAACGACGACGAGGCGGTGCCGTTGTTGCGGCACGCGCTCGAGCACGGGTGGCAGCTGCGGTTCATCGAGCAGATGCCGCTGGACCCGACGGGGGTGTGGTCGCGTGACCAGATGGTCACGGCAGCCGAGGTGCTCGACCTGTTGTCGGCCGACTTCGAGCTGACGCCGGCCGATGGTCGCGGCTCCGCGCCGGCGGAGGAGTTCCTCGTCGACGGTGGTCCGGCGATCGTCGGCATCGTCGGCAGCGTCACCCGGCCGTTCTGTGCCGCGTGCGACCGGCTACGGCTGACCGCCGACGGCCAGGTCATCAACTGCCTGTTCTCGCGCGAGGAGGCCGACGTCCGGCACCTCCTGCGCGACCCCGAGCTGACGGTCGAGGAGCGTCGCGAGGCGATCGGGCGGGTCCTCGGGGCGTCCGTCGCCGCAAAGCGCGCGGGACATGGCATCGACGACCCGTCGTTCGTCCAGCCCGACCGCCCCATGAGCGCCATCGGTGGCTGACCCCCTCCCGCCGACGCGCCTGGAATGGTCGTAATAAACGGACATATCGCCCGGATAGCGACCATTCCAGGCGCGTCGCGGGTGTCAGCCGCCGGCAAACGGGGGTAGGACGTCGACACGTGCCCCGGGACCCACGTCCGTGGCAGGTCCGGCGGTCAGCCCGTCGACGAGGAACGAGCACCGCGGCCGGACAGCCGTGAGGTCCGGGTACCGCTCGGTGAGCTCGTCGAGGATCGCCGCGAGCGTCCCGGATGCGGCTGTCACGACCGGAGCACCGACGGCCGACTTCGCCGCGGCGAACAGGTGCACCTCGACCGCCTGCTCCACGCCGCGAGCATAGGCAGCCCTTCGATCGGGTCCTAGGGTTCAGGCCATGGCCGGCGAGCTGACCCATCTGGACGAGCACGGCGCGGCGCGCATGGTCGACGTCTCCGCGAAGGACATCACGGTTCGGGAGGCGACCGCCCGGTGCCGGGTTGCCGTCGGCGAGCACGTCGTCGACCTGTTGCGCGGCGGTGACCTGCCGAAGGGCGACGCGTTGGCGCTAGCCCGCTTCGCGGCGATCACCGCGACCAAGCGCACGGCCGACCTCATCCCGCTGTGCCACCCGCTCGCGCTGCACGGGGTCGACGTGGACGTGTCCGTCGGCGACGCCGAGGTGATCGTCACGGTGACCGCGCGCACGGCCGACCGCACCGGCGTCGAGATGGAGGCCCTCACCGGCGCCGCCGTCGCCGGCCTGACGATCATCGACATGGTCAAGGGCGTCGACCGCTCGGCGGCGATCACCGAGGTCGTCCTGCTGGCGAAGTCCGGCGGCCGTTCGGGCGACTGGGTGCGCCAGCCGTGAGCCGGGTCGCTCGAGTGATCACGGTGTCGACGCGCTGCGCGGCCGGGACGGCTGAGGACACGTCCGGGCCGGCACTCGTCGACGGGTTGCGGGATCTTGGGCTCGAGGTCCCGGCCCCGGTCATCGTCGCCGACGGCGAACCCGTCCTGCAAGCGCTGCGTGACGCGGTCGCGGACGGCGTCGTCCTCGTGCTGACGACCGGCGGCACGGGCCACGCGCCGAGCGACCTGACTCCGGAGATGACCGCGCAGGTGATCGAGCGCGTGTCACCGGGTCTAGCGGAGGCGGTCCGGTCCTACGGGGTCGCGAACGGCGTGCCGTCGGCGATCATGTCGCGCGGCACGGCCGGCGTCGCTGGACGAACCTTGATCGTGAACCTGCCGGGGTCGCTTGGTGGAGCACGCGACGGCCTTCTCGCGCTCGCTCCGGTGCTGCCGCACGCGTTCGACCAGCTCGACGGAGGCGACCATGACCGGACCGGGTGAGCCGGACAGCCCACTGGGCCGGGCACTGGTCGAGGCGATCACCCGCAAGGACGACGACGCGTTGCGTTCACTGCTGGCCGCCGATCTGGACTTCCGAGCGATGACACCCGGGCGCGTGTGGGAGGCCGAGTCCGTCTCAGACGTCCTCGCGGCCGTGCACCGGTGGTTCGACGAGAACGACCAGATCGAGGGCGTCGAGCATGTGGAGACCGACGCCTTCGCGGACCGGCAGCGGGTCGGCTACCGGCTCCGCGTCCGCAACGCCGACGGGCTGCACGTCGTCGATCAGCAGGCGTATCTCGGCGTCCGCGACGGGCAGATCACCTGGCTGCGGCTGATGTGCGCGGGCTTCCGGCCGATAGACGGCTGAACGCGCCGACGTCACCTGGGACAAGCAGCACGACACGCCGAGGATCCCGCGCGTGTCGTGCCGCACGTCCCGCAAAGCGGGACGTGCGGGAGGGGAGGAGGGGAGGGGCTGGGGCTGGGGGTAGGGCTACGCGCGCTAGCTCGCGGGCTTGGTGGCGCTGAGCAGCAAGGTGGCGACGTCGACGACCTCGACCCCGGCGGCCAGGCCGTCGGACTGCCGGCTGACGACGGCGTCGTTGAGCATCACCGAGCAGAACGGGCACGCGACGGCGACCTTGGTCGCGCCGGTGCCGATGGCCTCGTCGCCCCGGTTCTGGTTGACCCGGGTGCCGATCTTCTCCTCCATCCACATGCGCGCGCCGCCGGCGCCGCAGCAGAAGGACTTGTCGCCGTGCCGCTCCATCTCGACGCGGGTGGCCCCCGTCGCATCGACGAGCTCGCGCGGCGGCACGTAGACGTTGTTGTGGCGGCCGAGGTAGCAGGGGTCGTGGTACGTGACCGTCTCGTCGACCGGCGCGACGCGCGTCAGTCGGCCCGCCTTGACCAGCTCGTTCAGCAGCTGCGTGTGGTGGACGACGTCGTAGTTGCCACCCAGCTGGGGGTACTCGCGCTTGAGCGTGTTCAGGCAGTGCGGGCAGGTGACGACGATCTTGGTCGCCTTGACCTCGTTGAGGACCTCGACGTTCTGCATCGCCTGCATCTGGAACAAGAACTCGTTGCCCGCCCGACGCGCCGGGTCGCCCGTGCAGGTCTCGCCCTCCCCGAGCACCATGAACGGCACTCCGGCGATCGTGAGCAGCTCCGCGACGGCCTTGGTCGTGCGCTTCGCGCGGTCCTCGTAGGCGCCGGCGCAGCCGACCCAGAACAGGTACTCGACGTCGTCGGGGATGGTGTCCTCGCCGTCCATGCCGAACACGCGCACCTCGAAGTCGACCTCGGAGATCCAGTCGGTGCGCCCTGAGGTGTTCATCCCCCACGGGTTGCCCTTGGTCTCCAGGTTCTTGAACAGGCCGTTCAGCTCGGCGGGGAACTCCGTGGCGATCATGACCTGGTTGCGGCGCATGTCGATGAAGTGGTCGATGTGCTCGATGTCTACCGGGCACTGGTTGACGCACGCCCCGCACGTCGTGCAGGCCCAGAGCGCCTCCTCGTCGATGATCGGCAGCTCGAGCCCGGTCGTGCGATGGCCGTCGAACGTGTAGCCGTCGTCGGCGCTGTGGTCGCTGCCGTCTCGGGGGCCGATGAACGGCCGCTCGACCTGCTCGCGGACCTCGGGGCTGACGGCGGCGAGGGCGTCCGTGTCGTGTTCGCCGAGTCCGGGGTGCTTGCCCTCGGCGGCCAGGAGGTACGGGGCCTGGGCGAACATCGTGTCGCGCAGGTTCATGATCATGAGTTTCGGCGACAAGGGCTTGCCCGTGTTCCACGCGGGGCACTGCGACTGGCAACGCCCGCACTCCGTGCAGGACATGAAGTCGACGTAGCCCTTCCACGTGAACTCCGCGATGTGGCCGCGGCCGAACGTCGCGTCGTCGGGCGGGTCCTCGAAGTTGACGGGTGCGCCGTCGTAGTAGATCGGCAGCAGCGGGCCGAGGGCGTTGGGGCGGCGCGACGTGTAGACGTTGATCGGTGCCGCGCCGATGTGCAGGTGCTTGGAGTGCAGCACGATGAGCAGGAAGCCGACGATGACGCCGATCTGCGCCCAGATGCCGACCGTCTCGACCCACTCCAGCGTCGACTCGCTCAGGCCCGACATGAGCGAGCCGACCCAGTCGGAGACGAACGCCCCGCTCTCGAACGGAAGGTTGCCCAGAGCCGCCTGCGCACCGCGGTACCAGAACAGCGTCACGACGACGAGGAAGATCATGAACAGGATCAGCCAGGCACCGCGCGTGTGCGATCCGAAGAACCGCGACGCGCGCCCGTCCTTCGCCGGATCGTTGGTGAGGCGGATGATCGCGAAGATCGTGATGCCGACCAGGACGAGCACCCCGAACAGGTCCTCGGCGAAGCCGATGACTGGCCACGTTCCGACGATCGGGACGCCGAAGTCGGTGACGAAGAGCGCGCCGTAGGCCTCGAGGATCGTCAGCCCGAGGACGAGGAAGCCCCAGAACGCGAACACGTGCGCGAGGCCGGGGATCGTCCACTTCAGCAGCTTGCGCTGGGCGAGCACCTCGGTCGCCTCCGCCTCGACGCGGCGGGGCGCATCGCTCGTTCGGCCGACCGCCGGCTTGCCGGCCCGCGCCAGCGAGACGAGGAACCACAGGCGCTTGCCGGCGAAGGCGAGGACGACGACGGTGATCGCGAGGCCGACCAACGCACGAACGATCATGTGAGAGTCCACGGCCGAAGGCTATCTCCCCTAGGACGTCCACATATGTGCCGCGGCCCGAGCGACGGCACCGGATCGCACGAGCCCCGTCGCCGCCTCGAGCTCAGGGGCGAGGAACCGGTCGGGGCCTGGTCCGGGGACGACCTCTCGCAGGAGCGAGATGACGGCGGCAGTCGCCGGCGCCGGCACCAGCGGTGCGCGTAGGTCGACGGCTCGCGCAGCGGCCACGAGCTCGATCGCCAGGATCGTCGTGAGGTTGTCGATGGCCCGGCGCAGCTTTCGCGCCGCATGCCAGCCCATCGACACGTGGTCCTCCTGCATGGCCGAGCTCGGGATCGAGTCGACGCTGGCCGGCACCGCGAGCCGCTTGCAGTCGCTCACCAGCCCGGCCTGCGTGTACTGGGCGATCATCAGGCCGCTGTCCACGCCGGGGTCGTCCGCGAGGAACGGCGGGAGCCCGTAGCTGCGCTTAGCGTCGAGCATGCGGTCGGTGCGACGCTCGGACATCGACCCCAAGTCGGCGACGGCGATCGCGAGGAAGTCCAGGACGTAGCCCACGGGTGCGCCGTGGAAGTTGCCGTTGCTGGACACCGTCCCGTCCGAGAGGACGACCGGGTTGTCGATGGTCGCCGCGAGCTCCCGCTCGGCTACGAGCCGCGCGTGCGTCACGGTGTCGCGCACGGCGCCGGCGACCTGCGGCGCGCAGCGCAGCGAGTAGGCGTCCTGCACGCGGCTGTCGCCCTCCCGGTGCGAGGCGACGATGCCCGACCCGGCGAGCGTGCGCAGCATCGCGGCAGCGCTGACCACCTGACCGGGGTGGGGACGCAGCTCCGCGTGGAGGTCGGCCTGGAACACGCGGTCCGTCCCGAGCAGGCCCTCGACGCTCATCGCGGCGACGACGTCGGCGGTGTCGCACAGCACGTCGAGGTCGGCGAGCGCCAGTGCCAGCATCCCGAGCATCCCGTCGGTGCCGTTGATCAGGGCCAGGCCCTCCTTCTCGGCGAGCTCGACGGGGGCGATCCCGGCAGCGGCGAGGAGGGCCGGAACGTCACCCTCGGCACCGTCCGGACCGACGGCCCGTCCCTCGCCCATGAGAACGAGGGCGCAGTGCGCGAGGGGAGCGAGGTCGCCGCTGCACCCGAGGGACCCGAACTCGTGCACGACCGGCGTGATGCTGGCGTTCAGGAGGTCCGCGAGGGTCTGCGCGACGATCGGCCGCACCCCGGTGCGCCCGCTCGCGAGCGTCTTCAGCCGCAGGAGCATCAGCGCCCGCACGACCTCGCGCTCGACCGGGTCGCCCGTGCCGGCCGCGTGCGAGCGGATGAGCGAGCGCTGCAGCTGGACCCGCTGCTCGACGGGGATGTGCCGCGTGGCCAGGGCGCCGAACCCGGTCGAGATGCCATAGACCGGTGTCGGGGACGCCGCGAGCGCCTCGACCTGGGCCCGGGAGAGCGCCATCGCAGCCAGCGCGTCGTCGCTGAGAGCGACGGGCGCGTCACGCCGGGCGACGTCCACGACCTCGGTGAGCGTGGGCCTGCCGAGGACGACGGTCGGCGGGGTCGTGGTCATGGGCGTCCTCCCGGAGGGGCCGGCGCGCGGGCCGGCGACGGTGAACCTAGCCCGCAACCATGCAGCCCGAGTGCACGCGGCGGCCGGGGTTGCGAGAGAGTGCGCGAATGCGCCTGCGGCGGTGGCTCTCCGCGGACGACGGCACGTACCTCACGGTGCTCGTGCTGTCGGTCGTGATTGCTCGCGCCCTGGAGTTCCTCTGGCCGACCGCCGACCTCGTCCGTCTGCCGCTGGCGACGGCATGCATGCTCGTCGGCGGGGTGCTCACCCTGGCGGCGTGGGCGCTCTTCCGCCCCCAGGCCCGCTGGGACCGGCTGACGTTCGGGTTCCTGGGCGCCTGGGCGCTGGCTTGGGGCGCGGCCGTCGTGGCGTCGGTCGGGCATGACGACGTGCTCGACGCCAGCCTCGTCGTCGTCCCGATCGTGATCGCGCTCGTGGCGGTGAAGCGGCCGGGCGGTCCGGCCGTCACGCGCGCGCTCGACGTGCTCGCGTGGGCGACCGCGGCGCTGTGCGTGGGCGTGCTGCTCGCCCAGGTCACCGGAGTGCTGGACCGCGCGCAGGCCGGGACGAGTACGCCCTGGGACGCGATGAACTACTGGATCCCGCTGTCCGACCCGCTGGGGTTCAGCGGGCGCTGGATCGGGCCGTTCCGGACACCCAACGTCACCGCTAGTGCGGCGGTGCTGCTCGTCGTCTGGGGAGCCTCCCGGGGGCTGGTCGCTCGCATCGGCCTGATCGGCACCGGCGTGCTCGTGCTGCTGCTGACGGGCACCCGCTCGTCGGCCTTCGCTGCGATCGCCGGTGTCGCCGTCCTGGTCCTGCTGTGGCCCGTCCGGCACCGTGCGTTCCGCATGCTGCGCTGGGCGGCGGGCTGCGTCGCCGGCCTGGTCTTCGTGTTCGGCTCGATGTACTGGGTGGAGCGCAACCCCTCGATCTCCGGCCGTCTCACCATCTGGCCGGTGTTCCTCGACCTGTGGCGCTCCGACCCGGCCAGCGGCGTCGGCGACACGGGCGTCGGCCTCGCGGTCGAGGACCAACGGCTGCCCGAGTGGGCGACCCACGCGCACTCGATCCTGATCGACCCGTTGGCGCGCAACGGCGTCGTCGCTCTCCTCGCCATCATCGCGGTGCTCGTGCTGGCGGTCGTGATCGGCGTGCGCGCCGCCCGGCGTGGCCGGCCCGTGGGAATCGCGCTGCTGACCGCTCTCCTGATCGGCGGCCTGACCGAGACCCTCTTCGACTGGCGCTATCTCGGCTTCCAGCTCACTGTCCTCGTCGGCGCCGTCCTCGTCTCCGCCGCGTACGTGCGTGGTGCCGGGCAGGCCCGGGAGACCCAGCTGCGTCGCCGCGACCGCGTCGGCGGCCGCCATGGGAGATACCGCCTGAACACCCAGCCGTGGGTCGACGCCCAGGTCGCGGTCGACGCGGCCGAGGCCGGGGCCGGCGTCGTACGTCACCGGTTCCGGACGCCGCTGACGATCACGGACAAGCCGGGTGAGGACTTCGCGACCGACGTCGACCTCGCCGCCGAGCGGGCCGTACGCGACATCCTGGAGTTCGAGCGCCCCGACGACGCCGTCATCGGCGAGGAGCTCGGCGGCGACGCGAGCGGCAACGTCCGGACCTGGCTCGTCGACCCGTTGTGCGGCACCGTCAACTTCGCCGCGGGACTGCCGCTCGTGGCCACGAACGTCGCGCTCGTGACGGAGGACGGGCCACTGGTGGGTGCCTGCGCGGACCCGTTCCATCAGGAGACGTTCTGGACCGACGGCACGCGAGCCTGGCGGTGGTCGGCGGCCGACCGGGAGGACGTCGAGGTGCGGCCGGACGCATCGCTCGGCACGGTCTCCATCGACGCGTCGATGGCCCCGACGCGTGTCGCCGCCGTGCTCGCCGCGCCGACGTTCGCCGGCACCTTCCGGCCGGTGATGCTCGCCACCTCGCTCGCCGTCGCCTGGGTGGCCGACGGGCGGCTGGCCGGCTACGTCGCGGACGATGAGGCGTTCGGCAGCGTCCACTACGCGGCGCCGCTCGCCGTCGCTATGGCCGCCGGCTGCGTCGTGACGGACGGCGCGGGTGAGCCGCTCGCGGAGGGCTCGACGGGCCTGGTCGTCGCTGCGGACGCCGCCACGCACGCCGGCCTCCTGTCGGCGCTGCGTGCCGCTGTGCCCCGCTGAGCGAGGCGCGTCACGTGCTCAGCCAGACGCGGTCAACGAGGTCGACGCCGGGCCGGTAGGCCAGGTGCACGTGGCTCGGGGCGTCGAGCACCACGAGGTCCGCACGCGTGCCAACCTGCAACCGCCCCACATCGGTGCGGCGGAGGGCCCGCGCGCCGCCGGCTGTCGCGGCCCACACGGCCTCGTCCGGTGTCATCCGAAGCTCGCGGACGGCCAGTGCGATGCAGAACGCCATGCTCGTCGTGTAGCTCGAGCCCGGGTTGCAGTCGGTCGCGAGGGCGACGGTGACGCCCGCGTCCAGCAGGCGCCGCGCGTCCGGGTAGACCGACCGGGTCGAGAACTCCGCGCCCGGGAGCAAGGTCGCGACCGTGTCGGCTCCGGCGAGCAGGTCCAGGTCAGCGTCGCTGACGTGCGTGCAGTGGTCGGCGGACGCGGCGCCGGCCTCGACGGCGACGCGGATGCCGTCCCCCGGCCCGAGCTGGTTGGCGTGGACGCGCGCGGCGAGGCCGCGCGCGCGACCGGCGGACAGGATCGCGCGCGCCTGGTCCGCGTCGAACGCGCCCCGGTCGCAGAACACGTCGATCCACCGGGCGTGCGGGGCGCACGCGTCGAGCATCGTGCCGGTCACGAGGTCGACATAGCCCGCTGGGTCGTCGGCGAACTCCGCGGGCACCACGTGCGCGCCGAGGTAGGTCGTCTCGGGGGTCTGCTCACCCGCGATGCGCAGGCTGCGCTCCTCATCGACGACCGTGAGGCCGTAGCCGGACTTCGTCTCGAAAGTCGTCGTCCCTCCGCGGCGCAGCTCCGCGGCGAGGCGGCGCAACGTCGCACGCAGGTCGTCGTCGCTGGCCGCCCGGGTGCGGGCGACGGTCTCGCGGATCCCGCCGGCCGCATACGCCTGTCCGGCCATGCGCGCGGCGAACTCGCCGGCTCGGTCGCCGGCGAACACCAGGTGCGCGTGGCTGTCGACGAACCCGGGGATCACGGCACGGCCCCCGACGTCCACCGCACGATCGGCGCCCGGGCAGCCGGCCGATGCGCCTACCCACGCGACACGGCCGTCCTCGACGACGAGGGCGGCGTCGGTGATGACACCGAGTGGACCCTCGCCGGCCTCCGGGTCGTTCGTGACCAGCGAGCCGATGCCGGTGACGGCCATCGACCCCGCCCCGTGCTCCGCGACGTCAGGCACCGGCACCCTCGCGCATCGGGATCCGCACCCCCCGCTGCTGCGCGACCTCGGCGGCGTCGTCGTAGCCGGCGTCGACGTGGCGGATGACGCCCATCCCCGGGTCGTTCGTCAGGACGCGCGCGAGCTTCTCGGCGGCGAGGGCCGTGCCGTCGGCGACGCTGACCTGCCCGGCGTGGATGGACCGGCCGATGCCCACGCCGCCGCCGTGGTGGATCGACACCCAGGACGCCCCGGACGACACGTTGAGCATCGCGTTGAGCAGCGGCCAGTCCGCGATCGCGTCGGAGCCGTCGAGCATGGCCTCGGTCTCGCGATACGGCGAGGCGACGGATCCGCAGTCCAGGTGGTCGCGGCCGATGACGATCGGCGCCGCGACCTCGCCCGAGGCCACGAGGTCGTTGAACGCGAGGCCGGCGCGGTCGCGCTCGCCGTAGCCGAGCCAGCAGATGCGCGCGGGCAGCCCCTGGAACGCGACCCGCTCCTGCGCCATCGTGATCCAGCGCCGCAGGTGGTCGTCGTCGGGGAAGAGGTCGAGCACCGCCTGGTCCGTACGGTGGATGTCTGCCGGGTCGCCGCTCAGCGCCGCCCAACGGAACGGGCCCTTGCCCTCGCAGAACAGCGGGCGGATGTAGGCGGGGACGAAGCCGGGGAACGCGAACGCGCGGTCGTAGCCGCCGGTACGTGCCTCGTCGCGGATGGAGTTGCCGTAGTCGAAGACCTCCGCGCCGGCGTCCATGAACCCGACCATCGCCTCGACGTGATGTGCCATCGATGCCTGGGCGCGCTCGGTGAACTCGACCGGCTTGCGCGCCGCGTAGTCCGCCGCGTCGGCGAGGTCGATGCCCTCGGGCAGGTACATGAGCGGGTCGTGCGCCGACGTCTGGTCCGTGACGATGTCGACAGCAACGCCCCGGCGCAGCAGCTCGGGCAGGACGGACGCCGCGTTGCCGACGAGCCCGACGGACCGCGCACGCCGCTGCGTGCGGTAGCGCTCGACCCGGGCGATCGCGTCATCCAGGTCGTCGGCCACCTCGTCGAGGTACCGGTTCTCCACACGCCGGTGCAGGCGGGCGGCGTCGACATCGACGATGAGGCAGGTGCCGTCGTTCATCGTGACGGCCAGCGGTTGTGCTCCGCCCATGCCGCCGCAGCCGGCCGTCACGGTCAGCGTGCCGGCGAGGGTGCCGCCGAACCGCTTGGCGGCGACAGCGGCGAACGTCTCGTAGGTGCCCTGGAGGATCCCCTGCGTGCCGATGTAGATCCAGGAGCCGGCCGTCATCTGGCCGTACATCGTCAGCCCGAGGTGCTCCAGTCGACGGAACTCCGGCCACGTCGCCCAGTCGCCGACGAGGTTGGAGTTGGCCAGCAGCACCCGCGGTGCCCACTCGTGGGTGCGGAAGACGCCGACCGGCCTGCCGGACTGCACCAGCATCGTCTCGTCGTCGCGCAGCGTCGTCAGGGTGCGGACCATCGCGTCGAACGACGCCCAGTCGCGCGCGGCCTTGCCGGTGCCGCCGTAGACGACGAGGTCATCGGGCCGCTCGGCGACGTCAGGGTCGAGGTTGTTCATCAGCATGCGCAGGGCCGCCTCCTGGGGCCAGCCCTGGGCGGTTCGGGTGGTGCCGCGCGCGGCCCGGACGGGGCGCGGGCCGGAGACGGTGGTGGTCATGGCGCAAGTCCAGCGGAGGAGCGGCCCGGCGGCGATAGCCTGCGCTCAATTGCCGTCCGAGATACGAGACACCCAGCAGGACCTGCGAGCGGGGAGTTGTCGGGGGGTTGTTCGGGCGGAACTGCCCGACAACTCCCCGTTCGCGGAGGGAGTGGGAGGCCGATGGTCGGGAACGTGCCGGCGGCGACCCGCGCGCTCGCAGCGCTGCGCGTCCTCGCAGCTGCCCCGGGACCGATGACCGCGAGCGCGCTCGCCCGCGAGCTCGGTGTCCCGCGTTCCTCGACGTACCACCTGCTCGCCGCGATGGCGGCCGAGGGCTTCGTCGTGCACTACCCGGAGGAGGAGCGATGGGGGCTCGGGGTCGCGGCCTTCGAGATCGGCGCGGCCTACCTGCGGCATGAGCCGCTTGAGCGGCTCGGCCGACCAGTCGTCGTGCGGCTGGCGGACCAGGCGGCTCGGATCCAGCCCGTGGTCGCGCACCTCGGCGTCCTGCTCGGCCGGGAGACGGTCTACCTCGTCCGGGAGGGGACACCCGTACCGGTGACGGTCCTCGTCGAGGTGGGCGTGCGACTGCCCGCGTCGTTGACGGCGTCCGGACGGGCCATGCTCGCCGGCCTGCCCGCCGCGCAGGTCCGAGTGCTGTTCGGTTCTCGCGAGTGGCTCGTCGACCGCACCGGCCGCGGGCCGCTCACGCCGTCGGCGCTCACCCGGCTGCTGGCGGCGGAGCGCGCGAGCGGCTGGGCACAGGAGGACGGCTTCATCGTCGATGGCTTCTCGTCGGTCGCCGCGGCGGCGCTGGACCACGACGGCCGCCCGGTCGCGTCGCTGGGGTTGACGTTCCGCTCCGACCGCGCGGACGATGCGCAGCGCACCGCGCTGGCCGGGCTCGCGGTGCGCGCAGCGCGAGAACTGACCCGCCGCCTCAGCAGCAAGGGGACCCCATGACCGCCGACGCGCCTCTAGTGGTCGCTATCTGTCCTGATATGTCCGTTTGTAACGACCACATGAGGCGCGTCGGCGGGGGGAGGTCGTGACGGACGACCCGCGCTGGCCACGGGCGAGCGCGTGGCTCGCGGCGGGCGGCCTCCCGGCCGACCTGGCGGTGCTCGGAGTCCCGGCGAACCGGACCTCCATCAGCCCGACCGGCGCGCACACCACGCCGGCCGCAGTTCGCGACGCCCTCTCCCGGTACTCGACGTTCGCGTGTTCGTCCGGGTCCGACGTGGGCACGCTGGTCGCCCACGACGCGGGCGACGTCGATGACCCCGACGGGCCCGGCGGCGAGGAGCGTACGAGCGACCGTGTCGCCGAGCTCGTCACCGGCGCGCGCCTGGTCGTCGCCCTGGGCGGGGACAACTCGATCACGTACGCGGTCGCGCGCGGGGCATGGCGCGGGCAGGAGGACCGCGCCGGCCTCATCACGCTCGACGCGCACCACGACCTGCGCGACGGCGTGAGCAACGGCTCACCGGTCCGCCGGCTGGTCGAGTCCGGACTGTCGGGCCGTCGGATCGTCCAGATCGGGATCGCCGACTTCGCCAACTCGGCGGAGTACGCGGCGCGCGCCCGCGACCTCGGGATCCACGTGATCGCCCGCGACGTTCTGCACCGACGCCCGCTCGCCGACGCGTGGGGCGAGGCGATCGACGTGGCGGGCGCCGGCGGCGGCCCGATCCATGTCGACCTCGATGTCGACGTGTGCGACCGGTCCGTCGTCCCGGCATGCCCGGCCGCCGCGCCTGGCGGGCTGTCGGCGACGGAGCTGCGCGAGGCGGCGCGCCTGGCCGGCCGCACGCGTCAGGTCACGTCCATCGACATCACGGAGATCGACGCGACGGCGGACGCTCCAGACCAGCGGACGGTGCGGCTCGGTGCCCTGCTCGTGCTGGAGGCCGCTGCCGGGCTGGCGCTGCGGACCGTGCGCTAAGCGGTCGCGGCTAGTCGTTACGTCGGGCGACGTCGGCGCTCAGGACGGTGGCGAACGTCGTCCACCCGACCTCCGGGACGGCCAGCAGTGCCGCCGTCCGATCGACGCGGGCGGCCCGCTCGGCGTAGGCGGCCATGACCAGGGCGAGCGCCGCGGCGTCCGCGGTCGCGAGCCACCGGCGCTGGCTGCCGAATGCGAGCGGGGTGTACGCGGTGCGCAACCCGATCGCCGCTACCCACAGCGCGAGCGCCTGTCGCCGGGCGGGGTTGTCCGTGCTTGCCTCCCAGACCCGCCACGCTGACGTGCCGCCCAGGACGTTGAGCGTCGACCACGCGATCGGGAACGCCGCCGGCGGCGGCGCGAACGCGGGCTGGTCCAGGCGGCGGTAGTCCGTACGCACGTCGTTGGTCATCGCCATCGAGGCGGCCTGGCCGAGCGCGTAGGTACCGACGAACCCCGCCCACCGCCCCGCCTTGGCAGCCAGGTCTCGCACGTCCAGTCGTCGTCCCATGGCCGAGGTGTACCCCGGGGCAACACCCTCAACCACGCCGGGCCTCCGCAGCGGCCTGACGGTTCGCCCGTTTTGTCCGGGCTGCGCGCTCGCGCCCGACCACATTCCCGAAAAAAGTTCGCTGATCGGGGAATGAGGCCGCTCTGAGCCGGGTTGGCGTAGATAGTTGAGCCATACCGACTCAAAGAGTCTGAGCCTGAGGTTGCCTGATCACCGAGGCTCGGGCCACACTGGATGAAGACACCCGGGAGACCGGACGACCACGAAGGAGCACCACCACCATGGCCCGAGCAGTGGGTATCGACCTGGGCACGACCAACTCGGTCGTCTCCGTCCTTGAGGGCGGGGAGCCGGTCGTCATCGCGAACGCCGAGGGAGCACGGACCACGCCGTCCGTCGTCGCGTTCGCCAAGAACGGAGAGGTCCTCGTCGGCGAGGTCGCCAAGCGGCAGGCCGTCACGAACGTGGACCGCACCGTCCGCAGCGTCAAGCGCCACATGGGCACGACCTGGACCGTCGACATCGACGGCAAGGCGTACACGGCGCAGGAGATCAGCGCCCGCACCCTGGGCAAGCTCAAGCGCGACGCCGAGGCGTACCTCGGGGAGAGCGTGACCGACGCGGTCATCACCGTGCCGGCGTACTTCAGCGACTCCGAGCGGCAGGCGACCAAGGAGGCCGGCGAGATCGCGGGCCTGAACGTCCTGCGCATCATCAACGAGCCGACCGCCGCCGCGCTGGCCTACGGCCTCGACAAGGGCGACACCGAGCAGACGATCCTGGTCTTCGACCTCGGCGGTGGCACGTTCGACGTGTCTCTGCTGGAGATCGGCGACGGCGTCGTCGAGGTCAAGGCGACCAGTGGCGACAACCACCTCGGTGGCGACGACTGGGACAACAAGGTCGTCGACTGGCTCGTGACCAACTTCAAGAACGCGCACGGCGTCGACCTGTCCAAGGACAAGATGGCGATGCAGCGCCTGCGTGAGGCGGCCGAGAAGGCGAAGATCGAGCTGTCCAGCTCGATGCAGACCTCGATCAACCTGCCGTACATCACGGCCAGCGCCGAGGGCCCGCTGCACCTGGACGAGACCTTGTCCCGTGCGCAGTTCGAGTCCTTGACCGCCGACCTGCTTGAGCGCACCAAGGCGCCGTTCCAGGCCGTGCTCAAGGACGCGGGCATCTCCGTCGACGGCATCGACCAGGTCGTCCTCGTCGGCGGTTCCACCCGCATGCCGGCCGTCACGGATCTGGTGAAGTCGGAGACCGGCAAGGAGCCGAACAAGTCCGTGAACCCGGACGAGGTCGTTGCGATCGGCGCGGCGCTCCAGGCCGGCGTGCTCAAGGGCGAGGTCAAGGACGTCCTGCTGCTCGACGTGACCCCGCTGTCGCTGGGTATCGAGACCAAGGGCGGCGTGATGACGCGGCTCATCGAGCGCAACACGACGATCCCGACCAAGCGCTCGGAGATCTTCACGACGGCCGACGACAACCAGCCGTCCGTGCTCATCCAGGTCTACCAGGGCGAGCGGGAGATGGCGGCGTACAACAAGCGGCTCGGCACGTTCGAGCTGACCGGCCTGCCGCCGGCGCCGCGGGGCATCCCGCAGGTCGAGGTCACCTTCGACATCGACGCGAACGGCATCGTGCACGTGTCCGCCAAGGACATGGCCACGGGCAAGGAGCAGTCGATGACGATCAGCGGCGGCTCGGCTCTCGGCAAGGACGAGATCGACCGGATGATGCGCGAGGCCGAGCAGCACGCCGAGGAGGACAAGACCCGGCGTGAGGAGGTCGAGGTCCGCAACAGCGCCGAGGGGCTGGTCTACCAGACCGAGAAGTTCCTCGCCGATAACGCGGACAAGGTCCCGGCGGACGCCAAGGCGAACGTCGACGGGCCGCTCGCGGAGCTGAAGAAGGCGATCGACGACAACGACGTCCCAGCGATGCGCACCGCGACCGACAAGGTCGCTCAGGCCAGCCAGGCGCTCGGTGCCGCCATGTACACGATGGCGCAGGAGCAGCAGGCCGGTGCGGGCGCGGCGGATGCGGCGGACGAGGCGGCGCAGACCGCTGAGGACGACGTCGTCGACGCGGAGATCGTTGACGAGGGTGAGAGCAAGTGAGCGAGCACGAGCACGAGGGTCCGCGCGTCACCGACCGACGACGCGTCGACCCTGACTCGGGGGAGGTGCGCCAGCCGGCTCAGCCGGCTGGCGCGCCGTCCGCCGGCGACGGCCTGGACGCGGAGGCGACGCTGGCGCAGGCCGTCGACGCGGCGCTCGCCGACGCGGACGTCGCCGGGGCCGGGGCGCGCGACCAGGTGGCCGAGCTGACTGCCGACCTCCAGCGTGTGCACGCCGAGTACGCCAACTACCGCAAGCGTGTCGAGCGCGACCGCGAGCTCATCCGTACGACCGCCGTCGGCGGCGTGCTGACCGAGCTGCTCAGCGTGCTCGACGACGTCGACCGGGCTCGCCAGCACGGTGAGCTCGAGGGTGCGTTCAAGTCAGTGGGCGAGTCGATCGAGGCGACGCTCGCGCGGCTCGGGCTCGAGCGGTTCGGCGCCGCGGGCGACGCGTTCGACCCGCACCAGCACGAGGCGCTCACGCACGAGGAGTCGGCCGAGGTCGAGGTGCCGACCGTTACCGCGGTCTACCAGCCGGGCTACCGCTACGCCGACCGCGTGCTGCGGCCGGCCCGTGTGGCCGTCGCGGCCTGACGCGGCTGCAGGACCAGGACGAGGAGCAGACGGGACAGCGTGAACAAGGACTGGCTCGAGAAGGACTTCTACGCCGTGCTCGGCGTGGCCAAGGACGCCACGCCCGCGGAGATCAAGAAGAAGTACCGGTCCCTGGCCCGTGAGCTCCACCCGGACAAGAACCCGGGGGACAAGGCGGCGGAGGAGCGGTTCAAGGCCGTGTCCGAGGCCTACGACGTCCTCTCGGATGCGACGAAGCGCAAGGAGTACGACGAGGCGCGCTCGCTCTTCGCCGGTGGCGGCTTCCGGCCGGGCTCGGGCGGTGGGGGTGGCGGCTTCGGCGGACGTCAGCAGTACGACGTCAACGTCGAGGACATGTTCGGCCAGGACTCCGGCGGATTCGGGGAGTTCCTCGGCGGCATCTTCAACCGCGGGCGGCCCCGCTCTCCGCAGCCGCGGCGCGGCCAGGACCTGGAGAGCTCGCTCACGCTGTCGTTCGACGACGCGCTGGACGGCGTGACCGTGCCGTTGCGGCTGTCGACCGATGCGCCGTGCAGCGCGTGCCATGGCACCGGGGCGAAGTCCGGCACGGTCCCGCGAGTCTGCCCGACGTGCGAGGGCACGGGGCAGACGTCCCGCAACGCCGGGGGCTTCGCGTTCTCCGACCCCTGCGTGACGTGCCGCGGCCGCGGTCTGTTCGTCGATGACCCATGCCCGGTGTGCCACGGGTCGGGCCGGGGGCTGAGCGCGCGAACGGTGCAGGCGCGGATCCCGGCGGGAGTCAAGAACGGAGCCCGGATCCGGCTCAAGGGCAAGGGCGGCGCGGGTGAGAAGGGCGGTCCGTCTGGCGACCTCCTCATCGACGTCAGCGTCGCGCCGGACCCGGTGTTCGACCGCAAGGCCGACAACATCACGGTGACCGTCCCCGTCACGTTCGCCGAGGCGGCGCTCGGCGCCGACATCAAGGTGCCGACGCCGCGGGGCGGTTCCGTCACCGTGAAGGTCCCGGCCGGAACGGCGAACGGCCGCACCTTCCGGGTGCGGGGGAAGGGGATCCGGCGCAAGGACGGCACGAACGGCGACCTGCTGGCGACGGTCGAGGTCGTCGTGCCGCAGCAGCTGTCGGACGACGCACGCGACGCGCTGCGCCAGTTCGCCGAGGCGACGACCGACCACGACCCGCGCACGGACCTGTTCGCCCTGGCGGATCGGCCACGGACCTCGCCGTGAGCGGGGCAGGAGCGAGCGCGCAGCCGGCCGGGCGGCCGGCTCCGCCGGCGCGTACCGGCTTCTCGGTCGCGGACGACGCCCCCGTCTACGCGATCTCCGTCGCCGCCCAGCTGGCCGGTCTGCACCCGCAGACCCTGCGGCAGTACGACCGGCTCGGCCTGGTCACGCCGACGCGTGTGGGCGGGCGCAACCGGCTCTACTCGGCGAACGACATCGCCCGGCTGCACGAGATCGCCGACCTGTCGACACACGGACTGTCGCTGGAGGGAATCCGGCGGATCCTGGACCTGCAGGCCGAGGTCGCAGCACTGCGCCGGGCACTGGCCGAGGTGCGCCGCGACCAGGCCTCCACCGCGCTGGTCGTCTGGCGTCCCGGCCGACCGGCCTGACCACGCACGACGATTCGACCCGCACGAGAGCACACGAGGACTGATCAGATGGACATCGGATTCACCACCAAGGCACAGGACGCGCTGGGCGCGTCCGTGCGCATCGCCGCGTCCGCGGGCAACCCCCAGGTCGAGCCGCTTCACCTGCTGGACTCCCTGCTGCAGCAGGGTGAGGGCATCGCGACGGCTCTCCTGTCCGCCGTCGGAGCAGACGTCCGCACCCTGACGGCGCAGGTGCGCGCCGCACTCGGCGGGCTTCCGTCGGCGAGCGGTTCGAACATGGCCGCGCCGCAGCTGAGCCAGGCCGCGCTGCGCGTCGTCACCGCCGCGGAGTCGCTCGCGAAGGAGCGCGGCGACGAGTACGTCAGCACGGAGCACCTGCTGATCGCACTCGCCTCCGACGGCGGCCCCGGTGTCGCCGATCGGCTCACGCAGGCCGGTGCCACGCCCGCATCCCTTCTCGACGCCCTCGCCCGGGTCAAGGGGAGCACCCGGGTGACGAGCCAGGACCCGGAGCAGACGTTCCAGGCGCTGGAGAAGTTCGGCGTCGACCTGACGGCCCGGGCCCGTGAGGGCCGGATCGACCCGGTGATCGGTCGCGACGAGGAGATCCGCCGGACCATCCAGGTGCTCTCGCGCCGCACGAAGAACAACCCGGTGCTGATCGGCGAGCCCGGCGTCGGCAAGACCGCCGTCGTGGAGGGTCTCGCCCGCCGCATCGTCGAGGGCGACGTGCCGACCTCGCTGGCCGGCAAGACGCTCATCGCCCTCGACCTCAGTGCGATGGTCGCCGGCGCGAAGTACCGCGGCGAGTTCGAGGAGCGGCTCAAGGCCGTCCTCGACGAGATCACCGCGAGCGACGGCCAGATCGTGACGTTCATCGACGAGCTGCACACCGTCGTCGGCGCGGGGGCGAGCGGCGAGGGAGCGATGGATGCCGGCAACATGCTCAAGCCGCTCCTCGCACGAGGCGAGCTGCGCATGATCGGCGCGACGACGCTCGACGAGTACCGCCAGTACATCGAGAAGGACGCCGCGCTCGAGCGCCGGTTCCAGCAGGTCTTCGTCGGCCAGCCGTCCGTCGAGGACACCATCGCGATCCTGCGCGGCATCAAGGAGAAGTACGAGGCGCACCACAAGGTCGTCATCTCCGACTCGGCTCTCGTCGCCGCGGCGACCCTGTCCGACCGTTACATCACCGCGCGCTTCCTGCCGGACAAGGCCATCGACCTCATGGACGAGGCCGCGTCGCGGCTGCGCATGGAGATCGACTCCTCGCCGGAGGAGATCGACGTGCTGCAGCGCCAGGTCGACCGGCTGCGTATGGAGGAGATGGCGGTCGAGAAGGAGACCGACGAGGCCTCGTTGGAGCGCCTGGCGCGCATCCGCGACGAGATCGCCGACAAGGACGAGGAGCTCACCGGGCTCAAGGCGCGGTGGGAGCAGGAGAAGAAGGGCCTCGACCGTGTTGGCGAGCTGAAGGTGCTCATCGACGAGCTGCGCGCCACCGCGGACAAGGCGCAGCGGGCCGGTGACTTCGAGCAGGCCTCGCGCATCCTCTACGCCGAGATCCCCACGTTCGAGGAGGAGCTCGAGCGCGCCTCTGCCGAGGTCAACGAGCGTGCCGCGATGGTGCAGGACGAGGTGACCGCGGACGACATCGCCCAGGTCGTCGGCAGCTGGACCGGCATACCGGCCGGCCGCCTGCTGGAGGGCGAGACCGCGAAGCTCCTGCGGATGGAGGAGGACCTCGGCCGACGCGTCGTCGGCCAGGGCGAGGCCGTCCGCGAGGTCAGCGACGCCGTGCGACGCGCACGTGCCGGCATCTCCGACCCGAACCGTCCGACCGGCTCCTTCTTGTTCCTCGGCCCCACGGGCGTCGGCAAGACCGAGCTGGCGAAGGCACTCGCGGAGTTCTTGTTCGACGACGAGCGGGCGATGGTCCGCATCGACATGAGCGAGTACGCGGAGAAGCACTCGGTGGCTCGCCTCGTCGGCGCGCCGCCCGGGTACGTGGGCTACGAGGAGGGCGGCCAGCTCACCGAGGCCGTGCGGCGCCGCCCGTACTCCGTCGTCCTGCTGGACGAGGTGGAGAAAGCGCACCCGGAGGTCTTCGACGTCCTGCTCCAGGTCCTCGACGATGGCCGCCTCACCGACGGCCAGGGACGCACCGTCGACTTCCGCAACGTCATCTTGATCCTCACGTCGAACCTCGGGTCGTCGTACCTCGTTGACCTCACGCTCCCGTTCGAGCAGCGCAAGGAGCAAGTGCTCGGCGTCGTGCGCCAGCAGTTCCGCCCGGAGTTCCTCAACCGGCTGGACGCGATGGTGACGTTCGAGCCGCTCGACCGCGCCGAGCTCGCGCGGATCGCGCGCATCCAGGTCGACCAGCTCTCCGGCCGTCTGGCCGACCGTCGGATCACGCTGGAGGTCACCGACGACGCGCTCGCGTGGCTCGTGAACCGCGGGTTCGACCCCGTGTACGGCGCGCGTCCCCTGCGACGGCTCGTGCAGACAGCGATCGGCGACAAGCTCGCCAAGGCGATTCTGTCCGGTGAGGTCCGCGACGGCGACCACATCGTCGTCGGCTCGTTCGCCGACGGGTCCGACCTGTCCGTGACCGTTCGTTGACGCGTCGTCCGGCACCGCAGTCCCACCGGCGCGACGTCGCACCCAGCGGCCTCGCTAGTAGGTGAACGCCTTCCTCGCGGTACTGCCAATCGACGCGGTCAGGGCGACGTTGACGCCGCCGCTGAACACCCCACCGACAAAGGGGATCACCCTCGCGAACGTCGCGGCTGCGCGCCTGGTCCCGTACTTCGTCACCAGGTAGAACGCGGCGCGCTTGTTCAGCTCGTGGATCACAGACAGCGGGATCGCCCTGACCGCAGCCCTCGAGCCCGCCTGGCCCAGGCGTACGCCCAGGGATGACGCCATCATCTGACCGGAGCTACCGGCGACGGCCAGCAGGAACATCGCCTGTGCGTGCGGGTCGTCGAGGTCGTACCCCCGCAGGTACGCGACCGCGCCGACCATGCGCGAGTTGATGACGAAGTTGCCGGCGACGTCGGCGGGCATCGCGACGATCAAGGTGGCTACACCCCCGATGCCGGTAACGAAGCCGATGGTGCCGGCGGAGACGAGGCTCTCCTTGATGATCCGGTCGATCGTGGCCTCGACGGCGGCTCGCTGCGGGGACCGGCCGCCGCTGACGGCTCGCGCGATGATCGCGTCGACGTCGTCGCCCTCGGGCAGTACCCGCTCACGGGACTCGCCGACGAGCCGTGCCCGAGCGTAGGCGACCGATCCGGACAGCGGCCCGAAGCCGTCGTCAGCGACCTCGCGAGCCCGATCGGCGAGCCACTCTCCGGCTTTCTCCAGAGCGTTGCGCGCCGCCGACTCGTCGCCCTCTACAGGGTCCTCATGCTCGCCTGCGGGTACCCCACCGGTGTCCTCGACGTCATTCATGCCTTCACTCACGCCACTTCCCCCGTCGTTGTCGTGGCCAGCCTCGGAGATCTTGCCGCATCACGATCCGCGTTGCACGTCCGTACCTGTACCGAGCCCCCGCTCGACGAGCTGACCGTTCGTTGAGCGGGGAGCTGTCGGGCCCTCGCAACCGTCTGACGGCCCGACGACTCGCCACTCGCGGAGGGTGTGGGTGCGGGAGGCTGGCCTCATGACCGACAGCAGGCGCGACGTCCCCGAGACCTTCGGGGGCGTCGCCGACGCGTATGCGGCGGCACGTCCGGGCTACCCGCCGGCGCTGTTCGACTGGGTAGCCGCCGCTTCCCCTGCCCGCCACCTCGTATGGGACTGCGCATGCGGCAGCGGCCAGGCGTCCGTCGGACTCGCCGAGCGCTTCGACCGCGTCGTCGCCACCGACGCGAGCACCGGGCAGATCGCCGCCGCGGCAGCCAGCGACCGCGTCGAGTACCGCGTGGCACCGGCGGAGCACAGCGCCCTGGCCGACGGATCCGTCGACTGCGTGACCATCGCGCAGGGTCTGCACTGGCTGCCCTGGGACGCGTTCTACGCAGAGGTGCGGCGAGTCGCGCGGCCCGGCGCTCTCGTCGTCGCCTGGTCCTACCACTGGCTGACGACGGGCGACGAGCAGATCGACTCCATCGTCGACACGTTGGCGACGTCCACCCTTGCCGGCTACTGGCCGGCCGGCCGCGAGCACGTCGACAATGAGTACGCGGACGTCGAATTCCCGTTCGAGCGGCTGGAGCCGCCCCGCTTCACGATGGCGGAGCGGTGGACGCTCGACCGGCTGTTGACGTACCTGCGCAGCTGGTCGTCCGTCGCGCGCTACCAGGACGCGACCGGCGTCGACCCCGTGGCGTCGGTCGCTGACGAGCTCATCCGGCTGTGGAGCCCTGACGGCATCGACGTGTCCACGCGCGAGGTTCGCTGGCCCCTCACCGTCCTCGCCGGCCGGGTGTAGCACGGGGGTACCGTGCCGCCATGTCGCTGGTGTGGGAGCAGGTCGTCGTCGATGCGAAGGACCCGGTCGCTCTCGGACGGTGGTGGGCGCAGGCCCTCGGCTGGGCGGTCACGTCGGACGATGCGGACGAGTTCGAGATCCGGCGGTCACCTGATGTGGTGCCCGGACTGCTGTTCCTCGCCGTGCACGACGACAAGGTCGTGAAGAACCGACTGCACCTCGACCTGCGACCGGACGACCGCGACGCCGAGGTGGAGCGGCTGGTCGCCCTGGGCGCCCGCCGTGCGGACATCGGTCAGGGCGAGGTCAGCTGGGTCGTGCTCATTGACCCAGAGGGCAACGAGTTCTGTGTGCTGAGCGGATCGGCCCCTGATTGACGCACGATCAGCGCATGGCCGGAGGCTGACGCATCCCGGCGGCGTACAAGGCGGTGAGCAGCTGCCGTGACGTGACGGCGACCGCCCCCTCGTCCACTGCCATCGCCCGCACCTCTTCCGGGATGTCGTAGTGGTCGCCCTGGAAACCGCGCTCGGGGATGCCCAGCCACCGGGCGAACGCGTGGAGCTCGTCGAGGCTCTCGTCGCTGACCATGTGGCACCACAGCCGGTCCCGCCATGGCCAGATGCAGTCGTCGACGAGGATCGTCACGGCCGGCCGAGCCCGTTCTCGAGCCGCTCGAGTGCGTCGGTGAGCACGTCGGTCCGCTTGCAGAACGCCCACCGCACGTACGGTGCCCCGATCGTCGCGTCGTCGCAGAACACCTGGTGTGGGATCGCGACGACGCCGGCCCGGCCGGGCAGGTCGCGGCAGAACGCGAGACCGTCCGCATAGCCGAGCGGCCGGATGTCCGTCGTGATGAAGTACGTGCCCTCGGTCGGCAGGACGCGCAGCCCGAGCCCGGCCAAGCCCCCGGTGAGCAGGTCGCGCTTGGCCGCCAGGTCGGCACGCAGGCCGTCGAAGTACGTGTCAGGCAGGCGAAGGCCCTCGGCCATGGCGATCTGGAACGGCCCGCCGGAGACGTATGACAGGTGCTGTCGGATGACCCGGACGGCCGCGATGAGATCGCGCGGACCGCTCGCCCAGCCCACCTTCCAGCCGGTGAACGAGAACGACTTCCCCCCGGACCCGACGGTGATCGTGCGCTCCCACATCCCCGGCAGCGTGCTGATCGGCACGTGCCGGTGGTCGTCGAACCACAGGTGCTCGTAGGCCTCGTCGGCGAGCACGATGACGTCGGCGTCGATCGCGATGCGCGCGACCTCGGCCAGCTCGGCGGGAGTCAGCACGATGCCGCTCGGGTTGTGCGGCGAGTTCAGCAGGATCACGCGGGTGCGGTCGGTGACGGCGGCGCGCAGGCCGTCGAGGTCGGGTCGCAGGTCCGGGCCGGTCAAGGGGACCCCGACGCGCCGGCCGCCGGCCAGCGAGATGCCTGCGGCGTAGATGTCGAACCATGGCTCGAGGACGACCACCTCGTCGCCGGCGTCGACGAGGGCCAGCAGCGCGGACTGGATGACCTCGGAGGCACCGGTGCCGACGACGACCTCGGTGTCCGGATCGACGTCGAGTCCGTAGAAGCGGCGCTGGTGTCCCGCGATCGCCTCGCGGAGGACCGGCATCCCGTGGGCAGGCGGGTACTGGTTGCCGCGTCCGTCGCGGATGGCCGCGATGGCCGCGTCCTTCAGCACCTGGGGACCGTCGGTGTCGGGAAAGCCCTGCCCGAGGTTGATCGCGCCGACCTCGGTCGCCAGCCGGGACATCTCGGCGAAGACCGACGTGGCGTGCTCGGCCATGCGGGGGACGAGCAGGGGCTCCCGGCGCATCCGGCGACCATACGCTGGGCCCGTGCCCGCTCACGCCGACGCCGCCGAGCCAGGCGGTGACCCGGTCGGTCCGGCTGCCGCCACGGCGGTGCCGGCGGGCGCGGGGGTCATCGGCGAGGTCATCGCCCCGGGGGCGGCGGACGCGGACCGGTACGGCGTTCCCCGGTCGACGATCGACTCTCTCGCCGCCGCCGGACTGCTCGGAGACGCGCTGAGCACTGAGCAGTGGCGTGAGACCAGCGAGCGGCTCGCCGCCGCCGACGCGTCGACCTGGTTTTGCTGGGTCCAGCACGTCACGCCGTTGCGTGTGCTGGCGGGTCGGGCCGCGGGCGAGGTGTCTGCCGGTTCGGACGTGCTGCGGGCACGGCTGCTGCCAGAGCTGCGCACGGGCCGCCGGCTGGCCGCCGTGGCGTTCGCGCACCTGCGGCGCCCCGGCCCGCCGAACCCGGTCGCCACGCGCGTGGGTGGTGGCTGGCGCCTGGACGGCCGCCTTGACTGGGTCACGTCGTGGGACATCGCCGATGACCTGCTCGTCATGGCGCGCGGTGCTGGCGACGACGCCGACGCCATCGTGTGCGCGTACCTGCCGGCCGGGCTCGGGCCGCAGACCCCAGGGCTGGCGGCCGGGGAGCCGTTGCGGCTGCTCGCGATGTCGGGGACCCACACGCGGCCGATCACGCTCACCGGGGTCGTGGTGCCCGATGAGCGGGTGGGCGCCGTGCTCGACGCAGCGACCTGGTCCGGCGCGGACGCCCGTACGACCGCGGACGCGAGTCCGGCGACGTTCGGCGTGGTTCGCGGGGCGCTGGCCGAGCTCGCCTCGGTCGCTGCTGCTCGCGGGGACACGTCGGCGGCCGACTTCGTCGAGCGGGCGGCGGACGAGTGCCGGGCGCTGCGGGGGCGGGCGTACGCGCTCGCCGACACGGACGGCGACGTGGAGGAGCGTCTGACGACGCGGGCCGAGGCCCTCGACCTTGCGGTGCGGGCGGCTCAGGCCGTCGTCGTTGCGCGGTCCGGTGGGGCCATGCGCAGCGGGTGCTCGGCCGAACGTCGGATGCGGGAGGCGCTGTTCCTCCTCGTGCAGGCGCAGACGGCCGCCACGCGCGCGGCGTCGCTGAGCCTCCTGACCCCGACGGGTCAGCGGGGGACGCGGACGACGAACACCGGGGAGTCAGCCGGGCCGGCAGCGTTGGTGGCCCGCACCACGCACGAGTAGCGGATGGGCCGCATCCCCGTGAGGACGGCCCGCCGGCCGGTCACGTCTGCGGCGACGGTCGGGCCGCTGGCGGGGGTGCAGACGACCTGCGTCGACGTCACCGGGGACGCGGCCGAGCTGCTCGGCGTC
The DNA here is from genome assembly GCA_965278965.1 of Actinomycetes bacterium. Lineage (GTDB taxonomy): Bacteria > Actinomycetota > Actinomycetes > S36-B12 > S36-B12 > UBA10649. Next base: position 2,224,094 of record OZ257127.1, read on the forward strand.
ACACGGACGACGACGCGACCGGCGACGGAGGTCGCCTTGACGATCCGGCCGACCTCGGGCACGGCGGCCGGAGTGGCGGCGACCGGACCGGCGACAGGTGAGTTGCCGAGCGTGGTCCCGGTGATGGCCGTGACCTGGTAGGCGGTGCCGTCCGTGAGCCCGTCGACCTGGCACGTGGCGGGCGCGCCGTCCTTGCGGGGCTGTGTGAAGCAGTTGAGCACCTGACCGGTGGCGGGGTCGAGGACGCTGACGGCGAAGGCCGTCGCCTTGGAGCCGTCCGCCGCCGGGGTCAGCGAGACGAGGAGGCCGCCGGGGCGCGGGGCGACGGCGAGGGCCGGCGGCTGCGTCGGCGCGTTCGGTCCGGCGGCGCCGAGGCTGGCCAGGAAGTCGTACTCCGCCGCTACGCGCGCGTAGACGCCGGCGAAGTTCGTCGCGCACTCCTTGCCCCAGCTCACGACGCCGACCAGGCGCGCGTCCTCGCCGTTGCCGGCGACCAGGGGGCCGCCGGAGTCGCCTTGGCAGCTGTCGATGATGCTGCCGGACGACGTGACCCCGGCGGCGCACAGCATCGACGACGGATCCGCCTGGGAGGACGAGAAGCCGTTGAAGCGGACGCCACCGACGGTGAACGACTGGCCGCTCCCGCAGGCGCCGTCCGGGAACACGACGAGCTTGCCGACGCGGTAGGCCGCCGGATAGGTCTGCTGCGCCACGGACATCCGACCCCAGCCGGCGACCCGGACCGTGGATCCCGGGGACGTGAGCGCCGCGGCCTCGGCCGGCGTGGCCGGCGTGAGGACGACGGCGTTCGGGACCGGCTCGGCGAGCGTGAGGACGGCGACGTCGTTGGAGGCGGTCCGGCGCGCGTAGTCAGGGTTCGGGGTGACGCGTGCCACCTCGACCACGCGCAACGACGGGGACTTGAGGTTGGAGCCGAGACCGACGAGGACGCCCGACGGCGCGCGGACGTCGCCCGTGCTCTCGTCGACGACGCAGTGGGCCGCGGTGACGATCGTCGTCGGGGTCGTCAAAGTGCCCCCGCAGAACTGCGCGTCGAACGCGCCGGACTTCGCGTAGCGGTCGGGGAGCAGCAGCGCGACGAGGTAGCCGAACTCGGCTGCCGGGCCGTCGTCGCCGTTGATGATCCGGGGTTGCACGACCGGCTGGGCGGCTGCGGTCGCCGCGCCCGTAACGCCGGCCAGGATCGCCGCGGCGACGGCCGCGACGAGGGCGCGCATGATCGGCCGGCGGGTACTCACTTGCACACGGTACGTTGCCAGGGCCGTTCGCGTCCCCAGGGGAGGGACGCGCGCGTTCGCGCAGCGCTCGGGAGGTGACCGGTCTTGGCCCTGGCCCTGGTCACCGGCCCGACCACCGGCATCGGTCGCGCGTTCGGGGACGCGCTCGCCCGCCGGGGCCTCGACCTGGTCCTCGTCTCGCGCGACGCCGAACGGCTCGCGCTCACCGCGGCGGAGATCACGGCGACGTACGGGGTCGCGTGCGAGGTCGTCGCGGCCGACCTCTCGGTGCGTGCGGACATCGACGCCGTGGCGCGGCTCCTCGCCGAGCGCCCGGTCGACGTGCTCGTGAACAACGCCGGCTTCGGGCTGGGCGTCGGGTTCGACCGGTCGGACGTCGACGACGAGCAGCGCCTCCTGGACGTCCTCGTCACGGCAGTCATGCGGCTGACGCACGCGGCGGTGCCCGGCATGGTCGAGCGCCGGTTCGGGCTGGTCGTCAACGTCGGCAGCGTCGCGGCGTGGATCCCGGGCGGCAGCTACTCCGCGGCCAAGGCGTGGGTCACGACGATGAGCGAGAGCCTGGCCCAGTCCCTCGACGGGACGGGCGTGCGCGTGGTCGTGGCGGCCGCCGGGTTCACCCGGACGGAGTTCCACGCGCGGGCCGGCACCGGCGCGCCGACCGTGCCGTCCTGGATGTGGCTCGAGCCCGCTCAGGTGGCGGAGGCGGCGCTGCGGGACGCGGCGCTCGGCCGGTCGGTCAGCGTCGCCGGGAGGCAGTACCGGCCGATGATCGCGATGCTGCGCAACGGTCCCGCCGCCCTCGGCCGCCTCGTCACGGCGACCCGCAACCGTCGCCGCCCCTGACCGCCGACGCGCCTGGGGTGGTCGTTATTGCGGCCGGAATGCCCGTTTTAGCGACCATTCAAGGCGCCTCGGCGGGTCAGTCGGCGGGGCGCCAGGGGTCGGCGCCGACCAGCAGCGTCCAGCCCCGCAGCCGGACCATCGACGTGATCAGGTCGCCGGCGTCGTCGACGACGACCGTGACGGGCGCGTCCGGCCACGTGTCGCTCACCGGCGGCAGGTCGGGCCGCACCAGCAGGTACTCCTCGACGCGGCGATGAGCCGCGAACTGGGCCCGCGCGACGGCCGGCAAGAGCAGCGCCCCGTCGCCTGCGGCGGCGACGACCAGCGGTGCGGCCGGTGCAGCCATGGCGATCGCGGCGCACACGCGGGTGGGGTGAGTGGCGGCCGGTCCGTCGTCCGCGGGCAGCTCGAGGATCTGCCACGTGCGATCAGGGGCGTCGACGAGCGAGCGCAGCCGCGACCGCGCGGCCGGGTCACCGCCCGGCAGCACGATGACGGTCGCAGCGCCCATGGGAGCGCCGACCCTAGCCCCAATAGGCTCCGCCCATGCCCAGCCCCGCATGGTCCGCGCTGCGCGACCAGATCGTCGAGAAGGCCGTCGTGCACGGCAAGGTCATCCTCTCCAGCGGGCGTGAGGCCGACTACTACGTCGACCTGCGCCGGGTCACGCTCGACGGCACGGCGGCCCCGCTCGTCGGCATGGTCATGCGGGAGCTCACCGAGGAGTGGGAGTACGACGCGGTCGGCGGCCTCACTCTCGGCGCGGATCCGGTGGCTGCCGCGATGCTGCACGACGCGGCCCGCACGGGCGAGCGCCTCGACGCCTTCGTCGTGCGCAAGTCTGAGAAGCAGCACGGCCTCCAGCGGCGGATCGAAGGTCCGGACGTATCCGGCCGGTCGGTGCTCGCGGTCGAGGACACGTCGACGACCGGCGGCTCGGTGCTGACGGCGGTGGACGCCCTGGTCGAAGCGGGGGCGAGGGTCGTCGGGGTCGCGGTCATCGTTGATCGCGGCGCCGGTCCGGCGATCGTCGACCGCGGACTGGCCTACAAGGCGGCCTACTCGCTGGCGGACCTCGGACTGGCCTGAGCGGACGCCTCGGCGGCCGCGCGTCGGCGGTGGCGGAGGTACTCGAAGGCCATCGGGATGACGCTCACCAGGACGATCAGGACGAGGATCACCTCGACGTTGTCCTTGACGAACTCGATGCTGCCGAGCCAGTAGCCCAGAAGGGTCACGCCGGCGGCCCACAGCACGCCGCCGATGGCACTGAACGTGATGAACCGCGTGAAGCTCATGCGGCCGGCGCCGGCGACCGCCGTGATGAACGTGCGCACGATCGGCACGAAGCGCGCGAGGATGATCGCGGTGGCGCCGTACTTCTCGAAGAACTCGTGCGTCTTCGTCAGGTACGCGGGTTTGAAGACCCGCGAGTCCGGTCGGTTGAACAGCCGTGGTCCGATCGCGTAGCCGATCCAGTAGCCCACGACGTTGCCGAGGACGGCGGCGATCGCGAGGAGGGCGCACGCGACCCAGATGTTGACGTCGATCACGCCGCTCGCGATGAACAGGCCCACGACGAACAGCAGCGAGTCGCCCGGCATGAAGAACAAGAAGAGCCCGCACTCGGCGAAGACGATCGCCAACGACGCCCAGAACGCGAACGTGCCCAAGCTGGTCAGCAGGGTCTCGGCGTTCAGCCAGTCGGGCAGCAGTGCCGGCACCGCCGTGACGACCGCGAGGGAGGACGACGACAGGCCGGGCAGGTCCATCCCGTCAGGCTATCGTCGCGGCCATGCCTGCTTCGACCGCGCCGTCGGTGGGGGTCGGGCCCTGGGAAGGCGACTGGCCCGACGACCCGCGCCTGGATCCCGAGCTGCTCGCGAATGGCGATCGGCGGAACGTCGTCGACGGCTACCGCTACTGGCGGCTCGACGCGATCGTCGCCGATCTCGACGCGCGCCGGTTCCCGTTCCACGTCGCCATCGAGAACCTCGGTCATGACTTCAACATCGGCTCGGTCGTCCGAACGGCCAACGCGTTCGGTGCGCGCGAGGTGCATATCGTCGGGCGCCGCCGATGGAACCGGCGCGGGGCGATGGTGACCGACCGCTACCTGCACGTCCGTCACCATTCGGACGCCGCGGCGCTCGCGACGTGGTCGGGGGACGTTGGTCTGCCCGTCATCGGCATCGACAACGCCCCGGGATCGACGGCGCTGGAGGAGTTCGACCTCCCTCGCGAGTGCGTCCTGGCGTTCGGTGAGGAGGGCTCCGGACTGAGCGCCGGCGTTCTCGACCACTGCACCGCCGTCCTGGCGATCGCGCAGTTCGGCTCGACGCGCTCGATCAACGTGGGCGCCGCCGCCGCGGTCGCGATGCACGCGTGGGTGCGCCGTCACGCGTTCGGCCAGAGCCCGAACCCGTGAGCACCCCCACGACGCCCGGCCGTGCACTGGCGGGCAACGCCTACTACCGACGGCTGTTCGCCTCGCGGGTCATCAGCAACATCGGCAACGGGATCCAGCCGATCGCGCTCGCGTTCGGCGTACTCGCACTGCCCGGGGCGACTGCCGGCACGCTGAGCATCGTCCTGCTGGCAGCGGCCGTCCCGCTCGTCATCGTGCTGCCGTTCGGCGGCGTGATCGCCGATCGGGTGGGTGCGGCTCGAGTCATCTGGACGACGGACGTGGTCGTCAGTGCCGTCATCGCCGTCGAGGCGCTGCTGTTCATCACCGGGACGGTGACGATCCCGGTCCTCGTCGTGCTCGCCGCGATCGTGGGTGCGCTGAACGCGCTGTGGTGGCCCGCCTACCCGGCGCTCATCCCCGACGTCATCGCATCTGAGGACCATCTGCAGCCGGCCAATGCCTACGTCAGCGTCGCGTCGAACGGCGGGCTGATCGCTGGCAACGCGATCGGCGGCCTGCTCGTCGCCGCGTTCGGTGCCGGACCGGCGATCGCCGTCGATGCCGTGACCTTCCTCGTCGCGGGCCTGCTGGTCATGAGCTTCCGACACGTCTCGAAGCCGCGGAACTCGGGCAAGTCGATGCTCGGTGACCTGGCGCACGGCTGGCGGCTCGTCACGTCGATCCGGTGGTTCGTCGTCGTCGTGCTCGCCTTCAGCATCATCGTCATGGCCCTGCGCGGGGCGGAGGAGGTGATGGGCCCGGTCCTCGCCAACGAGCACTACGGCGGCGCCGCGGGCTGGTCGATCGTCCTCGCGGCGATGTCCGGGGGACTCCTGGTCGGCGCCGTCGTAGCGTCGCGCATCCGGATCAGCCGGCCGATGCTGTTCGGGATGCTCATCACCTTGGTGCTGCCGGTGTGGCTGGTGACCCTCGCGTTCGCGATGCCGCTGCCGGTCGTCGCCATCGGGGCGTTCGGCTGGGGGATGGCGATCGAGCTGTTCCAGGTCATCTGGTACACGACGATCCAGACGCACATCCCGCGGGCGTCCATCTCGCGCGTGATCTCCTACGACGCGATGGGCTCGCTGATGTTCGGCCCGATCGGCTTGGCGCTCGCCGGCCCGCTCATCATCTGGGTGGGGATCGAGGAGGCCTTCCTCATCGCCGCCGGCGTCGCCCTTCTGGCGATCCTGGCCTCCTTGCTGTCGCGGTCCGTCCGGTCGCTGCGGAGCGACGACCCCGTGATCGAGGTCCCCGCCGAGGCGGGCTGAGCCGTCGGGCCGCGCCGTCGGACGGGCCGAGACAACGCGGGCGGCGCGTGGAAGGATGGAACCGCTTACACCCGTCCCAACCGCAGGAGTGGCAATGCCCATCGCGACCCCCGAGGTCTACGCCGAGATGCTGGACCGAGCCAAGGCCGGCCAGTTCGCCTACCCGGCGATCAACTGCACGTCGTCCCAGACCATCGTCGCCGCGATCCGCGGGTTCGCCGAGGCTGAGAGCGACGGCATCGTCCAGGTGTCGTGGGGGGGCGCCGAGTTCGCGTCCGGCATGACGGTCAAGAGCATGGTCGCCGGCGCCGTGGCGCTGGCTGAGTTCGCGCGGTCGATCGCGTCGTCCTACGACGTCAACATCGCCCTGCACACCGACCACTGCCCGAAGGACAAGCTGCCCGGCTTCATGGAGCCGCTGCTGGCGATCTCGGCCGAGCGCGTCGCCGCCGGCCAGGAGCCGCTGTTCGGCTCGCACATGTGGGACGGCTCCGCGGTCCCGCTGAAGGAGAACATGGAGATCGCCGAGCGCATGCTCGAGGCCTCCGTGAAGGCACGCACGATCCTCGAGATCGAGATCGGTGTCGTCGGCGGCGAGGAGGACGGCATCGAGGCCACTCACGACGCGAAGCTGTTCTCCACGGTCGAGGACGGCCTTGCGACCGCCGAGGCCCTCGGCCTCGGTGAGCGCGGCCGCTACATGGTCGCGGCGACGTTCGGCAACGTGCACGGTGTCTACAAGCCGGGCAACGTCGTCCTGACCCCCAAGGTCCTCGACGACATCCAGACCGCCGTCGGCGCCAAGTACGGGGTCGAGAAGCCGTTCGACCTCGTGTTCCACGGCGGCTCGGGATCGCTGCTCAGCGAGATCCGCGAGGCGCTCGACTACGGCGTCGTGAAGATGAACGTCGACACCGACACCCAGTACGCGTTCACTCGCCCCGTCGCCGACCATATGTTCCGGAACTACGACGGCGTCCTGAAGATCGACGGCGAGGTCGGCAACAAGAAGCAGTACGACCCGCGGGCCTGGGGCCGGCTGGCCGAGACCGGTATGGCTGCCCGCGTCACCCGCGCCTGCGAGGACCTGCGCAGCGCCGGCACCAAGATGCCGTAGCAGGTAGACGAACCGCACGACCCGCCGTCGCCGCGCGCCCCTCCGATCGGGTGGCGCGAACGCGGCGGGTCGCGCGGTCTACCGACGCACCTAGGCTGAGGCCATGAGCCTTGGAGCCGACCTGCTTGGCGGACCACCGCCGACCCTGCTGCCCGTCGACCCGGCCGCGGCCGCGCTGGCCGACGGCGTCGACCCGTCGCTGGTGGCCCGCGCGAACCCGACCAGCTCGCTGGCCTGGGTGGTGCTGGCCGATCTCGCGTGGGCGGATGGTCAGGTCCTCGAGTCCTACGCGTTCGCGCGGGTCGGCTACCACCGTGGCCTGGACGCCCTGCGGCGAGCGGGGTGGAAGGGGCACGGCCCCGTGCCGTGGAGCCACGAGCCCAACCGCGGTTTCCTGCGTTGCCTGTCCGCGTTGCGCCGTGCCGCGGACGCGATCGGGGAGGCCGGCGAGGTCGAGCGCCTCGACGTGTTCCTCGCCGACTGCGACCCGGCCGCGCCGACCGGCTGACCCGTTGACGAGCTGACGAGCTGAACAGCGCCGTGCCCGGTCCGCTCGTCGTCGGCGGGGGGATCGCCGGCATCGCGTGCGCCGCCGCACTCGCAGATGCCGGGCTGCCGGTCCTGCTCCGTGAGCGCGACCCGCACCTGGGCGGACGGCTCGCGTCCGTGTCGCTGCAGGGGACCGGAACCGCGCTGGACGGCCGGGCCGTCGACGTGGGCGCGTCGTACCTCACCGCGCGAGAGCCCGCGTTCCGCGCGGTCGTCGACGACCTCGTTGGCTGCGGCGTGCTCCGCCCGTGGACGGACACGTTCCACGTCGCGGACCCCGACGGGCTGACGGGTGTGGCGACCGGGCCGATGCGCTACGCCGCCCCCGACGGTCTCGGCTCCGTCGTCCCGGCACTCGGCGAGCACGTGCCGGGCCTCACTCTTCGTTTGTCGTCGCCCGTCACGCACGTGCGAGCCGACGGTCGCGCGATCGTGGTCGACGACGCGCCCTCGGGTCCCGTCGCACTGTGCGTGCCCGCCCCGGTGGCGGCCGCCCTGTGCCCGGACGTGCCGACGGACGCGGTCGCCTGGGAGCCCGTCGTCACCGTGATCCTCGTGTTCGGGGCGCGGACGTGGCCCGAGCTCGACGGTGTGTTCGTCAACCAGGACGCGGCCGTCACGTGGATCGCCGACGACGGCAGGCGGCGCGGCGACGGTGCCCCCGTCCTCGTCGCCTCCACGCACCCGGTCCTGTCCGCGCGCCACCTCGAGGCGCCGGCGGCCGTCGTCCCGGCCGTGGTCGCCGCGGTGCGCCGCGTCCTCGGCATCGACGCGATGCCGGACTGGGTCGACGCCATCGGCTGGCGGTTCGCCAAGCCGACCGCCGCTCGTCCCGACCTGTGCTGGCTCGCGACCGGCGTGCCGCTCGGGCAGGCGGGCGACACGTGGGCGGACGGACCGCGGGTCGAGTCGGCGTGGCTGAGCGGGCGCGCCCTGGGCGCGGCTCTCGCGGCCCACGTCACCCGCGGCGCCGGGTAGGCTGCGGCAACGTGCCAGCGATCGTTCTCGTCGGAGCCCAGTGGGGCGACGAAGGTAAAGGCAAGGCGACCGACCTCTTGGGCGGCCGCGTCGACTATGTCGTGCGGTACCAGGGCGGCAACAACGCCGGCCACACCGTCGTCATCGGTGACCGGAAGTTCGCCCTCCACCTCCTGCCCAGCGGCATCCTGACGCCGTCCGTGGTGCCGGTCATCGGCAACGGCGTCGTCATCGACCCGGCGGTGCTGCTGGAGGAGATGGCGGGGCTGAACGGGCAGGGCGTCGACACGTCGAACCTCGTCATCAGCGCCAACGCCCACCTGATCACGCCCTATCACGTGACCCTCGACAAGGTCAGCGAGCGGTTCCTCGGCAAGGCCAAGATCGGCACCACCGGACGCGGCATCGGCCCGACCTACGCGGACAAGATCTCCCGGCTCGGCATCCGCGTGCAGGACCTGTTCGACCCGTCGATCCTGCGGCAGAAGGTCGAAGGGGCGCTGGAGGGCAAGAACCAGATCCTCGCCAAGGTCTTCAACCGCCGGGCCCTCGACGTCGACACCGTCTGCGAGCAGCTGCTGGAGTTCGCCGAGCCGCTGCGTCCGTACGTCGCCGACACCGCCCTGCTGCTCAACAACGCCCTCGACGCGGGGAAGGTCGTCCTCCTGGAGGGCGGGCAGGGCACGCTCCTCGACGTCGACCACGGCACCTACCCGTTCGTCACCTCGAGCAACCCGACCGCGGGCGGTGCCTCGACCGGCAGCGGGATCGGCCCGACGCGCATCACCCGCGTGTGCGGGATCCTCAAGGCCTACACGACACGGGTCGGCTCGGGCCCGTTCCCGACGGAGCTGTTCGACGACGACGGCGAGCGGCTGCGGACCATCGGCGGCGAGCGTGGCGTCACGACTGGTCGGCCCCGGCGCTGCGGCTGGTTCGACGCCCCGGTCGCCCGCTTCGCGACCCGCATCAACGGGCTGACCGACATCTTCTTGACCAAGCTCGATGTCCTCACCGGCTGGGAGCGCATCCCGGTCTGCGTCGCGTACGACGTCGACGGCGAGCGCGTGGATGAGATCCCGATGACGCAGACGCAGTTCCACCACGCCAAGCCGGTCTACGAGTACCTGCCGGGCTGGTCCGAGGACATCTCGGCGGCGACGTCGCTGGACGACCTGCCGCCGAACGCCCGCTCATACGTGGACTTCCTCCAGGACGTCTCGGGCACGCGGATCAGCGCCATCGGCGTCGGCCAGGACCGCGACGCGACGATCGCGATCCACGACCTCATCGCGTAGGCGGGCCGACGATGACCGACGCGGCGGCCGAGTCGGCGCGTTTCGTCCCGCGCGTTGATGCCCGCCCGGACGACCCGGTCTGGGCGGAGGCGACATGGCCGATGCCGAACGGTCTGGTCCTTCGCGGGGAGCACGTCACGCTGGCCCGCAGCGTCCCCGACGACGCCTACGCGATGTTCCGCGCGCTCGATGACCCGCTGGTCTGGACGCACGTGCGGGGACGGCCGGCGAACGCCGACCAGCTCGCCGCCCAGCTCGCCGACGCCGCAGGCACCGGGCGGTACCCGTTCACCGTGCGCATCGGCACGCAGGTCGTCGGGACGACGTCGTACCTGGAGGTATCGGCGGCCGATGCGCGCCTGGAGATCGGCTTCACGGTCTACGCGCGGGACGTGTGGGCGACCGCCGTCAACCCGGAGTGCAAGCTGCTGCTGATGGGGTGGGCGTTCGACCACGGCTTCGGTCGCGTGCAGCTGAAGACCGACATCCGCAACTCCCGCAGCCAGCAGGCGATAGCCCGCCTCGGGGCGCAGTACGAGGGCGTGCTGCGCCGGTACCAGCGGCGCGCGGACGGAACCATTCGCGACACGGTCGTCTTCTCGGTGACCGCCGAGGAGTGGCCGACGGTTCGCGACGGGCTACGCGTGCGCCTCGCGTCATACCCGCCTAGCCGACCGTGAGGTTTCGGACGGTTCCGCGGCCCAGGACCGTCCGAAACGACAAGATCGGCGAAGGACCGCCGCCCGAATCATCCTGAACATTCGACAGCCCCTACCCTGCGAGCAGCGGGCACGGTACGGGTCCGCGGGTCGTCCGTCCGAGGAGCCATGCATATGTCGATCACCCCCGATCCCGCTGAGGGCCAGCGCATCCACGCGCTCGACCGCGCACACGTCTTCCACTCCTGGAGTGCGCAGGGTGCGTTGAACCCGTTGGACATCGCCGGCGCCGAGGGCTGCTACGTCTGGGACTACGACGGCAACCGCTACCTGGATCTGTCCTCGCAGCTGGTCAACGTGAACATCGGCCACCAGCACCCCAAGGTCATCAAGGCGATCCAGGACCAGGCGGCGACGCTCGCCACAGTGGCCCCGCAGCACGCCAACGCCGCGCGCGGCGAGGCGGCTCGACGGATCACCGACCTCGCCCCCGACGGCTTCCACAAGGTGTTCTTCACCAACGGCGGCGCCGATGCGAACGAGAACGCCGTCCGCATGGCGCGCATCCACACCGGCCGCGACAAGGTGCTGTCCTTCTACCGGTCGTACCACGGCAACACCGGCACCGCGATCCAGGCGACCGGTGACCCGCGTCGCTGGCCGAATGAGTACGCCAGCGACGTCGTCCACTTCTTCGGCCCGTACCTGTACCGCACGGCCTTCTGGGCGACGACTCCCGAGGAGGAGTGCGAGCGCGCCTTGGCGCACCTCGAGCAGGTCATCATCTTCGAAGGCCCGGCGACGATCGCGGCCATCCTGATCGAGACCGTCGTCGGCACCGCCGGCGTCCTCGTCCCGCCGCCCGGCTACCTCCCCGGCGTCCGCGCCCTCTGCGACCGCTACGGAATCCAGCTGATCCTCGACGAGGTCATGGCCGGCTTCGGCCGAACGGGCACCTGGTTCGCGTTCGACAACTTCGACGTCGTGCCGGACCTCATCACGTTCGCGAAGGGCTCGAACTCCGGCTACGTCCCGGTCGGCGGCGTCGTCATCTCGGACCCCATCGCGGCGACCTTCGACGAGCGCGTGTTCCCCGGCGGTCTCACCTACTCCGGGCACCCCCTCGCGACGGCGTCGATCGTCGGCTCGATCGACGCCATGGCCGAGGAGGGGATCGTCGAGAACGCGCGCCGGATCGGCGAGGACGTCCTCGGCCCCGGCCTGGCCGAGCTCGCCGAGCGGCATCCGGTCATCGGCGAGACCCGCGGCTTGGGCGTGTTCTGGGCGCTCGACCTGGTCACCGACCGGGCGACGCGCGAGCCGCTCGCCCCGTACGGCGGCACGTCGCCGGCGATGACGCAGCTCGCCGCCGAGATCAAGAAGCGCGGGGCGCTGCCGTTCACCAACTACAACCGTCTCCACGTCGTCCCCCCGTGCACGATCACGGACGCCGAGGCGGCGGAGGGCCTGGCGATCCTCGACGAGGCCCTCGGCGCGATCGGCGGTTTCTACACCGGCTGACGAGCCGCGCTGAGAGCGCAAGCGCGCTCAGCGGCGGTGAGGAGGCCGGTGGCGAGCACGCGAGCACACCGGCTCAGCAGCCAGCGGGCCGCTCGGTGCGCGCGCCGCGGCCGGGCGTCCGGCTCACGCCGGCCTCAATAGGCTTGGACCCGTGAAGGTCTTGGTGGTTGGCTCCGGCGCTCGTGAGCACGCCCTCATCGGCGGTCTGCTGGCCGACGACGACGTGACCGAGGTCGTCGCGGCCCCGGGCAACGCCGGGATCGCCCGCGACGTGCGTACGGTCGCCGTTGACGTCCTCGACGGCGGTGCCGTGGCGGACCTAGCCGTCGCCGAAGGCGCCGACCTCGTCGTCATCGGGCCGGAAGCGCCACTGGTCGCCGGTGTCGCCGACGCGGTGCGCGATCGCGGCATCGCATGCTTCGGCCCGAGTGCGGCGGCCGCGCGGCTCGAGGGCAGCAAGGCGTTCGCCAAGCAGGTCATGGCGGAGGCCGGCGTGCCGACCGCCCTCGCGCATGTGTGCACGACGGTCGACGAGGTCGAGCACGCCCTGGCGGAGCTCGGCCCTCCGTATGTCGTCAAGGACGACGGGCTGGCCGCCGGGAAGGGTGTCGTCGTCACCGACGACCTGGACGCGGCCGTCGCGCACGCGCGCGCCTGCCTGGCCCGCGGAGGGGATGCGCAGGTCGTCGTCGAGGAGTTCCTCGACGGGGCCGAGGTCTCGCTGTTCGCCATCACGGACGGCACGGTCGTCCTGCCGCTCCAGCCCGCGCAGGACTTCAAGCGCGCCGGCGATGGCGACGCCGGCCCGAACACCGGCGGGATGGGCGCGTACGCCCCGTTGCCTTGGGCGGCACCCGATCTCGTCGAGCAGGTCACGGCGCGCGTGCTGCGTCCGATGGTCGAGGCGATGCACCGGCGCGGGACGCCGTTCGCCGGGTTGCTGTACGCCGGGCTCGCGCTCACCTCTCGTGGCGTCCGCGTCGTCGAGTTCAACGCCCGCTTCGGCGATCCCGAGACGCAGGTCGTCCTCGCGAACCTGTGCACGCCGCTGGGCTCCCTGCTCCAGGCCGCCGCCACCGGAACCCTCGACCGCCTGCCGCCCCTGGCGTGGAGGCCGGGCTTCGCCGTGACCGTCGTCATCGCGGCGAGCGGCTACCCGGATGCGCCGCGGTCCGGCGACGTGGTCGACGGCCTCGAACGGGCCGGCGAGCTGGTCGACGTCGACGTCTTCCACGCCGGGACCACGCTTCGCGACGACGGGGCCCTCGCCACGTCGGGCGGCCGGGTGCTGTCCGTCACGGCGCGCGCCGACACGCTGGCTCAGGCGCGCGAGCGCGCCTATGAGGCGGTCGACCTCATCCACATCGAGGGCTCGCACCACCGGCGCGACATCGCGCTCGCGGCGGCCGCGGGGAGGCCGGCATGAGCGCGGACGTCGCGATCCCGAACGTGCTTGCGGCGCGGTACGCCTCGTCGTCGATGACGGCGATCTGGTCCCCCGAGGCGAAGATCGTCGCCGAGCGGCGCCTGTGGCTGGCCGTCGCATCCGCCCAGGTCGCGCTCGGCCTCGACATCCCCGAGCAGGCGCTCGCGGACTACCGCCGCGTCCTCGAGGACGTCGACCTCGGCTCGATCGCCGAGCGCGAGCGGGTGACCAAGCACGACGTCAAGGCACGGATCGAGGAGTTCAACGCCCTCGCCGGGCATGAGCACGTGCACGTGGGCATGACATCCCGCGACCTCACCGAGAACGTCGAGCAGCTGCAGATCCGCGACGCGATGCGACTCGTGCGCGATCGCTGCGTGGCGTCCCTCGACCGGCTGGCGGGCCTCGCGGTCACGTACACCGACACGGCGGTGACCGGGCGTTCGCACAACGTGCCCGCGCAGACGACGACCCTCGGCAAGAGGTTCGCGTCGGCGGCCGACGAGCTGCTGATCGCGCTGGGACGGCTTGAGGAGCTCATCGACCGGTACCCGTTGCGCGGGATCAAGGGTCCGGTCGGGACGGCCCAGGACATGCTCGACCTGATGGGCGGCGACGAGACCCGACTGGGGCGTCTCGAGGCCGCCGTGGCCGAGCACCTCGGCTTCTCCCAGGTGCTCGACAGCGTCGGCCAGGTGTACCCCCGGTCGCTCGACCTCGACGTCGTGTCCGCCCTGGCCCAGGTGGCCGCCGGGCCGTCCAGCCTCGCGACGACCATCCGCCTGATGGCCGGCCTCGACCTCGTGACCGAGGGCTTCCGGCCCGGGCAGGTCGGCTCGTCGGCCATGCCGCACAAGATGAACTCCCGCTCCTGCGAGCGCGTGAACGGGTTCGCGGTCCTGCTGCGCGGCTACCTCACGATGGTCGCCGACCTCGCGGGGAACCAGTGGAACGAGGGCGACGTGTCTTGCTCGGTCGTGCGCCGCGTCGCGCTGCCCGACGCGTTCTTCGCGATCGACGGCCTGTTCGAGACCTTCCTCACCGTCCTCGACGACTTCGGGGCCTTCCCCGCCGTCATCGACCGGGAGCTCGAGCGGTACCTGCCCTTCCTCGCCACGACCAAGGTTCTGATGGCCGCAGTGCGCGCCGGCGTGGGCCGCGAGACAGCGCACGAAGCCATCAAGGAGCACGCCGTCGCCGTGGCCCTGGCGATGCGCGAGGAGGTCGGCGCGGACAACGACCTGCTCGAGCGGCTCGCTGCTGATCCGCGGCTCGGACTGTCGCTCGAGGACCTGCGGGCGCTGGTCGCCGAGCCACTGTCGTTCACCGGTGCCGCCGCCGGCCAGGTGCGTGCGGTCTGCGACCGCATCGCCGCGATCACCGCCGCGTACCCCGACGCCGCGGCCTACCGACCGGGAGACATCCTCTAGTGGACACCGCGATCAGCCCGTCGGACTACGGCCTGCCGCCGGAGTACGAGCACGTCTACTCCGGCAAGGTGCGCGACCTGTACCGGACGCCCGAAGGCAAGCTGTTGTTCGTCGCCAGCGACCGGATCTCCGCGTACGACTGGGTCCTGCCCACCCCGATCCCGGACAAGGGCCGCATCCTCACCAAGCTGTCGAGCTGGTGGTTCAAGCGGCTGCAGGGGGTCGTGCCGACCCATGTGGCCGGCGGGCGGATCCCGAAGGCGGTCGCCGGTCGGGCGATGCTGTGCGAGGAGCTGGAGATGCTGCCGGTCGAGTGCGTCGTGCGCGGCTATCTCGCCGGCTCCGCGCTCACGTCGTACCTCCAGACGCGCTCGATCTGCGGCCTCGGGCTGCCACCGGGTCTGAAGGACGGCTCGCTGTTGCCCAAGCCGATCTTCACGCCGGCGACAAAGGCCGCCCTCGGCGACCACGACGAGAACGTCACGTTCGACGAGGTCGTCGTCGCAATCGGGCAGGAGGAGGCGCAGGAGCTCAAGCGCATGTCGCTCGACGTGTACATGCGCGCGGCCGAGATCGCCGCCGAGCGCGGGCTCATCCTCGCCGACACGAAGTTCGAGTTCGGCATTGCGCGAACCGGCAAGAACGCTGGCCTGGTCGTCCTCGCCGACGAGGTCCTCACGCCGGACTCATCGCGCTTCTGGTCCGCCGACACCTGGGCGCCGGGAGTACCGCAGCCGTCGTTTGACAAGCAGTTCGTCCGTGACTGGTTGACGTCCCCGGAGTCCGGCTGGGACCGCAGCTCCGGCGAGGCGCCGCCTGCGCTGCCCGACGACGTCGTCGAGGCGACCCGGGCGAAGTACGTGGAGGCCTACGAGCGGCTGACAGGCGAGACCTTCGGATGACCACCTGGCTGGTGGTGGGCGGGGCGGGCTACATCGGCTCGCACGTCACGCGCTCCCTGCTGGCCTCCGGCCGCCGGGTCGTCGTCCTCGACGACTTCTCCGCCGGGCTTGCCCGCCGGGTGCCGGACGGCGTGCCCGTCGTCGCGGCCGCCGCCCAGGACACCGAGGCGGTCCGGGCCGCGATCGAGGAGCACGACGTCACCGGGGTCGTCCATCTGGCGGCGAAGAAGGCCGCCGGGGAGTCGGTCGACCTGCCCGAGCTGTACTTCCGGGAGAACGTCGGCGGGCTCGTGTCGGTGCTCGAGGCCATGCGGGCGACCGCCGTCACCAGGCTCGTCTACTCGTCGTCCGCCGCCGTGTACGGGACGCCGACGGCGAACCCCGTGGTCGAGGACTCCCCGCTCCACGCGGAGTCGCCGTACGGGGAGACCAAGGTCGTCGGCGAGTGGATGGCCCGTGATGCCGGTGTCGCCTGGGGGCTGTCGTGGGCGGCGCTGCGCTACTTCAACGTCGCCGGTTCGGGCGCCGACGTGCTCGGGGACAACAGCGTCGCCAACCTCATCCCGATGGTCTTCCGCGCCCTGGACCGTGGTGAACAGCCGCGGATCTTCGGCGACGACTACCCGACGCCGGACGGCACGTGCGTACGCGACTACATCCACGTGACCGACCTCGCCGAGGCGCACGTCGCCGCTGCGGCCCACTGCGAGCAGGGCGCCCGGGCCGATGCCTTCAACGTCGGCCGCGGGCTGGGGTCGAGCGTGCGCGAGGTCATGGACGAGGTCAGCGCCGTCGTGGGACGCGACATCGACCCGCTGGTGGTCGGCCGTCGGGCCGGCGACCCGCCGGCGACCTTCGCCGCCACGGACAAGATCGCCGACGTCCTGGGCTGGCGGGCCTCGCTGGACCTGCGCGCAATGGTCGCGTCGGCCTGGAGCGCCTGGCAGGCCCACCCCGGCGCCTAGCCACCCCCACTCCCCCCACTCCCCCGCGCCCCCCGCCACCCCCGAACGTCCCGCTTTCCGGGACGTGCGGCACGACACGCCCGGGATCGTGCGCGTGTCGTGCCGGACGTCCCACCGGCGGCGTCCATCGGGCGGGTCGGCGGCGTCCGGCTGCAAGATAAGGTTGGCGCGCAGGAGCCCCTCGAATCGCTGGAGTGCCCGTGGCCCGCGTCGTCGTCGACGTCATGCTCAAGCCCGAGATCCTCGACCCACAAGGTCGCGCCGTGCAGGGGGCCCTGGGCCGCCTGGGCCTCGACGGGGTGACGAACGTCCGCCAGGGCAAGCAGTTCGTCATTGACATCGACGGCGACCTTGATGCCGACCGGCTCGCTCTCCTGGAGCGACTTTCCGGCGAGCTGCTGAGCAACCCCGTCATCGAGGACTTCGTGCTGACCGTGGACGCGGACGCCTGATGCGGGTCGGCGTCGTCACGTTCCCCGGCTCCCTCGACGACCGGGACGCCGCACGCGCGGTGCGCGCAGCGGGCGCCGAGGCCGTCGCTCTGTGGCACGGCGATGCCGACCTGCACGCGGTCGACGCCGTCGTCCTGCCGGGCGGGTTCTCCTACGGCGACTACCTGCGGTGCGGGGCGATCGCCCGCTTCGCCCCCGTGATGGAGCCGCTTGTCGCCGCAGCGCGCGGCGGGCTGCCGGTCCTGGGGATCTGCAACGGGTTCCAGGTCCTGTGCGAGTCGCACCTGCTCCCTGGCGCCCTGACGCGCAACGGCAGCCGCCACTTCGTCTGCCGCGACCAGACGTTGCGCATCGAGGACGCCACCTCGGCGTGGACGCGTGACTACACGATCGGCCAGGAGATCGTCATCCCGATCAAGAACGGCGAGGGCAACTTCGTCGCCGACGAGGCCACGCTTGACGCTCTCGAGGCCGAGGGCCGGGTCGTCGCACGGTACGTCGACGTGAACCCGAACGGCAGCCGACGCGACATCGCCGGCATCCGCAACGAGCGCGGCAATGTGGTCGGCCTGATGCCGCACCCCGAGCACGCGATCGACGAGCTGACCGGACCGAGCGACGACGGCCTGGCGTTCTTCACCTCGGTCCTCGCGGCGGTGGTCGCGGCGTGACCGAGCAGGGGGGAGGAGTGAGCGCTAGCGAGCCCCGGAGCCCTCGCTCCATGAACACCGACACCGTTGCCGCTGCTGCCGTCGATCCCGACCGCGAGCAGCCGTTCGCCGAGCTCGGCCTCAAGCCGGACGAGTACGCCCGCATCCGCGAGATCCTCGGCCGTCGGCCCAGCAGCTCCGAGCTGGCGATGTACTCGGTCATGTGGAGCGAGCACTGCTCGTACAAGTCCAGCAAGGTGCACCTGCGTCAGTTCGGCGACAAGGCGCCCAAGACCGATGCGCTGCTCGTCGGCATCGGCGAGAACGCCGGCGTCGTCGACATCGGTGACGGCTGGGCCGTGACGTTCAAGGTCGAGAGCCACAACCACCCGTCCTACGTCGAGCCCTACCAGGGAGCAGCGACCGGCGTCGGCGGCATCGTCCGCGACATCATCTCGATGGGCGCGCGCCCGCTGGCCGTCATGGACCCGCTGCGCTTCGGCCCGCTCGACGCGCCCGACACCCGTCGGGTCCTGCCGGGCATCGTCGCCGGCATCGGCGGGTACGGGAACTGCCTGGGGCTGCCCAACATCGGCGGCGAGGTCGTCTTCGACCCGTCGTACATCGGCAACCCGCTCGTCAACGCGCTGTGCGTCGGTGCGATGCGGCACGAGGACATCCACCTCGCCACCGCGGCGGGCGTCGGCAACCTCGTCGTGCTGTACGGCGCCCGGACCGGTGGCGACGGCATCGGCGGCGCGTCGATCCTCGCGTCCGAGACCTTCACCGAGGGCGGCCCGGTCAAGCGACCGAGCGTCCAGGTCGGCGACCCGTTCATGGAGAAGCTGCTCATCGAGTCGACGCTCGAGCTGCTGCACGCCGGTCTCGTCGAGGGCATCCAGGACCTCGGCGCGGCGGGCATCTCCTGCGCGACGAGCGAACTCGCTTCCAACGGCGAGGGCGGCATGCACGTCTGGCTGGAGCGCGTGCTCTTGCGCGACCCGACGCTCTCGCCGGAGGAGATCCTCATGAGCGAGTCGCAGGAGCGGATGTGCGCGGTCGTCCGCCCGGACAACCTCGACGCGTTCCTCGCTGTCTGCGCGAAGTGGGACGTCGAGGCCGTCGTCATCGGCGAGGTCAACGACTCCGGCCGGCTCACGATCGACTGGCACGGCGAGCGGATCGTCGACGTGCCGCCGCGCACCGTCGCCCACGAGGGCCCGGTCTACGACCGCCCGTTCCACCGCCCGTCCTGGCAGGACGCGCTGCAGGCCGACAGCCCGGCGGGTCTCGCCCGCCCGGCGACCGGGGAGGAGCTGCGCGCGACCCTGCTGGCGATGGTGGCGTCGCCGAACCTCGCGTCGAAGTCCTGGGTCACCGACCAGTACGACCGCTACGTCCTCGGCAACACCGTGCTCGCGCAGCCGGAGGACGCGGGGATGATCCGGATCGACGAGGAGACCGGCCTCGGTGTCGCCCTGGCGACCGACGGCAACGGGCGCTTCGCGAAGCTCGACCCGTACGCGGGCGCCCAGCTGGCGCTGTCGGAGTCTTACCGCAACGTCGCGGCATCCGGTGCGATCCCGCTCGCGGTGACGAACTGCCTGAACTTCGGCTCGCCGGAGGACCCCGAGGTCATGTGGCAGTTCGCTGAGGCGACGCGCGGGCTGGCCGACGGCTGCCTCGAGCTCGGCATCCCCGTCACCGGTGGCAACGTGTCGTTCTACAACCAGACCGGCGGCACCCCGATCCTGCCGACGCCAGTCATCGGCGTGCTCGGCGTGATCGACGACGTCGACCGTCGCACGCCGATCGCCTGGGGGCCGGACGGCGAGCTCATCTACCTGCTCGGCGACACGCGCGACGAGCTCGCCGGCAGCGAGTGGGCCCACCACGTGCACGGCCACCTCGGCGGACTCCCGCCGGTGGTCGACCTCGCGCGGGAGCGGCTGCTGGCCGAGGTTCTCGTCGCCGGCTCGCGCGACGGCATGCTCACGGCTGCGCATGACGTGTCGGACGGCGGAGTCGGGCAGACGCTCGTCGAGATGGCACTGCGTTCCGGGGTCGGCGCGCGCTGCTGGGCCCCGGACGACGTGGACCCGTTCGTGCTGCTGTTCTCGGAGTCGACCGGCCGCGCGGTCGTCGTCCTCCCGCGCAGCGAGGAGCTGCGGTTCACGGAGATGTGCGCGGCGCGTTCCCTGCCCGCGCACCGGATCGGTGTCGTCGACTCCGGGCTCGGGCCAGATGCCGGGTACCCGGAGGGAACCCAGGTCCTCCAGCTGTCCGACCAGTTCACGGTGACCCTCGACGAGCTCCGGGCCGCGAGCGACGCGACGCTGCCCGCGGTGCTCGCCTAGCCGTCGTGGTCGCCGACCCGGACCTGCGGGCACGGGTCAAGGCGTCCCTCGCCGTGCTCCAGGAGGTCGCCCCCGGCCACGCCGTGGAGGTGCGGGTGCCGCCGTACGCGGCGGTGCAGGTGGTCGAGGGGCATCGCCACCGGCGAGGCACTCCGTCGGCCGTCGTCGAGACCGACGCACAGACGTGGCTGGCACTCGCCGACGGTGAGCTGACGTGGGACGAGGCGCTCTCATCGGGACGTCTGCACGCCAGCGGCGAGCGCTCCGACCTCAGCGCGTTCCTGCCCCTGCCCTGACGCCTACTTCTTCGCGAACGGGGAGCTGTCGGGCAGTTCCACGGCGGTATCTCCCCGACAACTCACCGTTCGCGGAGGTCGTGGAGGCGCTGGAGGTCCTCGGCCGTGTCGATGTCGGCCAACTCGGCATCCGGCACCGGGACCTCCCGCACCCGCAGGCGGTCCATGAGGTCACGCATCGACCGGCCGAACGGGTCGCCGAGCCGCGCGAGGGCGTCGCGAGCCGCGGCTGCGCGGTACGCGGCGCACAGCGGCTGCCGGTAGCCGCCGGCGTCCACCGGGACCACGGCGTCGATGCCGCCGTCGACGGCCAGCACTTCGACGAGGTCGGCCGCGAGTGAAGGGGCCCGCGGCACGTCGACGGCCAGGAGGACGACCAACGGCGTGACCGCGTGGGACAGACCGGCAGCGAAGGCGGACACCGGGCCGCCGAACGGGACCTGTTCCGTGATGGCGTCGACCGTTCGCCGCGTCGGCCGGGCCGGGCCGACGAGTAGGACGGGGAGGTCGACCGGCAAGCCGTCGAGCACGAGGTCGACGAGCCGCTCGCCGCCGAGCGTCAGCTCCGCCTTGTCGGCGCCGGCGAGCCGTCGGGCCCGGCCGCCAGCCAGCACGATCGCCGTCCACTCCATGCCCGCAGCATGCCCGGCATACTCGCCCTGTGGTGAGACGAGCCCCGCGGGACGACCCGGCCGACGCGATCCGGGTCGGGCCGCCGCCCGCGTCGGCGGCCGGCGTGCCTGCCCTCGTCCACGTCGCCGGCGAGGTCGTCGGCAAGCTCGGGGTCACCCGCGGAGTGCGGACCGCCCTGCGTATCAACCAGCAGGACGGGTTCGACTGCCCCGGATGCGCGTGGCCCGATCCCGAGCACCGGCACGTCGCGGAGTTCTGCGAGAACGGGATGAAGGCCGTCGCCGAGGAGGCGATGGCGCGGGTAGCCGGCCCGGACTTCTTCGCCGAGCACGCCGTCGCCGACCTTGCGATGCGGTCCGACCACTGGCTCGGCCAGCAGGGCCGGCTCACTCAACCGATGGTCCTGGACGCCGGCGCGACGCACTACCGGCCGGTGACCTGGGACGAGGCGCTCGACGTCGTCGCCGAGGAGCTGGCCGCGATGACGTCGCCCGACGAGGCCGTGTTCTACACCTCCGGCCGCACGAGCAACGAGGCCGCGTTCTGCTACCAGCTGCTGGTTCGGATGCTCGGCACGAACAACCTGCCGGACTGCTCGAACATGTGCCACGAGTCGTCCGGCGTTGCGCTCACCGAGTCGATCGGTGTCGGCAAGGGTTCGGTCCTGCTCGCGGACTTCGACGTGTGCGACCTCGTCGTCATCGTCGGGCAGAACCCCGGTACGAACCACCCGCGGATGCTCGCGACGCTGGAGTCCGCCAAGCGCCGCGGCGCCCGCATCGTGTCGATCAACCCGTTGCCCGAGGCGGGGCTGGTGGAGTTCCGCAACCCGCAGCGGGTCGGCACCTACGTCGGCCGTGGGACGCCGCTCGCGGACCGGTCGCTGCGGGTGCGGCTCGGCGGCGATCTCGCCCTCTTCCAGGCCGTCGGCCGGCTGCTCCTCGACGCCGAGGACGCCGCACCCGGGACCGTCCTGGATCGCACGTTCCTCGACGCGCACACCTCCGGCTTCGGCGCCTACGCCGACCACCTGCGGTCCCTGGACTGGGATGCCGTCGTGGCCGCCACGGGACTGACGCGGGACGAGATCGCCGGGCTGGCCGACGACTTCCTGCAGGCGCGTCGGGTCATCGTGTGCTGGGCCATGGGGGTCACGCAGCACCGCGATGCGGTGGCGACCATCCAGGAGTTCGTCAATGTCCTTCTGCTGCAGGGCAACATCGGCCGCCCGGGGGCCGGAGTGTGCCCGGTGCGCGGCCACTCGAACGTGCAGGGCGATCGCACCATGGGCATCTACGAGCAGATGGCCGACGACTGGCTCGACCGCCTCGGGGCGGAGTTCGGCTTCGAACCACCCCGGCGTCCGGGGTACGACACGGTCGATGCGATCCGGGCGATGCGCGACGGGAACGTCCGCGTGTTCGTCGCGATGGGCGGCAACTGGATCCGAGCGACGCCGGACAGCGCCGTGACCGAGGAGGCGATGCGCCGCTGTTCGCTGAGCGTCCACGTGTCGACCAAGCTGAACCGATCGCACGCCGTCACGGGCCGCCGGGCGCTCATCCTGCCGACGCTCGGCCGGACGGACCGCGACCGGACTGGCGGGCTCGCACAGATCGTCACGGTCGAGGACTCGATGGGTGTGGTCCACCGCTCGCAGGGCCGGCTCGCCCCCGCGTCGGAGCACCTGCGCAGCGAGGTCGACATCGTCTGCGCCCTCGGCACGCGCGTGCTCGGCGACGACCTCGTGGACTGGTCGGCGCTCGCCGCCGACTACTCCCGCATCCGCGACCGCATCTCGCGCGTCGTCCCCGGCCACGAGGACTACGACCGTCGGGTGCGCCAGCCGAACGGTTTCACGCTGCCGCACGGACCCCGCGACGAGAGGCGGTTCGACACCGCGACCGGTCGTGCGCAGTTCACCGTCAGTGCAATGCGTGCGCTGGTGGTCCCGTCCGGATGCCTTCTGCTGCAGACGATCCGCAGCCACGACCAGTTCAACACCACGGTCTACGGGCTCGACGACCGGTACCGCGGGATCCGCGGTGGGCGTCGCGTCGTGTTCGTGCACCCCGACGACATCGCGGCGCTCGGTCTGGTCGACGGTGACGTGGTCGACCTCGTGAGCCTCTGGGCCGACGGCGAGCGGCGGGCACCGGCGTTCCGCGTCGTCGCGTATGACACGGCGAGGGGCTGTGCGGCTGCGTACTTCCCGGAGACCAACGTGCTGGTCCCGCTCGACAGCGTCGCCGAGCGCAGCAACACCCCGACGTCGAAGGCGATCGTCGTCCGCCTGGAGCCGGTCGGCCCCTAGGCCGGCGGCGGAGGACCGGGACTGGCGGGCGACTGAGGCCCGATTCGCCCCGCCAGTTGTCCGCCCGTCCCGCAAAGCGGGACAAACGGAGGGGAGGGTGTGGCGGAACACGTCGCCGAAACCGGGGTGTAACGACGGGAAACCACGCCATTCATACGAATCGGTAACGATCATCGTCGGCACAGCCGCCGACGGCTGCGGAATCCGCCGTCCGGCGCTACTGTGCCGCGATCGTCTCGGGGACGGTGTGTGGCGAGGAGGTGAGCCGTCGGCATGGTCGACTCTGCGATCCGGCTGCGGGGACTGACGCGCTCCTTCGGCGACGTCCAGGCCGTCGCGGGGGTCGACCTCGACGTCGTCGACGGTGAGTTCCTCACGCTCCTCGGGCCGTCGGGCTCGGGCAAGACGACGGTGCTGCGGATGATCGCCGGCTTCGAGCGGCCGGACGCGGGGACCATCGAGCTGGCCGGCGTCGACGTCACCCGCACCCCGCCGTTCAACCGGGACGTCAACACCGTGTTCCAGGACTACGCGCTGTTCCCGCACATGAGCGTCCGCAAGAACGTCGAGTACGGGCTGCGGGTCAAGAAGGTGCCGTCCGCCGAGCGGTCGGCGCGCGCGACGGAGGCCCTCGAGGCCGTACGGCTGACCGGGTACGGCGACCGGACGCCATCCCAGCTCTCCGGCGGCCAGCGCCAGCGGGTGGCCCTTGCCCGTGCGCTCGTCAACCGGCCCAAGGTGCTGCTGCTCGACGAGCCGCTCGGCGCCCTCGACCTGAAGCTGCGCGAGCAGATGCAGGTCGAGCTCAAGGCGATCCAGCGCGACGTCGGCATCACGTTCGTCTTCGTCACCCACGACCAGGACGAGGCGCTGACGATGTCGGACCGCATTGCGGTGTTCAACGAGGGCCGCATCGCGCAGCTCGGGACGCCGACGGAGGTCTACGAGCACCCCGCGAGCACCTTCGTGGCCGGCTTCGTCGGCACCTCGAACCTGCTGCACGACGACGTCGCGAGAACGGTGGTCGGCCAGGAGGGGACCTGGTCGATCCGCCCGGAGAAGATCCGGGTGCTGGTCGGCGACGACCCCGCCCCGCCTGGGGCGCGGGTCGTCGAGGGCACCGTCCGGGAGGTTGTCTACGTCGGCATGTCGACGCGGTTCGTCGTCGACCTGCCCGGCGGCGACACCCTCGCAGCGGTGCGTCAGAACGCCGAGGACGTCTATGCCGGGGGGAGCCTGCGCGGGTCGCAGGTGCGCCTCGCGTGGGATCCGCGGTTCGAGTACCGGGTCGCCGACTAGCGACCCGCCGGCTCCGGGCGACCGCCCGGGGCGTCGCCTTTTCAGGAGGAGGTGGCAGATGCCCACCACGCGTCTGCTGAAGACCGCAGCGGCTTGTTCGGTTGCTGCACTCGCGCTGGCTGCATGCAGCAGCTCCAGCGATTCTGCGTCGTCATCGGCCGCTGAGGGGTCGGCCGCGGGCAGCGCCCCGGCTGCCAGCGCGGCGCCGGCGCCCGGCGGAGACGCCTACGCCGGACCTGTCGGGGACGGCGAGGGGCAGGTCAACATCCTGGCCTGGCCCGGCTACGTCGAGGACGGCTCGACCGACCCGAACGTCGACTGGGTGACCCCGTTCGAGCAGGCCACCGGCTGCCAGGTGAACCTCAAGACGTTCGGCACGTCCGACGAGGCCGTCAAGCTGATGCAGGGCGGCGGCTGGGACGTCGTCTCGGCGTCCGGTGACGCGACGCTGCGCCTGATCTACGGCGACAACGTCCAGCCGGTCAACACCGACCTCGTGCCGAACTACGCCGACATCTTCGCCGACCTGAAGATGCAGAAGTTCAACAGCGTCAACGGTGTCGCGTACGGCATCCCGCACGGGCGTGGCGCGAACCTCATCATGTGGAACACCGACAAGGTGACCGGGCCGATCGACTCGTGGGCGCCGACCTTCGAGGCCGACTCCCCGTACGCGGGTGCTGTTACCGCGTACGACTCCCCGATCTTCATCGCCGACGCCGCCGTGTACCTCATGGCGACGCAGCCCGACCTCGGCATCACGGACCCGTACGCGCTCGACCAGACGCAGTTCCAGGCCGCGATGGACCTGCTGACGCAGCAGAAGGCACTGATCGGCGAGTACTGGAGCGACTACACGAAGGCGATCCAGGCCTTCAACTCCGGCACGACCGCGATCGGCACGTCGTGGCAGGTCATCGCCAACCTGGCGCAGGCCGAGGGCGGCAAGGTCGAGGCGACGAAGGCCAAGGAAGGGGCGACGGGCTGGTCGGACACCTGGATGGTGGCCAAGGACACCCCGAACATCAACTGCTCCTACAAGTGGCTGGACTGGATCGTCTCGCCCGAGGCCAACGCGCAGGTCGCCGAGTGGTTCGGCGAGGCGCCGGCCAACGAGAAGTCGTGCGCCCTCACCGCGGACAAGAACCACTGCGCGACGTTCCACGCGGGCGAGACGGACTACTGGACCGACGTCTACTACTGGAACACGCCGACGGCCAACTGCCTTGACGGTCGCACGGACGTGCAGTGCGTGCCCTACAGCGAGTGGGCGACGGCGTGGGCTGCCCTTCGCAGCTCCTGACCGGTTGATCGGCGAGGGACCTCGGTGACGACGACGGCGAGCCCGCCTCGGGGCGGCTTCGGCTACCGGCATCCGCGTGCGCGGCTGGCCGGCCTGCTGGCCGCCCCCATGGCGTGGCTCGTCGTCGTCTACCTGGGGTCCCTCGCCGCGCTGTTCCTCACGGCGTTCTGGACGGTCGACGACTTCACCGGGCAGATCGTTCGTACCTTCACGCTGAAGAACTTCCAGCAGGTCCTCACGACGCCGGCCTACCTGCAGACTGTTCTTCGGACCATCAGCATCGCCCTGCTCGTGACGCTGGTGTGCCTGGTGATCGCGATGCCGCTGGCCTTCTTCATGGCGCGGGTCGCACGGCCGTCCTGGCGGCCGCTGCTCGTCGCGATGATCTTGACCCCGCTCTGGGCGTCGTACCTCGTGAAGGTCTACGCATGGCGGGCCATGCTCCAGCCGGAGACGGGCGTGCTGGCCTGGTTCCTGGACCCGCTCGGCCTGTCGAGCCCGGGCTACGGGTTCGTCGGCATCGTCATCACGCTGTCGTACCTGTGGCTGCCGTACATGGTCCTGCCGATCTATGCCGGCCTGACCCGGCTGCCGGACTCCCTGCTCGACGCATCCGCTGACCTCGGCGCACGCAACGGCCGGACGTTTCGCTGCGTCGTCATGCCGATGGTCTTCCCCTCGATCGTCGCGGGGTCGATCTTCACGTTCTCGCTCAGCCTTGGTGACTACATCACCGCGCAGATCGTCGGCGGCAAGGTGACGATGCTCGGGAACGTCGTCCAGACGACCTACGTCACCAACCTGCCGTTCGCGGCGGCCGTCGCCACGCTTCCGGTCGTCATCGTGCTGGCCTATCTCCTGGTCGTCCGCCGTTCCGGTGCGCTGGACAGCCTGTAGGCCGATGACTCTCTCCCGCGGCACGAAAGCCGTCCTCACCGTCCTGGCGCTCATCGGGTTCGCGTTCGTCTACGTGCCGCTCGGCGTCATCCTGATCAACTCGTTCAGCACCGACAAGTCGTTGACCTGGCCGCCGTCGGGCTTCACGACCGAGTGGTGGGGCAAGGCGCTCGACAGCGAGGGCGTGCGGGACGCGCTCGTCACGTCGATCGGGGTGGCCTGCGCAGCGACGTTGGTCGCGCTCGTGCTCGGCACTCTCGTCTCGTTCGCCCTCGGTCGCTATCGCTTCTTCGGGCGGGAGCCGCTGTCGCTGCTGGTGATCTTGCCGATCGCGCTGCCGGGCATCGTCACGGGCATCGCGCTGAACAACGTCTTCACGACGTTCCTGGGCGGGCTGACGATCTGGACGCTCATCATCGGCCACGCGACCTTCTGCATCGTCGTCATCTACAACAACTCGATCGCCCGGCTGCGCCGCATGGGCGGCAGTGTCGAGGAGGCGTCGGCCGACCTGGGCGCGAACGGCTGGCGGACCTTCGTGTTCGTGACATTCCCGCTCATGCGATCGGCGCTGGTCGCCGGTGCGATCCTCGCATTCGGGCTCTCGTTCGACGAGATCATCGTGACGACGTTCACCGCGGGCCCGGGCATCACGACGTTGCCGATCTGGATCTACCAGAACCTCTTCCGGCCGAACCAGGCGCCGATCGTCAACGTCGTCGCAGCGGCGCTCGTCATCATCAGCATCATCCCCGTGTACATCGCCCAGAAGCTCTCGAACGCCGACGAGCGCGGCGGCGGGCTGATGTAGCGCGCTCGGCCTGTCAGGCGGACGCGACGACGTCGCCGTGCGCGACGTCGTGGCCGGCCGCACAGGTGAGGTCGCTGTGCACGAGGGCGCCGCAGCCCTCGTGCGTGAACGTCGACCCGCGCCGCGGCAGGTGGGTCTGACCCCAGGCGCCGAGCGAGACGAGCACGGGGACGAGCTCCTGGCCTGCGGGGGTCAGCGCGTAGGCCTGCCGCGTGCGCTGACCCTCCTCCTGATACGGCTCGGTCCGGAGCACGCCTGCGGCGACCAGGTCACGCAGCCGACCGGCGACGACGGCCTCGGTCAGGCCGCTGCGGCGGACGAAGTCGTCGAACCGCTGGGTGCCGTACGCGGCCTCGCGCAGCAGGACGACCGCCGACCGGGTCCCGACCAGGGCGAATGCGCGCTCGATCGCGCAGGCCTCTCGTGCCGGGCCGCGGTCCGGCTTGGCGATCCGTCCGTCGGTATGCAGCTCCACGCCGTCACCCTACCTGACTTGACAGAACCATAGCCAGGAGCCGAGGATCCCTGGCTATGGAGAAGCAAAGTCAGAGCACCCGACTGGTCGTCGGCGTCGCGATCGGTGCCGCGTTCCTTGCCGGGCTCGATCTCTTCGTTGTCAACGTCGCCTTTGACGCGATCGGGGCCGACCTCGGCGTCGGCTCGCCCGGCGGTCCAACCGGCGCCGACCTGTCGTGGATCCTCAGCGGCTACGCCGTCGTCTACGCGGCGCTCCTCGTCCCGTTCGGACGGATCGCCGACCGCTACGGGCGGCGCCGGATCTTCCTCGCCGGGCTCGTGGTCTTCCTCGTGGCGAGCGTTGCGTGCGCCGCCGCCTGGTCGGTCGGGGCGCTGGTCGCCTTCCGCATGGTGCAGGCCGCCGGCGCAGCAGCGATGACGCCGACCAGCCTGGCCATCCTGCTCACGGCGCTGCCCCCTGAGCGTCGGGCGGCGGGCGTGCGGCTGTGGGCGGCGACCGGTGCCGTGGCGGCGGCGATCGGGCCGACGGTCGGCGGCATCCTCACCCAGGCCGGCTGGCCGTGGGTGTTCCTCATCAACGTGCCGGTGGGCGCGCTGATCGTCGTGGTCGCGGCTCGGGTCGTTCCCGCAGCCGAGCGGAGCGAGGACGGTCCGATGCCCGACCTCGTCGGCGCGGGCCTCGTCGCGGTGTCCGTGGGGCTGCTGTCGCTCGGCCTCGTCAAGACGCCGGAGTGGGGATGGACCTCGCCCGCCACGATCGCCTGCCTCGTCGGCGCCGTCGTCGCGGCGGGCGCGTTCTGGCGACGGTCCGGTCGCCATCCCGCGCCCGTGCTCGACCGGGCCTTGCTCCGTGTGCCCACGTTCCGGTGGGCCGTCGGCGCCATGGTGCTGTTCAACACGGCGTTCGCCGTCTCGCTGCTCACCGGGATCCTCTGGCTGCAGCAGGTCTGGGGCTGGTCGGCGATGGAGACCGGCTTCGCCATCGCCGTCGGGCCCGTGCTGGTGCCGATCACGGCGGCGGTCGTCAACCGCTGGTACGCGGGCGTCGGCGTGGGCACGCTGATCTCGCTCGGGTGCCTGCTGTGCGCCGCGGGCATGGCGTTCCTCGCGATCCGGCTCGGGCCGGACCCGGCATACGCGGCGGACTTCCTGCCCGGCTGGGCGCTGGTCGGCATCGGTGTCGGACTGGCGCTGCCCAGTCTCATGGCGGGTGCGACGGTCGACCTTCCGGCGCAGGACCGTGCCACCGGAAGCGGGGTCATCACGATGGCACGCCAGATCGGGTTCGTCGTCGGCGTCAGCCTGCTGTTCGCGGTCGTCGGCGACCGGTCCGGTGCGGCGCTCTCGTCGGCGTTCGCGGAGGCGTGGTGGATCGCCGCCGTGATCAGTCTCGGCGGAGCGCTCGCATCGCTCCGTATGCGTGCTCCGGTTCGGGTCGCGGTCGCTGCTTGATGCGGTCGACGACAGCTGGCGCGCGTTCGGGTCTGGTTCCCCGGTGCTCGCTGTGGGAGCCTGGCTGGCACCGCGTCGTCGGCAGGGGGGACGCGGACGAGTCGGAGTCGTGGCCGCATGGGTGTTCAACGTCGAAGCACCGCAATCGTGGGCGTAGCGGCGGCAGCCTTGGTCTCGACGGGTCTGGCGGTCGTGGGCGCCGCGCCTCCAGCGCTGGCACGAGGCGAGAGCTCGCTGGTGTCGGTCGGAGAGTCCTTCAAGGGCGGCTACTGGGCCATCACGGTGGTCGGCGACCGGGTGTGGATGACGGCGACGGATTCCCGCGCCCTCGTCAGCGTGACGATGCGCAACGAGGCGCAGGTCTACCGGCTGCCTGACTCGTTCCCCGCCGGGCCGTCGTTGGGAATCACCGCAGGCCCGGGCGGGCGGGTCTCCTTCACCGAGACCGACAACGCGGCGGTGTCATCGGTGGACGCGAACGGCGGCGATGCGAAGCGACGGACGATCCTGAAGGGATCCAAGCCGTCCTCGATCGCGACCGCTGCCGACGGTGCCCTCTGGTACACGGTCGGCTCTCCTGACCGGATCTCCCGGCTGGCGCAGGACGGCAAGGTCTCCGACTTCTTCGTCGGGGACAAGGTCGGTCCGGTGGGCATCTCGTCGAACGGGACCCGGGGGATGGTGTTCGCCGCGCACGACCGCAAGGCCCTGGGCCTGGTCGATCCGGCCGGGAAGATCGAGCTCGTTCCGCTCCCGTCTCCGGGCGGCGACCCGACCGACACGGCCGTCGGGGCGGACGGCACCGTCTGGGTGACGCGCGACAGCAAGGACGTGGTCCGGGTCAGCCCCACCGGCGCACCCACGGTGTTCGCGACCAAGAGCGCCCCGACGGCCGTGGCGGTCGCGGCCGACGGGTCGGCCTGGTGGGTGAGTTCGAGCGCCGCGGTGATCGGCCGTATCGGCCCGGACGGCTCGAACGAGGAGTTCCCCCTCTCGGTGACCGGTCGGGACCTGGTCGCAGGACCGGACGGCAATCTCTGGGTGGCGACGCCCGTCGGCGGCGTCGCGTTCGTCGTGGACAGCGGGCTGGCGCTGCAGTCGACAAAGGCACCGGCGGTGTTGGTGCCCGGCGGGTCGTCGTTGGGGACAGGGACGGTGCTGACCTCGACCGATGGGTCGTGGAACTTCGTGCCCCACGGTCTGAAGAGGCAGTGGGAGCGGTGCAGCACCGCAGACGCCGGCGGGTGCGCGGACATCGCGGGCGCGACCGGGGAGACGTACACGGTGACCGACGCAGACCTGGGCGCGTACGTCCGGGTGCGTGTGATGGCCTTCAACGACTCGCGCGCGACGCGAGTGCCGGCCGTGAGCGTGGCGGTGGCGGTCGCGGCCACACCGGGCCAACCGACTACCCCCACGCAGCCGACCGGCCCAGCTCCCGTCGCGGGGGCCGTCACGGTCGCGCTCACCCCCGGCATCGTGGCGAAGGCGACCTCGCCGTCGACCATCAGGCGAGGGACGAAGCGCACGTACGCGGTCACGTTCACCAGCCCGAAGCCTCGTGGCACGGTCCGGATCTCGTTGGTCGACGCCGCCGGCACGGAGGTGCGCGTCCTCGCCCCCGCGACGGCGGTCACGGGCACGAAGCGGGCTGCGTACGCGCGGAAGAAGGCCCGCATTCCGAAGGCTGTCCCCAAGGGCGCCTACACCCTCGTCTTCGTCTACACCCCGACCGCGAAGCAGGCGGCCACCTATCCGGTCGCCACTCTCACCCGGGGCGTCACGCTGCGCTGATCCCCGAGCCGCGGGCCGTCACCGTTCGCCGGGAGGAAACCTGGCGCCGGTAGGGTCTGCGCTCGTGCCCGCCCCGCTCCGAACCTGGCAGCGCGACGCGCTGGAGCGGTACGCGGCGACGGACCCCGAGGACTTCCTCGTCAGCGCGACCCCCGGAGCCGGCAAGACCACGTTCGCCCTCACGCTCGCCCAGCAGCTGCGCGATCGGCGGCAGATCTCCCGCGTGGTCGTAGTCGTGCCGACCGACCACCTGCGTACGCAGTGGGCTGACGCAGCTGCGGCCGCAGGGCTCTCACTGGACCCGAAGCTCACCAATGCGGCCGGACCGCTGCGTCCCGGCTTCGACGGCTACGTGACGACGTACGCCCAGGTCGCGTCGCACCCGATGCTGCACCGTGCGCGGACGGAGAACGCTCGGACGCTCGTCGTCCTCGACGAGGTCCACCACGCCGGTGACGGCCTGTCGTGGGGTGCCGCCGTCACGGAGGCGTTCTCGCCGGCGCGGCGGCGGCTGTGCCTGACGGGCACGCCGTTCCGGACCAAGGCCGACGAACGGATCCCGTTCGTCCGGTACGAGGAGTCCGACGACGGCCTGGTCTCGGCGGCCGACTTCGCCTACGGCTACGCCCACGCGCTCGGCGACGGCGTCGTGCGGCCGGTCGTCTTCGCCGCGTACTCCGGGACGAGTCGCTGGCTGGACTCCGCCGGGCAGGTGCTCAGCGCGTCGCTCGCGGAGGCTGGCACCAAGGCGCTGGAGGAGGCGGCCTGGCGGACGGCGCTCGACCCCGCCGGCCAGTGGGTCCCGCATGTCGTGGCTGCAGCCGACGCGCGCCTCACCGACCTGCGGGAGTCGGGGTCACCCGACGCCGGCGGCCTCATGCTGGCGACCGACCAGGAGACGGCCCGGGCGTACGCCAAGCTCGTGCGGCGTGTGACCGGGCACACCCCGGTCCTCGTCCTGTCGGACGACCCGCGGTCGGGCCGGAAGATCGATGCGTTCAGATCCGGTGACCAGCGCTGGCTCGTGGCGGTGCGGCAGGTCTCCGAGGGCGTCGACATTGCCCGGCTCGCGGTCGCCATCTGGGCCTGCTCGTACCGGACCCCGTTGTTCTTCGCGCAGGCCGTCGGCCGCGTCGTCCGCGCCAGGGGTCCGCACGAGACGGCGACGGTGTTCCTCCCGGCCGTGCGCCCCCTGCTCGCTCTCGCGGCTGCGATGGAGGAGGAGCGCAGCCACGCCGTCCGGATCGTGTCCGGGCCGGAGGGTGGTCTCGACGAGATCGTCGTCGAGCGCGTGGCGAGCGAGCCGGGGAGCACGATCACCGCGCTTGACGCGGATGCGGAGTTCGCCCACCTCCTGCACGCCGGTCGCGCGTTCGTCGGCGGCGCCGAGCTGTCGGACGCGGACGAGGACTACGTCGGCCTGCCCGGCCTGCTCAGCCCTGAGCAGACAGCCGCGCTGCTGGCCACCCGCGACGCTCGGCTGCGCCAGCAGCGCCCCGCATCGCTGTTCGACGAGCTCGAGGCCGCGACCGCGGAGCCGACCTGGCGCGACGAGGAAGGGCTGCGCCGGGAGGTCCAGGCACTCGTCGGGCAGCTAGCCGGGCGCACCCAGCGCCCGCATGCCCAGGTGCACGCCGAGCTCCGCAAGGCCGTACCGGGACCGCCGTCGGGTTCCGCGCCGTACGACACGCTGGTCGCCCGCCGCGACTGGCTCCTCGGCCGCGTCGGCTAGCACCGCCGACGCGCCTCGAATGGTCGCTATCCGTCCGATTCGCCCGGTTATAACGACCATCCCAGGCGCGTCGCGGGTGGGGGGCCGCGTGCGGGCGCGCGGGGCACGGTCCGTGGGCCGGTACCCTGTCCCTGTGCCTCGCGGAGATGGACTGCTCTCGCACGATCTGCTCCCCGGCGAGAAGGGTCCGCAGGATGCCTGCGGGGTCTTCGGTGTCTGGGCCCCTGGCGACGAGGTCGCCAAGCTCACCTACTTCGGCCTGTACGCCCTGCAGCACCGTGGGCAGGAGTCGGCCGGCATCGCCGTCAGTGACGGCGCGCACATCGTCGTCTACAAGGACATGGGCCTGGTGTCCCAGGTCTTCACCGAGGCCAGCCTGGAGTCGTTGCGCGGCCACGTCGCCATCGGGCACACCCGCTACTCGACCTCGGGGTCGAGCATCTGGGAGAACGCCCAGCCGACCTTCCGGGCCACCGCAACCGGGCATCTCGCCCTGGGCCACAACGGCAACCTGACCAACACCCACGAGCTGCGATCGCGTCTGGCGAGCCTGTCCGAGGACTCCGGCGAGCTCCCCTTCGGCGGCAGCACGCACGCGACCAGCGACACCGACACCGTCACCGCACTCCTCGCCGCGCACCCGGACCTGTCGGTCGAGGCAGCGGCCATGACCGAGCTGCCGCACCTGCGCGGCGCGTTCTCGTTGGTATTCATGGACGACGACGCGCTGTACGGGGCGCGCGACCCGCAGGGGATCCGGCCGCTGGTCCTGGGCCGGCTCGAGCGCGGCTGGGTGATCGCCAGCGAGTCGGCCGCCCTCGACATCGTCGGCGCCTCGTACGTCCGCGAGGTCGAGCCGGGCGAGCTCATCGTCATCGACGCGAACGGCCTGCGCTCTCACCGGTTCGCCGAGCCCGCGCCCAAGGGCTGCCTGTTCGAGTTCGTGTACCTCGCGCGGCCCGACACGTCGATCAGCGGCCGCAGCGTCCAGGCCGTCCGGGTCGAGACCGGCCGCCGGCTGGCCCGCGAGCACCCCGTCGACGCCGACCTCGTCATCCCGGTGCCGGAGTCCGGTCGCTATGCGGCGATCGGCTACGCCCAGGAGTCCGGCATCGACTTCGCCGAGGGCCTCGTCAAGAACGCCTATGTCGGCCGCACCTTCATCCAGCCCTCGCAGACGATCCGCCAGCTCGGCATCCGTCTCAAGCTCAACCCGCTGCGCGAGGTGATCTCCGGCCAGCGTCTCGTCGTCGTCGACGACTCGATCGTCCGCGGCAACACCCAGCGCGCGCTCGTGCGGATGCTGCGGGAGGCCGGCGCTCTCGAGGTGCACGTCCGCATCTCGAGCCCGCCGGTCACGTGGCCGTGCTTCTACGGCATCGACTTCGCCAGCCGCGCGGAGCTCATCGCCAACGGGCTCACCGTCGACCAGATCTGCACCTCGATCGGCGCCGACTCTTTGGCCTTCGTCGATCTCGACCAGCTCGTCGAGGCGACCACGGTGCCGAAGGACAACCTGTGCCGGGCCTGCTTCGACGGGGTCTACCCGGTCGCCCTGCCCGAGCCTGAGCTGCTCGGCAAGCACGTGCTGGAGAGCATCGAGCGTCGGGTCGTCGAGTCGACCGACGCCGACGGTGTCCCGACCTTCGCCGGGTCCGGCGCGATCGACGCGCTGAGCCGCCCGTGAGCGTCGACCGGCCTCCCCTGGTCGGGTCCGTCGCCGGTCCCAGCCGTCCGGGTTCGTACGCGGCCGCCGGCGTCGACGTCGAGGCTGGCGAGCGGGCCGTGGAACTCATGCGGGCGTCCATCGCGCGAGCCCAGCGGCCCGAGGTCGTCGGCGGCTTCGGCGGGTTCGCCGGGCTCTTCGACGCGTCCGCGCTCCGGGGCTATCGTCGGCCCCTCCTCGCGACGTCGACGGACGGCGTCGGGACCAAGGTCGCCGTCGCGCAGCGGATGAACGTGCACCACACGATCGGCATCGACCTCGTGGCGATGGTCGTCGACGACCTCGTCGTGTGCGGGGCGGAGCCGCTGTTCCTCACCGACTACATCGCGACCGGCGCCGTCGTGCCGGAGCGGATCGCGGCGATCGTGAGTGGGATCGCGGAGGGTTGCCGCCTCGCGGGGTGCGCGCTCGTCGGTGGCGAGACCGCTGAGCACCCCGGCCTCCTCGCGCCCGACGAGTACGACGTGGCGGGCGCCGGGACCGGCGTCGTGGAGGCCGACGAGCTGCTCGGCGCCGACCGGGTGCGCGATGGGGACGTCGCGATCGCGATGGCCGCGAGCGGCCTGCACTCCAACGGCTACTCCCTCGCCCGATACGCGCTCCTCACCCAGGCCGGGCTCGGCCTCGACCTCTACGTCGACGCACTGGGCCGGACCCTCGGCGAGGAGCTGCTCGAGCCGACCCGGATCTATGCCCTCGACGTCCTGGACCTCGCACGGGCCGACGACGTCGCTGTGCACGCGGTCTCGCACGTGACCGGCGGTGGGCTCGCCGCGAACATTGCACGCGTGCTCCCGGCGCACCTGGCTCTCGACGTCGACCGGGGGACGTGGACGCCACCGGCGATCTTCGGGCTGGTGGCGTCGGTCGGAGCTGTCCCTGCGGCTGAGATGGAGCGCACGTTCAACCAGGGCGTCGGGATGGTCGCCATCGTCGATGCGTCCGACGCGGACGCAGCGCTCGCCCGTCTCAGGGACCGCGGCGTACCGGCGTGGGTCGCGGGCACCGTGCGGGCTCGCCGCGACGGGGAGAGCGGCGACTCACCGGCCAAGGGCGGCGGCGGGGGAGCGGTCACGCTCGTCGGCCGGCACAGCTAGGCGCACGGCCCGCCGCTCTACCGCGCGACGGGCTCGTCGTCCTCGTCGACGTAGTACTTCGCGTACGGATCGTCCTCGTCGTCTTCCTCATCGAGGTCGTCGTCCTCATCGAGCGCCTCGACCGTGGCCGACGGCACCTCACCCGGACTGCCCAGCTCTGCCTGCAGACGGTCGAAGTCGGTCTGCGGACCGCCGTACTTCAACGCGCGGGCGACCTTCGTCTGCTTGGCCTTCGCACGGCCGCGCCCCATGGCTCGACCCCCTCATCCGGACTGGCATCCCGGCTCTACGTGGACACAGCGCGCTGAGCCATCGCGGGAACGACCAGCGCGGTTACGAAACCATAGAGTACCCGCTCGCGGGCCGTGCACCCTTCAGCGGTGCTCCCGGGCGTGCGCGATCCGCTCGTCCACGAGGGCGGTCGCGGCCGCCAGCGGCGTCCGGCCCGAGCTGGCAGCACGTTCGAGGACCAGCTCCGTCGTGTCATACACGGCCATCGTGCGGCCGCGGGCCCGGTCCAGATCGCCGCCGACGAGCTCCTCGGCCACCTGGATGACTCCGCCACAGTTCACCAGGAAGTCCGGGGCGTACAGCACGCCGCGGGCCGCCAGCGTGTCGGCGACCTCATCGGCGGCCAGCTGGTTGTTGGCGCCTCCGCACACGATCGGCACGTCGAGGTGCGCGGCGAGCGCCGGGGTCAGCAGGCCGCCGAGGGCGTTCGGGGAGAGCACGTCCGGCCGCCGCGCCAGCAGGGACTCCAGCGAGTCGACGACGTCGACGGCCGGTCCCAGGTCGCGCACGCGGTCGCGTGCTGCGGGCGCGGGCTCGACGACCACCACCTGCGCTCCGGCGTCCACGAGGTGGCCGCAGAGCCGGGCGCCGACTTTGCCGGTGCCCACGACCCCGACCACCCGCCCCTCGAGGTCGTCGGACCCGAACACGCGGGCGGCGCACGCCTGCATGCCGCGGAAGACGCCCAGTGCCGTCAGGATGCCCGAGTCGCCGACGCCCCCGTGCTCCGGCGATCGCCCCGTCGTCCACCGGCACGTCTCCCCGATGACGTCCATCCCCCGCACCGTCATCCCGACATCCGCCGCGGTCACGTACCGGCCCTGCAGGGAGTCGACGAGCCGGCCGAACGCGCGCAGGACGTCGTCGTCGGTCCCGTCGGGGTCGCTCACGACCACGGCCTTGCCGCCGCCGTGGGGGAGCCCGGCAAGGGCGTTCTTGTAGGTCATGGCGCGCGAGAGCCGCAGTGCATCGGCGTAGGCGGCGGCCCCGGGCACGTCCGCGTGGGCGTACGACGAGAGCCGCACGCCGCCGAGAGCCGGACCGAGGACCGTGGAGTGGATCGCCACGACGAACCGCGTCCCGCTCGCGCTGTCACGGGCGACGAGAACTTCCTCGTGCCCGGCGAACGGCCCCCACGGGTCGGTCGGTCCGGTGCCGTCAACGCCCATGGCGGCAGCCTAGGAGCGGTCTCGGCCGCCCGGTCACATTGCTCGGTCCGACCTTCGACGGCCGGTCGAGAGGCGCCAGGGTTACAGGTGGCTATGAATCCGCTGTGATTGTCGCCGTAGGGTTTGATCACGGCACAACTTGGTG
The DNA here is from genome assembly GCA_965278965.1 of Actinomycetes bacterium. Lineage (GTDB taxonomy): Bacteria > Actinomycetota > Actinomycetes > S36-B12 > S36-B12 > UBA10649. Next base: position 2,261,620 of record OZ257127.1, read on the forward strand.
TAAGAGTGGTCAAACGCGCCGAAACCGGGCGGCTCGGCAAGCGGGGGCTACGGAGGTCAAAGTCTGATGAGTTCGCACGCAGGCGAGTCGGAGCACCTGCTGACGCCGGCGGAGGTTGCGGCCCTGTTCCGGGTCGACCCCAAGACGGTCACCCGCTGGGCCAAGGCAGGGAAGCTCACGAGCATCAGGACCCTCGGTGGCCACCGCCGCTACCGCTCGTCCGAGGTGCACGCTCTTCTCGAGGCGAACACGCCGACCCGTCGGCTGGACATCCCGGCCGCCGGCTAGTCGGTGGCCGAGTTCGTCTACCGGCCCGTCATCGGGGCCGCCAAGACCTTGTTCGCGGCCCTCGGGCTGAAGGTGGACATGGTCGGCGAGGAGAACGTGCCCCTCACCGGCGGCGCGATCCTGGCGATCAACCACACGAGCTACCTCGACTTCGCGCTCGGCGGCCTGCCCGCCGACCGGCGTGGCCACCGCCTGGTCCGCTTCATGGCCAAGGACGGGATCTTCCGCCACCCGGTCGCCGGACCCCTCATGCGCGGGATGCACCACATCCCGGTCGACCGCGATGCCGGCTCCGCCGCGTTCCGCGACGCCGTCGCAGCGTTGCGTGCAGGCGAGCTCGTCGGCATCTTCCCCGAGGCCACGATGAGCCGGTCGCTGGAGATCAAGGAGATCAAGAACGGCGCCGTCCGCATCGCACGCACCGCGAACGTGCCGCTCATCCCGATGATCATCTTCGGCGGCCACCGGCTCCTGTCGTACGGCCATCGCGACCTGTCCCGGGGCCGGCGGATCGTCATCACGGTCGGCGAGCCGCTGCCGGTGCCGCGGGGCGTCGACCCCGACGTCACGACCCAGGCGCTGCACGACCGGCTTGCTGAGCTGCTCGACGCGTCGATCGCCCGGTACCCGGACAAGCCGCCCGGTGCCTGGTGGATCCCGGCGCGCTTCGGCGGAAGCGCACCCACGCCGGAGGAGGCGCTGGCCATCGAGGAGCGCATCCGCGTGGAGAAGGCGGCGAAGTCGCAGGACGCGAAGGGCACGCTGGACGCGTCCTAGCCGGCTGTCGTCGTCGGTGACCGACTGCCACGCTCAGAGTCTCTCCTGCCCGGCCAGGGTCAGGACGTCGACGCCGTCATCGGTGATGGCGATGGTGTACTCGCTGTGCGCCGTACGGCAGCCGGTCGCGCTTCGCAGCGTCCAGCCGTCGGCGTCGGTGACGAGCTGCGCGGTGTCGACCATGACCCACGGCTCCAGCGCCAGCAGCAGCCCTGGGCGGAGCCGGTAGCCGCGCCCGGGTCGCCCGGTGTTCGGGACGTGCGGGTCCTGGTGCATCGTCGAGCCGATGCCGTGGCCGCCGAACTCCGTGTTGATCGGGTATCCCGCCTCGTGGAGGACCGAGCCGATGGCGTGCGCGAGGTCCCCGATGCGGGCGTCGGGTCCGGCCGCGGCGATGCCGGCGCGCAGCGCGCGTTCGGTCGTCGCGATCAGCGCGACGCTCTCTGGCGGGGCGGCGTCGCCCACGATGAAGCTGATGGCCGCGTCGGCGGCTACGCCGCCTTTGATGACCGCGAGGTCGAGTGACAGCAGGTCGCCGTTCGCCAGGGTGTAGTCGTGCGGCAGCCCGTGGAGCACGGCGTCGTTGACCGACGTGCAGATGTAGTGGCCGAATGGCCCGCGCCCGAAGGCCGGCGCGTAGTCGACGTAGCAGGACTGCGCCCCGGCTTCGACGATCATGCGATGGGCCCACGCGTCGATGTCCAGCAGGTTCGTGCCGACGCAGGTGCGGGCCTTGAGCGTGTGCAGGATGTCGGCGACGAGCGCGCCGGCGTCCTTCGCGTGCCGCAGCTGGGTGGGGTTCAGGATCTCGATCATGCAGCCTCTTCATCGGCCAATAAGTATCCCGGTCATGTTATCCCGGTATTAGAATCCCAGCCATGGTCAGGCTGCCGCTCAGTCCCGCCGAGGTCGATCGGGGGCGCCGACTGGGCGCACTCCTGAGACTGGCTCGCGGGGAGCGGTCGATGCTCAGCACCGCGCTGGCGGCCGGTGTGTCCCCGGAGACCCTCCGGAAGATCGAGTCCGGGCGCGTTGCGACCCCGGCCTTCGCGACCGTCGCGGCGATAGCCGGTGTCCTCGGTCTTTCCCTTGACGATGCCTGGTCGGAGATCAACGGGTCGTAGGCGGAGGGCCCGCCTGGTCGCGCCGCCGCGTTGCTCAGGCCGACGGGTGGTGCCGGCCCCAGTCCTCGTAGGCGGCGACGGCCACGGGCAGGGTCGGGAAGATCCGGCTGGCCCCGATGCGTCCGGCGACTCCGTGGGCGCGCAGCAGGTCGGCCACTTCGGACTTGACCCGCACCAGCGCGAGCTCGACCCCCAGCCCCTCGCATCGCTGCCGGACCTCTTCGAGGGCGTCCGCCCCCGTGATGTCGATCTCGGTGTTCCCCTCCATGTTCAGCAGGAACCACCGCGCGGGCGGGTCGGTCGCGTCGAGCGCGGCCAGGCAGCGGCTCACGAAGTCGTCGGCGTTGGCGAAGAACAGCGGCGAGTCATACCGGAAGACGACCAGGCCGGGGATCACGCGCGCCGTCGGGTAGTCCTCGACGTCGTGCCAGCCCGCGACGCCGTCCGGCTGGCCGAGGACGGCGGCGTGTGGCCGCGCGACCCGGGTGAGGAGCTCGATGACCGACAAGGCGATGGCGGCCAGGACCCCGTAGAGGATGTCGAGCAGCAGGACGGCCGCTGTCGCGCTCAGGGCGATGGCGAGCTCGCGCGAGCGGAACGCCCACAGCCGGCGGAACTCGGCGACGTCGATCAGGCGGATCGCCGCGTAGACGACGAGGCCGCCGAGTGCGGCCGTCGGGAACGCGCCGATCACCGGCGCCAGGACGAGGACCGAGGCGATCGTCAGAGCCGCCGCGACGAGCGAGTAGAGCTGCGAGCTCGCGCCGCTGCCCTCGGCGATGACGGTGCGGCTGGCGCTGGAGCTGACGGGGAAGCCCCCGACCAGCGCGGAACCGGCGTTGGCCCCGCCCAGGGCGAGGAACTCCCGGTTGTTGTGGACGCGTTCGCCGCGTCGGCTGGCGAAGGCCCGCGACGTCAGCAGGTTGTCGGCGTACCCGACGACGAAGATGCCGACGGCCGGCAACGCCAGGAGCTGCAGGTCGCTGAGCGAGACGGATGGGAGGCCGACGTGGACCCCCGAGAACGAGACCTCGCCGACCGTCCGGATCCCCTTCTGCGACAGGTCGAACATCCACGTGACGGCAGTCGCCAGGAGCATGACGGCCAGCGGCACCGGGAGGCGGGGGAACAGGCGGGAGAGAACCAGGAGCAGGGCCGTCGTGCCAAGCCCCATCGTGACGGTCGGCCACGACACGCCGTCGTCCACGACGTTGGTCGCGAACGACCGCACGATCTGCAAGAACGTGTCGCCGGCAGTGTCGACGCCGGTGAGCTTGCCGAGCTGGCTGCCGATCATGATGACGGCGACGCCGGCCATGTATCCGACCAGGACCGGCTTCGAGAGCAGGTCGCCGATGAACCCGAGCCGAAGGATCCCGGACAGCAGCGCGTACGCGGCGACGAGAAGCGCGAGTCCGGCGGCGAGCGCGGCGTAGCGTGCGCTGTCGCCGAGGGCGAGCGGTGCGAGCGCGGCGGCCGTCATCAGGGCAGTCGTCGACTCCGGGCCGACCGACAGCAGCCGCGAGGAGCCGATGAGCGCGTACACGACCAGCGTCACGGCGACCACGATCAGCCCGGTCTGAGCCGGGAGCCCGGCGAGCGCGGCGTAGGCCATGACCTGCGGGATGAGGTAGGCCGTGACCGTCACCCCGCCGACGAGGTCGCCGCGCAGGTCGCGTCGGTCGTAGTGCAGCAGGCGCAGCACGCCGACGTCGCGGAACATGTCGTCACGCTAGGCGGTGGCGGATACGTTTCGCGGCATGAGTGTTCCCCCCGCGGACGACAAGGACTGGACCTGGGTGCTCGAGCGCGCCTGCCCGGAGTGCGGGTTCGACGCGAGTGCCGCTGGCCGTGACGACCTGGTGCCGCTGGTGGCTCGGGTCGGCGGCCGCTGGGCCGAGGCGTGGCGAGGTGCCGTACGACCGCGCGACCGGCCCGAGCCCCTGGTCTGGTCGCCCCTGGAGTACGCGTGCCACGTGCGCGACGTGCTCGATCTCGCGGTGTACCGCACGTCGCTCATGCGTGACGAGGACGACCCGGTCTTCGCCAACTGGGACCAGGACGTGACAGCAGTCGAGTCGGACTACGCCGGCACGGACCCGTCGGTCGTCGCGCCGGCTCTGGCCGTGGCCACCGACGCCTACGTCACGGTCCTGAGCGGGCTGCCGGACGACGCCTGGGACCGGCCAGGCCGCCGCAGCAACGGCAGCGTCTTCACCGTCGACTCGTTCACGCGCTACGTCCTGCACGACCTCGTGCATCACCTCACGGACGTCACGGGCGACCGCTGGGTGCCCGCGACGTAGGTGTCCGTCGGCTCAGGCGTGGCCGTCGTCGTGCGCGGCCAGCAGCTCGGCGGCGTGGTCGGGCACGTAGTGGCTCAGCTCGCGCGGGGGCCGCTCGTACCCGGTCGACGCCGGACGCTTGGGCAGCTCGAGCGGCGGCCGGGTCGCGGCGAAGTACGGGATCGTGCTGAGCAGGTGGTGGATCATGTTCAGCCGCGCCCGGCGCTTGTCGTCGCCCTCGACGACGAACCACGGGGCCTCCGGGATGTCGGTGTGGACGAACATCTCGTCCTTGGCGCGGGAGTAGTCCTCCCACCGCGTGATCGACTCCAGGTCCATCGGGGACAGCTTCCACTGGCGCATCGGGTCCTGCAGCCGTGAACGGAAGCGGGCCTCCTGCTCCGCATCGCTCACGCTGAACCAGTACTTGCGCAGGATGATGCCGTCCTCGACGAGAAGGCGCTCGAAGATCGGCGCCTGGTGCAGGAAGCGGCGGTACTCGTCGGGCGTGCAGAACCCCATGACCCGCTCGACGCCCGCGCGGTTGTACCAGGACCGGTCGAAGAGCCGGATCTCTCCGCCGGCGGGCAGCTGCTCGACGTACCGCTGGAAGTACCACTCGGTGCGCTGCCGTTCGCTGGGCGTCGGCAGGGCGACGATGCCGGCGACGCGCGGGTTCAGGTACTCGGTGACGCGCTTGATCGTCGAGCCCTTGCCGGCGGCGTCGCGCCCCTCGAAGACCACCACGAGGCGGGCACCCTCAAGGCGTACCCACTCCTGGAGCTTCACGAGCTCGGCCTGCAGCCGGTAGAGCTCACGCTCGTACAGCTTCTTCGGGATGCGCTCGGCCGCAGCAGGCGCGCCCTCGTCGTGCTTCTTGGTCACGGTCGGAGTCTGTCACCCGGATGGCTGCGCTCGCGTGCCAGCGCCGATGGCCGCGGGCCGAGTCCGTGGCATGGCGCGCCTACCACGGCGGCTGTGAGTTGGCTGTGAGTGCTTGCAATCCCTGACATTCCTCGAACGTGGATCACTCGCGCGACTGACCTTCCGCGAGCAGGCTGGGCTCGGACGCCCGGCCTACGCCGGCACGACCTAGGAGGTACCACGCGATGACCACGACCCCCGAGAACGGACCCGAGCCGACGCCCAACTCGGCACCGGCACCGGACATGACGCCCACGGAGGCCCTCGTCGTGCACGAGCAGCCGCCGTCAGCGGGAGCAACGGCAGCCGGTTCCGCGCCCGCAGTCGCCGCGACGGCGAAGAGCGGCAACCAGACCCGGACGATCCTCGAGATCGTCGGTGGCGTGGTCGCCCTCGGGGCCGTTGCCGTAGCCGGCGTCATCGGGTTCGTGTTCGGCTACGCGGTACGCGACCACGGCCACGACCGCGACGGGGTGTCGCTGGCCCGCGCGTTCGGCGACGACGGCCCCGGACGTGGTGGCGCGGACCAGGACGACCGAGGCGGCTGGGGCCGGGGCATGCGTCCGTCCCTGCCGTTCGACTCGAACGACCAGGGCCTGGGCATGGGCATGCGTCAAGGCCCCGGCGGCGACTGGGGCCAGGGCTGGGGCTTCGGCGGTCAGGACGGCATGCCGGGCTTCGGCAGCCAGGACGGCATGCCCGGCTTCGGCGGTCAGGACGGCACTGCCCCGTCGCTGCCCGGGCCGGACACCACTGCGCCGGACACCACTGCGCCGGACAGCGCGCCTACAGCGCCCGACACCACCGCGCCCACGGCGCCGGGCGGCAGCTGACCGCCCGAGCAGCCGACCAGGTCGCCGAGAAGTCTTCCCAGCGCGGTTCCTGGTGCCTACCGTTGGGCGATGCAGATCGCGATAGGCACGCGCAAGGGGTTGTGGCGAGCGGAGCGGACCGACGGCACCTGGCAGGTGACGCAGCCGTTGCGGCAGATGGCCGAGTTCAGCTCGGTGGCCTTCGTACCGAGAGGCGATGGTGAGCGTCCGCGCCTCGTCGTGGGCGCGCGCAGCTGGTTCTGGGGGCCGTCGGTCCTGACGAGCGACGACGACGGTGCCACGTGGTCCGATCCCGAGGCCGGCGCCGTGGCCTTCCCCGCCGAGGCCGGTGCGGCCCTCGAGCGGGTGTGGACCCTGGAACCGGACCCGTACGAGCACGGCGTCGTGTGGGCCGGCTGCGAGCCGCACTCCCTGTGGCGCTCGACCGACGGCGGGCAGTCCTTCGCGCTCAACCAAGCCCTGTGGGACCACCCGCACCGCGCGGACTGGCGACCCGGCGCGGGCGGGCCGGCCGTGCACACGATCCGGCCCCGGGCCGACGGGTCGATGCTCGTCGCGATGAGCACGGGCGGGGTGTACCGCAGCGAGGACAAAGTGGGCGGCTGGACGCCGGCCAACCAAGGGATCCGCGTCGAGTTCCAGCCCGACGAGTACCCGGCGTACGGCCAGTGCGTCCACCGGATCGCGCTGGACTCCGCGGACCAGACCCGGGTCTACGCCCAGAACCACGGCGGGGTCTACCGCTCCGATGACTCCGGCGACTCATGGGTGCCGATCATGGATGGCCTTCCTGATGACTTCGGGTTCGTCGTCCTGACGCATCCGTCGCAGGCAGGCACCGCGTGGGTCGTGCCGATCTCCACCGACACGATGCTGCCGCCCGAGGGCCGGCTGCGGCTGTGGCGGACCGACGACGCCGGCGGCACCTGGCGCGAGGCCGGTGCCGGCCTGCCGGACTCGTTCTACGGGACCGTCCTGCGCGATGCCGCACACATCGCCGAGGTGGACGGCAGCATCGTCATCGCGTTCGGCACGCGCAACGGGTCCGTGTTCGCCAGCACCGATGGTGGGGAGTCGTTCGAGCAGGTCGCCGACACCCTCCCCGATGTGCTGTCGGTGCGGGTCGGCGCCTGACGTGCCGCTGGTCCGGCTGTCGCGCGCGCTCGCCGACCAGGCATCGACCGCGCGCGAGTTCGTCGTCGTCGCCGATGGGCCGGTGCCCCTCCAGGTGGTGCTGGCCGACCTGAGTCGGCAGGCTCCCGCGGCTGGTCGCCGGGTGCGTGACGAGACAGGCGCGATCCGGCGCCACGTCAACGTCTACGTCGGGGACGACGAGTGCCGCAGGTTGTCGGGATTGGACACGCCGGTGCCGCCGGACACCGTCGTGAGCGTGATCGGCGCCGTCTCCGGCGGTTGAGTCACAAGATCGTGCCGGCCGGTCCGCCCGCCACGTAGATGGTCTGCCCGTTCACGAAGGACGCCTCGTCGGAGACCAGGAACGCGGCGACGGCCGCGACATCCTCGGGCTGTCCGACCCGGCGCGCCGGCGTCTGAGCGGCGACCGCCTCGTACAGCTCCTCGGGTGTGATGCCCTGGCGCCGGGCCGTCTCCGCCGTCATGTCCGTCGCGATGAAGCCGGGGGCGATCGCGTTCGCGGTGACCCCGAACGGCCCGAGCTCGATCGCCAGCGTCCGGGTGAACCCCTGCAGCCCGGCCTTCGCCGCGGCGTAGTTCGCCTGGCCGCGGTTGCCGAGCGCGGACGTGCTGGACAGGCTGACGATGCGGCCCCACCTCGCGGTGACCATCGACGCCTGCACCGCACGGGACAGCAGGAACGCCCCGCGGAGGTGGACGGCCATGACCGCGTCCCAGTCGCCGGCCTCCATGCGGAACAGGAGGTTGTCACGCAGGATCCCGGCGTTGTTGACCAGGACGGTCGCAGGCCCGAGCTCGTTCGTCACCGTCGCGACGGCCTCGGCGGCCGCCGCCTCGTCGGCCACGTCCGCGCTCACCGCGATGGCGCGTCCGCCGGCCGCCGTGATCTCGGCGACGACGGGCTCGCACGCAGCCGCGTCGAGGTCGAGGACCGCGACGGACAGACCATCGCGGGCCAGCCGGCGGGCGACGGCCGCGCCGATCCCGCGGGCGGCGCCGCTGACGATCGCGGTCGGACGCGCGGTCACGAGGTCCTCCCGACCGCCGAGCCGGCACGTCGGCGGGTCAGCCGTCGGATGCCGGTGTCGATGGCCCACAGCAGGAGCCCCAGGAGGAAGGCGACGACGAAGAGGGCGGCCACGAAGCCGAGCACGCTGGCGTAGCCCTTCGAGGCGACATTGAGGAAGGGGTACGGGTAGGCGCCGATGACCTCGCCGCGGACGAGCGCCCACGCGACGTAGACCACCGGGATCACGAGTGCGCCGGCGATGACCCGCAGCGAGAGAAGCCCGCGGGGACCGGCGATGAGCCATACGAGGGTCGTGACGATCGGCGTGACGATGTGGACGAACGTGTTGCTGACCAGCGGCCATCCGCTCAGGCCGCCGTCGGCGAGCAGCACGTTGTAGATGATGCCGGTCACGACGATCATCAGGACGGTGTCCAGCCGCAGGACCCGCCACACCCCGCCGACTCGGTCGGTGCGGCCGAACAGACCGGGCCGAGCGGCCAGGACCGTGACGACGACGGCGACCAGGACGTTGCTCCAGATCGTGAAGTAGGTCAGCCAGTCGAAGAAGCGCTCCAGCGGCGTGTCGACGCCGGAGGCGAGATCGCCGAGCTGCGTCGGGTCCGAGGGGTTCACGTGCTCGTTCTGCCCCGTCAGCGCCAGCGTGAGAGAGATCGCGACACCCGTCCACGCGATGACGGCGTTGGCGGTGATGAGCGTCGTGGCATAGCGCGGTCTCGCGTCGCCGCGCAGCGTCGTCGCGGTAGTGGTCGTCGTCGTCACGGGGCAAGGATGCCGGGTCGGGTCGGCTGCTGCTGCGTGATGCAGTGGATGCCGCCGCCGCGGGCGAAGATCGGACGGGCGTCGACGAGGACGATCTCGCGGTCCGGGTACGCGCGCTGGAGCACTGACGCGGCCGCGTCGTCGTTCGGGTCGTCGAACGCGCACAGGATGACGGCGCCGTTGCAGACGTAGTGGTTGATGTAGGAGTAGTCGACCCACCCGTCGTCGTCGCGAAGGACCTGCGGCGCCGCCAACGGCACGAGGCGCCATGGCCCGGCCGCCGCGAGCGTGGCCCGCACCTCCTCCGACACCGCGAAGTCGGGATGTGCCGGGTTGCGCTGGTCGTGGTAGAGCACGGTGTCCGGCCCGGCGAAGCAGGCGACGATGTCGACGTGCCCGCGGGTGCCGAAGTCCTCGTAGTCGCGCGTCAGGCCACGACGCAGCCACACGACCCGGTCCGCACCTAGAGTGCGGCGCAGCTCCGCCTCGACCGTGGCCCTGGTGGCTCCCGGGTTGCGCCCGGGGTCGAGCTGCACGGTCTCGGTGACGAGCACGGTCCCCTGACCGTCGACGTGGATACCGCCGCCCTCGTTGACCAGCGGCGACGCGACCACCGGCGTCCCGGCGGCACCTGCGACGACCGTCGCGATCAGCGCATCGGCACCCCAACGCGACCAGGCCTGGCCACCCCAGCCGTTGAACACCCAGTCGACTGCCGCCAGCCGGCCGGTGTCCTCGTGGACGAAGGTCGGACCGATGTCTCGCATCCACGCGTCGTCGAGCGAGGCGGTGAGGACCTCGACCCGCGGGTCGAGCAGGCTCCGGGCGGTGTCGACGTCCGCGGGGTCGACGACCATCGTCACCGGCTCGAACGGCACGATCGCGCCGGCCACGCGCACCCACGCCGCCCGCACCTGCGCGAGACCGTCGGCGTCGAGGTCCGCGGCGGTCGGTGAGTCCGGCGGGAACGCCATCCACGTCCGGTCGTGCGGGTCCCACTCCGGGGGCATGACGGGCATGGCGCAACGCTAGTGCTGCGCATGTCCATGGATAGCGCCGACGGCAGACCGGCCGCGACCGCTTGCGCCGCAGGGGTAGTCACCCCTCACCCGATGCGGGCGAACCTCGCCTGGCATTCCCCGCCCGAGGTCTACAGTCGAGCGCGACCGGTCCGGGGAGGACCGGCCAACGACAGGAGAGATCAATGGAAGGGCTCGACACCTTCGCCGCATTCGCGGCGACTTACGACTCGCTCGCCGACGCCGAGGCCGACTACGAGGCCATCAAGGCGCTGTACTACGACGACGGCATCATCGACACGTTCGATGCCGCCATCATCGAGAAGGACGAGCACGGCAAAGTCAAGATCGTCAAGAAGCACGAGCAGCCGCTGCGGCAGGGCGCGTGGGTCGGCGGTGGCCTCGGCCTCGCGGCCGGCCTCGTCGTGGCGATCTTCCCGCCGGTCGGCCTGGCCGCCGGCGTCATCTGGGGCACGGCCATCGGCGCGGGCCTCGGTGCCTGGGCCGGGCACGCCGCGGGCGGCATGCACCGCGACGACCTCAAGGAGCTCGGCTCGACGCTCGAGAGCGGGCAGTGCGCCCTCGTCGCCGTCGCCGCGGCCGCGATCGCGGACCGTGTGGAGGCCGCCGTCAAGCATGCGGAGAAGGTCGAGCGCAAGGAGCTGAAGGCCGACGAGAAGGCTGCCCGCAAGGCGGCCGAGGAGGCGGCGAAGGCCAGCGAGGACACGCCCGCCTCGTAGTCCTTCGCACCGGCCCGCGCCGCTCGATCCTCATAGGGTTGGCGCGGGCCGGTGCCATGTCCCCGGACAACAGGCCGGACCGTCGGGAGGTGTCGTGGCGAGCGGAGCGCGGTTCGGCCTACGCGACCTCGTCCGCGTGTGGTCGTCGGCTGCTGCCGCCGGGCGGAAGCGACGGCCGACCGACGCGATCCTCCTGGTCGTCGCCCTCCTGCTGCTGGTCGTCGTGGCCCGGACGGCCCCGGGGCCGGGCGATATCGACTCCGGTGTGGCCTCCTTCCTCGCCGCCCTGCCGGAGTTCGTGGGGATGATGTGGGGGCTGTCCTACACCGCGATGACCGTGTGGGCAGTGGTCCTGCTCGTGCTCCCCCTGTTCTTCTCGGGCCGCCGCCAGTTGACGACGACCCTGCTGCTGTCGGGTGTCGTCGCCCTCGCTGGCGCCCTCGTCGCAGGGAATGTCGCCGGCAGCGACCGCGACGCGATGTGGTCGTCGCTGTTCGGTTTCCCGGCAAGTCCGACGTACCCCGCCGTCCGGTTCGCCGTCGCCACCGCGATCATCGTCACGGCATCGCCCTGGGTCGCTCGTCCCCTGCGCTACCTCGGCCGCTTCCTCGTCGCCGCGGGCGGCATCGCCGCCGTCGGGCTCTCGGTGTCGTGGACCAGCGGGGCGATCGCCGGCTTCGTTCTGGGCATCGGCGCGGCCGCCGTGACGCACCTGCTGCTCGGCTCGCCCCAGGGACTGCTCACCGCCGAGCAGGTCGAGATCGCGATGTCCGACCTCGGCATCGACGCCCGCGACGCCCGCGCGCTTCCGGACGGCGCCGGCGGTGAGGCGACATGGCAGGTCGACACGGAGGACGGCACGCCGCTCACCGTCCGGGTCTTCGGCCGCGACGCGTGGGACTCCCAGGTCGTCGGGTCCGTCTGGACCGCTGTGACCCGGCGCGGCGAGAGCGTCCGACTGGGCCGCGGCCGCGCGTTCCGGGTCGAGCACGAGGCGCTGGCGACGCTGGTGGCCGAGCAGGCGGGCGTGCCCGTGACGCACACCTCGGTCGTCGGGCGAAGTGCCCAGGGCGACGCGCTCATCGGCGGACCGTCCCCGACGTGGACGCTGTCCGACGAGCCCGTCGACGGCACGTCGACGCTGTCCGACGCCGACATCGCCGCCGCGTGGGGAGCGCTGCTGTCGTTGCACGCCGCTCGGATGAGCCACGGCCGGATGGGCGCCCACGCCGTCGTCCGACGAGCAGACGGGCGCATCGCTCTCGCGGACTTCGCAGACGCGGACCTCATCGCGGACGATGGCGACCAGCACGCCGACCGCGTGCGGCTGCTGGTCGCGACGGCCCTCGCCGTCGGCCGGACGCGAGCGCTCGCGTGCGCGGAGGCCGCGGTCGGCAACGGCGGGCTCATCGACCTCCTGCCGTACCTCCAGCCGGCCGTCCTGAGCCGGGTCGAGCGCGCGCAGCTGCACGACGTCGACTGGTCGATGAAGGACCTCCAGCACGACGCGGTCGCGCTCGCTGCCGTGGATGCGCCGCCGCTGCAGCAGATCCGGCGCGTGTCGGTGAAGTCCGTCGTGATCGTCGCGATCGTCGCGCTGATCGCCTACACGTTGATCAGCGTTTTCTCCGGGGTCGACTTCTCCAGCGTCGCGGACGCGATGTCGACCGCGGACTGGGCGTGGGTCCTGCTGGCGGTCTGCGTCTCGCCGGTCATCCAGATGTGCTTCGCGTTCTCGACGATCGGCGCCACGCTCAAGCGGTTGCGGTACGTCCCCGTCCTCATGCTCCAGTACGCGATCCAGTTCATCGCGTTGTGCCTGCCCTCCACGGCTGCACGGCTGGCACTGGAGGTCCGCTTCTTCGAGCGCTTCGGCCTGCCGCCGGCGACCGCGATCGGCATCGGCATGATCGACAGCTTCAGCGGGTTCCTCGTGCAGATCACGCTGATCGTCCTGATCTTGGTGTCCGGACTCCCCGGCTTCACGAGCTCGGTGCGCTCGGGCTCCGACAGCTCGTCGACGTCGGACGTGTCCAACCCCGGCCCGCTGATGATCGTCGCGCTGCTGACGCTGATCGCCGTGTTCGTCACGTTCGCCGTTCCGAAGCTCCGCCACCGGCTGCTCGGCAGCATCCCGCGGATCCGGGCGCGGATCGCCGAGCAGCGGAAGAACGCCGGCGACGCGCTCCTGGTGATCCGGCACCCGCGCAAGGTCGGCACGATGCTCCTGGGCAACCTCGGGGCCCAGGTCGTGCAGGCGGTCGTGCTCGGGATCTGCTTGGCCGCGTTCGGCGAGAGCGCCCACCTGTCCCAGCTCATCCTCATCAACACCGCGGTGAGCCTGTTCGCCGGCCTGATGCCTGTGCCCGGCGGTATGGGCGTCGCGGAGGCCGGCTACACCGCAGGCCTGCAGGCGATCGGCATCCCCGCGGCGGACGCGCTCTCGACGGCCATCGCCTTCCGCCTCGCGACCTTCTACCTGCCACCGCTGTGGGGGTCGGTCGCGATGCGCTGGCTGCGACGGCACGAGTACGTCTAGGGGCGTGGCGCACCCGCCGTCGGACATGCCGGCGTGCGACCCTGGCGAGGTGATCGCCCTTCCCCGCGGCCACCGTGCCGTCGCGCTCGCTGCTGTCGCCGTTTTCGTGCTCGTGGGCTGCTCCCGCACCGAGGACGCCGCCCAGACCGTGCCGCCGCCTGCGCTCTTGTCGACTCCGACGGCCAGCCCGACGCCGACACCGACGGGCAGTTCGACGCCGCCGCCGGTCGATGTCGAGCTCCCCGAGTCCTGGGCCGCGACGCCCGCAGCGGATGGCTCCGGCTACGTCCTCGAGCTCGAGTCCACCGGCACGTCCGGAGTCTTCGACGGTCGGCTGTACCACCGCAGTGCCGACGGCGGGGTCACGGGCCAGCAGGTCGTCACCGTGACCGTCACCGGCCCTGACGCGGTCGACGTCCGCTGGCCCGACGCCACGGTCACCCCGGGCCGCCTGACCCTCCCGGGGGTCGGCGGTGCCCGGACGGAGCTCGCCCTGGATCCCGGCTGCCTGAGCTACCTCGTCGACGGCTCGTCGCAGCTGGACTGCCGGCTCTACCCGGCCGACGAGTTCGGCCCGTCGCCCAGCGCCTCGGCTATCCCGTCGCCCAGCGCCTCCGCCCAGCCGAGCGCCGCACCGGTCGACCTTCCCGACAGCGACGAGGCCCTCGGCTACCTGTGCAGCATCTCGGACCCGGCGATGCTCGACCACGTCACCGACGACCTCGCCGACCCGTACGTGACGGCCGTGCTCCAGGGGGCTCTCGTGGCCGTCGGCATCGACCCCGGGCCGGTCGACGGGCGCTACCGGGCCAAGACCCGGAAGGCAGTGCGGACGTTCCAGGAGTCCGCTGGCCTGGTCGCGGACGGCCTCGTCGGCCCACGCACGTGGAGCGCTCTCCAGCGCGCGGCCTGCACCCTGCCGACGGACCCCGCAGCTCAGTAGCCGTGGTTCTGGGACTCGCGGATCCGTCTCGACATAATTGCCAGCGGCGACGGGTGGGTCGCCGGTGAGGGGTTCGTGGTGAGCGGCACGGCGCCGTCGATGCGCGGCGCGGGGCTCGGGTCCCGCGGCTGGATCATCGCGGCCATCACTGCCGTCGGCTACTACGTGCTCAGTCTCGTCGGCAACCTGATGCTGCCGGAGGACGGCATCGCCGTCCTGTGGCCGGCGTCCGGCTTCGCGGCCGTGATGCTGCTGTGGTCCCCGGGCGTCCTCGGCAAGGTGGTGACGCTCGTCGCGGTCGCCGTCGGGTACGCGGCCTTCGCCGTCGGTGCGACGGCACAGGGCGCGGCCGAGGCCGGCTTCGTACTCGCCAACGTCGTCGAACCGGCCCTCGCCCTGCCCTTCCTCCTGCGGGCGACGGCGAGGGACAACCGGCTTTCGAGCCTGGGCAGCCTGGGCTGGCTCGCATCGGGAGCCGTCGTGGCATGTGCGGCGAGCGCATCCGTCGCAGCCGCGGCGATCTTGGTGTCCGGTGACGCGGCCGGCACCGCGGCCACGTGGCGGGACTGGTTCGTCGGCGACTGCCTCGGCATCCTCGTCGTCGCCCCGCTGCTGTTGCAGGCGCGACCTCTCTCCCGCCTATGGCGGCGTGGCTCGGCCGCCGAGCAGGTCCTGCTGTGGCTCGTGCTGGCGACGAGCCTGCTTCTCCTCATCGAGGGCTCGGCGCTGGCGGTCGTCGTCCTCGGAGCGGTCGTCCTCATCGCCGTCCGGCTCGACCCCGCGGCGACGTCGCTCGCGATCCTCGGGTCGTCGGTCGTCATGGCGGTGCTTGCGATGTCCTCGGACCTGTTGGTCGACGTCGCCGGCGGGCCGGGTTGGGCGGACGTCCGCGTGCTCATCGCCGTCGTCGTCGTCGTGGGGCAGGCGGTCGCACTGTCGACGGCTGCGCGGGTGCGCGCGCTCGGCGAACGCGACGAGGCGGTCGCGGCCGCGCTCGCGTCCGCTCGTCGCGCGCAGGACTCCGACACGTCGCTGCGGGAGGCCCTCGACGCCGGTCTCGACGCGTTCGTCGTCCTCCGGCGGGACGGGAGCCGGTGGCGGGTCGCGTTCGCCAACGGGCCGGCGCGGTCGGCGAGCGGGATCGGGCCCGATGCCGTCGTCGACGCTCCGCTCGCGGACCTGCTGCCGGCCGAGGCCCATCCGATGGTCGACGCCCTGCTCCTGCACGCGGCGGACTCCGACGCCCCCGTCCGGGTCGCCGCGCCGGTCGTGAGCTCGTCGACCAACTGGGCGGGGACGGTCGAGATCGTGGCATCGCGCACGGCGGACGGCCGGATCGTCGTCACCTGGCGTGATGTCACGCAGGACCACGCGCAGGAGCGAAAGGTGCGTGCCGCCAGCGCGGCCGCGATGCACGCGGCAACGCACGACTCGCTGACCAACCTGCCGAACCGGATGCTCCTGGAGGACCGGTTCCGGCACGCCGTCGCCGGGCTGGGCCGAAGCGAGGACGCGGTCGCGGTAGTCGTCGCCGACATCGACGGCTTCCGCACGATCCGTGAGCGGCACGGCGAGCCGACCGCTGACGCGGTGCTCATCGAGGTGGCGAGCCGGATCGAGTCGCTCGTGCGTTCGCAGGACACCGTGGCTCGCGTCGGGTCGGATGAGTTCGAGCTGGTGCTCACCGGTCTCACTCGCTCGTGGAGCGCCCCTGACTTCTTCGACCGGATGGCGGCCGAGGTGGGTGCGCCCATCGACACCCCTGCCGGTCCTGTGCAGGTGACGGTCAGCGCGGCCCACCTGCTGGTCACGGACCCGATGACGACCCCGGACGTGGTCCGCAACCGCCTGTTCGCGGCGCTGAAGCACGGGCGGGAAACGGGTCCCGGGCAGATCACCGAGTACAGCGATGAGCTGCGGCTGCCGCAGGTGTGGGCGCCCGCGGCCTCGGACATCGCGACTGCGCTGAGTGAGGGCGAGTTCCGCCTCGCGTACCAGCCGGTCATCGAGCTGCGCACGGGTGACGTCGTCGGGCAGGAGGCGCTCATCCGCTGGACGCACCCGGAGCACGGAGCGATCGGGCCGGACCAGTTCATCGGCGTCGCAGAGTCCGCCGGTCTCATGGTCGATATCGGCGACTGGGTGCTGCGGCAGGCGCTGGCCGACCGTCGGCGCCAGCCCGCCGGAACGTGGACGAGCATCAATGTCTCCAGCGCTCAGCTCGTCCGCCGCGACCTCGTGGCCGACGTCGAGGCGGCGCTGACCGCGAACGGCGTCGAGGCGGGTTCCTTGGTGCTCGAGCTCGTGGAGAGCCAGCTGCTGCACGCGACGCCGACGACCCTCGGGCGGCTCGAGGCGCTTCGCGCGCGCGGCGTGCGCATCGCGCTGGACGACTTCGGCTCGGGCTACTCGTCGCTGTCGTACCTGCAGGACTTCAGCGTCGACATCGTCAAGCTCGACCGCGGGCTGATCGACGGCCCGTCCGATGATCGTCGGCTGCGGTTCCTGCGCTGGCTCGCCGACCTCGCACCGACGACGGGCGTCACGATCATCGTCGAGGGGATCGAGACCCACGAGCAGCGCGACCTGACGCTCGCGGCCGGCCTGCGATTCGGGCAGGGCTACCTCTGGGGCCGGCCGGCCTTCTTGGTCTAGCGTCCATCGGGTGAGCACCTCCGGCGCACCGGCCTCACCCGTCCCCGCCCGCGGAGGCGCCTATGACTACCGCGGAGCGGTGCGATGGGAGTACCGCCCGCAGCTGGACCACGACCCCGACCCCGGCGAGGTCGTGTGGACCTGGGTCGCCTACGAGGACGACACGTCGATCGGCAAGGACCGACCGGTCGCCGTCGTCGGCGAGACCGGTGACGGGCGCCTCGCCGTCCTGATGCTGTCGAGCCGGCCGCACGACGGCGAGCGTGGCTGGCTGGCGATCGGGGCCGGGCCGTGGGACCCGCGCGGGCGTCCCAGCTGGGTGCGGCTGGACCGCATGCTCGCCGTCCCGTCGGCCGCGGTGCGCCGGGAGGGTGCCGTGCTGTCGCGGACCGCCTACGACGCGATGGCCAAGAGGCTCGGCGCGACGCCGGGAGCAGCCGCACCGCGCGGCATGCTCGCCCGGTTGAAAGGGCTGTTCTCCCCGAAGCGCTAGCCGCGAGAGTCGCTGCGGCGCAGAGAATCGCGCTCGGCGGGAGTGTCAGGGGTGGCACGTACGGTGTGGTCATGTTCGAGTCCTCGTCCAGTCCGGTTCCGGAGCCGGATGACCCGTGGGCGGGTTTCGCGGTGGACTACTTGAGTGCGTCGGATCTGTTGGCGTATCTGCGGGTTCAGCCGGCAGGTCCGGGGCTGCTGAATGACTTGTCGTGCCTGGATCCGTCGGTGTTGTCTCCGGATGATGCGGTGACGTTCGCCCAGGAGGTTGATCGGTTGGCGGCGCACGTCGCGGGGTTCCAAGCCCAGGCGCGCGCGGCGGTGAACGCGGTGCTGGTGGCGGCGGAGGAGGTCGAGGGTGCGCGGCAGGCGGAGATCCTGCGGCAGCAGAACGAGGACCGCGTCGCCGCGGGACTCAAGCCCCGCAGTGGTGGGTTCGGGTTTGTGCCGCCGGAGGTCGCGGTCCAGGCCGAGCTCGCCGCCGCCCTACGGCTCTCTCCGCGGAGCGTGTCGAGCGTGGTGCAGTTCGCGGTCGACCTCGCCGGTCCGTGGCGGCCGATGCGTGCCGCGCTGCTGGCCGGGGACGTCACCGAGAACCACGCCAAAGCCATCGGACGCGTCCTTGCGCTCCTGCCCGCGTACCTGGACCCGGAGCGGGTCGCGGAGTACGAGAAGCACTGCGCCGAGGTGCTGGCGGTGGTGGTTCCCTACGCCCGGACGCATACCCCGGGGCAGGCCGCGAAGAAGGCACGCGACTTGATCACCGCGATCGACCCGGCCGGCACGAAGAAGCGTCGCCAGGAAGCAGCCGACCGCGAGCATGGCGTGTTCCTGAACCCCCGCGAACCCGGAACGTCGGAGTTCTTGGCGGTGCTGCCGACCGAGACCGCCCGCGCCGTCTACGACGCCGTCCGCCGCCTCGCCGGGGATGCCCGGTTCGAGGTCGCGGACGGGTGCGTGACGATCGGGCAGCGCCGCGTCGCCGCCTTGAAGACCCTCGTCCTCGGTGACCCCGGTCAGATCACCGTCATCGACTCACCGGTGGCGGAGGCGAAGGAGAAGGCCCACATCACCGTCATCGTCTCCCTCGAAACCATCTTGGGCGCCTCGGAGCAGGGCGGTCGGATCAACGGCGAACCGGTCACCGCGGACGTGATCCGCGACCTCATCGCCGCCTGCGACCCCACATCCACCATCCGGCGCCTGGTCACGGACAACAACGGCGTGATCGTGGACTACGGCCGCTCCCGATACATCGGCAGCGACCTTCAGAAGCACGTCATCCGCCTGCGCGACGGGCACTGCCGCGGCGTTGGGTGCACCAGGCCGGCCGAGGTCTGCGAGATCGACCACGCCCGGCTCACCGTGCCTGTTGAACGGCCAGTTGTGGCATGCGAGCCGCTAGGCGAGCGACCACAACTCGCCGTTCAACGACAGCCAGACGGAGGCAGACAACGACCCCCACAGCGCCGCCGACGGATCCTGCACGTGGCGATCACCACTCGGCCGCGAGTACCAGCACGAACCACCGCCGCTGCTACCGCCCGCACCACGACCACCAGCACAACGATCACGCGTCATCGACGACGGGCAACCGCCACCCTTCTAGCCGTGCGCGGGCCTCACGCCTCGAGCTCGGGGTGGTCGTCGTCGCCGCTCCGCACGGGTGGCCCGCCTGTGCCGCCGAGGCGACCGCACAGCAGCAGGCCGTACCCGACGGCCGGTCCGATCAGCAGGGCGAACGCGACCGTGCCGACGCCGACCGTGCCGCCGAGGCTCCAGCCGATGACCAGCACCGTCGCCTCGATGGCCAGCCGCACCGCAGCCACCGGCCAGCCGGTCCGCCGATGGATCCCCGTCATCCAGCCGTCGCGCGGGCCTGGCCCCATGTTCGCCGTGAGGTACAGCCCGCTGGCCAGACCGATCGCGGCGATGCCGACCACGACCATGGCGATGCGCGGAGCGAGTGCGGACGGATCGGGCAGCACCTCGGACATCACCTGAAGCGCCACGGCGATGACCACCGCGTTCGCGATCGTGCCCAGCCCCGGGCGCTCGCGCAGCGGGATCCACAGGAGCAGGACCACGACGCTCGTCGCGAAGGTCGCGACCCCGATCGAGATCGGCAGCCGCTCGGAGAGCCCCTCGGCCAGAACGGTCCAGGGGGTCACGCCCAACCCCGCGTCGACCAGGAGCGCCTCGCCGGTGCCGAACAGCCACAGCCCGCCGATCAGGGCGACGAGGGTCGCCGGCCCGGCCCGCCACCGGGAGGTCGCGCTCCAGCGGGTCGTCGGGACGGTCCGCGACGGAGCCCAGCGCGCGCGCACGGGCCGAACGCTACGGCCCGCCTGCCCCGGGTGCGGAAGCGCGTCCGCGCGGCGTCCCTGGCCGGCCCGCGCGCCGGGTTAGCCTGCACGGATGGCCACCCGGACGGCCCGTGCGAGTCTCATCGCCTGCCTCGCCGCAGGCGCGATCGGCCTGTCCGGGTGCGGCGGCTCCGACGAGCCCGCGGGGGCGGGCCCGTCCGCGACGGCATCGGGTAGCGCGCCGGCCGCCCTTCTCGACGGGCAGCGGCTGACCGTCCTCGACCAGCCGATCACCTACCCCGCCGGCAAGCAGGCCCGGGTCAGCAGCGAGGTGGTCGAGCTGCAGCCCGGTCAGCAGACGGGCTGGCAGCGTCAGCGCACTCCCACCTACGTCTACGTGCTGTCCGGCACGTGGAGCGAGGAGTACGACGCCGGCGTCACCAAGCAGTTCGCCACCGGCAGCGCGTTCATGCAGGCACAGGGTGTCTGGCACAACGGCTCCAACACCGGTGAGGACGTCGCCCGGATCCTGGTCGTGCACATGGGGGCCAAGGGTGTGAAGGACACTGCCACCCGATGACGTCGGTAGCCTCGCCGACGTGAGGTCCGTAGACGAGCACCGCGACGCGATCCTCGCCCGGGTCCGTCCTCTCTCCCCGATCGAGCTCCCGCTCGCGAGCGCCCACGGGTGCGTGCTCGCCGCCGACGTGACCGCACCCTGGCCGCTCCCGTCGTTCGACAACTCCGCGATGGACGGGTACGCGGTGCGGTCGGAGGACGTCGCCTCCGCCAGCGCGGCATCGCCGGTCGAGCTGGCGGTGATCGACGACGTCCCTGCGGGGTTCCGCTCCGTCGAGACGGTCCGGCCTGGCACTGCCATCCGGATCATGACGGGGGCGCCGGTCCCGGCGGGCGCCGACACGATCGTGCCGGTCGAGTCAACCGACGGCGGCGCGGAGACGGTCGTCGTGACCGAGGCCCGATCGGCGGGCGCGCACATCCGCCGGGCCGCCGAGGACGTCGTCGCGGGCGAGGTCGTGCTCACCGCCGGATCGCCGATCGGTGCCCGGCAGGTTGCGATCCTCGCCGCCGTCGGCTGCGGCCACGTCTTCGTCCACCCGCGACCCCGCATTGCCGTCATCTCGACCGGCGCCGAGCTCGTCGAGCCCGGCACGCCGCTCCGGCACGGGTTGGTGAGCGACTCGAACGGCTACATGCTCGTCGCTGCGTGCCGGGAGGCCGGGGCGGACGCGTACCGGGTCGGCCCGATCGCCGACGACGACACCAAGTTCCTCGACGCCGTCGAGGACCAGCTGCACCGCTGCGACCTCATCGTCACCAGCGGCGGCGTGAGCATGGGCGTGCATGACACCGTCAAGGCCGTCCTGTCGCGGCTGGGCAGCGTGGAGTTCTCGAAGGTCGCGATGAACCCCGGGATGCCCCAGGGGTTCGGCGTCGTGGGAGCGGACGAGGTCCCGATCGTCACGCTGCCGGGCAACCCGGTGAGCAGCTACGTGTCGTTCGAGGTCTTCGTGCGGCCCGCGATCAGGACGATGCGCGGGCTCGCGGACGTCGACCGGCCCCGCACCCGTGTCCCGAGCGCCGCCGCGTTCACCTCGCCTGCCGGCAAGCGCCAGTTCGCCCGTGCCCGGTACCTCGCCTCCGGTGCGGTGGTGCCAGTCGGCCACGGCCAGGGCTCGCACGTCATGGGCGGGCTGGCGGCCGCCGAGGCGCTCGTCGTCATCGACGAGGACGTCACCGCCGTGTCTGTGGGCGACCTCGTGACGGTCATCGACCTACGCGTGCCGTAGCAGGCGCCTCGGGGGGCGGGGCGCGAAGCCCCGATCGGACACGCGACGTTCACCCATCGTGTGTAGGGTCCGAGCCATGCCGAAGGATGCCGACCCGCTGGAGCGCTGGCGGCACTTCGAAGTGCGCTATGCCGAGCACGTCTCGGCGTTCCTCGGCGAGGGCGATGCCCCGGACCTGGACAAGGACGAGATGGTCGAGCTCGCCTCGCTTCGGGCGAAGGCCGACCGGTGGCGCGACCGCTACTTCAAGGCCGGTCACGACGGCTGACCCAGCCGTTCGCCGCCTGTTCGCCCCCACGTCACAAGGCGTTGCCGCTGCCGTGGTGAGCCCTCCCTACCGTCGCCTCCGAGCGTCAATCGGAGGTGGCCGTGCACGAGTGGATCGCCCGGGTCATGCCGCTGCCGATCCCCGCCATGGCAGAGGGGGCGCCGGCGACGGAGCTGGCGCGCTTCCGCATCCGGATCGTCTCGCCGCAGGCACGGCCCGGCGGCCGGGCTGGGGCGGGGGGTCGCGACATCACCGACGTCGGGCCCGTGCGCGTCCTCGCCCTCGACTCGGCCAACCCGAGCGGCGGCGTCGGCGGCTCGCTGTCGTCGGAGCAGGCGCGCTGGCTCGTGGGTGAGCTTGAGGTCGCGCGGGAGCGGTACGTCATCGTCGCCACGCACGACTCGAGCCTGACGATGACCAGCGACCGTCGCGCCCCAGGCGAGCCCCCGCGGGTCCTGGGCTCCGAGCTCGCCGCGCTGCTGCTGGCGCACGACAACGTGGTCTGCTGGATAGCCGGCTCGATGCACCATCGCGGGGGCCGCCGTCACGGTGACCCGGCCGCTGCCGGCCACGGGTTCTGGGAGCTGTCGGGCGCGACGGAGGGTCACGACACGCCCCTCGCAGGCGGGCTGTCCCTGCTGCGGCGCGCGGACCGCCCGTCCGTCGTCCTCCAAGGGGCGCTCGCCGGCAGCCACGGACCCCGGTGGGAGCTGCGCGACCCCCTCGTGCGCGAGCCGATCGGCCGCGCGGACCGCTGACGAGTTCACCGGCTGTTCACCTGCCGGTCGCCGTCCGTTCGCATCAACCGCACCCGGCGGTCATCGCGGCGGCACAGACTCCGCGTGCTTCGACTGCCGGACACCTTCCGTTCACCTGGCGACGTCGGCCGGAGCGCCGCTAGCGTTCGTGCCGGAGCCGAGTCGAGAAGGGCAGCCACGGGTGGATCTGCTGCTGATCAGCGTCGTCGCGGTCATCGCTATCGCGCTGGTGTTCGACTTCACCAACGGTTTCCACGACGCGGCGAACTCGGTCGCCACCGTCGTCGCCACCCGCGCCCTCCCCGCCCGATGGGCGCCGGCGTTCTCGGCGAGCTTCAACTTCCTCGCGTACTTCGTCGTGGGGACCGCTGTGGCCAACACGATCGCGAAGACGGTCAAGACGGACTACGACGGCGTGGCCATAACCTTTGCGGCCTTGTTCGCGGCTGTCGCGTGGAACTACGCGACGTGGCGCCTGGGCATGCCGTCGTCCTCGAGCCACGCGATCATCGGCGGCCTCGTCGGCGCGGGTCTCGCCGCCGGCGGTCTCGCCGCGATCGACTGGAGCAGCGTCAGCAAGGCGGCCATCGGCATCGTGCTCTCGCCGGCGGTGGCCTTCTCGATCGCATTTGCGGCGATGTACCTGGTCTTCGGAATCCAACGCGTCTTCCGGCTGCACGACGACCACCCGGTGTTCAAGGGACTCCAGCTCCTCTCGGCCGCCGCCGTCTCGTTCGGGCACGGCGCCAACGACGCGCAGAAGACGATGGGCGTGATCGCCGCACTCCTCCTGGGCGCCGGCTACACCGGGATGGCCGAGAACGGCAAGGACCTCATCGTCCCGGAGTGGGTTGCGCTGTCGGCCTATGCCGCGATCGCGCTCGGCACCTTGTGGGGCGGCTGGAAGATCATCGAGACGATGGGTCTGCGGATCACCACGCTGCACGCGAGCTCCGGCACCGCGGCCAACATCGGCGCCACGACCGCCATCTTCGGCGCCACGGCCGTCGGCATGCCGATCTCGACCACGCACGCGGCCGCCTCGTCCATCGTCGGTGCCGGCGTGGGATCGGGCCGGGGTGCCAACTGGCGCGTGGTCGGCGAGATGGTCATCGCGTGGGTCATCACGATCCCAGCGGCCGCCACCGTCGCCTTCCTCATGTTCAAGCTGACGCAGCTGCCGACGGCGCTGGCGTGCATCACGGTCGGGATCATCGTGGTGGCATTCGGGATCTGGGCCGTCCGGGCAATGATGAACACGGTCCATGCGAGCGACATCGAGGCCGAGATCCCGCTCGAGACCGCCCTGGCCGAGGACCTTGACGTCCACCCGCACCTGGAGGGGCGCGGCCCGGTCGCCTGAGGCGTTCATCGGCTGTTCATCCGGGGGACCGCTCACGTTGGGTCCGGTGAGGGGGTCCGGCTACCTGCTCCCACCACGGTGAGCCCCATGAGCGCCCTCGGCACCGAGAACCTCCGCGACCTCCAGTCCGCGGCGACGTCGCACCGGGGTGACCGTGTGTTCAGCCGGGTCGTCACGGTCGGGGCGTTCACCGCGCTGGTCGTGCTCGCCGGCATCACGATCTTCCTCGGCGCACAGGCGATCCCGGTGCTGCAGACGCAGGGACTGTCGTTCCTGACGACGTCCGTGTGGGATCCGCCGAACTACGGCATCTGGGGCATGCTCTACGGCTCTGTCCTCCTGGCGGTCATCGCGCTCGTCATCGCCGTGCCGGCCTCGCTGCTGCTCTCGGTGTTCATGGTCTTCCTCGCACCGAAGTCGGTTGCGAAGGTGCTGACGAACCTCGTGGACCTCATGGCCGCGATCCCGAGCGTGATCCTGGGCCTGTGGGCGTTCTACGTGCTCTCGCCGGTCTCGGAGCAGTGGCAGCAGCTGCTCAACCAGTACTTCGGCTGGTTCCCGCTGTTCAAGAACGAGAGCGGGAACTTCTCCGGCACGCCGTTCACGGCCGGCTTCATCCTCTCGATCATGATGATCCCGATCGTCACATCGGTGACCCGTGAGGTGCTCGGCCGCACGCCGCCGGAGCTCATCAACGCGTCCGAGGCGCTCGGCTGCTCGTTGTGGACGATGCTCAGGTACGTCGCCCTCCCGTACGGCCGCGGCGGCATCGTCGGCGGGATCATGCTCGGCCTGGGCCGAGCTCTCGGCGAGACGATCGCCGTCTTCTTCGTCCTCAAGATCGTCTTCGACCCGGTCAACTACTACGAGATCATCGAATCCGGTGGCGGCTCGGTCGCGACGCTCATCGTCTCCAAGTTCGGCGAGGCCAGCGGCCCCTACGAGACGCAGCTCCTCCTCGCTGCCGGTTTCTTCCTCTTCATGGGCACCCTGCTCGTCAACGTCATCGCGAATCTCATCGTCAACAAGACAGGGCGGCTGCAGAAGTGAGCACCACCATCACGTTCGACGACACGCGCGTGCCGGAGCTGACCGGCCAGGAGCCGCAAGCCCCCTGGGGCCGGCGGACGTCGCGCTTCCGCACCGTCGTGTTCCTCGCCGTGCTGATCCCGGCTGTCATCGTGGCGCTCGTCTGGTGGTTCACCGACGTCCCGAAGCCGACGGTCATGGTCGGCATCTACTTCCCGTTGCAGGTGCTCGCCGCCATCCTCGCGGCCATTGCGACGCGCGGCACGAAGTCAGCCGCCGACGCCGTCATCATCGTCTCGGCCATCGGGGCGACGGTCTTCAGCCTCGTGGTGCTGCTGTCGGTCCTCTGGTCGATCCTGACCAAGGGCATGGCGGCGCTGAGCGTCGCCTTCGTGTCGCAGAACAACGAGTACATCAGCCCGTCCACGCCGCTCGGGTACGGCGGCGTCGGCCACGCCATCCTCGGAACGATCCTGATCGTCGCGATCTCGGCGCTGATCGCCGTGCCGCTGGGCATCATCACTGCCGTCTACATCACCGAGGTCCGTGGCCGTGCCGTCCCGTACGTCCGGTTCTTCGTGCAGGCCATGAGCGGTGTGCCCTCGGTCGTCGCCGGCCTGTTCATCCTCACGGTCTTCATCCTCACGGGTGTCCTGAGCCAGAGCGCATTCGCCGGCGCACTCGCCTACGCGATCCTGATGCTGCCGACCGTGGCGCGCACCGCGGAGGAGGTGCTCCGCCTGGTTCCCGACGACCTGCGGACCGGCGCGCTGGCACTGGGCTCGACCCGCGCGCGAGTCGTCCTGCGGGTCGTGATCCCGGCGGCGAAGACCGGCATCATCACCGCCGCGATCCTGGGCGTCGCTCGCGTCGTCGGTGAGACCGCACCCCTGCTGCTCACTGCTCTGCAGAACAGCCGCACCGTGGTCAACCCGTTCAGCGAGCCGATCTCCGCGCTGCCGACGTACATCTTCCAGAACGTCGCGCAGCCCTACCCGGACGCGGTCACGCGGGCCTGGGGCGCGGCGCTGACCCTCATGATCCTCGTGGCCGTCCTGTTCACCCTCACGCGCATGCTCTCCGCGCGCCGCCCCGGAAGGTAAATCCCATGGCCACCGCCGAGTTCGACGACCTCAGGATCAACGACGACCTAGGGATAGACGACGTGCAGGAGCTTGAGCAGGAGCTGGCGACACCGGCCACCGGTACCAAGGTCGAGATGCAGGCGCGCGACGTCAGCGTCTGGTTCGGCAAGCGCAAGGTCCTCGAAGGCGTCACGATCGACTTCCCGAAGAACACCTGCACGGCGCTCATCGGGCCGTCCGGCTGCGGGAAGTCGACCTTCATCCGCACGCTCAACCGTCTCCACGAGCTGATTCCTGGCGCGGCCCTGGCCGGTGAGGTGCTCTACGAGGGCAAGGACATCTACGCGGCCGAGGTGGACCCGGTCCACATCCGGCTCAGCATCGGCATGGTGTTCCAGAAGCCGAACCCGTTCCCCAGCATGACGATCCGCGGCAACGTGCTGTCCGGGCTGAAGCTCTCCGGCATGAAGCGCTCGAACCACGACGACATCGTCGAGCAGACGCTTACCTCCGCCGGGCTGTGGGCCGAGGTCAAGGACCGGCTCGGCCATGCCGCCGGTGATCTCTCGGGCGGTCAGCAGCAGCGCCTGGTCATCGCCCGCGCGCTCGCGGTGAACCCGAGCGTCCTGCTCATGGACGAGCCGTGCTCGGCCCTCGACCCGGGCTCGACGCTCAAGATCGAGGAGACGATCCGCGAGCTGTCGAAGGAGATCACGATCATCATCGTGACGCACAACATGCAGCAGGCCGTTCGTGTCGCGGACAACACGGCGTTCTTCCTGTCGACCGACGGCAAGCCCGGGCATGTCGTCGAGCAGGGGCCGACGACCGAGATCTTCGGCAACCCGCAGGACCAGCGCACCCTCGACTACGTCAACGGCAGGTTCGGTTAACCCTCCGTTCACCTCGACACGGACTGTTCACCTCCGCGTCGGCCCACCGTCAGCAACGTCTCCCCAACGGGACAACCCGTCTGCCTAGGTTGCAGACGCATCAGTCAACAACGACAAGGAGAACCCAGTGCGTCGCACACTCGCGATCCTGGCCAGCGCCGCAATCGCCGCCTCGACGGTCGCGATCGCCGCGCCGGCCCAGGCGGCCAACACCATCAGCGGCGGAGGCGCCAGCTTCCCGTACCCGTTCCTGTCCGCCTGCCTCTCGGACTTCAACGCCACCCAGAACAACTTCGACATCCAGTACACGAGCACCGGCTCGGGCACCGGTAAGTCGAACTTCACCAAGGGCATCTTCACGTTCGCGCAGTCCGACAGCGCCTACACCTCGGGTGAGCCGTCGTTCGGCTGGGAGTACGTCCCGAACGTCGGCGGCGCGATCGCGTTCCCGATCAACCTCAAGAACGCCAACACGGGCCGCTCGCTCGGCTCGTCGATCCAGCTCAAGCAGTCGACGCTGGCGAAGCTCCTCTCGGGCAACCTGACCACGTGGCGCGCGCCGGAGATCCTCAAGGACAACCCGCGCATCGCGGCGGCGATCCCGAACGTGCCCGTCACGGTCGCGTACCGCTCCGGCAACTCCGGTACGTCGAACAACACGCTGCAGTACCTGAACGCGTGGGCGCCGACGATCTGGACCAAGGTCCAGGACGACTTCTCGACCGCCTTCCCCGGTGGCAAGCCCCCGACCAACTCGGTCTCCGGCAAGGACAACCCGGCGGTCCTCTCGCTGGTGAACTCCAAGCCGGGCACCATCGGCTACGTCGACTTCGGTGACGCCAAGGGCTACCCGTCGGCTCGGATCCAGAACGCGAACGGCGAGTTCATCGCTCCGTCGTCGACGTCGGCGGCCAAGAACCTGGCCAACCAGACCAGCGTCGCGGCCAACGGCCTCGTGTCGCTGAACTACAAGCTCAAGGTCGCCGGTGCATACCCGGTCGCGATCTTCAGCTACGGCCTGGCGCAGACCGATGGCAAGGGCGCGAACGGCCTCGGCGTCCGGCAGTTCTTCGACTACGTGCTCCAGAAGTGCGGCCCGTCCAAGGCGGCGTCGCTGGGCTACGTGCCGGTCAGCGGCAAGGTTCTGGCCATCGCTAAGGGCCTGGTGGCGAAGATCAAGTAGTCCGACCGGACTCCGTGATCTCGAACACCTGCGAAGCATGAGGACGAGGACGATGCCCCGACGTAAGACCACCACCCGGGGCATCGTCCTCGTCGCGCTCGCGGCGACGGGCGTGCTCGCGGCCTGCACCCCACCGCTCCCGCCGGACGTGTTGGCGGCGAAGGCCGAGAACCAGATCACCTGTCAGTCCGGCAGCCTCACGGTGAGCGTGCCGGAGGACTTCACCGGCTCGATGGACGCCGTCGGCCAGGCGCTCGCGGGCGTGTGCCCCGAGCAGGTCGTGACCGAGGCCGTCAACCAGGCCGACGCGCCCTTGCGGCTCGTCGACCGCGCGCCGACCGCCGAAGAGAAGGCCGACTTCGCGAAGACGGCCTGCCCGACGGGCAGCGTCATCGTCGTTCCCGCGTTCGGCTACGCGGTCGCGCTCTCCTACAACGTGATCGGCCTTGAAGGGCTGGTGCTTACGCCGGAAGCGATCGCCGGCATCCTCGACGGCGCGGTGACCTCGTGGGAGGACCCGCTCATCGCGGACGCCAACGCCGACTACGACCTGTCCGGGCTGCCGGACATCACGGTCCTCGGCGTGGAGCCCTACCAGGGCTCGGTGGAGGCGATGACAACCTGGCTGACGGCGGAGGCGCCGCAGGCCTGGACGGGCGGTGTCGTCGGCACCGTGCCCGAAGCGCAGACGTACCCGACGCAGCTCGACCTCATGGGCGACCTCATCGCCAACGAGGGTGCGGTGTCGGTCCTGCCGGCCTTCACGGCGATCGCGAACGGCATCGCCGTCGCGTCCGTTCCCGTCCAGGACATCGTGGTCTCGCCGGACGACACCCAGCTGGTGAAGGTCGGTGCCGGTGCGACGACGCTGACCGTCGATGAGGCCGGCAACATCTCGGCCAGCCCGGCGATCGGTGGCGTGCCGGTCGAGGGGAACTTCGACCTCGCGGCCTCGAAGGTCGTGCTCGCCGACGGCCAGAAGCTCATCGGCTGGCCGATCATGGGAATGGCGCACCTGATGGTGTGCGATGCCCCGGGCGATCCGCTGCCGCTTTCGACGGCTCAGTACGTGCTGCGCCTGGCCGGTCAGGGGGCGCTCGAGACGTTCGGCGTCACGCCGCTGCCGGAGCCGATCCGGCTGAAGACCTTCACGCCGCTGAAGGTCCAGGTCGTCCTGGACGGCGACGAGTCCGGCACCGCGTCACCGGCTGGCACTTCGGACTCGGCGGCCACTGCCGATCCCGCCGCCACGACCGATCCCGCCGCCACGGCGGAGCCGGTCGCGACAGCCTCCTCGTAGCGTCCGCCCCGCGTCGTTGCGGTCAGCCCTGTGCGACGGCGAGGTAGATGGTGTTCGCCGCGGGCCGGGACTGCAGCGGGTTCGCGAACTCGACGACCTCCGCGAACGCCTCCGGGAAGGTCGCCTGCAGCGTCCGCACGTAGTCCGCGTCCGGCGGGTCGTTGGACCACAACGCGAAGACACCGCCGACGTGCAGCAGCCGCGCCAGCCGGGCCGTCCCCTCGGCGGTGTAGAGGTCCGCGTGCGCTGGGCTGAGCAGATGCCGGGGCGAGTGGTCGATGTCGAGGAGGATCGCGTGGAACCGCCGGTCCGGCGTGTCCGGGTCGAACCCGTCCCGGGCGGCGAGGGCAAAGAAGTCCTCGTTCACCAGGCGGGTGCGGTCGGACGACGGCACGGACGACGGGACGAGTCCGCGCTCGTGCCAGTCGATCACCGGGTCCAGTCGCTCCACCACGAGCAATGAGTGGACGCGTGGATCCTGGAGCACCGCAGTAGCGGTGTAGCCCAGCCCAAGGCCGCCGACAACGACGTCGAGCTCGTCGATGCCCGGGTCGAGCAGGCTGAGCGCCCGCGTGGCGAGTGCGATCTCGGCGGCGGTGAACAGGCTCGACATGAGGAACTCCTCGCCGAGCTTCACCTCGAACACCTCGACGCCGGCCACCGGGTCGAGTCGTCGCCGCAGGCTGAGGTCGCCCATCGGCGTCGGGGACCAGTCGAGCTCCTCCAGGCGCGGGCTCATGCGAGGAGCGCGGCAAGCTCAGCGAGGCGCTGGGAGTCGACGGAGAACCAGGCCCACGTCCCGCGCTGCTCCCGGTGGACGAGCCCTGCGTCGCGCAGGACCTTGAGATGGTGGCTGACGGTCGGCTGGGACAGGCCCAGCGGCCCGGTGAGGTCGCACACGCATACGGCGCCCTCGGGGGTGGACCTCAGCAGTGCGAGAAGCTGAAGGCGGGCAGGATCGGCGACCGCCTTGAACAGCTTCGCGAGCATCTCGGCGGTATCGCGATCCAGGGGCGTCGTCAGCCCGTCCGGGCAGCAGGAAGGCACGGAGACCCCCGTGAGCGTGAGTTCGGCTGCGACGGCCATTGATCCGACCACCCTCTCAGGATGTGATGCCTTCTCGTATTGACACCTGTCAATATAGCGTCCACACTCGGCATTGACAGACATCAATATATACCGACGGAGGTTCCGGTGTCCCGAGTCCAACTGGCGTTGAACGTCTCCGATCTGGAGGCGTCGATCGCCTTCTACTCGACGCTCTTCGGGGTCGAGCCGCACAAGCGCCGCCCCGGCTACGCGAACTTCGCCGTCGCCGAGCCTCCTCTGAAGCTGGTCCTCATCGAGGTACCCGCTGACCAGCGCGGCGCCGGTGTGACCGGTGCCCTGAACCATCTCGGTGTCGAGGTCGAGGCCGTCGAGCAGGTAGAGGCTCAGGCCGGCCGACTGCGCGAAGCGGGGCTGGCGACGTTCGACGAGCAGGACACGACCTGCTGCTACGCGCTCCAGGACAAGGTGTGGGTCCACGACCCGGCGGGTGCGCCCTGGGAGATCTACACGGTGAAGGACGACGACCCGGCAAACCCGCAACCGGCCGCCGCTGCGCTCACGCTGCTCGCGTCGGAAGCCGACGCGCCTGCGTGCTGCGTACCGGTATAGGTCCCCGGCTGAGTTGCGAGAGGAGAAGGAGGCGGCATGACCACGATCCGCGTCTACGAGCCCGCGCTGTGCTGCAACACCGGGGTCTGCGGCCCAGACGTCGACGAAAGCCTGGTGACGTTCACTGCCGACCTGGGGGCATTGAAGAGCCTTGGGGCCGACATCGAAAGGCACAACCTTGCCAATGACCCGATGGCGTTCGCAGAGGACCCGTCCGTGCGGGCGTTCCTCCAGGTCGCTGGATCGGAGGGTTTGCCGCTGACGCTTGTGGGCGGCGTCACCGCCGTGGCCGGGCGCTATCCGACCCGCAAACAGCTCCTCGCGTTCGCGGGCCTCGACGCCCAGGTCGTCCCGGCCGGCGTTGCGGTGCTCGCGCTGTCCGACGACACGGACGCATGCGCCGGCGAAACGAACTGCTGCTGACCATGATGCGATTCCTGAAGGACCCGCCCCTGTTCATGTTCTTCACCGGAAAGGGTGGCGTCGGCAAGACCTCCGTTGCCTGCGCGAGCGCGCTGGACTTGGCGGAAGCCGGGCGCCGAGTGCTGCTCGTCAGTACCGACCCTGCCTCCAATGTCGGCCAAGTGCTCGGTGTGACGATCGGGAATGCGATCACGGCAATCCCGGACGTCCCCGGTCTCGCCGCACTTGAGATCGACCCGGAACAGGCGGCCGAGGCGTACCGGGAGCGGATCATCGGTCCAGTCCGCGGGCTGCTGCCGGAGCGCGAGCTCGTATCGATGGCCGAGCAGCTCTCGGGGTCGTGCACCACAGAGGTCGCGTCCTTCAACGAGTTCACAGGGCTGCTGGCCGACGAGAACGTGTTCGGGCAGTACGACCACGTGCTGTTCGACACCGCCCCTACCGGGCACACGATCCGGTTGCTCCAGCTACCCGGCTCCTGGACCGACTTCCTGGGAGAAGGCAAGGGCGACGCCACATGCCTCGGCCCGTTGGCGGGGTTGGACAAGCAGCGGTCGGCCTACGCCGCTGCGGTGGCGGCCCTGAAGGACCCAGGGCGAACCAGGCTCGTCCTGGTCACTCGGGCACAGTCATCGGCACTCGCGGAGGTTGCCCGCACCGCCGACGAGCTGGACCAGATCGGAATCTGTGCGACGCATCTGGTCGTCAACGGCGTGCTGCCCGCGGGTGCCGGTGAGGACGAGCTCGCCGACGCCGTTCGCCGTCGCGAGAGCGCTGCGCTGGCCGCCCTTCCGCCGCGACTAGCCGGGCTCCCGCGTGACGTCGTCGAGCTCAAGAGCGTGAACATGGTCGGGCTGGCCGCGCTGCGGCTCCTCCTGGGACCCGATGTTGACGCGGAAGCACCGGGCGGCGAGTTCCCGGTCGTCGACCTGACCGCTCGCGCCCTCGGCGAGCTCATCGACGAGATAGAACGGGGCGGTCACGGGCTCGTGATGTGCATGGGCAAAGGCGGTGTCGGCAAGACGACGATCGCCGCCGCGATCGCGGTCGCCCTCGCGAACCGGGGGCATGAGGTCCAGCTGACGACCACCGATCCCGCCGCCCACGTCGACGAGACCCTGCACGGGGTCGTGACGGGTCTGAGCGTCTCCCGGATCGATCCGGTGGAAGCGACCCGCGAGTACCGCGAGCGGATCATGTCCACCAAGGGCAAGAACCTCGACGACGCCGGTCGCGCCGCCCTGCACGAGGATCTGCTGTCCCCGTGCACGGAAGAGGTCGCTGTCTTCGGCCGGTTCTCCCAGGCGATCAGCGCAGCACGCCGCGGCTTCGTGGTCGTCGACACCGCGCCCACGGGCCACACCTTGCTCCTTCTTGACGCGGCCGGCTCCTACCACCGCGACATCGTCCGGCAGCTCGGCGCCGACGCGACGTTCCGCACGCCGATGATGATGCTGCAGGACCCGGCTCTGACGAAGGTCATCCTCGTCACCCTTCCGGAGCCGACTCCGGTCACCGAGGCGCGCGTGCTGCAGGACGACCTCCGACGCGCCGGGATCGACCCATGGGCTTGGGTCGTGAACGC
Source organism: Actinomycetes bacterium (assembly GCA_965278965.1). Classification (GTDB taxonomy): domain Bacteria; phylum Actinomycetota; class Actinomycetes; order S36-B12; family S36-B12; genus UBA10649. Next base: position 2,294,849 of record OZ257127.1, read on the forward strand.
ATCCTTGGGAGCGGCGCATCCGACGTCGGCGTTCCTGAGTCACCGTGCGGGCGCCGAAGCCGAGCAGATCGCGATCGTCGAGTTGATGGCGGACCGGGTGGCGGTGGTCCCGCTCCTGATCCATGAGCCGATCGGCGAGGCTCGCCTCGCGGCGCTCTCTGTTGATCCGGGCCTGGTCGCATAGGGCAAGGCCGGGATCACGTGGTCGCTCTCGGGCAGCTAGCCGACCAGGACTCCGAGGCTCGCCAGCAGGTCCTCGACTCGTGACTTGACTGCGTCGCGGATGGGTCGGACGTCCTCGACCGTGAGTCCAGCGGGGTCGGGGACCTCCCAGTCCTCGTAGCGCTTCCCTGGGAACAGAGGGCAGGCGTCGCCGCAGCCCATGGTGATGACGATGTCGGCGGCGCGGACGATCTCGTCGGTCCAGGGCTTGGGGAACTCGCCGGAGATGTCGATGCCGACCTCGGCCATCGCGGCGACGGCGGCGCTGTTGACGGCGTTGCCGGGCTCTGAGCCGCCGGACCAGGCGATCGCCGCATCGCCGGCCAAGGCACGAAAGTACCCGAGGGCCATCTGGGAGCGGCCGGCGTTGTGGGTGCACAGGAACAGCACGACTGGCCGGTGGTCGCTGCTCTTGCCCTCGACGCGGGCCAGGGCGTTGAGGCGCTCTCGGGCGAACCGCTCGGCGAACATCGGTAGGTAGGTGTCGTTCGTCATCCGGCCGGCGAACTCGTCGTACGAGGTCACGAGGAACCTCTCGATGGTCTCGGCGCTGAACACGCCGTCGAAGTCCTTCTGCAGCAACAGCGACGACGAGTGGAGCGTGCTGAGGTGGAGCTCGGGGATGTCTTCGCGGTAGAAGCTGGCGGTCATCGGTGTGCCCTTCTGGTGGACGCGCGGTCGCGGTGAACGCGTGGGGCGAGGTGGGTGACGCGGTCGCGGAGCTCGGTGACGGCCGCGTCGAAGGCCGCGTCGGTGCCTGCGATGGCCGGGTCGGGTACGGACCAGTGGATCCGCGGGTTGACCATCGGGCCGAGGTCCTCGTTGACCGCGTCGCAGACCGAAACGACGATGTCGTCCGGTCCCACGACGTCGTCGATCGAACGCGGCGCGGCGTCGGTGATGGTCAGTCCGTGGCGCTCGGCGGCTGTCCGAGCCTGGGGATTGATCGCGGCCGCGGGGTGAGTGCCGGCGGATGTGCTGGGCACGTCACTGGCGGTGCGCCACAACGCCTCCGCCAGGACGGACCGGGCCGAGTTGTGCGTGCAGACGAACACAACGCGCGGCGCAGCCAGGCCGCCCGGTCTCGGCAGGAGGTCGTCCATCGCGCCCTCGACCGCCTGCACGTACGTACGGCGACGGTCGTTCTGCGACGTGACGCGACGGACCAGCCCCGCGGTCTCCAGCACCTTCAGATGGTGGGCCAGCAGATTGCCGGGAACCTCCAGCGCTGCCGCCAGTGCATCGGGGGACAGATCCTGGACGGCCAGGAGCTCCATGGCGCCTAGACGCGTCGGCTCCGCCAGCGCGGCAAGGACCCTGGCCCGCTGCTCGCGAAGCACGGACCATTCGCTAGAGTTTTGCTCAGTAGACATTGACTCAATAGTCATTGATTCATCCTAGAGATGTCAAGTAGAACCATGAACAAAGAGGGAGACCGATGACGCACCCGATCGTGCGCCGCGCCAGCGCGGAGCTCCTCGGCACTGCGGTCCTCGTGGCGACGGTGGTGGGCTCGGGGATCATGGGGTCTCTTCTCACTGACGACCTCGCCGTCACATTGCTGATCAATGCCCTTGCGACCGTCTCCGTGCTCGGCGTCCTCATCTGGGCGTTCGGGCCGATCTCCGGGGCGCACTTCAACCCGGTCGTCACCGGTGTCGCAGTCGTCCGCCGGGAGATGCCGGTTGCCGAGGCCTCGCTCTACGTCGTGGTGCAGATCGCGGGGGCGTGCGCGGGAGCGATGGTCGCCAACCTCATGTTCGACCTGCCCGCCGTCGAGACGTCGACCCACGTCAGAACGGGCGGGGGCATCTGGCTCGGCGAGATCGTCGCTACCGCGGGACTCCTTCTGGTCATCGGCGCCCTCACCCGTACGGGGCGCGGGCACCTCGGGGCTGTCCTGGTGCCGGCGTGGATCGGCGCCGCGTACTTCTTCACGGCGTCCACCTCGTTCGCGAATCCGTCCGTGACGATCGGACGATCCCTGACGGACACGTTCGCCGGCATCGCCCCGCAGTCCGTTCCGCTGTTCATCGTGTTCCAGGTCGTCGGTGCCGCGGTCGGCGCGCTACTGACGGAGTACTTCTACCCCCGTCGCGGCCTGACGCCCGAGCCGCTGGACCTGCCCGAGCCCATCCACCACGGCCCCCGGGCCTGACCCCGAGAAAGGCACCTGACGTGACCGACAAGCCGTCCGTCCTGTTCGTCTGCATCCACAACGCCGGCCGTTCGCAGATGGCCGCGGCCTACCTCCAGCGCCTAGGCAACGGCCGCATCGAGGTCCGCTCCGCAGGCTCCGCTCCTGCCGACCAGGTCAACCCCGCCGCCGTCGAAGCGATGATCGAGGAGGGGATCGACATGAGTACGGAGTCGCCGAAGATCCTCACCGACGAGGCCGTCCAGGACTCCGACGTCGTCATCACCATGGGCTGCGGCGACACGTGCAAGTTCTACCCCGGCAAGCGTTACGAGGACTGGGTCCTCGACGACCCCGCCGGCCAAGGCGTCGAGGCCGTTCGCCCGATCCGGGACGAGATCCGTCGTCGTGTGGAGGTCCTCATCTCCGAGCTCCTCCCCGCGGGAGCCTGAGCGTGAGCCCGCGCGAGGTCATCATCATCGGGTCCGGCCCGGCCGGGTACACGGCGGCGGTCTATGCCGCCCGCGCCCAGCTGGCCCCGTTGCTGTTCGAGGGGTCGGTCACGGCCGGCGGCGCCCTCATGAACACGACCGAGGTCGAGAACTTCCCGGGTTTCACCGACGGCATCATGGGCCCGCAGCTCATGGAGCAGATGCGGGCTCAGGCCGTGCGGTTCGGTGCCCAGATCGTCACCGACGACGTCACGAGCGTGGACCTGACCGGCGACATCAAGCGCGTCGTCGACGGCAACGGGGCCACGCACGAGGCCCGCACCGTCATCCTCGCGATGGGCTCGGCCTACCGCGAGCTGGGCCTGGACAACGAGAAGCGGCTGTCCGGTCACGGTGTCTCGTGGTGCGCGACCTGCGACGGGTTCTTCTTCCGCGACCAGGACATCGCCGTCGTCGGCGGCGGTGACTCCGCCGTGGAGGAGGCCACCTTCCTGACCCGGTTCGCCCGTTCGGTGACCCTCGTGCACCGCCGCGACGAGCTGCGCGCCAGCAAGATCATGGCCGAGCGCGCCCAGGCCGACCCGAAGCTGTCGTTCGCGTGGAACGCCGTCGTGGAAGACGTCCTCGGCGACGCGAAGGTCTCCGGCCTGGTCCTGAAGGACACCGAGACCGGCGCCGCGCGGGAGCTGCCCGTCACCGGCGTGTTCGTCGCCATCGGCCACGACCCGCGCTCTGAGCTCGTCCGCGGGCAGATCGACCTCGACGACGAGGGCTACGTCCTGGTCCAGGGCCGCTCCACCGCCACGAACCTTCCCGGCGTGTTCGCCTGCGGCGACCTCGTCGACCACACCTACCGCCAGGCGATCACCGCCGCCGGCTCGGGCTGCGCCGCCGCGCTCGACGCCGAGCGCTACCTCGCCCAGTAGCCAGTCGAGGTCGGCGCGACTGACGTCGCGTGCCCGCCGACGGCCCAGGCGATCCGTGCATGATGGGCGCCATGGACCGCAGCACCGCCGCGCAGATCGCCGACGATGTCTTCCGCGGGGCATCCGAGCTCGCGTCTGTGCCGGGGATCGCCTACGGGCTGGTGCATGACGGTGAGCTCGTGGCCACGGGGGGCAGGGGTGGGGCGACGCTCGACGGGCCGGTGCCGGGACCGGACACGGTCTTCCGCATCGCGTCGATGACCAAGTCGTTCACGGCCGCGGCTGTCCTGCTGCTGCGCGACGAGGGCCGGCTGCGCCTCGACGAGCCGGTGGCGACCTACGTGCCTGCCGCGGCAACCATCGCCGCTCCCGACGGCCCCGCGCTCGCGGTCCGCGACCTGCTGACGATGGGCGGCGGCCTGCCCACGGACGATCCGTGGGGAGATCGACAGGAGTCGCTCCCGGCCGCCGCGTTCGACCGGCTCGTCGCCGGCGGACTGTCGTTCTCCCGCCCCCCGCGGACGGGCTTCGAGTACTCCAACACGGGATACGCCCTCCTCGGCCGCGTCATCGAGGAGGTCACCGGCACCTCCTACCAGGACGCCGTCATGTCTCGCCTGTGCGCGCCGCTGGGGATGGCGGCGACGGTGTTCGATCCTGCTGACATCGCGACCGACGTCCTCGCGGCGGGCTACCGGATCGCAGCAGACGGGTCGGCGACACCGGTGCCTCTCGTCCGACCGGGTTCCTACTCCGCGATGGGTGGGCTCCACTCGACCGTCCGGGACCTTGCCGTGTGGATCGGGGCGTTCCTTCAGTCCTGGGGTGCGTCGACCGCACACCCCGCCGGCCGCTGGGCGCTGCGCGAGGCGCAGGAGCTGTCGCGCTTCGTGAGCCTCGACGAGTCGACCGGGCCGGGTGCTGGCGAGTACGTCATGGGCTACGGCTTCGGGCTCTACGTCCAGGAGCACCGCGTGCTGGGCCGCGTGATCTCCCACTCTGGCGGCTACCCCGGTTTCGGCTCGCACATGCGGTGGCACCCCGGTTCGGGCTGGGGGGTCGTCGCGCTCGGGAACGCGACGTACGCCCCGATGCACGTAGCAGCGCGCGAGGTGCTCGCCCGCCTCGTCCTGGAGTCGGGTGCCGCTCACGGCGCTCGTCCGCCCGTAGCCGTGACGCCGTGGCCGCAGACGATCACCGCGATGAACCAGGTCGAGGACCTGCTGCGCGGCCAGCCGCTGAGCGCGGACGAGCACACGTGGTCGCCGAACGTGGACCTCGATATCCCTTGGGATGAGAGGCTTCGCGGCCTTTCCGACGTCCGGGATGCCATCGGCGCACCGTGTCGTGTCGAGGGAACCGTCGAGCACCTCACGCCGGCGCACGCGGCCTGGAACGTCGCCGGCGATGCCGGCTCCGCGCGCGTGGAGCTGACGATGACCCCGGAGCGTGAACCACGGATCCAGGGGCTGGTCGTCAAGCGGGTGCTCGGGCGGACCGACGGCGGCGGCCCCGGTCTCGCGTCGGCCGCAGACGACTGGGACTAGGCGGAGGGGTCGGCCCCCGGTGGTAGCGTCGCGCGGCATGTCTGACCGACTAGCGGTCCCGTTGCGCGATCCCGACCTCCCCGAGCCGGCACTGCTGGCGCGCATCCGTGAGGGCGTCATCGGCGACGACCAGGTGATGTACGGCCCGTTCGGCCCGAGGCGAGTGACCTACGCCGACTACACGGCGTCCGGGCGGGCACTGGGGTTCATCGAGGACTTCCTGCGTTCGGAGGTGCTTCCCCGGTACGCGAACACGCACACCGAGAGCAGTGGCACGGGCCTGCAGACGACCCGGCTGCGCGAGGACGCCCGCGGGATCATCCACGAGGGCCTCGGCTGCGGGGCAGACGCGGTGGTCATCTTCAGCGGTTCCGGCACGACCGGCGCGATCGACAAGCTCCTGGGCATCCTCAACCTCCGCATCCCCGCGGACCTCGACCGGGCGCGTGGGTTCTCCGCCCAGATCCCGCCGGCCGAACGCCCGGTCGTGTTCATCGGGCCGTTCGAGCACCACAGCAACGAGCTCCCCTGGCGGGAGTCCATCGCCGACGTCGTGCAGGTCCCGGAGGACGCCAACGGCCACATCGACATCGAGCGGCTCGAAGCAGAGCTCGTCGCCTACGCGGACCGCCCGCTGAAGATCGGGGCGTTCAGTGCGGCGTCGAACGTCACCGGCATCGTCACGGACACCCGTCAGATCGCCAGCCTGCTGCACCGGTTCGGCGCCTTGAGCGTCTGGGACTACGCGGCGGCCGCGCCCTACCTCGAGATCGACATGGCGGCGTCGCCCGATGACCCGGCGTCCTACAAGGACGCCGTGGTCCTGTCGCCGCACAAGTTCGTCGGCGGCCCCGGCACGCCCGGCGTCCTCGCCATCCGCCGCGACCTGCTCACCAACTCGGTGCCCGTGGTCGTCGGCGGCGGGACCGTCGCCTACGTCAACCCGGCCGACCACCTCTACCTCGACGATCCGGTGCACCGCGAGGAGGCAGGAACACCGGCGATCATCGAGTCGATCCGTGCCGGCCTGGTGTTCGACCTGAAGCGCAACGTCGGGCTCGACGTCATCCGCGCGCACGAGCACGACTACCTCCGGCGCGCGATCGGCTCGTGGCAGGAGCACCCGAACATCGACATCCTCGGCAACGTCGATGCCGAGCGCCTCTCGATCGTGTCCTTCACGATCCGACGCCCCGCCGGAAGGTACCTGCATCACAACCTCGTGGTCGCGATCCTCAATGACCTGTTCGGGATCCAAAGTCGCGGAGGGTGCTCGTGCGCCGGTCCGTACGGACACCGCCTGCTCGGTATCGACCTCGAACGCTCCCGCGAGTTCGAGCGTGAGATCGCGACCGGCTGCGAGGGCATCAAGCCCGGCTGGGTGCGGGTGAACTTCAACTACTTCATCAGCGAGCGGGTCTTCCAGTACGTCGTGCAGGCGGTGGGCCTGGTGGCCGACCACGGCTGGCGGCTCCTGCCGGAGTACCGGTTCGACCTGGTGTCCGGACGCTGGCGGCACAAGGACGGCGCCGTCGAGCCGCCGCTGCGCCTCTCGCAGCTGCACTACGTCGATGGCGTGCTGACCTACCCCCGCCGGGACGACACGGCGCCGGAGTCGGTGCTGCCGGAGTACCTCGAGACGGCCCGCGAGCTCATGCACGCCCTGCCCGCACCGGCGGACGACGCGCACGTCGCGTCGGTCAGCGCCGACTTCGAGCACCTGCGGTGGTTCGAGCTCCCCGCCGCCTGCCTCGCCGACTGAGCCACCCGCCGCACCGGACCGCCCGGGTTCGCCCGGGGGTGTTGTGAACACTGGCCCGGGCGTCTACCATCGGCGCACACTTGGATCAATCCACTGAACGCTCTGCCTGCCCCTGGAGGAATCGACCCATGGATCTGACCCCCGGCACCCGAGGGCCGTCCGGCAGCCCGCTCGGCCTCTCGCTCAACCGGCGCCGTCTGCTGCAGGGCACCGGCATCACCGCGCTCGCCGCGCTGGTCGCCGCCTGCGCACCCGGAGCGGGTTCGTCGGCGTCGGGGTCCTCGGCGGCCGGGTCGCCGGCGTCGGGCTCTGCGGGTGCGGAGGATCCGGCCTCGTCCCAGGAGATCGACGTCCTGAGCGTGGGTCTGCCGTCATCGATGAGCACGCTGTACCCGGGCAAGGAAGCGGGCATCGTCAACTTCTACGTCGCCTCGCTGGTCGGGGAGGGGCTCGTCGCCCCCGACGGCGTCGGCGTGCTCCAGCCGGCCCTCGCCCAGAGCTGGACGCAGACCTCGCCGACCGCGTACGTCTACACGCTGCGTGACGGCGTGCTGTTCCAGGACGGCACTCCGCTGACCATCGACGACGTCCTGTTCTCGATCAACCTGGCCCGGGACGAGGAGAAGTCGCCCGGATCCGCGTGGGCCTGGAGCAACCTGAAGTCGGTGAAGAAGTCCGGCGACAACGAGATCATCCTGACGCTCAACGATCCCAACGTCGCCTTCGAGTGGACCCCGTGCGCGGCGAACGCGCTGTGGGTGACGTCCGAGGACTACGTCAACGCCCACAACGGTGAGATCGGCACGCCGAGCGCCCTCCTCATGGGCACCGGGCCCTACAAGGTCACGAAGTTCGAGCCGGACTCGATGGTCGAGCTCGAGCGCGTCGACTCGTGGTGGGGAGGGCCGGTTCCGGCCAAGACCGTGCGCATCAGCTTCATCCCCGAGGAGGCCACCCGCCTGCTCGCCCGCCAGTCCGGCGACATCGACCTGGCGATCAACGTCTCGCTCGACCAGGCCCAGGCGTGGGAGGACACCGACAGCACCTCGGTCTACATGGCCCCCAACCGCAGCTACACCGGCATCGACTTCCACACGCCCACCGCGCCGTTCGACGACGTCCACGTGCGCAAGGCCATCGCGCATGCCTGCAACCGGCAGGCCTACGTCGACCGGCTGCTGAAGGGGCACGGCGAGGTCGCCACGGCATTGACCACGCCGGAGCAGATCGAGGGAGTCTTCGGCGCCGAGGGCGCTCGCGAGGCGCTGTCGGTCGTGTACGACATCCCCTACGACCTCGAGGCCGCCAAGGCGGAGCTCGCCCAGTCGAAGGTTCCCAACGGGTTCACGGTGACGGTCGGCGTCTCCAACAGCGCTCCGCAGGTGAGCTCCGCGTTCCAGGTACTCAAGCAGGACCTCGAGCCGCTCGGCATCATCCTGGAGATCAAGGAGATGCCGGTCGAGCAGTGGTACGACACGATCGGCAGCAGCGACTGGCCGCTGGCGTACATGGACTACACCAGCACCACGGGAGACCCGGCGGAGATGTCGAGCTGGTTCCTGGGGGATGGGAACCCGGCGGGCTACGCCAACGCCGAGGTGACCGCGATGATGACGAAGGTCAACCAGGAGACCGATCCGAAGAAGCGGGCAGAGCTGCTCATCGAGGCGCAGAAGCTTGCGCTCCAGGACGTCCCGTACATCCCGCTGTGGTGGGGTGTCGCCGCCTCGGCCCTGGCGGACGAGTACGAGTTCGAGGACTTCGGCTCGTACACCTTCGTCTCGCCGTGGACGCCCCGGATCCTCACCCGAGCCTGAGCGAGGATGCTGCGCCGGGGCTCAGTCTCGCGATTCACGCTGGGACGGCTGCTGGGCACGGCAGGGCTGCTCCTGGCCCTGTCGTTCATCGTCTTCGTCCTGCTGTACCTCATGCCGGGCGACCCGGCGCAGAACCTCCTGGGCGTGCGGAGCGCGAGCCCGGAGTCGCTCGCGCTGGTACGCGCCCAGTACCACCTCGACGACCCGGTCCTGATTCAGTACCTGCACTGGCTGGGATCGGTCCTGCACGGCGACTTCGGGCAGTCGATCCGCAGCGACGAGTCTGTGCTCTCGTTGCTGGGGGGTCGGGTCATCCTGACCGTCCAGCTGGTGGTCTACGCGTTCGTCGTCACGGTGCTCGTCGCTGTACCGCTCGGCGTCCTCAGCGCCTGGCGGGCGGGCGGGACCTTCGACCGCGGGGCGAGCACCGCCGCCATCGTCGGGGTCGGTGCCCCGTCCTACGCGGTGGGGCTGCTGCTGCTGTACGTGTTCGGCGTCCAGCTCGGGCTGCTCCCCGTGTACGGCAGCGGCGACGAGGGCCTGGACCGGTTCACCCACCTGACGCTCCCGGCCATCACGCTGGCGATCGGGCTGGGGGCGCTCGTCCTCAAGCTCACCCGTACGGCGGTCCTCGCCGAGCTCGACCAGGACTACGTCGCGTTCGCTCGGAGCCGGGGCCTTTCCAACCGTCAGGTCCAACGACTCGTCCTGCGCAACGCGCTGCTCCCGGTGATCACGAGCCTGGGCCTGGTCCTCACGTTCCTCTTCGGCGGCACGATCCTCGTCGAGATCACCTTCGCGCTCCCGGGGATCGGCTCACTCCTCGCGAACTCGGTGACGTTCAAGGACGTGCCGGTCGTGCAGGCCGTCACCCTGCTGACGGCCGCCGTCATCGCCCTCGTGGCGCTCGCCGTCGACCTCCTGTATTTCGCCGTCGATCCACGAGTCCGCAGAAGGGCGGCCTCATGAGGCGGATCTCGTGGACCGTCCTCATCAGCGCCGCAATCCTGCTGGTGGTGTTCCTGTTCGCCACCGTCGGCTCGTGGGTGCTTGGCGACTCGATCCGCCAGGACGCCCTGCTCGGCGTGAGCCCGGCCGGGACTCCCGGCCACCTCTTCGGCACCGACGACCTCGGCCGCGACGTGCTCGCCCTCAGCATCGCGGGCACGCGATCCGCGGTCGTCGGCCCCATCGTCATCGCGCTCGGCTCGATGCTCATCGGGATGTTCCTCGGGACGGTCTCCGGATATCAGGGTGGCTGGCTCGACCTGCTCCTGTCGAAGTACGCCGATCTGCTGCTGGCGTTGCCCGTGACGCTCGTCGCGCTCGTCGTGGCCGGTCTCGTGGGTGGCGGCTACTGGGTGACCGTCGTCATCCTCATCGTGCTCTTCTCGCCCACGGACATCCGGATGATGCGCAGCGCGGTGATGACGCAGTCGACCCGGCCGTACATCGAGTCGGCACGGGTCCTCGACCTGAGCCGCTGGCGGATCATGTTCCGGCACATCCTCCCGAACGTCATCCCGATCGCGATCGCGACGATGCTGCTGAACGTCGCATTCGCACTCGTCGCGATGTCCGCGCTGTCGTTCCTCGGACTCGGCGTCGGACCGGGCGAGCCGGACTGGGGACGCCAGCTCGCGGACGGCCGGAGCCTTCTCAGCGACAACCCGGCGGCGGTCGTCGTGCCAGGCTTGCTGATCATCTTGACGGCCACGGCGATCAACCTGACCGGCGACTGGATACAGGAGCGCTACAACGCCCGCGTGGAGGCGGTCGTATGACCAAGGCGCTGACGGTGAGTGATCTGCGAGTAACGGGTCCGGGCGGCCCGATCGTGCCGCGCATGGACTTCTCGGTTGACGCCGGGGAGACGGTCGCCGTCGTCGGCGAGTCGGGATGCGGGAAGTCGATGACGGCGAAGGCGGTCATCGGACTCCTGCCGAAGGGCGTCACGGCGACCGGCCACGTGCGGCTCGGCGACGTCGACGTGGACCTCGCCCGCGGACCCGCCGCCCTGCAGGGTCTGCGGGGGCGTCGCATCAGCCTGCTGCTGCAGAACCCGTTCACGAGCTTGAGCCCCGTGCACCGCTGTGGCGCGCAGATCGTCGCCAGCCTGCCGAGAGGGCGCCGTACGGACGACGAGGTCCGACGCCGGCTCGCCGAGGTCGACCTGCCTGAGCGGGTCGCGCGCCAGTACCCGTTCGAGCTGTCCGGCGGCATGCGGCAACGGGTCGCGCTCGCGGCGAGCCTTGCGTGCGATCCCGAGGTGCTGATCGGTGACGAGCCGACGACGGCGCTCGACGTCACGACCCAACGTGAGGTCCTGGACCTGCTCGGACGCGTGCAGGAGGATCGCGGGATGGCGCTGCTCCTGATCACGCACGACCTGGGCGTCGCTCGGGAACGGGCTGATCGGATCCTCGTCATGTACTCCGGCCGGCTCGTGGAGTCGGGACCGGGATCCGACCTGTTCGACTCGCCTCGCCACCCGTACACGGCGGTGCTTCGCGACAGCGAGCCGCCGCTGTCCCACCGCGTCGAGCGGCTCGCGACGGTAGCCGGGTCGGTGCCTCGGCCGTGGGACGTCGCGAGCTCGTGCGCGTTCGCGGCCCGGTGTACGCGTGCGGACAGCCTGTGCCGCAACGAGGAGCCGCCGCTGACCGGCGCAGCCGCGCAGGTGGCCTGCTGGCACCCGCTGTCCCCCGACGAGGCGTCACCGGCGCTGGCCGTCGCGACCGCAGCGCGCCACGATCGCGCCGTCGTCGATCCCCTCGTCGTGGTGCGCGACCTCGACAAGAGGTTCAGCGAGGACGCGCCGCCGGCGCTCGACGGCGTGTCGATCACCGTTGGCGTAGGTGAGGCCGTCGGGATCGTCGGGGAGTCCGGCTCCGGCAAGACGACACTGGCCCGGTGCCTCGTCGGGCTTGAGAAGCCCGACGCCGGCAGCATGGAGTGGACGAGCGCACTCCCGCCCGCACGTCGTGCCCAGATCGTCTTCCAGGACCCGCACTCGGCGCTGAACCCGGCGATGTCCATCGGGGCGACGCTGGCTGAGGCCCTGCGCGCCGGTGGTCGACCGGCGTCTGAGGTCCCAGAGCTCCTGGACCTGATCGGCCTGCCGCAGGCCTACGCCAGGCGACGGCCGCGGGGGCTGTCCGGCGGCGAGCAGCAGCGCGTCGCCATCGCCCGCGCGCTTGCTCCGCGTCCGGAGCTCCTGATCTGCGACGAAGCGGTGTCCGCCCTCGACGTGTCGGTGCAGGCCCAGATCCTCAACCTGCTCGGCGAGCTGTTGCAGCGCCTTGACCTCGCCCTGTTGTTCATCACGCACGACCTGGCCGTCGTGCGCCAGGTGACCACGAGGATCTACATCATGAAGAGCGGCCAGGTCGTCGACTCCGGCGACGTCGACACGGTCCTGACGGATCCACGCCACCCGTACACGCGACTGCTCCTCGCGTCCGTCCCCGGGGGCGAGGCCGGCGACGTCGGCGAGGTCACGAGGTGAACGTCGTGCGTGACGCCGCGGTCCCGGAGGACGGGAGCGCAGCCATCCGGGCGCGTGTTGCCGAGAACATGCGGCGCACGCGGCTGACCCGCGGCCTGAGCCTGCGGGACCTGGCCGCCGCGACCGGGCTGAGCAAGGCACTGATGTCCCAGGTGGAGCGGGGGATCGCCAACCCCACGGTCGCGACGCTCGCCCTGATCGCCGGAGCGCTGGACCTCAGCTTCGCCGAGCTCACACGCTCGTCCCTGATCGAGCCGGTCGTGGTCCGTGCGGCGGAGCGCGAGCCGGGCACCTCCGGTGCGCGCATGCTGTTCACGATGCCCGAACGACGCCGGTTCGACGTCTCCGAGGGCGTCATCGAGCCAGGTGACCACGGAGTCATGAGCGACCACGGCACCGGCTCCCTCGAGTACGGGTACGTCGTCGACGGAAGCGTCGAGCTCGTGGTCGGTCAGCACCGGCTGCTCCTCAACGCGGGCGACGCGGTCCAGTTCTCCGCCGAGCTGCCGCACCTCTACCGCGCGCTCGACACGACCAGCACGGTGTACGCCATCGTGTCCTACGGCAATGAGTGAGGTGGAGTCCGCGCCGGTCGACGAACGCGGCGCGATGACACGCTCGCTGCTCGCCGTCCGGGCCCCGCTCCACGCCAGTCTCTCCCCCGACGGCAGCCGCCTCGTGCTGACGACGGTGCGGGTCCCGCCGGGTACGCAGGACGAGATCGTCGAGGTCGGGGTCGTCGAGGTCCCCTCCGGCCGCGAGCAGGAGCTGCGCGGGATGCTCCCAGGCGACCGCTACGCCGAATGGTCCCCGGACGGCGCACGGCTGGCACTGATCACCGACGTCGATGGCGAGAGCGTCGTCGCGATCGTCGATGTGGCCACCGGTGAGAGGCGGGTCCTCGCCGGTTCTCGTTGCGCCACGGGACCGGCGGCGTGGTCACCGGACGGTGCGCGCATCCTGGTCCCGCGCCGGCGCGGAGCCGTCATCGACCGCACCCGGCCGTTCCGATGGACCCGGCCCTACCTCGCCGCGGACGGCGTCGGTCCGCTCGACGACCCACCGCAGCTGAGCCTCGTCGACGTCGCCACGGGCGAGAGTGCGTGGCTCACCGACGACGACTGGCGGTGGTCGTCACCCTCGTGGGCGCCGTCGGGTGAGCAGATCGCGGCCGTGGCGTCGTTGGATCCCTCCGACCGGATCGGCGGCCAGGTGCTGCGCCTGCTCGACCCGTCCGGCGCCGTCGGCGACGCCGTCGTGCTCGGGGGTCGGGCCGTCGTGCCGTGCTGGCTGGATGACGGCTCGCTCGCCGTGCTGCTCGCGGAACCGCACGGTCTGCCGGGCGGCAGCGCCGCGGAGCTGCACGTGGTTCGCGACGGCACGTCGCGGCGGCTGGCGGTCGCGGACGCGATGGGCGACGTCTTCGGGGACTGTGCGGCAGAGCTCGCCGATGTGTACGACAACCTGCTGCTGCCGTTCGGCCGGAGCGTGGTCGTGCGTACGGGTGCGCGGGGACGCCTGGGAGTCGCGGTCGTCGACATCGACACCGGTGAGGTCCGCACGGTGCTCGACGGTGCGAGGGCCTGCACACCGGTCGCCCGCGACGGGGACGCCCTCGTGTTCGTCCGGCAGGCGCCGGACGTCTACCCCGAGCTGGCGATCGTCCCGCTGGAGGGCGAGAGCGGTTCGGAGCAGACCCTGCTGACGTTCGCCGATCGCGTCGACCTCGATGTGAGGGTGGACCGGTTCGCCGTGACCTCACCCGACGGCTGGGACCTCGACGGCTGGTTCCTGTCGCCGGGCAACTCCGTTGGCCCGCTGCCGACCGTCGTCGTCGTCCACGGTGGCCCGCACTTCACGTACGGCGAGGCCTTCTCGCTTGACGCCCAGGCGTTGTGCGCCGCGGGCTTCGGCGTCCTCTACACCAACCCGCGCGGGTCGACCGGGTACGGCGACGGGTTCGCCCACGCCGTGCACGGGGACTGGGCGCACGGTCCGAGCCGGGACGTCCTCGCGGTGGTGGACGAGGGCGTCCGGCGTGGGTGGGCCGACCCGGAGCGACTGGGGATCACGGGGAACTCCTACGGGGGCTACCTCGCGGCGTGGCTGGCGAGCACGACCAACCTGTTCGCCGCCGCCGTCATCGAGAACCCGGTCATCGACCTGTTGGGCATGTACGGGTCCAGCGACATCGGCCGGCGGTTCTTCCCGGCGCAGCTCGGCGGCCCCCCGCACGAGCTGATCGATGTCTACGTCGGCCAGTCGCCGTTGCTGCAGGCCCACCGGTGCCGCACGCCCTGCCTGTTCGTCACGGGAGACCTCGACCGCCGGTGTCCACCTGCGCAGGCATGGGCGATGCACCGCGTGCTGTGCGAGGTCGGCACCCCTAGCGAGGTGCTCGTGCTGCCCGGCTCGTCACACGAGGGCAGCACGTACGGGCCGCCGGCGGCTCGGATCGCCCACGACGAGGCCCTCGTCGGCTGGATGCAGGAGTGGCTGAAGGAGGCCCCGTGACGGCGACAGCGCTGCCGATCGTGTACTCGGCGACGTGGTGCGGGCACTGCGTCCGGCTGAAGGCGCAGCTCGATCGTGCAGGGATCACGTACCGCGTCGTCGACGTGGACCAGGACCCGTCGGTCCTGTCGAAGCTCGAGGAGTTCGGCGACGGGGAGTGGATGATCCCGACCGTCGAGTTCGCGGACGGGACCGCACTCGTCAACCCCTCGGCTGCGGCCGTTGCCGCTCGGCTGCTTGGACCTCAGTGAGCTCGGTCCGCGTGCAGCCGGATCTCGATGTGCAGGTCGCAGCGATCCAGCGGCACATCTCGGCGGTCGCACCGGTGCTGCTGGCGTTCCGGCGTGACATGCACGAGCATCCCGAGCTGTCCCGCAGCGAGACCCGTGCGACGGCAAGGATCGCCGGGGCGCTCACGGACGCCGGACTTCGGCCGGTGGTCCTGCCGGCCGGGACCGGACTGTGGTGCGACGTCGGTGAGGGAGCCGATGTCGTGGCGTTGCGCGCCGACATCGACGCCCTGCCCGTCGAGGACACGAAGGCGGCGTCGGCCTGCCGCTCCGGTGTCCCGGGCGTGTGCCATGCGTGCGGTCACGACGTCCACACCGCCGGGTTGCTCGGCGCTGGCCTCGCTCTCGTCGAGCTGGAGCGAGGCGGTCTGCTCGGCGGACGCGTGCGCATGATCTTCGAGCCGGCGGAGGAGGCCAACCCCCCCGGGTGCCCTCGACGTCCTGGCCGCGGGCGGGCTCACCGATGTGCGCCGCGCCTTCGCCCTCCACTGCGACCCCCGGCTGGACGTCGGACAGGTTGGCCTGCGGGTGGGGGCTCTCACCGGATCCAGCGACCACGTCCGGGTCCACATCGCCGGCCCCGGCGGTCACACGGCTCGCCCGCACCTGACCGGCGACGTGGTCTACGCGCTGGCGAAGGTGATCACGGACCTGCCGGCGGTGCTCTCGCGCAGGGTCGACCCGCGCGCCGCGCTGTCAGTCGTCTGGGGCCACGTCGAGTCCGGGCAGGCGGCGAACGTGATCCCCCTCCAGGGGTTCGCGGAGGGGACCGTGCGTTCCCTCGACCGCCGAGCCTGGGAGAGCGCCCCCGACCTGGTCCGCGAGTCGGTGGGCGCGATCGCCAGCGCGTACGGCGTCGAGGTCCAGGTCGAGTACCACCGCGGCGTCCCGCCCGTCGTCAACGACGTGCGCAGCATCGAGATGCTCCGGCAGGCGGCGACCGGTCTTGCGGGGGGAGCAGTCGTCGAGGTCGAGCAGAGCTTGGGGGGCGAGAGCTTCGCCTGGTACCTCGAGCATGTTCCCGGCGCGCTGGCCCGGCTCGGCGTGCGATCACCGGGGACAGCGACGCTCGGCGACCTCCACCAGGGGGACTTCGACGCCGACGAGTCAGCGGTGCCGGTCGCGGCCGAGCTGCTCGCTGCGACCGCGTGCATCGCCGTGGCCGACCTTCGGGATGGACCGGCCCCCGGCGGGCAAGCAGCCGGCTGAGGCGGCGGCCGGACGGGTCCGGCTCAGGACTTGCCGAGCATCTTGCGGATCGTCATGCGGGGGATGGCCGTGAGCTTCGCGACCTTGCTCTCGCTGAGAAGCCCGGCGTCGACGGCGTCCGAGACGACCTGCGCCAGCCGGTCGCGGGCGGCCCGCTCCGCCTTCTTCGCGGCCTTCCACTCCTTGGTCGCGCCGGTCAGTGCGGTCGTCGCCTCGTCGGTGTCGTGGAAGCGACGGGACATCTCAGCCTTCGAGCTCGTCGATCAGGGGAGCCATCGCCTCGTGCAGCTCGCGCAGCTCCAGGGCCTCGTCGATGTAGCGGGTGTCGTAGTGGGCACCGCACGAGCAGTCGAGGACGAAGCGGCACAGGCCGTCGTCGAAGCGGCTCGTCAGCTCGTGCGCGGAGCGCTCGATCGTGGCGACGGTTGTCTCGGGACGGCGACGTCGGATGCGCAGGTTCATCACCGGCTCCTTCCTGTCTAGTAGTAGACAGAATAGCACCGTCCGGACATCTCGCCGACACCTGTCGTCCCCCGCGTGTTCACCTGCCGTTCATCTTCTCCTCACGGCGACACCGCAAGCGAGCAGGACAGGTCAGTGCTTGGGGGCCTCGTCCTGGCGCAGCCAGGAGGCCCGGATCTCCGTCTCGGCCTCCGTCCGGCCGACCCAGGTCGCGCCCTCGACGCTCTTGCCGGGCTCGAGGTCCTTGTAGACCTCGAAGAAGTGCTGGATCTCCAGCCGGTCGAACTCCGGCACGTGGTGGATGTCGCGCAGGTGCTCGACCCGCGGGTCGCCGGCCGGTACGCACAGCACCTTGTCGTCGCCGCCGGCCTCGTCGGTCATCCGGAACATGCCGACGGCGCGGCAGCGGATCACGACGCCGGGGAACGTCGGCTCGGCGACGAGGACGAGGGCATCGAGCGGATCGCCGTCCTGGCCGAGGGTGTTGTCGATGAAGCCATAGTCGTGCGGGTAGCGGGTGGACGTGAACAGCATGCGGTCCAGCCGGATCCGGCCCGAGGAGTGGTCCATCTCGTACTTGTTCCGGCTGCCGGCGGGGATCTCGATGGTCACGTCGAACACGAGCGGTTCCACGCTGGCTCCTCCTCACGACAGCGGCCGGGCCGGCCGCGCACTGTCGCCTAGTGTTCCCTAAGGCCGTCGCGAAGGAGGGATCGGTGCACGCAGTGCGGGACCCGCGGGTGCGCGCCGCCGCTGCCGTCGTCGCCCTGGCCGCCCTTGCGGCCGCCGGAGCTCCGGCCCGCGCGGACTCGTCCCCGCCGCCGGCACCCGCCCCGATCGTGCTCGCGCCCGTCGAGCCGACGGCGGCCACGGCCGCCACGCCGACTCCCGCCGGCGTCAGCGCACGCATCGACGACCTCGTCCGCGGCCGGCTCGGCGCCGCCTCGGTCGTCGTGCTGGATCCGGGCACGTCGACGGTCCTGTACAGCCGGAAGCCGGCGCGCGCCCGGATCCCCGCATCGACGACCAAGCTGACGACCGCCGTGGCCGCGCTGACGGCCCTCGACCCGCAGTCCCGGCTGGCCACCGTCGCCTACCGCGATGGCGGGACGGTCTACCTGGTCGGCGGCGGAGATCCGACCCTGGTTCGCCGCGGCGGCGGCGACCCCCTGACCGGGGGCGACGCGTCGATGCGGGACCTCGCCCGGCAGATCGCGTCGGCCCTCGGGTCCGGCGCGTCCGTCCAGCTCGCCTACGACGCGTCGGCGTTCCGCGGTCCCCGGCTCGGGCCGGGCTGGCCCGCGTCGTTCCCGGCCCAGGGCGTCGTCGCACCGGTCACGGCCCTCGTCGTCGACCACGCGCGCCAGCCGGGAGGAACGGCTCGCGTCGCGGACCCCCCGCGGCAGGCCGCACAGGTGCTGGCCGCTCAGCTGCGCGACCTCGGGGTGGTGGTGCGTTCCGTCGGCGAGGGCACCAGGCCGGAGTCCGCCGAGGAGATCGGGCGCGTCGAGTCCGCGACCGTCGCCGATCTCGTCCGCCGCATGCTCACCGACTCCGACGACGACATCGCCGAGGCCCTCGGCCACCTGGCGGGGGGCGCGGCGGTGGGCGAGCCGACCTTCGCCGGCGGAGCCCGAGCGGCGACGCAGGCGCTGGAGGCGCTCGGCCTGGACACCGGGGGCCTGGACCTCGCCGATGCCAGCGGGCTCTCACGCGAGAACGAGATCCCCGTGCGGCTGCTCGGCTCGCTGCTGACCGACGTCGCTCTGGGCACCCATCCCGTGCTGGGGACGATCGCCTCCGGCCTCGCAGTGGCGGGCCTGACGGGCACGCTCGCCGACCGGTATACGAGCGCGGCGACCAAACCCGGTCGCGGCTTCGTCCAGGCGAAGACCGGGACCCTCACCGGTGTCGTCGCGCTGGCGGGGATCGTGCAGGACGCCGACGGTCGCGTGCTCGTCTTCGCGATGATCGCGAACGACGTGACGTCCATCCCGGCGACGCGGGAGACAATGGACGTCATCGCCAGCCGACTGGCGACCTGCGGCTGCACCTCGTGAGCCGCGGAACGACGGACGGAGCCCGATGACGCAGACGACCTCGGGCGACGAGCGGACGCCACCGGTCGACTGGGACCTCGCGATCGCCACAGCCCGACGGCTCGCGCCGAAGGGACCCGACCTGCCCCCCGAGGACGCCCGCGCGGCCGTGACGATGCTGCGCCGGCTGGCCGCCGAGGCGGTTATCCCCGTGCGCGAGGTGACCGGGCTCGTCGCCCCCGACGACTCACCGGCCGTCGTGGTCGACCGCACCGGCTGGATCGTGTCGAACGTGACCGGGATGCGCGTCGTCCTCGGGCTGTGGGACGAGTTCGCCGAGCGGTCCGAGGCGGCGCCGGCGGTCATGCGGAGCCTGGGCTCGCGTGGGACCGCGCTTCAGCTCGGTGCGGTCCTCGCCTGGCTCTCGGGCAAGGTCCTCGGGCAGTTCGAGACGTTCGCCGACCCGGGCGAGCCCCGCCGGCTGCTCCTCGTCGCCCCGACGATCGTCAGCGTCGAGCGGCAGCTCGAGGTGCCCGAGCGGGACTTCCGGCTGTGGGTCTGCCTGCACGAGGAGACCCACCGGGTGCAGTTCGGCGCGGTGCCCTGGCTGGCCGACCACCTCACGAGCCGGATCGCCGCGCTCCTGGAGGCGTCCGACCTCACCGTCCGCGAGACCCTTCAGCGGCTCGTCGCGTTCGCATATGCGCTCGTCCGGTCGCTGCGGTCCGACGCCGAGGCGAGCGTCGTCGAGGCCGTCCTCACGCCGGCGCAGCGCACGGTGTTCGACGAGCTCACCGCGCTCATGTCACTGCTGGAGGGGCACGCCGACGTCGTGATGGACGCCGTCGGCCCCGCGGTGGTGCCTTCCGTCGAGCTGATCCGCGAGCGGTTCTCGCGGCGGCGTGAGCAGCCCGGAACCCTGGACTCCCTGGCCCGCAAGGCACTGGGCATGGACGCGAAGATGCGCCAGTACAGCGACGGTGCGGCGTTCGTGCGGTTCGTCGTCGACGAGGTCGGGATGGCCGGCTTCAACCGTGTCTGGGCGTCGCCGGAGTCGCTGCCGAGCCGGTCGGAGATCCACGACCCGTCGGCCTGGCTGGATCGCGTCGGGCGCAGCGGGTCATGAGCGGGAGCCGGGCGTCCGCCGAGCTGCTGGCGGTACGTGCGGCCGTCGACGACGCGCTGAGCGACCTGCCGTCCGGCACTGCGGTCCTCGCGGGCTGCTCCGGCGGCCCGGACTCCCTCGCGCTCGCCGGTGCACTGGGCTGGGTGGCCCCCCGCCGCGGCCTGCACGCGCACGCGATCGTCGTCGACCACGGGCTGCAGGACGGTTCGGCGGCGGTTGCCCGGCGGGCGGCGGACCTGTGCGCGCGGCTCGGGGTTGATGCCCGCGTGGTCCCCGTCGAGGTCGGGACCGTCGGCGGTCCCGAGGCCGCTGCCCGGACCGCCCGGCGAGCCGCGCTCGAGCGCGGTGCCGCCGCGCTCGGGTCGCCCGTCATCCTCCTGGGCCACACGCGCGACGACCAGGCGGAGACGGTTCTGCTGCGGCTGGCGCGCGGATCGGGCGCCCGCACGCTCGCGGCGATGGCGGCCCGCACGGGTCCGTGGCGGCGGCCGCTGCTGGACCTGCCCCGCTCGGACGTCCACGCGGCGGCGCGCGAGCTGCTGGAACCCGTCGGCGGCGAGCCGTGGTCGGACCCGCACAACGACGACCCCGCGTTCGCACGGGTGCGGGTGCGCGGGCTGCTCGCCGCCGTGAGCGCCGAGCTCGGCCCCGGCGTCAGCGTCGGCCTGGCGCGCAGCGCTGCCCTGCTGCGCGATGACGCGGACGCGCTGGACGCCCTCGCCGCGGAGGCGTTCGCGCGGGTCGTCGCCGACGACGGGTCAGCTGCCTGCGACGACCTGGCCGAGCTGTTGACGGCCGTGCGCACCCGGGTCCTGCGCCTGATGTGCGTCGCGGCGGGGAGCCCGGCGGACCGGCTGGACCTCGAGCACGTCCGTCAGGTGCACGCGCTCGTCGTCGCCTGGCACGGCCAGGGGCCGGTCGCGCTCCCGGGGCGGGTCGAGGCCGCCCGTGGGTGTGGCAGGCTGTGCCTTCGTCCGGTCCGATCTGCGACGTGGAGTGCCAGTGGAGCCTGACGACATCTCCTCCGAGCTCGCGCACGTGCTCGTGACGGAGGAGCAGATCGACACCCGGCTCGCCGAGCTCGCCGCGGAGGTCGACGCGGACTACGCGGGCAAGGACCTCCTCCTCGTGGGCGTCCTCAAGGGCGCCGTCATGGTCATGGCCGACCTCGCGCGCGCCCTGCACCGCAGCGCTGACATGGACTGGATGGCGGTCTCCTCCTACGGGTCCGGCACCAAGAGCAGCGGCGTCGTCCGGATCCTCAAGGACCTCGACGTCGACCTCACGGGCCGGCACGTCCTCCTGGTCGAGGACATCCTCGACTCCGGGCTGACGCTCTCCTGGCTCCTGCGGAACCTGCGATCTCGAAACCCGGCATCCGTCGAGGTCTTCACGCTCCTGCGCAAACCGGACGCCATGAAGGTCGCGGTCACCCCCCGCTACGTGGGGTTCGACATCCCCAACGAGTTCGTCGTCGGGTACGGCCTGGACTTCGCCGAGCGGTACCGCAACCTGCGGTGCGTCGGCACTCTCGCCCCGCACGTCTACGGCGGCTGAACCCGGAGCTGCACGACCCCGTAGCAGGCGTTCGCGGCAAGCGGAAGTCCGTGCGGTCCGATGGCCACGGTCCGCGTAGTACCGTGAGGCGGTGGATGTGCGGAAGATCTTGCGCGGCCCGATCTTCTGGATCGCGCTCGTCGTGCTGTTCGTGCTGATCGGCTCGAGTTTCCTCTCGGGGATCGGCGCGCCCGAGCAGGTCGACACCAGTGTCGCGATCTCCGACATCCAGGACAACAAGGTCGACACGGGCACGATCACCGATCGCGACCAGGTCCTGGACCTCACCCTGAACGACGGCACCAAGATCCGCACCCAGTACATCGACGGCCAGGGCGTCAACCTCCAGGAGCTCCTGCAGGAGAAGGCCGACTCCGGCAACCTGCCGGGCGGCTACAACGTCGTGGTGCCGAGTGAGAGCGTCCTCGTCACGCTCCTGGTCTCGCTGCTGCCCGTCGCGCTGATCGTGCTGCTCTTCTTCTTCCTCATGAGCCAGATGCAGGGCGGCGGCTCTCGCGTCATGAACTTCGGCAAGTCCAAGGCGAAGATGATCACCAAGGACATGCCAGCGACGACCTTCGCCGATGTCGCCGGCGCCGACGAGGCCGTCGAGGAGCTGGAGGAGATCAAGGACTTCCTCGCCGACCCGGCACGGTTCCAGGCCGTCGGCGCGAAGATCCCCAAGGGCGTCCTGCTGTACGGACCGCCCGGCACCGGCAAGACCCTGCTCGCCCGAGCGGTCGCCGGAGAGGCGGGCGTCCCCTTCTTCTCGATCTCCGGCTCGGACTTCGTCGAGATGTTCGTCGGCGTCGGTGCCAGCCGGGTCCGCGACCTGTTCCAGCAGGCCAAGGAGAACGCTCCGGCGATCATCTTCGTCGACGAGATCGACGCCGTCGGCCGCCACCGCGGCGCTGGCATGGGCGGCGGTCACGACGAGCGCGAGCAGACGCTGAACCAGATGCTGGTCGAGATGGACGGCTTCGACGTCAACGCGAACGTCATCCTCATCGCGGCGACCAACCGCCCGGACATCCTCGACCCGGCGCTCCTGCGGCCCGGCCGGTTCGACCGGCAGATCGCCGTCGAGCGGCCCGACCTCAACGGGCGGTTCGCCATCCTCCAGGTGCACGCGAAGGGCAAGCCGTTGGCACCGGCCGTCGACCTCATGGCCGTGGCCCGCCGCACGCCGGGCTTCACCGGCGCCGACCTCGCGAACGTGCTGAACGAGGCCGCGCTGCTGACCGCGCGCACCGACGCGAAGCTCATCGACGACGCCGCCCTCGACGAGGCGATCGACCGGGTCATCGCCGGCCCGCAGAAGCGCACGCGCGTCATGGACGATCTCGAGAAGAAGATCACGGCATACCACGAGGCCGGCCACGCCCTGGTCGCCGCGGCGCTCCCCGGGAACGACCCGGTGCACAAGATCACGATCATGCCTCGAGGCCGGGCCCTCGGCTACACGATGGTTCTGCCGGACCAGGACAAGTACTCGACGACCCGCAGCCAGATGCTCAACACGCTCGCGTACATGCTCGGCGGCCGTGCGGCGGAGGAGTTGATCTTCCACGACCCGACCACCGGCGCGTCCAACGACATCGAGAAGGCGACGGCGGTCGCGCGGGCGATGGTCACGCAGTACGGCATGACCGAGCGGCTCGGCGCGATCCAGTACGGCAAGGACGCCAGCGAGCCCTTCCTCGGCCGCGACATGGGTCATGTCCGCGACTACTCCGAGGAGGTCGCCGCCGCGATCGACGAGGAGGTGCGTTCCTTCATCGAGGTGGCGCACCAGGAGGCGTACGACCTGCTCGTCGCCAACCGCGACGTCCTCGACGCGATGGTGCTGGCCCTGCTGGACCGCGAGACCTTGGACAAGGGGGAGATCGAGGAGATCTTCGCCGAGCTCCACCTTCGCGAGCCGCGCGCAGCGTGGACCGGCTCGGCCCGCCGGCGTCCGGATGAGCGCGGGCCGGTGCTGACCCCGTCAGAGGTCGCGGCGCTGCCGGGCGGGTCGACCAACGGCCACGGTTCGCCGAACGGCCACGGACCGGGCGGGGCCGTGCCGGCCGATGCCCCGTTCGGCGTGGGCGACCAGTCGTGACGAGCGTTGACCCGCTGACCCTCCCGGGCGACCAGGTGGGCCGTCCGTTCGACGCCGAGGCGGCCGAGCGCGCGGTGCGCGACCTCCTGGTCGCGGTGGGGGAGGACCCCGACCGTGACGGGCTGCGCGACACCCCGGCGCGGGTGGCACGCGCCTACGCGGAGGTGTTCCGGGGCCTGACGATGACCCCGGACGAGGTACTGACGACGACCTTCGACCTCGGCCACGACGAGATGGTCCTCGTCAAGGACATCGAGCTGTACAGCACGTGCGAGCACCACCTCGTGCCGTTCCACGGCGTCGCGCACATCGGCTACATCCCCAACAGCAGCGGCCGGATCACGGGCCTGTCCAAGCTCGCCCGGCTCGTCGACGTGTTCGCCAAGCGTCCCCAGGTGCAGGAGCGGCTCACCACGCAGGTCGCCGACTCGCTGATGCGGATCCTCGAGCCGCGCGGAGCGATCGTCGTGCTCGAGGCCGAGCACCTGTGCATGTCGATGCGCGGGGTCCGCAAGCCCGGCGCGCGCACCGTGACCAGCGCCGTGCGCGGGAGCCTGCGCGATGCGACGACGCGCGCTGAGGCCATGGCACTCATCCTCGGACGCTAGGCGTGGGCTCGCCGCGGCGTCCTGGCGGACTGCCCGAGCCGCTCGCAGCACTGGACCGGACCGCCGTCATGGGCGTCCTCAACGTCACGCCCGACTCGTTCTCCGACGGCGGTCGCTTCCTCGACGTCGACCGTGCGGTCGCGCACGGCCTGGCGCTGCATGCTGCCGGCGCCGACCTCGTCGACGTCGGCGGTGAGTCGACGCGGCCGGGCGCGGTGCGCGTGCCCGCGGACGAGGAGACCGGTCGCGTCCTGCCGGTGATCTCCGCGCTCGTCGAGGCCGGGGTGGTCGTCAGCGTCGACACCATGCGGGCGACGTGCGCCCGGGCGGCGGTCGCCGCCGGCGCCGCCGTCGTCAACGACGTCAGTGGGGGTCTCGCCGACCCCGAGATGCACGCGGCGGTCGCGGAGCTCGGCGTGCCGTACGTCGCCATGCACTGGCGTGGTCCGAGCGCGACGATGGCATCCCTCGCCCGCTACGACGATGTCGAGGCCGAGGTCGAGGCGGAGCTGCTGGCTCGGGTCGATGCCGCGATGTCCGCCGGTGTCGCACGTGATCGGCTCGTCCTCGATCCGGGCCTGGGGTTCGCCAAGGAGGCCGACCACAACTGGGCCCTGCTGAACGGGATCGACCGGCTCCTCGGCCACGGGCTGCCCGTGCTCGTCGGCACCTCCCGCAAGCGGTTCCTCGGCTCCCTGCTCGCGGACGCGACCGGCGAGCCGCGCACCCTCGACGACCGTGACAACGCGACGGCGGCGACCTCCGCGCTCGCTGCAGCGCACGGGGTGTGGGCCGTCCGGGTGCACGACGTGCGGGGCAGCCTCGACGCCGTGCAGGTAGCCGCGGCCTGGACGCGGGGGAGCGAGCATGGCTGAGCAACCGGACCGCATCGTCGTCACCGGGATCCGTGGGCACGGGCGCCACGGCGTCTTCGACCACGAGCGCCACGACGGGCAGGAGTTCACCGTCGACGTCGAGCTTGAGGTGGCGACGTCGACGGCAGCCCGCAGTGACGACCTCTCCGACACCGTCGACTACGGCGCCGTCGCCGTCGCGGTGCACGAGCTGATCGTCGGTGAGCCCGTCGACCTCGTCGAGACGCTGGCGGAGCGCGTCGCCGACGCCTGCCTGGAGTTCGGGCCGGTGTCCGCTGTCCACGTGACGGTGCACAAGCCGCACGCGCCGATCCCGGTGCCGTTCGACGACGTGCAGCTGCGAATCACTCGGCGGCGCCCGCCGGTACGGCGGCCGGTCGCGCTTGGCCTGGGCTCCAACCTCGGCGACTCGGCGCAGACCCTGCAGTCCGCCCTCGACGAGCTCGCGGCCGTCCCGGGCCTGGACCTCAGCGCGGTGTCACCGGTCTACCGCACCGCTCCCGTCGGCGGACCGGAGCAGTCGGACTACCTGAACGCCGTCGCCGTCGGCACGACGACCCTCGCACCGCTCGACCTGCTCGCCGCGATGCAGGCGGTCGAGCAGGACCACCATCGCGAGCGGGTGGTCCGCTGGGGCCCGCGCACGCTGGACGTCGATGTCCTCGCCCTCGGCGACCTCGTCGTCGACGAGCCGGCGC
The DNA here is from genome assembly GCA_965278965.1 of Actinomycetes bacterium. Lineage (GTDB taxonomy): Bacteria > Actinomycetota > Actinomycetes > S36-B12 > S36-B12 > UBA10649. The sequence continues at coordinate 2,320,702 of OZ257127.1, forward strand.
TCACGGTGCCGCACCCGCGTGCGCACGAGCGGGCCTTCGTGCTCGTGCCGTGGTGCGCTGCCGACCCGGCCGCCGTGATCCCCGGACACGGCGCCGTCGCCGGCCTTGCCGCCGCGATCGACACGGCAGGCGTGGTTCCGGCCGGGATCGACCTGGTCCTGCCGGGGGCGCGGTGAACCCGATGTCGCCGACCCGGGCGCGGATGCTGGTCGCCACGGCCGTGATCTGCGCGGCGGTCGGGTGGGGGCTCGTCCAGATCGTGTACTCGTGGAACGGCCGGCTCGTGCCGGTGCCGTGGCTGGCGGCCGCGGCGCTGTGGCTCGTCGCCGCCGCCGTGGCCTACTGGACGTGGTCGAGCCGCCCGCGGCTGCAGCGTCGACCGGGATCGCGGCCGATGCCTCCGGTCGTCGCCGCTCGCTCCGCTGCCCTGGCGATGGCGGCCTCGCGGATCGGCGCGGTCGTCGCCGGCTTCTACGCCGGCATCGCTGTCGCGATGCTGTCGCACCTGATGTCCGAGACCGGCACGGTGACTTTCTGGGCGTCGACCGCCGCAGCCGTCGGCGGGCTCGCGCTCGTCGCGTCCGGGCTCTGGCTCGAGCACGTGTGCCGCCTCCCGCTCGACCCGCCCGGACCGTCCGCCGGCACCCCCGCGGGCTAGGCTCGCGCGCATGAGCGACGTCGCCCTCGAGGACCTGCCGTTCGACGAGCTGCGGCAGCGCGCGTTCAAGCGCGCCGAGCACCACCTCGACCTCGGGTTCTTCACCGACCTGTTCTCGCACATGCCCGGGATGGTCGCGATCGAGGGCGAGGGCGGAGACCTCGGCGCCGTCGGCGGGACCTTCATCGAGACCGTCCGCGCCGTGCGGCAGATGATCGGCGACGACGACTCCCAGCTCGACGAGACCAGCAAGGAGCTGCTGCGCGCGCGGTTCGTCACCTACCTGCGCGAGCACGGCGAGGACTGACCCTCTTCGTTGACTGTGCAGGTGTGCCCCAGTCAACGCCGCCGAACCGGGGCTCACGTGCACATTCGACGAGAGGAGCTGCGGGGCTCGCTGCGCTCACTCCTCGCTAGCGGTCGACATCGCCGATGACGATCGGGAAGCTCATGACCGCCGCTGGTACCGCGGACCGTGGCGTGCCCGGCAGCGCAGCCGTCATGGCCTGCATCGTCGCGAACGACGCCGACCGCAGCTTCAGGCGCCAGGGTGTCTTCTCACCGGTGCTGACGACGAGCGCCCCACAGATCCCCAACGGACCCTCGAGCCAGGCGTAGGTCGTCCCCTCGGGCAGGCGCACGACCTTCGGCAGCGGGACATCGACGTCCCCCGGCCCGAGCGCGGCCAGCCGGTCCGCGCACGCGCCGACGAGCACCGCACCCGAGCGCACCTGGTCGGCCAGCAGCTCGTACCGCGCCCGGATGTCACCGGCTGTGCGCACAGGACCATCGATGAGCCCGGCGAGCTCGGGGTAGGCGAGCACGGGGTCGTCGCGCCGCAGGTCGAGGTCCAGCCCGCTCGCGCGGGCGACGATCCCGCTCGTGCCCCAGGCCAGCGCCTCCCCTGCGGTCAACGTCGTGAAACCCGAATAGGGCTCCGCGTAGGCCGCCACTGCGTCCGCGAGCGGTCCGGCCAGCGCGGCCGCATCGTCGGCCAGCGCGCGGTAGGCGGCGAGCGCCTCCGGCGACGCCGGGTGCGCGACCCCGCCGATCCGCGTGTACCCGGGATGGATCCGGGCGCCCGAGAGCACTTCGAGCGCGTCGGCGAACCGCTCGCGCAGGGCGTCGGCCGCATGTTGCTGACCGCCGGCCACCGGCGCAAGGAAGGCGAGGGCGGCGCTGACGCGCTGCGCCTCGACCAGCATCGTGCGGATCCACGTCGCGCGCTCGGGCGGGACGAGCCCGAGCGCGGACTCCGCAGCGAGCGCGACGCTCACCTCCGAGCAGAACGCCGACAGCCAGTCGTGCCGGTTCGCCAGGAGCATCGCCTGCCGGTAGTCCCGGGCCTCGAACAGCTTCTCCGCACTGCGATGCATGAGACCGACCTCGACGTCGGCGGCGACCACCTCATCGTCGAGGTCGAGGTCGAGGAGGAGGGTGAAGCCCGGGTGCGCGATCGGGTGCGCGGGGGCGAGCACGAGGACGTCGTCGCAGGGCAGCTGCGCTGCCAGCCCGACACCGAGCACCTCACGGCGCATCGCGTCCCCGGGTGCCCTCACACGCGCCATGCTGCCAGGGCCGGCGGGCGGCGCGAGGGAGCGGTCTACGCTCCGTCGGGTGACGACCTCCGGACCGCCACGTCTCGCCGTCGGCATTGTGGGCGCCGGCCGCGTCGGGTCGGTGCTTGGTGCAGCGCTGCGTCGTGCGGGCCACGACGTGCGCGGGGTGTCGGCGGTGTCGGACCTCTCGCGGCTGCGGGCCGAGGCGCTGCTGCCGGGCGTGCCGGTCGTGCCCCCGACGGAGGCTGCGCAGGGGGCCGACCTCGTCCTGCTAGCCGTCCCGGACGACGTCCTGCCCGCGCTCGTGGCCGGCCTCGCCGAGGTCGGCGCGATCCATGCCGGCCAGTTCGTCGCCCACCCGTCCGGCAGGTTCGGTGTCGATGTGCTCGCCCCGGCGCAGCGCGTGGGCGCGGTCCCGCTCGCGATCCACCCCGTGATGACGTTCACCGGGACCTCCGTCGACCTCGCCCGGCTCGAGGACTGCCCGTTCGGGGTGACGGCGTCGGACGCTGCGCGGCCGGTCGCCGAGGCCCTCGTCGTCGAGATGGGTGGCGAGCCGGTCTGGGTGCCGGAGGAGGCCCGCGGGCTTTACCACGCGGGGATCGCCTTCGGCGCGAACTACCTGATGACGCTCGTCGCCACGTCGCTGGACCTGCTCGCCGACGCCGGCATCGAGGAGCCGCGCCGGCTCGTCGCCCCGCTGCTCGGGGCATCGCTCGACAACGCGCTTCGCCACGGCGACTCGGCGCTGACCGGGCCGGTGGCGCGTGGGGACGCGCAGACCGTCGCCCTGCACCTCGAGCGGATCGCGGCCGTCTCCCCGGTCGCCGCCGACGCCTACCGCGCACTGGCCCGGCTGACGGCCGACCGCGCCGTCGCCGCCGGCCTGATCGACGTCGCGACCGCGGCCGGCCTGCTCGACGTGCTCGGCAGCGACGGGGACCCGACGTGACGCCCGTGGTCGTCCCGACCGCCGACGCGCTGCACGCGCTGCTCGCGGACCGTCCGCGTCCGCACGCCGTCGTGATGACGATGGGCGCCCTCCACGTCGGCCACGCCGCGCTCATGCACGCCGCGCGGTCCGCGGTGGGGGCGGACGGGACCGTCGTCGTCACCGTCTTCGTGAACCCGACGCAGTTCGGCGCGGGGGAGGACTTCGAGCGCTACCCCCGCACCCTCGATGAAGACGTCGCCCTCGCGGCAGCGGCCGGGGCCGACGTCGTCTTCGCGCCGTCGGCCACCGAGGTGTACGGCCCGGCGCGCGGCTTCCGCCCCGACAGCATCACCGTCGACGCCGGTCCGATCGGGGAGACCCTCGAGGGTGCCGCCCGGCCCGGCCACTTCCGCGGCACGCTCACCGTCGTCGCCAAGCTCATCGGTCTCGTGCGGGCGGACGTCGCCGCCTTCGGCGAGAAGGACTACCAGCAGCTCGTCCTCATCAGCCGCATGGTCTCCGACCTGAGCCTGCCTGTTCGGGTCCTGCCCGTGCCGACCGTCCGCGAGGACGACGGCCTGGCACTGAGCAGCCGCAACCGCTACCTCTCCGCCACCGAGCGGGTCGAGGCGCTCGCGCTGTCGCACGCGCTCGCCGCCGTCGCGGAGGCAGCACCCGGGGGCGTGGAGGCCGCGCTGGCCGCCGGCCGGGATGTGCTCGCCCGGCGCCCCGGCGTCGCCGTCGACTACCTCGTGGTCCGCGACCTCGACCTCGGGCCGCCGCCCGCGAGCGGCCCCGCGCGTGCGCTCGTCGCCGCACGCGTCGGGTCGACCCGCCTGATCGACAACCGCGAGGTGGTCCTCGGATGACACGACCTTCACTCCCGCGCCGCCTTGTCGCGGCCGAGCCCGGGTGGACGGTGCGCGCCGACGTGATCGTGGTCGGCTCCGGCATCGCCGGCCTGAGCGCGGCACTGCGCGCGCGAGCCACCGGCCGCACCGTGCTCATCGTCACCAAGGCGCAGGTCAACGAGGGGTCCACCCGCTGGGCGCAGGGCGGCATCGCGGCGGCACTCTCGGAGGAGGACTCCCCCGAGGAGCACCTGCAGGACACTCTCGTCGCCGGTGTCGGGCTGTGCGACGAGGACGCGGTCCGCGTGCTCGTGACCGAGGGTCCCGGTGCGGTGCGCGGCCTCATCGACATCGGTGCGCACTTCGACCGTGACGCCAGTGGCGAGATCGCCCTCACCCGCGAGGGCGGCCACCTGCGTGACCGCATCGCCCACGCCGGCGGCGATGCCACGGGCGCCGAGATCTCGCGTGCACTGGTCGCCGCCGTCCAGGACGACCCGGGCATCGAGGTGGTCGAGGATGCGCTCGCGCTCGACCTGCTGTGCGACGACCAGGGACGGGCGCAGGGCGTCACGCTGCACGTCATGGGCGCCGGTCGTCGCGACGGGATCGGCGCGGCGCTCGCGCCTGCGGTCGTCCTCGCGACCGGCGGCTTCGGGCAGGTGTTCGGGCAGACGACCAACCCGTACGTCTCGACCGGCGACGGCGTCGCGCTCGCCATGCGTGCGGGCGCGGCGATCGCGGACCTGGAGTTCGTCCAGTTCCACCCGACCGTCATGTGGTTGGGCCCCCTCGCCCAGGGCCAGCAGCCGCTGGTGTCCGAGGCCGTGCGCGGCGAGGGGGCCGTGCTCCTGGATGCTCGCGGCAACAAGCTCATGGCGGGTGTGCACCCGCTCGCCGACCTCGCGCCGCGGGACGTCGTCGCCAAGGCGATCATGCGCCGCATGCGCGAGGACGGCACCGCGCACGTGTGGCTCGACGGCCGGATGCTCGGCGCCGACACCTGGTTGCAGCGCTTCCCGACCATCCTCGAGAACTGCCGCCAGCGCGGGATCGACCCGGTCACCGATCTCATCCCCGTGGCGCCCGCACAGCACTACGTCTCCGGCGGCGTGCGCACGGACCTGTGGGGTCGCGCCTCGATCCCGGGGCTCTATGCCTGCGGCGAGGTCGCCTGCACGGGCGTCCACGGGGCGAACCGCCTCGCGTCGAACTCGCTGCTCGAGGGCCTCGTGTTCGCGCGCCGGATCGTCGCAGCGCTCGACGAGGACCGGCCCGAGGCCGCCCCGGCGCTTCCCGCGCCCGGCCCGGCTGGCCTCCTGCCGCACGCGATCCGGCGGTCGATCCAGCAGGTCATGGATGCCGACGCCGGCGTGCTGCGCAGTGCGACCTCCCTCGAGGACGCGGCGACCGAGCTCGCCGAGCTGGCCGGTGCCGGTGGCGCACGGCCGTCGACCGAGGACTGGGAGACGTCGAACCTCTACGCCATCGCGACGGTGCTCGTGCACCACGCGATGCTGCGCGAGGAGACCCGTGGCTCGCACTGGCGGGAGGACTTCCCCGACCGCGACGACGCCGACTGGCGCGTCCACCTCGTGACCCGTCTCGGTGCCGACGGCGCCCTCACGACGACGAAGGAACCGGTGACCGCATGACCGCCCATGTCTTCGACCCCGTGATCGACGCCGAGCTCGACTCGGCGGGCCTTGACCCGGCCGCGATCGCTGACCTGGTGCGCCGGGCCGTCGAGGAGGACCTCGACGGCGGCGTCGACGTGACGACGGTTGCGACCGTGCCGGCCGACCAGCGGGCCACGCTCGACCTCGTCGCGCGCGGGGCCGGGATCGCCGCCGGCGTGCCGGTGGCCGCAGCCGTGTTCCGCACGGTGGGAGGTGCCGAGGTCGTCATCACCGAGGTGGTTGCCGACGGGTCGACGCTGCGGTCCGGAGACGTCGTCCTCTCCGTGGCCGGGCCGACGCACGCCCTCCTCCAGGCGGAGCGGCCGGCCCTGAACCTCCTCGGACACCTCGGCGGGATCGCGACCCTCACCCGGACATGGGTCGACGAGGTCGCCGGCACCGGCGCGCGGATCCGGGACACCCGCAAGACGACGCCGGGCATGCGCGCCCTGGAGAAGTACGCCGTGCGCTGCGGCGGCGGGACGAACCACCGCATGTCGCTCTCGGACGCGGCGCTCGTCAAGGACAACCACGTGGTCGCCGCGGGCGGGGTGGCCGCGGCGTTCGCCGCGGTCCGCACGCGGTTCCCGGGCATCGACGTCGAGGTGGAGGTCGACTCCCTGGACCAGCTCGACGAGGTGCTCGCCGCCGGCGCCGACCTCGTCCTGCTGGACAACTTCGACGTCCCGGCGATGGCCGAGGCCGTCCGGCGTACCGCTGGCCGCGCCCGGCTGGAGGCGTCCGGCGGGCTCTCGCTGGACGTGGCTCGCGACGTGGCCGGCACCGGAGTCGACTACCTTGCCGTCGGAGCCCTCACCCACTCGGCGCCGGTGCTCGACATCGGTGCCGACCTGCGCCAGGAGTCCTAGTGCTGCTCGCGATCGACGTCGGCAACACAAACACCGTCCTCGGCATGTTCGACGGTGAGGAGCTGTCAGCCTCCTGGCGGATCAAGACCGATGCCCGCACGACCGCGGACGAGATGGCGCTGACCTTCCGCGGACTGCTCGCCGACGAGCGACCAGTCGGTGGGATCGCGCTGTGCAGCACGGTGCCCGCGGTCCTGCGCGAGATGCGGCTGATGCTGGACCGCTACTTCGCGGATGTGCCGACGGTGATCGTGGAGCCGGGGACGAAGACCGGCGTGCCGGTGCTCACGGACAACCCCAAGGAGGTCGGGGCCGACCGCATCGTGAACACGCTCGCGGCGCACCACCAGTACGGCGGTCCGTGCATCGTCGTCGACTTCGGCACGTCGACGAACCTCGACGTCGTCTCGGCCAAGGGCGAGTTCCTCGGCGGCGCACTCGCCCCCGGGATCGAGATCTCGCTGGACGCCCTCGCGTCGCGGGCCGCCCAGCTGCGCAAGGTGGAGCTGGTCCGGCCACGCTCGGCGATCGGCAAGAACACCGTGGAGTCGCTGCAGTCCGGCGCGCTGTACGGCTTCGCCGGCCAGGTCGACGGCCTGGTCGACCGCATCGTGGAGGAGCTCGGCCCGGTCACGGCGGTCGTCGCGACCGGCGGCCTGGCGCCGATCGTCGTCCCGGAGTCGCACCGCATCACGCACCACGACCCCGAGCTGACCCTCACCGGGCTCCGGCTCGTCTTCGCCAAGAACGCCGACCTCGACTAACCCCCCCCCGTCCCGCACGTCCCGCTTTCCGGGACGTGCGGCACGACACGCCCGGCGTCGCCGGCGTGTCGTGCTGCACGTCCCAGGTGTCAGCACCTGTCGGCCGTCGGCCGGCAGGGCGTGGTGCCTAGGAGATGCGCGCGGCCCCGGAGTAGACGGTCATCCGTCCGCCGCGGACGAAGGCCGCCAGGGTCAGCCCGCACTCGCGGGCGACGTCCACGGCCAGCGACGTCGGTGCCGACACCGCGGCCACCACCGGGATGCCGGCCATCGCCGCCTTCTGCACGATCTCGAAACCGGCGCGTCCGCTGACGACGAGCACGTCCGCGGCCAGCTTGTTCAGCGTTGCGTGCCCGACCACCTTGTCGACGGCGTTGTGCCGGCCGACGTCCTCGCGCACGCACAGGAGAGTCCCGTCGACGCGGGCCAGAGCCGCCGCATGCAGCCCGCCGGTGCGGGAGAAGACCCGCTGCTGCGCCCGCATCGCGTCCGGTAGCGACGCGACGATCCCGGCCGGGACGACCACCGTCCGGTCGATACGTCGAGCGCGTTCCACGATCGTGTCGATCTCGTCGCGGCCGCACAGCCCGCATGCACTCGACGGGGTGCTGACCCGCGCGACGAGGTCGGCATCGACGACCGCGTCGGACGTCACCACGACCGTGACCTCGTTGGCCACGGGGCCGGTGTCGTCGCGGCACGGGCGGACCGCCACGATCTGCGCCGCGTCTCGTACAACCCCCTCGCCGACCGCCAGCCCGGCGGCGAGCTCGAGATCGTGGCCCGGCGTGCGCATCGTGGAGCCGAGCAGGTGCTGTCGTGCCCCGTGCTCGACGTGGACGCGCAGCGGCTCCTCGACGACGACGACATCGGCGCCCTCAGTGCGTGAACCGGAGGCGATGGTCGTGACACGGACCCGTGCGGTCGTCGTCCGTCGCACGCGGTCGGCTCCGGGCCGCGGGTCGTCCTCCACGCGCGTCACGATACGACGGCTGCCCTAAACGGACCGCTGCCCGCGGCGTCGGTCCCGGATGCGATGCTGACGCGCGTGCCCCCGACGAGCGCGATGAGCGACCCGACGCTGCCGATCCGGACCGAGCGCCTGACGCTTCGGCGGCTCACAGCCGACGACCTCGCCGAGCACACGCGCCTCGTGTGCGACGCGTCCGTTGCGCGGTACCTGCTTGTCGAGGCCCTCGACCCGGCGCAGGTGCCTGCGCACCTCGCGGACCGCTCGACGTGGACGCTCACCGCCGACGACAGCCGGCTGTGCCTCGCGATGGACCGCGACGGGCGCCTGGTCGGAGAGGTCTTCCTGTTCGGACGCAGCCTCGGCCAGGTCGAGGTCGGCTACCTCCTGCTCCCCGACGAGAACGGCCACGGCTACGCGACGGAGGCCGCGGCGGCCATGGTCGACGCGGCCTTCACCGAGCTCGACGCTCACCGGGTCTTCGCACGCATTGACGCGCGCAACGAGCCGTCGGCCGCGGTGCTGCGGCGCCTGGGGATGCGGCAGGAGGCGCACCTGCGCGAGAACGAGTGGGTCAAGGGCGAGTGGGCGGACGAGGCGATCTTCGCGATCACCGCGGTCGAGTGGAGCGCGCGGAGGTAGCGGCTAGCCGAAGGCGGCGTTGATGCCGCGCACGAGGGCCGGCACGGCGTCCAGGCCATGGGTCCGCCCGGCGGTACGGGGCAGTATCAGCGTCCGGAGCCCGAGGGCGGCACCGCCGCCGTCATCGTGCGCGTTGTCCCCGACCATGAGGACGGATGCGGCCGGCAGCCCGAGCGCGTCGAGCGCCGCAGCGAAGATCCGCGGGTCCGGCTTGACCGCGCCGACCTCGTACGACAGCACGGCGTGGTCGTACCAGCCGGTGATGCCCTCGCGGTCCAGGACCGAGCGGATGTCGACGCCGGCGTTGGACAGCAGGCACGTGCGTACGCCCAGGTCGCGTAGCGCGGCCAGCATCGGCACCGTGTCGTCGTAGGCGTGCCAGGTGTCGAGCATGACGTCGTACAACGCGTCTGAGAGCGCCCGGTCGATGTCGGGCCCGTCCTCGATGAGCCCGTGGAACACCCGGGCGTGCGCCTCGAACGACAGGTCGCGCGAGCTCGCCGGGTCGCTGACCCGAGCGCCCTCCCAGATCCGGTCGAGGAAGGCCTCGGTGCGTGCCCGCTGGTCCGCGTCGAGCGCGTGCGGGGACTGCGCCAGCGCTCGGTCGAGCCACTCGTGCGCATCGCCCTGGTCCACGAGCGTCGAGTGGATGTCGAGGATGACGCCCTCGACCCGGGCCGGCACGGGCCATGTCGGCGCGGTCATGGCAGCAGCGTAGGCGCGACGCTCAGAGCGTGACGTCGACGTGCACGGTCGCCCCGGCCGGGGCGTACGGCACGAGCGTCCCGTCGACGGCCGTGCCGTCCACCACCAGCCGACCGCGCGCGCCGGGCGTGCCGGAGTTGGCGACCGTGATGACGTACGTGGCCCCGCGTGCCACGCGGGTGACGGTGAACGACGGCACGTCCGGGCCGATCTGCGGGTCGACGACGAGCCCGTCGTAGTCGGGTCGCACGCCGAGGAGGTACTGCGACACGGCGACGAACGTCCACGCCGCGCATCCGGTGAGCCACGAGTTCTTGGCCTCGCCGGCGCGGACCGCCTCCTTGCCGGCGATCATCTGCGCGTACACGTACGGCTCGAGCCGGTGGACATCGGAGATCGGCTCCCGGTACGCCGGCGTGATCTGCTTGTAGTGGTCGAACGCCTGCGCCCCGCGCCCGACGATCGTCTCGGCGATGATCACCCACGGGTTGTTGTGGCAGAAGATCCCGCCGTTCTCCTTGTAGCCGGGCGGGTACGTCGACACCTCGCCCATGTTCACGCGGTACGTCGTGTACGCCGGGTACTGCAGGACGAGACCGTGCGGCGTCCCGAGCATCCGGTCGACGGAGTCGAGGGCACGCAGCGCTCGCGACTGGTCGGTGCCGTCGGTCTCGGTCCCCAGGCCGGCCATGACCGCCAGCCCCTGCGGCTCGATCCAGATCTTTCCCTCGGCGTCCGCGTCGGTGCCGATGGGCGTGCCGTAGTAGTCGTATGCGCGCAGGAACCAGTCGCCGTCCCACCCGTGGTCGCGCATCGCGCCGCGCATCTCCTCGACGAGCGCGTCCGCTCGATCGGCGACCTCGTCGAGCCCGCGACGCCGGGCGAGCGCGGCGTACTCCGCGCCGTACAGGACGAACTGCGCGCCGATGAAGACGGACTCGGCGACGCCGCCGGCCTGGTTCTCGGTGGTCTGGAACGACTCGCCGGGGGTCGTCGAGAAGCAGTTGAGGTTCAGGCAGTCGTTCCAGTCGGCGCGGCCGATGAGCGGCAGACCGTGGGGGCCGCGGTGCGTGACGGTGAACTCGAACGAGCGGGTGAGGTGCTCGAACAGCGGCTCCGCGACGTCCCAGTCGTTGTCGAACGGGACCGGCTCGTCGAGGATCGCGAGGTCCCCGGTCTCCTTGACGTACGCGGCGACGCCGGCGATGAGCCACAGGGGGTCGTCGTTGAACCCGGAGCCGATGTCGTTGTTGCCGCGCTTCGTCAGCGGCTGGTACTGGTGGTAGGCGGAGCCGTCGGCCAGCTGCGTCGCGGCGATGTCGAGGATGCGCTCGCGTGCGCGCTCCGGGATGAGGTGGACGAAGCCGAGCAGGTCCTGGTTGGAGTCGCGGAAGCCCATCCCGCGGCCGATGCCGGTCTCGAAGTACGACGCCGACCGGGACATGTTGAACGTCACCATGCACTGGTACTGGTTCCAGATGTTCACCATCCGGTCGAGCCGCTCGTCGGTACTGGTGACGCGATACGTCGACAGCAGCGTCGTCCAGTGCTCCTGCAGCGCCGCGAGCGCGGCGTCCGCCTGCTCGGACGTCGCGAACCTGCCGAGCAGCGCGTGGGCGCGCTCCTTGTTGATGACCTGGTGGGCGTCGTCGGCCCACTTCGCCTCATCGGGGTTCTCGACGTACCCGAGGACGACGACGAGGTCGCGGCTCTCGCCGGGGGCGAGGTCGAGGTGCACGGCGTGGGAGCCGATCGGGTACCAGCCGGACGCCACGGAGCCGGTCGACGTGCCCGACCGCGGGACTGCTGCCTCACCGAGGGAGTTGTAGGCGCCGACGAAGGAGTCGCGGTCGGTGTCGTACCCGTCGGCGCGGGTGTTGATCCCGAAGACCGCGTAGTGGTCGCGGCGCTCGCGGTACTCCGTGCGGTGGTAGATCGCCGAGCCGAACGGCCCCTCCTGCTCGACCTCGACCTCGCCGATCGACAGGTTGCGCTGGTAGTTCGTCTGGTCGTCCTGCGCGTTCCACAGGCAGAACTCGACGAACGTGAACAGCGTCACCGACTTCGCAGCATCGGAGGTGTTTGTCACGGTGATGCGCTGGATCTCGGCGTCTTCGCCGAGCGGGACGAAGAAGACCGTCGACACCGACAGGCCGCCGCGCTCGCCGGTGATGCGGGAGTACCCGAGGCCGTGCCGCGCTTCGAAGTGGTCGAGGTCGGCCTTCACCGGCAGCCAGGACGGGGTCCACACGTCGCCGTCGTCGTGGACGTACAGGTAGCGCCCGCCGGCGTCGGCGGGAACGTTGTTGTAGCGGTACCGGGTGAGCCGACGCATGCGCGGGTCGCGGTAGAAGCTGTAGCCGCCGGCCTGGTGTGACAGCAGCGAGAAGAACTGCTCGGAGCCGAGGTAGTTGATCCACGGGTAGGGCGTCTGCGGCGTCGTGATGACGTACTCGCGAGCCTCGTCGTCGAAATGACCGAACTGCATGGAAGCGCTTCCCTCCTGGACTTCGTCGCTGGCGCTGGCCGATCGACCCGGCCGCGGCCGGGTGACGCCGCCGTCACGCAAGCGCTTGCATTCCCCGCGGAGACCCTACGGCACGCCCCGCGCCCGTCGCCTGCCGATCGCCGGATCGTGCGGGTCGCAGGGGGATCGACGCCTGTTGCGCGACGGGCGGCGGCCCCCGACCGATCGCATAGCCTTGCCCCTTGTGACGATCGACGCAGCGGCCGACGTGGCCGTCCCCGAGGCCGACGACGACCTGCCCGAGCAGCTGCGTGTCCGCCGCGACAAGCGCCTGGCCCTGGTCGAGCGCGGCCGGGAGCCGTACGGGATCGCCCTGCCGGTCACCACGACGATCGCCGCCGTCCGCGCCGCCCACCCCGACCTGCCGCCGGACACGGCGACCGGGGAGCACGTGGGTGTCGCCGGCCGGGTCATCTTCGTCCGCAACACGGGGAAGCTCTGCTTCGCGACGCTGCGTGCCGGGGACGGGACCGAACTGCAGGCGATGCTGTCCCTCGGGCAGGTCGGCGAGGAGGCGCTTTCCGACTGGAAGGACCTCGTCGACATCGGGGACCACGTCGTGGTCACGGGTGAGGTCATCACGTCCAAGCGCGGCGAGCTGTCGGTGCTCGCGGACGCCTGGCACATGGCGTCGAAGGCCCTGCGGCCCCTGCCGGTGGCCCACAAGGCACTGAACGAGGAGACCCGCGTCCGGCAGCGCTACGTCGATCTCATCGTGCGGCCCGAAGCCCAGCAGATGGCCCGCATGCGGCCGGTCGTCGTTGCGGCGATCCGGCAGACCCTGACCCGGCACGGGTACATCGAGGTCGAGACGCCGATGCTGCAGACGATCCACGGCGGCGCCGCTGCGCGACCGTTCGTCACGCACTCGAACGCCTTCGACCTCGACGTCTACCTGCGGATCGCCCCCGAGCTGTTCCTCAAGCGCGCGGTGGTCGGCGGGCTGGAGCGGGTGTTCGAGATCAACCGCAACTTCCGCAATGAAGGCGCCGACCGGACCCACTCGCCGGAGTTCACGATGCTGGAGTTCTACCAGGCGTACGCGGACTACCAGGACGTGGCGACCCTGACACGCGAGCTCATCCAGGAGGCTGCGCTCGCAGCGACGGGCTCACTGGTGGTGACGCATGCCGACGGCAGCGTTCACGACCTGTCCGGGGTCTGGGCGCAGGTCGACCTGTACGGGTCGCTGTCGGAGGCGATCGGCGAGGAGATCACGCCGTCGACCACCCGTGAGCGGCTCGTTGCACTGTGCGAGCGTGATGCGATCGACGTTGCTCCGACCGCTCAGCCGGGCAAGCTCGTCGAGGAGCTGTTCGAGCACCACGTGATCCCGACGTTCACCGGCCCGACGTTCGTGCTCGACTACCCGGTCGACACGTCCCCGCTGGTGCGCGCACACCGGACGAAGCCCGGCGTCGTGGAGAAGTGGGACCTGTACATCGACGGCGCGGAGACCGGCACCGGCTACTCCGAGCTCGTGGACCCGGTCGTGCAGCGCGAGCGCCTGGTCGAGCAGGCCGCCCTCGGCGACCGTGGCGACGACGAGGCGATGCACCTCGACGAGGACTTCCTACGGGCGATGGAGCACGGGATGCCGCCGATGGGCGGGGTCGGCGTCGGTGTCGACCGGGTGCTGATGGCGCTGACGGGGTTGGGGATCCGCGAGACGATCCTGTTCCCGCTGGTGAAGCCGGAGGCGCGAGGTCACGAGCGTGGCCAGAAGCCGGAGGCGCGAGGCTGATGTCGGAGGTGAACATCCGGCCGGCGCGGACGGCCGACGTGCGCGACATCCGTGGCCTGGTCGACACGTACTCGCGCGACGGCCGGCTGCTGTCGAAGGCGACCGTCACGCTCTTCGAGGACATCCAGGAGTTCCTCGTCGCCGAGCTCGACGGCGAGGTGGTGGGCTGCGGCGCGCTGCACGTCATGTGGGAGGACCTCGCGGAGGTTCGCACGGTCGCGGTCGCCCCGGATCATGCGCGGCACGGCATCGGGTCGGCGCTGTTGACGGCGCTCCTGGGCCGCGCGCGTGAGCTCGGCGTTCAGCGGGTCTTCTGCCTGACGTTCATGGTGCGCTTCTTTGAGGCGCACGGCTTCGTCGAGATCGGTGAGACGCCGGTTGATCACGACGTCTACCAACAGCTTCTGCAGTCCTACGACGAAGGTGTTGCCGAGTTCCTCGGGCTGGAGCGGGTCAAGCCGAACACGCTGGGGAACCACCGGATGCTGGCGATGCTGTGAGAGGTCCGGTCGGCATCGTCGCCGCGCTGGCCGCCGTCGTCGCGCTGGCCGCCTCGGCAGTCGCTCCGGCAGCGGCGCGACCGGCGGCTGACGACAAGCCGCTCGCGGGCAAGCTGATCCTGCTCGACCCCGGGCACCAGCTGGGAAACAGCAACCCGAAGTTCTCGCGGCAGATGGCGCAGACGTTCTTCAACGGCGCGATCCGCAAGGGTTGCAACACGACCGGCACGGCGACGAACGCCGGGCTGCCGGAGGCGACGTTCACGTGGCGCGTCGCCAAGCAGCTGAAGCCGATGCTCGAGGCCGCAGGTGCGACCGTGCGGATGACGCGAAGCACCAACTCCTACGACGCGTGGGGGCCGTGCGTGTGGGATCGGGCGAAGCTCGCGAACCGGATCGGGGCTGACGCGATGCTCAGCATCCACGCGGACGGCGCATCCGCCGGCAGCAAGGGCTTCTTCGCCATGACCCCGGCGTTGATCCCCGGCTGGACGGACGATGTGGTCCGCAAGGACCGTCGCCTGGCGAAGGCGATGATCGCCGGCATGGCCGGAGCCGGAGCACCGCGGTCCAACTACATCCCGAACCAGCTCCTGGTCTCCCGGGACACGACGAGTCTCAACGTCAGCAACGTGCCGACCGTGACGGTCGAGGTCGGCAACATGCGCAACGCGCAGGAGGCGCGCCGCATGAGCTCGGCGGCGGGCCAGCGGCAGTACGCCCAGTGGCTGTACGCCGGGCTCACGCGGTACTTCGCCGACCGCTGACCGGCTGACCGGCTGACCCGGTCATGCCGGGGCCGTCTTGGCCATCGCTGCCGGAGCGCGTCGGCGCAGCGGGCGGCGTATCGTCGGCGGCGCAGGGAGCCCGGGAGGCGCGATGAGGCCTGGCGACGTCGCCGACCGCGCCGACGCACTGGCCGGGGCCTGCCACGGGTGACGTGGTGCCTGTCGAGTACGACGCGGTGATCGTCGGCGCGGGACTGTCGGGCCTGACCCTGGCCAGCCGACTCTCCGAGGGCCCACATGCGCGGCGGCGCATCCTCGTTGTCGACGACGCACAGCACGACGTCCGCGGGCGGGTTTGGGCCTTCTGGACCCAGAGGCCCGACGGCCTGGCGTCCGCCGCATCCGCCACCTGGGACGCGATCGCCGTGCATGCGTCCGGCACGTCGAGGGTCCTGCCGATCCGCCCGTACCGGTACGTGGCCGTCAGCGGCGAGCGCCTTCACGACGGCATCCGTGCGCGTCCGGCAGTGGCGGCCCACGTCGAGTTCGTGACCGGCGTCGTGGACAACGTTCGTGACGACGGCGAGCACGCGGTCGTCACGCTCGACGGGACCGCCGTCACCGCCGCCTGGGTCTTCGACAGCAGGCCGCCGACCCCGGTCCCCGGGGGTCCGAGGCTGGCCTTCCTCGGCTGGGAGATCGAGACCGACGCCGAGGCATTCGACCCGTCGGTCGCGACCTTCATGGACTTCCGCGGCCGCGACGCCGGGACCGTGAGCTTCTGCTACGTGCTGCCGACCACCGCGCGTCACGCCCTGGTCGAGATAGCCGCGTTCCGATGGGGCGACGAGGCGCCTGACCTTTGCCCCGCCCTGACCGACTATCTCCGGCGAGTACGGCGCCTGTCGTCGTGGAAGGTCGCGCGAACCGAGGCGGGCTGTCTCGGTCTGACCCGCCCTACCGCCGACGTCCGGGGCGGGCACGTGGTCTCGATCGGGGTGCGTGGCGGCTTGCTCAAGCCATCCACGGGCTTCGCCGCCGAGCGGATCCAGCGCCACAACGCCGCCATCGCCGGCTCTCTGCGCCGGTACGGTCACCCGCATGCCGTCGGGGCTCGACACCGACGGCACGCGTGGCTGGACCGCGTGTTCCTCGATGCGCTCCGGCGTGATCCCGACATCGTCGAGGACGTCATGGACCGGCTCTTCGCGCGCAACAGGGCGTCCGCCGTGCTGCGGTTCCTCGACGAGGACTCCGACGCTCTCCAGGAGGCCCGACTGGTCGCGACCCTGCCCGTCGCACCGTTCCTTCGCGCCGCGCTTCGCTCCCGCGGCGGGTCGCAGCTTGGTCGGTAGGTAGCGGAGTGCACGCCTGGCACATCCCCGTCACAATGGCCCGATGACGAATCCGGTCATCCTGATCGTGTCGGACGAGCACGGCGACCGCCTGGTCGACGAGTTCGGCCGCTACGCCCGTGACTACGACGTGCGCCTGGTGGCTGGTGCCGACCTCGTCACCGAAGCGACCGAGGCCGTGGCGGCAGGCGGCCAGCCGTTGGCGATGGTCGTGATGGACTCGTCGCTGTACCCCAACGACGTCCCTTCGGAGCTGCGTGCGTCGGTCCTCGACCTGGTCGGCCAGTGGCGCTCGATCGTCCCGACGGCCAAGGGCCTGGTCGTCGCCCCGTTCCTGCGGTTCCTCGGTGACGGCGACATCCTGCGCAACGCGCTGTCGCTGGGGGAGTTCGACGCCTACCTCATGCTGCCGCGTGGTGTCCGCGACGAGGAGTTCCACAACGCGATCACCGAGCTTCTCTCCGACTGGGGCTCGACCGTCGCCGATCCCGAGGTCGAGGCGGTGCGGATCGTCGGCCATGCCGACGAGCCCCTCGTCATGGGCATCCGCGACCTCCTCGTGCGGATGGGCATGCCGCATGGCGTCCACGACCCGCAGTCCGCCGTGGGGCTGGAGATCGCGGAGAAGTACGACGGTGAGCCGACGTACCCGCTCGTCGACGTGCTGAGCCGTCAGGTCATCGCGCCCGCGTCCGTCCGCGACGTCGCCGCCGCGTTCTACGGCCGGCCCGACCAGATCGACCAGCTGACCGTGTTCGACCTGTGCATCGTGGGGGCCGGCCCGGCTGGGCTCGCGGCGGCCGTCTACGGCGCGTCCGAGGGCCTGTCGACGATTGTGGTCGAGGAGGAGGCGATCGGAGGCCAGGCCGGGATGAGCTCGATGATCCGCAACTACCTGGGCTTTCCTCGCGGCATCTCGGGGATGCGGCTGGCGCTGCGGGCCCGGATCCAGGCGCTTCGGTTCGGTACGCGGTTCATCACCGGCTGGGTCGCCACCGGCCTCACCCCCGCGCCGAAGGGACGCGTGCTGACCGTCCACACCGACGGGGGCGACATCCGCACGCGCGCAGTCGTCATCGCCTCCGGCGCGGCCTACCGCAAGCTCGGCGTCCCGGAGGTCGAGGCCCTGACCGGTCGAGGCGTGTCGTACGGCAGCGCGATGACATCGGCTCGCGAGATGGTGGGCCGGGACGTCGTCGTCGTCGGGGGCGGGAACTCCGCGGGACAGGCGTCGTTGCACCTGGCCCGGTTCGCCCGATCGGTCACGATCGTCGTGCGGCGCGACGGTCTGGGCGCGACGATGTCGCGGTACCTGATCGACGAGATCGAGTCGAACGCCCGCATCGAGATCAACTCCTGCTGCGAGGTCGTCGGTGGCGGCGGCGCCGCGCGGCTGGAGTGGATCGAGCTGTGCGACGTGAACACCCGCGAGGTACGCAGGCGCGCGTGCGACGGTCTGTACCTCCTGCTCGGCGCCGATCCCCAGTGCGGATGGCTTCCGCCGGAGGTGGCTCTCGACGACCGCGGCTTCGTGCTGACCGGTGGCGACGTGCCACCGAACCTGTGGCCAGGACAGGTGCCGCCGGCCAGTCTCGCGACGTCGGCGCCGGGAATCTTCGCCGTGGGCGACGTGCGCTCCGGATCCATGAAGCGGGTCGCGGCAGCAGCGGGCGAAGGGTCGTCCGTCGTCCCGCTCGTGCACGCCTACGTCGCTCCGGTGTAGGCGTCACCGGGCCGCAGTTGCGAAGCGGCCACCCGACGAATATTGTCCGCGGCAGGTCACGAGCGTCGACGTAAAGCCCCAGCTAGTCGGCCGGCAACCCTCCACCGCGGTGGGGTGCCCTGGGTGAGGACCGGGTCGCCGCGCACCCGCGCGTCGGCAAGCGCGGGCCTTCGGGTCCCTCACCGATCGGGACTGCCATGAGCATCACGACCACTCTCCCCCGCCCCACGCACGCACGGCGGGACTGCATCGAGCCCCTTCTCCCCGTCGTGGGGGCCGACCTCCGAGCGCCCGTGGTTCATGGCGGGGAGGTCCCCTACGCGGGCCTGGACGTCGCCGCCACCGCGCCGGCACTCGCAGCGGTCCTGGATCGGGTCGGGACCGCTCTCGCCCACTACGGCAGCGCCCACCGTGGCGCCGGCTACGCGTCGCGCGTGACGACGGATGCCTTGGAGGACGCCCGCGCGTCGATTGCGCGATGTCTCGGCGCGCGTGCGGACGACGATGTGATCCTGACGCGCAACACCACCGACGCGATCACGCTTCTCGCGTCAGCGCTTCCGGTCGGTTCCTCGGTCGTCGTTCTCGACATCGAGCACCACGCGAACTTGCTGCCCTGGCGCCGACACGACGTGCGAACGGTCCACGCCCGCCCGCTCCTGGCGGAGACGATCCTTGCGATCGAGGACGAGCTGGCCAGCCGGCCCGCGACCCTGCTGGCGATCACGGGTGCATCGAACGTCACCGGTGAGGTGCTCCCGATCGCGCAACTGGCTCGGATCGCGCACCGGCACGGCGCGAGGATCAGCGTCGACGCCGCCCAGTGGGCGCCACACCGACGAATCGACATCGGCGCGCTCGACGTGGACTACATCGCGCTGTCCGGTCACAAGGTCTACGCCCCGTTCGGTGCGGGCGTGCTCGTTGGGCGGCATGACTGGTTGGAGGCGGCGCCCGCCTACCTTCCCGGCGGTGGCGCGGTCCGCGAGGTGACCACGCACGATGTGACGTGGGCGTCGTCGCCGCAGCGGCACGAGGGGGGCACGCCCAACGTGCTCGGCGCCGTCGCGCTGGCGACCGCGCTGCGGACCCTCGGCGACCTTCCGGATGGCGCCCAGGAGAAGCACGAGCGGGACCTGCTCGACCGGCTGGACGCGGGCCTGCGCGCGATCCCTGGTGTCACGCCACTTCGCATCTGGCCCGATGCACCCGACCGGGTCGGCGTCGCATCGTTCGTCGTCGACGGGTTCGACGCCGGCTACGTGTCCGCGGTCCTCTCCGCTGAGCACGGGATCGGCGTGCGGGATGGGCGGTTCTGTGCCCATCCGCTCCTGGCGTGGCTGTCGCCCAGCGGTTCCGCGGTTCGCGCGAGCCTCGGCGTCGGCTCGACCTCCGAGCACGTCGACCGGCTGCTGGATGCCCTGAGCGCGCTCGTCGCGGCCGGCCCGCGATGGACCTACGAGTGCGGTGCCGCCGGGTGGGTGCCCGTTCCGGAGACCCGTGACCTTGACCCGCTCGGGCTCGGCAGCTCGTCCGGCGCCCTCAACCCCTGCGAGAGCTCCGGGCTCTGATAGCTCGAGCGACGGCGACGGGGTCGGCACGATTGAGGTGACGACGCCCGCGCCTCGCGGTTCCGCCACCTTCGGCACGCGCTGACGGGGCGTCTGCGTGCTGCTAGGGCGTGTTCGTTCGCGTGGTCGACACACCCAGGACGGGGGCGATCACGCAGTGGTTCGTGAGTCCGGCCAAGATCGGGACGAGCCCGACGACGGCCAGGACCAACCCTGCGCCACCGAGCACGGCGCCCGCCGTGATCAGGGCAGCACCGGCCGCGATCCGGAGCGCCCGCCCGCCCGGCGTCGCCATCCGCCGTACGAACCGTTCGGCCGCTCGGCCGTCACGCTTGGGGGCCACGACCTCCGTGGCGGCGTGCCCGCCGCACCACTGGTTGGCTGGGACGTTCGCTCGCACGCTGCTCACATGCTGACCACAGCCAGCCCAGGTCGTCTTGCCGCATGTTTGGCAGGTCACTGCTCGGCACATCGTCGCCTCCTCAGGCCGGCTCGGCGCCGGCCGCGGCCGCTGCTTCGAACTCGCAGAACGCGGCGAACGCGCGGGGACCGTAGATGGTGGCTGGGCCGCCCTTCATGAGGAACGTGACCCCGATGGCCTCGGCGGCCTCCTGACGGCTCGCGCCCGCGCGCACCGCGGCCTGCGCGTGCGACGCGATGCATCCGTCGCATCCGTCCACGACGGCGATCGCCAGTGCAATGAGCTCCTTCATCCGGGTCTCCAACGCGCCCGCGGTGAACGCCGCGTCGTGTAGCGCACGGAAGCCGGCATACGTCTCGGGGATGGCGCGGCGCAGCTCCCGGTGGAGCGGCGATAGCTCCTCGAGGACTGCGGTTCCGTGCGATCCGTCTGCTGTCTGCGTCATGGCATCCCTTTCGGTATATCCCCCCAGGGGGATACGACGACCATACCGGATCCCCCCAGGGGGATACAATTCGAGCGGCGGAAGGGGACGTGATGAGACTGGAGAGCCAGGACACACGCCAGATCGGAACGAGACTGCGACGGGCGCATGGCCACCTCGCGCGGGTGATCGCGATGCTGGACGAAGGGGCCGAGTGCGAGGACGTACTGACGCAGCTGGCGGCGGTCCACAAAGCAGTCGGCCGCAGCGCGTACGCCCTCGTGACGACCGGACTCGTCCAGTGCATCCGTGAGGCCGACGGCGCCGAGAACGTCGACGCGCAGCGCCTGGAGAAGCTGTTCGGGTCCTTCGCCTGACCTGTGCGGTCGCGGGCCCATGACTTCCAAATAGCGTGCGGTCGGCACACAAAGGGACTAGGTCGGCCTTCTGGGGAGACGACCTAGGCCCATTCGGTGGGGGCTCGTGCGGCAAGTAGTTTCGGGTGCGTGCTGTCGCAGTCGCCGATCTCTGCGCAGTACACCCGACGCCGCAGCGCCTGCGGGGCGTACGCGACCGAGCCCTCGAGCGGGCGCTTCTCCTCGTCCTCGCCCTGATGGCCGAAGGTCGGAGCAACGCCGCCATCGCCGGCCAGCTGTTCCTGACGGAGAAAGCCGTGGTGCAGCACACCTCGAACATCTACGACGCGCTCGGGCTGCCGGTCGACGCGGACGATCGCCGCCGCGTCCTGGCGGTCATCCGCTACCTCAAGGCAGCGGCGGACGCCCCGGCGCCGGGCTGAGAGTCCTACCGCTGCACCGACCGCTGACGGCGGAGCGATTCCCCCGTGACCGCCCCGCCGTCCGCCGTGTGTGCCCGGCGGCAGCGCTCGACTCCAAAGCGACCGCCGTGGGGATGCTGGCAGATCGAGCAGCCAACCGTCAAGTGACTGCTTTGCAGTGGTCGGCTATTCGGCGCTGCGTGCGCGTTGACCAGTCCCGAGAGGGGTGTGAAACTACAAAGTGTGGTTTTTGAGGTCGACACTGAGCGCCAACGCTTGCGCGCGCTGTCGCATCCGGTCCGACTGCGGATCCTGTCGCTGCTCACGGATTCACCGAAGTCCGGCACGGAACTCGCGCCGCTCCTGTCGATGTCCCAGGCTGCCGTCAGCTACCACGTTCGAGCGTTGGCAGACGCGGGTCTGATCGAGCTCGACGAGGTCCGTCCGGTCCGGGGTGGCCGGGAGAAGCTGTATCGCCTCGTCGACGGCGGCAAGGTGACGGGTGCGCCGAGCGATCTCGAGGCCAACGTGGTCACCGCCGCAGCCGAGATCGTCCGTCGGATCGAGGCCCTGGGTCCCCGCAGCTGGGATGTCTTCGGCGACCTGGAGGTGTGGGTGGAGGAGGAGACGTGGGTGCGCCACACTCAAGCCATCGCCACAGAGATCGAGCACCTCCATGCCGTGGCCAAGCCGCGGCGAGAACCGGGCACGATTCGCGTCAGCTCGACGACGCTGATGTTCAGCGAGAACAAGCCCAAGCCCGCGCGCCGGCGCCGCAAGGGAAACGCCTGAGCCGCAACCAGACTCATCGGGTCGTGCGCCCGTCTCGCACTCTCGGCCGTCTGTGCCAGGAGGTCAAGAGCCGGGCGGATCCGCTGCTTTCCCCCGACGAGTGAGGTACAGGATCACCCGGGCTCACGGTGGTCGGGTTCGTCCGCGTCAAGGAGTCGACAAAATCGTTGACGCGGCGGCGCTGTTGGGTGCTGGATGGGCATGTGACCCGCGCCGATCGAACGACTGTAGTCATTGCCGTCGCTGTGGCGACGCCCCTGGCGATCTGTGCGCTGCTGGCAGGGTTCCGCGGTAGCTTCGCGAACACGAACGCCGCGCTCATCCTGGTTCTTGTCGTCGTCGCCTTCGCTGCGACCGGCCTGCGGTCGGCCGGCGTTTCAGCAGCAGTGTCGAGTGCGCTGTGGTTCGACTTCTTCCTTACCGAGCCCTACCAGCAGTTCACGATCACCGACCGCGATGACATGGAGACGATGGTCCTGCTCCTCCTCGTCGGCATCGCCGTGACCGAGGTCGCCCTGTGGGGGCGACGCCAGCAGGCGCGAGCAAGCCGTCAGGAGGGGTTCCTCAGTGGGGTCTTGTCGGCCGCCAGCGGCGCCGCTGGCGGCACCGTCCCGCAGGAGGCCCTGACCGCGGACGTCGCAGCGCGGATCACCGACGTCCTTCGTCTCGATGACTGCCGCTTCGACACCGCGCACGGCGACAGCCTGCCTCGCCTCAGCCGAGACGGAAGCATCAGCTGGCAGGGACTCATCGTGGATGTCGAACGTGACGGACTCCCAACGGACACCCGAATCGAGCTTCCCGTCGAGAGCGGCGGCGTCAGCCACGGCCGATTCCTGCTCACCGCATCCACCCGCGTTCGGCGACCCGATCTCCAACAGCGGCTCGTCGCGATCGCCCTCGCCGACCAGGTCGCAGCTGCACTCACGAGCGCGGAGTCTCCCGGCCGGCGAGGTCCGCTGGTGTGAAGGCATGGACCTTCAGCCGAGGCATGTGCTCCCGGCGGGAAGTCGCGCCGGCTGTCAGCGTGGTCGGGGCCTGTCCGGTGCCCGAGAACCGCGCCACACGATTCGCAACGGCAGGTGCTGTCGCGGCGGCGACGGGCGGGATCCGCACGGCGCGTACCGCTAGCTCCTGGATACGAGCGTTCCAGAAGACCTCGCGGTCAATGCCGAGCATGGCCTCGCGGGTGGCGAGCGACGACGGATGAGAGTCGGGAGCTGATCGCGTCCTTGAGCGCGACGTGAGCCGGTCGGCGACCGGCGAGCGAGACCACGAGAGCGAGGGCCGCAAATGCTGCGAAGACGATCAACTCCATCCAAGGACCCCAGTTCGGGCCGTCCGCCGAGCCCGCGGCGATGCTGCTCGTGAACAGGTAGCCGACCACGGCAATGCACGCCGAAGCCCCCGGTGTCGCCCACCAGGACGACGCCGCGATCACTCCAGCGAACACCAAGACCGCCCCGACGGCCGCCGTTGGCACCGCGCCGTAGGACACGGCGCCGAGCAGGAAGCCGAGAAGGGCGGCGCCCACCGCGCGCGTGTCCGACCACCGCGACGTAGACGGACGTCCGACTGCGTGGGCGGAGGCAGACCGATGACGTGGCACATGACTATCGGATCCCCGGGCAGGCACCACCGAGTGTGATCCTGATGGGTCCTTTACCCTGACGGCCGAGATCGGTGCGGATCACTTACTAACGGACAGATCTCCGTAGTTACGGTCCCGCAGAAGTCGACCCACCTGCCTGAGCTGATCGCGCGATCGACCTGACACGGTCGACCGCCAGGGCGTGATCCATGGCGTTCTCGCTGTGACCCATCAAGGACCCGTCAGGAAGCGCGTCGTCGCGGCGGCCTCGCTACCAATATTGGCTCATGCCGGGTCCGGAATCGGAGTGTGGGAGGTCAGGGCGACGACGGCGCACGACCAGTGATCACCGTGGCGCAGACTGGCCACAGCGATGATCGCGCGACTTGATGGCGCCGCTGCGCTGAAGCAGTGAAGTTGGACGAGCAGGAGGAGGTGCGATGGCGATCATCGACAACGCGGTCTATGTAGACGGAGTACGCACGACGGATCCTGCGAGTCTGGAGGAGACGTACGAGGCGATGGCCACGTGCGGTGGCATGGCGTGGATCGGGCTGTACCGTCCAAGCGCCTCGGAGATCCGATCGGTGGCAGAAGAGTTCAGCCTGCATCCGTTGGCTGTCGATGACGCTGTGCGCGCACATCAACGGCCGAAGCTGGAGCGCTACGACAACGTCTTGTTCACCGTCCTACGACCTGCCCGGTACCTGGACGACGTCGAGCTCGTCGAGTTCGGCGAGCTGCACGTCTTCACGGGGCCCGACTTCGTCGTGACGGTTCGGCACGCCGAGTCACCGGATCTGGCCCGCGTCCGCGATCGGCTCGAGGCTCACCCCGGGCTGCTGCGTCTGGGTCCTGAAGCCGTCCTCTACGCCATCATCGACCAGGTCATCGACGAGTACGAGCCTGTCATCGCCGGCATCGAGAACGACATCGACGAGATCGAGGACGAGCTGTTCAACAGCGAGAGCGATGTGTCCCGACGGATCTATCAACTCTCCCGAGAAGTCGTCGAGTTCCAGCGGGCAACGCATCCCCTCACGGGCATGCTCGAGGGCCTCATTGGAGGCTTTGAGAAGTACGGCGTCGACGTCGAGTTGCAGCGGCTGATCCGCGACGTACTCGATCATGTGCTGCGCGTCGCCGAACGAGTGACCTCTTTTCGCGCGATTCTGCAGAACGCACTCACTGTCCAGGCGACTCTCGTCGCGCAGCGGCAGAACGACGAGATGCGCCATCTGACCGAGTCCAGCCTGGCGCAGAACGAAGAGGTGAAGAAGATCTCCGCATGGGCCGCAATCCTCTTCGCCCCCACGCTCGTCGGGACCATCTACGGAATGAACTTCACCCACATGCCCGAGCTCGAATGGCAGTACGGCTATGCCTTCGCCGTCTCCATGATGATCGCGACGGGCGTGGCCCTGTACGCGATCTTCAAGCGACGCCGATGGCTGTGACCGCGCAGCGGCCGAGGTGTGCCGCCGCGCTTCGGGCCGGACATCCAACTGGGCCTGCCGCGTCAGCCCGGAGCCTTGCACGTCGGCTTGCACCCCGGGCAGGACAGCGGGGGCCGCTACATCCTTGACCGACGCAGCGCGAGTGCGTCAGTCGGGGAACGAGCGCAGGAGGTCGGCGAGCTCGCGCTGCTCGTCGGTCCCGAGGTGCGCGAGGATCGCGTGCTCGCGCTGCATGAGGTCCGAAAGTGCGTCATCGACGGCGGCCCGGCCCGCGTCCGTCAGCACCACCTGGACGCCGCGACGGTCGACCGGATCGGGTGCGCGACGGACCAGCCCGCGTTGCTCGAGCCGGTCGATGCGGTTGGTCATCGTCCCGCTGGTGACGCCGGTCTCGGTGCCGAGCTGACCGGCCGACAGCGAGTACGGCGTGCCGGCGCGGCGCAGCGCGGAGAGCACGTCGAACTCCCACGTGTCGAGATGGTGCGCCGAGAAGGCCTCGCGCCGGGCGCGATCGAGATGCCGAGCCAGCCGCATGACCCGTGAGAGGACCTGGAGCGGGGAGACGTCGACGTCGGGCCGCTCGCGCCGCCATGCGGCGGTGATCTTGTCGACCTCGTCGGGCACGGTCGCGCGGCCGGGCGTTGACGTGGTCATGGCGTCATCGTACGTCGAGAATCTTGACGTCAAGATTCTCGAGGAAGCGAGTCCTGGCGCAGAAGCGAGTGGGACGTTCAGCACGACACGCCGGGGCTCCCGGGCGTGTCGTGCTGAACGTCCCAGAAAGCGGGAGGTGCGGCAGGAGAGGGTGCGGCGGGCGAGACGGGGTTGGACGAAGGCGCCCGGGTCAGCGGTGAGGCTGGGTGAGCTGCGGCTTGCCGTCGAGGTTGCGCAGGCCGTTCCACGCGAGGTTGACGAGGTGGGCGACCACCTCTTCCTTCTTGGGCTTGCGCACGTCGAGCCACCACTGCCCGGTCTGCGCGACCATGCCCACGAGCATCTGCGAGTACATGGGCGCCCACTTGGCATTGAGCTTGTGCTCCTTGAACTGCATCGCCAGGAGGTCATCGACACGAGCGGCGACATCGACCAGGAGCCCGGCGAACGTCCCGTGGATGCCGTGCTCGGGGGCGTCGTCGTGGGATGCGGGGGTGTCTCGCACGAGGATGCGGAAGCCGTCCGGGTAGCGGTCGATGTAGTCGAAGAGTGCAAGCCCGGCGCGCTCGAGGAGAAGTCGGGGGGCGACGGCGTCCATGCCCGTGGCGTCGTGGACTGCCTCGGTCGAGAGCGCATCGGTGACCGATCCGAGCAGGTAGCCCATCTCGCGGTCGACGACGACCGCGTACAGGCCCTCCTTGCCGCCGAAGTGCTCGTAGACGACCGGCTTGGAGACGCCCGCCTTGGCGGCGATCTCCTCGACGCTGACCGCCTCGAAGCCCTTCTCGGCGAACAGCCGTCGGCCGACGTCGAGCAGCTGCTCCCGCCGCTGCTGCCCGCTCATCCGCACGCGCTCGCGCGGTGCAGGGCGGCGCGCGTCGCGTCGGGGCGCCGCGTCGATCGACGTGACGTTGGCGTGCGGGCCCTCAGCCGGCTGGAGCCCGACCGCGTCGGCGAGCGGAGAGTCGATCACGGGGTCGTCACGGGTGCAGGGCGGTAGCCGCGCACGCGACGGGCCATCGCCGGATCCTTGAGCCGGGCGACGAGGCGCTCGGGCTTGGGCCAGCGGACGTCGCGGACCAGCCGCACCCGTTCCAGGGAGCGGATGAGCACGGCGCTGAGGTCGACCTGCCCCTTCAGCACGCCGTGGCGCGCCGACGTCGGGTCGACGTGGTGCAGGTTGTGCCAGGACTCGCCGAACGACGGGATCGCCAGCCACCAGACGTTCGTCGACTGGTCGCGCGACGCGAAGGGCCGGGTGCCGAACACGTGGCAGGCCGAGTTGATGCTCCACGTCACGTGGTGGACGAACGCCACGCGGACCAGGCCGGCCCAGAAGAACGCGGTGAGGGCGCCGACCCACGACCAGGTGATCAGCCCGCCGAGGATCGCCGGAAGGAGGAACGTCGCGACGACGCTCGCGGGGAACCAGCGCGAGATCGCACGCAGGTCGCGGTCCTCGGCGATGTCCGGTGCGTATCGGGCGATCGGGGTGTTCGCAGGATCGAACAGCCAGCCGACGTGCGCGTAGAGCAGGCCCTTCATGACCGCGCGGCGGGACGTGCCGAACCGCCACGGGGAGTGCGGGTCGCCCAGGTCGTCGGAGTACTTGTGGTGCTTGCGGTGGTCGGCGACCCACTGGTCGAGCGAGCCCTCGAGTGCGAGCGACCCCATGACGGCGAGCACGATCTTCACCGGGCGGTTGGCCTTGAACGACCCGTGCGTGAAGAAGCGGTGGTAGCCGACGGTGATGCCGACCGCGGTGATCGCCCAGAACACGACCGCCAGCGCCACGTCCGTCCAGGACAGCCAGCCGTTCCACGCGATCGGGATCGCGGCGATGACCGCCAGCAGCGGGATCGCGACGAAGTACCCCACGGTGATCCGCATCCCGAGGCTGTTCGCCTGGAGCTGCTCGACCTCGGCCGGCCGGGACAGGTCGGGCGTGGTCGTCATGGGGCTCCCTCGGGTCGACGAATGGTTACGCTTCCGTAGGTTACGGTACCGTAGGTAGGCGCGCAAGCCGGACGGCGCAGCCGCAGCCCGAGGGCCGCCTCTACAGTGCGGGTGCCGTCGATCCCGGGTCGTCTAATGGCAGGACTGCGGACTTTGAATCCGTGAACAGAGGTTCGACTCCTCTCCCGGGAGCTTCGCCGGGACGACCGGCTCGTTTCGGGTACACACCGGCATGCGCTTTCGCAGCAACGCCCGGTTGGACGCCTCACAGGTCAGCGACCGCCGCGGGGCCGGCGGCATCGGCGTCGGTGGTCTCGGCGGCCGAGGCATGGCGGTGGGCGGCGGCGGAGTCGTCGGCCTGATCGTCGTCGTCGCCTTGATCCTGCTCCAGTCCGGCGTGCTGGGGGGAGCGCCGTCGGGGGCGGTCGGAGGCACCGGCGACCTGAGCGCCGAGTGCCGCACGGGAGCCGACGCCAACGCCCGCCAGGACTGCCAGACGGTCGCGACCGTCAACAGCGTCCAGTCGTACTGGGCGGAGTACTTCGCCGCGCACGGCGACTCCTACCCGGAAGCGCAGACCGTCCTGTTCGACGGGCAGGTCTCGACCGGCTGCGGCGCGGCGTCCTCGGCCGTCGGTCCGTTCTACTGCCCGACCGACGAGACCGTCTACCTCGATCTTGGGTTCTACGACGCGCTCCAGCGGGACTTCGGCGCCAAGGGCGGCGTCTTCGCCGAGACGTACGTCATCGCCCACGAGTACGGCCACCACGTCCAGCACGTGCTCAGCTACGACCGTCGCGTCGGCGACGACCGCGACGGCCCGCAGAGCGGCTCCGTGCGCCTGGAGCTCCAGGCCGACTGCCTGGCCGGCACCTGGGCCGCGAACGCCGAGGCGACGGGCCTGGTCGAAGGGATCACCCCGGCGGACATCGCGGCCGGCCTGGATGCGGCCGCTGCCATCGGCGATGACCGCATCCAGAAGACGTCGGGCGGGCGCGTCGACCCCGAGTCGTTCACCCACGGCACGTCGGCCCAGCGTCAGGAGTGGTTCACGCGCGGCTATCGCGGCGGGGACATCTCCGCGTGCGACACGTGGGCCGGCAGCTTGTAGGAGCGACGGCGGACGGCGTCAGGGCGCCGGCGGGCCGGCCGTCCGCGCGCTCGCGTCGGCGTGGAGGCCGCGGGCGGTCCACCGGACGTCGCTGACCAGTCGCAGGCGTTCGAACCCGCGGATGAGACCGGCCGTCGGGTCCAGCTGCCAGGACCCGCGCCCGTGCCGTGCACACGACGGCGCCGAGTGGTGGCCGTTGTGCCAGCTCTCCCCGAACGAGACCAGGGCCAGCGGCCACAGGTTCGTCGAGCGGTCGAAGCGACGCGTCGCGTGCGGCCGGCTGCCGAACATGTGGCACAGCGAGTTGATGCTCCAGGTCACGTGCTGCAGTAGGGCGACACGGGCCAGGCCCGCCCAGAGGAACGCTGTGAACCCGCCCCAGAACGTGCCGGTGATCGCCAGGCCGATGGCGAAGGGCAGGGCCAGCGACACCACGCAGAACAACGGGAACGCTCGGCTCAGGCGACGGATGTCGGGGTCGGCGAGCAGGTCGGGGGCGTAGCGCTCGGCGGAGGTGGACTCCCCCGAGAACAGCCAGCCCACGTGGGCGTACGCGAGGCCGCGCACCTGGCCCCAGGCGGACGTGCCGTACCGGTACGGCGAATGCGGGTCCCCGGGCCGGTCGGTGAAGGCGTGATGCCGCCGATGCGTGGCGACCCAGTCGATCGCCGACCCCTCGAAGGCCATAGACGCCGCGGCCGTCGCGATGACGCGCAGCGGCCGGCGCATCGTGTAGCCGCGGTGCGTGAGCCCGCGGTGGAAGCCGACCGAGATGCCGAACCCGGTGACCAGGTAGAGGACAAGGGCGAGGACGAGGTCGGTCGCCGCGAACAAGGAA
This sequence comes from Actinomycetes bacterium, assembly GCA_965278965.1. Classification (GTDB taxonomy): domain Bacteria; phylum Actinomycetota; class Actinomycetes; order S36-B12; family S36-B12; genus UBA10649. Next base: position 2,350,503 of record OZ257127.1, read on the forward strand.
CCCCATGCAAGCGTCGCGGCGGCGACGAGCCCCGCCACCGGAATCGTCACGAGCGCGATGGTGACCGCGACGCGCAACGGACCGCCGGGCACGGCGTCGGGGTCGTCAGCGAACTCCGACAGGCCGTCGTAGGCGACGGCGGCGGGACTGGAGGGCTGGGAGGGCGGGGAAGGGGCCATAGCCGGACTCCGTGCGTGGGAGAGGAGCCGGGTCGGGGACGAGGCGGCTAGGTGCCACCCCCACGCTCCTGATCGCAGCCGATGTCCTTGTCCACAGTACCCGCGCCAGCGGGATCGAACCCCCGCGCTGGTTGAGGCCTCGTCAGTCGGTGCGCCAGAAGGGCACCGGTGCCCCGATCGTGGGCAGGGTCGAGCGCACGCGGCCAAAGCGCTCCTCGCCGTCGCGCCAGGAGCGGTAGGCGGCATCCAGCTCGTCGCGGCTGCGGGCGACGAAGTTCCACCACATCATCACGGTGTCGGGGAAGGGCACCCCGCCGAGCAGCATGACCCGCGCCGGGCCGTCGACCTCGACGCGGATCTCGTCCCGACCTGGGGCGACGTAGCCGAGGCGGCCGGGGAGCAACGGCTCTCCGTCGACCGCTGCGGACCCTCGAAGCACCACGAACGCGTGCTCGTGCGCGGGATCGAGCGGGAGTTCGGCGGCACTGCGCAGGTCGAGGTCGACGCCGACGAGGTCGGTGTCGTGACGAGCGGGTGACGTGACGGCGTCGAAGGTGCCGACGAGCACGGTCGCGGTGCCGGCGCCGGCGAGCGCCGCCTGCGGCAGGTCGGCATGGTGCTCGAACGCCGCCGGCCCGTGGCGGGTCCCTTCGGGAAGCGCGACCCACAGCTGGATCCCCTCAAGCGTCCCGCGGTAGTGGCCGGTGGCCTCCTCCGCGTGGGCGACGGCGTCGCCGGCCGTCATGAGGTTCAGCTGGCCCGGGGAGATGACCTGCTCCGAGCCGAGCGTGTCGCGGTGCAGGGCCTGCCCGTCGAGCAGCCAGGTCACCGTCTGCAGCCCGATGTGCGGATGGGGGCCGACATCCAGTCCGGCGCCTTCGGTGACATCGGCCGGACCCATGTGGTCGGCGAAACACCATGCGCCGACGGTGCGCCGGGTGCGCTGGGGGAGGGCCCGGCGGACGGTGAACCGGCCGACCTGGGCTTCGTGGCTGGGCAGCACGTCGATGGCCATGGCGTCCCAGTCAAGCATCTGCGCGCAGCACCGGCGGCGGGGACGAGCGCGCGGTCCGGCCCGCATCCGTAGTGGCCGGACCCGGTCCGCGGCCGGGCGCTATGGTGAGCGCGCCGCTGCGAGCCACGGCTCGCCCTATCCGCGAGGACACGTTGACCGTCACCCGCCCGAGCGTCGTGGTGGTCCTCGCGGCCGGAGAAGGCACGCGGATGCGGTCCGCCACCCCCAAGGTCCTGCACGCCCTCGCGGGCCGTTCGCTCCTCGGCCATGTCGTCGAGGCGGCCTCGGCGCTGGAGCCGCATCACCTCGTCGTCGTCGTCGGGCACGGCCGCGGCGCCGTCGAGGAGCACCTCGCCGAGATCGCGCCCTGGGCTCTGACCGTCGTGCAGTCCGAGCAGAACGGGACCGGGCACGCCGTCCGGATCGCGCTGGCTGACCTCGCCGAGCGTGGCGTCGAGACGAGCTCAGGCCCGGTCGTCGTCCTCACCGGGGACACGCCGCTGCTGACCGGGACGACGCTCGTCACGCTCGTCGCCGACCACACGACTGCGGGAGCAGCGGCGACCGTGCTGACCGCCCGTGTCGCCGACCCCGCGGGATACGGCCGGATCGTCCGCGCTGCCGACGGCGCGCTCGAGCGCATCGTCGAGGAGAAGGACGCGGACGACGACGAGCGCGCGATCGACGAGATCAACTCCGGGATGTACGCGTTCGCCCCCGACCGGCTCGCCGCGAGCCTCGGACGCCTGACAACGGACAACGCCCAGGGCGAGGAGTACCTCACCGATGTCGTGGGTCTGCTCCGCGCCGACGGTGATGCGGTGGCGGCGTCGGTGTGCGTCGACGCCGACGAGATCCTCGGGGTCAACGACCGCGTGCAGCTGGCGCAGGCCGGGGCGATCCTGCGGGACCGCATCAACGCTCGGTGGATGCGGGCGGGCGTGACGATCGTCGACAGCGCGTCCACGTGGCTCGACGTCGACGTCGAGATCGCCGCTGACGTGGTCGTACGTCCGCAGGTGACCCTTCGCGGCCCGACGTCGGTGGCCACCGGCGCGGTCGTCGGTCCCGGCACGACGCTGACCTCGTGCGAGGTCGGCTCGGGCGCCGAGGTCATCCACACCTGGGCCGAGCTCGCGGTGATCGGCGACGACGCCCGTGTCGGCCCGTTCACGTTCCTGCGGCCTGGCACGGTCCTCGGCGCCGGCTCGCGCGCCGGCGCGTACGTCGAGATCAAGAACGCCTCCGTCGGCGACGGCGCGAAGGTCCCGCACCTGTCGTACGTCGGCGACGCCGAGATCGGCCCGGGCACGAACATCGGCGCGGCCACGATCTTCGTGAACTACGACGGCGTCGCGAAGCACCGCACCGTCGTCGGAGCGCACGCGCGGGTCGGCAGCGACACCATGCTCGTGGCGCCGGTGACCGTCGGCGACGGGGCGTACACCGCGGCCGGCTCCGTCGTCACCGAGGACGTCCCGCCCGGGGCGATCGCGATCGGCCGCGCGCGCCAGCGCAACATCGAGGGATGGGTCGAGCGCAGCCGCCCCGGCACCGCGGCGGCCGCCGCGGCCGCGGCCGCCGACCGCTCCGACGCGAACACCGACGACAAGACGTCCGACCCCACCCCGCCCGCACCCGCGTAGGAGCCCCGTGACCGACACCGTCCCCTACTCCAAGCGACTGGTCCTCCTGGCCGGACGCTCCTACCCGGAGCTGGCGCAGGAGGTGGCCGAGAACCTCGGGGTCGGTCTGTCGCCCACGCTGGCGTACGACTTCGCGAACGGCGAGATCTTCATCCGCTTCCAGGAGTCGGTCCGCGGGTGCGACGCGTTCGTGCTGCAGAGCCACACCACGCCGATCAACAAGTGGATCATGGAGCAGCTGATCATGGTCGACGCGCTCAAGCGGGCCTCGGCCAAGCGCATCACCGTGATCGTCCCGTTCTACGGGTACGCGCGCCAGGACAAGAAGCACCGCGGCCGCGAGCCGATCTCCGCCCGCCTCATCGCCGACCTGTTCAAGGCCGCCGGTGCCGACCGGCTCATGACCGTCGACCTGCACACGTCGCAGATCCAGGGCTTCTTCGACGGCCCGGTCGACCACCTCTTCGCCATGCCGGTGCTCGCGCGGCACGTCTCCTCGCGCGTGCCCCGCGACCGCATCACGGTGGTGTCGCCCGACGCCGGCCGGGTTCGCGTCGCCGAGCGCTGGACGGACGTGCTGGGTGCGCCGCTGGCCATCATCCACAAGCGTCGTGATCCGGACGTGCCCAACCAGGTCCGCGTCTTCGAGGTCGTCGGCGACGTCCGCGACCGCGTCTGCGTGCTCGTCGACGACATGATCGACACCGGCGGCACCATCGTGAAGGCCGCCGAGACGTTGTTCGAGAACGGTGCCGCCGACGTCATCGTCGCCGCGACCCACGGCATTCTCAGCGACCCCGCACGTGAACGGCTGCAGGCCTCGCGCATCTCCGAGGTCATCATCACCAACACGCTGCCGATCCCGCCGGAGCACCAGTTCGAGAAGCTCACGGTGCTGTCGATCGCCCCGATCCTCGCCAAGGCGATCAACGAGGTCTTCACCGACGGCTCGGTCACGAGCATGTTCGAGCCAGAGGCACCCGGCGCGGAGGCCTCCTCCCACTGACGGTCGGCTTCTGACTGACTGCCGACGCGCCTTGAATGGTCGTCAAACGCGGCCGCGAGTGCCGTTTAGCGACCATTCAAGGCGTCTCGGCGGTGAGGAGCGTGACGTACCGGCCGGTGGGGGCGGGCCGGTCGGAGCCACCGGCGCACCTGGGTTAGACTCCGTAGGCCCTCGGCGAGGGTGTGCGGACGACCCGCAGATCGTGGGCCGTCCTCGCACCGTGATCGACGTGGTCGGCGCCCACCGGCGTTGCCGAGGCGTCCGACGAGCACCATAAGGAGCCTGAGCCGTGAGCACCGTCGTCCTGTCTGCCACCTCCCGCACCGATTTCGGCAAGGGAGCGGCACGCCGCATCCGCCGCGACGGCCACATCCCCGCCGTGATCTACGGCGACTCCGCCGAGCTGCTGCACGTGGCGATCCCGACCCACGAGCTCGACCTCGCGCTGCGCAAGCCCCGCGTCGTGCTGTCGGTCACGATCGACGGCACCACCCACATCGTCAAGCCCCGCGACATCCAGCGCGACCCGGTCAAGCGCAGCCTCGAGCACATCGACCTCGTCGTGATCGGCAAGGCCGAGGCCGCCGACCGTGCGGCGATGGCCGACGCGATCAAGACCGCCACCGAGGCCGCCGAGGAGGCAGGTCTCGACGCCGCTGCCGCCGTCCAGGCGCTCGAGGAGGCCGTCGCGCTGGGTGAGAACCCCGCCGAGGCCGCCGAGCACGCCGTCGCCGACGCCGAGCACAAGGCCGAGGGCTACGCCGAGGTGAACGCGCACGAGGCCGAGGTCGAGGCGGCCGACGCCGCGAACTCCGCGCTCGCCGCGGAGCCGGCCGACGCAGCCGCGGAGTAGTCCGCGCCGGTGTCCGGGGATCGCTGGCTGGTCGTCGGACTCGGCAACCCGGGGCCGGAGTACGCCGACACCCGCCACAACGTCGGGTTCCACGTCGTCGACCTGCTCGCCGAACGCCTCGGGGTCCGGCTGGCCCGCCACAAGCGCGGCCACGCGCTGGCCGCCGAGGCCAAGCTTGGCGTCCCGGGGGCGCTGACCCCGCTGGCCCTGGTCGAGCCGATGTCGTTCATGAACGCCTCCGGCGGGCCGGTCAAGGCGATCGCGACGTTCTACGGGACGTCGCCGGACCGCACGGTGGTGGTCCACGACGAGCTCGACCTGCCGTTCGGCACGATCCGCACCAAGCTCGGTGGCGGGGACAACGGCCATAACGGCCTCAAGAGCCTTCGCAGTGCTCTCGGCAGCGGCGACTTCTACCGCGTCCGCGTCGGGATCGGCCGCCCGCCCGGTCGCCAGGACCCGGCCGACTGGGTGCTCAAGGCGTTCGCCGGCACCGAGCGGCGTGAGCTGCCCGAGGTGGTGGACCGGGCCGCCGACGTCGTCGAGTGCTTGGTCGTCGACGGGCTCGAGACCGCGCAGAACCGCTTCAACGGATGACAGGACGACCATGAGCGTGAACGGCGACGAGGCACTCACCGACGCGGAGATCTCCCGCGAGGTCGCACGCGAGGCGGGACAGCTGCTTCTCGCCCTGCGCGAGGAGACCGGACCGGTGGACGACCGGGCGACGGCGGACGCGATGCGTGCCCGCGGCGACCGGACGTCGCACGAGCTGATCGCCGCACGGCTCGCGACCCTCCGCCCGGCCGATGCCGTCCTCAGTGAGGAGGGCAAGGACGACGCGTCCCGCCTCGACGCCGAGCGGGTGTGGATCGTCGACCCGCTCGACGGCACCTGGGAGTTCGGGCAGGGCCGCGCCGACTTCGCCGTCCACATCGCGTTGTGGGAGCCCGGTCCGGGGCGCCTGTCCGCGGCGACCGTCGACCTGCCCGCCCAGGGCCTGACCCGCAGCGTCCTCGACGTCGAACCCGCGCTCCCACCCTTGCCCAGTGATCGCCCCCTGCGGATCGTCGCGTCCCGCTCGCGGCCGCCGGCAACGCTTCCGCGCGTCACCGAGATCCTCGCCGGCCTCGTCGCCGATGCGGGGATCACGGCGCACGGCGTGGAGATCGTCGATGTCGGGTCGGTCGGGGCGAAGGTCAACGAGATCCTCGCCGGCCGCGCCGAGGCGTACGTCCATGACACCGGGTTCTTCGAGTGGGACGTCGCCGCGCCCGCCGGGGTTGCCGCGCACTACGGGCTCGTCGTCACGCACGTCGACGGCGCACCCCACGTCTACAACGCGATGCCGCCGTACGTGACCGACCTCATGGTCGCCCACCCGGACCTGGCCGACCTCTTGCTCCAGGCGCTGCGGACCGCCCGTGAGGAGGCGCAGCACCCGTGACCTTGTCCGGTCTTCTCGCAGCGCTCGGCGAGGACGAGGGCTGGGCCGAGTTCGCTGCGCTTGCCCGCGCACAGGGCAGCGGCACGGTCGAAGCACCACCCGCCCTGCATCCGCTCGCCCTCGCCCAGCTCGCGGGCACATCGGGCGGCACGGTCGTTGCCGTCACCGCCACGGGGCGCGAGGCCGAGGATCTCGCCGCCGTCCTGCCCGAGCTCGTGGCCGGCGTACGCGTCGCCGTCCTGCCCTCGTGGGAGACGCTGCCGCACGAACGCCTGTCGCCGTCGTCGGACACCGTCGGCCGCCGCGTCGCGGTGCTGCGTCGACTCGCCCACCCGTCGCCGGGCGACCCGTTCGACGAGCCGGTCGACGTGCTGGTCGCCTCCGTGCGCGCGCTGCTGCAGCCGGTCGTCACGGCCGTCGCCGACGTCGACCCGGTGCGGGTCCGCGCGGGCGACGACGTCGACCTCGCCGTCCTGGTCGAGCGGCTCGTCGAAATCGGGTACGAGCGCGTCGACCTCATCGAGCGTCGGGGCCAGGTCGCCGTACGCGGCGGAATCCTCGACGTCTTCCCGCCGACCGAGGAGCACCCGCTTCGGGTCGAGCTCTGGGGTGACTCCGTCGAGGAGGTGCGCGCATTCGCGGTCGGCGACCAGCGCTCGCTCCACCTCGCGCGCGAGGGGCTGTGGGCGCCGCCGGTCCGTGAGCTCCTGCTCACCGCCGACGTCCGTGAGCGTGCCGCGCGGCTGGCGGAGTCGGCGCCGCACCTGGCCGAGCTCGCCGACAAGATCGCCGCCGGCATCCCGGTCGAGGGCATGGAGTCGCTCGCCCCCGTCCTCGCCGACGAGATGGCCGTTCCCCTCGCACTCGTGCGCGGTCCGGCGCGTGTCGTCGTCATCGAGCCGGAACGGGTGCGTCGGCGCGCGCACGACGTCGTCCGCACCGCACAGGAGTTCCTGGCGGCGTCCTGGCACAACGCCACCGTCGGCAACGCCGTCCCGATCGACCTCTCGGCCGCCTCCTACCTGGCACTGGACGACCTCGCCGACCTGGCGCGGGAGCGGGGCGACGCGTGGTGGCAGGTCACCACGCTGGCCACCGACGCGGAGCTCGACGGGCCGCGCGACGCTCGGCTGCGGGTCGCCGCGAGCCCTGCCGAGGAGTACCGCGGTGACGTCGCCCGCGCGATCTCGGACCTGCGCGCGTGGACCGGCGCCGGATCCGCCGTCGCGGTCGTCGCCGCTGGCGGCGGCTCCGTCGCGCGGCTCGTCGAGGAGCTTGCCGGCGCGGGGATCCCGGTCGAGCAGGCCGGCCTCGACCAGCCGCCGCGCAAGGCGGTCGCCACGGTCGCCCGCGGTGGCCTCGAGCACGGGTTCACCGTGCCCGGCATCGGACTGGCGGTGCTGACCGAGACCGACATCGCCGGACAGCGCTCGTCGACCAAGGACATGCGACGGCTCCCGTCGAGGCGTCGCCGGTCGGTCGACCCGCTCACCCTGACGGCCGGCGACTTCGTCGTGCACGAGCAGCACGGTGTCGGGCGCTACGTCGACATGGTCCATCGCACGGTCGCCGGCGCCGACCGCGAGTACCTCGTCGTCGAGTACGCGGGCAAGCGCGGGCAGCCCGCGGACGTGCTGTACGTGCCGATGGACCAGCTCGACCTCGTCACGCGCTACGTCGGCGGCGAGGCGCCCTCGCTGCACCGGCTCGGCGGCGCCGACTGGCAGAAGGCCAAGGGCCGTGCGCGCAAGGCCGTCAAGGAGATCGCCGGCGAGCTCATCCGCCTGTACGCGGCACGGCAGGCCAGCCCGGGCTACGCGTTCGGAGCGGACACGCCGTGGCAGCGCGAGCTCGAGGACGCGTTCCCCTATGTCGAGACCCCCGACCAGCTCTCGTGCATCGACGAGGTCAAGGCCGACATGGAGCGGACCGTGCCGATGGACCGCCTGATCTGCGGTGACGTCGGGTACGGGAAGACCGAGATCGCCGTCCGCGCGGCGTTCAAGGCCGTCCAGGACGGCAAGCAGGTGGCGGTCCTCGTCCCGACGACGCTGCTCGTGCAGCAGCACGCGTCGACCTTCTCCGAGCGGTACGCCTCCTTCCCGGTGAAGGTGGCAGCCCTGTCGCGGTTCAGCAGCGACGCCGAGGCGAAGGCGGCCGTGGCCGGTATCGCCGACGGGACGGTCGACATCGTGATCGGCACGCACCGGCTGCTCACGTCCGGTGTGCGGTTCAAGGACCTGGGCCTCGTCGTCATCGACGAGGAGCAGCGCTTCGGCGTCGAGCACAAGGAGCACCTGAAGGCCTTGCGGGCCAACGTCGATGTCCTGGCGATGTCGGCCACGCCGATCCCGCGCACCCTGGAGATGGCGGTCACCGGCATCCGCGAGATGTCGGTGATCCAGACGCCGCCCGAGGAGCGCCACCCCGTGCTCACGTTCGTCGGGCCGTACGACGACAAGCAGATCGCGGCCGCCGTGAACCGCGAGCTGATGCGTGAGGGCCAGGTCTTCTTCGTGCACAACCGGGTCGAGTCGATCGAGCGCGTGGCCTCCCGCCTGCGTGACCTCGTGCCCGAGGCGCGGATCGCCACCGCGCACGGCCAGATGAGCGAGAGCTCTCTTGAGCAGGTCATCGTCGACTTCTGGGACCGGCAGATCGACGTCCTGGTCTGCACGACGATCGTCGAGTCCGGGATCGACATCGCCAACGCGAACACGCTCATCGTCGACCGGGCCGACACGTTCGGCCTGTCGCAGCTGCACCAGCTCCGCGGCCGGGTGGGGCGCGGGCGCGAGCGCGCGTACGCCTACTTCCTCTACTCGCCCGAGAAGCCGATGACCGAGACCGCCCACGAGCGGCTCGCGACGATCGCCCAGCACACGGACCTCGGCTCGGGGATGCACATCGCGATGAAGGACCTCGAGATCCGCGGCGCCGGCAACCTGCTCGGCGGCGAGCAGAGCGGGCACATCGCCGACGTCGGCTTCGACCTCTACGTCCGCCTCGTCGGGGAGGCACTCGCCGAGCACCGGGGCGACGGCCCGCCGGCGGTGTCGGAGGTCCGGGTCGAGCTGCCGATCGATGCGCACATCCCGGCCGAGTACGTGCCGCACGAGCGCCTGCGGCTCGAGGCCTACAAGCGGCTGGCCGACGCGGCCACGTACGAGGCCGTCGACGAGGTGGGTGCGGAGTTCCTCGACCGGTACGGGCCGCTGCCCGAGCCGGTCGATGCCCTGCTGGCCGTCGCGCGGTTCCGCGTGCTCGCGCGGGCGGCGGGGCTCGACGAGGTCGTCGTCCAGGGCACGGGCGTCCGGTTCCACCCGGTGGACCTGCCGGAGTCTGGCCAGATGCGCCTGACGCGGCTCTACCCGCGCACCCTCGTCAAGCCCGCGATCCGTACCATCGTCGTGCCGCGCCCGGCGACCGCCCTCGTGGGCGGGCAGCAGGTGCGGGGCACCGAACTGCTCGCCTGGGCGTCAGACCTCGTGACCGCCGTCCTGACGACATCCTGACCGCTCGACCCGCCCAGCCGTACCGCCGAGGGAGCCCGCCCATGACCGCCACGATCAGGCCCCGCCGTCGTGCCCGACTGCTCGCCGCCTGCGCGGGCGTCCTCGCCGGGGCTGTGCTCCTCGCCGGCTGCCAGGCCACGCCGGGAGCCGCGGCCACCGTCGGCGACACGACCATCAGCGAGCAGCAGCTCACGGCGGACGTCGACGAGCTCGTGGCCGACCCGGGCTCGGGCGCGAGCGCGGACGACGCCACCGTCGTCACGAGCCTCCTCGGACGCCTCATCACGATGGAGCTCATGGACCAGCTCGCCACCAAGAACGGCGTCACGGTGACCGAGGGGCAGATCGCGTCCGAGCTCACGGCCTACGACCAGCAGGCCGGCGGCCGTGACGCGGTCTACCAGGTGTTCGCCCAGCAGGGCGTCCCCCGCTCGCAGATCGACGCGATGGTGCGGCTCTCCCTGCAGGCGACCGGCCTCGGCCCGGTCCTGAAGCCCGGCGGCACCGGCGACGAGCAGACGCAGGCCGTCGTCGACGCGATCGTCGCCCTCAGCGACGACGTCGGCGTCGACGTCAACCCGCGCTGGGGTGCGTGGGACGCCAAGACCTTGAACGTGTCGCCCGGCTCCGACGACCTGTCCTCGCAGCCCAGCGGCACCTGATGCCCGCCGGCTCGCGGGTGCTCGAGCTGGTCGCAGTGATGGACCGGCTGCGATCACCCGGCGGCTGCCCATGGGACGCGCGCCAGACCCACGCCTCTCTCGTCGAGTACCTCGTCGAGGAGGCCTATGAGACGGTCGAGGCGATCGACGACGCGGACCGCGTCGCGCTCAAGGAGGAGCTGGGGGACCTCCTCCTCCAGGTCGTCTTCCACGCGCGGATCGCCGCCGAGGACCCTGACGACGCCTGGACGATCGACGACGTCGCAGCCGGCATCGTCGACAAGCTCATCGCCCGTCACCCCCACGTCTTCGGCGACGACCAGGCCGACACCGCCGAGGACGTCGAGGCTGCGTGGCACGCGCGCAAGGCCCGGGAGAAGGGGCGCGCCTCGGTGACCGACGGCATCCCATCAGCCCTTCCCGCCCTCGTTCACACGGGCAAGGTCCTGTCGCGCAGCGCCGCGCTCGCCGATGCGCTGCCCCCGCTCTCAGCGGCGCAGGCGGCCACGAGCGCGATGGCCGACGTCACGACGGAGGACGGCTTCGGCGACCTCCTCGTCGCGCTCGTCGCCGCGGGGCGCGAACGCGGCTTCGACGCCGAGTCCGCCACGCGGCGCGCGTCGCGCCGACGCATCGCAGACGTGCGTGCAGCCGAGGGGCTCGCCGAACCCGGGGCGACCGGACCGGTGTCGTCGTGAGCACCGCCTCCGAGTTCCACCGCCTCGCCGAGGCGATCGTCGACGACCTCCTCACGATCGACCCGGTCGGTGCCACCTGGCTGGGTGACCACCGCCACGACGGGGAGCTCCCGGACCGCTCCGCGACCGGCGTCACGTCGGCGCTGCTGACCATCGACGACGCCGTCACGGCGCTCGACGCCGTCGACGACGTCGAGCTCGCGGTCGGCGACCAGGTCGACCTGGAGATCCTGCGCGCCGGACTGCTCGCGGCGCGGTTCCAGCTCGCCGACGTCCAGCGCCACCGCTGGGACCCGATGGTGTGGAACCCGGGGACGGCGCTGTACCTCCTCGTCGCCCGGGAGACGGCACCGGCCGATGAGCGCGCGGCCTCCGCCCGCTCGCGGCTCTCAGCCGTCCCCGACCTCCTCGCGACGGCGCGCGCGAGCCTCGGCGACATGTCCGCTATCCACGTGGAGACCGCCCTCGCGCAGCTCGCTGGGACGCACGGCCTGCTCGACGGCCCGGTCCGCGCACTGGCCGTGGACGACGCCGTCGTCGACGACGCGGTCGCCGCCGTCGACGACTTCCGCGACTGGCTCGACGAGCAGCTGCCGTCGGCGACCCGGGACCCGCGGCTCGGCGGGCGGTTGTACGCCGGCGCTCTGTGGCACAGCCTGGATGACGACGTGTCCGCCGCCGACCTGCTGCGCGACGCGACCGAGCACCTGGACGCCCTCTCCGCGGAGATGACCGAGCTCGCGCACGCGTACCTCGGCTCCGGAGCCGAGGGCGACGACGTCGTGCGCGCCGCGCTGGCAGCGGTGGCCGCCAGCGCACCCGTCACCGATGCGACGGTCCTGTCGCAGGTCGAGGAGGCCCTCGCCCGGACGACGCGCTTCGTCAGCGACCGACGACTCGTCACCGATCCCGGGCTCGACGTGCGCGTCATCGAGATGCCGGAGATCCACCGCGGCACCGCCGTCGCCTACTGCGACGCCCCAGGACCCCTGGAGACCGTTGCCCTGCCGACGTTCGTCGCGGTCGCCCCCACACCGCAGGGGTGGTCACCGGAACGCGTCGCGTCGTTCTACCGCGAGTACAACGGCGTGCAGCTGCACGACCTGACCGTGCACGAGGCCATGCCCGGCCACGTCCTCCAGCTCGCACGAGCCCGTGAGTGCGTGCGTCCGACGCGCGTGCGCGCCGCGGGCCTGAGCGGACCGTTCGTCGAGGGCTGGGCGGTCTACGCCGAGGAGATGCTCGCCGCCGCGGGGTACGCCCCCGACGACTCGCCGCGCTCGGCGATCGCGTTCGCCCTGCAGCAGCGCAAGATGGCGATGCGCGGGGCCATCAACGCCATCCTCGATGTCGGCGTTCACTCCCAGGGGATGACCGAGGACGAGGCGATGGCTCTCATGGTCGGGCGTGGATTCCAGGAGGAGGGCGAGGCCGCTGGCAAGTGGCGGCGGGCGCTGCTCACCGCCGGCCAGCTGCCGACCTACTACGCCGGCTACCGCGCGGTGTCGTCGATCGTCTCCGACCTGCGCGTCCTGCACCCGGAGTGGCACGACGACGCGATCCACGACCTGGTGCTCACGCACGGGTCGCCGGCGCCGCGCCATCTGCGCACCCTGCTCGGCCTGTAGGTCCCGACCGTTGCCCGCCCGGCCACGTCGGGAGGACACTGGCCGCGCTGGGGATGGAGGAGGTCAGGATGTCCGGTGGGTACGGAACGGTCATGATCGGCAAGCTGGCGGTCCCCTTCGACGAGGCCGTGACCGCGATCGAGCGGTGGATCCGCGAGCGATCGGTCCCGGGGTTCCAGCACGAGGACCTCATGCTGTGCGACGACGGCGTCACCGTCATAGCGACGGTGCACTTCGACGACGAGGAGAGCTACCGCGCCCTCGCCGACGACCCCGAGCAGACCCGGTGGTGGTCGGAGGTGGCATCGATCCAGCTCGACGGCGACCCGCAGTGGTTCGACGGCGCCTGGCGGGCGTGCCTCTCGGCACGCTGACGCGGAGGGCCGGCGGCTCGGCAAGCGGTTGCATGGCGGTCGTCCTAGACTGCCGCCCATGGCTGCCATCGAAGCGATCATCGCCCGCGAGATCCTCGACTCCCGGGGTAACCCGACCGTCGAGGTCGAGGTCCTGCTCGACGACGACACCGTCGCGCGGGCCGCTGTCCCGTCCGGCGCGTCTACCGGCGCGTTCGAGGCCAGCGAGCGACGCGACGGCGACGAGCGCTACGGCGGCAAGGGCGTCCTGGCGGCCGTCGCGGCCGTCGAGGAGGACATCCAGCCCGAGGTCCTCGGCATCGACGCCACCGAGCAGCGGCTCATCGACCAGGTGATGATCGACCTCGACGGGACGCCGAACAAGTCCCGGCTCGGGGCGAACGCGATCCTCGGCGTCTCGCTGGCCGTCGCCCGCGCGGCCGCGCTGTCCGCTGAGCTGCCGCTGTTCCGCTACGTCGGCGGACCGAACGCGCACGTCCTGCCGGTGCCGATGATGAACATCCTCAACGGAGGCGCCCACGCGGACTCCAACGTGGACATCCAGGAGTTCATGATCGCGCCCATCGGCGCGGCGACGTTCTCCGACGCCCTGCGGCAGGGCACCGAGGTCTACCACGCGCTCAAGAGCGTGCTCAAGGCCGAGGGCTACGCCACCGGGCTCGGCGACGAGGGCGGGTTCGCGCCGTCGCTGCCGAACAACCGAGCGGCACTCGAGCTCATCGGCACGGCCATCGAGAAGGCCGGCCTGACCCTCGGCACCGACATCGCCGTCGCCCTCGACGTCGCGGCCACGGAGCTCTACTCCGACGGCTCGTACACCTTCGAAGGCGCGGAGCGGTCGGCCGAGTGGATGACCGGCTACTACGAGTCGCTGACCGCTGACTTCCCCCTGGTGTCGATCGAGGACCCGCTCGCTGAGGACGACTGGGCCGGCTGGGTCCACATCACGGACGCCCTCGGTGATCGCGTCCAGCTCGTCGGCGACGACCTCTTCGTCACGAACCCGACCCGCCTGCAGCGTGGGATCGATGACGGCGCGGCCAACGCGCTGCTGGTGAAGGTCAACCAGATCGGGACGCTGACGGAGACGCTCGACGCCGTTTCCCTCGCGCACCGCAGCGGCTACCGTTGCATGATGTCCCACCGTTCGGGCGAGACCGAGGACACGACGATCGCTGACCTCGCGGTCGCGACCGACTGCGGTCAGATCAAGACCGGTGCCCCCGCGCGCTCGGAGCGGGTCGCGAAGTACAACCAGCTCCTGCGGATCGAGGAGGAGCTCGCGGACGCGGCTCGCTACGCGGCTGCCTCGGCCTTTCCGCGTTTCGCTCGCTGACGGACCCCCTGCCGCATGACACCATCGGTCGGGTGAGCACCGGCACGCGGACGCGTCCTGACGCGTCCGGCCCGGTCGTCCCGCCGCCGGCGTCGCGTCGCTCGTCCTTCACCGGCCGGGCTCTCGTGCTCGCGCTCGTGGCGACGGTCCTCCTGGTGTCGATGGCGGTCCCGGTCCGGGCCTGGCTCGCGCAGCGGGCGCAGATCGCCGACCTGCGGGCGCAGGTCACCGCGGCAGCGGATCGGGTCGCGGCGCTGCAGGTCGAGAAGCAGCGGTGGGACGATCCGTCCTTCGTGGCGGCTCAGGCACGAGATCGCCTCCACTTCGTGCTGCCGGGTGAGGTCGGCTACGTCGCGGTCGGGGCGCAGACGCCTGCCGACGCCGCTGCTGCGCAGGAGGCTGCCGGTCAGCCGTGGTACTCGACCCTGTGGGACGGCCTGCAGAAGGCCGACGACAACGCGAGCACGCCGCCGCCCGTCACGCCGTGACCGGGCTGTCGCCGGCCGACGAGGCGGCCGTCACCGCCCAGCTCGGACGGCCCCCGCGGGGGGCCGTCGCCGTGGCGCACCGATGCCCCTGCGGGTCCCCCGACGTCGTCGCAACCGCACCGCAGCTCCCCGACGGCACGCCGTTCCCCACCGTCTACTACCTGACGTGCCCGCGGGCGACGTCCGCTATCGGCACCCTCGAGGGCAGCGGGCTCATGCGCGAGATGGAGGACCGCCTCGCGGCCGATACGGACCTGCGTGCGGCATACCGCGCGGCGCACGACTCGTACCTCGCCGACCGGCGCGCGCTCGGGACGGTCGAGGCGATCGACCAGGTCAGCGCCGGCGGGATGCCCGACCGGGTGAAGTGCCTGCACGTGCTCGTTGCCCATGCGCTCGCCGCCGGTCCGGGGACCAACCCGTTCGGTGACGAGGCCCTGGCGCTCCTGGGGCCGTGGTGGGAGCGCGGCTCGTGCGTGGATCCCGGATGACCACGGACACTCCGGTTGCGGCGGTCGACTGCGGCACCAATGCGATCCGCCTGCTCGTCGCCGATGTCGATGACGCCGGCGTGCTCCACGACCGCGTGCGCCTCATGCGGACCGTCCGTCTCGGAGAGGGGGTCGACCGCACGGGGACCTTCGCCGAGTCAGCACTCGAGCGCACGTTCGCGGCGGTCGACGAGTACGCCGCGCTCGTGCGCGAGCACGGGGCGACGCGACTGCGCTTCGTCGCGACCTCGGCCAGCCGCGACGTGTCCAACCGCACCGCCTTCGTCGACGGCATCCGCGCGCGACTGGGTGTCGACCCGCAAGTCATCACCGGCGAGGAGGAGGCCGCACTGTCCTTCGCCGGTGCCGTCCGCGGGCTGCCGGCCGGACGCGTGCGCGTCCCGGCGCTCGTCGTCGACATCGGCGGCGGGTCCACCGAGTTCGTCCTGGGTGAGGAGTCGCCGACGGCCTCGGTGAGCGTGGACGTCGGCTGCGTGCGGATGACCGAGCGGCACCTGCATGGCGACCCGCCGACCCCCGTCGAGATCGCGCTCGCCGCGGCCGACATCGACGCGGCCGTCGCCCGGGCCGCGGCCAGGGTGCCGCTGACGCAGGGACGCTGCTTCGTCGGACTGGCCGGCACGGTGACCACGGTCGCCGCCATGGCGCTCGACCTGCCGAGCTACGACGCCGCAGTGCTGCACGGGTCGGTCGTGGGCCGCGACGCCGTCGAGGAGGTCACGACGCGCCTGCTGGCGATGACCCGTGCTGAACGGGCGGCGCTGCCGTTCATGCATCCGGGCCGGGTCGACGTGATCGCCGCCGGGGCGATGGTGCTGCGGGCAGCCATGGCCGCCGCCGAAGCGGGCGAGGTCGTCGTGTCCGAGACAGACATCCTGGATGGCATCGCTTACAGGCTCGCAGCAAACGAGCCTGAGGATCATCTGCGGCCTTTCATGTAACCGCTTGTGACCCGCGCGCGGGCGTCCCTACACTCGGTGGCCAGGAGGACAGTCGTGGCCATCACCATCAAGGATGTCGCCGACGCCGCAGGCGTCTCGACGGCAACGGTCTCGCGCGCGCTGCGCGGGCTGCCGAACGTGGACTCCGCGACCCGCGAGCGCATCCAGCGGATCGCCACCGACCTCGACTACGTCATCTCCCCGAGCGCGTCGCGGCTGGCCAGCGGCCGGACCGGCAGCATCGCCGTCATCACCCCGTACATCGCGCGCTGGTACTTCAGCACGGTGCTCTCCGGCGTCGAGTCGGTGCTCCAGAGCGCCGGCATCGACCTGCTCCTCATGAGCGTGAGCACGGCGGACGGGCAGCCGCGCCTCCCACCCGCGCCCCGGCTGCGGCGCCGCGTCGACGGCGTGCTGGTCATCGCGCTGCCGCCGCAGGACGAGCAGCTGCACGACGTGCTCGCTCTGCACCTACCCGTCAGCCTCATCGGGCTGTCCATGCCGGGGGTCTACAGCGTCGCGATCGACGACGTGCTCGCGGGCCGCATCGCCACCCAGCACCTCATCAACCTCGGCCACGAGCGGATCGGCGTCATCAACGGCGCGCCGATCATGTCGCCGTACACGGCCGAGAACGACCGCTACCGCGGGTTCGACGCTGCGATGACCGAGGCCGGGCTGCCGATCGACCCGATGCTCGAGGCGTACGGCTACTTCACGATCGCCGGCGGCGAGCAGGCGATGACCGCGCTGCTGACGCAGAAGAGCCCGCCGACCGCCGTGTTCGCCATGTCCGACGAGATGGCCTTCGGCGCGATGAAGGCGATGCGCAGCCACGGCCTTCAGCCCGGGCGCGACATCTCGCTCGTCGGTGTCGACGGGCACGACATGTCGGAGTTCTTGGACCTCACGACCGTCGTCCAGCCGGTCCACGACTTGGGCCGCATCGCGGCGGAGTCGCTGCTGCTCCAGCTGCGCACCCAGGGCGCGGAGGGGTCCGGAGATCCGATCCGCCTACCCACCCAGCTCATCGTCCGAGGCTCCACCAGCCCCAACCGCAGCTGAGGACCACAGTTGAATGGCGAGTTGCGGCGTCGACGCCCGCAAGGGCGGCGGCCACAACTCGCCATTCAACGATAGTTAGAAGCAGCGAGACAGCACGCCAAGCGGCCCCTACGACAGGCGCAGCTGGTCGCCGGTGGGCTCGAACACGTAGACGCGCTCGGGGTTGACCTTGACGATGTCGCCGATCTTCGGCGCGACGATCTCGTGGCCGCGGGCGACGAGGTCGACCGGGCCGTCGGGGCCGGCGTACGTGCCGTAGACGTAGGTGTCGGCGCCGAGCTCCTCGACGAGGGTCACGGTCACGTCCGCACCCTCGGTCGAGATCTGCAGGTTCTCCGGCCGGACGCCCAGCGTGATCATGTCGCCGCTGGCCTTGGCCAGGACGTCCCGCTCGATCGGGACGAAGTGCCCGTTCATGTCCACCCCGCCGTCGGTGATCTTCGAGGGGATGATGTTCATGCTCGGCGAGCCGATGAACGTGCCGACGAAGGCGTTGGCCGGGTTGTCGTACAGGTTGCGCGGGGTGTCCACCTGCTGCAGGACGCCGTCCTTGAGCACGGCGACGCGGTCACCCATCGTCATGGCCTCGACCTGGTCGTGCGTCACGTAGAGGGTTGTCGTCCCGAGCCGGCGCTGGAGCGCCGCGATCTGGGTGCGCGTCTGCACGCGCAGCTTCGCGTCGAGGTTCGACAGCGGCTCGTCCATGAGGAACACCTCGGGCTCGCGGACGATCGCGCGCCCCATCGCCACTCGCTGACGCTGGCCGCCGGAGAGAGCCTTCGGCTTGCGGTCGAGGTACGGGGTGAGGTCCAGCAGGGCAGCGGCCTCGTTCACGCGGCGGGTGATGTCGTCCTTCGACACCTTCTGGATCTTGAGGGCGAACGCCATGTTCTCGGCGACGCTCATGTGCGGGTACAGGGCGTAGTTCTGGAAGACCATCGCGATGTCGCGGTCCTTCGCGGCGACGTGCGTGACATCGCGATCGCCGATCCAGATCGAGCCGGCCGAGATGGGCTCGAGGCCGGCGAGCATCCGGAGCGAGGTGGACTTGCCGCAGCCCGACGGGCCGACGAGGACCAGGAACTCGCCCTCGGCGATGTCCAGGTCGAGGTGGGAGACCGCGGGCTTGGTGCCCCCGGGGTAGACGAGCGAGACGTCGTCGTAGCGAACCTGCTTGGTCATGACATTTCCCTTCCACCGGCAGGAACGTGCCGGACGATCCGAAGTGGGGCGGGTGGCGCGGGGTCGCGCCGAGCCCACGGTAGCCGACGCGGCGGGCACGTCGCTCGACTTCGATCACGACGCCCGATCGGCCCGACGACGGGGCATGAAACGCCGTTACATAGGTGTCCCGGAGGCGGCGTATATCAAATCGTGATGTTTTGCAGGGGGATACGTCGGCCATTTGGGTTGCGACGGCCCGCTCCGGGGGGACAGGATGACAGCGTTTACGTCGATCGGTCCGTCCGAAGGCGTACGTCGGTCGGGCACCCGCCCGCCGATCCAGTCAGCAAGGAGGATCCATGACCGCATCGATGCGGCGTCGTGGAGCTGCCATCCTCGTGAGCGGCGTCGCAGCCACCATGCTGCTCGCCGCCTGCAGCAGCTCCTCGAGTTCAGAGAGCACCAGCTCGGCGGCCGAGACCAGTGCGGCAGCCGAGAGCAGCGCGGCGGCGTCGTCGGCGCCGGCTGCGAGCGGCGACTGCGCCGCGTACTCGGCCTACATGGGCAACGAAGGCACGAAGGTCAACCTGTTCACCTCGGTTCTGCCGCCCGAGCAGCAGCGCTACGAGGATGCCTGGAAGCCCTTCGAGGACTGCACCGGCATCGACATCGTGTACGAAGGCAGCGACCAGTTCGAGGCGCAGCTGCCCACCCGCATCGCCGGTGGCAACGCGCCCGACCTCGCGTGGATCCCGCAGCCCGGCCTCCTCGCCAAGCTCGTCTCGCAGGGTGGCGTCGTCCCGGCGCCCCAGGGTGTTGCCGACAACGTCGACAAGTACTGGAACCCGGCGTGGAAGGACTACGGCACCGTGGACGGCACGTTCTACGCCGCCCCGAACAGCTCGAACATGAAGTCGTTCGTCTGGTACTCGCCGAAGGTCTTCGCGGACAAGGGCTACACCGTCCCCACCTCGTGGGACGAGCTGATGACCCTCAGTGACCAGATGGTCAAGGACGGCATCAAGCCGTGGTGTGGCGGCATCGAGTCCGGTGGAGCCACTGGCTGGCCGGCGACCGACTGGCTGGAGCAGATCGTGCTGCGTCAGTTCGGCGGCGACGTCTACGACCAGTGGATCGCCCACACCGTCCTCTTCGACTCCCCGCAGATCAACGACGCGATGGGGACGCTCCAGGCCTGGATGAAGAACCCCGACTACGTCAACGCGGGCTTCGGCAACATCCAGACCATCGCGACGACCGCCTTCCAGGATGCGGGCAAGCCGATCCTCGACGCCAAGTGCGGCATGCTGCAGCAGGCCTCGTTCTACGCGGCGCAGTGGCCGACCTTCAAGGCTGACGCCAAGGTGGCCGAGGACGGCGACGTGTTCGCCTTCTACCTGCCCCAGATGGACGAGTCGGTGGCGGCCAACCCGGTCGTCGGCGGCGGCGAGTTCACCACGGCGTTCTCCGATCGTCCGGAGGTCGCGGCTGTCCAGACGTACCTGTCGTCGGCGGAGTTCGCCACGGCTCGTGCGGCGCAGCCCGGCGGCTGGGTGTCGGCGAACAGCGGCGTGCCGCTGGAGACCTACACCGACCCGATCTCCAAGCTGTCGGCGCAGTACCTGACCGATCCCAACGGCGTCTTCCGCTTCGACGCGTCCGACCTCATGCCGGCTGCTGTCGGTGCGGGCTCGTTCTGGACCGGCATGACGGCGTGGTTCGGCACGGATGAGTCGACGACCGATGTGCTGAAGTCGATCGACGCGGCCTGGCCGGCGTCCTGATCGGACAGCGTTCGTCCGTAGTTCGCTGATCGCATGAGTGCCGGGGCCTGAGGGTGTAGGAAGTCCCTCAGGCCCCGGCCTCGTTCGTCTGGGCCTGTGTTGATGTCAGGAGTGGAGGAGAGACGTGAGCGAGCTCGTCGCCGGTCTGGAGAAGGTGGGCACAGCGCTGGCGGCCGTCGCCATCGTGCTCGGCCTCCTGCTGATCGTGTTCTTCCTGGCCGCCCGTTCGAAGGGTCGCGCGCAGGGCGTGCTGGCCGGGATCGTGTTCCTCGGCCCGGCGATTCTCCTGCTCCTGTACGGCTTGGTCGTTCCCGCATTCCGCACGACGGCCGGGTCGTTCCAGGACGCCAGCGGCAACAAGTGGGTCGGCCTGGCGAACTACGGCTGGATCTTCACGGCGCCGGGCAACTCGACGTTCCTCATCAACACGGTCCTGTGGATCATCATCGCCCCGCTCTTCTCGACGGCCCTGGGCCTGACCCTCGCGCTGCTCCTGGACCGGATGCGCCGCGAGTCCGTCTCCAAGTCCCTGATCTTCATGCCGATGGCGATCTCGTTCGTGGGCGCCGGCATCATCTGGGGCCTGGTCTACGAGTACCGCGACCCCGCCCAGCCGCAGGTCGGGCTCCTCAGCCAGATCGCCGAGTGGCTCGGTATCGCCGATCCACCTAACTGGCTCCTGTGGCAGCCGTTCAACAACTTCTTCCTCATGGTCATCATGATCTGGATCCAGACCGGCTTCGCCATGGTCGTGCTCTCGGCGGCCATCAAGAACATCCCCGGCGACGTCGTCGAAGCCGCTGAGCTCGACGGGGCGATCGGCTGGCGCCTCTTCAGCCGGGTCACGATCCCGATGATCCGCGGGACGCTCATCGTCGTCCTGACCACGATCGTCATCGCGGTCCTGAAGGTCTTCGACATCGTCCGCACCATGACCAACGGCAACTTCGGCACGCAAGTCGTCGCCAACGAGATGTATGCGCAGGCCTTCGTCCAGTTCGACGTCGGCCGAGGCAGCGCGCTCGCGGTCGTGCTCTTCCTCGGAGTCGTCCCCTTGATCATCTACAACGTGGTGCAGCTTCGGAAGGAGCGGTTGGTCCGATGAGCGTCGAGGCGCACGAGGTCATCCTGGTTCCCGGTCAACGTGAGGAGACGATCCCGCAGGCCGCACGTCGCAAGCTGAGCAGCCCGTGGGCGAGCGGCCTGGTCATCTTGATCACGATCTTGTGGACGGTGCCGACCTTCGGCCTGCTCGTCACGTCGCTCCGACCGGCCGCCGACGCCACGAGCAGCGGCTGGTGGACGTTCTTCACCAACCCGTCGGTAACGATGTCCAACTACAGCGAGGTCCTCACCGGTGGCCAGACCATCCCGGGTGGCATCACGCCTTACTTCTTCAACTCGTTCGCCATCGCGATCCCGGCCGCGATCTTCCCGGTCGTCATCGCGTGCATGGCCGCGTATGCCCTCGCGTGGATCCCGTTCAAGTTCTCGACGGCGATCTTCTTCACGATCTTCGCGCTCCAGGTGATCCCGCTGCAGATGTCGCTGCTGCCGCTGCTGCAGATGTTCAACAAGGGCTGGTCGCTCGGGCCGATCCCGATCTTCCCGGACCTGAACCAACCGGGGAGCAACCAGTCGATCTTCGTCGGGACGTACGTGCCGTTGTGGATCGCGCACACGATGTTCGCCCTCCCGCTGGCGATCTTCCTGCTGCACAACTTCATCGCGCAGCTCCCGCGTGAGCTGATGGAGGCCGCGCGCGTCGACGGCGCGAGCCACTTCCTGATCTTCCGCAAGCTCGTGCTGCCGCTGGCGATCCCGGCGATCGCGTCGTTCGCGATCTTCCAGTTCCTCTGGGTGTGGAACGACCTGCTCGTGGCCCTGACATTCGCCGGCGGGACACCAGACGTCGCACCTATCACCGCGTATCTAGCGAATATCAAGGGCTCCTACGGTGCGCAGCTCCATCTGATCACCGCCGGCGCGTTCATCGCGATCATCGTCCCGCTCATCGTGTTCTTCTCGTTGCAGCGGTTCTTCGTCCGCGGGCTGCTGGCCGGCTCGGTCAAGGGGTAGATACCGCATGGCGTTGGAGATCCCCGGCGGCTTCGAGCTCGGAGCCGCCACCGCGGCGTGGCAGATCGAGGGCGACGTCGCTGGTCGCGGCCGGTGCATCTGGGACGACTTCGCGGACGTCCCGGGCGCGATCGTCGATGGCGCGACGGGGGAGCCTGCGTGCGACCACGTCCACCGGCTCGAGGAGGACCTCGACCTTTTGTCGTGGCTGGGCGTGGACGCGTACCGGTTCTCGATCAGCTGGCCGCGGATCCTTCCGACCGGTGTCGGCGAGGTGTCCTCGGAGGGTCTGGGCTTCTACGACCGTCTGGTCGACGGGCTGCTCGCCCGCGGCATCCGGCCCGTCGCGACGCTGTACCACTGGGACCTGCCCAGCCCGTTGGAAGCGGCGGGCGGCTGGCCCGTCCGCGACACCGCCTACCGCTTCGCGGACTACGCCGAGGTCGTGGCGGAGCGCTTCGCGGATCGGGTTGACCGGTGGGCCACGCTCAACGAGCCGTGGTGCAGCGCGTTCCTCGGCTACTGCTCGGGCACGTTCGCGCCGGGGCGCCGTGACCCGGAGGCGTCGCTGGCCTCGATCTACCACCTGATGCTCGGGCACGGCCTCGCCGTGGAGCGGCTGCGCGCGGCCGGTGCCCGCAACGTGGGGATCGTGCTGAACCTGATCCCCGTCGTCGCGGAAGAGCCGGCGATGGAGGCCACGGCGCGGCACATCGACGGCCTGCAGAACCGCATCGTGCTGGACCTCCTCGCCGGTCGTGGTGTCACGGCCGAGGTCCGTGAGTCGTGCGCGGCCGTCACCGACTGGGCGTTCGTGCGGCCCGAGGACGACCCCGTGCTGTCGGCGCCGATCGACTGGCTCGGCGAGAACTACTACACGGTCTACCGGGTGGCGCCGGCCGGCGCGGACGATGCCGAGGCCGTCGGACAGGAGACCGCGGCGATCCCGGCGTGCCCCCCGATGCGCTTCGCCCCGCGCGACCCTGTGACGGACATGGGCTGGGAGATCCTGCCGTCGGGGCTGGAGACCGCGCTTCGGATGGCGACGGACGCGCTGCCCGGGGTGCCGCTGTGGGTGTGCGAGAACGGCGCGGCGGTCGGGGAGACGACTGACGCGACCGGCGTCCACGACCCGATCCGCACCGAGTACATCCGCGACCACCTCGAGGTCCTCATGCGCATGCGCGAGAAGGGGTTCGACGTGCGCGGGTACTACGTGTGGAGCCTGCTGGACAACCTCGAGTGGGCGTCCGGGTGGACCAAGAAGTTCGGGATCATCCGCGTCGACCCGGCGACCGGGACGCGCACCGTGAAGGACAGCGCCGTCTGGTACCGCGACCTCATCGCCTCCCGCACCTGACCCCCCGTTCCGTTTGTCCCGCTTTGCGGGACGGGCGGGCGGCTGAGCATCGTGTGGGCTGTTGAGTTGCATGCCTGTCCCAGTCGTTCGGCGGTTGACGGACGCGCCGGACGGGCTCGAACGCCGTGGGCCAGACTGTCGTCATGCGCAACGCGACCGTGACCATCGACGGCGACGCCGTCCCCGCCGTCCTGTCCGTCCCGTCCTCGGGTTCGGGCCCCGGCGTCATCGTCATCCAGGAGTGGTGGGGCCTCGTCCCGCACATCGCCGAGGTGACGCAGCGGCTCGCAGCCGCGGGCTTCGTGGCACTGGCGGTCGATCACTACCGCGGTGAGGAGACGACCGAGCCCGACGAGGCGCAGAAGCTGATGATCGGTCTGGACATCGCGCAGGTCGAACGGGACCTCGCGGCGGCGGCCGCCGACCTCGTCGCCCGGCCCGAGGTCACCTCGGAGCAGATCGGCGTGGTCGGCTTCTGCATGGGCGGCGGCCTCGCGCTTCTGGGGCCGGCGGCATCCGACGTGATCGGCGGCGCCGTCGCGTTCTACCCAGCCCTGCCGTGGCCGCAGTACTCGCCGGACTGGAACCGCTACGCAGGCAAGGCCGCGGTCGTGCACAAGGCTGAGTCGGACGAGCCCGGTACGGGCGCGGCGATCGCGACCTACGCGGAGGCGATCGCCGCAGCCGGCGGTGACGTGACGATCTACGACTACCCGGGCAGCGTGCACGCCTTCTTCAACGACACCCGGCCCGAGGTCTTCCAGGCCGACAACTCGGCGCTCGCATGGGAGCGGACGCTGGCTGCGCTGCGTGCGATCACCGGCTGACCTCGCCGCACTCGACCGAGCCGTCATCCGCTGCCGGCGGTGCCCGCGGCTGGTCGAGTGGCGGGAGGAGGTCGCCAAGACCAAGCGTGCGGCGTTCGCCGACCAGGACTACTGGGGTCGGCCCGTTCCCGGGTTCGGAGCATCGCGGCCGCGGATCTGGATCATCGGCCTTGCCCCGGCCGCGCACGGCGCGAACCGAACTGGGCGGATGTTCACCGGCGATCGCAGCGGCGACTGGCTGTTCGCGTCGCTGCACCGGGTCGGTCTCGCGGCCCAGCCGACATCGACGCACCGCGATGACGGACAGCGCCTCGACATCGTGCGGATCACCGCTGCCGTGCACTGCGCACCGCCGGACAACAAGCCGACGCGCGAGGAGCAGGCGACCTGTGCGGACTGGCTCGACCAGGAGGTGCGGCTCGTCGAGCCGGCCGTGCGTGTCGTCGTCGCTCTCGGCGGTATTGCCTGGGCGGCGACGCGGGGCGCCCTGCGTCGCGCGGAGTGGCAGATTCCGAGCACTCCGTTCGGCCACGGCGCGCGGGCGGAGGCGACGACGCCGTCGGGTCGGGCCGTCGCGGTGATGGCGTCGTACCACCCGAGCCAGCAGAACACGTTCACCGGCCGGCTCACCGAACCGATGCTCGACGCCGTGCTCGCCGCCGCGCGGGATGCCGCGGACCTACCCTGAGCCCAGCGCCCCTGTAGTCCAACCGGCAGAGACACCCGGCTTAAAACCGGCACAGTGTGGGTTCGACTCCCACCGGGGGCACGTTTTGTGAGGCGAACGGCGCGACGTCGCCGCCGTTGACAGCAACGCTGAAAGCAACGGCGATCTTGCGGGCTTCGTCGTCCCGCAGGTGCCCGTACATGTCAGTCGTGACTGAGGTCTTCGCATGGCCCAGGACCTTGGCGACCTGGATGTCCGGCGCCTGCAGCATCGCGAATGTCGCGAACCAGTGCCGCAGACCGTGGAACGACCCCGGGAAGCCGACCTGCTTCGCGATCGGCGCGAGGACCTTCCGGAGGTTGTGCGAGTACTGAGCCCGGACGTGCTGGAGGCCTGGGAGCACTCGAGCACGGAGGCAACCAGGCGGGCAACCGAGCAGGAGAGCTTCGGGGAGTCCCTGTGCGGTCAGCCGGCGGAGTCGGTCGCTCCGGCTGGCCTGGCGTAGTCAGCGGGTTGGCCGACGGCGGTCGCCAGTGCCTGCCAGCTGACGGGCTGAGCGACGGTACGCAGCGTGGCCAGGGTGATGGAGTGCTGGCTGCGAGTGCGGGCATCCAGGTAGGCGGTCGGGACTACGTAGAACTCCCACTGGTCAAGATCCAGGGGGTCGATGCGGGACTGATCGAGGGTCGCGAGAAGGGCGAGGACGTACGCGTCGGCATGGCGTCGGGGCTCGGTCTCGTACGTGCCGTCCTCAGGGTTCCAGCCGAGGTGCTTGCCCACACTGAAGTTGATGGCCGAGGGCTTCTTCTGGAACCACGTCTGAATGTAGGCGGCCGACTTCACCTCGATCCGGACACCGCTAGCAGACGTCAGGTCCCACGAGGCCCAGGCCGGACGCACCGCGCTATCGTCGCCTACCGCCTTGGCGACGATGAACTCCGCGAGGACTCCTCGGGCGGTGTTGTCCAGGAGGTCCGAGGCACCCCACGTCCAGAAGTCCATGAGGGAGAACTCGGTAGGTGACCCGCCCTGCGTCAGCCGCTCGTCCGGGTGGCGTGGGTGGATCTCGATCGGCCCGTAGTCGCTCATCTGCAGATCCTCCTCGCGATCGAGAGCGGGTGACCGCCAGCGCGCGCTCACCGGCTAGGAACTCCTCTGGAGATCCTTCGGCGAGCCCCTACTCCTGCCAGGTCGGAAGCTTCTGTCGCCATGGGTGGTCCGGGGGCAATCCGACCTCGCTCGTCTGCGCCCAGTCGCGGAACTCCGGTGGGAGCAGCACGGGGGCCTGATCCTGGTCGTCTTCGAGCAGATCCCACCGATCCTCGTAACGGGCGAAGGTGTGGAGCATGGAGCGGGCACGCTCTGGTCCTACGTTCCGCTTCCCGGGCTCGGCCGAGGGGTCTGTGAGCCAGTGCATGTGCTCGATCCAGGCGGCCGCGGCAACGTGACGTCGCGGAACGACGAAGAAGCGGGGGGCGACACGACGATCGTCGGGGACGGCGACGAGGACGAAGAACTCATGCTCGGCGCTGATGGGGTCTTGTGCCTTTGGGCCGAGGAGCCAACTGATGCGGTCGAACCGTGGTCCCCGGGCCGTTTTGACCTGGATCTCGATGGGGCGGCGACCGGGGTCGCCCGTCATCACCGCCAGGATGTCCGTGCGTTCAATCCCGTCTCGCGTCATCGCCGGTGCCCAGCCGCGGCGTGCGAGCTCGGCAGCCACGTAGTGCTCGCCGATCGTCTTCGTCTGTTTGGTGTCGGCCACGGCCCGACGCTACTCAGAACGAGCGGACGCCTATGGCGCTGAGGCGGCACGTACGGTTGCC
Source organism: Actinomycetes bacterium (assembly GCA_965278965.1). Taxonomy (GTDB): domain Bacteria; phylum Actinomycetota; class Actinomycetes; order S36-B12; family S36-B12; genus UBA10649. The sequence goes on from OZ257127.1 coordinate 2,377,575, forward strand.
GATAGGGGAGCAGTCAGGGAGACAGCATGCGGTGAACCTTGTCGATGACCAGGAGGGCGCCGATCGCAGCGAGGAGGGCGTAGCCGGCGATCCGCCAGGGTCGCGGCCAGCGCTTGATTTCGCCCGTCTCAATCGCTTCGTCGCGCCCTCGCTGATAGTCAGGGATTGAGGAGTAGCGGCCGTAGTAGGGGACAAACTGAAGCCACCACCGAAGGCCTCCCGTCCGGTAGGGGTGCTTGCCGAGGTCCAACTCGATCCGGAAGGGGTCCGACGGGGCCGTGTCGGGCTGCCGCGGGTCGCGGAAGCGCAGTTCGTCCGTGGGGCCATCCGCGTCCCAGAACCGTTCCACGCGGTCGCTGCCAGGCTCGAGGTACCAGCCAGGCTCCGGGATGCTGGGCACGCGATGAGTGTGCCGGAGGACTGTGCCGCTCGCCTCGTGAAGCAGTCAGGAGCCGTGAGACGAGTGTGTCCGCGGTGAGAAAGGGCATAGCGCCTGAGCCGGCCTAAGGCAGCTGGCGCTGCACGTACCGCGAGATAAGGCATCGTCCCCATGTGCCGGCCTACCTCAGGCGCGCAGGCTCGACTCATCGCAAGATCGAGACCTGCTGGAGGAGAAGGCTATGTCCCCGCTGCTGACGATCGAGACCATTCGAGCCGAGAGCGAGCTACGTCGAGTGCGGCACCGCCGGACGCTGGAGGCGCGCAGCGCGCACCGGGTCGCGCAGCCGGACCCTTCGCGCCGCGCCTCGCGGAGCGCGCCGACCCGCGAGTGGAGCCTCCTCCACCCGACCACCTGGACCTTCCGGTCGGTGTGACGACGGGCGTTCCCGTCGGCGAGGATGGCGGCGTGCCGCCTCTGCCGCTCTCAGCCTCGGGCGCACTCGTCGGGCGGTCGCGAGAGCTCGACGTCCTCCGCAGTGCGGTCGGGCTCGATGACGAGGTCCGCGGAGCCGGCGCGCTGCTGCTCGCTGGTGATGCCGGCGTCGGCAAGTCCCGTGTTCTCGCCGAGCTGTCCGACCAGGCACGGCTCGCAGGTTGGCGGGTGCTGCGTGGCGCATGCCTCGACCTCGGTGACTCCGCACTGCCGTACCTGCCGTTCACCGAGATGTTCGGTCGGCTCACGGTCGACGAGCCGGCGGTGGGCGAGCAGCTGACGGCCGACAGCCCGGGCCTGACCCGTCTCCTGCCGGACCGCCGCGTGCTCGGTGGGCTCTCCGAACCCAGTGGTGATCGCGTCGAGCGGGCTGAGCTGTTCGACGCCGTCGAGCACGCCCTCGGCCGGCTCGCACAGGACCGACCGCTCCTCGTCGTCGTCGAGGACGTCCACTGGGCCGACAGCTCCACGCGCGAGGTGCTGAGCTACCTGTTCGCCCGTGGCGTCCCCGGCGCGACGATCATCGCGTCGTACCGCAGCGACGACCTGCACCGTCGGCACCCGCTACGTCCGGTCGTCGCCGAGTGGGCGCGACTGCCCCGCGTCACCCGCCTCACGCTGGAACCGCTGGCCGATGCCGACGTGCGCAGCCTCGTGCAGGACCTGGCCGACGGACCGGTCGCCGAGGATGACCTGCGCAGCATCGTGGCGCGGGCCGAGGGCAACGCGTTCTTCGTCGAGGAGCTGGTGGCCGCGCGTGCAGCCCGTGGGCGAGCCATCTCCGACGACCTCGCCGTCCTGCTGCTCGTGCGGATCGACGCACTCGACGACCCGGCGCGACGCGTCGTGCGGGCCGCATCCGTCGCCGGTCGTCGGGTCTCCCACGAGCTTCTCGCCCACGTCGTGGGCCTCGACGGCGACGCCCTCGACGAAGCGGCGCGCGGGGCCGTCGACGGCAACGTGCTCGTCAGCTCCGGCCCGGGCGCGTACGCCTTCCGGCATGCGCTGCTCGCCGAGGCCGCGTACGAGGACCTGCTTGCCGGCGAGCGGATACGGCTGCACGGGGCGTTCGCCCGGGTCATCGGATCGCGCGCGGTCGAGGGCACCGCGGCGGAGCTCGCCCACCACGCCCGGCTCGCCGGGGACATCGACACCGCCATCGTCGCCAGTGTGCAGGCAGGCGACGAGGCACTGGCCGTCGGCGGACCCGACGAAGCCGCGCACCAGTACCTGCAGGCACTCGAACTGATCGACGGCCGGCCGGGGGGTGCCGACGACGTCGACGTGGACGTCGTCGACCTCACGCTGCGCGCGGCCGATGCGATGGCAGCAGCTGGTCGTGTCCACCGGACGCTGGGGCTGCTCCAGTCGCGGCTCGCTTCGCTCCCGGCGTCGGCGCCCGACCACGACCGTGCCGCGCTGCTCGTGGCCCTGGCAAGCACGGCGTTCCTGTTCGACAACAGCCTCGACCCGTTGGAGCTCACGACGCAGGCTGCGCAACTGGTGCCGCCTGACCCGCCGACGGCGGTGCGCGCCCGACTCGCCAGTGTGCGGGCCCGTACGTTCGCCATGTTCGACCGGCCGGACGAGGCGATGCGGTGGGCCGTCGAAGCGCGCGAGCTCGGCGAGCGGCTCGGTCTCGCCGGAGTCGTCGCCGAGGCGGCGGTCGCCCTCGCCGACCTCGACCAGCGTGCCGGCGACCCGAGGGCGTCGATGCTCGCGCTCGAGCAGAGCGCCGATGCGGCGCGCGCCGCGGGCGAGTACATGGCCGAGCTACGCAGCTTGTTCAAGGTGGGTGGGCTGCTCTGGGGGATGGGGGATCTCGACGAGGCACGCGCGGTCTACACGAGGGTCATGGACCGGGCCTACGAGCTCGGCCGCCCCTGGGCGCCGTACGGTCTGGATGCACGCGGGATGCGTGCCCTCGTGTCGTACGTCTTGGGCGACTGGGACGAGGTCCGCCGGCTCGCGGACGTGAGGGGCGAGGCGTGCCCCGCCGTCGCGCAGGCCGCCCTCGCGTGCGTAGGACTCACGGTCGCCGCGGGCCGCGGCGACCTCACGGCCCTTCCGGTGCTCGGCGCGTTGCGTGAGTGGTGGGAACGCGAGGGGCTCATCGGGATCGTGTGCAGTGGAGCCGCGATCGACCTGCACGGCGACGCCGGTGACCTCGCCGCGGCCGTCGAGGTGCATCGCGACGTCGTCGAGACCCTCACGCGGGTCTGGCAGTCGCCGTACTTCCAGGCCCAGATCCGACTCAACGCCCTGCTCCTGGGCCAGCTGGCGACGGAGGCGGGCCGGGTCGGCCGCGCGGAACGTGCGGCACTGGTCGACCGCGCCGACGGGCTCGTGTCGGTCGCCGAGGAGGTCGCGGCGCATGCCGCCGGCCGCGGTGCCGGCCATAGGGGGCCCGAGAGCGAGGCGTGGCTGGCCCGGTTGCATGCCGAGGATCTTCGGCTGCGCTGGATCTCGGGCTCGGCCGAGGACCCGGGCACCGTGATCAATGCATGGACCGACGCAGTCGACGGCTTCGCCCGCTTCGGTCACGTCTTCGAGACGGCACGGTCGCAGGCCCGGCTGGCCGCGGTTCTCGTCGCCGCCGGCCGCACCAACGAGGCGGCGGAGCAGGCAGCGGCTGCTCGCTCGGTCGCTGCGCGGCTGGGCGCCCAACCACTCCTGCGAGAGCTCCAGGAGGTCGTCCCGAGCAGCGGACGCGCTCGGCCCACGCCGGCCCAGCGGCTCGACGCCGCCCTGACGCCTCGCGAGCGGGAGGTGCTCGTTCTGCTGGCCGCCGGCCGCAGCAACAAGGAGATCGGCCAGCACCTGTTCATCAGCACCAAGACCGCGAGCGTGCATGTCTCGAACATCCTCGGCAAGCTCGGTGCCTCCGGCCGGACCGAAGCCGTCGCGCTCGCCCGACGGCGCGGCGATCTCACGGGCTAGGTGTCACCGGCGCGACCTCTTCACGGACGTGAACGCGGCACCCGTCCACGGCTTACGCGGCGCGAGGGGCCGCGTTAGGTTGATCGGTGACCAGGTGCTTTCCGTCCGAGTGTGGGAGGACCGATGACGGAGTCGACAGGCCGGATGGACGACAACGAGGCCGCCCCTGGCGACGACGGCCCGGAGTCCGCGGGCTCGCCCGTCGAGGGCGAGGGCGTCATCGTCGCGCCCACGCCCGCGCAGGGCCAGGAGTAGAAACCGCTTCTCGGGCTAGAGTTGGAAGACGCCCGCCGCGACCAGGTATGCGGCCGCGACGCTGTCCGGATCGTGCAGGTCGCCCGGGCTCGCCGCGATCGCGTGGGACCGCAGGCGGATAGCCTGCCCGGGATCCGCGGCGGCGAGGTCTGTGCATAGTCCCGCGACCACGGCGTCCGCATCGTGGTCATCCAGGCCGTCGAGCACGAGTCCGTTGTCGAGGAGGGTGGCGGCCTCGGCGAAGACCTCTCGCGCCAGGTCGGGGTCGACGTCGGGACGCGAACGCGCGACCTCATCGGCAGCTTTCAGGAACCGCGCGAGGTACGGCGGCGGCGTCATGCGACCACTTTCGCACGTCGGCCGGTGTGCCGTGCACGTTCGTGAGGGGCGCGGCACGACGTCGCCGCCGTTACGGCAACCCTGACGGCACGGGCACCCTTGCGGCCTCGCACTGTGCGTCGCTGGTCGACCAGACGGCACGTGTCTCGTGGATACTCGCGGCATGCGTCGCCTCGTGTCTGCAGGCATCACCGCATTGGTTGTTCTTCCGCCGGTGCTTCTGCCGGCAGCCCTTGGGGGGTCGGTCGCCCGCGCAGCCGGTGTAGCGCTCCCAGAGTGCTCCATCGTCGGCACCGCTGGCGACGACCGTTTGGTCGGCAGCGCGGGGAATGACGTGATCTGCGGGAGGGGTGGCAACGATGTGCTGTTCGGGCGCGGGGGCCACGATCTCCTCATCGGAGGTGACGGCGACGACAGGCTCTCCGGCGGGCCGGGCGACGACCTACTCCTCGGTGGCCCCGGTCGTGACCGCCTGTTCGGCGGGCTTGGTCGGGACTGGCTTCTCCCGGCTCCTATCGCTGACGCCGGGGCCCAGTACGCGGAGATGTGGGCGCTGGACGTCGCCGCGATGCACAGCCACCACGCTTCGGGCCGCGTCCGGTGACGTCCATCTAGGTCGCATCGCTGCACCGCCGCGCCAGCTGTCGGATCTGACCGCGCTGCCGTGGTTCGAGGCGCGCTTGCCACCCGGCTAGTGCTTGCGGGTCGCGCCCTTTCTCACTGGCGACTTCCGCTTCCGCGGCGCAGCGTCGGCCCCGTCCGCGTCGTCGGCGTGGTTCGCCTCGGCCTGGCCCCGCAGGCTGCGGAGCGACTTGAGCACCAGCACGCCGACGGCCAGTCCGACCACGACGAGCGCCACCACCCCGACGACGCCGACCTCACGCTGCCGGCCTTCGAGCGCGCTCCCGACCGAGTCGACCGTGTCCGCGAACACGTCACCGACCTTGTCCCCGGCCGTCGTGGCCACGTCGTGAACCGAGCTGGCCGCGTTGCCGGCCACACCCTGAAGAGAGCTGGCGGCGTCGACCGCGATCGCCTGCAAGGAGCTCGCCGCGTCCTTGGCCGCGCCGTGCACCGCGTCGGCACTCGACCCGGCGCTCATCGCGCGGCCGCCGTTTCCGTCGCGCTGATCCACGGACCCGGCTTGGACCCGGTGAGCCGCGGGAGGACCTCATCGCGGATCTTCGGCCAGTACGCGCCGATCGCCACCCCGACGCCGACCATCACCACTCCACGGACAAGGTTCTTCACGACAACCCACTCCTTCGCACCTGTTGGCAGCGCGAGAACTGCGACGCGCCACGTACCGATGCTGCCTAGGTACCCAGTGGGGAGCCCGGCGTACCGGATCGGGGAGGTCAGGTCGCTGGTGCTGTTGCCGGTGCCGTCACCGGAGACGCGTTCCGGTTGCTCAGCAGGAGCGACGCGAGGTACGCGACCGCGACGCCGACGATGACAAGCGGCGCCACGCCCGTTCCGGCCTGCGTGACCACCAGCGCGAGGATGATCGACGACAGCGGCAGCCGCAGCACGGAGACGCAGGCGGCGCCGATGAGGACGCCGATGGCGGGAGTCTGGTCGAGGCCGGGCAGGTGCGAGGCCAGCAGGCCGCCGGCGACACCGAGGAAGATCGCGGGGAACGTCGGGCCGCCGCGAGCCGCGCCCAGGGAGATCCCCCACGCCAGGCCTTTCGCCAGGACCAGCAACGCAATGGTCGCGACGGTCACGCTGGAGGCCGCTTGGACCGTGGCGGTCATCTCGTCCTGACCGGAGAACAGAACGGCGTTCGCCGGCTGGTCCGTCACGGCCGCGAAGGCGATGGCGATCAACCCGACGAGCAGGGCGGCCGCGGGGTGGAAGACGTAGGGGCGTCGAGCGACGATGTCCCGGGTGCGGCGGCCCACCGCCATGATCGCGTAGATGACGACGGCGGCGGCCAGCCCGAGAACGATCGTCCACAGGAAGTCGGTGACCTGGGGCGTCGGGTAGGCCGGGAGCGCCAGCGGCGGCAGCGCGTACGCGCTGGTGCTCAGCCCGGTGAACGCCCCGATCCCGACGAACATGAGCGACCCGATCCCTGCAGCGACGAGGCCGGGCAGGAGTACGAGCGGCAGTGTGGCGCCACCGAGGGCCGCCGCCTCGATGACGATGACGGCGCCGATGATCGGGGAGCCGAAGATCGTCGCCAGCGCCGCGAAGCTCCCGGCGGCGGCGATCACCGTGAGCGCCTGGTTCGGCATAGGTTTCCGGGACCGGGTCGCGACCCATAGGGAGACGCCGGTCGCGATCCCCATGAGGGGCGCTTCGGGGCCGAGCACCATGCCGAGCCCGATGGTGGCCACGGCAGCGAGCACGACGCTCGGCAGCATCTCCGGGGTGATGGGCGGGCCGGTCGCCAGTCCCATCGACGGGTCGTGCCCGCCGTGGCCGGGGAGCCTCACCACGGCGAACGCGATGACGACGCCGGCGACGGCGAGCACGGGGAGCGGCCACCACCATGGAGCCTCGGTGAAGCCGAGGGCCGAGGGCAGCGTCTTGTACGCCCACTCCTGAAGCCAGTGGGTGCCCTCGAGGAAGAGCCAGGACGCGAGCGAGACGACGACACCGATGAACGCGGCCAGGATGACCAGGCGCCGGTACTGCGGCGTCCGCATGAGCGCGGCAGGGTCGAGCGGCGCAGCGCCGTCCTGCGTCGTGGCCGGTCCGGCCGAATCCTGGCTCATCATCGCGATCCTCCGTCGGCGGCCGTGCGTCTCCGGCGCAAGGTTAGGCCAGGGCCTTCGCCTTCATCTGCTCGAACTCCGACTGGGTGATCGCGCCGCTGTCGAGGAGGCCCTTGGCCGTCGTGATCTGGTCGGCGGCGGAGCTGCCGGAGCCGGCGACCGACTTGATGTAGTCCGACTGCGCGGCCTGCATCTCCTTGGCGTGCTCGAGCTGCCGCTGCTGCATCCCCTTGCCACGGGCGATGACGTACACGAGGACGCCGAGCCACGGGACGATGATCACGAACAGCACCCAGGCGGTCTTGGCCCCGCCCCCGAGGTCGTTGCTGCGGAAGATGTCGCCGAGGACCCAGAACAGGCACATGATCCAGGCGAAGAGCAGGAAGAACTCGAAGAGCGCGAGCAGGAACGACCCGTTGTCGTTGAACATGTCTGGCCTTTCAGCTGTGGTGTGGTTGGGGACTAGGAGCCGTCGAGGATCCGGAGGAGGTCCTGCGTCGTCACGTCGTGGCCGACCCAGGACGCGACATCGCTCAGCACGGCGGCCTCAGCCGCGGGGCGCTCGGGCGTGGGCACCGCCTGGGCCTTGTCCCAGCGGCGACGGACCTCCCACTGGAGCTCGCGCCTGCGCAGCGCCTCCTGCACGCGGACCATCTGCTCGTCCGAGGCCGTCAGGCGCCAGACGGCGCGGATCGCCTCGGGGACCTCGAGCCGGTAGTCATGGCCACCCTCCTGGAAGATCCCAGGAGTCGGGACGAGCGCGTTCTGCAGGTCGACGAAGGTCGTCACGAACGACACGACCGGAAGCCATCGCGTGCCCAGCGGCGCACCGGGCGGTCGGAGCTCGTCCGGCCCGAGCCAGTCCGGACGCCGCCACACCAGGGGCGGGTCGAACTTCGGGACGGGGTCGGCGCCGTTCTGAAGGAGCAGGAAGCGCACCGCCTCCTTGTCCTCGTCCGGCAGTGCGGTCCACTCGGCGACGTCGCGCGGCAGGTAGAACGGCCCCGGACCGACGCCGGGGGGCTCGGACACGCTGCGCCGGCCCCACAGCTCGCGCCGGTACACCGTCGACGCCGGCGTTCCGATCCATACTGCGGCGTCCAGGCCGATCCCCTCGGGCCCACTCGTGCCGGTCCCACGGAACATCTCCTCGCTCACCTGTGAGCCGAGGCTCTCCCCGAACAGCAGGAACCGGGGCCGCCGCTCCGCGGGCATCGCCAGCAGACGGCTGACGATCCCGTTGACGACGATCCGGGTCTGGTGCGTCGCGAGGTCCACCTTCGTCAACGACAGCGCGGACGGCAGGACCGAGTACTGGATCGCCGCTGACGCGCAGTTGCCGCGCGCGAGGAACTCGAAGGTCTCGGTCGCGACGTAGTTGACGTATCCCGAGCCGGTCGGGGAGAACAGTGCGAACACCGGACGCTCGAGGGCGCCGGTCCGGTCGATCTCCGCCAGGAGCAGGTCGGCCCGCTCCTGTGGCGTCGATCCGGCACGTAGCGGGGCGTAGACGCGGATCGGCTGCGTGGCGGGCTCGCCCATGACGGCGGCGATCTCGTCCGGGCGCAGCGCCATCGTCAGCCAGCGCCGCGACTCGCGCGTCTGGTCCGCCCAGTCGACGACGGATCCCGGCCCGCCGGTGACCTCCGCGACGTCCGGGGGTGTCTCGTGCGCAGCCTCGACACCCACGCCGGCCTTCGTCAGCACGCGGCTGGCGGCGCTCACGGCGGCCCAGCCGACGCCGGCGAGGGCGAGGGCGGCGACGGAGCGACCGACCGTCCGGTGGTCGTCGGCGGTGCCGCCGAGCGCGCGGGCGGCGCCCTTCGCGACGACGGTCGACAGTGCGGACTCGGCCTTCGCGACACCGAACAGCAGGGCGGTGACTCCCATCCCGGACACGAGGGCCTTGGGCGTCGACATCGTCCGGACGACGTTCTCGTGCGCGTCGGTCTCGCCCGGTGCGAGGGCTCCGCGCGAGGCATGGTTCGGCCGTGTCACCGCGTAGCCGGCGACGGTCGCCGCGACGGCAGCAGCGACGCCTGCGGCGTGGAACCCGGGCTTGCCCCGGGTGGGCTCGAGCGCGTCGGCGCCGAGGCCCGCCACTCCGGCGGCACTGAGGCCGACGCCGCCGAGCCGCAGGAGGGCACGTCGACCGGACTCGTGCTCGCGAGGGGGCGCCGCCTTCATCAGCGCCGCGCCGATGGCCACGGCGGCCACGTCGACCACCACGCCGGAGACGACGCGGCGGGCCGGGGAGACCGATGCCATCGGGAGGCGGTCTGCCGTCGACCGCAGGAACGAGTGTGCCGTGACGCCCCAGGCATAGCCGACCGAGGCGGCGACGCCGCTGACGATCGCCTGGTCCCGGGTACCCCGTGACAGCAGGTTCGGCTGCAGGGACATGCCGGTGTAGAACGAGCCGAGCAGGAAGCCGGCTCGCGATGAGACGTCGAGGCCCGTCGAATAGAAGGCCTGTGACCGCGTGCCGTACGACGATGACGCCGCTCCAGCCGTGCCGATGCCGGTTGTGTCCGGATGCCCGGTCATGGGCGCGAGAGCTCGAACGAAGTGGGCCGCATGCACCACACCCTCGTGGTTCGCGCCCGCTGCGGCGTCCTCCAGATCGGATGAAGTACGGGAGTCCGCGCCCGCGAAGGTCCCCCCGCGTCTGATGCCCGGCGGATCGGGTACGTGGACCGTGGCCACGCGAGGGGCGAGGCCTGGACGGAACGGTGGTACGTGGTGGGCAACGCCGACGCCCCGAGCATCCAGGAGCGCGCTGCTGCGGGCGAGGAGATCCATGTGAACCGCGCGGCGCGGGTTGCTGCCCCGCTCGCCGCGTTCGCGGCGGCAATGATCGTGCGTCGCGTCCTCGCCGCGCGCTATCGCAGCGCCGCGAGTGGCCCGGTCCCGGACCCGAAGGACCTGCGCGTCACGTTCCTACGCACCCTCGCGTGGGCGACTCTCACGTCGGTCGTCACAGCAGCCGTGGAGGTCTCGGTGATCCGCGCCATCGACCGTGCCGGCGCCCACGCGGTGGCCGACGAGGCGTAGCTCCGAACGTCGACGCACGGCGTGCCCCGCCGTGAAGTGACGCCACGGCGGTCCCGCCTCGTCGGGCGGGCTGTTCCGCCACGCACTGGCACGTAGAGTCAAGGAGATGCGGACAGGGCGGCTGGTCGTCGGCCTCGTGATCGTGCTGGCCCTGGTGGCGGGCTCGATCATCGTGCTGGCGCTTCGTCGCGCGGATGTCGACGCGGGCTCGCCGACCAGCCCTGCCGTCGGCTCGCTCGCGAGCCCGGCCCCTCCCGCTCAGACTCCTGCTGCGTCCTCGTCCTCGTCCTCGTCCTCGTCCTCACCGCAGCCGACGCGCCCGCCGCCGGCGCCGCGCTCGACGTCCACCCCGGTGCTGCTGCCGGACCCGCCTCCTCCTGAGGAGCCGACGCTCGACGCTGTGGTCGAGCAGATCCCGGACGACCAGTGGGACCGGATCGTGCGAACCGGCACGTGGCGCCCCGGGTGCCCGGTGGGCCGCGAGGACCTTCGTCGCATCACCCTCACGCACATCACCTTCGACGGGACGGTCGAGCGGGGCGTCCTGGTCGTGAACCGAGACGTCGTGGACGATGTCATCGACGTGTTCGGCGGCCTGCTGGACGCGCGTTTCCCGATAGCGGAGATGCGCCCCGTCGAGCGCTACGACGGTGAGGTCAACACCTCGCTCGCCGCCAACAACACCTCCGCGTTCAACTGCCGCAAGCCCGGTCAGATCAACGCTCCGGAGAAGGAGTCCCCGCACGCTAACGGCCGCGCCATCGACATCAACCCCGTGCAGAACCCGTGGCGCGATCCGCGCTGCTCGTGCTGGTCGCCGACGGCGGAGCACGCGACCGCGACGGACGGCCCGGGCATCATCCGCGAGGGCTCGCTACCCGTCGAGCTGTTCGAGGCGAAGGGCTGGATCTGGCAGGACATCAAGGTGCCGGACTACATGCACTTCGACACCGGGTACCCGTCCCGGCCATGGAGGACCTGAGCCGGGACGCGATCGCGCGTCGCCGGAGGTCGTCATCGCCGGATCGTAGGCGGCGGCGATCCCCCACCGGGGGCGTGCGCTCGCCGAGGGCGTAATCCGCCCTGGGCGCGCCGAAGAACAGGGGATTTGCACATCGGCGGCTGTCCGTTACCTTGGAAAGCATGCAATCGAACAATCCCGTCCTGTCCCGGTATGAGAAGACCGACAAATCGGGCTTCGCCTACGCCGAAGGCAAGGGCGCGTACGCCCAGGCCGCAGCCGGCGGCGCCGGGTCGATCGACACGAATGAGGCCTTCCAGCAGATCACCGCGTCCGGTGGCCTGCGGCTGACCATCAACGACGTCATCGTGAAGACGGCGATCGTCTTCGCGATCACCGTCGTGTTCGCCTTCGTCGGCTGGAACACCGTCGACTCGATGCCGTGGCTCATGTGGGCGGCGCTGATCGGCGGCCTCGTCGTCGGCCTCGTCAACTCCTTCATGAAGAAGATCTCGCCGCCGCTGGTGCTGCTCTACGCGGTGCTGCAGGGCGTCATGCTCGGCGGCATCAGCAACTGGTACGACCAGTTGGCCGTCAGCCAGAACTACGGCGGCATCGTGCTGCAGGCCGTCGTGGCCACCATGACGACCTTCGGCGTCATGCTCGCGCTGTACGTCACCGGCATCGTCAAGGTCACCAAGAAGTTCCAGAGCGTCCTGCTCGTCGCCGGGGTCGCGTATCTCCTGCTCGGCATCGCCTCGCTCATCGCGGCGATGTTCGGCGTCGGGGGCGGCTGGGGCTTCTATGGGGTGGGCGGCCTCGGCCTGGCCATCTGTGTCGTCGGCGTCCTGATCGCGGCCTTCTTCCTCATGCTCGACTTCGAGGCGATCAGCCAGGGCATCCGCAACGGCGCGCCCGAGCGCGAGTCGTGGCGCATGGCTTTCGGCCTGCTGGTCACCCTCATCTGGCTCTACCTGGAGTTCCTGCGCCTGCTGGCGATCTTCAGCCGCAACTAGCCCGAGCCGTCCCGATCGCCCTCGTCCCGCCGCACGCGGGCCGGGGGCGATCGTCTTTCCCGGGGCTGTCGTCGACCTCGTCCGCAGACGTGTCACGGCAACGAAACACGCGCGACTCCAGCCGGACACGCCCCGGCCGGCGGCGCCGAAGAAACCGGTAATTTGACGGATTCGGCCCCCACGGGGCCTAGGTAGCCTCCCCGCATGGCCGAGACGTGGCGTGCCCCCGCCGACGCGGACCCGCCTGTCGTCATGGCGGTCACGTCGGTGAGCAAGTCGTTCAACGGCATCTACGCGCTCCAGGACGTCTCGGTCGACCTCCGGGCCGGCGAGATCCACGCGATCATGGGGGGCAACGGCTCCGGGAAGTCGACTCTCATCAAGGCGCTGGCCGGAGTCCAGCCGGCCGACGAGGGGACCCTCGAGGTCGAGGGGCAGTCGTACGACCTCCGCCAGTTCACCCCCGCACTGGCGCGCCGATCCGGCGTCCACGTCGTCCACCAGCACCGCACGACCTTCGGGCCGATGACGGTGGCGGAGAACCTGTCGATCGGTCGGGGCTTCGAGACGGCGCGGTGGGGCCAGATCAGCTGGCGTCGCACCAAGCGCCGCGCGGACGAGCTCATCGAGCGATTCGGCATCCGCGCGACGCCGGACACCTTGGTGTCCGACCTCGGACCCGCTGACGAGACGATGCTGGAGATCGCCCGCGCGCTGCAGGACCAGGACGCGCGGTCGGAGGGGGTCCTGCTGCTCGACGAGCCGACTGCCGCGCTCCCAGCGCACGAGGTCGAGGTCCTCCTCACCGCCCTGCGGGGCTACGCGTCGCGCGGACAAGCCGTTGTGTTCATCTCCCATCGGCTCGACGAGGTCGTGGACGTGTCCGATCGGATCACGGTCCTGCGCGACGGGTCCGTCACCGGCCGACTTCACGGGACCGAGATCCGGCGTGACGCGATCGTGGAGGCGATGGTCGGCCGGATCGCCGCCAGCGTGCGGACCGAGTCGACGCCCACCACCTCCGGCCCGGTCGTGCTCGAGGCGGCCGGCCTGGCCGGCGGCTCCCTCCAGGGTGCCGATCTCGTCGTCCGCGCCGGAGAGGTCGTCGGGATCGCCGGCCTGGCCGGGTCGGGCCGGTCGACGCTGCTGCGGCTCCTCTTCGGGGCGCAGCGTCGTTCCGCCGGCACGGTGACGCTCGACGGAGCCGTTCTGGACACCAGCGATCCGGCCCGCACGATCGCCGCCGGGCTGGCCCTCGTGCCGGAGGACCGCGCCAAGGACGCCGCGTTCGGGGACATGACGCTGGTCGAGAACTTCTCGATCGCGCACCTGGGGCGCTTCACGCGCTTCGGGCGGGTCAGCCGGTCGCGCGAGCGCGCCGGTGCGCAGGCAGCGATCACGCGGTTCCTGGTCAAGGCGGCGTCGCCGGTCATGCCGCTGCGTGCGCTCTCGGGCGGGAACCAGCAGAAGGTCATGATCGCGCGGTGGCTCGTGGAGAGCCCTCGGGTCCTTCTCCTGGACGAGCCGACGCAGGGCGTGGATGTCGGCGCACGCGCTGAGCTGTGGCAGATCATCCAGGAGGCGGCGGCCGACGGGCTGGCCGTCGTGCTCGTGAGCTCAGACCTCGAGGAGCTCACCCACCTGTCGACGCGGATCCTGGTGATGCGCGACGGAGCGATCGTCGCCGAGCTTGTCGGTCCCGGGTTGACGAACGACGACGTGAACGGCGCGCTGCACTCACTGGATGTGGCGGCATGACGGGAGGGACCTCGGTGCCAGACACCACGCAGCCGGGGGTCGCGAAGGCCAGCGCCCGTGAGCGGGCGCTCCGCGACCACCGCGGTGCTCGGGTGCTGGAGGCGTCTGCGCTCCCGCTGCTCACGATCGCCCTCATCGTGTTCTTCACGGTGCTGCCCGCAACCTCGGACACCTTCCCGACGGCGGGGAACCTGCGCGTCTCCGTGCTCAGCCAGTCCGTGCTGGTCATCGTGGCCATGGCGTCGCTCCTGCCGATCATCGCCGGCGGGTACGACTTCAGTGTCGGGGCAGTCTGCGGCCTCAGCTCGATCATCGTCGCCTCGATGGCCTCGAGTGGAACGCCCTTGCTGGTGGCGATGCTCGCGGGTGCGGCGTGCGGCCTCGTGGTCGGCGCCGTCAACGGGTTCTTCGTGACGAAGGTGCACGTCGACTCCGTCGTGGTGACGCTCGGCATGACCCTCATCGTTGCTGGCGCCGTTACCTGGAAGACGAGCGGCAAGGCGATCGTGAGCGGGATTCCTGAGGCCCTCACGAGCTTGTCCAAGACCTGGGTCGTGGGACTGCCCGGCGCCTTCTTCGTCGCTGCCGCCTTCGCTGTCGCGACGTGGTACCTCGTCCGGCAGACCTCCTTCGGCCGCTACCTCGAGGCCGTCGGCGTCAACCGCTCCGCAGCCCGGCTGGTCGGCCTGCGTCCGGATCGGCTCACCTTCATCTCGTTCGTGCTGTCCGGCGTGATCGCCGCGCTGGCAGGGATCCTGCAGATCGGCGTCGCCGGCGCGGCCAACCCGAACGTGGGCCAGAACTTCACGCTCCCCGCGATCGCCGCCGTGTTCCTCAGCGTCGCCGCCATCACGCCCGGCCGGTTCAACGTCGGCGGGACGGTGATCGCCATCGTCTTCCTGGCCGTCCTGAACAGCGGGCTGAGCCTCGCCGGCGCGAGCTCCTACGTGAACGACTTCGCCAACGGCGCCGCGCTGATCCTCGGCGTCGCCACCGCGTCCCTGCTCGGTCTTCGACGGTCTCGGGCCTGACCACAACCACCCCTGAAGGAGCACCATGAGATCCCTGTCCACCCGCTCGTCCCGCGCGATGGCCCTGGCCGCCGTCACGACGGCGAGCGTCATGGCGCTCGCCGCCTGCTCGAGCTCCTCGTCCGACTCCTCGACTCCTCCCGCGGCGTCGAGCGCCGCAGCGTCGGCGTCCGCCATGCCGTCGTCGCCCGCGGCGTCGGCCGGAGCCGGAGACGTGGCCGGTGTCGCGGAGAACCAGGCGCTCGTCGACACCTGGACGTCGGCGACCGGCACCTACAGCGACCCGCCGGTGGCCGGCGGTCCGGCGGCCGAGACCGGCAAGACGATCTGGATCATCTCGTGCGGAGAGTCCTCGTCCTCGTGCGCCCGCGCGACGAAGGGGGCCGTCGAGGCCGCGGATGCGATCGGCTGGCAGACGAAGGTGTTCGACACGCAGGGCGACTACTCGCAGGCCGGTGAGGGGGTCCGGCAGGCGATCGCCGCCAAGGCGGACGGCATCTACGCGTACTTCATCGACTGCTCGTACATGCAGGAGCCGCTGAAGGAGGCGAAGGAGGCCGGGATCCCGGTCGTGCAGGCCGAGGGCGTCGACTGCGACGTGGCCGACCCGAGCGCAGCGCCGCTGTTCGCGTGGACCGTCACGTACAACGAGGGCTCGATCATCGACTGGCTGAAGGCGTGGGCGAAGGCCCAGGCGGCGTACCTCATCACGGCCGGGAGCGGCACGGGCAACATCCTCTTCGTCACCGACAGCGAGGCGGTCGGCACGCTTGCGCTGAACCAGTCGTTCGAGGACCAGATGAAGACGTGCCCCGGCTGCACCTACACGATGGCCGCCTACACGTTCAACGAGCAGTACGCCGGGCTGGGCCAGAAGGTCAGCAGCGAGCTGGTGAAGAACCCGGACATCAACGAGATCGGCGTCGCATACGACGGCATCCTGCAGGCCGGAGTCGCCGAGGCGATCCAGCAGGCCGGAACGCCGTACACCGTGATGGCCGGTGAGGGCCAGGAGCCGACGATGGAGCTGGTGCGAAGCGGTGTCGTAGCCGCCGGCGTCGGGCTCGACAACGAGCAGGAGTCCTGGTCGGCGATCGACTCGCTGAACCGGATCTTCGCCGGCGTCGAGCCGGTGTCGAGCGGCATCGGCATCCAGATCTACACGGCCGACCAGAACCTGCCGGCGAGCGGACCGTACGTGTCGCCGGTCGACTACAAGGCCGCCTACAAGGCTGCCTGGGGCGTCAGCTGACCCGGCCTGCTCGGCCGGGCGGACACTAGGTTGGCAGTGACGGCGCGGGAGGAGGTGCTACCTGTGAGCACCTCCTCCCGCGGTCCACGTCGGACGGACTCATCCGTTCTGGCCGCCGTCGAGCTCGACGGAAGCGTCTCCGAGC
Source organism: Actinomycetes bacterium (assembly GCA_965278965.1). Classification (GTDB taxonomy): domain Bacteria; phylum Actinomycetota; class Actinomycetes; order S36-B12; family S36-B12; genus UBA10649. The sequence goes on from OZ257127.1 coordinate 2,393,923, forward strand.
TCGACGGGCGCAGCGGTGCGCGGATGCTCGCTGACCACCCGGAGATCGTCGAGCTCGCTCGTCAGTTCCTCTCCGGCCCCGAGCTCGACCTCTCGTTCTACTGGCAGCGGTCGACCTCGAGCTGGCTTCACATCACCTTCCAGCGTGAGCGCGGGGCCGACGACCGCGAGTTCGCGGAGGTCTCCCTGGCGCAGGAGTCGCTCCCGTTCGGACTCACCGCACGAGAGATCGACGTCCTGACCCTCGTCGCCGGCGGTCTGGGCAACAACGAGATCGCCGACGAGATGATGACCAGCCCGCGGACCGTCGGCTCGCATGTCGAGCACCTCCTCCGCAAGACCGGGCTGCCGAACCGCGCGGCGCTGACGGCGCTGGCGGTTCGCTCCGGCGTCATCCGGCTGCCGTCGCCGGGCCGCTCGAAGACGGCGGTCGGAACCGGCCTGCATCCGGCAGTCCTGTTGCAGACGGAGCCGATCCGGCCGAAGTCACCGCGGCTACGCCGTGAGCGGCGACCGCTGATCGTCGGGAGCGTCGTTCCCCTGCAGGGCCTAGGCAGCGCGGACGGCCACGAGATGCGCAACGGTGCCGGGCTCGCGATCGCGGAGATCAATGCCCGCGGCGGGATCGGTGGCCGCCCGATCCGTCAGATCGTCGTGGACGTCGACATCTCGGACCGGACGAGCATCCACCGCAGCATCCGAGAGCTGATCGACTCTGAGGTCGACGCGATCACCAGCGGGTACTTCTTCGTCGACGAGCAGTCCCGACACCTGGCAGTCGAGTACGGCGCGCCGTACCTGCACGCGGCGACATCCGAGGCGACCGTGGACGAGATGCTGGACGTCTACGGCGGGACCGCACCGGTCTTCCAGGTGTGCCCGTCGGAGGACATGTACGGCATGGGCTTCATCCGGTTCCTGGACCAGCTGCGCGAGTCCGGGGACTGGCAGCCGCCGACGCGGACGTTGGCCTTCGTCGAGAGTGCTGTGCCGGGTGGCCAGATGGCGAACCTCGCGACGTTCCGCGCGGCCGAGAGCTCGGGGTGGAGCGTTTCGCGCACCTCCCTGCTCCCGGTCTCCGGCGTGGACTGGGGCCCGGTCATCCAGGAGCTGCGCCGGGCGAACCCGGCGGCCGTCATGGTGGCGCATTTTGTGCCGGACGAGTTCGCCGCCTTCCAACGCCTCTTCGCAGCGGAGCCGAGCGAGACCCTGGTCTACGGGATCTACACGCCGTCGATCCCGGAGTTCCTCAGCGAGGCCGGGTCCGCGGCGGAGGGCTTGATCTGGTCGACCGTCAGCGGCACGTACGGAGACCGGCTCGGCGTCGGGTTCAGCGGTCGCTACCAGACCGTCTTCGGACGGCCGCCTGGCCGATCGCACGCGGGTATCGCCTACGACGGGATCCACCTGCTCGCGCAGGCCTGGTCCCGCGTCGAGAACCCGCGCATGTTCCCCGATGTCGCGGCGCAGCTGCGCGCATCCACCTACCGGGGCGTCAACGGTGCGTACTTCCTCGACAACGCGGCCCAGAGCGGGCTGAGCTACCCCGACGCCACCCTCGACCCGTCGCTGGGCCAGGCCCACCTCGTCTTCCAGATCCAAGGGGGCGCCCATCGCGTCCTGTCGCCGAGCCCGTACGTCGAGTCGCGCTTCCGCATGCCGCCGTGGGTGCCGGTGGCGCCGTAGGAAGTTCGGTATTTCGACGGATGCACCGCCGTGCCCGTGTTCATAGGTTCTCGGGGAGCACCGTTCACGACGACCGTCTCACCAAGGGGCGACACGCATGACAGATGCAGGGTTCAGCTGGCCGGGCGGCGCCGCCGTTGCCGTGTCGATCACGTTCGACGCAGACGCCGAGTCGGGGTGGATCTGCGAAGGCGATGAGTACCGACGCCGGCTGACCACGATGTCCGAGGGCCGCTACGGCGTCGTGCGCGGGACGCCGCGCATCCTCACTCTCCTGGACCGCTACGCGATCCCGGCCAGCTTCTACGTCCCCGGGCTCACGTCGGACTGGTACCCCCACCTCGTGCCGCAGCTCCTGGAGGCCGGGCACGAGATCGGCCACCACGGGTACCTCCACCTGCGCACCGACAAGGCTACGGACGCCGAGCAGCGCGAGGAGATCGAGAAGGGGCTTGAGGCCCTGGAACGCGCCGGCGCCCCGCGTCCGCGGGGCTACCGGTCGCCGGCGTGGGAGATGACGCCCGAGACCTTCGACCTCCTGAAGGAGTACGACTTCCTCTACGACTCCAGCTGCATGGGGGACGACCGCCCGTACGTCGAGACGTGGGAGCGCGGGTCGATCCTCGAGCTGCCCGTGCACTGGTCCCTGGACGACTGGCCCCGGTTCGGATGGTCCATCGACACGGGCGGGAACGTCGTGGATCCGGCGGAGCTCTTCTCCTCGTGGACCGAGGAGTACCGCAACGCGCGTGCCGAGGGCCGGCACCTCGTCCTGACGATGCACCCGGAGGTCATCGGGCGCGCCTACCGGTTGGCCTACCTCGACCGGCTCCTGGAGGTCATGGCCAGCGACGGCGGCGTCTGGTTCGCCACCATGGACCAGGTCGCCGAGCACGTGCACCCCGCCCTCATGGGGGCGTCCATCTCGTGATCCGCCACTTCTCGCCGGCCGGCTCGCCGTTCGACCGAGGCGCCGAGCTCGGGTCGACGTATGCCGACCAGGTCGCCGGCACGGTCGATCGCTACCGCGAGCTGTTCCGCGCGGTCGCTGGGCGCGAGGTCTCGCTATCGGGGCCTGGCGAGGACGCCCTGGAGGCGATCGTCTCCCTGAGCCCGGCGCTGGCCGAGGAGATCCGTGGCATCGCGGACGGATCCGGCCAGGACGTGACCACGATCGCCGCGCTCAACGCGCGGACCGAGGTCCTTGCGGCGCTCGGCGTCGTCACCCGGGGGGAGTGCTCGACGGTTGTCTCGCTCGGGCGGGGCGACCCGGTCTCCGTGCAGACCTGGGACTGGCACGACCTGCTTCAGGACGACTGGTTCCTGTGGACGATCGAGCACGCCGACGGCCACCGGACGAGCACGGTCACGGAGTTCGGGATCGTCGGCAAGGTCGGGGTCAGCACGCGCGGCTTCGGCACGCACTTCAACATCCTTCACCACCGCACGGACGGCGGGCGGATCGGAGCGCCCGTCCACGTGCTCTCGCGGGCCATCCTCGACTCGGCCGGCGACCTCGGCGGCGCCCTCGCGATGGCGGGCAGCGCGCCGGTGTCGGCGTCGAGCGTCCTTACCTTCGTCGGTGCCGCCGGTGGGGCGTCGAGCGCCGTGTCGGCGGAGCTCTCCCCGGCCGGTCCCCGCTTCGTCCTGCCGTCGGCCGACGGACTCCTGCTGCACACCAATCACTTCCTGGACCCGGTGTCGGCCGCCGGCGACCTCGAACCGCGTACGGGACCGGACACGTTCCTGCGGTACGACGTGCTGAACCGTGCGCTGACGGGTCGAGCGGACCTGGGACGGGACGAGATCGTCGCGACGATGGCGAGCCACCTCGGACTGGGTGGCGCCGTGTGCTGCCATCCCGAGCCGGATGCCGAGCTGGGCAGCCGGTGGGCGACCCTCGCAACGGTGGCCCTCGACGTCGCGAACGGCACCCTCGCGGTACGGGCCGGCGGCCCGTGCGGCCGCGACCACGAGGACGACGACTGGACCTCGCCCCTGACCGGCCCGATCGAGTGAAAGGCAGCACCGTGATCAAGCTCAAGCGCATCGACAACATGGACATCCTGACCGGCGACGTCCAGCGCCTCGTGGACTTCTACCACGGCCTTCTCGGGCTCCCGTTCTTCCTGCCGTACGAGGCGGAAGAGGAGTGGGCGGCGATCGACACCGGAAACCTGACGCTCTACATCTTCAAGACCGAGAGCACGGTGGCGCACGAGCCCCGTCGTACCGCCGTCAATCTCGAAGATGCTCCGGGCATGGACTCGTTCGCGTTCGAGGTCGACGACCTGGACGAGGCGCACGCGCACCTCGACGGCAACGTCGACTGGGCGTACCACGAGATCATCACGTGGGAGCACCCGAACGGTACGTGGTACCGGTACCGGCCGTTCTTCGACCCGGACGGGAACATGCTCTACATCACCGAGCCGCACAAGGCGAAGGCCTGACGTGCGCGACCAGCCACTTGCCGGGAGGGTGGCCGTCGTCACGGGCGGCGGCCGAGGCATGGGGGAGGCGCACTGCCGGGAGCTCGCCGCTCGCGGCGCTCACGTCGCGGTGCTCGACATCGATGGTGACGTGGCCGCCGCGGTGGCGGAGGAGATTGTCGCGGGCGGCGGTACGGCCCTCGGCGTTGAGTGCGACGTGAGCCGACGACCGGCTGTCGAGGATGCCGTGGCGACCGCGGCTGCTCGCTTCGGTGGGATCGACATCGTCGTCAGCAACGCCGGCCTCGTGAACGACGAGAGCGGCCTGGTCGACACAGACGACGACGAGTGGCGCCGCATGCTCGCGGTGAATGTCGACGGCTGCCTGCACCTGACTCGGGCGTGCGCACCGTGGCTCCTGCGCAGCAGCCACGGGCGCGTCGTCGTGATCTCGTCGGCGTGGGGCCAGGTGCCGCCCGGGCACTCCTACTCCTACATCGCGGCGAAGGGCGCGCTCATCGCGTTCGCGAAGAACATGGCGGTGGAGTTCGCCCCACGCCAGATCACGGTGAACGCGATCACTCCCGGGTCGATCCGCACGCGCATGATCCCGGACGCGGAACGGGAGCTCGCGCTGTATCCGATCCCGATCGGTCGGATGGCCGAACCGGAGGAGGTCAGCCACCTGGTCTGCTACCTCGCGAGTGACGAGGCGTCGTTCATGACCGGGCAAGTGCTGTCGATCAACGGCGGGACGCCGATCGTCGGGATCTAGGGCCGGCCGCCGGCAGCCGGCGGCGCGGCCGGGTGCTCGAACCACAGCTTGTGCACGCGGATCTCCAACGTGCAGGACGTGTCGACGACTCCGGGCAGGGCGCGGACCTGGTGCTGCACGAACTCCCACAGCTCGGCGTCGTCGTGCACGAGGACCTGGGCGAACAGGTCGAACGCACCGAGGACGGAGGACACGTAGCTGACCTCCGGCCGGCTGGCGAGGGAGGCGGCTACGGCGTCGTGCTGAGCCGGGTCGACCCGGACGAACAGCAGGGCGAGGCGCTCGCGGGACGTCGCCGCCGGGTCGGCGAAGGCGACGACCTTCAGCGTGCCGGAGTCGGACAGGCGTCGGAACCGTGCCCGGATCGTGGCTTCGGAGACGTGGAGTGATCGGGCGATCTCCCTGAACGGCCGACGGCCGTCCGACTCGAGGGCACGGATGATCTCGCGGTCGAGGTCGTCCGGGAATGGCTCGCTCACGACCCGATCCTAGAAGGAGTGCGCATTGCGAGGCTAGAGGGCATTGACGACACGCAATGCGCGAAATACTGTCTGTCCGTTGTCACTCTGCGTTGCTGGAGGCCCTCATGCCCATGTCCGTCCGGGATCAGGCCGAACGCGCGATGCGCCACTGCTGGTGGCCGGTCGCGCGCTCCGCGGACCTCGTCGACGCTCCCGTGCACGCGGTCCTTCTCGACGAGCCCCTCGCGGTCTTCCGGGGGCAGGACGGGATCGTCCGGGTTCTGGCCAACCGCTGTGCGCACCGCGGTGCCAGCCTCGGCCACGGCGAGGTGCACGGCAACGACCTCGCCTGCCCGTACCACGGCTGGCGCTACTCCGGCGCGACCGGCGTGTGCACCAAGGTCCCGTCGCTCCCGGAGGGCGCGCACATCCCCGTGAACGCTGTCGTCCGCACCTACCCGGCCATCGAGCGCTACGGCCACGTGTGGACGTGCCTGGAGGAGCCGCTCGTCGACCTCTACGACCTGGCCGAGTGGCACGACCGCGAGTACGAGTGGCTGGCCGCCGAACCGATCGTCACCGACCGCGGCGTCGCGGTCGCGATCGAGAACTTCCGAGATGTTGCCCACTTCCCCTTCGTCCACCGGGTGTCGATGGGGCCGACGCCCGAGGTCGTGGAGAAGCTGCAGGTGCGACGCGAGGGCCTCGACATCTACATGGACCGACCGCTGGACGCCGGCGCCGGCGAGTGGGCCGAGCAGGGCGACTGCATGATGCGCTACCACTGCGTCGCGCCGGGGTTGGCGGCGATCACGTACGACTACGAGCGCATCGGCAGGCGCGTCGTCGTCGGCTTCCCCTCACCGGTCACGTACGACGAGGCGACCATCTTCTGGGGGGTCGCCAACCAGGTCGGCTTCGAGGGGGACTCGCTGGAGCAGTGCCTGCACATCGAGACTCTCGTGTACTTGGAAGACATCCCCGTCGCCGGCCGGATCCAGCCCAAGGAGGTTCCGTGGGATGGGGAGTTCGTGGAGGCGACGGTCGCCGCCGACCTCTTCACCGTCCAGTACCGCCGCGCGTTCCGGGGGCTTATCGACGCGGTGACCCAGCACTACGACGTGGCCGTCAGCAAGCCGGCGTGAGCCGAACGGCAGGCAGCCGGGTGTCGGGGCGGTCCGCCATGATCGGGCTGCGCGCACGGACCACCACGCTCCATCGACACGACCCGGAGGACCCTCATGCCTGAGCTCGACGACGTCGTCGTCCCCGCAACGCGGGTCGACATGGACGAGCACGCCCCTGCGTTCGTCCGGGCGATGAGCCATCTCGACAACGCCACCACCCGTGAGCTCGACGCTGCCGGGATCGAGCCGGCGCTGCGCGAGCTGGTGCGGCTGCGGGCGTCGCAGCTCAACGGCTGCGCGTACTGCGTCGACCTGCACAGCCGTGACGCTGTTGCGGCCGGCGTCACGGAGCAGCGCCTGTGGGCCGTCGGAGCGTGGCGCGAGTCCCCGTTCTTCACGGCGCGTGAGCGCGCGGCGCTTGATGCGACGGAGGCCGTCACCCGGATGGGGGCCTACACCCTCGATGATGACGCCCTCGACCGGCTTCTCGAACACTTCTCGGCGCAGCAGAGCGCTGCGCTGCTCGCCCTCATCGTGATGATCAACGCCTGGAACGCGCTCGCCGTGAGCTCACGTGCGTGGCTGCCTGCCGCGTCCGCTTGAGGAAGCGGCCTAGGGCAGGGCACGGCGGAGGGTGACCAGCGCGTCGAGAACCGCGTCGGAGTCCGCGTCTTCGTCCGCGACGGCCAGGTAGTCCCGGCCGACGACGGCGAGCATCGCGCCGAGCCCGTGCGGCTGGAGCTCGGGCAGCCGGGCATCGGCGGGGATCGCGGCGTCGAAGGCCCGCGTGTGGTCGACGAGGACCTCGGCCGCTCGGCGGCAGTCCGGTCCTGCACCCGTGAGCCGGTCGAGGGGAAGAGCCGTCAGGCGGTCCACGACCCGGCGCAGCTCGCGCTCGATGTCGTCGCGCTGCTGCCGGCTCATCGCCACGGGCGCAGCGTACGTCGCGCGCGCTAATGTCCTGGGATGCAGGTACACGACTCCGTCCTGGACATGATCGGCAACACCCCGCTCGTGCGCCTGCGCAGCGTGACGCGCGGCATCGTCGGCGAGCCCGGCCCGCTGGTGCTCGCGAAGGTCGAGTACGTCAACCCGGGCGGCTCGGTCAAGGACCGGATCGCCGTCCGCATGGTCGACGCCGCCGAGCGCGACGGCCTGCTCGCACCGGGCGGCACGATCGTCGAACCGACCAGCGGCAACACCGGCATCGGTCTCGCGCTTGTCGCGCAGCAGCGCGGCTACCGCACTGTCTTCGTGTGCCCGGACAAGGTGAGCGAGGACAAGCGGAACGTCCTCAAGGCATACGGCGCGGAGGTTGTCGTCTGCCCGACGGCCGTCGACCCGTCCGACCCGCGCTCCTACTACTCCGTCAGTGACCGGCTCGCGGCGGAGATCCCCGGCGCATGGAAGCCGGACCAGTACGCGAACCCGAACAACCCGCGCTCGCACTATGAGACGACCGGGCCGGAGCTGTGGACCCAGACGGACGGGCGGATCACGCACTTCGTCGCCGGGGCGGGAACCGGCGGCACGATCTCGGGCACGGGCCGCTACCTCAAGGAGGTCAGCGGTGGTGCGGTCAAGGTCATCGCCGCCGACCCGGAGGGGTCGGTCTACTCCGGCGGCAGCGGAAGGCCGTACCTGGTCGAGGGTGTCGGTGAGGACTTCTGGCCGACGACGTACGACGCCTCCATCCCCGACGAGGTCATCGCGGTCAGTGACGCCGACTCGTTCGAGATGACCCGCCGCCTCGCCCGCGAGGAGGGGCTGCTCGTCGGGGGGTCCTGCGGAATGGCTGCCGTTGCCGCGCTGCGTGTCGCCGCGACAGCCGGACCGGACGATGTCGTCGTCGTCCTGCTGCCCGACGGCGGCCGCGGCTACCTCTCCAAGGTCTTCAACGACGAGTGGCTCGGCCGCTACGGGTTCGTCCGTGCGGAAGGTGAGGCCACCGTCGGCGACGTGCTGCGGGGTAAGTCCGGGCGGGTCCCGCCGTTCGTGCACACCCATCCGACCGAGACTGTGCGCGATGCCATCGACATCCTGCGGGAGTTCGGCGTCTCGCAGATGCCGGTCGTGCGCGCCGAGCCGCCCGTGATGGCGGCTGAGGTCGTCGGCTCGGTCCTGGAGCGCGCGCTGCTCGACGACCTGTTCAACGGCCGGGCGCAGCTGGCCGACGCCGTCGATGCGCACATGTCGCCGGCTCTGCCGATGGTCGGAGCGGGCGAGCCGGTCCAGGCCGCCGTTGATGCTCTCCAGGACGCCGACGCCGTCATCGTGCTCGACGACGGCAAGCCTGAGGGTGTCGTCACCCGCCAGGACCTGCTCGGCTACCTGACGCGCTAGCCGCGCTGCGCCGGCAGTGGGCGGCTCAGCGCACGGTCAGGGGTTTGGTGATGGTCGTGACGGGGTAGGTCGTGGCTTGTGTGGCGGTGGGGGTGTAGATGGCGACGAGCGTGTACGCGCCTTTCGGCACTGACCGTGGGATGCGCGCGGTCCTGCTGGCGTAGGCGGTCTTCTTCGTGCCCTTGATGTTCGTGGCAGGGGTGAGGACGTACGCCTCGGCCCCCGCAGCGTTCACCAGTGACAGTTTCACGGCGCCGCGGGGCTGGGGGGCGTTGAAGGTGACGCGGTAGGTCTTCTTGGCCTTGCGCTTCACCGACGACGGCCCAGACAGGGTGGCGGTGACGCTGGGTGCGAGTGTGACCTTCCCGACGCCGGTGACCGGTGCGGGGGCGGTGGGTTGCGGCGGCTGGGTGGGCTGGGTTGGGGCGGTTGCCTTCGGGGCGACCTGGAACAAGGCGCTGCCGACGGGCTTGCTCGCCCCGTTGAGGTTCTTGGCGCTGACCGTCGACTGCAGCCACGCGCCTTGGTCGGCGTCGGTGATCGTGTACTTCGGGTCGGTCGCGCCGTTGATCGGGGTGCACGATCCCGGGTCGTTGGCGGTGCACCGCTGCCACTGGAACGTCTGCGAGGTCGGGAGGAACTTCCACTCGCCCTTCGTCGAAGCCAGGGCGGTCCCGACCGTGTTGGCCGCACCGGAGACCACCGGCGGCGACGCGTTCGCCGGGGTGATGCCGGTCAGCACGCGGATGACTGACGCCCCCGTCAGCACCCACATGTTCCCGTCCGCGCCGAGAGCGATTTGCCCATACCCGCTCTCCTTGAGCGTCGACTTGCTAACCGCACCCTCGGGCGAGATCCGAATCAGTTGCTTGTTGCCGTCACCGGCCGCCCATACAGATCCGTCCGGGGCGACGGCCAGTGCCGTCCCACCGTCGGCGTCGGTGACGGTGGAGACGGCGCCCGCGGGTGAGATGCGGTAGACGTGGCTCGGCGCACCTGCCCACATCGTCCCGTCTGGGCTGATGGCGAGGTGGTACGAGTGCTCCGGCAGAGGGATCGTCGTGACCGCGCCGTCGGTCGTGATCTTGCCGATCGCCTGCGAGCTGTACGCCGCGAACCCCAGCCAGTTGCCCGGTCCCACCTGGATGTCCTGGATGTTCTTGAAGGAGGTCGGGAAGATGGATACGGACCCATTCGGATTGAGCCGTCGAATGGTCGTGGGTGTCGTGAACCACACGTTGCCGTCGGGTCCGGTAGCGACCGCACCGGGTGGTTCGGTCTTCGTCGCCGGGAAGGTCTGCTTGCTGTCGTTGCCTGACGCGTCCGTGTTGACGAGGCTGAAGGAGGTCCGTTCGGCGAACCAGATCCGACCATCAGGCGCCTGCGCGATCCCGTCACCCGAAACGGGCTTACCGAGGATCTTGAGCGGATGCAGCGTGTAGTCGCCGGACATCGACAGGTTGATCAAGGCCGTGCCGTTGTAGGGCGAGAGCCACAGGCTGCCATCGGCCGCGGACGCCATCCCAAAGGACTGGACGCCGTTGGGAAGGGCGAACGACTTCTGGTCGCCGACGTCCGCCGATGCGGCGGGGGCCGTGGCCACGAGGACACCGGCGACGAGCGCGGCGGTGAGGCCGGCGGACAGGATCCGAGCGCGCATGGGCTCCTACTTCACGGAGAGGGGCTTGGTGAGGGTGGCGATGGGGTAGGTCGGGGCTTGTGCGGCCGTGGGGGTGTAGATGGCACGCAGGGTGTAGCTGCCTTTGGCGACCGAGCGTGGGATGCGTGCGGTGCGGGCGGCGGTGGCGGTCTTCTTGCCGCCCTTGACGCCGGCGTTCTCGGCGAGGACGTAGACCTCGGTGCCGGCCTTGTCGAGCAGGGAGAACCGGACGGTGCCGCGGGGCTGGGGGGCGGTGAACGTGGCGCGGTAGGTCCGCTTGGCCTTGCGCTTGACGCTGCTCGGGCCGGTCAGCTTCGCGGCGACGCCGGGGGCGAGGGTGACGGTGGTGCCACCGGCGACCGGGGTCGGGGTGGTGGGCTGGATGGGGGCGGCGGGTTTGGCGGCGACCTGGAAGAGGGCGCTGCTGGTGGGCTTGCCGGCGCCGTTGAGGTTGGTCGCGGTGATGGTGGCGCGGACGAACCCGCCGAGGTCGGTGTCGGTGACGGTGTAGGTGGGCTTGTTGGCGCCGGCGATGTCGGTGCAGGTCGCGGCGTCGTTGCCGGTGCAGCGTTGCCATTGCTGGGCGAACGTCGTGGGCTGGAACGTCCAGGACCCGTTCGTCGCGGTGAGGACCGTGCCCGTCCCGTTCGAGGACCCCGCCGGCGACGACACCGTAGGGGCCGCAGAGCTGGTCGGCGTGATGCCCGACAGGATCCGGTACACGGGCTTTCCGGTCGAGGTCACCCACACATTCCCATCGGGTCCGAACGTGATAGCGGTGGGTGCCGTCGACAACTTGGTCGTCGATACCAGGGCAGACCCAGTAGCGATGCGACCTACGAGCGGAGTCGGCTTCGTCGACGTGAACCACACCGAGCCGTCGGGCCCGACGGTGACGTCGTCAGCCTGGGCCGAGCCGAGGTCGATCGACTTGCCGGTCGGTGTGCCAGAGAGATCGGTCTGCACGAGGCGCGTCAGGCCCTTGGCGGGCAACCACACCTTGCCGTCGGACGTCACGCCCACGTTCGTCTCGATACCCGCTGTGCCCGGAGCGCCGGCCGACGCAACCTTTCCGCCGGCGGTCACCGTCGCCACGAGAGCCGTGTAGGCCTGGTTCTGGGGCGGGCCGGAAGCTGCCGTGCCGGTCACAAGGATGCGTCCGTCCGGGGTTCCCGTCACCTGGAACGGAGTCATGCCGGCTGGGACGTCGAACTCGGAGATGGCCCCGGCGGGTGTGATTCGACCGACTCGGTTGCGGACCTCGGCGAACCACAGGTTGCCGTCCGGCCCGCGGGTAAGTCCCCACGGCACCGACTTCGCATTGGGGAGCTGCACGCGCTTGGGATCGACCCCGCTGGCATTCACCGACCACAGTGAGTCCGTCTCGAACTCGGTGAACCAGATCCGGCCGGCGGAGTCCTCCGCGATGCCGTGGATGGAGGCGTTGGCCGGCAACCCAGGGACCGGGACCAGGGTGGCGACGCCATCGGTCGTCAGCTTGACGAGCGCGGGTGAGTTACCGCCGAGCCACAGGTCGCCCTTGCTGGTGCCGGTGATCGCGATCAGCGTCCCGGCGCCGGCAGGCAGGGAGTAGGGGGTGATGTCACCGACATCGGCGCTCGCAGACGGCGAGGTGGCGACGAGGACACCGGCGACGAGCGCGGCGGCCAGGCAACTGGAAACCGTCCGTGCGCGCATGCCGACACCGTCCTTCCCCGAGGCTCGCGTCAGCCTCCCACAGCGAGTTCCCAGGGAACAGGGGCCTGGAGACGCCGAAACCTGCAGCTTGCGGTGTCAGAGCCGGCAGATCCGGCCCGCAAGCTGCAGGTTCCGACGTCGTGCCTAGCGGATCGTGATGGGCCGCGTCAGTGTCGCGACGGCGTAGGTGCTCGCTGCCGCCGGGTGCGGGGTGAACACGGCCTTGAGCGTGTACGTGCCGCGGGGCACCGACAGCGGGATGCGCTTCCAGCGCTTGGAGATCGACGTCGGGCCGGTGGGGCGCGCCCACTTGCCCTTGGCGATGACGAGCACCTCGGTGCCCGCGGCGTTCACCAGCGTGATGCGGGCCTTGCCCCGAACATCACCGGAGGTGTAGCCGACCCGGAACGAGCGCAGGACCTTGCGCTTGGTGCGGTCCACGGCCCGCAGCGTCGCCGTGACGCCAGGCGCGATCGTCGCGGACGGGCTGCCGGTCACGGGAGCGGGGATCGGCTTCGCACCGGTCTGCAGCAACGCGCTCGACGCCGCCGAGCTCGACGACCCATTGGCGTTCGCAGCCTTCACGTTGACCCGAAGCCACGCGCCGGCGTCGGCCGCGGTGATCGTGTACGTGCCGGACGTCGCGCCGGCGATGTCCGCGCACGACGCGGCATCAGCGGTCGTGCAGCGCTGCCACTGGTAGGCGTACGACGTCGGCTGGTAACGCCACGTGCCGTTGGCCGCGGTGAGGACGGAGCCGGCCGCCGTGCTCGAGCCGGTGATCGTCGGGACGGCCGTGCTCGTCGGCACGATGCCGGTCAGGACGCGGGTGACGCGGTTCGACACGTCCGTCACCCACATGTTTCCGTCGGCACCGGCGGTGATGGCCAGCGGCAGTGCGCCGATGGCGTACTCCGTCACCGAACCGCTGTTCGTGATCCGGGCGACCTTCGCGACCTTCGACTCGGTGAACCACACGGATCCGTCCGCGGCTACGGCGATGGCGGCCGGCGCGCTGTTGGCGGTCGGCACGCTGAACTCCGCCACGCCCCCGGACGACGCAATCCGCCCGATGCGGTTCACGCCCGCCTCGGTGAACCAGATCGACCCGTTGCCGTCGACCGCGACCCCGCGCGGATCGGCACCCGTGGCGATCGAGGTCTGGGTGATCGTGCCGGAGGTCGTGATCTTCCCGATCGCGTTCTTGCCGGGCATCGTGAAGGCCAGCCAGTCGCCGTTGCCCGCTGCGATCGCGTTGGGGGCGGAGTCGGTCGGCAGCGTGTACTCGGTGAGCACGCCGCCCGGGGTCACCTTGCCGATGCGGTCGCCATTGGTCTCGGTGAACCAGAGGTTGCCGTCCGGTCCGAGCGTGATGGCGGTCGGCCCGGAGCCGGACTTCGGCAGCTGGACGCGCTTGAGGTCGGTGGCCGATGTCGACACCGACGAGACCGCGTTGCCGTACTGCTCGGTGAACCAGATCCGGCTGGTCGCGTCCTGCGCGATCCCGCTGGGGGCGGAGTTGCCGGCCAGTCCCGACACGGGTCGGGCGGTCGTGACGCCGGCAGTTGTCAGGCTTGCGAGGGTGCCGCTGCCGCGCAGAGCGACCCATAGGTCACCGCCGGCGACGGACGTGATGGCGGCGGGGACGCTGGACCCGCCGGGGAGGGCGTAGCCGGTGGCGTCACCGGTCGCGGCGAGGACGGAGGGGGCCGCGACGGCGCCGGCGAGGGCGGTCGAGATGACGGCGACGGACAGGACAGGGGCTATTCGGGTGCGGACAGACATGCGTTCCACTGTCGCACAGGGCGGGCGGCACCCCGCCGACCACGGGTCGTGGTCGATCTCACACCTAGGCTGGGTTGCGTGACTGAGCCCGTCGTGCGCCCCACGGCGCGCGCGCTCCTGGTCGACGCTGCCGAGCGGGTCCTGCTGCTGCGGGCTCGCGAGCTCAGCGGAAGCATGTTCTGGTTCCCGCCCGGCGGCGGCATTGAGCCCGGGGAGACTTCGGATGACGCGGTGCTACGGGAGCTGACCGAGGAGACCGGGTGGGCCGATCCCGTCGTCGGCCCGGTCATCGGGTACCGCCGGGTCGTCGTCGCGTGGAGTGACGGCGTCACCTACGACTGCCGCGAGACCTGGTACTGGGCGCGCGTCGACACGCTCGACGTCGATGTCACCGGGTGGACCGAGGACGAGCGGCGCGACATGGATGAGTTCCGGTGGTGGACGCTCGAGGAGCTGGAACACACGGACGAGCGGCTCGCCCCAGCTGACCTCGCCGCGCGGGTGCGCACGCTGCTCGCCGACGGCCCGCCAGCGCAGCCGTGGACCCTCGGCCCCTGACCTACCCCTCGCAGCGAAACCTCGTTGAGCGGCGGTTTGTGTACGCTCGATGCCCCGGTTTGTCCGGTTATGCCGGTACACAAACCGCCGCTCAACGAAGAGGGGGGGGTCAGCTCGCCTGGGGCTGCGGCTGCCCGCCGCCGAAGCCACCCTGTGGGGCGACGCTCGCGCACGCCTGCTGGGCGGCGTCCCAGGTCGCCTGGTCGACACCCTCTGGCAGCTGCATGCCGCCGCCGTTCGGGCCGCCCCCGTCCGGACCACCACTGGGCATGCCCGACGGCGGTGTCATCCCCGACGGCGGCGCGCCGGTGGGCATGCCGGACGGCGGGGTCCCGCCGCCGTTGCCGCCGAAGTCGGGCAGCGTCACGCCGTTCTGCGCCAGGCAGTCGCGGTACGCGGCGAAGTCGGCGCCGCCAGGCCCGCCTGTGCCGCCGCCTCCTGCAGCGGCGCTCGCCGCGGGCGACGCGGCGGCGGACGACGACGTGTCGTCTGAGCCGCCGGACGAGCAGGCGGCCAGCGCGAGCAGCGACAACGCGCCGCCGGCGAGGGCGAGGACGGGACGGGTGGCGATCATGAGGCGTCTCCTTGCGTAGGTGCGGTTGTGGGCTGGCTGGAGGGCGCGGGTGCGCCGGACGGGGGCGACTGGCCCGACTGCTGCTGGTTCGACGAGGTCTGGCCGGGGGCGCCCTGGCCGCCGCCGGGGAACCCGCCGCCTCCCTGGGAGACCGAGCGCGCCGTGACGGTGCCGTCGTCGCCGGCCTCGCCGCTCACGATGACGGTCTCGCCGACGGTGAGGTCCGACAGCGGCACCTTCTTGCTCGCCGTCACGTCGGCGGAGTCCGGCACGCTCACTGAGGTGGTCGTGCCGTCCTGGCCGGTGATCGTCAGTGTGTTCCCGTCGACCGCGGTCAGCGTGCCGATGGTCATCCCGCCGAAGCCGCCGCCAGGGAAGCCACCAGGCTGCTGCCCGCCGGCCGCGCCGGTCCCGCCGGTCGTACCGGTGCCCCCGCTCGTGCCGGTACCGCCTGGCGCGCCCGTCCCACCGGTTGTGCCCGTACCGGCGGTACCGGGGAAGCCACCGCCGAGCGCGGCGAAGTCCGGCAGTCCGGTGGTCGCCGAGGTCGGACCCCACGTCTTCTGCGCGAACGCCCCGCCGACAAATCCCACGGCGAGCACCATCAGGACGAGCAGCACCCAGGTGGCGCGGTTTGGGCGGGCGTGCTGGCGCTTGGCCAGCAGCGACGCGAGGTCGTCGTCGTTGTCGTCCGACAGGGGCTGCATCACCGGCTCGAGCGCGACGTCGGTCGCGTCGTCCGGGCGCGCCTCGACGGCGGCGTCATCCGGGTTCTGGGGCGTGGTGTCACTCATGACGGAGGGCCTCGATCGGTCGGAGGGATGCTGCACGGTTCGCGGGGTAGCTGCCGAAGAACAGGCCGAGCGCGACGGAGACGGCGAACGCTGCGACGACGGAGGCCGGCATGATCACCGGTGTCACGCCGGCGATCTGGAACCGCGACACGACGAGCGCGACACCGACGCCGATCGCACCGCCGAGCACCGACAGCACGGTCGCCTCGACCAGGAACTGCCCGAGGATCGCCGACTTGCGGGCGCCGATCGCCTTGCGGATGCCGATCTCGCGCGTCCGCTCGGTGACCGTGACGAGCATGATGTTGGTGATGCCGATGCCGCCGACGAGCAGGCTGATCCCGGCCACCGCCCCAAGCAGCACGGTGAACACCTGGGTGGTGTCCTGCACTGTCGAGATGAGGCTCGCCTGATTCTGCACCTGGTAGTCGCGTGCACTCGTGTCAGTGATCTCGTGCCGCTGGTCGAGGATCGCGTACACCTCCTGCTGGGCGGCGTCCATGTCGTCGGCGTTGTTCACCTGGACGAGGATCGAGCTCAGGCTCCCGTAGCCCGTGAACTGGTCCTGGACCGTCGACAGCGGCGCGATGATCACGTCGTCCGCGTCCTGGAAACCGCTGCTGCCCTTGGACTCCAGCACGCCGATGACCTCCAGTGGCGTGCCGTTGCAATCCATGGTCTTGCCGATCGGGTCGACAGTGCCGAACAGCTCGTCGACGACCGTCTGCCCGATGACGGCGACCCGGCGGGACCCGGTGACGTCGGCGTCGTCGAAATAGGAGCCCTCCGACACCACCGCGTTCGACGCCCCGAAGTACGAGGGCCACGAGCCGGTGACCGAGCTGTCGTAGCTCGTGCCTTCGTAGGTGCATGACACGGACGAGGTCGCGACAGGGGCGACGCTCGCGACGTCGGGGGAGAGGACGTCGTCGAGGAGCGCCTCGGCGTCCGAGAGGCTCAGGTCCTTGTACTGGGTGCGTGCCGTGGTGTCGCCACCCCCGCCGAAGCCGAACGAGCCGCTGCGCACGGTGAGGGTGTTGCTGCCGAGCGAGGCGATGCGGTCAGTGACGGCCTTGGACGACCCGTTGCCCACGGCGACGAGCACGATGACGGCGGCGACGCCGATGAGGATGCCGAGCATCGTCAGGCCGGACCGGAGCTTGTTCGCGGTGATGCCGGCCAGGCCGATGCGGACGGTCTCGAGGAAGTTCATGCGCCGGCCCTCGTCATGACGCGGCCGGTGAGTCGGTCGGTCTTGATCAGTCCGTCCACGAGCGTGATGACACGGTCCGCGCGCTCGGCGACGTCGTCCTCGTGCGTGATCATGACGATCGTGCGGCCCTGCTCGTGCAGTCGGTCCATCAGGTCGAGGACGTCGGTGGTGGAGCGGCTGTCCAGGTTTCCCGTCGGCTCGTCCGCGAGCAGCAGTGATGGCTCGGCGACGAGCGCACGCGCTACGGCGACCCGCTGCTGCTGGCCGCCGGACAGCTCGTTGGGCTTGTGGTCGACTCGCCCTTCCAGGCCAACCGCCTCGAGCGCACGGATCGCCCGCTCGTGCCGCTCCTTGCGCTTGACCCCGCGGTAGACCAGCGGCAGCTCGACGTTCGACAGGGCGCTTGTGCGCGGGATCAGATTGAACGACTGGAAGATGAAGCCGATCTTCCTGTTGCGCACGATCGACAGAGCCGACTCGTCGAGCGAGTCGATGTTGATCCCGTCGAGGCTGTAGTGCCCGGACGAGGACGTGTCGAGAGCACCGATGATGTTCATCAGCGTCGACTTCCCCGAGCCCGACGTGCCCATGATGGCCACGTAGTCCCCGCGTTCGATGGTCAGGTCGATCCCGCGCAGTGCGCGTACTTCTGTCTCCCCCAGGCCATACGTCTTCGTGACGCCCTGAAGGTCGATGACCGCGGTCATGGCCGGCCCACCGTCACGCCCGCCGGCGGCGCCCCGCCCCCGCCGCCGGCGAAGCCGAGACCTCCGCCGGGGAACCCGAACCCGGAATCGCTGCTCGAGGTGTCGATCACGACCATCTGGCCCGCTGTCAGGCCCGACGTGATCTCGGTGCCGCTGTCGCCCTCGAGGCCGGTCTCGACCACGACCGTCGAGTCGACGCCGTTGGATCGGACCGTGACGGTGCTCTGCCCACCTGCGGTCGTGACGGCCGCCGACGGGACCCACAGCACGCCGCTGGCCTCATCCGTCGTCACGACGACGCTCGCGCTCATGCCCTGGCGGACGTCGTCCGGCGCGTCCTCGATGGTGATCGTCGCGTTGTACGTCGTGACGGAGCTGCCCTCGGTCGTCGTCGGCAGGATGTCGATCTGCGTGATCGTTCCTTCCGCGGTCTCCGACAGCGCGTCGAACGTGACCTCGGCCTTCTGACCGACCTTCAGCTTGAGCGCGTCCGCCTCGGAGAAGCTCGCGACGATCTGGTACGAGGCCTTCGGGATCACCGTTGCCACGACCGTGCCCGCCGTGACGGAATCGCCGTCCTCGATGTCGACGGAAGCGACCGTCCCGCGGACGGGTGAGCGCAGCACCGTCGCCTTGAGTGCCGACTGCGCCTCTTCGAGCCCTGCCTGTGCGACCTCGATCGCCGCCTGGCTTGCCGAGATGGTCCCCACCGACGTCGAGACCGCCGCTGCCGTCGCCTGTTGGGAAGCGACCTGGTCCTTGGCGCTCTGGATCGACTTCTTGTCCGTCGCCAGGCCCTTCTTCTGGGCCAGCTCCGCCGACTCGACGGCCTCCTGCGCCGTCTGCACGTCGTCTGCGTTCTGCTTCTGCAGCGACGCCTGGAGCTTCTTGAGCGACACGTTCGCCGCCGTCACCTTCGCGTCCGCGTTCGCCAGGCTCTGCTGGCCGGAGATCGACGAGGTCTGCTGCGCGTTCATCGCGGTCTCGTACGCCTGCTGTGAGCTGATGTACGAGCTGTAGGCGGAGGTGCACTGCGTGCTGCCCGACCCGTACGTCGAGCACGCCGTGCCATAGCTGTCGAGCGCGGTCTGCTGGTTCGTCTCCGCGTGCTTGACGTTGATGTTCTGCGTGGTCTCGTTCTGCGTCGCGGTCTGCACCGCCTGGTCATAGGCCGTCTTCGCGTTCGCCACGTCCGCCTCCGCTGCGCGTAGCTGCGCCCACGCGTCGGTGTCCGGGCAGACCCCGTTCGGGTCCAGGCATGCGTCGGACCACGACCCCTGCGCCTCGGCAAGGTTCGCCTTCGCCGTCGCGATCGACTGCTCGTAGCCCGTCTTGTTCAGCTTCGCGGACTTCTCCGCGTCTGTGACCGCCTGCTGGGCCTGCTCGAGCGTGAGCGCACTTGTCTTGGAGCTGTTGACCGCTTGGACGTACGAGCTCTGGGCGCTGGTCACCGATGCCTGCGCGGCGCTGTCGTCGAGGGTCGCGAGCTTCTGGTCGGCCTTGACCTTGTCGCCCTGCTTGACCTTCACCGAGTCGACGGTGCCGGTGGTCGAGAAGGAGAGCTGGAGGGTCCCGGCGGTCTCGACAGTTCCGGTGGCGGTCACCGTCTCTTGCACATCACCCTGCTGGACGCTGACGGTCCGACCGGAGCTCGCGACCTCCTGCTTGGGGGCGAACAGCCAGACATAGGCGCCGACGCCGACCGCCACGAGGAGCAGGGCCAGGCCGACGTTGATCCACACGATTCGACGCTTCATGACCGGGACACTCCGGCACGAACCTGTGACGACCCTGCGAGCACGATGCGGGTCACCTGTGAGTTGAGCTCACAGGACGTTGACAGGAAGCACACAGCGGGCACGAAGGAGTCCAGGTCAGACTAGGGCGGTGATCGCGAAGGCTCCAGAGGCCCGCCTGCTCGTCGTCGACGACGAGCAGAACATCGTCGAGCTCCTGGAGGCCAGCCTGCGCTTCCACGGCTTCGAGGTGACGACGTGCACCGATGGCGCCAGCGCGCTTCGCGTGGCCAAGCAGGTCGAGCCCGATCTGATGGTGACGGATGTGATGATGCCGGGCCTGAACGGCTTCGACCTCGTCCGTAGCCTGCGCGCCGACGGCTACCAGTTCCCCGTGCTGTTCCTCACGGCGAAGGACGGCGTCGAGGACCGCGTGAACGGCCTGACAATCGGCGGGGACGACTACATCGTCAAGCCGTTCAGCCTCAGTGAGGTGGTCGCGCGGATCCGCGCCGTGCTCAAGCGCACGGGCAAGGCGCAGCAGCGCATCACTGCGCGCTTCGTCCTCCAGTACGCGGACCTGGAGCTGGACGACGCCGCGCACGAGGTACGCCGCGGCGGCGACGACATCGCGCTGTCCCCGACTGAGTTCCGGTTGCTGCGCTACCTCGTCGAGAACTCGGAGACGGTCGTCAGCAAGGCACAGATCCTCGACACCGTGTGGAACTACGACTTCGGCGGCGAGGTGAACGTCGTCGAGTCCTACATCTCCTACCTGCGACGCAAGATCGACGTGGGCCGCCCGCCGCTGATCCACACGATCCGTGGTGTCGGCTACGTCCTGCGGACCGGAAAGACGTGATGCACCCGCTGGCCCGGCGTCCGCTTCGGGTGCAGCTGACGGTCTTCATGGTCGTGCTTCTCGGCCTGGGCCTGCTCGCAACCAGCCTCCTGGCGACTGCCGCGCTACGCGGCTACCTGATCGACCGGGTCGACCAGGAATTGGCGGGTGCATCACGCCCCTTCACGCAGGTCCGACTGCCCGGCGGGGACATCTTCGGGGGGCAGGCGCGCCCGACCTCCCAGCCGGCGGGCGTCTCGGGATCGACGAGCAGCCCGGACTCGACGAGCGTGCCCAGCCCGCCGAACCGGTTCTACGTCGCGATCGTCCGCGACGATGTGACGGCGGAGCTGACGACGATCAGCACGCCGACGTCCGGCACGTCGCCGGCGCTGCCCGAGGTTGGCGAGCTCTCCGGTCACGCCGGCCAGCCGTTCGAGGTGGCGTCGACGAACGGGGACGCGACGTGGCGGGTGCTGGTCACCCCGTTGGCGGACGGCGCCGGGCTGGCCGTCATCGCGCTGCCGCTGGCTGATGTGGAAGGGACCGTAAGCCGGCTGGTCTTCCTCCAGCTCATCATCGTCGGCCTGACGGCGCTCGTCGTGACCGGGATCGTCGTGTACCTCGTCGTCCGCCGCAGCCTGCGACCCCTCGACGAGGTGGTGGCCGCGGCGCATGAGATCGCCGACGGCGACCTGACTCGCCGCGTGCCGGACATGAGGACAAGTCGCGAGGTCGAGGAGCTCGCGACCTCGTTCAACACGATGATCACGCGGATCGAGGGCGCGTTCGCCGCGCAGCGGGCCTCCGAGACGCAGGCCCGGCAGTCCGAGGACCGGATGCGCCGGTTCGTCGCGGACGCGAGCCACGAGCTGCGCACGCCCCTGACCAGCATCCGGGGCTACGCCGAGCTCATCGAGGAGGGCGCCGCTACGGACCCGGCCCAGGCGCTCGACCGGATCCAGGCCGAGGCGGATCGGATGGGCTCGCTCGTCGACGACCTCCTCCAGCAGGCGCGAATGGACGAGCAGCGTCCCCTCGACCGTGCGCCCGTGTCCGTCGCCGAGGTCGTGCGTGCGGGCGTCGAGGCGACCCGCGTCGCCAACCCGGGTCGGGAGGTGCTGCTCAGCGCACCCGACGACGGGCCGTGGATACTCGGCGACGAGCAGCGCCTGCGCCAGGTCGTCGACAACCTGCTGTCGAACGCCGTCCGGTACTCCCCGGACGACGAGCCGATAGACGTGCGCGTCGCGACCGCGGCCGCGGGGGGCGGACGCACGGCCGAGGTTCGCGTGACCGACCGCGGGCCGGGCCTGGCGGCCGGTGAGGCGGAGCACGTGTTCGAGCGGCTCTACCGGACCGACGACGCCCGCAGCCGGGTGAGCGGCGGCAGCGGCCTGGGCCTGTCGATCGTCCGGTCGATCGTCGCCGCGCACGGCGGCGACGTCTTCGTGGAGAGCGCCCCGGGCGAGGGCGCGACCTTCGGCTTCACGATCCCCCTCCCCTGACCACCCCCGCCCCCGCACGTCCCGCTTTCTGGGACGTGCAGCACGAAGCGGGGGTCGTCGCCGGCGTGTCGTGCTGAACGTCCCACCTACTCGGTCGGGACCGGGGCCTAGACCAGGGCCGGCAGCGCGAGACCGGTGTTCGCGTGGCAGCGGTAGCCGTTCGGAACCTTGTAGAGGTACTGCTGGTGCACGTCCTCGGCCAGGTAGTACGGCAGGGCCGCGGCCGGTCGGACCTCTGTGGTGATGTCCGGGTAGCCGCGAGCGGCGATGACCGGCGCGTACGCGTCGCGGGTCCGCTCGACGAGCTCCCGCTGCTCGTCAGTCGTCCAGTACACGGCGCTGCGGTACTGCGTGCCGGAGTCGTTGCCCTGACGGAAGCCCTGCGTCGGGTCGTGGTTCTCCCAGAAGGCCTTCAGCAGGTCGTACTCCGAGAGCTCGGACGGGTCGTACGCGATCATCGCCACCTCCGCGTGCCCGGTCAGTCCCGTGCACACCTCCTCGTACGTCGGGTTGGGCGTGTACCCGCCCTGGTAGCCGACGCTCGTGGTGACCGCGCCGGGCAGCCGCCACAACAGCTCCTCAGCGCCCCAGAAGCAGCCCATCGCGAGGTACAGCACACGGGTGCCTTCCGGCCACGGCCCGACCAGCGAGGTGCCGAGGACCGCGTGCGGGAGCGGGTTGGCCAGCATCGGCGTGGTGCGGCCGGGCAGCGCGGCCTCGGGGCCGACGAGGCGTGACGGCGTCTGACGGAACAGTCCCATCGGGCCAGGGTACGTCGGACCTAGGGTGTCGGCCATGGACCACTTCTCGACGCGGGCCATCCACGCCGGCCAGGAGCCCGACGCCCTCACCGGCGCGGTTGTTCCCCCGATCTACCAGGTCTCGACGTTCGCACAGGACGGCGTGGGCGGACTGCGCGGAGGCTACGAGTACTCGCGCAGCGCCAACCCGACCCGCGACGCGCTGCAGGAGTGCCTCGCAGCGCTCGAGGCGCCAGGCGACGAGAGCGCCCGAGGCCTGGCCTTCGCCTCCGGGCTCGCGGCCGAGGACACCCTGATCCGCGCCCTGTGCGGCCCCGGGTCGCACGCGGTGATCCCCGACGACGCGTACGGCGGCACATACCGACTGTTCGCCCGGGTCGCCGCACCGTGGGGTGTCGAGGTGACGCCGGCGCCGGTGGCCGACGCCGCTGCGGTCGCTGCCGCGGTGATCCCCGGCCGGACCCGCCTCGTGTGGGTCGAGACGCCGACGAACCCGTTGCTGTCCATCGCCGACATCGCCGCCTTGGCCGACGTCGCGCACGCGGCCGGAGCGCTGCTCGTCGTCGACAACACGTTCGCGTCGCCCTACCTGCAGCAGCCGCTCGCGCTCGGGGCCGACATCGTCGTGCACAGCACGACGAAGTACCTCGGGGGCCACAGCGACACCGTCGGCGGTGCGCTCGTCGTGCGCGACCCTGAGCTCGCCGAGCGTCTGGCCTTCCACCAGAACGCGATGGGCGCGATCCCCGGCCCGTTCGACTCCTGGCTCGTGCTCCGCGGGATCCGGACGCTGGCGGTTCGGATGGACCGCCACTGCGCGAACGCCCGGACGATCGCCGAGTTCCTCGTCGGGCATCCCGCGGTCTCCCGCGTCCGCTGGCCCGGGCTGCCCGACCATCCGGGCCATGACGTCGCCGCTCGGCAGATGAGCGACTTCGGCGGGATGGTGTCGTTCCAGGTGGCCGCAGGGGAGGCCGCCGCGCTGGAGGTCTGCTCCCGGACCCGGCTGTTCACGCTGGCGGAGTCGCTCGGCGGCGTCGAGTCGCTCATCGAGCACCCGGCCCGCATGACGCACGCCTCCGCGGCCGGCACGCCGCTCGAGGTTCCCGCCGACCTCATCCGCCTCTCGGTCGGGATCGAGGACGTCGTCGACCTGCAGGACGACCTCGACCGCGCGCTGTCCGCCTGACATGACGACGGGCGCGCCGATCGAAAGAGGCCCGTCGGCCCCAACTCGCGGCGAGTCCCGATGGCCGATGGCCGCGGCCATCGTCGCGGTCGCCGTGCTCCACGAGACGCTGCCCTCGCAGCTCACCGTGCAGTCCTCGAAGTTCCTGCCCTGGTTTGCGATCGTGGTTCTGCTCGCCCTCGTGATCGGCGACCCGGGGCGCATCGACCGTGTCCGCGTGTGGCTGCGAGTGCTGACGGACGTGCTCATCGCGGTGATCACGCTGGCGAACACCTACGCCGCCTTCCGACTCGTCGCCGACATCATCGACGGTTCGTCGTTCGCCCAGCCGCGCGAGCTGCTGTACGCGGGGGCAGCCGTGTGGCTGACGAACGTCGTCGCGTTCGCGCTGTGGTACTGGGACCTGGACCGGGGCGGCGCGGCCGAACGGGCGCGAGGGACGGCCCGGACCCCGGCGTTCATCTTCCCGGAGATGCAGCACACGGACCACGTGCGACCTGACTGGCAGCCGGCGTTCGTCGACTACCTCTCCTTCTCGTTCGCGACGGCGACGGCGTTCAGCCCGACGGACGTCTCGGCGATCAAGCCGTGGGCGAAACTCCTCGCCGTGTGCGAGGCACTCGTGTCGCTCGCGCTCGCGGCCCTGGTCATAGCCCGGGCGATCAACGTCCTCACCTAGGCGGGGTGATTCGGCGCGGCCGCTTGCCCGGTTCGTCCCACACCGTGCCAGAAACGGCTAGCGTCGCCCCCGGTCCGAGCCCGGGAGGCACCATGTCGCTGCTCACCGCACTGCGTCCGGAGTGGACACGCGGCTATGACCGGGCGTGGTTCATGCCCGACGTCATCGCCGGCGTGACGCTGTCGGCGATCGCGATCCCGGAGGTCATGGGCTACACCTCGATCTCGCAGACGCCCATCGTCACCGGCCTGTACACCGTCATCTTCCCGACGATGCTGTTCGTGCTGCTGGGGTCCTCGCGGATGCTCGTCGTCGGCGCGGACTCCGCGACCGCCGCGCTGCTGGCCGCTGGGCTGGCGGGCGCTGCGATCACCGGAGTGACGCCCGGCTCCCAGCAGTGGCTCGCCTACATGTCGGTCATCGCCCTCATGTGCGGCTGCCTCCTGGTGATCGCCCGGGTGTTCCGGCTCGGCTTCCTCGGCGACTTCCTGTCCGCATCCGTCCTCATCGGCTTCCTCACCGGTGTCGGCGTCCAGGTCCTGACCGGACAGATCCCGGACATGCTCGGAGTGCCGAAGGGCACGGGCTCGTGGTTCGAGCAGCAGTGGACGATGATCACCTCGATCCCTGACGCGAACTTGCCCACGGTCGGCTTCGCGGTCGCGTCGCTCGCGCTGATCTTCGGCTTCAAGAAGTTCATGCCGAAGGTGCCCGGCGCGCTCGTCGCCGTCATCGGGTCGATCATCGTGTCCGCTGCCATTGACGCGCAGGCCGACGGCGTCGACGTCGTCGGTGCCGTGCAGGGCGGCTTCCCGCCGATCGGCCTGCCCGAGGGCATGACCTGGACCGACATCACCGACAACTTCGCGACGCTCATCGCGATCGCGTTCTCCTGCTTCGTCCTGATCATCGCGCAGAGCGCAGCGACCTCCCGCAGCTTCGCGATGAAGCATGGCCAGAAGGTCGACATCAACCGCGACATCGTCGGGCTCTCGGGGGCCAACTTCGCCGCCGGCCTGTCCGGCACGTTCGTCGTCAACGGGAGCCCGACGAAGACGCAGATCCTGGAGGAGCAGAAGGGCCGCACGCAGCTGGCCAACCTGACGATGTCGCTCGTCGTGCTGCTGTTCACGATGTTCTTCACGACGCTGCTGACCGACATGCCGAAGGCCGTGCTCGGCGCGATCGTCTTCGTCATCGGCTACGACCTCGTCGACATCGCCGGGCTGAAGGGCGTCCTGCGAATCAACCGGGCCGAGTTCGTGATCGCCGTCATCACAGCGGTCGTCGTGTGCGCAGTCGGCGTCGAGCAAGGCATCATCCTGGCGATCGTCGTGTCGATCCTGGACATCATCCGCCGGCAGTACCTGCCCAAGGACTACGTCGTGAAGTTCACGGGAGACGAACCGACGTACGTCAAGATGAAGCCCGGCACCGAGAGCGCCCCGGGACTGATCATCTTCCGGTACGACGCCGAGCTGTTCTACGCCAACGTCAACCGCTACGTCGACGACGTCGAGGCCCTCATCGAGGCCGCCCCCGATCCGGTGGAGTGGCTCGTCGTCGATGTGTCCAGCATCGACACCGTCGACTACTCCGCGGGCAAGGCGCTCTCGGGCCTGCTGGACTACCTCGAGCACCGCAAGATCACGGTGGCGCTCGCACGGGTGGACACCGGCCTTCGAGCGACGCTCGAGGAGTTCGGCATCGTGAGCCGGATCGGCGAGGACCACCTGTACGGCAACCTGGTCGACGCCTACACCGCGTTCGAAGCTCGTCCGAAGACCGCCGGCACCACCTGAGCGGTCGGCGCGGGCGGGCGTGCTAGCCCGTTGTCGGTGCGGTGGTCGTCGCGGTCGGCACGACGATGCTGTCCGCGGTGCGGCAGGTGTCACCGGCGCAGGCGCGCAGCGCCTGCAGCTGCGAGTACAGGCCCGCGACGAGCGTCGGATCCGCAGTCGACACGATGTTGTGCATCTCGTCCGGATCGGCGGTGAGGTCGTAGAGCTCACGCTCGCCGTCGCGGTACACGACGAACAGGTAGTCCTCGCTGCGAAGCGCAGCGAACTGCGGCGGCGCATCCGGCTGGTAGTCCGGGTCAGACGGTCCCGACTTGCCCAGGCTCTCGGAGAGAACGGCGTTGCGCCACGTCGGCGGAACCTGCCCGCCGGACGAGATGATCCCGGTCAAGGACCGTCCGTCGACCCAGGTCGGCGCCGACGTCCCCATCGCCTCGGTGATGGTCGGCCCGAGGTCGATCGTCGACGTCATCGCGTCGACGCGCGCGCCGGGCGTGATGCCGGGGCCCAGTACGACCATCGGGACGACGGTGTCCTCGTGGAAGGCAGTGCGCTTGCCCTTCGACATCCGGTGCGAGGCGACGTGGTAGCCGTTGTCGGACGTCACGATGATCAAGGTGTCGTCGGTGTGGCCCGTCGCCTCGAGCGTCGAGCGGACGGCGTCAACGGAGTCGGCGACGGACTCTGCCGACTGGGCGCGCTGGCGCCACAGGGAGTCCAGCTTCGCCAGGCGCCACGCCGGGAGCGGCTTCAGGGACTTCAGCCACGACGGCTCGTTCGTGCCGTACGTGTTGTAGTTGGCAGAGCGCGGGGCGACTGTGGCCGCGTGGGAGCCCTTGTTCCGCTCGGCGACGGGGGACGGGTTGTGCGGGTTGTACGTCGCGAGCTCGAGGAAGAAGCCGTCGGGGGCGGTACGGATGAAGTCCGTGGCGTTCTGGGTGAGCACGTCGTTGAGGAAGTCGCCCGGCTTGCTGCCGTAGCGCTTCAGCTTGCCGTTGTCGTTGAGCACGTAGTCGTAGCCCGTGTAGGAGTCGCCGCGGGACACGGGCACCACCCAGTCCGACCAGCCCGGCGGCACGTACTTCGACTGCTTCGGCGTGGCGG
This sequence comes from Actinomycetes bacterium, assembly GCA_965278965.1. Classification (GTDB taxonomy): domain Bacteria; phylum Actinomycetota; class Actinomycetes; order S36-B12; family S36-B12; genus UBA10649. Next base: position 2,421,352 of record OZ257127.1, read on the forward strand.
GGTAGTCGTTGAGGAACTTGCCCACGAGTGCGGTCGTCACTCCCGCGTTGCTCAACCACACGGGCAGGCAGTCGTTCTCCTCGCCCTGGGCCTGAAACGTCGGCCAACCACCGCCGGAGATCGCCAGGTTCGAGACGACGTGGTGGTTGTGCAGGTACTGGCTGCGCAGGATCGACGTGCGCGACGGGCAGCACAGGGAGTCCGTGACCGTGTGGTTCGTGAACGTCATGCCCTGGTCCTGCAGCGCCTGGAGCCTCGGGACCTGGTTGAACAGCTCCCAGTCGAGGTCGTCGGCGAGGATAAGGACGACGTTGCGGATGCCGGGGAGGGCGCCGAGGCCGGTCGTGTCGGCGGCGGTCGCCGTTGTCGGCGACGGGGTCGCAGCGGGATCGGCGGATACCGAGGCTGCGGGGGCCGCACCCAGGGTGATCGGGGCGGCCGACGCGGCCGGGCCGGTGGCCGGATCCGTCGTCGCTGTCTGTGCCGCGGACGGCGTGGTCACGCTGGCGAGCAGGACGATGCCGGCGAGGACCGCGAGGGCGGTCAGGGCCGCCGTGGCGGCGGACAGCAGGCGGCGCGTGCTGGGCGCGTCGGGAGCTTTCATGCGGCGGCGGGCTTCCGTTTCAGTGTCTCGGGCATCTTGACGACCAATGTAACTGCTGCCAAGGTCACGACCGCGCCCGCGGCGAACGCCCAGTCGAAGTCCAGCGTGTCGATCAGCGCGCCCGCCACGAGTGGTCCGACGATCGCGCCGATGTCCGAGGTCATCTGGAACGTGGCGACCACGATGCCGCCGCGGCGGCCGCCCATGATGTCGCCGATCACAGCGGCCGGGGCGGAGCCGAGGAATGCGCCGGCCGCCCCCTGAACCGCCATGGCCACGAGGAACAGGACCGTTCCCCAGACGGCGGCCGTCCCCCAGCCGTTCGCGGCGGCATCGGCGGCGGTGAGGACGAGCATCCCGACGCCGGTCCCGATGGTGCCGAAGAGAAGCGCGCGGCGGCGGCCGGTGGTGTCGGCCATGCGCCCGGCCGGCAGGAGCAGCGCCGCCTGGAAGGCCGCCGCGACGAGGAAGCCGATCCCCGACAGTGACGCACCGCGCTGGAGGCCCTCGGTGACGAACAGGGGGATCGCTGACGACCGCATGCCGAAGACGACGAAGCCGGCGACGAAGTTCACCCCTAGTGCAGCGCGGTACGCCGGCTCACGCAGCGCGGACCGTAGTTGCTCGAGCTTCTTCTCGTCGCCCTGCGCAACGGCGTGCTCGCGCTCGTGCAGCCGGCTCCGGGCGAGGAAGACCAGGGCCACGGCGGTCGCCAGGAGCAGGGTCCCGGCGTAGACGAAGAACGGCGCCCGGATCGACCAGGCGACGACGAGCCCGCCGACCGCCGGACCGGCGACGCCGCCGAGGAGGAAGCCACCTTGGAACGCGGCGGATGCGCGGCCGCGCTGGTCGGAGTCGACGACCCGCAGCAGCAGCGCCATCGCCGAGACCGTGAACATCGCCGAGCCGAAGCCGCCGAGGCCACGCAGCACGATGAGCTGCGTGTAGTCCTGCGATAGGCCCGCCGCCGCGCTCGATCCGGCGACGACGAGCAGGCCGGATGCCATCGTCGCCCGCTCACCGACCCGGTCGACGAGCCCGCCGGCGATCGGAGCTGTGACGAAGCGCACGAGCGCGAACGCCGAGATGACCGCGCTCGCCTGCAGGTTCGTGACGTCGAACTGGCGCGCGAACACCGGCAGGGCCGGCGCGAGGATGCCGAAGCCGAGGGCGACGCAGAAGGCGACGGCGGAGAGAGCGGCGACCTCGGGAGGCAGCCCGGACAGGAGCGGGGTGCGGCGAGCCGCACGGCCCAGGCCTCGGCCGGGGCTCACGCTGCCTGGGGACGGGGAACGGCGCCTGTCACCGCAGCAGCCTATCCTCCGCTGCATGTCAGCCAGCGCCGTCTACGCCGCGGAGGACCAGTGGTCCGCGGTGCTCGACCGCGGTGGCGTCGTGGAGTTCTTCGGGTCCGTGCTGGACGTCCCGGCGCAGCGCCGGTTCGCCGATGTCGCGTCCGTGCAGGCGTACTGCGACGCCGTGCTGGCGCGGCCGGCCGTCCGCGGGGCGTACCCGGCGAGCGGTCCGGTCCGGGTCCGGGAACGGGCCGGGCAGCAGCGCGCCCACTACGAGTCCGCGAGGGCCACGATCGCGGTGCCGCTGCGGACGCACTGGGCCGGCCGCGAGGCCGTCGTGCTGCACGAGCTCGCGCACCACGTTGCGCCGGCAACGGCGTCCGGGTCGGCGGCGTGGCATGGTGCCGGCTTCCGCTCGGCGATGGACGTGCTCGTGCGCGACGTCCTCGGCGACGCCGCGGCGCTGCTCCTCCGGGCCGGCTATGACGCGGCGGGGGTAGGCCCGTGAGGACGCGAGGAGTGAGCGCAGCGAGCCCCGGAGCGGTCGAACAGGTGGGCCCGTGACGGCGACCTTGGACCGGATCGCCGCGCTCCTGGCGAAGGCCGAGCGGACCGACAACGAGGCCGAGGCCGACGCCTATCTCATGAAGGCCCAGACGCTGGCCACGCTTGCGAGCGTGGACCTGGCGGTCGCGCGGGCCCGCACCGCCCATCGGGAGGGGCGCCACCAGCCGGTCGCGCGGACGACGACGATCGGCGAGAAGGCTCGCCGCGCCAACCCGCACCTGATCGCGTTGTTCGTCGCGGTCGCGCACGCGAACGATGTCAAGGTCGACGTCGCGGCGAACTCGACCTACGTCATCGGCTACGGGCTCCCGGAGGACCTCGACGCGGCGGAGGCCATCTTCGGCTCCCTCGCGGTGCACATGGTTCACGCGGGCCAGGGGTTCGTCGGCGCCCGCGCGTGGGTCGGTGAGCGGTACGTCGCCGTCGTGTCGGGGCGCCGGACCTCGCGGGTCCACACCGCGCAGACGGCCCGGGCCGGCTTCTACCGGGCGTATGTCGCGCGCATCTCGGAGCGGCTCGAGCAGGCCCGCCAGGAGGCGGTCGCCCGCGCCGTCGACGCCGACCGCGGGCGCGGCAGTGATGCGGTAGCCGGTGCGCCGACGTCGGGGGTCGCGCTGGTGCTGAAGCGGAAGTCCGCGCAGGTCGACGACTTCCACCGGCGCACGTCCTCGGCCCGCGGGTCGTGGGGCGGATACGCCGGGGGCGTTCGATCGGCGTCGGGCTCCGCCGCGCAGGCAGGCCGGCAGGCGGCGTCGCGGGCACGGCTCACGGTGCAGCACGGCCTGCCGGGGCCGGCGTCCGCGGTCGGCGGCTAGCGCGAGCCTTTCTTTCCGCCGGCCGTCACGGACACGGCGACGAGCGCACCCGACGCGGAGGTGCCACCTCCGGACGCGGAGCACGACACGGCGACGGCCTCAGTGCCGGACACGATGCCGACCAGCGACAGGCTGGCCGACCACTCGGCCTCACCCCGCGGCAGCGTGGTGCGGGCAGCGATGCCGGCGCGAGGGGTGAGCTCGCAGGCGACGCTCTGGTCGTCCTCGGAGCCCTTGCGGGTGACCGTGACCGTCGCCGTCACGGCGTAGGCGGACTCCGGGTCCAGCCCGGTCGCGGCGACGACCTCGCCGGCCCCGCCCTTGCCGGGCAGCTCGATGTCAGATCCCTCGGCCGACAGCGCGGCAGAAGCGCCGGCGGGTCCGGGTTGGCCCTGCGGTCCGGGCTCGCCGGGTGCACCCGGTTCGCCCGGAGCGCCAGGCGGTCCGGGCAGGCCTTCCGAGCCGGGCACTCCGGGTTCGCCGGGCAGTCCTGGTGGTCCTTGTGGCCCGGCTTCGCCAGGGGCGCCTGGTTGGCCAGGTGCCCCTGGCTCTCCGGGCTGTCCTGGCAGTCCGGGCGGACCTTCCGACCCGGGCTCGCCGGGCGCTCCAGGAGCCCCGGACGGTCCCGGGGCACCCGGCGCCCCAGCGGTCCCGACTCCACCCGTAGGTCCTGGCGGTCCTGCCGGTCCCGTTGCTCCCTGCGGACCCGCTGGGCCTTGCGGTCCCTGCGCGCCGGTACCGCCGCCGTTTGCGCCCGGCGCCCCGGCCGGCCCCGCCGGACCCGAAGGCCCGGCCGGCCCGGCGGGCAGCACGACGGCGATCTCCTTGGGACGGCACGGCGTGTCGGCGGGCCGGGCGCGCATGAACCCGCGCGCGTCCACGCACACCCGGACCACGGTGGCCTTCGCCGGCCTCGCAGACGGCCCCGACGATGCCCATGCCGGCACGCCCGCGAGGCCCGCGACTGCTACGACCGCGGCGGTACCGAGGCCGAAGGCCCGAGCGGACGGTCGTGGCAGCATGAGGACTCCGAGGCTCGGCGTTGCGGCGTTGGATGCGATGAACGTAGGCGACGCCGCGCCTGGTTCGGACGATTCGTGAGGCCCGGCTCGGCGCGTCCGATCGCCCGGGCGCAGTGGGAGGATCACCGCATGCCCGAGACCTCCGTGACGGTCCCCGATATCGAGCGCGCCGCGACCGTCCTCGAGGGCGTCATCCGTGAGCTGCCGCTGGCCGGGGCGCAGTGGCTGGACCTGCTCGTCGGCGGCGAGGTACGGCTCGTCACCGAGAACTTGCAGCGGGCGGGGTCGTTCAAGATCCGCGGGGCGTACAACCGGATCCAGTCGCTCACGCCCGAGGAGCGCGCACGAGGCGTCGTCGCCGCCAGCGCCGGCAACCACGCGCAGGGCGTTGCCGTCGCCGCCCAGCTGCTCGGCGTCCACGCGACCGTCTTCATGGCCGAGGGGGCGACGATCCCCAAGGTTCAGGCCACGCTCGGCTACGGCGCCGAGGTCCGTTTCCACGGTCGTTCGGTCGACGAAGCGCTCGCCGCGGCGGAGGACTTCTCGCGCACGACGGGCGCGGTACTGATCCATCCCTTCGACAACGTCGATGTCGTCGCCGGCCAGGGGACGGTCGGCCTCGAGCTGGTCCAGAAGATGCCCCAGGTCCGCACGGTCGTGGTGCCGGCCGGCGGCGGCGGGCTGCTCGCGGGTATCGCCGTCGCCGTGAAGGCGCACGATCCGACGATCGCGGTCATCGGCGTTCAGGCCGAGCAGGTCGCCGCGTACCCGCCGTCCCTCGCTGCCGGTTCGCCGACGGCGCTCGGGTCGATGCCGACGATGGCCGACGGCATCGCCGTGGGGCGACCGGGAGACGTGCCGTTCGCGATCGTCCGAGACCTCGTCGACGAGATCCGGACCGTCAGCGAGGACGAGGTGTCGCGCGCCGTCCTGCTCCTGCTCGAGCGAGCAAAGCTGGTGGTCGAGCCCGCCGGCGCGGCCGCGGCAGCCGAGGTCATCGCCCGGCCGCACGCCGTCGAGGCGCCGGTGGCGATCGTGCTCTCCGGCGGCAACGTCGACTCGTTGGTGCTGCTGCGGATCATCCGCCATGGACTGGCTGCCGCCGGGCGGTATCTCACGGTCGCCGTACGCACCGCCGACCGTCCGGGGTCGCTGGCCCGGCTGCTGTCGGATGTCCAGTCGCTGCACGCGAACGTCGTCGACATCGAGCATCACCGCGACGACGCCGCACTCGGGGTGGACGAGGTCGACATCCTCATCCACGTCGAGACCCGCGGCCCGGACCACTGCCGCACCCTCCTGGAGGAGCTGGGCCGTCGCGGCTACCGCGTGCGCGAGCGCTGACGCGAGGTCAGCCGCGGTACGGCTCCACGGCGAGGACGTCGACCGACATCTCCTTGCCGTTGGCGAGCTGGTACGTGGCGGAGTCGCCGACCCGCTTGCCAAGGACCGCAGCCCCCAGTGGAGACGTCGGGGAGTACACGTCGAGCGTGGTGAGAGATGACTCCTCGCGTGACCCGAGGAGGAACCGCTCCTCGTCCCCGAACGCAGGGAAGCGGACGGTCACGACCTTGCCGGGGGCGACCTCGTCCTCGTCGGACTCCGGCACGCCGACCTTCGAGTACTCAAGCAGCTGCTTGAGCTGGCGCACGCGTGCCTCGTTCTTGCCCTGTTCCTCGCGGGCGGCGTGATACCCGCCGTTCTCCTTGAGGTCGCCCTCCTCGCGCGCCGACTCGATCCGGTTCTTGATCTCGTTCCGGGTCGGTCCGGTGCGGTCGGCGAGCTCGCCCTGGAGGCGGTCGTAGGCCTCCTGCGTCAACCAGGTGATCGGCTGCTCGGTCATGGGCGAAGAGGCTACCTGTCGGGGTCGGTGGTCGTCGGACGCGCGGTCCCTCTCGTGCTGCACGTCCCGGAATCCGGGACGTGCAGCACGAGAGGGGGTTGGCGCACGGCGTGTCGTGCTGCTTGTCCCAGGTGAGGGGGGAGCCGACCGAACCGTCAGCGGCGGGTACGCGCGCGGACGTAGTCGGTGACGACGTAGTCGCCCAGCCGGTCGGCGGAGACCCCCAGCACGCGCCCGCCATTGCGTCGCGCCATCTCGTCGAGGAAGCGCGCGAGCCCGGGCTCCTCGCCCAACCGGAACCACGAGACCGGCACGCGCCGCCGCGTCATCCGGTCGACCTGCGCGACCGTCTCGGCCACGGTCTCCTCAGACGGCGGCCAGGAGAACCACCCCTCGCCGGTCGGCAGCAGGTGCGCGGTCGGCTCACCGTCGGTGACGACCATGACGATCCGCTGCGAGCCGGGGTGGCGGTCCAGGAACTGCCCAGCCAGCATCAGCGCGTGCTGCAGGTTCGTCCCCTGCACGTAGGAGACCTCGAGGTTCGGCAGCTCGTGCGGCTGGACGACCTGCGCCGTGTCGGCGAACGCGATGACCTGGAACGCGTCCAGCGGATACGCCGTTGCGGCGAGCGCGTGCAACGCCAGGGCCATCGTCTTGGCGTCCTGCCAGGTGTCGTTGACCGCCATGGAGTACGACCGGTCCACGAGCAGTGCCACCGCGGCGCGCGTGACGGTCTCCGTCTCCTGCACCTCGAAGTCCTCCGCGCTCAGCCTGCCTCCGGCGTCGCCGAACGCAAGGCGTCGCGACACGGCGTTGCGCACCGTGCGGACGACATCGATGGGCTGCTCGTCGCCGAAGGCCCAGGCCCGCGTGAGGCCGGTCGGCTCCCCGGCCGCACCGCTGCGGCGCACGCCGTGGTCGCCGCGCTCAGTGCCGTCGAGGGAGTCGAACACCGTCCGCAGCGCCGTCTGGCCGATGCGGCGGATCGCCTTGGGCGAGAGCTGGAGGCCGTCCGGGCCGGTGATGAGGTAGCCCGACTCCGTCAGCTCGTGCTGCAGGCGTCGCAGCGCCTCGAGGTCGTCGCGGGCCGAACGGCCCAAGGCCCGCTCGACGGCCTCCTCGTCGATCGCGTCGAGGTCGAGGTCGCTGTAGCCCTCGCCGAGGGCCTCGTCGAGCTCCTCCAGGTCGGCGAGGTCGGCGAGCGCATCGGTGGCCTCGGGCAGGCTCAGCCGCCGCTCGCCATCCATCGAGGTCCGCCCGCCCCACGAGAACTCCGGCCGTAGGCCGCGCAGGGTGTCGTTGAGCGTCGCCATCTCGGACTGGAGGTCGAGGTCGGCCAGCGCCGCATCCATCGCCGCGGCGAGCTCCTCGCGCTGCTCCGGACTCAGGGAGTCGAGCATGCGCTGCATCGCGGCCGCGCGCCGAGCGAGCTCGTCGATGAACTCGTCGAGGGTCTCGGGCGCATCGGGGAAGAAGTCGCTGTGCTTGGCGAGGAACTCCTGGTAGTCCTGCGAGGCGTCCGCGCCGCTCGCGTGCTTGGCCAGCATCGCGTTGAGGTCGGCCATCATGTCGGCGAGCGCCTTGCGCGCCTCGGGGGAGGACATCGAGTCGATGCCGTGCGTCAGGTCGCGGAACTGCTGGTCGACGACGTCTCGTTGCAGGCGCTCACGGATCTGCTCGAAGGCCTGACGCGCGGTCGGCGACCGCCAGTCGTAGTCGGCGAGGTCACGGACGGCGCGGCCGACGTCGTCGGGGACGGCGTCGAGCCGGGCTTCGCGGAAGCGCGCATCGTCGGAGGGGTCTGGGAACAGCGTGGACCGCTCGTCCGTCAGCGCCTGGTCGAGCAGCTCGCGCAGGTCCTCGAGCAGTCCGTCGAGACGGCCGCTGGACTCCAGATCGCGGCGGCGCCGGTCGACGCGGCGGGCGAGGTCGGACAGTCCACGTCGGCCGTCCATGCCACGGCGCAGCAGATCGCGCAGGGCCTCGCGCACCGACTGGCCGCCGAGGATCCGGCGCCCGAGCTCGTCGATCCCGGCTCCCGCGTCGAGCGGCGCGGCGAGGGGGTCGGGGCCGTCGTGGAACGCGCCGTATCGGAACGACCCGTGGGCGAACTGGGCGCTCACGGGCGCACCGGCCCGGTCGCCGTCGGGCTCGCTGCGCTCACTCGCGCAACCCCGTCGCGCCGTAGCGGTGCACGGCCCCGACGGCGTCCTTGTCGATCCGGCGGGTCAGCCACAGCCCCTCGACGGCAAGCTCCAGGCAAGCCGCGACGACGCCCGGCGTCGCCTCCAGCTCCGGCTCGAGGGCCGAGACGAGGCGACCGAGTCCCTCGAGCGGGCCGACCTCGGCGAGGACCGTGGCGGCGGGGACGGCGTCACCGGCCACGAGGGAGTTGCCTTCGTCGAACCAGGCAACGAGGGCAGTGAGGGTGGGCCGGACGTCGTTGCCACCGAGATGCTCGCGCCACGTGTCGGCCGTCGCGCGGCGGGCCAGCAGCTCCAGGGTCGCGTCCTCACTGCCCTCCGCGCTCACGTCGAACTCCACCTTGCCGCGCAGCGACGGGACGACCCCGGCGAGGTCGCCGATGCGGGCGACGGCCTCGGACTCCCCGCTGATGGCGGCCCGGCGGACGGCGGCGCCGGACAGCTCCTCGACGCACGCGATGGCGAAACGGGCGGACACGCCGCTGCGCTGGTCGACGGCCGGCGAGTGCCGAACCTCGCGGGTGAACCGGGCGACGATGTCGACCAGGTGCGCCGGCACGATGGCCTCGACCTGGGCCTCCTGCCGGATGAGGTCGACCTCGTCGTCCAGCCGCACCGGGTAGTGCGTGCGGACCTCGGCGCCGAAGCGGTCCTTCAGCGGCGTGATGATGCGACCGCGGTTGGTGTAGTCCTCCGGGTTCGCGCTCGCGACGACCAGGAGGTCCAGCGGCAGGCGCAGCTGGTACCCGCGGACCTGGATGTCACGTTCCTCAAGCACGTTCAGGAGGGCGACCTGGATCCGCTCGGCGAGGTCGGGCAGCTCGTTCATGGCGAAGATCCCGCGGTGCGTGCGCGGGACGAGGCCGTAGTGGATGGTCTCGCTGTCGCCGAGGCTGCGTCCCTCGGCGACCTTGACGGGGTCGATGTCGCCGACGAGGTCGCCGACAGACGTGTCGGGCGTCGCAAGCTTCTCCCCGAACCGCTCGCTGCGATGGCGCCACGAGACGGGCAGCAGGTCGCCGAGCTCGGCCGCCAGGCGCCGGCACCGCGCGCAGATCGGTGCGACGGGGTCGTCGTTGATCTCGCACCCGTCCACGACCGGCAGCCACTCGTCGAGCAGGGTCGTCAGCGTGCGGATGAGCCGGGTCTTGCCCTGGCCGCGCTCGCCGAGGAGGACGACGTCGTGCCCGGCGAGCAAGGCCCGCTCGAGCTGGGGGCCGACGGTGTCCTCGAAGCCGACGATGCCGGGGAACGACGGCTCACCGGCGGACAGCCGGGCGACGAGGTTGTCGCGGATCTCGGTCTTCACGGTGCGGGGCACGTAGCCGCTCGCGCGCAGAGCGCCGAGGTCGGTCGGGAGGTGGGCAGGTGCGGCGGGAGCCAAGGACGTCACGTCAGGACCGTACGTCGAAGCCGCGGTGGGCGCGAGGGGGTACGCGCAGCGCGTAAGTGCGGCGTGGGCTCCGGGCCGCTCCGGTGCGGCGGCGACGGCTCGGGGAACCGAACGGGTGGGACGTGTGGCACGACACGCCGACGACCCCGCGCGTGTCGTGCTGCACGTCCCGGTTAGCGGGACGTGCGGTACGAGGAGGGGGGAGGTGTCGGCGTAGGTGGCTCAGTAGGGCTGGGCCGGCGGGACGACGCCCACGGGGAACTGCGGGGGGTCGACCCGCAGGTCGCCGTCCGAAGAGCAGCCCAGCAGCTCGGTCACATACGGCGGCGCGATGGTGCGCATCGAGTAGCGCACGACAGGCTGGGCGTCGCCCGGCGGCACCGTCACCGTGGCGTAGCCGACATCGGCGTGGCCGGAGTCCTGCGCGCGCACGACGCAGACGACCTCCTCGTCGGCCGGACGCTGCAGGTCGATGCGCAGGTCGACCCGGTCGGCCCCGACGACGTCCCAGCTCGTGAGCCGCGCGTCCACGTCACTGCGGGTCATGCCGGCCCCCACATACGCGATCGCGGCGATGAAGGCCACGACGATCGCGGCGACCGCGACCCAACGGCCGACGGGGCGGTGGTCGAGCCCGTACCGGTGCTGCATGGCCGGGCTGAGCTGGTCGCGGGAGAAGGGCGACGGCACGTAGGGGACACTATCCCCGTGGCAGACCTCCGGCTGATGGCCGTCCATGCGCACCCGGACGACGAGTCCAGCAAAGGTGCCGCCGCGACCGCGAAGTACGTAGCCGAGGGCGTCGACGTCATGGTCGTCACCTGCACGGGAGGCGAGCGTGGCGACGTGCTGAACGCCGCGGCCCAGGCCGATGTCGACGCGCACGGGTTGCTCGCGGTCCGGCGCGACGAGATGGCGGCGGCGGCCGCGGTGCTCGGGGTCCAGCACGCCTGGCTCGGGTTCGAGGACTCCGGGTACCCGGAGGGCGACCCCCTGCCCCCGCTGCCGACGGGCTGCTTCGCCGACCTCCCGGTCGAGGACACGATCCCCGGGCTCGTCGAGCTCATCCGCTCGTTCCGCCCGCAGGTCGTCACGACGTACGACGAGAACGGCGGCTACCCGCACCCCGACCACGTCCGCACCCATGTCACGACGATGGCTGCGATCGACGCCGCCGCCGACCCGGGCTACGCCCCCGAGCTCGGTGAGCCGTGGCAGGTGCTGAAGGTCTACTACAACCAGCAGTTCACGAAGGCCCGGGTCGAGGCCCTGCACCTGGCGATGGTCGATGCCGACCTCGACTCGCCGTACCACGACTGGCTGACGACCTGGGAGGACCGCCCCGACGACGCCAACCGCGTGACGACGCGGATCCCGGCGGCCGACTGGTTCGAGGTCCGTGACCGGGCGCTGCTGGCGCACCGCACCCAGATCGACCCGGCGAGCATGTGGTTCGCGGTGCCGATGGAGTTCCAGCGTCGCGTCTGGCCGACCGAGGACTTCGAGCTGGCACGTTCGCTGGTCGAGACGTCGGTCCCCGAGGACGACCTGTTCGCCGGCATCCGGGAGGCCTCGCTGTGATCCATGCCCTCATCGCCGTGCCGTTGGGCGAGATCTCCGACCCCGACCGGATGAAGTCGCTCATCGACGACGCGGGGCCAATCGCGTTCGCGTTCATCGTCGCGCTCGGAGTGGCGCTGTTCTTCCTCGGCCGTTCGATGATCCGCCAGATGAAGCGGGTGGACCCGGCCCTGCCCCCCGGCCCGGAGGACGCCCAGAAGGCTGCCGACCGTCAGGTCATCGCGGACGCGATCGACCGCGGCGCCCAGGCGCCGGCGACGGCGCCCGGCAGTGAGCCCGACCCCGGCGACCCGGCCCGGTCGTAGTGCTCCGGCTCGCGCTGACCCCGCGGTGGCTCGCCGCCGCGGTCGGCGTGCTGCTCGCGGTGGCCGTGTGCCTGGTCGCGGGCCGGTGGCAATGGCAGCGCACCCAGGACGTGCTCGCGGCTGAGCGCGCGGCGGCAGCCGCGCCCGCACCGATCGAGCAGGTCCTGCCCGCGGGCTCGACCGACCTGCCCGGTGACGAGATCGGCCGGGCCGTGATCCTCACGGGCGCGTACGACCCCGCGTACCAGGTCACGGTGCCGAACCGCGTGCACGAAGGGGGCGCGGGCGTGTGGGTCGTGACGGGCCTGCGACTGGCCGACGGCTCGGTCGTTGCGGTGCTTCGCGGCTCGCTGCCGTCGGCCGATGATCCCGGCGCCCAGGTCCCGGCCGGCACGGTCACCGTCGACGGCGTGCTCCAACCGGACGAGGCGTTCTACGCCGATGCGGCGGATACCCCAGGTCAGGTGGCGGCCGTCGTCGGGACGAGGCTGGCCAGCCAGTGGGCGACCGCGCTGCTGCCCGGGCACGTGACTCTCGTCGACCAGGTGCCGGCTGACGAGCCGGCCCCGTCGCCGGTCGAGCCGTCGGTCAGCACGGCGGATGTGCCGTTCCCCTTGCAGAACCTGTTCTACGCGTTCCAGTGGTGGATCTTCGCCGCGTTCGCCGTGGCGGCATACCTGCGCTGGCTGTGGCTCGAGGCCCACCGACCGCGTGCGGACCTCGGCACGGGTGCGGGCGCCTGAGCCGCTCGACCTGCCCGAACCGCCTGACCCGTTCGGACGACGTGCTCGGCTAGGACAGCGTGCCGATCTGGAACGTGGCGAGCTCGGCCTCGGGTCGCTGCTGGCCGTTGTGCTGCGTCGTGAACGCCGCCGTCGCGTCCGTCCCGCAGATCGACAGGATGCGGTCCGCGCCGCCGGGGTGCTGCCCGATCCACGTCGTGAGGTCGTAGACGTTGCCGTTGATCGCGGCCCAGCAGCTGGACCGGTCGGCGTGGTCGGCGACCTCGGCGAGGGTGAAGATGCCCTCGGCTCCGTTGCCGGAGCCGCCGTTGCCAGAGCCGCCGTTGCCAGAGCCGCCGTCGTCGGAAGCGTTCGAGTCCGACCCGTCCTGGTCGTCGGAGGGGTCGGAGTCCGTGGACTCGGTGGGTGCCGCCGTCGCGGACGCCCCGCTGCCGGCGTCGGCCGAAGCGGTCGCGCTGGGTGTGGGCTGTGCCGCCGCGGCCGGCTGTGCCGACGTCGCGGCGACGGTACCGGCCCACGCCGCGGTGGCGCCGGAGTGGCCCACGGCGATGGTCATCACGATGACGGCGACCGACATGATGATCGCGGCCACCCCGGCGATGACGGTCGCGACGGTGCGGCGTCCGTCGGCCAGGCGCTGGAGCACGAACCAGCCGATGCCGATGAGCAGCAGGACGACAGCGAGGATCGGCAGCGTGCCGCCGAGGTTGGCGTGGTCCTGCGGGGTTCCGACGCGCTTGGCGAGCTCCTCGCCGGACTCCTTCGCGACCCACGCCGCGACGGCGCCGACGCCGAGCCCGACAAGCGTGATCCAGGCGAACGGTCGACGCGCGCGCGGGATCAGCACGACGAGGATCAGTCCGAGCGCCGACAGCGGGAGCAGGACGACGGCGGCGTGCACGACCAGCGGATGGGCCGGCAGCCCCGCCACGAGATCGAACGGACCGTCGGTGATGGGGAGCGCTGCTCCCGGCGGCGTGAACATGCTGGCAGCAAACCAGAGCACCGCAGTTACTTGCCAGTTCAACTACTGCCGTTGGCCGAGGCTTTGCCAGATCCGAACAATCGCACCGGCCAGTCCGGGCTCGGCCGGCCCGCACTAGCCTGGAACGCACCATGGTGACCGTGTGCGGCGAGGCGCTCGTCGACATCATCGTCGACACCCGCGGCGAGGTGACGTCCGTCGTCGGTGGCGCCCCGCTGAACACCGCCCGTGCGATCGCGCGGCTGGGTCAGCCCGCGACGTTCCTCGGGGGTGTCTCGACGGACGCGTTCGGCCGGCGGATCCGCGCGCTCCTCGACGCCGACGGTGTCGTCCTCGGGCTGGGGGCCCAGGTGCCCGAGCCGACGACGTTGGCGATCGCGGCCCTCGACGACGGCGGAGCCGCGACGTACCGCTTCCTGATGGAGGGCACGTCCTCGGCGGCCCTGACGCCCGGTGAAGCGCTCGCGCACGCCGATCCCGCTGCCCGCGCCCTGCACGTCGGGACGCTCGGGCTCGTGCTGCAGCCTCTCGCTGACGCGACCGTCGCCCTCGTCGCGGCGGCGTCGGACGAGCAGCTCGTCATGGTCGACCCGAACTGCCGGCCGAGCGTCATGGCGGGGTCGGCGGTGTTCGCGCAGGCGCTCGCCGCCGTGCTCCCACGTGCCGACGTCGTGAAGGTCAGCGGCGATGACCTCGCCTTCTTGTCCCCGGACATCGAGCCGGTCGCCGCCGCGCGAGCGTTGCACGACTCCTCCGGCGCCGTCGTGCTCTTCACCGACGGCGGGGCCGCGGTCCACGTCATCGCCGGCGGGGTCGACGTGGTCGTCGACGTGCCCGCCGTTCCGGTCGTCGACACCGTCGGTGCCGGTGACTCCTTCAGCGGCGGTGTGCTCGCGTGGTGGCTGCGCAGCGGCCGCACGCGCGCCGACGTCTCGGACGTCGACGCCGTCGTCGACGCTGTCCGGTTCGGGGTGCAGGTCGCCGGCCGCACCTGTCAGCGGGCGGGAGCCGACCCGCCCTTCGCGCACGAGGTGGGGTGGGCATGAACGGCGCGTTCCTGCGGTACCGGGTCATGGCGTGGGTCACGGGCGTCGTGCTCGCGACCGCGACCGTGTGGCTCGTCGTCGGCCGGCTGTTCCTGGACTACGGCGACCCCAATGCGCGACCGGGGTTCTACGGCCTGCTGTGGATCGGCCACGGCTGGCTGTATGTCCTCTACCTCATCACCGGCGTCGACCTCGCGTTCCGGGTCCGCTACTCCGTGCCCCGCACGCTGCTCATCCTGATCGCCGGCACGGTCCCGTTCGCGTCGTTCTTCGCGGAAGCGGCCGTGCACCGCGACCTTCGCCGTCGCGGCCTGCTCACCGAAACCGCCGCGACACCCAACCCGACCACCCCGACCGCCGACGCGACCTGAATGGTCGGTTGGCGGCGGTCCCAGCCTCAGAACTAGCCGTTTGAGTTGACTCGGCGGTGTTGACTCGGCGGCGCTGGAGCTAGGACAGCGACCAGTCGACGGGGTCTTCGCCGAGCTCGTCGAGCAGGGCGTTGGCCCGGCTGAACGGCCGGGAGCCGAAGAACCCGCGATCGGCCGACATCGGGCTGGGGTGCGCGGTGGCGATGACGGGGACGTCGGGCAGCGCGGGCACGAGCGACTGCGCGTCGCGTCCCCACAAGATCGCCACGAGTGGTGCGTCAGGCCGCGCGACGAGCGCGTCGATCGCGGCCGATGTCACGTCCTCCCAGCCGATCCCGCGATGACTGCCCGGCTCGCCTAGCCGCACCGTGAGCACGCGGTTGAGGAGCAGGACGCCGCGTTCGGTCCACGGCGACAGGTCGCCCGTGCGCGGCGCCTCGATGCCGAGGTCGTCGTGGAGCTCGCGCAGGATGTTCTGCAGGCTCCGTGGCAAGGGACGGACATCGGGCGCGACGCTGAACGACAGCCCAACCGCGTGGCCCGGGGTGGGGTAGGGGTCCTGGCCGACGATGAGGACCCGCACGTCGTCGAGCGGCTGGGTGAAGGCCCGCAGGATGCGGTCGCCCGACGGCGCCCAGCGGCGGCCGGCGGCGGACTCGGCTCGCAGGTACTCCCCGATCTGCGCGACCTGCGGCGCCACGGACTCCAGCGCTGGTGCCCAGGACGGGTGCACGAGCTCGGTGATCGTCTGCGGCACGCCGCGACCCTACTGCCGTCTCGTTGACCCCCTCGTTGAGCGGCGGGTTGTGTACGGGCAGATCGGACAAACCGGCACTGCCAGCGGCCACAAACCGCCACTCGACGGGGTGGGCCGGCCGCGCTAGACCCGGCAGAGGATCTCGGCCGAGGGCACCATGAACCACGCGTCGTCCTGCACACCCCACGCGAGCCACGTCGCGGACGCCGCCTGGAGATCGTCGGCCGTGACGCCCGCAGCGGGCGCGGCCTCGGCGAAGGCGGACCGGACCGTCCGCTCGGCCCACAGCTCGCTCCACCATGCGCGCTCGACGGGGCTCGCGTAGGTCCACGTCGACGACGAGCAGGCGACGTCCGTGAGGCCCGCCTCCCGCGCCCACGCGTGCAGCCTGCGGCCCGCGTCGGGTTCCCCACCGTTGGCCCGGGCGACGCGGTCGTACATCGACCGCCACGCGTCGAGCCCCGGATCGGCCGGATACCAGCACATCGCGCCGTAGTCCGAGTCCCGGGCTGCCACCAGGCCGCCGGGTCGGGCGACACGTCGCATCTCGCGGAGCGCGGCGACGGGCTCGGCCAGGTGCTGGAGCACCTGGTGGGCGTGCACCACGTCGAACGTGTCATCGGGGTACGGCAGGCGGTAGATGTCGGCGCGCGCGAACTCGACATTGGCGACCGACGCGTTCTCCTCCCGCGCCTGCTCGACCACCTCGTCGGCGTTGTCGACCCCGATGACGTGGCCCTCACACACGTAGCCGGCCAGGCCGGCGGTGATCGTGCCCGGACCGCAGCCGACATCGAGCACGCGCGCATCCGGCCTCAGATGGGGGAGCACATAGCCGGCCGAGTTCTCGGCGGTCCGCCAGCGGTGTGACCGCAGGACGGATGCGTGATGGCCGTGCGTGTAGCGCTCGGTCGGCGGCGCTGATGGGTTCGCAGACGGTGTCATCGTTCCTCCTTGGACGACGTCACCGTAGAGGGCATCTCATTATAAGAGAAATCGATCTCAAATAATGAGATTCATGACGGGCTTGCTGACTGCTGGTTGCGTGGGTGGCCCAGAGGGAATCAGCGGTCTGCCGTTGCGCGCTTGTTGCCGCTTCATTCCCGTCTAGGGTCCTGCCATGGGGAAAGTCGAGGACTACCTGCGAGAGCACCTCCATTCGCTGGCTGGGCCGTATCTCTTCGTCGGCGCGGGCATGTCCCGGCGCTACTCGGGTTTGGGTGACTGGAAAGGCCTGTTGAGTCACTTTGCTGAACTCACAGAACAGCCGTTTGAGTACTACCGGGGAGCCGCCGGCGACGACTATCCGAAGGTCGCTTCGCTGATCGCCGAGGCCTTCTACGAGAAGTGGTGGGCTGACGGAGCCTTCGCGGACTCGGTTAGTGAATGGAAGGACTCCGTAGCGAGCAGGGACTCACCCCTGAAATTTGAGGTCGCGAAGTACACACGTCAGACGCTGGAAGACGCTGTCATTCCAGAGGAACTCGAGGCGGAGTTCGACCTTCTCAAGCGCGCCGTGATCGATGGCGTTATCACTACCAATTACGACACTCTTCTGGAAAGGGCTTTCCCTGACTTCCGGGCCTTTGTGGGACAAGATGAGCTCCTGTTTTCCGATACTCAAGGTATCGCCGAGATCTACTACATCCATGGTTGTGAGCGGAGCCCAAGCTCGCTGATCCTGACAGCGGAGGACTACGCCGACTACAACGCTCGAAACGCGTACTTGGCAGCCAAGTTGGCCACGATCTTTGTCGAACACCCGGTGGTCTTTCTCGGGTACAGCCTCGGAGACCCGAACATCCAGGCGCTGTTGGACTCGCTCATCACAGGGCTGAGGCCGGAGAACGTATCGAAGCTCCAGGATCGCCTGATCTTCGTTGAGTGGCTAGAGGGCAAGCCTGCGGACATCACGACCACAGTCATCAACGTGAATGGTGTGTCAGTACCGATCATTCGAGCCACCGTGCCCGACTTCACGGAAATCTTCTCGGCTCTTGGCGCACGTGAACGCGCCATGCCAGCTCGCATCTTGCGAGTGCTAAAAGAGCAGGTCTTCGAGCTTGTGAAGAACAACGACCCAGATGGACGTTTGGTAGCAGTGTCTGACATCAATGCGGGTGACTCGGCCAGCCTCGACGTGGTCTTTGGTGTCGGTGCGAAAATGACCGCCGTCGGAGTCGTCGGACTCTCACGTTGGGACTTGGCCGACGACGTGCTCGGGAGTCCCGATCGCGACTTTCCGTGCGATCTGGTGGTCGGAAAGGCCCTGCCGCGGATCGCCATTACGACCTACGCCCCGGTCTTCAAGTTCCTCGTGGGAGCGGGCCTCTGGAGCGGCGGCGCCTGGTTGCCGACAGCAACGGTCAACGCCGCCGCCAGGAGCCGCGCAGACAAGTACGCCAGCCACTTTGCGAGTCTCGTGCCTGCGACGAGCATGTCGACCGTGGCGGAGCTTGAGGCCGCCAAGGGCGCGGAAGGGGTGCTCAACAGCGCAATGAACCTGCCTGCCCTCACGGACGATGTTGAAGGCCTCCGAGACTTCCTCGTCAGGCACAAGTCAATGCGCTCTCAGTCGTGGTGGGCGACGCAGTTCGCAAAGGCCACGGTCGCTTACGATTGGATGAGATTCGGTCGAGCGTAGGCTCTCGGACGACGTGGCGGTGTAGCGAGCCGCTTGCCCATTCATCTTGGGTTCGCTAAGGGTTTCGTTCTGCCACGCAGTTGGTGCGTTCGGAAGGCTGCCGCGTTCACGGGCCTTAGGCGACCGACAACTTCGGTCGAGCTGATTCGGTCCGGGGTTCGTTCGCGCAGAGTCCAAGGGTTGCCGCCCGCAGGTCGACGTTGAGACTCGACTTACGCCTCACGCGGCGAAGGCGCGGGATACACGGTGAGGTCGGTGGCCTTGACGCTGGCCCACACGTCGGCGCCGGGAACCAGCCCGAGGTCTGCGACGGCGCCGGGTGTGACGGCAGCGACGACGGAGGGCGCGCCGTCGACCAGGACACGAACGCGGTCGAGCGAGGGCTGGAGTGCGGCCACGGTCGCGGGCCAGCAGTTGCGGGCGCTGCCCTCCGGCCGTGAGCGCCCAAGCGTCACCGACTCCGGGCGGACCACGCACAGCACCGGGCCGGGGATCGCCGTGTCGGCGATGTGCAGGCGCCCTCCGCCGTCGACCTCGACGACGCCCGCGGTCGCCTGGCCCCGCAGCAGCGTCACCCCGACGAGCGCGGCGACGTAGGACGTGCCGGGCACCCGGGTCAGCTCGACAGGGTCGGCGTCCTGGACGACGGCACCGTCCTCCAGGACGATCACGCGGTCGGCGAGGACGAGCGCGTCGAACGGGTCGTGCGTCACGAGCAAGGTCACGCCCAGAACCCCGCGAAGCGTCGACGCGAGCTCGGCCCGGACGGTGTCCTTGACCTGGGCGTCGAGCGCGGCGAGCGGTTCGTCGAGGAGCAGGGCTCGCGGGGTCGTTGCGAGGGCGCGGGCGAGCGCCGCGCGCTGCGCCTGTCCACCGGACAGGGCGCCGGGCCGCCGGCCGGCGAGGTCGGCGATGCCGAGCCGGCCGAGGGTGGCGTCGGCGATCCGGCCCGCCTCGGCCCGGCCGGCCCCCCGCGAGCGCGGGCCGAACGCCACGTTCTGCCGGACGGACAGGTGGGGGAAGAGCGCGTAGTCCTGGAAGACGACGCCGACATCACGCTGGCGGGGCGCGACGAACGTGGCCCGTGAGGTCGGCGTGCGTGCGGCGTCCACGACCGCGCCGTCGATGCTGATGCTGCCGGCGTCGACGGGCTCCAGCCCGGCCACTGCCCGCAGCAGTGTGGATTTCCCGCTGCCGTTCGGTCCGAGGATGGCGGTGACGGCGCCGTCGTCGAACTCAGTAGCGACTCTCAGCTCGAAGTCGCCGCGGCGGATCACCGCATCGGCGAGCCGGACGCTCACGACCCGGTCCGCAGGTAGCGGCCGCGCAGCGCGACGAGGACGATGACGCAGACCCCCATGAGCACGACGCTCAGTGAGATCGCCGCGGACCAGTTCGTGTCGAGCGCGTAGTAGATGGCGATGGGCATCGTCTGGGTGGTCCCCGGGAAGCTGCCGGCGAACGTGACGGTCGCGCCGAACTCCCCGAGCGCCCGCGCCCAGCAGAGCACCGCGCCGGCGAGCAGCGACGGACCGATGAGCGGCAACGTCACCCGCCGGAAGGTCGTCCACGACGACGCGCCCAGGGTCGCGGCGGCGTCCTCGTAGCGCCGGTCGAGCGTGCGGAAGGCTCCTTCGAGCGTGATGATGAGGAACGGCATCGCGACGAACGCCATCGCCAGGATGACCGCGAGCGTCGTGAACGGGATCTGGAACCCGAACCACGTGTAGATGTGCTGGCCGACGAGTCCGTAGCGGCCGAACGCCGCGAGCAGCGCGACGCCGGACACCACCGGCGGCAGCAGCAGCGGGACGAGCACGAGCGCCCGCCACACGTGCGTGAGAGGGAGCACGTCGCGGGCTAGCAACCACGCGAGTGGCACCCCCACCAGCGCCGCGAAGCACGTGGCGATCGTCGAGGTGATGAGCGACAGGCGGAGCGCCTCGAGGGCGGTCGGCTCTGTGATCGTCGCGAGGAACGAGCCCCAGGGCACCTGTGCGATCAGGCCCACCATCGGCACGACGAGGAACGCGAGCGCGACCAGGCCCGGCACGACGAGGAACAACGGAGGTCGACGGCCCCGGCGCCGGCGACGTGCCACGCGGGGAACCGCGGTGGTCGTCACCACGGGCGGGCGAACCCCCACGCCCGCAGGATGCCCTGCGCCGACACGGTGTAGCGCACGTAGTCGACGAACGCACGCGCACCGACCGGGTTCGGGGCGGCGTTGACGACGGCCATCGGGTAGTTGGAGTAGACGTTGTTCGCGGCCGGGATGGTCACCGAGGCGACCGCGGGCTGCGCGGACCGCACGTCGGTCTGGAAGACGATGCCGGCGTCGAGGTCGCCGGACTGCACCTGCGCGAGCAGCTGCGTGACGCTCGTGGCGAGGGTCACGGGCGTGACCGTGACGCCGTTCTTGGCCAACAGGGCGCGCGCGTTCGCACCGCACGGCACGCCGGCCGCGCACATGCCGACCCGCAGTCCGGGCCGGGCCAGGTCCAGCAGGCTGCGGATCTTCGCCGGGTTGCTCGCGGGCATCGCTATCGCCATCGAGTTGCGCGCGAACAGGATCGGGTTCAACGGCACGGACCGTCGCGCGGTCACCGAGCCGTTGCCGATCGCGTTGTTCATGTTCGCCTCGTCCGCCGTCACCAGCACGTCGGCCGGTGCGCCCTGCCGCAGCTGCGTCACGAGGGTCGGCGATCCGTTGAAGGTGAACACGACGTTCGTGCCGGGGTAGCGCTTCTCGAACGCCGCCTTCATCGGCCCACCGAAGACGCCCGTGAGGGACGAGGCGGCGAAGACGTTGATGGTGCCGGTCGGTTGGGCCGCGGCGGGCGCGCTGGCCTGCGCGGACGTCGGCGCGAGCGTCCCGGCGACCCCGACCACGGTGGCCGCGACGGCGCCGAGCAGGAGCGCGGCGGCGGTGCGCATGCGCGCGGATCGAGGCCTCACGTCGGCTCCTCGACCTCGATGATGACGTTGGTGGACTTGACCACCGCGGTCGCCGGGACGCCGACGGCGAGACTGAGCTCGTCGGCGGACTCGCGGCTGAGCAGCGACGTCACCCGGTGCGGGCCGGCCTGGATCTCCACGAGCGCCATCACGCCGTCCCGCTCGACCCTCGTGACGATGCCGGGCAGGCGGTTGCGGGCTGAGGTCGTCGAGGCGGGGGCGGCGGGCGCCTGCTCGACCATGAGCATGGCGACACTCGCCGCGTCGACGGTCTGCGGACCGCTGCCGGCCGGCCCGGGGGCCAGTCGCCCGTCGCCGACCCAGCGGCGGACGGTGTCGTCACTCACCTGAAGGAGTCTCGCCGCATCAACGATCCGCATCTGCGTCATAGATCAGCAGCATATGCCGCATCAGCGGAGCCGGAAAGCGATCGTGACCGTGGTTGGTGGCGGGGCACGGGCGCGCCTATGGTGGAGGAGTAGACCTCGAGGAGCGCCGATGACCCCGGCAGTGCTGTGGCTAGCAGCCGCGCTCGTCGCGGTCGGGATCGAGCTCCTGACCGCCGATCTCATCTTCGCCCTGATCGCCGCCGGCGCCGGCGCTGCTGCCGTGACCGCTGCCCTCGGGGGACCCCTGTGGCTCCAGGCGGTGGTGGGAGTAGCGGTCGCCGGAGCGGGTATCGCCTTCGTCCGGCCCATCGCCCTGCGCCACATGCGTCGGGCCGATCCGGCCCTGCGCACCGGCGTCGACGCCCTGCCGGGCGCGCGGGGTCGCACCGTTGCGGCAGTGACCGCGCACGACGGCCGCATCCGACTTCGGGGGGAGCTGTGGTCGGCGCGGCTGGATACCGACGTGACCTCGACGCCCATCCCGGACAGCGTCGACGTCATCGTCACCCGCATCGACGGCGCGACCGCGCTCGTGTACCCGGTCGACCCTCTCTGACACATCGCCCGCCGCCCCACCAACGCAAGGAGCTGCCATGGACTTCGTCGTCCCCGCAGGAGTCGTGTTCTTGGTCCTGCTGTTCGTGCTGATCTTGCTGATCCGCACGATCGTCATCGTCCGGCAGGCCGACACGGCCATCGTCGAGCGGCTTGGCCGATACTCGCGCACGCTCACCCCGGGGCTGAACATCCTGGTGCCCGTGTTCGACCGCATCCGCAAGCGCGTTGACATGCGTGAGCAGGTCGCGTCATTCCCGCCGCAGCCGGTGATCACCGAGGACAACCTCGTCGTGTCCATCGACACGGTGATCTACTTCCAGGTCACCGACCCCAAGGCAGCGACCTACGAGATCAGCAGCTACCTCCTGGGCATCGAGCAGCTGACGGTGACGACCCTGCGCAACGTCATCGGCTCGATGGACCTCGAGCAGGCGCTCACCTCGCGCGACCAGATCAATGGCCAGCTGCGCGGCGTCCTCGACGAGGCGACCGGCAAGTGGGGGATCCGGGTCAACCGCGTCGAGCTCAAGGCGATCGACCCGCCGCACTCGGTGCAGGAGGCAATGGAGAAGCAGCTCAAGGCCGAGCGTGAGCGCCGCGCCGCGATCCTGACCGCGGAGGGCCAGAAGCAGGCGTCGATCCTGACCGCAGAGGGTGCCAAGCAGTCCGCGGTGCTGAGCGCGGAGGGCGAGGCGACGGCGGCGGTGCTCCGTGCCGAGGGCGAGGCGAAGGCCCGTGTTATCGCCGCCGATGCGGAGGCCCAGGCCGTCCGCACGATCTACGCCGGCCTGCGGGAGGCAGACCCGCAGCCGAACGAGCTCGCTCACCGCTATCTCGCCGCGCTGCCCGAGGTGGCGAAGGGTGACGCCAACAAGGTCTGGGTCATCCCGGCCGAGGTCACCGGGGCGCTCGCTGCCATACGGACCGGTCTCGGCCGATCCGGGAACGACGAGTGACGGAACCGGCTGCGGTCGTCGTCAACCCGCGCAAGGTCAACGACCTGGCCCGCGCGCGTCGGATGGTCGAGTCGGTCGCCGCGTCCCTGGGTCAGCCCGCGCCGACCTGGTGGGAGACGACGGCCGACGACCCGGGGACCGGGCAGGCGCGCGAGGCGCTCGACCGGGGTGCGCAGGTCGTACTCGCCTGGGGCGGCGACGGCACCGTGATGTCCGTCGCCGCGGGCCTGGAGGACGCTGATGCGAGCCTCGGCGTCGTCGCCGGCGGCACGGGGAACCTGCTCGCGCGCAACCTCGGCATCCCCCTCGATGCGGAGCGGGCCATCCGCACCGCGCTCGCGGGGACCGACCGGGTCATCGACCTGCTCGACGTCTACCTCGGCCGGGGCGAGCGACGGCTCTCCTCGGTCATGTGCGGGATGGGCTGGGACGCCGCGATGATGGGTGCCTCGGAGGAGCTCAAGCGCCGCGTCGGCTGGGGGGCGTACGCGATCGAGGGCGTCAAGCACATCCGGCAGCAGCCGATGCGGCTGCGGCTCTCGGTGGACGGCGGCGAACCCACGCACCTGTACGGCCGGACGGTGCTCGTCGCGAACGTCGGGACGCTCGTCGGCGGGATCGACCTCATCCCCGAGGCGTCGTCGCAGGACGGCCTGCTCGACGTGCTCGTCATCGACCCGTCGTCCCCGATCGACTGGCTGCGCACGACCGGCGGCATCCTGCGTGGCCGCGGCGCGGCATCCGACCCGTCGCGCACGCACCTGCGCGGACGCGAGGTCGTCGTGACGACCGCCGCCACGCGCGCGCGTCAGGTCGACGGCGACCCGGTGCCGGACGGCCACGGGTTCCGCGTGTCCGTCCGTCCCGGCGCGCTGCGCGTGCGGGTCCCCGCGTCCGCGTAGCGCGGCGCGCGTGACGCGCGCCGGAGGCCAGCTACCCCGTCCCTGCTACCGTCCCTCGCGCAGCTGGTTCGGCCGCAGTCGTCGATGCGACGGTGGTCGAGGCAAGAGGGAACCCGGTGAGAGTCCGGGACTGCCCCGCAGCGGTGAGTGGGAACGACAGCCGTCATCAGCACTGGGCCGGTAGGCCCGGGAAGCGACGGCCGGTAGGAGTCCGGCGAGCGCCGGACGAGCCCACGAGTCCGAAGACCTGCCAGCCGTGCGGCCCGCGTCCGCGGGTCGCTGGCCGTGACCTCGTGGGTGGGTCGTCGCCGGGCGGGCAGCCGTATGCACGGCTACCGCGCGTCGCCGCGCTCCTTCGTCGTCACTCGTGCGCTCGCGAAGGAGAGCCCATGTCGCACCTGCCTGCCCGCTCCACCATCCACCGGCCCGAGGTCGTCACGTCCGCCACGCGGTTGGCGATCTCCCAGGTCATGGGCCCCGGCGACGTCAACCTGATGGGAACCGTGCACGGAGGTGTGATCCTCCGTCTGGTCGACACGGTCGCCGGCGTCGTGTCGGCGCGGTTCTCGCACGGCTCGGCCGTCACCGCGTTCATCGACGAGGTCGCATTCGTCGCCGCCGTGCACATCGGGGACGTCGTGCACGCGCACGCGCAGGTGAACTGGGCCGGCTCGAGCTCGATGGAGGTCGGTGTCCGGGTCCTGGCGGACCGGTGGAACGACACCGTGGCGGCCGTCCACGTCGCGAGCGCGTACCTCGTCATGGTGGCGACCGACGACGACGGGCGACCGCGCCGCGTGCCACGGCTGGTCCCGCAGACCGAGGAGGACGTGCGGCGCTTAGACGCGGCCGTCGTGCGGCGTGCGCATCGGCTCGGGCGCGCGACGGGGTGAGGCGAGTCGTCAGCGTCGGGCGGCTCGCGTGATGCCGCGTTCAGCCTCGCGTCGGGCGACCGTCGGCAACGTCGGATGGGCGACCAGAAACTGCTCGACGCCCTCGTGGTCCCACGCCGCGGCGTCCCGCAGCGCCCACCCGACGGCCTTGGCCACGAAGAACTCCCGGTCGCTGGCGACGCGGTCGCACATCGCGTAGAGCCGGCCGAGGTCGGTGTCGCGGCCCCGGCCGCGCTGGTGCTGGACCGCGGTGCGGACCAGCCACCGGTCATCGGTGCGAAGCCACTCCCACATGTCCTCGACCAGTGCGGGATGGGCGGTGACGACGGGGATGAGGGCAGCGGTGCCGAGCGCGTCGACGGTGTCCCACCACGGCCGGTCCGTGAGCAAGGGCTGGAGCAGGTCGCGGAGGGAGGTGTCCGGGAGCAGCCGATGGTGCCGTGCGAGGAGGTCGCACGCGGCGTACTGGTACTCCCGCTCCGGCATGGCCCACAGCTCGCGCGCGGCCTCCGTGAGCTCGTCGACCGTCGGTTCTGGCAGTGGCTTCCACGCCGCCCGGAGGGCGGCTCGCCGGTCCGGTGCGCTGATGCCGAGGAACGGCGCGACGTCCTTCATGTATGCGCGCATCGGAACGGCCCTCGTCACGTCGGCGAGCGGTGCGAGGCCCTGGTGTGCTGAGTCGACCCAGGCGTCGGCCGTCGTCAACGCTCACCCAGGTCGAGGCCCTCGGCGACGGCAACCATCAGGTGCTCGAAGTACGCGCGCCGCGCTGCGGGCTCGTCGTCGACGACGTTCGTGAGATGCCCGAAGACCTCGAACGAGACGGTGCCCAGGAGCGCGCTCCATGCGGCCATCCCGCGCAGTAGCAGGTCGGCGGGAACGTCCGTGCCCTCGAATGCGTGGATCGGGGCGATCGCTGCAGACACGACGCGCGTCACCGGTCGGCGCTCGGCGTCGGGCCGCGTCGCGTGGATGTCGCGCAGGAGGTCCATGAGCAGTGCCGGTACCCGGCTCGCGGGCACGATCGTGTCCTGCGGGGCGGCGTAGCCGGGCACAGGTGAGCCGTACAGGAGGGCGTACTCGTACGGATGCGCGACGGCCCAGTCGCGGACGCCATGCGCGATCGCCAGGAACCGGCCGACCGGCCCTCGTCGGGTCGCGCCACGGGCTGCCTCCTCGGCCCGCTCGCCGAGGCTGTCGTACGCATCGACGATGAGCTGGGTGAGGAGCGCGTCGCGGCTGGGGAAGTAGCGGTAGACCGCAGACGAGACCATGCCGCAGTCGCGCGCCACGGCCCGCAGTGACAGGGCTGCGGCACCGTCGCGGGCGACGTGGGCACGGGCCGTGTCGAGGATCTCGCGGGTGATCTCGGCGCGGGCGCGCTCGCGGGCGGTGCGGGGGGTCGCGGGCATGGGGAGAGTCTGCACTGTCTCCGGAGCAGTGGCAAGAAACGAGAGCACCGCTCTTGCGTTAGCCGACGAGGCGCGGTAGCGTGAGCACTGCTCACAATTCGTATCACTGATCGAAAGGCTTGCTGATGTCCATCACTCCTGCTCCCGGAACCCACCTCGTCGTTGGTCGTGGCGCTGTCGGGACGGCGCTGGCGACCCAGCTCGCCGACGCCGGCCGCGATGTCGTCCTCGCCAGTCGCAGCGGCTCGGGTCCGCGCGACGCCCGCATCCGGCTCGCCCGTGCTGATGCCGCCGACGTGGAGTCGCTCCTGGCTGCTGCCCCGACGGCGGCGGTCGTGTACAACGCCGTCAACCCGCCCTACCACCGCTGGCCGACCGACTGGCCGCCGATGGCTGACGGCCTGCTGGCCTATGCGGAGCGCACCGGTGCGGTCCACGCCACCGTCTCGAACCTCTACGTCTACGGGCCGGTCGACGGCGCGATGCGCGAGGACGATCCGCTTGCCGCGACGGGGACCAAGGCCCGGGTCCGGATCGCGATGTGGCAGCAGGCGCTCGCCGCGCACGCGCAGGGCCGGGTCCGCGCCGTCGAGGTGCGTGGCGCGGACTACCTGTGCCCGGGATCGACGAGCATGCTCGGTGACCGCGTGATGCCCCGACTCCTGGCGGGCAAGTCGGTCCAGCTCGTCGGAGCACTGGACGAGCCTCATGCGTGGACGTCTCCTGTCGACGTGGCCCGCACGCTGATCGCGACCGCCGCCGACGAGCGGGGCTGGGGTCGGGCTTGGCACGTGCCGAGCAACCCGGCGCGGACGCAGCGCCAGGCCGTCGAGGACCTCGCGGCGGCCGCCGGGGTCCCCGTCCCGAAGGTCAGCGCGATGTCCCCGGTCCTGCTGCGCGCCGTCGGGCTCTTCGTCCCGATGCTGCGCGAGCTACGTGAGACCGACTACCAGCGCGATCGCCCGTTCCTCCTCGACGACTCCGCTGCCCGGGCGACCTTCGGCCTTGCGCCGACCCCGTGGGCCGACCTCCTGTCGAGCCAGGTGGCGGCCTACCGGACGACGGTTCCGGCGGCCCAGACAGCCGAACTGAGTTAAAGATAGAAACTGGGCTTGCCATAGTGGGAAGTGGAGATTACCTTTCACGTATGAGCACAGACCTTCGAACCATCCTTGACCGTGTCGCCTCCGGGGAGATCACCCCTCAGGAGGGGCAGGCGTTGCTGGACCAGGAGGCCGCGGAGCGCGGCCACCAGCGGGTTGCCGTCCCGTCGGCGGACGCCCGCACCGCCGTCGCGCGCCTGGCGGTCCGGGGCACCGGCGCCCGTCTCACGGTGATCGCGGACCCGACCGTCGACACCGCGGTGGCCGAAGGCCCGCATCGCGTCAGTCAGGAGGGCGACCTGTTGCTGATCCGGTCGGGAGTCGAGGGGGAGGGCTACGAGACGACCGGCACGCCGGCGACGTTCAAGGACTGGGTCAGTGCCGGGTGGCGCGGTGCGACGGGCCAGCGTGGCGGCACTCCGCTCCGGGTCCGGGTGAACCCCCACCTGCCGCTCGACCTCACCGTCGTCGCGGGGTCCCTCCATCTCGCCGGGGTCCAGGCACCGGTCCGGGTCGTCGTCGAGGCCGGCTCGGCCAAGCTGGCGGACGGGCGTGGTGCGTTGGACCTGACCGTGACCACGGGCAGCGCCGACGTGGCCTGGCAGTTCACCGGCGAGTCGTCGGTCGGCGTCGAGCTCGGCTCGGCCGCTGTCCGGGTGCTGCCGGGTTCCGACGTCGTCGTCACGACTGACGGGGCGATGGCGAAGCTGGCCGTGACGACACCGGACGGGGTGCTGGGCTCGGACCGCGTCGGTCGCCTCGGGCCGGTGACCGTCGGTGCTGGTGCCGGCCGGCTTGCCGTCACCGCCCGGCTCGGCGCAGCCGAGGTCACGGTGGCGTGATGGCGACCCACCGCGCCCCGACCTCCTGTCCCGTCTGCTCCCACGACCTCATCACGCTGCGCGTCGGGTGCCCGGAGTGCGGCACCGAGATCTCCGGGCAGTTCGAGCCCTGCCGCTTCTGCCGCCTCGACGGCGCTGACATCGAGCTGCTGGAGGTGTTCCTGCGCAGCCGCGGCAACCTGCGCGACGTGCAGGCGCACCTCGGGGTGTCGTACCCGACGGCTCGGCAGCGGTTCACCGACCTCCTCGTCCGGATGGGCCTGGGCGAGGCGCCGGACGTCGTGGACTCCGCTAGCGTCCTGCAGGACCTGGCGGCCGGGCGCATCAGCGTCGACGACGCCGAGGACCTGCTCAGTGGCACGACCGGTGGAGGAACGCATGAGTGACAAGGCAGTCCTTGCTGAGGGCCTGGTCAAGCACTTCGGGGATGTCCACGCGCTCGACGGGATCGACCTCACGGTGGAGCGCGGGCAGGTCGTCGGACTGCTCGGGCCGAACGGCGCCGGGAAGACGACGACGGTCCGCATCCTGTCGACGCTGCTGAAGCCGACGGCTGGCCGCGCGGAGGTCGCCGGCTTCGACGTCGTGCGTCAGCCCGACCAGGTCCGGCGCGCGATCGGCCTGACCGGCCAGTACGCGGCGGTCGACGAGTACCTGACCGGTCGCGAGAACCTGCGGATGTTCGGCGAGCTGTACCACCTGTCGCCGCGCTATGTGAAGGAGCGCAGCGCGGAGCTGCTCGAGTGGTTCGACCTCACGGAGGCCGCCGACCGCCCGGCGAAGACCTATTCCGGCGGCATGCGTCGCCGGCTCGACCTCGCGGCCAGCCTCGTCGCACAGCCCTCGATCCTGTTCCTCGACGAGCCGACGACGGGCCTGGACCCGCGGTCACGGCTCGGGCTCTGGGGCGTCATCGAGAGCCTGGTCGCGCAGGGCACCACCGTCCTTCTCACGACGCAGTACCTGGAGGAGGCCGACCAGCTGGCCCAGGACATCGTCGTGATCGACCACGGGGCGGTCATCGCCCACGGCACCGCCGAGCAGCTGAAGGACCAGATCGGCGGCGACCGGGTCGAGGTGACGGTGGCGGACCCGACACGGGTCGCCGACGCCGTCGAGGCACTCGGTGGGATCGGCGGCGAGCCTGTCGTCGACGACCTGCACATCTCCACGCCGGTAAGCGGCGGCTCGACCGTCCTCGTCGACGCGATCCGTGCGCTCGACGCCCGCGGCATCGAGGTGACGGACCTCGTGCTGCGCCGGCCCACCCTCGACGACGTGTTCCTCGCCCTGACCGGCCACGCGGCCGAGGACGAGCCCGCAGCCCCGGCCGCCGGCCGCGGCCGACGCAAGGACGGTGCCGCATGACGACCCTCTCGACCACCGCGCCGGTACCCCGCCCCCGGCCGATCTACGGGTGGACCATCCACGACGGCCTCGTCGTCGGCCGCCGCAACCTGATCCAGACCGTCCGCGTGCCCGAGCTGCTGTTCTTCTCGCTCGTGCAGCCGGTCATCTTCGTGCTGCTGTTCGCCTACGTCTTCGGCGGTGCGATCCCGATCCCCGGTGACGCCGCGACCGACGCGTACCGCCAGTACCTGATGCCGGGCATCTTCGGCCAGACCGTCGCCTTCGCAGCGGCATCGAGCACCGTCGGCCTCGCCGAGGACCTGCACAAGGGGATCATCGACCGCTTCCGGTCGCTTCCCATGTCACCGCCGTCGGTCCTCATCGGCCGAACGTTCGCCGACGCGACGCGCCAGATCCTCGTCCTGGTCGTGCTCACGATCACCGGTTATGTGGTCGGCTGGCGGATCGAGGACGGCCTCCTCAACGCGGTGCTCGCCTACGCCCTGCTGCTGTTGTTCGCGTACACCGTCGCGTGGATCGGTGCCTGGGTCGGCCTGTACATGCCGAACCCGGAGACGGCGAACACGGCGGGCCTGATCTGGCTGTTCCCGCTCACGTTCTTGTCGAACGCGTTCGTGCCGATCAACTCGCTGCCCGGTGCGTTGCAGGCGTTCGCGGCCTGGAACCCGATCTCGTCGGTGGTCCTCGCCTGTCGCGAGCTGTTCGGCAACCCGACGGGCATCCAGCCGGACTACTGGCCGCTGCAGAACCCGGTGGCATACACGCTCATCTCGTGCGTCGTGCTCATCGCGATCTTCGCGACGCTCTCGGTGCGGCGCTACCGGCGGACCACCAGCCGCTAGCGTCAGCGCCGTGGCTGAGCCCGATGCCGAGGTCGAGACGCCGATCGACTACCGGTTCCTCCTCGCGAACGAGCGCACGTTCCTCGCGTGGATGCGCACGGCGCTGGGCCTCGTCGCCGGCGGCGTGGCGCTCGACCAGTTCGTCCGGGTCGAGCAGGGCGAGTCCGTCGTCGTGACCATCGCGATCGTGACGATCCTCGCCGGGGCATTCGCCGCCGTCATCGGCACCGTCCGATGGGCGCGCACCGACGCGGCGATGCGTGCTGGCCGGCCGGTGGCCCGCGGGTCCGCGCTCGTCGTGATCGGCTCGCTGTTCGCCGTGCTCGCCGTCGTCGTCGCCGTCGTGCTCGCCGTGTCATGAGCCTCGCGCACGCACCGGAGCAGCGCGACGACGTCGTGCTGCGGACGCGTCAGTCGTGGCAGCGCACGGCGCTCGGTGCGGCGGGGGTGAGCCTGCTGGCGGTGCGGGGGTTCGTCATCGACGGCGCACCGCGCTGGCTGACCGCGTTGGCGGTCCTGCCGGGTGCCGTCGTGGTCGTGCTCGCGCTCGTACGCAACCGCGGCCTCGCGCGCGGTCGGGGACAGGTTCCAGCGACGTGGTCGCCGATCGGGCCGGTGACCGTCGCGGTCATGGCTGTTGCGCTGGTGGGGATCGTCGGCACGCTCCTAGGCTGACCTCATGGCGACGGACACCGATGGTGCGATCCGCCTTCGGCCGGCGACGGATGACGACGTTGCCGTGCTCGCGCACTGGGACACCCAGCCGCATGTGATCGCCGCGACCGGTGACGACGACGTCGTCGACTGGGCCGAGGAGATCGCTCTCGCCGACGACACGTTCGAGATCTGGATCGCCGAGGAGGCCGGGCGACCGGTCGGTGTCGTCCAGGTCATCGATCCCGCTCGCGAACGGACGCACTACTGGGGTGACTGCGAGCCGGACCTGCGGGCGATCGACATCTGGATCGGTGAGGCTGCAGACCTCGGGCGCGGCCTTGGCCGGCAAATGATGGGGATCGCGCTCGACGGCTGTTTCGCCGACCCGCGCGTCACGGCCGTGCTCATCGACCCGCTCGCCGCAAATGTGCGGGCGCAGGCCTTCTACGCACGGCTGGGGTTCGCGGTGGTGGGGCCGCGCCGCTTCGGCACGGACGACTGCGTCGTCATGCGCCTGGACCGTGGGGTGTGGGCGACCGCACGGGACGCCTGACCGAGGTCCCCTCAGGGGCCGGCGACCGGCAGGACGAGCAGGGCCAACAGGCGGTCGGCGTCGACGTCGGGGTCGACCGTCAGGCCGGTGTGAACCGGGCCAGGCTGGACGACGGTGCTTCGTGGGGCTGTCAGCCAGCGGAAACGCCGGCCGGCGTCGTCGCCGTCCAGGCGGGTGCAGTCCGCCGCTGCCTGCACCGCTCGCTCGATCGCCGCGACGTCGGCCGCCGGGTCGAGGGCGACGAGTCGGGCCAGGTCCACGTGCGTGCGCGCGCCGAGGTACCCGGTGGCCTGGCAGTAGACCAGGACGCCGACGTTGATCGACTCGCCCCGCTCGACCCGCGGCACGACCCGCAGGACGGCGTACTCGAACGGCATTCGGCTCGGGCGGGTCATCGTGCCGCCTCCGTCCGGGTGAGCTCCGTCAGCGCAGGGAGCCAGGCGTCACGGGCGGCCAAGCGGCCCAGCAGGCGTTCGACGTAGTCGCCCGCCTGCGCGCCCTCGAGCCAGGCGGCCGGGACGTCGGCGACGACGTCGGCGAGCACCTGCTCGGTGAGCATCGGACCGAGCTCGGCGTCGGCTGCCATCACGTCGGGGTGCGCGCCGAGCAGCACGTGCTGCGACGCGTCGTACGGCCGCGCGTCCGCAGCGGCTGCGGTCTCCCAGCGGTGGTGGAACGTGAGCGCGGCGCCGTGGTCGATGAGCCGCGGACCGTGCCACTGCAGCATGTTCGGGTTGCGATGCGTGCGGTCGCGGTTGTCGATCAGCGCGTCGAACCACAGGACGCGGCCGGCGAGGGCCGGGTCGACCGGGAAGGCCGTTGGCGTGAAGTCGAGCGCGCCGGGGAAGTAGTCGACGCCCAGGTTGATGCCGGCGCTGGCGCGCAGGAGGTCCTGCACCTCCTGGTCCGGCTCGGCCGGCGCCAGCGCAGGGTCGAGGTCGATCAGGACGAGCTCGGGCACCGGGAGGCCGAGGACGCGGCCGATGCCGCCGGCGACGACCTCGGCGGTGAGGGCGCGTGGCCCCTGGCCGGCACCGCGGAACTTCACGACGTAGGTGCCGAGGTCGTCGGCCTCCATCAGGCCGGGCAGCGACCCGCCCTCGCGCAGCGGTGTCACGTACCGCGTCGCCTCGACCTGCCGGAGCATCCCGGCACCTTACGCCCCAGCGGCCGACGGTCCCTGGCTACAGCAGGTCGGCGGCGCAGTCCCGGCACTCCCCGGGGATCGGGCTGTCGCGGTAGAGGTCGACGGCACTTGCGGGTCGGCCGCACTGCAGGCACTCCAGGACGACGGCGGTCGCGGCGTCGCGCAGGGCGATCGGGGCGTGCGGCCCGGCGAGGTACTGCGCGGAGTAGTCGCGATCACCGACCCGGACCCGGTGCACGCCGTCCGCGTTCGGTGCGCTGGAGCCGATGCGCACGGCAGCGCGCTCAGCGGACACGGCCCCTCCTGACGGTCAGCCCGCGGCTGCGGGCGCGTCCAGCATCGCCGACGGTCATGACCGAACGGTTACGACGACGTCACTGCGCGGTGGCGGCGTCGGGTCGGCTCGGCGTCGTCGCGCGGGCGTCTCGGGCGTAGCGGACCTCGGCGAGCTCGAGGCCCCCGATCAGTACGGTCGTGCTTCCGCCGTCCGCGCAGAACCCGGCGGACTCGTAGAGGCGGCGTGCGCGTTCGTTGTCGCGCAAGGCCCAGATGGTCACCCGCGGCGGCGCCGGGTCGAGGTTCGCGAGCCGGTCGGTGATGGCGGCGAGCAGCAACGTCCCGACCCGGCGGCCCCACCAGTCGGGATCGAGGTAGATCGCGTAGACCTCGGCGGTCCCGGGCGCTGCGTCGTCGTCGCGGGTCGGGCCTGCGCTGGCGAATCCCACGACCTCACCGTCGTCGGTGGCGACGAGCACGTGGCGGGGCGACTCTGCGCCGGCCAGCCGCTGCGACCACTGCTGTTCCCGTTCGCCGACGTCGAGGTTGTCGAGGTGCGCCTGCGGCACGATCCCGCGGTACGCGGCGCGCCAGGAGCCGACGTGGACCCGCGCGATGCCGGGGGCGTCCTCGGGAACCGCCGGCCGGATCGTCACCGGTCCGGGGCCTGCCGTCACGAGTCGATCACCTGCCCGATCCGGGCTGACGCCGGGGTCCAGTCCAGCGTGGCGTGCGCACCGTTGGCCAGGACCAGGTGCGGCGGCACGTGCCCGCAGTCGACATCGAGCAGGACGGGGATGTCGAGATCTCCCAGGGCGCTGCGGACCGCGTCGTCCTGGGTGAACCCCGGGTCGTCCGCTGCGGACGTGCGGCCGACGAGCACGGCGTTGGCGTGGGTGAACCAGCCCGCCAGCCGCATGCGCCACAGGCTGCGTGCGATGGCCAGGGCGTGCTCCTCGGCCGCCTCGACGTAGACGATCAGCCCGTCGGGCGCGTACTGCTCCGCGAACGTGGAGACATCGCCGTACGGGGTGCCGGCCAGGACGCTCGTCGTCTCGATGCAGCCGCCCACGAGGGTGCCGGTCGCGTAGATCTCGTCCGTGCCGGGCTGGAGCGGGCGCCAGGAGCCGGCCGAGTCGACGGCGTACTCGCTGACGGAGGGGTCGACGGCCCAGTCGTCGAAACCCGCGGTCCGGTGCCGGTCGGACGGGCCTTGCGTGATGACGGCCGGCTGCTCGGCGGACACGACGTCGAGCCACGAGGCCAGCGGGTCCGGCACGCGGTACGGGGTGTCCATGAGGTTCTGCCCGTGGAGCGTCACCCAGCCGAGCCGACAGGTCAGCGGCAGCAGGAGCGTGGAGATGTCCGAGTAGCCGACGACCCACGTCGGGCCGACATCCGCGAGCGCGTCGAAGTCCAGCAGCGGCAGCACCTCGACCGCGAGCTCGCCGCCCCACGGCGGGACGATCGCGTCGATGTCGGGGTCGAGCAGCATCCCGATGAGCTCGGCGGCC
Organism: Actinomycetes bacterium; assembly: GCA_965278965.1. Lineage (GTDB taxonomy): Bacteria > Actinomycetota > Actinomycetes > S36-B12 > S36-B12 > UBA10649. The sequence goes on from OZ257127.1 coordinate 2,455,900, forward strand.
CGTTCCGGGGCCGGGGCGCTGCTCGCGCCCGACTGGCTCATGCAGTCGCCGACGACGACCTTGTACCCGCGGGCGCGCAGGACGTCGAGCGCGACGTCCAGCCGCGGTCGCAGCTCGTCCGGGACTCCACTTGACGGGGCGGTGACGCCGACGACGCTGCCGGGCCGCAGGGGTGCGGGTGTCCTCACGGGCGGCAGTCTCCCAGCCGCCTACGCTCCCGCCATGACGTCGGCGCACATCTGGCTCATCCGGCACGGCGAGACCGAGTGGAGCGCCACCGGACGCCACACGGGCCGAACGGACATTGCCCTGACCACGGCGGGCCAGGAGCGTGCGGCCGCGCTGCGGCCGGCCGTCGCCGAGCTGCGGCCCGGGCTCGTGCTGTGCAGCCCGTTGTCGCGAGCGCGGGACACGGCACGCCTCGCCGGCCTGGACGCGGACGTCGACGCCGACCTCCTGGAGTGGGACTACGGCGCGTGGGAGGGCCGGACGACGGCGGAGATCCGGGAGACGACGGGGGATCCCGGCTGGCTGGTCTGGGACCACCCGGTGCCGCCGGGCCAGACACCGGGCGAGCAGGTCACGGATGTCGGCGTCCGAGTGGACGAGGTCATCGCCCGATGTGCGCCCGTGCTCGACGCCGACGAGGACTGCGTCCTCGTCGCGCACGCGCACGTCCTGCGGATCCTCACCGCCCGTTGGCTCGGCCTGCCGCCGGTCGACGGCCGGCTGTTCGCCCTCGAGCCGGCGACGTTGTCGGCGCTCGGCTTCGAGCACGACCGCCCGGTGATCTGCTCGTGGAACGCGGCACCGTGACCGGCAGGATGCCGGTGTGACGACCCCGCCGCCCTGGACGCCCTCGCCGGAAGCCGCGACCCGGCGCCAGCTGCGCTTCTCGCTGTTCCTCCAGGCCTTCGCGCTGCTCATGCTGTCGGGGGCGCTCGTCGTGCGCGTCGCCGCTCTGGGCTGGGACTTTGTCGCCGGGTTGCTCACGATCGGTGTCGTCGTCGTCGTGGCCGCGATCGGCTACACCTTCCGCCGGCTCCGGACGGGATAGAGCGCCTGTCAACAGGCACATAACCGGAGATCGTCCCGTCTGATAGCCTTTCTGCGGGATCTTCTCCCGTTCCCTCGTTCCTTGGAGTCTTCCGTGCGCCCTGTGGCCACCGTTCTCGTCGACGAGTCGCACCGGCAGGCCTGGTCCACGCGGCCCGAGCTCGCCCGAGCGATGAACCCGGTCAACCCGGCGGATGCGTCCTACGCGCGCGCGAAGGCCGAGCTCGAACGCGCCGGCATCGAGGTCCGGCTCCACATCGACGGTCCGATCGACGCGTCGGCGCTGCGCGGCATCGACGCCTTCGTCCTGCCGCACTCGGCCGATGACGTCTGGGAGCACACGACCGGCACCGGCTCGCCGCGGCTTGCGCCGGCCGAGGTCGATGCGCTGGAGGCGTTCGTCCGGGCTGGCGGCGGGCTGCTCGTCCTCGGCGAGACCGAGCAGGCGAAGTACGGCAACAGCGCCGCCGATCTGGCCGCTCGGTTCGGAATCGGCATCGACACCGTCACGGTGCAGGATCCGGCGAACTCCTTCACGGGCGTGCCGACCTGGGTGCTGGCCGAGCTCGTGCGCGGGGACCGCCACGACCTCGTGGCCGAGGTCGACGAGGCGTGCTTCTACCGGGCCGGCGCCCTGCGCGCCGACGTCGACACCGACGTCATGACCGTTGCCCGGACGCATGCGACGGCCGATCCGGCGCACGCCGGCCTCGTCCTCGCGGCCGAGCCCGCGCGCGGCCGCGTCGTCGTCACGGCCGACTCGGACCTGTTCGGTGACGACTCGATCGACGACCTCGACAACGGGGTGCTGTGGCGCAACCTCGTGACGTGGGCCGTGGGTGCACCGGTCGCCGCGCGCGCGGACTCGGACGCGACCTCCAGCTGGACCGCGGACGACGCGACATGGGGCCGGCTTGCTACCGCGGTCGAGACGCTTCGCCCGATGCAGGCCGCGGACGGCTCGATCGACCTCGCGCAGCACGACCGCGGCGACGTCGACGACCTGCTCGCCGAGGTGTGCGCCGCCATCGAAGGCCTGTCCCCGCGTTTCCCGCACCAGGAGGACCACCTCACCGCGACGATCGTCGACCTGCATGCGTGGGCGGACCAGGGCTACGGCCGGCCCGACTTCGCACAGTCGCTCGCGCTCTTCCGCCCCGACCAGCGCCGTGAGCACGGAATCGAGCACCTCGTCGTGTTCCCGATGTACACGCAGAACGGCAACCCGGACCGCAACCTGGAGGCGGTCGTCACCCGCACGTACTGGCCGGACTGGCTGGCCGAGCAGGAGCGCACGTACGACAACGCGGCGTTCGTCCCGATCGAGTTCGTCGCGTTCACGTCGGGCTACGACACCCACTCCGCGGTGCTGTTCCCCGAGACGGTCGCGTCGACCACGACGCTGGACTTCCGCTGGGGCGGCATCTTCTGCGATCGCGAGGCCGCACGGTTCCGTGTCGTCGCGCGCGCGGCCGCCGACGCGCTGCGACTGCCCCTCCCGCCGGAGGTCGACCTGCTCCTGTCCGACCAGCGACTGGCGCAGGAGACGTTCGTGCTGTGGGATCTGATCCATGACCGCACCCACAGCCGCGGCGACCTGCCGTTCGACCCGTTCATGATCAAGCAGCGCATGCCGTACTGGACGTACGCGTTGGAGGAGCTCCGGTGTGACCTCGCGACCTACCGCGAGACGTTGACGCTGGACGAGCAGGGGATCCACCTCGGTCGCTACATCCGGTACGCGATCGTGCTGGACCGTCTCTTCCGCTTCCCCGTGACCGGCGGCCGCGTGCGCAACTATGACGGGCTCGCCGGTCAGCTCCTGTTCGCCTGGCTGCACCGGGCCGAGGTCGTGCGCTGGACCGACAACACGCTGTCCGTCGACTGGGCACGCCTGCCTGACGCGGTCATTGCGCTGGCCGACGAGGTGGAGGCGCTGTACCACGACGGGATCGACCGGTCGAGGGTCGCGCAGTGGATCGCCGCGCACGCCTTCGTGGCGTCGTACGTCGCTCCGCACCCCGCGTCGGCCTGGGCCCGCGGGGCCGACGCGCTACCCGTGGGCGGCGAGCCGCGCGAGCTCGTCGACGCGGTCCTCCCGGACGAGTTCCCGCTCAGCGTGTTCTACGACGCGCTGAGCCGGCGCCTCGAACCGACGATCGCCTCGACCGCGGGGATCGCGCCCGGGATCGGGAGTGGTGCTCTCGCCGGTCCCCGCAGCCACGCCGCAAACGGGGCCGCCGCATGAGCGCGCCGGTCGCGATCGTGGCCGGAGCCGGCGGGGGCGGCACGGCGACGGCACTCAGTCTCGCTCGCGCGGGCTACCGGCTCGTCGTGATCGACTCGCGCCAGGAGGCGGCCGACGCCGCTGTCGCCGCCCTCGGCGACGCCGACGCTCAGGCGGTCTCGGTCGACCTGCTCGACCTCGATGCCGTCGTCGCGCTGCGTGCGCGCCTGGTCGCCGAGCTCGGCCGGGTCGACGTCGTCGTCCATCTCGTCGGCGGCTGGCGCGGGGGCAAGACGCTCGCGCTGTCGTCGGTGGAGGACTGGCAGAAGCTTCACCCGCCTATCGTCGGAACGCTCGCGACGTTGACCGCCGCGTTCGGACCGGACGTCCTCGGCAGTCCCGTCGGCCGGGTCGTCATGGTGACGAGCACGGCCGCGTCGACACCGACGGCCGGCAACATCGCGTACGCGTCGGCCAAGGCCGCCGCCGAGGCGTGGACCGCCGGTGTGGCGGACTACCTGCGCGACAGCGACGCTGCGGCCGTGGTCGTCGCGGTCAAGGCGCTCGTCACCGACGCGATGGCGGCAGAGGCACCGGATCGCGACTGGTCCGGGTTCACCCATGTGCGCGACCTCGGCGACGCGATCGCACGGGTCTGCACGGACCCCGCCGACAACGGCGGGCGGGTCGACCTCACCGTGCCGCCATACTCCGCGTCATGACCGACGCAGCCTGGCGCGGGTTCGCCAGCGACAACTACGCCGCCATCCACCCGCAGGTCCTCGCCGCCATCGGCGCGGCGAACGACGGCCATCAGGTGGCCTACGGCGACGACGACGTCACAGCCGCACTCGCCGACGCGATGCGCGATGTCTTCGGCCCGCGCACGGAGGTGTACCCGGTCTTCAACGGCACCGGCGCCAACGTCGTCGCCCTCCAGGCGATGACCCAGCGATGGGAGGCCGTCGTGTGCGCATCGAGCGCGCACGTCAACGTCGACGAGGGCGGCGCGCCCGAGCATGCCGGCGGGCTGAAGCTCTGGACGATCCCGACCAGTGACGGGAAGCTCACGCCGGAGCTCATCGACCAGCAGGCTTGGGGCTTCGGCGACGTCCACCGGGCGCAGCCGGCCGTCGTCACGGTGACGCAGTCGACCGAGCTCGGCACGGTCTACACCGTCGACGAGCTCGCGCGGGTCGTCGAGCACGCCCACGGGCTCGGGCTGTCGGTCCACGTCGACGGGTCGCGGATCTCGAACGCGGCCGCCGCTCTCGGGGTGCCGTTGCGTGCGGTCACGACCGACGTCGGTGTCGACGTGCTGTCGTTCGGCGGCACCAAGAACGGCGCCATGCTGGGCGAGGCGGTCGTGGTGCTGAACCCGGAGGCCGCACCAGGCGTCGCCTTCCTCCGCAAGACCTCGATGCAGCTGGCGAGCAAGGCGCGGTTCATCAGCGCGCAGCTTCTGGCGCTGCTTCGTGATGACCTGTGGTTGCGCAACGCCAGCCACGCCAACGCCATGGCCGCCGACCTCGCTGTGCGCGTCTCGGGCCTGCCGGGGCTGACGGTCACACGCACGCCGCAGGCGAACGCGGTCTTCGCGATCCTGCCCCCCGACGTGACGGCGCGACTGCAGGACCGGTTCCGCTTCTACACCTGGGACAACGCCACCGGCGAGGTCCGGTGGATGTGCTCATGGGACACGACAGCCGACGACGTCGAACGCTTCGCCACTGCCGTCGCCGAGGAGCTCGCCCGGTAGGCACCCCCCCGCCATAGCGCCGCCTAGACCTGCAGCTTGCGGGGCTGGAACGGGCGATCCGACCCCGCAAGCTGCAGGAGAAGGCGCGCCGTTCCGAGCGCGAACTACGGGGGCGCTACTGGTCCGCGGCCCAGTGCGTCGACCGGTCGGAGGCGCGCCCATGGCCGGCGCGGTCGGACTGCTCGTCGGCGACCTGCCGCGCGAACGCAGCGTCGAGGTGCTCGCCGGCGAGCTTGACCGGGCCGGGCGTCGAGTCGACATGGACGCTGGCGAGGTCGAGCCGGCGCTCCCACGGACCTTGGGTCAGGCGCACCGACTGCGTCCGCGCATGCGGGATGACGGCCAGCCGGCGGGTGATGCGGCCGCGGCGCACGGCGAGCACGTCGTCGTCCCAGGCGACCGCGAGCCGACGCCACTGGATCGGCGCTCGCCAGCGCGAGCGTGCCGGGGCCTCGTGCCACACGAGCTGGTCGACGCGCAGCCCGGGCAGGACCCGGTGGACGAGGTCGGTCGCGAGCTCCGCCCCGGCGACCGGGAACAGCAGCGTCTCCTCACGACCGGAGCTGCGGTCCTGCCGGCCAGCGCCGGCGATGTTGACGCGCAGGCGCACCCAGCCCCGGCGCCGCCACAGGAGTGGCTCGACGAGCTCGATCGCCTGGACGCGCCCCGGGGGCACGGTGCGGGCCTGCGTCTGCGTCATCCCGAAGCGAAGGCGAAGCCCGTCGGGGGAGGAGCTGACAGTGAAGTTGAAGTACCGCATGAACTCGCCGACGACTGCGAACAGCGGGACGCCACCGGTGAACAGAGCGAGCACGAGCCCGAACGCGCCCTGCGTCAGCACGGTGATCACGATGACGCCGGCTGACAGCAGCAGCAGGAACGCCGTGCTGCTGCGCAGAAGCAGTGAGATCAGGAGTGTGTTCGGCGCGACGGTGGCGATCGGCGTCTCGGGCGCCTCGCCCGCGTCGTGGTGCAGGCCTGCCGCGCGCGCCAGCACCTGGCTGCGCAGTGCGCGTGCGTCTGCGAGGGAGAGGTAGCGCAGCCGGGCCCGCGAGTCGCCCGAGCCGGCGACCTCCACTGACAGCTCGGCCATGGAGAAGATCCGCGCGACGAACGGCTGCGTGACGTCGACGGACTGCAGTCGACTGAGCTGCAACCGTCGCTGCTGGCGCGTGAGCACACCGGAGTCGACCCGGAAGTCGCCGTCTTCGTCGAACCAGTACCACGTGTTCCGCCACGACAGGTAGGACCAGGCGACGACGACGATCGGCACGGCCAGCAGCAACGTGAGGATCCCGAACAGGCGGACGTCGCCGCCGACCAGCAGGTTCGAGCTGAAGGCGATGAAGATGACGATGCCGATCGGGACGGCAGCGACCCCGTGCACGAGCGGCGTGATCGGGTGGACGCGGCGGCGTCCCTGCGCGTCGACGGTTCCCGCCCCGGGCAGGGTCAGCCCGAGCCCGAGGTCGTCGCCGACAGCCGACGGCGACGCGGGCGGCCCGGGCGGCGGCGCGGGGTCGGGCCCGTCGGGATCGGTCACAGCCCGCGCCCATGGGTCTGTGCCTGCGGGGCTCGGCCCTGGGGGGCCTCACTCCTCGTCACAGCCCGCGCCCATGGGTCTGTGCCTGCGGGGCTCGGCCCTGGGGGGCCTCACTCCTCGTCACAGCCCGGCCGACCGGTGCTCGCCGCGTTGCGCGAGCCGGTCCCGCAGGTCGGCGGCCACCTGCGGCTCGAGCCCGGGGATCGCGGCGTCCGTCGTGGCGGCCGCCGTGTGCAGCTGGACCTTCGTCAGGCCCATCCAGCGGTCCACCGGTCCGGCCTTCACATCGACGAGCTGCATGCGGCCGTAGGGCACGATCACCAGCCGCCGGAACATGATCCCGCTCGTGACCAGCAGGTCGTCCCCGCGCTCGGCGTACCCGTACGAGCGCACGCGCCGGCCCAGGAGCCACCACAGCCACACGAACACGAGCAGTGCCGCGCCGGCGCCGCCCCAGGCGATCGGTCGGGGGACCTGCCGCAGGAGGAAGAGCGCGACGACGGCCGCGACCACGAGGACATAGGCGAGGACGAGCACGAGTCGCCACGCGGTGACAAGTCGCGGCGAGACGGGGGTCCATCCGTCGGGAGCACTGAACGCGGCATCGACACCCATACCCAGCAGGCTATCCCCGCTCCGGCGGCCGGCCTCGGACCTACGCGTCGAGTGCCGGGGGCCGGTTCTCGAACGCCGTCGACAAGACGATCGTCGTGCGCGTCGAGACCCCGGCGGCTGCGCGGATCTGCCCGAGGAGGGCCTCGAGGTCGGTCGGCTCGCCGACGCGGACCTTCAGCACGTACGCCTCGGAGCCGGCGACGGACCAGCAGGACTCGATGGCGGCGATGCCCCGAAGGCGCTCCGGCACGTCGTCGGGAGCGGCGGGGTCGATCGGGGTGAGCGACACGAACGCCGTCAACGGCAGGCCGACCTCGCGGTAGTCCAGCTCGGCGCGATAGCCGGTGATGACGCCGGTCCGTTCCAAGCGACGCACGCGCTGGTGAAGTGCCGACGTCGACAGTCCCGTCTCGCGCGCGATGTCGGCGAGCGACATCCGCCCGTCGGAGCTCAGCAGCGCGACGATGCGACGATCGGTCTCCTCCACGCCCCCTAGCCTGGCACCCGGGGGCACCTGCGTGCTCGCCCGTCCCCGTGCGTACTAGTCTTCACGAGTCCGGGGAGCTCGCACGATCGGTGGGCTGAGAGGGCGGCCGCGGCCGCCGACCCATGAACCTGAACTGGGTAATGCCAGCGGAGGGAATGGGATCGATGCCTGTGCTCACCTATCGCCACCATGCACGTCGGCCGGGACGGACCGTGCTCGTTCTCGGTCTCGTCACGGTCGTCGCCGCGACGCTCGCCGCGTGTGCGTCGACCACCGCGGAGCCGTCCGCGAGCAGCGCTCCGGCGACGAGCGCGGTAGCTGCCAGCTCTCCGGCTAGCAGCGCCCCCGTCGAGGCCGGCGGAACTGTGCGGCTCCTGGCGCACGACTCGTTCGCCGTATCGGAGGAGCTCGTCGCCGACTTCGAGAAGCAGACAGGGCTGACGCTGGAGATCGTCACCGGGGGCGACGCGGGTGCCATGGTCGCCGGCGCGGTGCTCGCGGCCGGCCAGCCGACAGCCGACGTCCTGTTCGGGGTCGACAACACTCTCCTGTCGCGCGCCGTCGACGCGGGCGTGTTCGCGCCCTACACGGCCCCGGCGGCAGACCTCGTCCCCGCTCTCGCCGGCGACACCGCGGACGGCACGGTCACGCCCGTCGACTACGGCGACGTCTGCGTCAACTACGACGCCGGCGCGCTCTCTGCGCGCGACCTCACGGCGCCGACGTCGCTCGACGACCTCGCCGACCCCGCGTACAAGGACCTCCTCGTGGTCGAGGATCCCGGCACGTCCTCGCCCGGGCTGGCGTTCCTGCTCGCGACCATCGCGCGCTACGGCGACGGCTGGCAGGACTACTGGACGAAGCTGCGCGACAACGGCGTGAAGGTCGTCGGGTCGTGGACCGATGCCTACGAGGGCGACTACAGCGTCAGCGGCGGCGACCGGCCGATGGTCGTGTCGTACGCGACGAGCCCGCCGGCAGAGATCGTCTACGCCTCCGACCCGAAGCCGACGTCGCCGGCGTCGTCGGTCCTGACCGACGGCTGCTACCGCCAGGTCGAGTACGCCGGCGTGCTCGCGGGAACGCCGAACGAGGCAGCGGCCCAGAAGGTCGTGGACTGGCTGCTGTCCGAGCCGGTCCAGGCCGACGTCCCGCTGTCGATGTTCGTGTTCCCGGCGCGCGCCGAGACACCCCTGCCCGACGTGTTCACGAAGTTCGCCGCGACCGTCGCCACTCCGCTGCAGCTCCCGGCGGACGACGTCGCGGCGAACCTGTCGACCTGGCTGGCCGACTGGGGCACGGTGATGGGCCGATGACCGCCGAGACGCCTCTAGTGGTCGTTATAACCGGACATATGGGGCGGATAACGACGACTAGAGGCGCGTCGGCGGCGAGGTGAGCGTGACGGCGACGGCGCGCGCGCGGCGCGACCAGCCGCGCTGGCTGGCATGGACGCCGATCGTGCCGGCGGCGTTCCTGGCCGTCTTCCTCGTCTACCCGCTCTCCCGTCTCGGCGCCGTCGTCCTCGACGGCTCCGGGGCCGGCGGGGTGCTCGCCCGGCTGGCCTCGGCCCCGATGTGGCAGGTCGCCGGTCTCGCCGCGTCGCAGGCAGTCCTCAGCACCGCCCTCGCGCTCGCCGTCGGCATCCCGATCGCCAACGTGGTCTCGCGCTACCGGTTCCGTGGCCGGGCGTTCGTGCAAGCCCTCGTGACCGTCCCCTTCGTGCTGCCCACCGTCGTCGTCGGCCTCGCCATGCGCAGCCTCCTCGGCGGTGCCCTGCCTCAGGGTCTCGCGCTCGTCGTGCTCGCGCACGCCTACGTGAACCTCGCGGTCGTCGTGCGGATCGTGGGCGCGCAGTGGGCGCAGCACGACGGCTCCCTCGAGGTCGTCGCCCGCACCCTCGGCGCGAGCCGCGCACGGGCGTTCGTCGACGTCACATGGCCCGCGCTGCGCCCAGCGATCGCGTCAAGCGCAGCAGTCGTGTTCGTGTTCTGCTTCACGTCGCTGGGCATCGTGCTGCTCCTCGGCGATGCTGGGACGCGCACCCTGGAGTCGCAGATCCTCCGCCAGACATCGGTCCTGCTCGACTTCCCGGGAGCGGCGGCGACCGCTCTCGTCCAGCTCGTCGTCGTGAGCGCCGTCCTCGGGCTCGGCGTGCTCGCCGGCCGGGGGGCGACCAGGCGCCGGTCGCGCCCGGTGCCGCTGCGGCGTGCAGCAGGCATGGCCCAGGTGGCCGTCATCTCGACGGCGGTCGTCGCCGCGGTACTCGTGCTCGCCCCGGTGCTCGCGCTCGTGGGCCAGTCACTGCACGTGGCCGACGGGTGGGGGCTGGACTGGTGGACCTCGGCGACGAGCGTCGACGCCGGGACGACTCGCATCGGCTCACCCATGTCGGCGGTCCTGCTGTCGCTCGGGTACGCCGCGGTCACCGCCGTCGTCGCGGCCGTCGTGGGCGGGCTCGCCGCGGTGTCCGTTCTTTCGACCGGACGAACACGGCTCATCGCAGTCGTCGCGATGATCCCGCTGGGCGTGTCGTCGGCGACGCTCGGGCTGGGCGCCCTGCTCGCCTTCGGGCGTCCGCCGTTCGATCTGCGCGGAACCTGGGCGCTGGTCCCGCTGGCGCACGCGCTCGTCGCCGTCCCGCTCGTCGTCGCGGTCGTGGCCCCGGCGCTGCGGTCGTCCGACGCTCGTGTCGTCGCGGTCGCCGCCTCGCTGGGCGCGCGCCCGACGCGCGCGTTCGTGACTGCCTACGGGCCGGTCCTGCGGGTCGTCGTCCTCGCCTCGGCGGGCCTGGCCGCCGCTGTCTCGCTCGGCGAGTTCGGTGCCGCGTCGTTCCTCGCCCGCGCCGGGTCCCCGACGGTGCCGGTTCAGATCGTCCGACTGCTCGGGCGTCCGGGGGAGCAGTCCGTGGGTGTCGCCGCCGTCCTCGCGGTCGTGCTGGTCGTCCTCACGTTGACGATGGTCCTGGCCGTGGACCGGCTCGGTCGCGGCCTCCGGCCGGTCGAGGTCCGTCGATGACGCCGAGGCTGGACGTCCGCGGCGTCGCCCTCGGATACGACGGCGCCGTGATCGCCACCGGCATCGATCTCTCGATCGCGCCGGGGGAGATCGTCGCGGTGCTCGGGCCGAGCGGCAGCGGCAAGTCGACGCTGCTGTCGGCGATCGCCGGCGTCGTCCCCCCGCTCGCCGGACGCGTCCTCGTCGACGGGGTCGACGTCACCGACGTACCCGTCCACCGCCGCCGCATCGGCATGCTGTTCCAGGAGCCGTTGCTGTTCGCCCATCTGTCGGTCGCCGACAACGTCGCGTACGGCATGCGTCGGCGCGGGGTCGGTCGCGCCCCGGCACGGGAGCGAGCAGGCGACCTCCTGGCATGGCTCGGACTGCCGGACTACGGCGACCGGCGCACCGACCAGCTCAGTGGGGGGCAGGCCCAGCGAGTCGCGCTGGCCCGGGCACTGGCGGCCGAACCCGCCGTGCTGCTGCTCGACGAGCCGTTCAGCGCGCTGGACGCCGACCTGCGCGGTCGGCTCGCGACGGAGGTCGCTGACCGCCTGCGCGAGGCGGACGTCGCGGCGGTCCACGTGACGCACGACGCGACGGAGGCCGACGCGGTCGCCGACCGCGTCGTCACGATGAGCGGTCTCGTGCGCTGACTCTGTTACGTTCGCGCCGGTCGGGCGGAAGTCGGGAGCAGCATGGGTGACGGCGGGCGCGGGCCGCAGCTCGTCGAACCGACGCGGGTGCGCCAGCCCTGGCGCGAGCTTGGCTATGCGGCCGTCGCGGCCCTGGCGAGCGTCATCGTCGCCGGCTGGCGGGTCGGCGCACCGGGCGCCCTGTGGGACCTGTGGGGTCGCTTCGACCTGACGACCACCTACGCCGGCGCCCGCACCCTCTTGACGAACCCGTGGATCTCGCCCAACCACGACCTCGGGTTCCCGTTCGGCCAGGACCTGGCGAACTTCCCGTCACCGGACCTGCTCAACCTCGCGGCGCTCAAGGGCCTCGTGGTCGCAGTGTCGGACCCGCTCGTCGCGTCGAACCTGTTCCTCCTGCTGTCCTTCGGCGTCATCGTCGTGACGGCGTTCGGGCTGTTCCGGCTCGTCGGCGTCGCGCGTCCGCTGGCTGCGGTGCTGGCGTTCTCCCTGAGCCTCGTGCCCTGGCACTTCGACCGGTTCACCCACGCGTTCCTCGCGAACTACTCGACGGTGGCCGTCGGCCTCGTTCTCGTCGTCGCCGTCCTGTCCTGGAACCTCGCGCTCGGTGGCGAGCCGCGGGCGAAGGGACGCACCCTCCTGCTGTGCCTGGCTCTTGCGACCTACGTCGGGCTCACGGGCACGTACTACGCGATCTTCATCACGATCCTCGCGCTCGTCGGCCTGGCTTTCCAGGTACTGCTCGGCCGTCGCGGCCGCTCCCTCATCGGCGCGGTCTGGTTCGCCGCGCTGCCGTCGGTCATCACGTTCGCGGCCGCGTACCTCTACAAGGTCACTGCGATCACGGGTGCATCGACGGCGTACGGGCGCGTGTCGTACGAGTCGCAGCTCTACGGGGGCGATCTGTTCACCCTTGTCCGCACGTCGGGCCTGTGGAGCTCGGCGTACCCGATCCCGCTGCTGGAGACCGTGCCGAACGTCGCGAGCTCGCTCGAGGCTGACGCGCGCAACTCGACGATCGGCCTTGTTGCGGTCGTGGCGACGTTCGTCGTGTGCGGGCTCGTGCTGGCTGCCAACGGGCTCGCGCGCCGCCACCGTGTGGTGGCCGGGCTCGGCTACTGGCCCTGGCTGTTCATGGTCGCGTTGCTGTTCTTCGTCGTCGGCGGCTTCGGCCAGGCGTTCTCGGTGTTCCTCGGCTACCAGATCCGCTCGTGGGGCCGACTGTCGATCGTCCTGCTGATGATCGCGTACCTCGTCCTCGGGCTCCTCCTGACGTCGTGGTGGCGCCGGTCGCGGCGTCCGCGGGCCGTCTTGGTGGGGGCGGCCGTCGTCATCGCCGCTGTCACCGTGCTTGACGTCGCCTCGATGGGCGCCCCATTCGACCGGGCCGTCGCCCAGCAGTCCGCCGACGAGCTGCGCGCGTACGGCAGCACGCTCGACGCGGCCCTGACCGACGGCTGCGGGGTGCTGACCGTGCCCGCCTACCAGTTCCCCGAGGGCGTGCCGGAGGACGGCACGATCGTCTACGACCCCTTGCTGCCGTACCTGTTCGCCGACAACCCGCGTTGGAGCTACGGCGGAGTGCGCGGCAACCACGCCGGCGAGTGGCAGATGACGGCGGTCTCGCGCGACGTACCCACGATGGTCGCCCAGGCCGACGCCGCGGGCTTCTGCGCGCTGCAGGTCGACACCCGGGCCTTCACCCCCGAGGACAACCCGGTCGACGCGCTGACCGCGATCCTCGGCGCGCCGGTGGCCACCTCCTCCAGTGGCCGGTGGGTCACGTTCTCCCTCGACGGTGCCGATCCCGGGACGTGGACCCGTGACTACGTCCTTGACCCTGCCCTCGTCGACTTCTCGTTCGGGTTCGGTCCCCAGACGACGAGCGGCTCGCGACAGTCGGCCGCACTCATCGCCACCGACGGCCTGCTCGTCGTCACGAACCCCAGGACGACCGACGTCACCGGGACCGTCGAGGTCGACGTGGACACGGCGACGTGCCCGGCCGGAACCACGGTGCGCCTGTCGACTCCCGATGCGACGACGACGGTGACCGGAGACGGGACCGCGTCGCTGGCGGTTTCGGTGCCGGCCGACGGGCTGACCGCTGTGCACGTGGACGCATCCGCTGACTGTGGTGCCGTGCTCGTCAACCCGCGACTGGTGCCGTCGGGCTGACGCCGGAGCGGGCCTCGGGATCTAGCCCGTCGATGTCCGATGGCCCCTTCCACCGGGGGTCCGTCGCCGCTAGCGTCGGGCCAGCGGGCTCGCTGGGTCCCCGCAGACCTTGGAGGAACACATGCGCGTGTCGCCGCTCGCCCGTCGATCCCTCGCCGTCGCCGCGGCGTCGGCGATCGCCCTCGCGGCTGCCCCGGCGGCGTTCGCCGCCGACGGCAAGTGGACGCAGCTGTCCAACTTCAGCAACGCCAACAAGTACCCCGCGATGTCGAGCATCGACGAGCCGACCATCGCCCGCTTCGGTGGCAACGTGCAGGTCCTCTGGTCGGCCGACACCTCATCGTCGGCGCAGTCGTACTGGACCGCGCAGCTCGACGGCGCGGGCAAGGTGACGATGCCAGCCGCGGTCGCGTTCGGCGGCTGGTCGGCCCTCGCGCACAACCCTGCGCTGATCTCACTCGGCGGCCAGCGGTTCCTGGGCTTCAACGGCCTGCAGTCGACGACGACCGGCGCTCCGTACACCTCGGGCGCGGAGTACTACGCGACCTCGGGCGACGGGAAGTCGTGGTCGCTCGGGCCTGGTTCGCTGTCGTCCACGCGGTCGGCATACGCGTCCTACAGCAACGACGTCGTCGACAACGCGGGCACGCCGGTGTGGATCGGCAGTGCCAGCAGCACGACGGGCATCAACTGGCACGTCGGGATCAGCCCGACCGATCCGGCACCCGACGGCTCCGACGGCGAGTTCCGGCTCGACGGGTGCTGCGGGTACTCAGGCGCGGGTGCACGTGACGCATCGACGGGCGCCGTATGGGCGGCGTTCTACAGCAACAGCAGCGCTTCTAGCGAGCAGGGCATCCAGGCGGGGCAGATCGTGCCCTTCGCCGGCGGATTCACGCAGGCACCCGGCTCGGTCACGATCCAGGACGGCGCCGCCAGCTCCCTTCCCCCGGACCAGCGCGTCGCGATGGCCGCCCGGGTAGGGGGAGGCGTGTATGTCGCGTACTCGATGGGCTACCCGAACGTGAAGTCGATCCGCATCTGGCAGGTCGGCACGGGCAACACCCTCGATATCCCCGGCTCGGCGAACGCGGAGGCCGTCTCGCTCGCCGCTGGTCCCGACGGCCGGCTGTGGGTCACGTGGAGCGCGAAGGACAAGATCAAGGCCGTGCACACGAACGCATCCGTGACGAAGGTCGGGGCCGTCGGGTCGTGGGGTGCACCGAAGGGCACCGCCACGATCTGGAGCACCACGACGAGCGCGGAGGCCGGTGGCCTTGATGTCGCCATCAGCTCGGAGGCCAGGAGCGCTGTCAACGTCTGGCACACGCACCTGACGCGCACGCTGTCGGTGAACGGCCCGGCGACCGCGGGTCGCGGGTCGTCCGTGACCTTCACCGTGAGCGACGCGGGCGACCCGGTCGCCGGAGCACGGGTGACGTTCGGCGGACGGTCGGCGACGACGAATGCCCAGGGCAAGGCGACGCTGCGCGCGCCGGGCGGCACCGGTGGCGCCGGCGTGCGGGCGGCGAAGTCGGGCTACAACACCGGTGCCAGTGGCGTCCGCGTGAAGTAGCCGGCGGACCTTACGCAGGCTTTACCCCTGCTGGACCGGGATCTTCCCCGGCTGCTCCTACCGTCGGCTCACGCGCACGTCGCGCGACCGACGACCCAGGAGCACCGATGACCCGAGCCTCGAACCGATCCCGCAACCGCCTCCCGCTGGGCATGGCGATCGCCTGCACGACGGTCGGCGTCGCCGCCGCCGCGCTCCTGCTGAGCACGCCGGCTCTCGCCCGGCACGGCGCCGACGACGGGGCGTCCTCGTCGTCGTCCTCGTCGGCCGCGCCCTCGGCGACCTCGTCCCAGACACCGTCGCCGTCGGCGTCCGACGATGACCACGGCCGCAACTCGGGGTCTGGCCACAGTGAGGACAGCAACGACGACGGGCCTAGCCACGACGTGAACGACGACCACGGTGGCGCGTCCGGTCAGGCCTCCCTGAGCGACGGGCCCAGCCACGACGTGAACGACGACCACGGTGGCGCGTCAGGGCACGACTCGGCCAGCGACCTGGTCGACGACCACGGTCGCCACGGCGACGACCACGACGACGACGGCATCCTCGACCCCCGTGACCGCGACATCGATGGCGACGGCATCCGTAACCACCGCGACCGCGACATCGATGGTGACGGGATCCGCAACCAGCGCGACCAGGACATCGACGGCGACGGCATCGCCAACCGGCTCGATCCGACCCCGCGGGGCCGGCGCTAAGAACCGGGCGCCGCTGGCCGGCGTTGCTAGGGTTCCGCGGTGACCGAGTCCGCAATCGCCGCCCCACGCAACGCCGGCCGGGTCCTCACCGGACCCTGGCGGCTCATGGGCGCCAGCGCGCTCATGCTGTTCGTGCAGCTCGCGCTCATCCGCTGGGCCGGCGCGAACCTGGTCCACCTCTCGTACTTCTCCAACCTCATCCTGCTGGCGTCGTTCCTCGGCATCGGCCTCGGCTTCCTGAGGTCGAGGCGCCCACGCGACCTGGGCCGCTTCGCACCGGTCGCGCTCCTCGTCCTGGTCCTGTTCATCACGTTCTTCCCGGCGAAGATCGAGGGCTCCTCGAGCAGCCTGATCTTCTTCACGGAGGTGCGGCCCACCGGCGCACCCACGTGGGTGTCGCTGCCGCTCGTCTTCGTCGTCGTCGCAGTCACGATGACTCTGCTCGGTGAGATCACCGGCCGGGCGTTCCGGGAGTTCACCGCACTGACCGCGTACCGGTGGGACATCATCGGCTCGATCCTGGGCACGCTCTCCTTCACGATCATCTCGTTCCTACGTGCTCCGTCCTGGGTGTGGCCGGTCGTCACCCTCGTCATCGTCTGGGCGCTGTATGGGTTCGCGCTGCCGTGGGTGTCTCGCATCGCGATGGTCGTGATCATCGGCGCCCTTGCGTTCGAGTCGTTGAGCGCCGGTGTCTCCTGGTCGCCGTACTACAAGGTGCACACGGAGGCCTACAACGTCGGTACGCCGCAGGAGTTCACGACGATCCAGGTCAACGGCATCCCGCACCAGAACGTCCTCGACATCAACGAGCGCCTCAAGTTCGAGCCCGTCTACGGGCGGCCGTACGAGCGCGACCCCGAGAACCCGCTGAACAACGTCCTGATCGTCGGCGCCGGCACGGGCTCGGACGTCGCCCTCGCCCTGCAGCACGGAGCCAAGCACGTCGATGCGGTGGAGATCGACCCGCGGATCATGCAGATCGGCGAGCAGATCAACCCGAACCATCCGTATGACGATCCGCGCGTCACCGTCCACATCAACGACGGGCGTGCATTCCTGTCCGGCACCGACACGAAGTACGACCTCATCTTGTTCGCGCTGCCGGACTCGCTGACGCTCGTGTCGGGAGCCAGCCAGCTCCGGCTTGAGTCGTACCTGTTCACGCAGGAGTCGCTCGCCGCGGCGCGCGACCATCTGACCGACGACGGCGTGTTCGCGATGTACAACTACTACCGCGAGGACTGGCTCATCAACCGGTTGGCCGGCACGGTCGACGAGGTCTACGGGCACGCGCCGTGCATCGACACGTTCCAGCGGTACGCCGCGCTCGCGGCGATCACCGTCGGCAAGAGCGAGGGCACGGTCGAGTGCGCGCCCGGCACGTTGTGGAACAGGGCCTCGATCGTCGCGGCCGGTGGCGAGGTTCCGGTGCCGGCCGTGGACGACCGCCCCTTCCTCTACCTGAAGGACCGCTCGATCCCCGAGCTCTACCTCATCGTCATCGCCTTGATCCTGGGCATCTCGGCGCTCGGCATCCGCGTGTTCGGCGGCCCGTTCCGCGGGATGCGCGGCTACGGCGACCTCTTCTTCATGGGCGCGGCGTTCCTGCTCCTGGAGACCAAGTCGATCACGACGTTCGCGCTCCTGTTCGGGACCACGTGGCTGGTGAACGCGCTCGTATTCACCGGCGTCCTCCTGGCCGTCCTGCTGGCGATCGAGGTGACCCGCCGGCTTCGAAAACCGCTTCCGCGCCCGCTCATCGTCACCGGTGTGTTCGTCTCGCTCGGTGTCGCGTTCCTCGTACCGAACGCGGCGCTGCTGACTCTGCCGGTGCCGCTGCGGCTCCTGTGCGCGACCGTCCTGGCCTTCGCGCCGGTGTTCTTTGCGAACCTGTTGTTCACCTCCCGTTTCAAGGACGCGGCGAACCCGACGTCCGCTTTCGCCGCCAACTTGTTCGGGGCGATGGTCGGCGGGTGCCTGGAGTACCTGTCGCTCGTCACGGGGTACCGGATGCTGCTCGTGGTCGCCGCCGTCCTCTACCTCGCGGCGATCCTCGTCGGGCAGCGGCAGATGCGACGGCAGGCCTCGACCGAGCTCCTCACGTAGCCGTATCCGGATAGGGCCAGGACTCGCACGCGGCGCGCGGCCTCGCGTGAGGTATATAGGCGTTTCACGCTTGTAGCCTTTGCGTGTCGCGCGGGGGTGGGGACTGGAGAGGGGCCGCCTGATGATGGCTGGTCGGCTCTCAGCCATGCCCCGGCCCGAGCGCGCGATTCAACTGCTGGGCTGGGCGGTGTGGGCGGTCCTCGTCGTCGGCGGCATCTCGGCGTACCTGGCGGCCCCGCCGGACAGCAGTGACGTCGACCAGCCGGTGCTGCTCGTCACCATGGCGGCGTTCTTCGGCCTGAACGTCGCGCGCATGGTCATCGCGGCGTGGTACTGGCCGGCCCGTCGGCTGCCGATCGTGACGCTGATCGCGGGCATCGTGCTGTGGGCGACCGGCTCGACGATCCTCAACGCCGCTGTACCGGCCTCGGCCACCGACTTCCCGGCGCCCGGCGAGTGGTTCTTCCTCGCCTCGTACGTCGCCATCGCCGCGTTCCTCGTCCTGGATGCGGCACCTCGACGTGGCAGTGCCGAGACCGCCTGGCTCGACGCCGCGATCGTGGTCGGCAGCACCGCGGCCCTCGCCGGTGGTCTCCTGGTCACCCCGTTCGCGAACAACTTCCCCGAGGGCGGCATCGCCCTCCTCGTCGCGATCCTCTACCCGCTGATCGACCTCGTGCTTGCGCTGATCGTCGTGGGGCAGTGGGCGCTGTCGTCCCGCGAGTGGTCTCGGCGCACGCTGTACCTCATCCTGGGCTTCGTCGCGATGGCCGTCGCGGACTCGAGCCTGGTTCTCAACCTGGCGAGCGGGACGTACGGGTTCACGATCTACCTGGACCTGCTGTGGGGCGTCGCGTTCACGCTGATCGTCATGGGCGCGTGCAGCCAGCGGCCACCGCAGCTGGCGATGGCCCGCCGGCTGCCGTCCGGCTTCCTCGTCGCGTCCTTCCTCGTGGCGATCACGGTCCTGCTGCTTCGTCCTGACGGCCTCCTCGGGTGGGCGATCGCAATCCCGGCGGCGGTCACGCTCGTGGCGACCGGCGCACGCCTGGTCATCGCCCTGCGTGAGTCCCGGCGCGCGGCAGAGGCGTTCCAGATGGCGCAGACCGACGACCTCACGGGCCTGCCGAACCGCCGAGCCGTCATCACCGAGCTGGACAAGGGCATCGCGGCCGAGCGTCCGATGGGCCTGATGCTCCTGGACCTCGACGGGTTCAAGGAGGTCAATGACACGCTCGGCCACAGCGCGGGCGACACACTTCTCGAGCTCGTCGCGTTGAGGATGCGCGACGCGCTTCCGGCAGAGATCATGCTGGCGCGCATCGGCGGCGACGAGTTCGCGATGGTCCTGCCCAACGACGACGAGCTCGACCTCCTCGAGCAGGCTCAGGCCGTCCGGCAGACCCTGCTCGCGCCGGCGAAGGTCGACGGCATGGACCTGGCGATGCACGCGTCTCTCGGCATCACGATTCGAGAACGGGGCGACTCCCGGGCGGCCGACCTGCTGCGCCGCGCCGACGTCGCGATGTACGAGGCGAAGGTCACGCGCTCGGGCGCCCAGCTCTACGACGCCCAGCGCGACGAGTTCAGCCGCCAGCGGCTACGCATGGGCGAGGAGCTGCGCCGGGCCATCGCCAAGGACCAGATCATCACCTGGTACCAGCCGAAGGTCGACGCGGTCACGCAGATGACGATCGGCGTCGAGGCGCTCATCCGCTGGCAGCACCCCGAGCGCGGCATGATCCCGCCGATGGCCTTCCTGTCCGTGGCCAGGCGCGCCGGACTCATGCAGGAGCTGTCCGAGGTCGTCGCCCGGCAGGCCGTGGACCGCGCGCGGCACTGGCAGCGGCTCGGCCTGGACCTCAACGTCGCGATCAACCTCGCGCCGCCGGAACTACTCGGCGGCAAGCTGCTGCCGTTCCTCTACGACCTCATCGACGAGGCGGAGATCGCCGCGCACGTCGTGACGATCGAGGTCACGGAGGACACGTTCCTCGCCGATCCCGAGCGTGCCCGCGACGTCCTCCTGGACGTGCGTCGGCACGGGCTGAAGACGTCGATCGACGACTACGGCACGGGCTTCTCGTCGTTGGCGTACCTGCGTGACCTGCCGGTCACCGAGCTCAAGATGGACCGCTCGTTCGTCTCGACCGTCACGACGGACGAGCGCAGCCGGCTGATCGTCGCATCGACGATCGACATGGCCCACGCGCTCGACCTCCGGGTCGTCGCGGAGGGAGTCGAGAACGCTGCGGTCACCGCGGAGGTCATCGCTCTAGGCGTCGACGTCCTCCAGGGTTATCACCTGGCTGCGCCAATGCCCGCCGAGCAGATCGACCACTGGGTCGAGCAGTGGAACGAGCAGTCGATGATCGCCCGATCATCGCCGGTGACCCGGCCAGGCGACTGGCGCGACTCCTCGGCGTCGTAGCGACCGCGAGCGCTCAGGCGGCCGCGACGGGGACGAGAGCCGGGCGCTCGATGGCCGGTGCAGGCGCCGCAGGCTTGAGCGCGAACTCCTCCTCGCCGGGCACGACGACACCGTCGAGGCCGATGCCCAACGTCATCAGGCGGTAGGCGTCCGGGTTGGTCCGGCGCTGGATGTCGACCATCGTCGACGGGTGGCCGTAGACCGGCGTGCTGGCCGGTGAGCCGAGGTACTCACCGGTCGAGGTTCCGGGCAGGCCCGGCATGATCCAGTCGACCGACGTGAGCAGGCGGCGGACGTTGTCGTCGAGGATCGCGGTGACGGAGCCGACCTCGTTGACGCGGGTCGACACGACCAGCGCGTGGTACAGCGAGATCGCGACCTTCATCTGGCTGCCGCGACGGTCGCGCCGGACGCCGAGGGTCGCGATGTCCCAGGTGTCGGCCGGGTCGACACCGACGGCAGCGCCCGATCGGCGGCCGTCGACCTGCCACGGCGACCGGCTCAGGTCGTTGAGGGTCTTGATGCCCGCCGGGCCGGGGGTGATCAGCCGGCAGGCCCCGACGACGTAGCCGGAGGAGTCCGAGACCGCCATGAAGACTGACTGGTCATTGTATGGTCCGTACTCGTCCTGGAGCTGCTGCCGAGTGTTGCCGAACGCCTGGAGGAACACGTCCTCCTCGCACTGGCGTGCGGCGTCAAGCAAGGCGCCGCGAACGTCGAAATGCAAGTACAGCAGGTCGTCCATGTCGCATCCTCCTCGAGTGGATGTGGCCGTCTCGGCGGCTTAATCCGGACCATATGAGGAAGTTGCGATCGTGCAAACGCCTAGCGGCGCAAGGGCTGTTCGGTCATTGTGACCACCGGCCGGAATGACATCCGCGTAACCACACGCGGGCGGCGAGACCGGCGGACGGCGAGTCGATCAGAACTCGCGGTACGCGATCTTCGTCGCGCCGAAGTACTCGCGCGTGAACTCCACGGCGCTCTCGGCCGAGAACGCCTTGCACGTGTAGATGTCCACGCTGAAGAACAGGCGCGGGACATCCCAGCCGTAGAAATGGGCGCCGGAGGTCTCCCAGTGGATCCAGCCGGCCCAGCCGTACTTGTCGGACTGGTGCGTGACCGGATGGATCAACGTGACCATGTCCAGGACGACGGACAGCCGTGACAGGTAGTCCTCGATCTGCGCTGCGGTGATGGGCGCGGTGACGAGCCCCTCGACGACCAGGCGCTGCCGGTAGATCTCGGGCGCGAGGTCGACCATCGAGGTCGATGGCGGCGCGGCGGCTTCGGTGCTCATTGGTGCTCCGTTCGGCGGCGTGCGTCCCAGCGACGCACGGGGGGAAGGTGCCTGAAGCGATTGTGACGATAGTGGCGTGCGATGCAACCCGGCGCGAGGTCGCGCCCGGCGTGTCGTTGCTCGGTCAGGCGGCTGGCCGAAGGCCCCGGGCGATGCGGATCAGCGTGTTCGCAGAGAGGGGTCGCGAACCTGCGGTCTCGATCCAGACCGTCGTCGAGCGCAGGCCCTGGGCGGCCGGGAGCTGGACCGACAGGTGGCCGCCGAGACGCCGGACGTCCGCCTTCGTGCAGCGCGCTTGGGGCTCGCAGTACGCGACGACGGTGGCCTTCGCGCCCTTGACCATCACGGTGGCGACGGTGGTGCCCTCGCCGATATCGCTGCACATCGGGTTGCCCTGCGTCAGGGTGAACTGGCGGGCGGAGGCCCGGCCGTACACGCTCAGGCCGTTCTCCTCGGTCCCCTTCGGGCAGGCGACGTTGCTGCCGAAGTGCTGGAGCGCGAGCCCGGCGGTGACCTTCGGCTCGTAGACGGTGTAGGTGACGCCGACCTGCAGGTCCTCGTAGGAGTCACCGGAGCCCATCGCCGACGCCGGGGCCGCCAGCGCGCCACCCGTGGCGATGAGAGCGGCCGTCGCGAGTCCGACGGCGAGCGCGCCGCGGCGCCACGTGCGTGAGCGGGCAGGAACGACGGTCATGGGGGCTCCCTTCGAGGCCGCGCCCATCGTAGGCAGCAGTGGGCGCACGGACGGGTCGGCGCGCTACCGTTCGGGTCCCGAATCCTTCAGGAGGACCGCATGACCCGACGATTGGTCACCGTGCTGCTGGCAGCCGTGGTGGGCACGCTCGCCCTCGCCCCCGTGGCGCAGGCGGCCGACTCCTCCGGCACGTCGCTGGCTGGTACGTGGAACTCCGCGTCGCTGCGTCAGGACGGGGTCGGCTACAAGCTCCGGCTCGTGAAGGGGATGGCCGGCGACCCGTACGCGGCCAAGCTGCGCATGGTCTTCCAGGACGGCAAGAAGGGCCCGGTGCTGCCCGGGACCGCCGCCGTGTCGGGGTCGAAGGTGACGCTGCGGCTGCCGAAGGTCGGTGTCCTGCACGGCACGATTGGTCAGGACGGCTCGATCTTCTTCGCGAAGTGCAACCGCACGCTGGACTACGTCACGAAGGCGGACGCCGACACGATGTGCCTGTTCCAGGAGCTCCCCCGCTAGGGGAGGAGCAGGTTCGGCGCGTCAGCGCCGACGAGGGCTGTCCGGCCCGGCGAGCGCCCGAAGCACCAGCGGCTCGGGCAGCAGGTCGAGCAGGCGCTCAATCCCATGCACGACGTTGGTAACGGTTCTCATGCCCGCAGGCTACGTCTGCCCGGCGCACAATGTCAATTCCATTTGACATGACACGCCGAAGATGTCGAGCGCGTCAGTCAGCCGGTGTGGCGTCCGTCTCGACCGCGTCCACGGGGTCGGCCTCCGCCCATCCGGTCACCCCGACCGCTGTGGCGACCGTCCGCGCGTTGCGCCAGACCGTCTTGGCGGGCTGGCCGCTGGCTGCGCTGACGCAACGGACCAGCGCCATCTGCTCGGCCGCCCCGACGTGGTCCAGCACCGAGAGCAGGGCTTTGTCGGCGCCGCTGGGAACGCGGCCGGTCGCCAGCGCCTCGTCCAGCGCGCGGCGGGCCGACTTCGCCTTCGACTTCCCCGTGGCGGCACGGACGGCGTGCTCGACGACGCGCTCGTCGTGCGCGCGGTCAACCGTGGCCGGGAGGGCGAGCGGGATCCCGAGGAGGTCGACGAGGGCCAGGAGCCGGCTGGCGCCGACCTCGATGTCACGGCCGCTCTCAAGGTAGTTCAGCGTCGCGCGTGAGATGCCGGCCATCTCCGCGAGGTCCTGCTGACTGAGGCCGGCCGCCTTGCGGTACGAGCGGACCACCGCTCCGACCTCGGCCACCTTCACAGCGCGCAGGCTAGGGCGTGCGAACCGCCCGCGCACGTCCGGCCGTGGGATGGATCGCGGAGGTACAGTCGCGGCGCCGGTCGACCGACGACCTGGAACCTGCGAAGGAGCACCCGAGATGAACCTGCGCCGCACGTCCGCCGCCTTGTCCGCCGGACTCCTCGCCGGCGCCGGCCTCACCGGCCTGGCCACCTCCGCGAGCGCCGCGCCTGCCGGCTCCACCGTCGTCGTGAACTGCGTGGGCAAGAAGGTCGTGAAGCCCAAGCAGATCGTCATCGCGTGCGCGGATGCGGGCGTCGCCGTCACGGGCATCACCTGGAAGACATGGACGGCCAACGGGGCGACGGGCACGGGCACGCTGTCGTGGAACACGTGCCTGCCGACGGACTGCGCCTCCGGGACGGTCGAGACGTTCCCGGCGCGGATCCGGCTCGGCCGCGTCGCCTCCGGGCCGAATGTGACCGCGTTCTCGAAGATGACGCTCGTCTTCCCGAAGGGCGGACCGGCGCTCGCCGACACCGCGACGTACACGCTCGACAACCGGCTCGCCGACTGATCGAGGCCGATCCGGCGTCACCGTTCCCATTCGCAGGGCGTTGCCAGGCTCCTTCGAGACCGCTCCCAGGCTCGGCCGGCACCGTGTTGAGCGGTCGAGGGCAGCACCGCCCTCCCGAGCGAAGGGAACGACTATGAACAAGCGACTGACTCGCGCCGCACTCGCGTCGACCATGGCCGTCGTCGGCGTCGCCGCCCTGGCGTCGCCGGCGTTCGCCGCCGACGAGGACGACACCACGCCCGCGGACGTCTACCAGGCCGTCGGCCTGCCGGCGAGCGGGACCTGCGCCGCCGTCGACGACGCCTCGTTGGACTGGGGCGGCGTCGCCGCCGGCGGTTGGAGCGTCGGCTGGGGCGAGTGGCTGAACGACGGCGCCGGCGGCACCGCCTGCGTTCGCACCCTCACGTTCAACGAGAACAGCCAGGCGTGGGAGGTCGTCGCCCCCTAGCCGTTTGTCCCGCTTTGCGGGACTGGCGGGTGGCTGCGAGCGGATAGCGGGACCCAGCTGCCCGCCAGTCCCACACATCGACGAGCGTGCGTCGTGTCTACGGTGGGCACGTGCCCGCCAACGACCCCACCGGCCTGCGGTTCGGCGAGGTCGCGCGCGACTACGAGCGCGGCCGACCTGAGTACCCCGTCGCCGCGGTCGAGGAGCTCCTGCGCAGCAGCCCACGCGTGGTCGTGGATGTGGGAGCGGGCACGGGCAAGCTCACGCGGGCGCTCGTCGGCCGGGTCGAGACCGTCATCGCGGTCGAGCCCGACGACGCGATGCGGGCCGTGCTCACCGATCTGCTGCCCTCCGTCACCGCGCTCGCCGGTGCGGGGGAGTCGATGCCGCTCGCCGATGCCAGCGTCGACGTCGTGGTCGCCGGGCAGGCGTGGCACTGGGTCGACCCGGAGCGCGGGCTGGCCGAGGTCGCTCGCGTGCTGCGGCCCGGCGGTGAGCTGGGGCTGGTCTGGAACGACCGGGACGAGTCCGATCCGTGGGCCGCCGCGCTGGGCGCGCTCCTCGTCGAGTTCGGTACGGCACCGGACGCCACGTACGTGCCGGAGATCCGTCCGCCGTTCGGGCCGTTCGTGGCGACCGAGCTGTCCTGGACGAACACGGTCACGGTCGAGGTCGCGACGGCGATGGTGACGTCCCGCAGCTACGTGATCGCCCTCGAACCTGAACGCCGCGCGGAGCTGGTCGCGCGGGTCCAGGACCTGGCGCAGGCCCGGCTCGACCCGGCGACCGGCCTCGTGCCGGTGCCGTACGTGACACGGACGTACCGCAGCCGGCTGGAGGGCTGAGGGATGCGTCTGCTCGTGCTCGGCGGGACTGCGTGGGTGGGTCGCGAGGTGGCGAGCTCGGCTCGCGACGCCGGCCACGACGTCGTCTGCGCCGCGCGCGGGGCGTCGGGGTCGGTGCCGGACGGTGTCGCGCTCGCCGCCGTCGACCGGGATGACCCGCGCGGTCTCGACGGGCTGGCTGGGGAGCAGTGGGACGCCGTCGTGGACGTGACCCGCCGACCGGATCATGCCCGGTCGGCCGCGAGCGCACTGAGCGCCGCGGTCGCGCACTATGTCCTCGTTTCGACGATCAGCGTGTACGCCGCCGCCGGCACCGAGGAGAGCGCACCGGTCCTCGATCCGCTCGCGGCCACTGCGAGCCCGGACGAGGTCGCGGCCCACTACGGCGAGGCGAAGGTGGCGTGTGAGCTGGCGGTCGCCGAGACCTTCGGCCTCGACCGGTGCGCGCTCGTGCGACCGGGGTTGATCGCCGGGCCCGGTGACCACACCGACCGCACGGGCTACTGGCCGTGGCGCTTCGCGCACCCCGCGACGTCCGACGGGTCCGTGCTCGTCCCCGACGCGGCGGACGACGCGTGCCAGGTGGTCGACGTCCGTGACCTCGCGACCTGGCTCGTGCACGTGGCGGCTGAACGCGTCGCGGGCACGTTCGACGCGGTCGGGCCGCCCTCGACTCTCGGCGAGCATCTCGCGGTCGCCCGAGCCGTCGCGGGCCACGACGGGCCGGTCGTGGCGGCGGCGCCGGCCTGGCTCGCCGAGCAGGACGTGTCCCCCTGGTCCGGACCGCGGTCGCTGCCGCTGTGGATCGCCGACCCCGACGAGGCGGCTGGGTTCCTCGCCCGGACGGGCGCTCGCGCGCAGCAGGCCGGCTTCGTCACCCGCCCGCTGGACGTCACGTACGCCGACACCCTCGCGTGGGAGCAGACCCGAGCACTGCCCGTCACACGGCGAGCCGGGCTCACCGACCCGGACGAGTCGGCCCTTCTGGCCCTCCTCCCTCGTTGACTGTGCAGCTGAGCACCGGTCCCGCGCGCTGAACCGGGGCTCACGTGCACGATCAACGGGCTCTGGCGGTGGCCGGGCCGGTGTGCTTCGCTGCGGTCGTGGACATCGACGCGGCTCTCGCCTTCGCCCGGCCGATCGGGCGCGGCGTGCTCGCGACCATCAAGTCCGACGGGCGCCCCCAGCTGTCCAACGTCCTGTTCGCCGTGGGTGACGACGACGTGGTCCGCGTGAGCATCACCGAGACCCGTGCCAAGACCGTCAACCTGCGCCGCGACCCGCGGGCGGCTCTCCACGTGACGGCTGAGGACTTCTGGTCGTACGTCGTGCTCGACTCGCAGGCCGACCTCACCGAGGTGGCGCAGGACCCGGACGACGTCGTGGTCGACGAGCTCGTCGAGCTCTACCGGTCGATGCGCGGCGAGCACTCCGACTGGGCGGCCTACCGCGAGGCGATGGTGGCCGACCAGCGCCTCGTCGCCCCCCTGTACGTCAAGCACACCTACGGGATGCTGCCCTCGACCTGATCGGGACGTTGCTGCGGTTCCCTCTCACTTCTCGCGAAACGCTTGACACCGGACTCTCGTACCACCATCTTTTGTGAAACATTAAACAAAAGGATGGACTAATGGGCGCATACGACGTACGGCCGGATGTCAACCGGTCCGCCGTGCTCGCACACCTCGCGGCGAACGGGCCGGTCTCGAGGGCGCAGCTCGCCCGCAGTCTTCGTGTGTCCCCCGGCCTGATGTCGCAGCTGACTCGACAGCTGATCGCCGACGGGCTCCTGATCGAGTTGGACGAGTCGGTGTCGGAGAAGGGCCGCGGCCGCCCGGGTCGCCTGCTTGGCCTGAACGTCACGGCCGGCGGCGCGATCGGCGTGAGGCTCGCGCCTGATCACGCGACGCTGGTCGAGCTGCGCATCGACTCCAGCGTCATCCGCACCGCGCGCGAGCCGATCGAGTCCTCGTCGTCTACCTATCTGACCGATCTCGTCAGGTTGCTGAGGTCGTTCGTCGACGGCACGGGGCACCGCACGATCCTGGGGATCGGCGTCGGCGTCCCGGGCGTTGTGGACGACCAGTCCAACGGGGTCGTCGACTCGTCGAGTCTCGGTGTCGTCCGCGCCCCGGTGGGATCGATGCTCCAGCGCGAGCTGGGGCTGCCGGTCATTGTGGAGAACGACGTCAACGCCCTCGCGGTCGGTGAGCGCCTCTACGGCCTTGGACGCCACCACGACACGTTCATGGTCCTGACGGTGGGCTCCGAGATCGGTTCGGCGTTCGTCATCGACGGGATGATCTACCGGGGCGCGTCGGGCGCGGCGGGCGACATCGCGCACGTGCCAGTGGTCGACGGTGGGCCTCCGTGCGTCTGCGGGAACCGGGGGTGCCTGCAGGCCGTAGTCGGACAGGCCGCGCTTGTCGAGCGCGCCAGGGAATCCGGCGCCATCGGCCCCCGCGGGACGATCACGGCCCTCGGGTCCGCGGCCGACGCGGGCGATCCGCGAGCGCAGGCGGTCTTCAGCGAGGCCGGACATGCGCTCGGGCGCGCCGTCGCCGGCGTTGCGCAGGCATTCGACCCGGAGATCGTCATCGTCCTCGGCGAGGCCACTGCGTCGTGGACCCACTGGTCGTTCGGATTCGAACCGGCGTTCCAGTCCGCGTTCCCGGCGGGTCGTCGTGGCCTTCCCGTCGTCGCCGAGGCCTGGCAGGACGTCAGCTGGGCACAGGGAGCGGCAGCACTCGTCTTCGCGACGCCATTCGACGTCAACGGTGTTGCGGGAGACCAAGGTCGCCTGGTCCGACAGCGCCTGTCGTCACCGAGTCCGGCCGATTCCGTCTAGTAGCAACGCATCCGGCGGCCCCCTACGCCGCTGTCCGATCGCCTTCCCGCATACGTCACGCACGTCATAACCACACCCGGAGGAGAACGATGAGACCAGCTACAAGGCTCGCCCTGCTTCCCATGCTCGCGGTGGCGCTGGTGGCCACCGCGGCGTGCAGCTCGAGCTCCGACAGTTCCGAAACCTCGGCCGCACCGACCGGAGGTGCGACCACCGCCGCCGCCCCGGCGTCCAGCGCCGCGGCGATCTCGGCCGACATCAGTTTCTGGCACTCATTCAACGCCGACTCGCAGGAGGTCGCGACGCTCAACGATGTGCTGATCCCCGAGTTCGAGAAGCAGAACCCGGGTATCACGGTGGAGTCTGTGGCCGTGCCGTACGCGGATCTCCACCAGAAGCTCATCACCGCCGCTGCAGGCGACCAGCTGCCCGACGTCGTCCGAGCGGATATCACCTGGGTGCCCGAGCTGGCCGACCTTGGTGTTCTCGAACCGCTGGACACGCTCATGCCGGACTTCGGCACGATCGCTGACGCCGTCTACCCGGGGCCGCTGGCGACCAACAAGTGGGGAGACCACCACTACGGACTTCCCCTCGACACGAACACCCGCGTGATGCTGTCGAACGAGTCGGTGTTCACCGACGCCGGCGTCTCGATCCCGACGACGCAGCAGGAGCTCACCGACGCGGCGCCCGCCGTCAAGGACGACGGCGCATACGCGTTCGCCGACAACGATCTCAGCGGCTGGAACATCCTTCCGTGGATCTGGTCGGCGGGCGGCAGCATCACCGACGAGTCGGTGACCAAGGCGTCCGGCTACATCGACAGCCCGGAGACCGTCGCTGCCGTCACGATGCTCTACGACCTCTACAAGAACGGAGGAATCCCGCCGATCCTCGTCCAGGGTGGCAAGGACGCCTACGAGGAAGGCGTTGCGACCGGCAAGTACGCGAGCATGCTCAACGGGCCATGGGCGTTCCCCATCGTCGCGAGCAAGTACCCCGACGTGACGCTGACCCCCACCCTGGTGCCCAGCGGCACTGCGGGGAGCATCAGCGTCGTCGGCGGCGAGGACATCGTCATCACGCAGAGTTCTGCCAACAAGGACGCCGCCGCTCGGTTCGTGTCGTTCATGCTCTCCGACACGGCACAGCGAGCGATGGCCGCCGTCGGGCAGATGCCGGTGCTCAGCGCGCTCGGCCCCGAGATGACCTCGATCCAGCCGTACTACGCGACGTTCGTCGACCAGCTTGCCAACGCGCGTCCCCGCCCGCCGACGCCGGCATGGCCCAAGATGGACGAGGCGATGCGGACACGTCTTCAAGAGGCATTCGTGGGTGACGGCGACATCACCAAGGCGCTCACGGACCTCGCCGGGCAGTTCGACGAGCTACTGGCTGGCTACTCGCAGTCGTGACGATCACGCAGGCCCGGGGCGCGACCGACGGCAGCGTCGCGAACGGCCAGAACCGCCGCGGCCGGGGACCACGAGTCCCCGGCCGCGGCCGGCCGTCGGCCGCCTACCTGTTCGTGCTGCCCGGCCTCGTCGTCATGACCGTCGTGATGCTCGTCCCCACCATCCAGGCTGTGAACGTCAGCCTGCACGACTGGGGCGTTGTTGCCGGCTCCGAAAGCCGTTTCGTCGGACTGGAGAACTACGCCCACGCCCTCACGGATCCGGTGTTCTGGCGGGCGGCCCAGAACGGCGCGATCTACGTGCTTGCGACGGTTCCGCTACAGATCGGCCTCGGCTTGGCCTGCGCACTGCTCCTCAACGCCCGTCTGCCTGGCCGAGGCGCGTTTCGCGCTGTCATCTACGTCCCGGTCATCTCCAGCTGGGTCATCGTCTCGCTCTTGTTCCGCTATCTGTTCGGCACCGATGACGGCGCCGTGAACGCGGTCATCTCGGCCCTGACGGGCGACGCCTCGGGCGGAGTCGACTGGTTCGGCGGACGGTGGACGGCGCTTGTCGCTATCTGCGTGCTCGGGATCTGGAAAGGGGTCGGCTGGTCGATGCTGATCTTCCTCGCCGGCCTCCAGTCGGTGCCGGTAGAGCTGCATGAGGCAGCCGCCGTCGACGGCGCGGGGTGGTGGCGAAGGGTCATCGCGGTCGATCTCCCGGCGATCCGGCGCACGATCGCCTACGTAACGATCCTGCTCGTCATCGGCGCCTTCAACGTCTTCATCTCGGTCTACCTCATGACCGGAGGCGGCCCGGCGAACCTCACGCAGGTCCCTCTGACCTACCTGTACCAGCAGGCCTTCTCGATGCTCGACTTCGGCTACGGCTCGGCGATCGCATTCATGCTCACGGCTGTCGTCCTCGCGGTGTCCGTTGGACAGCTCTGGCTCACGGGCCGGCGTGACGGCGAGCGGCGGTCATGATCACCGGCACGCCGCGCAAGGACGCGGCCGTCCTCGCCGGGCGATACGCGGTGCTGTCCGTGATCGCGGTGGTGACGATCGCGCCGCTCGTCTACATGGTGCTGATCTCGTTCAAGGAGAACGCGCTGCTGATCTCGCGGCCCTGGGACGCGATCACCGGTGGCTTCACGCTGGGCAACTACGCCGAGGCGTGGGGTACGAGCCACATGGGCCAGTACTTCCTCAACTCGCTGCTGGTTGCCGCTGCTGTGACGGCGCTGACGGTGTGGCTCGGGTCGATGATGGCGTACGCCTTCGCGCGGTTCGAGTTCCGCGGGCGCAGGCTCCTCCTCGGGCTCGTGCTGGTCGAGCTCATGGTCCCGTCGGTGATGCTGCTGATCCCGCAGTTCCTCGTCGCACGCAGCCTCGGCCTGCTCGACAGCCGGCTGGGCCTGGTCCTGTTCTATGTCGGGACGAATCTCGCGCTCACGACCTTCCTGCTCACGGCCTTCTTCCGGTCGGTGCCCGTCGAGCTCGAGGAGGCGATGCGGATCGACGGGGCTGGTCCGTGGCGGCGTTACGTCAGGCTGATCCTGCCGTTGTCCCGCCCCGCGCTGGCGACGACGGCGATCTTCGCGTTCCTCGGCTCGTGGGACGAGTACATCTGGGCGCTCACGATCATCGACTCGCCGGAGAAGCGCACGCTGCCGGTGGGCATTGCGCTGTTCAGCGGAGCGCACGCGACGGACTGGGGGCTGACCTTCGCCGCGTCCGTGATCGCACTGGTGCCGGTGCTGATCGTCTTCTTCGTCTTCCAACGCCAATTCGTCAGCGGACTCACCCAAGGAGCTCTCAAGTCGTGACCAATGCAAGCCCGACGTCCTCGACCCGGCTCGCTCGTGAGCAGCCGACCGCGCCCGGCTGGGTCCGCGACGCCGTCTTCTACCAGATCTTCCCCGAGCGGTTCGCGAACGAGGACCATTCGCTGGATCCCGAGGGGGTCGAACCGTGGTCGAGCACGCCGACGCGGGCGAACTTCATGGGTGGCGACCTCGCTGGGATCACCAGGCGCCTGGACCACGTCGCGGCGCTCGGCGCCGACGCGATCTATCTGACACCGATCTTCGAGGCGGACCGGAACCACCGCTATGACACGGTCGACTACTTCCGGATCGACCATCGTCTGGGCGATCTCGCGGCCTTCGACCACTTCGTCTCGGAGGCGCACCGCCGCGGGATTCGCGTGGTGCTCGATGCGGTGTTCAACCACTGCGGCGAGGGCCATTGGGCCTTCCGGCATGTCATGGCCCACGGGTCCTCATCGCCGTACGCGGACTGGTTCACGGTCGAGGATTGGCCCGTCCGGCGCGAGCCAGATCCCAACTACGCGACGTGCATGGGCTGCAAGTACCTGCCGCAGCTCAACCACGCGAATCCGGAGGTGCGGGAGTACCTGTTCTCCGTCGCCCGGTTCTGGTCCGAGCGGGGAATCGACGGGTGGCGCCTCGATGTGCCCTTCCTCATCGAGCAAGGGTTCTGGCGGGAGTTCCGGGACATCGTCAAGAGCCTCGACCCGGATCTGTACATCGTGGCGGAGATCTGGGAGACGGGCGAGGAATGGCTGCGTGGCGACATTGCCGACGGGACGATGAACTACCCCTTGCGCACCCTCATCACCGACTTCGCGGCCGGCCGGATCGACGCGAGGACGCTTGTCGAGGGGATGGATGCCCTGCGCTCGCTCACGCCGGCGTGGGCCCGTCCGTCGATGCTGAACCTCTTGGGCAGCCATGACACCGAACGGGTCTCGACCCTGCTTCAGGGGGATCGTGCCCGCCTGAAGACCGCGGTGGCGCTGCAGATGACGTCCTGCGGTGCGCCGATGGTCTACTACGGCGACGAGCTCGGGATGCAGGGCGCAAACGACCCCGGCTGCCGTGCTCCGATGGAGTGGGATCCGTCGCGCTGGGACCTGGAGCTCTACGCGTGGCATCGCCGCCTGATCGAGATCCGCCACCGACACCCCGCCCTGCGCGGGCCGGTGGACAAGCTCACCGCCCTAGACGACGACATCCTCATCCGGCACCGCGCAGGTGACCGCGAGAGTGTCTTCGTCGTGGTCAACCGGTCGGTACGTGCGGCAGAGGTCGACGTGAACCGCCTGGGTGGCTTCGACTTCGACGTCCTGGGTGAGCGCAGCCTGGCGCTCGGACCGGACCGTCGGCGCATCACCGTTCCGGCCGGGGCGACAGTCGTCCTTGCACAGGACCCCGGATCGGTGCGGGGCCGGTGAGCTCGCCGGCGGGTGGGGCTGCACCGAGTAGCGAGCGGCCCTGGTGGTCCGACGCGGTCACCTATCAGATCTACGTCCGCTCCTTCGCTGACGCGGACGGCGACGGGATCGGCGACCTTCCTGGGATCGTCGACCGCATCGAGCATGTCGCACGGCTCGGGGCTGACGCGATCTGGTTGAGTCCCTGCTTCCCGTCGCCATGGCGGGACGGTGGGTACGACGTAGCCGACTACTTCACGGTTGACGACGTCTACGGCGGCGACGCCGCGTTGCAGTCACTGTTGGCCGCCGCGCATTCTCGGGGCCTACGCGTGCTCCTCGACCTTGTCCCGAACCACTGCTCGGTGGACCATCCGTGGTTCGCTGAGGCGCTCGCGAGCGCGCCCGGGAGCGCGGCGCGGGCGCGGTTCCACTTCCGCGACGGTCGTGGCACTACAGGTGAGGACCCGCCGAACAACTGGCGTTCGGAGTTCGGTGGATCGGCGTGGACGCGCGTTCCTGACCCCGATGGTGGGCCGGGCCAGTGGTACCTGCACAGCTTCGATACGAGCCAGGCGGACTTCGACTGGGACTGCGACGAGGTCCGGGAGATGTTCGACGACGTGCTGCGCCACTGGTTCGATCGCGGCGTCGACGGCTTCCGGATCGATGTCGCGTACGCGATGGTCAAGAGGGCCGGCTTGCCAGACTCGCCAGATCCCGGAGGACCGAATCCGCACGCCACGAACCAGCCCGGAGTGCTCGACATCCTGTCGCGCTGGCGCGCCGTCGCAGAGGGGGCTGCGGTCGAGCCCGCGCTCACGGGCGAGGTCTGGTTGGACGCCGAGGCCTCCCGAGACTACGTCGAGGGCGGGCGGCTTACCCAGGTCTTCACCTTCGACCTCCTGGGCCAGCCCTGGGACGCAGCGGCGTTCGGCGACTGCCTGCGATCCTCGCTGACTGTGGCGAACGACGTGGGAATGGCCTGGACGCTGAACAACCACGACGTTCACCGAGCCGTGTCGCGGTACGGCCTGGTCGACCTCGACGACGGACTTGACGACAGCACGCGTCGCCTGCGCCCCCGCGGGGTCGTCGACGTCGGACTCGGCCTGGCTCGTGCGCGTGCCGCCCTCCTGATGCTGCTCGTTCTGCCGGGAGGCATCTACCTGTACCAGGGCGAGGAGCTCGGCCTCCCAGAGGTCATGGACATGGATGACGACGCACGGCACGATCCGATCTGGCGACGGACAGAGGGCCGCGAGGTCGGACGTGACGGCTGCCGGGTGCCGCTGCCGTGGGACCACGCCTCGGCGACCTTCGGCTTCAGCCCGTCCACGGCGACGCGGCCGGCGTGGCTGCCGCAGCCCCCGTGGTTCGCCGACTTCGCCGTCGACCTGCAGATGACAGATGCTGGTTCGACCCTTGCGCTCTACCGTCGTGCGCTGCACCTTCGGCGTCAGATCCTGGGCAGGGTCGTCGGCTTCCCGGCCGTTGTCGACGACGTCACCGCGTCTGCCATCACATTGCGCCGCGGCCCGCTGCGGTGCGTCGTCGCGTTTGAGGGGCCGTCACTGACTCTGCCGGCCGCCTGGGGCGACGTCGTCCTCCGAAGCGACGGCGGGTGCTCGCGCCTGCTTCCGGCGGGCACGGCGGCGTGGACCTGGGCGGACTGACGTTCGTGGCGGTCGGCGGTCCCGGTGCTGCCGGTTGCTGCCCTCGACCTGATCGGGACGTTCGCTACCGGATCGGGTAGGAAGGCCCCCATGAGTGCGTCGGCCGAGAGCGGCTACGAGGAAGCAGTCGTCACCCCGGCCGCCCGATGGTGGTCCTCGGGACTGCTCGCCGTCCTTCTCCTCGGTTGCTACGGCGGGGCCGTGCTGGACCTTGCGCCGCTGCAGAACTGGGCGATGCGGCTCGGCACGATCGTCCTCCTCGTCGGATACGTCGTGCTGTCACGCCGCGCGGCTCGGGCGTCAGGCGCGGCGCTCGTCCGCGGCCTGCCGCGCGGGGCGTGGAGCGCGATCATCGTCATCGGTGTCTACGTCGTGCTCGCGGCCGCGTACGCCCCGCTCAACCACCCGCTGTTCGGCGCGCACTCGATGGTCAGCCACTGGGACCAGTACGTGCCGACGATCCCAGTCTTCGTCATCCCGTACCAGGGGATGTACGTCGGGATCGTCGCGTCCCTCGGCTTCTTCGCCTACCGGCAGCTGCACCGGCAGCTGCGGACGATGGCCGCGTCGTTCGTCATCTCGATGTTCATCGCGGAGTCGACGTTCCTGCTGTTCCAGACGCATGGCACCGCCGCGGAGCGGGACGCCGACAGCTACGGCGGCTTCTTCGGCGGGATGCTCGAGTACGTGAACGTGTCGTACTACCACGACGACAACTACTCGACCTTCCCGAGCATGCACTGCGCCTACGCGACGCTGTTCGCGATCGCGTGGTACCGCCGCCGCCGGCCGTTGTGGTCCGGGCTTGTCATCGCGTTCTCGGTGTCGATCGTCATAGCGACGCAGGTCCTGCACGAGCACGTCCTCATGGATGCGCTCTACGGCATGCTGATCGCGGTCGTCGCCTACTCGCTCGCCTGGTTCTGGCTGGAGTACCGGCCGGCACTCGTCCTCGAACGTCGTCAGGCGCCGGCCCCACCCCACGGGATCAGGTAAGCGCGAGCGACCTGCTGGGGTTGGTTCAGCCGCTGTCGGCGTCGGCGTGCCGCACGCAGGTTCGGGCGGTGGGCCGAGCCTCCAGTCGTCCGGTAGGAATCGGCTGCCGGCACACCTCGCAGATTCCGTAGCCGCCCTGCTCGAGCCGGGCGAGGGCCGCCTCGACGCGGGCCAGGTGCTCGTGGGCCGCGCGGATGAGGGCCGACAGCTGAGACCTCTCGTAGGCGATGGTCTGACCCTCGGGGTCGTGCTCGTCATCGGCATTTGAGTCCACCGATGCGTCGAAGACGGACTCGAGATCCTTGGTCATGGTCGCCAATCGGGCAGCGACCTCGGCACGCTCCTCGCGAAGGCGCTGCGCAACGCCCTCGAGATCGAGATCCACCTGGTCGTCACGGGACACCGGGCGGTCGGACGGTTCAGCCATCCGCCCAGCATCGTTCACGATTCAGGGCGACGGCAGGGGCGGGTACCGGTTGGACCTTGCCTGGTGGTCGGCCAGACGTCGGGCGGATACACGCCATCACGGGCGATGCCGCCGACGGACTCGTACGGGAGAATGCCGTGTGACCAACCGCCTCGCCGCCGCCACGAGCCCGTACCTGCTCCAGCACGCGGAGAACCCCGTCGACTGGTGGGAGTGGGGCGACGACGCCTTCGCCGAGGCCCGCCGCCGCGACGTGCCCGTGCTCGTCTCCATCGGCTACAGCGCCTGCCACTGGTGCCACGTCATGGCGCACGAGTCGTTCGAGGACGACGCGACGGCCGCCGACGTCAACGCCGGCTTCGTCGCGATCAAGGTCGACCGCGAGGAGCGTCCCGACATCGACGCCGTCTACATGCAGGCGACCGTCGCGCTCACGGGCCAGGGCGGCTGGCCCATGACAGTCTTCGTCGACCACGACGGCCAGCCGTTCTTCGCCGGGACGTATTACCCGCCGCAGCCGCGCCACGGCCTGCCGTCGTTCCGGCAGCTGCTCGCCGCGATCGGAGAGGCCTGGCGCGACCGGCGCGACGAGGTCGAGTCGGCCGGCGGGCGCATCGCCGAGGCGCTCGCGACGCAGCGGACGATCGAGCCCGGACC
The DNA here is from genome assembly GCA_965278965.1 of Actinomycetes bacterium. Taxonomy (GTDB): domain Bacteria; phylum Actinomycetota; class Actinomycetes; order S36-B12; family S36-B12; genus UBA10649. The sequence continues at coordinate 2,492,580 of OZ257127.1, forward strand.
GGCCGCGCCGGACCGCGAGGCCGTCGACCGGGCGGTCGACCTGCTGGCCCGGGACGCCGACCTCGCGCGCGGCGGGTTCGGCGGGGCGCCGAAGTTCCCGCCGTCGATGGTGCTGGAGTTCCTGCTGCGGCACAGCGCCCTGACGGGTGACGATCGAGCGCTGCGCCTGGCCGAGCCCACTCTCGTCGCGATGGCCCGCGGCGGCATGTACGACCAGCTCGCCGGCGGGTTCGCCCGCTACAGCGTGGATGCCGACTGGGTCGTCCCGCACTTCGAGAAGATGTTGTACGACAACGCCCTCCTGCTGCGGGTCTACACACACTGGTGGCGCGCGACGGGCGACGACCTCGCCGCGCGCGTTGTCCGCGACACCGCCGACTTCCTCCTGCGGGAGCTGCGCACGCCCGAGGGCGGCTTCGCTGCGGCGCTCGACGCCGACAGTGACGGCCGGGAGGGTGCCTTCTACGCCTGGTCGGTCGCGGAGCTTGTCGCCGTCGTCGGCCCGGATGACGGGGCCTGGGCCGCCGACCTCCTGTCCGTCACCGAGCGCGGCACGTTCGAGCACGGCCAGTCGACGCTTCAGCTGCGCACGGAACCGGACGACCCGGACCGCTGGGCGGCCGTCCGGGCTCGCCTGCTCACGGCCCGGGCCGAGCGTCCGCGCCCGGCCCGCGACGACAAGGTCGTCGCCGCCTGGAACGGCCTGGCGATCGCCGCCCTCGCCGACGCCGGCGCCCTGTTCGGCGAGCCCGCATGGGTCTCAGCCGCGGAGGACGCTGCCGACCTCCTGATCGCCGTCCATCTCGGTGCTGCCGACGACGACCGGCTGGCGCGCACATCCCGAGACGGCCGCGCGGGCACGTCGGTCGGCGTCCTCGCCGACTACGGCGATGTTGCCGAGGGCCTCCTCGCCCTGCACCAGGCGACGGGGGAGGACGCATGGCTCGCGTTCGCCGGCATCCTCATCGACGTCGCCGTCGGCCACTTCACCGACGGCGCCGGGGGCTTCTTCGACACCGCCGACGACGCGCCGGCGCTCCTGCGCCGGCCGAAGGAGGTCAGCGACGACGCGGAGCCCGCCGGCTGGTCGGCCCTGGCCGGCGCGTGCCTCACGTACGCCGCCCTCACGGGCGTAGGGGAGCACCGGGCCGTCGCGGAGCGGGCGCTGGCAACGGCGACCCCCCTCGCCGAGCGGGCGCCGCGGGCCGCCGGGTGGGCGCTCGCGGTCGCCACGGCACTCGAGGCCGGACCCCTTGAGGTAGCGCTGGTCCTGCCGGCGTCCGCGTCGACGGTCGACGCCGACGCCTGGGTCGCCGCGGCCCGACGGGCGACCTCACCCGGCCTGGTCCTGGCGATCGGCCCCGACGGGCAGGCCGACGAGGACGCCGACCTTCGGGTGCCGCTGCTGCGCGACCGGCCCGCGCGGGAGGGCCGCCCGACCGCGTACGTGTGCCGCGGCCTCGTGTGTGACGCGCCGACGACGGACCTGGTGGCCTTCACCACACGCGTAGCCTCCCGGGGCGCCCGTGGTGCGGAGTAGCCTGACGGCCGTCGGTGCGACCGGGCGGGAGTGCGCGTGGGACTGAGCGACCTGCTGTACGGGGTCTACGAGCGCCGCCTCGCCTCGCAGATCCCACCGGACCGCGTCCCCCGGCACGTCGGCGTCATCGTCGACGGCAACCGGCGATGGGCCAGCGAGCAGGGAGCGTCGTCGTCGGCCGGCCATCGCGCCGGGGCGTTGAAGATCGTGGAGTTCCTCGGCTGGTGCGACGAGGCCGGGGTCGAGGTCGTGACCTTGTGGCTGCTGTCCACGGACAACCTCAACCGCCCGCCCGCCGAGCTGGACGCGCTGCTGGGCATCATCGAGGACACGGTCACGGGGCTCGTCGAGCAGGGCCGCTGGCGCCTGCACCCGGTCGGGGCGCTCGACCTGCTGCCCGCCGCCACGTCCCGCATGCTCAAGGAGGCGCAGGAGACTACGGCGGACGTCGACGGTTCGCTCGTGAACGTCGCCGTGGGCTACGGCGGTCGGCGGGAGGTCGTCGATGCCGTGCGTTCGCTGCTCACGCAAGCTGCGGCGTCGGGGATGTCGATCGACGAGCTCGCGTGCGCGCTCGAGCCTGAGCACATCGCCGAGCACCTCTACACCGAGGGTCAGCCCGATCCGGACCTCGTGATCCGCACGTCTGGGGAGCAGCGGCTGTCGGGGTTCCTGCTGTGGCAGAGCGCGCACTCGGAGTTCTACTTCTGCGAGGCGTACTGGCCGGACTTCCGGCACGTGGACTTCCTGCGTGCGCTGCGGTCCTACGCCGAGCGCGAGCGCCGCTTCGGCTCCTGAGCCGCCCGTCGTCCGTAGGCGGCCGCGAACACCACGCTGCCGACGAGCGCGCCGACCAGCACGATCCACGTCGTCGCCGGCCCGGTCCGCACCGCGTCCACCAGGAGCGCACCGAACAGCGCGACGTTGACGACCACCGCTGTCACGAGCGGCCAGGCCCGTGCGCCGGTCTGCGCGCGCACGCGCAGGTGCCCGGCGCTCACGGCCGCGTAGACCGCGAGGAACGCCAAGCTGGTCATCTGCCCCACGGCGGCGAGCGGGAAGAACAGCACGAGCGTGACGACGACTACCGCGGACACGAGCAGGCTCACCGGCACCTGACCGCCGAGTGACCTGCCCAGGACGGCCGGCAGCTGATGGCTGCGCGCCACGTCCGCCCCGACGCTCGATGCGGCGAAGATCGTCGCGTTCACCGCTGAGGCGGTCGCCAGAAGTGCCGCCGCCGCGATGACGACGAAGCCGGCGCGTCCGGCGATCGCCTGGCCCGCGTCCGCCAGGACGTGGCCGGAGTCCGCGACGATGCTGGTCATCGGCAGGACCATCACGACGACGCTGCTGACCACGAGGTAGATCGCGGCGACGACGCCGAGCGCGACGAACATCGCGCGTGGCAGCTCGACGCGCGGCGCACGCATCTGGCCGGCAGCGTTCGCCACGACGCCGAAGCCCTGGTACGTCACGTACAGCAGGGCCGCCGCGGTGATCAGCCCGAGCGACGACGACGGCGGGGCCTGCGTGAGCCGAGCCGGATCGGCGTGCCACGCCCCGACGACGACGAAGCCGACCAGGATCATCGCCTCGATCGCGATGATCACCGTCTCGGCCCGGCCGACGAGCGACGGGCCGATCACGTTGACGGCCGCGAACAGCACGACGACACCGGCGCCGATGGCCTTGGCGGCCCACGTCGGCACGCCGTCACCGATGAGTGCCGTCGCGTACTCGGCGAACCCGGCGGCGTACAACGACGTCGCGATGAGATACGCGAGGAACTGGAAGACGTTGGCGCTGCCGGACATGAGCCCGTTGCCGAACTCGACCCGGATGAACTGCGCGGCACCGCCAGAGCTCGGGTACCGGGAGCCGAGCCGCGCGTAGGAGTAGACCGAGAACGTGGCGGCCGCGCCGGCGACGAGGAAGGCCACGGGGAGCCACGAGCCGGCACTCGTCGCGGCGAGCCCGAGGAGCGTGTACAGGCCGGCGCCCATCATCCCGCCCACCCCGAGGGCGGCCGCGGCGGCGAGGCTCATCGACCCGCTGTGTGAGGCCGCGGGTGCTGGAGTGGGGGTCGGCGTCGCGATCGACCGACCCTACCGGCGGCGTCGCCGCGGGCGCGCTCGTCGCTGTTCACACGATCGTCACCTAGGCGACGCCACGCGTACGGCGCGTCGGCACGCGGTCGGCCTCGCGGCGGCATAGCGTCGCGGCATCGGGCGATGCATCCGCTCGCTCGCAACCGCACCGGGTCACCGGGCAGGTGGCCCGTCTCAGGAGGCCCACGTGCCCGTTGCGCGCGCTCAGCTCGACTCCCGCCGCACTTACGTCCTCGACACCTCGGTCCTGCTCTCCGATCCGCGCGCGATCGTGCGGTTCGACGAGCACGACGTCGTGATCCCGGTGGTCGTGGTCACCGAGCTGGAGGCCAAGCGCAGCCATCCCGAGCTGGGGTACTTCGCCCGGCAGGCGTTGCGGCTGCTGGACGATCTGCGCGTCGAGCACGGCCGCCTGGACCAGCCGATGCTGATGCCGGAGTCCGGTGGGACGGTGCGCGTCGAGCTGAACCACACGGACACGACGGTGCTGCCGAGCGGTCTTCAGCTAGGCGACAACGACACCCGCATCCTCGCGGTGGCGAGCAACCTCCGGGCGGAGGGCTGCCAGGTCGTCCTGGTCAGCAAGGACCTGCCGATGCGCGTCAAGGCGTCGTCCGTCGGACTGCCAGCGGAGGAGTACCGCGCGCAGCTCGTCATCGAGACGGGCTACACGGGCATCGAGGAGGTCGACGTCGCGGCGAGCGACCTCGACCGGCTCTACGAGGACCAGGTCATCGACCTCGAGGCGGCGATGGACCTGCCGTGCCACACCGGCCTTGTGCTGCTGTCCGACCGCGGCAGCGGCCTCGGCCGCGTCACGGCTGACAAGCGCGTGCGCCTCGTGCGCGGAGATCGCGAGGCGTTCGGCCTCCACGGCCGCAGCGCCGAGCAGCGGATCGCGTTGGACCTGCTGCTCGATCCGGAGATCGGGATCGTCAGCCTCGGCGGGCGCGCCGGCACCGGCAAGAGCGCGCTCGCGTTGTGCGCCGGGCTGGAGGCGGTGCTGGAGCGACGCCAGCACCGCAAGGTCATCGTGTTCCGGCCGCTGTTCGCCGTCGGCGGCCAGGAGCTCGGCTACCTGCCGGGGACCGAGGCCGAGAAGATGTCGCCGTGGGGCCAGGCGGTCTTCGACACGCTGGGCGCCGTGACGACCCAGGAGGTCGTCGAGGAGATCGTCGACCGCGGCATGCTCGAGGTGCTGCCGTTGACGCACATCCGCGGGCGTTCGCTGCACGACGCGTTTGTCATCGTGGACGAGGCACAGTCGTTGGAGCGCAACGTGTTGCTGACGGTGCTCTCGCGGATCGGGCGCGACAGCCGCGTCGTGCTCACGCACGACGTCGCGCAGCGGGACAACCTGAGGGTGGGCCGCCACGACGGCGTGGTCGCGGTCGTGGAGAAGCTCAAGGGACACCCGCTGTTCGCGCACGTCACGCTGACCCGGTCTGAGCGGTCTCCGATCGCGGCTCTGGTGACCGAGATGCTCGAGGATATCCAGCTGTAGCCGTCCGATATCCGGTACTCCGAGCGTGTGATGCCCGTCACACGCAGCACGGCGTGTCCCCCCACGGGTGGGACGCCATAGGACGCGAATCCGGCATGTCGGACATCTGCTGTGACCGCCACCACCCCGGGGGCACGTGACAGATCGGGCGTCGTTCGGCACGGTAGTTGTTCAGAGCCAACGGACCTTCGACGGTCTGGACCCCTGCCCGGACTTCCCCCGGACCTGCTGGAGACATGCGCATGCGCCGACGACTCGGCGCGACGGCCATCGCCGTCGCGGCGCTGCTGACGCTCTCGGGATTCGCCGGGGTCGCGGCTCAAGCGGCGACGTCGACGGACGACACGTTCTACCCGGCGGACGGCGCCAGCGGCGATGCCGGGAACGCGGACAAGGACGGCAAGGGCGGCAGCGACGCCGTCACCACCGCAGGGGCCGGCGCAGCGGCGGCAGACGATCGTGAGTCCGCGCTCGCACGCGGCGACCGGCAGGCAGCGAACATGCTGGGCTACCTGCCGAGCCTCTACCAGGGCAAGTGGTACATGCCTGGCAAGGAGGATGTACGTCGCTGCATCATGGACCGCGAGAGCAATTTCAACTACCGGGCCAACGGTTCTGGGCTCTACTTCGGTGCGTACCAGATGAGTGCGGCGCTGGCGCGGGGTGCGACGTACATGATGCAGTCCGAGGTCGCCAAGGAGATGGGCGCCGATGGCGTCGCACTCGTGAAGGCGCTTCGGCAAGCACCGCCGAACTCCTGGAACCGCTACTGGCAGGACCGTGCGTTCTGGACCATCTGGCGTGGCGGCGAAGGCGCCGGGCACTGGCGCGGCGGCGGCATCAACTGCGGCTGACCAGCCACGGCCGAGACGCCTCAGATGGTCGTCAAAAGGCGCGAAATGCTTGTTTTAGCAACCACTTGAGGCGCCTCGACGGTGAGGGGGGCGCTACTTCGGCGGGCCGACGGGGATGCTCGCGCTGATCGGTCGCAGCGTCTCGGCGAAGAAGTCGTTCCCCTTGTCGTCGACGACGACGAACGCCGGGAAGTCCTCCACCTCGATGCGCCAGACGGCCTCCATGCCCAGCTCGGGGAAGTCGAGCACCTCGACCTTGCGGATGTTGTCCTGGGCCAGTCGCGCAGCAGGACCACCGATCGAGCCGAGGTAGAAGCCACCGTTCTCCTGACACGCCTTCGTCACGGCGGCGCTCCGGTTCCCCTTGGCCAGCATGACGAACGAGCCGCCGGCCTTCTGGAAGCGGTCGACGTAGGAGTCCATCCGGCCGGCGGTCGTCGGGCCGAACGATCCGCTGGCGTAGCCCTCGGGCGTCTTGGCGGGTCCGGCGTAGTACACGCAGTGGTCACGCAGGTAGTCGGGCATCGGCTCGCCGCGGTCGAGCATGTCGCGGATGCGGGCGTGCGCCAGGTCACGGGCCACGACCATCGGGCCGGTCAGCGAGATCCGCGTGCGAATCGGCAGCGCCGACAGCTGCGCGCGGATCTCGTCCATCGGCCGCGTGAGGTCGATCTGGATGACCTCGTCCTCGAGGTGGTCGTCGGTGACCTCCGGCAGGTAGTGCGCCGGCTCGGCCTCGAGCTGCTCCAAGAACACGCCCTCGCGGGTGATCCGCGCCTTCGCCTGACGGTCCGCCGAGCACGACACCGCGATCGCCACGGGCAACGAGGCGCCGTGCCGCGGCAGGCGGATCACGCGGACGTCGTGGCAGAAGTACTTGCCGCCGAACTGCGCGCCGATGCCGAAGGCCTGCGTCATCGCGAGCACCTCGGCCTCCATCTCCAGGTCGCGGAAGGCGTGGGCGGCGTCGGACCCGTGGACCGGCAGTGAGTCGAGGTACCGGGCGCTGGCGTACTTCGCCGTCTTCAGCGCGTACTCCGCGCTCGTGCCACCGACGACGATCGCCAGGTGGTACGGCGGGCACGCGGCGGTGCCGATCGCACGGAGCTTCTCGTCCAGGAACCGCCGGAACGCCTCGGGGTTCAGCAGCGCCGCCGTCTCCTGGAAGAGGTAGCTCTTGTTCGCGCTGCCGCCACCCTTGGCCATGAACAGGAAGTCGTACTGGTTCTCCTGCCCGCGGTGCGTGTTGGCGTAGATCTCGATCTGCGCCGGCAGGTTGGTCCCCGTGTTCCGCTCGGACCACATCGTCAGCGGCGTCATCTGGGAGTAGCGGAGGTTGAGCTTCTGGTACGCGTCGAAGATCCCGAGCGACAGGTCGCGCTCGTCGTCGCCCTCGGTGAGCACCTGCTGCCCGCGCTTGCCCATGACGATGGCCGTGCCCGTGTCCTGGCACATCGGCAGGACACCGCCCGCCGAGATGTTGGCGTTCTTCAGCAGGTCCAGGGCCACGAAGCGGTCGTTCGGGCTCGCCTCCGGGTCGTCCAGGATGCGGCGGAGCTGGGCGAGATGACCGGGACGGAGCAGATGCGAGATGTCGCGCAGAGCCTCGAACGCCAGCTGCCGCAACGCTTCCGGCGCGACCGTCAGGAAGGTGCGGTCGCCGAGCTGGATCTCGTCGACGCCGTCGGCCGTCACGAGCCGGTACGGTGTGTCGTCCTCGCCCAAGGGCAGCATGTCGGAGTACAGGAAGTCAGCCACGATGCCAGCGTAGGCCTGCCCGAAGCGGCCGGCGCCGCCAGTCGCTCACAGGTGTGACGTCAGCCACCAGACGCCGCACGGCTCGATGATCTCGAGGTCGGGGCGCGTGCGCGACGTACCGGTGGCGTGGTCGGCGAGCTGGTCGCCTGCCAGCGCCCGGAGCGCATCGGCGGGCACGGGGCGGGCCGAGTCCGACAGGTTGTAGACCTCGACGAGGTTGCCGGCGGCGTGATGCCGCTCGAGCACCAGCACCGCTGGGTCGCCGTCCACCCGAGCCCGGGTCGCCGTGGCCGCGTGGAGCGACGGCAGGCCGGCGCGGGCGCGGATGAGGCCGCGGATCGCCGCGTACACCCGGCTTGCGACGTCGTCGCCCTCGCCGCGGGCCGCCCGCTCGGCGAGCGCCCAGTCCATCGGAGGTCGGTGCAGCCAGCGGTTGTCGGCCGCCTTGCTCGGGTCGTCGGCGAACGCGTGGTCGTTGAGCATCCCGAGCTCGTCGCCCATGTAGAGCAGGGGTAGGCCGCCGAAGCCGAGGACGATCGCGTACGCGCAGCGCAGGCGGGCAATCGCCAGGTCCAGGAGGGCGACGTCGCCAGCGGCAAGCGCGGTCTCGATCCCGGCGAGGCTTGCGGCACTGCCCGACGTGCGCCGGTCCCCAGTCAGCGGGTTCGACTGGAAGTGCGCGCCCCGGGCGAACGTGCCGTCGAACTCCCCGGCGTAGAAGTCCGCGAGGAACTCCCGATGCGCCGGGCCGTTCCAGCCGACGGCCGCGGCGTCGGCATCGTCGATCGCCCAGCCGATGTCGTCGTGGCAGCGCAGGTAGGTCGCCCACGCCGACGTCACCGGGATCGGCGCGAAGCGCGCGAGCGCGGTCGCGAGCAGGCGGCCGTCTCGTGTCGCCAGCGCCGACCAGATCTGCACCATGAGCGAGTTGTGGTACGCCAGCTCGCTGACCTTCCCGGCGTGCGCGCCCTGACCCAGGTACGCGACGACATCCTGCGGCCCCACGATCGCCTCGGCCTTGAAGATGAGCGCCGGGGCCATCATCCGAGCGGCCGCCCGCAGCGCCTGCGTGAGGGCGTGCACCTCGGGCTCGTTCTGGGAGGTCGTGCCCATGCGCTTCCAGGTGAACGCGATCGCGTCGAGGCGGATGCAGTCCGTGCCCTGGTTGGCCAGGAAGCCGATGATCTCGGCGAACTCGACCAAGACGGCCGGGTTGGCCCAGTTGACGTCCCACTGCCAGGAGTTGAAGGTCGTCCAGACCCACCCCGCGAGCTCGTCGTCCCACGTGAAGCTCCCGGGTGCGAACGCCGGGAACACCTCCGGCAGGGTCCGCTCGTACGCGTCGGGGAGCGTGCGGTCGGCGAAGACGTAGAAGTAGTCGCGGTAGTGCTGCTCGCCGGCCCGCGCCCGCCGCGCCCACTCGTGCTCGCGGGCGACGTGGTTGAGGACGAGGTCGAGCGTCAGCGAGATCCCGGCGGCGTGCAGGTCCGCGGCGAGGTCGGCGAGGTCGGCCATGGTGCCCAGGTCCGGACGCACCGACCGGTAGTCCATGACCGCGTAACCGCCGTCGTTCGGGCCGGGGCGCGGTGTGAGGAGCGGCATGAGGTGCAGCGACGTCACCCCGAGGTCCGCGAGGTAGCCGATCCGTCCGCGGACGCCGGCCAGGTCGCCGGCGAGCAGGTCCGCGTACGCGACGTAGCCGAGCGCGTCCGGCGCCTGGTACCAGTCTGGCCGCAGCGTGCGCTCGCGGTCCCGGGCCCGCAGCGCCGACGGGCGGGCGAGGTGGACGTCGGCGACGACGTCGAGGACCGCCGGCAGCACGACCTCGGCGTGGTAGACCGCGGCGAGGCCGTCGAGCAGGTCCGGCGCCCAGCGGTCGTAGCGCGCGAGGACCTCAGCGGCGCCCGTGTCGTCGCCGAGCCGGTCGGCCAGCCGGGCGCGCCCGTCGGCCAGGGCGGCGGACCGCCAGTCGCTCACGCGTCGGGTCCGCCGGCGCCGAAGTCGACGGCGGAGTAGCGGGAGAGCTTCTCCAGGCGGTGCTCGCTGCGCACGTCGCGGATCGTGCCGCTCTTGCTGCGCATGACGATCGAGTGCGTCGTCGGCCCCTGGGCGTTGTAGCGCACGCCCTCCATGAGCTCGCCGTCGGTGATGCCGGTCGCGCAGAAGAAGATGTTGTCGCCGGTGACGAGGTCCGTCGTCGTGAGGACACGGTCCAGGTCGTGGCCGGCGTCGAGCGCCTTGCGCCGCTCGGCCTCGTCCCGCGGCCACAGACGCCCCTGGATGAGGCCGCCGAGGCACGTGACGGCGCAGGCCGTGATGATCCCCTCCGGCGTGCCGCCGATCCCGGCGAGTAGGTCGACGCCCGTGCCGTCCCGGGCCGCCATGATCGCCCCGGCGACGTCGCCGTCGGTGATGAACTTGATCCGCGCGCCGGCGGCGCGGACCTCGTCGACGAGCCCCTCGTGCCGCGGGCGGTCCAGGATGCAGACGGTGAGGTCGCCGATCTTCTCGCCCTTGGCCTTGGCCAGCCAGGCGAGGTTCACGCCGATGGGCGCCGTGATGTCGATGATGTCGGCGCCCTCGGGGCCGACGACGAGCTTCTCCATGTAGAACACGGCGCTCGGGTCGTACATCGCGCCGCGCTCCGCGACGGCGAGCACGGCGATCGCGTTGGGCATGCCCTTGGCCGCGAGAGTGGTGCCGTCGATCGGGTCGACGGCGACGTCGCACTCCGGGCCGGTGCCGTCACCGACGCGCTCGCCGTTGAACAGCATCGGCGCGTCGTCCTTCTCGCCCTCGCCGATGACGACGATGCCGTTCATCGAGACGCTGCCGATGAGCCGGCGCATCGCGTTGACCGCGGCGCCGTCGGCACCGTTCTTGTCCCCGCGCCCGACCCAGCGTGCCGCCGCCATCGCTGCCGCCTCGGTCACGCGGGCGAGCTCCAGGGCGAGGTTCCGGTCGGGGACTTCAGCGCTGACGTCGACGGTCATGAAGGCAGCGTATCGACCGGGACGCTGGCGATTCTTGAGCGCGGAGCGGCCGGGTCGGGCGGCACGGACGGGCGGCAGCACGGGCACCGTTGTCGTGGGGGAGGATGGCCCCGTGAGCTCCGCCCCCGTCCGGCCGACCGGCCGCCCCGCGCCGCGCATGCGGCAGACGGTGCGCGACATGGTCATCTCGATGGCCGTGGTGCTCGCCGTCGTGGGTGCCTTCGTCGCGATGGCGTGGCGGCCGACCCCGGACCCGATCCGGCTCGTCGACCCCGCCCCGGTCGTCGCGGCGGCGGCGGCGTCGGCGGACTTCCCCGTCCAGGAGCCGACGGGGCTGGCGAGCGGCTGGCGGGCGACGAGCGCGCGCTGGGAGCCGACCGCCACCTCCGGCGCAGTGCCGGTGCTGCACATCGGCTACGTGACCCCAGCGGACCAGTACGCGCAGGTCACGCAGGCGCGCATGGAGTACGCGCCGTACCTCGCCGAGCAGACCGGCGACGGCGTGGCCGGAGGCCCGCAGCAGATCGGTGACGTGACCTGGGTTCGGATGACGGGGGAGAACGGCGACCGCAGCCTCGTGCTCGTCGCAGATGGGGTCTCGACGATCGTCTACGGCAGCGCTGACTGGCCCGAGCTGACGACGCTCGCGACGTCCCTACGCCCCGTCGGCTGAGCCCGGGTCCGCCGGTGCGGCGGCGTCGAGCCGAGCGCGGGCGGTGTCGAGCCACGCCTGGCAGGTCGCGGCAAGCTCCTCGCCGCGCTCCCACAGCCGCAGCGACTCCTCCAGGGTGAGCCCGCCGGTCTCCAGGCTCGCCACGACTGCGGCGAGCTCGTCACGCGCGGCCTCGTAGGACGGCGGTTCCTTGGCGGCGGGCATGCGCGGCACCCTACCGATCGGGGCCGTCGGTGCGGGCCGCGTGCAGGCGGCCCTGGGCGACGCGGATGTCGAGGGCGGCCCCGGTCGGTACGTCGTCGGCGTCGCGCACGATCGAGCCGTCGTCGGCCAGGACGATGGCGTAGCCGCGGTCGAGCGTCGCCGCCGGTGACAGCGATCGGACCCGGGCGCGCAGGTGGTCCAGGTCGGTGGCCGCGGAGGCCAGCCGTGCCTCCACGACGGCCCGCGCGCGCCGGCGTCGCCCGTCGAGCGTCTGCCGCTCCCGGTCGACTTGGTGCCCGACGATGATCGCCGCCCGGCGACGAAGGCCGGTGAGGTAGTCCTGCTGTTCGCGCAGCGACGGCACGACCCGCTTGGCGGCGTCGGTTGGCGTGGAGGCGCGCAGGTCCGCGACGAAGTCGACGAGCGGGGCGTCCTGCTCGTGCCCGATCGCGCTGACGACCGGCGTCGTGCACGCGGAGACGGCCCGCACGAGGGTCTCGTTGCTGAACGGGAGCAGGTCCTCGACGCTGCCGCCGCCGCGGGTGACGATGATGACGTCGACGTCGGGCTCCGCGTCGAGCTCGGCCAGCGCAGCGACCACCGCGGCCACGGCCTGCGGACCCTGAACCGGCACCTCTCGAACGGCGAACTCCACCGACGGCCACCGGTCGCGGGCGTTGGCGAGCACGTCACGCATCGCCGCGCTGTTCCGCCCGCAGATCAGCCCGACGGACCGGGGCAGGAACGGCAGCGGGCGCTTGCGCTCGGGAGCGAACAGGCCCTCCGCGGCCAGCAGGTCGCGCAGCCGGGCGAGCTCGGCGAGCAGCGCCCCGAGCCCAACCGGGCGGATCTCGCGGGCGAGGAGGGCCAGGGAGCCGCGGGCGGCGTAGAAGTCCGGGCGCGCGTGGACGAGGATGCGCTGCCCCTCGGCCAGTGGCTGCTCGAGGCGCCCGACGACGCCGGAGTCCGCCTTGACGGTGAGCGACATGTCGACGTCGGTGTCGCGCAGGACGAAGTACTGCATCCGGGCGCCGGGCCGCGGGCGGTACTCGGCGACCTGCCCGTCGATCCAGATGGCCCCGAGGCGGCCGATCCAGTCGTCGAGCAGCCGCGAGATGGTGCGGACGGCTGCTGGCTCCTCCGGGCTGGTCGTCAGGGCCATGACCGAAGCGTAGGCAGGTGGGCCGTCGGTCGAACCCGGCCTACCATGGACGGGTGATGGACGACGAGAAGCGCATCCTGCTCGCGGCTCCGCGGGGGTACTGCGCCGGAGTGGACCGCGCCATCGTGACCGTCGAGAAGGCCCTCGAGCTGTATGGGCCGCCGGTGTACGTCCGCAAGCAGATCGTCCACAACCGCTACGTCGTTGACACGCTCGAGCGACGCGGCGTGGTCTTCGTGGAGGAGCTTGACGAGGTGCCGGAGGGGGCGACCGTGGTGCTCTCCGCGCACGGCGTTGCCCCGGAGGTGCACGTGGACGCGCAGCGTCGCGCGCTCAAGACGATCGACGCGACCTGCCCGCTGGTGACGAAGGTGCATGCGGAGGCGCGCCGGTTCGCGGCCGAGGGCTACCAGATCCTGCTCGTGGGCCATGAGGGCCACGAGGAGGTCGTCGGCACGATGGGCGAGGCGCCCGAGGCCATGACGCTGGTCCAGGACCCGGCCTCCGTCGCGGACCTGCAGCTCGACCAGCCCGACCGGCTCGTGTGGCTGTCGCAGACGACGCTGTCCGTCGACGAGACCATTGAGACGGTCGACGCCCTCCGCGAGCGCTTCCCCCAGCTGGTCAGCCCGCCCAGCGACGACATCTGCTACGCGACGCAGAACCGCCAGGCGGCGGTGAAGGCGATCGCCCCGCACTGCGACGTCGTGATCGTCGTCGGCAGCGGGAACTCGTCGAACTCGGTGCGCCTGGTGGAGGTCGCGCTGGACTCCGGGGCCGGGTCGGCCTACCGGGTCGACTGCGCCGCGGAGCTCCAGGAGGAGTGGGTCGACGGGGCCGACGTCGTCGGCGTGACCAGTGGAGCCTCGGTGCCCGAGATCCTCGTCGACGAGGTGCTGGCCTGGCTGGCCGAGCGTGGGCACGGCCCGGTCGAGGCGGTGTCGACCGCGGAGGAGACGCTCGTGTTCGCGCTTCCCCCCGAGCTGCGCCGCGACCTCAAGGCCGCCGCCCAGGCCTAGCGGGTCCGGTCAGCGGCGGTAGCGGCGGACGAGCACGATGACGAGGGCGGCCAGGGTCGACCCGATGATCCACATCCAGCTGTCGGCCAGGTCGAAGAACCAGACGACGCCGCGGTTCAGCAGCGAGTTCGCCGACGAGCCGAGGAAGAACTGCCCGGCAGTCAGCGCCGTGAGCCCGAAGGCGACGGGGGGCACGATCACGGCGACGGCAGCGTCATCGAGCCGGATGGTCAGGGCCACGTAGACCGAGCTGACGAGCAGCGCGAGCCCGGTCGGCCAGCCGATGTCGCCGTCGGCGAGCAGGGCGTTGATGAGGCCGACGACGAGTGTGACGCCGATGACGATGATGTAGGCGGCGCCGGCGGAGACCGCGCGGCCTCGGTGCTCGCCGCTGCGGCGGGACAGTCGGGAGCGTCGGGTGGCCGTCGGGTCCTCCTCGTCCTCGGGCACGGGCGTGTACGTGTGGACGGACGAGTCGTTCGGCATCACCCCGGCCGGCACGGAGCCTGGGATCGGCGCGGCCACGACCGCTGGCTCGACGCTGGTGTGTCCGCCCGGCACGGCGGTGGCCTCCGCGACGACCACGGCGGCGGCGCCGGCCGCGTCGGGGTCAGCGAGGTCGGGGCCGTCGTGCAGCGGCGCGGCGTCTGCTGGCCGCACCGGCGACGGCGGAACGACGACGGTGTCGTCGCGGCGCAGGGTCCGTAGGCGGCCCGCCCGGTCGGCCGGGACCGCCAGCACGCTGTCCGCGCCGCCCTCGGCACCCTGGCTGCGGAAGAGGCGGCCGGTGTCGGCGACGGGATCGGCCGACGGCGGGGCGGCGGGGGGCTCAGCCGGTGGGGCGGCGGGCTCGGGGGCGTCGTACGAGGGCTCGGGATCCGCAGGGGCATCCGTGGGGGGCGGTGGCGTGGACGGCAGCGGGCCGGGCGCTGGAGGCGGCGGATCGTCCTCACGGAAGAGGGCGGCGAAGTCGGGGTCGATCGGCGCACGGCCGTCGTCCGACATCGTCACGTGCGTACCGTACCTAAGGGTCCCCGTAGGATCGCCCGTCGTGGCTCTCACCATCGCGATCGTCGGTCTCCCCAACGTCGGCAAGTCGACTCTTTTCAACGCGCTCACCCGCAACGACGTCCTCGCGGCGAACTACCCGTTCGCGACGATCGAGCCGAACACCGGCGTCGTCGGAGTGCCGGATCCGCGCCTGGCGGTGCTCGCCGGGATCTTCGGCTCCGAGCGGCAACTGCCCGCGACCGTGACGTTCGTCGACATCGCCGGCATCGTGAAGGGGGCGAGCGAGGGGGCCGGGCTCGGCAACAAGTTTCTGGCGAACATCCGCGAGTCCGACGCGATATGTCAGGTGCTCCGTGCGTTCGTCGACGACGACGTCGTCCATGTGGAGGGTCGAGTGTCGCCCGAGGAGGACATGGAGACGATCAACACCGAGCTGATCCTGGCTGACCTGCAGACCTTGGAGAAGGCGCTGCCGCGGCTGCAGAAGGAGGCGCGGGTCGACAAGTCGAAGGCAGGCGTCCTGGCAGCGGCCGAGGAGGCCCAGCGGGTGCTCGACGGTGGGACGACGATCTTCGCGTCGGGCCTGGACCGTGAGCCGCTGCGCGAGCTGTTCCTGCTCACGGCCAAGCCGTTCCTCTACGTCGTCAACGTCGATGAGGCCGAGCTCGTCGATGACGAGTTCAAGCAGCGTATGCGCGAGCTTGTCGCCCCCGCGGAGGCCGTGTTCCTGGATGCCAAGCTCGAGGCCGAGCTCGTCGAGCTGCCCGACGACGAGGCGCTGGAGCTCCTGCAGTCCGTCGGGCAGGACGAGAGCGGGCTGAACGCGCTCGCGCGGGTCGGCTTCGACACCCTGGGCCTGCAGACCTACCTGACGGCCGGCCCGAAGGAGTCGCGCGCTTGGACGATCCCGCGCGGGGCGACTGCGCCGGAGGCGGCTGGTGTCATCCACACGGACTTCCAGAAGGGCTTCATCAAGGCCGAGGTCGTCTCGTTCGACGACCTCGTCGCCGCCGGTTCGATGGCCGAGGCCAAGGCCAAGGGCCGAGTCCGCATCGAGGGCAAGGACTACGTCATGGCCGACGGCGACGTCGTCGAGTTCCGGTTTAACGTCTAGGAGCCAGGCCAAGCACTAGCGGCCGCATCCCTTTCGTCGGTCATAGTTGCACATGACGATGCCTAAACCGGCCGCGAGCGAGTTGACGGTTCGATGCCCCCGGCGCGCGTGGAGGGAGCGACGTGCCGTTCTCGTTGGTACCGTCGCCCACCAGCCCTGCGACGGGAGAACCTGCTCGACCAGATCAACGGGTTGGCATTCACCGGAAACGTCGGACCGACGGAGATCGAGTACCGGCCCGAGAAGGATCGCTCAGAGTGCGTGGCCAACATCAGCATCGAGCGTCGGGCGGCCAAACCGACGTAGGTATGAACGCCAGCTAGTTTGGATACGTCGAGCGCGACACGTGGCGACCTCGACGATGGGAGGAGTGCGATGAGCCGGGACCTCGACTCCGTCGTGGCCGACGCCGTCCGCGGGGGCTTCGTCGTCGAGTCGCGAAGCGGATCTACTGTCGTCATCGTGAAGCGGCAGCAGACCTCGGCCGCGCTGGTCCTCGGCCGTCTCGCCGTCATCGTCTTCTTTGCTGCGTTCGGTTTGGCGCTGGGCGCCCTCGCACCTGTCGCCTACATCTTCCTGCTCATCCCACTCGCCGTGATCGTCCTGTGGGTCGTCGCGGCGCGCAAGCCACCGGCCCGCTACCGGCTGACCGTCGACACGAACGGCGACCTGGTTCGCGAGCGGATCTGAGACCGCGAGCGCGCCGTCAGGCACGGTTCTTGACGGAACTCGCGCGACTGCGCTCGGAGTGGCCGGGAGTGACGGTGACGTCGTCGAGTTCCTCTCCAATGTCCGAGAACCAGGCCAAGCGCTAGTGCTAGCGGCTGGTGCGTGTCCGGAGCCGGTGGAGCTTCATCGTCGGCGTCAGCGGGACGGAGGCCGCCCCGAGGCGACGCCCACCTATGTGTTCTCGCCGGAACGAAGTAGCGACGCCATCGTGTCGAGCGCCTCCTGGATCTCGCGAAGAGAGTGCAACGCCCGATCTGCCGCAGCAGCGGCGTCGTCAACGTCAATGTCGGTGAGTGCCCGGTCGACGAGCGACGGACCTATGCCTTCGACCTCGTCGGTGGCGGCCGCTACCTGGGCTCGGGCGGTCTCTAGGGCGTCGTGGAGCGCGGCTCCGTCATCGTTGCGCACCAGGCGAGTGTGCCGGGATCCGGCGGCAGGTGGCGGGCGTTCGATGTTTGCCGCCGAGAATCGCTGCCGTGGCACGGTCCAGCGATCACCGAGCCCGGGGCCGAAGGCCCTTTTACGCGCCAGACTGGTTCACCCAGGCGCAGACGCTCTCCGCCCGCGCACAAAGGTGGGCGGGGCAGGTCAAGCATCAGATCAGGGAGTGGCGCCTCAGACCGGGAAGGACGAGGGCTGCGCGTTGACGATCGGTTCGACGACGTCTGACGTCGAACCGGTATCGGTGATGGCCTCGATGGTCGGAGCCTGCCAGTCGCTGAGCGCGGTCGCGTTGGTCATGGGCGTCAACGTAGCGATCACGCTGGCGGCGCGCCACAGCATGGGGCAATGTCCAGAACTGGGCCAGCCCAGGGGCCGGGCGAGCCCGCCAGCGTCACAAGCGGTCGCGGCCGGTGCTAGGTGACCAAAGCGTGGGGAAGTCGGTCGAGGGCTGCGTTGAGCTGGGCGAAGGGCACTGCAGGCGACCAGAGGAACCCTTGCGCGTGCTTGCATCCGTACGCGCGCAGCACGTCGGCCTGGGCCTGCGTTTCGACCCCTTCGGCGACCGACCTCAGGTTGAGCGACTGGGCGAGGCCGAGAACCGACCGACAGATCGCTTCGTCGTCCGCACTGGTCCCGATTCCGCCGACGAAGGCCTGATCCACCTTGAGGACCGTGATCGGGTATCGGCGCAGGTACAGCAGCGAGCTGTATCCGGTGCCGAAGTCGTCCACGGCGATGCCCACCCCCATGTCGGTGAGCGCATCAAGGGTCTCCCCGGCCAGCGCTTCGTCCTGCATCAGGGCGGACTCGGTGATCTCCAGGAACAAGCGACCGGCCTCAAGTCCACTCGCACCAAGTGCAGCTCGGACGTCGTCGACGATCGTCGTCGACATCAGCTCACGCGTCGACAGGTTCACCGCCACGTGAAACCCCGCAGATGGTCCACTGAACCTCACGGCATCGTGACAGGCCTGGTTGAGCACCCGTCGACCTAGAGTCAGGATCAGGCCGCTCGCCTCGGCGACCGGGATGAACTCGCCGGGTGGCACGAAGACGCCATCGCGCTCCCATCGAGCGAGCGCCTCGACCCCGACTGGCGTGCCGCTGTCGAGGTCGATGACCGGTTGGTAGTGGACGACGATCTCTGACTCCGCGACGGCCAAGCTCAGGTCCGTCTCAAGGGCGACGGCGTGCACGGCCCTGTCGCGCGTCGCCTGGTCGAAGGTCTGCACCCGGTTGCCGCCGTGGCCCTTCGCGGCGATCATCGCCGATGCGGCATCTTCCAGAAGGTCGTCAGGCTCGGGGTGGCCGACGGTTGAAGAGAGGCCGACGCTGGCGGAGATCGCGATGCGGTTCCCGCCAATGGGGAACGGCTCGACGAAGCAGTCGAGGAGATCCTTGCCGAGCCCGACGGCGTCGTCGTCAACGTCGGTAGTCATGACGACGACGAACTCGTCACCGCTGAAGCGAGCGAGAGTGTCGCCAGGCCGGATCCTGTCCGACAGCCGTTGGGACACCTGGACGAGCAGCTCATCGCCGTGTCGCATCCCGAGCGACTGGTTGATGCGCTCGAACCTGTCCAGACCCAGGAATGCGATATCGACGCGCTCCCCTTCGAGTCGCGGTTCGCTCAGGTACTCCGCGATGCGATCGGAGAGCATCCCGTCGGTGATCAACCCGGTCAGTGCGTCCAGCGTGGTCTGACGCGGTGTTGATCGGGTGCGAGCAGGCCGGAAGACGCCTCCGGCGGTCGCCTGTGAGCGCGCGCGCACCGCCGCCGCGCGGTCGGGACCTGCGTCGTCCGCCGCGACAACCGCCGAATCTCGGCTGTGCTGGCTTCGGCGCTTGTCCTCGTACATCAGCGAATCCGCGCGAGCGAGCGCCGTATCGAACGACTCGCCTGGAATCCAGGCAGTTCGTCCCTGCGCCCATCGGACCGGGTACGCATCGCGCAGGCGTTCGATCAAAGACGAGGCAGCGTCCGGCTCGGTCTGTGGGAGCACGATGACGAACTCGTCACCGCCAACACGGAACAACAGATCGTCGGGCCGCAACGTTGCCGCCCACGCGGAGCTGCATTCGCGCAACAGTGTGTCGCCGGCCTGGTGGCCGAGACTGTCGTTGACGGACTTCAGGTCGTTGAGGTCGATCGAGACCAGTGTTCGGGGGCTGAACGCGCGCCCCGACGTCGGCTGGATCGCGATGTAGGCGTGCAGGGCGGTCGTGTTCAGCCGACCGGTCAGAGAGTCGTGGGTCGACGTGTACTGGATCCGACGCACGCCCATGCTGATGCAGTAGGACTCGAATGCCAGCAGTCCCACCAGGAGAAGCCATGTCTCGGCATGGATGCTGAAGCTCCTGTTGGGGATGACGAGCACGAGCAGCGTGACGGCGGCGACTGTCGCGTATGCGTACGCAACGCGCCCGTGCCACCACCAGCCCGCGTACAGCACGACAAGTACGGCGTTCACAACTGCGAACAGGGCGCCGTCGACCGAGTCCGCGGCGACGGCCGCGACCGTCGCCCCGATGAGCGATGCGACGAGAATCAGGTGGATGAACCACAGGGGAGTCCGCGCCCTGCAGACCAGGATGACCACGACGATCGCGAGCTCGGCTGCCGCACCCACGACGCTGGCCATGAGCACGGGGTCGCCGCGAACGATCGGCAGCACCACTCCCGCCATGAACGCGGTTGCGCAGATGGCGGCGAACCATACGACGAGCGTCCACAAGCGGGCGGGTAGGCCGAACAGCTGGCCCATGTCGTGGTCCATCCAGTAACGCCTGGGACATGGTCACCTGAGCCCGACGGAGCCGAACTTCCAGTCATACGGGACGTTCCGCACGCTGCCCCAACTCCATCAACGTACTCCCCGGAAGCGAAATCACGGCATCGACCGAACCTCACCGAAGGCCGGAATGTCGCGACGGCGTGCTGGGCCTCGCCGGCAAGGCCGTCGGCTGGGGCCCGCGGCCAGGACCCCCGAGCCTTGTCAGGGGACCGTCCTACGGTCGTTGGCATGACAGATCACGGGGCAGACGCAGCCATCCTCGCCTGGCTCGACCAGGAGGACCGCCATGTCACAGACATCATCCGGAAGCACGGCTGCTACCTGCAGTGCGTCCTCGGCGAGGGGCCGGACCCCTCCTTCGCCTACACCGTGGGGCTGTTCGGCATCGGTCACCCGGAGCTGATCGTGTTCGGCATGGGAATGCGTGGGGCCGGCATGGCGCTCAACCACTTCTTCGAGCACGTCCGAGGCGGGAACGACCTCACACCGGGCCAGGTCCTGAGCCCGAAGGGCGCGGACGTGAAGTTCCTGGTGGAGCACTTTCCCGAGCCAGGCGCGACGTTGTTCGCGGCGAATCGCCACTACCAGCGCCCGGCTGAGGCCTCGGTCCCCGCCTATCAGCTGACGTGGAGCGCGGACGGCTTCTTCCCCGGTGAGCCCGGCTATCCGCTGGACCCGGCCGTCCAGCCCCGGCCGGGCACCTTCCGGGCCGACGAGGACTGAGGTCGGCCCGAGGAGACCGCTTTACGGCATGGAACGTAGGACTCAGACTCGTTGCTATGGGTCCGTTAGCCAGCGAAGCGACCGACCCTGAACTTGTTGACGAATGCGTGGCCCTCGTCCGGCGGTGGCTTGACGTCGCGTCGGGCATCCCTGCCGACTCATCCGCGGCCCGGCTGGCCGACCTTCTCGCCGACCCCGATGGCCTCACGTTCGCGGTCTCCTTCATCGACGGTGTCATCAGGCCCGAAGACCCGCGAGTCGCGGCGCGCAACCTTGACCGGCTCGCCCGGAGCACGCCGGCGTTCCTCCCGCTGTACCTGCGCCTCGCGGTTCGGTTCGGAGGCGTCGTCGGACGGGTGCTCCCTGCGATGGTGGCGGCCACCGCACGGAGGGCACTGCGCAGGATGGTGTCGCACCTCGTCATCGACGCGGCGGATCGCACTCTGACCCGGTCGATAGGGCGGCTGCAACGGCGCGGGCTTCGGTTGAACCTGAACCTGCTGGGCGAGGCTGTGCTCGGCAAGGCCGAGGCGTCGCGCCGGCTGGCGCAGACGCGCCGTATCCTGATGCGCGACGACGTCGACTACGTGTCGCTGAAGGTGTCCTCCGTCGTCGGACCGCACTCTCCATGGGCGTTCGAGGAGACGGCCGCGCACATCGTCGACACGCTGGCACCGCTGTTCGAGGAAGCTAACGCCTCATCGAGCCAGAAGTTCATCAACCTCGACATGGAGGAGTATCGAGACCTCGACCTGACGGTCGCGGTGTTCACGGCGCTACTCGACCGCCCGGCGCTGCTCTCGCTCGAGGCCGGAATCGTCCTGCAGGCGTACCTGCCCGACTCGCTGCCGGCGATGGTCCGGCTTCAGGACTGGGCCGCGGATCGCCGTCGCCGCGGGGGCGCTGCGATCAAGGTCCGGGTCGTCAAGGGCGCGAACCTGCCGATGGAACGGGTGGACGCCGAGATTCACGGCTGGCCGCTGGCCACGTGGGCGTCCAAGCGGGAGTCAGACACCAACTACAAGCGACTCCTCGACTTCGCGATGACGACAGACCGGATGGACAACGTCCGCCTCGGCATCGCCGGCCACAACCTCTTCGACGTCGCCTTCGCCTGGCTGCTCGCCGGCCGACGCGGGGTCCGGTCCCGGGTCGAGTTCGAGATGCTGCTGGGGATGGCGTCCCCGCAGGCTGAAGCCGTGCAAGCTGATGTGGGCGGGCTGCTCCTCTACACCCCGGTGGTCGACAAACGCGAGTTCGACGTCGCGATCGCCTATCTGGTGAGGCGACTGGAGGAAGGGGCGAGCGAGGACAACTTCATGTCCGCGGTGTTCACTCTCAGCGACGACGAGAACGCGTTCCGGCGGGAGGAGGAGCGCTTCCGAGCGTCGCTGGTCGACCTGCACCGCTCCGTCCCGTCCACGAACCGGACTCAGGACCGCAACCTCGAGCGGTATGCACTGCAGACGTACGGCTTCGAGAACGTCCCCGACACCGATCCGTCGACGGCGCCGAACCGCACCTGGGCGCGATCAGCGCTCGACCGGGCTCCGTCGTCCGATCTCGGTGCCGCGATCGCGAAGCGGGCCGCCGTGCACACGGCCGGCGACCTGGAGGCCCTTCTCGACACGGCAGCGCGCGGCGCCGTCGGATGGGGCTCGTTGTCGGCGGGCGAGCGTGCCGCTGTCCTGCGCCGTGCGGCAGCCACGATCGAGGAGCGGCGCGGCGAGCTCATCGAGGTGATGGCCGCAGAATGCGGCAAGACCGTCGACCAGGCCGATCCCGAGATCTCCGAGACCGTCGACTTCGCGAACTACTACGCCGCGCAGGCGGAGGCACTCACGGCGGTCGACGGTGCCGCGATGTCTCCCGTATCCGTGACGGTCGTGACGCCGCCGTGGAACTTCCCCGTCGCGATCCCCGCCGGTTCCACGCTGGCGGCGCTCGCCTCCGGCTCAGCGGTCGTCCTCAAGCCCGCCCGACAGGCCATGCGGTGCGGCGCAGTCCTAGCAAGAGCCCTTTGGGACGCGGGTGTTCCCGCCGACGTCCTCACCCTGGTCAACCTCCCAGAACGTGAGCTCGGCGCCGCCCTCGTCTCCGATGCCCGGGTCGACCGTGTGATCCTCACCGGCGCGTACGAGACGGCCGAGCTCTTCCGTTCCTTCCGCCCGAACCTGTCGTTGCTGGCGGAGACGAGCGGGAAGAACGCCATCGTCGTCACGGCCAGCGCCGATCTCGACCTTGCCGTCAGGGACGTCGTCCAGTCGGCATTCGGGCATGCCGGCCAGAAGTGCTCCGCGACGTCGCTCGTCATCCTCGTCGGAAGCGTGGCTGGCTCACGCCGGTTCACCAGCCAGCTGCGCGATGCCGTCGAGTCGTTGGTCGTGGGTGAGGCGTGGGACGCGGAGACCCAGATGGGGCCGCTGATCGGACCCGCAGACGGAAAGCTCCTGACTGCGCTGACGACCCTCGACGCCGGGGAGAAGTGGCTCGTCGAGCCCAAGCGCCTCGGTCGCGACGGGCGCCTGTGGACGCCCGGGGTCAAGACCGGGGTGGCGCCAGGCTCCCCGTTCCATCTGACGGAGTACTTCGGCCCGGTCCTCGGCGTAATGTCCGCACCGACGCTGTCGGCCGCGATCGAACTGCAGAACGCGGTCGACTACGGACTCACAGCGGGGCTGCACTCGCTGGATCCGGGCGAGATCAGGACGTGGCTCGACAGCGTCGAGGCGGGGAACCTGTATGTCAACCGTGGCACCACGGGAGCGATCGTCAACCGTCAACCCTTCGGCGGGTGGAAGAAGTCGGCTGTCGGCCCGGGTGCGAAGGCCGGCGGCCCGAACTACCTCCTAGGTCTGGTGAACTGGCGGTCCGCGCAGAGCGAGTCGACGCACGAGCCACGTGCCAGCTCGCAGCTACTCATCGACGCGGCAGCGCAGTGCGGAGAGCCGGCCGATGTCCTCGCCTTCCTCATCCGGTCCGCCCGCAGTGACGCGCAGGCATGGGATACGGAGTTCTCCCGGACGGTCGACCTGGCCGGCCTCGTGTGCGAACGCAACCTACTGCGCTACCGCCCGGCCGAGGTCGACATCCGGCAGAACGAGGACGACCCGCTCGCCGCCCTCATCCGGGTCGTCTCCGCCGGCGTCGTGGCTGGCGCCCGAATCCGCGTATCGGCCCATGACCTCGCGCCGGGGATCGAGCGGGCGTTCTCCCGCCTCGGGGTCACCGCGGTGGTCGAGTCCGACCGGCAATGGCTGGCGTCGCCGGCGCTGGCCCGCTCGAGCCGCCTTCGCCTTCTCGGCCCATCGACGGACGCCGTTGTCACCGGGACAAGGGGGCGCCCGGACCTCGCGATCTACGCCCAGCCGGTCACGGAGTCGGGCCGCCTGGAGATCCTGCCGTTCCTGCGTGAGCAGTCCGTCAGCATCACCGCCCACCGCTTCGGCACGCCCAACTCGCTCACCGCCGGCTGATCTGACTGGTCGCGACCACTCACGCCGCGCGACAAGCGATGACCCGTCGCGGGCTCACCGGATGGTCGTTCCCGCCCCGCCTGCGGATGACGTCATCAGCAGGAGTGAGCGACCTCAGCTACTCGCTGCGGGCTGGCTCTTGAGGATCTGGCTCGGGCCGAGGTTCAACGTCCGGCGCATCGCACCGGCCGCGACCTCGAGGTGCTGATGGAACTCACGCGCCTGGACGGACAGGTAGGACTGTCGACGGCGGGTGACTCCGACGGTGCGGCTGACCCCGACGAGCTCCGTGTCGAGCACGCGTAGCTCGTCGTCGTCGACGGCGATGAGTTGGGGAAGCGCGGCGACGTAGGGAGCCTGTGTGAGCAGCATCCGAACGGTCAGGATCGAGGTGCACTCCACACGGTTTGCCGGCACGTCCAGACCGGCGTTGAGGAAGACCTGCTCGAGCTCGCGCCGGAGGGCGGTCTGCTCGTCCGGCAGGATCCACGGGTAGTCGAACAGTTCGGCCAGCGTCAGCTGGCTGCTGTCGGCGCACGGGTGCTGCCGCCCGACGACGAGCCGTACGGGCTCGCGGTACAGCGGCACCTGCATCAGCACGTCACGCTCAGCCGACGGCACGAGGCGTCCCACCACGAGGTCCAGCTCGCCGGCGAGGAGGGATGTCGTCAGCGAGCTCGGTGTGCCTTCGCGCACGATCACCGTCACGGACGGCCGCTCCTCCTTGTAGGTGCGTAGAGCCTGCGGAAGCAAGATGTTCGTTCCGGCGAGGTGCGTGCCTACCGCCACGGTTCCTGCCCGGCCGTGAGCCAGGTCGTCGACGTCGACGGCTGCCGCGGTCAGCTGAGTGAGGATGCTGCGCGCATGGTCGAGGAACGTGAGCCCTGCCGGGGTGGGCGCGACACCGCGCGGCCCGCGGACGAACAGCGCGGTCCCCAAGATCGCCTCGAGCTCCTGCAGTCCGCGACTGACCACCGGCTGCGACGTCTGGAGCTCGACGGCGGCCGCGGCGACGGTGCCGCACGACGCGATCGCGTCGACCAGCCGGAGGTGGCGGATCTTGAGGCGTCCGTCGAGCAGGCGCTGCGCCTCGCTCCAGCCGGTGGGCAGGTCCACCTGCGCATTATGACTAGTTAGGCATGGATGTGCATCAGATAGGCATTGGACAGTCATATCGCGACGCGGGCAGTCTCTCCTGCAGCGTGCTGGCCCGAGCGGACTCGGTAGTGGCGACGGCACGGGAGATCGGTCGAATCGTCGAGCAGCGCTCGAAGAAGGGGAAGACCAATGTTGCGGAGACTGTCCATGACGGGGGTGCTGCTGCTGACGGCCGGCATCACCGTGAGCGCATGCGCAAGCGAGGCGGCTGCACCAGCGACGTCGCCTGCGGCCTCCGAGGCCACGGCGGCCGCCACGTCGGCGTCGTCGGCCGCTGCTTCCGGCAGCGCCTCTGAGCTGTGTCCCGACGGGTCGATCAAGATCGGCATCGCCAAGGCGAAGACGGGCGGCTTCGAGTTCTTCGACTCGGCGGGGGCGAACGGCAGCCAGATCGCGTTCGACCAGCTCAACGCGGCGGGCGGGATCGACGGCTGCACGTTCGACGTGATGTGGGAGGACACGAAGTCCGACCCGGCCCAGGGCCAGCAGGCGGCCCAGAACCTCATCGACGCCGGCGCGCAGGTCATCATCCTGCCGTCGGACTTCGACCTCGGCGCGCCGGCATCCCTTGCCGCGCAGGCGGCGGGCCTGTTCGCCATGTCGCCCGAGGCCTCATCCCCGGACTGGACCGTCGCGGCCGCCCCGTACACCGTCGTCCAGGCGCTGACCAGCGAGGACACCGGCCGCGGGCAGGCCGGGTTCGCAGCGCAGAAGTCGTGGGACAGCACGTACGTCGTCACGAACGAGGCGTACAACTTCTTCAAGGAGATGGAAGGCGCGTTCACCGACGCCTTCGGGGGCACGATCGTCGGGCGCTCGGTCGTCGCCGACGACGCCACGGACTACTCGGCGGTGATCTCCAAGATCCGTGGGCTCAGTCCGGCACCGTCGTTCATCTACCTCAACGACTACTTCCCGCACGTCGGCACCTTCGTCAAGCAGATGCTCGATGCCGGCCTGACGATCCCGGTCCTCGGCAACGGCACCTACGCCTCGCCTGACCTCGTCAACGTGATCGGGCCGAAGCGCGTCAAGGACGTCTACTACGTCTCGCAGGCCTTCTACGAGGGCCCGACTGCGAGCGCCGACGCCCTGTCCTTCGTCAAGGACTACGAGGCGACCTTCGGCGGGTTCCCGCCCAACGCCAACGCTCAGGCCGGCTACGAGGGGGTCATGGGTCTCGCGGAAGCGCTCAAGGCCGCGGGTACGACGGATGCGGCAGCCCTCACCGCGGCTATGACGGCACAGAAGGAGTTCTCTGTCGCTGGCGGCGAGATCTACGAGTGGACCGACAAGGTGACCTCTCGCCGGGCGAGCGTCGTCGGGTTCGACGATGCCGGTGTCGCCGTCGAGGCGGCGACGATCGACCCGCGGACCTCCTGACGTGAGCGAGCCGTCGAGCGCTCCGGACACCCCTGGCGCAACCCTGGATGTCTCGGGGCTGAGCAAGCACTTCGGTGGTGTCCGGGCGCTCGACGGCGTCGACTTGACCATCGCGTCGGGCGAAGTCGTCGGACTGATCGGACCGAACGGATCGGGCAAGACGACGTTGGTGAACTGCGTGTCGGGTGTCCTGGCTCCATCGGCGGGCACGATCGCCCTGGACGGCCGCAACATCACCGGCGAGGGACGGGCGACGCGAGCGCGCCGGGGCCTGGTCCGTACCTACCAGAACTTGAGGCTCTTCGCGGAGATGACCGTCGCCGAGAACATCGAGGTTGCCGCGAGGATGAGCGGTGCCGGACGTCAGTCGCGGGCCTTCGCTGAAGCCGAGGTCGAGCGCCATGGCCTGGGGGACGTCGCGCGCGTGCCGGCCGGCGAGCTCTCGTATGGCACCCAGCGGCGGGTCGAGATCGCTCGCGCGCTGGTCGAGCGGCCACGCCTGCTCGCGCTCGACGAACCCGCAGCGGGCCTGGGCGAGGAGGACACCCGCTCCTTGATCGACACGTTGCGTGCCTTCAACGACGCGGGCGGCACGGTCCTTCTTGTCGACCACGACATGCACCTCGTCGCAAGCGTGTGTCACCGGGTCGTCGTGCTCCACGAGGGTCGCGTCCTGACGCAAGGGACGCCAGCCGTCGTGCTCGCAGACCCGAACGTCGCTGAGGTGTACCTCGGTTCGGCGGGCCGCTCATGATCGCTGCGACGGGAGTCACGACGGGCTACGGCCGGGCCGAGATCCTCCATGACGTGACCGTCACGGTCGAGCCGGGGCAGGTGCTTGCCGTCATCGGCCCCAACGGTGCTGGCAAGACGACCCTGCTGGGAGCGATCGCCGGCATCCGCCCGGTGTGGAGCGGGTCTGTGCGGATCGACGACCGGGACGTGACCCGGGCCGGAGCGACCGAACGCGTCGATGCGGGCATCGCCCTGTGCCCCGAGGGCCGGCGGGTCTTCTCCACGCTCACGGTCGAGGAGAACCTCCGGGTCGGGTCGACGGCGCTGGCGCGGCGCAGCGGCGGCGGCGCGCGCGCCGCGTACGCGGCCGCGCTCGAGCGCTCGTTCGAGCTGTTCCCGATCCTCAAGGAACGTCGAGACCAGAAGGGCGGCACGTTGTCGGGCGGACAGCAGCAGATGCTTGCGATCGCGCGGGCGCTCGCCTCGGAGCCGGAATACCTGCTCCTGGACGAGCCGTCCCTCGGGCTGGCCCCGGCGGTCATCGAGCGTGTCTACGAGACGCTCGGAAGCCTTCGCGAGAGCGGGCTGGGCATCATCCTGGTCGAGGAGGGAGCCGATCGCGCTCTCGGCTTCGCCGACCGGGCCGTCGTCCTGGTCGGCGGCCGCGTCGTCCTGGAGGGCAGTGCGGCTGACCTGGCGGCGCGCGGCGACCTGGCTTCGGCCTACCTCGGCGGCGACCTCTGATGAGCGTCGTCCAGGTCCTCGTCGACGCACTCAGCTTCGGTTCGACGTATGTGCTCCTCGGTCTCGGCCTGAGCCTGGTGTTCAGCGTGCTCGGGCTGATCAACTTCTCCTACGGGTCAGTAGTGATGTGGGGCGGATTCCTCCTCGCCGTGCTGGTCGCGGCCGGTGTGCCCTTCGGCCTCGCGGTCGTCGGGATGATCGCGGGCCTGACAGCCCTCTCGGTGGTCATCGGCCGTACGGCCTTCCAGCCGTTCCGCGGCGCGCCGCCCTCGACGCTGCTCCTCAGCTCGTTCGGCGTGACGTTGGCGCTCGAGGCGGTCGCCTTCATCTTCTTCGGCCAGGAGGCGCGGCTGGTCCCGTCTCCGGAGTGGCTCGGGTCGACGATCGCGATAGGACAGGTGCGGATCGGTGTCCTGCAGCTCGTGACGATCGTGGTCTCGCTCATCGTCCTCGCCGGTCTGCAGCTCGTCCTCTACCGGACCGACATGGGTCTGCGCATCCGTGCCGTCGCGGAGAACCCTGAAGTCTCGGACCTCATGGGGATCCGCAGCAACCGCGTCCTGATGGCGGTATTCGCCCTGAGCGGCGCGATCGCCGGCGTCGTCGCATTCCTGTGGTTCGCGAAGATCGGCTCCGTCTCGTCGCTCGGTGACCTGAACATCACGTTGAAAGCGTTCATCGTCGTCGTGATCGGTGGGCTGGGAACGCTCCGCGGCGCGGTTGTCGGTGGCCTCCTTCTGGGGCTGTTCGAAGCCGTGCTCTACACCTACACGCCGGCCGCCCTGTCCAGTTGGCAGCAGACGTTCGCCTTCGCCCTGGTGACGATCGTGCTGCTCGTGCGGCCCCAGGGCCTCATGGGTCAACGAGTCGAGGTGTCGCGATGAGGCGGATCGGATGGGTCGTCGACCGGCCCCTCTCGCGGGGAGGCCTCCTGTCGGTGCTCGGCCCGGGTCTGCTCATCCCCGCGGCCCTGGGTGCGACGGCGCTTGTCCTCGCTGCGCTGGGTGGTCCGCGCGAGATCCTGGTGGGCCTCGGAGTCTCGTGCGTCCTGGCCGTCGCGTACCAGGTGTTCGTCGGCGCGACGGGGATCATCTCGTTCGGTCACATGGCGTTCGTCGCGGTCGGTGCGTACGCCGCGGGGATCGTCACGATCCCACCGTCGCAGCGCGCCACGATGCTGCCTGACCTGCCGGCTCCCCTTGACCGGCTCTATCTGACGTTCGCCGGCTCGCTCGTCCTTGCCGCCGTGGTCTGCGCGGTGCTGGCCTGCGTCAGCGGGTTCGTCCTCATGCGGATGTCGGGGGCAGCGGCGGGCATCGCGACGCTGGCCCTCCTCGTGATCGTCAACGAGGTCCTGCGCAACGCGGGGAGCATCACGAAGGGCACGCAGACCTTCTTCGGAGTGCCCGCCAACACGACGCTTGTGTCGGTGGCCGTCGTCCTGGCGGTCGTCGTCCTCGTCGCCCTCGCGTTCAAGTTCTCGCCGTGGGGCCTTGCCTCGCGTGCGGTCCGTGACGACACGCTGGCAGCCGAGACGCTCGGCGGTTCCGTCTTCCGTGGCCGGATCTGGGCCTGGATCGTCTCGGGGGCGCTCACAGGCGTCGGCGGTGCCCTGATGGCCCAACAGCTGACGGCGTTCTCGCCGAAGTCGTTTTTCGTGTCGCAGTCGGTGCCGATCATCGTCATCGTCGTCCTGGGCGGGATCAACAGCGTCGCCGGCAGCGTCGTCGGCGCCGTCGTGTACGTGGCCTGGGCGCAGCTCATGCTCGTCGTCGAGTCCGGCGACATCCACGGGATCGAGTTCCCGGCCGTCGCTGGCATCGCGCAGCTGACCGTCGGAATCGGGCTGATCGTCATCTTGCGGCTCAGACCTACCGGCCTGCTGGGCTCTCGTGAACCCGGCCTCGGACGTTCTGGACGCGGGCCGTCGGCGGGAGCGCCTACGTCGTCGGCGACCCCGAAGGAGACCGCGTGACCTCCGTGACGGCGCCCATCGACGGCGCTATCCCGTCGCCGGCGCGCGACATCCCGGCGATCGACGTCCACAGTCACTACGTCCCGCGGGGATGGCCTGACCTCGGACAGATCGGACCCGGGGACTGGCCGTGGCTGCGCGTGGACTCCGAACGCGAGGCGACGATCATGGTCGCGACGCGCGAGTTCCGCCAGCTGACCGAAAGCGCATGGAACGCCGACACGCGACTGGCCGACATGGCTGCCGCGGGTGTCGTCGCTCAGGTGGTCTCGCCGACGCCGGTCTTCTTCAGCTATGACCGCGAGCCCGGCGAAGGCGCCGCCGTCTCCCGGATCTTCAACGACCTCGCGCTCGAGATCTGCGCGGAAGCACCGGGACAGCTGCTTCCGTTCTGCCAGGTGCCGCTGCAGGATGCCGATGCCGCCTGCGCCGAGCTGGATCGGTGCCGCGAGGCCGGCCACGTGGGCGTCGAGATCGGCAACCATGTCGGTGATCGCGATCTGGACGACGACGGGATCGTCACGTTCCTCCAGCACTGTGCGGCGACGGATATGCCGGTCTTCGTCCACCCGTGGGACATGCCGAGCTCGCCGAGGCTCGACCGATGGATGGCCCAGTGGCTGACCGGCATGCCCGCCGAGACGCACCTGTCGATCGTCGCGATGATCCTCGGCGGCGTGTTCGACCGCGTGCCGCCAGAGCTGCGGATCTGCTTCGCCCACGGCGGGGGTTCGTTCGCCTTCTGGCTCGGGCGTGTGGAGAACGCGTGGCGCACGCGCCCGGACGTCGTCCGCGGGTCTGCGCTGGCGCCGTCCGCCTACCTGGACCGGTTCTTCGTCGACAGCGTCGTGTTCGACCACCGCACGCTGCGCTACCTCGTGGACATCGTGGGCGAGCGGAGCGTCGTGATGGGCAGCGACTACCCGTATCCGCTCGGCGAGATCCCTGCCGGCTCGTCGATCCGCGACAACGCGCTGCTGTCCGACGACGAGCGGGTCTCCCTGCTTCGCGGGAACGCCACGACGTTCCTGGGCCGGGGAACGCAGATCGGGGCCGGCCGGTGATCATGCGCCGTTTCGAAGGACAGCGAGCACTCGTGTTCGGTGGCGCATCCGGCATGGGTGCGGCGACGAGCGAACGTCTGATGGCCGAGGGCGCCGACGTCGTGATAGCCGACCGGGAGTTCCGACCGCTCGACGCACCGATCGGCGCGCGCCAGATCGTCTGCGACGTCCGTGACGACGACGCCGTGCGCGATGCCGTGCGAGCCGCGTGGTCGGAGTCTGGCCCGCTCGACGTCGTG
The DNA here is from genome assembly GCA_965278965.1 of Actinomycetes bacterium. Classification (GTDB taxonomy): domain Bacteria; phylum Actinomycetota; class Actinomycetes; order S36-B12; family S36-B12; genus UBA10649. The sequence goes on from OZ257127.1 coordinate 2,523,988, forward strand.
GTGAACTCGGTCGGCATCCACGCCGAAGGGAGCGCGCTCGAGACGACCGCGGCCCAATGGGCGGACCTCATCGACGTCAACCTGTCCGGCGCGTTCCGGATCGGTCGCGAGGCGCTCGCGCTGATGTGCGAGCGCCGTAGCGGCGTGATCGTGCACGTCGCGTCCGATGCCGGCCTCGTGGCGTGGCCGGGACAGGTCGGCTACTCGGCGGCGAAGGGCGGAGTCGTCCACCTGGCGCGCGCCCAGGCGGTCGACGCCGCCGCGTACGGGGTACGGGTCTGCTGCGTCTGCCCCTCCTTCACGAACACGCCGATGATCCGCCGATGGGTGGAAGCGCAGGACGACCCGGATGCCGCGTACGCGGCGGCGGGGAAGATGCAGCCCCTGGGGCGGCTCGCTGAGCCCCGCGACGTCGCCGCGGCGATCGCCTTCCTCGCCTCGGGCGAGGCCGAGTTCGTCACCGGTGTCGCGCTGCCTGTCGATGGAGGAATCAGTGCCCAGTGAGCTGGCCTCGGACCGGAGCGAGCGGCTCCGCGGGCGGACGGTCATCGTCACGGGAGCCGGCCGCGGGATCGGCGAGGCCGTGGCGCGACGCGTGGCCGAAGCAGGCGCGCTCGCGATCTGCCTGGACGTCGACGGGATCGCTGCCGCGGCGACGGCCGCGGCGGTCGGCGGCACCTCGCTGACGATCGACATCTCGGACGCCGACCAGGTTCGCTCAGCGGTCGAGCAGGTCGCGGCCCGCGGCCCGATCCACGGGCTGTGCAACCTGGCCGGGATCGCAGGCCCGCAGACTCCGGCAGGCTCCACGCCGTTGGATGAGTGGGAACGGACGTACGCCGTGAACCTTCGCGGCACGTTCCTCATGTGCCGCGAGGTCCTGCCGCACCTGATCGAGAGCGGCGGGTCCATCGTCAACATCGCGTCGGCGCTCGCGCATATCGGCTGGCGTCAGGAGGCCGCGTACGGCCCGACGAAGGCCGCCGTCGTCCAGCTCACCAAGTCGATCGCCCTCGACTACGCCCCACGGGTCCGGGCCAACACGGTCAGCCCCGGCGCGGTGCTCACGCCGATGATCCAGGCCGTGCTGGACGAGACCGGCGCCGATCCGGCGGAGTATGGGCGTGTGCATCCACTCGGCGGCGCGCTCCTGCCGCCGCGAGCGGTCGCGGACGCCTGCCTGTTCCTGCTGTCGGACGACGCCTCGTTCATCACCGGAGCTGACCTCCCGGTCGACGGCGGCATGCTGGCGATCGGACGAAGCACCCCTGAGCTCACGGACTAGTAGGAGGCTGACGATGACGACCGAGTCGCCCGTATGGGCGGACCTGACCTACCCGCTCAACGACCGGACGCCGGTGTTCCCCGGCCAGCCGGGCTTCACCTATGAGGTGCACGGACGCATCGACGACCCGGAGATCCCGCTGTTCTTCGGGGGTTTCGCGATGATGGAGCACTGCGGGACGCACATGGATGCACCGGCCCACGCTGTGGCGGACGGCCGGACCGTCGACCAGATCCCCCTCGCGGGCCTGCACGGCCCGGGCGTCGTGATCGACCTCGCCGAGCAGTGCGGCGGCGACGCCGACTTCGACGTCACGGCCGACCACATCGAGGAGTTCGAGGGACAGCACGGACGGATCGAGGCGGGGTCGATCGTGATCGTCCGCACGGGATGGGGCCAGTTCTGGTCGACGCCGGGCGGGTACGTCGTCGTGCGCGAGGACGGGTGGCACTGGCCGGGCGTCTCGGGTGAGGCTGCGGCTCTGCTGGTGCGGCGCGGCGCTATCGGCGTCGGGCTGGACACGGTCGGCCTGGACGGCGGCCATGTCGCGATGACACTCGCGGCTCACCGGGCCGTGCTCGGCTCGGGAGCGTTCATCCTGGAGAACCTGGCCGGGCTCGACGGGCTCCCGACTCACCTCGACGAGGTCTGGGCGCTACCGATCAAGGTCGAGGGGGGCTCCGGCGGCCCGACCCGCGTCGTGGCGCGCATGGGGACGCGATGACGAGCCCCCCGGGGATCTATTTGAGCCCGACAGCCGCCACCTCTCGGGACGACGCGAGGGAGCGGGACGCCGCCCTCACCTCGAACCGCGCCGACTTCTGGGTGCCACCGGCCGACGGCGGTCCGGAGCCGCTCACGGCGTACCTCGCCGGGAACTCCCTCGGCCTCCAGCCGCGTCGCGTGGAGCCGGACCTGGCGGCGCATCTCCAGGCGTGGCGGGACCTGGGGGTCGAGGGTCATGCCGAGGGACCCGAGTGGGCGGCGTTCCATGCACGCCTGCGTGCGCCGATGAGCCGCATCGTCGGTGCGCGTGAGGCAGAGGTCGTCGCGATGAACACCCTCACAGTGAACCTGCATCTCCTGCTCGCCAGCTTCTACCAACCGACACGTTCGCGGTACCGCATCATGATCGAGGACACGGCGTTCCCATCGGACAGTTACGCGGTGGCGAGCCATCTGCAGTTCCGGGGGATAGACCCTGCGGACGGACTGGTCCGGGTCACCCCGCGCCCGGGCGCGTCCACGCTCGACACCGAGACCGTGGCCGAGGCGATCGCACAGCAAGGCGACTCCCTGGCGATGGTGATGCTCGGTGGCGTCAACTACCTGACCGGCGAGCTCATGGACATCCCCGCGATCACTGCGCTCGGCCACGCGGCCGGTGCCACGGTCGGTTGGGACCTGGCCCATGCGGCGGGCAACGTGCCGCTCGCCCTTCACGACGACGGTGTGGACTTCGCGGCCTGGTGCACCTACAAGTACCTGAACAGCGGGCCCGGTGCGACAGCGGGCGTGTTCGTGCACGAGCGGCATCTCCCGCGCACGGACCTCCCGCGCCTCGCCGGCTGGTGGGCGAACGCGCCGGAGAACCGTTTCGAGATGCTCCCGACCCTCACGCCGGTCCTGACCGCCGACGCGTGGCAGGCGTCCAACCCGTCGATCCTCGCGATGGCCCCCGTCCTGACATCCCTGGAGCTGTTCGACGCGATCGGCATGGCCACCCTGCGCGAGCGCAGTGTCCGCCTGACGGCGTACACGGAGAGCCTCCTGCTCGAACGCCTCGACCCTGGCGTCGCACAGATCCTCACGCCGCGGGACCCGGACAGGCGTGGGTCGCAACTGTCGGTCGGCCTCGTCGGGGTGGACCCGGTCGCGGTGGCGGCCACGATGCGTGGGCGTGACGGCGTGATCGCCGACGTCCGCCGTCCGAACGTCGTACGGCTCGCGCCGGCGGCGATGTACAACACGTTCGACGACTGCTGGCGTGCCGTCGACGCCCTCGCCCGCGCGATCGGCGACTTGAGATGAGCACGTCGTCGAGCGTCGCCGTCGTCGGTGCCGGACTGGCCGGGAGCCTCCTCGCGGGGCTGCTCGCCGATCTCGGTCACCAGGTGACGGTCTACGAGCGCCGTGCCGACCCGCGCGGGCAGTCCGCCGAGCGTGGTCGTTCGATCAACCTGGCGATCTCCGCCCGGGGGCTCGACGCGATCGGGAGGCTGGGCCTGGACGCGGACATCCTGGAGGCTGCGCTGCCCATGTTCGGGCGAATGATCCATGACCGCGCAGGCCAGCAGGCGTTCCAGTCGTACAGCGGATCCGGCGACAAGAGCATCTACTCGATCAGCCGCGGCGCACTCAACCACGCGTTGCTCGACGCGGCACTCGCACGTCCCGGCGTCGAGGTCCACTTCAGCCATCGCCTGACGGGGATGGATCCGTCGAGTGGCGCGATGGAGTTCGCGACGCCCGCGGGTGCGCGGACCGTCCGGGCCGACGTGGTCTTCGGGGCCGACGGGGCGTACAGCGCCGTGCGCAACCGCCTCGTCGCCGTCCCAGGCTTCAGCACAGCGGTCGACTACCTCGGCCACTCGTACAAGGAGCTCACACTGCCGGCCCTGGACGGCGCGTTCGCGATGGACCCCGAGGCGCTGCACATCTGGCCCCGCGGGTCATCGATGATGATCGCGCTGCCGAATCCCGACCGCTCGTTCACGTGCACCCTCTTCTGGCCCAGCAGCGGCGCAGGGAGCTTCGAGGAGATCGCCACGGGTGTCGACGCGGCGCGCTACCTCCGCGAGCAGTACCCCGACGCGTTCTCCCTGATGCCCGACCTCGTCGAGGAGTTCGACGCGAACCCGATCGGCTCGCTCCTGACCGTCCGGTGCGCTCGCTGGCAGGTGGGCGGCACGGTCGCCCTCCTGGGCGACGCTGCGCACGCCGTCGTCCCGTTCTACGGCCAAGGCGCGAACTGCGCATTCGAGGACTGCGTCGCGCTGGCCGACCTCGTCGAGCGGGCGGACGGCGACTGGACGGCAGCCCTGAGCGCCTACGAGGACGCGCGCATCCCCAACGCGAACGCCATCGCCGACATGGCCCTGGACAACTTCGTCGAGATGCGGGACCGGTCGGCGAGCCAGGTGTTCCAGGCGAAGCGCCGGTTCCAGCACGCTCTCGAGCGGTTGTTCCCGGAGGACTACCAGACGAGGTACGAGCTCGTCTCGTTCTCGACCCTGCCCTACGCCGAGGTCGTCTCCAGGACCTCCACGGGCGGACAGGCCGCCTCGGTCGCGCGCGGCGTCGTCCGCAGCGCGAGCAAGGCCAAGGACCACGCGATCGCATCTATTCGGAAGGCAGGCGCATGAGCGTCATCTACGACGTCGCCCTGATCGGGAACCATGTCGGTGGGCGGATCATCGACGGACCCCGGACGTTCTCCAAGTTCAGCCCGGTGACCGCCGAGCTGGTGGCCACTGTGTCCGAGGCCGACCAGTCGGTCGTCGATCGCGCCGTCGAGGCGGCGACCCGGGCGCTGCACGGCCCGTGGGGATCGATGACGGTCGCTGAGCGGCACCGAGTGCTGCACGCCGTCGCCGACGAACTGGACCGGCGGTTCGACGACCTCGTCGCCGCGGAGGTCCGTGACACCGGCAAGCCGCTCGCGCAAGCCCGCACGCTCGACGTGCCGCGGGCGGCAGCGAACTTCCGGGCCTTCGCGGACCTGATCAAGGGCGTCGGCGTGGAGGCATATCGATCGGACTTCGCCGACGGCAGCCACGGTCTGAACCTCGGTGTGCGCAAGCCCGTCGGCGTGGTCGCCGTCATCGTGCCCTGGAACCTCCCGTTGCTGCTGGCCACGTGGAAGATCGCGCCCGCCCTGGCGTGCGGGAACACCGTCGTCGTGAAGCCGTCCGAGGAGACACCGTCGTCGATCATGGTCGTGGCGGAGGCGATGCGTGCCGCTGGTGTCCCGGACGGCGTGTTCAACGTCGTCCACGGGTTCGGCCCTGGGTCCGCGGGGGAGATCCTCGTGCGGCACGAGGGGATCGACGCGATCACCTTCACCGGCGAGTCCGCTACGGGTTCGGCGATCATGCGGTCCGCCGCCGACCATGTGCGCGCGGTCTCGTTCGAGCTGGGCGGCAAGAACGCCGGGATCGTCTTCGCTGACGCCGATCTCGACGCGGCGCTGGCGGGTACGGTCCGGTCGACCTTCACGAACGGCGGCCAGGTCTGCCTGTGCACGGAACGGGTGCTGGTCGAGCGCCCCGTCTTCGAGGAGTTCGTGGACCGGTTCGTCGCGGCGTCGTCGGCCTTGGCGTTCGGTTGGCCCGACTCATCCGACACGGCGATGATGCCGATGATCTCCGCGGCGCACCGCGACAAGGTCCTCGGCTACTACGAGCTCGCTCGGATGGAGGGGGCGACGCTCCTCACCGGCGGCGGGTGCCCGATCTTCGACGACGCCCGCGACAACGGCAGCTATGTCGAGCCCACCGTCGCGGTTGGGCTACCGAACACCGCTCGTACGAACCAGGAGGAGGTCTTCGGTCCGTTCTGCCACATCGCGCCGTTCGACTCTGAGGATGAGGCCGTCAGCATCGCGAACGACAGCGACTACGGCCTCGCCGCGACGGTGTGGACCGAGAACCTGGGCCGCGCGCACCGCGTCGCCCCCGTCCTCGATGCCGGCCTGGTGTGGGTCAACGGCTGGTACCAGCGCGACCTGCGCACGCCGTTCGGAGGGGTGAAGGCCTCGGGCATCGGCCGCGAAGGCGGCATCCACTCCCTCGACTTCTACTCGGAGGTGTCCAATGTCTGCCTCGTTCTCTGAGAACCCGGGAGTCGTGCTGCCGGATGGTGCACCGCCCCGTGGCGCGTACCCGCACGCCCACCGCGCTGGTGACCTCGTCTTCGTCAGCGGGACCAGCAGCCGCCGTCCCGACGGGTCGATCGCGGGCGCCGTGGTGCAGCCCGACGGGTCGCGGGTCACCGACATCGGCGAGCAGACGCGGGCGGTCATCGAAAACATTGCCCGGACCCTTGACGGCGCCGGCGCGTCGCTGCGCGACGTCGTCCAGATCACGACGTTCCTCATCGACATGGCGGACTTCGACGGCTACAACGCGGCGTACGGCGAGTACTTCGACGCGGCGACCGGCCCGGCCCGCACGACGGTCGCCGTCGCGGCCCTGCCGCACCCCGATCTGGTGATCGAGATCCAGGCGATCGCCCGCGTTCGCTAGCTGCCCTGCGCAGTCCCGTGGAACCGTACGAGAGGAGTTCTTCGATGAGCACAGTGCCGGAGCCGGTGTCGTTCCCGGAGTGGCTCGACGAGCACGGACCGAGCCTGCGACCGCCGGTCAACAACCGCCAGATCCTGCCGATGGGGGACGACTTCATCGTCCAAGTGGTCGGCGGGCCCAATGCGCGCGACGACTTCCACGTCGACCCGTACGAGGAGTACTTCTACCAGGTGACGGGCAACATGCACGTCGTCGTGATGACGCCCGACGGGAGGCGGCGCATCGACATCCGCGAGGGCGAGATGTGGCTGCTTCCGCGCGACCTTCCGCACTCACCCCAGCGCCCCGAGCCCGGGTCGATCGGGATCGTCGTGGAGCGGGTTCGCGAGCCGGGCGTCACCGAACGCTTCCAGTGGTACTGCCCGGCCTGCGACGAGCTCATCCGCTCGGTCGAGCTGCAGGTCGCGGACATCGTCGCCGATCTGCCACCGGTCTTCGCGGCCTTCGACCGCGACGAGGCCGGCCGCACGTGTCCACGCTGCGGCACCATCCACCCCGCTCGGACCCCGAGCAGCTGACCGTCCGGTCACCCCTCCATCCACAACGCACCCAACGGAGCCCGCATGCTGATCGGCGTACCAACGGAGGTCAAGGACCATGAGTACCGCGTCGCGCTCACCCCACCGGGGGTCCGCGAGCTCGTCACGCGCGGGCATCGGGTCCGTGTGCAGCGCGGCGCGGGACTCGGGTCCGCGATCGAGGACGCGGACTTCGAGTCGGCCGGCGCCGAGATCGCTCCGTCCGCGAGCGCCGTCTGGGACGACGCCGAGCTGATCTTGAAGGTGAAGGAGCCCGTTGCGTCCGAGTACGGCTGGCTGCGCGCCGACCAGCCGATCTTCACGTACCTGCACCTGGCGGCGGATGCGCCTCTGCTCACCGTCCTGCTGGAGCAGCGCGTCACGGCGATCGCATACGAGACGGTCGAGTCGGCCACTGGTGCACTGCCGCTTCTCGCGCCGATGTCGGAGGTCGCGGGGCGGCTGGCTCCGCAGGTCGGCTCGCAAGCGCTCCTGCGCTCTGCAGGGGGTCGGGGCGTGCTCCCGGGGGGCGTCCCCGGGGTGTCGCCTGCTGTCGTCATGGTGATCGGCGCTGGTGTCTCGGGCGTCAACGCCGCTCACGTGGCGCAGGGGATGGGCGCTGATGTCACCCTCCTCGACACAGATGTCGCGCGGCTGCGCAGCGCGGACGCCCTGTTCCGCGGCACCGTCCGGACCGCCGCGTCGTCGAAGCTGGTCGTCGACCGCCTCCTCCGCGACGCGGACATGGTCATCGGCGCCGTGCTCGTGCCCGGCGACCGGGCCCCGAAGCTCGTGTCCAACCACCAGGTCTCCGAGATGAAGGACGGCTCGGTCCTCATCGACATCGCCATCGATCAGGGTGGCTGCTTCGAGGACTCGCGCCCGACCACCCACGACGACCCGACCTACCGCGTCCACCGATCGCTGTTCTACTGCGTTGCGAACATGCCGGGGGCCGTCCCGCACACGTCGACCTACGCCCTGACGAACGCGACGCTGCCGTACGTCATCGCGATAGCCGATGAGGGGTGGCGGCATGCGCTCCGGTCCCGTCGCGACCTGATGGGCGGCCTCAACACGGCGGACGGTCATGTCACTCACCGCGCCGTCGGCAAGGCGCATGGGCTCGAGGCCGTCGACCCGCTCGGTGCGTGCGCATGACGGGCACGCTGACCGACGACGAGGCGCAGGCCTTCGCCACCGCGCTCTACGACGCACGGCGCGACCGCGTCGCCATCGACCCGCTGACCGATGCGTGGCCGGCCCTCGGTGTCGAGGACGGCTACGCGATCCAGCAGCACCTGACCCGGATGCTGCTCGCCGACGGCGACGCGATCGCGGGCTACAAGCTCGGCCTCACCTCCTCGGCGATGCAGACGTTGCTCGGCGTCGACCAGCCTGACTTCGGGCCGGTCCTCGCGTCGACGATCTACGACGACGGCGCGGAGATCGACCTCGGGCGGTTCATCGCCCCGCGCATCGAGGCAGAGATCGCGGTCGTCCTCGATGCCGACCTGACCGGCCCCGGAGTCACGCCGGAAGCGGTGCGGCACGCGACGCGCGGCCTGGTCGCCGCCCTCGAGATCGTCGACTCCCGGATCCGTGACTGGAGGATCCAGCTGGGTGACACCGTCGCCGATCTCGCGAGCTGCGGGGCGATCGCGCTGGGCACGCGCGTCCTGCCGATCGACGGTCTCGACCCCCGCCTGGTGGGAATGGTGCTGAGGCGCAACGACGAGGTGCTCGCGACCGGGGCCGGCGCGGCGGCGCTCGGCGATCCGCTCGCCGCAGTCGCCTGGCTCGCGAACACTCTCGGGCCGATGGGGGTCACGCTCCCGGCCGGGAGCGTGATCATGACCGGCGCGCTGCACGCGATGGTGCCCATTGCGCGGGGCGACGTGTTCTGCGCCGAGTTCGACCGCCTGGGCCCCGTCACTGTCCGCATCGGTCCGGGTCCGTCGTGAGATGCGCGATCCTGGGCTCGGGGAACATCGGGACCGACCTCATGATGAAGCTCCTCACGGACTCACCGCTGGAGCTGGTCGCGCTGGTCGGCATCGACCCGGCGAGTGACGGTCTGGCGCGAGCTCGCGAGCTGGGCGTCCAGGCGCCTCATGACGGTGCGAGCTGGGTGCTTGACCACGCCGACGAGATCGACCTCGTCTTCGATGCGACGAGCGCCTACGTGCACGCCCGCAACGCCGGCGCGTTCGCCGAGGCGGGGCTCGTCTCCGTGGACCTCACGCCGGCGGCTGTCGGGCCGAAGGTCGTCCCCTCGGTCAACCTTGACGAGCATCTGGGTGCCGCGGACGTGAACATGGTGACGTGCGGCGGCCAGGCGACTACCCCGATGGTCCACGCCGTCCGCCGTGCCGTCGACCGGCTGCCCTACGCGGAGATGGTCTCGACGGTGGCGTCGAGGTCTGCGGGTCCGGGAACCCGTGCCAACATCGATGAGTTCACCAAGACGACGGCCGCCGCGCTCCGGGAAATCGGGGGCGCCGAGCGCTCGAAGGCCATCATCGTTCTGAATCCGGCCGATCCGCCGATCATGATGCGCAACACCGTCTTCGCCGCCCTGCCGGAGGGCAGCGATCACGACGCGGTCATCGCCTCGATCCACGAGATGCGGCACGACGTCGCGCGCTACGTCCCGGGGTACCGCCTCAAGAACGACCCGGTCGTCGAGGAGGGACCGTTCGGCACGCCGGGCGGTGTCGTCCCGCACCGTGTCGTGATCCTCCTCGAGGTCGAGGGCGCCGGCGACTACCTGCCGCCGTACGCGGGGAACCTGGACATCATGACCGCCGCCGCGAGGCGGGTCGGCGAGGCCATTGCCGAACGACGTGCTGCAACGCCGGGAGGGTCGGCATGACGACACCTAGCGACTTCCGCCTGATCGACTCCACCCTCCGAGACGGATCCCATGCCGTGTCGCACCAGTACACGGCCGAACAGGTGACGGCGATCGTCCGGGGCCTCGACCGTGCTGGCGTGCAGGTGATCGAGGTTGCGCACGGCGATGGTCTCGGCGGCTCGTCGTTCACGTATGGCTTCTCGAAGGAGCCTGAGATCGAGCTGATTGCTCGTGCGTGCGAGGCGACGACGAATGCGCAGATCGCCTGCCTCCTGCTGCCGGGGATCGGGGTGGCCGACGACCTGCGCCAGGTGCGCGAGCTCGGCGTCGACGTCGCCCGTATCGCCGTGCACTGCACCGAGGCCGACATCACCCAGCAGCATCTGAAGGCGGCGAAGTCGTTGGGGATGGAGGCGATCGGCTTCCTCATGCTGGCGCACATGAACTCGCCCGAGGGGCTCGTCGAGCAGGCGCTCCTCATGCAGTCGTACGGGGCGGATGCCGTCTACATCGCCGACTCGGCGGGGGCGATGACGACCGAGGACGTCCGGACGCGCATCGATGCGCTCGTGGGTGCGCTCGACGTCCCGGTAGGCCTGCACGCCCACAACAACCTGTCGATGGCGGTCGCGAACTCGATCGCGGCGTTCGAGGAAGGCGCGACCAACCTCGACGGCACGAGTGCGGGCCTGGGTGCAGGGGCTGGCAACTGCCCGACCGAGATCCTTGCGGCGGTCTCGGAGCGGTACGGCATCTCGACGGGGGTGGACGCGCTCGCGTTGATGGACGTGGCCGAGGACGTCGTCCGTCCGATCATGCCCCGCCAGCAGGTCATCGACCGGGCCGGTCTCATCCTCGGCTACGCCGGCGTCTACGGCTCGTTCCTGCTGCACGCGGAGCGCGCGGCGGCGAGGTACGGCGTCTCGCAGGCGGAGATCCTCATGGAGCTCGGTCGTCGTCGAGTCGTCGGCGGGCAGGAAGACATGATCATCGACGTCGCGCTGGAGCTGGCACGTCGTCACGCTGAGGCGGAGGACACAGATGGCGGACGTTGACGACCTGGCGGCTGAGCTGATCTCCGCCCAATCGGACCGGCGTGCGATCACGGCCCTCACGGACAGGTACTCGGGCGTGGACTCGGCTCTCGCGTACTCGGTCCAGGATGCGGTGGTCGCTGCTCGACGGCAGGCCGGTGCGCGCATCGTCGGGGCGAAGCTCGGCTTGACGAGCAAGGCCAAGCAACGGCAGATGAAGGTGGACGAGCCGCTCTACGGGATCCTCACCGACGACATGCGAATCGCGTCGGGAGCAGTCGTCCGCCGTGACGACTACATCCAGCCGCGGTGCGAGCCTGAGATCGCGTTCCTCCTCGGTGCCGACCTCGAAGGCGAGGACGTCGGATCCGACGATGTGCTCGCGGCGACCGCTCTCGTGTTCCCGGCCATCGACGTGCTCGACTCGCGCTTCGCCGGCTACACGTTCACTATCGACGACGTGATCGCCGACAACGCGTCCAGCGCCGGCTTCACACTCGGGGGCGACGGGATCCGCCCGGTCGACTTCGACCTGCGACTTGTGGGGTGCGTGCTCGAGCTCAACGGAGCCCTGGTCGCGACCGCCGCGGGAGCAGCGGTCCTCGGCGACCCGGCGAGCTCGGTCGCTTGGATGGTGCGCCAGCTCGCGGTCCGCGGGCGAGGCCTTGCGGCCGGCGAGGTCGTCCTAGCGGGGGCCCTCACGGAGGCGGTGGCCGTGGCCCCCGGGGATCGGGTCGTTGCTCACTTCGACCGCCTCGGAGCGGCATCGATCACGTGGGCCTGATGTGCCCGTTGGTTGAAGGATCGTGGCGCTGATCCAGGAGACGGATCTACGTCTGAGCACCGAGCCACGTACTAGGTACCGATCCAGCATGCCTTTCGTCGGTCATGGTTGCGCATGACGATGCCCAAACCGGCCGCGAGCGGGTTTGCGGTTCGACGTCCCCCGGCGGGCGTGGAGGGGCGACGTGCCGTTCTCGTTGGTACCGTCGCCCACCAGCCCTGCAACGGGATGGGAGGGGGTGCTTTGAGCCGGGACCTCGACTCCGTCGTGGCCGACGCCGTCCGCGGGGGCTTCGTCGTCGAGTCGCGAAGCGGATCCGCCGTCGTCATCGTGAAGCGGCAGCAGACCTCGGCCGGGCTGGTCCTCGGCCGTCTCGCCGTCATCGTCTTCTTCGCGGCGTTCGGCCTAGCGCTGGGAGCCCTCACCCCTGTCGCCTACATCTTCCTGCTCATCCCGCTCGCCGTGATCGTCCTGTGGGTCGTCGCGGCGCGCAAGCCACCGGCCCGCTACCGGCTGACCATCGACCCGAACGGCGACCTGGTTCGCGAACGGATCTGAGACCGCGAACTCGCCGTCAGGAACGGGTCTTGACGGAACTCGCGCGACTGCGATCGGCGTGGCGGGAGTGACGGCAACGTCGGCGATCCAGATGCTGCAGTTGTAGTCGCAAGAGACCGGCGTAGTGACCAGAACCGCAGCACCCGGGCGCGGGCTACCGTTGCGTTTGGATCTGCGCCTGGTCGGATTCGACGAGGTCCGGCATCGACAGTGCGGGCGTGCGGGGCCACGCCCATGCGGAGCGCAGGATGAAGGCCAGGATCAGCACCTCGACACCGATGGTCAGGCCGTAGTAGAAGGCCCAGTCCGAGGACGCCCCAGCCGCGTTGAAAACCATGACGGGGATGTACACCGATGCGACCACGAGGTTCGTGGCGCGGTTCACCCGGGCGGACAGCGTCATGGAGGCCATCACCATCAGGGCCGGGATCGCGATGACCACGAAGAAGATGGACATCAGTGTTCCGCTGATCTCGAACTCAAAGATGTCGCCACCGCGGATCACGTCGATCTCGCCTGGCTGGTAGAGGTGGAAGTAGTCGATGTAGATGACAAGGAACATGAGGCTGGTCCATGCGGCGGCGAGCTTGCCCTGCACGGGGATCGGCCGGGTGTCGAGTTGCTTCGAGGTGTTCGTTCGGATGGTCATCGGTTCTGCTTTCATCAGGAGCGGACCTTCTGCCCGCTAACGGCTGGTCTGGACATGCGCACGGTCGCGTCGTTCTCGTCGAGCCGGTCGTCAGAGGGTGATCAGGACCTTGCCTCGGGCGTGACCGGCCGCGATGTAGCGCAAGGCCTCTCCGGCTTCGGTGAGGGAGTACGTGCGGTCGATGAGGGGCGTGACCTGCCCGGTCACAAGCAGGTCGGCCAGGGTGAGCAGGTCCTGTCGCTTCTCGACCGACACGAAGGGCCGCAGCCGCTGACGGGTGAACGCGGACAGCGCGCGCGCTTTGACGATCCGACCGATCGGGCCGAGCACACGGCCGCCGCGCCCGCTGTTGGGGATCAGGGTGCCCGTGGGTGTCAGCGCTCGGCGTACAGCCGCCAAGGGCTGGGCCTCCACGTTGTCGAGGATGACGTCGTAGCGCATACCGGCCTGGGTGAAATCGGTCTCCGTGTAGTCGACGACGTGATCGGCTCCAAGTGACCGGACCAGGCCGACGTTGCGGGTGCTGCACACCCCCGTCACCTCGGCACCGAACGCCTTGGCGATCTGGACGGCGAAGGAACCCACGCCGCCCGACGCGCCCGTGACCAGCACCGTCTGGCCCGGTCGAACGTCCGCGATCCTGCGCAACGCCTGCAACGCCGTCAGCGCCGACGTGGGCACCGCTGCCGCGTCCGCGACGGACACGTTGGCGGGGACGGGCACGAGGTGGTCCGCCGGTACGCAGGCGTACTCCGCGAGCGTGCCCGTCGTGCTCCAGCCGAACACCGCGTCGCCGGGGCGAAAGGCGGTGACATCGTCCCCGGCGGCTGCCACCACGCCGGCGAGGTCCCGGCCGGGAATGCCCTGTCGCGGCCGGCGGAGGCCGTACGCCAGCCGCACTACATACGGCTCACCGGTCATGACGAAGTAGTCGCCGGGATGCACCGAGGCCGCGCCGATGCGGACGAGCACATCGCCTCGACCCGGCTGGGGACGCGCAACGTCGGACGTCTGGAGCGCTGAGGGAGGGCCGTAGCGGTGCTGGATGGCGGCCCGCATCGTCGTCGGCCCGGCGGTGCCCACCCCCGGCACCAGGCCTGGCCCGGCGTTGGATCGCTGCTCGGTTCCCATCGAAGCTCCTCCGTCCATCTGCGATCACCGGCTCGTACAGCGTACGTCGTACGCCGTACCATGCTCGTACGCTGTACGGTTGTCAAGCCGTTTGTGGGAGCGAGGAGGTGGTCCGTGCCCGGGAAGGAACAACGCCCGACCGCCTCGGACGCGGGGCTGAGCAAGCAGCGGGTAGTCGTCGAGGCGGTCCGGCTCGCCGACCGTGACGGGGTCGACGGGCTGAGCATGCGCCGCCTGGCCGGCGCGCTCGACGCGGGCGCGATGTCGCTCTACCACTACGTGTCGAACAAGGACGAGCTGCTCGACGCCATGATCGACGTGGTGTTCGAGGAGATCGAGCTCCCGCCGCAGGATGCGGACTGGCAGTCAGCGATGCGACGGCGAACGGTGTCCGCCCGAGCGGTACTCGCACGCCACCCGTGGGCGATCGGCCTGATCGAGACGCGGACGACGCCGGGGCCTGCGAACCTCCGCCACCGCGAAGCGGTCACCGCCTGCCTGCGGAGGGCCGGCTTCTCTGTCGTCATGGCGACGCACGCCAACTGGTTGCTCGACAGCTACCTCTACGGACACGCGCTGCAGGAAGCCACACTGCCGTTCGACACCGCCGACGAGCTCGCGGACATGGTCGAGGACGTCTACCTGCCGCAGCTTCCTCCTGAGGAGTTCCCGTACCTCAACGAGTCCGCCGCCGAGCTCCTCGCCGCCGGCTACGACCCGACGCAGGAGTTCACCTTCGGCCTCGACCTCGTCCTCGCCGCCCTAGAGCCCCTGAGAGCCCCCGGATAGTGAGCCGTCGCTGTCGGGCTCCGCGTCAATGACCGATGTGGAGGCCGGCCTCGCGGGCCAGGACGATCGCGTGGGGGCGATCGGCGACCTGGAGTTTGGAGAAGATCAGGCTCACGTTGTTCTGGACGGTCTTGCGGCTGAGGAACAGCTCCCGTGAGATCTCATCGTTCGTCTGGCCCCGCGCCATGCAGGCAAGCACCGCCCGCTCGCGGTTGGTGAGCTCAGGGAACGGCGTCGGGTCCGGGAGTGGCGTGTACTGACGCAGCGATCCGGCGACCTCGCGCCCGACGAAGGCGTCGCCGCGGCCGACGGCACCGACGGCGCGGATGAAGTCGTCTCCCTCCATGTCCTTGAGCACGTAGCCCAGGGCGCCGGCGTGCAACGCATCGCGAACAGCTGCGTCGTCAGCGCGCATCGTGACGACGAGGATCGCCAGGTCGGGTGCGTCGGCGAGGAGATGGGGGATCGCCGGAAGTCCCTCGCCGCCGGGCATCTGCAGATCCAGCAGGACGAGGTCGGGTCGGAGCTCTCGGGCGAGTCGGATCGCCTCCGGCCCGCTAGCGGCCTCCCCGATGACCTCCGTGTCCTCGATGGTCTCCAACAGCGCACGAACACCCTTTCGGAACAGGGCGTGGTCGTCGACGAGCAGTACCGTCGTCATCGGGTCAGTCCGATCGTCGCTTCTATCCGGGTGCCGTGGCCGCCGAGCGAGTGGACGGTCAGGACACCGCCGAGCTCCTCGGCTCGCTCACGCATCGCCGTCAGGCCCACGCCAGGAACGACATCGGGGCGGATGCCGACTCCGTCATCCTCGACGAGGATCTGGAGCTCACTCCCGTCCGTCGCGATGTGCACGCGCACCTGGGTCGCGCCGGAGTGCTTCACGGCGTTGTGGACCGCCTCGGCTGCGATCCGGAACGCGGCGACCTCCGCCGCCGCCGGTAGCGATCCACTGGCGACGCTCACGACGATGTCGGGACGAGTCACCGAGTCGAACTGACGCTCGAGCGCGCCGGCAAGCCCAAGCTCGTCGAGCAACGGCGGGCGCAGCTCGTAGACGAGCCGCCGCAGGTCGGCCGTCGCGTGGCGCATGTCCTCGATGATCTCCGCGATGCTGGATCGCAGCGGGTCCTCGTCCGGGAGACGTCGCTGCGTCGCCTTCAGCTGCAGCTGTATCGACGCCAGGGACGGCGCGAGACCGTCGTGGAGGTCCCTCCTCATCCGGCGACGCTCCTCCTCTCGGGCCGTGACGAGCTCGGCACGCGCCTCGTCTGCTCGCATCGTCGCGTTCTCGGCCGCCATCCGGATGCCCACCTGCGTGGCGAGCTCGCGCAGCACGTGGAGGTCGGCCTTCGTGAGGTGGCTGCCGCGGCGTCGCTCGCTCGCGCGGATCACGCCGAAGACGTCCCCCCGGTAGATGATCTCGAGCTCGACCGTCTCCGCGTCTGCGGTAGGTGCCCCGAACGTGTCTACGCCACCGGTGCCGCTGGTCTCGACCTCCACCCAGGGCAGGTTCATTGCAGCCGCGATCGCCTCCGCCGTCGATGACGGTGCGGCGTCGTCCGAGGAGATCGAGCGGACCGCCTGGTACGGATCACGTCGCTCATCGGCCAGCTCACGGACGCGTGGGCCGACCCACCGGTGCAGCGGGACGGCGCACGCCGCGGCGAACGCGATCGAGAGCACGTTCTGCCAGGTGGCTGAGACCGGACCACTCCCCGCGCCGAGGGCGACGCTGAGGACCGCGTATGCCGCAAGACAGCCCAGCGCGGTCAACGCCCACGCCAGAAGCGCGGGCCAGGCCGCGGCCCGCGCCTCTCGGGGTGGCTCGAGCGCCGTCACGCCGCGACCGTCACCTTGTCCCGCCGCAGGACGAGGAAGATCACGAGGATGGCGGCCACGATGCTGAGGATCGCCAGCGCGCGGAGCACGAGGCTGTCCGCGCCGAGCCCGGCGAGGGAGCCCAGGCCGTCGAGGGCACGGACGCCGATCGTCAGGAACGAGCCCCACCGCTGCCCCCGCCAGATGCCGATACTGCCGACGAGACCGAGGACTCCGAGCACCACGCCGACGATCAAGACGGCGAACGGGGGCTGGTCGCCGCTGGCCGCCGCGCCGTCGGAGCCCAGCGGCAGCGGGGCGATCGAAACGGCGAGGCCGATCATGCTGACGATCGCGTTGATGACCGCTGCGGCGGCCTTCGAGGTCGAGATCCGTGCTGCACCTGACATGTCATCACTCCGGAGGTCGGGAGGCCGTGGCGCCTCGTGCCCGAGTGTTCGACCCCGGCCTTCCCGGAGACCAGGGAACGTGGTCCCGTCCGTTCGGGCACTTCCGTCCGATGCACAAGATGCCACCGGTACCGGCGTACGTCTATCGCCTGAGGCGCATCGGCTCAGCCGCTGCTGCGCGTGGAGCCGGTCAGTTGAGACGACAGGTCAGGTGGACCGTCACGTCGTCGCCGTCGGACTTGCCGATGCGGTCGCGAACGGCTTTGGCCACCGGCAGCTTGTGGGTGCCATCGCCGAGGGCCATGAACGCTCCGCGGAACGGCTCACCGTCGACGGTGCCCTCGACCTTCACCAGGCCGCGCGTGCCGAAGATCGTCGCCGAGTCCGGGAGCTGGACGCACGTCCAGGTGTCCCCGTCGCGCACGCGACCGAGTGTGGCCGAGAACGTGATGTCCAGAGGTCCCGCTGTGCTGGTCCGAGGCATCGAGACGGCTCCCATCGACCGGACTGTTGTAGCACGCGGAGTCGGGTCTGGCCGGGTCCCACGGGGACCCGGCCAGACGGTGGCGGCTAGGAGGTGACGGCGTGTGCCCGGGCTGCGTCGTCGAAGGCGTCGGTGAGCGGCGTGCGCTTGAAGCCCTTGACGACCAGGTAGACGCCGAGCGAGAACTCCCAGACCGCGATCGGGGCGGCGGACAAGGCAGACCAGGCGGACAGCGGCTCGTTGAAGCCGGCGATCGTGGCGAACGTGGAGGTGATGAGCAGCGGTGCGCCGATCAGGCCGATGATCGGCAGGATCCGGGGCACGAGTCGCGAGCGGTACATCAGGATGCCGAGAAGGACCGCGTTGATACCGGGCATCAGGCTCTGCCCGACCGTGAAGGCCCACTGGTACATCGAAGCCTGGGATGCGCCGGCGACCACCAGGGCAGAGGAGTCCCCGCCGGCTGCCACGCCAAGGTCCTGGCGAAGGGTGACCAGCGTCAGGATGGACGCGACGCCGAGGAAGATCATCGATGCCTCGAGGACGCGGCTGCTGACGAACCCGATGGCCAGCGACTGGTTCTGGCGTCGGACGACGGGGTAGAGCGCGACGGCCGTACCGATGCTCGCCAGCCCCACGATGATCTCGAGCACCGCGCCCCACTGGACAAGGGTCGGGTCGCCGTTGCCCAGGATGAAGTCGGAGTTGTTCTTGGCCGCGTGGTAGAGGAACAACGTCGGCATCGACACGAATGTGACGATGTAGAAGATGCCGGCGGCGAGGGCGTGCTTGCGCGAGCTGGTCATGCCTGATGTCGCGGTGGGGGCGGAGCGGGTGATCGTGCTCATCGGGTTTCCTTCCGTTGCTGCGGTTGAGGATCGGTTGCTCGTGTCAGGTGCGTGGCGGGCTGCCGGGCAGGTCGATCGGCGTGACGGAGATCAACGGCAGCCCGAGGTCGTTGATCTTTCGGAGCAGGCCCTGGAGGGCGGCCTGGTCGACCACGGTGCCGACAATCACGGTCGTCCCGTCCCGACCGTCGGTGAGAGTCAGCCCGTCGAACCAGGCGCTCCACCGAGGCTGGAGCCGTCCGCGCAGGCGTATCTCGTACCGGCTGGAACCATCCGGGCTGCCGGCGCCGAGATCGTCCATCGGTGCTCCCTTGGCTGACGTTCGCGCAGATCGCAGGTCGCGATCTGCTGTGCGTCTGGAAGCTAGGTGCCGATGTGATGAGCGCGCCTCACCACTCGTGGTGATTTCGCCTGGTGAGTTCGAGGAACCCGCTGGAGGGCCGTCAGGTCTAGATCAGCGAGAGCTCGTGGCCGCGCCGGACGGCGGCGCGGCGGTTGGTCACCGCGAGCTTGGTGTAGATGCTCCGCGTGTGGGTCCGCATCGTGTTCAGCGAGATGAACATCTGCCGGGCGATGTCCGGGCCGTCCAGGTCGGTCGCGAGAAGGCGAAGCACGTCCAGCTCGCGGGGGCTCAACGGGTCGACGATCGCCGACGGCGTCCTCGGCGCGGCCTCGTCGGGTACGGGGGGCTCGGAGCCGACGTCGTCGAGGAAGGCGGCCGCGTCGGTGTCGCGCCGCAGGGTCGCCAGGAGCGGGGCCAGCGCTCGCCCGTCAACGCGGAACACGCGCGCGTATCGCTGGGGCTTCGCCAGCGACAGCGCATCGGTGAGGGCGGCGAGCGCCTCGCTCGTCGCTCCCCGGGCGTGCTGCGCCATCGCCGTGACGACGAGGATCTCGATGAGGCTCGCGCGGCGCTGGCCACGGCGGGCTGCGTCCTCGAGGCGGGCCAGCAGGTCGAGCGCCTCGTTGAGTGCGTGGTCATCACCGGCGTCGCGACGAGCCAGGAGCACGCGGGCCAGGACAACGTGCTCGTACTCGCGGACGTACGCGAGCTCATCCACCGCGGAGACGGACGCCTCCCGAACCCACGCGTCGGCCTCTCGCTGTCGGGCGGCTCGCAGGTGCAAGCGCGCGATCTGCGCGGGCAAGGGATGCACGTTCGGTGAGAAGTCGGTGGTGAACACCGCCATACCGTCCTGGAGAAGTTCGACCGCACTATCGACATCGCCGGCGGCTTCGCGGATCCGGGCTTCGACGACGCGGCGGCGGTAGGGGTACTGCGGGAGTCCCAGACGGTCCCCGAGCTGACGAGCCTGCGCGATGTGCTCGGCGGCCTCTGCGACCTCGCCTCGTTCGAGGTGGATCTCGGCGAGTCCGGTCAGCATGTCGCTCGTGCCCCGTAGAGGTGCGCCGGGGCGGTCCGTCGCGAGCGTCAGCGCCGCTCGGTAGGTGGCGTGGGCGTCGTCAAGGTGCCCCAAAGTGATCTGGATGTCGGCGAGTGCGATGGAGCAGCCCAGGACGTCGGCGTCGTGGCCGGCCCTCGACATGTCCACGAGACAGTCGCGGTACGCACGCTCGGCATCGACGAGGTTGCCCGTGGACCAGGTCGCCAGGCCGATGAGGGCGGTGGCGGCCGCTCGCGACAGGTGGTCGTCGGGCGTCGAGATCGCCAGCGCCCGACGGGCCGCGCTCACCGCGCCGTCCAGGTCGCCTGTCACGAGCCGGTACCCCGCTCGATGCACGGCGGTGGCCGCCGGGAGCTGACGAAGCTGTTCGGCATCCGCGACGACGGCATCCGGGAGGTCGGCGCCGCGGTCGTCGGTGCGCGCCGCCACGTACGCCTCGGCGTTCGCGAGCGGGCTGTCGACGCGGTCGAACCGGCCGGTCGACAGCAGCGCGCCCGCATAGATGTTGCTCAGCACGGGCCGTGCACGCACGACGCCGTCCGGCAGGGTCGCGATCCACTCGCGCAGCGCGATCTCCTGCCGCTGTTGCTGCATCGCCGGCGCTGCGATCTCGATGAGCCGGGCGGCACGCTCGGCGTCGGCGGCGGCGAACGCATGCCGGATCGCGTCCGCCGCATCTCCCGCGTTCTCGAACCACTCGCTCGCGGCCCGGTGTAGCTCCGCCTCCAGCCCGGGACGCTCGTCTGCCAGGTGCGCGCGCAGCACGTCCGCGAACAGGTGGTGGTAGCGGTACCACTGCCGGCGATCATCCAGTGGAACCAGGAACAAGTTGGCGCGGTCGAGCGCCACAAGACGGGACTTGCCACCCGGCTGGCCGGTGACGGCATCGCACAGCGGTCCGGCGAGCCGATCGAGGATCGAGGTCCGCAGAAGGAACTCGCGGACCTCTGGGGTCTGGAGCTGCAGCACCTCCTCGGCCAGGTAGTCGACGATGTAGCGGTCGTCGCCGGCGAAGCTCGCGATGAACGCGGAGGCATCGTCGTGGCCCTGGATCGACAGAGCGGCCAGCTGCAGCGCGGCGATCCACCCTTCGGTCCGGGACTCGAGGATGCCGACGTCGTCGTCGGGCACGCCCAGCCCCATGGCGTCGTTGAGGTACTGCTGCGCCTCCGCGCGCGTGAAGCGCAGGTCGGCCACCCGGACCTCGACGAGCTCGCGGCGCGCTCGTAGCTGGGCCAACGGCAACGGCGGGTCCGACCTCGTCGACAGGACGAGATGTGTCGACGCGGGCAGGTGAGCCACGAAGAAGGCCAGGCTGTCGTGGACCTCGAGGGCATCGATGACGTGGTAGTCGTCGAGGACGAACGTCATCGTCCCGGCAATGGTGTCCAGATCGTTGATGAGCGACGCCGCGATCGCCTCGAGCGAACCGGCCGACGCGTCGAGAAGGTCGAGCGCCTCCGAGCCCACCCCCGATGCGGCAGCACGCGCCGCGGTCGCCATGTAGGTCCAGAACGTCCGGGCGTCGTTGTCACGGACGTCGAGGGAGACCCAGGCGAACCGGGTCGCGTCGGTGCGCTGCTCGGCGATCCACTGGGCTAGAGCAGTCGACTTGCCGAACCCCGCCGGTGCGGACACGACGGTGAGCGGTGCCTGGGCGCTGCGGCCGAGCAGGTCGCGCAGCCTGTCGCGAGCGATCGTGGAGGCGCGGACGGACGGGACGTGGAGCTTGGTCTCGAGGATCACGGACGGCACCGCTCAGGCCCGGGTCCGGCGGTGTGCGCGCGCGTGGACATCCGCGACCTCACCGGAGCTGACGATCTCCCACGCCTGAATGCCGCCGGGGATGGGCGTCAACGGCACTGCGGTCCGCACGTTCGCGTTCGCGGAGGACCTGGCTGAGTCCGTCATCGCTCCCACCGTTCCCGGAAACAGCAACCATAGTTGGCATACCGGACGCGCGGACCACTCTCGGGCCATGGACACATGCGACGTCGTCATCGTGGGCGGAGGCACTGCACGCCCGTGGACGTCGGTCGCCCGGTGCGTCATCATGGAGTCGATCGGACGTCGACATGTCGGCAGCCGCGGTTCAAACCCCTGGGCCACGCGGATGCGGACGCGGCGACCGGAGGGGACTCAAGGTCCAGATGGCGCGCCCTGATACGGACCGGCTGGCCGTCCTGGCCCGCCAGCTTTCTGCTGACTCCGACCTGGACGCGGTATGGACGCGCGTCGTCCGGGCCTCCGTGGCCGAGGTCGAAGGAGCCGAGCACGCCGGGATCACCTTGCTGGAGGCTGCGACCGTCTCCACACCGGCGGCGACCGACGAGCTCGTCCGTGAGATCGACGCGATCCAGTACTCCACCGGCGGGCCGTGCCTGACCGCTGCGCTGGACCAGCAGGCTGTCGTCCTGGTCGAGGACCTCACGACCGACACCCGCTGGCCGCAGTTCAGCGCCTCGATCGCGGGGCTGGGCGTCCGCTCGATGCTGTCCTTCCAGCTCTTCACCGACGCGACGACGATAGGAGCTCTCAACCTGTATGCCGGCATCCCCGATGCCTTCACGGTCGACTCCGTAGACACCGGAACGATCATGGCGATGCACGCAGCGGTAGCCGCAGCTGCGGCGGGGCGTACCGACAACCTGATCATCGCCCTGGCAACGCGCGACATCATCGGGCAGGCCAAGGGCATCCTCATGGAGCGGTACAAAGTCACAGGGGAGCAGGCCTTCGACCTGCTGATCACGGCGTCCCAGGACGCCAACCGCAAGTTAAAAGACATCGCCTTCGACCTCGCCGCGAGCGGGGAGTTCGTGCTCGACTGAGCCGGTAGAACGCGTCGGCACCCGCAGTACCCGCTCGACCCACGCAGAGGATCCCCCCATGCACGAGACCTTGAGCCTGTCCGACGGGCTACGCCTGTCGGGGCTGTCCGACCAAGACCTCTGGAACCGCTATCTCGTCCTCGGCGGCAACAGCGAGATGGCCGACATGCGGCGGCACGTGGACAGCGGCGACTGTCCGAGCCAGCACGACCACAACATCATCGCTCTCGCGCTGAATGAGTCCTTCCTCGAACGCGGGCACGACCATCCCGTCGCCTACGCCCACCTTTATCGCCGCGGCGACGAGGAATGACCTCGGCGGGATAGCAGCCTCAGCCGCGGTTGTAGCAACCGTAGATCGGGGGGAGAGGTGCGGTGTCGACCTGCGCGGCGTTGAACGCCTCGGCGCACCGATCGAGCGCCTGCCCGAAGCCGTCGGGCGCGAGGACCCAGCCGACGATGTAGATGTCGAACAGGGCTCCGGCCGGCGTGCCGGCGCACGCACTGTTGCTCCAGTACGGCGAGCCCGACGGCAGGCTCCACCCGCCACCGAAGTCCACCCAGACCCCGCCGAAGTCTACGCAGTTGCGGGCGCTGCCGGTGCTCTCGTGGGCCCACGTGATCGAGCGGGTGCAGACGAATCCGCCACGTCCACCGTTCGGCCATGCAGCCCACGACGGCGTCCACTCCGACCAGCCGTCCGACATCTCGCTGGCGCTCGTGTCCGGGCATGGCGCCTCCTCAGACGCGCGCGCTACCCCCTGGTGCCAGATCTGGTCGGCGCTGGCCGCCGGGGCAGCCAGTAACGCCGCGCCGAGGACAACCACGCCGGCGATCAGGATCCGTACGAACCTCATGTGCAGCCCCTCACCGGTCGCGTCGGGTCAACCTATCCGTCTGCGGCGGCAGGGGCGACCCCCTCGCGTAGCGCGCTGGGCTAGCGCCGGAACGTGACGTGGACGACGCCGCTCTCGGCCGTTTCGGTCGCCACGTCGTACCCGGTGTCGAAGTGGCGTAGGTCGTCCCACAGGCGAAGGCCCTGACCAAGGAGGATCGGCGTGATCGCGACGTGGAGCTGGTCCACGAGCCCGGCGCGCAGGAACTCCCGTGCGACCGTCGGCCCGCCACCGACGCGGACGTCCTTGCCGCCCGCCGCCTCCAGCGCGAGATCGAGCGCCTCCTGCGGTGTCACGGACAGGAAGTGGAACGTCGTGCCGCCGGCCATCTCGATCGGCGGGCGCGGGGCGCGGTGGGTGAGGATGAAAACCGGGCACCGGAACGGCGGCTCGTCGCCCCACCAGCCCTGCCAGTCCGGGTTGTCGGGGAACGTGTGGAAGCCGAACATCCCCGCGCCCATGATCTCCGCGCCGACCTCGGCGAAGTACGCCTGGGCGTAGGCATCGTCCACTCCGGTGGTGCCTTCGCCTGAGGTGTCGTGGAACACGCGCTCGCGGAACGTCCGCGTCGCGACGTACGCGCCGGTCAGGCGCGGCCAGTCGTCGCCGAACGGGTTCTCCGGCGTCTGGTCCGTCGTGGTCGCGAACCCGTCGAGGGAGATGTTGAGGTCAACGCGAACGGCCATCGGTGCTCGATCCTGTCTGGAGGCGGACTGCAGCCGCCATTGTCTGCTCGACCTTGAGGTTGGCGACACTATTCGGGGCCGGATGTGTCGCCAACCTCAAGGTCGGCTCAGGTTGCTTCGGCGTCGAGGTCGTCCCGGACGGTGTAGAGGTAGCCGAGAGCGAGGGCGACGACAACCGCGTCGGCAATCGCGAGCCACGAGATGTTCAGGACGTGGGCGACCGGGAACACGACGGCACCCAAGGCCAGGAGCGCCGACACCCAGACGGGGACCCGGCGCCAGACCGCCACGACGGTGAGCAGGAGGGTGAGGGGGAAGAAGAAGCCCATCGTCTTGAAGAGGTTGGCCGGCCCCTCCGCGTCGAACAGGTCGTTCCCGCCGAGCCCGACGTGCAGCGTGTTGTCGCCGACGCCCGCGTTGCCGACGATGCCGAGCACCGCGACGACGAGCAGCGACACCTGCAGCCAGCCACGGGCGAAGGTCACCAGGCGCAGCGCGGTCAGCCCGTAGAGGGCGGCGGCGACGATGTGCATCGCGCCGGTCTGCGCGTCCCACCACCCGCGGCTCGCGTAGGTGATGTCCAGGAACAGGTAGGCCAGCGGCCCGAAGATCAGCGCAGCGTTGAGCAGCGCAGCGGTAGGCGTGCCGGGGATCAGCTTCACGGGGATTCCTTCGCGGGACGGTCGGGTGCAGTTCCCGTCACCCTCGAGGCGATCCGGTCCGCGCCGTAACCGGGGAGATCCCTGCAGGCCGAAGTCCAGGGATAACCCTGGGGACCTCTGGGTCGTCTCCGTGACACGATCTCGACTCATGCAGCCGGCCGGTCGTTCCCGATCCCTGGTCCCGCTGGTCGTGCTGTGCGCGATCGTCGCGCTGGTGGCCGCCGGACTTGCCCGCGGCCTCTGGGCGGACAACCTGCACAACGGCCTGCTCGCATTCTCGTTCGGCTTCGTCGGGGTGGCCGTGCTGCTCCAGCGTCCCGGGCAGCGCGAGGGGATGCTGTTCCTGCTGGTCGGCGTGCTCGAGGCGGTCATGTTCTTCGGCCGGCAGGCCGGGCACGCCCCGTCATCGAGTCTCGATGCCTGGTGGGGGTGGCTGGGCGTCTGGCCCCTTGCCCTCACGCTCGGTGCGATCACGTGGTGCGTGATGTGCTTCCCGGAAGGCCGGTTCCTGTCGCGCGGCTGGTGGTGGGTCGGCATCGGCGTGGCGGCACTGGCGGTCGCCTGCTCGCTGGCGTCGGCGCTCTGGCCGGTGGAGTACGAGAGTTCCGGCGTCGTCGTCGCGCACCCGTTCACGGTCCCCGGCATCGACATCGCCCAGCCCGTGTGGAACGCGGTCGCGCACCCGTTCTACGCCGCGCTCCAGGTGCTGTGGGTCGTGGCGGTCGTCGCCCGATGGCGGGCCTCGGACTCGGTCGCGCGCCGGCAGATCACGGTCCTGGTGGTCGCTGTCGCCGTTTCGGCGCTCGGCCTGGTCGTCGGCCTCGTCGTCGCCGGCACACCCCGGGCCGGGATCCTCCTCGCGACGCTCATCCCCATCGCGGCCGGATGGGCGATGGAGCGGTTGAGTCTGGCCAAGGTCATCGAGGAGGAGACGCGCGCCGGCCATCTGGAGGGTCTCGCGCCGCGGGAGAACGAGGTCCTCGACCTCATGGCCCAGGGGCTCTCGAACGCGGCCATCGCAGCGCGGCTGCACCTGAGCATCAAGACCGTCGAGCCGCTCGTCAGCTCGATCTTCGTCAAGCTCGGGCTCCCAGCGGACGCCGACAGCAACCGACGGGTCCTCGCGGTCGTGGAGTACCTGCGGCGGTAGGCGACCGGACCGCAGCCCCCGGTCGACCTTGAGGCTGGCGACGCGAGTCGGGCCGTAGTGTGTCGCCAACCTCACGGTCGGCGGGCGGGCGCCGACGTCTTGCCGCGCGAAGGAGACGAGATGTCCGAGAAGGCGAAAGGGCCTGCGTCGTACTTCCCGTCGATCGAGAAGACGTACGGGCAGCCGATCGACTACTGGTGGACACAGCTCGACACCGTCCGCGACGCCAAGCACATGGAGCAGGTCGCGTACCTGAAGGACACCTTCGGCGTGGGCCACGGCCACGCCAACGCACTGGTCGCGTACTACCGGTCGGCGAACGGGCTCTAGCCCGCGAGCCTTCCGGCGATCTCCGCCTGGCGCAGCAGGAAGGCTGCCTCGTCGAGGCGCTTGCGCCGCATCCACGTCGTCAGTTCGTGGTTGCACTTGCTCGCGTTGCAGGAGCCGCATGCCGGCACGACGTTCGCCTGCGTGTACCGGCCACCTCGGGCGATCGGGAGCATGCAGTCTCGCTGGAGGGGGCCGTCAGCACCGCAGTACGCGCAACCACCCCAGGCGGCAACGAGCGCCGCCCACTGCTCGTCGGTGAGGTCATGCGGGACCTTCGCCATGCGACGCTTCCGGCGCCGGGCGTACACCGCGGCGCGGGAGCGGGAAGCCATGCGTCGAGGGTAGGAGCGCAACGCCCGAACCGGTTGCGCCCGCGCCGCTCAGGCGCGATAGGACGCGGCGAGGCGAGCGAAGCCCTCGTCCAGTGAGACGCGCGGCTGCCAGCCCAGGGCCTGTCGGGTGAGCCGCTGGTCGAACCAGTGCGCCGTCGCGAGCTGCTCGGCGAGGAACCGGGTGATCGGCGGATCGCTGTCGCGGCCCAGCAACGACCACGCACTGTCGACGACGGCCCCCGCGGTCCAGGCGAGGGGGAACGGCACGGTCAGCCGGGGTCCCGCGACGCCCGCTGCGGCGCAGATCGCCGCGACGATCTCCGCCACGGGCCGTGGCTCGCCGTTCGACACGACGTATGCTGCACCGCCCGCCGACTCGGCCGCGTCGAGCGCCGCGACCAGCGCGTCGGCCGCGTTGTCGACGTAGGTCGTGTCGATGAGTGCGGTGCCGCGACCGACGAGGGCAAGCCGCCCGGACCGGCCGCGCTCGACGATGCGCGCGACCAGCTGGGTGTCGCCGGGCCCCCACACCAGGTGCGGGCGGGCCGCGACGACCGCGAAGTCCTGGCTGTGCTCAGCGAGCGCGAGCTGCTCGGCCATCGCCTTGGTGCGGCTGTAGGAACCGCGCGCGGCGACCGGGTCGGCCGGGCCGGCGGGAGCGCCGACCAGTGACCGCCCCGCATGAGCGACCGACGGCGACGACACCTGGACGAACCTGCCAACCCCGGCCGCGCGCGCCGCGTCGAGCACCGTGCGCGTGCCGTCGACGTTCGCCGCGACGTAGTCCGCCCACGCCCCGACGATGTTGACCTTCGCGGCGAGGTGGATCACGCCGTCCATCCCATGCACGGCGGCCCGCACCGCGTCCGGGTCTCGCAGGTCGCCGAGCCGCTCGGGCAGGTCCAGCCCGCTCGGGCGCCGCTGCATGAGCACGACGTCGTCACCGCGCTGCGCGAGCGAACGGGCGACGGCGCCGCCGAGCATCCCCGACGCCCCCGTGACCAGGACGCGCATGGTCAGGACAGCCGCTCGGTGGCCCAGCGTGCGAGCTCGGCTCGGTCGATCTTCGAGTTGTGGCGCACGTCGACCGGCAGCTCCCGGCGCACGAGCACGGCTGCGACCGGGACGCCAGCCGCATCTCGCACGGCTGCCGCCAAAGCCGGCTCGGCTAGGGCGGTGCGGCGCGACGGCGCAAGGTCCGGCACGACCACGACCACGACGACCTGCGCCTGTGCCGGCCCGACGCCGACACACGCCGCAGCTCGGACGTCCGGGAGCCCGAGCACACGCTGCTCGACGCCCACCGGCGTCACCGGACCGTCCGCCGTCGTGACTACGTGGGCCAGCCGGCCCTCGACCCACAGCCGCCCCTCCTCGTCGAGGTGGCCGACGTCGCCGGTGCGGTGCCGGCCCGCGTCGCGCGACGCCTGAGACTGCGTGGCCCAGAGCCGGTCGTAGCGGTCCTTCGCCCAGGGGGCGCTCACGAGGATCTCGCCGGTCACGCCGGGCTCCTCGGTCGGCGAACCGGTCGCGGCCCCGGAGGTATCGAGTGGGCTGACGGCGACCGTCACGCCGGGCACCGGCCGGCCGACGCAGACGCCGTTGCCGGGGCCGGCCGCGTCGAGCCCGGCCAGGTCGATGTCGGCGACCGGGAGCACCTCGGTCATGCCGTACGGGGTGTGCGCCTGAGCGGACGGCATCAACGTCAGCACGTCGCGCAGCAACGCGGCCGGGACCGGGGCGCCCGCGCTCATCAGCAGGCGAACCCGCGACAGATCGTCCAACTCGTCAGCGCTGAGCTCTCCGGCGGTGTCGACGACGTTCTGCAGCGAGGCAGGCGACGCCCACACGAGCGTGGCCCCGACCGCGCGGACCGCCGCTGCGAGCCGGACCGCGTCGAGCTCGCCGGGCTTCGTGACGTCGATGTCGGGCACGGCCGACGCGATCCCCAGGGCTGGGCCGTACAGCGCGAACGGTGCGAATGCCGCGACGAGACGATCGGCGCCGGTGATCGCATACAGCGCGGCGAGCGCGTCGCGGTTGGCCTCGATCTGCCGGTGCCGGTAGACGACGCCCTTAGCCGGGCCGGTGGCACCGGACGTGAACAGGACCGCCGCCTCCTCGTCCGGGCCGGGTAGGTCCGGCAGGGATCGGCCGCGGCCGCGGACGGCGAGGTCCGCGAGCGTCGACTCGGCGCCGAGAAGGCGGGCGCGGGCCGCTGACATCGGACCCGCGGCGAACCGGCGGCCTCCGATGCGCAGCGCGCGAGCGGCGACGAGGCCACGGTCGATCGCGATCAGATGCTGGGGCCACGCGCCGCGCAGCGCCCGGGCCAGACCGCGGGCGCCGAGACCGGCGTCGGCGACGACGATCACGGCACCGATCCGCCAGCACGCGTACACGACGGCGGTGAGATCGGCACCGGGGGGCACGAGCAGCCCGACGCGGTCGCCGCGCTGCACGCCGGCATCGCTCAGCCCCGCGGCGAGGTCGTCGACGACTGCGGCGAGCCGACGCCAGGTGATCTGCCGCCCGCCTTCGGCGAGCTCGGCCACGGCGACCTCGTCGCCCGCAGCCGGGTCGGCGGCGCGCTCGACGAGGGCGGCGCCCATCCAGCGGCGGTCGGCGTCAGCTCCCGCGCCCGAGGTCGCCGGGGTGGCGGGCCGTGTGCCCAGCTGCTCCACCCAGGAGCGGACGTCGGTGAAGAACGCAGGGGCGTCCTCGGTGACCAGGTGCGACGCCCCCTCGTACCGGTGGACGTCGGCGTGCGGCATCCGCTCGAGGAGGTCGCGTAGGTAGAGGTCGGAGAAAACTGGGTCCGCCGGACCCCAGGCGAGCAGGACGGGGACGTCGAGGTCGCCGATGCCGGCAGCGATCGCGGCCAGCGCCGGCATCGACGGGTGGTCGTCCTCGAGCGGGATGTCGGCCACGAAGTCGGCGACGGCGCGACGGCGGGCCGCCGACGCGTACGGCGCGGCGAAGGCGTCCCGGACGTCGGCGGCCGGCCGCGGCCGCGACACCGCGGTCGTGGCGCGCACGAAGGTCGGCGTCTGCTCGCACACGGCGCGGAGCAGTGCCGGTGTCCGGGCGATGCGGATCAGCGTGGGTGCCGGCGACCCCTCCGGCTGGTGGACCGCCGTGTTCGCGAGCACCACGCCGACGAGCCGGTCCTGGTGGGCCAGCGCCCAGCCGAGGGACACCGGGCCGCCCCAGTCATGCGCGACGGTGACCACCGGCCCGTCGATCCCGAGTGCGTCGGCGACGCGGCCGAGGTCGTCCACGCGCTGCGCCAGGCGCCGGACTTCACCGATGCGCTCGGAGTACCCCATCCCGAGCTGGTCGACGGCGACGACGCGCCAGCCTCGCGGCGGCGCCGCGACGAGCGCGCGCCACAGGTAGGACCAGGTGGGGTTGCCGTGCACGCACAGCAACGTGCCCACGACGTCTGACCCGGCGACCGTGTTCGCGTGGCTGTCCAGGACGTGGAACCCGAGCGGAGCGCCGTCGGCGTCGACGATCTCCACGACCCGGGACCACGCGGGATCCAGCCCCGGAAGTCCCTGCGGGGCGGGCGATGCCGGGGACCTGCCCACGCTCGCCTGCGCACCGGCGTCGATGCTCACCAAGCGATCTCGAGCGCGCAGGCGCTGAGCCCCGAGCCGATCCCCATGAGCAGGACGCGGTCGCCCGGGTTGAGCGAGTCGGCCTCCATCGCGAGCGTGGTCGGCACAGCGGCGGGACCGATGTTCCCGCGGTCGGGGAACGTGCTCGGGGCGAGCGTGGGGTCGATGCCCACCGCGCGGCAGATGGCCGCCAGGTGCACCTTGGAGACCTGGTGGGAGATGTAGCGGTCCATCGCGCTCCAGTCGAACTCGCTCTGGGCTTCCTGCCAGAGGTCCGTCGAGAGCTGGAGCCCGGCGCCGAACAGGGCGCGCGAGTCGGTGCGCATCTGCTCGAGCGTCCCGACGCAGAGCTCGTGGTGCTCGGTGGCCGTACGGCTCGCACCGCCGACGAGGCGGTGCCCCTCGGGGTGACGGTCGGCCCGGCCGAGAACCATGGCGGCGGCGCCCGATCCGAGGGTCAGGGACGCGAACTGCTCGGCGATGTCCTCGGCGGTGGCGTCGGCGCGGGAGAGCCGCTCGAGCGTGAGCTCTTGCAGGCCGCGGCTGCCTTCGCCGTCGACGACGAGCGCGTACTCGACCTGGCCGCCGTCGATCATCGTGGCCGCGAGCTGCATCGCGTTGACGAACCCGAGGCACGCGTTGGACAGGTCGAAGACCAGGCTGCCGGTCGGCAGGCCGAGCTGGTGGTGGACGGCCACGGCCTTGCTGGGCTCGAGGTGGTCCCGGCAGACCGAGGAGTCGATGAGCAGTCCGATGCGCTGGGGGTCGACCCCGGACTCGGCGATCGCCTTCGCGCCGGCCATCGCCGCGGCGTCGGCGAACGACACGTCGGTCGGCCACCAGCGCCGCTCGTGGATGCCTGCCACCTCGGCGAGCATCCCCGGACGCACGCCGGTCCGGGCGTAGGTCTGCGCCAGCTGCTCGTCGAAGGACTCCGACGTCACGATGATCGGGGCGTCGACGGCGGTGACGGACAAGATCGCGGTGTTGGTGTGCCGCATCGTCAGGTTGCCGGGCACGACCGCACCGGCGGTGCCGTCCGCCTGGGACGTCGGACGGACGTCCGTGGCAGCGTCGTCTGGGCTCGTGCTCATCGTGACCTCTCGACCGGGGGTGCGTCGTCGCCGAACGGTCGGGGAGGACACCTTTCGGCCCCCGGGCCCAGCACTACGCCCCCATTGTCCGTCACGGAGGGGTCCCGGCACGACGGGGACGTCCCTCCGTGACGCGTCGCCGCCCGCCGACCTTGAGGTTCAGAGCGCGAATCAGGCCCCAAACCCGTCCGAACCTCAAGGTCGGCGGCGGCCGGGGCCGTGTGGCACGCTCCCGGGATGACCGACGACGGACGCCTGCTCATCCTCATCTCCGGCCCCTACATGACCGGCACGGACGGCGACGAGGGAAAGATCCGCGAGAACCTCGCGCGGATGGAGGCGATGGCCGGTCCGGTCTTCGCCCGGGGCCACCTCGCCGTCGTCGCCGAGTGGCTGTCGTGGCCGGTCATCACGCAGGCGGGCGGCACGTCGCACAGCTCGCCGGAGTTCGCCGAGTACCAGTACCCGGTCGCGCACCGGCTGCTGGCGATGTGCGACGCGGTGCTGCGGATCCCCGGGGAGTCGCGCGGCGCCGACCTGGAGTGCGGGATCGCCCGCGACCGCGGGATGCCCGTCTACACGAGCATCGACGACGTCCCCGTCGTCACGGCCTGAGCGGACCTTCGGCGGCGGCCTTGATCGCGGCGAGCGTCGCGGCCATCCCCGTCCGCAGGATCTCGGTGAAGGCCGGCGTGCCGCCGAGGAACCCGTCGGTCAGCTCCTGCGACAGATCGGAGATCCCCTCGGGGGCCTCGCGCCGCTGCGTGAGCAGCGTCCCGGTCGCCGTCGCCGTCAGGACGAACCGCCACGTCACCCAGTTCTCCGTCACCCGGAAGGCGAGCTCGGACTCGGGGACGAAGGTCGTGACCTCGCCGTGCGTGACCCAGTCGAGCTCGCCGAGCGTGTTGCGGTTCGTGAACTCGGTACCCAGCCGGACGTCGTCGAAGCCCGACCGCAGACGGACCGACTGCACCTGGGGGCTCCACTCCGGCATCCGCGTCACGTCGGAGATCAGCGACCACACGACCTCGACCGGCGCCTGGATCTCCACCGATGCTTCCAGCTCAGGGACCTCGTGCATGCGCCCCAACCTACGACGTGACGGTGCCCGAGGGTCAGCGATCGAGCAACGCCTCGAGGGCGTCGGCCAGCTCCTCGACCGGTCGCCGGCCGTCGAGCTCCACCGTCGCACCGC
Organism: Actinomycetes bacterium; assembly: GCA_965278965.1. Lineage (GTDB taxonomy): Bacteria > Actinomycetota > Actinomycetes > S36-B12 > S36-B12 > UBA10649. The sequence goes on from OZ257127.1 coordinate 2,556,667, forward strand.
GCCGCATCAGCGGCTCGACATCGCGGACGTAGCCGCGGATCTCCTCCTGGTCCTCCGCGCTGCGCCCGTATGTGTTCCCTGGCCGCGTGCGCACACGTTCGAGCAGCACGTCCAGCGGTGCGCTCAGCAGCACGACCTCGTCGAACGACGCGTAGAACCGGCCCTGGTTGTCGACCGCACCCGACACGGCGATCGTCGGTTCGACCGCCAGGAGTGCGGCCATCCGAGGCTCGTCCCACCGTCCGTCCGGCAGCGTCCAGCCGTCGTGGTCGGTGTCGACGGTCCGGAAGCCGCGGGCAGCCACCGCGGCGAGCACGGTCGACTTGCCCGCCCCCGACATTCCCGTCAGAAGGATCCGTGCCATGGTGAAACGCACGGTACGCGCCAGGGGAGCGGCGCGTGCGGACGGACGAACGTGAGTAGGAGGAGCCGATGATCATCGTCGCGGGGTACCTGACCGTCGACCCGGGTGACCGGGACGCGTATCTGGCTGCCGTCCGGCACATCACCGCGCAGGCCCGCACGGCTCCGGGGTGCCTCGACTTCGTGCAGTCTCCTGACCCGATGGACCCGGCGCGCATCGTCATCTACGAGCGGTGGGACACCGACGCAGACCTCGAACGGTTCCGGTCGGGGGATGGCGAGCCGGACGACCACCAACAGGTCGACGCGCCGCCGGCGATCACGGGCGCGCGTGTCCATCGGTACCGGATCAGCACGGTCGAGCCGGCCTAAGGCGACCGGTCGCGGTCTGTCGGCTACAGGCCGGCGCGGAGGTCGGCGTCGGAGCCATGCACCAGCGTGATCTCGCCCGCATCGATCTCGTCCCGGCCGACCCAGCGCGATGGCACGCCGGGCAGCGAGTAGTAGCCGAGCGCGAGCCGCACGCCGTCGGGCCGGGCCTCCTGGATGCAGACGACGCCGTCGTCATCGCCGGCGCCGCTCAGCGTCCACCGGTCGCTGAGCGACGCCAACGCCTCGTGGCGGACGACGGCCTCCGCCTCGACCTCCGTGGGAACCGTCGCGAGGACCGATCCGAACACGACGAGCGCCTGCCACGCATCGCCGACGGGCCGCACATGCCCGCACAGCTCGCCGTCCTCGCGCCGCACCTCGATCACGGGCGCAGCGTAGGCGCCGGCGCTGCCTACCCTGTGACCGTGACGCCGGACCTCGTGCTGCTCGACGACCCCTCGTGGTCCGGCACGCCGCTGACGGGCGACCGGTCGGTCGAGCTCCTGGCCGCGCTCGTGCTGGCCGGCCCGGCCGGGCTCGGGGTCGACGCACTGATCGACGAGCTGTGGCCCGACGAGCTACCGGCGAACGGGGCGAAGGCGCTGCAGGTCGTCGTGTCCCGGGCGCGCAAGGCCACCGCTGCCGACCTGATCGAGCGGACGGCGCACGGCTACCGGATCGGGACCGCGACGATCGACGCCCTGATCCTGGACGGTGTCGTCGTCGATGCGGAGCGTCATCTGCGGGACGGGTCGGTGCGTCCTGCGATCGACGCCGCGTGCGAGGCCTTGGCGACACCCGTGTCCGCGAGCGACGGGCCTGGGCTGCTGAACCGCCTTCGCGAGCGGGCGCGCGTCGGTCGGCACCGGGCACGGCGGGTGCTCGGCCTCGCCCTGACCCAGGGCGGGTCGCCGGCCGAGGCGCTGCCCGAGCTCGAGCTCGCCGTCGCTGCGGACCCGGGCGACGAGGAGGTGCTGGCAGCGCTGCTGCTCGCCGAGGCGTCGGTGCGTGGGGCCGCCGCGGCGCTCGACCACTACGAGCGCATCCGGGTCGAGCTCGCCGACCGGCTCGGCGTGGATCCGGGGGACACCCTGCGGCGCGTCCACCAGCAGCTGCTCGCCACCGACCGCCCGCTGCGCGAAGGGGTGCGCTACGACGCCGACGACCTGGTCGGCCGGGGCGCCGATCTGGAAGCGTTGCTCGGGCTCCTGGCGTCGCACCGCGTCGTGACGATCCTCGGCCCGGGCGGCCTGGGGAAGACGCGCATGGCGCACCTCGCCGCCCGGCACGCCCCGGAGCCGGTCGTGCACGTCGTCGAGCTGGTCGGCGTCCGATCGGACGAGGACGTCGTCAGCGAGGTCGGCTCGGCGTTGGGGGTCCGCGACTCCGTCGCGTCGGTTCGAGCGCTCACACCGTCTCAGCGCGCCGACCTGCGCGCGCGGATCGCCGCGCAGCTTGACCGCACCCCGAGCCTGCTCGTGCTCGACAACTGCGAGCACGTCGTCGACGAGGCGGCCTCGCTCGTCGCCCACCTCGTTGCCACGACCCGGGACGTGCGGGTGCTGACGACGTCGCGGGCGCCCCTGGCGATCGCGGCCGAACACGTCTATCCCTTGTCGCAGCTGGACCTCGAGCAGGGCGCGGACCTGTTCGGGATGCGGGCGCAGGCCTCCCGGCCGTCGGTCGTGCTCGACCCTGACGAGGTCCGTCGCGTGGTGGCCCGCCTCGACGGCCTGCCGCTGGCGATCGAGCTCGCCGCGGCGAAGACGCGCGCGATGTCCGTGGCGGAGATCGACCGCCGGCTGGAGCGACGGTTCGAGCTCCTCCAGGGCAACGACCGCTCGGCCCCCGACCGGCACCGCACGCTGCTCGCCGTCATCGACTGGTCCTGGGGCCTGCTCAGCGAGCATCAGCGCGTCGCGCTGCGCCGGCTCTCGGTGTTCAGCGACGGCTTCACCCTCGCGGCCGCCGAGGCGGTCCTCGGCCCGACGGCGGTCGACGACGTGCCCGGGATCGTCGACCAGTCGATGCTGACCGTGACCGAGCAAAGCGGACGGCTGCGCTACCGCATGCTCGAGACGGTTCGGGAGTTCGGGCAGATGCACCTCGTCGACGCAGGCGAGGACCGGGACGCGGTGCTCGCCGAGCGGACGTGGGCGCTGGAGTACGTGGGCGCCGCCGCCCCGGACCTGTTCTCCGAGCGTCAGCTCGAGGCCGTCGGCCGGCTCGTCGTCGAGGAGACGAACCTCTCCGACGTGCTCCGGCAGGCACTGGCCGAAGGTGACGCCGACACCGTCGTCGTGCTCGCGGCTGCGCTCACCTTGCTGTGGACGATCCGCGGCGACCACGGCCGCGTCCTGGCGATCGCCGGATCGGTCGACGCGCTCCTCGCCGGCTACGAGCCGCCACCGCCCCTGCGCGACCCGGCTCGCCTGACGGCGATCGCGATGATCATGCCGGACACCTTCCTGGGCGGGAAGGGTGCCAGTGCGTCGCGGGGCCTGTTGGCGCGGCTCGGCCCGGGGGAGACCCCGCGCATCTCCGCGCTCGTCACGGTGCTGGGCCTGGCCCTGGGGCGGGAGACGGAGGGCGTCGCGGCGCAGTTGCACGAGCTCACGAACAGTGCGGATCGGACGACCCGCCTGACCGCCCTGCAGTGGTCGGCGCACGCGGCGGAGAACCGCGGCTCCGGGCAGGTCGCAACGACGCTGGTCGAACGTGCGGTCGCGGAGTGGCGGCCCGAGGACGGCAGCTGGATGCGGGCCAACCTGGAGATGCAGCTCGCCCAGCTCGCCGGCCAGCGGGGCGACATGCCCGCCGCGGCCCGGCACGCCCGCGCCGCGCTCCCGGATCTCGTTCGGATCGGGGCGACGGACGACGCCATGGATGCGCGGTCGCTGGTGGCGCTCGACGCGATCCGACGGGGTGACCTCGTGCTCGCCGAGGAGATGGCCGACGCGAACGCGGCCGGTGTGGAAGGACCGTGGGGCGCCGGCGGGGCGACGGTGACGATGGCAGTGCGGGCGGAGGTGGCGCTGGCGCGCGGGCAGGTCGAGCTGGGGTTGCGGACGTACCGGGAGATGGCAACGGAGATGGGGCGGCCGATGCCGGAGATCGGCGCGGTCATCGCGTTCTTCGCGGTGTACGGGTTGGCCAACGCGACCGTCGCGCACGCCCTCCACGGCCAGGGAGCGGACCTGCTCGACGAGCTGGTTGAGCAGTTCCCGCTCGCCGTCGGCGACGATCCCGACCGCATCGACTACCCGCTGCTGGGCGTCAGCACGTTCGCGCTCGGTCTCGCCGGGCTCGTCCACGGTCGCATCGGACCAGACGACGCGGCGACCCTGCTGGTCGCCGCCCTGCGGTTCAACTACGTGCGCGCGGTGCCGTCGCTTCGCTGGGACCGGGCGCGGGACCTGCTGGAGGAGCGCAGCCCCGGGGCGCTCGCGCGCGCCGAGGAGAGGCTGGGCGACCGGCACGGCCCGGACCTCCTCGCGGACGTCCGGGCCGCCCTCCCCGACCGCCGAGACGCCTCAGCTGGTTGAAATCCCGGGCGTTCTGTCCGGTTTGACGACCACTTGAGGCGTCTCGGCGGCTATGACATCCGGCGACGCACGCCCCGCACCGCGAGCGGCGCGAAGATCGCGACGAGGATCGCGCACGAGACCAGCGACAGGACGACCTGCGCGCTGACCGTGCCGTCGTTGGCGAGGTCGCGCACCGCCGTGACGACGTGCGACACCGGGTTGATCTTCACGAACGCCGCCAGCCAGCCGGGCAGGGTGTCGACCGGCACGAACGCGTTCGACAAGAACGTCAGCGGGAACAAGATCATGATCGACATGCCCTGCACGGCCTGCGCGCTGCGGGCGATCGTGCCGACCCAGGCGAAGATCCACGACAGCGACCACCCGGTCACGATGACCAGCCCGATCGCAGCGACCACGCCGACCACGCCGCCGCCGGGGCGGTAGCCCATCGCGATGCCGGTGGCCATCGTCAGGCACGCGGCGATCGCGTACCGCAGCAGGTCGGCGGTCATCGGGCCGAGGATCGGCGCGATCCGCGAGATCGGCAGGGACGCGAACCGGTTGAAGACGCCGGTGTCCATGTCCTCGCGCATCTGGACGCCGGTCGCCATCGAGGCCGTCAGCGCCGTCATCGCGAGGATGCCGGGGATCATCGTCGGCAGGTACGCCGCGACATCGCCGGACACGGCTCCGCCGAACACGTACGCGAACATCGCGGTGAACAGCAGCGGCTGGATCGTGACGTCCGAGAACTGCTCCGGGTTGCGGCGCATCTTCTTCAGCGCGCGCCACGCCATCACGAGGGTCTGGCTGACGGTGTCGGCCAGCGTGCGGCGCCGGCGGATGCCGGTCACCGGGTCGTCGAGGGCCGCCAGCTCGGTAGGTGCGGTGATTGTGATGGTGCTCATCGGGGGTCTCCGTCCGTCGTGGTGGGCAGCGCCAGGTCGCTCGGGTCGCTCGTGTCGTGGCCCGTGAGAGCGAGGAAGACCTCGTCCAGGCTGGGCTTGGCCACGTTCAGCTCCGCGACGTCGATGCCGCCCTGGCGTAGGGCGACGAGGGCGTCGACCGCGGTCTCGGCCCGCGTGAGCGGGACCGTCAGCCGGCCGGACTCCGGGCTGGGCACCGGGGTCGTTCCGGTGACCTGCGATGCGATCTGCGCCGCCCGGGTCAGGTCGCTCGGGTCGCTGAGGCGGAGCTGGAGGGTCGAGGCGCCGACCGACGCCTTCAGGTCGTCGCTCGTGCCCTCGGCGACCTTCCGCCCGCGGTCGATCACCGCGATGCGGTCGGCGAGCTGGTCGGCCTCGTCGAGGTACTGCGTCGTGAGCAGCACGGTGCAGCCGCCGGAGACGAGGTCGCGGATCGTGTCCCACATCTGGCCGCGGGTGCGCGGGTCCAGGCCCGTGGTCGGCTCGTCGAGGAAGATCAAAGGCGGCGACATGATCAGGCTGGCCGCGAGGTCCAGCCGACGCCGCATGCCGCCGGAGTACTGCTTGGCCCGGCGGTCCGCCGCATCGGTGAGGTCGAACCGCTCGAGGAGGTCCGCCGCCCGGCTGCGGGCGGCGGCCGGGCTCAGGCCCTGCAGGCGGGCGAAGAGCCAGAGGTTCTCGCTGCCGGTGAGGCCCTCGTCGACCGACGCGTACTGGCCGGTGACGCCGACAAGCTGCCGGATCATGTGGGGGTCTCGCTGCACGTCGACCCCGAAGATCTCGGCCCGTCCGCCGTCGATGGGCAGGAGAGTGGCGAGCATGGACAACGTGGTGGTCTTGCCGGCGCCGTTGGGGCCGAGCACGCCGTAGACGATGCCGCGCTCGATGTGCAGGTCGACGTGGTCGACGGCGACGTTGTCGCCGAAGCGCTTGACGAGGCCCTCGGCGTGGACGGCTACGTCGACGCGGTCGGACGGCCGCAGGAGCGGCGTGCGTGTGGTGGTTGCTGTCATGGCCCCGAGCCTGGACGCCCGCGGTTTCACGCCACCCTCAGCCCGGTTTCACGCCCCTGCCGCCTCTCCCGCTTTGCGGGACCGGCGTGCAACAGGGGGTCTTCACAGGCCCCAGCCGCCCGCCAGTCCCACACCGGACGATGCGCCGGCCCACTCGCCTAGGCTCGGCCCGTGCCGCCGACGTTCCATGTCTCCGCCGTCGTCATGCGTGATGCGGACGGGCGCATCGTCGTCGTCCGCAAGGTCGGCACCGCGAAGTTCATGCTGCCCGGGGGCAAGATCGAGGCGACGGAGTCCGCGGCCGGCGCGGCCGTGCGGGAGATCGGCGAAGAGCTCGGGATCGTCCTCGACCCGCACGCACTCGTCGACCTCGGCACGTTCACCGCGGACGCGGCCAACGAGCCCGGCCACCTCGTCGTCGGCCGCGTGTTCGAGCACCCGTGGGTGCCGGGAGCCCGCGCTACCGGCGAGATAGCCGAGCTCGCATGGCTGGACCCTGACGCGGCGGCGGGCCGCGACGACCTCGCGCCGCTGCTGCGCGAGCAGGTGCTGCCCCTTCTCGCGGAGGACGCCTCGCGTCCGCTCGCAACGGGAGTGGAGCCGCGGAGCGCCGATAGCCTGGCGGGCGTGAGCGATGCCGTACCTGCCGGGCGGTCGCCTGGACCGGAGGAGCCGGCCGACGACGCGCTCGCCGCCGTCCTGCGGATCCGCGCCTCCGACGCAGACCGGGACAAGGTCGCCTCGATCCTGCGCGACGCGTACGCCGAAGGGCGGCTGACCCCGGTCGAGCACGAGGAACGCCTTGCCGAGGTCTACCGCGCCCAGACCTACGGCGACCTCGTCCCCACCCTCCGCGACCTGCCGGTTCCCCCCGGCACGCTGGCCCTCCCCGGGCACAGCGGCCTGACGCTGAGCAGTCCCTCCCCGGCCCGCATCGACGGCGTCGCCGTCCCGCCCGTGCACCGTGACCTCGCGGGGTCGGGCGAGGGCTCGCCGATGGCGATCTTCAGCGGGTTCGAGCGCAAGGGCGACTGGGTCGTCCCGGCCGAGCTCAACGCGACGTGCGTCTTCGGGGGCGGGGAGATCGACTTCAGCGAAGCCCGGCTGACCGCGATGGAGACGACGATCACGGTCGTGTGCCTGTTCGGCGGCCTGGAGATCACCGTGCCCGACGGCATGGGCGTGCGCGGCGAGGTCGTCGGCGTGTTCGGCGGCTCTGAGATGCCCAAGAGCTCAGCCCCGGCCGGTGCGCCGGTGCTCGTCGTGAAAGGCGCCGCGATCTTCGGCGGCGTCTCCGTCAAGCGCGAGAGCGAGCGGAAGAAGCGCCGCCGCTAGCTCCCACCGGCTGCGCCCGCTGGGCGTCGTGTGATGTGGCGTTAGGAGCGCGTGAACGTCGCCTTGATCGGCGCACCCGACGGCACCGGCACGTTCCACACCAGCTTCCGCGACGTGCAGGTGTACCCGGTGCTGCTCGGTCCGGTCTGGATCGCCTGGGGCTCGAGCGGGATCGGGATCGTGTTGCCGTCGATGGTCATCGTCATGTCGCTCATCTGGAAGTCGGCTGTCCCGTTGCCCACGACGATCTTCCCGCGGCTGGTCGTGTAGGGCACCTTCGACGAGAAGCTCGCCGTGCCCGTGATCGTCCCACCGCCGGGGGAGCTGCTGGTGAGGGAGTACTTCGGGGCCGCGACCGTCGCGTTGCCGCCGCCGAACGTCGCCGTGATCGCCGAGCTCTGCACGGTCGTGCTGGTCCCGCCGCTGGCTCCCGTCGCGTTCATGATCGCGGTCATGTACGCGGTCGCCTGGGCGGCCGTCATCTTCCACGTCCCGTTCAGGCACCGGTCGCGGGTGACCGCATCCGCGGGGGCGGTGGCGATGGCGGTGGCCGCCAGGATCCCGGCCGTGCCGGCGATGACGGTGCGGAGCGCGCGCATGAGACTCCCCGATGACGACAGAAGAACGCACCCGGACGGGTGCGCCTCGCCATTCTTCGCGGTGCTGAGTTTCGGCGACAAGAGGGCTGTCGGGCGATATCCAGCTACGGCTTGAGGGGCGGCGGGCGCAGGCCCTCCTCCTTCAGCTCGATCGTCGCGAGCGCGTGGATGACCCGTCTGTCCTGGCGTCGCCATGCCCCGGCCGGGTCGTCGGTGATCCGGGCGAGCACGTGCAGCGGCTGGCGGGCCATCGCCCGGAGGGCGAACAAATCGAGGTCCTCGTTCGCGTCGACGAACCGCTGCGCGGCGGTGGCACGCCGGATGAACGCGAGGCGGAACGGCACCCAGAACACGGCGAAAGAGGCGATCGCCAGCACGGCCAGGGCGACGGACAAGAACACGGCGAGCTTGCCGACGGCGTCGACCTCGGCCTGGCCGGCCGATGCCATGGCCCGGGCCGCGGAAGCCATCTGGTCGAACGGTGCGCTCAGGGAGTCGCCCACGAGCGGCACCGCCGAGACCGACTCGCCGGCGGAGTCGATGCTCGTCGCGAGCTGGGTGGCCCCGTCGGCCACGGCCTGCCCCGGGCCGGCGAGGTTCATCACCAGCCCGTGCAGCCGGACCGCCGCCCAGATCCACAGGAGCGACCAGCAGACCAGCCAGGCGTCGCCGAGCGCCTGCCGGGCACGTCGTGTGGGGATGTCGGAGTAGATCTTGGCCATGGGCCGATAGTGGCCCTTCGGCTGCACGCTCGCGATTAGGCGCCAGCGAAATGCCCTCATAAGGTCTTCGGGTGACTGCCCGCGAGGACCTCCGCAATATCGCCATCATCGCCCACGTCGACCACGGGAAGACGACCCTGGTCGACGCCATGCTGTGGCAGTCCGGGGCGTTCCGGGCCAATCAGGACGTGAACGAGCGCGTCATGGACTCGATGGACCTCGAGCGCGAGAAGGGCATCACGATCCTCGCGAAGAACACCTCGGTCCACTACGTCGGGCCGTCAGCCCCCGAGGGCGGTGTGACGTTCAACATCATCGACACCCCCGGCCACGCGGACTTCGGCGGTGAGGTCGAGCGCGGCCTGGAGATGGTCGACGGCGTCGTGCTGCTCGTCGACGCCTCCGAGGGCCCGCTCCCGCAGACCCGGTTCGTGCTGCGCAAGGCGCTGAGCAAGCACCTGCCCGTCGTCCTCGTCATCAACAAGGTCGACCGGTCCGACGCCCGCATCGGGGCCGTCGTCGACGAGGCGTACGAGCTCTTCCTCGACCTCGACGCGACCGAGCAGCAGATCGAGTTCCCGATCGTCTACACGAGCGCGAAGGCCGGCCGGGCCTCGCTCACGCGTCCCGAGGACGGCGGCATGCCGGATGCGGCGGACCTAGAGCCGCTCTTCGCCACGCTGATGACCACGATCCCCGCGCCGGAGTACGACCCGGCCAAGCCCCTCCAGGCCCACGTCACCAACCTCGACGCCTCCCCGTACCTCGGGCGGCTCGCGCTGTGCCGGGTGCGCCAGGGCACGATCCGCAAGGGCCAGCAGGTGGCGTGGATGCGGGCCGACGGGACCTCGGAGCGCGCGAAGGTCGTCGAGCTGCTCATGACCGAGGCGCTGGAACGCGTCCCGGTCGCGCAGGCCGGGCCGGGCGACATCATCGCGGTCGCCGGCATCCCCGAGATCACGATCGGCGAGACGCTCGCGGACCCCGAGAACCCCGTTGCGCTGCCCGTGATCACGGTCGACGAGCCGTCGATCTCGATGACGATCGGCATCAACACCTCACCCCTGGCCGGCCGTAGTGGCGGCAACAGGCTGACCGCGAGCATGGTCAAGGCCCGGCTCGAGGCGGAGCTCATCGGCAACGTCTCGATCCGCATGCTCCCCACCGAGCGGCCCGACACGTGGGAGGTCCAAGGCCGCGGTGAGCTGCAGCTGGCGATCCTCGTCGAGCTCATGCGCCGCGAGGGCTTCGAGCTGACGGTCGGCAAGCCCCAGGTCGTCACCCGCACGATCGACGGCAAGGTGCACGAGCCGGTCGAACGGCTCAGCGTCGACATCCCCGAGGAGTACCTCGGCGTCGTCACGCAGCTCATGGCCCTGCGCAAGGGCCGCATGGAGCAGATGATCAACCACGGGACCGGCTGGGTGCGGTTGGAGTACGTGGTGCCCGCGCGTGGGCTGATCGGCTTCCGCACGGAGTTCCTCACGGAGACGCGTGGCACCGGCCTCCTGCACCACGTCTTCGACAAGTACGAGCCGTGGTACGGCGAGCTGCGCACGCGGCCGACCGGCTCCCTGGTCGCCGACCGGACGGGCGCGACGACCGGCTTCGCGCTGGCGAACCTGCAGGAGCGCGGGACGATGTTCGTCGGTCCGGGCACCGAGGTGTACGAGGGCATGATCGTCGGGGAGAACTCGCGGTCGGACGACATGGACGTCAACCCGACCAAGGAGAAGAAGCTCACCAACATGCGGCAGTCCTCCGGCGACGTGCTGGTGCCGCTCATCCCGCACAAGCAGCTCTCGCTCGAGCAGGCGCTGGAGTTCTGCCGCGAGGACGAGTGCGTCGAGGTCGCGCCGAGCGCCGTCCGCATCCGCAAGGTCATCCTCGGGGCGTCCGACCGTGTGAAGGCCGGCCGCCGAAAGGGATAGCCGGTCCGAGGCCTTCTGGGCCGTCGGGGGCGTCCGACACGGGCGTGGCCGCCGGACGATGTCCGGCGAAGAACGTATCCGGGCCGGAAATCGTCCCGTTCAGCCCCGGACCCCACCGGCCAAGGTCACGATTTGGCATCGGCCTCCGGTTATGACCGGTCCTCGTTGTTACCGGCGGGTCACCTTGACGTAACCTCAGGCGGCCAACCTTTGACCGGATGGCTTGTGAAGCCGCTGGCGACTCGTCCGGAGCCGCGGGCCGACGAGTAGGGAGCACTGGCGCGCGATGAGTGTCGACACGGCCGTGCCCACTCCGTCGACGGAGATCGCCGGCCTGTCGCTCCGACAGCTCGCCTGGCGCCGGCTCCGCCGCGACCGCGGCGCGCTGATCGCCGGCGGCGCCCTGGTGATCGTCTTCCTCGTCGCCCTGTTCGCCCCGCTCATCGTGTCGTGGCTGGGCATCAACCCCTACGACTTCGATGCGACGGCGCTCGACCCCGCGAAGGGCAGCCTCCCGGCCGGTCCGTGGGGGTCGATGTCATGGCACCACCTGCTCGGCGTCGAGCCGCTCACCGGCCGCGACCTGCTGGCGCGTCTGCTGTACGGCGCGCGCATCTCCTTGTTCATCGCGATCACGTCGGTGATCATCACCGCGATCATCGGCACGGTCGTCGGCGTCGTCGCCGGCTACAAGGGCGGACGCTGGGACACCGTCATCGGGCGCGGCACCGACCTCCTGCTGGCCTTCCCGCAGATCCTCATGCTGATCGCGCTAAGCCCGGTCATCACGCAGCGCCTGGTCGCGATGGGCCTGTCGCCCGACACCGCACGGGTCTACTACCTGATCATCGTCTTCGTCTTCTTCGGCTGGCCGTATCTCGCCCGGCTCGTGCGCGGCCAGGTCCTGAGCCTGCGCGAGCGTGAGTTCGTCGAGGCCTCGGTCGCCATCGGCGCCCCGACGCGGCGCATCCTGTTCAAGGAGATCCTGCCCAACCTCTGGGCGCCGCTCATCGTCTACGTGACGATCTCGATGCCCACGATCATCGCGGCGGAGGCCACGCTCGCCTACCTCGGCGTCGGCATCATCGAGCCCACTCCGTCGTGGGGAAAGATGCTGGCCGACTCGGTCCGCTTCTTCACCGTGGTCCCCAGCTACCTGTTCATCCCCGGCACGGCGCTGTTCATCGTCGTGTTCGCCTTCAATGTCTTCGGCGATGCGGTTCGAGATGCACTCGACCCGCGAGTCGGCCGCGGCTAGCGCAGCGCGGAGGTGCTTCCGTTCACCGGGAGCGACAACTGAATACCGAGCAATCCCAAAATGATGGAGGAATATATGCACACGGTGAAGCGGAACGGCCTTCGCCTTGCTGCTGTCATGGGCGCGGGCGTCATGCTGCTCGCTGCCTGCGGCGGTAGCAGCAGCAGCTCCGAAGGCAGCGCCGCTGCCTCGGGCAGCGACGGAGAGCCGACGAAGGGCGGGACGGTCAACGTCCTGACCCTCTCAGAGCAGTTCAACCACCTCGACCCGCAGCGCAACTACACGGGTGTCGATCTGGCGTTCGCGAGCGCGTACCTCAACCGGACCCTGACGCAGTACAAGCTCGCGCCGGGTCCCGATGGCGTCACGCTGCAGCCGGACATGGCGACCGATACCGGAACCTCGAACGCCGATGCGACCTCGTGGGCATTCACGCTGCGTGACGGCGTGAGCTTCCAGGACGGCACGCCGGTCGGCTGCTCGGACATCAAGTACGGCGTGTCCCGCACGTTCGCGACCGACATCATCACCGACGGTCCGACGTACGCGATCACGTACCTGGACATCCCGCAGAACGACGACGGCACCAGCACCTACAAGGGGCCGTTCGTCGACGACGCGGCCGGCCAGGCCAACTTCGACAAGGCCGTGACCTGCTCGGACGACAACAAGACGATCACCTTCAACCTCAACCAGCCGGTCGGCGACTTCAACTACGCCGTCACGCTGTCCGCGTTCTCGCCGGTCCCCGCCGGCTCGGACACCGGTGAGAAGTACGACGACGCCGTCGTCTCGACGGGCCCGTACCAGATCACCGAGTACACCAAGGGCCAGAAGCTGGTCATGGACCGCAACCCGAACTGGGACGAGGCTTCCGACCCGATCCGCAAGGCGTGGCCGGACAAGATCGTCGTGAGCTTCGCGATCGACGCCTCGGCGATCGACCAGCGGCTCATCGCCGACGCCGGCGAGGACCAGACTGGTGTGCCGATCGCCGGCATGCAGCCGGAGAACCTGGCGACCGTCTTCGCGTCCGACGACCCGCGCTTCGCGGACCGTTCGGTCGACGCGGCCGACCCGTACGCCCGGTACATGGTCATCAACACGCAGAAGGTGCCCAACCTGAAGCAGCGTGAGGCCATCGCCGTCGCGGTGAACCGTGCGGAGATCCTGCAGATCCGTGGCGGCGACTTCGCCGGCACGCTGGCCGACGGCATCATCAGCCCGACTCTCGGCGCGGCCTACCAGCCGTCCGACATGTGGACCAGCGCGTTCGGCCAGCCGATCCCCGACACGGGCGACCCGGAGTACGCCAAGCAGCTGATCACCGAGTCCGGTGAGCCGATGCCGAAGCTGATCTTCCAGTTCCCGAACAACCCGGTGGACGAGAAGATCGCGGTCTCCACGCAGGCGGCGCTGGCCAAGGCCGGCATCGAGGTCGAGCTCGCTCCGCTGGAGCCGGGCGAGTACTACTCGATCGTCATGGACCCGACCAAGGCCGAGGGCCTCATCCGGTCGGGCTGGGCGGCTGACTGGCCGAACGCATCGACGGTCATCCCGCCGATCCTCGGACAGAACGAGTCGTTCAACCTCGGCTTCGCCGGCGACCAGACCTTCTGGGACGGGATCGCCACCGCGAAGGCCAACACCGATGCGGCCGCTCAGGCGGGCCAGTGGGCGGACCTCAACAAGCAGGCCATGTCGCAGGCCTGGGTCGTCCCGCAGGTGTTCGGCAAGACCCAGTACATCTGGGGCTCCAAGATCGGCGGATCGTTCATGTGGGACGCGTACGGATCGATTCCTTACGCCAACCTCTGGGTGAAGCAGTAGGACACTGACGTCGGGCCCGGGGAGCCACCTGCTCCCCGGGCCCGACGCAGCCCGGCCCGAACCATCCAGAAGGCGGCTTCGTGACGACGTACGTGTTCCGGCGAGTGCTCACCGGAGTGTTCATCCTCATCCTGCTGAGCATGCTGGTCTTCCTGCTGTTCAACGCACTCCCGGCCGACCCCGCCGCGCTGACGTGCGGCAAGTCGTGCACCCCGGCGATCATCGAGGCCAACCGCGTCCGGCTCGGACTCGACCTCCCGCTGTGGCAGCAGTACTGGGAGTTCGTCAAGGGCATCTTCGTCGGCCGTACCTACGGCTACGGCCAGGCCGCCTTCACATGCCCGGCCCCGTCGCTGGGCTACTCGTTCCGTCGCGGCGAGTGCGTGACCGAGCTCATCCTCACCCGGCTGCCGGTGACGATCTACCTCTCACTCGGCGCCTTCATCATCTGGATCACCGCGGGCGTGTTCTTCGGTGTCTACTCGGCCCTGCGCCGCGGCCGCTGGCAGGAGCGCATGACCACCGGCGTCGCGCTCATCGGCTACTCGTTCCCGACGTTCTTCATCGGCCTGCTGGCCCTCTACTTCGTCGTCATCAAGTGGCAGTGGCTGCCCTACCCCGACTACGTCTCGCCGTTCGAGGACCCCGTCCAGTTCCTGCAGACGATGATCCTGCCCTGGCTGACGCTCGCTGTCGTCTACGCGGCGTTCTACATCCGGCTGACGCGCAACCAGATGCTGGAGACCCTCGGCGAGGACTACATCCGGACGGCGCGCGCGAAGGGCCTGCCCGAACGCACGGTCATCCGTAAACACGCGCTGCGCGCCGGCCTGACCCCCATCGTGACGGCCGCCGGCCTGGACCTGGCGATCCTCCTCGGCGGCGCGATCATCACCGAGAGCGTGTTCACCCTGCCCGGCATCGGGCGTCTTGCGATCGACTCGGTCCTCGACGCCGACCTGCCCGTCATCACCGCGACCGTCCTGCTGGCCGGCAGCTTCATCGTCGTCGCCAACGTCGTAGTTGACCTCCTGTACGCCGTCATCGACCCGCGAGTGAGGCTCGTATGACCACGCCCTACATCCGCGTCAACGACCTCAAGGTCTCGTTCTCGACCGAGGACGGACAGGTCCGCGCCGTCGACGGCGTCACATTCGACGTCGAGCGCGGCAAGACCCTCGCCATCGTCGGCGAGTCCGGGAGCGGGAAGTCCGTGACGTCGCAAGCGATCATGGGCCTGCACAACCGCCGTACCGCGAACATCACGGGCGAGGTCTGGCTCGGCGACACCGAGATGGTGACCGCCAAGGACGAGGTCATGCGCAAGATGCGCGGTACCGAGATCGCGATGATCTTCCAGGACCCGTTCGCCTCGCTCCACCCGTTCTACAAGATCGGGAACCAGCTCGTCGAGGCCGTGCGCGCGCACACGGACGTCTCGAAGTCCGACGCCGTCGACAAGGCGCGACACATGCTCACCGAGGTCGGCATCCCGAACCCGGAGCGCCGCCTGGACGACTACCCGCATCAGCTCTCGGGCGGCATGCGCCAGCGCGTGATGATCGCGATGGCGCTCATCAACGGCCCGGCGGTTCTCATCGCCGACGAGCCGACGACGGCGCTCGACGTCACGGTGCAGGCCCAGATCATGGAGCTGCTGGCGCGGCTGCAGGTCGAGTACAACACCGCGATCATCCTGATCACCCACGACCTCGGCGTGGTCGCCGACGTCGCGGACGAGGTGGCCGTGATGTACGCCGGCCGTATCGTCGAGCGCGGTGGGCTGGACGACATCTTCTACCGGCCGCAGATGCCCTACACCGTGGGCCTGCTCTCGAGC
The DNA here is from genome assembly GCA_965278965.1 of Actinomycetes bacterium. Classification (GTDB taxonomy): domain Bacteria; phylum Actinomycetota; class Actinomycetes; order S36-B12; family S36-B12; genus UBA10649. The sequence goes on from OZ257127.1 coordinate 2,572,386, forward strand.
GTCCCGCGGCTGGGGACGGTCGCCGACCGGCTCATCCCGATCCCCGGCCAGCCGCCGTCACTCATCCACCTGCCCGAAGGCTGCCGGTTCGAGCCCCGGTGCGGAGCACGGCACCTGGTGCCCGGCGACACGTGCAGCACGGTGCAGCCGCACCTGCTACCGCTCGCGGCCGAGCCCGGCCACCTCGTCCGCTGCCACCTCGATGAGGCGGCCCGCGCGGAGTACTCGCGTCAGCGACTGCTCGAGGCGACCTCGACGGGAGGAGCGGCATGAGCAACGAGATCCTGCGTGCCGAGGGGATCGTCAAGCACTTCCCGATCACCAAGGGCATGGTGCTCAAGCGTGAGGTCGGCAGCGTCAAGGCCGTCAGCGGGATCTCGCTCACGGTCGACAGCGGTGAGACGATCGGCCTCGTCGGGGAGTCCGGCTGCGGCAAGTCGACCGCGGGCCGGACGATCCTGAAGCTGCTCGAGCCCTCGGCAGGCACGATCACCTTCGACGGCCGCGACATCACCGGCCTGTCCAAGCGCCAGATGGTCCCGCTGCGCCGTCAGATGCAGATGATCTTCCAGGACCCGTACTCGTCGCTGAACCCGCGCCACACGGTCGGCGGGATCATCTCCGCGCCGTACCAGGTGCAGGGGATCAACCCGCCCGGCGGCGTGAAGAAGGCCGTGCAGGAAACGATGGAGCGCGTCGGGCTCAACCCCGAGCACTACAACCGCTACCCGAACGAGTTCTCCGGTGGCCAGCGGCAGCGCATCGGCATCGCGCGGGCGGTCACGTTGCACCCCAAGCTGATCGTCTGCGACGAGCCGGTGTCCGCGCTTGACGTGTCGATCCAGGCGCAGGTCGTCAACCTGCTGCAGGACCTGCAGGACGAGTTCGGGATCGCGTACATCTTCGTCGCGCACGACCTGTCCGTCGTCCGGCAGATCTCCGACCGCGTCGCCGTGATGTACCTCGGCACGATCGTCGAGCTGGCCGACCGCGACACGTTGTACTCCTCGCCGCTGCACCCGTACACGCACGCGCTGATGTCGGCCGTTCCGGTGCCCGACCCGAAGGTCGAGGCGAGCCGCGAGCGGATCGTGCTGCAGGGCGACCTGCCCAGCCCGATCGACCTGCCCAGCGGGTGCGTGTTCCACACGCGGTGCTTCCGGGCGCAGGACCGTTGCCGCGTCGAGGTGCCGCTGCTGGTCGAGCACGCCCCCGGCCACCAGGTGGCCTGCCACTTCCCGGTCCTGGAGTCCCTTGGGACCGAGCTGATCGTCGGACCGGACCCGGGTCTGGTCGAGCGCGAGGCGCCGGAGTTCCGTCCGCCGAGCGAGGTCATCGCCGACACCGAGGCCGCCGGCTCCGCGCGCCCCGAGGGCCTGGACTACGTGAGCAAGGACTTCCCCGAGGACTACTAGCCCCTTCGGCGATCTTGAGGTTCGACCGGGTCTTCGGCCCATCTACCCGGTGGAACCTCAAGGTCGACGATCAACAAGGCGGGCATCATCCACAGCTGCGGTGCGATCGGGTCCCGATTCGTCCGCGCTGCACGACCGTTCGGCACATGACAAGACGCGGCCCGATCATCACCGACGCCCACGGAGTCGTGCGCCGTGCGGACGCAGCGAGTCTCGGGGTCAGCACGTCCACCCTGGAGACGGGCGCGGCCGGCGGCCGCTTGGCGCACCCCCACCGCGGCGTGTACGTGGCGGCGGATGCCGGCGACCTGCACGCTGGCCTTCGGGCGGGGATGGCTCACATCGGTCCCGAAGCCGTCGGCGTTGTTGGCTCCGCGGCGATCGTCCATGGCCTTCAGGGGCTTCCGCCGTCCTGGCGCCCGCAGATCGCCCTTCCTCCTGGGCTGGAGCGCGTTCAGCGCCGGGGGATCGAGCTGCACTTCTGGGACATACCGGATCGGCACATCGCCACGGTCGACGGGCTGCGGATCACCGCGGTGATCCGCACATTGGCGGACGTGTGCCGCGTGCTGCAGCGCCACCATGCGGTGGGTCTGGTGGACTCGGCACTCGCCCAGGGCCAGATCACCGTCGACCAGTTCACCGAGGTCCTCGCCCTCATGGCCCGACGCCGCAACTGCGTCGCCGGCCGACGACATCTCGGCGAGGCCCGGGTGGGGGCGCAGTCGCCAGGCGAGACCCGGGTTCGCCTGATGCTCACGGATGCGGGCCTCCCGCCAGACCGGCTCCAGGTGCCGGTGCACGATGCTGCCGGCCGTCTGATCGGGATCGGCGATCTCGGCTACGACCTGCCGGACGGTGGCCGGCTCATCATCGAGTTCGACGGGCGAAGCGTCCACGGTCTGCCCGCCGCGGTCCTCGACGACCGGCGCCGGCAGAACGCGCTCCTGTCGCAGCGCGGCGTCACCATCCTCCGGTTCGCCTGGGAGGACACGTACTCACCCGCAGCGATCCCCGGCCAGGTCCGGCCGCTTCTGGTGGCCGCCGGCTGGCGGCCGCGCTGACCGGCCCGGGGCACCCCAGCCGACCTTGAGGTTCCACCGGGTGGGAGGCCCAATTACCCGGTGCAACCTCAAGGTCGAAGGTGGTGGGAACGAAAGGCGGCGGGTCAGGTGCCGAGATGCTCGCGAAGGAACGCGACCTGCAGGCGCAGCAGGTTCTCCGCGACGACCTCCTGCGGCGTCATGTGCGTAACGCCGGACAACGGGAGCACGCTGTGCGGACGACCGGCCGCCAGGAGTGCGCCGGACAGCTGGAGCGTGTGAGCCGCAAGCACGTTGTCGTCGGCCAGCCCGTGGATGATCAGCAGCGGCCGCTCCAGCCGTTCCGCCCGGTCGATCAGGCTCGCCTCGCGGTAGGCCTCGGGCCGTTCCTGCGGTAGGCCGAGGTAGCGCTCGGTGTAGGCGGTGTCGTACAGCGCCCAGTCGGTGACGGGGGCGCCGGCGACCGCGGCAGCGAACACGTCCGGGCGGTCCAGCACCGCGAGCGCGGCCAGGAACCCGCCGAACGACCAGCCGGTGATGCCGACGCGCGAGAGGTCGAGGTCGGCGTCGAGCGCAGCCGCGGCGTGCAGCGCGGCGACCTGGTCATCGAGCACCCGGCGGGCCAGGTCGTCGGCGATCTCGAACTCGAACGCCGGCCCGCGGCCTGGGGTGCCGGCCCCATCGACGACGACCACGGCGAACCCCTGGTCCGCCAGCCACTGGTCCCCGGCGAACGCCCCCGCTGCGTGGACGACCTCGCTGTGGTGCGGCCCGCCGTAGGGCGCGAGCACGACCGGCAGGCGCCGGGAGCCGGGGACGTGCCCGGTCGGCAGCAGCACGGCGGTCGCCAGCGCACGGTCCGTCAGCCGCGCGAACCGCACGACCGGGCGCACGAGCGGCAGCTCCGCCCGGCTCTCGACCGCTGACTCGCCCGCCGCGATCGACGCGACGTACGCCGCCCCGCACGCGGCCGGCCGGGCGCTGACCACGACCCGCCCGCCATCGCTCGCGGCGGCCGCGTGCACCCCGTCGCCCTCGGTGAGGGCCAGGACCGTGCCGTCGTGCCCGACGCGGAAGACGTGCTGGTCCAGCGGGCCGTCCTGCGCGGTGACAACCACGTGATCCGGGCCGGCATGGACGACAGCGGTCACCTGCAGGCCGGCGGGGGTGAGCGCGACATCGTCGGCGAGCAGACGGAAGGTGTCGGCCCCCGAGTCCGCCACGACCTCGAGCAGCCGGCCGTTGCGATCGCGCGCCGGGACGCCGGGCACCATCGTCAGCCAGGGCGTGCACGTGCGCTCGCGCGCCGTCGAGGAGCTCCCGTCCGCCGCGACGTCGAGCACGAGCTGACGGCGCTGGTCCCGGCTGAGCACGCTGACGACCGCGCCGCCGTCGGCGCCTGGAGCAACCGTCGCGAGGTAGGGGAGATCGTCGCGGTCCCAGGCGACCTCGACCGAGGACCCGTCGACACCGAGCCGGAACAGCCGGGCCACCGGGTTCGCCGTGCCGGCGGCCGGGTACCGGTGCGGCCGCGGCTCCCGCTCGGGCCGGGCCGGGTCGCCGATCCACCGGATCTCCACCGGCGCCTCTTCGACCAGCTCGGCGAGCAGGCTCGCGGAGTCCGACAGCCACCAGTGCCCGCGCGAGCGGCCGAGCTCCTCCGCGGCGACGAAGTCGGCCAGGCCCCACGCGCTCGTCGCGTCGGGCGGCTCGGCCAGGCATCGGGGCTCGCCGGAGCCGTCGGCCCCGGACACCCACAGCGCCCCGTCGACGACGTACGCGACGGTGTTCCCGTCCGGCGACAGCCGGGGGTCGACCGCGGGGCCGGGCTGCGCCAGGGCGACCGGGGTCGCGTCGGGGCCGACGACGTCGACTGCGTAGAGGTCGCCGTCGACGGCGAACACGGCTCGCGACACGGCCTCGTCGGTGCTGTACGCCGTGATGCCGGCCGTCGTCTCCCGCATCCGCTCGCGCCGTGCCCGCTCCGCGGCGGGCACGTCCGCGTCCGGGTCGTGCAGGCCCCGTGCGTCGACGACGCACCGCTCGACCAGCCCGTCTCCGGCCGGCTCGAGGACCCACAGGCTGCCGACGGGGTCGCGTCCGCCGGCGCTGCGGATGAACGCGACGCGGCCGCCGTCGGAAGCGACGGTGAACCCGCGCGGCGCACCGAGGCGGAACCGACGGGTCGCGGCCTCCTGCCGGGGGTAGGACTCGGTCTGGCCGGCGGACGGGTCCGCGGTGGTCGCTGCGCTCACCGGGGAATCGTAGGCAGGTAGCCTCCCGCCCATGGACCGTCGACTGCTTCTTGTCCACGCGCACCCGGACGACGAGTGCATCTCGACCGGCGCGACCATGGCGCGGTACGCCGCCGACGGCGCGCAGGTCACGATCGTCACCTGCACGCTCGGCGAGGAGGGCGAGGTCCTCGTCCCCGACCTCGTGCACCTGGCCTCGGACCAAGAGGACGGTCTCGGCACGCACCGCATGACCGAACTCGCCGCCGCGATGAACCGGCTCGGGGTGTCGGACTGGCGGCTGCTCGGCGGCCCGGGACGGTTCCGCGACTCCGGCATGATCGGCACGCCCCCGAACGACCGGCCCGAGTCGTTCTGGCGCACCGACCTCTTGGTCGCCGCGCTCGAGCTCGTCCCGGTGATCCGCGAGGTCCGCCCGCAGGTGGTCATCACGTATGACGAGTTCGGCGCCTACGGCCACCCCGACCACATCCAGGCGCATCGGGTGACGCACTACGCCGTGGCGCTCGCGGAGTCCGCGACCTTCCGGCCCGACCTCGGCCCGGCGTGGAGCGTCGCCAAGCTGTACTGGACGGCGATGCCCCGGGAGGTCGTCCGTGCGGGCATCGTGGCGATGCGTGCGGCGGGCGTCGAGGACGGGTTCGCCGCGCTCGACCCGGACGACCTGCCGTTCACCATCGACGACCACCTGGTGACGACGGAGATCGACGGCCGCGCGTTCCTCACGGCGAAGATGGACGCCCTGCGCGAGCACCGCACCCAGGTCACGGTCGACGGCGGCTTCTTCGCCCTCGCCGACAACGTCGGGGCGGAGGCCTTCGGCACGGAGTACTTCCGCCTGGTCCGAGGCCCGCTGGGTGCGGCCGGCGGCTCCCGCGAGACGGACCTGTTCGCCGGGCTCGAGGAGTGACTCCGGTCCCCCGCGCGTGGCGTTGGGCCGGGGCCGGGCTGGGGCTGCTCGTGGGCGCCGTCATCGGCCTTCTCGGGGCGTTCGTGCAGGCGCAGCGGCTCACGCTCGGGGACGTCACGGTGCCGTGGGGGTTCGTGCTCGTGTGGGTCGTGCTCATCGTCGCCGTCCGTGCGGCTGCGTGGGCGATCGGCTCCCGGTGGGGGGCCTGGGCGGTCGCGGTCGGCTGGCTCGGCATGACGGTGGCGATGTCGGCGGAGAGCCCGTCCGGTGACCTGGCGATCTCCGGCGGGACCCGCCAGCTCGTGTACCTGCTGGGTGGCGTCGTCCTCGTGTCGGCGGCGGCGACCATCCCGCTGCCGCGCCCGCGGCCGTCGTCCTGATCACCTCGCAACGACTTCTCGGGAACATCACGGCGGTCCGGCGCGTCTGTCATCGTGCGTACGATCCCCCCAGGACGCGTACGCGTGCGCGTCGATGGCAGGAGGATCGTGGGGAGCACCGAGCCGGCCGGCCGGCAGGCGTCGCCGACCCGGTTGCTGGTGTGGGTGGGCGCCGGAGCCGTCGTGGCGCTCCTCGTCGTCGGCTACCTCGCGATGGCGATGCGCTCCGGCTCGACCGCCGCCTCCGGGACGACCGTCGAGGGCGTGGCGATCGGCGGGATGACCCAGGACGAGGCGTCGGCGGCGGTCGAGCAGGCGCTCGCGCCGGTCGCCGCCCGCAAGCTGAAGGTCACCGCCGGCGACCAGAGCTTCACGATCAAGCCGGCCGACGCCGGCCTCGCGATCGACGCCGCCGCATCGGTCGCGCCCGCGTTCGGGCACACGTGGAGCCCGCTGGCGCTGCTGGGCCGTCTCGGCCCGAACGGCGACCAGCTGTCCGCGGTCGTCACGGTCGATGAGTCCTTGATGACAGCCGAGCTGCAGACGATCGCCGACTCCGTCAACGTCCCGGCCGTCGAGCCCGCCGTCGAGGTCCGCAAGCGCGCGGTCAGCGTCACCGACGGGACGCCCGGGACGGCGCTGGACCTCGAGGCGACGACCGCTGCGCTGGCCGCCGCGACGCCACGACCGCGTGCGACGGTCGAGGCCGTCGTCGCGACCGTCGAGCCGACCGTCGATGCCGCGGCCGTCGAGGCGGCGAGCGGCCTGGCCACCGCGGCCGTGGCCGCGCCGGTCGCGGTCACCGCGGGCACCGTGACCGCGCAGGTACCGCCCAAGGCGGTCGGGCGCGCCTTGTCGTTCACCGCCACCGACGGGGCGCTCGTCCCCCAGCTCGATGGCGCGATCCTGCACAAGTCGATCGCCGACGAGCTCGCCCCGATCGAGGTGAAGGGACGCGACGCGTCCTTCAAGATCCGCGGCGGCAAGGTCAAGGTGGTCAAGTCCAAGGTCGGCGAAGGCGTGTCGGACGACGAGCTCGCCGCGGCGGTGGCCGGCGTCCTCGACAAGCCCGCCGGCCAGCGGTCGGTGACGGTCTCCGTCGGCACGCGGGAGCCCGAGCTCACGACGGAGGACGCGAAGGCGCTCGGCATCAACGCGCGCCTGTCGACCTTCACGCAGTACTTCCCGTACGCCGCCTACCGCCAGCAGAACATCGGCCAGGCGGCACGTCGGGTCAACGGCACGCTCCTGCTGCCGGGCGAGACGTTCTCGATGAACGACACGATCAAGGAGCGCACGAAGAAGAACGGCTACACCGAGGGGTTCGTCGTCGGCGAGGGCGGCGTCTTCGCGGAGGCGCTCGGTGGCGGGGTCTCGACCGCGACGACCGCGACCTGGACCGCCGCTTTCTACGCGGGCATGGAGCGGGTGCAGACGATCGCGCACTCCATCTACATCTCGCGGTACAAAGCGGGCCTGGAGGCGACGGTCGCCTGGGGCATCTTCGACATGAAGTTCAAGAACCCCTATGACAAGGCCGTCTTCATCACGGCGTCGGCGACCGGCACGTCGGTGACCGTCTCATTCTGGGGGACGCCGGTCTACAGCGACATCACGGCGGAGTCCGGGCCGCGGCGCGACGTCGTGCCGTTCGACACGATCCACGACACGTCCAAGACGTGCCTGGGCCAGAGCGGGGTCGACGGCTTCTCGATCACGGTCGACCGCGTCTTCTACGTTGACGGCAAGGAGACCCGGCGCGAGCCGATCTCGACCCGGTACAAGCCCGCACCCGAGGTGATCTGCGGCCCGGACAAGGGTGACAAGCCGGCCAAGGGCGACAAGCCCGCGAAGGGAGACAAGCCGGCCGACGGCACCGACGCGTCGGGCTCGCCGTCCGGCAAGCCGAGCGATGGCGCCACGGACACACCGACGAAGAAGCCGTCGAAGACCCCGACGGCGAGCCCGACCGGGGACGACGAGTTCTCGAACGGCTGAGCCGCGCCCGGTCCGGCCGGCCGGCGTGTGTACGTTTAGCCCGTTGACCCCCCGCCCCCGTCGGGCGGACGAGACCGGAGGCTCTAGGTGACCTACGTCATCACGTTCCCGTGTGTGGACCTCAAGGACAAGGCCTGCATCGAGGAGTGCCCTGTCGACTGCATCTACGAGGGCGACCGGATGCTCTACATCCAGCCCGACGAGTGCGTCGACTGCGGGGCCTGCGAGCCGGTCTGCCCGGTCGAGGCGATCTTCTACGAGGACGACGTGCCGGAGGAGTGGAAGGACTACACCCCCGCCAACGCGGAGTTCTTCAACGTCCTCGGCTCTCCCGGCGGCGCCGCGAAGCTGGGGGCGCAGGACTTCGACGCGCCGCTGCTCGCGTCGGTGCCCCCGCAGGAGCACGACCACTAGCACGAGATGACCGCGCCGACGCGGCAGCCGGTCGCCGCCCGGCTGTCGGACTTCCCGTGGGACCGGCTCGAGCCGTACGTCGCGCAGGCGCGGCGGCACCCGGGTGGGGCCGTCGACCTGTCCGTGGGCACCCCCGTCGACCCGACGCCGGCCGTCGTGCAGGCTGCGCTCGCGGACTCATCCGACGCCCCCGGCTATCCGACGGCGTGGGGCCGTCCGGAGCTTCGCGAGGCCTGCACCCGCTGGCTTGACCGCAGCCTCGGCGCCACCGTCGCGCCGACCGCCGTGCTGCCGGGGATCGGCACGAAGGAGCTCGTGGCCGGGATCCCGCGGCTGCTCGGCGTCCCGGCGCGGTCCCGCATCGCGATCCCGCGCATCGCCTACCCGACGTACGCCGTCGGCGCGGTCCTCGCCGACGGTGAGCCGGTGGCAACCGACACGCCCGAGGACGTCGACGGCGCCGTGCTGGTCTGGCTCAACTCGCCGGGCAACCCGACCGGCGCCGTGCTGTCCGCCGAGCGGCAGGCCGAGATCGTCGCCTGGGCGCGGTCCACGGGCGCCGTCGTCGTCTCGGATGAGTGCTACATCGAGCTCGGCTGGGAGACGCGCCCGGTGTCCGTCCTGCACCCGAGCGTCAGTGGGGGCTCTCACGAGGGCGTCCTCGCGGTGCACTCGTTGTCCAAGCGATCCAACCTCGCCGGCTACCGGGCCGGTTTCGTGGCCGGCGACCCCCAGCTCGTCGGCGAGATGCTCGCCGTTCGTCGGCACGCCGGGATGATCGTGCCGAGCCCGATCCAGGCGGGCGCGATCGCCGCGCTCGACGACGACGAGCACGTCGTCCTCCAGCGGGCCAGGTACGCACGCCGCCGCGACGTCCTACGCGCGGCGCTGACCGCTGCGGGGTTCCGGATCGACCACAGCGAGGCGGGGCTCTACCTGTGGGCCACGCGGGCAGAGCCGTGCTGGGAGACCGTCGCCTGGTTCGCCGACCGCGGGGTCGTCGTAGCCCCGGGCGACTTCTACGGGGTGGCCGGCGCCGAGCACGTCCGGGTCGCGCTCACGGGCACGGACGAGCGCGTCGACCAGGTCCCCGACCGCCTCGTCGCGGGGTGACGGGTATCACGAACGCGGCCACGAGGGCACCGGTCGGGGGTGCCGCGCGGGTTGGTTACGCTCGCCGGACTAAGTGGACCAGGAGGTTGCCGTGTCTGACGTCGTCCTGACCTACCCCGAGGGTGAGCTGCCACTCACCGAGGTGCCGGCCACCGTCGGCGAGTCCGGCTTCAACATCGGGCCGCTGCTGAAGACGACCGGCCGGGTCACCTTGGACTTCGGGTTCATGAACACGGCCGCGTGCACGTCGGCGATCACGTACATCGACGGCGACGCGGGCATCCTGCGCTACCGCGGCTACCCGATCGAGCAGCTCGCGCAGCAGTCGACGTTCCTGGAGTCCTCGTACCTGCTGATCTACGGCGAGCTGCCGTCGCAGGACCAGCTCGACGAGTTCAAGCACCAGATCCGGATGCACACGATGCTGCACGAGGATCTGCGCCGCTTCTTCGACGGGTTCCCGCGCGATGCCCACCCCATGCCGGTGCTCTCGTCGGCGGTGTCGGCGCTGTCGACGTTCTACCAGGACTCGCTCGACCCGTTCGACCCCCGCCAGGTCGAGATCTCCACGATCCGGCTGCTCGCCAAGGTGCCGACGATCGCGGCCTACGCGCACAAGAAGGCCGTCGGCCAGCCGTACCTGTACCCGGACAACACGCTGGGCTTCATCGACAACTTCCTTCGGATGACGTTCGGCGTGCCGGCTGAGGAGTACGTCGTCAACCCGGTGCTGTCGAAGGCGCTCAACCAGCTGCTGCTCCTGCACGCCGACCACGAGCAGAACTGCTCGACGTCGACCGTCCGCCTCGTCGGCTCGTCCCACGCCAACCTGTTCGCGTCGGTGTCGGCGGGCATCAACGCGCTGTTCGGCCCGCTGCACGGCGGCGCGAACCAGGCCGTCATGGAGATGCTCGAGGGCATCCAGGCGCAGGGCGGCGGCGTCAACACGTTCATCCGGCAGGTCAAGGACCGCCAGGACGGCGTGAAGCTCATGGGCTTCGGCCACCGGGTCTACAAGAACTACGACCCGCGCGCGGCGATCGTCAAGGAGACCGCGCACGACGTGCTCGACGCGCTCGGGGTGCACGACCCGCTCCTGGACATCGCGATGCGGCTGGAGGAGGTCGCGCTGTCCGACGACTTCTTCATCTCGCGCAAGCTGTACCCGAACGTCGACTTCTACACCGGCCTGATCTACAAGGCGATGGGCTTCCCGACCGAGATGTTCACGGTTCTGTTCGCCCTCGGCCGGCTGCCGGGCTGGATCGCGCAGTGGCGCGAGATGATCGCCGACCCGGACACCAAGATCGGCCGTCCGCGGCAGGTCTACATCGGCGAGCCCCTGCGCGACTACGCCCCGATCACCGAGCGTGCCTGACGGTCCGACCCCAGACCCACTCCCGTTTGTCCCGCTTTGCGGGACTGGCGGGCGGCTGGCGGCTCGGATAGGGCGTCAGTCGCCTGTTTCTCCCGGTGTCAGCCGACGCGGCGGGCCGACCATGTCGACGCCCGGCGGACCCGCGCAGCAACAGCGGAAGGCGTTCGCATCATCTCCGCCCACGTCCACCGCACGACGGCGTAGCCCGTCGATCGGATCCGGTCCTCACGGAGCTTCTCGGCCACGATGACGGACGGATCGGCGCCGTACTTCACCATCCCGTCCGCCTCACCGACGACGCCGAGGTCGGCCCACAGCATGTCGACGTAGCCGATGAGGCCGTGGCTGTCGTGGAGCGGCGCCTGGAGCGCGGGTTCCGGCAGGCCGCAACGAATCAGCCGGAGCCGGGAGAACGTCTCGAGCGGGGTCTGCGCACCTGTCCGCACGTCGGGCAGAGAGCGGCGGACGACGCCGATGCCCCTGACGTGGCCGAAGGCCTCGGTGGTGCTCATGAGGTCGTCGATGGACGTGACGCCCGTCCACGCCGCCGAGTCGAGGACGGCCGTCGCCCAGTCGGGATCGCAGCGGGCAGCCGCCGTGACGGCGGCAATCGCGCGGTTCACGGTCGGGATCCCGTCGACGACGGTCACGTCGTCGGGGCCGAGCTTGCGGGTGTGGAACTCGACGGCATCGATGCGGTCGTCGGCGCTGACCCGCCGGCGTAGCGCTCGGCCGTCGCGCGAGGGCGGCCGGACGAGCTGGACCCACGCGGTGAGCCCGTCGGGCAGGGCATGACCAAACAGGGTGGCCGCCGTGGCCGCGTAGGCGTAGGCGGGCTCACTGAGTGCGGCGATACCCGCGGCGGCCATCAGCAGGTGTCGCGCGGGCGGCGTGGCGCCGGCAAGGAGGTCGGCGTCGACGTACACCCCGTGATGAACGCGGGTCCACCACCCGCGACGGCGCATCGCCGCGAGATCGTCGTCGCTGACCCCCCAGCCGCGGAGGTCGGTGCGCCGGAAGACCCCGCCGCTCGCCACTGCCCGCTCGCGCACGACCTCTCGGGTCTCGGCCAGGCGCATCGTGACGTCGCGGTGCAGGGGCATGTGCCCACCGTGGCGGACCGGCGTGGCCCGTGCTCCCGTCGTCCACAGGGACAGGCGGGCGACTGGGCGCCGATCCGGGCTGCCAGTTGCCCGCCAGTCCCGCAAAGCGGGAGAAACGGGAGGAGGGGGGGCGGTGGCTGACGCGCGACGGGGTTGCGACATTGCTCGGCTAGGGTCGATCGGGACGCGATCGGAAGGCGGCGAAGCGGGTACGTCGGGTGGGGAGGTGGCATGACCAGCCACGAGACCGGCCTGATCGTGACCATCGCGGCGAGCTTCGGGCTTGCCCTGATCCTCGGCTTCATCGCAACCAAGCTGCGGGTACCGCCTCTTGTCGGCTACCTGCTTGCCGGTGTGGTCATCGGTCCGGCCACCCCCGGCATCGTCGCCGACGTCGGCGTCGCGTCCCAGCTCGCCGAGATCGGTGTCATGCTGCTGATGTTCGGCGTCGGGCTGCACCTGTCGCTGGACGACCTCCTCGCGGTCAAGCGCATCGCGCTGCCCGGCGCGATCGTGCAGATGGCCGTGGCCGCCCTTCTCGGCGCCTGGCTCGCCCTCACGTGGGGCTGGAGCACGACGGCCGCCGTCGTCTTCGGGATCTGCCTGTCGTGCGCCAGCACCGTCGTCCTGCTGAAGGCCCTCGAGTCACGCGGCCTGCTGGAGACGATGAACGGCCGCATCGCGGTGGGCTGGCTCGTCGTCGAGGACCTCGTGACCGTCATCGTCCTCGTCGTGCTGCCGCCGCTGGCCAGCGAGCCAGGCGCGATCGACCTGCCCATCGCCGGCGCCGTCCCCTCCTGGCTGCTCGTCGTCATCACACTCGGGCAGGCGGCGCTCTTCCTGGCGCTCATGCTGTTCGTGGGCCGCCGGTTCCTGCCCTGGCTGCTGTGGCAGGTCGCGCGCACGGGCTCGCGCGAGCTCTTCACTCTCGCCGTCATCGCGCTGGCCATCGGCATCGCCTTCGGCGCCGCCGAGCTGTTCAACGTCTCGTTCGCCCTCGGGGCGTTCGTTGCCGGCATGGTGCTGCGCGAGTCGGAGTTCAGCCACCGCGCCGGCCAGGACACGCTTCCGCTGCGCGACGCGTTCGCAGTCCTGTTCTTCGTCTCGGTCGGGATGCTGCTCGAGCCGTCGATCGTCGTCGACGAGCCGTTGCGGCTGCTCGCCGTCGTCGCGATCGTCATGGTCGGCAAGTCCCTCGCCGCGACGGTCCTCGTCCTGCTCCTGCGCTACCCGATCAACACGTCGCTGATCATGGGCGCGAGCCTGGCGCAGATCGGCGAGTTCTCCTTCATCCTCGCCGGGCTCGCCCTGTCGCTCGAGCTGTTCCCAGCCGAGGGCGTCAGTCTCGTCGTCGCCGCCGCGTTCATCTCGATCGCGCTCAACCCGCTGATGTTCGCCGGAGCGAACGCGTTCCGAGCCCTCGCGCTGAAACGGTCGGCCTGGGCGCGTCGCCTGGAGTTCGAGACCGATCCGCTCGCCGTGCTGCCGACCGGCCACGACATCAGCCGGCCGTCCGGCCACGTCATCCTCGTCGGCTACGGCCGTGTCGGCCGACGCATCTTCGCCCGACTCGTCGAGAGCGGAACCCCGTGCGTCGTGGTCGAGATGACGCGCGAGCGGGTCGAGGACCTGCGCCGCCGCGGCTACGCCGCGATCGCCGGCGACGGCTCCCAGGACGCCGTCCTCGAGGAGGCCGGGATCACTTCGGCCGACTGCGTGATCGTCGCGACGCCGTCGTCCTCGAGCGTCCGTCGAACCGCGGACGCCGCCCGCCGGCTCGCCCCCGACATCCGGCTCATCCTGCGAACGCACACGGAGGACGACTGGGAGGCGCTCAACGAGCGCGCCCTCGGCCCGGTCTACTTCGGCGAGCACGAGCTCGCCGACAGCATGGTCGCGTCGCTGCTGGATGACGCGCCCGAGCCGCGAGCCCGGCAGCAATGACGGCGCACGCGGTCGCCATGAGCCGGCTCACGTTCGGCGATGACCTGTCGCCGGCGTCCGACGCCGCGTGGACGTGGGTGACGGCCCAGCGGTGGCCCGACTGGCGCATAGACATCCTGCGGTCGATCCCGCCGTCCGACGGGCCGCGTCCGAGCGCGCCGGCACGGGCCGCCGCGGCCAGGTGCGCGTTCCGGTCGGTCCGGACGATCGACTCCCCGCTCGCGCCCCGTGCCGCCCTCGCCGCACACCGCGGCACCGACCTGCTCGTCGTCGGTGCGCAGGCCTGGACTACGGGCCCGGCGACCGGTCTCGGGGGCACGGTGGATGCGCTCGTGCGTCGGAGCAGCTCGCCGGTCGTCGTCGCCCGGGCCGGCGGGCCGATCAGCAACGTCGTGGTGTGCGTGGACGAATCCGCGGCCGCGAGCGCAGCCGCCAGCACGCTGCTGGCGGCCGCGGCGCTCGTCGAGCGGGCCGCGGTGACGGTCCTGACGGTCGTCGGCCCCGACGGGACGCCGCCGGCGCAGCCCGAGCGGGTCGTCCAGACGCTGGTCGGCGCGGGGGTGCGGGCGCACCTACGGGTCGTGGAGCCGGACGACGTGATCGCGACGTCGAGCCCGGCCTACCGGATCGTCGAAGTCGTCGAGCGGGTACGGCCCGACCTCGTGGTGCTTGGTGCGCCTGGCCGCGGGCTGGCCTCGCGGGTGCGTGGCCTGCGCCGGTCGGTCGCCTTGCAGGTGGCGCGGCAGGTGCCCTGCTCGGTCCTGCTCGCCCGCTGAGGGCCGCGCGGTCGGTCAGTCGGCGGCGTGGAGGGCGGCGTTGAGGCCACCCCAGGTGCCGGTGCGCGGGACCGCCTCGATCGCCCCGGACAGCGAGTTGCGCCGGAACAGCAGGCCGGGCGTGCCGGAGAGCTCGCGGGCCTTCACGACGTCGCCGTCGGGCAGGGTCACCTTCGACCCGGCCGTCACGTACAGGCCGGCCTCGACGACGCAGTCGTCGCCGAGGCTCAGGCCGACGCCCGCGTTCGCCCCGATGAGGCAGCCGTTGCCGATCGTGATCAGCTCGGTGCCGCCGCCCGACAGCGTGCCCATGATCGACGCGCCGCCGCCGATGTCGGAGCCGTCGCCGACGACGACCCCGGCCGAGATCCGGCCCTCGACCATCGACGTGCCGAGGGTGCCGGCGTTGAAGTTGACGAAGCCCTCGTGCATCACGACCGTGCCGGGGGCCAGGTAGGCGCCCAGCCGGACACGGTCGGCGTCGGCGATGCGGACGCCGCTCGGGATGACGTAGTCGACCATGCGCGGGAACCGGTCCAGGCCATAGACGGTCAGGTGCTGGCCCTTGCGGCGCAGCCCGAGCCGGGCGGCCTCGACGCCGTCGGCCGGCACGGGTCCGGCGCTGGTCCACGCCACGATCGGGAGCACGGCGAAGATGCCGTCGAGGTTGATCGAGCGCGGCGTCACGAGCCGGTGCGAGAGCAGGTGCAGCCGCAGGTACGCGTCCGCCGTATCGGCGGGCGGGGCGTTGAGGTCGGCGATCGTCGTCGAGATGCCGCGGATCACCACCCCGCGCTCCGCGGAGGAGTCGATCCCGCTGTCGAGGCCGGGCACGTCGACGGGAACCGGCCCGAGCACGGGTGCCGGGTACCAGGCGTCGAGCATGGTGTCCCCGGCGAAGGTGGCGAGCGCGTGCCCGCTGGCGCTCGTCGGGCGATCCTCGGGCGACGTCGTCATGGCCGCTACCGTAGCGGCGTGCCCGTCGACCTCGATCTGACGTCCGGTGTCGTCGCGCTCACCGCGCAGCTCGTCGACGCCCCCAGCGAGTCCGGCGACGAAGGCCCGCTCGCCGACGCCGTCGAGGCCGTTCTCTCGGCCATCGCGCACCTGAGCGTCGAGCGCGTCGGCGACAACATCGTCGCCCGCACGACCGCCGGCCGCGACGAACGGGTCGTCATCGGCGGCCACCTCGACACCGTGCCGTCGACCGGCAACCTTCCCCACCGCATCGAGGGGGACCAGCTCTACGGCCTGGGGTCCTGCGACATGAAGGGAAGCGTGGCGATCGCGCTCCTCCTGGCCACCTCGATCGCCGACCCGGTCCGCGACGTGACGTACGTCTTCTACGCGTGCGAGGAGGTCGATGCCGCACGCAACGGGCTCGGCGTGCTCGCCCGGGAGCGGCCGGACCTGCTCGCCGGCGACTTCGCGATCCTCATGGAGCCCTCCGACGGGGGCATCGAGGCGGGCTGCCAGGGCACGCTGCGGCTCGAGGTGCAGCTGTCCGGCCGGCGCGCCCACAGCGCCCGGTCGTGGATGGGGGAGAACGCGATCCACGCGGCCGCCCCCGTGCTGCAGACCCTCGCCGACTACGTGCCCCGGCGTCCGGTCGTCGACGGCCTGGAGTACCGCGAGGGCCTGTCGGCCGTCGGCATCCGTGGCGGGGTGGCGGGCAACGTCATCCCGGACGAGTGCGTCGTGACCATCAACCACCGCTTCGCGCCCGACCGCTCGGTGGACGAGGCCGTCGCGCACGTCCGCGACGTGTTCGACGGCTATGCCGTCGAGGTCGTCGACAGCGCCCCAGCGGCGGCCCCCGGGCTGGACCTCCCGGCGGCGGCGGACTTCGTGCGCGTCGTCGGGGTCGCCCCGCGTCCGAAGTTCGGCTGGACCGACGTCGCGCGGTTCGCCGGCCTCGGCGTGCCGGCCCTGAACTTCGGTCCTGGAGACCCGTCGCTGGCGCACCATGCCGACGAGCACGTGCCGATCTCCCAGCTCATCGCGTGCGAGGACGTGCTGCGCGCCTGGCTCACCGGGCGCTGAACCAGGACGACCGTCCCGTCACAGACGACCGCGCCGCGCGGTCCGCCTCGTGAGCGGACCGCGCGGCGCGGTCGAAGGGAAGATCGTCGCGTCAGGCCTGCTTGGCGGCCTCGACGTCGAGGTTGATCTTGATCTCGTCGCCGACGAGGACGCCGCCGGTCTCGAGCGCGGCGTTCCAGGTCAGGCCGAAGTCCTTGCGGCTGATCTTGGCCGAGCCCTCGAAGCCGGCCTTCGTGTTGCCCCACGGGTCCTGGCTGAGGCCGAGGAACTCGTAGGCGACGTCGACCGACTGGGTCACGCCGTGGATCGTGAGGTCGCCGGTGACGACGATGTCGTCGCCGTCGACCTTGACCGCGGTCGAGACGAAGGTGATGGTCGGGAACTTCTCGAGCTCGAGGAAGTCCGCGGACTTGATGTGCGCGTCGCGGTCGGCGTTCTTGGTGTCGAAGCTGTCGACCTGGATGGTCAGCTCGGCCGTCGAGGCGGCGAGGTTGTCGCCGTCGATCGTGAACGTGCCGGCGAAGTCGCCGAACGAGCCGCGGGTCTTGGCGACCATCGCGTGGCGGACGCTGAAGCCGATGTTCGTGTGGGCGGTGTCGATGGCCCAGGTGCCGGCCGCGGCGCTCAGGCCGGCGGTCTGGGTGGTGGAGGTGCTCATGTCTGCTCCTAGCGAGTGGCGGGGCGCAGGAGCGCCTCGACAAGTAGTTGAGTGTTCACTTACTTCGTTGAATGTACAACGACCGGCCCGACTCCGCAAGTCCGGATCGCCTGCGTACAGTCGCGCCGTGCCGTCCGTCTGCGTCTTCTGCGCGTCGAGCCGGTCGATCGACGAGAGGTACCCCGCCCTCGCCCGTGACGTCGGTGCCGCCATCGCCGGCCGCGGCTGGACCCTCGTCTCCGGCGGCGGCTCGATCTCGATGATGGGGGCGGTGGCGACGGCGGCCCGCGGAGCCGGCGGTCGGACCGTCGGCGTCATCCCCGACGCCCTCGTGGCGATGGAGGTCGCCGACCACGGCGCCGACGAGCTCGTCATCACGCGGGACATGCGCCAGCGCAAGGGGATCATGGACGAGCGCTCGGATGCGTTCTTGGCCCTGCCCGGCGGCCTGGGCACGCTCGAGGAGCTCACCGAGGCCTGGACCGCCCGCTCGCTGAACCTCCACCACAAGCCGGTCGTGGTGCTGGACCCCTGGGCCGACTACCGGCACCTGCATGCGCAGCTGGACCACTGGGTCACCCTCGGGTTCGTCTCGCCGGCGTCGCTCCTGCACGTGCGCTGGACGACCGGGATCGACGAGGCCCTCGACGAGATCGCGGACGCGTGGAGCGCCGCAGCGCCGCCGCCTCGTGGTGGAATGTCCCCGTGACCTGGCTGTTCGTCCTCGTGGCCATCGTCGTCCTCGGCGCCGGCTTCCTCGCCGCCCTCGGCCTGCTCGGCGACCTGCCGGCGCCCGAGCCCGACCTGCGGCCGGACACCCTCGACGGCGAGCCCGCATTCGACATCGTCGCCCGCGGCTACCGGATGGACGAGGTCGACGCCGAACTGGCCGACCTTCGAGCCGAGCTCGAACGCCTGCGCGGGGACGTCGAGGCACCGTAGCCGGCGCCGCCATGGACCCGCCGACGCCGAGGGCCGAGCCGTTGGGAATAATGGTCGCCAATCCAACGGGCCTGCAGTCCGGGCCCGTCTCGCTGGACGGAAGGGGACCTGCATGGCCGCGATGAAGCCGCGAACGGGCGATGGCCCGCTCGAGGTGACCAAGGAGGGCCGTGGCTACGTCATGCGTGTGCCCCTGGAGGGCGGCGGCCGGCTGGTCGTCGAACTGAACGGCGAGGAGGCCAAGGACCTCGGCGAGAAGCTGTTGGCCCTGTTCGCCTGATCACCGACCTATCGAACGAGCCCCGGACGCCTGCTGGTGTCCGGGGCTCGACCGTTCGGGGGACCGGTGCCGGGCTAGGCGGCCGCGGTCGTGCGCTGCAGGGACGCGACCAGGAGGCCGTCGCCGACCGACAGCAGTGACGGCAGCCACTCGTCGTCGGCCTTGATCTGCGCGGTGACTTCACGCAGGGCGGCGGTCTCGGTGTCGCGCTCGGCCGGGTCCGCGACCCGACCGCTCCACAGGACGTTGTCGAGGACGATGAGGCCGCCTTCGCGCAGCAGGCGCTTTGCCTGCGCGAGGATCGCCGGGTACTCCGCCTTGTCGCCGTCGACCAGGATGATGTCGTAGGCGCTGTCCGACAGGCGGGGGAGCACGTCGAGGGCCCGGCCGGCGATGAGGCGGACCCGGGTGTGGTCGTAGCCCAGCGTCGTGAACGTCTCGCGGGCCACCCGCTGGTGCTCGGCCTCGATGTCGATGCTCGTGAGGATGCCGGTCTCGCCCATGCCGCCGAGCAGCGCGGCGCCGGAGACACCGGCACCGGTCCCGATCTCGACGACGGCCTGGGCCTTCGTCACGGAGGCGAGCAGGCGCAGGAGCGCGGCGGAGGGGCGGCTGATCGCCGTGCAGCCGAGCTCGGCGGCCTTCGCCCGGGCCTCCCGTACGGCGGGATCCTCGACGGGCCAGTCGTCCACGTAGGACCACGACGCCGCCGTGGGCACGTCGATCTCGGGTACGGGGCTGGTGATGGCGCACCTCCGGGTCACTTGCGTTCGACGCCCTGCCGACTGACCGCCACCGCGGCGGTCCACGGGCGCAGCCTAGTCAACTACCCTCTAACACGACGGGCCGTGTGGCCCGCATCGCCCGGGTGAAGGGAATGGCATGACCGAGCCGTTCCCACCCGGCCCTGACGCCGATCCGGACGGTGCGACCGCCCCGCTGGCGCTCTCCGCGGGCGATCCGATGCCGGCCCCGATGCCGGAGCCGCCGCCCCCTGCCGCGCCCGGCTCGATGTTCGCCCCGACGCCTGCCCCGATGCCCGCTGCGACGCCGGCGCCCCGCCCGGCCGTCACCCGCCGCGGGCCGGGGCTGCTCGGCACCGTCCTCGTCGCCGCTGTCGTCGCGGCGGTCGTCGGAGCGTTCGCCGGACTGGCCGGCTACGCCGTCGGTCGCAGCGTCGACGGGTCGCCGTCGCGCGTCGCCGCTCCGGCCTCGTCCGGCCCGGCCCGGCTCCCGGCAGCACTGTCCGCGTCGCCCGAGGCCGTCACCGCGATCGCCGCGGCGACGCTGCCGTCCGTCGTGTCGATCCTCGTCGAGGGCACGGACCAGTCCGGCAGTGGATCGGGCTTCGTCATCCGGCCCAGCGGCTACATCCTCACGAACAACCACGTCGTCGACCTCGCCGGCGACGACGGCGACCTCACGGTCGTCTTCAACGACGGGACGCGCGCCGATGCGACCGTCGTCGGCACGAGCCCGTCGTACGACCTCGCCGTCGTCAAGGTCGACCGCGCCGGCCTACCGGTCGTTGCGCTGGGTGACTCGGACGCTGTCCACGTCGGCGACCTCGCGATCGCCATCGGTGCTCCGCTCGGCTTGGACGGCACCGTGACGTCGGGCATCGTCAGCGCGCTCGACCGGCCGGTCACCGCAGGCGAGAGCGGGGACCTGTCCTACATCAACGCGATCCAGACCGACGCCGCGATCAACCCGGGCAACTCCGGTGGCCCGCTCCTCGACGGCGTCGGGCAGGTCATCGGCGTGACGTCCGCGATCGCCAGCCTCGGCCTCGGGTCGAGCGGCGAGGTCGGCAACATCGGCCTGGGGTTCGCCATCCCGAGCAACTCCGCGAAGCGGATCGCCGACGAGCTCATCACCTCCGGCACCTCGCACACACCGGTGTTAGGCGTCCAGCTCGACATGGCATACGCCGGTCCGGGTGCGAAGGTCGGCGAGATCACGGCGGGCAGCAGCGCCGAGGACGCGGGCCTGCGCTCCGGCGACATCATCACGGGCGTGGATGACCGCGTGATCGACGACGCGACCGAGCTCGTCGTCGCGGTCCGCAGCTACAGCCCGGGCGACACCATCGTGGTGGCGTACGAACGTGGAGGCAGCGACCGCACGGTCGACCTCGTCCTCGGCGACGACAGCGACGGGCGGTAGCGATGTTCGACATCGGCATCGGCGAGATCATGATCATCGGGGTCGTGGCGCTGCTCATCTTCGGGCCCGACCGCCTCCCGCGCGCGGCCGCCGACGCGGCGCGCTGGGTGCGCCAGCTGCGGGAGATGGCCTCCGGGGCGCGCAAGGACCTCGCCGACTCGGCCGGGCTGGACCTGTCCGACGCGATGGACACCGTCCGCTCGCTGCAGGACCTGCACCCGCGCCGCCTGGCGGCGAACCTCATGGACGACGTGAACGACCCGGGGACCGGTGCGAAGCCCACCGCTCGTCCGGCGACGCCGCCCCCGGCCACCGGCGGACCGGCCTACGACCCCGACGCCACCTGAGGCCCTCCCCACCACGCCCGTCGCCTTCTCGTTGACTGTGCAGATGTGCCCCGGTTCACCGGGTGGAATCGGTGCACATCTGCACAGTCAACGAAGGGGCCGCGCGGCTAGGCGCGGCTGGCGGGGGCGAGCCCGAGGGAGACCCCGGTCAGGCCACGCGGCCGGCGCCCGAGCTGCTCGGCGATCGCCGTCAGGGTCCGCGACGCGGGTGCGTCTGGGGTCGACAGGACGAGCGGGCGGCCGGTGTCCCCGCCGATTCTCAGGTCGGGGTCGAACGGGATCTTGCCCAGGAGCGGGACGGGCGTGCCGAGCTGCTCGGAGAGCGTCTGCGCCACGAGCGACCCGCCCCCGACGCCGAACAGGTCGATCGGCTCCCCGCAGTGCGGGCACGGGAACGAGCTCATGTTCTCGATGACGCCCGCAACCTTCTGGTGGGTCAGTGTCGCAAGCGTGCCGGCGCGCAGCGCGACCTCCGCCGCGGCGTGCTGCGGCGTCGTCACCAGGACGATCTCGGCGCCCGGCAGGAGCTGTGCGGTCGACATCGCGACGTCGCCGGTCCCCGGGGGCAGGTCCAGCAGCAGCACGTCGAGGTCGCCCCACCACACGTCGGTGAGGAAGGAGTTCAGGTAGCGGTGCAGCATCGGGCCACGGAACGCCACCGGCTCCGCGGAGCCACCCGGCTTGAACGGCAGGATCGAGATGGTCCGGACCCCGTGCGCCTGCGGCGGCATGATCATGCCCTCGACCCGGTTCGGCGGATCGGTGACGCCCAGCATCCGCGGGATCGAGTGACCGTAGATGTCAGCGTCCAGCAGGCCGACGCTCAGCCCCATCCGCGCCATCGCGACCGCGAGGTTGGTCGTGACGGAGGATTTGCCGACCCCGCCCTTGCCGGACGTGATCGCGTACACGCGCGTCAGGGAGCCGGGCCGGTTGAACGGCACCTCCTTGTCGTCGGTGCCGCGCAGCTGGGTGCGCATCGCCGCGCGCTGCTCGTCGCTCATCACCCCGAGCGTGACGCGCACACCCGTCACGCCGGCGACGGCGCTGACGGCGGTGGTCACGCTGTCGGTCAGGGCGTCGCGCATCGGGCAGCCCGAGATCGTCAGCAGCACCCCGACGGCCACGGTCCCGTCGGGCTCGATCGCGACCGACTCGACCATGCCGAGGTCGGTGATCGGCCGGTGGATCTCCGGGTCGTTGACCGTCGCCAGGGCGGCCGTGATCGCGTCGGACG
The DNA here is from genome assembly GCA_965278965.1 of Actinomycetes bacterium. GTDB lineage: Bacteria > Actinomycetota > Actinomycetes > S36-B12 > S36-B12 > UBA10649. The sequence continues at coordinate 2,594,788 of OZ257127.1, forward strand.
AGGGGAGGGCCATGCCATGACTCTAGATCGACGGGTCAGTCGGCTTCGTCGTGGCCGATCTCCGAGAGCCGCTCGACGCTGCGCTCGACCCGGCGCAGCGACTTGCGCTGGACCCGGCGCTGCTCGGTCGCGTGCTTCTCGAGCGCCTGGATGATGTCGTCGACCTGGTCGCGCAGCTCGCTGCGGACGTAGTCGCGGGTCGCGACGTCGCCGAGGGCCTGGCGCAGGGCCGCGATCTCCCGGGCCAGGAAGTCCGAGTCGGACAGGAGCCGCTCGGTGCGCGCGCGGTCCTCCTGGAACTGCACGCGGTCGCGGTCGGCCTGCCGGTTCTGCGCGAGCAGGATGAGGGGCGCCGCGTACGACGCCTGCAGCGACAGCAGCAGCGTCAGGAAGATGAACGGGAACGGGTCGGGCGCCCCGTCGGCCAAGATGATGTTCAGCGCGACCCAGATGACGATCGCGATGGTCATCCACAGGATGAACGCCCAGGAGCCGATGTGCCGGGCGACGTTCTCGGACACCCGGCCGAAGCGCTCGGTGTCGACGGACGGACGCAGCGACCTGCTGCGCGGGGTGTCGATCCCGTCGCGGCGGCGATCGCGGTCGGCCATGTCAGGCGCCCCCTGCCCGCGAGTCGGTCAGGTCGTCGTCGTTGTCGCGCCAGTCCTCGGGGAGCATGTGGTCGATGACGTCGTCGACCGTGACGGCGCCCAGCAGGTGGCCGCCGTCGTCGACCACCGGTAGGGCGACGAGGTTGTAGGTCGCGAACAGCCGGGTCACGACGTCGAGGGGCGTCTGCGGCCCGACGGGCATGAGGTTGGTGTCCACCAGGGCGGAGACGAGCGTCGCGGGCGGCTCCCGCAGCAGCTGCTGGAAGTGGCACGTGCCCAGGTACCGGCCCGTCGGGGTCTCGGTCGGCGGCCGGGTCACGTAGACCTGCGACGCGAGCGCGGGGGACAGCTCGGGGTTTCGGATGCGCGCGAGTGCGTCGGCGACGGTGGCGTCCGGCGGCAGCACCACCGGCTCGGTCGTCATCATGCCGCCGGCCGACAGGTCGTCGTACGACAGCAGCCGGCGGATGTCCTCGGCGTCGTCCGGCTCCATGAGGTCCAGCAGCCCGGCGGCCTGCTCGGGCGGCAGCTCGCCCAGCAGGTCGGCGGCGTCGTCGGGATCCATCTCCTCCAGGACGTCGGCGGCGCGCTCGGCCTCGAGGGTCTGGACGATCTGGACGCGGTCGTCCTCCGGCAGCTCCTCCAGGACGTCGGCGAGCCGCTCGTCGTCGAGGTGGCGGGCTACCTCGAGGCGGCGCTTGACGGGCAGGTCCTGCAGCACGGACGCGATGTCGGCGGCCCGCATCGAGTCCATCCGGGACAGCAGCTGCTCGGCCGGCTGGTTGACGACCGGGAGCGACAGGCCGGTGACGTCCTCCCAGTCGACGACGAACGTGGCCCCGCGGCGGCGCAGGCCGCGACCGGGCCGCCGGACGAACAGCTGGGTGACGAACCAGTCGCGCGTCGCCGTCCGCTCCACCGCCATGTCGAGGACGGACACGCGCTCGCCCGACTCGGTCAGGTCAACGGTGCGGTCGAGGAGCTCGGCGATGACCAGCGACTCGTTGCTGCGCTTCTCGAACCGGCGCAGGTTGACGGTGCCGGTGACGATGACCTGGCCGGCGTCGATGGCGGTGACCTTCGTCATCGGGACGAAGATGCGCCGACGCGGCTGCACCTCCACGACGATGCCGGTGAGCCGGGGCGGGTTGGCGCCGATGCGCAGCACGACGATGGCGTCGCGTACCTTGCCGACCGGGTCGCCGTTCGGGTCGAAGACGCGGATGCCCGCGAGGCGCGCGAGGAACACCCGCGATGCGGCACCGGTCGTCACGTCGGAAGGCTACCCCTGACGAGGAAGGGGCCGGCCTCCATGGCAGCTGCGTCCCCGACCGGGCCGGCGCCGCTGCGGCGTCCGCCGACAGGCGACCTCGTCTGGCTCGGCATCGCCGTCGCGTTCATCTCCTCGTCTGCGCCGATCATCGCCGCGACCGCCGCCCCCGCGCTCGCCATCGCCTTCTGGCGCTGCTTCCTCGGCTCGGCGGCCACGGCGCCCTGGGTCCTCCTGCGCCGGCGGGCGGAGCTGCGGCGGATCGGCAGACGCGAGCTGCTTCTTGTCGGGGCAGCCGGCCTGCTGCTTGGTGCCCACTTCGCGACCTGGATCCCGTCGGTGCGCCTGACCACGGTCGCCTCGTCCACCGCCCTCGTTGCGACGCAGCCCGTCTGGGCCGCCCTGATCGCCGTCCGGCGGGGCGCCCGGCTGCCCCGGGCGGCGTGGGTCGGCATCGCCGTCGCCCTCGTCGGTGTCGTCGTGCTGACCGGCGTCGACGTCTCGGTCGACCCCAGCCACCTCCTCGGCGACCTCCTCGCCCTGCTCGGCGCCATGCTGGCGGCGGCCTACGTGACGGTCTCGGAGACCGCCCGGCGGACCGTCTCGACGAGCGTCCTCACGACCGGGCTGTATGCGACCGCGGCCGTGCTGCTCGTCGGGCTCTGCCTCGTCGCGCGCGAGCCCCTCTCCGGGTACCCGCTCCAGGCCTGGGGGCTGATCCTCCTGCTGACGGCGGGCGCCCAGCTCCTCGGCCACACGCTGATCAACAAGGTGCTCGCGACGACCTCGGCGACCGTCGTCTCCCTCGCGATCCTGCTGGAGGTCCCGGGCGCCGTGCTGATAGCGGCCGTCGCGCTGCAGCAGTGGCCGCCCGTCGCGTTCTGGCCGGCGGTCGCGCTGATGGCGTCGGGCATCATCGTCGTGATCCGCGCGGGGTCCCGCTCCACGGTCACCGAGTCACCCCCCGTCTGACGGTTCGGCGTTACCCTCCGCGCATGGCCGTCCTCGCCATCGACCAGGGCACGTCCGGCACGAAGGCCGTCGTCGTCGAACGCGACGGCACGGTGCTCGCCCTTGCCGAGGTGCCCGTGCGCCCGGTGTACCTCGCCGGTGGCCGCGTCGAGCAGGACCCGCTCGAGCTGCTCGACTCCGTCCTGGTCGCCGGCCGGCGGGCCGTCGACGCCGCTGCCGTCCCGATCGAGGCAGTGGGCCTGGCGAACCAGGGCGAGACCGTGCTCGCCTGGGACGACGCGGACGGCACCCCGCTGAGCACGGCACTGGTCTGGCAGGACCGCCGCGCCGTCGACATATGCACCGAGCTGGCCGCCGACGCGGACTGGATCGCCGAGCGCACCGGTCTCGCGCTCGACCCCTACTTCTCCGCCCCCAAGCTCGCCTGGCTGCGCCGGTCCGGCATCACCGGCGGCGTGGTGACGACGACGGACACGTGGCTCGTCCACCGGCTCACCGGGGAGTTCGTCGGCGACGTCACGACGGCCAGCCGCTCGCTGCTGCTCGACCTCGACGCGATCGCGTGGGACGCCGACCTGCTCGCGGTGTTCGGGCTGGCCGGCGAGCGCCTGCCGAGGCTCGTCGACTGCGATGAGGTCGTCGGGACGACGACTGCCTTCGGCACCGCCGTCCCCGTCGGCGGCCTGGTCGTCGACCAGCAGGCGGCGCTCCTGGCGGAGGGATGCCTTTCTCCCGGCGAGGCGAAGTGCACGTATGGCACGGGGGCGTTCTGCCTGGCGAACACGGGCGACCGCGCGGTGCGGTCGCGCAGCGGCCTGTCCGCCTCGGTCGCGTGGCGCATGCGCGGGCAGTCGGCCTACTGCCTGGACGGTCAGGCCTACACGGTCGCGTCCGCGGTGCGGTGGCTGGTCGACCTCGGCCTGCTCGATGACCCCGCTGGCCTGGACGCCGCCTGTGCGGACGACGCCGCCGGGGCGCTGTTCGTCCCGGCGCTCGCGGGCCTGGCCGCTCCGTGGTGGCGGGCCGACGCGCGCGGCGCACTGACCGGGCTCGGGCTCGACGCCGGTCGCGGTGCCGTGGTGCGGGCGGTGGTCGAGGGCATCGCCGCCCAGGTCGCCGCCCTTGTCGCAGCGGTCGACGGCGACCTCGGGCGACCGCTCGAGGTCCTGCGCGTCGACGGCGGGCTGACCGGCTCGGCGGTCCTCATGCAGGTGCAGGCGGACCTGCTGCAGCGCCCGGTCGAGGTCTACGCCTCGCCGCACGCCACCGCGCTCGGGGTGGCGGCGCTCGCCCAGCTCGCCGCCGACCCGTCGCTGGCGCCGGCGGACGTGCGGTGGCCGTGGACGCCGGCCGCGGTCTACGAGCCGCGGTGGTCGGCGGACCGGGCGGCGGCGTTCTCGGCGCGCTGGCTGGCGGCGGTGGACGGTGTCCTCGCGGACGCGGACGGCGCGCGATGACCGTCCACGCAACCCGCGACCTCCCGGCGAACGTCGATGTCGTTGTGGTGGGCGGCGGCGTCGTGGGCTGCGCGATCGCGCGCGAGCTGGCCGGCTACGAGCTCGACGTCCTCATCATCGAGGCCCGCGCCGACGTCGGCGACGGCACGAGCAAGGCGAACACGGCGATCCTGCACACCGGTTTCGACGCGAGCCCGGGCACGCTCGAGGCTCGGCTCGTCGCCCGCGGCTACGAGCTGCTCGGCGCCTATGCCGAACAGACCGGCATCCCGGTCGAGCGCACCGGCGCGATCCTCGTGGCGTGGACGCCGGACGAGCTCGCCGCCCTCCCGGCGCTGCTGGCCAAGGCGCACGCGAACGGCTGCAGAGACGCCCATCTCGTCGATGTCGAGAGCGTGCGGGCGGCCGTTCCTGCGCTCGGCCCCGGCGTGCTGGGCGGGCTCGCGGTTCCCGGGGAGTCGATCATCTGCCCGTGGACGACGACCCTCGCCTACGCGACGGATGCCCTCGCGCGCGGCGCGCGGCTGGTTCGCGACACCCGGGTCGTCGACGTGCGACCCGGGGCGCAGTCGACGGAGGTCGTGACCACCTCGGGCCGTGTGCAGGCGTCGTGGGTCGTGAACGCCGCCGGGCTCGGCAGCGACGAGGTCGACCGGATGCTCGGCCACGACCGGTTCACCGTGGTGCCCCGGCGCGGTGAGCTGCTCGTGTTCGACAAGCTCGCCCGCAGCCTCGTCGATGTCATCGTCCTGCCGGTGCCGACGTCCGCGGGCAAAGGGGTGCTCGTCAGCCCCACGGTGTTCGGGAACGTGATGCTCGGGCCGACCGCCGAGGACCTGCGCGACCGAACAGACACCTCGACGTCGGCCGCCGGCCTCGAGCTCCTGCTCGGGCACGGCGGGCGGATCATGCCCGACCTCCTGGGGTACGACGTGACCGCAACGTACGCCGGGCTCCGCGCCTCGACCGAGCACGCGGACTACGTCGTCGCCGTCGACCCCGCCCAGCGTTACCTGCTGGTCGGCGGGATCCGGTCCACCGGGCTCACGGCGTCGATGGCGCTCGCCGAGCACGCCGCGCAGCTCATGCGCGACGCCGGTGCCGACCTGCGCCCGCGGGCGACCCCGCCGCCGCCGCGGATGCCGAACATCGGCGAGGCCGGGCTGCGTCCCTACGCGGACGCCGACCGCATCGCCGCGGACCCGGCCTACGGCCGCATCGTCTGCTTCTGTGAACGCGTGACCCGCGGCGAGATCCGCGACGCGCTCGCCGGCCCGGTGCCGCCGGCGGACCTCGACGGCCTTCGGCGCCGGACGCGGGCGATGATGGGCCGCTGCCAGGGGTTCGCCTGCGGCGCCGAGGTCATGGCGCTCGCGGAGGCCGGCCGTGGCTGAGCTACGCACGCAGGCCTGCGACGTCCTCGTCGTCGGCGGCGGTCCGGCCGGGCTCTCGGCGGCGACGGCCCTTCGGGCCGCCGGGGTCGAGCGCGTCGTCGTCCTCGAGCGCGAGGCGGTCGCCGGCGGTGTCCCCCGGCACTGCGCCCACCCGGGGTTCGGGCTGCGCGACCGGCGACGGGCGATGTCCGGCCCGGCGTACGCCCGTCGGCTCGTGGAGGACGCGCTCGGCGCCGGGACGGACCTGCGCACCTCGGCCATGCTGACCGACTGGGACGAACCCGGTCCGACGGGCGTGCCGGCGGCGTTCGTGACCAGCCCGGTCGGCCGGACGCGGATCGTGCCCCGGGCGGTCGTGCTCGCGACGGGCGCACGGGAGCGGCCGCGGTCGGCGCGGCTGATCCCGGGCGACCGGCCGGACGGGATCGTCACGACCGGCCAGCTGCAGGCGCTGGTGCACCTGCACGGACGCACGGTCGGCACCCGGGCCGTCGTCGTCGGCTCGGCTCCCATCGCCTGGTCGGCTGTGCTCACGCTGCGCGAGGCTGGCTGCCGCACCGTCCTCATGGTCGCCGAGGGGTCACGCGTCGAGGTCCCGGCCGCAGCCGCCCTCGCCGTCCGCACCGTCCTGCGCGTCCCGGTCGCACACGACGCGGAGGTGGTGCGGATCGTCGGCCGGCACCGCGTCCAGGCGGTCGAGCTTCGGCACCGCGGCACCGGGCGGCGGACGACGGTCGCCTGCGACACCGTCGTGCTGACAGGGGACTGGACGCCGGAGGGAGAGCTCGCAGCGCGGCTCGGGCTCGAGGCCGCACGCGGCTTCGCGGGCCCGGCCGTCGACGCCACGCTGGGGACGAGCCGGCCCGGCGTGTTCGCCGTCGGCAACCTCGTCCATCCCGTCGACACCGCCGACGTCGCGGCCATCGACGGTGGGCATGTCGCGGCGGCGGTCGGCCGGTGGCTCAGCGGGGCCCGGCCGTCGGACGAGCACGTGAGGGTGCGGGCCGGCCGCGGGCTCGCCTGGGTCTCGCCCGGTGTCCTGCGGGCCGGCTCCGGACCGGCCCCCCGCGGGCGTCTGCTCGCGTGGCCGACCGAGCACGTCGGCCGCCCGCGGGTGTGCGTCACCCAGGACGGCGCGGTGGTCGACGAGCGCGTCGTCGCGTGGCCGGCTGCTCCGGGCCGCGTCTTCCGCCTGCCGTGGACGGCGCTCGCGGGCTGCGACCTGGCCGACGGGGACGTGACGGTGGGTCTGGATCTGCCCGATGGGAGGGTGGGCACGTGATCGCCACGACCGGCCTTGAGCCACCTCGCGGTGTCGAGGCCCTGCTGTTCGACTGCGACGGGACGCTGGTCGACACGACCGGCCTGTACCGGATCTGCTGGCACCAGGTGTACGGCCGGTATGGCTTCGAGATGAGCGAGGAGTGGTTCGAGGCGCGCAAGGGCCTGAGCGTGCACCCGTTCGTGCGCGAGGCGCTGCCCGACCTCGATGAGGACGCCGTGCTGCGGGTGGCCGACGAGGGCGTGAGCCTGTTCCTCGAGTCGACCCACCTTCTGCGCCCGCTGGAGTCCGTCGTCGACATCGCCCGCCGCTACCACGGCAGGCTGCCGATGGCCGTCGTGTCGGGCGGCCGGCAGGATGCCGTCATCGCCTCGCTCGACGTCGTCGGGATCACGGACCTGTTCGACGTCATCGTGACGCTCAGCGACATCGCCAACGGCAAGCCCGATCCCGAGGCGTACCTCGTGGCCCTGGACCGGCTGGGGGCATCTCCGGCGGGCAGCGCCGCCTACGAGGACTCCGACGACGGCGTCGCCTCGGCGCTCGCGGCCGGCATCGGGACCGTCTTCGACGTCCGGCGTGGTCACGCGGTCGGCCGGGCGTAGGGGGCACGTGGGACGCGAGGCGCGCGGGACAATGTCGGTCGACGGCACGCGCGTGCCGGTGACGCTCCATCTCGACAGCCGGGCGCTGGAGGTCCGCGGCGGCGTTCGGCGGAACATCCCACGCACCGAGATCGCCGAGGCCGTCGCCGACGGGACGACGTTGACGGTCAGCACCCCTGGCGAGCACCTCGTCGTCGACCTCGGTGCCCCTGCCGCCCCCTGGGCGAAGGCGCTCCTGACCGCCCCGCCGACCCTTGCGGAGAAGCTGGGGCTGGGCGGCGGTGGCCTCGCCTTCGTCGTCGGCGATGCCCCGCCGGAGATCGTCGCCGCTCTCGGCGGCACGACGACCGACATCGCCTCGGCCGTCGTGGTGGTCGCGACGGTGCGGACGGCGATCGAGCTCGACGGTCTTCCCGGGCTGCTGGCGGCTCTGGGTCTCGCGGTGCCGGTGTGGGTCGTGCACGGCAAGGGCCGGGTGGCGGCACCGGGCGAAGGGCCGGTGCGGGCGACGATGCGGGCCGCCGGCTACCGCGATACGAAGGTCAGCGCCGTCTCCGACGAGTGGTCGACGACCCGCTACTCGCGATGACCTAGAACCAGACTGGCGGCTGCTGGAGTTTCTGCACCTTGTGACAAGTTTGGCTGGTAACGTCCCGGGCCGGGAGGCGTACATGTACGACTACGCAGGTCAGATTTTCCACGTCGGTCACCTGGTGCCCGATCTCGAGGTCGCGATGGACCAGCTGGGGTCCTCGCTCGGCCTGACGTGGACACAGGTGATCACGCGCGAGGACCAGCGCGTGTGGACACCCGAGCACGGACAGCGGCGCGTGCCGCTGAAGTTCGTCTACTCGATGGAGGGCCCGCAGCGCCTCGAGCTGATCGAAGGCGTAGCCGACAGCCCCTGGTGGTCCGGCGACGTGCAGAACCTGCACCACGCCGGTGCGTGGGCTGACGTCCCGGCGCTGACCGAGGACCTCATCTCGCGCGGCTGGTCGCTCGTGTGCAGCCAGGTCTCGCCGGAGGAGGGCTACGGCGCGTTCTCCTACGTGCGCTCACCGTCGGGCTTCCTCCTCGAGCCGGTCACGGAGGCGAACAAGCCGCGGATGGAGCGGTGGTTCGCCGGCGGCTCGCTGGACTAGAGCCGCCTGCGGCAAGCCGCCGACGTTCGTCCCGGCGGGACGGGACGAAGGACCCTGCCGCGCTGCGCCAGAGTTTCTTTACAGTCACTCCACATACACGGCGATCGAGTCGTGGCATGAGGAGGCACACGTGCGAACAAGGATCCACCCGCTGAGCCGGGCCCGCTACGACGTCCGCGAGGACGGTCTCGTCGAGGTGGTCCTCGGGGACCGCAGCGGCGTATTCACGCCGAACGGCGTACGGGTGCAGGGCACGCTCTACAACGTCGACATCCACCTGTGCCACTGGCTTGCCGGGCCGCAGCTACCAGCCGGCGCCGCCGGCAACCCGAAAGACTTCCCGACGCCGCGGGCGGGCGAGTGAGCGCCGCGACCGACCGGCGCGCTGATGTGACCGCGCTCCTGAACGCTGACCAGGCCGCGCAGGTCGCTGCCTACGTCGACCTCCTCGACGCTGACTCGCGCGAGGTACCGGACGTCTACCGCTGGCGGAACCCGCTGCCGGGCGTCGCCCTCACCGTGCCCGTGCATCGATACACGTCGCAGGAGTTCCACGACCTCGAGGTCGAGCGGGTCTGGAAGCACGTGTGGCAGATGGCCTGTCGGGTGGAGGACATCCCGGAGCCGGGGGAGTTCGTGACGTACGACATCGCCGGCATCTCCGTGCTGGTCGTGCGCCAGCGGGATGGGTCGATCAAGGCGCACCGCAACATCTGCCGGCACCGCGGTCGCACGCTCAAGGAGCGCGACGGGCGCGCCGACAGCTTCCAGTGCCCGTTCCACGGCATCACGTGGGACCTCGACGGGTCGTTGAAGCACATGCCCTGCCGCTGGGACTTCCCGCAGGTCGACGGGGACTGGCCACTGATCGACGTCCGGGTCGACACCTGGGGCGGCTTCGTGTTCATCAACCTCGATCCGGGGGCAGGGCCGCTCGCGGAGTTCCTCGGAGACCTGCCGTCGCACTTCGAGAGGTGGCCGCTGGAGCGCCGGTACAAGCAGGTCCACGTCGGCAAGGTGCTGCGCTGCAACTGGAAGCTCGCGCAGGAGGCGTTCATGGAGTCGTGGCATGTCGTCGCGACGCACGCCCAGCTCCTGCCCGGCCTCGGCGACACGATCAGCACATACGACGCCTGGGGGAACTTCTCGCGGGCGCTCACGCCCAACGGCGTGCCGAGCCCGCACCTCGCGTGGCAGCCGACCGAGCAGCAGATGATGGATGCCATCACCGACCGGAGCCTGGACGAGCCCGTGCGGCTCGAGGTCCCCGACGGCGAGACGGCGCGGTTCGCCCTCGCCGACTCGCGGCGCCGCCATCTTGAGCACGATCTCGGCGCGGCGGCCCAGGCCCTGTCCGACGCCGAGATGTGCGACAGCATGCCGTACACGCTCTTCCCGAACCTGCATCCGTGGGGCTCGTACAACCGCACGTGCTACCGGTTCCGTCCGTACGGCGGCCGCCACGACATGAGCATCTTCGAGTGCATGATCCTCAGCCCGTTCGACGGCGACGTCCCCCCGCGGGGCGCGCCCCTGCAGATGGTCGAGCCCGACACGTCCTGGACGACGGTCCCCGAGCTCGGGCTCCTCGGCCGCGTGTTCGACCAGGACGACGCGAACCTTCCCTTCGTTCAGGCCGGCCTCGAGTCGGGCTCACTGGACCACGTCACGTTCGCGGAATATCAGGAGACGAAGATCCGGCACTTCCACCTCCTGCTGGAGCAGTGGGTCGCCGGCGGGTCGTCGGACAAAGTCCCCGTCTCGGGGGCCGAGTATCAGGACACGACGAATAGTTAGTTCCTCCTGCTCGCGCGACCGGACGTGTCATAACCTTCGCCGCATGACGCAGACCAACGATGCCGGGACCGTGAGCGACGACTGGTGCATCGACACCGCGCTGAACGAGCGGTTCCCCGTGTACACCCGTTTCAACGCCAACGACGTGCTTCCCGAGCCGATCACTCCGCTGGGCGCTGACCTGGTGTGGATCCCGCACATCCTCCCGGGGTTCTCCAACGCGTACGCGGAGCTCGGGGCGATCTCGGTCGCCGAGGCGAACAGCGACCCGGGGGCTCCGCCGGCTGCTGCGTTCCGCTACGGCCACATGTACGTCAACGTGACCACCGCACGGCTCATCGGCATCCGCTCGGGACTGGGCTGGGAGCCGATCGACGCATCGTTCTTCGGCAGCCACCCCGACGCGCCGCCGCACGAGCCGCACCCGGACGACGACGACCCCGTGGTCAAGGAGAAGCTCGCGGCGCGGACGCAGTGGACCCTGACGACGTCCACGTTCCCCGAGCTCGAGGAGGACACCCGCATCGCCGACCGGCTGCGCGCGCAGCGGCCGGACTTCGAGGAGATGTCGAACGCGGCTCTCGTCGCCTACGCCCGCAGCCTGCCCCCCTACGAGCGCCTCACATGGCGCGGCGAGCTCATCGGCGGCGGCCAGGCGGCAGTCGGCCCCGCGGTGATCGGGTCGGTCATCCCGCCGGACATGGGCATCTCGCCCTTCGACCTCGTCGGCCCAGCCGGTGACGTCGTGTCCGCCGCGCCGTCGTACGCGCTGTGGGACCTGTCCCGCGTCGTGCGCGGCGACGCCGCGCTCAGCGAGCTCTTCGACGCGGGTGTCGACGGCATGATGCCGTGGCTGCGGGAGCACCACGCCGACTTCCACCAGCGGTTCGTCGCGTTCCTGCGTGAGTTCGGCTACCGCGGTCCGTCGGAGTGGGACCTCGGTGCCGACTCGTGGGAAACCCGGCCTGAGCTGCCCCTTGCCCTGATCGACCGCATGCGCCATCTCGAGGACGCACAGTCGCCAGCGGCTCGCCGCGCTGAGGCGACGCTCGCCTCCGAGTCGGCGGTCGCCGGTGTCCTCGCTCGCCTCGACGGCAACGCCGAGGCGGAAGGGGCGCTGCGGATGGGCCTGGACAGCGCTCGGCGCTTCGCGGGCTGGCGCGAGCTGGGCAAGAGCAACTGCATCAAGGTCATCAACGAGGCACGCGTGGCGCTCCTGGAGGTCGGCCGCCGACTGGCGGGGGAGGGCCACCTCGACCACCCGCGGCAGATCTTCATGGCCCTCGACGGCGAGCTCGACCGGCTCGTGCTCCAGCCCGACCTCGTCAACGCAGCGATCGCCCAGCGCGAACGGGACTGGGAGCAGTACGCCGGCCTCGAGATCCCGCTGTTCCTCGACGCCCGGCTCCCGCGCGTGCCGGTCGCCGAGCTGCGTCGTCAGGCGGACGACACATATCCCGCAGCCAGTGTGGGCGACACGCTCACGGCGATCGGAGCCGCGGCAGGCGTCGCGTCGGGGCCGGCCCGCATCATCACCGATCCGGCGCACATCTCCGAGTTCGAGCCGGGCGATGTCCTTATCGCCCCGCAGACCGACCCGTCGTGGACGCCCTTGTTCGTCGTGGCCAGTGCCGTCGTCGTCGGCGTCGGCGCGCCGAACAGCCACGCGATGATCGTCAGCCGGGAGCTCGGCATCCCGTGCGTCGCGGGTCTTGAGGGAGCCACGCAGCGGATCCCGGCGGGAGCGATGGTCACCGTCGATGGCTCGGCCGGGACGGTGACGATCGACTCGCTGGCATAGGCGCATGCGCGAGCCGCTGATCCGCTACCCGATCGTCCAGTACGCGTACGTCGTCAACGATCTAGACGCCGCGATCCAGCGGTGGGTCGAAACCGTCGGCGCGGGTCCGTTCTTCGTGAGCCGCAACCACCGCGGGCGCGACCACACGTACCGGGGCGCGCTGGACGAGGCCGTGTTCTCCTACGCCTTCGGCCAGGCCGGGCCGGCGCAGATCCAGCTGATCGAGTGCATGGACGAGCACCCGTCGGTCTACCGCGACATGTACGCACCGGGCGAGGAGGGGTTCCATCACGTCGCGTGCCTGGTGCCGGCTGCGGACATGCCGGCGGAGGTCGCGCGGTTCACGGATGCGGGCTACGAGGTCGCCTCGACCCTGCACTCGTACGTGCCCGTCGCGTACCTGGACTGCCGGTCGGCGCTGGGCTTCTTCGTCGAGCTGCACGGGCTCAACGAGGACATCGAGGAGCTGTTCCGGGACATCCGCGTAGCGCACGAGGAGTGGGACGGGGTCACCGATCCCGTCCGCGTGCGGCGGAAGACGTCCTCGCTCCCGCAGCCGGAGCCGGCCGCATGAGCGCGACGCCGTTCGAGCTCCACCCGCTCGCGACCGTCCGTGTCACGCGCGGGGATGTCCACCGGCTCGGGCAGACCGCCTTCCACCGGCGCGTCATCGGTGCGATCGCGCGCGGCCGTTGGGAGGGCGAGCGCATCCACGCCGACATCGTGGAGCCGGGGGGCGACTGGGCGATCCCGTCGCTCGACGGGACCATGATGCTGCTCGACGTCCGGCAGACGCTGCGGACCGATGACGGTGCGCTCATCTTCGTGACCTACCAGGGCAGGTGCGACCGCGCGCGGGGGACCTACACCGTCGCGCCAACGTTCGAGACCGATGACGATCGCTACGCATGGCTTAACGTCGTGCAGGCCGTCGGGCAGGGCCGCACCGACGGCGACGACATCGTCTACGAGATGTTCGAGGTCCGGTAGGTCAGCTCGCGCGCTTAGTGCGGGCCGGGGCACTCGTCGTGTGCCGGCGAGCGCACCACCGTCGCTCCTGCTCGCTGAGACCACCCCACACACCGGCCAGCTGGCCGGTGTCCAGCGCCCACTGCAGGCAGTCGCTGATGACGGGGCACTGCGCGCAGATCGCCTTCGCGCGCTCGACCTCCTGCCAGATCGGCGCGGTCGCGCCGGTCGGGAAGAAGGTCTCCGGATCGTGATCCAGGCAGGTCGCTCGATGACGCCAGTCCATGGTGCTCTCCCTCGTCGGTCGGCTCGACCGTACGAACGACGTGTGACCCGGGTGTTTCGGGCAGCGGCGTGCCGTGTTTCGGCTGCAGGGGGCCTGTTTCTGCAGCAAGATTGAAGTAAGTAGCCCTTTTCGGCTCGTTTCCTTGAGGAGGCCGGGTGTCCGACAGACCCGTCGCGGTGGTGACCGGCGCGGGCGCCGGCATCGGCGAAGCGACCGCTCGCCTGCTCGCCCAGCGCGGCTACAGCGTGGTCGCTGCTGACCTCTCCGAGCCGAACCTCGCCTGGACCGCCGACGTCCCGGACGTCACGACGTTCGTCGGGGACGCCGGCGACGAGGACGACGTACGCGCGATGGTCGCCGGTGCGGTCGAGCGGCACGGCCGGCTGGACGCCGTGGTCCTCAATGCCGGCATCGCGCGCCGTACGCACTGGGAGGCGGACGACGCGGTCGAGGCGTACGACAAGATCATGGCGCTCAACGCCCGCGGCGTGGTGCTCGGCATCCGGCATGCTGCGCCCCGCCTGGCCGAGAGCGGAGGGGGCGCGATCGTCGTCGTCGCTTCGACCTCCGGCGTGCGCGCCGACCCCGAGCGCTTCGCCTACAACGCGTCCAAGGCTGCCGCGATCAACCTCGCCCGCGCGGCGGCACTGGACTGGGCGGTCCGCGGTGTGCGCGTGAACGTCCTCGCCCCGGGACCGACCCTCACGTCGATCATCCAGGGCGGCCGCGTCACGCCCGAGCACCTCGCGGAGCTGACGCGCAACATCCCGCTCCAGCGCATGGGCACCCCGGCCGAGCAGGCCGAGGCCATCTGCTTCCTCGCCTCGCCGGCGGCGAGCTTCATCACCGGCGCCGTCCTCATGTGCGACGGCGGGGTCACCGCGAGCGCCGGCATCTTCCCGCCGCCGCAGGCCGGGGCGTTGTGAGCGACGTCGACGTCCTCGTCATCGGGTCAGGCGCCGCCGGCCTGTCCGCGGCGCTGGCCGCGGTGCAGTCCGGGGCCGGGAGCGTCCTCGTCGCCGAGGCCGAGGGCGTCGTGGGCGGCTCGTCTCGCTTGTCCGGTGGCCTGATGATGGGCGCGGACACGCGCTACCAGCGAGCGGCGGGCATCGAGGACCGCTGGGAGGACCTGTTCCACGACTACCTCACGCTGAACCAGTGGCAGGTCGAGACGGGCGTGGTCGCGCGGTTGACGCAGCGGGCGGGTGCCGCCGTGGAGTGGCTGGGCGACCTCGGCGTGGAGTTCTACGACCAGCTCGTCTTCGGCGGTGACGAGACGCGTCCGCGCGTCCACTGCCCCGTCGGGCGCGGCCAGGCGGTCGTCGACGTGCTGACGCGCCGGTGTCGTGAGGCCGGGGTCGAGATCGCCCTCGGCCAGCGCGTTGACCGCCTCCTCGCGGACGACGGTCGCGTGGTCGGGGTCGCGGTCGGCGACGACGAGATCACCGCCGGTGCCGTGGTCGTGGCCAGCGGCGGGTTCGGCGCGAACGAGGAGAAGCGCCGCACCCTGTTCCCGTCGGTCCACGACACAGGCTGGTCCTACTACATCGGCGCCGACGGGTCGCGCGGGGACGCGCTCGACTTCACCGGGCCGCTGGGCGCGCAGATCACGGGGTTCGACCGCGGACTTCGCCTGCTGCACACGGACTTCGACCGGATGTACGAGGCGTACCTGCCGGGGTGGCTCATCCTCGTCAACCGCGACGGTCGTCGCTTCTGCGACGAGACGGCGCCGTACGGGATCATGGACGGCCTGCTGGAGGCCCAGGGCGACCGGGCGTACGCCGTCTTCGACCACGCCGCCCTGGTGGCGGCGACCGAGCTCGGGGTCGCCCGGTACAAGCAGTCGATCCCAGGCTCGACGAAGAAGCAGAGCCCCCACTGGAACCTCGACATCATCGAGCTCATGCGAGCCGAGGGGAAGGTCCACCGGCACGAGACGATCGAGGAGCTCGCAGCGGCGATCGACGTGCCGGCGGACACGCTCGCCGCGACCGTCGCGCGGGTCAACGACCTCGTGCAGCTCGGGGAGGACGCGGACTACGCCAAGTCCTCGTCGTTCCTTGAGCCGATCGTGACGCCGCCGTTCTACGCCGTCGAGGTCCGCCCGGCGACGTGCTGCTTCACGGCGTGCGGCTTGCGGATCGACCGGGACGCACGCGTGCTCGACGAGGCCGGTCGGCCGATCCCGGGCCTGTTCGCGGCCGGTGAGGTGACCGGCGGCGTCATCGGGCCGCGCTACGTGGGCAGCGGCAACTCCTACGGCAACTGCGTCACGATGGGACGGGTGGCCGGTCAGTCGGCGGCGGCGCGGGTGGTCGACCATGCGGGTTGAGCCGGAGCAGGTCGCGGCCCGCGAGTCGATCCGCGAGGTCGTCGCGGCCTACAGCCGCGGCGTCGACCGCCTCGACCTCGACACGATGCGGTCGGCGTACTGGCCCGACGCGACGGACGACCACGGCCGGTTCGTCGGCAACGGGTGGGAGTTCGCGGAGCGGGTCGTTGGCACGCACGACCGCTGGGCGATGACGATGCACTGCACGATGAACCACGCGATCGCGTTCGACGACGCCCAGCACGCGCGCGGCGAGGTCTACAACGTGACCTACCTCGTGCCGCGCGACGACGGCCCGTGGTCGGTCTGGCTCGGGCGCTACCTCGACCGCTACGAGGAGCGCGACGGGCAGTGGCGGATCAGCCATCGGACGTGTGTGCACGAGGCGACCACCACGATCGCGCACGCCCCGATGCCCGGGGACCTGTCGGGGTTCCGGAACGGGTCGGCGGATCGTCCCTCCGGCGGCCGACCGCTAGGGACCTGAAGACGGACTTTGCTGTTTCCGTTGACGGCCTCCAGTAACTGGTGTGGGATGTGGCAGGCCCGAGGTTCGGGCGCCTCTCACATCCCCAGGAGCTCACATGGGTTCACTCGACGGCAAGGTTGCGGTCATCACGGCGGGCAGCACCGGTATCGGCTTCGGCATCGCCGAGGCATTTCTCTCGGAAG
The DNA here is from genome assembly GCA_965278965.1 of Actinomycetes bacterium. Classification (GTDB taxonomy): domain Bacteria; phylum Actinomycetota; class Actinomycetes; order S36-B12; family S36-B12; genus UBA10649. The sequence continues at coordinate 2,611,381 of OZ257127.1, forward strand.
GCGCGTCGGTCGTGCTCGGCAACCGGTCGGAGGAGAAGGGCGCGCGTGCGCTGGAGCGCCTCGGCGCCGGCGATCGGGCCGTGTTCAAGGCCACCGACGCGCTGGAGTGCGATCAGGTCGAGGCGCTCGTCGACTTCGCGGTCGAGAGGTTCGGCTCTATCGACATCCTGGTGAACTGCGCCGGCGGGGCGGACGGGTACGCACTCATCGACTCGCTGACCAACGAGGCGTGGCAGAAGGCATTCGACTGGAACTGCTCGTCGGCGTTCTGGGGCACCCGTCGCGCGCTGAAGTACATGCTGCCCAAGCAGGACGGCCGCATCATCAACATCTCCTCGATCGAGGGCAAGCAGGCGACCAAGATGGCAGTGGGTCACTACGTCATGGGCAAGCACGCCATGAACGGCCTGACGAAGGCGACGGCGGCGGAGTACGCGCTGCAGGGGATCCGCTGCAACGCGATCTGTCCCGGCCCGATCGAGACGGACATGATGAAGGAGGCCGGCCCGGGCGCGGCGGAGTCGGTTGGGCTCACGTACGAGCAGTTCATGCACGAGTTCGCGCAGGACACGATGACCAAGGAGCTCAACACCGTCGAGCAGGTCGCCGGGATGGCGGTGCTGCTGGCCGGTCCGCTGGGCAACGGCATGACCGGGTGCCTGTACAACGTCGACGCGGGCACGGTCCCCTACTAAGGGGACCGTGGGCTGAGGGACCGCGCGGTCGTAGGTGACCGCGCGGTCCTACGACCCGGCGGCCGCGGCGAGGCCGGCGAGCCGCCCGAAGACGAGGATCGGCCCGAGCGTGCCACCGGCACCGCCGTAGGCCATGGCCGTCGGCGCAGCCGCGACATTGCCAGCGGCGTACAGGCCCGGGATCGGTCGCGAGCGGGTGTCGAGCACGCGCCCGCGGGCGTCGGTGCGCGGACCGCCGCTCGTCCCGAGGGTTCCTGACTCGACCGGCACCGCGTAGAACGGCGGGGCGTCGATGCGCCCGAGCGTCGACGCCTTCGTGAACCGGAAGTCTCCGTCCCCGCTCCACCGGTCGTACGCGCTGTCGCCCCGGTGGAAGTCCTGGTCCGAGCCGTCGTGGACCATCGTGTTCCACCGCTCGACGGTCGCCACCAGGCCGGCGGGGTCGATCCCCACCAGGTCGGCGAGCTCGTCGAGGCTGCCGGCGCGCGGGATCCAGTCCGCGACCGGCTCCCCGGCGGGCGTGCCGAACGAGCCGTAGCGGTCGGCGTACGCCTGGTCGAACACCAGCCACGCCGGTAGGTTCGTGAAGCCGAACGTGACGGGGTCGAGCTGGTGGAAGGCGCCGCCGAGGGCGTTGTAGTTGGTCGCCTCGTTGGTGAACCGTCGGCCTCGCGCGTTGACCATGATGCCGCCGGGCAGCGTCCGCTCGCGGTTGACCAGGGTCGCGCGCGGCTCGCCGAACGCGATGTCGCCGGGCACCCGCACGACCGGGACCCACCATGCCTGGCCGATGTTCGCGAGCCGGCTACCGACCCGCATGGCCATGAGCAGGCCGTCGCCGGTGTTCGTCGGCACCCCCGCTGGGGCGGTCATCGGGCCGCGCAGCAGCTCCGCGACCAGGTCGGCGCTCCACTCGAACCCGCCCGTTGCCAGGACGACGCCGCGGCGCGCCCGGACCTCCACGTCGTCGCCGCCCACCGTCAGGCGGACGCCGGCGACGCGCCCGTCCTCGAGGAGGAGGAGGTCGGTGGCACGGGCGCCGAGCACTGGTTCGACCCCGCGTTCGAGGAGCGCGGCGAGGAGCGGGCCGACGAGGGCGTTGCCGCACCCGCGCAGGTCCTCGGCGACGCGGCGTCTGAGCTCCTCGTCGTCGAGGTAGCCGGTGCCACCGCCGAGCGTCGTGTCGGTGATCGTGAGGTGCACGCTGCGCCGCGACCGGGCTACGCGGTCCGCCCACGTCCCGAGGGAGCGGTACGAGAACAGCCCCGGGTCGAGCGACCGTCCGCCGTCGGGCCGGCCGCCCGGGTTCTCGGGGTGGTAGTCGGGGTACTGCGGGACCACCGTGAAGCGCAGCGGGGTCGTGTCCTCCAGCCAGGCGATCGTCTGGCGCCCGTTGTCGACGAAGGTCTCGGCGAGCTCGGCGTCCATCCGGTCGAGGGACAGCGAGGCGAGGTAGGCGAGGGCGTCCTCCCGGGAGTCCGGCACGCCGGCTGCGTCCTGGTGGTGGTTCAGCGGGACCCAGCAGACGCCGCCTGAAATGGCCGTCGAGCCGCCGAGGACGTCGGCCTTCTCGAACAGGGCAACCTGCGCGCCGGCGTCCGTGGCGGCGAGAGCCGCGGTCAGCCCGGCCGCGCCCGAGCCGAGAACAACGACATCGACCTCAGAACTGGACGTCATGTAAAGAATCTATCGATACGCTGACGGTCTGTCCGCTGCTATGAGGAGGCAGTCGTGAGCGTCGAAGGACTGCGCGTCGAGCGCGACGGTGGGGCGCTGACGCTGACATTCGACCGTCCGGAGCGACTCAACGCGTTGACCGCCGAGCTCATCCACGCGACGGCCGACGCTGTGGATGCCGCGGCGAGCGACGGCACCCGGGTGATCGTGCTGACCGGGGCCGGGAGGGCCTTCTCGTCGGGGGCCGACGTCGGCGCCGACGGCCGCCCACCGGGCCTGGACACCCTCGATGCCGCCAACCGCCTCGTGCTGTCGATGACGACCTCTCCCGTCGTCGTCGTGGCTGCCGTGAACGGCGTCGCCGCCGGGGTCGGCTGCTCGTTCGCCCTCGCCGCCGACCTCGTCGTCGCGCGGGAGTCCGCCTCATTCCTCCTTGCGTTCGCCCGGATCGGCCTCATGCCCGACGGCGGCGCGTCCCTGCTCGTGACGGCCGCGGTCGGCCGGGCGCGGGCCGCCCGGATGGCCCTGCTCGCCGAGGCCATCCCGGCACCCCAGGCGGTCGCGTGGGGCCTCATCGGGGAGGTGGCGGCGGACGACGCGTTCGACGCACGGGTGGCCGCGCTCACGGCGAAACTGGTGGCGGGACCGCCGCTCGCGTACGCCGGCACGAAGCGCGTCATCAACGCCGCCTCGCTCGCCCTCCTGCAGGCGATTCTCGCCGAGGAGCGCGACGGGCAGGGCCCGCTGCTGGCGTCGGCGGACTTCGCCGAGGGGATGGCCGCCTTCCAAGCGAAGCGGCCACCGGTCTTCACCGGATCCTGACATCGGGGATTGTTGATTTCGACTGCAGAAAGTCGGATGTCCTAATAGTCTCGACGTACTTTGTCAGCCATGGCGCCCTCGGGCCGATGGCGCACTCGTCGTGAAGGAGTCGTTTGATGGGCAAGCTTGACGGTCAGGTCGCGGTGATCACCGCAGGAACCCGCAGCATCGGCCGCGGCATCGCCGAGGCTTACCTCGCCGAGGGCGCGAAGGTCGTCGTGAGCGGACGCAGCGCCGAGAAGGGCGCCATAGCGGTCGCCGAGATGGGCGGCGAGAACGTCCACTTCATCGCGTGCGACGCGACGAAGCAGTCCGACGTCGAGGCGCTGATCGACGGAACAGTGGAGCACTTCGGTCGGGTCGATATCGCGGTCTTCAACGCCGGCGGTGTCGCGAACACCTCGATGCTCGCGGACTTCACGGACGAGGAGTGGCAGTACGAGCTGAACTTCAACCTCAACCAGTGCTTTTGGGGTACCCGGCGGTCGCTGAAGCACATGCTCCCCCAGCAGCACGGCCGCATCATCTTGATGTCGTCCATGTACGGCAAGTACGCCGTGCCCGGCATCGCCGGCTACGTCACGAACAAGCACGCGATCATCGGCCTGGCGAAGGCGGCCGCCCACGAGGTCGGCACCCAGGGCGTGACCGTCAACGCGATCTGCCCGGGCTTCGTCGCGACGGACATGTTCTACGAGACCGGCCCGGCCACCGTCGAGGCGATGGGCCTCGGCAGCCTGGACGACCTCGCCGCGATCATGTACACCCCGACCGCGATCAAGCGGTCGAACACGGTCGAGGAGGTCGCCGCCCTGGCGCTCCTGCTCGCCTCCGCGGAAGGCGCCGGCTTCACCGGCGGCTCGTTCAACGTCGACGGCGGCGCGGCCCCGTACTAGGCCGGCCACCCCTTAGCGCTACGAAGGAGTTCTGCGTGTCCTACCTCGGTGATCTGGACCAGTGGTTCGAGGGCCGCGTTGCGCTCGTCACCGGCGGGTCCGGCGGGATGGGACGCGCCATCTCCCTCGCTTTCGCCGCCGCCGGCGCCCGTGTCGTCGTCAGTGACGTCGCGGACGCCGGCGGGGCGGAGACGGTCGCGCTCGTGCGTGAGGCTGGGGGCGAGGCCACCTTCGTCCACGCGGACGTCTCGCGGGATGCCGAGGTCGCGGCCATGGTCGCGACCGCCGTCGAGGGCTACGGGGGCCTCGACTTCGCGGTGAACGCCGCGGCCGTCGAGTTCGAGGTCGACTTCCTCGCCGACCTGTCCGAGGACGACTGGGACACGATGATGGCGGTCAACCTCAAGTCGGTCTTCTTGTGCATGAAGCACGAGATCAACGCGATGCTCCCGCGGGGCGGCGGGGCGATCGTCAATATCGCATCGACCAGCTCGTACCGCCCGCAGCCGCACCAGTCGGCCTACACGGCGAGCAAGTTCGGGGTCCTCGGCCTCACGAAGTCGGCGGCCATCGACTATGCGCCCCAAGGGATCCGCATCAACGCCATCTGCCCGGGCGCGATCGACACCCCGATGCTGCGCACGGCGATGGCCAAGCGCGGCCGCGACCCGCAGGAGGCCGCCGGACGGCTCTCCCTGATCGGCCGCTTCGGGACGGTCGATGAGATCGCCGCCGCAGCGCTGTGGCTGTGCTCCGGCGCCGCGAGCTACACCGTCGGTCACGCACTCGCCGTGGACGCCGGCTACCTCGCGCGCTGACCTCACCCGCACACAGCAGGAGCCCACCGTGGCCGGTTCGGACTACGACTACGACGTCATCGTCCTCGGCACCGGCGCGGCTGGGCTCGTCGCTGCGATCCGGGCGGCCTCCGCCGGGGCCCGGGTGGCCGTCTTCGAGAAGGCCGACCAGGTCGGTGGGACAACGGCCTGGTCGGGCGGGATGTTCTGGGTGCCGATGAACGCCAAGGCAGTGGCGGCCGGCGTCGAGGACGACCGCGAGCAGGTCCTCACCTACCTGCGGAGCCTGTCGCACGGGATGCTCATCGACGAGACCCTGGAGTCGTTGGTCGACAACGGCCCGCGCATGCTGGAGTGGCTCGAGGCGAACACAGCCTTCCGGTACCAGCCGGTCCTGGGCTTCCCCGACTACCACCCGGAGCATCCGGGGGGCCTGCCCGGCGGCGGCCGCGCGTGCGAGTGCCCGATGTTCGCGTACGACGATCTCGGCGAGTGGGCCGCGCGCGTGACGCGCGGCTACCAGATCAACGGCACGTACATGATGAGCGAGTCGTCGATGGCTCGGGACCGCCCGGACGGCGGCGTGAGCGTCGAGGAGTTCGCCCGGCGCGCTGTGCGCGACGAGCGCGGGGCGGGCCAGGCGCTCGCCGGCTTCCTCCTGCGATCACTGCTCGACCTCGGTGTCGAGCCCGTCACCGGTGCGCGCGCGACCCGGCTGCTGGCCGATGTCCACGGCGTCAGCGGCGTGCTCGTCGAACGCGTCGACGGCAGCACCGTCGAGGTGACCGCGTCCGGTGGCGTCGTCCTGGCGACCGGCGGCTTCGAGTGGGACGAGGACCTCAAGCGGGCGTTCATCCGAGGTCCACTGACGCGCACGGCCGCGGTGCCGACGAACACCGGCGACGGCCTGGTCATGGCGATGCGCGAGGGGGCCGCGCTCGGGAACATGCGTGAGGCCTGGTGGGTGCCGACCATCGACGTCGAGGTCGAGGGCTGGGGCACGGTGACGTGGCAGGTCAACGGCGAGCGCGCGCGCCCGCACTGCATCATGGTCAACCGGCGTGGTCGGCGGTTCACGGACGAGGCCGCCAACTACAACGCATTCGGCAGCGCGTTCCACGTGGTCGACGTGGCCTCGTTCGAGTACGTCAACCACCCCGCGTGGATGGTCTTCGACGCGCACTACGTGACCGCGTACGGGATCGCCGGGCACAAGGACCCCACGGTGGTGCCCGCATGGCTGGAGTCGGCGCCGACCCTGGAGGAGCTCGCCACCCGCATCGACGTGCCGGCGGACGAGCTCGTCGCAACCGTCGACCGGTGGAACGCGAACGTCGCCGCGGGGCATGACCCCGACTTCTCCCGTGGGGTCAGCACCCACGACCGGTTCTGGGGGGATGCCCGGTTCGGCATGACGGCGCAGACGACGCTCGGTCCGCTCGACACCGCGCCCTACTTCGCCGTGCGGGTGAACAGCGGCTGCCTGGGCACCAAGGGCGGTCCGCGGACCGACGGCACCGGGCGCGTGCTCGATGTGGACGGCGACGTCATCGACGGGCTCTACGCGGCCGGCAACGTCATGGCCTCGCCGATGGGCATGACCTACGGCGGGCACGGGGGAACGCTGGGGCCGGCGATGACCTACGGGTGGCTCGCCGGCGCGGACGCGGCCGCCCGGGCCGGCCGCCGCCGCTAGCAGGAACGCACCGCGGGGCCGAGCACCGGTGAGTGGCGGGGGTCAGTCCGAGTAGTCGTAGAAGCCGCGGCCGGACTTTCGCCCGAGCAGGCCCGCCTCGACGTGCCGGCGCAGCAGCGGCGGTGCCGCCATCGCCGGGTCGAGGTACTCCGCGTACAGGCTCTCCGCGACGAGGAGCATCGTGTCCAGGCCGATCATGTCGCACAGCCGCAGCGGACCCATCGGCATGCCGCAGCCGGCGACGAGGCCCTCGTCGATGTCCTCCTTGGTCGCCACACCGTTCTGCAGTGCCCGGATCGCCGACAGCAGGTACGGCACGAGGATCGCGTTGACCACGAAGCCGCCGCGGTCCGCGGCGCGGATGACCTTCTTGCCCAGCACGTCCGCGCAGAACTCGTGCGCGGCATCCGCGAGGGCCGGGTCGGTCTGGATCGCCGCGACGACCTCGACGAGCGGCATGACCGGCACCGGGTTGAAGAAGTGCAGGCCCAGCACCCGGCTTGGGAGCTTGCTCGCGGCGGCGATCTGCGCGACCGGGATGGAGGACGTGTTCGTCGCGATGATGCAGTCGATATCGAGGACCTCGTCGAGCGAGCCGACGAGGTGGACCTTGTCCTCCACCGTCTCTCGGATCGCCTCGATCACGATCTCGCGGTCCGCCAGCGCGGCGAGGTCGGTCGTGTAGCGGATCCGGCCGAGGACCGTTTGCGGGTCCTCGGCGAGCTTGCCGGTCGCCGACGCCTTCTGGAGCGAGGCGGCAATCCGGGCGCTTGCCCGGTCCAACGCGTTCGGGAAGGCATCGACGACGACGACGTCGCAGCCACCCCGCGCTCCGACCTCCGCGATCCCGGCCCCCATGACTCCGCAGCCGACGACTCCGAGCCGATTCATGCGTTCGTGTCCCTCTTCTTGGTTGTGGTGGGCGTGCACCGCATCGTGGTGACCAGCGGGCGCCCCGACGGCGCTCCCGTCAGAAGTCGCCGGCGTTCGCCCGCAGCGACCGCAGGACCGAGCGCAGCTGCGCGGTCTGGTGCTCGGTGATGCCGAGCTGCTCGAAGACCTGGCCGTTCAGCGCGGCGGTGGCCTGGAGCGCACGGACGCGACCGGCCTCCGTGATCGACGCCAGGACGGCGCGACGATCCGTGGGGTGCGGCAGCCGCTCGACGAAGCCCTGTCCCTCGAGCCGGTCGACCGCGCTCGTGACGCTCGTCGGGTGCACCTGCAGCAGGGCGCCCATCCGGGTCATGGGAAGCGCGCCCTTCCGGGTGAACGACAGCAGGGTGAGGATCTCGTAGCGGGCGAACGTCAGGTCCAAAGGTCGAAGGACCGTGTCGATCCGCTGCAGCACGATCTGCTGCGCCCGCACGATGGAGGTCACGGCCGCCATCCCGTCGGCCGCCTCGCTCCAGCCGTGAGCGACCCACTGGCGCCGGGCCTCCTCGATGGGATCGCTCTCCAGCGTCCGCCCGATCGTCACGACGTCCTCCCATGGCAGCGTGCAATGCCTGTCAGACGTTGCGCCGGTACTGGCCGCCGACCTCGAAGAAGGCTGACGTGATCTGACCGAGCGAGCATACTCGGACGGCCTGCATTAGGGCGCCAAACGTGTTGCCGCCCGAAGATGCGACGTCCTTGAGTCGTGCGAGGGCGGGCTCGGCCTCGTCGCGGTGCAGCTCGTGGAACGCCGCCAGGCGCTCGACCTGGGACTGCTTCTCGGTCTCGCTGGCCCGCGCGAGCTCCAACGTCGTCACGGTGCCGGCCGGCTCGGGGTTCAAGAACGTGTTGACGCCGATGATCGGGAGCGAGCCGTCGTGCTTCTTGTGCTCGTAGAGCATCGACTCGTCCTGGATGCGCCCGCGCTGGTAGCCGGTCTCCATCGCGCCGAGAACGCCGCCGCGATCGGAGATCCGTTCGAACTCCACGAGGACGGCCTCCTCGACGAGGTCGGTCAGCTCGTCGACGATGTACGAGCCCTGGAGGGGGTTCTCGTTCTTCGACAGGCCCCACTCCTGGTCGATGATCATCTGGATCGCCAGCGCACGGCGCACCGACTGGGCGCTCGGCGTCGTGACGGCCTCGTCGTACGCGTTGGTGTGCAGGGAGTTGCAGTTGTCGTAGATGGCGCACAGCGCCTGCAGCGTCGTGCGGATGTCGTTGAAGTCCATCTCCTGCGCGTGCAGCGACCGGCCGGAGGTCTGGACGTGGTACTTGAGCTTCTGGCTGCGCTCCTCGGCCCCGTAGCGGTCGCGCATCGCGATCGCCCAGATGCGCCGGGCCACCCGGCCGAGCACGGTGTACTCGGCGTCGATGCCGTTGGAGAAGAAGAACGAGAAGTTCGGCGCGAAGTCGTCGATCGTCATCCCGCGTGCGAGGTAGGCCTCGACGTAGGTGAAGCCGTTGGCGAGCGTGAACGCGAGCTGGGAGATGGGGTTCGCCCCGGCCTCGGCGATGTGGTAGCCCGAGATCGATACGGAGTAGAAGTTCCGGACGCGGTTGTCGGTGAAGAACTGCTGGACGTCGCCCATGCACCGCAACGCGAACTCCGTCGAGAAGATGCACGTGTTCTGGCCCTGGTCCTCCTTGAGGATGTCGGCCTGCACGGTGCCCCGCACGTTGGCCAGGACCCACGAGCGGATGTCCGCGGCCTCCTCGGGATCAGGCTCGCGGCCCTCGGCGGCCCGGAAGGCGTCGAGCCGCTGGTCGATCGCGGTGTTCATGAACATTGCGAGGATCGTGGGCGCCGGACCGTTGATCGTCATGGAGACCGAGGTCGTCGGGTCGCACAGGTCGAAGCCGTCGTAGAGGGCCTTCATGTCGTCGAGGGTCGCGATGGACACCCCGGACGTGCCGACCTTCCCGTACACGTCGGGCTGCTCGTTGGGGTCCCGGCCGTACAGCGTCACCGAGTCGAACGCCGTCGACAGGCGCGTTGCCGGCTGGCCGGAGGCCAGCAGGTGGAAGCGCCGGTTCGTGCGGAAGGGATCGCCCTCGCCGGCGAACATGCGGGCGGGTGCCTCGCCCTCGCGCTTGAAGCCGAACACGCCGGACGTGAACGGGAACGCGCCCGGCACGTTCTCCTCGCGCAGGTAGCGCACGAGCTCGCCGGCCTCGTCGGTGCGAGGCAGCGCGACGCGCGGGATGCGCGAGCCGGACAGGGTCGTGCGCCACAGCTGGGTGTGCAGCTCGCGGTCGCGGACCGTGACGACCAGCTCGTCCTGCGCGTACGAGTCCCGGAGGGCTGGCCACGCATCGAGGGCGTCGCGGACGTCGTCCCGCACGCCAGCCTCGCAGCTGGTCAGAAGCGCCTCGACGATCGAGGCGTCCTGGCCGGACTCGGCGAGGAGCAGCGCGGTCGCGCGGACCTGCTGGGCGCGGCGGGCGGCCTGCGCCTGCTCGGCGGTGGTGCGGTGGTAGCCCCGGACGGTGTCGGCGATCTCGGCGAGGTACCGGGTGCGGGCCGGGGGAACGATCGTGGCCAGGGCGGTCGGCTGCCGGGTCGTCACGACCGGGAGGACCCCGTCGGAGACGGAGAGCCCGGCGTCGGCCAGGAGGCCGCGCAGGTGCTGGTAGAGCGCAGTCACGCCGTCGTCGGCGAAGCGTGCGGCCGAGGTGCCGAAGACCGGCATGTCCTCCCACGTGGACCCGAAGGCCTCGCGGTTGCGGACGAGCTGGCGGGCGACGTCCCGGCGCGCGTCCTCGGCGCCGCGGCGCTCGAACTTGTTGATGGCCACGACGTCGGCGAAGTCGAGCATGTCGATCTTCTCCAGCTGCGACGCGGCACCGAACTCCGGCGTCATCACGTACAGCGAGACGTCGACGAAGGGCACGATGCCGGCGTCGCCCTGGCCGATGCCCGGGGTCTCGACGATGACGAGGTCGTGCGTCGCCTGGCACAGCGCGATGACCTCGGCCAGGTGCTCGGGGATCTCCGTGCCGGCGCGACGGGTCGCTAGCGACCGGAAGTAGACGTTGCCGTGGTCGACCGAGTTCATCCGGATGCGGTCGCCCAGGAGGGCTCCACCGCCCTTGCGCCGGGTCGGGTCCACGGCGAGGACGGCGATGCGCAGCTTGTTCTCCTGGTCGACGCGGAACCGGCGCAGGAGCTCGTCGGTCAGCGAGGACTTGCCGGAGCCGCCGGTGCCGGTGATGCCCAGCACCGGTGTCGTGCGCGGCACGGCCGCGATCACGTCGGTCCAGGCGGCCGGCGCCCGGCCCTCCTCGACGACGGTGATGGCGCGTGCGAGCTCGCGCTCGTGCCCGGCGAGGGCGGTCTCGAGGTCGGGGAGCGTGTCGGCGAGGTCGGTGTCGCACTCGGCGACCATCTCGGAGATCATCCCGACGAGACCGAGCCGCTGGCCGTCCTCGGGCGAGAAGATCCGGACGCCGTGCTGTGCCAGGAGGGCGATCTCCTCCGGGACGATCACGCCGCCGCCGCCGCCGTAAATGCGGACGTGGCCGGCGCCGCGCTCGTCGAGGAGCTCGCGCAGGTACATGAAGTACTCGACGTGGCCGCCCTGGTACGAGGAGATCGCGACGCCCTGGACGTCCTCCTGGATGGCGGCGCGGACTACCTGCTCGACGCCGCGGTCGTGGCCGAGGTGGATGACCTCGCAGCCCTGCGACTGCAGGATCCGGCGCATGATGTTGATCGACGCGTCGTGCCCGTCGAACAGGCTTGCGGCGGTGACGAAGCGGACCGGGTTGCGCAGCGTGCGCTCGGGCTCCACGTGACCAGGCGACACGGGCTCTCCTTCCCCGGCCGGACCGCAGCGGTGCGACGCGAGAGGCCAACTCTCCTATGGATGACAGATATTAGGATATCAACATTCTTGGTGCCGAGGGAGGCCTTCAGGTACGCCGACGGCGTCGGCGTCTAGGGAACGAGAGCCTCGGCGAGGTGGCCGGCCGTGGCCCGGAAGCGCACCGGCCCGAGCGTGCGGTAGCTGGGGTCCAGCTCGAGGCGGGACCGGCATACGATCTCCAGGAGCGTGACGAGCCCGAGACCGGCGATGGCTACCTGGATGCGGTCGGCCGCGGGGTGGATCTCGCGGAACACCCGCGCCGCCCGGCGGGCGAGGTCGTTGCGGGTCCGGCGCCGGGTCGTCTCGGAGGAGCTCGTCGCACCGACCGAGGTCACGAAGAAGACCTGAGCGGCCCGCTCGTTCTCCTCGACCCAGGTGAGGACCTCGTCCACGCAGCCGGCCAGGTCGTCCCGCGAGTGAACGTCCCCCAGCGAGGTCGAGACCTGCTCGGCCCAGGACGCCGCGAACTCGTCGACGATCTCGTCGAGGATCTCGTCCTTCGACGCGAAGTGGTAGTAGAACGCGGCCGGGGTCATGCCGCAGTGCGCGGCGATGTCGGAGACGGCTATCTCGTCCGGCGGCTGGGCGGCGAGCAGGTCGATCGCGGACTCGAGGATCTCGTGCCGGCGGGACGGCCGGTTCGCCGGACGACTCGAGCGCGACGTGGCCATGGTGCTGCGCATCCTAGGGGCGCAGGCCGGTACGGTGACGGCACTGCGACGACGATGACGACGGGGAGGGATCGCGTGAGCGAGGCAGCCCGGCCGGAGCCGTCCGGTCGCCCGGCGCACCGCCCGTCCCGGCGCAGCGAGATCGTCCGCGCCGCGACCAACGTGTTCTCCCGGCTCACCTACGCCGAGGCCACCGTCGAGGACATCGCCGCTGAGTGCGGAGTCGCTCCCACCGCCGTCTACTACCACTTCGGCGGCAAGGAGGAGCTGTTCGACCAGGCGTTCGAGTCCTGCCTGCAGGGCTTCAGCGCGATGGTCGACAGCGTGCGGGCCACCGCCGACGAGCTCGACGAGGGCGTCCTGCGCGAGGTCATCTACGCCGGGTGGGCCTGGTGGCGCACCCACCCCGTCGAGGCCCGCTTCCTGACGCTGCACCTGAACGGTGCGACGCCCGCCTCGCGCCGGACGTACAACGACTGGCAGGCCCGGCACGCCCAGCGCGCGTTCGACTACCTGCCGGAGGACGAGCGCCCGCCCCGGACGTCCCGGCGGGCCCGCGAGCAGTACGCGGTCCGGCTGCTCGGGTTCCGCTTCCTCGGCGCGCTGCTGGTCATCTCGCAGACGGCGTGGATGGAGGGGTCGCTGAGCCGGCTCCCGGTCGCGAAGGTCGAGGCCGCCCTGGCGGACGTCCTCGTGCCGATCATGACGGAAGGCGGACCTGCCGACCCCGCTTGAGCTCCCAGCGCGCGATCGAGCGCAGGTGCACCTGGTCCGGCCCGTCGAAGATCTTCAGCGCGCGCTGCCACCCGTACATGCGGGCCAGCGGGACGTCGTCGCACACGCCCAGGCCGCCGTGCACCTGGATCGCCCGGTCGATGACGTCGCAGGCGACCCGCGGTGCGATCACCTTGATGGCGGCGATCTCCGTCTTCGCGCTCTTCGCCCCGCCCTGGTCGATCATCCACGCGGCCTTCATCGTCAGCAGGCGGGCCTGCTCGATCGCGATCCGCGACTCGGCCACCCACTCCTGGATGGATCCCTGGTCGGACAGCGGGCCGCCGAAGGCGACGCGACTGTTCGCCCGCTCGACCATCATCTGCAGCGCGCGCTCGGCTGCGCCGATCGACCGCATGCAGTGGTGGATGCGGCCCGGGCCGAGCCGCGCCTGCGCGATGAGGAAGCCGTCGCCCTCGGTGCCGAGGATGTTGCTGACCGGGACGCGGACGTTCTCGAGCTCGATCCAGGCGTGACCGTGCTGGTCCTGGCGGCCGAACACGGGCAGCGAGCGGACGAGGCGGACCCCTGGGGTGTCGATCGGCACGAGCACCATCGACTGCTGGCGGTGGGCCGGACCATCGGGATCGGTCTTGCCCATCACGATGAGGATGCGGCAGCGCGGGTCGTTTGCCCCCGAGGTCCACCACTTGGTCCCGTTGATGACGTACTCGTCGCCCTCGCGGACGATCGAGCACTCGATGTTGGTCGCGTCGCTGCTCGCGACGGCAGGTTCGGTCATCGCGAACCCGGAGCGGATCGTCCCGTCGAGCAGCGGGTCGAGCCAGGCGGCCTTCTGCTCGGGGGTGCCGAACAGGTGGATCGTCTCCATGTTGCCGGTGTCCGGGGCCTGGCAGTTGATCGCCTCGGGGAAGATGTCGACGCTCCAGCCGGAGATCTCGGCGAGCTGCGCGTACTCGACGTTGGTCAGGCCGCTGATGGCCGGCAGGAACAGGTTCCACAGGCCCTGGGCCCGCGCCTTCACCTTGAGCTCCTCGACGACCGGCGGCAGCGTGTGGTCGCCGGGGCCGACCTGCTCGCGGTAGGCGTCGTACTCGGCCTCGGCAGGCAGGACCTCCTCGTTGAGGAAGTCGTACATCTGCGCGGACAGCTCCGCTGCGCGCGTGCTCGGCTGGAAGTCCATCATCGCTCCACTACTCGTCCTGCCCGCCGTTCCCGCCCGGTGGTGCGGGTTTCGGGTTTCTTGACTCTGACTTGAGTAACCGGGGTATCCTCCCGCCTGCCGGGTCGCGACGCAACCGATCCGGCGGACCCTCGAGCCGGGAGGACCATCGTGGCCGACCTGCCTCTGGGACCCATCGCGGACGCCGCCGAGCGGGACCCTGACGGTATCGCCCTCGTCGACGCGCGCGGCGAGGTCTCCTGGGCTGTCCTGCGGGACGAGCTCGTCGCTGCTGCCGCCGCGATGGTCGCCGCTGCCCCGGACCCCGACCAGCGCTGGGGGATCATGGGCGACAACGCCGCGCCGACGCTGGTCGCGCACGCCGCGGCGCTCCTCGCCGGGGTCGGTGCCGTCGCCGTGTCCCGGCAGCTCACCCTCCCCGAGCTCACCGACCAGATCGAGGACGCCGCGATGGTCGGGCTCGTCGCCGGCCCCGGCAGTGCGGCCACCGCCGTCGCCGCCCTTGAGGCCGGGCTCGTCGGCACGGTCGTCCTGCACTCCGGCGCCGTCTCCGAGCGGGCCGCCGCCGGCCTGGTCACGTGGGAGGACTGGCTGGCGTCCGCCCCCCAGGGCGTCGACTTCGTCGCACGTCCGGCTCGCCCGGCGATGGTCTACACGTCCGGGACGACCGGGCGGGCCCGCGGGACGCAGACCCGCTGGGTGCTCGGCGAGGTCGCGGACCACCGCGAGTACCTCGACCGGCTCCGGGCGCGCGCCCAGTTCCCCGACGGGCCGCACATCGTCGTCGGCCCGCTGCAGCACAACGGCCCGCTCACCGCCGTGCGGCACCTGCTCCTGGGCCGGCCCGTCGTCGTCGTGGGCCGGTTCGACGGTGCCGCGGTGCTCGGGCTGATCGAGCAGTACGGCGTGACCTCCTCGGTCATGGTCCCGACGCACTTCCAGCGGCTGCTCGCTGTCGACCCGGCCGTCCGGGCGGCCGCCGACGTCAGCAGCGTCCAGCTCATCGCCCACACGGGCTCGGCCTGCCCGCCGGACGTGAAGCGGGCGATGATCGACTGGTTCGGCCCCGTCCTGCTGGAGTCCTACGGCGGCAGCGAGTCCGGGACGCTGTGCCGGATCGGCTCGGCGGACTGGCTCACCCACCCGGGCTCCGTCGGCACCGTCGTCGAGCCGTTCCGTGTCGTCGTCGTCGACGAGGCCGGGAACGAGCTGCCAACCGGCGAGGTCGGGCTGCTCGCGTTCGAGGCACCGGAGGGCTACGGCGTCTCGTACCACCGGGACGAGGAGAAGACGGCGAAGGCGTACGTCCGTCCGGGCGCGTTCACGCTCGGCGACATGGGCTACGTGGATGCCGACGGGTTCGTCTTCATCACCGACCGCATGTCCGACATGGTCGTCTCCGGCGGCGTGAACCTCTACCCGTCCGAGAGCGAGGCCGTGCTCCGCGATCACCCGGGAGTCGCCGACGTCGCCGTCATCGGGATCCCGCACCCGGACCTCGGCGAGCAGCTTCTCGCGTTGGTCGTGGCGGCCGACCCGGCGGATCCCCCGGCGGGCGCCGACCTCGAGGCCTACTGCCGTGAACGCCTGGCCGCGTACAAGATCCCGCGCCGCTACGAGTACATCGCCGAGCTGCCCCGCAACGAGATGCAGAAGGTCGACAAGAAGTCCCTGCGCCGCCCGTACTGGGACGGCGACCGCATGATCGGAGGCTGACTGTGCTCAAGGGCATCGATGGACGTACGGCGATCGTCACCGGTGCGGCCGGGGGGATCGGGTCCGCGACGGTGCGCCGCCTGCACGCAGAGGGCGCACGCGTCGTCGCTGTCGACCTCGACGGCGCGGGGGTGGAGTCGCTTGCGGCCGAGCTCGGCGACCGTGTCCTCGCGTTCCGTGCGGACGTCACGAGCCCGGAGGAGACCGAGGCGTTCGTCGCGGCCGCCGTCGACCACTTCGGGTCGCTGGACATGTTCCACGCCAACGCGGGCGTCGAGAGCCGAGTCCAGACGGTCGCCGACTTCGACCTCGCCGACTTCGAGAAGGTGTTCGCCGTCAACGTGCGCAGCGCCTTCCTGGGCACGTCCGCCGCGATGCGCCAGATGACGTCGCAGGGCACGGGCGGCTCGATCGTGCTGACGGCGTCGATCGCCGGCCTCAAGGGCGACCCGGGGGTCTCGGTCTACGTCGCCAGCAAGCACGCCGTCGTCGGTCTGGCCCGCTCCCTCATGAAGGAGTCCGGCCCGCTGGGGATCCGCGTCAACGTCGTCGCGCCCGGCCCCGTCGACACGCGGATGATGCGACCGCTCGAGGAGGGCCTCGCGGCCCTCAGCGGCCTCGACGCGGCCGGCTTCCAGGCGGCGCTCAGCACCGCGATCCCGCTCGGCCGCTACGCGCAGGCCGACGAGATCGCCGCGACGGTCGCATGGTTGCTGTCCGACGAGGTGCCGTACATGAACGGCGAGGTCGTCACGGTCGGCGGCGGGCTGTACCCGTGACCGGCGGGACCCGGGTCGGGCTCGCGCTGCCGCAGCTCGGCCCGCATGTCGACGCGTCGGCGGTCCGCGGGTTCGCGGAGCGGGCCGAGGAGCTCGGCTTCGGCCACCTGTTCGTGCAGCAGCACCTGTTCTACCCGCACGAGGTCGTCTCCGGGTACTCCGCGCGGCCGGGACTGGCCGTGCCCGAGCCGTACCGGTCGGTGCTGCAGCCGTTCGAGCTGCTGGGCGTCGTCGCGGGATGGACGTCGACGATCACGCTGGGCACGAGCATCCTCGTCGCGGGGTACCACCGGCCCGTCGACCTCGCGCAGCGGATCTCGACGCTCGACACGCTGTCGGGGGGTCGGACGGTGTTCGGGTTCAGCGTCGGCTGGTCGGATGAGGAGCACCAGCAGTACGACGTCGACCCGCGCACGCGGGGGCGCCGGGCCGACGAGCTCATCGACGCGCTGAAGGCCTGCTGGGGCCCGGACCCCGTCTCGTTCTCGGGGGAGTTCTTCACGATTCCGGCGGCCGACGTGCGGCCGAAGCCGGTGCAGCGCCCGCACCCGCCGCTCATGTCGGGGATGCGCTCGGAGGCCGGGCTGCGTCGGACCGCGGAGAAGTTCGACGTGTGGAACCCGGCGTCCGGCACGCTCGAGCAGCACCTGGAGACGTTCGAGCGGCTCGGCACGATGCGGCCGGCCGGCCTGGCGCCGTTGACGATGTGCTGGAACCTGTTCACCCAGCCGCCGGTCGAGGTCGCCAACCTGCGCACCCTGAGCGTCGACGAGCTGTGCGTGCAGGTCGCGGCAGCTGCGGCTGCCGGGGTCGAGGCTGTGTCGGTCGACGTCAACTTCGACGTCACCGTCACGTCGTCCGTGGACTGGCGGTCGGTGCCGGACCGGCTGGCCCCGCTGCTTGAGGCCGCTGCCGGGTGACTGTGTCGGACCCCGCGCTTCGTGCCCTGCTCGACGAGCGGGGGGTGTGCGACGCGCTCTACCGGTACGCCGAGGGTGTGGACCTGCGGGACTGGGATCTCTACCGCACGGCGTTCGCCGACGAGATCGCGTTCGACATGCGGTCGTACCGTGACGGCTCGGTCGGCACCATGGCCGCCGACGACTGGGTCGCCCGCGCGCGGCACCGGTTCGCCACCCTCGATGCGACGTCGCACACGATGACGAACCCGCGCGTGGCCGTCGACGGCGACACCGCTATCTGCCTGATGAACGTCGAGGCCACGCACGTCGTCCGCCGCGACGGTGTCGACGTGTGGTGCATCCTCGGCGGCCGCTACCGCGACGAGCTCGTGCGGGTGGGTGACACGTGGCGCATCTCCGTGCTGCGCCTGGAGGTCCGCTGGACCCGCGGCGACCGGTCAGTCCTCGACGCCTGACTGCGTCGCGTGCGCGCCTTCCCACTTCCGCGCGTCCTCTTCTTCGCGAGCGGGGAGTTGTCGGGCAGTTTCGGTGGTGAAACGTCCCAACGAGTCCCCGTTCGCGAAGGTGTTGCGGGGTAACGGCTTCGGCCTGTTGCTGTCGCGGGGGAGTGTCAGGGGGTCGGGGTAGTTTCGTGGCATGTCAGAGCCCGGTCGCCGTGGGGTGGGGGAGCTCGTTGAGCTGCCCACCGGTCCCGCGCTGGTCGCCGGACTTGGTGGCGTGGAGGTCGCGGGCCTGTCGGCGAACGACGCGATCACGTACCTGCAGCAGGTCCGTCGAGCCTCGGCCTGGCTGGCCGGCGTGGAGGCACAGGTCCGCCGGGAGGTGACGGATCGGGTCGTTCAGCATTTCGCGACCGAGGTCGACGGCACCGCGGCGGATCGGTTGTTCGTGAGTGCGGAGCAGCTGGCGTCGGCGGAGATCGCCGCCGCGACCCGGCTGTCACCTCGTGCGTCGGATGCGCGGATCCAGGAGGCGTTCGACCTGACCGGTCCGTGGCGGCTGATGCTGGACGCGCTCCTGGCCGGCGACCTGGGCCTGGAGCATGTCCGCGCGGTCGGGCGCGAACTGCGCAAGGCGCCCGGCTACGGAGACCCCGCCCCGGCCGCGACGGCGCGGTACGAGAAGGCGTGCGCGAAGGTCCTGGCGAAGGTCGTGCCCTTCGCGGTGACCCACTCGCCGGGCCAGTCGGCCCGGAAGACCGCGCTGCTGGTCATCGCGACCGACCCGGCCGCGGCGCGGACCAAGCGCCGCGAAGTCGCTGAGGCCGAGCACAACGTGTGGCTACGCCCGGGGGAGGAGCCCGGTACGTGTGAGATCACCGCAACCCTCCCGACCGCGTACGGGCATGCGGTGATGGACGCGGTGAACGCCCTCGCGGCCGACGCCCGGTTCGAGGTCTCCGATGGATGCGTGACAAAGGGTCAGCGACGTGTCGCCGCGTTCACGACCCTGATCCTGGGCGACCCCGGCTCGGTCGGTCAGGTCACCGGCCCGGTCGCCGACGCCAAGCTCGCCGCCCACGTCAATGTCCTGGTCCCGCTGGCCACCCTGGTCGGGGTGTCCGAGCAGGGCGGCCGGATCGGGACCACCGCCGTGCAGGCCGACGTGCTGCGCGATGTCATCGCCGCCTGCGGACCGGGCTCCACGATCCGACGTCTGGTCACCGACGAGCACGGGGTGATCCTGGACGCCGGCCGGTCCCGCTACCTCGGCTCCGACATCCAGAAACTCGTCATCAAGCTGCGGGACGGGTACTGCCGCGGCGTCGCCTGCGACACCCCCGCCCAGGCCCCCGGCACCGAGATCGACCACGCCACCCCGTTCAGTGCCGGCGGCCACACGAACATCGCCGAGCTCGGCAGCCTCTGCAAGCACCACCACCAGATCAAAACCCACGGCGGCTGGGACCTGGCCAACACCACCCGCCGCGGCGACGGCACCTGGCGATCACCCCTCGGCCGGATCTACCACCACGAAGCCCCCGACCTCATCCCCCCACCACCCGAGCCGGATCCCGACCCACCACCCTTCTAGGGCGATTCCATACGCCAGCGTCAGTCCAACGCGGCCTTGTGACGCTGGCGTATGGAAACGCGGGCTACGGCAGCAGGATTGCGCGCAGGGTCGTTGCGTCGTCGACGACGTAGGTCGCGCCGATGCCGTCGAACTCACCGGGCACCGAGTAGCCCCAGGTGACGCCGATCGCGTCGGTGCCGTGGGACAGGCCGGCGCGCACGTCGAGGTCGCGGTCGCCGATCATCACCGCGGACGTCCCGTCGGCGGCGGCCCCGAGCAGGTCGAGCGCGTACGCGACGACCTCGTCCTTAGCCTGCCGGGACCCGTCGGTCTCCGAGCCGGCCACGACGGTGAAGAACTCAGCGATCCCGGCCCGCTCGAGGATCCGGCTCGCCGACTCGTGCGGCTTGGCCGTGGCCAGCCCGAGGGTGACCCCGCGTCCGTGGAGCTCGCGCACGAGCTCGAAGGTGCCGGGGTACGCGTCGAAGTCGTACTCGCTGTCGTGGAAGTACTTCTCGCAGTACAGGTCGAGGAACCGCTGGATGTCGGCCGGGTCCGTGATGCCGTAGACCCGAGGCAGGATGTAGTCGAGCGGCGGACCCATGAACTCGTCCAGCTCGGCGCTCGTCGGAACGATGCCGAAACCGTCGAGGAGCGCGTGCCGCAGCGCGGCGTGGATCCCGGGCTCGGAGTCGACGAGCGTCCCGTCGAGGTCGAACAGCACGACCGCGTAGGCCGCTGCGCTACCGCTCACGCGCGCAGTCCGCGCCAGGCGAGCATCCCGCCGTCCACCTCGTACACGCCGCCGGTCACGAACGACGCGGCATCCGAGGCCAGGAAGCAAGCGACCGCCGCGACCTCGGACGGCTCGCCGAGCCGGGGGATCAGCTGGGCGCCGGTCATGTGCTTCTCGCGGTACTCCCGGTCCTCAGCCGCGTCCAGGAAGCCCAGGGCCATCGGCGTCGCGATGACGCCCGGGAGGTACGCGTTGACGCGCACCGTCGGCGCCAGGGCGATCGCCGCCGACTTCGTCAGGTTCACGAGCGCCGCCTTGCTCGCCGCGTAGGCGACCGCGTCCTGCGCCCCGTTCGCCGCAGACACCGAGGAGGCGTTCACGACCGACGGCCCGTGGTCCGAGGCCAGCAGGGCCGGTGCCGCGGCACGCATGAGGAGCCAGGGCGCTCGGACGTTGACCGCGAACACCAGGTCCCACGTCGCGGGGTCGGTCCCGAGGAGCCCGGGGTGCTCGACGAACGCCGAGTCGATCACGCCGGCGTTGTTGATCAGGGTGTCGAGGCCGTCGCCGAACGCGACCGCCTCGGCCACCAGCGCCTCGATCTGCTCGGCGTCTGTGAGGTCGGCGCGGATGACGGTCGACCGGGCGCCGGCAGCCTCGACGAGCGACGCCGTCTCCTGGGCTCCTTCGACGTGGACGTCGACCACTGTCACGGAGGCCGCCCCCTGGCGGGCGCACTCGACCGCGATCGCCCTACCCATTCCCTGAGCGGCGCCGGTGACGACGACCCGCTTGCCGTCGAGGTCGCTCATGCGTCGCCGTCCGCCTCGCTCGCCCAGCCCACGCGCGAGTCGGCGTGCGCGTCGATCTCGATCTCCCGCTCGGCGAGGTAGCCGACGCCGTCCACGACCAGTACGCGGTCGCGGTAGGTCCCCCAGCCGACGATCGACGTGTCGTCCCCCGCGAACGTGTACAGCAGGTACGTCTCGACCGCTGCCTCGCCGGGGCCGGTGGACGTGACCGATGGGTTCGTCAGGAAGTGACGGCGGGCGACGGGTCCGGCCAGCGCGCCCCGGTAGTAGGCGAGGATCTCGGCCCGCCCGCGCCGGGTCCCGCTGCGGGTCGTGAGCACGGCGTCCTCGGTGAAGCACTGCTCCAGCAGGTCCAGGTCGACGGTGTCGACCGCTTGCGCGTACCGCTGCCCGACCGCGCGTGCGAGCTCGGCCGTCTCGAGCTGCTCGAGCCGCGCGCCCAGGGAGGTGATGCTGCCGGCGAGGTGCTGCGCGGGGGTGAACTCCTTGCGAAAGATGCGGCCAACGCCGTCGGTGACACGGACCTCGTCCCGGTAGACGCCCCAGCCGACGGCATCGGCGCCGCCGCCGACCATCGTGTACTGGATCGTCGCGGTGACGACCGCGGCGCCCGGCCCCGTGACGTCGACGCGGGCGTTCGTGATCTGGTGGCACGGGGTGAACGGGACCTCCAGCGCCTGTTGGAGTGACGCGACGATCGCCTCGCGTCCGCGGAGCTCGCCGTCCGGCGCGGGCATGACGGCATCGGCGTCCAGTGCCGAGGCGACGAGGTCCCAGTCGCGGGCGTCGAGGCCGGCGACGTACCGGTGCACGGCTTCCCGGGCGGCCTCGGCGGTCTCCAGCCGGTCGAGCCGGGCGGCGAGCGCCCCAATGACGTCGGCTGCGGTGTCTTCGGCGGTCGCGTCCATGGGTGTCATCCCTCCTCGATTGGCCGGACGCCGCGCTTGGTGAGCGTGACCGGACCCGTGACGGTCAGTCGGCAGGCGAGCCGGCGTTCGGGGGAGACCATCCCGACGGTGCGCAGGAGGGTGGCCTCCTCGTCCTCGGGCATCGGACCGCAGTTCTCCGTCCCGGAGCGGATGATGCTCACGCACAACCCGCACTCCGCCGACTGCTGGCACTCCGTGGGCCAGGCGTAGCCGGCGTCGTGGGCCGCCGCCATGACGCTCTGGCCGGTCGGGACCTCGAGCTCCAGGCCAAGGGGCAGGACCGTCACTGTGGGCATCGCACTCCCGTCCGCTAGCCGAGGACCGGCGTTTCCCCAAAGGGGTACTTACCGTAGTCCGATGCTAGTAACATGCCAACCCTCTCCTCGGGCAGAACGACGTCCGACTGGCAACGACGATGGGAAAGCAATGGATCTCGGTCTCTCCGGCAAGCGCGCCCTGGTGACGGGCGGCACCCGCGGCATCGGCCGCGCCACGGTCGACCTGCTCGCGGCGGAGGGTGCCTCGGTCGCCTTCTGCGCCCGCGACGCGGCAGCGGTCGACGAGTACGCCAACGAGCTGCGCGCCGGCGGGACGACGGTGTTCGCCGCGGTCGTCGACGTCAGCAAGGAGGATGAGCTCAAGGGCTTCATCCGCGACTCCGCCGAGGCCCTCGGCGGGCTCGACATCCTCGTGTCCAACGTGACCGGCGGCTCCCTCAAGGGCCCGGAGCAGTGGCAGCAGAGCCTGGAGCTCGACCTCCTGCCGCTTGTCCACCTCATCGACGAGGGAACGCCGATCCTCGAGGCTGCCGGCGGCGGTTCGATCGTGGCGCTGTCGTCGACCTTCGGGTTCGACAACGTCTGGCCCAGCTCGCCCAACTCCTACGGCGCGTTCAAGGCGGCGATCATCCGGCATGCGTCGGCCGCCGCGCACGCGCTCGCGCCCAAGGGCATCCGGGTCAACACCGTCTCGCCCGGTCCGACCTACTTCGAGAGCGGCGACTGGGCCAAGATCAAGGCCGGCCGGCCCGAGGTCTACGACAAGGTCCTCGCCTCGATCCCGATCGGTCGCATGGGCACGCCGGAGCAGGTCGCCGCGGCGATCGTCGCCCTCGCCAGCCCCGCGTTCGGCTACTGCGTCGGCACCAACGTGGTGTGCGACGGAGGAATGACCGTCCGCACGCAGTACTGAGTCCGGTGGCCCAGCCAGCCCGCTGCCCGTCGGGGCGGGTCGACGTCGCGCTCGTCGTCGGTGGACGATGGCACGACGTCGACTTCGCCCGGCAGCGGCTGCTGGCTGGCCTCGGCGAGCACGACGCCGTGCGCTGCACGGTGCACACGGACTTCTCCGACGTCGACACCCTCACGGCGGCCGACGCCGTCGTCGCATACACGTGCGACGTGCGGCCGTCGGCCGAGGAGGCCCTGGCCCTGACCGGCGCGGTGGCTGCGGGCGGCCGGCTCCTGGCCCTGCACGCGACGAACTCCGCGATCGACGCCCCGGCCCCGGGGGCCGCGCGCGTGTTCGCCACCCCGGACGCCATGCCCGAGTTCAGTGCGCTCCTGGGCAACCGCTTCCTGGCCCACCCGCGGATCGCCCCGTACCTCATCGAGCCGGTCGAGCCCGCTCACCCGCTCGTCGAAGGGGTGGGCGCGTTCACCACGACCGACGAGATCTATGTGACAGCGACCGCCGGGGACCTGCGCGTGCTCCTAGACGTCGCGTACGACGGCCCGTGCCCCGGGTTCGAGACCGACCACGGCTCGGGCCGTCACCCCGTCCTCTACACGCGTCCGGTCGGACGCGGCGAGGTCACCTACCTCACGCTCGGCCACTGCCGAGGACGCTTCGACGTCGCCGACCTCGGCACCGCCGATCTCGGCGTCGTCGACCGCGTCGCGTGGCAGTCGGCCGAGTACCGCGAGGTGCTGAGGCGGTGCCTGGCGTGGGCCGTGCATGCAGACGACTGGCCGGCGTGCCCGGCCACCGAACAGGAGGCAGCATGAGTGAGATCGGGACCGCCGTCGTCACCGGAGCCGGCCAGGGGATCGGCCGTGCCGTCGCGCAGCGGCTGGCCCGCGACGGCTACGACGTCCTGGCCGTCGACCGCAGCGAGGCGATCCATGCGGTCGCCGAGGAGCTCGGTGTCCGTAGCGCCGTCGCCGACGTCACCGACGACGCGCAGGTGGCCGCCCTGGCGGAGCTGGCTCCGGACTGCCGCGTCCTGGTCAACAACGCGGCGATCCAGATCTACGTCGACCTCCTGCACACGACCCACGACGAGATGCGACAGGTGCTCGACGTCAACGTGATCGGCCCGGTCCTCGTGGCACAGACCCTCGTGCCGGTCATGGGGGCCAACGGGGGCGGCGCCATCGTGAACCTGTCGTCGATCGTGTCCCGCGCGCACGCGGCGACGGCCTCGCTCTACCCGACGTCGAAGGCGGCGATCAACCAGCTCACCCAGGCGATGGCAGTCGAGTTCGCCCCGCTGGGCATCCGCTGTAACGCCGTCGGCCCGGGCACGGTTCTGACCGAGGGCACAGCCGGCCACTACGGCGCGGCGGAGGCGCAGGCGCGAATAGCCGGCGTCCTTCCCGTCCCACGGATGGGCGAGCCGGCGGACATCGCCAACGCCGTGAGCTTCCTGTGCTCGGCGGAGGCCTCCTGGGTCACCGGCCAGGTCCTGTTCGTAGATGGCGGGTTCTCCGCGTCGCAGGGTCAGTTCTTCCGCGCCGCGCGGAAGGCGTTCCAGCCGTGACCCGCCCGTTCCGGTTCGCGATCCAGGGCTTCAGCTCTCCGACCCGCGCCGAGTGGACCGAGCTGGCGCGCAAGGTCGAGGGAAGCGGGTTCTCCACGCTGCATGTGGCCGACCACTACCTCGGCCCAGGCTCCAAGATCGAGGGCACCGGGCACCGGGTCCAGCAGCTCGCGCTCATCCCGGCGATGACGGCCGCGGCCATGGTCACCTCCACGCTGCGCATCGGCTCGCGCATGGCGTGCGTCTCGTACCACCACCCGACGATCCTGGCCAAGGAGATGGCGTCGATCGACGTCCTGTCGGAGGGCCGGCTCGAGGTCGGGCTCGGGGCGGGCTGGCTCGTCGCCGAGTACGAGGGGCTCGGCATCCCGTTCGAGCCGGTGGGCAAGCGCGTCCAGGCCCTGCGGGAGACCGCTGAGTTCTTCCGGATCGCGTTCGCCGCCGAGGGCGAGGTCGACTACCGCGGCGAGATCGTCCAGTCCTACGGCTACGTCCCCGTGCCGGCGACGATCCAGCGCCCGCACCCGCCGATCATGATCGGCGGCGGGGCGCCTCGCGTCCTGGGCATCGCGGGCGAGCTCGCGGACATCGTCTCCGTCAACTTCAACAACAGCGGCGGCGTGGTCGGGGCGGGCAGCATCGCGTCGTCGAGCGAGGACGAGACCCGCAAGAAGGTGCAGTGGGTCAAGGACGGCGCCGGCGACCGGTTCGACGACCTCGAGCTCGAGACGGCCGCGTACTTCATCGCCGTCGAGGGCCGCTCTCAGCTCACCGCGGAGGCCGTCATGGCCCGCACAGGGATGGATCTGCCTACGCTGCAACGGTTCCCGCACGCCGCCGTCGGCAGCGTCGAGGCGATCTGCGAGGAGCTCATCCGTCGACGCGAGGAGTACGGGTTCTCCTACATCACCGTGGGCGACGCGCACCTCGACGCGTTCGTCCCAATCGTCGAGCGACTGGCAGGAACCTGACATGACGCGCCGCTACGCCCTCGCACACCTGTCCATGATCGGCGTCGCGCCGGCCCGGCTGGCTGCCGTCGCAGCCGAGACGGGGTACGACCTCACCGGCTTCCGGCTGACCCCGAGCCCGTCGACCGGCGTGGACCATCGGATCCTCGGCGACCCGCGCGCGCTGGCGGACCTGCGCCGAGCGGTCGACGATGCCGGCGTCGGCATCCTCGACGTCGAGGTCATCCGGATGAAGGGGCCGCAGGCCATCGAGGAGTGCCGCCCCCTGCTGGAAGCTGCGGCGGCGCTCGGCGCGCGCTACGCGATCGCGACGGTCGAGGACGACGACGCCGCCCGCCGGGTCGACACGCTGGGCGCGGTCGCCCGTCTGGCGGCCGAGCACGGGACCTCGATCGCCGTGGAGTTCATGCTGTTCAGCTCGGCACGCTCGCTCGGGGAGTGCATCGACGTCGTGACGGCCGCCGGTGAGGCCAACGTCGTCGTCCTCGCCGACGTCCTCCACCTGACGCGGTCCGGCGGGCAGCCGGACGACCTTCGCGACGTGCCCGCCGCTCTGCTCCCGTACGCCCAGATCTGCGGCGCCGACGGCGGCGGTCCCGCAACCGACCCGGAGGCCGCGCGCGGCGAGGGCGTGCGCGGGCGGCTCCTCCCGGACGACGGCGACCTGCCCGTCCGGGCGTTCGTCGCCGCACTGCCCGCCGACGCGATCTTGTCGGTCGAGGCCCCGCTCGCCGGCCAGGCGGACCCGGCCGATCCCGTGGCGCTCGCCGCCGCGATGCTCGCCTCAGCCCGCCGGGTCGCCGGCGATGCCTGACGACGGGCTGAACACGGAGGCGTCGTCGTCGGCTCACGGCCGTGAGCGGGAGCTCGTGCTCGACGGACTGGTCAACGTTCGAGACCTGGGCGGACTGCGCACCGCCGACGGCCGTACGGTCCGGCCCCGCCAGATCATCCGGGCCGACAACCCCAAGTCGCTCACCGACGCCGGACGGGCAGCGCTCGTCGAGCTCGTCGCGCCCGAGGTCGTCGTCGACCTGCGGATCCCGCTCGAGCTCGAGCGCGAGGGCTACGACCTGGACGGCGTACCTGCTCGGATCGTGTCGCTGCCGATGATCCCGCAGTCCGGCGTGACCGACGAGCAGATCGCCGGCGGGCTGGCGGGCAGCCTCCCGGAGGACTACCGGCGTGAGGTCGAGGTCAACGCCGCCTCGATCGTCGGGGTGCTGAGGCTGGCCGCTGACCCGGCGAACCGACCTCTCGTCGTGCATTGCACCGCCGGCAAGGACCGCACGGGCATCGTCATCGCGATCATCTTGTCGATCCTGGGTGTACCGGACGAGGAGATCGCCGACGACTACCACGTGACGTCGCGCAACATCGCGCCGATCGTGGAGCGGATCAGGAGTGCGCCCGTGTTCCGCGAGAACGGCCTGGCGTTCGCACCGGACTGGATCTTCGCCTCGGAGCCGGAGACGATGCGGGCGTTCTTGGACCAGCTGCGGCGGGACTACGGCAGCGCCGAGGGCTGGGCACTGGCCAAGGGCCTGGGCGCGGACGAGATCGAGGCACTGCGCGACGGCCTGCTGGCTTGAGGCCTCAGAGGTCGTAGCCGCGTTCGGCGTGTCTCGACAGCTACATGTCGGGGATGGCGGCCGGGGGATGCACGCGTAGTGGTCAGGACCCGTCGAGTGCCCGCGTGAATGCTGCGAGGCGGGCGCCCCAGATCTGCTGGCTGAGAGCGGCGGTGGGGGCGAACACCTCCGAGGCGTGGTACGCCCCTGGGTACACGTGCAGCTCGACCGGGACGCCGGCCTGCTCGAGCCGTTCCGCGAAGGCGACGTCCTCGTCGAGGAAGAGGTCCCGGTCGCCGACGTCGATGAACGTCGGCGGCAGGCCGGAGAGGTCCTCGCCCCGGGCCGGTGCTGCATACGCGTCGGCCGACTGTCCCCCGAGGTACCACTCCCAGGCCTCGATGTTGCCGTCCCGGTCCCAGATCCCGATGTCGACGATCTCCCGGCTAGACGCGGTCTCATTGCGGTCGTCGATCATGGGGTAGGGGGCCATGACGTAGCAGACGGCCGGACCGCCCTCGTCGCGCGCACGCAGCGCCGTGGACAAGGCCAGGCCGCCCCCTGCGCTTCCGCCGAACAGGGCGATCCGCGCGGTATCGACGCCGAGCTCGTCGGCGTGCTCGGCCATCCAGCGCAGCCCGGCGAAGCAGTCGTCGGGGCCGGCCGGGTACGGGTGCTCGGGGGCGAGTCGGTAGTCCACGGACACGACGACGGCGCGCAGCTGCTCGGACAGCAGCACGGCCGTCAGGTGGTCGGTGTCGAGGTTGCCCATCACCATGCCGCCACCGTGGATGAAGAGGATTCCCGGTCGGCTCGGCGCCGGGGCCGCCGGGCGGCAGATCCGCAGGTCGAGGTTTCCGCCGGCGCCGGCGATCGTGATGTCCTCCACCTCGACGTTGGGGTTGGGCGGGAGGTCAGCGGTCAGCTGGGCGAGCATCCCGTAGAGGGTCTCCCGTCGGGCAACGATGTCGGGGATGGCGTTGAACCCACCGGGCAGCGCCTCATACAGCGCGGCAAGGGGGACCAGCGACTCGCCGTCGATGCTGTCGTGCTGGGGCATGCGCGCCTCCGAGGCTCAGATGTCCGCGAGTTTCACACGGGGATGCCGGTCGCGGACCGGTCAGGAGATCGTCTCCCCGCCGTCGACGATCAGCGTCTGCCCGGTGATGAACGAGGAGTCGTCGGAGAGGAAGAAGCAGATCGCCGCGGCGAGCTCGGCCGCCGTGCCCATCCGCTTCATGGGGATCGCGGCACCGAAGATCTCCTCGCCCTTCTCCAGGTCGCCGCCACGAGCGAGCATGAGCGGGGTCGTCATTCCGGTGATCGTCCGCCCGGGGGCGATGCTGTTGATCCGGACCTCGGGCAGCGCCTCCAGCGAGAACTGACGCGTGAGCCCGGTGATCCCGGCCTTGGCCGCCCCGTAGGGGACGTTGTTGTTGTTCGCCATGAATGCCGCCGTCGAGGCGATCGTGACGATGGCGCCCTTGCCCCGCGCCTTCATGATCGGGGTGACGTGCTTGCACACGTGGAACGTGCCGCCGACGTGCACCTCGAGCATCCGCATGAAGCGTGCGGTGTCCCACTCGGCAAGGGGACCGAACTCCGCGTGCCCGGCCGCCGCGAGCGCGAGGTCGATCCCGCCCAGCCGCTCGACCGTCTCGCCGACCGCCGCGACCACCTGGGCCTCGTCAGCGACGTTCGCGCCCAGGCCGATGCAGCCGCCGCCGATCTCCGCCGCGGCCTCCTCAGCCTTACCGCGGTCAAGGTCGACCAGCGCGGCGCGGCCTCCCTCGGCGACGACGCGTTCGGCGGTTGCCCGGCCGATCCCGCTGGCACCGCCCGTGACGAAGAGGACCTGTTCGGCGAAGCGCATGCGATCTCCTGTCGGATGGGTGATGGGCGCGGGTGGATCGGATGGGCGGGGGTGGATCGGATGGGTGTGGTGGTGGCTCGGTGGGCGCGGGTCAGGCGGAGCCGGAAGGGGAGTCCGCGGGCCGTGCGGCCTCCGAGACGGCCCACATCTTGGCGCTGTCGAAGCCGACTCTCTTGACCGGCACGAGCTCGAAGACGACCCGGCCGGGGGAGTCGAGCATGGCCAGGAACGCGGCGGCCTTCTCCGGCTGCCCGGGGCGCATGGCGTCGGCGAACTGCGGCAGGATCCGGGCGAGGGTCTCGGAGTCCGTGTGGACGATCGCCTCGCACTTGTAGGTCAGGCTCTGCCGCTCCACGATCGAGGATCCCTTCGAGGAGATCGCGATGCAGACGCGCGGATCCTCCCGGATCTGGCGCACGCGCGGGCGCTCCTCGCTCGCGGTCAGCCAGAAGCGTCCCTCGCGCTGGATGTAGTTGACGATGACGCCCATCGGCCAGCCGTCCTTGCTCAACCAGATCAGCGTGCACTCGATCTGGGCGTCGTAGAGCGCCTGCTCGGACGACTCGTCGAGACTGTAGGACCGGACGTCCTCCCAGTTCTTGGCCTGCTCGGACATGCGTGCTCCAGGGGTGTGAGGGTGCGTCATGCGGACCGGGTGGGCGCGGGTGGAACCGTTGTGCGCCCGATTCTAGGAAATCCTTGCAATATCTGTAGGCAGAATCTAGTTTCTAGGCGACCGGCGGCGCGCCGGACGAAGGGACGGCATCGTGGTCTGGGACCTGCAGGCGATCAGCGACCGCATCGAGATCGAGGAGCTGCTCGTCCGCTACTCCCGGGCGCTCGACCACCGTGACTTCGACGCCCTGCAGGGGCTGTTCACCGCGGACGCCGAGTTCGACGCCGGCAGCCTCGGGCACCCGACCGGCCCGGAGGCCATCCGGGCGATGATCGAGGGCACCCTCACCGGCCTCGACGCGACCCAGCACCTCGTCGGCAAGAGCCTCGTCGAGCTGGACGGTGACGAGGCGCGCGTGCACACCTACTTGATCTCCCAGCACATCCGGGAGGCGACGCCCGGACCCGTGTCGCACTACTTCCTCGGCGGGGAGTACGCCGATCGCGTCGTCCGCACCCCCGAGGGCTGGCGGTTCGCCTCACGGCGGCTGGACCGTATGTGGAAGCAAGGTGACCGCAATGTCATCGCCGGCCGGGCGGCCGTAGATTCACCCCCGTCATCGACCCCGCTCACCTGAGCCACCGACCTGACCGCCTCCGAGGAGCACCGTGGACACCTGGATCGCCGATACCGAGCCGAGCGAGCGGTTCCCGATCTACACGCGCGGCAACGCCGACGAGGTCGGACCCGAGCCCTTCACGCCGCTGAACTGGACGCTCACCTGGGAGCAGGGCGTCGTGCCCGGCACCGCTGACGCATGGATCGCGCTCGGCACGTTCACCCCGGACGAGTTCTTGTGGACCCAGCCCGAGACGTACGGGTCCTGGGGCGGCTACTTCTTCAACCAGGTGTCGGTCGGCCGTGTCTTCGGCTACCGGATGCCCGGCGCCAGCCCCGACGCGATCGACATCTCGTTCTTCGGGCAGAACCCGGTCGTCCCGCCCTACGTCGCCGATCCGCGCGACGACAGCGAGGAGGCCTCGGCGAAGCTCGCGGAGTCGATGGGCGCGATCCTCGGCGGTTCGCACGCCGCGCTGACGGCCGCGTACCTCGCCGGCTGCGCGGAGCGCCGGGCCTCGCGACCGGACCTCGCCAGCGTCTCCGACGCCGAGCTCGTCGAGTACGGCCGCACGTCGGCGCGGTGGCAGCGGTACGGCTGGGACAACTACGCGCAGGTCGTCATCGGCGCGGCGGTCGGCCCCTCGATCGTGCAGGGCATCGCGGACGCGGTGGGCAAGCCCGAGCTGGCGATCCGCATCTTCGCGGCCCTCGGCGACGTGGCCTCCGCCGGGCTGCCCGAGCGGGTCTGGGACCTGTCGCGGCTGGTGCGGAACTCGCCGGAGCTGACGGCGGCGTTCGACGAGGGCGTCGACGGCTTGGGCGCACGGCTCGTCGTCGAGCCGGCAGCAGCGGAGTTCAACGCGGCGTTCATCGACCTGCTCGAGGAGTTCGGCCACCGCGGCGTCAACGAGTGGGAGATCAGCGCCGAGACGTGGCTCATCGAGCCGACGCTCGCGTACCAGATGATCGACCGCGTCCGCCGTCAGGACGACGACTCGGCGCCGTCGCTGCGCGCGGCCGAGTCCGCCGTCGTCCGTGAGGCGGCGGTCGCCGAGCTGACTGCGGCGGTCGCCGGTGACGAGTCGTCCGCGGGGATGCTCGCGGCGGGCATCGCGGCGGGCCAGACGGCCTACCGCGCCCGCGAGGCAGGCAAGAACGCGACCGTCATGCTCATGCAGGAGCCCAAACTCGCGTTCCGCGAGCTAGGGCGTCGCATGCACCAGCGCGGGGTGGTCACTGACCCGATGCACGTCTTCCAGCTGCTCGAGCGCGAGCTCGACGCCTTCCTGGCGGACCCGGCATCGTTCACCGACCTGCTCGCCGAGCGCCACGAGCAGTGGCTCGAGCTTGCCGAGCTGGAGCCGCCCTACGTCGTGCAGCACGGCGTCCCGATCCCGCCGATCAGCACGTGGCCCAAGCGCCGGCGCGGAGCCGGCGACACGGCGGGGGCGGCCGCAGGTACCGAGCTGACCGGGATCCCCGGGTCCCCCGGCACGGTCACGGCGCGCACCCGCGTCGTCCTGGACCTCGCGGCCGCGGACTCGCTGGAGCCCGGGGAGATCCTCGTATGCACGACGACGGACCCGTCCTGGGTGCCGCTGTTCATGATCTCCAGCGCGGTCGTGTGCGAGATCGGGGCGCAGGCCAGCCACGCCGTCATCGTCAGCCGTGAGCTCGGCGTGCCCTGTGTGGTGTCGCTGCGGGACGCGAGCAGCCTGCTGCCGACGGGAACCCTCGTCGAGCTCGACGGCTCCACCGGCACGGTGCGCGTCGTCGAGAGCGCGTGAGCACGCGAGGAGTGAGGCGCCAGCCGGGCCCCGGAGCGGGCGAACAGGCGAGCGCGTGAAGCCCGCCCCGCCGCCCGCGTCCCCGGAGCCGCCGTTCTCCGTCCGGGAGCCGTTCCTGCTGCTGGACAAGGGCGTGACCCGGCTGACCCTGGTCCGCCATGCCCAGCAGGACTACCCGACCGGTGGCCACGCGGATCACTTCGACCACTCGCTGTGGGAGGACCCGCCGTTGTCCGGGCTCGGCCGGACGCAGGCGATGGCGCTGGCCGCGGTCCTCGGCGAGGAGGACGTCGACGTCGTGGCGTGCAGCACGATGGCGCGGGCGATCGAGACGGCCGGCATCGTGGCGTCCCCTCACGGGCTCACGCCGGTCATCCGACCGGAGCTCGTCGAGATCAGGTCGTACAGCGAGCTCGAGGTCGGCGTCGACCCGCGCACGATGATCGCCGCCGACGAGTGGGAGGAACGGCAGCGGGCCTTCCACCGCGAGGTCATGTGGGACCACATGCCGTTCGGCGAGGGATCCGCGCCCTTCCGCAAGCGAGCGGTCGACTCCATCGAGCGGCTGCTCTCCGAGCACGTCGCTGAGCACGTCGTCCTGGTCAGCCACGGCGGGGTCATCAACGCCTACGTCGGGGAGATCCTCGGGATCCGCGAGGACATGTTCTTCCTGCCGAACCACTGCTCCATCACGTCGGTGTGGGCCAAGGGCGATCGTCGGCGGGTGCACTCACTCAACGAGCGCCGGCACCTGCACACCGGGATCCTGACGAACTAGCCGGCCGAGCCGGCTGCGTCCGACGTCTCCGGCAGGAGCCCGATCTGCCGGGCGCGCGCGACCGCCGTCTCGCGGTCCCGGGCCGCCAGGAAGGCCATGAGCCCCATGAGGTCCTTCTTCACCGTCGACTCGGAGTAGCGCAGCTCGGTCGCGATCTCGCGAGCCGGACGGCCCTCGGCCACGAGCGCGAGGACCTGCAGCTGACGCTCCGTGATCCGCACGTGCGGGCTGGGGTCGGGGACGGGGTGCCGGTGGGGTGCCTGCTCGGAGATCTGGCGCAGGTAGAGCCAGAGCGCCAGGGCCGAGCCGACCCCGCGGAGCTGGCGGTCCTCCGAGGGTGTCGCCGGCGCATGGGGGACGTGCATGCACACGACGCCGATCGGCAGCCCCTTCACGGCCAGCGGCACCGTGACGATCCACGGCTGCGCGGCCGCGGCCGACGCGAACGCGTCCTGCAACGTCCGGCGCTCCGCCGCGCTGAACCACGCACCGGAGTCGGCAGCGGGCCGGACGACGATCTGGTTCTCGCGGAAGGACCGGCAGGTGTTCAGCGGCGCCGCGACGGAGATCGCGCTGTACCGCTGCCAGGTGATGTCGGGCATCTCGTAGGTGCCGATGAGGGCGAGCTCGGTCGGCGACGAGGCCATGTAGACGGCGCAGGCGTACGCCCCGAGCGGGCGCAGCGGCCCGTGCACCGTGGCGCGGGCGACATCGTCCGCATCCGGGTTCGCGGCCAGGAAGGAGAGGAAGGCGGTCGCCCCCTCGGTGAACTGCCCGTCGGCTTCAGCCACCTGCCGGAGACTACGTCCTCGGCGTTCATGAACGTTCATGAACGCCGGCGAGCGTGACCCGCGGCGCGGATGTGCATACCGTGGGCGTGCTCTGCATGATCCCGAGGAGGCGCGCGATGACCGAGACCGTCCCGCAGTACCAGGCCGGTGCCCATACGGCGATGAGCCGCGACGAGGCGCTCGCCATCCTCGACCGCCTCGCCGAGCACATTCGCAACGGCACGACCGACATGCTTCCCGACCAGCTGCACGTCCCGATCGCGTACTACCTCGACCCGCAGCAGTGGGAGCGCGAGATCCAGGAGGTGTTCCTGAAGATCCCGCTGCCGGTGTGCACGTCGGCCGAGCTGGCCTCCGTCGGCGACTACAAGGCCCTTCGCGTCGTCGGGCGCGAGATCCTCCTGGTCCGCGGGCGCGACGGGCACCTGCGGGCGATGATCAACGTCTGCCGGCACCGGGCGATGAAGCTCGTGCCCGAGGGGTGCGGGAACTCCCGTCGTGGCTTCGTGTGCTCGTACCACTCATGGGCCTACGACCACGAGGGCCGGCTCACCGGGGTGCCGGAGGAGGACACGTTCGGCCCGGTCGACCGGGAGACCCGCGGGCTCGTGCAGCTCGCGTGCGAGGAGCGGGCCGGGATCGTGTTCGTCTGCCTGACGCCCGGCCGCGACCTCGAGCTCGACACCTGGCTCGGTCCGGTCCTGCCGTACCTCGAGGCGCTCGAGCTCGACAAGTGCACGCACTTCACGACCAAGGAGCTCGCCGGTCCGAACTGGAAGGTGACCCTCGACGGGTACCTCGAGGGCTACCACTTCGACTCGCTGCACCCGAACACCGTCGCGTTGACGAACCACTCGAACCGCATGACCTGCGACCGCTTCGGCCCGCACGTCCGCAACGTCTTCGCCCTGCGGGCGCTCGACGCGATGATCGACCGTCCCCGTGAGGAGTGGGACCCCGCGGCGGCGATGGGCCTGGTCTACTGGATCTTCCCCGGGATGGCGATCGCCGGCGGCTGGCGTGAGCGGACCGTCGTGTCGATCATGCTTCCCGGCGACTCCTGGGGGGAGTCGATGACCTGGCAGACGACGCTCCTGCGCACGCCGCCCCAGACCCCGGAGGAGCTCGTCGAGGCCGAGCGGACGGCGGACTGGTTCTTCGCGGCCTTCCGGGACGAGGACTACACCGCGCAGACCGACGTGCAGAACGGCCTGCAGTCCCTTCCGGACGGCGAGATGGTGATCGGCCGGAACGAGATCGCCGTGCAGTACGCCCACGAGTCGCTGCGCCGTCTGCTCGCCGGAGAGCCGGTGCACGACCCGGCGTAGCTGAACGGCCGGCCGCGTCCCGTCGCGGGGCCGAGTACGGCGAAGGAGTAAGCGGAGACGATCTTCAGTTTCCTGGTGCGTCCCTCTCGCGACGGGTGGCAGACTCGGGGTGTCCTCGCCCATCGCACCGAATGGATCACCATGTCTGAGAAGGCCTGGCTCACCGACACCGAGCCGAGCGCGACGATGCCCGTCTACACCCGCCTCAACGCCGCCGACGTCATGGTCGATCCGATCACCCCGCTCGGCGCGACGATGTGCTGGATCCCCAACGTGCTGCCGGGCTGGGCGTCGGGCTACGTCGAGGACGTCTGCTTCACCGCGGACGAGCTGGACGAGGAGTCCTCGGTGGCCGGCTTCTTCTACGGCTACCTCTACATCAACCAGAGCTCGGTCCGGATCCTGGGCATGCGCAAGGGCATGACCTGGCAGACGATCGACGCGATCTTCTTCAACTCCCCGGGCGCCCCGGACCACGTCCCGTCGCCGTCCGACCAGAACGAGGCGCTCGCGGCGCTCGGCCCGGCCCGGGCCGGCTGGGTGCTCACGACGACGAAGTTCGAGGGCGCTGACGAGGACGAGGCCATCGCCGACCAGCTGCGGGCCAGCCGGCCGAACCTGCGGGCCATGAGCAGCCGGGCCCTGGTCGCGTACGCCCGGTCGGTCATGCCGTACGAGCGGCTCGCCTGGCGCTCGGAGCAGATCGGGTCGTCGAACGCCGCGCTCGGTCCGGCCGTCGCCGGGTCCATGCTGCCGCCGGAGAAGGCCCACCTGCTCGTGACGATCCTCGGCTTCGCCGGCGACGTCGAGTCCGCTGCGCCGACCTACTCGCTGTGGAACCTCTCCCGCACGGTGCGCGCCGACGCCGACCTGACCGCGCTGTTCGACTCCGGTGTCGACGCCGTGGCCGACCGGCTGCCGACCGCGCGCGGTGGGTTCTGGAGCGACTTCGCAGCGTTCATCGGGGAGTTCGGCTACCGCGGACCGTCCGAGTGGGACCTGGGCACCGAGTCCTGGGAGTCCAAGCCGACCCTGGCGCTCGCGCTCGTCGACAAGATGCGGCTGCTCGCAGACTCCGATGCGCCCTCGGCCCGGCAGGCTGCGCACGCCGCCGAGACGGACAAGGCGATGGCCGAGGCGACCGCCGGCATGGATGCGGCCACCGAGTCCGCGTTCCGCGGGGCGATCGGGTCAGCCCGCCGCTTCGCCGCCTGGCGTGAGAGCGGCAAGGCCTCGTGCATCAAGATCATGAACGAGGCGCGCATGGCCCTCATCGAGCTCGGCGACCGGCTCGCGGCCGCCGGGGGCCTGGACCACTCGCGACAGATCTTCATCGCCCTCGACTCCGAGCTGGACGCGCTCGCCCTCGGGGCGACGCACCTGCGCGAGGGCCTGCGGGCGCGCGAGGCGGCCTGGAAGGCGCTCGCCGAGATCGAGCCGCCGATGTTCCTGGACGGCGGCTCCCCGCTGCCCGCGCTCGACACGCTCCCGAGGAAGGGTGCCGGGCAGGTCGAGCGGGTCGCGGTCGGCGACGTGCTCACCGGAGCGCCGTCGTCGCAGGGGGTCGTCGAGGGCACCGTGCGCATCGTCCTCGGCACGGACCGGATCGCCGAGTTCGAGCCGGGCGAGATCCTCGTCGCGCCGCAGACCGACCCGTCATGGACGCCGCTGTTCCTCGTTGCGGCCGGCGTCGTGGTCAACACCGGGTCGATGGGCTCCCACGCGATGATCGTCGCTCGCGAGCTCGGCATCCCGTGCGTCGGCGGGCTCGTCGGCGCCACGGGCAAGCTGCGCACCGGCGACCGGGTGCGCGTCGACGGCTCCAAGGGAACGGTCGAGATCCTCGAGACCGTCTGAACGGATCGTCCGAACGACGGCCAGAACGACCGTCAAACGCGAGAGGCCCCGGCGCGCGCGCCGGGGCCTCTCGCGTTGGACGGCTACGGGGCGATGACGGCCCGGCCCTTGAGGGTGCCGGCTTCCATCGCGGCATACGCCTCGAGGGCGTCGTCGAGCGAGTACCGCACGTGCTCGGCCGCCACGAGGCCCTTCGCCGCGAGCGTGAGGACCTCGGACAGCTCCGCCCGCGTGCCCCAGTAGATCGAGCGCACGGAGCACTCGTACGGCGGCGACCACAGGCTGGTCGGGAAGCTGCCGCCCCCGACGCCGACGATCGTCAGGTCGCCCTGGATGCGGCTGCAGGCGACGGCGGTGGCCAAGGACGCGTCGGTGCCGACGAAGTCGATCACCGCGTGCGCGCCGCGCCCGCCGGTCGCCTCCTTGACGGCGTCGGCGACGTCCGGCCCGGCCGTCAGGGCGAGGTCGGCGCCGAGCGAGGTCGCCAGCTCGAGCGCCTCCGGCTTGACGTCGACGGCGATGACGTCGGCCGCGGTGAGCGCCTTGAGGAACTGCACGGCCATGTGGCCGAGACCACCGACGCCGATGCAGACGGCCGTCGTCCCCGGGACGAGCTTGGGCAGTGAGAGCGCGACCGCGTGGTACGGCGTCAGGCCGGCGTCGGTCAGCGGCGCCGCGGCCACGGGGTCCAGGCCCTCGGGGATCGGCACGAGGAACCGCGCGTCCGGCACGAGCATGAACTCGGCCTGCCCGCCGTCGACGCCCAGGCCGCCGCCGAACGCACTGCCGTAGCCCTCGGTCGGCGCGTAGCAGTAGGTGTCCTGGCCGGCCGCGCAGGCCGGGCATCGCCCGCAGCCCCACGGCCCGAAGACCGCGACCGGTTCGCCGACCGTCAGCCCGGTGACCCCGTCACCGAGCTGGTGCACCCATCCCGCGGTCTCGTGCCCGAGGGTGAACGGAGGGGACCAGGGGAAGATCCCGTCGTCGAAGTCGTGCATCAGGTGCAGGTCGCTGTGGCACAGCCCGGCGCCGGCGACCTTGATCACGACCTGGCCCGGTCCAGCCGTCGGCTCGGGTACGTCCACGAGCACCGGGTTGGACTTCCACGCGGGGAGCTGGACAGCCTTCATGCGTGCACCTTTCGAGACGATTCGCCGGGGCCGGCACGAGGGGAGGCGTAGCGTGACCCGCGTGCCCGCAAAGATCGTAGGTCGACCCTCCGGACACTGACAGACTTTCTTGAGACTTGCTCTGCAAATTGATGTCCGCATCTGCAATAGTTGGACTTCCTAGTGACTCGGCGGACCCCCGCCCCGTGATTCGGAGGAATGTATGGCTCTGCCGCAGGCCCAAAGCGACGCGCTCGTGGACATGGTCGTCCGGGGGATGGCGCGTGGCCAGGCATCACCTGAGCAGCAGGCTCTGGCCGATGCCGGGCTCATCCTGCTCAAGGGCCCGGTGATGATGCCCACGCCGGCAGGCACGGAGATCGTCGCGGCCGAGCTCCGACTGGCCGACGACGCCCCCGAGCGTGAGCGGATCATGACGACGTTCCACCGCTTCCTCCCGGTCAACCGCCGTCTCCGCGACCTGTGCACCGCGTGGCAGGTGCGTCCGGACGGTTCGGTCAACGACCACTCCGACGAGGGCTACGACGCCGACGTCCGCGACCGGCTCGACGACATCGACGATGCGATCGCGCCGCTCCTGAAGCGCTTCAGCGAGGACCTCCCGCGCCTGACCGGGTACCGCACCCGGCTCACGACTGCCCTGGAGAAGCTGGACGAGGGCGACGACGCGTGGCTCGCATCGCCCCTCATCGACTCGTACCACACGGTATGGATGCACCTGCACCAGGAGCTGCTGCTCACGATCGGCATGACCCGGCAGGAGGACGAGGCGCTCGAGGAGCAGCTCGTCGCCGGAGGCGCAGAATGACGACGCGGGCAGCGCGGCGGCAGCCGAACGCCGCTCCGGGCGCACAGGACAGCCCGTGACCCCTGCCCCCTGGACCCAGCCCGTGGACGACGTCGGACTGGTTCCGTTCGGGGAGGGCCTCGCACGCGGCCTCGACGAGCGGTCGCTGTGCATGCGCGGCATCCAGCTGGAGACCCTCGCCGGCCTCGGGCTGCCTGTCGGCGCTGGCCTGACCATCCCGGTCCCGAACGTGCCCGGG
This sequence comes from Actinomycetes bacterium, assembly GCA_965278965.1. Lineage (GTDB taxonomy): Bacteria > Actinomycetota > Actinomycetes > S36-B12 > S36-B12 > UBA10649. The sequence goes on from OZ257127.1 coordinate 2,650,396, forward strand.
CTCACGTCGCCCGATCGCGCCAAGGCGGCGATCCGGCTGCTGGAGTCGATCTCCAACCGCAAGGTCGGCTCGACGACCGAGGCCGGCGGGCTCGTCCTGCTGCGGCTGTCGGCCAGCGCGCCGGTCGAGGCGGCGGGCCTGCCGCCGGATCTCGTGTGCATCGGGATCAAGGGGGCGCTCGTGCCGTCCGGTCTCGGCCCGGCGATGGCGGCCGACCTGTCCTCGGCGTGGTGGAAGGCGGCCGCCTTCATCGCCGAGAACGCCCTCGACGTCCCGGCCGATGAGATCGGCACGCTCGCGATGGACATCGCCGACCCGGCCGACCGGGTCCCGGCCCTGCTCGCGCTCGCCGAGGCGCAGGGCAACTCGCCGTTCCCGACGAAGGTCTCGCACCAGGTCGCCGCCGGCGCGGCCGCGATGCTCGCCCGGTGGAACTCCCCGCGGGCGGCGCGCGCCCGGCGCAAGCAGTCGTTGCCGCCCGATCTCCCCATCGCGTTACATCTGGAGACCGTCGTGGTCACCGACCACGACGAGGAGGGGCACGGGCACGCCACCTCCCGTGACCCCGAGACCGGTCAGTTCGCACCGAACGGCGCGTTCCGCCACGGCGTCCGGTCCAGCGGCGAGCGGCAGCAGATCGGTCACCCGCTCAGCGGTCTGCCGGGCGGCGTCGAGATGCTCACCGGTGTCCTCGCGGAGCTCGAGGGCCGGCTTCGCACCGTCGTCACGGTCGACTTCGAGTACGGACCGGAGGGCCTGATGCTCGTCGGGCTCGAGCAGGTCCGCCGGCCCCCGGCCCGGGTGGCCACGAGCCTCGCCGTCGACCTCGCGATCCGCGGGATCACCGACGAGCGCGAGGCGATCACGTCGACCAGCGCCGAGCACGTCAGCGAGCTGCTCCACCCGCAGCCGAAGCTGACCGGCGCGGAGGTCCCGTTCGTGTCCGGCCTCGGCGCCTCGCCCGGTGCTGCTGTCGGGCGGATCGCGCTCGACAGCGAGTCGGCCGTCGAGCTGGCCGAGGGCGGCGCGTCCGTCATCCTCGTGATGGCCGAGACCTCGCCCGGCGACCTGCCGGGGATGATGGCGGCCGCCGGCATCCTGACCGTCAACGGCGGATCGGCCTCGCACGCGGCTGTCGTCGCGCGCGGAATGGGGCGACCGGCGATCTGCGGTGCGGGCGGCATGCGGATCGACCGCGCTGCCGGCACCGTGACCTCGGGCGAGCTCGTCCTGCGGGTCGGCGACGTCGCGTCGATCGACGGCGCGTCCGGCATCGCGTACGTCGGTGAGCTCGAGATCGAGCGGTCGGCACCGTCCCCGAGCCTGACGACCCTGCTCGGCTGGTCCGACGACGCCCGTCGGCTCGGCGTGCGCGCGAACGCCGACAACGGCGCCGACGCCGGGACCGCGATGGACAACGGGGCGGAAGGCATCGGCCTGTGCCGCACCGAGCATCAGTTCCTCGGTGACCGGCTCCCGCTCGTGCGGGCCGTGATCCTCTCGCACGACGTCGACGCCGAGGAGGCCGCGCTCTCCGCGCTCGCCCAGGCACAGCGCGAGGACTTCCGCGACCTGCTGCGGGCGGTCGGCGACCGACCGGTCACCGTCCGGCTCCTGGACGCCCCGATGCACGAGTTCCTGCCGAGCGATGCCAGCGAGCTCGCCGACGAGCACCAGGCGCGCATGCTCGAGCACCTGCACGAGGAGAACCCGATGCTCGGGGTGCGCGGCGTCCGCCTGGCCCTCATGCACGAGGGGCTGTACCCGGCCCAGGTCGAGGGTCTGTTCAACGCCTGGGTCGACGTCGTCTCCTCCGACGACATCCGGCCCCAGCTCGAGGTCATGATCCCGCTGGTCTCGATCCCCGACGAGCTCGTCATGACGCTCCGCCTGATCCGTCGGGTCAACCAGGAGGTCGCGTCCCGTACGGGGATGATCATCCCGTTCAAGATCGGCACGATGGTCGAGACGCCTCGCGCGGCCCTGCTGGCCGACAAGCTCGCGCAGTGGGCCGAGTTCTTGTCGTTCGGCACCAACGACCTCACCCAGCTCACGTACGGCTTCTCGCGGGACGACGTCGAGCGCCGCATGCTCGGCACCTACCTCGAGAAGGGGCTGCTCACCGCCAGCCCGTTCGCCGAGCTGGACGACCAGGGCGTAGCCGCGCTCATGGAGATCGCCGTCGCCAAGGCCCGGTCGGTCCGCCCGGACATCAAGCTCGGCATCTGCGGCGAGCACGGCGGCGACCCGTCGTCGATTGCGGTCTGCGAGCGGCTGGGCCTGGACTACGTGAGCTGCTCGCCGAACCGCATCCCCGTGGCCCGGCTGGCCGCGGCCCACGCCCGGCTTGTCGATGCCTGAGATTCGTACGACAACCAGATATTCGGAAGACCTTTCATTTCTTGTTTTCGCGGGTATGGTTCGTCCGGTTGTGAGGGAGGCCCCATGAGCACCGCGCTCAGCGTGCGCAATGCCACGAAGATCTTCGGCGCGCAGGTCGCGCTGAACGACGTGAGCATCGACGTCGCGCCCGGGGAGGTCCGTGCCCTGGTCGGCCAGAACGGCTGCGGCAAGTCCACGCTCATCAAGATCCTCGCCGGCTTCCACGACCCGGAGCCGGGCACCGAGGCCACCGTCGGCGGCGAGCCCCTCCGGTTCGTCGACCCGGGGGCCAGCGAGGCCGTCGGACTGCGCTTCGTCCACCAGGACCTCGGCCTGGTCGGCAACCTCGACGCCGTCGACAACATGGCGATGGGCCAGGGCTACATCACCAACGGGCTCAAGACGATCCGCTGGCGCAAGGAGCGCTCCGCGGCGCGCGAGGCGCTGCGCAGCCTGGGCTACGAGATCAACGTCAAGGTTCCGGTCGCGGGTCTGCAGATGTCCGAGCGCACCGCGGTCGCCATCGCCCGGGCGATGTCGGACCGCGGCAGCGCCGTCCGGGTCCTGATCCTCGACGAGCCGACCGCGAACCTGCCCAACGCCGAGGCGCAGCGGCTCTACGCGCTCGTTCGTCGAGTGGCCGACTCCGGCGTCGCGGTCCTGTTCGTCTCGCACCACTTCGACGAGGTGTTCGAGATGGCGGACTCCGTCACCGTGCTGCGCGACGGCAAGCACATCATCACGCGGCCGGTCGAAGGCCTGACCGAGGAGCAGCTCATCGAGCTCGTCGTCGGCCGACAGCTCGAGGAGCACAGCAAGGACGAGTCGGCCGCGCGTGAGCACGACATCGAGGTCCTGACCCTCAAGGGCGTCACCGGCGGCTCGGTCGCGGGGATGGACCTCACCGTCCACCGGGGCGAGGTCGTCGGCGTCGCCGGCATCACCGGCTCGGGGCGTGAGTCCGTCGCCGGCGTCGTGTTCGGCGGCATGGAGCGGGGAGGCGAGATCCTCGTCGAGGGCAAAGCCCTCCCGCAGAACCGACCGGACATCTCGATCGAGCGCGGGGTCGCGCTCGTCCCGGCCGAGCGGCACGCGAACGCGGCGTTCATCGACCACACGCTCCGCGAGAACGTCACGCTCGTCGACCCGGGCCGGCACATGACGCTGGGCATCCTGCGCCGACGGCCCGAACGGGCCGACGTCCGCATCTGGCTCGACAAGCTGACCGTCAAGCCCGGCGGACAGACCGAGTACACGATGGCCCAGCTCTCCGGCGGGAACCAGCAGAAGGTGATCCTCGCGCGCTGGCTGCGCCAGGAGCCCGACGTGCTGATCCTGGACGAGCCGACGCAGGGCGTCGACGTCGGCGCGAAGGCCGACATCCACACGCTCGTGGACGAGGCGGCCGCGCAGGGAGCGGCCGTGCTCGTCTGCTCCACCGACCACGAGGAGCTCGTCCGCCTCTGCGACCGCGTCGTCATCATGCGCCGCGGCCGCGTGGCCGAGATCCTGCGCGGCTCCGACATCACCGCCGACACGATCACGGCGGCGACGATCGGTCGCGAGACCGCCGACCCCGCTGCCTGACCATCCCTCACGTCACGAAGACCGGAGCCGTTCCATGACCGACACCGCCACGGCCACCGCACCCGCTCCCGGCGCGCCCACGCCGAAGCCGAAGCGGCGTATCAACCTGGGCTTCGACAAGTACAGCGGGCTCTACGTCTGGGCCCTGCTGGTCCTCATCTTCTCCCTGTGGATCCCTGACCTGTTCTTGAACTGGGACAACGCGCGCACGATCCTGACGTTCCAGGCGATCAGCACGATCGTCGCGCTCGGCCTGATCGTCCCGGTCGCCGCTGGCGCGTTCGACCTGACGATCGCGGCCACCTTGACGGTGTCGGCCGTGTTCACAGCCTGGGCTCTGCTCGACCACCGTGGAGTCGTCTTTGCCTGCGGCGGCGCGCTGATCATCGGCGCCATCATCGGCTTGGCGAACTCCCTTGTCGTCGTGAAGCTCAAGGTCGACTCATTCATCGGCACCTTGGGTATGAGCTCCATCCTCGCCGCGGTTGCGTACATGATCTCCGGCGGCGGCCAGCTCGTGCTCCCCGAAGTGGGGTACTCCCCGTTCCTGAACTTCGCCCGCGCCACGTGGTTCGGCATCTCGGCGTCGGTCTACTACGCCGCCGTCCTGGCGATCATCATCTGGTGGGTCCTGGAGTACACCCCGCTCGGCCGCTACCTGTACGCGGTCGGCGGCAACCCCGTCGCGGCCCGCCTCGCCGGCGTCAAGGTCGGGCGCATCGTCACGATGTCGTTCGTCTCCTCGGCGGTCGTGTGCAGCTTCGCCGGCATCGTGTACCTCGCGCAGAACGCGAACGGCGCCCCGGACTCCGGTACGAACTACCTGCTGCCGGCGTTCTCCGCGGTCTTCCTCGGCGCGACGCAGATCCGCCCCGGGCGGGTCAACGTCCTGGGCACCATCGTGGCGATCCTGCTGCTGGCGACCGGCGTCACCGGCCTGCAGCTGGCCGGCGCGCCGACCTACGTCACCCAGCTGTTCAACGGCGCCGCGCTGATCATCGCCATGGCGCTGGCCGCGCGTACGGCCCGCCGCCGCGGCTGAACCCCCCCCGCCTCCCGCACGTCCCGCTTTCCGGGACAAGCAGCACGACACGCCAGCGAACACCGGCGTGTCGTGCTGCTTGTCCCGGTCGCTGCTTGTCCCGGTCGATAGGGGTTGCCAGCCGGTCGTGCCCGCCGCTACGGCAGCGGGATGGCGAACGGCTCGGCCTGCGCCTGCTCGTGGGCCGGCTCGCTGGCGACCCACGCAAGGGCGTTGCCCAGCAGCAGCCGGAACGACGGCAGCGCGAACGTGCTCGGACCGTCCCCCATCAGCAGGGTCGCTACCGGTGAGCGACCGGCCGTGGTCGTCCATCCCTGCAGCCGACTGCCGCCGTGCAGGCCGCCATCCGCGGGTCGGTCGGCGCACGTGACGCCGGTCGATGAGCCGTTGGTGACCTCGTCCCAGGTGTCCTGGAAGAGCGCACCGTCCATGTCGGCGTCCTGCTCGAGCAGCGGGTGGATCCGGTCGGTGAGGACCGGGATGAAGTAGAGCTCGTCCGACACCGTGAACGGCTCGACGCCGGCGCAGATCGGGTGGCCGGGGTCGACGGGGGAGATGGTGAACTCCCCGATGCGGTACCCGGACGAGGGGAGGTCCTCCCCGCGAAGCCGCCCGGGCCGGTACAGGAAACGGGCGCCGACGACTTCGGCCCATCCCTCCCAGCCGGGCCACGCGGAGATGGCGTGGTGCAGGACGACGAGCCCCTGGCCGGCCTCCAGGAGGTCGACGACGTCCCGCGCGGTCCCCTCGTCCGGGCCGACGACGACGGGTTCGGTGCCTCGGGCGAGCCGCAGGCCCGGGATGTCATGCAGCAGGATCGCGTCCCACTGGCCGGCGAGCTCGGGGGTCAGCCAGCGCTGCGCGGTCGGCTGGGTCGCGTGGGCCCAGACCCAGCCCCGCTCGTCGCAGATGGCGGCCACGGCGCCGAGGAAGTTGTCCAAGGCGACCCGGTGGCCGCCGGTCACGACGAGGATGCGTGTGGTCACCGGGGCTCCTCGTCGGGCGATCGGGTCGGGCAGTCAGGTCGGGCATCGGGCCGGGCAATCGGCCGAAGGCCGATACTTGGAAGTCCTAGTTACTATAGTCTTCGTTCCCTAAGTGCACGGTGTAGTTCTTGCTGGTCCGTTTCTTGCTCGTCCCGCTACGCGCCCCGCCCGGCCGACGACCTCAGGAGTCACGATGGCGACACCCACGGAAGTCCTCCACGAGGTCACCCCGGTGACGCGTGAGCTCGTCCTCGACCTGCACCGGCGCATGGTCCGGATCCGGCGGTTCGAGGAGTCGGCCGGCAAGCTCGTCGAGACCGGCGACATGCCCGGCTTCCTCCACCTCTACGTGGGCCAGGAGGCCGTCGCCGCCGGCGTCATGTCGATGCTGACCGACGCCGACCAGATCACCTCCACACACCGCGGCCACGGCCACGCGATCGCGAAGGGCGCCGAGTTCCGCCCGATGTTCGCCGAGCTGTACGGCAAGACGACCGGCTACTGCAAGGGCCGCGGCGGCAGCATGCACATCGTCGATACGAACCGCGGGATGCTCGGTGCCAACGCGATCGTCGGCGGAGGCATCCCGATCGCGCTGGGCGCCGCGTTCGCATCGCAGTACCGCGGCGACGGAGCGGTCGCCGTCAGCTTCTTCGGCGACGGTGCGACCAACATCGGCGCGTTCCACGAGTCGGTCAACATGGCGGCCGTCTGGGACCTCCCCGTCGTGTTCGTGTGCGAGAACAACGGCTTCGCGGAGTTCACGTCGCAGGAGCAGCACATGCGGCTCACAGACATCGCCGATCGGGCCGCGTCGTACGGCATCCCCGGCGTCATCTGCGACGGCATGGACGTGCTGTCCGTCCGGGCGGCTGCCGCGGAGGCGGTCGAGCGTGCACGCCAGGGCGCCGGGCCGACGCTCATCGAGGCGAAGACCTACCGCTACTTCGACCACCAGGGCATCAAGGGCATGCGCATCGCCTACCGCGACCCGGCGGAGGTCGAGGCGTGGAAGTCCCGTGACGCGATCCGGCTGATCGAGACGATCGGCGTCGAGCGCGGCCTCGCGACACCGGACGACTTCGCCGCCATCTGGGCCGAGGTCGAGGTGGAGATCCTCGACGGCATCGAGTTCGCCCGGAACAGCCCGGACCCGGACCCGGCCGACATCCTCGACGACGTCTACACGAGCTGACGGAGAACGACGTGACCACGCGCGAGCTGACCTATGTGAAGGCCTTCAACGAAGGCATGTTCCAGATCATGGCCGAGGATCCAGACGTCTTCCTGATCGGTGAGGACGTCGCCGGCTACGGCGGTGTGTTCCACATGTTCGACGGCCTTCTCGCCGAGTACGGCGACCGGCGGGTGAAGGACACGCCGATCGCCGAGCAGGCGATCATCGGCCTTGGCGTCGGCGCGGCCGCCCGAGGGCTGCGCCCGGTGTGCGACCTGATGTTCATGGACTTCGTCGGCGTCGCGATGGACCAGATCTTCAACCAGGCCGCGAAGATGAAGTACATGTTCGGCGGGGCCGTGTCGGTGCCGCTGACCATCACGACCGCCGGCGGCGCGGGGATGTCCGCGGCCGCCCAGCACAGCCAGAGCCTGGAGGCGTGGCTGGCGCACGTGCCGGGGCTGAAGGTCGCGATGCCGGCGAGCGCCCACGACGCGAAGGGGCTCATCGTCGGTGCCATCCGCGACGACAACCCGACGATCGTGGTGCTCAACAAGCGGATGCTCGGCATGAAGGGCCACGTTCCCGAGGAGCTCTACGGCATCCCCTTCGGCGTCGCGAACGTCCTGCGCGAAGGCAGCGATGTGACGATCGTCGCGATCGGCCGGATGGTCGTGGAGGCGAGCAAGGCGGCCGAGGCGCTCGCCGCCGACGGGATCAGCGTCGAGGTGATCGACCCTCGAACCGTCCAGCCGCTGGACACCCCGACGATCGTCGCGTCGGTCCGCAAGACCAACCGCGCGCTCATCGTCCACGAGGCGGTCGAGTTCGGCGGGATCGGCGCCGAGATCGCCGCGCAGGTCACCGAGCAGGCGTTCGACTACCTCGACGCGCCCGTGGCCCGCCTCGCCGCCCCGTTCGCACCGGTGCCCTACGCGCCGATCCTGGAGAACGCCTACGTGCCCGACGCCGCCCGCATCGAGGCGAGCGTTCGCCGGCTGCTCGAGCGGAGGTAGCACATGCCTGTCGAGATCCGGCTGCCCAAGCTCGGCCTCACCATGGAGGAGGGCACCGTCGACGAGTGGCTCGTCGAGGACGGTGCCGTCGTGACGCTCGGCATCCCGCTGCTGCGCCTGGCGACCGACAAGATCGACGTCGACGTCGAGGCAGAGGCGGAAGGGATCCTCGTCCGCGCCGTGGCCAACGGCGCGACACTTCCTCCCGGCGCTGTTCTCGGCTGGCTGCTCGCCGACGGCGAGGTGGCCCCGTCGGCTGCCGCCGCGAACTCGCCGGCCCCCGCCTCGGCCGGCGATGCCTCCACGACTGCTGCTGCACCGGCCGCCGCCTCGGCACCAGCCCCGGCCGGCCACGACGGTGAGCGGGCGTTCGTGTCGCCCAATGCCCGTCGGGTCGCGACCGAGCTCGGCGTCGACGTCGCGCAGGTCGTCGGCACCGGCCCGGCCGGCCGCGTGGTCTCCGAGGACGTCGAGGAGGCCGCTGAGCGCGGCCCGGCCGCAGGCGACTCGGCAGAACGCGACTCGGCAGAACGCGACTCGGCAGAACCGGGAGTGCCCGGCCGCACCGCCTCCCCGCTCGTACGCCGTGATGCCCGCGACGCGGGTGTCGACGTCGCGTCGATCGCCACCCCGACCGGCTACGTCTCTCGCGGCGACGTGCGGGCTGCCATGTCCGCGCCGGCGGCCGCGGCTGCGGCGACCGTGGCCGTGCCTGCCGCGCGCGAGGACTCCGACGGTGGGCAGGAGACGACGTCGGTCATCGCGCTCAAGGGCATGCGCGGCACCATCGCCGCTCGGATGATCGCCAGCCTGACCGAGATGGCTCAGCTGACGCACGGCTTCGAGGTCGGCATGGATGCCGTCGTCGGGCTGCGGGCGCAGATGAAGGAGCAGTACGGGTCGCTCGGTCTGCCCGTGCCGAGCCTCAACGACTTCGTCGTCCGTGCTGCGGCGCTTGCCCTGCGCCAGCACCCGATCCTCAACGCGACGATCGCGGACGGGGAGATCCACACGCTCGGCCGGATCCACCTCGGCCTCGCCGTCTCCGTCCCCGGCGGCCTCATGGTGCCGGTCATCCGCGACGCCGACCGGCTCTCCCTGCCGGAGCTCGCGCGCACGACGCGCGACCTCGCGCAGCGCTGCCGCGATGGCGGTATCGGGCTCGGCGAGCTCACGGGCGGCACGTTCGCGGTGACCTCGCTGGGCACGTACGGCGTCGACATGTTCACGCCGGTCATCAACCCCGGCAACGTCGGCATCCTCGGCGTCGGCCGGCTGCGCGACTCGGGCCGCTGGGACGGCGACACGTGGGTGCGCACGCAGGTGCTGACCCTCAGCCTGACGTTCGACCACCGGGCCGTCGACGGCGCGCCCGCGGCCGAGTACCTGCAGACCGTCTCGGAGCTGCTGGCCCGTCCGCTCCTCCTCGTCTCCTAGGACCTGGACCGCACATGCCGGCGATCTACCTCGTTCGGCACGGGCAGGCCAGCTTCGGCACCGATGACTACGACGTCCTGTCCGACCTCGGCCGACGGCAGGCGCAGATCGCCGGTGCCGAGGTCTCCCGCCGCGGCCCCCGTTCGCCGGTGGTCATCAGCGGGTCCTTGCGCCGGCAGGCGCAGACCGCGGCCCTCGTCGCGGCGGAGCTCGGGGTCGAGGTGGCGCCCATGGACGCCCGGTTCGACGAGTTCGACGCCCATGTGGCGGTCGACGCGCACCTGGGAGCGCCGGGTGCGACCGACGGCATGACGTCGGCACAGTTCCAGGTCCACCTCGACGAGGTGCTCGACCAGTGGATCACCGAGGCGGCGCCGGGCTGGACCTCGTTCGTCGACGGGGCGTGGGCGGCACTGGTCGCGTTCGCTGCCGGCCTTCCGTCCGGTACGGACGGTGTCGTCACGACGTCAGCCGGGGTCACCGCGGCGCTCGCGGGTCGGGCCGTCGGCGCGGACGCGGCAGGGATCATCGCGCTGAACCGGGCGAGCGTGAACGCGTCGATCACGACGTTCGTCAGCGGTGCGCGCGGCCTGTCCCTCGTGACGTTCAACGAGCACGCCCACCTGCTCGGCGAGCCCGGACTGCGGACGAACCGCTAGCCCACCGGGTCCAAGAAGACCAGCTCGGGCCGGATCCCGAGCGCCACCAGCGCGTCCCGGAAGGTCTCCATCGCCGGGCTCGTCCGGTGCGCTCGAACGGCGGTGTCGTCGTCGTACTGCTCGAGCACGGTGAAGGTCCCGGCCGCGTCGCGGTGCTCGGTCACACGGAACAGGCTCGTCCCCGGCTCGGCGTCGGCGGCTGCGGCGAGCGACAGGAGGGCGTCGAGGAGGTCGTCGCGACGCCCGTCTGGGGCGACGAGCGTGGCGAGGACGGCGGTGGCGGTCATCGGGCTCCTAGCGCAGATGCGTGGACTTACATGTATCGGACGACGTCGGTGCCGTCCCAGTCACGAGCGAGTGCGGCGACGTGGTCGTAGTGCGCGCGCAGGTGCTCCGTGCCGACATAGAGCTCCAGGATGCCGCCCACCAGGCTGCGGGCGTCGTGGAAGTGCACCTGCATCCCCGAGGACGACACGAGGTCCAGCACGAGCGGGAACCCCTGGGCCTCCAGCGCCGCGCTCGCCACGTCGAGATCGTCGACGAAGCAGGCGAAGTGGTTGACCTGGCCGGGGCCGTCGTGCTCGAAGACCTCCCGCATGGACGCCGGCTTGCACTCATGGAGCTCCACGAGCTCGAGCATCAGCGGGCCCCACTGCCCGAACGCCGCACTGTGGTCGTAGACCGCGGGCGCCCCGTCATGGGTCGCCGTCACCGCCATGTGCCGACGGATCAGGAAAGGTCCGGCTCCGACGCGCTCCGCCCACTCACGGCACGCCGCCTCGAGGTCCGGTACGCGGTACGCGATCTGCACGAGCTGGGACGGCAGGGCGCTGGGGAGTGTCATCGGGCTCCGATCGTCGGCCGGATCGTCGGCGTCCAGAAAAGTTACTGTACCCAGTGACAAGTTGTGTACGCTTTGCCCCGTCCGGCCAGCGCGCCGCCGGTTCGACAGGAGCAGTGATGGCCAAGGTCTACAACCACCCCATCTCGGGCTACGTCTACACGATCAACGAGGTCGGCCTCGTCCGTGTCGACGACCCCAAGACCGGTCGGCACGGGGTCTTCGACGACAAGGGCGTCTGGTTCGAGGGCGAGATCATCGACCCCGACTACCAGATCCTCGGCTGGGTCGGCCGCAACCCCGAGGCACGCGCTCTGCGCGAGGCCAACTCGTGAAGCAGACGACCGCGGTCCTCCTGGCGCGCCGCCCGGAGGGCACGGCTGTCGCCTCGGCCCTGACCCTGGGCACGATCGACCTGCCCGCGCTCACGCCAGGCAGCGCGCTCGTGCGGAACCAGTACATGAGCGTCGACCCGTCGACCCGCGGGCGGATGGATCCGGGCGAGAAGCAGTACACGACCAACTTCACCATCGGCGGCCCGCTGGACGGCTCAGCCGTCGGCGTCGTGGTCGAGTCGCAGTCCGCGCTCCTGCCGGTCGGTGCGACCGTCCGGCACCGCCAGGGCTGGCGTGAGTACGCCGTCGTCGAGGACGCCGCGGCGACGATCTGTGACCTCGGCAAGGCGCCGGCCACGGCGTGGCTGTCCTCCCTCGGGCAGACGGGCTTCACGGCCTATGCCGGGCTCCTGCCCGTCGGCGTGCTGGTCCCGGGCGAGACCGTCTTCGTCACCGGTGCCGGCGGCGCGGTCGGCAGCATGGTCGGGCAGTTCGCCCGGCTGCTGGGCGCCAAGACGGTCATCGGCAGCGCCGGCGGCGCCAAGAAGTGCGCATGGCTGCGCGACGAGTGCGGGTTCGACCACGTCATCGACTACCGCGCCGGCGACATCGGTCCGGGCCTGGACGAGGCAGCGCCCGACGGCATCGACCTCTTCTTCGACAACGTCGGCGGTCGCCAGATGGTCACCGCGTTCCATCACATGGCCATCCACGGGCGCATCAGCATGTGCGGGGCGGTCTCCAACTTCGGCACGGCCGACCAGCCGTCGCTCGCGGAGCTCATCGAGGTCGTGCTGCGGCGCATCACGATCCGAGGGTTCATCGTCCGCGACTTCGAGCACCTGCGCCCGGAGTTCGAGGAGCGCGTGGCGGGCTGGCTCGCCAGCGGCGAGCTCGTCGACCGCGCCACGGTGTACGAGGGCATCGAGAACGCGGGAGCGGGGCTGGAGGGCCTCCTCAACGGCGCGAACCTCGGCAAGGCCCTCATCCGGCTGTCCGACTGACGGGAGGCGACATGACCGCGGTGGTGGACGAGACGCTGTTCGCGTCGCTGGACCCGGTCGCCCTGCGCGGCTCGGCCTGCCGCGCCTGCGGCGCGCACGTCTTCCCGGCGGCGGCGTCGTGCCCGGCCTGCACGGGTGTGGACGTCGAGCCGGTGGCACTGCCCACGACCGGGACGGTGTGGTCATGGACGACCCAGCACATCGCGCCCAAGGAGCCGTACCGGACGGACGAGTTCGCACCGTTCAGCATCGGCTACGTCGACCTCGGGCCGGTCATCGTCGAGGGCTGGCTCGCCGGCCGGACGACGTGGCAGATCGGTGAGCCGGTGCACCTCGTGCTCGCGAAGGCGTGGACCGACGGCGACGTCGTCGTCCACACCTACGCGTTCGAGGCGGACGCGTGAGCGCCCGCGACGACGACGTCTATGTCGTCGGTGCGGCGCGCACGGCGTTCGGGCGTTACGACGGCGAGGACAACGAGCTCGCCGAGGAGGCGGTTCGCGGCGCTCTCGCCGACTGCGGCCTGGCCTGGTCGGACGTCGAGTTCGCCGTCGGCGGGACCAACGGGGAGACCAAGCCGGACAACCTCGTCGCCCGCCTCGGGCTGACCGGCCTGCCGTTCGTGACCGTGAAGAACGGGTGCGCGACGGGCGGCGTCGCGCTGATGACGGCGCGCAACGGGCTGCTGGCCGAAGGCACTGAGATCGCCTGCGTCGTGGGCTACGACAACCACGCCCGCGGTGCGTTCAACGCCTCGCCGGCCCGCTACGGCATCGGCGACTGGTACGGCCGGACCGGGATGATGGTCACGACCTCGTACTTCGCCCTCAAGATCCAGCGCTACCTGCACGAGCACGGGGTCGACCCGCGCACGCTGGGCTACGCCGCGCAGAAGGCGTTCGGCTACGCCGCAGCGCACCCGTTCGCCTGGCGGCGCAAGCCGGTCACGGCCGACGAGGCGATGGCCGCCGACATGATCAACGACCCGCTGACCCGGTTCATGTTCTGCTCGCCGGACGCCGGCGCGGTCTCCCTCATCCTCGCGCGCGGTCCGCGCGCGTTCGACCTGTGCGAGCGACCCGTCCGGCTGGCCTCGGTCGCGCTCCGTGGCCGTCGGCCGGGCTCGTTCGAGGTCTTCTCCCCGTGGCTGTCCCCAGGCGAGCGCACGAGTCCGTCGGTCGACGCGGCAGCCGCGGCGTTCGCGGCCGCCGGCATCTCGCCGGCCGACGTGCAGGTGGCTCAGCTCCAGGACACGGAGGCCGGCGCCGAGATCATCCACCTCGCCGAGACCGGCCTCGTGCCCCACGGCGAGCAGGAGGCCGGCTACGTCGCCGGCGACTTCGAGATCGACGGCCGGCTCCCGGTGAACACCGACGGCGGACTGATCGCGAACGGGGAGCCGGTCGGGGCGTCCGGCCTGCGCCAGGTGCACGAGGTCGTCCGGCAGCTCCAGGGCCGTGCGGATGGCCTGCAGGTACCCGGTGCCCCGCGGGTCGGGTTCACCCATGTCTACGGAGCCCCGGGCATCAGCGCATGCACGGTCCTGATCGGCGAAGGAGCGGACGCGTGAGCGAGATCGACCACGAGCACCTGGAGGCCTGGCGGGCAAAGGTGCGTGCCTGGCTCGCGAGCGTCGCGCCGCCGCGGGACGAGGAGGTCTTCGTCTGGGGCGAGGGGGACCCGCGGCTGCAGATCTTCCTGGCGATGAGCCACGACGACGAGGTCGCGTTCCTCGAGCGGGTGCGCGCCTACCGCCGCGCCCGGTTCGACGCCGGGTACGGCGCGATCGCCCTGCCCACGGAGTTCGGCGGCGCCGGCCTGCCCAGCGTCTACGCCGTCGCCTTCGCCGACGAGGAGCGCGAGTTCGCGGTGCCGCCGTCGTCGGAGATCATCTCGGTCACGACGGGCCTGGTCGGCGCGGCGGTCAGCGTGTTCGGCACGCCCGAGCAGCGTGAGGAGTTCGCGACCGCATTCCTGCGCACCGACCTGCTGTGCTGCCAGCTGTTCTCCGAGCCTGGAGCCGGCTCGGACCTCGCTGGGCTCTCGACGCGGGCGGTCCGCGACGGCGACGACTGGCTCGTCACGGGCCAGAAGATCTGGAGCTCGAACGCTCAGTTCTCCGACTACGGGTTCCTCCTCGCACGGACCAACCCGGACGTGGTCAAGCAGGCTGGCATCACGGCGTTCCTCGTGCCGATGGACGCCGAGGGGGTCGAGATCCGGCCGATCCGGCAGATGAGCGGGCCGGCCACGTTCAACGAGGTCTTCTTCGACGGCGCCCGGATCCCGGACTCGCTGCGCATCGGTGACGTCGATGCCGGCTGGAAGGTCGCGCAGGCGACCCTCGGCTTCGAGCGGCAGTCCTCGGGCTCCGGCCACCGCCGCAAGGGCGGTACCGCCGACGACCTCGTAGCGCTCGCGCAGCACCTGGGCCGCAGCGGCGACCCCGTGATCCGTCAGCAGCTCGCCGACGTCTACATCCGGACCCGGCTGCACGCGGCGATGGTCGCGCGGGTGGCCCGGGCGACGGCGTCGGGGGACAAGCCGGGACCGGCGGGCTCGCTGGGCAAGCTGCTGTCGTCGGACAACCTCGTGCGGATCGGTGACTGCGCCGCGGCGCTGCTTGGCCCGGCGATGACCGCGGACACCGGCGAGTGGGGGCAGTTCGCGTGGACCGAGCACGTGCTCGGCGCGCCGGGCTACCGGTTGGCCGGCGGCACCGACGAGATCCAGCGCAACATCATCTCCGAGCGCGTCCTCGGCCTGCCGGCCGAGCACCGGGCCGACAAGGCCCCGTTCTCCCAGCTCGCCAAGAGCTAGCCGGTCACCAGGCGAGCAGGGTGGCCAGCCGCTCGCGGTGGAAGGCGGCATCGCCGAGGAACGCCGCGTCGTAGCGCGCGCGTCGGAAGTACAGGTGGGCGTCGTGCTCCCAGGTGAACCCGACGCCGCCGTGGAGCTGGATCGCCTCCGCCGTCATCGCGAGGTACGACTGCGTGCCCCACGCCTTGGCGACGGCGGCATCAACGGCGCGGTCCTCCGCCGATCCGAACACGACCCGGTCCAGTCCGGACCTGGCCATCTCGACCAGCATCAGCGCATCGGCCATGCGGTGCTTGATCGCCTGGAAGCTGCCGATCTCGCGGTTGAACTGACGGCGCAGGCGTACGTACTCCAGCGTGAGGTCGAAGCACCGTTGGGTGCCGCCCAGCTGGTCGGCCGCGACCGCGAGCAGCGCGACGTCGACGCCGTCGGCGATGGCAACAGCGCCCGCCGCGCCAGAGGTCAGCACCGTGGCGGGTGCGCCGTCCAGCACGACCGTGGCTGACGGCCGGGAGAAGTCCAAGGACGGCAGCGCCGTCACGCGAGCGTCGGCCGCCTCGACCACGGCGACCTGCGGGCCGTCGGCATCGCGCGCGGCCACGACCAGGAGGCCGGCCGATGCGGCGGCCGGCACGAAGCGAACGGTGCCCGAGACTGTTCCGTCGACGAGGGTGCAGGGGACGTCGTCGGGGGACCACGTGCCGCGGTCCCCGGTCACCGCCGGCGCAGCGACCTCGCCGGACGCGATCCGCTCGACGAACGCAAGGCCCGCCTCGCCGGTGCCGGCGAGGATCTGGCCGCTGAGCACGGTCGACGCGAGGAATGGCACCGGCGCGAGGCTCGCGCCGAGCTCCTCGGCGACCGCCAGCACCTCCGCCAGGCCGCCCAGTCCGCCGGCCTCCTCGGGCAGGCCGACGCCGCCGAGGCCGATCTCGGTCGCGAGGACCTGCCACAGGCCGTCGTCGGTGCCGGTCGGAGAGCCCTCGAGGTCACGAACGCCCTGCGGGTAGCCCGCCTCGGTCGCCACGTCGCGCACCGTGGCGCGCAGCTCGGCGAGCTCCTCGGCGTCCAGCGCCGCCAGGACCAGGTCGCGGGACATCGTCGCGTTGGACCTTCCGTAGAGGTTCTTTCCTTAGTGCAGGCACAGTAACTCTAGTGCGAGCGTCGTCGCGCCGGACCCGAATCCGGGCCCCCAGGCCTCACGATCGGGCCGGATATGTGACCGGAACGAGATGTTCCGACCCGCCGAGATCCATAGGACGTTCATGTAGATTGCGGGTGCTCTACCTCCTGAGCGCCCGGAAGGCGGATTCATGCGCAAGTCCCTCGTCGCCGCGGTCATCGCCGCATCGACCCTGCTCCTCGCCTCGTGCGCCATGCCGGCCGACGACCCCAACTTCAATGCCGGCGGCGCCGACCAACTGGACTCCGCGGACGCCTCCGCGGCCGCCGCCGACCAGGTCAGCCTCGAGGCGCTGCTCGCCGCTCCGACCTCGATCGGCGTCGACGCGCCGTTGACGGCCGCCCCCAAGAAGGGGGCGACGATCGTCAGCCTGAGCAACGGCACCGACGTCGAGAAGGCGTTCGAGGCCTCGCTCGCGGAGGCAGGGAAGGCCCTCGGCTGGACGGTCACGTCCGTCGTCGTCGACCCGGCCGACCCCACGGCCGCCACGACCGCGTTCGACGCTGCGGTCAAGGAGGCACCGGCCGGCATCCACATCACCGGCGGCATGACGGACGCGCTCGCGGCGAGCCTGCCGGCGGCGGAGACGGCCGGCATCCCGGTCGTCTGCACGGGCTGCTCGGGCGACCCGGCGAACGGCATCACCGACACGAGCATCGACGGCACCACCCAGAACCAGGCGTGGGGTGCGGCGCTGGCCACCTACGTCGTGGCGAACCAGTACGACGCCGAGGACGCCGGCGTCCAGTTCTTCTCCCTGCCCGGCGGCGCCTTCAGCGACTTCAACCAGGAGTTCACGTCGACGCTGGTCACCCAGTGCCGCAACTGCTCGGCGACCGAGTCCGTCGTCGACCCGACGCTCGTCACGTTGAGCGACCCTGACGCGGTCCTGTCGTTCGTGTCGTCGGAGATGTCGACGGCACTTGGCTCGTGGGCGCTGTTCGACAGCGGCGCCCTGTCGACCGGAGCCGCGGACTCCCTTGCGAATGACCCGACGCTCCTCGCGCCCGTCGTCGTCATCGGCCGCGGGGCGGCGGCGAGCGACATCGAGTCCCTCAAGGCGCTCGGCGGCGCCGGCCCGGCGCTCGACGGCTCGGACACTGCCGCGTCGGCGGGTGCGTCGCCAGCCGCCGAGGCCAGCCCCGAGGCGACCGCTGAGGCGAGCCCCGAGGCGACGGCGGAGTCGACGGCTGACGCCTCTGCCGTGTCGGCGGACGAGGCGGCCGCCGGCGGCCGCACGCCGGAGGAGGCCGCAGCGCTGCAGGCATGGATCGGCATCTCCCAGCCGGTCATGGCCTGGCGGGTCATCGACCAGTTCGCCCGGATCATCGAGGGCAGCGCACTGGCGACCGGCGACCTG
This sequence comes from Actinomycetes bacterium, assembly GCA_965278965.1. Classification (GTDB taxonomy): domain Bacteria; phylum Actinomycetota; class Actinomycetes; order S36-B12; family S36-B12; genus UBA10649. The sequence continues at coordinate 2,668,225 of OZ257127.1, forward strand.
CCCGCACAGCTGCTCACCGGGGCGAACGTCGCGGACGCGGTCCTCGACGACAGCGGCAACTACCTGGGCATCGCCGACTACCAGGACCAGTTCAAGGCGCTGTGGGGCGTCTCCTAGGCGGACGACGCCGCGTGAGCGCGGACATGGGGAAGGGGCCCGACATCTCGGGCCCCTTTCTCATGTCCGGCTCCAGTATCACGGGGGCAGCAGTATCACGAGGCTGAGTCCAGTTTCTCGGGCGGAACCGGGGATGAACGGCTGTTCACGGGGAGTTAGGTGTCCGGCTCGTGACCAGACCGTGACGACCAGTTGTCGTAAAACGCTTCCGCTTCCTAGGACGTGCATGTAATTTGAGGACGCTCGGGTTCAAGACCCTCCGACCGGAAGAGAGATCCATGCGCAAGTCAACCGCCGCCGTCGCCCTCGTGGCGGCAGCGTCCCTGGCACTGGTCGGCATCGCGCCGGCGGCGACGGCCGCCCGGCCCGCTGCTGACGGTGTGACGGTGTCCAAGGCGATCGTCGCCAAGTACTCCAAGAACCCCACCTCGATCGGCAACATCCCGCCGGTCGGCAAGCCCATCCCCAAGGGCAAGTACATCATCACGATCACGAACTCGACCGACGCTGCGCTGACCCTCAACAAGTACATCATCGAGGGTGGCAAGACGCTGGGCTGGAAGATGGAAGCCCTCCAGGCCGAGAACACGATCGAGGGCCAGCGCAAGGCGCTGCAGCAGGCGATCTCCAAGAAGCCGAACGGCATCGCCGTGTCGGGCATGGAGACCGAGTCCTACGGCGACCTGTACAAGCAGGCCGCGTCCAAGGGCATCGCCGTCATCTGCTCGGCGTGCATGAGCCGTCCGGGCAGCGGCCTGGTCGACAGCCACGTGTCCGGCCCGAAGATGCTGGACCTGTGGGGCCAGATGATCGCGGCGTTCACCGTCGCCAACGTCAAGGGCACCCCGAACGTGCAGATGTTCGGCATCTCGGTGTACCCGATCCTGCGTCGCTTCGACACCGCGTACCAGAAGAACCTGGTTCGCCTGTCGCCCAACGCCAAGTACAAGTACAACGAGCTCGACTTCGCCACGGGTGTCCCGCAGCAGGTCGGCAACGTCTACAAGGCGAACCCGGGCACGAACATGATCACGTCGGACCTCGCTGACTTCTTCATCGGCGTCCCGCAGGGTCTGTTCAACGTCGGCGCCAAGCCGGGTTCGGCCCCCCTCATCGGTGGCCTGACCGCGGGCAAGGACGCCGTGCAGACGCTGAAGAACAAGACCACCAACGCCTGGACCGGGTACTCCCTGCCGATCGTGGGCTACAGCGTCATCGACAGCTTCGCGCGCTACTTCGTGAAGGTGCCGTTCGCGACGGCGGACCTGCCCACGCAGATCCTGACCCAGAAGAACATTGGCACCGCGGTCCTCACCCCCCAGGGTGACTACCTCGGCGTCAAGGACTTCCAGGCCCAGTTCAAGAAGGTCTGGGGCGTCAAGTAAGCCGCTGAGCAGCACACGAGAGGCCCGGTCCGCACGGACCGGGCCTCTCGTCTTTCCGGTACACCTAGTATCTTTACTTGACGTTCAGTATCTAGCGGGTGGACAATCCTGCTACCCGCCGTCGGGTCCGCCGTCCTACAGGAGCCGTGCATGACCATCACCTCGCCGCAGCGTTCGTCCACCGAGCCGCCGTCGCCCCGGTCGCCCGGCACGAGCGTCCAGGAGTACCTCGACCACGACGCTCGGCCGGTCCCGCCGGCCCTGCGCTACGACATCAACGAGGACCTCGGGACCGACGCCCTCGACGTCGAGCGCTACATCTCACGCGACTGGCACGACCGTGAGGTCGACAAGGTGTGGCGGAAGGTCTGGCAGTTCGTCTGCCGCACGGACCACATTCCGAACGCCGGCGACCACATCACGTACGACATCGCCGACGACAAGCTCATCGTCATGCGGCAGGCGGACGGCAGCATCAAGGCGCTCTACAACGTCTGCCTGCACCGCGGCCGTGCGCTGCGTCAGGAGGGCGGCCGGGTGGCGGAACTGCGCTGCCCGTTCCACGGCTTCTCCTGGAACATCGACGGCACGATGAAGAACCTCCCCTGCGCGTGGGACTTCCCGCAGGTCGAGCCGTCGGAGTTCCGCCTGCCCGAGGCGCGGGTGGCGGAGTGGAACGGCTTCGTGTTCATCAACATGGACCCCGACGCCGCACCCCTGGACGAGTTCCTCGGCACGATGCTCAACGACTGGGACCGCTGGGACTACACCGACCGCGTCGTCTACTCGCACTTCGGCGGCATCGTCAACTGCAACTGGAAGGTCGCCGGCGAGGCCTTCATCGAGGGCTTCCACTCGCTCGCCACGCACCCGCAGATGATGGAGTGGCTCGGCGACGAGAACACCCAGTACGACGTCATCAAGGGCGAGAACTGGAGCCGGCAGATCGTCCCGCAGGGCGTGCCGAGCCCGACCATCGCGAACCACATCTCCGAGCAGGAGGTGCTCGACTCGTACTACGAGACCCGGGCCTTCTACACCGCCGGCAAGGGCCGCGACCTCGCGGTCGGTGACGACGGCACGCCGATCGTGCCGCCGGACTCGACCGCCCGCAAGGAGCTCGCGGCGGCGATGCGGTCGGCGCTGGCCGAGCAGTTCGGCAACGACCAGGACCACTGGACCGACTCCGAGCTGCTCGACGGGATCCAGTACTTCGTCTTCCCGAACTTCTACGTCTTCGCCGGCCCGCGGACCAACGCGGTCTACCGCTTCCGTCCGCTGGGCAACGACCCGGACCGGTGCATCGCCGAGGTGTTCCTGCTGGCCCAGCAGCCGGCCGACGGATCGCACCCCAAGCCGTCCGCGCCCCGCTGGCTACGCGAGGGGGAGACGTTCGCCGACATCAAGGAGATCGGCCTCCTCGGGCCCGTCTTCGACCAGGACATGGCGAACATGCCGTACATCCAGGAGGGGCTGAAGTCGCTGCGGCGACCGGGCATCACGCTCGCCCGCTACCAGGAGAACCGGATCCGGCACTACCACGCGATCCTCGACGAGTGGATGGCCCGCGACTAGGACGCGTCCGCCGACACGTCAGTCGTCGGCGCCGTCGTGGCCGTACCGCAGCATGTAGCTGACGCGGTCCATCCGGGCCCGGCGGCACACCCGCAGGACGGGCGTGCCCGCCGAGTTGGCGGTCAGGCCGTCGCGCACGAGGATCGGCGATCCGGGTCGCACGCCGAGGACGTCGACGTCGTCCGGCGTCGCCGCGTCGGCCGAGATGACCCGCCAGACCGGCGTCAGCTCACCGAGCGACTCGTTCAGCTGGCCGTACAGCCCGGTCATGGCGTCCCAGTGCGCGGTCGGGTCGTCGAGCACGTCGCGGGCGAACCAGGAGCTCGACCACAGCCACGCGGCGCCGTTGACGAGGATCGCGTTGTCGACCCGCCACAGCGGCCCCGGCGGCAGCTCAAGGCTGGTGTTCAGTCGCGGCGTGGACAGCTTCACTGCGCGCAGCAGCACGTCCTCGTGGGTGTGGCCGTACTCGGCGATCTGCCGGGTGATGCCCGCGACGAGGGAGTCGGTCGACAACGCCTGGGAGACGGGCAGCCTCACGATCGGGGCGCTCACGTACGTCCCGGACCCCTGCCGGGACTCGACGGAGCCGGCCCGGGCCAGCTCCTCGATCGCCCGCCGGACAGTCAGCCGGTTCACACCCAGGTCGGCCGCGAGGCGGGACTCGCTCGGCAGCTTGTCGCCGGGGCCGTACGTGCCGTCGGCGATCGAGGCGGCGATCGCCTGGCGTACGCGCTCGTAGAGCGGCGTCTCGGACATGCGGTGACCGTAGTGCCGGAACGGTCCGCCGCGGTGCACAGGCACGCCCGAACGGCGGACGTCGGTCTAGTTACTTTAGTCTGACTACAGTACGATTCCCCGGTGACCGACAGCCTTGAGAAGCGCATCCAGCGGCTGGAGGACCGGTTCGCCATCAACGACCTCGTGGTCTCCTACGCGACCCTCCTGGACGACGCGCAGTGGGATGAGGTCGGCGAGCTGTTCACCGAGGACGGCGTGTTCGGCTCCCCGAACAGCACGACCGTCGGCCGCGCTGAGGTCGTGGCGAACTTCAAGGTCAAGCACGCGCCCTTCCCCGCCACCTGGCACGACCCACACGGCATCGTCGTGGAGTTCGACGACGACGACCATGCACGGGGCACCGTCATCGGATATGCCGAGCTGGCCGGGCCGGACGCGACCGTCGTGACCTCGATCCGCTACCAGGACGACTACCGCCGCGAGGGCGGGCGCTGGCGGTTCGCCAGCCGACACGTCCTCAGCGTCTACGGCATGAGCGTCGAGGACTTCGTCGCCGGCTCGATGGGCGTGGCGGACCGCAAGCGCTGGCCCGGTCGGACCCCGTCGGCCGCCGAGCTGCCGGACTTCCAGCGCGCCAACCCCGGCTACCCGGGATGACGGTGGGTGCATCCGATCGCCGGGTCGACCTCGGCGGCGTCTACAACGTCCGCGACCTGGGCGGCCTGCCCGGGCTCGGCGGGCGGCTCGTCCGTCCCGACATGCTCTTCCGGGCGTCGAGCCTGCACCGGCTCGAGGACGCCGAGGCGTGGGAGGACTTCGGCGCCCGCTGCGTCGTCGACCTGCGCTACGACCGCGAGCGCGATGCCTTCCCGCTGCCGGACTTCATCACCAACGACACGCACGCCCCCCTCCTGCCCGATCACTGGCGCTCGGACCCGGTAGCGCGCCAGGGCACGCCGGCGCAGTTCCTCTCCAGCGTCTACAACGACATCCTCGACGTCGGAGCGGACACGATCCGCGACGTCCTGCGCTCGCTGGCCCGCCCGGATGCCTACCCGGCCGTCTTCTTCTGCATGGCCGGCAAGGACCGGACCGGCGTCCTGGCCGCGATCCTGCTCACGCTCCTCGGCGTGAGCGAGGAGGACGTCGCCGCCGACTTCGAGCTGAGCGGCGACGAGGTCGTCGCGCTCGTCGAACACCTGCGGACGTTCGAGGACTTCGAGGACCATCCGATGATGAACCAGCCGGAGGAGCTCCTGCGCGCACCGCGCGCGGCGATGGAGCTCTTCCTCGCCGAGGTCAACGTGCGGTTCGGCGGGCTGCCCGCCTACGTACGCACCCTCGACGTGGACGACGCCACCGTGGCTGCCCTGCAAGACCTACTCCTGGAGGACTCGTGATCGAGCGCACCGACCTCTACGTCGACGGCCAGTGGGTCGCCCCCTCGTCCGGTGAGGTCATCACCGTCGACGAGGCCGCGACCGGAGACGTGATCGGCACCGTCCCGTCGGGCGATGCCGTCGACGCCGAGCGTGCGATCCTCGCGGCCCGACGCGCGTTCGAGCCGTGGTCGCAGGTCCCGATCGCCGAGCGCGCGGACGTCGTCACGGCGATCGCCGCCGGCCTGCGCGAGCGGGAGGACGAGCTCGCGCGGATCATGGCGCAGGAGGTCGGCACGCCGCTGGCGACCTCCGTGCGCGTCCAGGTCGGGCTCGCGGCATCGGTCTTCGAGACGATCGCCGACGCGGCGCGCGAGCTGCCCGCGGAGGAGCGGATCGGCAACTCCCTCGTCCTGCGCGTGCCGGCCGGCGTGGTCGGCGCGATCACGCCTTGGAACTACCCGCTGTACCAGCTCGCGGCGAAGGTCGGCCCGGCGCTGGCTGCCGGCTGCACCGTCGTCGTCAAGCCCAGCAGCGTCGCGCCGCTGGCCACGTTCGCGCTGGCCGACATCGTCGACGGCCTCGGCCTGCCGGCCGGCGCCTTCAACCTGGTCTCCGGTCGCGGCGCCCTGGTCGGCGACCTCCTGTCGTCCCACCCGCAGGTCGACATGGTCAGCCTCACCGGCTCCACCGGGGCCGGCATTCAGGTGGCCCGCGCGGCCGCCGGCACGATCAAGAAGGTCGCCCTCGAGCTCGGCGGCAAGTCCGCCTTCCTCCTGGTCGAAGGGGCCGACCTCGACGCGGCCATGAGCGCCGCCGTCCGTGGCAGCTTCGTCAACAACGGTCAGACCTGCTCGGCCACGACGCGGCTCATCGTCCCGCGCGCCCTGCTCGCCGAGGTCGAGGAGCGAGTCGGGGCCCTCGTGGGGGCCATGCGCGTCGGTGACCCGCTCACCGACGGCACCGACATCGGACCGGTCGCGTCCGCGTCGCAGTTCCGCAGCGTCTCCAAGTACATCGAGATCGGCATGAGCGAGGGCACGCTCATCACCGGCGGGCCGGGGCCGGTCGACGGGTTCGACCGCGGCTACTTCGTCAAGCCGACGGTGTTCAGCCGGCTCTCCCCGGACGCGAAGGTGGTCCAGGAGGAGATCTTCGGGCCGGTGCTGTCGATCGTCGCCTACGAGGGGATCGACGAGGGCGTCGCGATCGCCAACGACAGCGAGTTCGGGCTGTCCGGCGCGGTCTTCGCGGCGGACATCCCCGAGGCCGTGAGCGTGGCGAAGCGGCTGCGGACCGGGCAGGTCGCCGTCAACGGCGGTCGGTTCAACGCCCGCGCGCCGTTCGGCGGCTTCAAGGCGTCCGGTGTCGGCCGCGAGCTCGGGCATCACGGCCTGCTGGAGTACTTCGAGCTGATCAGCCTGCAGTTCCCGTCGGCCGACGACCTGGGTGCCTTCGGGCAGACGGTGTGACCGAGCCCGCCGGGGCCTGCGAGGTCCTTCTCGTCCGGCACGCCCTGCCGGAGCCGGACGGCACGCTCGACCCCGGGCTCGGCGAGTTCGGGCGGGCGCAGGCCCGCCAGCTCGTCGCGCACCTGGACGGCGTGGCGCTCGACGCCGTCTACGCGAGCACGCTCGTGCGCGCGCGGCAGACGGCCGAGCCCCTCGCGCAGGCTCGCGGGCTGCCGTTGGGCATCGATGTCGGGCTGCGCGAGTGGGTGTCGAACGCCACGCACTACGTCGGCACCGAGAACCTCGCGGACACCGGCCGCGCGCAGGCGTTCCACGAGGGACGGTTCGAGGACGAGTTCCTGCCGCCGCACAACGCCGATGAGCTGCGGGCGACGATGGTCGCCACCGTGCGTCGCCTCGGCCAGCAGCATCCCGGCGGCCGCATCGTCGCGGTGTCCCACGGCGGGGCGAGCAACACCTTCCTCGCCGAGGTCGTCGGCAGCCCGCGGCGGTTCTTCTTCAACCCCGGCTACGCGGGCATCTCGCGCCTCCAGGTCTGGCCGGACGGGCGCTTCGTCCTGCTGAGCATCAACGAGCCGGTCGCCGACCAGCGCTGACCGGCGTACCGTGGAGGCACGGTTCGCGTTGACTTGTGAGACCCACACGTCCATAGTTGTCTAGACAACTTGGCTCGCCTCCCCGGGCGAGCCCGAACTCCAGGAGTGCCCGTGACCACGATCGCCGAACGGCTCGATCCCGAGGTCGTCCCCGAGAACATCCGGAGCAACGTCCTCGACGGCGCGGCACGCGAAGAGGCGATCGAGATGATGCGGCGCCTCTCCACGCACATCCGGGAGAAGACGACCGACCAGGCCGAGGGCAACTGGCAGGAGCCGGTCGAGAACTACAACGACCCCGAGCTGTTCAAGGCCGAGGTCGAGCTGCTGTTCAAGCGCATCCCGTTGCCCCTGGCGCTGTCCTGCGAGCTCCCCGGCAAGAACACGTACAAGTCGACGACCGCGCTCGGCGTGCCCGTGGTGATCACCCGCGACTCCAGCGGCCAGGTGCACGCGATGCTCAACGTGTGCCGTCACCGCGGCGCGCTCATCTGCGCGCAGGGGACGGGTTCGGCGCGGGCGCTGTCGTGCCCGTACCACGCGTGGACGTACGGACTCGACGGCGAGCTGCGCGGGCTGTACGGCGAGTCGACGTTCGGCGACTTCGACAAGTCCGAGCGCAACCTCGTGCAGCTTCCGTGCGTCGAGGCGGCCGGGCTGGTGTTCGTCTGCCTGACCCCGGGCCTGGAGATCGACATCGACTCCTGGCTCGGCGACTTCCGACCCGTCCTCGATGCGCTCAAGCTCGACGAGTGCCATCACTTCTCGACCCGGTTGATGCCGGGGCCGAACTGGAAGGTCGTCATCGAGGGCTACCTCGAGGGCTACCACTTCGCCTCGCTGCACCCGAACACGGTGTTCAAGACGAACCTGAGCAATACCGCGATCTTCGACGGCTTCGGCCCGCACGAGCGCGTGGCGTTCGCCCTGCGCACGCTCGAGACCACGATGGATCAGCCCGAGGAGACCTGGGACCCGTCCGCCAACGTCGGCGCGATCATCTGGACCTTCCCCGGGCTGTCCATCGCCGGCGGCTGGCGTGAGCGGATGACGGCCTCCCTGGTGCTCCCCGGCACGAACGTCGGGGAGTCGATCACCGAGCAGCGCGTCCTGACGCGGTCCCCGATCACCGAGGAGAACCGTCACGATCTCGAGGTCTTCCGCGACTTCTTCTACGACGTCACGTACGAGGAGGACTACATCACCGGCTTCGGCGTGCAGACCGGCGTGGGCAACCTCGGCGGGACCACGCAGATCTACGGCCGCAACGAGCCGGGCGTGCAGCACGCCCATCGCCACATCAACAAGATCATGACGGAGAACCACCGCGAGGGCTTCGCCCGGCCGCGGGTGGCACCTGCTCGCTGACCCTCCGGCCGTCGGGCTTGGGCCTGGCGCTCCAATATCGCAGTTTCCGTTGACGGCCTCCAGTAACTGGTGTGGGATGGGAGAGGCCCGGGTCCCGGGCGTCTGACGTCCCTCTCCTGCAGGAGTTCACATGGGTTCCCTCGACGGCAAGGTTGCGGTCATCACGGCGGGCAGCACAGGCATCGGCTTCGGCATCGCCCAGGCGTTCGTCGCGGAGGGCGCCTCGGTCGTGCTCGGCAACCGGTCCGAGGAGAAGGGCACGCGGGCGCTGGAGCGGCTTGGTGCGGGCGACCGCGCCGTGTTCAAGGCCACGGATGCGCTGGAGTGCGACCAGGTGGAGGCGCTCGTCGACTTCGCGGTCGAGACCTTCGGCACAATCGACATCCTGGTGAACTGCGCCGGCGGCTCCGACGGCTGGGCGCTCATCGACTCGCTCAGCAACGAGGCCTGGCAGAAGGCGTTCGACTGGAACTGCTCGTCGGCGTTCTGGGGCACCCGCCGGGCCCTGAAGTACATGCTGCCCAAGCAGTCCGGCCGCATCATCAACATCTCCTCGATCGAGGGCAAGCAGGCCACGAAGGTCGCGGTCAGCCACTACGTCATGGGCAAGCACGCGATGAACGGCCTGACGAAGGCGACGGCGGTGGAGTACGCGCTGCAGGGGATCCGCTGCAACGCGATCTGCCCCGGCCCGATCGAGACCGACCTGATGAAGGACGCCGGCGCCCTCGTCGCCGAGTCGGCCGGCATCTCCTACGAGCAGTTCATCGACGAGTTCGCGCAGGACACGATGACCAAGGAGCTCAACACCGTCGAGCAGGTCGCCGGGATGGCGGTGCTGCTGGCCGGTCCGCTGGGCAACGGCATGACCGGCTGCCTGTACAACGTCGATGCCGGCACCGTCCCTTACTAGGCCTCTCGTGACGACTACCGTCTAGCCATGGCTTACGTGTACGAGGACTACCGCGATCTTGTCGTCCTGGAGCGCATCGAGGAGGCAGACGGCGTCGTCTGCATCCGGCTCGGAGCTCCGAGCGGCGAGCGACTGCCGATGTGGGAGCCCGGAGCGCACATCGACGTGCAGCTTGAGAACGGGGTCGAGCGCCAGTACTCGCTGTGCAGCCACTTCCACGCGGACACCTGGCGCATCGCGGTGCTCCGTGAGCCGAACAGCCGCGGGGGCTCGTCGTACATCCACGAGCACATCCGCGCGGGCGACTCGGTGCGGACCCGCGGGCCGCGAAACCACTTCCCGCTCGTCAATGCCCCGTCGTACCTGTTCATCGGCGGCGGCATCGGCGTCACACCGATGGTCCCGATGCTCGGCGAGGTCATCTTCGACAAGGAAGCGCCCTGGACCTTCTACTACGGCGGTCGCCAGCGCGCCTCGATGGCGTTCCGCGACCGGCTGGAGGCCCTCGGCGTCGTCATCTGGCCGGAGGACGAGAAGGGCCTGCTCCCGCTCGACCAGATCCTGCGCGACGCGGACCCCGAGACGGCCGTCTACTGCTGCGGGCCGGAACCGCTGATCGCCGCCGTCGAGGCGAAGTGCGCGGAGCTCGGCCGTGCCGACCCGCACGTCGAGCGGTTCTCGGCCAAGGACGTCGACAACACCGGCGACCCGGGCGACCACGAGTTCACCGTCGTCGTCAACAGCACCGGCCAGGAGTTCTCGGTGCCGCGGGACCAGAGCATCGTGCAGGTCCTGCTGGACAACGGCGTGCGGATCATGACGTCGTGCGCTGAGGGGGTGTGCGGCACCTGCGAGACGAAGGTGGTCTCCGGCCAGATCGCCCACCGCGACTCTCTTCTGTCCGACGAGGAGAAGGCGGAGAATCTCTACATGATGCCGTGCGTGTCCCGCTGCGTGGGCGACCGCCTCGTGCTGGACATGTGAGGTCCTTCGAGTCGGGGGAGATTGTTAGGACTTCCACGAAATGGTTCCGAAAGTCATCTAGACAAGTGTAGTCTGGCGTGGCCGTCGACCTGAGAGGACTCCTTCGATGACGATCCCATTCGTCCCGCCCACCCGAGGCGACGGACCCCTGCGCTTCGCCCCTGAGATCCCGAACACGCCCGGCCGGTCCGAGACCGTGCCGTCGAGCTGGTACACCGATCCCGACCGCTTCGAGCTCGAGCGCAAGTACGTGCTCAACCCGAGCTGGCAGATCATGTGCCGCTCGGAGGAGCTCGTGGAGACCGGTGACCACGTGGTCTGGGAGGGCCACGGGGAGACCATCGTCATCACCCGGCAGCGCGACGGCTCGCTGGCGGGCTTCCACAACGTGTGCCTGCACCGCGGCGCCCGCATCGTGCGCGACTCCGGCAGCTGCGCCCGTCGCTTCAAGTGCCCGTTCCACGACTGGGTCTACGACTACGCCGGCAACGTCGTCGGCGTCCCCGACCGCGAGGACTTCGACCAGGACATCCTGTCGTCGCTGAAGGCCCCGCAGGTCGAGCTCGCCGAGTGGGGCGGCTGGGTGTGGGGCGTGCTCGCCGGACCCGGCGTCGCGCCGCCGCTGGCCGAATGGCTCGGCGACGACATCATCGCCGACCTCGGGGCGTACCGCATGGAGGACATGTTCCTGCGGGAGAAGCTCACGTGGTACGTCGACGTCAACTGGAAGGTCGTCGTCGACGCGTTCAACGAGTTCTACCACGCACCGGCGCTGCACCACATCCCGCCGCAGGACGTCAAGGACGGCCGCGAGATGCGGATCTTCGAGTTCGACCGGCACGCGATGATGGTCGTGCCGCTCAAGGGTGCGCTGCCGAAGCTGCAGGAGAACCCGGACCACCAGTCGGTGGCCATCTGCCACTACACGATCTTCCCGACCAGCGTCTTCAACAACAACCCCGAGCACCTGCAGCTGTTCCGCTCGGTCCCGATCTCGCACAACAAGACCCGGTTCGAGACCTGGGAGCTTTGGTACAAGACCGACGACCAGGCCTACCTCGACCGCACCCAGCGCCACTGGGACCACCTCAAGATCGTCGTCGGCGAGGACATCTTCACGTGGGAGGACATCGCGGCCACGTCGCGGTCGTCGTTCTACAAGCAGAACTTCTTCAATGACCGCGAGTGCAAGATCCCGTTCTTCCACCAGCAGGTGAACCGGATCATCGAGGAAGGCGTTGCCCGTGACAGCGTCGGCCACTAGCGCGGCGCCGGCGGTACGCGACTTCACCTTCTCGTTCAACTGCGTCGGCGAGGTGCCCCTCGCCGAGCGGTTCGAGGCGGCTCGTGCGGCGGGCTTCGCCGAAGCCGGCCTGAGCGTCCGTTGGACGCGGCAGTGGCTCGAGGAGGGCCACACGCTGGAGGAGCTCGACGCGATCGTCGAGGCGAGCGGCCTGCGGATCGGTGAGCTGGAGGCGATCCGGCTCATGCGTGAGGAGCAGGACCCCCTGGAGGATCTTGCGGCCACGCTGGCGGAGCGGCTGCGGCCGCGCCGGGTGCAGGCGATCGGCCCGTACGACGGCACCCTCGACGACGCGGTGTCCCGGGCCGGCCGGTTCGCGGACCGGTTCGCCCCTTGGGACGTCGACGTCGTCCTTGAGCCGCTCCCGTTCACCAACGTGCAGACGCCGGCCGACGCCGCCGAGATCATCCGGCGCGCGGACCGGCCGAACCTGTCGATGTGCATGGATGTCTGGCACCTGTACCGCATGGGTCTGCCGCTGTCGCACCTGGACGACCTGTGGCCGTACATCTCCACGGTCCAGTTCAACGACGGCACCATCGAGTGCCAGCACCCGGAGGACCTGCGCGAGGACTGCCTCCTCAACCGCCGGATCCCCGGCGACGGGGAGTTCGACCTTGTCGGCCTCGTCCGGGCGCGCAACGCGAACCGTCCCGACAGCACGTTCTCCATCGAGGTCATCAACCCTCAGCTGCGCGAGCAGGATGCGGCACTCTCCGCACGACAGATCGCCGACGGCCTGGACCGCGTGCTCGCGGCCAGCCGCCTCGCCTGACGTTCCCCATCCCGACACGAAGGAAAACGCCATGACCTCGTACCGCGTGGAAGGGCTCCGGTTCCCGGACCGCTTCGACATCGAACAGCTCATGTACCGGTACGCGAAGGCGGCGGACATGGCCGACATCGAGACCCAGCTGACCGTGTTCGACCCCGACTGCCGTGTGCGGTTCAGCGGCGAGACGTGGCTGGAGGGGCACGACGACCTCCGCGAGGCGTGGCGCAGTGCGTACACGCGCTACGCGCAGACGTCGCACGCCGTCACGAACATCTCGATCACCTTCACCGGCACCGACGACGCGGAGGCCGAGTCGCTCATCACGGCGTGGCACCGCAGCGCCGACGGCACGGAGTGGACGCTGCACGGCCGGTACGTCGACGTGTGGGCCAAGGGACCCGAGGGCTGGAAGATCAAGACCCGCGAGATCGTTGCCGCTGGAGCGGTCGGGCGCGACGAGTCGCGGCTGACGATGCTGCAGCGCCTGACCCTGAGCGACGGCCACTGATGGCCGGCCGGCTTGAGGGCAAGGCGGTCGTCGTCACCGGCGGCGCGCGTGGTCTCGGTGAGGGCATGGTCCGGCGCTTCGTCGCCGAGGGTGGTCGTTGCGTCATCGCCGACATCGACGTCGAGGCGGGCGAGCGGCTCGCTGCGGAGCTGCCGGGATCGACCGTGTTCCTCCGGACGGACGTGACCTCCGAGGCCGACATCGTCGCGTCGATCCGGGCGTGCATCGACGGGTTCGGTGCCCTCGACGTGATGGTCAACAACGCGGGGGTCGTCGGCGTCACCGGTTCCATCACGGACACCGACCTGGGCGCCTGGGACCGCACGATCGCGATCCTGCAGACCAGCGTCTTCCTCGGCACGAAGCATGCGTTCGCCGTGATGCGCGAGCAGCGGTCCGGCTCGATCATCAACACATCGAGCACCGCCGGGGTGCAGGGTGGCCTGGGGGGCCACGCGTACACGACGGCCAAGCACGGGGTCATCGGGCTGACGAAGTCCGTCGCGGTCGAGGCCGCCCCGTACCGCGTGCGCGTGAATGCGCTGTGCCCCGGAGCGTCGCTCTCGTCGCTGACGGCCGGTGTCGTGACCGGCGACCCGGACAACCTCGAGGCGGCTTACGAGCGGCTCTCCTCCAAGTACGCCGGCGGGCGCGCCCCGCGGCCGGAGGACATCGCCAACGCGGCGCTGTTCCTGGCGAGCGACGAGGGCGAGTTCATGAACGGCGCGGTCTTCATCATGGACGCCGGCAAGGAGGTCCTCTCGGACCGCGCCGCGAAGTTCTACCCGATGGAAGCCTGACCCGCCCTTCTCTGAGACCTGCAGCTTGCGGGGCGGATCCGGCTTCCGGTGCCCCGCAAGCTGCAGGCCTGGGAAGGTGTTGCGGGGTAACGGGTTCGGGGCGGTCGGCGCACCTGGGAGTGTCAGGGGGTCGGGTTAGTTTCGGGGCATGTCAGAGCCGGGTCGCCGCGGGGTTGGGGAGCTCGTTGAGCTGCCCGCTGGTCCTGCGCTGGTCGCGGGACTGAGCGGCGTGGAGGTCGCGGACCTGTCGGCGGACGAGGCCATCACGTACCTGCAGCAGGTCCGTCGAGCATCGGCCTGGCTGGCCGGCGTGGAGGCCCAGGCCCGCAAGGACGTGACCGAGCGGGTCGTCGCGCATTTCGCGACCGAGGTTGACGGCACGGGGTCGGACCGTCTCTTCGTGTCTGCGGAGCAACTGGCGTCGGCGGAGATCGCGGCCGCGAGCCGGCTGTCACCTCGTGCGTCGGATGCGCGGGTGCAGGAGGCGTTCGACCTCACGGGTCCGTGGCGGCTCATGTTGGACGCGCTCCTGGCCGGCGATGTCTCGATGGACCATGTGCGGGCGATCGGGCGTGAGCTGCGCAAGGCGCCTGGCTACGGCACCCCCGACCCGGCCGAGGTCGCGCGGTACGAGAAGGCGTGCGCGAAGGTCCTCGCGAAGGTTGTTCCCTTCGCGGTGACCCATTCGCCGGGGCAGTCAGCGCGGAAGACCGCGCTGCTGGTGATCGCGACCGACCCGGCCGCGGCCCGGGCCAAGCGCCGCGAGGTCGCCGAGGCGGAGCACAACGTGTGGCTGCGCCCGGGTGAGGAACCGGGGACGTGTGAGATCACGGCGACGATGCCGACGGCGCACGGGCATGCGGTGATGGACGCCATCAACACCCTCGCCAACGACCCGCGGTTCGAGGTCTCCGACGGCTGTCTCACCTAGGGGCAGCGCCGTGTCGCCGCGTTCACCACCCTGATCCTGGGTGACCCCGGGTCTGTCGGCCGGGTCACCGGCCCGGTCGCCGACGCCAAACTCGCCGCGCACGTCAACGTCCTGGTCCCGCTGGCCACCCTGGTCGGAGTGTCGGAGCAGGGCGGCCGGATCGGGACCACCGCCGTGCAGGCCGACGTGCTGCGCGACGTGATCGCCGCCTGCGGACCGGGCTCCACGATCCGGCGGCTGGTCACCGATGAGCGCGGGGTGATCCTGGATGCGGGCCGGTCCCGTTACCTCGGCTCGGACATCCAGAAACTCGTCACAAAACTGCGGGACGGGTACTGCCGTGGCGTCGCCTGCGACACCCCCGCCCTGACGCCCGGCACGGAGGTCGACCACGCCACCCCGTTCAGCGCCGGCGGTGAAACGAACGTCGACGAGCTCGGCTCCTTGTGCAAGCACCACCACCAGATCAAAACCCACGGTGGCTGGGACCTGGCCAACACCACCCGCCGCGGCGACGGCACCTGGCGATCACCCCTCGGACGGATCTACCACCACCAAGCCCCCGACCTCATCCCCCCACCACCCGACCCCGACCCCGACCCCGACCCACCACCCTTCTAGGGCGATTCCATACGCCAGCGTCAGTCCAACGCGGCCTTGTGACGCTGGCGTATGGAAACGCGGGCTACGCGCGCGCTTCGGCGACCAGCGCCCGGGTGCGGTCCATCGCCTCGTGCGCGACGCCGACCGGGTCACTCTCGGCTGCCTTCGCACTCGACGACGAGATGACCTCGGGGCCGACCCAGCTCAGGCCGCCGCGCGCGTCGAGCGCCCGAAGCGCGCCGACGAGGTCGAGGTCGCCGTCGCCCGGCAGCAGTCGCTCGCGGGTGTCGTCCCACAAGGACGGCAACGGTGTCGCGCGGGCGTCGTCGACCTGGACAGCGAAGATGCGATCGCCCGGAATCGCTGCCAGCACGTTGAGATCCGGGTCGCCGCGGAAGAAGTGCCACGTGTCGAACAGGATGCCGCCGTTGCGCCGGTCCGCTCCGGACACGATCGTCCAGGCCGAACGCAGGTCGCGCACCTCCGTCATCGGGATGAACTCCAGGTGCACGTCGACGCCGAGCTCGGCCGCTTGGTCGCACAGCCGCCCGAACGGCTCGACCATCTCATCCGCCGGCGTCTGCCCGGTGCGGTGCGCGATCACGGTCATCGAGACCGCTTCGAGGTCAGCCGCGATCCGCAGCGACTCCTCCGCGGTGAAGCGCGAGAAGCGGGAGCCGGGCGCCGGTGCGCCCGGGTACCAGTTCATGACCGGGTCGAGCACGACGTCCAGACCGCCGGCACGAGCGGCTCTTCCGAGGTCGAGCGCCGAGCCTCCGGCCTCCTCGGCGAGCGCGACGTCCAGCGGGCTCATCGAGACGCGCGAGCACCCCACTGCAGCCGCTGCCTCAAGCCGGCGGGCGACGTCGCCCTCCAGCCCGAGCGTGCCGGCCCACAGGACCCAGCCGACGTCGATCACCGACCGGCGGTCGACAGCGAGGTCAGGGCCTGCTCCGTCCTGATGCGGTCCCGGAGCAGGTCTTCGCCCTCCGCGACGAGGTTGGCCAGGCCGGCGTCCATGGCCACATCGAGCGCGACGGTAAAGGCACTGCTCGCCCGGCTGTACTCGGCCGTCATGGCTGCCAGCCGGAGGTCGGTGCTGAGGGTGGCGTTCTCCACGGCGGTGCGGACGGATGCGTCGTCCGTCGCGTCGGCCACGGCCTGGGCGAAGCCCAGGTATGCCAACGACTCCTCGCGCATGAGCGCGATCTCCTGATCGGCGCGAGCGGCGCACTGACCCAGGACGCTGGTGATCATCACGATCCGGACCTGATCCGTGCTGCCGGGCATCAGCGGCATGACGTGGCGGTTGAGCTCCTCGATGATGTCGAGGAGCACCTGCGGGGTCGACGGTCGGGTGTTCATCACTTCACCTTCGGCTCGTAGGGCAGATCCAGGCAGATGTTGAGGAACAGGTTGCGGAAGTGGGTGACCGACCCGATGAGGTAGCTGCCCAGGATGCCGCGGTGCTCGCCCGCGGCGAGGGCGGCGGAGCCGTCGATCAGCTGCTCGTAGAGTCGGGCCATCCCGAGAAGCATGAAGTACTTCACGGTACGCGGGTTGACCTGCTCCTCGCTCAGCCCGGTCGCCTCCCGGTAGAGCGCGCAGAACGCCTCGGGGTCCGGGTGGTAGAGGTGCGGCGGCATGGGGATCTGCAGGTAGTAGCCGAGGTCTTGACGGGGATCGCCTATCTGGCCGAACTCCCAGTCGATGATGACGGGCTCCTCGCCGGGTGGCAGGAGGAAGTTGCCGGGTTGGTAGTCGCCGTGCACGAGGGTGACAGGCACCTCGGCTGGGCGGTTCGCGCGCATCTTCTTCCGCACGTAGTGCGTCACGGGGTCGGCGTCGCCCTCCGCCTCGGTCTTCTCCAGGATCTGGTCGTAGTGGGCCATCAGCGAGTCGATGTGCGCGTCCCAGCTGGCTGGGCGCTCGACGGTGTCGGTGATCAGCTCGATCGGCATTGTGTGCACGCGCGCGATGGCCGCGACGAAATCACGTCGGGCCTGCTCGAGATCAAGGTCCGGCGTGTTCTCCAGAACGACCTGCATCGACGCCGTCGGGATCGCCTCGGACACGATGCACTTCGTCCCGAGATACTCGCCGGTCGCGTCGTAGTACCGCGGCCGCGCGATGCGGAAGTTCGGCACGTCGGCGAGGGCGTTGAGCAGGATCCACTCGCTGTCGCGATCGCTGCGGAAGACGGACTCGTCCTCGGCGGGGTCGCCGCGCAGGATGAACTTCTCGCACTCGCCGTCGCCCCACTGCACCTCGGCGATCACCGTGTCGCGGCTGTATCCGCCGGTGATCGGTTCGGCGCTGAGCACCGTGCCGCCGCGGTCGGGCTCGACGGCGTCGATGAACGACTGCAGTCGCTCCTTGTCCATCTGTGATCCTTCCGGGTTCCTCGGGCTGGGCTCAGGCGTCTTGGGGGCGGTAGCTCAGGTCGCTGCGGTCGCGCGTGCCGCGGACCGTCTGCGGCCGCAGCGTGAAGTAGTCGTCGGCGATGGGCTCCGTACGGGTCCAGTCGACGGCCTCGGTCCGGTGCGTCATGAGCCAGCGACCGTCCCGCCGCGCGTACCGGTCGATGTACCGCCCGCAGATGAACCGATCGAAGTCGTCCGTCGCGTGCTGGTGGAACGCCTGGAAGTAGGCCTCGCCGGTCGCGGTGTCGCCGTCGATCACGAGATTGACCTGGCCGAGGAGGTGCTGCGTGGTCCGGTAGGCGGACAGCGCGCGCATCGCCATCGAGGCCATCTCATCGGGGCCGCCGGTGAACGACCCGTAGTGCGTCGTCGCGTCGTCGGCGAAGACCGAGCGCACGAGTGCCTCGTCCAGCCGGTCCAGCCCGCGCAGGTAGGTCGCCGACAGCGCACGGAGGTCGGCCTCGTCGACGAGGCGTTGCAGCGCCGCCTCCTGGTCGAGGGTCACGGCGCGAGCACGCATTCGAGGTGGCCGAACCCGCGGTCCTGCGGGTTGGCGAGGTTCTCGCACGACGCGAACTGCTCGGCCCATGCATCCGGTCGCGGCTGGAACCAGCCGGCGGGGTCGCCGACCTCGGTCGGATGCGCGACGTCCCAGACCTCCCCCTCGTGGTGGTCCTCGCCGCGGAACACCCCGCGTCCGAGGCGGTCGGTGAACCCGTCGTGGTAGCCGCCGCCCTGCAAGTAGGCCGGCCGGCCCACCGGCGTCAGGCGGAACCGGTCGACGGCGCCGTCCGGGCGGGTCAGGCTGACCGTGGTCTCGACCGCGCGGGGGAGCGCGCCGCCCACCCGGGTCGCCTCGGCGTCGCCGGCGACGTACTGCCACGGCGCCATCTCGGGGTCGCGCGGCAGCACGACCGCCTCCAGCCCCTCCATCGAGCCGTCGGGCTGCTGGTGGAACTGCCAGAACATGACGCGGTCGGGCATCCGGACCATCGTCCACTGGCGCATCGCGAACCCACGGCGCGGATCGCGGTCGCGTGACGGGGCGACCGACGGCGCGGCCGGGCCACCGGTGCGACCGAGGCCCCATGAGTGGTCACGGACGCCGACCCAGGTCGCCGGGTCGACGGCCACGGTCGTCCCGGCGACGGTGAGGGTTCCCGTCACGTCGCAGCACTGGTCGTAGTTCGTCCGGTCGTAGACCTTGCGGCCGCCCGAGTAGCGCACAATCCGGTCCTCCAGGAAGGGCGCGTGGAGGCCGTGCCAGCGGAGGTCGAACGCGATGCCGTAGGGGTTCTCGGCGCAGGTCAGCCGCAGCTCGGACAGCGGCTCGATGATCTCCAGCCGTAGCGGCCCGACGGCGATGTCGTCGCTCGCCGGCCGAAGCCGCCGCGAGAACCGCGCGTTGTGCTGGGTGGTCCCGTTGACGACGCAGGCGAAGCCGTCGATGACATCCGTGTTGGGGTACAGCCGGATCGCGGCGTACAGCTGCGTGCCGGACGCCTCGTCGCCGAGGGTGAAGTAGAACCCGTCGTTCCAGTGGACCGAGTCGCTGACGACCGTGTCGAAGGTTCCGCCGACCTGATGCCGGGGGTACTCGTCCATGCGTGTGAGTCGCCCGGCATCGGTCATGCTCCGCACGATAGTCGCGATGAGTTCTGCTGTCCGCCAGTTGTGAGACAAAATGTCCTATAGAGTCCGGGACCGTGAAGACCCTCATTCTCGGCGGCAGCACGTTCGTCGGACGGCGCATGGTCGACCTCCTCGTCACCGAGGGGCATGACGTGTCCGTCCTCAACCGCGGGCTCACCGCGTCCGCGCTCCCGGACGGGGTCTCCCGGATCGTGGGCGACCGGACGAGCACCGAGTCGATGCGGGCCGCCCTCGAGGGCACCGAGTGGGACGCCGTGATCGACGTCTCCGGGTTCGTCATGGCGGCCGGCGGCGGGGAGTTCGAGGAGCTCATCGCGCTGCTCGACGGCCACGTCGGCGCCTACGTCTTCGTCTCGTCGATCATGGCGTACGAGCCGAGCGGGATCATGCCGTGGCTGGAGAGCGCCCCGATGACCGCCGATCCCGCGTCGGTCTACGGCGGGTTCAAGGCGCATGCCGAGCGCGCGATCCTCGAGCGCCACGCGCAGACCGGCTTCCCGGGCTCCATCGCGCGGCCGGCGGCGATCTACGGGCCGGCCAACAACATCCTCGACATGGAGGCGGCGATGTTCCTGCGCCTGCGGCGCGGGCTGCCGATCCTTCTGCCGCACGAGGGCCTAGTGACGACGAGCTACGGGCACGTCGACGACCTGTGCCGCAACCTCCTGGAGCTCGCCGCGACGCCCGCCGCGGTCGGCGAGGTCGTCAACACGACCGGCGAGGGCGCCTCCGCGCGGGCTTTCACCGAGCTGCTCGCCGGCATCGTCGGCGTCGAGCCCGAGATCATCCTGGTGCCGACCGGGTTCACCGACCGCAAGCCGATCTACGGCCACCTGTTCGGCGTCAAGCATCACGGCGTCCTGTCCGTCGCGAAGGCAGCGACCCTCGGGCTCACCGTCGAGCGAGGCATCCGGACGGGCTACGAGCAGACGTACGAGTGGTTCTGCTCCTCCCCGCTCGTCGATGGCCCGGACAGCCAGGCCGACCCCATGTGGGGAGGCGGTTACGACTTCGCGCTCGAGGCCGAGGTGGCGGCGGCCCTGCGGGGGCAGTGATGGACGCCCGGGTCGCCGACGCCGTCCTGTGGGAGGCCGTCCGCGACGGTCTGCGCGACCCACACCTGGGCAGCGTCGGCCAGTGGGCCGCCGTCGCCGAGTACGGCGCCGGCCGCGGTCCCGATCCGGCGGCCGGGCGAGCGATGCACGTCGCGGCGCTCATCGGCGGGAGCCCCATAGTCGACGAAGCGATGGCCGCCGCGTGTGACGCGCTCCGAGCAGACCTCGGCCCGTCGCCGCTGCGGTCGGCCGCCGTGGCGTGGCTGCACGAGGACCTCGCCGTCGCCGCACCGCTCATGGGCGCGTTCACGAGCCACGACACCGACATCGAGCACCCCGTCGTCGAGGTGTCGGCCGACGAGCGTGCCGCGCTCGCGGACTGGCTCGGCCGGGTCGACGGCGTCCCGACGACGGTCATAGACGCGGAAGTCATCGGCGGCGGCTTCTCGCGCCGGATGTGGCGGGTGCGGCTGTCGACGCCCGGGGGCGAGCGCGCGGTCATCGTCCGCATCGAGCAGGGCGGCATGTTCGGGACCGACACCATCAGCGAGGTCCGAGTCATGCAAGCCCTGCACGCGGCCGGGTTCTCCGTGCCGCGGATCGAGGCGATCGACGCGGCCGGCGAAGTCCTGGGGGAGCCGCTCTTCGTCATGGAGCAGGTCCCGGGGGTCGTCCGGCTCGACGACGCAGGGCTCGACGACATCATCCGGTCCGTCGCGGACCTGCATGCCGTGCCTGTCACCGTCCTCCACACGTCGGGGCGCACGCCGCGCGAGGTCATCGTCGCCAACATCGCAGCCCTCGAGGACCTCTACCGCGCGCACTCCCCGCGCCTCCCGCTGCTGGAGCACGCCGCCGCTTGGCTGACGCAGACGCTGGAGCCCACGGGGCCGTCCGTCGTCGTGCACGGGGACGCCGGCCCGGGGAATGCGCTGTTCGACCCCGAGCGCGGTCTCACGACGATCGACTGGGAGTTCGCCCATGTCGGCGACCCGGCCGAGGACTGGGCCTACCTCGCGCTGATCCGGGGCCGGCGCATCATGGATGCCGACGCGTGGAAGCAGCGGCTTGCCGACGTCGCCGGCATCACATACACGCCCGACCAGTGGCGACAGTGGCTGGCGTACAAGCACTTCCGCGGGGCATGCGTGAACCTGACCGCGCGCACCGTGTTCGAGCGCGGACCCCGGCGTACGGCCGACCAGCTGGCCATCGGCGTCGCCGTGCACCTGCGGTCCTTGTCCCAGCTCGTCGAGATCACCTGCGCGTGACCGACGCCCGGTACGAGCGCACGCGGGTCGCCGTGCACGCGGCGGTCTGCCGGGTCCTCGTGGCCGACGGCGTGGCCGGCCTGACGGCCGACCGCCTGGCCGCGGAGTCGGGGGTCGCACGCAGCACCATCTACCGCAACTGGCCGGACCTGGCCGCGCTCGCGTGCGAGGTCTTCGACGACCTCATGCACCGCGAGCCGGTGGACGTGTCGGGCGAGCCGTCGGCCGTCCTGCGGGACTACCTGCGCGACTACGCCCGTCGCCTCAACGACCCGACCTACCTGGCCGTGCTCGTCGCCCTCATCGAGGGCAGCCTGCGCGACGCGTCGTTCGCCGACGTGCAGCGTCGGGCGTTCGCCCAGTCACGTTCCCGCGCCGCGACGATCGTCCGCCGAGCGCAGCGCGACGGGCTCATCCGACCAGAGCGCGACGTGTCCGCCTGCGTGGAGGACCTCGTCGCGCCGTTCCTGTACCGCCGGCTCGTCTCGCGCTCCCGCATCACGCCGGTGCAGGTCCGCGACCTGCACGCCGAGCTGCTCGCGCGCTGGGCGTAGCCGGACAGGCCTGCCGCCGTCAGGAGTCCAGCGACCGCTGACGGGCTCCCTTGTCGTGGTAGTCGAACTCGGCGACGACCATGAGGCCCTCGAAGACGAGGAACGACAGGCCGGGCACCGACCAGCGACGGCCGATGTTTCCCTCGCCCATGGAGTCGTCGACGACGCTCGCGCTCATCTCCCACTGCAGGGCCAGACCGTCCGGGCGGGCCCAGTACTCGCCCGTCGGCACGAGGGCCAGGTCGGGGTAGCGCTCCAGCCCGTGGCCGAAGTACTCGCGGATAGCGGGCCAGCCGTCCTTCTGCCCGCCGACGGAGTCCCACAGGACCGCGCTCTCGGTCATGTACTGGCGGGGCGCATCCACGTCGCCGCTGGACCAGGCGGCGAACAGGGACTTCGCCACCTCGATCCGGGCGAGGTCGGTTTCGTCGAACGTGCTCATCGGTCTCCTCGTTCTTGTCGGTCTCGTCTTGCGTGCCCGGGTAGTCGGGTCAGCCGGGTAGGTACGTGCCGCCGTTGGCCGTGATCGTCTGGCCGTTCACGTACGCGGCGCCGGGCGAGGCCAGGTACGCAACCAGGCTGGCGATCTCCTCCGGGGTGCCGGCGCGACGGGACGCGGTCGCGGCCACCAGCCGCTCGTGGCGCTCGGGGGTGATCCGTCCGGCGAGGAGCTCGGTGCCGCCCGTGTACCCGGGGGCGACGACGTTCGCCGTGATGCCCTCGGCGCCGAGCTCGCGCGACAAACTGACGGCGTAGGTCTCCAGCGACGCTTTGGCGGCGGCGTAGGCGGGGCTGCCCGTGCCGAGCTGCGCGGCGAACGAGCCGATCGTGATGACGCGCCCGCCTGGGCGTGTGAGCAGGGGCTTGGCCCCCTCGGTCATGATCACGACGCTCAAGGTGTTGGCGCGCCAGGTCGACTCCCAGGCGGCGGCGACAGCGTCGAGTCCGCCCTCGATCTTCGGCTGAGGCGACCCGGCGTTGTTGACGAGCACGTCGATGCTGCCGAGCTCGTCGGCGAGCCAGGCCCACAATGCCGCGACCGCCGCGACGTCGGTCACGTCGACCGACCGCGGGTGGACCGCCAGGCCCGCGTGCTCCTCGCGCAACGACGCGGCCACCGCGTCGAGGGGCTCCGGACGGCGCCCGACCAGGACGAGGCCGAAGCCGTCCGCGGCGAGCGCGGCGGCGACGGCGGCGCCGATCCCGGTCCCCGCCCCGGTGACGACGGCGAACCCTTCGCGGTTCGGCATGCGCGGCTCCAAAGGTCGTGGCTCGTCGTGGGTTAGCGGTAGTTACTGCGGGTGAGGTAAAGAAACCGTAGCCGCCACGCGTCCGTCGTGGCGCCGGTTCGTCACAAGTGGTCGGTCGACCCTCGATGCCGAGATGGGCAGGCATATCATCGGACGTCCAAGGATCTGTGCCGTGCGCGGCACGCCACGAAGGAGACGCTGTGACCGTGTCGGTCGTCATCGACGGAGCTCGGACCCCCGTCGGCAAGCTGCTGGGCGTGTTCGCCTCCCTGTCCGCCGTCGACCTCGGTGCCGTCGCGATCCGTGGCGCGCTCGAGCGTGCGGGCGTCTCGCCGGACGATGTCGACGCGGTCGTGATGGGCCAGGTGCTGCAGGCCGGCGCCGGGCCGAACCCGGCCCGCCAGGCGGCCGCAGCTGCCGGCCTGCCGATGACTGTCCCCGCCGTGACGGTCAACAAGCTCTGCCTGTCCGGGCTGGTCGCCGTGGCCATGGCCGACCAGATGATCCGCGCGGGCCAGCACGAGGTCGTCGTCGCCGGCGGCATGGAGTCCATGACCGGGGCACCGCACCTGCTGATGGGGGCACGACAGGGCTACAAGTACGGCAGCACGGTCGCCGCCGACGTGCTCGACCAGGACGCGCTCGTATGCGCGTTCGACGAGATCTCGATGGGCGCCGCGACCGAGAGCTACGGCAAGCCCTACGGCATCGCGCGTGAGGAGCAGGACGCGTTCGCCGCCCGTTCGCACCAGCGCGCCGCGGCCTCCACGGCATCCGGGCGGCTGGGCGAGGAGATCGTCCCGGTCGAGGTCAAGGGCCGCAAGGGCAGCGTCACCGTCACCGAGGACGAGGGCATCCGCGCCCAGACCACGGCGGAGTCGCTCGGGGGCCTGCGGCCGGCGTTCGACCCGGACGGTGCCATCACGGCGGGCAACGCCTCGCAGCTCTCCGACGGTGCCGCGGCACTGATCGTGACGAGCAAGGAGTGGGCCGTCGCGCACGGGCTGACCTGGATCGCGGAGATCGTCTCGCACGGCGAGGTGGCCGGCCCCGACCCGTCGCTGCTCCTGCAGCCCGCCGCGGCGATCAACGACGCGCTGCGTCGCGACGGCACGCTCACGGTGGCGGACCTCGACGTCGTCGAGATCAACGAGGCGTTCGCCAGCGTCGGCCTGGCGTCGGCACGTGAGCTCGGTATCGACGCCGACATCGTCAACGTGAACGGCGGGGCGATCGCGCTCGGCCACCCGGTCGGCATGAGCGGGGCGCGGATCCTGCTGTCCGCGGCGTACGAGCTTCGGCACCGTGGTGGCGGCACCGGCGCGGTCGCGCTGTGCGGCGGCGGCGGTCAGGGCGAGGCGCTCGTCTTCACGACCCCGGCCCCGTAGGAAACCTTCCGCGACCTTGAGGTTTCGGGCCCCAAACGACGCGAATCCGGCCTGAAACCTCAAGGTCGGCGGGTGGGTCGCGCGGCTACCAGGGGTAGAAGGGTGGCAGGTCCTCCGGGACGCGGCCGGTGAACTCAGCGGGGCGCTTGCCGAGGAAGGCCGCGACGCCCTCCTTGCCCTCGCCGACGCTCGCGTAGAACATCGCCAGCGACTCGATGCGGTGCGCCTCGACGGGGTCGGGCGCGGCGCTGTTGCGGTACATCATCTGCCGCATCAGCGCGGTCGCCACCTGCGAGTGCCCGTCGACGAACGACCGCGCGAGCGCGTAGGCGGCGGGCAGCAGCTCGTCCGCCGGCAGGACGTCCCGCACGAGGCCGACTTCCTTCGCCTCCTCCGCCCGCAGGATGTCGGCCCGGTAGACGAGCTCGAGCGCGCGGGACAGCCCGACGATCCGGGGCAGGAACCAGGTTGAGCACGCCTCCGGCACGATGCCGAGCCGGCCGAATACGAAGCCGATGCGCGCGTCCTGCGACGCCAGCCGGATGTCCATCGGCAAGGTCATCGTCGCGCCGATGCCGACGGCCGCGCCGTTGATCGCGGCGATGACCGGCTTCGTGCACCGGTACACGGCGAGCGACACCCGTCCACCGGTGTCCCGGACGCCCTCGATGATCGCTGGATCCTCGTAGCGCTCGACGAGATCGGCCAGCGTCGGCTCGAACGACTCGTCCAGGCCGAAGACGTTGCCGTTGCTCGACAGGTCCATCCCGGCGCAGAACGCCCGACCGCTACCGGTCACGACGATCGCGCCGACGGCGTCGTCGGCGCTGGCCCGGTCGTAGGCGTCGACGAGCTCGTTCGCCATCGCGACCGTGAACGCGTTGAGGTTCTCGGGCCGGTCGAGCCAGAGGGTGAGGATGCCCTCGGCGACCTCGTACCGCAGCGTCTCGTACGCCGGCGTGGTCAAGCGCGGGCCATCGACGCGACCTGTGCGCGCACGCGCGCCGTCGACAGTCCGGCGCGCTCGCGGATCCACTCCTGCCCGCCGATGATCGACGTGGCCGCGTCCTCCAGCCCGAGCGGCAGGATCGGGGTGCGCCAGCCGCGGACGGCGAAGGCCTCGAGCACGGCGCTGCCGAAGCCGCCGAGCAGGGTGTGCTCCTCGAGCGTGACGATGCCCGCAGTGCCGGCGGCCGCCGCGTGGATCGCCTCTGCCGCCAGGGGCTTGATGACCGGGCACGTGAGCACCCGCACCGAGACGCCGTCCGCTGCGAGCGACTCCGCGACCTCCAACGCCTGCGAGACGATCGGGCCGGCCACGAGCAGCGTGACGTCCGAGCCGTCCCGGATGAGCAGGGGCGCGCCCGACGACAGGTCGGGCTCGGCCGCGTGCATGAGCGGCTCCTTGTTCTTACCCAGTCGCAGGTACGCGGGCGACGGGTCAGCGAGGATCTCGTTCACCGCCGCCCGGCACTCGAGGGCGTCGGCGGGGGAGTAGACGCGCATGCCGGGCAACGACCGCATGATCGAGATGTCCTCGACGGCGTGGTGGGTGTAGCCGAGCGAGCCGTAGGCCAGCCCGGCGCCGACGGACACGATCGTCACGCCTAGCCCGTGGTAGCAGACGTCGTTGCGGATCTGCTCGAGTGGGCGGAGCGTCGGGAAGTTCGCGATCGAGTAGACGAAGGGCCGTCGGCCGGAGGCGGCGAGCCCTGCGGCGAGGCCGACCATCGACTGCTCGGCGACACCGCAGTTGAGGAACTGGTCCGGATAGCTCAGCCCGAAGTCGGCGACCACGCCGAACCCCAGGTCGCCCACCAGGAGCATGACGCTCGGGTCCTCGGCCGCGGCCTCGCCGAGCTTGCGGACGAAGGCGTCCCTCATGCGGTCACCTCGGCGGGCTGGAGCTGGGTCATCGCCGCGGCGACGTGGTCGGCGTTCGGCACGAGGGTGTGCCACTCCACCTTGTCCTCCATGAAGTCCACGCCCTTGCCCTTCGTCGTGTTCGCGATCACCGCGCGCGGGCGGCCGCCGGTGTCCTGCGCGAGCGCCCCCGCGATTGCCGCGTAGTCGTGGCCGTCCACCTCGAACACCGCCCATCCGAACGCCCGCCACTTGTCGGCGAACGGCTCCAGGCCGAGCACGTCCTCGGTCCGGCCGAGGATCTGCAGCCGGTTGCGGTCGATGATGACGCTGACGTGGTCGAGCCGGTGGTGCGCGGCGAGCAGCGCACCCTCCCAGTTGCTGCCCTCGGCGCACTCGCCGTCGGAGAGGACGACGAACACGCGGCGCGGGGATCCGTCGATCTTGTCGGCCAGGGCGCGGCCGACGCCGAACGGGAGGGCATGCCCCAGGGCGCCGGTCGACAGCTCGACCCCGGGGATCCCGTGTGCCGTGACGTGTCCGCCGAGGTGGGAGCCGTCGAGGTAGTAGTCGTCCAGCCAGTCGAGCGGGAAGTAGCCGGCGTGGGCGAGGACGGCGTAGACGCCGGACGCCGAGTGGCCCTTGGAGACGAGGACGATGTCGCGACCCGGGTCGTCGACCCGGGCCGGCGCGACGTCGGCGACGCCGCCGTAGAGCGTGGCGAGGATGTCGATGACCGAGAGCGCCGCGCCGATGTGCGAGGCGCCTGAGGCCGAGCACATGGTCAGCGCGCTGATGCGCGCGCGCCGGGCGAGCTCGGCCGGGTCGAGCCGGGCCGGGTCGGGAGTGGGCGGCATCACGGTCCTTTCCTCGCAGGATACTTGGACACCATATTGTTTGATATGCAAGAGTACGAGGGATTTCCCGATTCTTCGGAGGCCCCGTGAAGATCGCCGTGTGTGTGAAGCAGGTCCCGGACACCTGGGCGGAGAAGGCGTTGTCGCCGGGTGACTCAACGTTGGACCGGGAGTCGGCGGACGGGGTGATGAACGAGCTCGACGAGTACGCGGTCGAGGAGGCGTTGCGGCTGGTGGAGGCGCACGGTGGTGAGGTCACGGTCGTGTCGATGGGTCCGGCGCGCGCGGCGGAGACCGTCCGCAAGGCGCTGAGCATGGGCGCCGACGCCGGCGTCCACCTCCTCGACGACGCGCTCGCAGGCTCGGACGCACCGGCAACCGCCTACGCCCTGTCCAGCGTCCTCGACGGTCGCGGGTTCGACCTGGTGGTGTTCGGGTCGGAGTCGACGGACGCGCGGATGAGCGTGGTGCCGGCGATGGTGGCCGCTCACCTGGGCATCGCCCAGGCGACGTTCGCGCAGAAGGTCGACGTCGCCGACGGTGCCGTCACGGTCGAGCGTGTGTCCGAGACCGGGTTCGACACCGTGACCGCGGCGCTGCCGGCGGTCGTGAGCGTGGTGGAGAAGATCAACGAGCCGCGGTACCCGTCGTTCAAGGGGATCATGGCGGCGAAGAAGAAGCCGGTGGAGACCCTGGGCGTCGCCGACGCCGGCCTGGACCCCGCACGGGTCGGCCTGGCCGCCGCTAGCAGCACCGTCGTCGACTTCGCGGCGCGCCCGCCGAAGGCGGCGGGGGTGCGGGTGACCGACGAGGGTGACGGCGGCACGAAGCTGGCGGAGTTCCTCGCCGAGCAGAAGTTCATCTGATCAGTCGTTCGCGGCGCCTGGTCCGAGGCGTCGGAGTGCGTGTGGGAATCCAAGGGAGTGCGTGATGGGTGAGGTCCTGGTCCTGGTCGAGCAGGCCGACGGCACGGTCAAGAAGGTGACCACCGAGCTGCTGACGGCGGCCCGGTCCCTCGGCGACCCCGTCGCCGTCTGGGCCGGCCCGGGGATCACCGACGAGGCGTCCGCGGTCCTTGCCGAGCACGGCGCATCGACGGTCGCCGTCGCGGACGGGCCGGTGTTCGTCGACCATCCCGTCGCGCCGACGGCCGAGCTCCTCGCGCGCCTGGTCGCCGACCGCAGCCCCGCCGCGGTCCTGCTCGCCTCGACCGCGGACGGCAAGGAGGTCGCCGCCCGGCTCGCCGTGCTGACGGGCTCGGGCCTCATCACCGACGCGGTCGCGCTCTCCCCGGGCGACGGCGCCGGTCAGGTCATCGCGACGCAGTCGGTGTTCGGCGGGTCCACCGTCGTCCATTCCACCGTCACGACCGGCACGCCGATCATCACCGTCCGCCCGAACTCGGTGGCGGCGAGCACGGCTCCGGCCGCCGGAACGCGCACCGACGTCTCCGTGGAGGTCTCCGAGGCGGCGACGAGGGCGCGGGTGACCGGTCGGACGGTCGCGGCCAAGGGTGGCCGCCCGGACCTGACCGAGGCCGCGATCGTCGTCTCCGGCGGCCGCGGGGTCGGCTCCGCGGAAGGCTTCGCCGTCATCGAGGCCCTGGCCGACGCCCTGGGCGCCGCCGTCGGCGCCAGCCGCGCCGCGACCGACGCCGGCTGGTACCCCCACCAGTACCAGGTCGGGCAGACCGGCAAGACCGTCTCCCCGCAGCTGTACGTCGCCGCCGGGATCTCCGGCGCGATCCAGCACCGCGCCGGGATGCAGACCTCCAAGACCATCGTCGCGGTCAACAAGGACCCCGAAGCCCCCATCCTGGAGCTCGCCGACTACGCCGTCATCGGCGACCTGTTCACCGTCATCCCCCAGCTCACCGACCAGGTCACCACCCGCAAGGCGTAGGGGGCTCGGGAAACGAGGTGTTCGGCGACGCTGGGCGCGCTCGGGCACACTGACCGCAGGACGGACGAAAGGCAGGGCGATGGGCCGCAGCAAGCCGTGGGTGATGCGCACCTACGCGGGCCACTCGTCGGCTGCGGCGTCGAACGCGCTGTACCGGATGAACCTGGCCAAGGGCCAGACCGGCCTGTCGATCGCGTTCGACCTGCCGACGCAGACCGGCTACGACCCCGACTCGCCGCTCGCCCGGGGAGAGGTGGGGAAGGTGGGCGTGCCGGTCGTCGACCTCGACGACATGCGCGCCCTGCTCGACGGCATCCCGCTCGACCGCATGAACACCTCGATGACCATCAACGCGACGGCGATGTGGCTCATGGCCCTCTACGTCACCGTCGCTGACGAGCAGGGCGCGAAACGGACCGACCTCGCCGGCACCACGCAGAACGACATCATCAAGGAGTACCTGTCCCGCGGGACCTACGTCTTCCCGCCCGGCCCCTCGATGCGGCTGACGACGGACCTCATCGCATGGAGCGTCGCGAACACACCGGCCTGGAACCCGATCAACATCTGCTCGTACCACCTGCAGGAGGCCGGCGCGACGCCGGTGCAGGAGGTCGCCTACGCCATGTCGACGGCCGTCGCCGTCCTCGATGCGGTCCGCGACTCCGGCCAGGTGTCGCCCGACGCGATGGGCGATGTCGTGGCGCGGATCTCGTTCTTCGTCAACGCCGGCGTGCGCTTCGTCGAGGAGCTGTGCAAGATGCGCGCGTTCGTCCGGCTGTGGGACGAGGTCACGGCCGAGCGCTACGGCGTGACGGATGAGAAGGCCCGTCGCTTCCGCTACGGCGTGCAGGTCAACTCGCTCGGGCTGACGGAGGCCCAGCCGGAGAACAACGTCCAGCGCATCGTGCTGGAGATGCTCGGCGTCACCCTCTCCAAGGGCGCCCGGGCCCGCGCGGTCCAGCTCCCGGCGTGGAACGAGGCTCTCGGACTCCCGCGACCCTGGGATCAGCAGTGGAGTCTTCGGATGCAGCAGGTCCTCGCCCTGGAGACCGACCTGCTGGAGTACGAGGACATCTTCGACGGGTCGCACGTCATCGAGGCCAAGGTCGACGAGATCGTCGCGGCCGCCCGTGAGGAGATGGCCCGCATCGAGGCCCTCGGTGGGGCGGTGGCCGCGGTCGAGTCCGGCTACCTCAAGGCGGCGCTCGTCTCCTCCCACGCCGACCGACGCCGGCGGGTGGAGTCCGGGGACGAGGTCGTCGTCGGCGTGAACGCCTACGAGACGACCGAGCCGAGCCCGCTCACGGCGAACCTCGACGCCGCCATCCTGCGGGTGGACAGCACGGTCGAGGAGGCGGCGATCGCGGCCTTGGAGACCTGGCGCGAGCGTCGCGACGATGCCGCCGTCGACGCCGCACTCGCACGGCTCACCGCCGACGCGGTCGGCGGAGTGAACCTCATGGACGCCTCGCTGGCCTGCGCGCGCGCCGGCGTCACGACCGGGGAGTGGGCCGGTGCGCTGCGGGAGGTCTTCGGCGAGTACCGCGCTCCCACCGGGGTCGGCGGCTCCGTCGGTGCCGGCACCCGCACCGGCCTGTCCGAGCTGCGGGCGTCCGTCGCGTCGACCGGGGAGGAGCTCGGCCACCGGTTGCGCATCCTCGTGGCCAAGCCCGGTCTCGACGGGCACTCGAACGGGGCGGAGCAGGTGGCGGTCGCCGCGCGCGACGCCGGTTTCGAGGTCGTGTACCAGGGCATCCGCCTGACGCCCGAGCAGATCGTCGCGGCGGCCGTGCAGGAGGACGTCGACTGCATCGGCCTGTCGATCCTGTCGGGCTCGCACCTGCTCGTAGTCCCGCAGGTGCTCGATGGGCTGCGGGCCGCCGGCCTCGATGACGTGCCCGTGATCCTCGGCGGGATCATCCCCGACCAGGACGCGAAGGCGCTGACGGAGTCCGGTATCGCCGCGGTCTTCACCCCGAAGGACTACGACCTCACGACCGTGATGGCGAAGGTGCTCGACGTCATCCGGACGAGCAAGGACCTCCAGCCCGCCTAGCCGCCCGGCACCGCTACGGTGCGGCGGATCCCCCGATGAACAGGAGTCTGATGTCTGTGTTGCGTTCTCGTCGGTCGTGTCTTGCGGTGCCGGGGTCGAGTCCGAAGATGTTGGACAAGGCGCGGGGGTTGTTGGCGGATCAGGTGTTCATGGATATCGAGGATGCGGTGGCGCCGTTGGCGAAGCCGGAGGCTCGGGTGAACATTGTGGCGGCGTTGAACGCGGGCGGGTATGAGGGTAAGACGCGGGTGGTTCGGGTTAATGACTGGACGACGTCGTGGACGTATCTGGATGTGACGGAGGTCGTCAGTGGGGCGGGGGCGAACCTGGACTGTCTGATGTTGCCGAAGGTGCAGACCGCGGACCAGGTGGTGGCGTTGGACTTGCTGTTGACGCAGGTGGAGCGGCAGGTCGGTTTGGAGGTGGGGCGGATCGGGATCGAGGCGCAGATCGAGAACGCCTTGGGGTTGATCAACGTGGATGCGATCGCGCAGGCGTCGCCGCGGGTGGAGTCGATCATTTTCGGGCCGGCGGATTTCATGGCGAGTATCAATATGAAGTCGTTGGTGGTCGGGGAGCAGCCGCCGGGGTATGACACCGGGGATGCGTATCACTACATCTTGATGCGGATCTTGATGGCGGCGCGGGCGTTCGACAAGCAGGCTATTGATGGGCCGTATCTGGCGATCAAGGACCTGGAGGGGTACCGGCGCGTGGCGGGGCGGAGTGCGGCGTTGGGTTTTGATGGGAAGTGGGTGCTGCACCCGGATCAGGTTGCGGCGGCGAATGAGGTGTTCAGTCCGCGGCAGGACGACTATGACCATGCGGAGCTGATCTTGGACGCGTACGACTACTACACGTCCGCGGCGGGGGGCGCGAAGGGCGCGGTCATGCTGGGGGACGAGATGATCGACGAAGCCTCCCGCAAGATGGCCCTGGTCGTGTCCGCCAAAGGCCGCGCCGCCGGCATGACCCGCACCAAGACCTTCGAGAAGCCGGAGGCCTGAGATGGCCCGCCTTGCGCAGACGGAGGGCTTGACCGAGGAGCAGCAGGCGATCCTGGAGGCGGTCCGGGACTTCGTGGACAACGAGATCATCCCGGTCGCCAATGAGCTTGAGCACGCCGACGAGTACCCGCAGGCCATCGTCGACGGCCTGAAGGAGATGGGTGTCTTCGGGCTGATGATCCCCGAGGAGTACGGCGGTCTGGGGGAGTCGCTTCTGACGTACGCGCTGGTGGTCGAGGAGATCGCCCGCGGCTGGATGAGCGTGTCAGGTGTGATCAACACCCACTTCATCGTCGCGTACATGCTGATGCAGCACGGCACCGACGAGCAGAAGCAGCGCTACCTGCCGCGGATGGCGACCGGCGAGGTGCGCGGGGCGTTCTCGATGTCCGAGCCCGGCTGCGGGTCCGACGTCGCCGCGATCACGAGCAAGGCCGTCCGCGACGGCGCGGATGCCGGCTGGGTGCTGAACGGCCAGAAGATGTGGCTGACCAACGGCGGCTCGAGCACGCTGGTTGCGGTGCTCGTGCGCACCGACGACGGCGCGCCGGAGGGTGCCAGCGTCTACAAGAAGATGAGCACATTCCTGATCGAGAAGCCGACCGGGTTCGGCGAGGTCCGCCCAGGCCTGACGATCCCCGGCAAGATCGAGAAGATGGGCTACAAGGGCGTCGACACGACCGAGCTGGTCATGGACGGCCTGCGGCTGGAGGAGGCCGACCTCCTCGGCGGAGTCACGGGCAAGGGCTTCTACCAGATGATGGACGGCGTCGAGGTCGGGCGCGTCAACGTCGCGGCGCGGGCATGCGGGCTGGCGCAGCGGGCGTTCGAGCTGGGCGTGGAGTACGCGCAGCAGCGGGTGACGTTCGGCAAGCCGATCGCCGAGCACCAGGCGGTGTCGTTCCGGCTGGCCGACATGGCCGTCAAGGTCGAGGCCGCGCACCAGATGATGGTGCGGGCCGCGCGCAAGAAGGACTCCGGGGAGCGCAACGACCTCGAGGCCGGCATGGCCAAGTACCTCGCGTCGGAGTACTGCAAGGAGGTCGTCGAGGACTCGTTCCGCATCCACGGGGGCTACGGCTACTCCAAGGAGTACGAGATCGAGCGGCTCTACCGTGAGGCGCCGATGCTGCTCATCGGTGAGGGCACCGCCGACATCCAGCGGATGATCATCGCCCGCCGCCTTCTCGAGGACTACAAGAGCCGCTCGTGACGCTCGATGCGGGCGTCCGCTCGTGAGCGAGGTCCCTTGCGTAGGGGCGATCGTCTTCGACGGCGACGGGCGGATCCTGCTGGTACGACGGGCGAACCCACCAGCCCAGGGGCTGTGGTCCGTGCCCGGCGGCCGGGTCGAGCCCGGGGAGTCCGGCGAGGACGCGGTCCTGCGCGAGCTCGCCGAGGAGACCGGACTGGTCGGCCGCGTCGACCGGGAGGTCGGCACCGTCCGGCGCGATGCGCCGGGAGGCGGCACGTACGTCATCCGGGACTTCGTCGTCCAGGTCGACGACGTGTCGACGATGCGGGCGGCGGACGACGCCGCCGACGCGGCCTGGTTCACCCGAGCCGGGCTCGGTGATGCGCCGACCTCGCCGGGTCTGTTCGAGGCGCTTGCGCAGTGGTCGGTCCTGCCGAGCTGATCGGCTCCTCAGGCCTGCACGCGTGCCGGCGGCCGGATACGCGCCCACACGGTCGTCGTCCCATCGCCGCGGCTCCAGCCGGTCTGCGAGCTGAGCGCCTCGACCATCGACAGCCCACGTCCGTGGCCCTCGTCGTCGCCGGCCTCCTGGGCGGCCGGCAGCGAGCCGCTGCCGGCGTCAGTCACCGTGACGAGCGCGCCCGCGTCGTCCGTCGGCTCGATCCGCAGGGCGACCGGGGGGCTGCCGTGCCGGACACCGTTAGCCACGAGCTCGGACACGACGAGGACGAGGTCGTCCGCCTCCTCGGGCATCCAGCCGGTGTCGGCGGCCCAGCGCGCGGCATGGCCACGGGCCACGGACGCGGCCACCATGTCGTCGGGAAGGTCCCAGTGCATCGAGGTCACGACAGGGTCATTCCCGCAGATCGCCTGCGTCAAACACGGGCCTGGATCCGCAGGTAGCCGATGCCGTCCGCGGAGCGCACGCGAAGGGCGTAGGTGCCGGAGCGGTCGAGCCGGAAGGCCCGGGTGACGGCGGTGCTCGCCGACGTCCGCGTGGCTGCGCCGAGGGACCGCCAGGCGCCGTCGACGAGGATCTCGACCCGCAACGCCCCGCGCGTGGGCACAGGCCCGACGCGCAAGCGGACGAGCCGTCCGGTCGTCACGTGGGCGGTCGGCGCGGAGGTCAGCCGGCCCGCGAGCTGCGGGCGGACCGCTACGAGTGCGCCCGTGGCGCCGGCCGGGCCGAGCACGAGGACCGCCGAGGGCGCGGCGGCCGCCGGGGCGGAGGTGCCCGGCTGCGCGACCAGGGCAGGAACGGGCTCGGCGGCCGGCACCGCCGCGGCTACGGGGACGGGAGCCGTGATCGGCTCGGAGACCGGCGCCGAGCCGCCGCCACCACTACCGCCGCCACTACCGCCGCCGCCCGCGCCGCCACCACCGCCCGTTGTCTGGCCGTCGAACGTCGGGGCGCCGAGCCAGGTGGCCAGCTGCGCACCGCGAGCGGCCATCGCCGCCCGCTTGAGGGCGACGGCCGCCTGGATGTCGCCGGTCGTGTACTCCTTGCGCGGGTCCTGTGCCTGCCACGGTGCGAGCACGGTGGCGATCGAGGCGGCCAGGTCGGACCAGGTCGATGACGAAACCTTCGGGAGCGCGGCCGCCAGCGCGCTGACGTAGGCCTGCCGGCACGTCGCGTCTGCGATGCAGCTGACGAAGAGCCGGCCGCGGCCGAGCCGGCCGAACGGCATCGCGTTGTCCGACCACGACTGGTCGGTGCCGCTGGGGATCGACGAGAAGACGCCGTCCCCGTCGCTGTGCAGGTAGTAGTTGTTCGGGCCGCCGGCGCTGTAGCTGTCGTAATGGCTGGCGATGTGCTCGCCGGCCCACGCCCGCACGGCCTCGTCGAGGTCGACGCGCGCGGACGCGGCGGCCAGCCAGCCCGACGCCGGCGTCGCCGCCGCGGTGATGAGGGCCTGGAGGTCGGCGGTCGATGAGCTCGACCCGGCCTCGACCTCGAACAGCCCGGCCGATCCGGGGGCGACATCGGTCCCCGGCACCGTCGGCTCGTAGACGTGCTGCGTGGACGCGAACCGCGAGGCGGCGAAGTCCTCGTTGATGGTCTCGACATTCGAGTACACCCCGTACGCGGCTCCGTTGATGCGGACGAACGCGTAGCCGACCCGCGGAGCGGGGACCCCGAGGTCGGCGAACACCCGGGCCGTCACCGCCTCCGCGACCATCGAGCGGTCCTGGACCATGTTGTTCAGCGTCAGGCCGCGCAGGCCCGACAACCGCTGCCCGGCGACGGTGTGGTTGATCTTGATCTTCAGCGCGGCCTTGCCGTCGAGCGTGCGGAAGCTCGTGCTGCCCTTCAGCCGCACGCCCACGTCGAGGGTGACCGGGCTCCCGCTCGTCGGCGTGATCGTCATCGTCGCGTCGACGTACGCCGTCGGCCATGCCGCCAGCGCGTTGATGCCGGACTCGCTGATCGTCAGGTCGACCCGGTTCACGGCCAGCGGGTCGTACAACCACGCCGGGTCCGACGGCACGGTCGGCCCGCCCCCGGGTGCGGGGACGTTCGCGGCCCCCTTCGAGGGGGTCGTCCAGGCCCACGTGCCCGTCCCGTCCGGCAGGCGGCCGTAGGTCAACGACGCGTCGGCCTCGTTGTCAGGGACCGAAACGTCGTTGACCTGCGCCGCGCCCGGATCGGCCAACCGGATCACGTCGTCCCCGCACGAGATGCCGAACGGGAATCCGCCGCTGCCCTTGTCGACGACGATCCGGGCGCCGGGGACGAGAGTGGTCCCGCTTGGGAACAGGTAGCGATGAGTGGCGTCGGTGTCGGCGACCGCCTTGTCCGTCAGCAGCCAGCCGGACAGGTCAGCGGGCGCGCTGCCGGTGTTGGCGAGCTCGATCCAGTCCGTGCCCTCGCACGCGATCTCGTTCAGGACGACGGTGGACGTCGCCGCGGCGGCCGGTGGCGCTCCGAGCACGCCCAGGAGGACGGTGGCCGTCGTCGCGCCGACCACGCCAGCACGAACCAAGCCAGCACGAACCAAGCCAGCACGAACCGCGGACCTGCGCATGGGCCCTCCCGAGTCCTCGGACGCGGACCTATTGAACACGCCGTAGGGTCGGGCCGTGGCGCGGATCGTCGCAGTGGCCAACCAGAAGGGCGGCGTCGGCAAGACGACCACGGTCGTCAACGTCGCGGCCGCCCTCGTCGAGCGCGGTGCCCGCGTCCTCGTCGTGGACCTGGACGCCCAGGCCTGCGCGACGTTCAGCCTGGGCCTGGACCCGGAGGATCTCGAGCGCACCGCGACTGAGGTCCTCATCCGGCGGACGGTGTCGGCGGCCGACGCCGTCGTCCCGACGGACGACGGCGTGGACCTGCTCCCGGCCGCGATCGACCTCGCCGGAGCGGACCGCGCGCTCGCCGGCGTGGTCGGCCGCGAGTACGTCGTGCGCGACGCGCTCGCGCCCCTGGCGGACCAGTACGACTGGATCCTCATCGACTGCTCGCCGTCCCTGGGGATCGTGACGATCAACGCGCTGACCGCCGCGGACGAGGTGCTCGTGCCGCTGCAGTGCGAGACGCTCTCCCATCGCGGTGTCGGTCAGCTACTGGAGACGATCGCCGACGTCCAGCGGCTGACCAACCCGGCGCTGCAGGTCGCCGGCGTCGTGCCGACGCTGTACGACGGGCGCACGACGCACGCCAAGGCGGTGCTGGCCGACCTCGGGCCGCGGTACGGGCTGCGGGTGTTCTCGCCGGTCTCCCGATCGATCCGCTTCGCCGAGGCACCGGCTGCGGGTCGGAGCATCCTGGCCACGTCCGGGCACTCGCGCGGCGCCGACGACTACCGGGTGCTGGCGGCCGAGCTGGCCGGCACCGACGACCTTCAGCCGCGGACGCGCGCCGACGTCGGGTCGTAAGGGGCCTGGCGGCTCACTGCCACGTCGACGACCCGACCGCCGACGTTGACCTGCCAGTGGCCCGTGTCGAGGTACCCGGGGTCGACGACGCCCCCGTCGGCCCGTCGGGCGTAGGCCAGCCCGACGCACGCGCCGATCGTCGTCCCGAACGCGACGGACGTGACCTGCCCGGCGCCGACGCCGTCGCGTAGGAGCAGCTCGCCGCCCCACATCATCACGTCAGGGTCGGCCGCGACGAACGAGACCAGACGCCGGCGAACCCCGTCGGCCCGCGCCTGCTCGACCGCCGCGCGGCCCAGGAAGTCGATGTCGGTCTTCAGCTTCGTCGCGAACAGCAGACCGGCCTCGACGGGGTTGTAGTCAGGCCCGAGCTCGGGGCCGAACGCGCGGTACCCCTTCTCCAGCCGCAGCGCGTTGATCGCGTAGTAGCCGGCGTGCGCGAGCCCGTGGTCGCGGCCGGCGTCCTCGACCTGGGCGAACACGCCGGCGGCGAACTCGGCCGGGACGTAGAGCTCCCAGCCGAGCTCGCCGACGTACGTGAGCCGGGTGGCGCGGACGGTGGCGTAGCCGAGGTCGATCTCGCGGCTGTCACCGAACGCGAACGCGTCGTCGGTCAGGTCGGACCGCGTCAGCGACTGCAGGAGGTCGCGCGACCGCGGACCCATGACGCCGAGGACCGCATATGCGCTCGACACATCCGTCACCTCGACCCGGCGGTCGCCGGCGTGCCGGCGGATCCAGTCCCGGTCGCGGACAGGGGAGCCGGCGCTGGTGACCCACAGGTACGCGTCGTCGGCGAGCCGCGTCACCGTGACGTCGGCCTCGTACGTGCCGCGTGAGCTGAGGACGCCCGTGTAGACCGTGCGGTCGACGGGGACGGCGACGTCCGCCGTGCACAGCCACTGCAGGAGGTCCTCGGCGTCCGGCCCCTGCACGAGCAGCTTGCCGAACGACGTCTCGTCGAACAGGGCGACCGCCTCGCGTGTCGCGCACTGCTCGGCATCGACCCACGGCTTCCAGTTCTGGAACCCCCATGAGTAGTCGATGACGGGCTGCTGCCCGGGCGGGGCGAAGAAGTTCGGCCGCTCCCAGCCCATCTTGGAGCCGAAGCCGGCGCCGCGCTCGGCGACCAGCGCGTGCACCGGCGAGCGCCGGAACGGCCGCGCGGTGTCGAACTCGCGGTTGGGCCAGGGGATCGCGTAGTGCAGTCCGAGGACCTCGCCGACGCGGGCCCGCAGCCACGGGGTGTTGCCGTTGAACGGCGCGAAGCGGCGGATGTCGACGCCGACCAGGTCGGACTGCGGCTCGCCGGCGACGATCCACTCCGCCAGCGCCTTGCCGGCGCCGCCGGCGGACGCGATGCCGACCGAGTTGAAGCCGGCGGCGACGAAGAAGTTGCGCAGCTCGGGCGCCTCCCCGAGGACGAACTGGTTGTCCGGAGTGAAGCTCTCGGGGCCGTTG
Source organism: Actinomycetes bacterium (assembly GCA_965278965.1). Taxonomy (GTDB): domain Bacteria; phylum Actinomycetota; class Actinomycetes; order S36-B12; family S36-B12; genus UBA10649. Next base: position 2,707,489 of record OZ257127.1, read on the forward strand.
TAGAACTTCTTGATCCCGGTGTGGTGGAGCGCGGGAACCCGGTGCAGCGCGCTGTCCATCAGGATCTCGAAGTGGTCCCAGTCCTCCTCCAGGAGCGCGAACTCGAACGGGTAGGGGATCGCATCCGGCGCGACCCACGGCTTGGCGACGGGCTCGAAACCGCCGACGACCAGGCCGCCGACCTCCTCCTTCATGTACGTGTACCCGTCAGGGTCGCGCAGGATCGGCATCATCCGCTCGACGCCCTCGATCGGCTCGGTCACGACGTAGAAGTGCTCGGCCGAGTGCAGCGGCACCGTGACGCCGGCCATCGCGCCGATCGCCTTGGCCCACTGGCCGCCGCAGTTGACGACGATCTCGGCCTCGATGTCGCCGTCATCGGTGCGGACGCCCGTCACGGCCCCGTCCCGGACGTCGAACCCGATGACCCGCGTGCGCTCGACGACTCGGACGCCCAGCTGCCGTGCGCCCTTGGCGAGGGACTGCGTGACGTCGGTCGGGTTGGCCGTGCCGTCGAACGGCAGCCAGATCGCGCCCTGGAGGTCGTCGGTCCGCAGGATCGGCACCCGCTCGGCCGCCTGCGCGGGCGTGAGGATCTCGCACGCGAGGTCGAACGCTTCCGCCGCGGCCGCCGTCCGCAGCAGCTGGACCATCCGGTCGGGCGTGCGGGCGACGGTCACGCCGCCGCACTGCTTGTAGCCGGTCGCGAGGCCGGTCTCCGCCTCGAGTGACTGGTACAGCCGGGCGGAGTACTGGACCAGCCGGGTGCCGCTCTCCGACGCCCGCAGCTGCCCGACGAGCCCTGCCGCGTGCCAGGTCGTCCCGGAGGAGAGCCGGCCCTGCTCGACGAGGACGACGTCGGTGACGCCGAGGTGGGCCAGGTGGTAGGCGACGCTCGCGCCCACGATGCCGCCGCCGACGACGACCACGCGTGCACGGTCGGGGACGCTCACGCGCCGAGCCTAGGGGCAGACCGCCCGCGAACCGGGCGGACCGAAGAGGTCGCCAGCGGCGTCGGCGGGCGCGCTAGTTTGACGCCGTGACGACCGATGACGCCGCCGCCCGCACGCCGGACGAGGACGGCCCGTCAGGACAGGACGGCCCGCCCGAGCTCGGGATGACGTGGGCCATCAAGCGCTCGTTCGTCGGCTACATCCTCGGGATGCCCGACGGCCAGGCGTCGGCCGCCGACGGCGCGTGGCCCTTGCCGGACCTGAGCGTGGTCTACGCGCACGATCCGTCCGTGCCGCAGGACGAGCTCGGCCGCGGCTGGGCCTTCCGCGGCGACGTCCGCTTCGCCGGGCACTTCGGCATGCTCTTCGTCCGCATCGCCTTCCCGTGGATCGTCTGGACGGACGACGCCGTGATGCTGACCATCGCCGACCCGGACGGCGAGGACGACGCGAAGCGCGTGGCCATCGCGACGGTCGAGCTGGAGGAGACCGGTCCCGGGGAGTGGACGTCCACCGAGGTCGCTCTCACCGCGGCCGGGTCGGAGATCTTCAACCACGTCTACCCGGTGGGCGACCCGATGGACCCGTTCGTCCTGCGCGTCCCCGCGGAGGGCCCCGTCGCCTGATCGGCTGGCGCCGCGGCCGGGGTGCGCTGACGCACCTGCTGCTCGGTCCAGTTCACCCCGCAGGCGAACACCCACAGGTCGCCGGACAGGTGCTCCTGCGGCGGCAGCACAAGTTGACCGTCGACCAGGCCCCGCATCCATACGCGGTAGTCGTCGATGAACGAACGGTCATCGGTCTCCCCCCAGGGGCGGCCACCGGAGTACCCGGTCAGCGCGACGACGACCAGCCCGACGCCTGAGACGTGGTGCTGCTGCAGCAGTGCCCATGACCGACCGAGCGGCCGCCACCGCCACGGCCCGAGGTCCTTCGACTCCGACATCCCGGCGATCTCGACCGGCGTTGCGGGGTAGTACACGCGGGGAGCCTTCCGTCGTGCGGCTCGACCCCGGACGGTTCGTCACGCTAGCCCGACGCGACTGAGGCCTGTCAAGCAGCGGACGCGGTCGTCGGTCGTCGCGACGATCGTCGGTGGAGCCCCCGGTCAGGTTTGAACTGACGACCTACCGCTTACAAGGCGGTTGCTCTACCACTGAGCTACAGGGGCGATGGTGCGCTGCGAAGCCTATGCGCCGCAGCCGGAGCCGGTCAGCCCAGCGGTTCGCCGCCGAGCTCCTGCGACAGCGCCTGCACCGCACGCCAGCAGTCGTGGTGCGTGTTGTACAGCGGTGCCGGCGCGAGTCGGATGATGTCCGGCGGCCGGTCGTCGGCGACGACGCCCCAGTTGCCGCTGAGCCGGTCGACGAGGTCGGCGGCGTCGACGCCGACACGCACCGACAGCTGCGCGCCGTGCGCGGCGTCGGCGGCAGGCGTCACGACCTGGCACCCGATCCGCGGGCCGACCGCGTCCAGCAGCGCGCGCAGGTAGCCGGTCAGCCGCAGGCTGCGCGCCCGTAGAGCGGGCATGCCGACCTCGTCGAAGATCGCGACGGACGTGCGCACGGGCGCCAGCGCGAGGATCGGCGGGTTCGACACCATCCACGCGTCGGCGGTCTCCGGGGGAGCGGACTGGGGCCGCATCTCGAACCGCGTCGCCGGGTCCGTGCCCCACCATCCCTCGAGCCGCGGCAGCGACCGGTCGGCGAGGTGACGCTCGTGGACGAACGCCGCGGCGATCGCCCCGGGGCCGGAGTTGAGGTACTTGTACGTGCACCACGCGGCGAAGTCGACATCGTCGTCGTGGAGCGACAGTGGGATGTTGCCGGCCGCGTGCGCGAGGTCCCAGCCGACGGTCGCGCCGATGTCGTGGCCGGCGGCGGTGATCGCCGCGATGTCGAGCACCTCACCGGTCCGGTAGTTCACGCCGCCGAGCAGGATCGTCGCGATCGAGTGCGCGTGCTCGCTCAGCGTGCGGAGCACGTCCTCGGTCCGAAGGGTGTCCTCGCCGGGGCGCGGTGCCAGTCGCAGGACCGCAGTGTCGGGGTCGTGGCCCCGGAAGCCCACGTGGCTGCGAACGGCGTACGAGTCGGACGAGAACGCGTGGTCCTCGATGACGACGCGGTGGCGGATCGGAGTGGGCCGGTAGAACGACGCGAGCAGGAGGTGCAAGTTCACCGTGAGCGTGTTCATCACGGCGATCTCGTCCGGGAGCGCACCGACGATGCGGGCCATCGGTCCGCGGATCGCCTCGTGGTACCGCGTCCATGGCCGGGCGCCAGAGGCGTGGCCGAGGACGGCGAGCTCCTCCCACGAGTCGATCTCGGCCATGACGTCGGCGCGGGCCTCCCGCGGCTGGGCGCCGAGGGAGTTGCCCGCGAGGTAGGCGGCGAGGGGGAACTCGCCCCCGATCGACGTCGGGATCAGGAAGTCGCCTCGGCGCAGCGCCGGGTCGGGCTCGGCGTCCAGCGTCAGTGCTGTGTCCTCGCCCAAGTCGATCGTCACGGGGGTCATTCAATACCTGCGGCGCCGGGGGCGCAGGCGCCCTCGTCGGCCACCGCTTCGCCTCCTGCCGCGCACCTACACTGACGGTGATGTTCGACCTCGTGGCACCAGCGCAGGAGACGGGGCTGGCCTGGTGGCCGGTCGTCGTCGTGGTGGTCGCGCTCGTGGTCCTCAACATCGCGAACAACCGGCTCGCCCCCCAGACGCACTACCTGCTGTGGAGCTTCGGCGGCTCGGTGCTGCTGCTGGCGTTCGGGCTGCTCGACGGCAACACGTGGACCGACATGGGCCTGGGCTGGGCCTACCTGCTGCCCGGCACGATCTGGGCGGCCGCCTGCATCGCGCTCATCACGGCGGTCTACCTCATCGGCTCGGCGTTCAAGCGCACGCGATCGGCCTTCCACGACGAGCGGATGAGCACCCTCAGCGGCGGTCGGCTGATGTTCCAGGCCCTCATCGAGGTCCCGTTCGGCACAGTCCTGCTGGAGGAGATTGCCTTCCGGGCGGTCCTGCTGTCGATGCTCATCCGTCGGCTCGGCCTCGTCGGCGGAGTGGCCGTCGCGGCCGTCCTGTTCGGCCTGTGGCACATCCTGCCGAGCATCGGGACCCACGAGCAGAACCCGGCGCTCGGCTCGGTCGTCGGCCAGGGCCGGCGTGGCAACATCCTGGCCGTCCTGGCGAGCGTGCTGACGACGACGGTCGCGGGCGTGATCTTCGCCGCCCTCCGCCTTCTGTCGGGCAGCGTCCTCGCCCCGATGGGGCTGCACTGGGCCACGAACGGCCTCGGCTACGCCTTCTCCTGGCTCCTCATCCGGGAGCGGAACCGGCGCCTGGAGCGGCACCGACGTGAGGTGCGCGCCCGCCGGGACCGCGAGGTGGCAGGCGAATGACATGGATGGGATTCACCCCCTACGATGACGTGAACCGACGAACGGACAGGTGACGAGGACGTGACGATGGATGCTGCCGGGGCGCTCTCCCCGCGAGACGGCGTCGGCGCCGAGCTCTCCGACCGCGACCGGGAGATCCTGGAGTTCGAGCGGCAGTGGTGGAAGTACGCCGGCGCCAAGGAGCAGGCGATCCGCGACCTGTTCGACATGAGCAGCACCCGGTACTACCAGCTGCTCAACCAGCTCATCGACGATCCCCGCGCGCTCGCCCTCGACCCCATGCTGGTCAAGCGCCTGCGCCGGCTTCGTGCCTCCCGTCAGCGCGCCCGCTCGGCGCGCCGCCTCGGCATCGAGGCGTAGGGGCCAGGTCCGCACCTTTTGTACGATCGACCGGTGCCGGTTCGTCCGGCACCGGCAGTCGGCGTATCCATCGCCGGCCCTGGTGAAGGGAAGCCCCCATGCGGCGCTCACGGACGTTCGCGGCGGCGCTGGCTGCCGGAGCGGTGGCGGCGGCGACGCTGACCGCCGCGCCCGCCGCCCACGCGGCGACCCCCATCGTCATCTGGTCCGATGCGGCGCACGCCCCCGTCCTGGAGCAGCTGCTCAAGGACGGCTACCAGGGCTCGCCCGTCACCGTCGTCACTAAGGACCCGGCGACGGTCCGCGACGACCTCGTCGCGGCCAAGGCCGGCACGGCGCCCGACCTCGTGTGGGGTGACCTCGCCTGGACCGGCCCGCTGGCCGAGGCGAAGGTCATCGTCCCGGTGGTCATGGGCGCCAAGCGCGCCGCGAAGTTCCGGCCCAACGTGCGCGCCGGCAACCGGGTCGGCGCTGACAACTACGGCGTGCCGGTGCAGATCAGCAACCTGGCCCTGGTGACGAACACGACGCTCGTCCCGACCCAGCCGACGACGTTCGCCGACCTGTCCGCGAAGGCCCTGAAGCTGGTCAAGAACAAGAAGGCGAAGGTGCCCTTCGCCCTTCCCCAGGGCAACGGGGCGAACCCGTACACGACGTTCCCCCTGTTCAGCGGCGTGGGCGGCTACCTGTTCGGCACGGCGAAGGCCGGCGGCCTGGACCCCAAGGACGTCGGGCTCGCCAGCAAGGCCCTGAAGAAGAACTCCGGGCAGATCGACGGCTGGAACGCCTCCGGGCTGCTCGACCCGGCGATGACCGTCGACGCCGCCCGCAACGCCTTCGTGAAGGGCCGCTCGCCGTTCTGGCTCGCCGGTCCCGAGGAGCTGGCCACGTTGATGAAGCTCAGCTTCGTCTACCGGATCGGGTCGGTGCCGCCGGTCGTCGCGGGCCGCAAGGCGGTGCCGCTGCTGACGATCCAGGGGGTCATGGTCACGCGCTTCGCGGAGAAGCACGGCGTCGCCGAGCAGGCCGCCGCGCTCGCGACGAAGTACCTCACGCGCCCGGGCGTGCAGCAGGCGCTCGCGAAGGCGTCCGGCTGGTACCCGGCGAACACGGTCGCGGCGGCGAAGGTCGACACCGGCGGCGGGCGGGTCCGGGCGATCGGCAACGCCGGGGCCGACGGCGTGCCGATGCCGAACATCGCCCAGGCCGCAGCCGTGTGGGAGCCGTACGGCACGGCGTGGTCCGCGTCGACCGCCGGGCCGTCCGCGACCCCGGCGAAGAAGGCGTTCACGATCGCCGAGAAGGCTGCCGTCTCGGCCATCGGCTAGGCCTCCGGCGGGTTTGCACTCACCCGCGTCGAGTGCTAACTTCGGGGTTAGCACTCGACGGACCAGAGTGACAACTCACCTCAGGACGTTCCGGGAGGAACACCCCCCATGTCAAAGATCATTGCATTCGACGAGGAGGCCCGCCGGGCCCTCGAGCGCGGCATGAACGTGCTCGCCGACGCCGTCAAGGTCACCCTCGGCCCGAAGGGCCGCAACGTGGTGCTGGAGAAGAAGTGGGGCGCCCCCACGATCACCAATGACGGTGTCTCCATCGCCAAGGAGATCGACCTGGAGGACCCCTACGAGAAGATCGGCGCCGAGCTGGTCAAAGAGGTCGCCAAGAAGACCGACGACGTTGCCGGTGACGGCACGACGACCGCGACCGTGCTCGCCCAGGCGCTCGTCCGCGAGGGCCTGCGCAACGTGGCCGCCGGTGCGAACCCGATGGGCCTGAAGAAGGGCATCGAGCGCGCGGTCAGCGTGGTCAGCGACGAGCTCCTCGCCATGGCGAAGGACGTTGAGACCAAGGAGCAGATCGCCTCGACCGCCGCGATCTCTGCGGGCGGCGACATGGAGGTCGGCGAGCTCATCGCTGAGGCCATGGACAAGGTCGGCAAGGAAGGCGTCATCACCGTCGAGGAGAGCAACACCTTCGGGCTTGAGCTCGAGCTCACCGAGGGCATGCGCTTCGACAAGGGCTACATCTCGGCCTACTTCATGACCGACGCCGAGCGCATGGAGGCCGAGCTCGAGGATCCCTACATCCTCATCGCGAACTCCAAGATCTCTGCGGTCAAGGACCTGCTCCCGCTGCTGGAGAAGGTCATGCAGTCCGGCAAGCCGCTGGTCATCATCGCCGAGGACGTCGAGGGCGAGGCGCTGTCGACCCTGGTCGTCAACAAGATCCGTGGCACCTTCCGCTCCGTGGCCATCAAGGCCCCGGGCTTCGGTGACCGCCGCAAGGCCATGCTGCAGGACATCGCGATCCTGACCGGTGGCCAGGTCATCTCCGAGGAGGTCGGCCTCAAGCTCGACTCCGCGACGCTGGACCTGCTGGGCCGTGCCCGCAAGGTCGTCGTCACCAAGGACGAGACCACCATCGTCGAGGGCTCCGGCGACGCCGAGCAGATCGCCGGCCGGGTCTCGCAGATCCGCGCCGAGATCGAGAAGTCGGACTCCGACTACGACCGCGAGAAGCTGCAGGAGCGCCTGGCCAAGCTGGCCGGCGGTGTTGCGGTCATCAAGGTCGGCGCGGCCACCGAGGTCGAGCTCAAGGAGCGCAAGCACCGCATCGAGGACGCCGTTCGCAACGCGAAGGCGGCCGTCGAGGAGGGCATCGTGCCCGGCGGCGGCGTGGCCCTCATCCAGGCCATGAAGTCGGCCGACGCCAAGATCGACGCGCTCGGGCTCACCGACGAGCAGGCGGTCGGCGCGAACATCGTCCGCGTCGCTGTCAGCGCTCCGCTCAAGCAGATCGCGATCAACGCCGGCCTCGAGGGCGGCGTCGTGGCGGAGAAGGTCCGCGACCTGGAGCCCGGCTGGGGCCTGGACGCGGCGACCGGCGAGTACGTCGACATGATCAAGGCCGGCATCATCGACCCGGCCAAGGTCACGCGCTCGGCGCTGCAGAACGCGGCCTCGATCGCCGGCCTGTTCCTGACGACCGAGGCGGTCGTCGCGGACAAGCCCGAGAAGTCGGCCCCGGCGATGCCCGGTGGCGGCGACATGGGCGGCATGGACTTCTAGTCCACGCGCACTGAACGGCGGCGGGCCGGTCTCCTTCGGGAGGCCGGCCCGCTTCGCTGTGTGCGGGCCCGGCTACAGCAGCTCGATCCGCCGCGTCCGCTGCGCGGAGAGCAGGTCTGGGAGCACGGCCCGTGTCGGCGGGCCATCTTCGCCCAATACGGCCCGTGCAGTGGCAAGGTTCGCCCCGGGGGCACGGCGGACCTGAGAGGTCGAGGCGATGATTCGCGGCTACGTGGATGCACGCGTCCGTGCCGAGCTGTTGGCCCCCGTCGCCGACGAGCGCCTCCTCATGCAGGCCCTCGAGCGTTCCGCCATCGCCTCGTGCCTGGTCGCACCTGACGGCGCCGTCCTCTGGGCTAACGACGCGATGTGCGCCTTGTTCGCCCGGACGGCCGACGAGCTCGGCCGCTCGACCTGGCAGCAGCTGACACACGCCGATGACCTGACCAGCGACCAGTACCTGGTCGACGACGTCATCGCGGGCCAGCGCGACTCCTACCGGCTGCGTAAGCGGTACCTGCGGCCCGACGGCTCGATCGTCTGGGGGGACCTCACGGTGTCCGCAGTCCGTGATGCCTCCGACGCGCTCCGCGTCTTCCTCTCGCAGGTGGTCGACGTCACCACGGAGGTCGCGCGAACCGAGCGGTTCCGCGTGCTGTCCGAGAACGCCGCTGACTTCATCGTCGAGTCGACGCACGACGAGATCGTCGAGTGGATATCACCCAGCATCGAGCAGGTGCTCGGCTGGACCGCCGAGCAGCTCGTCGGCACGCGGTTCGCCGACCTGATCCACCCCGAGGACCGCGGTGACGAGCCGTCGGCAGGAGCATCCGCCGACCTCGACATGCCATCGTCGCCGCGGTTCGGCACCCGGGTGCGGTGCGCCGACGGTACCTACCGCCACCTGGTCGCTCGCACGGTCACGGTGCCCAGCACGGCCGACCATGCGTCGATTCGTGTCGATGCGTGGCGCGACGTCGAGGCCGAGGCGCTCGCCGTCGCGGCTGCGCTGAGGTCGAGCATCCTGCTGACCGGCGAGCTCGACGCCGAACTTGACGGGCGCGTGATCTTCACCGCCGTACGCGACGACGCCGGCGCGATCGTCGACTTCGAGTACGCCGAGGCGAACCTGGCCGCCTGCCGCAGCCTGTCGCTGACGCGCAGCGAGATCGTCGGCCATCGGATGACGGATCTGTTTCCGCAGGCCGAGCTGACGGGCCGGCTGCAGGAGTACGCCCGCGTCGTGGAGACCGGCTTGCCCCAGGTCTGGGAGGCCCGGGCCGTGCCTGGCCGCGACGGCACGGACGTCGCCTACTTCGACGCGCGGATCGTCAAGGTCCTCGACGGGGTGTCCTACGCCTGGCGCGACGTCACCGCACGCGTGCGGGCCGAGCAGCGGCTTGCTGCGTCCGAACGCGAGCTCCGCCTCATCGCCGACAGTGTCACCGACGTCGTCGCGATGGCCGACGCGGCAGGAACGATCACGTACATGTCCCCTGCCGTGACGCGGACGCTGGGATGGGAGCCCGCCGACCTCGTCGGCAAGGCCCCGGGCCACCTCATCCACCCCGACGACCGAAGCGTGCTCCGCACGGCAACGGAGCGGGCCGAGGCCGGAGAAGCGACCCGCTCCCTGGCCCGGGTCCGGCACAAGGATGGCCACTACCGGTGGGTCGAGTCGGCGGTCAGCCCCGCGCTCGACGCGGACGGCACGCTCATCGGGCGCACCGCGGTGTGGCGCGACGTCACCGACCGGGTCCTGCTCGACGAGCAACGCGCCGTCGCGGAACAACAGCTCTCGACGTCGGAGGAGCACTACCGGCTGCTCGCCGAGAACACCGCCGACATCGTGATCCTCATCAGGGACGGGCGCGTCGACTGGATCTCCCCGTCGGTCGAGCACGAGTTCGGGGCGCCTCCCAGCGAATGGGTCGGGCGATCCGCCCGGGCATGCGTCGATGCCGACGACGTGCCGGCGCTTCGCCAGATCCTCGTCGCGGTCCTACGCGGGGAGCACCGGGTGTTCCGCGCGCGTGGCGTCTCACCCCGCGGGGAGACGCACTGGATCGAGGCGCATGCCCGTCCGTACTTCGACGCCGACGGCAGCCTCACCGGGCTGATCGCGACGTACCGCGTCATCGACAACCTCATCGAGGTCGAGGCCGAGCTGGACCGGCGCGCACGATTCGACGAGCTGACCGGGCTGCTCAACCGGTCCGAGGCTCTACGCCGGATCGCGGAGGTCGCGACCCACACGCCCCGCCGCGGGTGGCGCACCGCCGTGCTGTTCTGCGACGTCGACCGTTTCAAGGACATCAACGACGGCTACGGGCACGCGGCGGGCGACGAGGTCCTGCGCGCGCTCGGCGAGCGCATCGCGTCAGTCATCCGCGGCACGGACGACGCGGCGCGGATCGGCGGCGACGAGCTGCTCGTGCTCCTGCCCGGCGTGCACTCCCTCGACGACGCCACTGCTGTCGCGGAGAAGATCCACGAGATCGCGTCGGAGCCGGTCGCCGTCGCCGGGGGTCTGGAGGTCGTCCCGCGGCTGAGCATCGGCGTCACGGTCCTGCGACCGGGCGAGACGTCCGAGCAGCTCATCGAGCGCGCCGACGACGCGATGTACCTGGCGAAGAAGGCCGGCCGCAACCGCATCGTCGCTATCGACTGACGGAACGGTTCCCGTTCGCCCACCTTGAGGTTCAGAGGGCTTCACGGCCCGCGAAACCCTCTGAACCTCAAGGTCGACGGCGGTGGCAGGATCGCACGCATGTCTGTCGTGAAGATCAACGCCATCTCCGTCCCCGCCGGCGCCGGCCCCGAGCTGGAGGCGCGGTTCGCCGCCCGCAAGCACGCCGTCGACTCCCAACCGGGGTTCGAGGGCTTCCAGCTGCTGCGCCCCGTCGCCGGCGACGCCCGCTACTTCGTCGTGACGACGTGGGCGAGCCAGGAGGCCTTCGAGGCCTGGCGGGACGGTGCGGCACGTCAGGCGCACGCCGGCCAGGGCGCGCCCGTCTCCACCGGCGCCGACCTGCTGGAGTTCGAGGTCGTCGACCTCGGCTGATCGCCGCGGTTGCCCGTCGTGGTCCGCAGCCGCCCGTGAGGGCTCATGGCAAGGTGGTCGCATGACGGGCACCTGGACGGTCGAGACGGTCGATGGCGCAGTGGTCCGCCTTCAGAGCGGGTCGGTCGGGCTGATGAAGATCGACGTCTCCGCCCCCGTCTCCGGCGGCGAGCTGCGGGTCGACGGCGACGCCGTGACCTTCGACCTGCGCCTAGCCCTCGACCAGCTGCGGACCGGCTTCCTGATGCAGCGCGCCGCGCGGGGGATCGTCACGCGGAACGACGCCCACGAGCTCGTCTACACCGGGACGGGCACCTCCGGGCCGCCGATCCACGTGACCGGCCACGCCGTCGCCGGCTCGATCGACGTGGAGCTCGAGCTGACGATCACCCCGATCGGCCCCGAGGCGTCGCCGTTCGACGAGGTCGAGCTCACCGGCTCCGCGAGCCTGGGCACCGTGCACCTGCCGCTGCCGGGGATGAGCACCATCGATGACTTCTCCTTCGACGTCGACGCTCGGCTCGCGCTGCGCCCGCGGCCGTGACGTCGGACCGCCCGGACGCCCTCGGTCCCGGGACCAGGGCGGCCGCCCTTGCCGCGTTGGCCGACGGCGTGCTCGACGTGCTCGTCGTCGGCGCCGGCGCCACCGGGTGCGGGACCGCGCTCGACGCGGCGACGCGGGGGCTGCGGGTCGGGCTCGTCGACGCGGGCGACATCGCCGGCGGCACGTCGAGCCGGTCCTCGAAGCTCGTCCACGGCGGGCTGCGCTACCTGCAGACCGGCGACGTCGCCCTGGTCCGCGAGGCACTGGCCGAGCGGGAACTCCTGCTCACCCGGCTCGCCCCGCGGCTCGTGCGCCCGCTGCCGTTCCTCGTCCCGCTGCGCCACGGGTGGGACCGCGTCTACCTCGGGGCCGGGCTCACCGCCTACGACCGGCTGGCCCGGTCCGGCCTGCTGCCCGGCCACGCGCGGCTGACCGCCGAGGAGGCGCTCGCCGAGTTCCCCGACCTGCGCTCGGAGCGGCTCGTCGGCGCGCTGCGGTACTACGACGCGCAGATGGACGACGCGCACCTGGCGGTGGCGCTGGCCCGGACCGCGGCGGGCGCAGGCGTACCGGTCGCGACGTACGCGTCGTTGGAGTCGGCGACCGGTGAGCCGGACGGCGACGGCGTGCGTCGCGTCGTGTTGCGGGACGAGCTCACCGGCGAGCGCGTGACGGTCGCGGCCCGGTGCGTGTGCCTGTGCGTCGGCGCGTGGGCACCGCAGGCCTCGGCCCTGTTCCGCGCCGGGGAGGAGGACGTCGAGGTTGTGCGCTCCAAGGGCGTGCACCTACGGCTGCCCCGGTCCGCGATCGACGGCAGCTCGGCGATCATCGCGCCGACTGGGGAGAGCGTCCTGTTCATCCTGCCCAACGCGACGCACTGGCTCGTCGGCACGACGGACACGAGCTGGGCCGGCCGGCCGGAGGACGTCGCCGTCGAGCCCGAGGACGTCGCGTACCTGCTCGACCGGCTGCGCGAGGTCGTCGCGAGCGACGTCGACGCGGGCGACGTGACGTACGCGTTCGCCGGCGTACGCCCGTTGGCCCGGGACACCGGCGTCGGCGGCAGCACGGCGCGCGTGTCGCGGGAGCACCGGATCTCACAGGTCGCCGACGGGGTGCTGGCCATCGTCGGCGGCAAGTGGACGACCTACCGGATCATGGCCCGCGACCTCGTCGACACCGTCGTGGAGCAGCTCGGCCTGCCCCAGCGCCCGTGCCTGACCGACACGATCGCGCTGGTCGACGCGCGTGACGAGGAGGTCGAGGCGCTCGTCGGCGCCGACCCGACGCTGGCCGAGCCGCTCGTCGACGCCCCCGGGTTCCGGCGGGTCGACGTCGTCCAGGCGGTCCAGCACGACGGCGCGATGACGGTCGACGACGTGGTGGAGCGCCGGCTGCGGCTGCCGCTCGAACTCGACGCCGTCACCCCCGCGGTGCTGGCGGAGGTCGCGTCGCTCGTCGCGTTCGCCGTTGCCGTCGACGGACCGACCCCGCCGGCCCGCTGAGGTCGACCGGGACGTGCGGGACGTGCGGGACGGGGCGGACGGTCAGGCGACGTCGCTCGCGTCGACGATCCGGTAGGAGTACCCCTGCTCGGCCAGGAACCGCTGGCGGTGCTGGGCGAAGTCGGCATCGACGGTGTCACGGGTGACGATCGAGTAGAAGTGCGCGGCGCGCCCGTCGCCCTTGGGCCGCAGCACGCGCCCCAGCCGCTGCGCCTCCTCCTGCCGCGAGCCGAACGTGCCGCTGACCTGGATCGCGACCCCGGCTTCCGGCAGGTCGACGGAGAAGTTCGCGACCTTGCTGACGACGAGCACCCGCGTCTCGCCGGAGCGGAACGACGCGAACAGGCGCTCGCGCTCGCGGACGGTCGTCTCGCCGGTGATGACCGGGGCTTCCAGGTGCTCCCCGAGCTCTGCCAGCTGGTCGAGGTACTGCCCGATCACCAGGACCCGGTCGTCGGTGTGCCGGCGGGCGATCTCCTCGGTCACGCGGATCTTCTCGGGGGCGCAGGCCGCGAGCCGGTAGCGGTCCTCGGGCTCGGCCATCGCGTACGCCATCCGGTCGGCGTCGGGCAGCGTGATGCGGACCTCCACGCAGTCGGCCGGCGCGATGTAGCCCTGCGCCTCGATGTCCTTCCACGGGGCGTCGTAGCGCTTCGGCCCGATGAGGGAGAACACGTCGGACTCCCGGCCGTCCTCCCGTACGAGGGTCGCGGTGAGCCCGAGCCGGCGACGGGACTGGATGTCGGCCGTGAACCGGAAGATCGGCGCAGGCAGCAGGTGGACCTCGTCGTAGATGATCAGGCCCCAGTCGCGTGAGTCGAAGACCTCCAGGTGTGGGTAGACGCCCTTCCGCTTCGTCGTCATGACCTGGTACGTCGCGATCGTGACGGGCCGGATCTCCTTGCGGGCGCCGGAGTATTCGCCGATCTCGTCGGCCGTCAGGGTCGTGCGGCGCAGGAGCTCGTCGCGCCACTGGCGTGCGGCCACGGTGTTGGTCACCAGGATCAGCGTCGTCGCCTGGGCCAGCGCCATCGCGAGTGCGCCGACGATCGTCTTGCCCGACCCGCACGGCAGCACGACGACCCCGGAGCCGCCGTGCCAGAAGCCCTCGGCGGCCTCGGTCTGGTACGGACGCGGCTGCCACTGCTCGGCGGCGAGACCGATCGCGTGCCGCTCGCCGTCGACGTAGCCGGCGACGTCCTCCGCCGGCCAGCCGAGCTTGACGAGGGCCTGCTTGAGGTGGCCGCGCTCGCTCGGGTGAACGATCACCGTGGTGTCGTCGACGCGCGCCCCCAGCAGCGGCGCGACCTTGCGGCTGCGCAGTACCTCCTCGAGCACCGGAACGTCGATCGCCTGCAGGACCAGCCCGTGGACGGGGTGGTTCGCGACCTGCAGCCGGCCGTACCGCGCCATCGTCTCGGCGACGTCGACGAGCAGCGCGTGCGGGACGGGGTAGCGCGAGTAACGCAGGAGCGTGTCGACGACCTGCTCGGCATCGTGCCCGGCCGCGCGCGCGTTCCACAGCCCCAGGGGGGTCAGCCGGTACGTGTGGACGTGCTCAGGTGCGCGCTCCAGCTCGGCGAACGGGGCGATCGCCTTGCGGCACTCGGCGGCACCCTCGTGGTCGATCTCAAGCAGGAGGGTCTTGTCGCTCTGCACGATCAGGGGTCCGCCGGTCATTGGACGAGCCTACGTTGCTCGGCGGCGTGGCTAGGTACCGTGCTCCGCGTGACGGATACGGCGGGGGCGTGGCAGGACGCGAGCCGCGCCGCGCACGCGGCGGGAGTCGAGGTTCGCGTGCCCGCCTCCCTCGCCGGGTTCGACGAGGCCCGCCTCGTCTTCGATGCGACGTGGCCCGCCCTGGACGGGAGCACACAGGTCACGCCGAACCTGCTGCGGGCGGCAGAGCACGCCGGCGGCTACGTCGCGACCGCCTACGCCGGCGACAGTCCGATCGGCGCCGCGTTCGCGTTCGTCGGTCGGCACCAGGACGACGCCGGCACGTGGCATGACCACCTCCACTCGCACCTCGCCGCGGTTCTGCCTGCGCACCGCGACCGTCACGTCGGCCGCGCGCTCAAGCTGCACCAGCGCGCGTGGGCGATCGAGCAGGGGATCGATACTGTCGTCTGGACGTTCGACCCGCTTGTGCGCCGCAACGTCCGGCTCAACCTCCTTCACCTCGGCGTCGAGGTCGACGGCTTCGTGCCCGACTTCTACGGAAGCCTGGCCGACGGCATCAACGACGGGGACCCGACCGACCGGCTGTTCGCGCGGTGGCGGCTGCGATCCGACCGGGTCGCCCGAGCCGTCACAACCGGACTGGATCCGACGAAGCCCGCCGCGGACGATCGGGTGATCGCCCTGCCACCTGACATCGTCGCGATCCGCGCCGCCGATCCGGGCGCTGCGAGCCGGTGGCGGATGGACGTCCGTCACGCTCTCCTCGCCGCGATCGGCGACGGGCTCACGGTCGTCGGGATATCGCCCGGCGGCGACCTGGTTCTCGGGAGGACGCGATGACGATCGAGCTGCTGCGCCTGCACCGGTTGGAGCTTCCGCTGGTCCGTCCGTTCCGCACGAGCTTCGGCACGATCCGGGTGCGCGACGTGATCCTCGTCGAGGCGGTGACGTCCGACGGGCCGAGCGGCTGGGGGGAGTGCGTGTGCGACCCCCGACCGGCCTACTCCTACGAGTACAACGACATGGCGATCGACGTGATCGAGGAGCACCTGCTGCCCCGGCTTGCTGGGGTGGTGGGACCGGGCGGCGCCGACGGAGACCCGGAGGACGTCCGGGCCGCGATGGAACCCGTGCGCGGGCACCACATGGCCAAGGGCGGCCTGTCGACCGCGATCCTGGACGCGTGGTTGCGCGAGCGTGACCAGTCCCTCGCCGCATACCTCGGCTCCGTGCGTGACACCGTTGCGTGCGGGGTGTCGGTCGGCATCCCGGTGACGGAGTCGATCGACGACCTGCTGGCCGAGGTCGGCGGGTACGTCGAAGCGGGCTACCGCCGGGTCAAGCTGAAGATCCAGCCGGGCTGGGACGTCGAGCCAGTGCGCGCGGTGCGTGAGGCGTGGCCCGACCTCCCGCTCCAGACCGACGCCAACCAGGCGTATCGCCGGTCCGATGCCGAGCACCTGGCTCAGCTCGACGTGTTCGACCTGCTGCTGCACGAGCAGCCGCTGGAGGAGGACGACTGGTACGGCCACGTCCTCCTCTCGCAGGCGTGCCGGACGCCGATCTGCCTCGACGAGTCGATCCACAGCGCCGCCTCGGCGGACTCGGCGCTCGCGCTCGGTGCGTGCTCGATCATCAACATCAAGCCGGGACGCGTCGGCGGATACCTGACCGCCCGCGACATCCACGACATCGCCAGGGCGAAGCGTCGAGCCGTGTGGTGCGGCGGCATGCTCGAGACCGGGATCGGCCGCGCGGCCAACCTCGCGCTGGCGTCACTCCCCGGGTTCACGCTGCCGGGCGACACGAGCGCGTCCGACCGCTACTACGGCCTGGACGTCACCCCGCCGTTCGTGCTCGACGACGGGTTCCTCCCGGTCCCGCAGGGGCCGGGCATCGGGGTCGACCCGATCCCCGCCGTCCTGGAGGAGCTGACCGTGTGGTCGGCCGAGCTTCGGGTCGTGTGAGACCCGCTCGTCACTCGTTCGTGTCCCGACGGTTCTACGCCGTCAGAACGGTGGTGGGTCGGGGTCGGGTTCGGGTGGTGGGGGGAGGAGGTCGGGGGCTTCGTGGTGGTAGATGCGGCCCAGGGGTGATCGCCAGGTGCCGTCGCCGCGGCGGGTGGTGTTGGCCAGGTCCCAGCCGCCGTGGGTTTTGATCTGGTGGTGGTGCTTGCACAAAGAGCCGAGCTCGGTGATGTTCGTGTGGCCGCCGGCGCTGAAGGGGGTGGCGTGGTCTACCTCGACGCCGGGGCGCATTGCCGGGGTGTCGCAGGCGACGCCGCGGCAGTACCCGTCTCGCAGTTTCACGACGAGTTTCTGGATGTCGGAGCCGAGGTAGTGGGACCGGCCGGCGTCCAGGATCACACCGGCGCTGTCGACCAGGAGCCGGCGGATCCTGGACCGGTCCCCGCAGGCGGCGATGACGTCGCGGATGACGTCCGCCTGGACCGCCGTCGTCCCGATCCGCCCGCCCTGCTCGGAGGTCCCGACGAGGGTGGCTAGGGGGACCAGGACGTTGACGTGCGCGGCAAGTTTCGCCTCGGCCACCGGGCCGTCGATGCGCCCGACGTTGCCGGGGTCGCCCAGGATCAGGGTGGTGAACGCGGCGACGCGGCGCTGGCCCCTCGTGACGCACCCGTCGGAAACCTCGAACCGGGCGTCGGCGGCGAGGGCGTTCACCGCGTCCATCACCGCGTGCCCGTGCGCCGTCGGCATCGTCGCGGTGATCTCGCACGTGCCCGGCTCCTCGCCCGGTCGGAGCCAGACGTTGTGGTCGGCTTCGGCGACCTCGCGGCGCTTGGCCCGGGCCGCGGCCGGGTCGGTCGCGATGATCAGCAGCGCGGTCTTGCGTGCCGACTGCCCGGAGAATGCGTCACCGCGAACGGCACAACCGTGGCGAGGACCTTCGTGCACGTCTTCGCGTACCGGGCAGACTCGGCCGAGTTGCCGTAGCCGGGAGCCTTATGCAGTTCCCGTCCGACCGCTCGCACGTGGTCCAGGCTCACGTCCCCGGCCAGCAGCGCGTCCTGCATCAGTCGCCACGGCCCCGTGAGGTCGTACGACTCCTGGATCCGGGCATCCGACGCACGCGGAGACAGGCGGGTCGCCGCGGCGATCTCCGCCGACGCGCGCAGCTCCGCTGCCATGAACGGCGCATCCACGTGACCGTCAGCCTCCGCCGCGAAATGCTGCACAACCCGCTCGGTCACGTCCTTGCGCGCCTGGGCTTGGACCCCGGACAGCCACGCGACCGCGCGGTTCACCTGCTGCAGGTACGTGATCGCCTCGTTCGCCGACAGGTCCGCGACCGCGACGGCGCCAAGTCCGGCGACCAGCCCGGGGCCGGCGGGCAGCTCAACGAGTTTGCTCACCCCACGGCGCGTGGACTCCGACATGCCCCGAAACTACCCCGACCCCCTGACACGCCCTGCCGACCGAGACCGCCGGAACCCGTTACCCCGCAACACTTCCAGACCTGCAGCTTGCGGGGCTCCGGAGGCCGGATCGGCCCGCAAGCTGTAGGTCTCGATGGGGTCAGGCGTCGGCGACGGCAGTGACGCGGGAGACCGCGAAGTCGCGGACGGTGTCGGTGCGGTGGTCGAACGCGACGAGGATCCCGCCGTGCAGGCGGATGGGGTCGACGACCTGCGTGGTGACGACGCCGTCCGTCCCGGCGTAGCCCAGCCAGACGGCGCGGGTGTCGGCGAGGGCCGTGCGCAGCGCCGTGACGACGGCCGAGGCGCTCTGGGGGTGCAGCTCGACGCTGGCGGCAGGCCCGGCGACCGGTGCCGCGGCCCGGCCGGCGGCGTCGGCCGCGCGAAGCGTCCGGACGGCGGCAGCGACCAGCTTCTCGGAGGTCCCGCGACGCGTCTCGACCGTGGGCGGCCGGGGCGTCCGGATCCGGCGCTCATCGGGCCGGCGTACGACGACGGCTCCGTCGGGGCCTTCAGCAGCCGGCGCGAGTCCGGCGCCGCGTAGCGCGGCGAGCACCTCCGACGTCGGCGCCTGGCAGATGACGACGGAGTCGGCGATCTGCCGCAGCCCCAGCCCGCGCAGGCGCCGGTCGGCGACGAGCGCGTGCAGCGTCTCCGGGTCGTCGCTGCGGATGTAGGCCAGCGCGGGTCCGACGCGGACCGCGCCGTGGCGGCGGGCGACATCGTCGATGAGGTACGTGAGCGGCTGCGGCACCGCGGTCTGCGACAGCTCCGCGAGCAGCGCATGGATGGCTGCCGCGTCCCAGCCGACGTCGAGTGCACGCCGGATGCTCGTCTCCGTCACCCGGTACACCGTCGCGTGGCCCCGGGACTCGACGTCGGCGACCATGCGCAGCCGGCGGGAAGCCTCCGGGGCCAGCGGGCCTGGGGCGACGACCGTGAGGTCGGCTTGAACGAGCACGTGGTCGATGTCGTCCGGGAGGGCGTCGACGAGGGCGGCCAAAGTGGCGCGCCGGGTCGCCGCATCGCTTCCGCGCAGCAGCAGCCGGCCGGCAGTCGACAGCGCGCCGGCTCCGCTGACGCCCAGCTCCTCCGCCTCGCGCAGCGTCGCCCCGACGGTGAGGCGACGCAGCTCACCGGCTCGACGCGGCTCGCGATCGTCGAGGACCGTCTCGATCACCTCGGCGTCCAAGGTGCCGCCCGGTGGTGTCGTCGCCAGCAGGTCCAGGGTGTCGCGGCGCAGGGCGACGACGGCACGCCGGTCGCGGTCCGCCGACAGCACCTGCGTGCGTTCCTCCGCCAGCGACGGCAGCCGCGGCAACGACAGCCATGCGTCGACGAGGTCCAGCCACTGCTCTCCGGGCGGCTTGGCCAGCCACGTGTCGTAGGTGTCGGTCGGCACCCAGTGCGGGGGCTCGTCCTCGTCGTCGGCGACCAGCATCGCCGCGTGGGCGAGCTCGATGGTCAGCGCGGTCCGTCCCCAGTCGGCGTGCAGCCGACCACGCGCCGCGGCGAAGTCGCGCAGCGACAGCGCACCGCTGCGCAGGACCCCGGGCGGATGCGCCGACCAGTCGTCGAGGAGGTCGCGGACAAGCCCGACCGCCTCGCGTGCATGCACTGCTGCGAGCGCGTCGACCTGGTCGGCCCGGGCAACGACCGAGCCGGCCGGCAGGTCCGGCCGCGGCCAGGTCGGCAGGCCCACGCCGGCGACGAGGTCGCGCACCGGGAGCACCGCGTGCAGCCGCGCCGATGTCCCCCAGACCAGGGCGAGCGCGATGAGATCGTCGACGGCGGCGGCACATGCCGCCTTCGCGTCCGCCCCCAGCGGGGCGGTCGCCTGCTCGACCAGTGCGGTGCGCGAAAGCCCGTCGCCGCTCTGGGCGACGGTCCGAAGGACGTGCAGGGTCAAGGCATCCAGGCCGTCCAGGCACCGCGCGACGGACGGGCCGCTTGTCGCGCGTGCCGCCAGCGCCGTCATGTCCGTCGGGACAGGCCGGACGAGATCCGGGCGGCGGCGCAGCAGGCCGGCGAGCGCGTCGTCGTCGAACGCCCGGAGCGCGTCGGCCAGGCTCCGCGGTGCGGATCGGGCCATCAGGTCAGCGTCCGGTGCCGCGACGGCCCCGGGCACCCATCGTCAGCCCGGCGAAGACGACGAGCAGGCCGACGCCCGTCAGCATGGCGGCGAACCACATCACGCCCGGCAGATGAACCGACGAGAAGAACAACGGGATGATCGCGACGAGCAGGCACAGCAGGCCGACGACGACCACCACGACGCCGGCGCGCAGCACCGCATCGGCGCGCGTGCGGGCCTGCTGGCCGGTTGTCGTCACCTGCCTAGCCTGGCAGGGCGGGTGCACGGCGCCACGCATGGGTGTGGCCGGCCAGGGGCACGTACGACGAAACCTGTTGCCGCCAGGGCTATCGAGGTCTACAGTCCGGCGCTAGCAGTCGGTTCGGACGCAGAGTGATGCGTTGCGCGCATGTGGTCCGCCCAGCGCGTCGGGGGGGGGGACAGAGGCTCCGTGCCTCACCGTGACAGTCCGTCGAACTTCCCGGGCCCGGTATCGACCCTCCCGGAGCGCACGACACCTCAAGGTCAGGCACCCATGCGCCATCGACTCTCCTCGGCATTCGTCCTCACGGCACTTCTGGGCGCCGCCGCCCTCGTCGCCTCGCCCATCGGCTCACCGGCAGGAGCCGCACCGGCGGTTCCCGTCGTCACGATCTCGGTGGCCGGCGACCAAGCCCAGGTCAGCACCCCGACCATCACCCCCGGCGTCGTGGAGTTCCACGTCGGTGCGACGTTCAAGGTCCCCGGTCCCGACGGCGGGCCTGACCCGCTGAGCGTCGTCCAGACCGACCACCTCGACACGATCCTGACCGAGTTGCCGAAGGTGTTCGGCGACACCAGCACACCCGAGGCCTTGGCCGCTTCGGCGCAGGCGATTCAGGCCATCCATGGTGCGGGGACGTTCTACGGCGGCGGTACCAAAGGCACCGTCTGGCGAGTCCTGCTGCACCCCGGTACCTACTCCGTGTTCGGCGCGCAGTCGACGGCCATGGGGATGGCCAAGCCCACGACCTTCGTCGTCGCCGGCGACGCGCGCCCCGGGACCCTCACCGCGACGCAGCTGAGCGTCCGAGCCGTCGGTGCCGTCGGGGCGAGCCGGTGGTCCGTCAGCCAGCGGAGTGCGCCGGTGACGTGGGTCCGATTCACCAACGCCTCGCACGAGCTGCACTTCATGGACATGCTCGGCGTCAAGCCCGGAACCACGCCGAAGGATGTCCGCAAGGGACTCTTCGGATCGGGTGAACCGAAGTTCCTCACCGGGAACGAGGTCGTCTTCGACGTCGTCTCCCCTGGGGTGACTGTCGCGATCAAGGCGACCGTGCCCTCGGGGCGCTACCTCCTCGTGTGCTTCATGCCCGGCGAGACCGACGGCATGCCGCACGCGTTGATGGGGATGTGGAAGCTCGTCACCGTCCGGTAGCCGCGACGGCGGAGACATCGTCGATGGCTACGTGACGTGGCGACGCCGCGCTGGGCGAAGGTCGCGATCGTCGCCCTGGTCGTCGTGCACGCCGGGACCGCGGTCGCGATCGCCGCGCGGCTCCCCGACGGCGCCGGCTGGTTCGGCGGCACGACGGCGGTCGGCGCGTCGGCCTGCCGGGCCGTGCAGGGCGCGACGCGTCAGGCCGACTGTCGCGCCAGCGTCCTGCCGCCCTCGTACTCGGCGATGTCCATGGGCGTCCCCGACTACGGCACCGGAGCCGGCGGTTCGGGCCACGCCCACGGCGCGACGATCGGGGTCGACACCCTCACGGGGCCGACCGTTCCGCCGGACGAGGCCTACACGATCGTCGCGGCGTGGGGCTCCCAGGACGTCGGCGGCAGCCCGCGCCGCGTCCTGACCTTCAATGGCACCACGCCCGGCCCGACGTTGTCGCTGACGCAGGGAGACCTCGTGCAGGTCACGCTTCAGAACACCGACGTCGCCGACGGCGTGACGATCCACTGGCACGGCGTGGACGTGCCCGGCGGCGAGGACGGCGTCGCCGGCGTCACCCAGGATGCGGTGCTTCCCGGGGAGGAGTTCACCTACCGTTTCGTCGTCCCCGACGCCGGGACGTACTGGTACCACACGCATCAGGACTCGGTGCGCAACGTCGCGCTGGGCCTGTTCGGCGCCATCGTGGTGGCCCCGCGCCAGGTCGTTGTCGATCCGGTCCCCGACCTCCCCGCGGTCATCCACACCTACGGCACCACGACGACCATCAATGCGATCGCCGGGCAGACCGGCGTCGAGCTGCCCGCGGGGACATCGGCCCGCGTACGCATCATCAACGCGGACAACGGGCCGCGGCTCGTCACCGCCACCGGCGATTTTCGAGTCGCGGCCCTGGACGGCACCGACCTCGACGGGGGTGCGCCGCTCACCGACACGTACGTCGACGTCCCTGCCGGAGGACGCGTGGACCTCGTCGTCCCCGTCGAGGTCGGCGGGACGAGGGTCGGCATTCTCGGCGGACCGTCACTCGTCCTCGGCCCGGCGGGATCGGCGCCGCCCCCGCTGGCCGCGCGCGCCGGGTTCGACCCCTTGGCGTACGGGACCGCCGGCGGATCCGCGCGGGCCGCGGCCGCGCTCGGTCCCATCACGCGCCGGTTCACGTATCGGGTCGGCCAGCGCGTCGGGTACCTGGACGGTCGTCGCGGCTATTGGTACACGATCAACGGGCGGACCATCCCGCACGTCCCGATGTTCATGGTGCGGACGGGCGACGTCGTGCTGTTCCGCGTGACGAACGCGACGAGCGTCGTGCATCCCATGCACCTGCACGGGCACCACGCGCTCGTCGTCTCCCGGAACGGCGTCCCCGCGTCCGGTGCCCCCTGGTGGGTCGACTCGCTCGAGGTCCGCCCGGGCCAGACCTACGAGCTCGAGCTCGTCGCAGACAACCCGGGAATCTGGATGGACCACTGCCACAACCTGCCGCATGTGCGGCTCGGTCTCATGACGCACCTGATGTACGAGGGAGTTGGCACGCCGTTCCGGATCGGCCACGTGCGTCCAGGGCTCGTGAACACCCCGGAGTAGGCCGAGAGGGTAGCCTTGCTGGGCGCGGCGGCTGTCCGCGCCGGGCGCCGTGCGTGCGTCCGTCCACTGTTAGCGAGGACGCCGTGCCTACCGGAACCGTCAAGTGGTACGACGCTGAGAAGGGCTTCGGCTTCATCACGTCGGACGAGAACGACGACGTCTTCGTGCATGTGTCGGTCCTGCCCACGGGTGTGGCCGCGCTCAAGCCCGGCACGCGCGTGGAGTTCGGCATCGTCGACGGCCGCAAGGGCAAGCAGGCGCTGTCGCTGACCGTCCTGTCGGCCGCCCCGTCCGTCGTCAAGAGCAGCCGCAAGCCGGCCGACGACATGGCGATCATTCTCGAGGACCTCATCAAGCTCCTTGACGGCGTCTCGAACCAGCTCCGCCGCGGCAAGTACCCGCCGGATGCGATGGCCTCCAAGACCGCCGCCGTCCTCCGCGCGGTGGCCGACGACCTCGACGTCTAGGAGCGTCGACGTCGGCCGCACGACCTGCCGTCGCCGTCAGGCCGTGATCTCCAGCCTCTCGATGAGGCCGTCCTCCGCGACGGTCAGGACGTAGCGCAGGTCGACGACGCCGCCGGGGAAGTCGCCCTCCAACCGGTAGCGCGCGACGAACCTCCGCTCACCGACGGGCTCGAAACCCTGGAAGTCGCGCGTGAAGGAGTACTCCGAGCCGGCGCGCTCGACGAACTCACGGACGTCGTCGCCGGTGTAGGTGCGCCCGTCGTCCACCACGACCGCGTCGGCGGTGAAGCATGCGCGGGCCGTGGCGTGGTCGCCGCGATCGGCGGCGTCGAGGTACGTGATGGCCGGGAGCGGGATGCGAGTGGTCATGCCGCGATCGTGGAGCCTGCCCCTGGGACAAGGTCAAGAATGTCCGGGTGGACGCGGCGCGGGTGAGCATCGGGGAGTTCTCGCGCATGACCCACCTGAGCGCGAAAGCGCTCCGGCTCTACCACCGCGACGGCATCCTCGTTCCCGCCGAGGTCGACCCGGTCACCGGATACCGCTGGTACGACGTCGACCAGGTCGGCACCGCTCAGGTGGTGCGCCGCCTGCGCGACCTGGACCTGCCGCTCGACGACGTGCACGCCGTCCTGACTGCCCCGACCGCGGCGCAGCGCGGGGCCGTGCTCGCCGACCACCTCGCCCGTCGGGAGGCCGAGCTCGAGCGGACCCGCAACGCCGTGGACTCGCTGCGCCGCCTGCTGGCCGACCCACCGCTCGACATCGCCGTCGAGCACCGGTCGGTTCCGGCCACCCCGGTCATCTCGGTCCGGGCGACGATCGCGCTGGCCGACCTCGGTCCGTGGTGGACCCAGGCTTTCGCGTCCCTCGACGAGGCCATCTCGGGCGGTCGGGTGCGTGCCGTCGGCCCGCGCGGGGCGCTGTTCTCGACCGCGTTGTTCGCGCAGGAGTGGGGTGAGGCCGCCGCCTACCGGCCCGTCGACCCGGAGACGATGCGGGAGCTGCCCGACGGCGTCACCGTGGAGACCCTGCCTGCCGTCGAGCTCGCGGTCGCCGTCCACGACGGCCCGGACGCCGACACCGACCGCGTGTACGGGGCCGTGGGCCGGTACGTGGCCACCCACGCGCTGGGAGTGCCCGGGCCGGTCCGTGAGACGTACCTGTCCTGGCCGGTCGGTGACCATTCGGCCCATCCGGTGACCGAGATCGGCTGGCCGGTCTTCGCGATGTCGGGCTGACGAACCCGAGCGGTCAGGCGTTGGCCGGGACGAGGCGGTAGGTCCACACCCCGCGCGTGCCGCCAGCGTCGCCGGCGAGCACCGAGAGGGTCGCCGGGGCGCCGACCTGGGCCTCGGTCGGTGTGAAACGGAAGTACGTGTCGGTCACGGGGTTCTCGGTGAGCCGGGTGCCGCCGAGCACCGGGTACCAGCCGACCTCGGCCACCGTCGGGTCGACCGAGATGCCGATCGTCTGGCCGGCCACGGCCGGGATCGTCGCGGACTCCGGCGGGGAGATCAGGTCGGCTCCGCACGAGTCGGCGCTGAGGTAGGAGCCCTCAGGCGCCCAGCAGGCGGCCGGTCGGTACACGCTGTTCGTGCCTGAGAACGCGGTCGCGCCGGGGTTCGGCTTGTCGCAGGCGGTGAGGCCCACGGCCACGACGGCCAGGGCGGGAACGGCGAGGAGCAGCCGGGCGCGAGTCATGCCGCGAGACTACCGCTGGCCCCGGCGCGTCCCGCGCTCGCGCCGTGGGCGAGAATCGCCCGGTGAACGCGACGCAGGTCAAGCCCGATGCCGTCCTCGCGGCGGCCGTCGACACCGCCCGTGCGGCCGCGGTCGTGGAGGCCGGCGCCGACGTCGTCGGTGACCACGTCGGCGTCGTCATGGAGGCCGACCGGATCGCGACGCACGCGTTCGAGTCCCGCCACCCGGCCTACGTCGGCTGGCAGTGGGCCGTCACCATCACGCGCGCCCCTCGCTCGAAGACCGTGACCGTCGACGACGTCGTGCTCCTGCCCGGCGACGGTGCGCTCGTCGCCCCGCCGTGGGTGCCCTGGGCCGAACGGGTCCGCCCCGGCGACCTCGGCCCCGGCGACGTGCTGCCGACCGCGCCGGACGACGCGCGGCTGGTCGCCGGCCTGACCGGCGAGGACGACCTCGAGTCGCTCGCGTCGCTGTCCCCGCTGCAGCCGGGCATGTGGGAGATCGGCCTCGGTCGCGTCCGCGTGCTGTCCGCCACCGGCCGTGACGACGCCGCCGACCGCTGGGTCGAGGGCGACTTCGGCCCGACGACGACGATGGCCCGGCACACCGCCCTGGACTGCGCCACCTGTGGCTTCATGCTGCCGGTGGGTGGGCCGCTCGGTCAGCAGTTCGCCATCTGCGCCAACCACATGAGCCCGGCGGACGGCCGGGTCGTGGCGTTGACGTACGGCTGCGGCGCGCACTCGGAGATCGAGGCCGACGTCGTGCCGCGTCCGTCCGCGTCCTACGACGAGACCGGCATTGACCCGCTGGAGCTGGACGACCTCGGCCACTCCTGAACGACGGGCACGATCAGTGTGCGCGCCGGCGTCGGCGCCACACGAGGAACACCAGGCCGCCGGCTCCGCTGACCAGCCCGACGAGCGTGACGCCCAGCCACCACTGCCGTCCCTGCGCGGCGAGGTTGTCGCCCTGGAGCAGGAGCACGACGAGCGCGACCGCCCAGACGGTCGTCCCGACGGCGACAGGCAGCACCGCATCGGAGTCGGAGTGGCCGGGGCCTGACGTGGTCATGACGCGGCAACGCTAGCGCGCTCCGGCGACGGGCCGCCGGGCTCGGCCTACCCTGGGACCGTGGACCCCCGGACCCGGCGCTTCGTCACGCTCGCGGTCCTGCTCTCCCTCATCGCCGTCATCGTGATCGCGGCGCTCGCCGGCCGGTCGAACGCGGAGCAGCCCGGGGCCGTTCCCGCGCCGGCCGCTGGCGTGGTCGATGCGCCCGCGGCGGCCCCGGCCGTCGACGGCTGGTCCACGGTCTGCCGCTTCTCCGACGAGCGGTTCACCGAGATCAGCGGGATGACGTACTCCCAGCGGCACCCCGGCGTCATCTACGTGCACAACGACTCCGGCGGAGGGCCGTACGTCTACGCCGTCGACGCCGCTACCTGCCGCACGATCGCGCGGCTCACGATCGCCGGCATCGAGGCCCGCGACCTTGAGGCGATCGGTTCGGGACGCGATGCCAAGGGTCGTCCGGTGCTGTGGGTTGCCGACACCGGCGACAACCAGAGCTCGTGGCCGTCCGTCCGGCTGCACCGCGTGCGCGAGCCGAAGGTGCTGCGGGACCGCACCGTGCGGGCGCGGACGTACGCGTTCACGTACCCGGACCGGCCGCACGACGCCGAGGCGATCCTCACCGACCCGAAGTCCAGCAGGGTCTGGGTCGTCACGAAGCAGTCCGCCGCGGGATCGATCTACCGGGTCGACCCGCGGCCCGGGCGTACCGTCGTCGCGACCCCCGTTCGCAAGGTCGGGGCGTTCGTGACCGATGGCTCAGTCAGCCCGGACGGGACGCGGTTCGTGCTGCGCGACTACGTGGACGCCCTGGTCTACCCCGGTCTGCCTCCCGGGGGCAGCCCGAGTCGGGTCTACCTGCCGCTGCAGCTGCAGGGGGAGGCGATCACGTGGACCCCGGACGGCAAGGCGCTCCTGGTGGCCAGCGAGCGAGACAGCCGCTTGCTGCGCGTCGACCCGGTTGCCGCCGCCGCACCCGTCAGCTGAGGCCCCCTCTCGTGCTGGACGTCCCGGAAAGCGGGACGTGCGGGGCGACACGCCGGTGGCAGGCCCCCTCTCGTGCTGGACGTCCCGGAAAGCGGGACGTGCGGGGCGACACGCCGGTGGCAGGCCCCCTCTCGTGCTGGACGTCCCGGAAAGCGGGACGTGCGGCACGACACGCCGGTGGCAGGCCCCCTCTCGTGCTGGACGTCCCGGAAAGCGGGACGTGCGGCACGAAGAAGGGCTAGTGGACGGGGCGGGCGGTCAGGATGCCGAGCGCCACGAGGAGGAACACCGGGACCAGCAGGAAGGCCTGGTGGAAGCCGATCGTGTCCGACAGCACGCCGAGGGCGAACGGGGCGACCGCCATTGACAGGCTGCCGGCGACCGACGCCGCCGCACTGGCCCGGTCGGTCATCCCGCCGGACGCCCGCACGACCCGCGAGACGCCCAGGGGCCACTGGACGCTGAGGCCCACGCCGGTGCCGACGAGCCCGAGCAGCACCACCGGCCACAACGTGAACGCCCAGGCGACGGCAAAGCACGCGAGGGACAGCAGGATCGAGCCCTGCAGCAGCCGGTCGGCCGGCACCCGCTGAGCCAGCCGTGCGCCGACGAGCCGGCCGATCAGCATGCCGCCCGTGATCGCCGCGAGCGAGGCGGCCGCCGCAGCCGGGCCGAAGCCACACCGCTCCCGCAGCAGGTCCGCACCCCAGTACGTCATGCAGAACTCGGCGGCGAGGAAGCACATGATCACCCCGAGCGACCAGTACACCGGGCTGCGGAAACGCCCGCCCTCGGCCTCGTGCCGGGCCAGGCCCCTCGTGCCGAACTCGTGCACGTGCCGCCCGCGCCACACCTCGACGGCCACGAGCCCGACGACCAGGACCCAGACCCCGGCCCGCCAGCCCAGGAACGTCGCAGCGCCGAGACCGACGGCCAGCGGGGCGACGAGCCCGGCGAACGACGCCAGCGCGTTGGCCTCGGTGAGTGCGGCCGGTCCGGCACGCCCCTGGTGGTCGAGGATGAACGCGTTCACGGCGATGATGAGGAAGGTGCCGAAGAACGTCGTCAGCGCGACGCCCGTGATGCTGACCGCGAGATCGGCACCCGGAGCGGTGTAGACCAGCACCGAGGCGACAACCGCGATAGACGACGCGCGCAGCACGACACCGCGACCCCAGCGCGCGACGGCGCGGGCAGTGAGCAGCGCGCCAGCGAGCCCACCGAGCGCCATCGCCGTGCCGTGCAGGGACGCCACGGCCCGCGTCGTGCCCTGCTCGTCCCGCAGCAGCGCCTGCGTGGCGCCGAAGGCGTAGAGGAACCAGGCCCAGAACGCCAGCTGCGCGTAGGCCTGCCACGTGGTCCGGTCGCGGACGGGACGGTCCGCATGAGCGGACGACGTCACATCAGCGGCCGGCGTCACGCCAGGGCGGCGATGACGTGGTCGATGCAGGCGACGAGCCGGCGGACGTCGTCCGGATCGACAGCCGGGAACACGGCGATGCGCAGTTGGTTGCGGCCGAGCTTGCGGTACGGCTCGGTGTCGACGATCCCGTTCAGGCGCAACGCCTTCGTGATCGACGTCGCGTCGATGGCGTCGTCGATGTCGATCGTCGCGACGACGGCAGACCGCTGGGCCGGGTCGACGACGTACGGGGTCGCAACGGGCGAGGCCTCGGCCCAGTCGTACAGGACGCCGGAGGACTCGGCGGACCGCGCGACGCACCAGTCGAGGCCGCCGTTGGCGTTGAACCAGTCGACCTGCTCGGCCATGAGCAGGATCGTCGACAGGGCCGGGGTGTTGTAGGTCTGGTCCAGCCGGGAGTTGTCGATCGCCGTCTGGAGATCGAGGAAGTCCGGGATCCAGCGGTCGGACGCCTTGATCCGCGCCGCCCGCTCGATCGCGGCCGGCGACATGAGCGCGAACCACAGCCCGCCGTCGGCGCCGAAGGACTTCTGCGGCGCGAAGTAGTACGTGTCGACCTGGGTGAGGTCGACCGGCAGGCCGCCGGCACCGCTGGTGGCGTCGATGACGACCAGGGACCCGGCGTCCGCGCCAGCCACGCGCACGGGCGGGATCGCGACGCCGGTGGACGTCTCGTTGTGGGGGCTGCAGTACGCGTCGACGCCGGCCTCCGCCGTGAACGCCGGGGCGGTGCCGGGGTCGGACGTGATGATCGTCGGCTGGCCGAGGTGCGGAGCCTTCTTGACGCCGCTGGCGAACTTCGAGCCGAACTCGCCGAACGACAGGAACTGGGCGCGGTCCTCGATCAGCCCGAACGCGGCGATGTCCCAGAACGCGGTCGAGCCGCCGTTGCCGAGGACGACCTCATAGCCCTCGGGCAGCGCGAAGAGGTCCGCGAGGCCCGTGCGCAGACGGCCGACCTGGGACTTGACGGTCTTCTGCCGGTGCGAGGTGCCGAGGTAGGTCTGCCAGACGCCGGCGAGCGCCTCGACCTGCTCGTGCCGGACCTTCGAGGGCCCCGAGCCGAAGCGACCGTCGGCAGGCAGGAGATCGGCAGGGATGCGAACGTCTTCGGGCGAAGCAGCCACGGGGGTGTCACTCCTGTGCTAGGGGGCGGTTCGCCAACCCTAGACCGTGATCGGACGCGACCCGACCACGGGCATCAGCCGGCTCTCAGGCGGGGGAGTACCCGGACGGGGCGACCAGCACCGGGTCCCAGCCGGGCACCTGCTGCGGCGTCCGCGGCCCGTGCCCGACGTAGCGCGCCGACGGCCGGATGAGCCGACCGGTGCGCTTCTGCTCGAGGATGTGGGCGCTCCAGCCCGCCAGCCGTGCGCACGTGAACATCGACGTGAACATGTCGGCGGGGACCTCCGCGAAGTCCAGGACGATCGCGGCCCAGAACTCGACGTTCGTCTCCAGGACGCGGTCGGGGCGACGCTCGCGCAGCTCCTTCAGCGCCGCACGCTCCAGCGCCTCCGCGACCTGGTAGCGGGGAGCGTCGAGCTCGCGGGCCGTGCGCCGCAGCACGCGGGCCCGCGGGTCCTCGGCGCGGTAGACCCGGTGGCCGAACCCCATGAGCCGCTCGCCGCGGTCGAGGACGCCCTTGACGTACGCGTCAGCGTCGCCGGAGGCCTCGATCTCCTCGATCATGTGCAGCACGCGTGACGGCGCGCCGCCGTGGAGCGGACCGCTCATCGCGCCCACCGCACCGGAGATCGCCGCCGCGACGTCGGCGCCCGTGGAGGCGATGACGCGGGCGGTGAACGTCGAGGCGTTCATGCCGTGCTCGGCGGCCGAGACGAAGTACGCATCGACGGCCTGCACGTGGCGCGGGTCGGGGTCGCCACGCCAGCGGCGCATCATGCGCTCGACGACCGTCGTCGCCTCGTCGATGTGCGCCTCCGGCACCTTCGGCTTGTCGATGCCGCGAGCGGACTGCGCGGCGAACGCCATCGCCTGCACCGAGACCCTCGCGAGGTTGTCGCGCGCGAGGTCGTCGTCGATGTCGAGGAGGGGGCGCATGTCGTAGATCGGGGCGAGCATCGCGATGCTGGCCTGAACGTCGACCCGGACGTTGCCGGAGTGCACCGGGATGGGGAACGGCTCGGCGACCGGGAGCCCAGGCCCGAACTCGTTGTCGACGAGGAGCCCCCACACGTTGCCGAAGGAGACCTTGCCGACGAGGTCCTCGATGTCGACGCCGCGGTAGCGCAGCACGCTGCCGTCGCGGTCCGGCTCGGCGATCTGGGTCTCGAACGCGATGACGCCTTCAAGTCCTGGCACGAATTCGGCCACGGTCCGACTCCCTCCGGTGGTGCATGTGCCGCCCATTCAACAGCGCGGACCGATCGGTGGTGAGATCGGGCCATGACTTCGCAAGCGGACGGCGCCGGCGACCCGGCGGACCTGGCGGCGCTGCGCGTCTCGTACGAGGGACGCACGCTCGACGAGGCGGACCTGGCGGCGACGCCGTTGGCGCAGTTCCGCGCCTGGTTCTCCGATGCGGTGGCCGCCGCTCTGCCCGAGCCGAACGCGATGGTCCTGGCCACCGCGGACGCCGAGGGCCAGCCGAGCGGGCGGACCGTGCTGCTCAAGGACGCCGACTCCCGCGGCTTCGTGTTCTTCACGAACTACGGCTCCCGCAAGAGCCAGGACCTCGACGCGAACCCCCGGGCGTCGCTGGTGTTCCCGTGGTTCGCGATGCACCGGCAGGTCGTCGTCGTCGGCTCGGTCGAGCGCGTCGACCGCGACGAGGCGGCGGCGTACTTCGCCGTGCGACCGCGCGGGTCGCGCCTGGGGGCGTGGGCGAGCCGTCAGTCGAGCGTCGTGGAGGACCGGGCCGCGCTCGACGACGCCTACCAGCGCGCCGAGACCGAGCACGGCGACGCAGCCGACGTCCCGGAGTTCTGGGGCGGCTGGCTCGTCCGCCCGGCGACCGTCGAGTTCTGGCAGGGCCGGGCCTCGCGCATGCACGACCGGCTGCGCTTTCGGGCTGGGTCTGCCGGTGTCCCGACGGACGCCGGCGCCGGGTGGACGGTGGAGCGGCTCGCGCCATAGCCGCGCCTCAGGTCGCTCGTCGTGTGCTCGTCGGGCGTTCGTCGGTCAGTGCAGGACGAGCGTCAGGTCGGTGCCCGCGCAGTCGTCCGGGGCGTCGCCGCCGAGCGCGTCGTCCAGCACGCTGCACAGCCGGTTCACGTCGGCGCGCTGCGGGTTCAAGCCCAGGTGGAACTCACGGATATTCGGCACGCCGTCGCGGTCCGCATCGGCCTTGGCGTTCGGCCGGCGCCAGTCCAATCCGTGGGCCTTCTCCCACCGGTCGGGCATGCCGTCGCCGTCGGTGTCCTTCGCCTTCGCGACGGCCGCGGGCGCCAGCGTCGTCGCGGCGAGGAGCACTGCGGTCGCCGTCGCCACGAGGCAGCGGTTCGTGCCCATCGGACCCCCCTCGCGACACGTAGCGCCCAGGGTCCCACGGACGGCACGGGGGCGAAAGTGCCCGCTACGGTGCTGCCTTCCGAGGGAGGACACCGCCGTGGCGAATGCCTGGACGCGCAGCTACGGCCTGGTGCCGATGCGCCCGCGTGACCCGTCCGAGTCCCACCGCGCGGCCAGCCCGCTCGAGCTCCTCTTCGACCTCGTCTTCGTCGTCGCCGTGTCCGTGTCGTCGGTCGCGCTCTTCGACATCGAGGCGGAGGGGCAGCTGGGCCACGCCGTGGGCGGATACCTCGCGGTGTTCTTCGCGATCTGGTGGGCCTGGATGGGGTTCACGTGGTTCGCGACCTCGTTCGACACCGACGACTGGCTCTACCGCGTGATGACGGTCGTGCAGATGGGCGGCGCGCTCGTCATCGCGGCCGGCGCGAAGGCAGGGATCCTCGACGGCGACATCACCTGGGTCGTCATCGGCTACGTCATCATGCGCGTCGTCTCGATCTCACAGTGGATCCGCGTCGCGATCTCGAACCCGACTTACCGGGGCACGGCCCTGCGGTACGCGGTCGGCATCGGCGTGCTGCAGGTGTTCTGGGTGCTGCTGCTATGGGCGCCGGCCGGGTGGCTGCGCCCGTGCTTCCTCATCCTCGTCGTCCTCGAGGCGCTCGTGCCCGTCGTCGCCGAGCGGCATCACCCCACGCCGTGGCACCCGCACCACATCACCGAGCGGTACGGCCTGTTCACGATCATCCTGCTCGGCGAGTCGATCCTCGCCTCGTCCAACGCGGTGTTCGCCGCGATCGAGAGCGGCGAGGGCCCGTTGCCGTTCATCACGATCGCCGTTCTCGCCCTGGTCATCGTCGCGGGGATGTGGTGGCTGTACTTCGCCCGGCCCATGCACGAGTACCTCGTGTCGGTGACGTCGTCGCTGATCTTCGGCTACTTCCACTACGTGATCTTCGCCGCCGCTGGCGCCTTCTCCGCCGGCGTCGAGGTGGCCGTCGCCGTAGCCGAGCACGAGACGCATCTCGGTGCGGTCGTCGCCCGGGCGACGCTCGCCGTTCCGGTCGGCCTGTTCGTCCTCGGCGTGTGGTGGCTGGCCATCCGACGCACCCTGCCGCGCCGGGCGAACGTCCTCGTCGTGGCGATCGGCCTGGTGATCGCGGCGTCGGTGCTCGTGCCGTTCTCCCTCGCGGTCATCGCCGGGGCGGTCGTGGCGGTCGTGGTCGTCGTCGAAGTCGTGCCGGCTCCGGCCGTTCGGGCTGCCGCGTCGGCCGGGGCCGTCGACCGGGGGTAGCCGGGAGCGCTCGGGCCAGGCGTACGTTTGCCGGTCGTGCCCCGCTTGTTCGCCGACCTGACGCCGCTGCGCGTCAGCCCGGCGTACAGGCGGCTGTGGGCCGCGCTCGGTATCAGCAACGTCGGCCAGCAGATGGCCACCGTCGCGGTCGGCCTGCAGGTCTGGGACATCACGCGATCCAGCCTCATGGTCGGCCTCGTCGGGCTGTTCCAGCTCGTGCCCCTCGTCGGGTTCGGCCTGTACGGCGGGACGCTGTCCGACGCCTTCGACCGGCGCAAGGTCGGCATCATCTCGGCCATCGGCCTGTGGGGCGCCTCGATCGCGTTCCTCGTCCAGTCAGCCGCCCAGGCGGAGTCCGTCGCGCTGCTCTACGCGATCATCGCGGTGCAGTCGGCGTTCTTCGCGATCGGCAACCCGGCCCGGCAGTCGATCATCCCGCGGATCATCCCTGCGGACCTCCTCCCGGCGGCCAACGCGCTCGGCTCGGTCACGTGGAACCTCGGGTTCACCCTCGGGCCGGTGATCGGCGGCCTGCTCGTCGCGGCGACCGGGACGGTCACGTCGGCGTACGCGGTCGACGTCGTCGCGTTCACCGTGGTGATCTGGTCGATGGTGCGGCTGCCGAGCCTGCCGCCGGTCGTGGAGCCGGGTGCGACGCGCCCGCGGGCCGGCTGGGCGGCGGTCCGCGAAGGGTTCGTGTTCCTCATCGGCAAGCGCAACCTGCAGATGACCTTCTACCTCGACATCGTCGCGATGGTCTTCGGCATGCCGCGCGCCCTGTTCCCGGCGATCGCGGCCTCCTGGTACGGCGGCACCACGAGCCAGGTCGCGCTCGTCGTCGGGCTGCTGTCCGCGGCACCGGCGTTGGGGGCGTTCGCCTCCGGCGTGCTGTCCGGGCCGATCGGCCAGGTTCGCTGGCAGGGCCGCGTCATCCTCGGCGCGATCATCGTCTGGGGGTTGTCGATCGCCGCGTTCGGCCTGACCCGCTGGCTGCCGCTCGCGCTCGTGTTCCTCGCTGTCGCCGGCGCCGCCGACAACGTCTCCGCGGTGCTGCGCACGACGATCCTGCAGGCGGCGACCCCGGACGAGTTCCGCGGCCGGCTGCAGGGGGTGTTCACCGTCGTTGTCGCGGGCGGCCCGCGGCTGGGCGATGTCGAGGCCGGCGCCGTTGCGGCGATGCTCGGGGAGACGTTCAGCGTCGTGTCCGGAGGGCTGGCGTGCGTGGCGCTGGCGATCGGTCTGGTCGCAGCCAGCCCCGGCTTCTTGAAGTACGACGCCCGCCACCCCGTGCCCTGACGCCACAGGTGTGGGACTGGCGGGCGACTGGAGCGCCGTCAGGCGCCCGATTTGCCCGCCCGTCCCGCAAAGCGGGACAAACGGAAGGGGAGGGGGGTCAGCGGACGGTGCGCTCCCGCAAGGCGTCGATGACGATGTCGTCGACGCTGCGGCCGCGGCGCTTCGCCTCGGCCCGCACCGACTTCCGCAGCGACTTCGGGACCGTCACGGTCAGCTCCACGGGCTTGTCCGAGTCGGGGCCGAGGACGGCGTCGGCCGTGCTGGCCCCTGGCCGCAGCAGCGACGGCTCGGCCGGCCCGGCGGCCGGAAGGCTCGGGTGCAGGTCGGCGTCGCCGGCCTTGCGCAGGGGCGGTCGCTCGGTCGCCTCCGGGGTCACGTGAAGAACCGCCGCAGCGAGACCCTCGGCTCGGGCCGACGCGGCGGGACGAGCGTGTCGAGGAGGTCGTCCAGGACGTCGGCCACGTCGCGGGCGCCCGGGGAGTTCCACGCGTGGATCGGGCTGACCGCCCGCTGCGACTGCGGCACCCCCGGGCAGTCAGGAACTGGCGGGTCGTGGACCAGCGCCCCGTGCTCCTGCGCGAGCCGGGTCGCGTTGAGCAGGTGCTCGCGGTCGTCGGCACGGAAGCGGTTGACCACGACCGCCGACGCCGTCAGGCGCGGGTTGACCGACCCGGCGATCACGGCGATCGCTTCGAGCGCCTCGCTCGCCCCGTGCAGGGCGAAGTGGCTGGGCTCGGTCACGACGATCGCGCGGTCGGCGGCGCACAGCGCGTTTCGGGTCAGCTCGCCCAGTGACGGCGGGCAGTCGATGAGGACGAGGTCGTAGGACTTCGGCAGCGTCGCGAGCGCGGTGCGCAGCCGCAGCGCGGACGTCCGGCCCTGGGCCGTCGTGCGGTGCTCGAGACTGCGCTCCGCGGCGATCACGTCGACCCGCTCGCCCCAACCGCTCGCGGTGACGGCGTCGGCGGCCACCCCCGGCCGGGCGTCGGCGAGGACGTCGCTGGTGGTGAACGAGGCGCCCTCGGCGTCGAGCGCCATCGTCGCGTTGGCCTGCGGGTCCAAGTCGACGACCAGCGTGCGCAGGCCGCGGTCCCACGCGGCGCTCGCCAGCCCCAGGGCGAGGCTCGTCTTGCCGACCCCACCCTTCATCGACAAGATCGCGACGACGGGCATGCCGTCATCCTGTCAGGTCGGCCCGGGCCGACCGGCATGCCGCGCGGCGCGGAGGATCAGCCGCCGTCGTCGCCCGAGCCGTCCTTCTGCACGGCGGTCGCTCGGTGGTCATCGAGCGCGACGGCGCGCTCGACGGCGTGGTCGACGATCCGCTCGGGGTACCCGTGCGCGTAGCCGTCCGGCTGGGCCCACGGCTCGTGCGCCCGTGCGCCCGGCAGATGCCGCAGCTCGGGGACGTACCGGCGGACGTAGTCGCCGTCCGGGTCGTTGGCCAGGCCCTGTCGCACCGGGTTGAAGATGCGGTGGAACGGAGCGGCGTCCGTGCCACAGCCGGCGGTCCACTGCCAGCCGTGCGCGTTGCTGGCCAGGTCCGCGTCGCACAGCAGGTGCATGAACTCCGCGGCGCCACGCTGCCAGGGCAGGTGGAGGTCCTTGACCAGGAAGCTGGCCACGACCATCCGCACGCGGTTGTGCATCCAGCCTTCGGCGCGTAGCTGGCGCATGCCCGCATCGACGAGCGGGAAGCCCGTCCGCCCGGTGCGCCAGGCCTCGAACGCCCCGTCGGCCGCCGGGCCGTCGACCCACCGCATCCGGTCGAACCGCGGGTCGAGCGAGTGCCGGGCGCTCGCCGGGGCGTGGGCGAGCACGTCGGCGTAGAACTCCCGCCAGCACAGCTCCCGCCGGAACGCCTCGTCGTTCGGGCCGAGGTCGGCCAGCAGCGTCCGGGGGTGGAGCTCACCGAGGTGCAGGTGATGGCTCAGCCGGCTGGTGCCGTCGAGATCCGGCCGGTCCCGCCCGGTGGCGTACGTGGCCAGCGACTCGGCACGGAACGCGGCCCAGGCCGCCCGGGCAGCGCCCTCGCCCGCGGCCGGGAGCTGCATCCCCGCGGGTGTCGTCGCCTCCGGCAGGTCGTCGGACCAGCCCGGCAGCCACCACTCGACGTCCCGGGCGGCGCCGGCGGGAGCGCGCCAGCCGTGCTGGAGCCACGCCCGCGAGTACGGCGTGAACACCCGGTACGGCCGTCCCTCCCCGGTCCGGATCCGGCCGGGCGCGACCGCGTACGCCGACCCCGTCCGCACGAGCGGCACCGCGAGCGCACGCTCGACCGCCTCGTCCCGTGCCCGGCCGTACGGGCCGTGGTCGGCAGCGACGTGGACGCTGGTCGCGGACGCCGACGCGGTCACCTCGCCGACCACGGCGACCGGGTCGCCGTGCCGGACCAGGAGGTGGCCATCGAGGGCGGACGACAAGGAGCGCAGCGACGCCGACAGGTAGGCGCGCCGCGGAGCTCCCGCAGGTCCCCACAACGCCGGGTCCACGACGAACAGCGCGACGACCCGGCCGTCCCCGTCCGCGCGCGCCGCGTCGACGGCGGCGAGGAGGGCGGGGTTGTCGGCGAGCCGGAGGTCGCGGCGGAACCACAGGACGGCGGGCACGGACCCAGGCTAGGCGGGGCTCCCGGGCGCGGTGGCGGACGTGCGCTTGACTGTCGACATGCTGCAGGCGGTCGCGCTGGGTGCGCTCGCATCGTCTGCACTGCTCGTCGGCGCCGTCGTCGCCTACGTCCTTCGACCGGGTGTGCGTGTCGTCGCGATCATCATGGCGCTCGGCAGCGGACTGCTCATCGGCTCCGTCGCCTTCGACCTCGTGGAGGACGCGCACCTGGCGCTCTCGGTCCCCGCGATCTCCGTCTGGCTGATGGTCGGCGCGACCGTCTTCGTGCTCGGCAGCCGTCTGATCGAGCACCTGGGACGCCGGCCGAAACGCAACGGGTCGCGGAAGCGGCGGAAGGCGACCGCCTCGGCCGACGACGGCGCGGACAGCCCGATGCCCATCGTGCTGGGCAGTGCGCTCGACGGCATCCCGGAGTCGCTCGTGCTGGGGATGTCGCTCGTGCACGGGGGCGCGAGCATCCCGCTTCTGGTCGGCATCGCGTTGTCGAACCTGCCGGAGGGGATCGCCGGCTCGAGCGGCCTGCGGGACAAGGGCTGGCCGGCGGCGCGGACCCTGGGCCTGTGGGGCGTCGTCGTCGTCGTGAGCGCGCTCGCCGCCGGCCTGGGCCACGCCCTGGTCGACGCCGACGACCGCACGTTGATGGGCATCGCGCAGACGTTCGCCGCCGGTGCCCTCCTGGCGATGATCGTCGACTCGATGATCCCGGAGTCCTACCGTCAGGAGCGGGCGTGGACCGGCCTCCTTGTCGTCGCCGGCTTCTGCGGCTCGCTGCTGCTGGCCTCCTGGCTGGGCTGAGCGGAACGGCGATGAGGCGGAACGGCGATGAGGCGGAACGGGGCTGAGGCGGGATAGGGCCGAAGGTCCCGTCCGCGGATATGCTGGGCCGGCACGCGCACTTCGAGCAGGCGGGATCCGTCAGTGAGCGACCTGATCGACACGACTGAGATGTACCTGCGGACGATCTTCGAGCTGGAAGAAGAAGGCGTCGTCCCGATGCGCGCCCGCATCGCCGAACGCCTCAGCCAGAGCGGCCCGACCGTCTCGCAGACCGTCGCGCGGATGGAGCGGGACGGCCTCGTCGTCGTGTCCGATGACCGCCACCTGGAGCTGACGCCGTTCGGTCGAACTACCGCCACACGCGTCATGCGCAAGCACCGGCTGGCCGAGTGCCTCCTCGTCGACCTCCTCCAGATGCCCTGGGAGGACGTCCACGCCGAGGCGTGCCGCTGGGAGCACGTCATGAGCGAGAGCGTCGAGCGCCGGCTCATGGAGATCCTCGACCACCCCACGACCTCCCCCTACGGGAACCCGATCCCTGGTCTCGACGAGCTCGAGCCGGACGAGCCGCACGACGCGCTGGACACGTCCGGCCTGCACCCGCTGACCGAGGTCGCCGGCCCCGAGGTGCAGCGCGTCATCGTCCGGCGGATCGCCGAGCCCATCCAGGACGACGCGGCCGCGATGGCCACCATGCACCGCATCGGCGCGATGCCGGGAGCGACCGTCAAGGTGCGCCGTTCGCCGGGCGGCGTCAACGTCGGCAGCGCGAGCGAGTACGCCGAGCTCGCCGACGACATCGCCGTGCACGTGCTGGTCGAGGCCGCCACCCGCTGATCTCGTCGGTCGCGGCCGGACGGTGCTGCGGCGGACCCTGCCTGGCGCCGGATCAGGCGAAGGTCGGCGCGCGGTCGAACCCGGGCCGCAGCGGCATCCCCGAGCTCCCGCCCGGCCCGAGCTTCACCCCGAGCATCTGGTGCAGCTGGATCTGGTTGATGTCGAAGCCCAGCCGCGACGCCGCCATGTAGAGCCGCCACACGCGGGCCGTCGCGGTCCCCGACTCGGCGACCGCCTCGTCCCAGTGCGCCTCGAGGTTCTCGCACCAGTGCTTGAGCGTCAGCGCGTAGTGCTCGCGCAGGTTCTCCTCGTGCCGGATCTCGAAGCCGGCGGAGTTCATCGCTGTCATGACCTGGGACGGCCCGGACAGCTCGCCGTCGGGGAACACATACCGGGTGATGAACGACTTGCGGAAGTGCGACTTCCACTCGTCGTCGGGACGCGTGATCGTGTGGTTGAGCATCCGGCCTTCGGGCCGGAGCTTGCCGTACAGGAACGAGAAGTAGGACGGGTAGTTCGCCCGGCCGATGTGCTCGGTCAGGCCGATCGAGGACACCGCGTCGAAGCCGGACTCCGGCACGTCGCGGTAGTCGCTGAAGCGGATCTCGGCGACACCGCCGAGGCCGGCGTCGCCGATCGCCTGCTGCCCCCAGATCGCCTGCTGCTCGGACAGCGTCACGCCGATCGCGGTCACGCCGTAGTTCTTGACGGCGTGCAGGACGAGGCCGCCCCAGCCGCAGCCGACGTCGAGCAGCCGCATGCCGGGCTGGAGGCCCAGCTTGCGGCAGACGAGGTCGAACTTGTCCTCCTGCGCCGTCTCCAAGGTGGCATCGGCGGACGGGAACACCGCGCACGTGTACGCCATCGACGGGCCGAGCACGTACCGGTAGAAGCGGTTGCTGACGTCGTAGTGGTGGTGGATCGCATCCGCATCGCGCCGCTTGGAGTGGCGACGGCCATGCTGGCGTCGCTCGAGCGCCGGCGGGGCCGGGCGCTTGAGCGCGAACGGGGCGAACGCCCTCGCGAGGGCGAGCTTCTCCCGCCAGCCGAGGTGGTCCAGGGGCAGCGGGTACAGCCGGCTCAGCGCCGTGTACGTGTCGCCGATGATCTCCAGGTCGCCGTTGACGTAGGCGCGGGCGAGGCCGAGCTGGTTGGGGGCGGTCGCGAGGTACTCGACGGCCCGAGGCGTGCGGACGTCGAGGATCACGTCGCTGTCCGGCGGGCCCGCCGTCGAGCCGTCGTACGCCTGGAACCGCACGCCCCGCTCTGCGGGGACGATCATCGAGAATGCGTCGGCCAGTCGCATGACTGCCCTTCCTCCCTCCGGCACCTGTCGATGCCGCTTTGTCCGGACCGACCGGATCCTATTGCTGCTGCACGACCTTCTCGTAGAGGCCACGGAGGCGACTTTCCGGGTCATATCGGGCCTTGAGCCGGGCGTAGTCGTCGCCCCCGTAGATCGACCAGAACGTGTCGCGGTCGTAGAAGGCCGTCGAGTACAAGGACTTGCGGCCGTCGAGGCCGGTCACGACCTCCTCGATGCGGCGGTTGACCCGGCCCTCCTCGGGGTCGACCCCGGCCGGCAGCGGCACCGTCGACCAGAACCCGACGTTGACGTAGAGGACCTCGGGGTCGAACTCGTACAGCGGCCAGCGCGCCCCCGGGTCGCGCTGGCGCAGCGGGCAGACCCAGACCGGCTCGATGCCGACTTCCTCGTGGAAGAACGCGAGGAACTCCGCGAGGCGGTCGACCGGAACCTCGATGTCCTGGACCACGGCCTCGCGGGCGGCCCGGCGTCGCAGCCGGTCGGACCGCGCGGCCACGTGGTAGCGCCGGTCGAGTGCGATGAGCTTCCAGTACACGTCGCTGCGGAGGCGGGACTTGGGCCACAGCCGGCGGATCAGCGGCTTCTGCGCGCCGAACGCCCGCGAGCACCAGAACCAGTCGGTGTCCCAGCGCCACAGGTAGTCGTGGATCGTGAGCACGTCGACGGTCTTGGCCTGGATGCTGCGGTAGTAGATGCCCATACCGGTGTAGTCGCTCGGCGCGAGGCCGCCGGGCGGCTCGTCGACCATCGTGCCGATCGTCACGTACTGCTCGTCGGCCGAGAACACCGTGCCGTCCAGGAAGTCCACGGGTCGGTCCTCGAACGTGCGATCGGTCGCGAGCCGTTCGAGGGCGGCGGCGAGCTCGGCGGCCGACCCGAACCGCAGGTGGCGCAGCAGGACGTACGGGCGCGTCGGCTCGAGCTCGATCTGCAACCGCAGGGCGTACCCGAGCGAGCCGTAGGAGTTGGGGAAGCCGAAGAACAGGTCGCGGTTCGGGTCGTCCGGGCCCGGGGTGACGGTGACCACCTCGCCGGCGCCGGTGAGGACGTCCATCTCCCGGACGGACTCGTGCGGGGTGCCGCTGCGGAAGCTCGCGCTCTCGATACCCAGCCCGGTCACGGCCCCGCCGAGCGTGATGGTGCGCAGCTGCGGGACGCACAGCGGCATGAGGCCGTAGGGCAGCGTCGCGTCGACGAGGTGCTCGTACGTCGTCATGCCGAGGACCTCGGCGGTGCGGGCCTCGGGGTCGACGGCAAGGACCCCGTCGAATGCCGCGACGTCGAGCCCGGGCGTCGCCACCTCTGACCGCGAGCGGAAGAGGTTCGACGTGCGCTTCGCCAGCCGCACGGGCGCGCCGGGCGGGATGGCCCGGTACTGCTGCTGCACGCGCGCGACGAGCTCGTCATAGCGCGGCCGCCATGCGGTCCGGTCGTCGATTGCCGTCACGCGGCACACGCTAGTCACCCGCGCCCGGCCACGGCCATCGGTCCGCTCGGGCGCGGTGCGGTCACAATGGCCCCGTGACCTCGCCCCAGGATCCGGTCGAGCCATGGCTCGCACCCGACGCGTCCCCGATCAGCGCCCCGGTCCGCCCGGCCACCGCGGCGCGGGGCATGCCGCCGCGGCTGCCGATGCTCATCGGGCTGATCACGTTCGTGGTGACCCTTGTGCTGCTGTCCGTCACCGCGGCGGTCAGCCTGACGGTCGGCGACCAGGTGGCCCGGAACGTCGAGCTGCGCCAGCTCGTGACGCGGATCGAGGCCTCCGAGGCCCAGATGAGCGAGGTCCAAGCCCAGGAGGCGGCTGCCGTGGCGTCGTACCGCGACGGGACGCTGTCGCAGGAGCAGCTCGACGACGAGCTGCGGGCGATCGCGCGCCGCGGCGCGGTCAACATCGCCGCGGCCGGTGAGCGTGTCGCCGCCGTCGAGTGGGCGCGGTGGCACCGCGAGATCCAGTCGGCGCAGCTGGCGTACCTCGCCCACAACGAGGCGTGGACGGCGTACCTGACGCGGGCCGCTGACGACCCGGGCGAGTTCGCCCGGGAGCAGGCGGAGATCAACGACACGTTCGCCGCCGCCCAAGCGCCGCTCGAGGACGCCGTTCCCTCGTGGGACATGTTCAGGCTGAAGGAGCGGATCGCCGCGATCTTCGAGCCGCCCGCCGACGCGACGGACGGGCCCACTGAGAGCGCGTGACCTGAATAGTTGACTGTTCAACTACGGCGGCGCATACTCGTGGCATGAGCACGACCTGGACACCCGACAGCGGGCCGATGCCGGCCCTGTACATCGGTCACGGAGCCCCGCCCCTCCTCGACGACGCGACCTGGACCCGCCAGCTCGCCGACCTCGCGGCGTCGCTGCCGCGCCCGCGCGCGATCCTCGTGGTCTCCGCTCACTGGGAGTCCGCCCCGCTCGGGCTGTCTGCGTCGGCCGCTGCGACGCCGCTCATCTACGACTTCGGTGGCTTCGACGAGCGGTTCTACACAATGACGTACCCGACGCCGGACGCCGCCGACCTGGCTGGCCTGGTCGCCTCCGTGCTGCCCGCCGGCTCGGGCCTGCACGAGCACCGCAGCCGCGGGCTCGACCACGGCGCCTGGGTGCCGCTGACGGTCATGTACCCCGAGGCGGACATACCCGTCCTGCAGCTGTCGATCCCGAGCCACGACCCGGGCACGTTGCTGGACCTCGGTCGGCGGCTGCACCCGCTGCGCGAGCACGGTGTCCTCATCCTCGGGTCGGGCTTCCTCACGCACGGGCTGCCGTTCCTACGCGAGTTCCGCCCGGATGCGGTGGCCCCCGGCTGGAGCGTCGACTTCGACTTGTGGGCCAAGGAGGCCCTCGACGCCGGTGACGTCGAGACCCTGGCCGCCTACCGGTCCGTGGCACCGGGCATGCCGTACGCGCACCCGACGGTCGAGCACTACGTGCCGCTGTTCATCACCCTCGGGGCGGCCACGGATCCGGCCGCAGCGCCGACCACCGTCATCGACGGCTACTGGATGGGGTTGGCCAAGAGGTCGTTCCAGGTCGCCTGACCTGCTGCCCGCGCGGCCCGGCGAACGCGTCGTGCTAGCGGACCCCGGCTAGGGTTCCCAAGCCATGGAGGGGACCTTCGCCGAGCTGGTGCTGGCCGCGACGATCGCC
This sequence comes from Actinomycetes bacterium, assembly GCA_965278965.1. Classification (GTDB taxonomy): domain Bacteria; phylum Actinomycetota; class Actinomycetes; order S36-B12; family S36-B12; genus UBA10649. The sequence continues at coordinate 2,751,040 of OZ257127.1, forward strand.
GTCGCGGCCGCCATGATCGTGCGCAGCCGCGGGTGGGGGATCGCCCTCCCACTCATCGCCATCGGGGCCTTCGTCGACTGGCTCCCGTTCGGCCCGGACGCCCCACCCGACCCCGAGCTCGTGCTCGTCATCATCCTCGCGCCGCTGGTGTTCGGCGAGGCGCTCGGATCGTCCATCATCGACCTGAGCAAGGTGCGAAAGCCCGTCCTCGCGCTCGCCGTCGGTCTCGTCGTCGCTACGACCTTCGCCGTCGGAGCGGTCGCCGCGGCGCTCACGGCGCTGCCGATCGCGCTGGCGTGCGCGCTCGGCGCCGTGCTCGCGCCGACGGACGCCGTCGCCGTGAGCGCCGTCGCACGCCGAGCCGGCCTGCCGCGCCGGCTCGTCTCCATCCTCGAGGGCGAGAGCCTGGTCAACGACGGCACCGGCCTGACCGCGCTGACGGTCGCCCTGGCCGCGGCGGCCGCCGGCTCGGTCACCGTGCTGGAGGTCTCGGGGATCTTCGTCGTCGCCGTCACGGTGGGGGTCGCCGTCGGCGCGGGCGGCGGCTGGCTGCTCGCGCAGATCCTGCGCCGCAGCTCAGACCTCGTTGCGGCGAACGCCCTATCGCTCATCGCCCCGTTCCTGCTGTACGCCATCGCCGAGCGCCTTGATGGGTCGGGCATCCTCGCGCTCGTCGTGGCGGCGCTGGTCATCGCCCACTCGCAGAACGCCGACCCCGGGCACAGCGGACGGCTGCAGAGCGGCACCGTCTGGCGCCAGGTCACGTTCATCCTCCAGGCGATCGCGTTCTTCTTCGTCGGACTGGAGTTCCCCGAGGTCCTTCGCCGGCTGGACACGTCCGAGACGCATGCCGTCCTCATCCTCGTGCCGGCCGTCGTCCTCACTCTTGTCGTGACCCGCGCGCTCTTCGTCTTCGCGATGATCGGCTGGCGCCGTGAGGTCAACGGGGTTCAGCGCGCGGGGCTCGTCCGCGGCGGGGTCGTGCTCGCGTGGGCGGGCGCGCGCGGCCCGGTGTCGGGGCTCGCCGCGTTCTCGATCCCGATCGCCTTCGCGACGACCGGGGAGGCGGTGCCCTACCGCGACGAGATCCTCGCGACGACGTTCTGCGTCATCGTCATCACGCTCCTGCTGTCGTTGACCCTGGCGCCCGTCGCGCGCTGGGTGGGGCTGCGCCCAGACGACGACACCGACCTGCTGCGGCGGCTCGATGCCCAGCTCGCGCGCGCCGCGCTCGACCGGCTCGCGGCCATCGAGACCGAGGCCATCGAGGCCGGGGAGCCGCTCGCGACCGGCATCGTCGAGCGGGTCCAGGCCGATGCCGAGCGCCGGATCCGCCGGGACGAGGCGCCGTCAGAGTCGACGCAGACCGAGCAGCTGCAGGTGACGCAGGGCATCGCGGTCGCCAGGGCCATGGTGCGCGCGGAGCAGGAGGAGCTCATCCGCCTGCGTGACGAGGAGGGGCTGCCGGACTCGATCGTGCGTCCGATGCTGAGCAAGCTCGACCTGCGGGCCCAGGCGCTGCAGCGCTAGCCGGCTCGGCGTCGGTGTCGGGCTCGGTGTCTCCTCCGTCGAACTATCGTTGAGTGGCGGTTCCTGGGCCGCTCGCCTGCGGCTCGCATCGCCCAGGAACCCGCCACTCAACCGAGAGCGGCGCGGATGGCGGCGGTCAGGCTGCTCGCCGGTTCGAGACGAGCCGCATCGCCGGTATAGGCCACGAGGTCGACCGTGTCAGTGATACCGGCGGCAGCCGCGTCGTCGTCGCTCAGCGCGACCTGGCCGCAGACCGCGAGGACGTCCACACCGGCGGCGGCCGCGATCCGGGCCACCTCGCCGATCCCCTTGCCCAGCAGGCTGGTGCGGTCCAGCCGGCCCTCGCCGGTGATGACGAGATCGGCCGCAGCGATGCGCTCCGCCAGCCCGAGCACGTCATGCACGAACGCCGCTCCCGACACCGACTGCGCGTCGAGCGCCGCGAGAACTGCCAGCCCTGCGCCGCCCGCGGCCCCGGCTCCGGGCTGGGTGGCGGCATCGGTGCCGGACGCCTCGGCCAGGACTGTCGCCCAGGTGGCCAGGCCGCGCTCCAGCTCGGCGACCTGGTCGGCGGACGCCCCCTTCTGCGGGCCGAACGCTGCCGCCGCCCCGTCGGGACCGAGCAGCGGGCTGCGGACGTCCGACGCCACGACGACGCGGGTGGCCCTCAGCCGGTCGTCGAGGCCGGACAGGTCGACGCGGGCGATCCGGGCGAGCTGCTCGCCGCCGGGCGGGACGTCGGTGCCGTCGGCGTCGGCCAGCCGTGCGCCGAGGGCGACCAGCAGCCCCGTGCCGCCGTCGGTCGAGGCGCTCCCGCCGAGGCAGATCACAAGCTCGTCGGGGTCGTCGTCCAGGGCAGCGGCGACCGCGTCGCCGAGCCCGAGGGTCGTGCTCGTCATCGGCGCGAGCTGACCGGGAGGCAGCAGGGCGATGCCGCACGACGATGCGAGCTCGACGACGCTCGTGCCGTTCCTGGTCGCGAAGGCGGCGGTGACCGTCTCGCCGAGCGGTCCGCGCGTCAGGACGGGCTGTGACCGGAACCCGGCCGCCGCGAGCGCCGCGAGGGTCCCGTCCCCGCCGTCCGCCAAGGGGACGACGTCGATGTCGGCGGCCGGCAGCGCCGCCCGTACGCCGGCGGCGATCGCGTCGGCGGCGTCCCGCGCGGTCAGCGTCCCCTTGAACGCGTCCGGTGCGACGAGGACCCGCCGCGGTCGGCCCGGTCGCGACGGCAACGCAGACAGCGACGGCGACGCAGGCGCTGGCGGACTCGTCATGGCCCTACCCAACCACCGCCGAGGCGCCTTGAATGGTCGCTAAAACGGGCAGATCGGGCCGAATTCCGACCACGCCAGGCGCGTCGGCGGTTAGGCGGCGAGGGTCGCCAGCGTCGCGAGGACGGCCATGTCCGGGTCCTCCGACGGGTCGAATCCGACCCGGCTGACCAGTCGCGTCACCGTGCCGTCCGCCTCCGCCTCGACCCAGGTCGCCCGGTGCTCCAGGCCCAGATGCGGCAGCCCCGGCAGGAGCAGCGCGCCCGAGGCGACGCCGGTCGCGTCCGGGGTCGACGGGTTCGTCTCCTCCGGCGGGTGCAGCACGATGAGGGCAGCAGGCTGCGGCGCGGCAAGTGCGCCCGGGGCCGGGGCGTCGTCGCCGATCACCGGCCCGGCGCACGTCACGAGCCCGACCGTCATGGGCGGCGGGTCATCCGGCAGGTCGTCGACGGTGCGGAACACCGAGGTCCGCGGGACGCAGCCCGGATGCGCAGCGAGCCGGACGGCGAGGGCCAGGAACTGCGACCACTCACGGGTAGACGCCGGCCACCGCCCGCCGATCACGAAGCCGGCGAGGGAGTAGTCGGAGCGTAGGAACGGGGAGACGTGGACCTCGGACATGCGGTCACCTCCGGATCGTCGACGTGCTGGGTCGCTCGATCGGCGAAGGATGACTGTCGACGTGGCTGGCACACAAGGGGCACCGAGTGCCAGCGTCGGGGGGCCGGCACCGGCACGGAAGGATGCCGGGCATGAGCGCCGGGGAGGACATCGCGCGCCCTCCGGCCGGCGCACCGGGCGCGGGCGTCGAACGCGGACCCGGCGTAGGCGCACCCGCGCCGGACGCATACCGCCTGCGCGGGTCGCTGCTGATCACTCTCGCGGCCCTGTCGGCATTCGGGCCGATGTCGCTGGACCTGTATCTGCCGGCCTTCCCGTCGATCGCGTCCTCGCTCGACGTCTCACCGGCCGACGTCCAGGTGACGTTCTCCGCGTGCCTCATCGGCCTCGGCCTCGGCCAGCTCGTCTACGGGCCGCTGTCGGACCGGTTCGGTCGCAAGCCGCCGCTCGTGGCCGGGCTCGCCTTGTATGTCGTCGCCTCCGTGCTGTGCGCCCTCGCGCCCTCCCTGGCGATGCTCACCGGGATGCGGCTGCTGCAGGGCCTCGGGGGCTGCGCCGGCATGGTGATCGCCCGGGCGATCGTTCGCGACTGCTTCGCGGGCCCGGCGCTCGCGCGGTCGTTCTCGGTGATCACCAGTGTCGCGATGCTCGCACCGCTCGTCGCGCCCTCCCTCGGCGCGGGCATCATGCGCGTGGCGGGCTGGCGGGCAATGTTCGTGGTCATCGCGGCGTTCGGGGCGGCCTGCCTGGTCGCGACGTTCTTCCTGCCCGAGACGCACGGCGCCGACCGTCGGCTCGCCCATGGCGTCCGCGACGCTGCGCGCGGCTACGGCGCGCTCCTGCGCCAGCGTCGGTTCCTCGCGCCGGCTGCCGTCGTGGCGCTCGCTGCCGGCACGCTCATGGCCTACATCAGCTCGTCGTCGGTCGTGTTCATGGAGGGCTACGGCATCGCCCCGAGCACGTTCGCGCTCGTGTTCGGCCTGCTCGCGGCGGGCTTCATCGCCGGGCTGCGCACCAACATCGTCCTGCTTCGCCGACATCCGTCGCGCGTCCTCGTCCGCGCCTACCTCCTGGTCGAGGTGCCGGCCCTGGTGGTCCTGCTGGTCCTGTTCCTCGTCGACGCGCCGGCCTGGGCGCCGCTGACGGCCGTCGGAGTGGTCATGTTCTGCCTCGGCGGCACCCTGCCGAACGCGACGGCCGAGACGATGGAGCCGTTCGCCCGCAACGCCGGCTCCGCGTCGGCTCTCCTGGGCACGATGCAGATGGGCTTCGCCGGCATCCTCGCCGCGACGCTCGCCGCCCTGTCGTTCACGCCGTCGCTGGAGATGACGGTGGCGATGCTCGCCATGGCGGTCGCGTCGTGCGCCCTCGCCGCCGTGCGCCGGACCTGAGAGCGCGTCAGCCGGTCGGGTAGAGAAGGTCGGGCAGGGCCTTCTCCAGCGCCCGCGTCTTCGCCGGCGTCCAGCCTGACGGGTCGACCGCGAGCGCGATCGCGCCGGCCATGTTGGCGCTGTAGTTGTGGCCCACCTCCGGCGGCTCGCCGCCGCTGATGAGGTCCATGCCGACCTGCAGGAACGTGATCACCGGGATCCACCGCATCTGCGGCATCACGCCGGGGCCGAGCGGCTCATCGAGCCAGTCCGGGTGCGAGAGCAACAGGCTCGGGCTCCAGTACACGACCGGGTCGTTCGCATGCGCGACGAACACGATCGTCGGTGGGGACTTCGTCGACAGCCCGGCCGGGTCCGTCGCGCTGACGAGCACGCGTGTGATCTCCCCGTCGCCGATGATCGGCTGCCACGCCGGCCCACCCGTGCGGTCCGCCTGCCACGTCGACCAGAGCATCGACGACGCGGGCGGCCCGACCCACACGACGTGCGGGAAGTCGTCGGTCACGTCGGCCGGCGTCGCGGTCGGCCCCCACGCCGCCTGCGTGCCCATCGCCCCGAGGGACTGGCCGAAGAGGATGAGCTCGGGCCGCTGGTCCGCCGGCTTCGCGCGCCACGCGGCGAGGACGCCGTCGGTCGTGCTGTTGTTCTGGTCGATCGCCGTCTGCGGGTCGATGACGAAGCCGATCCAGCTCGGCACGGCGGAGTACTGCACGGCGACGGTCGTCACGTCGCCGTCGGTGACGGTCTCCAGCGCGTTGATGGCATTCGGGTCGACCCAGCCGGTCCCGGTGACGCCGAAGACGACGAGGTACTTGCGGTCCCACGCGCCGACCCGGTCGAGCTCTCGGATGGCGAGGTCGGTGCGGGCGTCCGGAGTGTCGGCCTGCTGCATCCCGACGTAGACCCGCACCGGGCGCTGGGCCGGCCGGTCCGTGATCGCGGTGATCGCGTCCGCGGTCATCGTGTTCGCGACGTACGCCCGGCCCTGGCGGCCCAGCGTGTCCCAGGGGGCCAGGCTGCCGGAACTCCCGCTGTTCACGCCCAGATCGGTCGCGCTCTGGCCGCTCACGTCGGCGTTGACCGTGTCGTACGAGGCGATCAGGCGCGACAGGCCGAGCTGCGCGAGGCCGAACGCCGCGACGACGAGGACGACGGCGACGCCGAAACGCAGCACGCCGACGGGGCCGCGCAGGCTGGTGCGGCCACCGAGCCACCGCGCGATCGGCGGGATACGGCCGATGAGGGCGGCCAGCGAGTTCGAGCCCAGTCGCAGGCACCGGCCGAGTAGCAGGAGCACCGTGCACCAGATCGCGGTCAGCACGATGACCGTCACGGTGGACGGCAGCGGCGCGGGCATGGCGAGGGCGCTCTGCTGCTCGCCCTGCCACGCGACGGCGACGGGGGTGAAGGCGAGGGCGGGCACCCAGACGACGGCGAGCACGACCGCGACGAGCCAGCCGGGCCAGCGCAGCGCGCCGATCGACGGGACGAGGCGTAGTGCCCAGCCGACCGTCGCGCCGATCGCGTAGCCGCTCAGGGTGCCGAGCGTCGTGAGGACGATCAGGAACAGCAGCGTGTGCGGAAGCAGCGACGGCGTGAGGGCGCCGGCGTACCCGACCGCACCGCCGATCAGCCCGGCGACGCTCGGCATCCTCCGCACGACCCGGCGACGCGGGAGCTCACGGGTCTCGACGGTGATCGGGGTGCGCGTCACGCCGGGAGTCTAGGGACGGTCGGTGGGTCAGGCCGGAGTGCGCATGAGGCACTCCTGGTCGGTCGAGGCGACCAGCCGGCGCTGCTCGTCGAAGACGAGCCCGCGGACCAGGGCCCGGCCGGCAGCACGGACGGGGCTCGTCTCGTCGGACAGCAGCCACGTGTCTGCGCGCGCTGCGGCGTGGAACCGCAGCGTGTGGTCGAGCGACGCGTGCATCACAGGGCGGCCGGCGTCACGGTCGGGGAGGGCGCCGGTCCGCGTCATCGACAAGTCGCTCATCCAGGCGATGGCGCACGCGTGCGCGAGCGGGTCGTCGGGCAGGGCGTGGCTCCAGCGCCGCCACTGGCGAAGCCACGGAGCGGACCCGTCGTCGATCCGTGGGCTCCGGCCGGCGAGCCGGGCCTCGACCGGCGCGTAGGTCAGCGACGGCCCGCCGATCAGGCCGAGGTCCAACGCCGGGCAGTCCTCGGCCGCCGGCACATCGGGCGCGGACATCTGATGCGTGCCGCTGCTCTCCGGCGCGTGCCAGGAGACGGTGGCGGCCGCGATGGTCCGGTCCCCCTGCGTCGCCGTCACGTCGATCACGGTGAAGGCACGCCCCGCCTTCAGGACCCGCGTCGCGTAGACGACCGGTTCCCGGATGTCGCCAGGCCCGAGGAACGACGTGTGGGCTGCGTACGGCGTATCCGTCGCCTCGACGGTGTCGGCGGCCGCACGGATGCACTGGGCGACGAGATGCCCGCCGTAGATCTGGTGCCCGCGGCCGGCCGAACACCAGCCCGAGAAGCGCTCGTCAGCTACGCGTTCCAGCGCGAACAAGGCCTCCGGGTCGCCGAGCGCGGGCGACGACATGCAGACGGCCTCAGCCGGCGAGGCCGTCGAGCTCGGCCATCGTCGCGTCGTCGAGCGTGACCTCCGCGGCGGCGCAGTTCTCCGCGAGGTGGTCGAGCGAGCCGGTTCCCGGGATCGGCAGCATCACGGGGGAGTGGCCCAGCAGCCACGCGAGCGCGACCTGCCCCGGAGCGGCGCCGACGCGGGCCGCGATGCCGGACAGCGGCGAGTCCGGCCCGAGCAGGGCGCGGTTGCCGAGCGGGAACCACGGGATGAACCCGATGTCGTGGGCGGTCGCGTGCACGAGGAGCGCCTCGCTCGCGCGGTCACCGACGTTGTAGAGGTTCTGGACGCTGACGACGTCGAAGAAGGACTGCGCCTGCTCGACATCGGCGACGCTCACCTCCGACAGGCCCACGTGCCGGATGAGGCCCTCACGCTGCATGTCGGCGATGACACCGAACTGCTCCTCGCGCGGCGTGCGCGGGTCGATGCGGTGCAGCTGCCACAGGTCGATCCGCTCGACGCCGAGCCGGCGCAGCGACATGTGGACGCACTGCCGCAGGTAGTGCGCCCGGCCGACGGGCTCCCACTGGTCCGGCCCCTGGCGCGTGAGGCCCCCCTTGGTCGCGATGACGATGCCGTCGTAGGGGTGCAGCGCCTCGCGGATGAGGTCCTCGCTGATGTACGGACCGTACGAGTCGGCGGTGTCGATGAAGTCGACCCCGAGCTCGACGGACCGGCGAAGCACGGCCTTCGCCTCGTCGCGGTCGCGCGGGTCGCCCCAGATGCCGCTTCCGGTGATCCGCATGGCGCCGAAGCCCAGGCGTCGGACGGTCAGGGGGTCGGGGCCGCCGGCCGCGAGGGTGAACGTGCCGCTGGCGAGGACAGGAGTGGAGGACATGGCCCCATCCTCACCGATGGCACCGAGCGGGCTGCACCGGACGTCCCGGTGGCAGGTGCGGCGAGGCGCAAGGATGGGCTCGAACCAGGACCGACGAGGAGGGCACGTGCCCGAGGAGCGACCCGTGCCCGAGAGACGACCAGGCGTGCGCTGGCTGATGGTGCTGACGGAGAACGATGCGATCGTCGACGCCCGCGACATCGGCGCCCTCGTGGACCTCGCGATCACGGCCGAGGCCAACGGGATCGACGGGGTCATGGTCAGCGACCACGTGCTGCTCGGGCCGTCTGCCGGGGCGAACGGGGTGATGGGGAACCTGCGCGACTACGCGGCGCCGGGCAACCAGGATCCGGCGACGCCGTGGCCGAGCAGCATCGTCCTGATGTCGGCGATCGCGCAGGCGACGTCGACGTTGCGGGTCGTGTCCGGCGCGATCATCGCCCCGCTTCGGCATCCGCTGCTCCTGGCGAAGGAGCTGGGCACCTTGGACCTGCTGTCGCGAGGTCGACTCGTCGTGCTGCCGACGGTGAGCTGGCACGCCGACGAGTACGAGGCGCTCGGCATCCCGTTCGCCGAGCGCGGGTCGATCCTCGACGAGCAGCTGGAGGTGCTGGCGAAGTCGTGGGGCCCGTACCCGTTCCGGCACGACGGGCCGCGCTTCGCCTTCGACGACGTGTGGCTTGAGCCCGGAGCGTGGCGTCCGTCAGGTCCGCCGCTGTGGTTCGGCGGGTCCGGCATGCATCCGGCGCTAGTCCGTCGGATCGTGCGCTACGGATCGGGGCTGAACCCGTTCGGGCCGTTGACGGATGACGACCTCGCGCGGCTCGCCGACGGCATGCGGGCGGCCGGGCGGGACCTGAGCGAGCTCGAGCTCGTCGGCGGGATTCGGGGGACGTTCCATGGCCCCGATGACGTCGCCGACCTCGATGTCGCGCTGCGCGACCTGCCGGCACAGGTCGACCGTGGGTTCACGACGGTGTGCTTCAAGCCGGCGATGTTCTGCGGGGACGTCGCCGATGTTCCCGCGTTGTGCCGGCGGCTGGTCGAGGAAGGGTCGAGGCTCAGAGGCTGAGGGCCGGTCGGCGCGTCAGCGGCATGTGCAGCGCTGCTCCTGCGGCACGCCTTCGAGGGCCTCTTCGATGTGCAGGCCGCAGCCGGTCCACGTCACCTTGTGGCACGAGCTGCACAGGACCGGGCTGCACATGAGGACCTGCTCTCGGTTGCGTCGGGTGTCGGACGCGGCGATCATACCCCAGGGGGTATGACGCGGGAGGGACATGGCATGACGGAGGCGTCTGGTCGGCTGCCCGGCTGGGGCACGGTCCTCGTTGTCGTCGCCCACCCCGACGACGAGTCGTTCGGCCTGGGCGCCGTCATTGATGCCTTCGTGGCTGGGGGAGCCCAGGTCGACGTGCTCTGCCTGACCCACGGCGAGGCCTCGACCCTGGGCGACGACCTCGACGACCTGGCCGCCGTGCGCGCGGCCGAGCTGCGCGCAGCCGCTGACGTGCTCGGCATCCGCCGCGTCACGCTTCTCGCCCACCCGGACGGCGGCCTCGACGCCGTGCCGGCGGGAGTGCTCGAGTCGGACGTCGCCGAGGCGGTCGCGGTCTCCGGCCCCGACGGCCTGCTCGTTTTCGACTCCAACGGCGTCACGTCGCATCCCGATCACCGGCGTGCGACCGCCGCAGCCGTCACCGTCGCCGCGCCGGCCGGGCTCGACGTGCTCGCGTGGACGCTGCCCGAGACGGTCGCACAGGCGCTGCGCGCCGAGTCAGGGGCTCCGTTCGCCGGCCGGCCGTCGACGCAGATCGACCTCACGATCGCGGTCACGCGTGAGCGGCAGAGCGAGGCCGTCGCCTGCCACCCGAGCCAGGCCGTGCCCGGCAGCGTGCTCTGGCGGCGGCTGGAGCTCCTCGGCGACGTCGAGCACCTGCGCTGGCTCACAGCTCCCTGACCCCGCGCCGCGAGCGGTGAGTTGTCGGGCAGTTTCGGCGCTGCAACCCCCCGACAAGTCCCCGTTCGCGAAGGTGGCGTCAGTGAGGCGCTACGGCCTGGAGAAGGCCAACGGACACCTTGGCCCAGCCGCCCGCGACCACGGCCTCGAAGGCCTCGGCGCCGTCGGGCCCGAGCGTTGCCGCCGGCTGCCATTCGAGCCGGCAGCGCACCGGACCGTCCGCGACAACGGTGTAGCGGCAGGTGTAGTCAGGCACGGACGCCGGCATCCCGGAGTCGACCGAGAGCAGCAGCATCCGGCCGTCCTCGTCCACCTCGTGGATCGTCTCGACGACGACCGAGCCCCCGTGTCGTGTCAGCGTCCGGGTCATGCGGCCGGCCGAGGCGTCGCGGACGTTGACCTCGGCGAACCCGCCAGGCCACCAGTCCGCGATGGCGCCGAGATCCGCCAGCAGACGCCAGACAACGTCGGCCGCGACGTCGAACTCCTGTGTGCGGACCGTGGTCGTCGTCTCGCCTGGGCCGTCGGCGTCGTCGTGCACGACGACGCGACCAGTGCGGCCGTCGATCGTCACGAGTGCTCCATCCGGGATCCGGGCACACGCGCCGGACAGGTTCGACACGCACGGCAGACCGTACTCGCGGGAGATCATCACCGCGTGCGCGACGACGCCGCCGGTCTCGACGACCACGCCGCCCAGGAGCGGGAACACCGTCGTCCAGCCCGGATCGGTCGCGACGGTGACGAGGATGTCACCGGCCCGCACGGACGCGATCTCCGACAGCTCGCGGCACACGCGTGCCCGGCCCGTCACGACTCCGCCACTCGCGCCGATCCCCTGCAGACCGCCCTCCTCAAGGCTGTCGTCGTCGAAGAACTGCCAGCCGCGGATGTACTTCGGCGGCTCTCGATGGGCATACCGCGCATGGACCGCCCGCCTGCTGCGCACGCGGATCGCGACCTGCCGCGCGGTCAGCTCCCCGTTGTCGGCAGCCGACATCTCCTGGCGCCCTAGGAAGAACACGTCCTCGGCATCGGTGAGCAGTCCTGACCGCACGAAGCGGCTGCCGATCGCGTCGTACAGCGCTCGCGAGCGTGACATCGTCCGGTCGTTGTAGAAGCGCTCGAAGTCCCGGTAGTACGTGTAGTCGCGGACGAGGTCGACCAGCCAGTCGAAGAACGGCGCCTGCATCGATCCCAGCGGCTGCGCCTGCAGACGCGCGCGGGCCTCCTCCCGGGCGCGGGTCATCGCGGCGATCGTCTCCGCCTCGTGCCGCGCGGGAGACGACTCGTCGTCAAGCGTGAGCATGGGGCGCAGCGCCCGAAGTACCAGCGACGGCCGGTCGCGCCATCGCAGGTGCACGGCGTCGCGTTCGGCGCCGCCACGGTGGCCGTGCGCGTCCAGGAAGTCCTCGAACCGGGCGCGGAGCGGATCCGTGTCCGGCAGGCGGCGCAGAGCGTCGAGGACGTCCTCGTCGTCCGACTCGACGGCCAGGGCGAGCAGGTCAGGATTCGCACGCAGCAGCCGCGACAGCTCCCAGAGCTCCTGGTTCTCCTCGCTCGTCTTGGTCGCGATGCCGGTGACCAGCCGCCCGTAGAGCGTGCCGTCATCGCCGAGCCACTGCGCGCACAGGTACGAGAGCGCCTGGGGGAGCATGAACAGGTAGATCGTGAACGGCAGCGCGACGTTGTCCCCGAAACGCGAGCCTGCCCGCGACGCCGTCTGGGCGGCGAAGATCTCGTCGACCGACGCCGACGCCAGGTCGAACCCCTGCCAGAACGTCTCCTCCTCGTCGGTCCAGCGCTCGAGGTTCTCGTATACGACGGCGGTCGTGCCCATGAGCGAGACGTCGTAGTTCTCCGTGTGCAGGCGCCACAGCAGCGTCGTGAACTCCTGCCAGTCGAAGGGCATCGACCGGATCTCCTCGCGGTCCCCGGCAGGGAAGGGCCAGAGCGCGGCCTCGTCGCGAGCGAAGGGCGGGATGAAGCGCCGGATGCGTTCGCGCTCGAACGCGAGGTTGTAGTACGCCCGCGCGCCGTACCAGCGGAAGTACGGGATGTCGGCGAGACGCTCAGCCGGATAGCCCAGGACCTCCTCAGCCCCCGCGAGCTCCATCGCCCGGACCTTGATGACCGTCATGCCGCGCTGGAGGTACGTGTAGAACGAGGGCGTCGACGGCCCGGTCTGGACCTCGTCGGAGTATGCGCGCGACCACACCCAGCGCTCGTCGTACATGTCGGCGAGGGCGGCCGGTGACTTCCAGGTCTCGAGCTCGTGGCCGAAGTCGAGGTCGGCGCCGGTGATCTCGCGCGACTGGAGGATCGCGAAGCGGCCGTCGGCCCAGCCCCATTCGACGTCCTGCGGGAACCCGTAGTGCTGCTCGATCGCCTGGCCGATCCGGCACAGCTCGACGGCCGCCTCGTCCGGCAGCGCCTGCTGACCTACGAGGTCCGCCGGAACGGCGACCGTCGCGACACCGTGGCCGGACGGGTCGGGCACCGTCATGACCTCCTTGTCGGCGATGTGTCGCGCCGTGACCTCCAGTGATGACGACACCGTCAGCTGGTCGGGGTTCACGTGGCCGGAGACAACGGCCTCGCCCAGGCCCCAGCTGGCGTTGACGACGAGCTCGAACGGGTTCGAGGTGATGGGGTTCGCGGTGAACAGCACGCCGGAGACCTGGGACGCGAACATCTCCTGCACGACGACGGCGAGCAGGACCTCCTCGCGGTCGAACCCCTGCGCATGCCGGTACGCGATCGCGCGAGCGGTCCACAGCGAGGCCCAGCAGCGCTGGACGGCATCGACGACGGCCGCCGCTCCGCGGATGTGCAGGTAGGTGTCCTGCTGTCCGGCGAAGGACGTGCCCGGGAGGTCCTCGGCCGTCGCTGAGGACCGCACGGACACGGACAGGTCGCCGTCGGCGCCGGCGAGCTCGGCATATGCGGTTTCGATCGCGGTGCGGATGCCCACGGGCACCGCCTCCTGGCCGAACAGGTCGCGGACCTGCTGGGCCTGCGCGTCGATGCTCGACGGGTCGTCGAAGTCGATGGCGGCGAGGAGCTGCGCCACGGCGTCGGCGAGCCGGCCTTCCTCGACAACGTGCCGGTACGCGTCGGTCGTCACGCAGAACGCTCGGGGCACAGGCGCTCCCGCCGCCCGGAGCTCGCCGAGGCTCGCCCCCTTGCCTCCGACGCGGGCGAGATCGCCGATCCCGACCTCGTCGATGCGGCAGGTCCAGCGATCCACGGCACTCCTTCGGCGTTCTTCAGCGGATTATTTACAGAAATGTATAAAATGTGGGCTCGGCGGTCAACGGATACGGAGAACGACATGCCCGCATCGGCCTTCTTGTTCGACATGGGCGGCACGCTGTTCGACTACCGGGACCGCGACCGCATGCGCCAGCCCGTGCGCGATGCCTTCTCGCGCATGGGGATGTCGTCGGCCGACCACGACGTCCTCGATGCCTGGGCGGCAGCGCGGGAGGAGGTCGAGATCCGCTACAGCGCACTGCCGGCGTTCGCGCACCGCGACCTGTTCCGGGACCGCGTCGTGGTCGCTGCCCGCCGTCTCGGCGTCGAGCCGGACCCGTCCGTCCTATCCGCTTTCGACGACGAGCAGCGGGAGGCGATCGTCGACTCCCTCGTTCTCCGCCCCGACGCGTACGCGACCCTCGCCGAGCTTCGCGCTCGCGGCGTGTACTGCGCGGTCGTGTCGAACGCTGACGACGACTACCTGTCTGCGGTCCTCGGCGCGAGCGGGATCGACGCCCTGCTCGACGACTGCACGAGCTCGGAGGAGGCGTGGTCGTGCAAGCCGGATCCCGGGATCTTCAGCCTTGCCCTGCAGAAGGCGGGGGTCCCGGCGCGGGACGCGGTGTTCGTGGGTGACTCGCCGCAGCACGACATCGCCGGGGCGCACGCCGCCGGCATGGTCACGGTGCTCATCGGCGACGACGAAGGCCCCGCCCCGCTCAGCCGCGGACTGCCGGACGCGCCGGCCCCCGACCATCGCATCAGCGAGCTGTCCGAGCTACTCGGGCTCCCGTGCTGCCCGCCGGAGCGCCCATGACGGAGTCAGCCGCGTCAGGCTCCCCGCGGCGGGGGCGGCCACGTGTCACCGCCACGGCGAGCACGTTGGAGACCCGCGAGGAGATCCTGCGCCAGGCCGCGCACCTGTTCTCCGAGAAGGGCGTTGCAGGGACGCGCATGACCGACATCGCGCGCCTCGTCGGCGTACGGACACCGGCGATCTACTACCACTTCGAGAACCTCGCGGCGATCGTCGAGGCTCTCCTCACGTACGTCATCGACGAGTCCGCGGCGTACGCGACGGCCGCGGCACGGACGGACGGGTCACCGACGGAGCGCCTGCGGCTGCTCGTCACCCAGCATGTGGGCCGGCTCACGAGCGGTCCCTACGACCTGTGGTTCGTGGCCGGTCCGTCTCCGGCCGCATCCCGCGACTTCCCCCGCGTCGCCCGCCAGGTCGCGCGCTGGCGGCAGTCGGTCGCCCGGTTGGTCCGGGAGGGCGTCGCGTCCGGAGAGCTGCGGCCCATCGACCCCGAGCTGGCCGTCGGTGCCGTCTCCGGTCTTGTCTACGGGGCGCTGCAGCTGCGGCACTCCGGGCGAGAGGTCGACCCCTCGGATGTCGCGGACCTGGCGGTGGCGTGCTTGTCCCCGTTCTCACACCAACGGAAGCAACAGAAGGAACAGAAGGAGACGACGTGACCGACATGCAGCAGGACGGTGCTCTCGAAGGAAAGGTCTCCGACGACTGGTGCGTCGACACGGAGCTCAGCACGAGGTTCCCGATCTACACGCGCTTCAACGCGAACGACGTGCTCCCCGACCCGGTCACGCCCCTCGGCGCCGACCTCGTATGGACCCCGCAGGTCCTGCCCGGCTTCACGTTCGGCTACGCCGAGATGGGAGCCATCTCCACGGAGGAGGCGATGGCCGGAGGGTCGGCCTGGCCTGCCGCGGCGTTCCGCTACGGCCACATGTACGTGAACGTCACGACGGCGCGGCTGAGCGGAATCCGGTCGGGCCTCGGCTGGGAGGTCGTCGACGCCGCGTTCTTCGGCAACCACCCGGACGCGCCGCCCCACGATCCGCACCCGGACGACGACGACCCCACCATCCGCGAGCGGCTGGCCCAGCGCACGATGTGGACGCTCACCACGACGACGTTCCCTGAGCTCGACGAGGACACGCGGCTGGCAGATGGGCTGCGCCAGCAACGGCCAGCGCTCGCGGAGCTGTCGAGCACCGCACTCGTCACGTACGCCCGCAGTCTTATGCCCTACGAGCGGATGACGTGGCGTGGTGAGGTCGTGGCCGGCGCGCAGGCGGCGGTCGGCCCCGCGACGATGGCCTCGGTCCTCCCCGCGGACCTCGGCATCTCGCCGATCGACCTCGTCGGCCCGGCCGGCGACGTCGTGTCCGCCGAGCCGTCCTACGCCCTGTGGGACCTCTCCCGCGCGGTGCGATCCGATGCACGACTCGCGGCCGCGTTCGACGACGGTGTGGTGGGGCTCGCGGATCGCCTCGCGGAGATCGCCCCCGACTTCCATCAGCAGTTCCTTGCCTTCCTGCGCACCTACGGCTACCGGGGACCGTCGGAGTGGGACGTGGGCGCTGACTCGTGGGAGACGCGGCCCGAGCTCCCCCTCGCGCTGGTGGATCGCCTGCGACAGGTCGACGACGACCAGTCACCCGACCACCGCCGCGAGCAGGCGAAGGCGGCCGCGGAGCTTGCTCTGGCCACGGTGGTCGACCGCCTCGCGGGTGACGAGACGGCCCTGGCCACGCTGCAGATGGGTCTCGCGTCGGCGCGGAGGTTCGCCGGCTGGCGGGAGCTCGGCAAGAGCAACTGCATCAAGGTCATCAACGAGGCGCGAGTCGCGCTGGTCGAGCTGGGGCGCCGCCTCGTGGCGGCCGGGCACATGACGCACCCGGGCCAGGTCTTCATGGCGCTCGACGTCGAGCTCGACGCGCTCGCCCTGGACCCGGCCGTCGTCATGCCGGCTATTCGCCAGCGCGAGGCGGGCTTCCATCGGTACGCCGAGCTGGAGGTCCCGCTGTTCCTCGATGCTCGCGTACCGAGGACGCCGGTGGACCAGCTCCCGCGGAAGGCCTCGGGCACGTGGAAGGCCTCGGTCGTCGGCGACGTGCTCTCGGGGGTCCCGGCGTCGGCTGGGACGGCCACCGGGCGGGCGCGCATCATCGACGATCCGTCTCGCATCGATCGCTTCGAACCCGGAGAGATCCTCGTCGCGCCCCAGACGGATCCGTCCTGGACGCCCCTGTTCGTCGTCGCGTCGGCGGTCGTCGTCGGCGTGGGCGCACCCAATAGTCACGCGATGATCGTCAGCCGCGAGCTCGGCATCCCGTGCGTCGCTGCCGTCGAGGCAGTGACCCAGCGGATCCCGGACGGCGCGACCGTGACGGTCGACGGGTCTGCCGGGACCGTGACGATCGTCGGCGCTCCGGGTGACGCCGCCGTGGGGTCGCCGTAGGGTGCCGACCGTGAGCGGACCTGCCTCCCCGTCGTGGCTGTCGAGCCCCGCGCACCGGCGTTGGCTGGAGTCGGAGACCGACCGGCTGCTGGAGTTCGGTCAGGCGTCGGTCGTCCCCGGCGGTTTCGCCCGCCAGAACGATGACGGGCGCCCGCAGGACGGGCCGCTCGAGCTGTGGATCGCGTGCCGGATGACGCATGTCTACGCGCTCGGCCATCTTCTGGGCCGGCCCGGCTGCGCGCGCATCGTCGACCACGGACTGGCCGCGCTGCGCACGACGTTCCTGGACACCGACGCCGGCGGCTGGTTCGCCGCGGTCGATCGTGACGGCACGCCTCGGGATGCTACGAAGGCCGCGTACGCGCACGCGTTCGTCATCCTGGCGGCGACGAGCGGTGTTGCCGCCGCTCGTCCGGGTGCGGGCGTGATCCTCGATGCGGCGCTCACGACGAGCACGCGGTGGTTCTGGGACGACCCGGTCGGCATGGTCGTTGATGAGTGGGACCGGGGGTTCACGACGCTCGACCCGTACCGCGGGGTCAACGCGAACATGCACACGGTGGAGGCCTACCTCGCCGCCGCGGACGTGACCGGTGACGACGTGTGGCTCGACTGTGCGCTGCGGATCACCGAGCGTGTCGTGCACGGGTTGGCGCGCTCCCATGACTGGCGGCTGCCCGAGCACTACGACGACGCCTGGAAGCCGCAGCCGGACTACAACCGCGAGAACCCCGCTGACCCGTTCCGGCCGTACGGCGCGACGATCGGCCACGGCTTCGAATGGGCACGCCTGACGTTGGACGTGCGGGCGGCACTGACCAAGCGCAAGCGGAAACCCGCCGGGTGGATGCTCGCCGATGCGGCGCAGATGTTCGACGCTGCTGTACGCGATGGCTGGTCTGTCGACGGCGCGCCAGGGTTCGTCTACACGGTCGACTGGGACGGGACGCCGGTCGTCCGGGAGCGGATGCACTGGGTCGTGGCCGAGGCGATCGCCGCGGCAGCGGCGCTGCATGCGGCGACCGGTGACGCCCGACTCGACGCGCCCTACCGGGCGTGGTGGGACTACGTGGCCGACCACGTCCTGGACCGCGAGCAGGGATCGTGGCGGCACGAGCTGAGTCCGACGAACCAGCCGTCCGCGACGGTGTGGCCGGGCAAGGCCGACCTGTACCACGCGGTGCAGGCGACGCTGCTGCCTCGGCTCCCGCTCGCGCCGTCGATCGCGACGGCCCTGGCCGCCGGACTCCTGGACTCCTAGTCGGGCGGAGCGTCACCGGGCCACGCCGACAGCCGGGTCCCTCGGGGCTCAGCCCCCCGACTTGCGCCGGAACTCGCGCTTGCCGCCCTCGCGCTCGGAGTGCTCGTGGACGCTTCCCTCACGGGCGGTCGACCCGTGCGGGGTGCTCGCGGCCGCCTTGCGGTTCTTCGCCTCGAGCGCCTGACGCATCTGGTCCTTGATGTCCTCGTTCTCCGCCATGCGGCCAGTGTGCCAGCACCGCCGTCCGGGCACAGCCCGCCCCAGCGGACGACCTTTGCCGCCCGAGCCTGAGGCGCTGCTGTCAGGTGTCCGACCTGGCGCGGCGGTCGGCGGCCTGAGCCGCCTTCAGCAACAGCAGGAAGAACGAGCCCGCCACGCAGATGACGCTCCACGCGATCATGTCTCGACGGTACGCCGACGACCGGTCGCGTTGCCCCCTGAAGCGACGGAGGATCTCGGTCCTGGACGGGTCCGGTGCGCGAGGGGGTTCGACCGCCCGCGGGCGGGTACTCCATCGGGGACAGGGGACCGACGGAGCGGAGCCGACGATGTCGACGCAGCAGCACGACGAGCAGGACACAGGGGGCCTCGAAGGTCTCGGCACGCCCGAGGCCGAGCGGGAGGCGCGGCCGGCGTTGTATCCCGAGCACGAGGCGCTCGACAAGCAGGCGGCCACGCATCCGGAGATCCTCGCGACGCACGGCCCCGATGACTCAGTGCCTGTGGCACCGCGGACCGGGATCGCCGGCCTGTGGAATGCCATCGCCTTCTGGGCGCAGTACGCCGTTCTGTTCGTGTGGGGAGCGGGGTCCCAGTCACGTGCCGCGGACCCGATCGAGCGGCTCAAACGCCGCTACGGCCGCGCGCCGCGCGAGCACTAGGTCCGGGGTACGCCCGTACAGTTGCGCGCAGGTCTTCCCACGGAACGGGCGGCCGAGGGGAGCGGGCGCATGAGCTCCGACGTCGCTGCCGACCTGAGCGATCCCGTTGCGAACAGGGCTGTTGCGGCGCGGATGCAGGCTGCCGCCAGCGAGTGGATCGCATCCCTGGCGCCCGAGCAGCGCCCAGTCGCGTGCTGGCCGGCCCCGGGCCAGGACGCGCAGGCAGACGCCGAGCGTGTCATGTGGTTCTACGTGCCGACCGACCACGGCGGGCTGCGCATGGCCGACCAACGGCCCGCCCAGCACCAGCTCGTGATGCGACTGCTCGACAGCGGGCTGTCCACCGCGGGCTACATGACGGTGAGCGCGATCCTCGGCTGGGAGAACATCCTGGATCAGGTGGAGGGCTTTGGCGTCTCGTGGGGGCGCGAGCGTGGGCGGGATCCGGGGATGTACTACCTGCGGGTGTTCGGCGATCCGGCCACGGACCAGGTCTGGGGCTGGCGCTTCGGTGGCCATCACGTCTCGCTGAACTTCCTGGTCGTCGACGGACTCGTCGTCGCGTCCACCCCGTGCTTCCTCGGTCTTGATCCGGCCGCCGTGTCGGTCCTGGGCGATGTCCCCCTGCGACCGCTCGGCACGGTGGAGGACCTGGCCCGTGATCTGGTCCGGTCGCTCTCGCCTGGCCTGCGACGCGACGCAGTCCTCCTCGAGCAGGCGCCGTCGGACCTCGTCGGCGGGAACCGCCCGCGCCTGGCGGACGGCGACGAGATGCTGAGCCTGCCCCTCGTCTGGCGCGGCCGCTTCACCGATCCGGACCTGGCCGCGAGGGTCGACGCCGTGAGTCGCGCGGCAGAAGAAAGGGCAGGTGTCACGCCCGCCGGCCACTCCCGTCTGGCGATCACCAGCACGCCGAAAGGCATCCCGGGGAGCGCTCTGGACCAGGATCAGCGGGCGATGCTCAGCGCGCTGGTCCGGACCTACACGGGCCGCGTCCGGGAGGCAGTTGCCCCGGCGTTGGACGTCGACACCGTGCACCTCGCGTGGGCCGGCTCGATGGCCCCGGGCGAACCGCACTACTACCGGCTCCAAGGCCCGCGGTTCCTGGCGGAGTGGGACAACACCCAGCGCGACGGGAACCACGCGCACTCGGTGTGGCGGGATCCCCAGAGGGACTTCGGCCTCGACGTGCTCGCGAGCCACCGCGCGACGCACCACGGCGGGTGAGCCGATCCCGACACGCTCGGGTCGGATGCGCGCTACCCGCGCTGGGGACCGCCTTTGAAGCGGCGTACCTCCTGTGGCCACCCGCAGGCCTCCGCGACCTTGCCGGCCCAGACCTTGGCCGCGTCGTCGTCCGCGACCTCGATGATCGTCAGCCCACCGAGGAACTCCTTGGTCTCGATGTACGGCCCGTCGGTGATCAGGAGGCTGCCGCTGGTGGTGTCGGCGCTGAAAGCCGTCTCGATCTCCTCCTCCAGCCCACCGCCGAACACGTAGACGCCCGCCGCCTTCATCTCGGCCAAGACGGCCATGGCGAGCGGTCCGCGTTCGCGGAACCAGTCGTCCGAGTGCTCGCCTACCCACTGCTGGTTGAAATAGATGAGGTACTGACGCATGTTCGCTCCTTCGCTCAGGCGGTCACGTACGGCCGCTACCTGCTGTACGAACGGCACGGCGCCAAATCGACGCTCGTCGTCATCTCGTCGCGATCCGGCCAGCGCGCCTAGGAGCGCCTCAACCCAGCCCGGTCCCGATGGCGTGCCTACTCTCGGTCGGTGTCGTGAGCTCGCTGCGCGCCGTACAGGTGGGCGAAGGCGTCGGCGAGAGCGGGCAGGTCGCGTCGCGGTACGTGGTCGAGGAAGTGCTGGCGGACGCTGGCCGCGTGGATCGGGCCCATCGTGTCGCAGAGACGTTCGCCTGCCTTGGTTATGCGGGCGAGCACCTCGCGGCGGTCGGTCTCGCGCCTAGCCCGCCTGGCCAGACCCCGCTCCTCGAGCCTGTTGATCCGGTACGTGATGACGCTCGCCTCGGTTCCGAACTGGCCGGCGAGATGACCCATCGTCAGGCCGTCCGGAGTGTGGCGAAGCATGAGCAGGATGCCGTGGTCGAGCAAGGTCACGTCGAAGGCGCGCTTGAGATCGCGTTCGAGCTGGGCGTGCAGGTGCATCGTGGAGACGATGAGAGGGCCCCACGCGGCCATCTCCTTCGCATCAAGCCACGGCGCCTGCTCGGTCACGGCTCAAGCCTAGGGCAACCCCTTGCAATCTGAAGAATAGTCGGGCACGCTTTCCTTCAAATCTGAAACACCGACCCGAAGGGAACCCGCCATGGCAGTCCTGCAGATCGTCCGATTCCGCGCCAAGCCCGAGGTCACTGACGAGGAGATGCTCGCCGTCAACGAGCGCTTCCAGCGTGAGGTTGCGCCCACCCTGCCTGGCCTGGAGCGGCGGGAAGCAACTCGCGACGCCGACGGCGAGTGGGTGCTGGTCCTGCGCTACGCCGACATGGACCACGCCGCGGGCGGCGCCGCGCGAGACACCAGCCCGGTCGCGCTGGAGTTCATGTCCAAGATCGACATGACGTCGATGTCGGCGTCCTTCCACCCGGTCGTATCCGAGTAGACGGCGAGCTCCTCGACGTTGGCACCGAGGAGCTCGCTCGACATCCATCCCCGGCAGACTCCCTGGAGGCCCATAGTGAAGCAGCGCATGATTCCGGCCGGCGGCGGCGACGACTTCGACTGGGCTCAGGACCACGTCTTCGTCAAGGCGCCCTTTGAGGCGTCCGACGGGCGAGTCACGTTGGTCGAGGACACGCTGAAGCCGGGGTTCGTGCTGGCGCGCCACCACCACCGGTCGATGGTCGAGATCTTCTACATCCTCGACGGGTCGGTCAGCTTCACCTACGACGACGAGCAGGTCGACGCGACGGCCGGGGCGACCGTGATCGTCCCGCCGCGTGTCTGGCACGGCGTGGCCTCTGCCCAAGGCGCACGGTTGCTCACCGTGTTCAGCCCGGGCGGGTTCGACCATTGCCTCTCGGCACTTGCCGGGCTAGCACCCGAACAGTTCGCCGACAGCGTCGCGATGGACCGCCTGGGCGAGAAATACGACATCTGGACCACGTAGTCCCCGACGGCCCAGAGGTTCCGTCCAGCCTTGTCGGTATCGACCGGCGGCGACGCCGCGGACGCATCCCCGGCCAAGTCGCGTAGGACCTACCGCCCTGGACCCACGTCGAGCAGGCCGCGACCTGCGTAGCTGAGGAACAGCCACGCAGGGGCCAGTGGTGACATGTGCGCTACCGTAATTGCAAATCAGTTGCAATTGCGAATGGAGTGCATATGTATACCCTGCCCGACCTCCCGTACGACTTCGGTGCGCTCGAGCCCGCGATGAGCGGTCAGATCTTGGAGCTGCACCACGACAAGCATCACGCCGCCTACGTCAAGGGCGCCAACGACACGATCGAGCAGCTGGCCGAGGCACGGGATGCGGGCAGTCTGGGGGGTCTGGTCGGCCTGGAGAAGACCTTGGCCTTCAACCTGTCCGGACACGTCCTGCACTCCATCTTCTGGACCAACCTGTCCCCGGACGGTGGGGACAAGCCGACCGGGGATCTCGCTGACCTCATCGACCGCGACTTCGGCACCTTCGACGCGTTCAAGGCTCAGCTGACGACGGCCACGCAGTCCGTGCAGGGGTCGGGCTGGGGCGTGCTCGCCTGGGAACCCCTCGGCGAGCGGCTCGTCGTCACGCAGGTCTACGACCACCACGGCAACGTGGGCATCGGATCCACGCCCGTTCTCGTCTTCGACGCCTGGGAGCACGCGTACTACCTGCAGTACAAGAACGTCCGGCCCGACTACGTGTCCCGCTTGTGGGACCTGGTCAGCTGGGATGACGTCACCGCACGGCTCGCGGCTGCGCGAGGCTGATGGCAGTCCCGTCGGCCGCGGTCGAACCGGTGCAGCGGGCCGCGGCATTCGTCGCGGCCCGCTCCCGGGGTGACCGGGATGCGGCCGAGGCGCTGCTGGCCGACTTCGCGGACGACGGGCAGCGAGTCCTCGCGTTCTGCATGCTCTCCGAGCTCGCCATCCGGCTCCTGGCCGAACGCGACGACCAGAGCGTCGACCACGCAGCGAGCAACCTCGCGGTCCAGATCGCCAACGCCGGCTCACGCTGACGCGTTGCCCGCCAGCGAGATCCGGGCCGTGGGCCTTGGCGGCGGCCGAGGCGTGCGTGCTCTGACGCAGCGACCGGCTCGGGTCTCGGGCCGGCTGACCGCTTCAGGGGGCGTGCACGCCGGCCGCTACTGTCGGTCCATGCCTGCTGCACGACGCGCCTCCGCTGGCGTGTCTCGGCAGGTCCGCACTCTCACCGTCGCCACGGCGTGCGTGTTGTCGACCGCCGCCCTGCACTCCGCTGCGGGCGGGGCCCTTCCGGCGTTCGGTCTTCTCGTCGCCGCCGTCACGGCGTTCGGCCTGTCGACGGCGTTGACACAGAGGCGGTTCGCACTGCCGGTCGTCGTCGCCGGCATGCTCGGCTGCCAGGCGTTGATGCACGTGGTCCTGTCGGCAACCGGAAGCCACGGAAGTCACGGCGCCGGGCTCGTACCGAGCTCGTCGATGATCGGCGCGCACCTGGTCGCGGCTGTCGTGACCGCCTTGGTCGTGTGCCGGCTGGACGACCTCGTCGAGTGCTGGCTGTCCTTCTGGCGCGCGTTGCGGACGCCGCTGCCGTCGACCGCCCTTCCGTCCCCTGATCGTGGGCCGCAAGCACCCTGGCGCCCGATCCACGCGATCGCGCCGTCGGTACACCTCACCGTCGTCCGACGACGCGGCCCGCCCAGCTCCTGAGACAGAGATGACCTCCCGCGACGTTCCGCGGGCGCCACATCACCGCACGGCACCGCGTCGTGCGGTCCACTGACTCAGGAAGGCACTCCTCACATGCATGTTCAGGGAATCTCTCGACGTACCCGCCTCCGGGCGACGATCGCGACGGCGGTGGTCGGGGCAGCGGTCGTGACCGCGACCGGCGTCGCTCAGGCCCACATGGGCATCGAGCTGCGCGGCGGCACCCCCACCGCCGGCTCGAGCAGCACGATCTTCTTCCGCCCCGGCCACGGCTGCGACGGCGACGCGACCAACGCGCTCACCGTCACGATCCCCGACGGGTTCGCCCTCGCGTCCGCCAAGGCGCAGCCCAAGGCCGGCTGGACACTCTCGCGGGCAGGAAGCACGATCACCTGGTCCGGTGGCGAGCTGCCCGACGACCAGTTCGACGAGTTCGGGCTGCGGGTCAGCTGGCCGGCGCTTCCCGCTGGTGTGACGTCGCAGCGGGTCTACTTCAAGGCGGTCCAGACGTGCGACGCGGAGATCTCGGTTCGCCGCGCCGGGTCTGCGGCGACGGTCATGGGGCATCTCCCGGCCGCGTACGCCGGGAAGAAGGTGAACCTGTATGTGGACGACATCCCGTTGACCGTCCGCCCGGTCGCCGTGGATGCGGATGGCATGTTCACCGTGCGCACGAGCGCCGCGAAGGTTCCGGTCGGCGCGGAGGTGACGGCCCGGATCGGCGATCGCACCGTCGGTAACTCCATCGGCGGAACCGAGGCGTGGCTGGACATCCCGGCTGACGGCTCCACCGCGGCGCTGGCAAGCCCGGCACCGTACGTCACCGTCGTGGCCGGATCAGGCGGAGGGCACTGATGCGCCGCGCCGTTGCGGCGGTCCTTGCCGCCGCGTTGATCGGCGTCGGGGCGGTGAGCTCGGCGGCGCCTGCGTCGGCGCACGCGGAGGTCGAGAGCTCGACACCCCGCAACGGCGCGGTCGTCCGTACCGGGCCGTCCGCCGTGACGGTCCGGTACGGCGAGGACGTCACGTTGGAGTCCGCAGGGCTGATCGGTCCGAGCGGGGCGAAGGTCCCCTCGTCCGCCGCGATTGACGGGGCCGTCCTCACGATCACGCCGGCGTCCCCGATGCCTCGGGGCCCGGTCACAGCGACCTGGCACATCGTCTCCGATGACGGGCATCCGGTGACGGGTGCGATCGCCTTCGTCGTCGGTGCTGCGCCGGTCACCGGTCGGGCACAGACTCCCACCGCCTTCCCGCACGTGGGGGTGCGGCTGAGCGGTTCGCGGCCGGGCATCCTGACCCTGACGATCCGGACGCCGGGCGTGGGCAGTGAGGTCGAGTGGACCAGCCCCGCGGTACCTGAGCCGATCACGTGGCGGCTCGGGCAGGACGGCCGGACGGTCGCGGGGCGCGGGGTCCTGCCGCTGCCCGGGACCTGGTCCTACACCGCGACCGTCCTGAAGAAGGGCGGAGCCGTCGTCATCGTCAAGGGAACCGCGACGCTGCGTGGCGGTAGCTCGTGACAGCTTGGCGGGCGCGCCTGGCAGGGGCGGTGGTCGTCGCGATCCTCGCGGCGGCCACCGGCCTGGCCGGCCCGGCCCAGGCCCACTCGAAGCTCGTGTCGTCCTCCCCGGTCGACGGCGCCGTGCTCGCTGCCGCGCCGTCCGAGGTCGTGTTCACGTTCGACGAGGATCTCCTTCCGGGCGTGGACACGATCGCGGTCAGCGATGCGGACGGCAACGTCGTCACCTCGGTGAAGGTCGAGCCGGAGGGGAACGTCGTCCGCGCGCCCTGGCCCACAGGCTTGCCGGACGGCACCTACCAGGCGGCGTACCGGATCGTGTCGGGCGACGGCCACCCCGTCACGGGAGCGATCCTGGTCACCCTCGATGCCAACGCACCCGCCAGCGTCGAAGCGTCGCCGTCGGCGGCCACGTCTTCGAGCGCCGGCGCACAGTCGTCGCCGACGGACAGCGAGCCCGCGAACCCGGCGGCGACGGCCTCGACCTCGGCGGAGGATCCCGCGGGATCCGCTGGGCCGCTGGTCGTGGGCGCCGTCATCGTCGTGCTGCTCGCCGGCCTTCTCGCCTGGTGGGCCGTCCGTCGTCGAGGGCGGGGATCGGCCCGGTCGTCGTGACGACGGTCGCGCGGGCACGGTCGACGACGAGGCCGCGTTCGGGACTGATCGTGCCGGGTGTCGTGGTCCTCGTCGTCGTTGTACTGGCTGCGACGGCGGTGGGCCTGGTCCTCGCTGGTGGCTCGTACCAGGAGCCGCTGGCGGGCCTGCCCGACCCGGGTCCGCTTGTCGGGTGGGGTGCCCCCATCCTGCGGGCGCTCACCGACGTGGCCTCGATAGCCGTCGTCGGCTGGATCCTGGCGGCCGCCGTGCTGGATCCGTCCGGGAGGGATGGCGTCGTCTCGCGCATCGGTCGGACCGACCTGCGCCGGGCGGCGGGGGCTGCGGCGGTGTGGGCCGTGCTGGCGCTGCTCTCGATGCTGTTCGAGCTCGCGCTGGTGCTGGGGATCCCGCTCACGCAGGCGATGACGCCGGACATCATCGGGACGTACGCCAACGAGGTGCCGACGACACGTGCCCTCCTGGTGACGGCGCTCATCGGGGTGATCGTCTGCGTCGGGGTCTTCCTTACGGCGACGACCGGGGGTGCGGTGGGGTGGCTGACGCTCTCGCTCGTCGCAACGTCGCTTCCGGCCCTCGCTGGGCACAGCTCGAGCCTCGGGGACCATGCGCTCGCCATGTCAGCCGGTGTGGTCCACGCCGTCGCTGCGGTGCTGTGGATCGGCGGACTGTTCGCCCTCGCGGTCCACGCCGTCCGGCGGGAGACACCACTGCTGCGGCCGGTGCAGCGGTTCTCGTCGATCGCGGTCGTGGCGATAGTCCTCGTCGCGGTCAGCGGGTTCGCGAACGCCTACACCCGCCTCGACAACGCTGGCCAGCTCGTCACCACCGGCTACGGCGTCGTCGTGCTCGCCAAGACGGTGCTGGTCGTCGGGCTGGCCGGTCTCGGCTGGGTCATGCGCGAGCGCGTCATCGGCACGCTCGCGAATGCGTCGCGTGCGGTCGTCTTCGTGCGGACCGCGGGCATCGAGCTCGTCGTGATGGCGCTGGCCCTCGGGCTCGGCGTGGCACTCGCCTCGAGCCCGCCACCACGGGTCGAGGTCGTGTACGACACGTTCGGGGAGAGCCTGCTCGGGTTCCCGTACCCGCCCGCGCCGACCTTCGTAGACGTCGTGCTGGCGTTCCGGTTCGACGCGCTGTTCCTCGCGGCGTGTGTCGTTGCGGCGGTGCTGTACGTCGCCGGCGTCGTCCGCCTGCGCCGTCGGGGCGACGCATGGCCGGTCCTGCGCACGGTCTCGTGGCTCGTGGGCGTCGCCATCGTGCTCTGGACGACGAACGCCGGAATCGCGGTCTACGCCCAGGTCTCCGTCGGCTGGCACATGGTCCAGCACATGACGATGACGATGATGGCGCCGATCTTCCTCGTGCTCGGCGCGCCCGCGACCCTCGGACTGCGGGCCCTCAAGCCAGCCCACGGCACGGAGCGAGGTCCGCGCGAGTGGCTCGTGTGGTTCCTGCACTCATGGGTCACCCGCGTGCTGACCAACCCGTTCTACGTGTTCATCGTCTACGTCATCGGCCTCTACGGGCTGTACTTCACCCCGGCGTTCGGCTGGCTCATGGGCAGCCACGTCGGGCACGTCGCCATGCAGCTGCACTTCATCGTCTCGGGCTACTTGTTCTACTGGGTGCTCATCGGCATCGACCCCCGGCCACGGCCCCTGCCCTACTGGGCACGATTCGTCATGCTCCTGCTCGCATTGTCGGTACACGGGTTCTTCGCCGTCGCCCTCATGATGGGCACCCAGCCGCTGGCGATCGAGTGGTACGGCCTCGTCCAACCGCCATGGATCACCGACACCATGGAAGACACCCTCGACGGCGGACAGGTCGCCTGGGGCCTCTCGGAGATCCCCAGCATCATCGTCCTGATTGTTATCGCCGTGCAGTGGGCACGCAGCGACGAGAAGGAAGCCCGCCGGTCAGACCGACAGGCCGACCGCGACGACGACGCCGAGCTACGCGCCTACAACACCCGGCTCGCCAAGATGGCCGACCACGACAAGCACCACTGAGCCGGACCTAGGCCGTCAGTCCGGAGGCGCTGGCTACGGCCTTCGTGCGTCGGGCCTGGTTCGTCGCGGTGAGCTCCCGGTAGCGGGCGACCCGCTCCGGGGGAGCGGTGTCCGGTGAGCCGGCCTGGAAGGGCGGGGCCGGGTTGTACTCGATGCGGAGCTGGATGAACTCCGCCGTCGGACGATCGATGAGCGCTGCGACGAGAGTCAGTGCGAAGTCGATGCCGGCGGTCACGCCGCCGCCGGTGACACGGTTGCGGTCGACGACGACGCGCTCATCGGTCGCGATGGCGCCGAACGCGGCTAGGTACTCCATTGCGGCCCAATGGGTCGCGGCGCGGTATCCGCGGAGCAGGCCGGCAGCACCGAGTACGAGTGCGCCCGTGCACACCGACGTGACCCACGTGGCGTTCGCGCCCTGCGCCCGTACGAAGTCGATCACCTCGGCGTCCCCGAGGAGAGCGTCGATGCCTGGGCCGCCGGGCACGCAGATCACGTCGAGGGGAGGGCAGTCGGCGAACGTCATCGTCGGCGTGATGGTCATGATCGCGTCCGTCGGGACCGGCTCGAGGTCCTTCCACAGCAGGTGCACCTGCACACAGGGATCCGGTGCGAAGGCCGGGATGCTCGCGAAGACCTGGAGCGGACCGGTCGCGTCGAGCTGGGTCAGGTTGGGAAACACGACCAACCCGATCTGTAGAGGCGGTGTCATGGCTCGCTCGCTCCTCGGCTTCGAGTTGGATGGATCGATGGACGGCGTCGGGCTGCCCGCGGCGGTGGCGCCTGGTCAGGTCCAGCCGTCGAGGGCTCGCTTTGTCTCTTCGAGGTTCACGATGTGCAGGTCGTGGTTGCCTCCGGGAACGACTCGGACCTCATAGCCACCGGCCCGCACGCGCTCCTCGAGCTCGGGCGTCACGGCGAGGGCAGGATCGGCGAGCACAACCAGCGACGGCACGGCCGGAGGCGTCGGTGGCTCCAGGTCGGGCAGCACCGGGTTCGGGGACTCGAACCACGAGCGATCGAAGAGCTGCAACGCACGACGCGTGTTCGCCAGGTGGTCCGGGCTGAAGCCGGGCAGGATCCCCGCGAGGTCGTCGACACCGAGGATCTCACCGGAGGCGTCGGTCGGCAGGCCGAACTCCAGGTCGGTCGGCACGGTCCATCCAGGCTCGAGGTACACGGCACGCCGCGGCTGCAGCCGCTCGACGGCGAGCAGCAACGCACGTCCGCCGAGGGAATGGCCCACTATGAGGTCCAGGCCTATCGGCAGCGCGTCGACGAGATCATCCGCAAGGTCCTCGACGAGGTAGCTGGACGCCCGGTCGCTGAGGCCATGACCGCGCTGGTCGACGAGCGTCACCGTGTAGCCCAGTGAGGCGAGCCATGGTGCGAGCTCGAACCAGCTTCCGCTGTCACCGGAAAGGCCGTGGACCAGTGCAGCGTGCCGAGGACCGTCTCCGACCGTGGTCGTCGCAAGTCTCATGTGATGCTCCTGACTTCTTACGCGACTGCGTTGAGCAGCGTGATGCGCTCATCGGCGGATGAGGATCGGATCATCGGCTCTAATCGTGCGCCGAGCAAGGCCGAAGGGGCCCCGCGGCCTGACCGTTTGAGAGCGGCAACTCGAAAGCGCCGACCAAGATCGTCGGGCGGAAACGCTGTGACGCGCACCCGGAGGGGTGAAGAACGCGCCCGATCCGGCGCCCGGTGGGCTAGGTGCCCTGGAGAGAAGCGCGCGTGCTCGTCAGTGTCCGGCAGCAGGCCGGCGTGGCTACGCTCCGTGCATGCAGCGGGCGCACCGTCAGCGAACCATCCTCGCGATCGTGCGGCTCACAGGCGAAGTCGTCGCCGCCGACCCTGCGGGCAGGCTCGGATCCGCCGCTCCGATCGCGAGGGGACGATGGAAGTGATGGGATGACGTCGGACGACCTGCACCGCATGACCTGGCCGGACGTGGAGGCAGCCGTTGCTGCAGGGAAGCGATCGGCGTTGATCGCGGTGGGAGCGATCGAGCAGCACGGTCCACACCTTCCCTTGGCAACAGACACGCTCATTGCTACCGAGACCGCGCGACGCGTTTCTTGCCGTATCCCCGATCTCCTACTCGGCCCGACGCTGCCCGTGGGTGTCTCCACCCACCACCTCTCGTTTCCCGGGACTCTCTCGATCGCCGAGCGAACGTTCCAGGAGCAGGTGTCGGCCTGCGTGTCGAGCCTCGGCGCTCACGGGGTCGACCGGGTCTTCGTCCTGTCCGGTCACGGCGGCAACTTCGGTCCGCTCGAGCGGCTCGAACGTGACGTCGGCGGCAAGATCGGTGCGACCGAGCTCGTAGCCTTCTCCGATCTGGGGGCGTTCATCGACGTGTTCCACACCGTCTCGTGGGAGGACGGGATCTCGCCCGCGGCGAGCGGCGCGCACGCCGGCGAATGGGAGACCTCGATCATGCTCGCCATCCACCCCGAGCTCGTCCGGATGGACCTGGCCGAAGCTGGCTTCACCGATGCCTTCGATGCCGCAGCCGCCGAGCGACTCTTCCGTGACGGCACCGCGAGCCTCGCAACGAACGGCGTGCTCGGCGACCCGACCGCCGCCACCGCCGAGCGGGGCGAGCGGCACCTGACCGCCTGGGTGGACACCTTGGTCGCCTACTTCACCAAGTGAAGGTGAACGGGTGAGGAGATCCGAAGCAGGCTACGTCGCGCGCCTGGCCTCGAGCTCGACCTCGACCAGGTGCTCCGGCAACCTCAGGGCAGACACCTCGATGAGGGTGGTCACCGGTCGGACAGCGTCGAACAGCGAGTTGTGGGCACGTCCGACTTCGTCGAAGTGAGCGATGTTGGTCATGAACACCCTGGTGCAGACCACATCGGTCAGGTCGAAACCAGCCGACCGCAGCGCCTCGACTGCGATCCCGAACGCGACGCGAGTCTGCTCGTATGGGTCGTCGACGCCGACGACCTGTCCATCCACGGTTGCGGTCGTACCGGCTACCCACGCCGAGTCACCTACGCTCACCGCCCGCGAGTACCCGATCAGGTCCTCCCATGCCGTCCCCGTGTTGACGTTTCTCCTCATCATTCACTCCTGTCTGAGTTCTTTCCCCGCAACGTCGCTCGCACGGAGATGAAGGCCGCAACTGCGGCATCGACGTCGTGGGCCGAATGCGCGGCAGACAGCTGCACCCGGATTCGCGCTGTCCCGTGCGGTACGACCGGATGGCTGAACGCCACGACGTAGATCCCCTCGTCGAGCATGAGTTCGGCGATCGAGGAGGCCAGCGTGTCGTCGCCGACCATGACCGGGACGATCGCGTGATCCCCCTCCAGCAGGTCGAAGCCGGCCGCAGTCATCGAACTGCGGAACTGCCGCGTGTTCGCTGCTAGCGCCTGGCGAAGCTCTGGCCGACTCTCGACCGCGTCGAAGGAGGCGAGGGTGCCGGCAACGACAGCGGGAGGCAACGTGTTCGAGAACAGATACGGTCGCGCTCGCTGCCGGAGCAGCCGAACGATCGCCGCGCTTGATGACACGTATCCGCCGGAGGCACCCCCGAGCGCCTTCCCGAAGGTGCCGGTGTAGATGTCGACCTCCTGGTCGACGCCGAACAACGATGGCGTTCCGCGTCCGTCCGGACCGACGAGTCCCACGGCGTGGGAGTCGTCCACGAGGACGAGCGCGTCGTACTGATGCGCCAGGGCGCAGATCGCATCGAGGGGTGCGAAGTACCCATCCATCGAGAACACGCCGTCTGTCACGATGACACGTCTTCGGGCGCCGCTTGCCGCTCGGAGCTGCGCCTCCAGATCCCCCATGTCCCGGTTCCGATAGCGGTACCGCGTCGCTTTCGACAACCGGATCCCGTCGATCAGAGACGCGTGGTTCAGCTCGTCGGAGATGATGGCGTCCGATGAGTCGAACAACACCTCGAAGACTCCACCGTTGGCGTCGAAGCACGAGGAGAACAAGATCGTGTCCTCCGTGCCGAGGAACGCGGAGACCCGCTGCTCCAGCTCCAGGTGCTGGTCCTGCGTCCCGCAGATGAATCGGACGCTTGCGAGACCGAAGCCCCAGCGGTCCAGGCCCACCTTCGCAGCCGCGATGACGTCCGGGTCGTTCGCCAGGCCGAGGTAGTTGTTGGCGCAGAAGTTGAGGACCTCACGTCCGTGGGTCGTCACGCGCCGGGCCTGTGACGACGACAGCGCGCGTTCGTTCTTGTAGGTCCCCGCCGACCCGATCGCATCAAGGGTCCGCTGCACGTCTGAATCAATTCGGGAAGTAATGACTACACCTCGTCCCAGTTCAAGATGACCTTGCCGGCCTGCGACGCTCGTGCCGTCTCGAACGCGCTCGACCAGTCGCGTGCCGCGTAGCGATGCGTGATGACGGTTCGCAGCGCGTCCTGAAGGTTCGAGCTTGACTGCAGCATCGCCGCCATCGTGTACCACGTGTCGAACATCTCGCGGCCGTAGATGCCGGAGATCGTGATCATGTGCGTCACGATCCGCGTCCAGTCCACGTCGATCGACTGGGTCGGGAGACCGAGCATCGCGACGCGACCACCGTGGTTCAGGTTCGCGATCATCTCCGACAACGCCGATGGCTGCCCGCTGACCTCGAGTCCGACGTCGAAGCCCTCCCTCATGCCGAGCTCTCGTTGCGCATCCGCAATCCGGTCGGTGGCGACGTTGACCGTGAGGTCGGCCCCGACACGACGCGCGAGGGCGAGGCGCGCATCCGACACGTCCGTCACGACGACGTAGCGAGCACCGACGTGCCTGGCGACCGCCGCCGACATCAGGCCTATCGGCCCGGCGCCTGTGATGAGAACGTCCTCGCCCATGAGCGGGAACTTGAGTGCCGTGTGCACGGCATTGCCAAAAGGGTCGAAGATCGCGGCGACGTCCGGATCAATCGGGTTCTCGTGCACCCAGACGTTCGACTCGGGGAGCACGACGTACTCCGCGAAGGCTCCGTCGCGGTTTACTCCGACGCCGACGGTTCGGACGCACAGGTGCCGGCGCCCCGCTCGGCAGTTCCGGCACTCACCGCACACGATGTGGCCCTCGCCTGAGACCAGCTGGCCGACTCGGATCTGGCTCTCGCTCCGGCCGGTCGCGACGACCTCTCCGACGAACTCGTGGCCAGGAATCAAGGGAGGGCGGATGACGCGGGCGGCCCAGCTGTCCCACGACTCGATGTGCAAGTCGGTACCGCAGATTCCTGCACGCAGCACGCGGATCGTGACCTCGCCCGGCGCGGCCTCAGGCTCGGGCCTGTTCGTGGCCGCAAGGCCCGGGCCAGGATCGACCTTCGCCAAGGCGCGCACTCCGGTCCTCCTTGCTGCCCGCCCGATATGAGCCACGTGGTCGCCGACCCAGTCTGGTATACCAGTCTGGTACATCAGTGTGGTGGGGGCAAGTGGGTCCGGCCTCGCCGGGTCGTCGCAGGGCGCGACGACGTCCGATCGTCGCTCGCCGGATCGCGCGCTGACACCGCAGACAGGAGGCCATCACGGGTGAGCGGACGACCGATGCACGCTGTGACGCGACGTGGGGGCTACCGCGACGGTCGTCGTCGTGGCGATGTGCCGTCCCGAGTCCCCGGGAAGCAGTACTCCAGGGCGTACTCGCGAGAGGCCCGAAGTGTCTCGATCGCCTTCTTCCTCGCGAGCCCGGCGTCACCCGCTGCGACGGCTTGGGCCAGCTCGTGCGCCAACGAGTAGGTCACTTCCTGAACGCCGGGTGTTCGCAGCAGAAGTCCTCTGATCGGGATCGACCGCCGACCCAGCATGACCGACGCATCGGCCAGCGCCGCGTTGCCGCACGCGTCGCGCAGGAGAGTCCAGACCCGTTCCATGAGGTCGAAGTGCAGGTCGCTGTGGCCGCGGGCCTTCGCCAGTGCCCGCGTCGTGGCCAGCAGCTGCGCCGACAGCTCGGGGGAGCGACCTCGTGTGGCGAGGTATGTGACCTCGCCATCGACGAACTCACGAGCGCGGTAGGTCTCTTCCACCTCACCTGCGGTCGGGTTCGCGATCTTCGTCCCACGCCGAGGCACGACTTCCACGACGCGGGTGGCCGCGAGGACCTGAAGAGCCTGATGCACGGGCGATCGACTGACGCCAAGCTCGATCGCAACCCGCGACTCACTGATCCACTCACCGGGCCGCAGGCCGCCTCGAACGATCTGGTCCGTCAGCCACACGAAGACCTGGTCCGTGAGTCGTTCGCCGGTGGTGGTCGGTGTCGCGCCGCCCCCGTCGTCTTCAGCCCCGAGGTCGTGAGCATCGACACCCCGCTTGCGCATGACGCCCAGTATGACGTCGCCGAATCGCGCGGAGCGATCGCGCTGCCACCCGGTGGGGACCGTGTTGACCGAGCTGTCGGCGCCTCGGTACCGTCCCGGCCCAGCGGCGCATGCCGTAGCAACCATTCGGGAGAAGAGCCCGGTTCCGATAGGCGCCCCGGCGACGTTCGCGATCAGACGCCCGAGAGTGCCGACGCACACCGCCCTCGCGACGCGAGTCCCTGTCCGCTTCACGGCGGTGGTCGCCGTCGACAGTGCCAGTTGCAGAACCCGGAGCTCCTCGTGGATCGCCCCGGTGATCTGACCCCCGAGTCCGTGACGTGCCACGCAGGCGGAGAGAAGGACCGACGGTGACTCGCGCGATCAAAGTGGTCATGCTCGGCTGCGGC
The DNA here is from genome assembly GCA_965278965.1 of Actinomycetes bacterium. GTDB lineage: Bacteria > Actinomycetota > Actinomycetes > S36-B12 > S36-B12 > UBA10649. Next base: position 2,785,627 of record OZ257127.1, read on the forward strand.
ACGGTCGGCAGTGAAGTCGCGAGAGTTCTGATCGCGAATGCGGCGGAGCTCACCGCGCGAGCTGGCTGTGAGCTCGAGCTTGTCGGCATCGCCGTGAAGGATCTGGGCAGGCCGAGGGCGCCGCACATACCACCGGGCTTGCTGACGACCCGCGCGTCCGAGCTCGTCACGAGCGACGTGGACGTCGTGATCGAGCTCATCGGCGGCGTCGAGCCGGCTCGGCGGCTGGTTCTGTCGGCGCTTGGGAATGACGCGTCTGTCGTGACTGCGAACAAGGAACTTCTCGCTGCTGACTGGTCGACCCTGCTCCGTGCGGCCAGACTGGCGGGACGGGACCTCCGATTCGAAGCAGCCGTGGCTGGCGCCATTCCGATCGTGGGGGCCCTGCAGAGGTCACTGGCCGGCGACCGAGTCCAGCGCGTGTTCGGGATCGTCAATGGGACGACCAACTTCGTTCTCGACATGATGGACTCTGAGGGAGTCGATCTGCCGACCGCACTGAGCTGCGCGCAGCGCCTTGGCCTCGCGGAAGCCGACCCGTCCCATGACATCGAGGGCTACGACTCGGCCGCCAAGATGGTCATCCTCGCCAATATCGCGATGCACGCGGACCTGACTCTCGATGACGTCCTCCGTGAAGGAATCGCCTCGATCACGCCGAGCGACATCCTTCGTGCGCAGAGGTTGGGGAAGAAGCTCAAGCTGATCAGCTCGGTGGAACGGGTCCCGACCGACGATGGGGACGCGATCAGGGCAAGCGTCTACCCAGCCATGGTTCCCGGATCGCACGCGCTCGCCGCAGTCCCTGGAAGCCAGAACCTCGTCATCGTCGAAGCGGAGGCGGCCGGCACCCTCATGTTCAGGGGGGCGGGCGCGGGTGGGAAGCCGACTGCCAGCGCGGTGCTCGGCGACCTGGTCGCTGTAGGGCGCGCCAGACTGCAGGGCAAGCGCTTTGACCCGATTCCGGCGAGCAGGAACCTGACGACGATTCGCCCGACCGAGGCCGAGAGGGACTTCTTCGTCACGATAGAGAGCTCCGACTCGAACAGACCGCTCACGGCAGTGTTGGCGCTGTTCGCGGCCGCCGGCCGACCTGTCGACGAAGTCACGTTCGACACCACCGCGTCGCTCGCGCAGATCGGGCTGCGGCTCAGGCAGATCTCGAGTGGTGAGCTAGCGCCGCTCCTGCGCTCGGCCGGGAGGATTCCCGGCATACGTCATGTTCAGGAGCCGATCAGCTGTCTCTAAGAACCAGGCTCGTGCCGAGGGGCTTCGCCCGGTCAGACGAGTCGGGCCTTCGAAGTTGTGGCCATGGGAGCTGAGAGTGCAGTCCCTGGACATGCCTGCGCGACATCGCTGTGACCCGCCGACGCAGCAGTCTCCGTCGCGTTCCACGAGCGCCGAGCGCATGGGGTCGACCCACAGGGAGGGCTGAAGCCGTTACCCGAGTGTGATCGAACCGGGCGAGCCGTCGGGCGAACTTCAGCAACAGTTCGGGCAGTCACCTCGAATCCATGACCGTTTGTACGCTTGGAGGAATTGCGCTGTTCACATACATCAGTCATCTGGCCGTCATGCGTGGACTTGGTCACTGCTTGGCGACGGCCCATGCTCGGGTCCCATCATCCCGATGAGGGTCACGGACCTGCGAAGTGAGTCGCCCGATGCGAGCAGTTGTGATGGACAGTCCCGGAGTCCTGGACGTGCGGGAGGTTCCCGACCCGACGCCAGGGCCCGGCGACCTCGTCGTCGCTGTGCGAGGAGCCGGGATCTGCGGGACCGACATCCACCTCCTTCAGGCGGACCTGCCCTACAACCCGTTCCCGGTGATCCCTGGCCACGAGTTCTACGGCGAGGTCGTCGCCGTGGGTAGCAGTCTCGACAGCAGCCGGATCGGCACACTCGTCGCAGTCGATCCGAACATCAGCTGCCAGTCGTGCGCCGAGTGCCGACGCGGGCGCACCAACCTGTGCCTGAACTACGAGGCCCTCGGAGTCACCACCGACGGAGCTACGGCGGAGTTCGTCCGGGTCCCAGCCACACTGGCGTACGACCTGCCTGAGGATCTTTCGCACACGGGAGCCATCCTCACGGAGCCGCTGTCGTGCGCGATTCACGGCTTCGACGTCCTGCCACGCAATCCAGGCGATCGCTACCTGATCTACGGTGCCGGCACGATGGGAATTCTGATGGGCCTGCTCGCCGCCGACCTGGGCACCGACCAGGTGGATGTGGTGGAGCCGAACGCCACCCGGCGAATGACCGCTGAGTCGTTCGGACTCTCACCGGTAGCGGACGCGACCGACCTTGATCCGGACATGCGCTGGGAGACGGTCATCGACTGCTCCGGCAACGTGAGCGCGATCGAGGACGGGTTGACGCGGGTTCGCGCTGGCGGCACGTTCCAGTGCTTCGGCGTGGCCGACGCCTCAGCGACAATCAAGATCCGCCCCTTCGACATCTACCGCAACGAGCTGTCCGTGGTCGGCAGCATGGCCGTGCTGAACAGCTTCGACCGCGCGGTGCGCCTCGCGCAGGTCTGGGGCGATCGACTGGCGCCTGTCGTCACGCACGAGTACACGCTGGACGAATACCCCGATGCGATTGCGGCGTTTCGCGCTGGCACGGGGCTCAAGATCGCCATCCGACCGAATGGCGCCTGATGGACTCACAACCGGTTACGTACCAGCCCGCTACATCCCACGAAATCGCCGAGGCATTCGCCGCGGTTGACACCCAGGAGGGAATGGAATGAACACCACCACCACTCGAAGAGGGCGTGTGCGCAGTTTCGCCGCAATCTCCGCAACGTCGATCGCTCTCATCAGCTTGGCCGCCTGTTCCAGCAGCGGCTCTGCCAGTGAGTCGTCGTCGTCCGCTCCGACCGCTGCTGCGAGCAGCGCAGCCGCAAGTGCGGCGGCGAGTGACGCCGCGAGCGCCGAGGCGACGGCCGGCGCTGCGAACGGGATGACGATCCAGTTCATCAACCCGCTGCCCAGCTACCCGACCTGGAAGCTGATGGGCAAATGCATCAAGGAGGAAGCGGAGGCACTCGGGGCCGTGTACACCGAGAGCGGCTCTCCCGGCACGACGCTCGACCCGGCGGCGATGATCCAGCAGATCCAGACGGCGACGGCGAACGGTATCGACGGCGTCATCACCTTCCCCACCTCCGAGGGCTTCACCGAGGTGCTCAAGCAGGCCCAGGAAGCCGGCGTGGTGACCGGGACGATCTACGGCGCTGGCGGCGCTGACAGCGGCGCCGACGTCAACGCAGGCGCAGACTTCGGCGTGATCGGCTCGAACCTGGTCAAGGCCGTCTCTGCTCAGCCGGGCGACCACGTGCTCGGTCTGGTCGCGGTGTCCGACACCGGACTGGGAAAGCTCTGGCTCGAAGGCGTCAAGGCAGCTGCAGCCAAGACCGACAACGTCACCATCGGTGGTGAGGTCTACACGGGCGACGACGCCGCGAAGGCGCTCCCGCAGGTCACGGCGCTCCTGACCGCGCATCCCGAGATCACAGATATCGTCTCCCACATGGGCACCACAACGCCCGGGGCGGTCGCCGCGATCAAGGCCAAGGGGCTCGAAGGCAAGGTGTTCGACGTAGTCGTCGGCCTTGACAACGGCGGATCCGAGGCGCTGGCGGACGGCACCGCCAAGCTCGTGCTAATGCAGGACATCTGCTCGCTCGGCAAGGGAATGGCCGACGGACTGGTCGCGGTCCACAATGGCGATCCGGCGCCCGCCGTCCCGGTCGGCGTCGACTTCATTCCCGCGGACCAGGTGAAGACCTACCAGGACAACGGTTGGGTCTGATGGGCGAACCCGCCCTTCGCCTGCGCGGAGTCCGAAAGAGCTTCGGGTCCGTCTCGGCGCTGGAGGATGTGAATCTCGACGCCTTTGCGGGAGAGGTTCATGCAGTCGTTGGCGACAACGGCGCCGGGAAGTCGACGATGATCAAGATCATCGCAGGCATTCATCGGGCGGACGAGGGAGAGGTGCTCGCCTATGGCGAGCACCTCGACCACGTCCGATCCTCTGCCGACGCGCAGAAGCATGGGATCGCCGTTGTCTACCAGGACCTCGCGCTGGTCGAGTGCCTGGACATCGCGCACAACATGGCGCTCGGGAACCTTCCAAGGAAGTTCGGCATCGTGCTCGACCGCGGTCGAATGGAACGCGATGCGAGCAAGGTTCTGAAGGACCTGAAGGTCCGGGTCGGCAATGTGCGGACGCCCGTCGGACTCCTCTCCGGCGGCCAGCGGCAGATCGTCGCGATCGCACGCGCCGTCCGGATGGACAAGCCGATCATGCTCCTCGACGAGCCGACCGCGGCGCTCGGCGTTCAAGAGACCGCGCACGTGGCTGAGATCGTCAGCGAGCTTCGGGCGTCAGGAAAGGCCGTCGTCATGGTCAGCCATGACTTGAGCTTCGTACTCAAGTACTCGGACCGCATCACCGTCCTCCGGCTCGGCAGGTCCGTCGGAACGCGCCGGACGTCCGAGGTCGGTCGAGAGGAGATCATCGGGATGATCACCGGTGCGATTCCACCGGACCACATGTTCGAGGAGCAGAATCTGAACGGCGGGGTGTCGTGATGGCGATGGTGAAGACAGAAGCTCAGGCGGACGCGAGCGATGCGTATGACACGGGAGTGGAGCGGCAGAACGTCATCACGAAGGTACTGATGCGCCAGGAGGCGTCGCTCATCATCGTCATGCTGCTGATCGGCGCGTTCGCGGCGTCGCGATCACCGTTATTCCTGACGAGCGGGAACCTCATGGAGATCCTGCGCAGCACCGTCATCTACTTCGTGCTCGCGTGCGGCGCCGGCCTGCTCATCATCGGCGGCGGACTCGATCTCTCGTCGGGTGCCGTGTTCACCTTGGGCGCCCTGGTGACGGCGAAAATGCTTGTGGACGGGCTGCCCTGGCCGGTTGCCGTCCCCTTGGGCATCGTGATCTGCTGCGGGGTAGGCATCATCAACTTCGCGATCATCACGTACCTGCACGTTCCCCCCATCATCGCCACCCTCGGGGTGTTCTACATGCTCTCGGGCGTCAACAACCTGGTCACCGACGGAGCCGACGTCCTGCCGCTCCCCGAGAGCTTTCAGAAGATCGGACAAGGCAACATCTTCGGCATGCCGTACATCGTTCTCATCGCGATCGGTGTAGGGATCGTCTTCTGGTTCCTGCTCGAGCGCACGCGATTCGGTGTCAACGTCCGAGCCCTTGGCGGGAATCGCCAGGCAGCCGTCGGGAACGGACTGCGCGTGGTACGCCTCGACCTGGCCCTGTACGTGATCGCGGCTGCGGCCGCGGCACTCTCCGGGATCATCTACTCGGCGCGCGTCGGTGCCGGCCAGGTGACCGCGGGCGGAACATCGGTCACGCTCATTGCCATCACTGCCGTCCTGATCGGCGGCGTCAGCCTGTTGGGCGGACTGGGCAACATCCCGGGAATTGCGGTGGGTGCTGTGCTGCTCTCGCTGATCGACAACGCGCTCGTCCTGTCTGAGATCCCGCCGCAGTTCAACAGCATCGTCATTGGTGCGATTCTCGTGTGTGCCGTGACACTCGACTACTTCCGTCGGCAGCGGATCTATCGCAAGCGATAGGCCTGCTCGGTGTTCGCTGAGCTGACCGGGCACCGCTCTACAAGCCGTCCTAGCCGCGCACGACTGCAACGCAAGGCGCGAGGAGGGAGTGTCCGCACACGTCGGCCTCGTCGCCAGCACGCGCGAGGCCAAGTCGACCAACCTGGGCGTGTCGAGGTTCGGCCAGTCTGGTGATCTCGCTCGCGTCCACGACTTCCATCAGATCGATGTCGAGCAGATCGGGGTCGAGCGTGTCGTCCGCGCTGCCCTCGATTTCGTGGACTCGTAGGTGCTGGAACGCCCCTCCCCTAAGACGCGACACCTAAATCAACGGAGGTTGAAACCGTGTCCCCTCGACTGCAGGTCGGCCTGCTCGTGTTCCCCGATATGACCCAGCTAGACATGACCGGACCGCTCCAAGTCTTCTCCAGCGTCCCAGAGACCGATATCTACCTGATCTGGAAGAGCCTCGAACCGGTCCCGACTGACTCGGTCATGGTGATCACACCGACAGCCACGTTCGAGACCTGCCCGCAGCTCGATGTGATCTGCGTCCCGGGTGGCTACGGCACGGACGCGCTCTTGAACGACCCCGAGGTCATCGACTTCCTGCAGCAGCAATCCTCGTCTGCGCGCTACGTGACGTCGGTGTGCACCGGCTCGCTCGTGCTCGGTGCGGCCGGGCTCCTCGACGGCTACCGGGCAGTGACGCACTGGACCGCCATGGACGTACTGGGAGCATTCGGCGCGATCCCGACGGACGAGCGCGTCGTCGTCGACCGGAACCGCGTCACGGGCGGCGGTGTCACCGCGGGTATCGACTTCGCGTTGAGGCTCCTGGCGGAGATCTACGGGCGGCCGACTGCGGAGGCCGTCCAGCTGCGTCTGGAGTACAACCCCCGTCCCCCGTATGACGCGGGATCTCCGGCGAGTGCGCCCGCCGACGTGGTGGCCGCATATCGGGAGCGGATCGCACCAGCGAAGGACCGCCGTCGGCTCGCAGTCGAGGAAGCCGCCCGACGACTGTCGGCGACAGACGAGCGGTGACGATCGCGTGGACGTCGCCGTACGCGGCCACGTCGCCCCAGACACGGCTGGCTCAACTCGGTATTGCACTTGACGCCGGTCGCCATCCACGGACGGCGATCGCGACCCCACTGCTCCCGCTGGACGCTTCGGTGGAAGTCCGGATCGTCTTCCGGCTCGGAGGGGAGAGCTCGTGAGCGGCCGACTGGACCTTGACCTCCTTCGGGGCAGCGTCGACCTTCACGTCCATCAGGCTCCCTCGCTCTTCCACCGGCACAACTTCGTCGCGTGCGTCGAGGACGCCCGCGACAAAGGGATGCGGGCGGTGGTCCTCAAGAGCCACCACATGATGACCACGGATCGCGCCGCCGATGCGATGCGATGCGCCAGGTCGACGGCATCGAGGTCTACGGCAGCATCGTCCTCAATCTGGTGCACGGGGGTCTCAACCCTTTTGCCGTTGACCATGCGCTTCGGATGGGCGCCCGGTGTGTCTGGATGCCGACCATCGACACGCTGCAGCAGGCGGGGTACTACGGACGGATCGGCGGCTACGGATCTGCACAGGGAGGCGGCCTCCCGGACTTCTACGCCCGAGCGACGCCGATCACTCTCACCGATGCCGCAGGCGAGCTGGTGCCGGGTCTGAACGACTGCCTGCGCCTCATCAAGGAGCACGACGCGATACTCGCGGTGGGCCATGTCTCGCCGGCCGAGACGTTGGCGCTGGTCCGGGCGGCTGCCGCGATGGGACTCGCGAAGATCGTTGTCGACCATCCCTTCATGCCGTTCACCGATCTGGCGGACCTCGATCGTCAGCTGGAGCTCGTCGATCTCGGTGCGACCCTCAACTACGCGTTCAGCATGCTGACCCCCAAGTGGTTCTCGGTGGGTGTGCCGCAGCTGGTGGAGAGCATCAAGGTCGTCGGCGCCGAGAACCTCGTCCTGTCCTCTGACCTCGGGCAGCTCCACAACCCGCTCCCGGCTGAGGGCCTGCGCATGTACGTGCAGCTCCTGCTCGAGGAGGGAGTGAGCCCCGACCACATCGATCTCATGCTGCGCGAGAAGACGGCAGCGCTTCTCTACCCGTCACGATGAACGAGCCCGGTCCTGTCGCCGGCGCCCCCGTCGCGGGCTCGTCGGACGCCCGCCACCCCACCACTCCTGTGCGGTCCCCGGCGCCGCTCTTCGTCGCTGCCGGCGACGCGATCACGGACACGGCAGACGGCGTCGAGGTGCGTCACATCGTCGGCCGATCCATCATGCACCGGGAGCTACGGGTCAGCGCGGGGTCAGTGCTCCATATCGCTGAGCCCGCCACCGAGCACATCCTGACCGTCGTCGTGGGGGAGGTCGTGGCCGTCATCGACCGCCGTACTTACCGCCTCGGCGTCGGTGATGCATTGCTGCTGCTGGGCGGACCAGCCGTGACGGTGCAAGCCGGAGACCAGGAAGACGCACGTTGCCATCTCGTCTCGTCGCCACCGGATGCGCGACTCCTGCATCACCTCCTTCATCTGGAGCACGAGGACCATGGGTTCGACTAGCAGCCGCGACGGCGACGTGCCCGAACGGCTGCAGATCGGTCATGTCGGTGACCTGCCACGGTCTTGTCTGCGCGCCCACGCGCGTTGATGATCGGTCTCTCCCGACTCATCGAGGCGGGACACGACGAAGGAGCGTTGCGCCTGATGCAAGCCGTGGTACTCGATCGACCGGGCAGCGTTGACACGCGCGGTGCCACCGTGTGCGAGGACGCCCGGTGAGCACGACAAACTCCGTCGGAGAAGTCCTGCGAGGCTCGAACGTCGCAGCAGGCGACCTCGACCTCCCCGCGATGGTCCTCAAGGAGTCGGCACTTCAGCACAACGTCGATCTCATGCGGGACTACTGCGAGCGGAACGGGGTCGCACTCGCTCCGCACGGCAAGACGTCGATGTCGCCGGAGGTGTTCGCACGGCAGATCGAGGCGGGGGCGTGGGCGATCACGGCGGCCAACCTCGCCCAGTGCCGCGTCATGCGCGGCTTCGGGGTACGCCGCATTCTCCTGGCGAACGTCCTGGTTGACGCACGGGGGCTGGAGTGGGCCGTCGAAGAGATCGCGTCGGGCGACGGATTCGCGTTCCTGTTCTATGTCGACTCGGATGCCGGCGTCGAGATGGCCGCAGAGGCGGTAGCGCGCTCTGGCCATCAGGTTGAGCTGGACGTCCTTGTCGAGCTGGGCTACCCCGGTGGCCGCACCGGATGCCGGGGATTGGATGACGCTGTCCGCTTGGCCGAACGCGTGCACGCCAGCCGAGGTCTCAGGTTGGCGGGTGTGAGCGCATTCGAAGGGCTCATGCCCGGCCCGAACGTGGACGCGGTCGTCGATTCGTGCCGCGAGTACCTCGCGCAGGTTCACGACTTTGCAGAGATCCTTCTGGAGCGGAACCTGTTCGACGTCGCTCAGCCTGTCGTATCAGCCGGCGGCAGCTCGTACTTCGACCTCGTCACGGAGGCGCTCCGGCCGGCGGCGTTCTCCAAGCCCGTCACGACAGTGCTTCGCAGCGGCTGCTACATCACGCATGACCACTCGATGTTCCACCACACCTCGCCGTTCGGGGAGCGAGTTGCCACTGGCATCGACGGTCGGCTGGAACCGGCGTTCGAGCTGTGGGCCACGGTCTGGTCCAGGCCGGAGCCGCGGCTAGCGATTCTGGGATTCGGAAAGCGGGACGCTCCGTACGACTATGGACTCCCGGTTCCGATCTATGCCGTTCGCCGAGGTTCGAAGGAACGGGTCGACATCGGGGCTGACTACCAGGTGACCGGCCTCAATGATCAGCACGCGTTCATGACGGTGCCGGAACGCACCGAGCTCGACGTTGGCGACGTCGTCGTGTTGGGGATCAGTCACCCGTGTACCGCGTTCGACAAGTGGCGCCATGTCCCCGTCGTGGACGACGAGCGCACGGTCGTCAGCCTGATCCACACGTACTTCTGAAGCGCATACGTCACTCGTCGGACGCAGACCGGATCGCCCGGCCTGGCCGGCGGTGCCTGACCTATCGAGCGGGCGCCCGATCGGTCGCGGCGCGCACGGCAAGCGGGCAGAATCACCGGCTGCCAGGCCGCTGCCAAGAGCAGGTATGCGCCGTGCGGGTCACCAATCGGGCGCGCGAGCGACGCTGAGCGGCCTTGACCGTCCTCGCGGAGCCCTCGATGATCCGAACTACCGGCACGTGCGGCGATGCACCGCGGGAGGGGCCTTGTTCGGCGCAGTTCGGCCCACCGCGCCGACCCGGCCTACCGCGGCACGGATCGCGACCAACAAGGAGGCGTCATGAGCGCGACACCGATCGACCCCGACGTGAGTGCGCTGCTCGCCGAGCTGCCGGCACTCGATCCGCCGGTCCCCGCGGAGCAGAGGACGGTCGCCGCCCTCCGTCAGACCATGAACGACTCCATTGCGGTCTTCACGAGGGACGTCCCGGAGATCGCCGTCGACGCAGTGGTCGACGACTCCGTGCCGGGCCGGCTGGGGAGCATCCCCGTTCGCATCTACAGCCCGGACGTGCCGGTAGCGGTGATCGTGTACCTGCACGGTGGTGCCTGGATGCTCGGAGACATCGACACGCACGACTTCGTCACCCGTCGACTGTGCCGGGACACGCGGGCGACGGTGATCTCCGTCGACTACCGGATGCTCCCTGAGCACCCGTTCCCGGCTCCCTTCCATGATGCATACGACGCCGTCGTCTGGGCGCGTGCGCTGCGGCCCGACCTCCCCCTGATCGTGGCCGGCGACAGCGCCGGAGCGACCCTCACCGCGTGCGTCGCGCTGTGCGCCCGCGACGAGGACGGACCGCGCATCGATGGACAGGTGCTCGTCTACCCCGGCATCGACGACGACTACAGCGTTCCGAGCATGCAGCAGATCGACGGGCCGAACACGCCGGAAGACGTCCGCTTCTTCATCGACAACTACGCCGGTACAGAGGAAGCCAAGGACTCCGCATACGCCCTGCCCGCTCGCGCGGCCTCGCTGGCGGGCCTGCCGCCGGCAATCGTCGCGATCGCAGCGCACGATGTGCTGCGGTCCTCCAACGAGGCGTATGCCGAGCGGCTCTCGCAGGATGGAGTCGACACAACCGTGCTTCTCGACCCGGAGCTGACTCACAGCTGGATCGACTACGCACCTCGCGTGCCGGCAGCCGACCGCGCCTTCATCCGACTGACGGACGCCATCAACGATCGCATCGCGCGCGCGTCCAGCCCGGCGTGACGGTCCGACGGGCGACGGTCAGCGGACTGCTCCGGGACGTCCGGGACGTCGGCCGGGACGTAGCGCGCGGCGGGTACTCGCGCTTCAGCCTCGGCTCCGCCGACCGCGAGATGAGGGAGTGGTTCTGCGCCGAGGCGGAGCGCCGATCCCTCGAGGTCGAGGTCGATCGGAACGGGGCGATCTGGGCGTGGCGATGGGGCGTCCACGGAACGCGTGAGCATGGGATCGTCACCGGCAGCCACTTGGACTCCGTCCCCGGTGGCGGCCAGTTCGACGGACCCCTCGGGCTTGCGTCGGCACTCGTGGCGGTCGACCTGCTTGATGATCGTGGCGTGCTCGGCGAGCGACCTCTCGCGATCGTGGTGTTCCCCGAAGAGGAGGGGGCTCGGTTCGGACAGGCATGCCTGGGCTCGCAGTTGATGACCGGCGCGCTCGATCCGTCCCAGGTGCTCGGCATTCGAGATGTCGATGGCACATCGCTCGCCGAGGCCCTGGCCGGTGTGGGCGTCGACCCGGACCGGGTGGGACGTGACGACGACGCGATCGGCCGGATCGATGCGTTCGTCGAGCTTCACGTCGAACAGGGGCGCGGACTTGTCGACCTTGGCCAGCCCGTCGCTATCGCCTCCTCGATCATCGGGCACGGCCTGTGGCGGATGACATTGGTCGGCGAGGGCAACCACGCTGGAGCCACGCGGATGACGGACCGCCGCGACCCGATGGTCGCCGCCGCGGCGACCGTCGTAGCGATCCGCGACGTCGCGCTCTCTGTCCCCGAGGCGCGGGCGACTGTCGGCCGGATCGCACTGACACCGGGAGGTACCAACGTGATCGCGTCCCGGGTCGACCTATGGATCGACGTCAGGCACCCCGACGACTCCGTAGCCGCCGCGGTCGTCGAGCAGATCCGCGAGCGTGCGAGCGAGGTCGCCGCGTCCGAACGATGCCGAGTCGAGCTCGTCGAGGAGTCCTACGGAGGCGCCGTCCATTTCGACGAGGCGCTGCGCGGCCGGCTGGAGTCCGCGCTCCCGGATGCGCCGGTCCTTCCGACCGGAGCCGGCCACGACGCGGGGGTTCTGGCAGCGGCCGTCCCGACAGCAATGCTCTTCACCCGGAACCCCACGGGGGTGTCTCACTCGCCCGAGGAGCAGATCGAGGATGTCGACGCGGAGGCGGGCGCACGTGCCCTCGCCGTCGTCCTGCAGGACCTTCTCCTGACCGGACCTAGGCCCGTTGGCGGCGCGTGAGTGTCGCTGGGCGTCGAGGAGTGACTCCTAAGAGCCCGGAAGGGGTGTCAGCATGATGGCGACGCGACGCTCGGCCCTCATCGGCCATCCAGGAGCTACCCTCCCTGACATGGAGAGGCCGGATCGGCAACGGAGCATCCTCGAGACTGCCAGGGAAGAGGGCAGTGTCTCGGTTGCCGAGATGGCAGGAAGACTCGGCGTGTCGGTCGAGACGGTGCGCCGCGACCTTTCGGCCCTGGAGTCAAAGGGCCTCGTACGTCGCTCGTACGGATTGGCGTACCCCGTGGAGACCGCCGCGTACGAATCCGACCTCGTCACACGCCAGGCCGCGCACACGGGCGAGAAGGAGCGGATCGCCGCCGAGGCTGTCCGGCACGTGGGCGACGCGGAGACCCTCTTCATCGACGAGGGCTACACGCCTCAGCTCATCGCTCGCGGACTTCCCGCTCGTCGATTCCGCGTCGTGACGGCGTCCCTGCCGATCGCGTCACTGCTGGCCGGCCGCGACGACGTGATCGTGTATCTCCTCGGGGGCCGGCTGAGGGGGAACACGTTAGGGATCGTCGACCATTGGGCGACAGAGATGCTCAGCGCGTTCGTCATCGACCTGGCGTTCATCGGCGCCAACGCGATCTCGCGCGAGCACGGTCTGACGACGCCCGACCCGGCCGTCGCCGAAGTGAAGGCGACCGCGGTACGGGTCTCGAAGCGCCGGATCTTCACTGGAGTGAGCACCAAGTTCGGCGTGGCGAGCTTCTGTCGTTTCGCGGAGGTCAGCGACTTCGACCTGATCATCAGCGACCGCAGGCTCTCGTCGTCCGAGGCACGGCGGCTTGGCGCACTCGGGCCCGTGGTGACTCGTGTGTGAATCGGTCGCCCGTTCGGGCGCCGGAATCACGTAACCAGGCGCTGCGGCGGGATCTGCTGCCCGCGTCGTGCAGTGAACGGATTGCCCCGGGGACGTGAACCGGTCGCTTGTCGGGGACGCGTGGCCTTGATCGGATCGACCACGGGTTCGATGATCCAGTGGTGTCGATGACAACGGCGGCGAGCCTCGTGGCCATCGAACAGCACACAGTCGTCGTCGAGCTGCCTGAGGCGTTCGACGAGCCGTCAGTACCGGACGTGCTGGTTCCCCCCGGCCCGTCGCGTGGCGACACGTGAGCTCCGCCGCGGTGCCCAGAAGACGTCTGTCCGCGCCCGCCCGCCCCGAGCGTGTCGCGGTCGTCGGCGCAGGGATGGTCGGCCTGTCGGCGGCCTGGTATTTGCAGGAGCTCGGGGTCGAGATCGTCGTCCTGGACCGGGAGGGCGTCGCGGCCGGATCGAGCCGGGGCAACGCGGGCTGGCTCACGCCGAGCCTCGTAGCACCGCTTCCGGAGCCATCAGTCCTGCGCTTCGGCCTGCGTGCCGTGCTGAGCCCGTCGTCGCCGGTCTACGTGCCGCCCTCCGCGGACCCGCGACTGCTGCAGTTCCTCGCGCACTTCGCACGGAACTGCACCCACCGGCGGTGGCGGCAGGCGATGTCCGCCCTCGTCTTGCTCAACGAGGGTGCGCTCGACGCGTTCGCCGAGCTCGACGACGCCGGGCTCGGCGTTCGCACCCGCGCAGCGGAGCCGATCCTGGCCGCCTACCGGCACGAAGCCGCGCGCGACGGACTGGTCCAAGAGCTGCGCCACATCGCAGCGGCGGGCCAGCCGGTGGACTACGACCTGCTGACCGGCGACGAGGCGCGATCGCTGGAGCCGGCACTGTCGGAGGTGGTCGCCTCGGCGATCCGGCTCAACAGCCAGCGGTTCATCGATCCGGGTGCCTTCGTCGATGCACTCGGTGATGCGGTGCGAGCGCGTGGGGGACAGATCCGTTCCGGCAGCGTGGTTCGCGCGGTCGAAGACGAGCCCACCGGTGTCCGGGTGGACGGCGAGCGATTCGACGCGGTCGTCATCGCCACGGGTGCTCGGCTGGGTGAGCTGGCTCGCCGCGTCGGCGTCCGCCGACTCGTCCAAGCCGGTCGCGGCTACAGCTTCAGCGTGTCCATGGACGATGTGCCGAAGGGTCCGCTGTACCTCCCCGCGGAACGAGTCGCCTGCACGCCCGTCGGAGATCGTCTCCGAGTCGCGGGGATGATGGAGTTCAGGCCCGTTGACGCTCCGCTGGACGATCGGCGGATCACCGCCATCGCGAACGCCACAGGCCCTTTCCTGCGCGGGGCGGACTTCGGCGACCGTCAGGACGAATGGGTCGGCTCCCGCCCGTGCACCGATGACGGGCTGCCGCTCATCGGCCGGTCGCGCAACCCGCGGGTCTTCGTCGCCGGTGGCCACGGCATGTGGGGGATAACGCTCGGACCGGTCACCGGAAAGCTCCTCGCGCAACAGATCGTCAGCGGGCAGACCCCTGATGCACTCCGCGCCGTGGACCCGCTCCGATGACGACCACGCAGGCTGCCCCCGGCCAATCGCTCGGCAGCGCCTCGTCGGAGCTGTTCGACCTCGTGATCCGCGGGGGTCGCGTGATCGACCCCGAGAGCGGCCTCGACGCCGTCCGGCATGTCGGGATCCGAGGCGGGCGGATCGTCGCGGTCTCGGACACCGAGCTGAGCGGGCAGAGGATTCTCGCCGCCGAGGGGTTGGTCGTCGCCCCGGGCTTCATCGACCTGCACAGCCACGGGCAGGCGATCGGCGAATGCCGCTTGCAGGCGCTCGACGGTGTGACGACGGCCCTTGAGCTCGAAGCCGGTGTCGCCCCGGTCTCCGTCGCGTACCGGCGAGCCGCAGCGGAGGGCCGGCCCATCAACTACGGCTACTCGACGTCGTGGGCGTCCGTCCGTCGACACGTCATGACCGGTGCGCCCCTGCACGGCGGGACCGACGGACCTCTTGAGCACCTCGGGGCCGGTGGGTGGAGTGCACCTGCGACGGCGGCTCAGAGGGCTTCGATGCTGGAGCTGTTTCGGCGGGACCTGGACGCCGGCGCCATCGGGATCGGGGTGCTTCTCGGATATGCGCCCTCCACGGACCCAGCGGAGTACATCGCGGTGGCTCGTCTCGCTGCGTCCGCCGGCGTTCCGGTCTTCACGCATGCCCGCCCCCTGGTCGAGCAGGACCCGGATGTCGTCGTGGACGGAGCGGAGGAGCTGACCCGCGCTGCGGGCGAGACCGGTGCGCACATGCACTACTGCCACATCAACTCGACATCAACGCGGCACCTGGACCGGGTTCAGGCCCTGGTGGAGAGGGTGCGATCCGAAGGTGCGCGGATCAGCACCGAGGCGTACCCGTACGGGGCAGGGATGACCGCGATCGGCGCCGACTATTTCCGTCCGGACCGCCTCCACATCCTGGGCGCGACGGGTACACCTGCGGATGTGATCTACGCACGGACGGGCGAGACGGTCGAGTCCGTCGACCGACTGCTGGAGCTTCGGGCGAGCGATCCGTCGGGGCTGGCGTTCATCCGGTCCTTCGACGAGGACCGCTCACCGGAGCGCATTGCCCGGATCGCGGCGCTGCCGCACGCGGCCATCGCGTCGGACGCGGTTCCTTTCGTGGTCGAGGACGGCTTCGCCTACGACCCGATGCAGTGGCCTCCCCCTGGGTTCGTGCGGACGCATCCGCGCAGCGCGGGGACCTACGGTCGCACGTTGCGGGTCGCGGTTCGGGAGACGGGTGCGCTGACGTTGTCCGACGCCATCGCCAAGTGCACCCTCTCACCGGCGACGGTCCTCGCGGCGGCCATTCCGGCGGTGCGGCGCAAGGGTCGGCTCCAAGCGGGATGCGATGCGGATGTCGTGGTATTCGACGCGGAGCGCGTCACCGACGCCGCGACGTACCAGGCGTCGACCCGCCCCTCCGTGGGATTCGTGCACGTGATCGTCAACGGGGAGTCCGTCGTACTCGACGGAGTGCTGCAGGAGCATGCGTTTCCCGGCCGGCCGGTGCGGGGCGCGCTATGAGCCCGGCACGCCTGCGGACATCCGTCCGTCGGCGAAACTTCGGCACACCGCTCTGAACGGGGTCCCACCTTGCAGGTCGCCATCGTTCTCTACCCCGGGTTCACGTCCTTGGACGTCATGGGTCCCTACGAGGTGCTGAGCCGCCTCCCTGACACGGAGGTCGTGTTCGCCGCGGAGGAGCCTGGCCTAGTCGTCAACGACAGGGGGAGCCTCTCGGTCGAAGTGCGCGCCAGTCTCGACGATGTGCCGAGCCCGGAGATCGTGCTCGTCGGGGGCGGTCCAGGCCAGGCAGCGCAGATGGCCGATGGCCCGCTGCACGAGTGGCTTCGACGTGCGGACAAGTCCAGCACCTGGACGACCTCGGTGTGCACCGGGTCATTGATCCTCGCGGCGAGTGGTCTCATCAAAGGTCGTCGGGCGACATCGCACTGGTCGGCGCTCGATCAGCTGCCGGCCCTCGGGGTCACGCCGTCGACCGAGCGCGTCGTCATCGACGGCCACTACGCGACCGCAGCGGGAGTGTCGGCCGGCATTGACATGGCCTTGACCCTTGCCGGGCTCATCGCCGGTGACGACGTCGCGCAGTCCATCCAGCTCATCATCGAGTACGCCCCGGAACCGCCGTACAGCTCGGGATCGCTGGAGACGGCCCCTCCAGCCATCCTGGCCTACACGAAGGCGAAGATGTCGAAGCCGCGACGCCCCTAGTACCAGCGCGGGCTGGTTGCAACGCCGACAACGACGGACCTCTACGAGCCCGTCTGGGCCTGGCCGGTCCCAACTTTGTATTGCTAGTGACCCGCTCGAGCTGGATAACCAGCACCGCAGGCGAGGCCTTCTTCGTTGAGGCGGGAGAACTTTGACACAAAGGTCTATTGGCTCAACACTTGGTTGTATGGATCTGCAGGCGGTCGCGCAACCCACCGCGAGCGACAAGGTAGCGGCCCTGATCCGAGCGCGAGTCCAATCCGGGGAACTTCCCGTGGGCGCCCGTCTCCCCTCACAGCGTTCCCTCGCGGAGAGCATGTCGGTCGCGCGCCAGGTAGTGCAACAGGCACTTTCAGTTCTCGAGGCAGAGGGGTTTGTCGAGACCAGGCGCGGAGCTCGTGGCGGGTCATTCGTGACTGAACCGCCTACGCACGGCTTGCAGGCCGCTGAGGCGTTCCGGAGGTTCGCCGACGAGTTCGACGAGATCATCGACTTCCGTCTCGGGGTCGAGCGGCAGATCGCCCTGCTTGCCGCCCAGCGCAGGTCGGCGGCCGATCTGGCGGAGATGCTCGACGCGATTCGGAGCCTCCCGACGGGCGAGCCGTCCCGCGCCGTGTTCCGTGAAGCGGACGGACGGTTCCACGCCGCGCTGGCGCGAGCATCACGCAATGCGCGCCTGGAGGCCGCGCTGCGGCAGGCCCGCGCAGACCTTTTCGTACCAACCGATACCGTCCCGTACCGAGAGGCGGTCGATGTGACACGGCGGGAGCATCAGGCGATCTTTCGGGCAGTTGAGCGCCAGGATCCGGCAGGTGCAGCACGTGCCCTGACGAACCACGTCGAGGGGACTCGAGTTCAGGTCCACGCGATCTTGAGCGGCGTGTCGGACTGAGATCTGACGGTTACCAGATCGTAACGAATCCGATTGGCCTATTACCTATACCAATAGGCAAATACATGTCATGATGCGTAGACGGCTCGCCGGCGTCGCCTCGTCCTGAGTACGTCGCTTCGCGTTCCGGCCATCGGTGGGCGCACGCTCATCTCGATCCTTGTGGAGGAATCAATGTTCGGTGAGAACCTCGAGCGGCGTCGAGTCGCCGGAATCTTGATCGCCGGGATGAGCGCGTTCGCGCTTGCGGCATGCAGTTCCAGCAGCAGCGCGGAGTCGACGGGCAGCGGGGCGGAGTCCTCCGCTGCCGCTTCGCCATCATCGGCCGCGGCCTGCGACAAGGAGTACACGATCGGCTTCTCGCACCCAGTCGGCGAGGCCGGTTTCGTGAAGGCGCTGAAGTCCCGTGTAGAGAGCGTCGCGGCCGAAAACGGCTGCGTGCAGGTCCTGTTCGACAACACGACGGCGAACAACTTGGAGACCCAGCGCTCGACGCTGGAGTCCTGGGTCACCCAGGGTGTCGACGCCATCGTAGTTCTGCCGGTAGACGCGGCGGCCCTAGCCGCTGTGCAGAAGCAGGCGCAGTCCGACGGCATCAAGTGGCTCACCTACGCGTTCAAGGGCGAAGGTGCGGACGGATCGACGGGCTTCGACAGCGACGCGAGCGGCACCGCGGTTGGCGACTACCTGACGACCTGGGTGAACGCCAACTATCCCAACAAGGACGTCTCCTCGATGGTGACCACGTTGAGCGCGCTCAAGTCGATCGTCTCCGGTCGCTGGGAGAAGCCGGCCGCTGCGCTCGACGCGCTCGGAATCCCGATCGTGTCGCAGCAGGACTGCGCTGATCAGACGTGTGGTCTGCAGATCACCGAAGACGTCCTCCGCGCCCACCCGGATCTGCGGATCGTGGTGGGCTTGAACGATGACGCCGCACTCGGAGCCGCTAAAGCGTTCGAGAACGCGGGAATCGATCCTGCGACCGTGCTCGTGATCGGCCAAGACGGGAACCCCGAGGCCCTCGAGGCCGTCAAGGCCGGCGGCCCGGTGAAGGCGACGGCGGCGATCAACTTGGGCGAACTCGCGGACGCCATCGTCCAGAACCCGATCAACGCGATCGAGGGCACGACGCCCGTGGACACCCAGGCTGGTGTCACGATGGCGACGGTCGACGACCCTGCTGCCCTCGATGAGCTGATCAAGTCGTACGGGCAGTAGGCGAGGCCCGGCGGCGGATGCGGAGGAGCGGGTAGCAGGTGAGTGTTCGCGTTCGAGGTCTGTGGAAGAGCTACGGTTCGGCGCCCGTTCTGAACGGCGTCGACCTGACGTTCGAGGCTGGCCGGGTGCATGCTCTCCTCGGCCCGAACGGTGCGGGGAAAAGCACTCTCCTCGGCTGCCTCAGCGGTGCGACGCAGCCTGATGCGGGCATCATCGAGGTCGGGGCGGATACTCACGCCGGCTTCACTCCCGCTTCCGCGTTCGCTGCCGGAATCGCAATTATCTACCAGCACCTGCAACTTATCGGCGACCTGTCCGTGGCAGACAACGTCTTCCTCGGCCAGGAGCTCCGCTCGCGCAGTGGACAGGTCCGCCGGCGCGAGCAGGAAGATCAGGCACGCGAGCTCATCGCCGAACTCGGCCTCGAGCTCGACATGTCGCGGCCGGTGTCGACGCTCAGCGTGGGCGAGCAGCAGATCGTCGCCATCGCGCGGGCGCTTCGGCACCGACCGTCGACCCTCATCCTTGATGAGCCGACCGCAGCGCTCAGCGAGGCGGAGACCCATGCGCTCCTCATCCTGGTCCGGCGCCTGGCAGCCGAGCGAGGCCTCACCGTGATCTACGTGACGCACCTCCTGCGCGAGGTGCTTGAGGTCGCGGACGTCGCAACGGTAGTTCGCGACGGTGCCGTGCAGTGGACCAAGCCGGCTGAGGAGCTGACCATGGATGTCCTCGTCCAGGCGATCTCGCCGGCCTCCCATACCGGCCCGACGCGCCGCGTCACCGAGGTCGGTTCGCTCCTGCTGGAGCTGGACGAGTTCCAGTCGACACGGACCGGGCCGGTCAGCCTCCGCCTCCACGGGGGCGAGATCCTGGGCGTGTTTGGCCTCTTGGGCTCGGGGCGCACCGACCTGCTGGAGGGCCTGGCCGGCGTTCGCCCGAGCCTGCCGGGATCGATCAGGCTCGGCGGGCACCCAGTGCGAGCGACGAGCCCCCTGCGTGCACAGCGTTCCGGCGTCGCGCTCGTACCATCGGACCGGCAGGTGCAGGCCCTGTTCGGCGACCTTCCCGCGGTCGACAACGTCCTGATGCCGAACTACGACCGCATCGGGCGCTTCTGGCGCCGTCCGCCGGTGGAGCGACGCGTCTTCGCCCGCGTCGCGGAGCATGTCGGCCTCGTGCCGCCCGACCCGGCGAAGGTGGCGTCGGAATTCTCGGGGGGCAACGCACAGAAGATGGTCGTGAGCCGGTGGATCACCGGCCTTGACGACGTCCGGCTGCTTCTGCTCGACGAGCCTACGCAGGGTGTGGACGTCGGAGCCCGCCAGGACATCTACGACCTCCTGCGGACCTACGTGGCGGAGGCCGATCGCGCGATCATCTTCGCTTCGAGCGACCCCGATGAGGTCGTCGCGCTGGCCGATCGAGTGGTCGTTCTCGTGGACGGTCGGGTCCGCGCGGTCGTCGGTCCCGAGGTCGGCGAGGCGACACTCCTCGCACTCGCGCACGATGCAGCCCCCCATCCGACTGACGCGGAGTGAACAAGCCATGACGATGACACCTTCCGTGCCGCTGACCGCGGGCCAAGCGCGTGCGCAGAGGCGGCGGGCAGCGGCAACCGTGGCCATCAGCTTGTTCCTTCCGGTCGCCGTCGTGGTGCTCATGGCGTACTTCACGTACCAGAGCCCGGTCTTCCTGAGCTACGGCAACCTGATGGCTATCGCGACCCAGAATGCGCCGACGTTCATCGTCGCGGCGACGCTCGGCGCGATGCTGATCGCCGGCTACGTGGACCTCTCGGTCGGCTCGACACTCGCGGTCGCCGGCGTCTCCGCGGCTTTGGCATGGACCGAGTGGGGAACCACGGCCGGCATCGTCGTGGGCCTTCTCGTCGGCGTGATCGCCGGGTCCCTCAACGGGCTGCTCATCTCGTATCTCGACTGGTCGCCGATCGTCGTCACGCTTGGCCTGCTTGCCTTCGGCCGGGGCTTGGCGCAGTACCTCGCTCCCGACTCGGTCTATGGCTTTCCCGAACCGATCCAGGAGCTCGGCTCGGGCTCGTTCCTGGGAATCTCGTACCTCGTATGGATCGCAGTGCTGGGGTGCGCATCGGTGATGGTGGTGATGTCCCGGCTCCCGGCTGGGCGCCACATCACCGCCGTCGGCGTCAACAAGCGCGCGGCGTACCTGGCGGGCATCCGCGTGAAGCCGATCGTCTTCGGCCTCTATCTGGGCGTGGGGCTGTCCGCCGCGATCGCCGGGATCTTGACCGCCGCACGCCTCGACTCTGCGCCGGCCGGGACGCTCGGCCAGGGCTTCGAGATCACGGTGCTCACCGCTGTCCTTCTTGGCGGGATCCCGTTCAACGGAGGCCGGGGCGCGATCTGGCGCGTCCTCGTGGGCGTGTGGCTCATGGGCGTCCTGCGCAACGGGATCACCCTCATGAACATCGGACCGGAGGTCGCTTCGATGCTGACCGGTGGTGTGCTCGTACTTGCCGCCGGGCTCGAGGCCACGCGCAGACTGCTCCGCAAGTAGGCGAGAGAAAGCGTCGGATCGGAGGGAGATCGACCATGGGTGACTACATCAGTGCTTACACGGATGAGC
Organism: Actinomycetes bacterium; assembly: GCA_965278965.1. Lineage (GTDB taxonomy): Bacteria > Actinomycetota > Actinomycetes > S36-B12 > S36-B12 > UBA10649. Next base: position 2,807,143 of record OZ257127.1, read on the forward strand.
TGTCGTACCGTGCCGGCGGAACGGTACGGCTGTTCGCATCAGGTCCCGCCGGCCCGGCGGACGTGCAGCTCGTGCGCCTGGTCCGCGGACTGGGAGGGCACGCGGCCGAGGCCGATTCGGTGCACTGGGACAGTGCCGGAGAGGTCCGTCTGGACCAGCATCCGTCCTGCCTGGGTTCGTTCATGCTCGGCGACCTCTCGGTGCCGGACGATCCCGCCGGCCTGACTATCGGCCTTCACCTGTGGATGCCGCGGCCGGAGTCGGAGGCCGACCAAGTCGTCGCGGAGATCACCGACGGCGAGGCGGCAGTCCGAGTCGTCGTTCGCGATGGGCTTCTCGTCGCCGAGTGGTCGGGCGGACCCAGCGAGGCCGCCACCGTCGTAGGACCAGCCGTTCCCCCGTTCCACTGGGTCAGTGTCGTCGCCTCCTTCGGTGAGGATGCCCTGGTGCTGCACGTGGGACATGACGGACTAGCCGAGCCCGTGACCGTCTCGGCGGCTGCGGGCGGGCATCCGCTGCCGCGCGCCGACCTGGTCACGTTCGCCGCGAAGGCCCCTGCCGCAGTCGAGGCGACTGGATCCTTGTGGCGCGGCCGGGCGGACGCCCACTTCAACGGGAAGATCGAGGCGCCTTTCGTCGCGAACGGCACCCTCGGAGCTGATCAGGCACTCGCGGTGACGGCGGCACGGGACGCGGTGGATGTGCCGGACCTAGACCTGCTGGGGTGCTGGGACCTGGCCCCCGGCAAGGCCGGTGCGCAGAGCCTCGTTCGCGGGCTCGCCGGCAGTGGGAAGGCCCGGCTGGTGAACCTGCCGTCGAGCGCGGTCACGGGGCGACGTTGGGAGGGGCGGACGGCAACCTACGCGGTCGATCCGGCCGAGTGGAACGCGGTCCACTTTCATCAGGACGACCTTGTCGACTCCGGGTGGCCGGTCCTGCTGGAGGCGGCGCTGCCGGCCGATATCGGCAGCGGCCTGTACGGGATCCGTGTGTCGAGCGGCACCGTGGCCGACATCGTCCCGATCGTCGTCCGTCCGAGTGGGGTCCATCGGGCGGTCACGGTGCTGCTTCCGTCATTCACCTACCTCGCCTACGCGAACGAGCGCTTGTACGACGGGCTGGACCACGCCGCCCTGTCCGACAAGCCGTTGGTTATCAACGACGTCGACCGGTTTCGGATGGACGTGCCCGACTTCGGCATTTCACAGTACGACCATCACTGGGACTCAAGCGGCGTGATGTTCTCGACCGCCCGGCGGCCCATCCTCAACATGCGGCACGACCAGCGCATGTGGCTGAGCGGAAGCCCGCGACACCTTGCGGCGGAGATGCTCCTCATCGAGTGGCTCGCCCAGGAGGGCGTCGAGTTCGACGTCATCACCGACATGGACCTGCACACGGCGGGGGTCGGGGCGCTTGGAGACTCCCGCGTGCTGATCACCGGCTCGCATCCGGAGTACCACACGCTCGAGACGATGAGCGCGACCAAAGAGTTCCGCGATGCGGGCGGGCGGATCATGTACCTCGGCGCGAACGGCTTCTACTGGGTCACGGGAGTCGTCAGTGAGTCACCCCTGGTCACGGAGATCCGGCGAGGTCAGACGGGCATCCGCAGCTGGGAGTCCTACCCGGGAGAGGTCACCCTCCAGTCGACCGGTGAGCCTGGGGGACTGTGGCGGCATCGCGGCATCGCTCCCAACACGATCGTCGGCGTCGGAATGGCCGCTCAGGGGTGGGGCCAGTCGGAGCCGTACTGGAGATCGCCGATCTCGTTCTCCGACGACTACGCGTGGATCTTCGACGGCGTTGACGAGGAGCCGCTGGGTGCCTATGGCTTTGTCATGGGCGGAGCGGCCGGCGACGAGCTTGACCGGTTCGACCCTGCTCTCGGCTCCCCGTCCGGCACGGTCGTCCTCGCCTCCTCGAGGAACCACACGAAGTACTACCAACGTGTCGTCGAAGAGGTGGCGATGAACTTCCCCGGCTACGGCGGCGGTGACCAAGACCCCGAGGTGCACGCGGACATGGTCTACGTCGAGACACCGGGGGGAGGCCGAGTCTTCTCGGTCGGATCGATCGCGTGGTCCGGTGCGCTCCTTGTCAACGGGGGTGACAACGGTGTCTCGCGGGTGACGCGAAACGTGCTGCAGGGCTTCCTTTCGACCTGACGCGCCAGGAGGGCCGCCGGGCTTGACGCGCGGCCGCCTATAATGGACTATAGGATAAGCCAATAACTGATAGGAGCACTGTGCGGCCCATCGTCGGTATTACGACGCGGCGACTGCCCGCCTCGGCAATGGGGAACGTCCCTGCGGGCGTCGCCCACACAGAGCTCGACGGCGTGGTGGCCGACTACGCCCGTGTCGTCCACGAGGCAGGCGGCGTGCCGATCATGCTGACGCGGTACGCCGACCCGGAGGACGTCGTCGCCGTCGTAGACGCCGTGCTTCTCAGCGGCGGCGAGGACGTCGAGCCCGCACGCTACGGGGGACGAGCCGACGAGCACTCGACGACCCACGACACGCAGCGGGACGCCTTCGAGGTGGCCCTCGTCGCCGCTGCACTCGCGGCAGACGTCCCGTTGCTCGGCATCTGCCGGGGGACGCAACTACTCAACGTCGCGCTCGGTGGCACCCTCATCGCCGACGTCCCGGACAACGACGACTTCTCCCATCACCGGACGGACGAGCGGCCCGAGGCCCGACGGCACAGCGTCCGGCTCCTGGAGTCGACCCAGCTGAGTCGGATCTACGCCGACAGCGCCGACGAGAACGGCGACATCTTCGTGAACAGCTTCCACCATCAAGCCGTCGCAACCCTCGGCAGCGGACTGCGGGTTGCCGCCGCCGCCTCCGACGGGACGATCGAAGGCATCGAGCTCGACGACCGTCCCGTCGTCGGCGTGCAGTGGCATCCCGAGTGGCACCAGGGGTGCGACTCGGTCATCGCATGGCTCGTCCTCCAAGCAGGCTCTCGGAAGGCAGGGAACACTCAGTGATCATCAGTCACGCGGGGAAGGTCGCGCTCGTCACCGGCGCCGGCTCGGGGATCGGTCGAGGCATTGCACGAAGGCTCGTCGAAGACGGGGCCGCCGTGGCGGTCGTCGACGTGAGCGGCGAGGCCGCCGAGCAGGTCGCGGCGGAGCTTCGCGACCTCGGCGGTACCACGATCGCCGTCGCGGCAGACGTGCGCAGCCGGCGTGAGGTGCACGACGCCGTCGCGCGGGCTGTGGGCGAGCTGGGGTCTCTAGACCTGCTGGTCAACAACGCCGGCGTCGTGACGATGTCGCCGCTCGACGAGCTCACCGACGACGAGTGGGACTTTGTCGTCGATGTCAACCTGAAGGGACAGTTCATCTGCGCCCAGGAGGCAAGCCGCGTGATGCCGGCCGGGGGCGCCATCGTCAATCTCTCTACGATCGAGGCCGAGGTCGTCGTGTCGTCGAGTGGGCACTGCCAGGTGCACTACAACGCGTCGAAGGGCGGGGTGCCGGTGCTCACGAAGGCCCTCGCCGTCGAGCTCGCGTCGCGCGGCATCCGCGTGAACGCGGTAGCGCCCGGCCCGGTCAACACACGATTCAGCGGAGGCGAGATCACCGGACCCGATGCGATGGCCTTCATGATGCAGCGCCTCCTGGTCCCGCGCGTGGGCGAACCGGAGGACATCGCGAACGCTGTCTCGTTCCTCCTGTCCGACGCATCGGCATTCATCGACGGGACTCAGCTGGTGGTTGACGGAGGGTGGCTCACTCGATGAACGGGCTCGTCGGCATGGATCAGCTCGAGCCGGACTTCGACACGGTCATCGTCGTCGCTCCGGACATGCACGGACGCCTCCTCGGCAAGCGCATGTCTCCTCGCAAGTTCCGCGAGTTCTCCGAGCGAGGCGTCGCCATGTCGGCCTGCACCTTCGGGTGGGACATCGCCCAGGACATGGGCCTGGAGGTGCCGTACGCAGGGTGGCACACCGGTTGGAAGGACTTCGTCCTCGCGCCTGACCTCTCGACCATCCGGCGGGCGGCCTGGCTGGAGCGGACCGCGATCGTGATGTCGGACGTCGTGGAGGAGTCCGATGGATCACCTGTCGAGATCACGCCTCGGCGCATCCTCCGGCGACAGGTCGAGCTCCTCGCGCAGCAGGGATTCACGTGCGATGTCGGCACCGAGCTGGAGTTTCACCTGTATCGAGAGTCCTACGACGACCTCCGGCGGGATGGCTATCACACGAGGACGCCGACAACGCTCATTCACTCCGACTACGCGGTGCAGCAGGTAAACGCTTGGGAGCCCTTCTTCCAGCGGCTCCGTCGATGCCTGGATGAGTCCGGCCTCGATGTCGAGATGAGCCAGGGCGAATGGGGTCTCGGGCAATGGGAGATCAACCTGACCTACAGTGATGCGCTCGACATGTGCGACCGGCATGTGCTGTTCAAACTCGCGGTCAAGGACGTAGCGGCCCAGTCCGGCCTTTCGGCGACGTTCATGTCGAAGCCGAACGCCGGGCAGGTCGGGTCGTCCTGCCACATCCACCTGTCGCTCGCCTCGGCCGATGGGGAGCCGCCCGCGTTCTGGGACCCGGAGGGGCCCTACTCGATGAGCATGGCGATGCGCAGCGCTGTCGGCGGCGTCCTCGACCGCGCTCCCGAGCTCATGGTCTTCTACGCGCCGACGATCAACTCCTACCGCCGGACGGACAGCGAGGAGTTTGCCGGCCGCGGAGCCTCGTGGGGGTACGACAACCGCACGGTCTCCTGCCGCATCCTGGGCACCGAGCCCCACTCGATCCGGATGGAGTGGCGAGTGCCAGGCGCGGACGTCAACCCCTACCTCGCCGTCGCTGCCCTGATCGCGTCCGTGAACGACGGACTCAGGAACGGGACAGACCCGGGACCGGCGAGGACCGGCGACGTCTACCAGCAGGACATCGGACCTCTGCTCCCGGAGACCCTCGATGTGTCGGCACGGCTTTTCCGAACCAGCCAGTTCACCTCGGACGCCTTCACGGACGAGGTCGTCGAGCAGTACGCACGCGCGGCCGAATGGGAGTCTCGGGCCTTCCGGAACTCGGTGACCGACTGGGAGATGCAGCGCTACTACGAGAACACCTGACCCGTCAGCGCCTTCCCAGAAGAGGTCTTCGCATGCCCCGCGCTCACACAGCCGTACCCGAGCAGCTCGACCTGATCGATGGCGAGCTCCGCGTCCCAGCCGGAGATCCGGGGGCGTGGCTCGCAGACCCGAACACCGGCGCCGACCTCGCCCGTGCGGCATCGACAACGGCACGGGATGTGGACGCCGCCATCGCGGTTGCGAGCCGGGTTCACGCGGACGGCACGTGGCATGCCTTGCCGCGCGACCAGCGCGTCGCTGCCCTCCACCGGGTCGCTGTGGAGCTTGAGGCGGTGGTCGAGGACGTCGCCGTTGCGGAGTGTCTCGGCAGCGGCGTGCCGCTCGCAGTCACGAGGCTGTTCGCGGGATCGCTGCCCGATTCGTTCCGCGCGGCCGCGTCGTACCTCGACGGGGACCCGGTCCTCGAGCTGGGCGAGGAGGACCGTGTGGTGGAGCTGCTCCGGCTCCCATGGGGTCCTGCTGCGGTGCTCGTGCCGTGGAACGCGCCCGCCGCGATGGCCGCGAAGAAGTCTGCGTACGCGCTCGCCGCGGGGTGCCCGGTGATTGTCAAGCCGCCGGAGGCCGCTCCGCTGAGCGTGCAGTACCTGGCCGCCGCCGTCCAGCGGGCGGACTTGCCTCCCGGGGCGTTCCAGATGGTCCACGGCGGCCCTGAGGTTGGGGTCACTCTGACCACCGATCCGCGGGTCGCGGCGGTGTCCTTCACCGGGTCCGTGGCGACGGGTCGCGCGGTCGCTGTGGGCGCCGCCGCGACCTTCAAGGCCATGCAGCTCGAGCTGGGGGGCAACAACCCCGTGGTCGTGCTGCCGGATGCGGACATCGAACTAGCGGCCCAGGCGTTGGCCGACGGCATGGTCAAGCTGAACGGTCAGTGGTGCGAAGGCCCGGGAAAGGTCTTCGTCGCGGGGTCCGTCCATGACGAGCTCCTCGATGCCCTCTCGGCGCGACTGAGGTCCTTCGTCATTGGCGACACCTGGAGCACGACGTCCGACATCGGCCCGCTCGCCAACCGGAGTCACCGGGAGCAGCTGGATGACCAGGTATCCGCGATCGAGGTGGCGGGCGGCCGTGTCCAGGTGTGCGGGACCCCACCCGAGTCGGGCGGCTGGTTCTGGGCGCCACGGATCGTCACGGATGCGCCAAGTGACGCGTGCGTAGACGAGCTGTTCGGGCCAGTAGTCACCATCCATCGCGTCACGTCCGATGCGGAGGCGGTCTCGCTCGCGAACGACTCGCCGTACGGCCTAGCCGCGTATGTGTTCTCCGGCGACCTGGGCCGTGGCCTCGCTGTGGCCCGAGCGCTTCGGTTTGGCGAGGTGAAGGTGAACGGAACAAGCATCCTGGACCTGTCCGAAGAGTCGGCGCAGAGCTTCTGGCGGGGCAGTGGGATCGGCGGGCACGGGAACCGTGAGCTGTTCGAGTTCTTCCGCGGGACGCAGATCGTCGGGATGGACCGCGCGGGACTTCCGCTCTAGCGCTCAGAACAGACGCGGGACCTGGCTCGCACGTCACGTCGAGCAATCCAGATGATGGAGATGATCATGACCGATGACCTCTTTGGCAGTGGGCACGAGCAGGTGGTGCTGTGCCACAACCCGGAGTCTGGACTCAAAGCCGTAATCGCCTTGTACTCGACCGCCCTGGGGCCATCGTTGGGGGGAACCCGCTTCCACCCCTACGGGTCGTCGCAGGAGGCGATCGACGATGCGCTGCGGCTGTCCAAGGCGATGGCCTACAAGAACTCCCTCGCCGGGCTCGACCACGGCGGGGGGAAAGCCGTCATCATCGGCGACCCCGACACCCTCAAGTCGGAGACCTTGTTGCGAGCGTACGGTCGGTTCGTTGACGGGCTGAACGGCCGCTACTTGACCGCGTGTGACGTCGGCACCTACAGCCCCGACATGGACGTCATCGCCAGGGAGACGCCGTACGTCACAGGTCGGACCGTCGCGAACGGCGGGGCCGGCGACTCATCGATTCTGACCGCGTGGGGCGTGTATCAGGGCATGCGGGCCGCGGCACAACATCGGTGGGGAAGCACGTCTCTGGCCGGTAAGCGGATCGGGGTCGCAGGAGCGGGCAAGGTGGGCTCTCGCCTCACCGAACTACTGGTTGACGCGGACGCCATCGTGACGATCGCCGACCCGCATCGTCCAGCGGTCGACGCCCTCATCGCCCGGTTCCCGAACGTGTCCGCGGTAGGGACGACCGAGGACCTGCTGGCCGTCGACATCGACATCTACTCACCGTGCGCCATGGGCGGGGCCATCAACCGCGCGTCGATCGCGTCGCTCACGGCGGCGATCGTGTGTGGGGGAGCCAACAACCAGCTGTCCGAGCCCGGTATCGATCGAGAGCTGGCTGACCGGGGCGTGCTCTACGCACCGGACTACTGCGTCAACGCCGGTGGGGTCATCCAGATCGCGGACGAACTCACGGGCTTCGACTTCGAACGAGCCAAGGCTCGGGCAACACGCATCTTCGACACGACACTTCGAGTACTCGACCTCGCCGCATCGACCGGAGTCACCACCGCGGCCGCGGCAGACCGACTCGCGGAACAGCGGATCGTCGACGTCAGCCAACTCGCCACCATCTACCGCCGCACCTAGCAGACGGCCATCCCCGCGTAGGACGCGCGGAAGGTGTGTGCCGGCCGACCGCAGCGGACTGGCGCGCGGGACCTTTCGACCTTCGACTCGAAGCCGAGGCTATGTCCGTGTCCCGGGCGGATGGCCTCCGGCGATACGGCGCTCGATGAGACCCGCGATGCGGTAGTCGACAAGTTCGCGCATGACGAGAGACGTCGTCGTGCGGACGATGCCAGGCACAGCCAGAATCGTCCCCGCGACGCGGTAGAGGTCGTCTGCGTCGGTCGCGACGACGTGGATGAGGAGATCGAACGGGCCACTGATCCCGTGCACCTGAAGGACTTCGGGAATTCTGTCGAGCGCGCGGGAGACAGCTTCGAGCTTGCTCTGCGTCACCTGTGCAGTGACGAACGCGGTGAGCGGGTAGCCGAGGGACTCCGGAGCGATGCGTCGCTCGAAGGTCCCAAGGGCGCCGCCCTCCTCGAGCCTGGTGAGCCGGGTCTGCACGGTGTTCCGGGCGAGGCCGAGTCGCTCGGAGAGAGCAACGACCGTCGATCTCGGGTGTGCGGCGAGAGCGAGGAGGAGACGCGCGTCGATGGCATCGACCGCAGGATGCCTGCGCAAATCGGCCTCCGGGGACGTTGGTGGATGCCTGGGAATGTCCATTATGCTCAATTCTGGGTCAATCCCTTGTTAATAATGTTGACCATCAGGAAGTGTACGGATCACTATGCAGCATTCAACCCCGATGGCGTCCATTCCCGAACTCGCGGACCTGCCCGACTTCTCGACGCTTGAGGCAATCGAGCGGCGTGTGCTGTGGCTGGCGACGTCGATGATTCATCACGCGAACCGCGTCCGGCCTAACGTGTCAGGTCTGAAGGTCGGAGGTCACCAGTCGTCGTCGGCGTCGATGGTGTCGATCATGACCACGCTGTGGTTCCGGCATCTGCGTGTCGAGGATCGGGTGTCGGTCAAGCCGCACGCGTCGCCCGTGCTGCACGCGATCAACTACCTTCTCGGCGGCCTTGACGAGGATCGCTTGGTGACCCTGCGTGAGTTCGGAGGGTTGCAGAGCTACCCGAGTCGCTCGAAGGACCCAGACCGCGTTGACTATTCCACGGGTTCTGTAGGTATCGGGGCGACGGCGCCAGTCTGGGGCGCGGTCGCTCGCAGGTACGTCAACGATGCCTTCGGCGGTCAAGGCTTGGGGCGCCAGTACTCGCTGCTCGGTGACGCTGAGCTGGACGAGGGAGCGATCTGGGAGACCGTGCTGGATCCGATGGTCAGCGAGCTAGGCGAGGTCGTCTGGATCGTCGACCTGAACCGCCAGTCCCTCGACCGCGTGGTGCCGGGAATCGCAGTCGAGCGGCTGCAGTCGATGTTCGCTGGCGCGGGCTGGCAGGTCCTCACCGTCAAGTATGGGTCGCTCCTGGACGACCTCTTCGCGCGGCCGGGCGGTCGTGCCGTGCGAGAGCGGATCGACTCGATGCCCAACGCGGAGTACCAGCGGCTCTTGCGCGCGAAGGGACCGGATGTCCGCGCTCGGTTGATCTCAGGTGCTACTGACGTCGAGGCCGTCGTGCGCGAGATCGACGACGACGCGTTGGCCCAGGCCGTGCGCAACCTTGGCGGGCACGACCTGCGAGCGCTCGACGCGGCGTTCGACCAGGTCGACGACACCCGCCCGACGGTGATCTTCGCTTACACGGTCAAGGGATATGGACTGCCCACGGAAGGCCATCCACAGAACCACTCGGCGCTGCTCTCCGGGGAACAGGTGGCCGAGCTGGCCATTCGTCTGGGGGCCGACGCAGGGGATCCGTGGCGGCCGTTCGACCCCGATTCGGCTGAAGGGGAGGCGTGCCGGCACGTGTCCGAGGCGCTCCGACTACCGGAGGCGTCCACTCAGCACGCACCGCAGGTGCCGACCGACCTAGGACTGACGCCCCGCGGGACGACGACCACGCAGGCTGCGGTTGGGCGCACGCTGCTGGACCTGACGCGGAAGGCGCCGGATGTGGCTCGGCGCGTTGTCACCGCTGCACCGGACGTCAGCTCGTCGACCAATCTCGGCGGATGGGTGAACAAGGTCGGTGTGTGGTCTACCAAGGAACGTGAGGACTGGTTCGAGGACGACGGCGAGACGATCCTGCACTGGCGCGAGCGCCCGGCCGGACAGCACATCGAGCTCGGAATCGCCGAGACGAACCTCGTCGGCCTCCTCGGCGAGCTGGGGGCGACGTGGAGCCGATGGGGCCAGCCGCTGCTGCCGATCGGCGTCGTCTACGACCCGTTCGTCGAGCGCGCGCTCGAACCCTGGTCGTTCGGGATCTACGCGGGAGGCCAGTCCATCCTCGTCGGAACCCCATCCGGCGTCAGCCTTGGGCCGGAAGGCGGTGCGCACCAGTCGATCAAGACACCGTCGATCGGGATCGAGCAGCCGGGATGCGTCTACTACGAACCCGCATTCGCGCTCGACACCGAGTGGATCCTCCTTCACTGCTTGGGAAGGCTCGGACGCGCCGACGGGGAGTCGGCCTATCTGCGGCTGTCCACGCGACCAATCGACCAAGCGCGGGCGCTGGTACCCCTTGACCCGGAGTCGCGAGAAGCACGTCGTCGGCTGGTCGTCGCCGGCGCGTACCGGATCCGGGAGTCGATGAACCCGGCTGTGACGATCGCCGCCGTAGGCGCAGTCGTGCCCTCGGCCCTCGACGCTGCCGCAGATCTCGAACGCCTCGGTCTCGCCGCAGAGGTTGTCTGCATCACCAGCCCGGACCTCCTGATGCGCGCGGTGCTGGCCCGGCAGGGAGCCGGCGACGAGGCCGCCCCGATCCTCGACGACGTCCTTCCGGCAGACCGAGCCCGGCCACTGATCACCGTGATCGACGGCCACCCGCATACGCTCAGCTTCCTCGCGACCGTGAACAACGTCCCGCACGTCGCCCTCGGGACGACCCGATTCGGACAGTCGGGCGATATCGCCGACGTGTACCGCTACCACGGGATCGACGGCGCCAGCATCGTGAGCGCCGCCCTCGACCTCGTCGACTAGCTCGACGAGACGCCACCGGCGCGGCGTCCTCCACAGAATCGTGAGAGGCCTACGACGTGACAAGAACCCCGTTGTGCGACTGCCGGCGTTGGGTGAGTCGACGAGGCGCGTCGGTCTGATGCCGTTATCGATCTGGGCGATCGGTAGTGGGGCGAACTTTTGGAAACGACCTACTGCGGACCGGGACTCGAGCGACCCCAGCCTGAGTGACGCGTGATCTCCGTGAGCAGGGGGAGGACGCGATGCGGGATGGGCGTAGACACGGTGAAGGTCGACGTGGTCTTGCGAACTCCTGCGAGCTGGACGATGGACGCGGTTAGGCGCTGCAGCTCCTCCAACGAGGCGATCGCGACGTGGACCAGCAGGTCCTCGCGGCCCGCCTGGATGCGGACCTCTAGCACTTCGGGGAGCCGGCGCAGGCCATCGATGATCGTGGGCATCTCGCGCTGGTCGATCTCCAGGCTCACCAAGGCCTGCACCGACATCCCGATCACCGACAGGTCGATGACCGGCTGGAAGCCGACCAGGACGCCCTCGTCCTCGAGCCGCCTCAGCCGGTGCTGGACGGTCGTCCGGCTCACTCCGAGTGCGGACGCCAGCTCGGCCACTCCGGCTCGTGCGTTCTCGATCAGTCGGGACAGCAGCTCGACGTCGAGGCGGTCGATAGTTGCCACTGTGGTGAGCTCCTCACGCTCGGCGACGTCTGATCACTGCGATCTGACTATCTAAACGCAGCGCACTTGACTATCGCGCGGAGCATATCGACACTTCTTCCATCATTACGTATTGATCTATTGGAATCAGATGTACCTCTTGGAGACCTGGAGTCCGAATGGATGCGCGAACTGACCAGACGATCTTCTCGGTCGTGGCGTCGCTGCATTCCGGTGACAGATCGACGCTGCTCGGACTCGCCTCGGCACTGCACCGTCGCGGTGTGGATGTCCTCACCGCCGAGCTCACCTGCCCTGTCGAGGCCCGTCGGACCTTTGAGGCGACGATCCTGGCGACTGCCCGTCAGGCCGAGACCGTAGAAGCGACACTCCGCAACCTTGTGCACGTCGCCGAGGTGAGGGTGGTGGCCTCCAGCGCCCTCATGGCGGTCGCTGGAGGCGCGATTGGGTAAGTCCAGTCCATGACCCAGATCGCGCAGCGGACACCGTTACCTCGGTGGTCGCTGTAGGGGCGTCGCAGCGCCCACGTCCGGCCGTTCCAGCGCACGCGGAGACCCCGACGTTCGCTGGACGACCGACAGCCCCCGCCTACCGGCACAAGGAGCACAGCGATGACAGCCACCACCCACGCCGAGCCACGACTGGACCTGCAGAGAAGCGGTCCGAGCGACTCGAGCAACGACCACCCTGCCGACCTGGAGACGCACTGGCTACCGGGTCGCCCGGAGCCGATCCAGTTCGTTACCCCGACCGGCGACATCACCGAGCTCGGACGCCGCCACCTCCCCGATGATCGCCTCGTCCGGTCGCTCTACCGCGACATGGCACGCGCCCGCCGCCTTGATCAGGAAGCGTTCGCCTTGCAGCGCCAGGGCGAGCTGGGCCTGTGGCTTCAGTCGTGGGGCCAAGAGGCCGCGCAGGTCGGCTCGATCCATGCGCTCGACGATGAGGACTGGGTGTTCCCGTCCTACCGCGAGCACGCCGCGGCCATGGTCCGCGGTGTCACCCCCAGCGAGCTGATGAGCCAGTGGCGTGGGTCGACGCACGCGGGATGGGACCCGGCTGCCTACCGCTTCCACTTCTACTCCCTCGTACTGGGGACGCAGACCCTTCATGCCGCGGGCTACGCCATGGGCGCCAAGCTCGACGGCGGACAACAGATCGTCGCGACGTATTTCGGTGACGGCGCTGCGAGCCAAGGCGACGTGAATGAGGCTTTCAACTGGGCGGCAGCGAGAAGCCTGCCCGTCCTGTTCATCTGCCAGAACAACCAGTGGGCGATCTCGACGCCGACCTCTCTGCAGTACGGCGCACCGGTGCACCGGCGTGCAGCCGGGTTCGGGCTGCGCAGCTTCTACGTCGACGGCAACGACGTCCTCGCGGTGCACGCCGTGACCCGCGCCGCCGCGGCGCTCGTTCGGTCCGGCGAAGGGCCGGCGTTCATCGAAGCCGTGACATTCCGGATGGCCGGCCACTCGACGTCGGACGACCCGAGCCGCTACCGCGACCCGTCCGAGTTTTCGGCGTGGGAAGCGCGAGATCCTCTGGTGCGGCTTCGAACGATGATGGAGCGCTCGGGCGTGCCACCAACGTACTTCGCCGACCTCGACGCCGAGCTCGAGGAGCTCGCCGTCGAGGTCCGCGCCGCCTGCCGAGCCCTCAAGGCGCCCGATCTGGACGAGGTCTTCGGCTACACGTACGCCGGTCCCCACCCCGCCGCCGACAGGGAGCGTGCGGATCGGCGCCGGTACCTCACGTCCATCGCGGAGGGCTGACGTGACCGCGAGCCTCAGCCCGACCGCGACGGCGTCCCCGACGACGGGACCTGTCTCGATGACCCTGGGCAAGGCGCTCAACGCCGGACTTCGTCGAGCCATGCGAGACGACCCCAGGGTCCTCATCATGGGCGAAGACGTGGGCGCCCTGGGCGGCGTCTTCCGGGTCACCGACGGGCTGCAGAAGGAGTTCGGCGACGATCGGGTGATCGACTCGCCCCTGGCGGAGTCGGCGATCATCGGCACCGCGATCGGACTCGCGCTCAAGGGCTACCGCCCGGTCTGCGAGATCCAGTTCGACGGCTTCGTCTACCCGGCCTTCGACCAGATCGTCTCCCAGCTCGCCAAGATGCGCGCACGATCCGGTGGGCGCGTCACGCTCCCGGTCGTCGTCCGGATCCCGGCAGGCGGTGGGATCGGCGCCGTCGAGCACCACAGCGAGTCCAATGAGGCCTACTTCGCTCACACAGCAGGGCTACGGGTTGTGTCGTGCTCGAACCCTCGAGACGGCTATGGCCTCCTGCGTGCGGCGATCCGCAGCGACGACCCCGTGATCTTCTTCGAGCCCAAGCGGCGGTACTGGGACAAGGGCGACGTTGATCTCGATGCGGATCCGGCATCGCTCGACCGTGCCCGCGTGTGTCGAACGGGTACCGACGTGACACTCGTCGCCCATGGGCCGTCGGTGAGCGTTGCGCTCGCGGCAGCAGACGCGGCCGCGGAGGACGGGTTCTCGGTGGGCGTCGTCGACCTTCGGACCCTGTCACCGCTGGACGTCGACACCCTGCGAAGCTGCGCCGAGTCGACCGGACGGGTTGTCGTCGTCCACGAGGCGACGACGTTCCTCGGCATCGGCGCGGAGATCTCCGCCACCATCACAGAGTCGTGCTTCTACGCGCTGCAGGCGCCCGTCCTCCGCGTGGGCGCGTACAACTTCCCGTACCCGCCTGCGAACGTCGAGGACCAGTTCCTTCCGGACGTAGACCGCGTGCTCGACGCCATCGACAAGTCCCTGTCGTTCTGACCGATGAGTCCCTGACGGGGCGCTACTGAAGCTGAGGCCACTGACCATGAACGCGTCGTACCAGTTCACGCTGCCGGATGTCGGCGAAGGGTTGACTGAGGCGGAGGTCACCTCGTGGCGCGTCGCTGTCGGCGACGACGTTGCTATCAACGACGTGATTGCGGAAATTGAGACCGCAAAGTCGCTCGTCGAGCTGCCCTCCCCGGTCGCCGGGGTTGTGCAGCAGATCCTGGTCGAGGTCGGTGCCACAGTGCCGGTCGGTACGCCCCTCATCGCGATCGGGCCCGGCCCCGCGGCAGACGAGACCGATGTGTTCGAGGGCGCACTGGATCTGGAGGGCGAAGCCGAGGAGAAGCCTCAGGTCCTCGTCGGCCCGGGGCCAAAGAGCGCGGCCGCACGCCGTCGCCGGCTCGGTGCCCATCGCGAGGTGAGCGAAGAACCTCGCCCACGAGCCAGGACGACGCCGCCGGTTCGGATGCTGGCGAAGCAGCTCGGCGTCGACCTGGACGAGCTCGCCGCGATGACCGGCGGCTTCGTCTCTCGCGATGATGTCGAGCGCGCAGGCAGCGCTCGACGAGACCCAGCCGACCCCCGGCTTGCCCCTGGCCGCGACGACCCGCTTGCACGCGAGACCCGGGTCCCGATCCGCGGCGTGCGGAAGGCCACCGCGGCCGCGATGGTGCAGTCGGCGTTCACCGCGCCACACGTGACCGAGTGGCTCGCGGTCGACATGACCCGCTCAATGGAGTTGGTCCGCCGGCTCAAGAACGACCGAGCGTGGGCGGGAGTCCGGGTCTCGCCACTGGTCGTTGTGGCGCGCGCGTTCCTGCTCGCGGTCCGGTCATTCCCGGAGGTCAACGCGAGCTGGGACGACGAACTCGACGAGATCGTCCGCAAGCACTACGTGAACCTCGGCATCGCGGCCGCGACCCCGCGTGGGCTCCTCGTGCCGAACATCAAGGACGCGCACGCCCTCGACCTGCGAGCGCTAGCGCACGCGCTCGCCGACCTCGTGGAGACCGCACGTGCAGGCAGGACCCAGCCGTCAGACGTCGCGGGCGGGACGATCTCGATCACGAACATCGGCGCCCTCGGCGTCGACGCCGGCACACCCATCCTCAACCCGGGCGAAGCGGCGATCCTCGCGTTCGGTGCGGTTCGGCCGCTTCCATGGGTCGTCGACGGGGAGATCTGCGTGCGAGACGTCACGCAGCTCGCGATGTCGTTCGACCATCGGCTCGTCGATGGCGAGCTCGGATCACAGGTCCTCGTCCGGACTGGTGAGATCCTCAGCGACCCCGGGACCACGCTGCTCTACGCGTGACGGCACGGGTGTGCCGAGGCGCCTCAGTGGGCTACCACGACGTCGCGCCGGCCGATCCGTCGCCGGAAGACCCAGTACGTCCAGCCCTGGTAGATGACGACGACCGGCAGGAGCGCGGCCGTGGCCCAGGTCATGATCGTGAGCGTGTAGGGCGATGACGCGGTGTCGGCGACCGTGAGCGACCACCGCGGGGCGAGGGTGGACGGCACGACGTCCGGGTAGAGGCTGAGGAACACGGCAGCGACGCTGGAGGCGATCGCGGCCATTGTGCAGACGAAGGCCCAACCCTCCCGACCGCGAGCAGTGGCCATCACCGTGGCGGCCAGCCCGACGACGACGATCGCGAGTGCCGCGACGGCGCCGGTTGTACGCGACGGCACGTCGACGGCGACGGCGCATGCGATCAGAGCGACCCCGGCGAGTGGCGCCGACACGAACGGGATACGGCGTGCCCGGCTGCGGATCTCGCCCTCCGTCTTGAGCGACACGAAGACGGCGCCGTGCGTCAGGCACAGCAGGACCATCGTGGTCGCGCCCAGGAGGGAGACAGGCGTGATCGCGGAGCTCGCGGATGCGACGGCGACGCCGGAGGCGTCGACCGGAAGGCCGCCGACGAGCGTGGCGAGCACGGCACCCCAGCCGGCGGCCGGGACGATCGAGCCGACCACGATCGCGCCGTCCCACAGGGCGTGCCACCGCGGGTCGTCGCGCTTGTGCCGGAACTCGAATGCGACGCCGCGCACGACCAGCGAGAGGACGATGCACAGGACCGGCAGGTAGAGGGCGCTCAGGAGCGTCGCGTACCAGCCGGGGAACGCGGCGAACATCGCGCCGACAGCCGCCAGCAGCCAGACCTCGTTGCCATCCCAGACGGGGCCGATGGTGTTGATGAGGACGCGGCGGTCGGTGTCGTCCCGCCCGATCAGGGGCAGGAGCATGCCGACGCCGAAGTCGAACCCCTCGAGCGCGAGGTAGCCGACCCAGAGCACGGCGATGGCGACGAACCAGACGAGCGTGAGGTCCACCGGTCCTCCTAGTAGGCGAACGTCAGGACGGGTGGGCGTTCGTGGGGATCGTGCTGGTCCTCATAGGGATCGGCGTACGGCGGAGCTCCCGCCCGGACGGTGCGCACGATCAGGCCGAGCTCGACGACGGCGAGGACGGCGTACACGGCCGTGAGCGTCGCCAGCGAGATCGCGGCGGACGCGACGTCGACGCCGGGGGAGACGGCGTTGTCGGTGGTCAGCACGCCGAACACGACCCACGGCTGACGGCCGACCTCGGTGAAGATCCAGCCGAACGAGCTGCCGGCAACGGCTGCGACGGGCAGGGCCACGGCCAACGGACCGACCCACCGCGCACGGGGTATCCGGCCGCGTCGGGTGAGCCACAGCAGCAGCCCGGCACCGGCCGCCGCGGACATCCCCAGCCCGATCATGAGCCGGAACGCCCAGTAGGTCACGGGGACTGGCGGCACGTAGTCACCGGGCTGGTAGGCCGGGGACGCCGGATCGGCGCCGTACGTAGCCCGGTACTCCGCTCGGAGGTCGTCGATACCGGCGACCGACCCGGCGAAGGACCCCGTGCCCAGGAACGACAGCAGGCAGGGCACGGTGATTGACCACCGCTCCCGCTCGCCGTCCAGCGAGCCCACGGTCAGGATCGAGAACGGCGCGCAGCTGTCCCGTGACTCGTACAGGCCTTCGGCCGCGGCCATCTTCATCGGCTGGACCTCGGTCATCACCTTGCCCTGGGCGTCGCCGGAGAACGCGACACCGAGGCCCGCGACGAGGGACACGCTCGCACCGACCCTGAGGGCCGTCAGGTACATCGGGCGGTCTGCGCGGAACCGCTCGCGAGTGCACAGCCACGCCCCGACGGCGACGAGGAACGTCCCGGCGGTCAGGTAGGACGCGAGGACGACGTGCGGGAACGTGACGAGCTGGACGGGATTCAGCAGCACGGCACCGAAGTCGGTCAGGACGGCGCGGCCGGTCGCGTCGTCGATGCGGTAGCCGACCGGGTTCTGCATCCAGGAGTTCGCCGCGAGGATGAAGAACGCCGACGCCAGCGTCCCGATGTGGACGACCCACATGCAGGCGGCGTGGACCGCGCGTGGCAGCCGTCCCCACCCGAAGATCCACAAACCGAGGAAGGTCGACTCGAGGAAGAACGCCAGCAGCGCTTCCAGCGCTAGCGGTGCACCGAAGACGTCGCCCACGAAGCGCGAGTAGGCACTCCAGTTCATCCCGAACTGGAACTCCTGCACGATCCCCGTCACCACGCCGACGGCGAAGTTGATCAGGAGCAGGGTGCCGAAGAAGCGGGTCAGACGCAGGAGCTCGGGTCGGCGGCTCACGATCCACCACGTCTCGAATGCGGCCACCAGGCCCGTGAGCCCGATGGTCAGGGGGACGAAGAGGAAGTGGAAGACCGTCACGGCGCCGAACTGGAGCCTGGCGATGTCCACGACGTCCACGCGGTCCTCCATCTACTACGTTGCGTAGTAACTACGACAGAGAGTAGTACTACACCATGCGTAGGTATGCTTGACCCGTGGTCATCCCCTTCACCGGCCGGCTGGGCGAGCTCGAGCGCGCGATCATGGACCGGCTGTGGGATGCCTACGAGTCCGAGGCCACGGCAACGGTGACGGTGCGCGACCTGCACCAGGCACTGGAAATGGACCGGAGGCTCGCGTACACGACGGTCATGACCGTCCTGGATCGGCTGGCGCGCAAGGAGCTTGTCGTCCAGGAGCGTGACGGTCGGGCGTACCGGTACCGCGCCCGTGCCGGTCGCGCCGCAATGACGGCCACGCTCATGCACGACACGCTCGACGACTTTGCTCACGAGGACCGGCGCACGGCGCTCGTCGCGTTCGTCGACGTCGCGAGCCCTGACGAGATCGAGGCGCTGCGCCAGGCGCTCGACGCAGTCCGACCGACGTGACGGCGGGCATCCTCGCGCTCCTGGCTGTCCTGCTGGCCGGACCTGTTCCGGCCGGTCTGGCACGGATGCCCGACCTCCGGCGCACGCCCCTCGCCGCTGTCGTGCTCTGGCAGGGCACGGCACTCGCCGCTGTGCTCGCGGCGGTCGGGGCGGGGCTGGCGCTGGCGACCGACCGGACGTGGAGCTCCGACTCAGGGCCGCTGGCGAACGTGGTCTCGGTGACCGCCGCCGCGTTGTCGGGTGTCGTGATCGTCCGCCTGCTGGCGAGCGGTCACGCCGTCGGCACGCGGATCCGCTCGAAGCGAAGGCGCTTCCGGCTCCACGTCGACCTGCTTGCTCACCACGACCGCGACCGGCCCGGCGTTCTCGTCGTCGACCACGACACTCCCGTCGCGTATTGCCTGCCGGCGATGGCGGCGTCTCGGGTCGTCGTCTCGACCGGGACGGTCCGCCGCCTCACCTCCGCCGAGCTGGATGCGGTCGTCTCCCACGAGCGGGCGCACGTCCGCGCTCGTCACGACCTCGTCCTCGAAGTGTTCGCCGTCATCTGGCGCGCGTTCCCGCGCGGTGTCTCCAGCCGCGCTGCCCTCGACGAGGTCTCCGTCCTCGTCGAGGTGCTGGCGGATCGGGCCGCGGCTCGGCGCCACGGCGCCGAGCCGGTGGCACACGCTCTCGTCACGTTGGCGACGGGGAACGGGGCGATGGTCGCGGCTGACGGCGTCGGGCTGGACCTACGCGGCTCGACCCGCGCGGCCCTCGCCCGCGTCCGTCTGCTCGGCCAGGACGCACGGCCGCTCGCAGACGCCTTCCAGTCCGTCGGCCTCATCGTCGCGGCAGCGGCGATCCTGGTCCTGCCGACCGTGCTCGTCGTCCGTCCCTGGATCGCGTCGATCGCCGGTTGACCGTTTCGGTGGTCCACGGCCCGCTTCCGAGGTGTAGTTGCGCAGTCTCACGCGCACGGTCGCCAGTCTCGTGCCCACAGCTTGACCAAAGGATGGGTCCGTCGGGGTCGATCGGTGCGCTCGGGGAATCAGGGTCGGATCTCGAGCGGCCCTGGCAGGACTCGAGCCCGCGACACAAGGCCTAGGAACTGTCGAAGCCGGTGAGGATAGTTCTTGGGCAGCAGGGGAAACCACCCTTCCTGACTGGCGCCGAGATTCGCGCAGCCACAGCAGGCGTCCTGCGGGAATGCGACGGACTGCCGGGGCTGTCGAGCTGGGCAGCTCGCCTCTCGCGGGGTTCTATGGCGACCGGAACGACCGGAACTCCGAAATGTTGAGGGCTTCTTCTACAGCTGCGACGAGCACGAGCACGAGCACGAGAGCGGCGGCCCGGCCACGGCCAGCGTCGACCTCGCGGGTTGACTGCCCGCACAGCGAACTTCTACGGTGCCCGTATGGGGGATAGGCGGGGGTTTGTCGCGTTCACGGCGCTGGTGGTCGTCCTTGGTGTTGGCCTGGCCGCTCCGGGAGCGCAAGCAGCATCCGATGGTTCCAAGTGCTCAAAGGCTGGCTCGACCACGCAGAGCGGAAAGACGACTCTGAAGTGCGTTCGACTTGTCAGCGGTTCCTTCTGGCTGAAGTTGACGCCTGCGCCGTCCTCGTCGGCAGCCGGCATGTCGCAGCTCGCGAAGTGGCGTTCCGCCCTGACTCCCGCATGGACCGCTGACGCTGAAGCCCTGCTCGCACCAGAGAAGCTGCAGGCGGTCGCGGAGGCGGTTGCTCCGGTGCAAGCCGACCGGGATGCGAAGGCCGCGGTCGTCGCCCAGTCGAATGCGTCGACGGCTGCGATCAAGTCTCAGATCGACGCCCTGCCAGGGCAGATCAGCAGTGCGACCGCGGCCCTGCAGAAGGCGAACGCTGCTGTCGTTCAGCCGCGTGCCGACGCCGACGCGGCAAGGGCTAAGACCAGTGCGCTGCGGCCTGCGTACCTAGCAGCGAGCGACGCTCAGTACCAGATTCTCAAGTGTCAGGCGGCTGCGAAATACAACCCTTCGCTCTTGCCTTGCGGAAGCACCGCCCCGTACGACCTGCTCATTGCGCAATATCGCTCGGCGGAAGTGGCTGAGACTCTCGCGGTCGCGACCTACAACGCCTACGTGCGTGCCTCGAGTCAGAAGCTCGCCGACCTACAGGCACTGCTCAAGCAACAGACGGACCTACCGGGCCAGTACGACACCGCGCTTGCCCAGGCACGGAACGATCAGACGATCCTCGACGACGCCGACCGCGCGCTCCAGGCGGCGACTGGCCGAGTAGTAGCGCAAGCGACCCTGCGCACCGCGCTCAATCGACTGTCGAGTTCGACTCAGAGCACCAGGAAGGCCCTCTCAGTTCGTCTAACGGGAAGTTCGTGGAGCGGCGCATTCCAAAGCTCGGCACTGGCCGCCGCCAAGCATCGAGTCCTCGCCGCGCAGGCGCAGCGCGCGTACGCGCAACTGGCCGCACTGGGCTAGGTGGGTCGGAAGGCCGCCCACGGCTAGCACGCTCACCTAGCCACTCAGCGCCATGGCGGCAGTCGTGGATCCTGACAATCATGTTGCAGCGCAGTATCGTTCGAGTGTGGCTCCGGCAGGATTCGAACCGGCATCGGACTGGCTTTGCTCTCTGGTGGATAGGTCCTAGTTCGATTTCGATCACATCGGAAACCCCTAGGCCTATCTAGCGGAGGGGCACTACTCGATGGCGGCCTCGAACGCCTTGCAGCCGAGCAGAACTGCGTTTCCCGCTAGCACCAGCGAAGCCACCGTCCTCGTCATCGTCCGGCTGTCTATCTGCTGGCGAACGTGTTCCTAGTCGGGCGAGGTCCTAGAGCCCTTCCGTCTCCTGTCGGAGGGGGTTCTTCGTTCGGGGCTAGACGTTGCGGCGATGATCTAGGTACTTCTGCCACCACTCTCGGACCATCGAACCGACTGGCTCCTGCACCAAGGGCCCGGTGACTGCCGGTGCCTCTGCGCCTGCCACCGTCGCCGTTCTTGCCTCGGGCGGCATCCAGGGAGCCTCGCCGGCCTCATCGGCGGCGTTGTCGAGTGCGTCTGCTTCCGCGCGAAGGTCCTCGATCTCACGCTTCGTGGGGATCAGTTTGCGTCGAATCGCATAGATCTCTTCCTGGACAACCTGACCGGTCGGAGTGCTATACACCGCGATACGAGTGCGGCGGTGAGCGTCCTTCCACCAGAAGTAGACAACCGCCGTCAACAGGGCGAGGCCAAGCAGGAGCGACCGAAACAGGGTGAGCAGTACCGAGATGCTCACGCCCACAACTCCGGTACCCGTCAGCCAGGGATTGTCTGCCGGCCTGCTGATTACGTAACTGTCACCGTCCTTGGAGTCGACGGTGAAACCCCCAGCGACGGCGTCGTTGACAGCGCTCTCAAGCCTTGCTCGTGCCTCTTCTGGAGGGAGTGGAACCGGAGGTTTGGGCACCCAGTTCCGACCGTCCCAGACCAGGGTCACCTTCTCGTCCCCGGCCTCCTTGCCGTTTAGCAGGAAGTCCCCCATGGCGAAAACGTAGCCGAGACCTCCCATTCACGGACCTGGGAAACACGTATCACCGGAGCTGGACGCTGCCTCGTGCCGCCTCCGTCGGGCGTCGTTCAGCATCGCCCACATCGCCGACGATTTGCGACTTGGCAACACCCAAGCGATCCCCTGAACAGTAAGTCGCTATACCAGCCAGTCGATCGTGGCCGAATCGCCCACAGCTTCTAGTAGGTCGATGATTCGACGCCGTCCTCGCCCCAGGTCTGTCCACATGAGTTCCTCTATGGCGACGATATAGAGGGTCGTTGAGTCTTCTCCATGTTGCTGAAGCGTCACCTTGATGCTTGCATGCCACGAGGTGAGCCTCACGCCCTGGGTGAACACAAGGCGCGACGGCAGAGTGCTACGGCCTTTCGCCAGTCGAAATCCGATATGGGCTGCGGCTTGGAGGAGCCGGTCCGCGGTTTGATCGATCGGGAGATCAACATGGGCGGTTGCCTCGTGGGTTGCTCCGCGCGCGCTCGTCACTGTCGGTGGCCGAGCCGCGGGGGGCGAGAGGAGCTCGCCTGTGAGCTGGTCTGGGTGCGGCACCGTGTGGTCAGTCCAGACGTGCCCGTTCCAGTAGCGCAGCTGGTCGGTCGCGTTGGGTTCGGGGTTGGCGTACCAGCCCGGCGACGGCGACGCCGACGACGACGTCATCGAGCTCACGAGCCGGACGCCCTCAACCACGATCCAGATTGCCAGTCCTCCGCCGACACAAACTAGGACAAGGCCCGAATTGAACATGACTTCGGAATATCGGTCAGGGGTGATGCTGACGCTTATCAGCACGAACGCAGCGATTTCAACGACGAACAAGATCGCGATGCCGACACCCAACTTGATCACGCCGACCTTGGCCCTGCGTTCCATCTCGCTTCCCATCCCCCGACGCGCACGGTTGCGGCGGCGTGGCACCGTCGCTGCGCTCCAAAGTATGTCGCGTGAAGTGATCGGCCGGTCGGTTCGGGATCCGCTTGTCGTCCCGAGGCAATTGATAGCTGTGAAGTCCGTGCTTGGCGGCGCCGGGCGACCGGCGTGCCTATCCTGAGGGAGTGAGTCAGCCGTCGCCTCTGGGGCAGGCTGCTGCCTATAACGCGGCTCTAGCCAAGGGCCAGCAGTGGGTTCCATGGCAGTTGGTAAGTGAAGGTCCAGGGCTCGCGACGATCTTCAACATCGGGTCAACGGCGGCGCTACGCGTTCGTGTGGCGGCCGAACCCGGCACAGAGCTAGTCGAAGTCGAAGGTCCAGTCGACGACGTTGGGCCTGGTCGCTATTTGACGATCCGTTTCCGAGCGAGCTGGGCTGGCCCCCCGACGTTCGTCGTTCGGTGGCGCTGGCCGGCAGGGAGCCGACTGGGTGAGGTCGGCAAGCAGGTTCTCTCACTCGAAGACGCCTAGTGAGGCAGGCTAATGGCCTGGCGGTACTCCGGCTACGGGGGAGGACATTTCGAGACGTCCTCAGACGCGTTGCTTGCGCGTCAGACTCGCCAACTTACTTGGGAGTCGTTGCGCAGTGGCGTCGCGTTGAACTAGTGGGGGGGGGGCTGTGGGCCGGCTGTTACGAGTTCTCATTGCTGCTGCCTGCTGGGCCGCCGCGCTCCTGTTTTCGTTTATCTCCTTCACGGTCGCTGAGCTTGCGTTGGCGGTGGCTTTTGCAGTGGCATTCGTAGGAGCCGCCCTAACCGCCGGAATCATCTACGCAGTGATCGCGCCGTGGACCTTCGTTCGGGTTCTCGCGTTCACGGTGGGGTTGTACGTGGTTGGCGTAGTCCTGATGAGCGCTTCGCTCGTCCCAGCTGTCATCGCGAGAGCGAACTACACCGTCCTGTCGACAGGGTAAGAGGTCGTGCGGCTGGCGGCATTCTTGGCGGCCTTGTCGCTGTTCATCGTCGGCGTGCGATACATCGCGGCAACCGTCGGGATTCAAGTGATCGAGAGCGGGAAGCGTCACGGTGTCGACCGCTCGGAAGACACGGCGCTCCTTCTAGGACCGTTCCTTCGGGAGTTCCGGCTCACTACCGGGCAAGGGAAGGCGCCCGGAGGCAGCCAGGCGCCCGACGACTAGTTGCGGATCGGCCGGTTGTCAGAGTCGTGCTCGTTCGGCTTCCGTCTTCGCCCGACCAGCGGAGGCGGTGCTAGCCGTTTCGTGGCTCGCCTCCAGCGGCTCGGACGGCCTCGGCCTCATAGCGCTGCCGTCGGGCATCGTTCAACATTGCCCACATCGCCATGACCGGGTCTACGTCGTCAGGTGGCTGCTAGGGGCTGGCTGGGTCGTCCATGGCGGGAGTATCCGCAGACTTGGGTCCGGTCAAACCTGGCCTCAAGCGTCCGGGTCAATGCCCCAGTTCTGGAGGTAGGCGCGAAGCGCCTGTATCCACGTTCGGCGGCACCCGGTGCTGTCGTCGACATCGGACGACGACGAGCAGTACGTATGGGGGAAGGCAGCCGATCGCTTGTACCGCTGACGGCGACTTCTGCTGTCGTCAGAAGCGCGGCCTTCACCTCACCCTCTGTTGGCGCTGCGGACACCGGCTGGGCGAGCACTAGGCCCGCCGTCACTGCTCCGACCGCCAACAGAACGAACCGTCGCGCTATGTCCTGGATCGCCCTCCGACCTCCGGAAACGTACCCAGCCGGAACGATCTTTGGTGCGACTCACCGGGCGCTGACGACCGCGAGGTCCGTCCCGTCGAGCTCGTTCCTACAGCCACCGCCGCTACCCGCAGTATTCGGAAACGACCTGCTGCACAACCGCGCCGGCTGCTTGCTCGCCGAGCCCGACTGCCTTGCCAATCTCGACCACCCGGCCGATCTCAGAGGTGCTGAGTGTCATCGACGCGCATCCACGCGAGGCGCCGTCCTGCGTCACTTGCGTAGACCAAAGGAGAAGCTCCCGATACGCCTCAGTCCGGCCCGCGAGGGAGAAGGGTTCCGGCATCTTCACCGAGCCGCACAGCCAGTTGAGAATCGCCGTCCCAACTGTTTCGGCGTCCGCAGAGATGTCCGGCAGTCCGACGATCTCCCCCTGCGACGAATCCTCCTGTTCCAGCCCTTGCAGAACGGACGCACCATATTCGACGGCTCCGTCGGGCGAGGAGAACTTCTCGCAGCCGTCCTTCCAGCCCGGCTCGGTCAACTCGCCGCTCTCAATGCTGTAGGAGACCATTGCCTCGCTAAACGCGATGGCCGCCTTCAGCCCCGCAGCATGAACGCTCGACGCGGCATTCATGCCCGTCGCACCAGAAGCGGGCTGAGCGGTCGGCGCACCAGAAGTCGGCAGAGCGGTCGACGAATCGGCCGATGTCGAGCACCCTGCCAGCGCCAGACTCGCAACTGCCGCGAATACGGCGAAAGCTGTCCTTGTCCGCCTCATTCCCCCACCGCCCCCGGTATCAGCCAGCGAGTCGATCGCCGACCGGGAAGTCTAGTCGGGGACATTGGTTGTCGGTCGGTTGTCCCGAACTGGCCCGCCCTAGTGTGCTGCGGGTGTCCCGCATACCCCGCTGGGGAGTCGTCACGGCCGCGGCAGCCCCTGCGCTGCTCGTCACCGGATGGACGATCGCCGCGCGGCTGCAGCCGGGAGGCTTCGACTCCGCCACCCAGACGATCAGTGCGCTCGCGGCGGTTGACGCATCCCATCGCTGGGTCATGACCGCCGCCATCGTGGGAACGGGCGCGGCTCAGGTCGCGACAGCTGTCGCACTGCGGCCGGCAGCACGGACGGGCCGGATCCTGCTCGCGGCCGGTGGCGTGTGCACGATGCTCGTTGCCGCATTCCCGCTACCAGCCAGTTCGGGCACGTCGCCTGCGCATGTGGTCGCCGCCGCGGGGTCGTTCAGCTTGCTAGCGGCGTGGCCGCTGCTGAGCTGGCAGCGTGGGTCGGACGTGCCATGGGGCCTTCGGCGTCGTGTGGCGACGACGGCCGGGTGCGCTTTGGTGCTGGCCACGGCCTTGTTCTTCCTCGACGCCGCTACAGACGGCGCATACATCGGACTCACGGAGCGTGCCGCAGCCGTACTGCTGAACCTGTGGCCGCTCGCCGTCGCGGTCTCAGCGAGCGCTACGAGGCGGGAAAGCTGACCTTGGTGCAGGGTCGAGCGGGTGGTCGGCCGAGTTTGCGGATACAGGCCCTGGGTGGCGATCGTGTCCCAACCCGAACCGACTGACGGAGGGCTCACCGCCTGTCGGTGGTCGACATGTACGGAGCACAGGGGGATTGCCGTGCCCCTAGCGTGCCCTAGCGAGATGCACGTTGGGGTCGCTGAGGGGCCGTCGGGGCCGCTTGAGGCCATCGCCGAACTGGTCTATACGCGTCTCTTCTGCGTTGCAAACAAGAAGAAATCGCGATCCGGCTTGAAGTGGCCCCGGCAGGATTCGAACCTGCGACACAAGGTTTAGGAAACCTCTGCTCTATCCCCTGAGCTACGGAGCCGGGCGTGCGCCAACAGGCGCAGCGTGATTCTAGGGAGCGGCAGCGCCCTCGCTCCGGCGTGGTCAGCGGCGACGGCCGCGACCTGCGTCGAGCAGCGGGAGCTCGGGCATGCCGGCTGTGTGCTGACGCTCGATCCAGTGGGGGAGGAGCTGCGGGGACAGGAGCTGGTCGGTGACGAGAGCCGCGGCCCCGTACACGCCGGCGAGCTCACCGAGCTCGGACCGCGAGATGCGCAGGTCCCGGGTCGCCAGGGGCAGCGACCGCTCGAACACGGCCTGCCGGATCGTGGCGAGGAACGCGTCGCCGGACTTGGCGACGCCGCCCCCGATGATGACGAGCGAGGGGTTGTAGAAGTTGACCATCGCCGCGATCGTCTCGCCGATCAACCGACCGGAGTTGCTCATGATCGCGTTGGCGGCGCGGTCGCCGTGCAGTGCCGCCGTCGCGACGTCCTGCGCTGAGATCGACTGGCCCTCGTCGACGAGCCGGGCCAGGAAGGGGCTGTCGCCCCTGACTGCCGCGGACAGCCCCTGGACAGCGATGGCCTGCCCACCGGCGAGCGCCTCGAGGCACCCGACTTTCCCGCACCGGCAGATCTGGTCGCCGTTGTCCGCGACGGACACATGGCCGATGTCACCCGCCGCACCCTGCGCGCCGCGATGCAGCCGTCCGTCGGAAATGAGGCCGGCGCCGATGCCCGTGCCGATCTTGATGACGATCGCGTCGCGTGCCGTGACGGCCAGGCCACGGCGGAGCTCGCCGATCGCAAGCATGTTCACGTCGTTGTCGATCCACGTCGGTGCGTCGAAGCGCTGCGAGATGCGGATGCGCACCGGGTAGCGGTCCCAGCCGGGCATGATCGGTGGCGACGTCGGCATGCCAACCCGGAACTCGACGGGCCCGGGCAGGCCGATGCCCACCCCCCAGACCGGCGTCCCGGGACGCCGGTCCAGCAGCGCGTCGAACATCTCCTCGACTCGGCTGAGGACGGCATCAGGCCCGTCCGCGATGTCGATCCCCGCGCCGTCCTGCTCGAGGATGTCCCCGCCGAGCGTGGTCAGCGCAGCGTGCAGGCCCGTAGCGCCAAGCTCCGCCACCAGCAGCGCCCCGACGGACCCGTTGAACTCCAGGCTCCGGCTGGGTCGCCCGCCCGTCGAGCGGCTCGGCGAGCCCTCGGTAATCAGGCCCGCATCCAGCAGGTCGGCCACGCGTTGGGCGACCACGGTCCGGCCCAGGCCGGTGACCTCGCCGAGCGCGGGACGGGTGTTGGCCTGGCGGAACCGGATGAGGTCGAGCACGGGCACGAGGTGGTCGGCCGTCGTGCTGCTGCCTGCCACGTTGCCCTGCTCCTTCCTCGAGGTCGCCCGAGTGTAAACCCCGCCAGTTACCTATTCGTTATCGAAATCAGCAACTTTCTGCCGCGAAGCGGTTGTCTTCTGCTCAAAACATGCAGAACTATGTGACCGCCAACACACAGCGGACAGGGGACGGCGTGGAGCACGAGACGGGCGCAGCGGCGCAGGCCCCTGATGTCCTTCTCGCGATGTCGGGCATCGTCAAGGCCTTCCCCGGCGTACGCGCGCTCGACGGCGTCGACCTCGATGTCGTCCGCGGCGAGGTCCACTGCCTGCTCGGCCAGAACGGTGCCGGCAAGTCGACCCTGATCAAGGTCCTGGCCGGCGCGCACCAGCCCGACGAGGGCCAGATCACCTGGAACGGCGAGCCGGTACGGCTGCACGACCCGACGGCCGCGATGCGCCTGGGGATCGCCACCATCTACCAGGAGCTCGACCTGGTCGACGACCTCACGGTCGCGCAGAACATCAGCCTGGGCCGGGAGCCGAGCTCGATCGGGTTCTCGCGCCGCCGCCAGGAACGCGACACCGCGCGCGCCCTCCTGGCCCGGCTCGGGCATCCGGAGATCCGGCCCGACGCGACGGTCGTGTCTCTCTCAGCTGCGGGCAAGCAGATCGTCAGCATGGCCCGGGCCCTGTCCCAGGACGTCCAGCTGATGGTCATGGACGAGCCGTCCGCCGTCCTGGACCAGGGCGAAGTGAACCGACTATTCGCCGTCATCCGCGAGCTCACGCGCGCGGGCGTCGCCGTCGTCTACATCTCCCACCGCCTGGAGGAGATCCGCGAGATCGGCGACCGCGTGACCGTTCTCAAGGATGGCCGCACGGTCGCGACCGGTCTGCCGGCGAAGACGACCCCGACGATCGAGGTCATCCGTCTGATGACCGGCCGCAGCATCGAGTTCGTCTTCCCCGCCAAGGCGGCGAACCCGCCGAGCGGCGAACCGGTCGTCGAGGTGACCGGCCTCAGCCGCCACGGTGAGTTCGAGGACGTCAGCCTGGAGGTGCGCGCGGGGGAGATCGTCGGTCTCGCCGGCCTCGTCGGCTCGGGCCGCTCCGAGGTGCTCGAGACGATCTACGGGGCCCGACGCGCCAGCGCGGGCACGGTCCGCGTGGCCGGGCGGACCCTGCCCGCCGGCTCGGTGGTCGCCGCAGTCAACGCCGGTGTCGGGCTGTGCCCGGAGGAGCGCAAGAGCCAGGCACTGCTCCTCGACGAACCCGTCACGCACAACGTGACCCTGGCCTCGATGCGCACCTTCGCCCTCGGGCCCTTCCTGCGCGCCGGCCGTGAAGAGGCCGCGGCCCGATCGCAGACGGTCGCGCTCGACGTCCGGCCCCCGGACCCGCGCCGCGACGCCCGGACGCTGTCCGGCGGCAACCAGCAGAAGGTCGTGCTCGCTCGCTGGCTGCTCAAGGGCTGCCGGGTCCTGCTGCTCGACGAGCCGACGCGCGGCGTCGACGTCGGCGCGCGCAGCGAGCTGTACGCGCTCATCCGCGAGCTGGCCGACAGCGGAGTCGCCGTGCTCCTGGTCAGCAGCGAGGTGCCCGAGGTGCTCGGCCTGTCCGACCGCGTCCTGGTACTTCGCGACGGCGCCGTCGTCCACACCGGACCCGCTGACGAGATCGACGAAGCAGACGTCCTGGAGCTCGTGATGGAAGGAACGCCCGGATGAGCGATGTGACCCTCGCCCCCGTCTCGACCGCGCCCGAGCACTCGGCCATGCGCCGCCTGCTCGGCAGCTCGGTCGGACGAAACCTCGGGCTCGTCCTCGCGCTGGTGATCTTGCTGATCATCGGCGTCGTGTCCGCTGGCGGACGGTTCGCGAGCATCGACAACGCGCTGACCATCCTGCGGCTGGCCTCGGTGATCGGCGTCGTCAGCATCGGCATGACGTTCGTGATCATCGGCGGGGGCATCGACCTGTCGGTCGGGGCCAACGTGGCCCTGGCCTCCGTCTGGGCGACGACGGTCGCGACGCAGACGATGGCGACGGACTTCCACTGGATCGTCATGGTCGTCTGCGCGATCGCCGTCTCGACCTGCGTCGGCATCGTCAACGGCATCCTCGTCGCCTACGGGCGAATAGCCCCGTTCATCGCGACGCTGGCGATGCTCGCCGCGGCCCGCGGCCTCGCCGAGATCATCGCCGACCGCAAGACCCAGATCATCAACGTCCAGTCGTTCCTGGACTTCTTTGGCGGCGACGTCCTCGGCATCCCGGCGCTTGTCGTGATCTTCGCGCTCGTCTCGGTCGTCGGTTGGATCATCCTGAACCGCACGACGTTCGGCCGGCGCACCTTCGCCGTCGGCGGCAACGCCGAGGCCGCGCGCCTCTCCGGCATCCGCGTCAAGCGGCACACCCTGTGGCTGTACGCACTCCTCGGCTCCACCTGTGGCATCGCGGCGATCATGATCATGGCCCGCACGACCACCGGAAGCTCTACGCACGGCACGTTGTACGAGCTCGACGCGATCGCCGCTGTCGTCATCGGCGGGACGCTCCTGTCCGGTGGCCGCGGCACGATCGTCGGCACCGTCATCGGCGTCCTGATCTTCACCATCCTGAACAACATCTTCACCCTCAACAACCTGTCCATCTCGGCCCAGGCGATCGCCAAGGGGGTGATCATCGTCATCGCCGTGCTGCTCCAGCAGCGCATCGCCGACCGCAGCAGAGCGGCCACCTGAGCACCCCGTCCGCCCCGGCCCACACCCGTGCGGACACCCACCTGAGAGGAACCCCATGAAGGCACGACTGACCAAGATCGGCACCGCCGCCTGTGCGGCGGTAGCCGCGGCGACGCTCGTCGCCGGCTGCACGAACAACAGCACGTCCTCGGAGACCACGAGCGCACCGGCAGCCGCGACCGCGGCAGCGTCCGAGGCTGCTCCGGCGAGCGAGGCCGCGAGCGCGGCCAGCGGCGAGAAGATCAAGATCGGCTTCTCCGCGCCGGCGGCCGACCACGGCTGGATGGGTGCCATCACCAAGGGTGCTGTCGCCGAGGCAGCGAAGTTCGACGACGTCGAGCTCCTCGTCGCCGAGGGCACGAACGACGTCAACCTGCAGATCAGCCAGATCGAGACGTTCATCAACGACGGTGTCGACGCGATCGTCATGCTGCCGTTCGACGGCGCCGCGCTCACCGACGTCGCCCGCAAGGCGATGGACGCCGGCATCACGGTCATCAACGTGGACCGCGAGTTCGACAGCCCCTTCGCCGCCCGTTCTACCGTCCTGGGCGACAACTACGGCATGGGCGTGTCGGCGGGCACGTACCTGTGCGAGCAGCTCGGCGACAACCCCGATGCGGTCATCGCCGAGATCGCCGGTATCGACTCCCTGCCGCTGACGCAGGAGCGCAGCAAGGGCTTCGCCGACGCGCTCGCCGCGTGCGGTCTGAAGGTCTCCAACCGGGTCGCCGCGGAGTTCACCGTGGAGTCCGGCGAGGAGGCGGCGTCGAACCTGCTGCAGGCCGCTCCGAAGATCGACGGTCTGTGGAACCACGACGACGACCAGGGTGTCGGCGTCATGGCGGCGATCAAGAACGCCGGTCGCGATGAGTTCATCATGGTCGGCGGCGCCGGCTCGGCGAACGTCATGCGGGACATCCAGGCCGACAACACGGTCCTCAAGGCGACGGTCATCTACCCGTCGACGCAGGCCGCTGATGGCATCGACCTCGCCCGCATGATCGTCCAGGGCAAGGCGCTCAGTGACCTCGTCGAGGTCGAGGCACCGCGCAAGGTCACGCTGTACGCCCCGGTCGTGACCAAGGACAACGTCGACCAGTACCTGCCGACGGCGTTCGAGTCCTAGCAGTCGTCGTGGTGGGGGGCGAGTGTGGCGCCCCCCACCACGATCCCTCCCAGCATGAGAGAAACCGATGACATCAGCACAGAACGGCCGCATCGGCATCGCGATGATCGGCTACGCGTTCATGGGCGTCGCCCACTCCCAGGCGTGGCGTAACGCCCCCAGTTTCTTCACCCTCAGCGCTCAGCCCGAGCGCACCGTGATCTGCGGGCGGCACGGGGACGCCGCTGCGGACGTTGCCAGGCGGTTCGGCTGGAAGTCCGTCGAGACGGACTGGCGCAAGGTCATCGACCGCGACGACGTCGACCTCGTGGACATCTGCACCCCCGGGGATCTGCACGCGGAGATCGCGATCGCCGCGCTCGAGGCCGGCAAGCACGTCCTGTGCGAGAAGCCCATGTCGAACACGGTGACCGAGGGCACGGCCATGGAGGCCGCCGCTCGCGCGGCCCGGCCGAACGGGGTCCGCGCCATGGTCGGGTTCACCTACCGCCGCGTGCCCGCCATCGCCCTCGCCAAGTCGCTCGTCGCAGAGGGCCGGCTGGGCACGGTCCGGAACGTCCGCGCGCAGTACCTCCAGGACTGGCTCGTCGACCCGGGTGCGCCGCTGTCGTGGCGGCTGCAGCGCGAGTTCGCCGGGTCCGGGGCCTTGGGCGACATCGGCGCGCACATCATCGACCTCGTGCAGCACATCACCGGTGAGTACCTCACCGGCGTCAACGCGCACATCAAGACCTTCATCGACAAGCGGCCCGTGGCCGAGGAGAGCACCGGCCTGACGGGTGTCGCCGGCACCGAGCTCGGCGAGGTCACGGTCGACGACACGGCGATCTTCCTGGCCCGGATGACCGGCGGCGGTCTCGCGACCTTCGAGGCGACGCGCTTCGCCACGGGGCGCAAGAACGCCATCCGGATCGAGATCAACGGCTCCGACGGCAGCCTCGCCTTCGACTTCGAAGACATGAACCAGCTGCTCTACTTCGACGGCACCGACGACCCGAACCTCGCCGGCTACCGCCGGATCCTCGTGACCGAGCCGACGCACCCGTACGTGGGCGCCTGGTGGCCGCCTGGCCACCTACTCGGCTACGAGCACGCCTTCACCCATCAGGCGGTCGACCTCATCGAGGACATCGCGAACGAGCGCGATCCGTCTCCCTCGTTCGCCGACGGCCTCCAGGTGCAGCGCGTGATGGCCGCCGTGGAGGCCAGCTCGTCCGCCGACGGTGCCTGGGCCTCGATCGAGTAGCAACCCGACCTGACGAAAGGGACACCCCGATGAGCCGACCGATCACGTTGTTCACCGGCCAGTGGGCCGACCTGCCGTTCGAGGAGGTCGCGCGACTGGCCTCCGAGTGGGGCTACGACGGCCTCGAGATCGCCTGCTGGGGCGACCACCTCGACGTCCAGCGGGGGGCGGAGGACGACGCCTACATCGCCGACCGGCGTGCGATCCTCGACCGCTACGGCCTTGGCGTGTGGGCGATCTCGAACCACCTCAGCGGACAGGCCGTGTGCGACGACCCGATCGACGAGCGTCACCGTTCGATCCTCGGTGACCGTGTCTGGGGTGACGGGGACCCCGAGGGTGTCCGGCGTCGGGCGGCGACAGAGATGGAGCTGACGGCGCGCACCGCGCGCCGGCTCGGCGTCGACACCGTCATCGGGTTCACCGGCTCGTCCGTGTGGAAGTACGTGGCGATGTTCCCGCCCGTCACGCAGGAGATGGTCGACGCCGGCTACCGGGACTTCGCCGACCGTTGGAACCCGATCCTCGACGTGTTCGACGCCGAAGGTGTGCGGTTCGCGCACGAGGTCCATCCGTCCGAGATCGCCTACGACTACTGGACGACCGTCCGCACGCTCGAGGCGATCGACCACCGCCCGGCATTCGGCCTGAACTGGGACCCGAGCCACTTCGTGTGGCAGGACCTCGACCCCGTCGGGTTCCTGTGGGACTTCAAGGACCGCATCTACCACGTCGACTGCAAGGACGCGAAGCGTCAGGTCGGCAACGGCCGCAACGGTCGCATGGGCTCGCACCTTCCCTGGGCGGATCCGCGCCGCGGCTGGGACTTCGTGTCGACCGGGCACGGCGACGTCCCGTGGGAGGCGTGCTTCCGCATGCTCAACACGATCGGGTACGACGGCCCGATCTCGGTCGAGTGGGAGGACGCGGGCATGGACCGGCTAGCCGGCGCACCCGACGCGTTGGACTTCGTGCGCCGGACCGCGCTGGCCCCCTCGTCGTCCTCGTTCGACGCGGCGTTCAGCTCGTAGCGAGCCCGGCCCGAAGCCGGCGCATCGCGGGCCGGTACTCCAGCAGCCACCACGAGACGGAGTACGTCGCGACGGCGACGATCGCCCCGTACATCGCGGCCATGAGGCTGTGCTGGTGGAGCACCTGCGTCGCCACGATGATCGCTGCGGCGAGCAGGACCGCCCCCGCCGACCACCAGCGACGGTCCCGACGGATCCACGCGATCGCGAGCGTGACCGACCAGAGCACGTGGACGCTGGGGAAGTCGCCGTAGTCCGGGTTGGCGAACATGTGCTGGTCCATGTAGCGCATCCACGAGCCGAGGACGTCCCCGTACGCGCCCTGGCTCAGGGCGATCGTGTCGACGTCGGTCTGGAAGAGGAAGAACGTCGTGATGGCGGTGCCGACGCCGACGAGGCCGGCGACCAAAACCGTCCGCAGCTGGCGGTCGACGCGACGCGCCGCCAGGAATGTCACGGTGACGACGACCCAGACGTAGGTGAACAGGTACGGCACGATGAACGCAGGGATCGTCGGGACGTACTGGTCCCAGTGCCCGCGGACGGAGTGGCTGCCCAGCAGGGGCGCGTTGGCCGCGCCATACGCGGTCATGAACACCGGAAGCAGCACCAGCAGAACGATGTTCGTCCAGCCGATCACGGGGATGCGCCCGTGCCGGCCTGTTGGTGCTCCGGCGGTGCCGCGGCGCAGCAGGACGATGTACGTCGGGAGGGCGACGAGGAAGGCGACGCCCTCGGCGGCGGGGAGCAGGTAGCCCGCCTCGAAGGCGACGGAGCCCCACGCGCCGGCGCACATGACGGCGAACACGACCCACGTCGCGACGCGTCCCAGCGTGGATGGCGTCGACGGTTCGAAGCCCAGCCCGGGGATCGTCGGACGTGGGTCGTCGGGCACGGACCGGAACCTAGCCGACGCCCGCTAGCGTGCGGCCCGTGACCGACGAGGACTCCGTGCTGGCGCGGTGCGCCGTCGTTCTCGACGACCGCGACATCCTCACCGATCCCGACGTCCTGCCGACCTACAGCCACGACCGGTCGACCGGGTCGCCGGTCGGCGAGCCGTTCGCGGCCGTGTTCCCGCGCACGACTGAGCAGGTCGCTGCCGTCATGGCGGCGGCGCACCAGCACCGCGTCCCGGTCGTCCCGCGCGGCGCCGGCTCGGGTCTGGCCGGTGGCAGCAACGCCATCGACGGCTGCCTGATGGTCAGCCTCGAGCGGATGCGCGACGTCCTCCTCGTCAACGAGCAGGACGGATACGTCGAGACGCAGCCCGGTGTCCTCAACACCGAGCTGCGTGACCACGTCCGGCAGCACGGCCTCTGGTACGCGC
Organism: Actinomycetes bacterium; assembly: GCA_965278965.1. Classification (GTDB taxonomy): domain Bacteria; phylum Actinomycetota; class Actinomycetes; order S36-B12; family S36-B12; genus UBA10649. Next base: position 2,842,402 of record OZ257127.1, read on the forward strand.
CCGACCCGGCGAGCAAGGACTTCTGCTCCATCGGCGGCAACGTCAACACCAACGCCGGCGGACTGTGTTGCGTGAAGTACGGGGTCACGCGGGAGGCGGTCCTGGGGCTCGAGGTCGTCCTGGCCGACGGCCGGGTGACGCGGCTGGGCCGTAAGACGGTCAAGGGCGTTGCCGGATACGACCTGGCCGGCATGGTCGTCGGCAGCGAGGGGACGCTGGGCATCGTCACGAAGGCCCGGCTGCGCGTACGCCCCCTCCCGGCCCCCGCGGCGACCGCGGTCGCCGTGTTCGGCGACATCGGCGCGGCCGGCCGCGCCGTCGCCGACATCATGATGGCGCTCACGCCGAGCATGCTCGAGCTCATGGACAACGCGACGGTCGTCGCCGTCGAGCAGTGGCAGCCGATGGGCCTGGACACGTCGGCGCAGGCGCTGCTCGTCGCCCAGACCGACGCGACCGGATCGGGCGCGCTCGACGAGGCCGACGCGTTGCTCGAGCTGTGTGCCCGCAACGGCGCGCTCGAGACCCATCGGTCCGACGACCCGCAGGAGGCTGAGCTCCTCCTCGGCGCCCGCCGCATGGCGATCCCGGCCATCGAGGCGATGGGCGACTGGCTCCTCGACGACGTCTGCATCCCGCGGTCGGCGCTCGCCGAGGCGATGCTGCGGATCCAGGACATCGCCAGGCAGCGGGACGTACGGATCTGCACGTTCGGCCACGCGGGCGACGGCAACCTCCACCCGACGATCGTCACCCCGCGTGGCGATGTCGAGGCCGCGGCCCGGGCGCTGCAGGCCTTCGACGACATCCTCGCCCTGGCGCTTCGCCTCGGCGGGACGATCACGGGGGAGCACGGCGTCGGCGCGCTGAAGAACGCCGCGCTGACGCAGGAGCTCGACCGCGTCGCGATCGACCTGCACGCACGGGTCAAGGCGGCCTGGGACCCGGCCGGCATCCTCAACCCCGGAAAGGCGCTGCCGCGCTGGTGACCGGTCCGAGCGTGCCCCGCGCGTCGTTTCGCGAACGCCCGCGCGCGGACCCCGCCGGGTCTACCTTGTGCCCATGCGATTCCTCATGGGATGGATCCTCGGACTGGGCGGCAACGCCATCGGCCTGCTGCTCGCAGCGCTGATCCTGCCGACGGACCAGTTCAACATCAACAGCTTCACGGGCTTCATCGTGAGCCTCGTCGTGTTCGCTGTGCTCAGCGCGCTGTTCACGTGGATCGTCCTGAAGTTCCTGGTCCGCAACGCCGGGTCGATCGTCGCCCTGACGGGCCTGATCTCCACGTTCCTCGCGCTGCTCGTCACGGAGATCTTCACCGACGGCCTCACGATCGGTGGCTGGGGCTGGGTCTGGGGCACTCTCATCGTGTGGCTCCTGGGGATGTTCATCTGGCTCATCCCAGGGCCGTGGCGCAACCACCAGCGATCCGGCGAGATCCGCGCCTGACGCACGAGCGCCGCTTGCTGCTACGGGACCGGTCGTCCGCGAACGGATGACCGATCCAGCAGCAGTCAGCCGTTAGCGGCGGCGCACCCGTACCGGGAGATCGAGGTAGCCGCGCAGGCCGTAGCTCGGCTCGTACCGCAGCGCATCCCGGTCGACGACCTCGACGGCGGTGACCGCCTTGCCGAGCTCGTGCAATGCAGCCTCGGACTCCATCCGCGCCAGGCCGGCGCCGATGCAGACGTGGATCCCGTGACCGAACGCGAGGTGGTCGCGGACGTTGTCGCGCAGCGGGTCGTACGCGTCGGGATCCTCGAACGCAGCGTCGTCGCGGTTCGCGGACGCGTAGGCGAGGAAGACGGACGCACCCTCCGGGATCTGGACGCCACCGAGCTCGACGTCGCACGTCGTCACGCGCCACAGGCCCATGACCGGTGACGCCATCCGGATGCTCTCCTCGACGACGCCGCGGCGGAACGCCGCGTCGTCGCGCAGGCGGTCCCACACCAGCGGGTCCTTCGCGTGCATGCCGTCGATGTCGACGATCATCGAGGCGAGCGACCGGACCGTCGTCTCGTTGCCCGCGACGATGATCTCGCGGACGAACCACACGAGCTCGAGGTCGGACAGGGCGTTGCCGTCGTCGTCCGGCGCGACGAGCGCGGACAGCAGGTCGCCGCTGCGCGGGTGAGCCCGGTGCTCGGCGAGCAGCTCGCGCATGACCTGCTGGAACCGCAGCGTGTCGCGCTCGGTCTGCAGCCACTCGTCGGGGCTCAGCTTGCTGCCCATCGCCGCCGTCGCGGCTGCCGACCACTGCCGCAGCTCCGTTCGGTAGGAGTCGTCGACCCCGAGGATCCGCATGATCGCCCACACCGGCAGCGGCACGGTCAGGTGCTCCATGATGTCGATGACGTCGCCGTCCGGCAGCGCCGCGACGAGGTCACGCACGACGTCCTGGACCGGGCCGTCCATCTCGGCCAAGGCCCGCGGGGTGAACGCACGGTTGACCATCCGGCGGTACCGCGTGTGGACCGGCGGGTCGGAGGTTCCGAGCGCGGAGGCGTACGGCAGCCCCTGCGCGCGCAGGGCCTCGACCTCGGCAGCGATCTCCGGCGGCGGGGTGTCGCGGCGAGCCGGCGGGAAGATGTTCGAGTACCGGGTCGGGTCCATCAGGACCTCACGGACGAGGTCCCACGTCGTGACGAACCACAGCTCCTGCTCGCCGGGCACGCGGGAGACCGGTGCATCGCGGCGTAGCTGGGCGTACGTCGGGTACGGGTCCTGGTAGAAGGACGGCGCGTGCGGGTCGAAGGCGAAGGTCGCAGTCATGGGGGCTCCTCGTGGCCGGGGTACCTGGCCGATCGTAGACGATTGTCTACGAAATCAGGGACTCTGTCAGCCGCATGACGCGATCGGCCTTGAGCCGCCGCGGTGGCGAGGTCGACATCGAGGCGCGGACGAGCTCCAGAACGCCGCCGACGAGGAAGCGCTCGGTCTCGACCCGGTCGTCCTCCGACAGGCCGGGGCGGTTGCGGGCCACCAGGTCGCGGCACCACGGCCGGACGGTCTGCCGTAGGTGGTCGGAGACCTGCTGGGCGGCGAAGCTCGGGTGGACGTTGGCGTAGAGCACCCGATGCTGATCCGCCCAGGCGAGCACGCGGTGCACGGCATCGGCCGCGTCTGCGGCGTCCCGCACGGACTCGTCCATCTGCTGGGCCAGCGTGGTGACGATGAGATCGTCCCGGTCGGCGAAGTGCCGGTAGAACACCGGGCGGCTCACCTGGGCGCGGGCGACGAGGTCCGGGACGGAGATGTCCGCGATCGGACGCTCGAGCAGGAGGTCGAAGCCCGCCTGGAGGAGGGCGGCGCGGACCCGCTCGGCACGTGGGTCGGTGCTGGTCCCGCGGGGCCCGGTCGTCATCGCGGGTCCCCGGCGGCTGCCGCGACTGCTCGCAGTGCCTCCAGCAAGCGGTCTCGCAACGGGACCGTGGCCGTCATGAGGTCGCGCTGCCGGGAGGCGTACTCGCGTCGGCCGGCAGCGGTCTCGACGGGCACCGCCGCGAGCCCGTACGTCGACATGTCATACGGCGACGCCTGCATGTCCAGCTCGCGTGCCCGCGCCGCGTTCTCGAAGCAGTCAGCGACCAGGTCCGACCCCACGAACGGGGCGAACCACGACGCGTACTTGTAGAGGTCCATCGAGGCGTGCAGGCAGCCCGGCTGCTCGTCGTCCACCTGCGAGGCCCGGCTCGGCCGGCCCTCGTTGAGCGGCGTCGCCGCGGGGGTGAAGAACCTGTATGCGTCGACGTGGGTGCACCGCAGGCCGACCTCGTCGACGGTGCGGGCGATCTCCGCCTGCGACAGGCGAAGCGGCACGTACGGGTGTCGGACGTCCGCCGGCTCCAGGCCATACGTCATCGCCCACTCGTGCATCCCGAAGCAGCCCATCATCGGCGCACGGTCACGCGTGCCCGCGAGGATGGCGATCGCGACGCGCAGCCGCGGCAACCGCGCGGTGGTGGCGTCGGCCGTGACGCCGTTGGCGGTCTCCCGGTAGCCCTCCTCGACGAGGTAGCGGCGTGCCGCCTGCCCGCCCAGGACGACGTCGAGTCCGGGGTGCCAGGTGGCGAGCCGGCCGGGTGAGTACGGGTAGTAGTCGAAGAGGAAGTCCCACACGGCATGAGGGCGACCGCTCGACCGGCGCGCGAGCCGGTCCGCGACCCACGGCTGGACGCGGTCGGCGTGGGCGGCCGCCCGGGCCTGCCAGTCGTCCTCCGCGAGCACGACGACGGATCCGGCGGAGGCGGTGACGCTCACCGTGGACCGTCCGAGGTCTGCGCCGTGAGGCCCATCGCCGCGCACCCCTCGACGAGGGCCGCCAGCCCGAACGCATCAGCGGGGCCAAGAGCGCCGACGCCGAGGTGGCGTCCAGTTCGCAGCATCGCCGCGGCCCACGCGAGTGCGTCCGCCGTGAGCGTGTAGCCGTTCGGACCGGTGACGACCGTCTGGACCAGCGTCCTGCCGACGCCGTCGCAGGCGCGCGCGACGACTAGCGACGACGACTGCGCGCGGCTCGCCGCATCGGGACCGGACCTGTCGCTCGGCCGCGCCATGGCGCCGACCGCGGCGGTCAGCCCGCGACCGACAACGGGCAGACGGGCCCCGGCCAGCGCGGCCCGCCGCGTGCGCTGCGTCCAGCCCGTCCACTTCCCGGCCCACCCCATGCCGACCTCGACGTCGCGGACGGCGTCGTCCTGGCGCGGCAGCGCGAACACCTCGCTCCCGCCGACCGGAAGGGCATCCAGCCGGCGGCCGTCGACCTCGAAGCGCAGGACGGGCGCCGATGCCTTGCTGACGACGCCGGCTCGCCGGCTGACCGGCGGCTCAAGTGCGGAGGCGAGGACGCTGGCCCGCGTGCCGCTGCTCATCGCCGCCGCCCCCCGAGTGAAGTAGCCCACCTGCACCACGCTCGGCGTCAGCCCCGCCGCACGGGCAGCCGCGATCGCCAGGGCGCCGGCGAGGTTGCCGGGCAGGAAGTCGTAGCCGAACGCGGGCAGCAGGCGCGCGCCGGTCGCGGCCGCTCGTGGGCCATCGGCCTCGAAGACGGTGCGGACGAACGCCGGCTCGCCCGTGCTGTCGACGTAGGCGCAGCCCTGGGCCACGGCGGCGTCCACAGCGGCCCGACCGAGGCGGGTGAACGGTCCGACCGTCGAGACGAGGACGTCGCCCGGGTCAGTGACGAGAGCCCGCACCGACGCCGGGTCCTCGACGTCCGCGACGGCCCACGACGGGGGCGTGTCCATCGGCCCCAGCCCCGCCAGGTCGCCGACGAGCTCGATCACGGCGTCGGCGGAGCGCCCGGCCAGGACCGGGGCCAGGCCGGCCCGCACCATCGCGTCGGCGGCGAGCCGGCCGGTGTAGCCGGTCGCGCCGAGGAGGACCACCCGTGGACTCACGCTGCGGACGTTACCGGCGCCACGCCCGGGAACCGCCCCTAGAGTTCCCCGCATGCCTGCTGATCACGTGTCCGCGTTCTGGCATCCGTTCGCCGACATGTCGTCGGTCGCCGGCCATGACCTCGTGATCGCGTCCGGCCGCGGGAGCACCGTCACGACCGAGGATGGTCGCGAGTTCCTCGACGCCACGGCCGGCCTCTGGTACTGCAACGTCGGCTACGGCCGCGAGGAGATCGGCGCGGCGGTCGCCCGGCAGATGTCGCAGATCGCGGCCTACTCGAACTTCGGCGACTTCGCGACGAGGCCCACGCTCGACCTCGCCGACCGGCTGGCCGCCATGGCGCCGGCCGCGGACACCCGGGTCTTCTTCACCAGCGGCGGCAGCGACGCCGTCGACACCGCGGTCAAGGTCGTCCGTCGCTACTGGAGCCTCGTCGGTCGGCCGCAGCGGACGATGATCCTCACGCGGACCCGCGCCTATCACGGCATGCATCTCGCCGGTACGTCGCTCGCCGGTATCCCGGCGAACCGCGAGGGTCATGGCCCGCTCGACAGCGAGGTCGAGCAGGTCGCGTGGGACGACTCGCAGGCGCTGGCCGACCGCATCGACGCGCTCGGCGCCGACCGGGTCGCCGCGTTCTTCTGCGAGCCGGTCATCGGTGCGGGCGGTGTCTACCCGCCGCCGCCGGGCTACCTCGAGGCGGTGCGGGCGGTGTGCGCGGACCGCGGGGTCCTGTTCGTCGCCGACGAGGTCATCACCGGCTACGGGCGCACCGGCCGGATGTTCGCGTCGACCGGACTCGACCCCGACCTGGTGCTGACGGCGAAGGGCCTGACCAGCGGCTACCTGCCCATGGGCGCGGTGCTGATCGCCGGCCGCGTCGCCGAGCCGTTCTGGACGACGCCGGGTCTGCTGTGGCGGCACGGCTACACCTACTCCGGGCACGCGAGCGCGGCGGCGGCCGCGATGGCAAACCTCGACATCGTGGAGTCCGAGCACCTCGTCGACCGCGTCGCGGACCTCCAGGTCACGCTGGCCGCGGCGCTCCAGCCGTTGCGCGCGCACGCCTGGGTCACCGACGTCCGGACCGGCTTCGGTCTGCTCGGTGCGGTCACGATCGACCCGGTCGTGCTCGCGGAGGCGCCGGCGACCCTCGGCCGGATCGTCGCGGGCATGCGCGAGCGGGGCGTGCTGACCCGCGGGCTGGCCGACGGGTCGTTGCAGATCTCGCCGCCGTTCGTCATCACCCGGGACGAGTTGCGGCGCCTCGCCGCGGCGATCGACGACACGCTCCTGGCGCTCGGGTCCACGCGGGCACGGGTTGCCAGCGGCGGCGAGGCGTTGCTGCCGGACGTGACCGGGGACGAGCGCGGCGGCTTCGTCAGCCTGGACGACCAGCTGCTCCGGGACGTCCCCCCGCACCACGGCGGCTAGTCACGTCGTCGCTCGCCAACTCGTTGACTGTGCAGCTGAGCCCCGGTTGGTGCCGTTGAAGTGGGGCTCACCTGCACAGTCAACGAACGAAGGGGCTACTGCTGGCGCTGCGCCTTGAGCAGGTCGCGGATCTCGGTGAGCAGCGCGATGTCCTCGGGGGTGGCCGCGGCCTCCTCCTCGGCCGTCGCCTTGCCGGCCGCCAGCCGCTCGCGGAACTTGTTCATCGGCACCACGAAGATGAAGTAGATGACCGCGAGGGTGATCGCGAACGTGATGATCGCGTTGATCATCGCGGTGAAGTCGATGATCTGCCCGCGGATCTCGATCGTCCCGGCGTTCACGCCGCCGCCGAGGAAGATCCCGATGATCGGCTTGATCAGCGCGCCGGTGAAGACGGCGATAAGGGCGGTGAAGGCCGCGCCGACGACGACGGCGACAGCGAGATCGATGACGTTGCCGCGGAAGATGAACTCCCGAAAGCCCTTGATCATGGCTCCTCCTGACGAGGCATGCCCGGTGCCGGCCTCGTCCGGGGAATCTAGCCGGTGCGGATCACCAGGGTCAGCGTCCGGCCGACGGCGGCGCTGAGCCGCAGACCCTCGGCGGCGGGCACGGCCAGCAGCACGACGGCCGACGACGTCGAGCCGAATCCGCCCGAGGTCGCGGGCCGCAGGACACGCGCCGCGTCGGCGACGATCTCGGGCGCGGCAACGTCGTCGTCGGGCACGGCGACGACATCGACCAGGTCCCCCGGGCCGACGGTCGCCGCGATCGCCGCACTGGCCAGGACCACGGGGACCGCCACCTCGCCGCGCCGCGGGGAGGTCTCGGACTGCGCATCCAGGCGGACATCGGCTGAGGTCGGGGGCGTGCGCAGCGCCGTCAGTGCGGCGAGCATCGCGGCAGCCGCGGCGACGGCGGCGAGCCCACGGCGATGCCGACGTGTGGCGGACTGGAGGCGAGCGGGCAGGTGCACGGCGCGACGCTAGGGCCGCCAGTCGATCAGGGCGACCGGCTGTCCACAGGCAGGCGGTGCGGCGGCGCTAGGAAGCGGCGGGCGTGCCCGAACTGCCGGACGAGCCGCTCGAGGACGAGCTGCCGGACGACGAGCCGCTGGAGGACGTGCTGCCGGACGACGAGCCGCCCGTCGTCGAGCCGGTCGACGAGGGGGTCGACGAGCCGGACGACGACCCGGAGTCGCCAGAGCCGGCGGAGGAGCTGCCGGAACCGGTGGAGGCCGACGTGGTGGCCGGGGTCTTGGCGTCGCGGGAGTCGGTCCGGTAGAAGCCCGAGCCCTTGAAGTGGATGCCGACGCCGGTGAACAGCTTGCGCACGCCGGGCGTCCCGCAGACCGGGCACTCGGTCAGCGTCGGGTCGGACATCTTCTGCTGGACCTCGTGCGTGGTGTCGCACGCCGCACAGGCGTACTCGTACGTGGGCACGGATCCTCCTGGCACTCGCGGGTGAAGAGTGCTAAGTGTGCATCGGGCCGCGGCCTCGGCGCAAACCGCCCCCCCACGACGCCCCCCACCCCCGGGGATTCCATACGCCAGCGTCACTCGCGACATCGCTAGGGACGCTGGCGTATGGAATCGGGGCCGGCCACGGCGGCTGCGCTTGTAGCGTGCCCGCGTGCGGACCTTCTGGCGCGTGCTCGGGATCCTCGGCCTCGTCGTGCTGCTGGTGCTCGTCGGCGTCGTGGGCTTCGCGATCCACACCGTGCGGGCCTCGTTCCCGCAGACCGACGGCCAGATCGACCTTCCCGGCCTGCGCGAACCGGTGACCGTCGTGCGGAACGCCCAGGGCGTCCCCGACATCTACGCGACCTCGGTCGGGGACCTGTTCTACGCCGAGGGCTACGTGCACGCGCAGGACCGCTTCTGGGAGATGGACGTGCGCCGGCACATCACGGCCGGCCGGCTCTCGGAGATGTTCGGCGCGAGCCAGGTCGACACCGACACGTTCCTACGGACCCTGGGCTGGCGGCGGATCGCTGAACAGGAGGTCGGCATGCTCTCCGATCGTTCGCGGGCGATCCTCGACTCGTACGCGGCCGGGGTCAACGCCTATCTCGCCGACCACCAGGGCGACCGGCTGAGCCTGGAGTACGCGGTGCTCGGCCTGCAGAACCCCGACTACCGCCCCGAGCCCTGGTCCCCCGCCGACTCCGTTGCGTGGATCAAGGCGCTCGCCTGGGAGCTGCGCAGCAACCTCGACGACGAGGAGTACCGCTCGATCATGTCGGCGTCGGCGGGAGTCGACCGGACGGAGGAGCTCTTCCCGCCGTACCCGTACGCCACGCACCGCCCGATCGTCGAGGGCGGGGCCGTCGTGGATGGGGTGTTCGACCAGGACGCGACGGCGGACGCGGCGGTGAAGGGGGCGATGGCGTCGCCGGGCGCGCGGACAGTGCTCGCGTCGGCTCACCGCTCCGCAGCCCTGCTCGAGGAGTGGCTCGGTCCCGTCGGGGACGGCATCGGCTCGAACTCCTGGGTTGTCGCCGGCGACAAGACGTCGACCGGCAAGCCGATCCTGGCGAACGACCCGCACCTCGCGCCGGCGATGCCCAGCCTGTGGTACCAGGTCGGCCTGCACTGCACGAGCCCGTCGACGTCCTGCGACTACGACGTGTCGGGCTGGACGATGTCCGGGCTGCCGGGCGTGTTCATCGGGCACAACGCGGACATCGCCTGGGGTTTCACGAACCTCGGCCCGGACGTCACCGACCTCGTGCTGCAGAAGGTCGACGGTGACACGTACCTCGTGGACGGGCAGGACGTCCCGATGACGACGCGGCGCGAAGTCATCAAGGTCGCGGGCGGGGATCCCGTTACCGTCACCGTCCGTGAGACGGCCGACGGGCCGATCATCTCCGACGTCGCCGGCGTCGACACCTACCCGGCGATCGGGCAGGTCGCCCCCGTGCCAGCGCCCGGGTCCGCGGCCACGCGGGCCGCGCCGCCGGACCGCGGGGACGGCTACGCGGTGGCGCTGCGGTGGACGGCGCTGCAGCCGAACACGACGTTCGACGCGTTCGACCTGCTCGACACCGCGACGGACTTCGGGGAGTTCCGGGCGGCCGCGGCCCGGCTGAACGCTCCGGCGCAGAACCTCATCTACGCCGACACGGCGGGGAACATCGGCTACCAGGCGCCCGGCCTCATCCCGATCCGCGAGGGCTACGACGGCAAGTGGCCCGTCCCGGGCTGGGACTCCCGGTACCGCTGGGCCGGCTACATCCCGTTCGAGGCGCTGCCGTTCGTCCTCAACCCGCCCGAGGGCTGGATCGTCACGGCGAACCAGGCCGTCACCGGCCCCGACTACCCGTACTTCATCACCGACGACTGGTCCTACGGAGCGCGCAGCCAGCGCATCGTCGACCTCATCGAGGCGGGGACGGCCGACGGCGCAACCTTGGACGTCGCCGAGATGCAGGCGATCCAGCGCGACTCGGTCAACGAGCTCGCGACGTTCCTCGCCCCCCGGCTCGCGGCCCTGCCCACGACGCCCGACACGCAGGCACCGGTGGACCTGCTGCGCGGCTGGGACGGCAGCCAGAGCGTCGACTCGGCGGCGGCCGCGTACTTCAACGCCGTGTGGCGCCAGCTGGTCGCGCGCATGTTCGACGGCGAGTCCGGCACGGACCTCATCTCCGCGGACGGCGGCGACCGGTTCTGGGAGGTGATCTACCGGATCTGGGACGCCCCGGAGGACTTCTGGTGGGACGACCGGACCGAGGACGGAAAGCAGACCCGGGACGAGACGCTGCAGGCGGCATTGGCGGCCGCCGCGGCCGAGTTGCGTTCGACGCTCGGCGACGACCCGTCGCAGTGGCGGTGGGGAGCGCTGCACACGCTGCTCCTGCGCAACGAGACGCTCGGTGACAGCGGAATCGCGCCGATCGAGGCGCTGTTCAACCGCGGGCCGATCGAGGTGGCCGGCGGGGACTCGACTGTGGATGCGACAGGCTGGACGCCGGTCGACGGCTACGGGGTGGACTGGGTACCGAGCATGCGGCAGGTCGTCGACCTCGCGGACCTCGACGCGTCGACGTGGGTCAACCTCACGGGCGCGAGCGGCCACGCCTTCGACCCGCACTACGACGACCAGGTCGAGGCCTGGCGCACCGGCGCGCAGTACGCGTGGCCGTTCACGCCGGCGGCGGTGCAGGCGGCGGCGGCGCAGACGCTGACGCTCGCGCCGACCCCCGCCTCCGACTAGCTCGATTCCATACGCCAGCGTCACAAGGCGGCCCGGGAACGACGCTGAGGTATGGAATCGCCTGCTAGCCGAGGGGGACGACGCCCGACGGGGTCAACGCGACGTCGACGGTGAGGTCGTGCTCCTCGTTCGGGACCTCGTCGACGATCTCGTCGTCGAACACGCAAGCCACCCGCAACGGCCCGCCGTCCGCGTGGGGCGGGACGTCGGCGAGCGCGCGGTCGTAGAACCCGCCGCCCTGCCCGAGTCGGCGGCCGGCGCGGTCGACCGACAGCGCCGGCAGGAACACGACCGCGACCTGCGCGAGCGCGCCAATCACGGCGGGCCCGGTCGGCTCGGCGATGCCGAACGCGCCCGGGGTCGTCGGCACATCCGGCCGCCACTCCACCCACTCGAGCACGCCGCCTGCGACCCTCGGGACGATCACGGCAGCGCCAGCGGCGTCGAGCGCAGCGAGCAGCGGGTCCGTGCCCGGCTCGGTCGGCAGCGACAGGTGTGCGGCGACGGTCACCGGCCCGGCGACGAGGTCGCGGCCATGCCGCGCCAGCGCCTGCGCGGCGGCTTGCCGTTCTGGCAGGTCGCGGGCGGCGCGTGCGTCGCGGACGTCCGCCCGCATGCGCGCCTTGGCCTCGCCTACGTCGACGGTCACCTGGGCCATGCTGCCCGATCCCCTAGGGTCTGGCCATGGATGGCCGACCCGTGCGCAAGGCCGTGATCCCCGCCGCGGGGCTCGGCACTCGCTTCCTGCCCGCCACGAAGGCGACGCCGAAGGAGATGCTGCCCGTCGTCGACAAGCCGGCGATCCAGTACGTCGTCGAGGAGGCCGTCGCCGCCGGCCTCGAGGACGTCCTGTTCATCACCGGCCGTAGCAAGCGCCCGCTCGAGGACCACTTCGACCGCAACCTCGAGGTCGAGCAGGCCCTCCAGGACAAGGGCGACACCGCGCGGCTGGACGCCGTGACCGAGTCGACCGACCTTGCTCGCATCCACTACGTCCGTCAGGGCGACCCCCTCGGCCTGGGGCACGCGGTGCTCGTGGCGGAGAACCACGTGGGCGACGAGCCGTTCGCCGTGCTCCTCGGCGACGACCTCATCGACCCGCGCAACCCCGTCCTGGCGTCGATGGCGGAGGTGCGCGAGCGGTTCGGCGGCTCGGTGCTGTGCCTCATGCGCGTGCCGCGCACGTCGATCTCGTTGTACGGCTGCCCGGCCGTCGAGCCGACCGACGACCCGGGCGTCGTCACGGTCACGGACCTGGTCGAGAAGCCCGACATGGACGCCGCCCCGAGCGACTTCGCCGTGATCGGCCGCTATCTACTCGACCCCGCCGTGTTCGACGTGCTGCGCGCGACGCCGCCGGGCCGCGGCGGCGAGATTCAGCTGACGGACGCGCTCCGCGTGCTCGCGACGATGCCGGTGGCCGACGGCGGCGGCGTGCACGGCCTCGTCTTCGACGGACTGCGGTACGACACGGGAGACCGCCTGTCCTACCTGCAGGCCAGCATCATGCTCGCCTGCGAGCGCGAGGACCTCGGTCCGCCGCTGCGCGCGTGGCTGGCGGACTTCGTCAACGGAACGTGATCGCTCGGGCCTGGCCGGCCACCCTCACCCACGGCGACGTCACGCTGCGACCGCTGCGCCAGCTCGACGGGCGTGCCTGGCGCGAGGTCCGCACGCGCAACGCCGACTGGCTGCGTCCGTGGGAGGCGTCGCTGCCGCCCGAGGCCGAGGGCCTGGAGGAGGTGCCGTCGTTCTCGATGATGGTCCGGCGGCTGCGACGTGAGGCCCGTCAGGGCCGGACGTTGCCCTTCGCCGTCACCTACCAGGGGCGGCTCGTCGGCCAGCTCACCGTCGGCGGCATCACCTGGGGCTCGCTGCGCGCCGCGTACGTCGGCTACTGGATCGACCGGGAGGTCGCCGGCCGCGGGATCATGCCCACGTCAGTCGCCCTGGCACTGGATCACTGCGTCGATGTCATGAACCTGCATCGGGTCGAGGTGAACATCCGGCCGGAGAACGCCGCTTCTTTGCGCGTCGTCGAGAAGCTCGGGCTCCAGCTCGAAGGCGGCCGCCGGGAGTACCTTCACATCGACGGGGCGTGGCGCGACCACCTCGTGTTCGTCCTGCATCGTGGCGACTTCCCGGACGGCGTCCTCACCACGTATCTGCGGACGCGCACGCCTTCCTAGCGCGACACGCCGATCGCACGGTGCTCGCCTGCCCGATCTCAGGCGGCGTGCCCCCTAACGTTGCATTTCGTGACGGGCCTGATCTACCTGGTGATCATCGCCTTGTGGGCCGCCGTCCTCATCCCCATCTGGCTGCGCCGGCACGACCAGATCAGCGAGGTCCGGTCGACCGCCCGTTTCAGCTCCGCGATGCGCTCCCTGGGCACGCCCGGGCAGCTGCAGTACGCCGCAGACACGTACGTCCTCGACAGCCGCGACGTGGACCTGACCCTCCAGGCCTCCGCCGCCCCGCGATCGGAGGCTCGCATGACGCGACCGACGGCTGACCGGACCACCCGCCCCGCCGAAGGCCTGGACCCCGACTACGAACGCGAGCTCATCCGGCAGGCCGCCGCGACGCGTCGTGCCGTGGTGCTCGGTGCCCTCACGGCGATCCTGCTCGTCACGCTCCTTCTTGCCATCGTGTCCGTCCTGCCGAAGTGGGCGCCCGCGCTGGCGGCCGTGCCGGTCGTCGGCTTCGTCGTCGCTGCCGCGATGACGTCCTCGTCCCGGTCGTCGGCCCCGGCACGTCCGGCCACGCGCCGCGAGCGTCGTCCGGCCGCAATGCCCGAGCCCGCCCGTCGGGGTGCCGCCGCGCAGACGGACGAGGAGTGGGAGAGCTGGAACGCCTGGGACGACGACTCGTGGGAGGCGCAGCCGACGACGCTGCCGACCTACGTCAGTGCCCCGCGCGCGTCGGCCGTCCCCCGCGGGATCGACCGCGAGAGCCCGGGGGAGTGGACCGGCGAGGCGATGGTGCAGGCGGCGCAGGCGATGCGCTCGCGGCCGCGATCTGCGCCGCTGGTCAATGCCAGTGCGCTCGACTATGGCGCGCAGACCGCGGAGATCCCGGCCGTCACCGACGACTACCCCGCCCGCCGCGCCGCCGGGGAGTAGGGCCGGTCCGACGACGGTCGGCCGCTTGCTACCCTTTACCCCCGCACGACAAAGGGGCTGTAGCGCAGCTGGTAGCGCACCTCGTTCGCAACGAGGGGGTCAGGGGTTCGAATCCCCTCAGCTCCACTTCCGTGAAGTCCCGGGACTCCCCTGATGGGGTGTCCCGGGACTTCACGTTTCGCCCCCACTGCTCACAGCGTGGTGACGAGTCCGCCGTCGATCCGCAGGTCGCTCCCGGTGATGTTGGCCGCGCGATCGCTCGCCAGGTACAGCACGAGGCTCGCGATCTCGTCCACGTCGGTGAACCTCCCGGTCGCGGCCTGGGCCGCCTGCTGGCGGACGACCTCCGAGGCGTCCACACCGGTCGCCCGACCGACGGCAGCGGCGACGCCGGTGTCGGCGAGCCAGAGGTCGGTCCGCACCGGTCCAGGGCTGATCGTGTTCACCCGGATGTGTGGGCCGAGCTCCTTCGACAGGGACTTGCACAGGTTGACGAGGGCGCCCTTGGCCGCGCTGTAGTCGATGACGCCAGGGTCCGGCAGCGCGGCGTTGACCGAGCCGACCGTCACGATGTTCGCCCCGGGCCTGCCGGTCATCGCCGGGATGGCCGCTCGCATCGTCCGCACGGCGGCGAGGAAGTTGATCGTCAAGGACCAGTCCCATTCGTCGTCCGTGACGGCCAGGAACCCGTCGACACGGGGGCGGACCGCCCCGACGTTGTTGACGAGGATGTCGATTCCGCCCAGCCGGCCCACCGCGCTGTCGATCAGCTCTCGTGGCCCCGTCGGGGTCGAGAGGTCGACGGCGACGGCGTGCACGCGCCCGCCGCGGGTCAGCTGGTCGAGCTCGTCGCTGCCCCGAAGCGCCCCGGCGACGACCGTCGCGCCCTCGGCCGCGAGCGCGGTCGTGATGGCCAGCCCGATTCCCTTGCTTGCGCCGGTGACGACCGCGGTGCGGCCCGCGAGGTGAAGGTCCACGTCACAGTCCCTGCCGGCCCAGCCACGACAGGCAGGCGTCAGCGACGTCCCGCCAGCCGTGGTCGATGGTCAAGGAGTGACCACGGTCGGGGAACTCCATGATGTCGGTGACGGCATCGCTGTGCCGGTACTGCTTCAGCGTCGCCCGTGTCACGGCCTCGGGCACGGTGTTGTCCTTGCCGCCGGTGATCAGAAGGAGCGGGCCTCGTCCGGAGTTGGCGGTGTCGACCTTGGCGGCGGAGTGCGGGTTGAAGCTGGCTGCCGCGGCCTCGAAGAGCGGCTTGCCGGGTGCCGGGATCGTCCATCGGGAGAAGAGGGCGTCCGACTCCTCCTCCGGGATGGCGTTACCGAAGGCGAACCGGAACTGCTCGGCCGTCAGGGAGACCGCGCGATGCCGGTTCGCCGGGTTCTTGAAGACGGGCAAGGTCGCCCGCAGTGCCGACAGCGGCAGAGGCAGGACGCCCTTGATCTGCGCGGCGTCGATGGCGACCGCCGCGGCAGCCAGGTCCTCGCCTAGGAGCCGCTGGGCGATCATGCCCCCGAACGAGTGCCCGACCAGGATCGGTTTGGCGGGCAGGCCGGCGATGACGTCTGCGTAGTGCGCGACGACGTCGTCGATGCCGTGGTCGGCGATCAGGTCCGGGTGTTCGCGCGCTTCCTCGACCGTGTCGGGATCCCCGGGCCACCCGGGAGCGGAGGCGTCGTATCCGGCCGCCGTGAACGCATCGATCCAGTCCTCCCAGGACCGAGCGTGCAGCCAGAGGCCGTGGATGAGGAGAACGGGGGTGCTCGCGGTCATGTACATGTCCTCTCAGATGAAGTAGACCGATCGATCTACCTACGTCGGTCGTAACATAGACGCGCCGCCCCGTGCTGACAAGCAGGTGCGGTCACGGACCGGCGGTTCGTGGTGGGCAGCCGGAGTCGAGGAGCAGATGACGACGAGCACGGGTACTTCGCCCGACGTCGCGCCCACCGGAGAGGCTCCCGGTGCTGGTGCGGCCCGCCCCTCCAAGGCGCGTGAGCGGATCCTCGCGACGGCGGACCGGCTCTTCTACGACGAGGGCATCCATGCCGTTGGGATCCAGCGGGTCATTGCGGAGGCATCGGTGACTCGCGTGACGCTCTACCGACACTTCCCCTCGAAGGACGACCTGATCTCCGCCTACCTCGAGCGCCGGGCTCAGCACGACCGCACGCAGATCACCGGGATCATCGAGTCCCACCGTGGCGAACCCCGGCGCGCGCTCACCGAGCTGGCTACCGCACTCACCCGCGACGACTTCGGTGCGGTGAAGCGCGGGTGCCCGTTCATCAACGCCTCGGCCGAGTTCGTCGGCAACCACCCCGCGCTTCGTCAGGCCCACGAGATCCGACGCTGGGTGACCGACCGCCTCGAGGAGCTCCTGGCGGTGGTGGGCCACCGCGATCCGCACGGGACAGCGGCGCAGCTGATGATGGTCCGCACGGGTGCCGTCGTGTCCGGAGCGCTCGACTCCGACGATCGGCTGAACGAGCACTTCCTGACCTGCTGGGAGAAGCTGATCGACGACGGGATCCCGGTCGCCCGGGCCGGGAGCCGGTCGAGCGCGCCGCTCGCGCGGTGACGTCGGGACGACGGGCGCCCTACGGACCGACGGGGACGTCGCCGACCCACGTGACGCGTTGCATGACGCGGCGGAAGTCGCCGTAGTCGAGGTTCGCGTAGTGCGCGGTCGCGCGGTTGTCCCACACCACGACGTCGCCGGCCGACCATCGATGGCGGACGACGTGCTCGGGCTTGCTCAGATGCGCGAACAGCGCGTCGAGCAGGCCGCGGCTCTCGAAGGACGACAGGCCGACGATCGACGTCGTGAACTCGGGGTTCACGAACAACGCCTTGCGGGCGGTCTCGGGGTGCACGCGCACGACGGGATGCTCGACCGGCGCGAACCCGCCGAACACGTCGCCGTCCCACGCGTTGCCCCGCCCGCGCTCCGCCAGCGTCGCGGCGAAGGTCCGCGACCCGTCGTGCAGAGCCGTGAGGCCGTCGACGAGGTCGCGGATCGGCGCGGACAGCGACGCGTAGGCGGCCTCGAGATCGGCCCAGTTCGTGTCACCCCCGACCTCGGGCACCGTCACGGCGCGCAGCACGCTGCCTAGCGGGGGTCGCTGCACGAAGGTCACGTCGGTGTGCCAGACGTCGTTGCGGATCTCGCCGTAGCTGTCGATCTGCCAGATCTGCGGGTGGTCGGCATCGACCGGTGCCATCACGGGGTGCGAGGCCGTCAGCTCCGCGAACTGGGAGGCGAACGCGACCTGGCCGTCGGAGTCGAGTGCCTGCGCGGGGAACACGAGCACCTTGTGGTCCAGGAGCAGCTGCCACAGGTGGGCCCGGCCGGTCTCGTCCAGGGGCGTGCGTAGGTCGACTCCGTCGATGCGCGCACCGAACGTCGTCGACAGGCGGTGCACGCCACGGTGCTGCTCGGTCGTTGTGGTCATCGTCACGGTCCCTTCGTTGGACGTACGGTCGTGAACCTATATGCTACGAAACCTATAGACAAAGTAGCTAAAACCGAGAGGTCAACGGCGTGACGCTGGTGGGCGAGCAGGAGGCGACGGCGACGGCCGTGGCCTCGTCCACCGCGCGCGTCCCGAGCCGCCCCCGTCGCCGCCATCGCCGGTCGGTCCCGGCGTGGGCGGCGGCGACGGGGGCGCTGGCCGCGTTCATCGCGATCTGGTGGGTTGTCGCCCGGCTGGAGATCTGGGACCCGATCTTCGTGCCGTCCCCAGAGTCGGTGCTCACCAAGCTCATCGAGACCTCGACGGTGCACGACGGACGCGTCGGCTACAACGGCCACTTGCTCATCGAGCACCTGTGGGCGACCCTGCGGCGCATCCTCGTCAGCGCGTCGGTCGCCGTGCTCGTCGGTGTCCCCGTCGGCCTGCTGCTCGGCCTGGT
Source organism: Actinomycetes bacterium (assembly GCA_965278965.1). GTDB lineage: Bacteria > Actinomycetota > Actinomycetes > S36-B12 > S36-B12 > UBA10649. The sequence goes on from OZ257127.1 coordinate 2,860,506, forward strand.
CCCCGTCTTCCGGCACGCGTTCGGCCCGGCGATCACGTTCTTGCGCCAGCTGCCGCCGCTGGCCTACTTCAGCCTGCTCATCATCTGGTTCGGGATCGACGAGAGCCCGAAGATCGTGCTCCTGGTGATCGCCGCGATGCCGCCGATCATCGTCGCGACCGCAGCCGGCATCGACGGCGTCAACCGGGACTACGTCTACGCCGCGCAGTCGCTCGGGGCGCACCGCCTCAGCCTCATCCAGACGGTGCTGCTGCCGGCATCGCTGCCCGAGATCTTCACGGGCATCCGGCTCGGCGTCGGCGTCGCGTACACCTCGGTCGTCGCGGCGGAGACGGTGAACGGCCTGCCAGGCATCGGCGGCATGATCCGCGACGCCCAGCGCTACAACCAGACCTCTGTCGTCATCCTCGGGATCCTCGTCCTGGGCCTGACCGGCCTGGTCATCGAGCTGTGTCTGTCGCGTCTCCAGGCGCGCATGACCCCCTGGCGCGGTCGCGCCTAGCCCTCGGGCTCCCCTGACGCCGGCGCGTGCCGGCTGCCTCACCCATCCCTACCGAGAGGAAACGCAGTGTCCATTCGCACCAGACGTCCCCTGCCGGTCGCGGCGGTACTAGCCGCGGCAGTCCTGGCCGTGGCGGGCTGCTCGTCCAGCGGGAGCGCGGACGGAGCGTCCTCGTCGGCGCCGGACACCGAGGCCGCCGCTGCGACCTCGGCGGCAGCCCCCAGCGCGTCGAGCGCGCCGGCGGCCGCTGACGCCCCGGCTGAGATCCGCATCGCGTACCAGGCGATCCCGAACGGCGACCTCGTCGTGAAGAACCAGGGCTGGCTCGAGGAGGCCCTCCCAGGCACCACAATCACCTGGACGAAGTTCGACTCGGGCGGCGACGTAAACACGGCGGTCCTCGCCGGTGCCGTCGATATCGGCCTGGCCGGCAGCAGCCCCGTCACCGGTGGGTTGTCGGAGCCGAACAACATCCCGTACCGGGTGCCGTGGATCTTCGACGTCATCGGAGACGCGGAGTCCCTCGTCGTTCGCAACGACGCGGGCGTGACCGACGTCGTGGGGCTGAAGGGCAAGAAGATCGGCACGCCGTTCGCCTCGACCTCGCACTACAGCCTGCTTGCCGCGCTGAAGGAAGCCGGCCTGACCGAGAGCGACGTCACCCTCGTCGACCTGCAGCCGCCGGACATCCTGGCCGCCTGGCAGCGCGGGGACATCGACGCCGCCTACGTGTGGTCGCCGACGCTGGACGAGCTGAAGAAGGACGGCACAGTCCTCACGTCGTCCGCGGAGCTGGCGTCGAAGGGGTACCCGACGTACGACCTCGCTGTCGTCACGAACGACTTCAGCGAGAAGTACCCCGCGGCGGTGCAGGAGTGGTTGCGCCAGCAGAACAGAGCCGTGGAGCTCATCGCCTCGGATCCGGCGGCAGCAGCCGATGCGATCGCGGCCGAGCTGGGGATCACCGCGGACGAAGTGACCGCGCAGCTGGCCGGACTCGTGTTCCTTGGCCAGGAGGCGCAGAGTTCGGCCGACTACCTGGGCACGCCTGACCAGCCGGGGGCGTTCGCCGCCGGACTCCTCAAGGCGGCGGAGTTCCTGAAGACGCAGGGCAAGATCGACGCCGTGCCGTCGCTGGAGACGCTGCAGGCCGGCATCGACACGTCCGACCTGAACGATGCGTTCGCCGGACAGTAGCCCGGCGAGTCCGGATCCGGCCTTCGGGCCGGATCCGGGCGGACGCGCTGCGGCGACGACTGGTGGTCGCGTGACGTTCGAGGGCGTCACGCAGGTGTTCGGCGAGGGGCGCGACGAGCGCGTCGCCGTCGAGGAGGTCGATCTCGACATCGCGCCGGGCGAGCTCGTGTGCCTCGTCGGCCCTTCCGGCTGCGGCAAGTCGAGCCTGCTCAACCTTGTCGCCGGCTTCGCGGAGCCGGCGGTCGGCCGGGTGCTCGTCGACGGCGTCGAGGTCGACGGCCCGGGGGCAGATCGAGGAATGGTCTTCCAGCACCACCGGCTGTTCCCGTGGATGTCGGTGCGCCGCAACGTCGAATTCGGCCCCCGGCGGGCGGGGGTGTCGAAGGCCCGAAGCAGGGAGATCGCCGAGGACCAGCTCGCGCTCGTCGGCCTCGCCGACGTCGCGGACCGTCCGCCGTACGAGCTGTCCGGTGGCATGCAGCAACGGGCGGCCATCGCGCGCGCCCTCGCCGGCCGGCCGCGGGTCCTGCTGATGGATGAGCCGTTCTCCGCGCTGGATGCCCTGACCCGTGAACGGTTGCAGGACGAGCTCATCGCCATCTGGCGGGCGACCGGCGTGACTGTCGTGTTCGTCACCCACAGCGTCGACGAGGCCGTCTACCTGGCCAGTCGGCTCCTCGTGCTCAGCGCGCACCCGGGCCGGATCCTGGTCGACCGGACGGTGCCGTTCTCGTCGTCGGCCCGCCCAACGCGCAGCCGGACCGAGCCGGAGTTCGCGTCGACCCGCGACGAGCTGTCCGCCGTGCTTCGCCAGACCGCCGCCTGAGAGCAGAGGAGCCCCCCATGACCCGCCGTTCCCGGCTGATCACCGATGCCGACCCGAGTTGGCAGGCCGACGCACGCTGCCTCGGGCTCGACCCCGACCTGTTCTTCCCGGCGGACAAGACCAACGCCGCGGGGTACGAGGAGGCGGCCGCTCGGGCCGTGTGCCGCCGCTGCCCGGTGAGCGCGCAGTGTGTCGCGTGGGCCTTGGCGATCGGCGCGAGCGATGGGATCTGGGGCGGCTTCACCGCCGCGGAGCTCCGTCGCCGCACCGCGTCCCGCGTCGCGTAGGCCTCCGGATACCGTGAGCCGGTGAGCGCGTTCGCCGACATCCCAGTCGTGTCGCTCGCTGCCGGTCGCGACGACCCGGCGTTCTCGGACTCGCTCGTCCGCATCTGCCACGAGGTCGGCTTCTTCATGCTCGTCGACCACGGCGTGCCCGACGACGTGCTGGACCGGTACGTCGAGCAGCTGCAGGCGTTCTTCGCTCTGCCCGCCGACGTCAAGGAGCGCATCGACAAGCACCGCTCGCCGCACTTCCGCGGGTGGGAACGCGTCGGCGCCGAGCTGACGGACAACCGGGTCGACTACCGCGAGCAGCTCGACCTCGGGACCGAGAACCCGCCGTACCCCGCGGACGCCGAACCGGCGTACCTGCGGCTGGACGGTCCGAACCAATGGCTGCCGGAGGATGTCCTGCCCGGCTTCCGGGCAACGGTCACCGACCTGCTCGCGCGCCTCGCGACCATCGCCGAGGAGCTCATGGCGCACCTCGCCGTCGGCCTCGGCCTTCCGGCCCGGTCGTTCCGTGACGCGTTCGGTGAGCGGCCACTGTCGTTGGCGAAGCTCATCTCCTACCCGCCGACACCGCCGGGCGAGGCCGGGGTCAACAGCCACCACGACGCGGGGTTCCTGACGGTCCTGCTCCAGCACGGCGTCGGCGGGCTGGAGGCGCAGAACCCCGACGGCGACTGGATCCCGGTCCCGCCGACGCCGGGAGCGTTCGCGATCAACCTCGGCGAGATGCTCCAGTCGATGACGGGCAACTACCTCGTGGCCACGACCCACCGCGTGATCTCACGGGAGCAGCGCTTCTCCTCCGCCTACTTCCACGGCCCCGACCTTCGCGCGCACCTGGCCCCGCTCGCCCTTGCGCCGCGGTTCGCCGAGGCCGTCGCCGCCAGCCCGCGTCATCGCGATGCCGGCTTCATGGCCAAGCGCGATGAGCTGCTCGCCGGGGAGTCGGGGACGCGGAGCACTCCCACCGCTGTGTACGGGCAGATGCTGTGGAACTACTACGCCCGCAGCTATCCCGACGTCCTCCGCGAGCACTACGGGGTCTGACCCGGCGAGCGTCTGACCGCGAGGCCGTCGAAGCCCCGGCGCCGATCGCTCGCGTGCGGCACGATCACGGGCATGACCGAGCCGGCGTTCCGCACCATCTTCGAGCCGTTCCGCATCCACTCCGTTGAGCCGCTGACGATGACGACTGCCGAGCAGCGACGGGCCGCGCTCGTGGCAGCCGGCTACAACCTGTTCCGCGTCGACGCGACGGACGTCCTCATCGACCTGCTCACCGACTCCGGCACGGGCGCAATGAGCCGCGACCAGTGGGCGGCGCTGCAGCACGGCGACGAGTCGTACGCGGGGTCGCCGTCGTACTACCTGTTCCGCGACGCCGTTCGCGCGCTGTTCCCGTTCGAGCACATCATCCCCACGCATCAGGGACGCGCAGCGGAGCGGATCCTCTTCAGCGTGGTGGGCGGGCCGGGCAGGGTCGTCCCGAACAACACGCACTTCGACACCACCCGCGCGAACATCGAGTACACCGGTGCTGAGGCGATCGACCTCGTCATCCCCGAAGGCCGCGACCCCCAGGCCGTGCACCCCTTCAAGGGGAACATGGACGTCGATGCGCTCGACCGCCTCCTCACCGAGCGCGGCGACGACGTGCCACTGGTGATGATGACGATCACCAACAACAGCGGCGGCGGCCAGCCGGTCTCACTGGCAAACCTGCACGAGGTGCGGCGGGTCTGTGACGCACACGGCAAGCCGTTGTTCCTCGACGCGTGCCGCTTCGCCGAGAACGCCTGGTTCATCCGATCGCGCGAGGAGGGCCAGGGCGACCGGGACGTCGTCGACATCGTCCGGGAGATCGCCGGCCTGGCTGACGGCATGACGATGAGCGCGAAGAAGGACCCGATGGGCAACATCGGCGGGTGGCTGGCGATGGCCGACGACGACCTCGCTCGACGCTGCCGCGACCTGCTGATCCTCACCGAGGGCTTCCCGACCTACGGCGGCCTCGCCGGCCGCGACCTTGAGGCGCTCGCGCAGGGCCTGACCGAGGTCGTCGACCACGACTACCTGCGCTACCGCATCCGGTCGACCGAGTACGTCGGCGGCGCCCTGCACGACGCGGGCATCCCGGTCATCCGCCCGATCGGCGGGCACGCCGTCTACATCGACGCGCGCGCGATGCTGCCGCACATCGACCCGCTCGCGTACCCGGGCCAGGCCCTGGCCGTCGCGCTGTACGAGGCCGGCGGGATCCGCACGTGCGAGATCGGCACGGTGATGTTCGGCCGTCGCCCGGACGGGTCGGAGGTGCCGGCGGCGCTCGACCTCGTGCGGCTGGCGATCCCGCGTCGCACGTACACGCAGAGCCATATGGACTACGTGGTCGAGGTGTGCCGGTATGTCGCCGGGCGTGCGGGCGACCTCACCGGCCTGCGCATCGTCGAGGAACCCCCGACCCTGCGGCACTTCACCGCGACCTTCGCCCCGCTCTGACCGCCGACGCGCCTCTAGTGGTCGTTATGCGGGCGGAATGTCCGTTTATTACGACCACTCAAGGCGCCTCGGCGGCTAGGCGGAGGCGGTGTCGAGCGCGGCGACCTCGTCCGGCGTGAGCACGAGATCGCCGACGGCCAGCAGGTCCGTCAGCTGGTCCAGGTTTCGCGCGCTCGCGAGCGGGGCGATGACGCCCGGCCGGGACAGCAGCCAGCCCAGTGCGACGGCGGCCTGCGTGACACCGTGCGCCTGAGCGACCTCGGCGAGCACGGTAAGCACGGCATCACCGCGCGGGCCGATGTACGGCTCCGCACCCTTGGCGCGCGGGCTGTCGATCGTGATGCCGGGCGCGTACTTGCCGGTGAGGAACCCGCGGGCCAGGGAGTAGTACGGGAAGACGCCTAGCCCGAACTCCGCGACGACCGGCGCGATCTGGTCCTCGAACTTCACGCGCTCCATGAGGTTGTACTGGTCCTGGGTCGCGACGTACGCGGTCAGGCCCTCCGCGGCCGCGACCTCCATCGACTCACGCAGCCGCTCGCCGGTGAAGTTCGACGCGGCGACGTGGCGCACCTTCCCCGCGGCGATCAGCTCCCCGAAGGCGCCCAGCGACTCGGCGATCGGCACCTCCGGGTCGTCCTCATGCGCATAGAACAGGTCGATGTAGTCGGTCTGCAGACGCCGCAGCGAGTCGTCGCAGGCACGGCGGATCGTGTCCGGCGCAAGCCCGCGCGCCGTCGACAGCTTGCCGACCTTCGTCGCGATGACCATGTCCGCACGGTTCGCGCGGGCCGACATCCACTCGCCCATGATCAGCTCGGAGTCGCCGCCGGTGTTCCCCGGGATCCACTCGGAGTACACGTCCGCGGTGTCGATGAAGTTGCCGCCCGCATCGGCGTACGCGTCGAGCACGGCGAACGACTGGTCGCGGTCCGCCGTCCAGCCGAACACGTTGCCGCCGAGGGCCAGCGGCGTGACGAGCAGGTCGGTGGGTCCCAGTGCGCGGGAGGCAGTCATCGGCATGCACCGCATTGTGCACGCGCCGACCGGCGGCCTCAGTCTCGGGTGCGGTAGACGAGGTCGGTGACCGGACGACCTGCGGCGAGCGCACGTCGCTCGAACCGGGTCACGGGACGCTCCGGCGGACGGGCGACGACGCCACCGGTCCACCCGTCGCTGGTATCGAGGCACGCGACCATCGCCTCCGCGTACTCCGGCCAGTCGGTGGCCAGGTGCCACCACCCGCCAGGGACGAGGCGGTCCCGGACGAGCGCGGCCACGGCCGGCTGCACGAGCCGACGCTTGTGGTGGCGGGCCTTCGGCCACGGGTCGGGGAAGAACGTGCGCAGACCCGTCAAGGAAGCCGGCGGGACCATTCGGTCGAGGACGGCCAGACCGTCGCCCTCCACGACGCGGACGTTCACGAGCCCGGCCTCGTCGATGCGTGCGAGCAGCTCGCCGACACCGGGGGTGTGGACGTCGACGGCGAGGACGCCGACCGCCGGTTCGGACGCCGCGAGCGCGGCGGTGGCCGCGCCGTCGCCGAACCCGAGCTCGACGACGACCGGGACGCCCGCCCCGAAGACGGCGTCCAGGTCGAGCGGCACGTCGCCGGAGCTCAGGAGGAACGCGCTGCCGCGCGCCAGCGCCCGCGACGCCCGCACGGTCGGCCGGGAACGGCGCGGCTTGTAGGTGCGCACCCCGCGCGGCAGGACGCTGCTGCGCGGCTGGGATCGCAGGTCGGCGCGCGGGACCGGCCGTGCGTCACGCCCGTGGTCCGGCTCGTCGACGGTCACGGAACCTCGCCGGCGACGTCGAGCAGCAGCGGGGCGAGCACGCGACGGCGCGCCTCAGCCTCGATGACCCACGCCGAGCCACGTCCGCGCGCACGGAACTCCCAGGGGCCCGGGTCGGCCGCCGGCTCGCCGGCAAGCGCGGTCGCGCGGTCGAGCCCGACGACCGTCGCCCGCGGGTCGGCCAGCCGCGCGAGCACGGAGTGGGGGATGGCGGGGCCGAGGCCGTCGATGTCGGGCACGAGACGTAGGGCCGGGACCACGCCAAGACCGCGGCTGGGGCCTGACCGGCTGGGCCGTGCCTCCGGGACGCTGCCGCACAACGCCATCGCCGCGACGCCACTGGCGGCGATCGCGGCCCCGTCGCGCCACGCGGCGAGGACGGCCTCCCAGACCGCCGACGCGCGCAGCGTCTGGACGACGTAGCCGCTCGTCTCCCCGACGAGCAGGACGAGCCCCGCGCCGGCGACGGCCTCGGCGAGCGCGGGTGAGGTCGCGTCGTCACGGGTGCGGACGTCGACGGCGCCGAGCTCTGCCCCCAGCCGGGCCACCGTCTGCTCGCTTTGCTCGCGCCACTGCGCGAGGGTTCGCGCTCCGTCGAACCCGCCGACGACGCCAACCTGCACGACGCGACGCGGCTGGTCCTCCAGGGCCCAGCCGAGAACGTCCTGCATCGCCGGCTCGTGCTCACCGCTGCCGATGAGGGCGAGGCGGCCGGGAGTCGTCACCCGGGCAGGGTAGTCAAGCGTCGACGCGGCGCACCCAGTGCTGTCGCGGCGGCAGCGGTGGTCCGGCGAGCAGCCCGATGACGACCGCCACCAGATGGAGGGTCGCTCCGAACACGATCACCGCCCAGACCCCCGTGTGCAGCAGCCAGCCGCTCACCGCGGTCGCGACGGCGAAGGCCGAGGTCCGCAGGCTCGAGGCGGTCGTGAACACCTGGCTCTGCACGTGCGCCGGGGACTCGCGAATCCGGACCTGGAAGATCGAGGCCAGCAGCGGCGGCTCGCTGAGCCCGAGCGCGAACGCGGCGGCGAGCAGGAGCGGGACGGTCGGGGCGAGCCCGATCGCGAGGACGCACAGGCCGCCGATCGCCGTCATCGCAATGATCATGCGGTCGGGGCGGCCGACGGGTCGCCGCGCCAGGACGGCGGACGACACGACGCCGCCGGCCGCGAGGGTGCCGAGGATGACGCCGGTGAACTCCAGTGAGCCGGTCCGCTCCTGGGCGAGGACCGGAGCCGCGACGAAGACGGCGGCGGTGCCCGCGAAGCCGATCGTCGTGATGAGGGCCGTGCGCCGCAGCGCGGGCCGCCGGACCAATGCGTGCAGGCCATCGCGAAGGGCGTGGCGAAGCGAGGTGGCGCGCGCGCTCTCGGCGCGCGGGTGCAGCGGCATGCGGACGAGCGCGACGAGCGCGAGCAGCGCGAGGGTCGCCGGCATCCACAGCGGCGCGCGGGCCGCGACCGCGACGAGCGCGGCGGCGGCCGGGGGAGCGACGACCGCGGCCACGCTGTAGGTCGCGGCGTCGTAGCCGTAGGCGTGACTCAGGCGCTCGGCCGGCACGAGGCGCGACAGCTGGGCGCTCCAGGCGCCCGTGATCGCCGGGTACGCCAGGCCCGCCGCGAACGCGAGCGCGAGGACCACGGCCAGCGGCACGCGCCCGATCGTGACCGACACCGCGGCGAGCGAGAACGACAGCAGGAGGAGGAAGAACACGAAGGCGCGACGTGGGTGCTGGCTGCGGTCGAGCATCGCGCCCACCACCGGACCGGCCAGGGCCGCCGACGCACTCATGCACGCCGCGACGTACGACCCGGTTGTCGCGCTGCCCAGCACGGCGACGCCGACGACGAGCAGCGCCGGCCCGGCGGACTCGGTCGCCGAGCGGGCGAGGGTCGCCGTCACCAGGTAGTCGGGCAGGCGCGCGGTCACGCGCACAGGATGTCGCGTGCCGCTCGGTCGTCGAGCGCCCCCCTATACCCCACCGGGTATGGGGGCTAGCCTGGCCGCATGGACCTCGGGCCCCCGGTCAGCCGTGACATCCTCGTGCGGCTCAAGCGCGCGCGTGGCCAGCTCGACGGCGTCATCAACATGATCGAGGAGGAGCGCAGCTGCAGCGAGGTCGTCACGCAGCTCGCCGCGGTCTCCAAGGCCCTCGACCGGGCCGGCTTCAAGATCGTCGCGTCCGGGCTCCAGCAGTGCCTCGAGCACGGCGACGACGCCCCGATGACGACCGACGAGCTCGAACGCCTCTTCCTCTCCCTGGCGTAGGACGACCGCCGATCCCCCCATCACGAAGGGAATCCCCATGACCACTGCGACGTTCTCCGTGTCGGGCATGACCTGCGGCCACTGCGTCTCTGCGGTCCAGACTGAGCTCTCCGCACTCCCGGGTGTCGGGGAGGTCGTCGTGGACCTCGTGCCTGGCGCGCCGTCGACGGTCACCGTCGTCAGCGACGCGCCACTGGACCTCGGTGCCGTCCGCGCCGCGGTCGACGAGGCGGGCTACGACCTGGTGGGGTGAGCGATATGAGCGGAGGCGAGGAGTGAGCGTCAGCGAGCCCCGCAGCCCCCGCGCCATGGACGCGAGCGGGGCCGAGGTCGACCTGCGCATCGAGGGCATGACGTGCTCGTCGTGCGCGGCGAGGATCGAGCGCAAGCTCAACAAGGTCCCGGGCGTTCAGGCGAGCGTCAACTACGCGACGGAGAAGGCGTACGTCGTCCTGCCCCCCGATGTCAGCGTCGACGACGCGATAGCCGTCGTCGAGGCGACGGGGTACCGCGCGTTCCCGCCGCCGCCGCCGGCCCGGCCGACGCCCGCGTCAGGTGAAGCGCACGCCGGTCACGCCGGCATGGCCAAGACCGGATCGTCGGCGCACGTGCACGGGGACGAGCCGATCGACGAGCTGCGCCGACGGCTCCTGGTCAGCACGGTGCTGACGGTCCCGGTGGTCGTGCTGGCGATGATCCCGGCACTGCAGTTCGACTACTGGCAGTGGGCCAGCCTGGCCCTCGCGGCCCCGGTCGCCGTGTGGGGGGCGCTGCCGTTCCACCGGGCGGCGTGGCTGAACGCGCGGCACGGCGCCGCGACGATGGACACGCTCGTGAGCGTCGGGATCATCGCGGCGTTCGGCTGGTCCCTGTACGCGCTGTTCCTCGGCGGGGCGGGCGAGACCGGCATGACGATGACCTTCGCGATCAACCCACGGCACGCGTCGGCGACGCCGGAGCCGTACCTGGAGGTCGCCGCCGCGGTCACGTGCTTCCTGCTGCTCGGCCGCTATCTGGAGGCGCGGGCCCGGACGCGCTCGGGCGAGGCCCTGCGCGAGCTGGCGTCGCTCGGCGCGAAGGACGCGACCGTGCTGCGCGATGGCGTGGAGCACACGGTCCCGGTCGAGGACGTCGTCGTCGGCGACCGGTTCGTGGTCCGGCCGGGGGAGAAGATCGCCACCGACGGGGTGGTCGTCGAGGGCGCCTCTGCCGTCGATGCGAGCCTGCTGACCGGCGAGGCCGTCCCCGTCGAGGTGTCGGTGGGCGATGCGGTCGTCGGCGCGACGGTCAACGCCGGCGGGCGCCTGGTCGTCGAGGCGACGCGTGTCGGGGCCGACACGCAGCTCGCCCGCATCGCGCGGCTGGTCGAGCAGGCTCAGACCGGGAAGGCGCCGGTCCAGCGGCTCGCCGACCGCGTCTCGGCCGTCTTCGTCCCGATCGTCATCGGTCTGGCGCTCGCGACCCTGGCGGGCTGGCTGATCGCAGGCGGCAGCACGCAGGAGGCGTTCACCGCCGCGGTGGCCGTCCTGATCATCGCGTGCCCGTGCGCGCTCGGCCTGGCGACACCGACGGCCCTCCTGGTCGGCACGGGTCGCGGTGCGCAGCTCGGGATCCTCATCAAGGGCCCGGAGGTGCTGGAGTCGACGCGCCGTGTCGACACCGTCGTCCTGGACAAGACCGGCACGGTGACGACCGGCACCATGACGCTCGTCGACGTGGTGCCGGCGGGAGACCGGGCGGCGTCCGACCTGCTTCGGCTCGTCGGTGCCCTCGAGGACGCCTCCGAGCATCCGGTCGGCCGGGCGGTGGCCGCAGGCGCTCGCGCACGGGTCGGGCAGCTGCCCCGGGTCGAGGACTTCGCGTCGACCCGTGGCCTGGGCGTCCAGGGCGTTGTCGACGGCCACGGCGTCGCTGCCGGCAGGCCGTCCTGGCTCGCGGAGGCCTGGTCGGTGTCGCTGGACGACCCGCTCGCGTTCGCCCGCGAGCAGCACGAGGCAGCCGGCCGGACCGTCGTCGCCGTCGCTGTCGACGGCACACTGGCCGGCCTCGTCGTCGTGTCGGACACGGTCAAGCCCGAGGCGGCAACGGCGGTCGCGGCGCTGCGGGACCTGGGGCTGAGGCCGATCCTCCTCACCGGCGACAACGCCCGAGCGGCTCGCGCGGTCGCGACGGAGGTCGGCATCGACGAGGTCGTCGCCGAGGTGCTGCCCGAGGACAAGGTCGCCGTCGTCCGCGACCTGCAGGAGCACGGACGGGTCGTCGCCATGGTGGGCGACGGCGTCAACGATGCCGCCGCGCTGGCCCAGGCCGACCTCGGGCTCGCCATGGGGACCGGCACCGACGTCGCGATCGAGGCGTCCGACATCACTCTCGTCCGCGGCGACCTGCTGGCCGCCGCGGACGCCGTCCGGCTCTCCCGGCGAACGCTGCGGATCATCCAGGGCAACCTCTTCTGGGCGTTCGCCTACAACGTCGCCGCCATCCCCTTGGCGATGGCCGGACTTCTCAGCCCGCTGGTCGCGGGCGCCGCCATGGCGTTCTCCTCCGTGTTCGTCGTCACGAACAGCCTGCGGCTGCGCCGGTTCCGCGCCCTGGGCGCCGGGTGACGCCCGACGCCCGGCCGTTCGACCCGGACGCGGTCGACCTCGCGGCGCTGCGCGGCCGACTTAGCGCGAAGTACCAGACCTACCCGGCCGATGTGCTGCCCGCATGGGTCGCGGAGATGGACTTCCCGCTCGCCGCCCCGGTCGCACAGGCCCTCCATGCGGCGATCGACCGTTCCGACACCGGCTACCGGTCGGGGATCGGCGTCGCGGAGGCCCTCGCGGACTTCAGCATGCGGACCTGGGCGTGGGCCGTCGACCCCGCGCGCGTCATCGTCCTGCCCGACGTGCTGACCGGGGTCGCCCAGTCCCTGCTGGCGATGACGGCGCCGGGCGACGGGGTCGTCGTGACCCCGCCGGTCTATGCGCCGTTCTTCTCGACCGTGTCCCAGGTCGCTGCGCGCACGGTCGTCGAGGTGCCGATGCGACGGGCGGGCGACGGCACGTTCGGCCTGGACCTCGACGGCCTTGCGGACGCGTTCGCGCGCCCCGACGTCACGGCGTTCCTGCTGTGCTCCCCGCACAACCCCACCGGCAGCGTCCCGACCGCGGATGAGCTTGCCGCCATCGCGGCGCTCGCCGAACGCCACGGCGTCGTCGTCATCGTCGACGAGATCCACGCCCCGCTCACCCTCCCGGGAGCGGTGCACGTGCCGTACCTGCCGCTGGTCGCCGACGACGTGCCGGCCGTGAGCCTGGTGTCGGCGTCGAAGGCATGGAACCTCCCCGGCCTGAAGTGCGCACAGCTAGTGGCGACGGATGCGGCGCACCGCCGGCTTCGCGCGAGCATGCCGATGGAGGCCCTGTTCGGGACCGGGCACCTGGGCGCGATCGCCGCCGTCGCGGCCTACCGGGACGGCGGCCCGTGGCTGGCGCAGGTGCTCGAGGTCCTCGACCACAACCGGCGTCTGCTGGTCGGTCTCCTGGACGCGCGCCTGCCGCTCGCGGGGTACGTCGCGCCAGCGGCGACCTACCTCGCGTGGCTCGACCTGCGGGCGTACGACGTAGGCCCAGACCCGGCGCGGCTGCTGCTCGACCGCGGCCGCGTCGCCCTGAGCAGCGGCACGGCGTTCGGCACGGGTGGCTTCGGTCACGCACGGCTCAACCTCGCGACGTCGGGGGCCGTCCTCTCGGAGGCGGTCGACCGGATGGCCGCCGCGCTCGCCGCAGCGGTGCCGCGATCGGCGGACTCCGGCGGTGCGTGATCCAATAGCCGCGTGCTGAGGATGCTGCGTCGCGCGGTCGTCGCGACGGCCGTTGCTGCGCTCGCCGCGGGGCTGCTGGCCGGGCCCGCCCAGGCTGCCCGCGATCGCTTCGCCTACGGCGACTCGGTCATGCTCGGAGCCAAGTCGCAGCTGCAGGCGGACGGGTTCCGCGTCGACGCGCACGAGAGCCGGCAGGCGTACTCGGCACCGGCGACGATGCGTAAGCGCGCGGCCCGGCTCCCGCGCGACGTCGTCGTGCACATGGGCACCAACGGCACGTTCCCGCGATCGACGTGCGACGCGCTCGTCAAGGCGCTGACTCCTGACCACCGCCTGTTCCTGGTCACAGTCCACGTCCGCCGTCCGTGGGCGGCGTCCAACAACGCGATGATCCGCTCGTGCGTGAAGGCGCACGCCGGCCAAGGGGTCCGACTGATCGACTGGGACGCCGCCGCCGCCCAGAACCCCGGCTGGCTCTACTCCGACGGCATCCACCTGAAGTCGTCGGGGGCCCGCGGGTACGCGCGTCTGCTGGACTCGGCGGTCGACTCCGCCGTGCGCGACGACCGGCTCGCCGCGCTCGCGTCGGTCTCCGGTGAGGGGCACGCCACCGTCGACCGCTGAGCTGTGTACTTCATCACAGGACAGCGTTTGCATGGCCTTCCTAAGGATCCGTACGGTGGGTAACGGTGCATCCTGTGAGGCATCCCGTCGCGGCTGAGCCTGTCGCGATGACGCACCCGACCGCATCGGAGCCGTCATGACCGTCCCCGGACTCGAGAACGCCCCGACCACCAACAAGCAGCTGCTCGAGTGGGTCGAGGAGATCGCGGCACTGACCAAGCCCGATGAGGTCGTGTGGTGCGACGGGTCGGACGCGGAGTGGGACCGACTCACCGAGCAGATGGTCGCCGCCGGCACGTTCACCCGGCTCAACCCCGAGCTGCGTCCGAACAGCTTCCTCGCACGGTCGAGCCCGAGTGACGTCGCGCGCGTCGAGGACCGCACATTCATCTGCTCGCAGCGCGAGGTCGACGCCGGCCCGACGAACAACTGGGCCGAGCCGTCGCAGATGCGCGGAACGCTGCACGGTCTCTTCGACGGCGCGATGCGGGGCCGGACCATGTACGTCGTGCCCTTCTCGATGGGCCCGCTCGGCTCGCGCATCGCGCAGCTCGGCGTCGAGATCAGCGACTCGCCGTACGTCGTCGTGAACATGCGGATCATGACGCGCATGGGCCAGGCAGCCCTCGACCAGATCGGCGAGTTCGGCGAGTTCGTGCCGGCCGTCCACTCCGTCGGCTACCCGCTGGTCGACGCCGACGGCAACCGGCGCCCCGACGTGGTGTGGCCGTGCAACGACGACAAGTACATCGTCCACTTCCCGGAGACCCGCGAGATCTGGTCGTACGGGTCCGGCTACGGCGGCAACGCCCTCCTCGGCAAGAAGTGCTTCGCGCTGCGCATCGCCTCGGCCATGGCTCGCGACGAGGGCTGGATGGCCGAGCACATGCTCATCCTCAAGCTCACCTCGCCCGAGGGAGACGAGAAGTACATCACCGCCGCGTTCCCGTCCGCCTGCGGCAAGACCAACCTCGCCATGCTCGAGCCGACCGTTCCCGGATGGAAGGTCGAGACCGTCGGCGACGACATCGCGTGGATGCGCTTCGGTGAAGACGGCCGCCTGTACGCGATCAACCCCGAGGCGGGTTTCTTCGGCGTCGCGCCGGGCACCGGGATGAAGACGAACGCGAACGCGATCCGCGCGCTGTACGCGAACTGCATCTACACGAACGTCGCCCTGACCGACGACGGCGACATCTGGTGGGAGGGGATGACCGACGAGGCGCCCGCGCACCTGGTCGACTGGAAGGGCAACGACTGGACGCCGGCCTCGCCGGACCCGTCGAGCCATCCGAACGCGCGCTTCACCGCGCCGGCGGGCCAGTGCCCCTCGATCGCGCCGAACTGGGAGGACCCCGCGGGCGTGCCGATCTCGGCGATCTTGTTCGGCGGGCGCCGGGCGACCAACGTGCCGTTGGTCACCGAGTCGTTCGACTGGGCCCACGGCGTCTTCATGGGCGCGACCGTCTCGAGCGAGATGACGGCCGCCGCGGTCGGCGGCGTCGGCCAGCTTCGCCGCGACCCGTTCGCGATGCTGCCGTTCTGCGGCTACAACATGGCGGACTACTGGGGCCACTGGCTGAAGATGGGGACGTTCACCGACGCCGCCAACCTGCCGCGGATCTACGCCGTGAACTGGTTCCGCAAGGACTCCGAGGGCCGGTTCATGTGGCCCGGGTTCGGCGAGAATTCCCGCGTGCTGGAGTGGGTCATCCGGCGGATCGAGGGGGAGGCGGGCGCGGTCGACGGCCCGACCGGGCGCCTGCCCGAGCCCGGCGCGCTGGATCTCGACGGGCTGGGCCTGTCAGCCGACACCGCGCAGGAGCTGTTCGCCATCGACCCGGTCACCTGGCTCGCCGAGTGCGACCTCACCGACGAGTACTTCGCGAAGTTCGGGGACCGTGTTCCGGCCGCGCTGCGCCAGCAGCTCGCCGACCTGCGCGCCCGCCTCGAGGCCGCCCCGGCCTGACACCCCCCAACCGTTTCTCCCGCTTTGTGGGACGGGCGGGCGGCTCGAGCGGCCAATCGGCCGTGAGCCGCCCGCCCGTCCCACATGCGCGGTGCGACGTTCGAGGGCGGTTACTCGGCGAGAGTGGCGACGAGCACGGCCTTGATCGTGTGCATGCGGTTCTCCGCCTGGTCGAACACGATGCTGGCCGGCGACTCGAACACCTCGTGGCTCACCTCGACGCCGTCGGTGAGGCCGAAGCGTTCGGCGATCTTGCGCCCGATGGTCGTCGACTGGTCGTGGTACGCGGGCAGGCAGTGCATCAACTTGGCGCCGGGGTCACCGGTGAGCGCCATGAGTGGGGCATCGATGCGGTAGGGCCGCAGGAGCTCGACCCGATCAGCCCACACCTCGTCGGGCTCGCCCATCGAGACCCACACGTCGGTGTGGACGAACTCCGCGCCCTCGAGCCCGGCGGCCACGTCGTCGGTGATCGTCAGTCGGGCACCGGTTTGCGCTGCGGTGTCCCGGGCCAGCTGCTGGACGTCAGCGTCGGGCCACAGCGAGCGTGGCGCGACGATGCGGACGTCGGCACCCATGAGCGCACCCATGACCAGCAGCGAGTTGCCCATGTTGTAGCGCGCGTCGCCGACGTAGGCGTAACGCAGCGGTGCGTCGGTCTCGCGCGCGTGCTCGCGCATCGTCAGGAAGTCGGCCAGCATCTGGGTCGGGTGCCACCGTTCGGTGAGCCCGTTGTAGACAGGCACGTCGGCGTACTGCGCGAGCTCCTCGACCGTCGCCTGGCTCGCCCCGCGGTACTCGATGCCGTCGAAGATCCTGCTGAGGACTCGCGCGGTGTCGGCCGCGGACTCCTTGTGCCCGATCTGGCTGCTCGCCGGGTCGAGGATCGTCGCGTGCCCGCCCTGGTCTCGGATGGCGACCTCGAACGAGATCCGCGTGCGGGTCGAGGTCTTCTCGAAGATCAGCGCGAGCTGACGTCCGCGCAGCCTCTGCTCCTCGGTGCCGGCACGTCGCTCGGCCTTGAGCGTCGCGGCGAGGCGCAGGAGCTCGCCGAGCTCGGCCGGCGTGAAGTCGGCTTCCTTGAGCAGGTCACGTCCGTGCAGGGTCACCGCGGAACGCTATCGCGACCGCTCGGCGGGGCGTGCCGCCCGCCGCGGGACCGCGTCTACGCGATGCCGAGGGCGCGAGGGGAGACCGCGGCGTCGATCGCGTCGCGTGCCACGCGCAGCCCCTCGCCGCGCGCCCGGGGGTAGTGGTGTGAGTCGAGCCGGGAGTAGATGTCCTCGCGCTCGCCCTCGGACAAGCCGCCCCACACGCCGTACGCCTCCCGCGCCCGGACGGCGTAGTCCGCGCACTCCATCCGAACGGCGCAGGCGGCGCACACGAGCTTGGCGGCACGGTCTCGCCGCAACCGCGAGGAGCCGCGCTCGTTCTGGGGATGGAAGAACAGAAGGGGGTCAGCGGCCCGGCACGCGCCGTCCTCTTGCCAGTGCCACTGCGCGTCCTGGGGAACCTGGGCGAGTGGCTGCTGCGGCATGGTGGTCGTCCTCCCGGTGCGTGCTGTGGCTTCAACGCTACGGGCACGGACGGGGCGGCAGCACGGGCGAAGGTCCCGAACCTCAGGGCCTTCGGCACGCTAGGCGGGGGCGTCGCTCCCGTCGGTCGCCAGCTGCGCGCGGACCTCGTCCATGTCGACGTCTCGGATCGCCTGCACGAGGTTGACCAGCGCCGGCTCGGGCAGCGCCCCGGCCTGGGAGTACAGGACGACGCCGTCGCGCACCGCCATGAGCGTGGGGATCGACGTGATCCCGAACGCGCCGGCCAGTCCGGGCTCGGCCTCGGTGTCGACCTTCGCGAAGCAGATGTCAGGGTTCGCCTCGGAGACGGCTTCGAACACCGGCGCGAACGACCGGCACGGGCCGCACCACGACGCCCAGAAGTCCACCAGGACGATCGGGCGCGAGGAGATGACGTCGCTGAACGTGTCCTCCGTGACGGTCTGCGTGCTCACGCGGAGAACGCTAGCACTGATACCCCCATGGGTATGTGTGCCCGGGAGGGGGCTCTCCCTACACTGCCCGCATGACGACCGAACCGCTCACCTCGCCGGACCTGTCCGGCTCGACGCTGCTCGAGGAGCAGCCGTACCGCACCGACGACGGCGACCACGAGCGGTTCGCGCACTACGTCGAGAAGGACAAGATCGTCGAGAGCGCGGTCATGGGCACTCCGGTGAAGGCGCTGTGCGGCAAGACCTGGGTCCCGAACCGCGACCCCGCGAAGTTCCCGGTCTGCCCGGACTGCCAGGCGATCATCGACGGGATGCCCCGCGGCAAAGGCAAGGGTCCGGACGGCGGGGGGACCTGACCGGGTCCCAGCCCAGGACATCGGTCTGGCGGGGTGAGTACCGCCCGCTGAGCATCGGCATCGTCGCGCTCATCACCCTCGTCGCGTTCGAGGGGATCGGGTCGGCCACCGCGATGCCCGTGGTGGCGATCGAGCTCGGCACCCTCGCGGCCTACACCTGGGCCTTCAGCGGCTTCATCGCGTCCTCGCTCGTGGCGATGGTCGTCGGTGGGCTGTGGTCGGACGCCCGCGGCCCGCGCGAGCCCTTGATCGCCGGAGTCGCCGGCTTCGCCGTCGGCGCGGTCGTCGCCGGCTCGGCCAACGGGCTCGGGGTCCTCGTCGCGGGACGCGCTATCCAGGGAGCAGCAAGCGGGCTGCTGATCGTCGCGGTGTACGTCCTCATCGCGCGCGCCTACCCCGAGGACCTACGTCCCCGGGCGTTCTCCGTCCTCGCCGCGGCGTGGGTCGTGCCCGGGCTCGTCGGCCCGTTCATCGCCGGCTGGCTGGCCGAGTCGGTGACGTGGCGGGCGGTGTTCTGGATCGTCCCCGTCTTCGTCATCGGGCCGGCGCTCCTGCTGTTCCCCCGGATCGGCGCCTACGAGGGCGGCACGCTGCCGCCGAGCGCGCGACGGCGGATCGTGGCCGGCGCCGCGGCGACCGTCGCGCTCCTCGTCGTCCAGGACGGGCTGCTGCGGGTATCGGTGCTGGGCCTGGTCGAGGCCGGCCTGGCGGTGGTGCTCCTCGTCGTCGCGCTGCGGCCGCTCCTGCCGGTCGGCGCGCTGCGTTTCGCCCGGGGGCTTCCGGCGAGCGTGATGATGCGCGGCCTCGTGTCGTCGGCGTTCTTCTCGGCGGAGGTGTTCGTCCCGCTTGCCCTCGTGCGCGCACGGGGGCTTTCGGCGACGCAGGCCGGCATCATCTTGTCCGTGTCCGCCGCGCTCTGGGTGGTGGGCTCGTACCTGCAGGGCCGCCTTCCGCCGGAGCGCGACCGCAGCACCCCGGTGCGGATCGGCGCGGTGGTCGTCGTGCTCTCGCTGCTCGCCCTCCCGCTGGCCGTCCTGACGACGCTGCCGCCGTGGGTCGCGGCGATCGCCTGGGGAGCAGGCGCGATCGGCATGGGCCTGGCGATCCCGTCGGTGTCGGTCCAGGTCACGCGGCTGTCCCCTCGCGATGCCCTCGGGACGAACTCCGCGGCGATCCAGATCATCGACTCCGTGCTCGGCGTCGTCGTGGTGTCCGTGCTCGGGCTCGGGCACGCCTACGCGGAGGCGCACGGCGGCGCGACGGGGACGACCTACGCCCTGCTGTGGGTCGCGTCGGCGGTGATGGGCGCGCTCGCGATCGCGCTCGCCGGCCGCATGCGCCCAGCCCTCAACCCCGCCGACGCGCCCTGAGTGGTCGCTAAAAGCCCGTCCAGCAGCGTTTTACCGACCATTCAAGGCGCCTCGGCGGTGGGGGACGGCCTCGGCGGTGGGGTCAGCGGTAGTTGTCGAACTGGGTCGCGAAGTCGAGGTCCGTCTCACGCACGAGTGCCTGGACGGCCTGGAGGTCGTCGCGGCTCTTGCTCGTCACGCGGAGCTCGTCGCCCATGACCTGGGTCTTGACGCTCTTGGGTCCCTCGTCGCGGATGAGCTTGGCGAGCTTCTTCGCCTGCTCGGTGCTGATCCCGGCGGTGAACGTCCCGCTGATCTTGTACTCCTTGCCGGAGGCCCGCGGGTCGTCCGCGTCGAACGCCTTCAGGCTCAGCCCGCGCTTGATGATCTTGTCGCGGAAGACCTCGAGGGCGGCCTTCGCGCGCTCCTCGGTGCTCGACGTGATCTCGACGGCGAGCTCGCCCTTCCACTCGATCGTCGTGCCGGTGTTCTTGAAGTCGAACCGCTGCGCGAGCTCCTTGGCGGCCTGGTTCAACGCGTTGTCGGCTTCCTGACGATCGACCTTGGACACGATGTCGAAGCTGCTGTCGGCCACGGGCTCCTCCTTACGGTGCGCGGTCATTGTGCCAGTGCGGTCGTGTGTATCCTTCCTGCGGCACCACGAGCGGCACCCTGGCGGGTTGCCCGAGCGGCCAATGGGAGCGGACTGTAAATCCGTCGGCTTTGCCTTCAGTGGTTCGAATCCACTACCCGCCACGCCGGGCCGGTTTCCTCTGATTTCTGGGGAAACCGGCCCTCGCGCGTTGCGGACTGTTCGCCCGATCGGAGGCTATGTCCCCATGGCGTTCCCCTAGACGTGCATGCGACGGGCCGGGAAATCGGATATAGCGGTACAAACAGCGTCCATTGGGGGCACGTGGGCGTGATGAGGTCAGCCAGGGCCGCAAGCACCGACACGGCCGCCAGTACTGCGATGACGCGTCCAGCCCGGTACCGCGTTCGAATGACAAATCACGTACGCCAGTCCTGTGCGAGCCACCGGGTTTCACGCAAGCTGATCTCGAACGACTAGTCGCGCTGCTCGTCCTCGCGGTCGAGTTCTGCCTCGATCTGCTCCAGAGTCACGGTTTCGCCTCTGGCGTCGTACTCTGCGAGCCGCTGTTTGATTCGTGCAAGGCGCTCCGCTTGTGGGTCCGGTTGCCCGTACAGGCGAGCCGCGATCCTGTCAGGGATCGTCTGGGCGACCACGGCCCCCCGCTTGGCCTGCTGTATGCCCGCGTCCAGCCCATCGGTGATCGCGTCGCCCGCCCCTCCGCCGAACAGCGAGCCGAACACCAGTTCCGAGAATGGCTCCCAGAAGTTGCGGCCCCTCCCCATGTCCCGAACTTTACGCCGGACGCCTCCAGAGCGCCCTTGGGTTCCTCCAACGCAGGGGACCCCGCCGTTCGTCGTCCGGGCGACGGATGAGCGCCGGCGGGCCAGGCCGTACCGTGACGCCGTGGGCATCGGGACCGCGAGCACCGAGGCCGGCGCGGCACTCACGCACGCCGGCCTGGCGTGGGTGCCCTGGTACGACGCGCTAGGGCTCGCCGCGGTCCTTGCGGTGGCCGCGCTCGCGCTGGCGGCCCACCCGCGCACCCGCGCATCCGTCAGCACGGTCCGCGAGGTGGCACTGATCCTCGCCCTGTACGGCGCATGGCAGTTCGCCACGACCCTGCGCGTCGGGGACCGGGCCGGCGCGGAGGAGGCCGGCGCCGGGTTGGCGTCGGTCGAGGCGGCGCTGCACTGGCCGACCGAGGCCGCGCTTCAGGCGCCCGTCCTGGCGCACAGCTGGCTCGTCGCGTTCGCCGACCTGTACTACGCCGTCGCGCACGTGCCGGTGTTCGTCATCACGCTCGCCTGGGTGCTCCTGCGCCACCGCGCGGACTGGCCGTTCGCCCGCACGACCACGGCGATCGTCACGGGGCTGTGCCTACTCGTCCAGCTGCGGCCCGTGGCGCCGCCGCGGCTGCTGCCCGACCTCGGGGTGGTCGACACGGCGCTGGAGAACGGGCGCTCGGTGTACGCCGCGCTCCCCGGAGCGAACGAGCTGTCGGCGATGCCGTCCCTGCACATCGCCTGGGCCGCGACGGTCGCGCTCCTCATCGTCGTCTGCGCCCGCAGCCCGTGGCGCTGGATCGCGCTCGCCTATCCAGCCGTCACGCTGTGGGTCGTCGTCGTCACCGGCAACCACTTCATCCTCGACGGCGTCGTCGCCGTGGCGCTCCTGGGCATCGCTGTCGGCGTGACGCTGGCCTTCCCCTCCCAACGGCCACGACGGCTCGTGCGCGCGACGGTGCCGGCACCCGCCGCGCCGCCGCCCGGCGTGCCCGAGTCGGCCGGCCATCGGCCGTGCCGCGCCAGGTCCTGACCGGCCCTATCTGGACCCGGCCGACGCGGCGAGGTGTGCGAGCGCAGCGAGCGCGTCGTCGACCCGGTCGAGGGGGACGAGCAGGTGGTCGTGGTGGGTGCCCGCGAGAACGTTGCACGGGATGTCCTGTGCGGCGAGGGCCGTCGCGAACGCCGCCGTCAGGCCGACGGCCGCGAGATCGGAGTGCACGCGCAGCGTGATCCAGCCGGCGACGAACTCGTAGGCCCAGCCGTGCGCGTCGGCCGTCCGGCGCGGCACGACCACGGTGACGCCCTCGTCCTCGACGACCAGCGCGTCGACCGGGACAGCGGGTCGCTCGGCGAGGAGCACGTACGCGTAAGCGCCCGGGCGGACGACAGGGTCAAGCGTCGCCAGCAGCCGTCCGAGGTCCCTCTCGCCGCTCACACGGAGTCCAGGGGGTAGCGGACGCCGGTGAGGTCCTCACTCGCCGCCCACAGGCGTCGGGCGACGTCCGCGTCGGCGGCCGCTGCCGACCGGCCGACGAGTCGCGGGTACCCGCGCTGCTCACCGAACCCGTCGGGTCCGAAGTAGGCACCGCCCGGGACACCCGGCGCAGTGGCGGCGTACAGGGTCGGCAGCGCACCCATCTCGGCGCTCTGGGCCAGGACCGCGTTCGCCGCGGACCCGACCCACGTGCCGACCCTGCCGAAGC
Source organism: Actinomycetes bacterium (assembly GCA_965278965.1). Taxonomy (GTDB): domain Bacteria; phylum Actinomycetota; class Actinomycetes; order S36-B12; family S36-B12; genus UBA10649. The sequence goes on from OZ257127.1 coordinate 2,883,090, forward strand.
GCGAGGCCGGCCCGCCAGCGACGAGGTGCGTCGCGGAGTACCCGGGTTGGGCCGCGACGGCGTGCACGCCGGCGTCCACCGCGCTCAGCCGCCGGTCGAGCTCGGCGGTGAACAGCAGGTTCGCCAGCTTGCTCGCCCCGTACGCGCTCCACGCCCGGTACCGACGGGTCCGCTGGAGGTCGTCGAGGTCGATCCGGCCGAACCGGTGGGCGTTCGACGACACCGTGACCACCCGCGAGCGCGGCCGCGCCACGAGGGCCGGCAGGAGGAGTCCGGTCAGGGCGAACGGGCCGAGGTGGTTGGTCGCGAGCTGGGACTCGAAGCCGTCGACCGTCGTCCGCTGCGGGACGGCCATGATGCCGGCGTTGTTGACCAGCAGGTCCAGGCCGACGGGATGCTCGTCGGACCAGGAAGCCGCGAACGCCCGGACGCTCGACAGGTCCGCGAGGTCGAGCAGTCCGACGCTCACGTCGGCGTCCGGCGCGACGGCCCGGATGCGGTCGGCGGAGAGTGCGCCCCGCTCGCGGCTGCGGACGGCGAGCGTGACGGCCGCGCCGTGCCGTGCGAGCTCGAGCGCCGTCACCTCGCCGATGCCGGAGCTGGCGCCGGTGACGACCGCCGTCCGGCCCGTCAGGTCGGGCATATCGCGAGCCGTCCAGCGTGCTTCCATGGGCCTAGTCAACCGCCGCGGAGCCGATTTCTCCGCCCCGTGCCGCCTTGTGTACGCTTGCGTGGCTTTCCGCCCCTTTAGCTCATTGGTAGAGCGCTCCCTTGGTAAGGGCGAGGTACCGGGTCCGATTCCCGGAAGGGGCTCGGCGGGGTGCGGTAGGGGCCCCACCGTGGCGGGGTAGCTCAGTTGGTAGAGCAAGCGGCTCATAATCGCTGTGTCGCCGGTTCAAGTCCGGCCTCCGCTACCAGAACGACAGCACGACCGCACGACCCGGGTTCGGCAGCAGGTGCCGCACCACACGAGAGGCAGACCAGTGGCCAAGGCAACCGACGTCCGACCGAAGATCACGATGGCGTGCGAGGACTGCAAGCACCGCAACTACATCACCAAGAAGAACCGTCGCAACGACCCCGACCGGCTCGAGGCGAAGAAGTTCTGCCCGAACTGCGGCAAGCACACCAACCACAAGGAAACCCGCTAGCCGGGTCGGCTGGTTCGCCCATGCCGCTGAACCCCGAGTTCGCCGGACGCACGTTCGAGCAGCCCGGCACGTATGTCGTCGGCCGCGAGAAGATCCGCGAGTTCGCCACGGCGATCGGGGACGCCAACCCGGCGTACCACGACGTCGTGGCCGCGCGGGCGCTCGGGTACGCCGACCTCGTGGCGCCGCCGACGTTCTCGATCGTCCTCGCCCTCCGGGCGAGCGAGGCGGTCGTCAGCGACCCGGAGCTCGGCCTGGACTACACCCGGGTCGTCCACGGCGACCAGGGGTTCGAGCTCGTGCGTCCGGTCGTCGCCGGTGACGAGCTGTCGATCGTCACGACCATCGAGTCGGTCAAGACCCTCGCGGGCAACGACGTCATCGCGACACGCGGTCACATCACCGACGCGAGCGGCGCCCACGTCCTGACCACGCGGTCCCTGCTGGTCTCCCGCGCTCCCGAGGACCCGGCGTGAGCGGGCCGACCGGCGTCGCGGCCGGCGCCGTGCTGCCCGCGCAGGACCTCGTCGTCACCCGGGCGGACCTCGTGCGGTACGCGGGAGCCTCCGGCGACCTCAACCCGATCCACTGGAACCAGCGGGTCGCCACGGCGGTCGGCCTGCCGGACGTCATCGCCCACGGGATGCTGACGATGGCCCTCGCCGGCCGCGTCCTCACCGACTGGGCCGGCGACCCCGGCAAGGTCCTGTCCTACAGCGTGCGCTTCACCCGGCCGGTCGTCGTCCCCGATGACGAGGCCGGAGCCGTCGTGACGGTCTCGGGCACGGTCACGGCGGTCGACGACGGTGTCGCGACGGTCTCCGTGTCCGCGGTGTTCGACGGCCAGACCGTCCTCGGCCGCGCCACCGCCCGCGTCCGCCTGGCCTGACCGTGACCGGCGCGACGGCTCGGCGGACCCTTGCCGAGCGGACCACCCTGCACGTGGGCGGACCTCCTGACGCATGGGTGGTCGCCCGGACCGAGGCCGAGCTCGTCGAAGCCACCACGCTCGGCACCGGCGGCGCGCCGGTCCTCATCCTCGGGGGCGGCTCCAACCTCCTGGTCGCCGATGCCGGCTTCCGCGGGACGGTCGTCGAGGTCGCGACCCGCGGGATAGCGCCCGACGTCCAGGAGTCGCACGTCGAGCTGCGGCTCGCAGCGGGCGAGCCGTGGGACGACGTCGTCGCGCTGGCCGTGGCCCGGGGCTGGACCGGCATCGAGGCCCTCGCCGGCATCCCGGGGCTCGTCGGGGCGACCCCGGTGCAGAACGTCGGCGCGTACGGCCAGGAGATCGCGTCGGTGGTCGCGCGTGTGCGGGCGCTGGACCGCTCCACGGGCGTCATCGTCGAGCTCGACCCGCCGGACTGCGGCTTCGGCTACCGGACGAGTGGCTTCAAGGCAGATCCCGAGCGCTGGGTCGTCCTCGAGGTCGTCCTTCGGCTCGGCGTCGGCGGCCTCGGCGTGCTGCGGTACGCGGAGCTGGCGGACGCCCTCGGCGCACGCGTCGGGGACGCCGCGGGCGTTGCGGCGATCCGGGCGGCGGTCCTCGACCTGCGCCGCAGCAAGGCGATGGTCATCGACCCGGTCGGCCCGGTCGACCACGACGCCTGGAGCGCGGGGTCCTTCTTCACCAACCCGGTCGTCGCCGACGACGAGTCCGAGCGGATCCCGGCCGGGTGCCCGCGGTACCCGGCCCCGGCCGGCACCAAGCTGAGCGCCGCCTGGCTCATCGAGCACGCGGGCATCGGGCGCGGCTTCGCCCTGCCGGGGTCGGCCGCCGCGATCTCCAGCCGCCACACCCTCGCGCTCACCAACCGCGGCGGAGCGACGGCCGCAGAGGTCCTCGACCTCGCCCGAGCCGTCCGCTCAGCCGTCCAGGCGGCCTTTGCTATCACCCTCGAGGCCGAACCCCGCCTCGTCGGCTGCGCGTTGTAGCTACGTCGCCTCGGCGAGCAGCGCCGCCATCCGGCCGACGCCCTCGGTGATGTCCGCATCCGACGTCGCGTAGGACAGGCGCAGGTAGCCGGGGGTGCCGAACGCCTCGCCGGGCACGACCGCGACCTCGACCTCGTCGAGGATCATCGAGGCGAGGTGCGCCGAGGACTCGACGACCTTCCCGCGCAGCGACCGGCCGACGACGCCGCGGACCGATGGGTAGACGTAGAACGCCCCCTCCGGCATCGGGCACGTCACGCCGGGGATCGCGTCGAGCAGGCCGGCGATGAGCTGCCGCCGGCGGTCGAACGCGACCCGCATCTCCGCGACCGCGGAGAGGTCGCCGCTGACCGCAGCGAGGGCCGCGATCTGCGCGACGTTCGCGACGTTCGAGGTCGCGTGCGACTGGAGGTTCGTGGCGGCCTTCACGACGTCGGCCGGCCCGATCATCCAGCCGACCCGCCAACCGGTCATCGCGTACGTCTTGGCGACCCCGTTGACCACGACGCACCGGTCCGCCAGCGAGGGCACGAGCACCGGCATCGAGGAGAACTCGGCATCGCCGTAGACGAGGTGCTCGTAGATCTCGTCGGTCACGACCCACAGGCCGTTGGCATCGGCCCACTCGCCGATCGCGCGGACCTCGGCGGGGGAGTACACGGCTCCGGTCGGGTTCGACGGCGAGACGAAGACGAGGACCTTGGTGCGCTCGGTGCGGGCCGCCTCGAGCTGCTCCACCGTCGCGCGGTAGCCGGAGGTCTCGTCGGTCATCACCTCGACGGGCACGCCGCCGGCAAGCCGGATCGACTCCGGGTACGTGGTCCAGTAGGGAGCCGGCAGGAGGACCTCGTCGCCCGGGTCGAGGAGGGTCGCGAAGGCGTTGTAGAGGGCCTGCTTGCCGCCGTTGGTCACCAGGACCTGGCCGGCCTCGACGGCGTAGCCGGAGTCGCGCAGGGTCTTGGCGGCGACCGCGGCCTTGAGCTCGGGGAGGCCGCCGGCCGGGGTGTAGCGGTGCCAGCGCTGCTCGGCGCACGCCTCGACGGCGGCGTCGACGATGTAGGACGGGGTCGGGAAGTCCGGCTCGCCGGCCCCGAAGCCGATCACGGGGCGACCGGCCGCCTTGAGGGCCTTGGCCTTCGCGTCGACGGCCAAGGTGGCCGACTCCGCGATCGAGCCGATGCGCCGGGAGATGCGTGCGTGCGTCATGGACGTCATCCTTCCAGGGAGGGTCTCGCGGCCCCGAGCCGACGGGGCGGGAGCGGTCTCCAGCGGCGTCTGCAGAGGTATCGGAAGGACGGATTGGACCGAGCCGACGGGGTCGCCGTAGACTCACCCTCCGCGAAGTAGGTCGGCGCGAGCCTGCCCTCCGACGCGTCGACTCCGTCCGCGGCGTCGGGGACCTCGTTCACGGGGTCCGAAGGGTCGTAGCTCAATTGGTAGAGCACCGGTCTCCAAAACCGGCGGTTGGGGGTTCAAGTCCCTCCGGCCCTGCGAGTGACGAAGGACGGCGAGCAGAGCGAGCGAGGGCTCGACGGCACGCGGGACGCCCCCGCGAAGCACAGAAGGCAAGGACCGACATGACGGACACCGACGCCCTGTCCGACCGTGGGTCGGAGGACCGTGGCCGCAAGGACCGCGGCAAGGGCAGCGTGTTCTCGCGGCTGGCGTTGTTCATCCGCCAGGTCGTGTTCGAGCTGCGCAAGGTCATCTGGCCGACCCGCAACGAGCTCATCAACTACACGACGGTCGTCCTGGTGTTCGTGGTCGTGATGGCCGGCATCATCGCGGGCCTCGACTACATCTTCGCCCGCGCCGTCCTGTTCGTCTTCGGCTGACCCGACCGACCCCACGCAAGGAGACCGACCACCGTGTCCGACCAGGACCAGCCCATGAACGACCCGTTCGCGGTCGCGCAGCCTGCTGACGCGCTCGCGGCCGCCGAGGAGATCGTCGCCGCCGAAGAGATCGCGGAGGCTGTCGAGGTCGCCGAGGAGATCGTCGCCGCCGAGACCGCCGAGGAGATCGCCGAGCTCGAGGTGGTCCAGGAGGCCGAGCTCGTCCTCGCCGAGGTGGAGGACGAGGAGGAGCAGGAGGACCCCGTCCTGGCGTTCCGCGAGCAGATGCGCGTGGCCCCGGGCGACTGGTACGTCATCCACTCCTACGCCGGCTACGAGAACAAGGTCAAGGGCAACATCGAGACCCGCATCACGACCATGAACATGGAGGACTACGTCTTCCAGGTCGAGGTCCCGATGGAGGAGGTCACCGAGATCAAGGGCGGCGTGCGCAAGCTCGTCCGGCGGAACAAGTTCCCCGGCTACGTCCTGGTCCGGATGGACCTGACTGACGAGTCGTGGGGCGCCATCCGGCACACCCCGGGCGTCACCGGCTTCGTCGGCCACGGCCACCAGCCCGCCCCGCTCTCGCTGGACGAGGTCGTTGGGATCCTGGCTCCGGCGCCGGAGAAGAAGGCCGCGACCGCGGGTGGGTCGTCTGGCGGCGGCGGCGCCTCTGCCGCTCCGCTGATCGAGGTCGACTTCGCCGTGGGCGACTCCGTCACCGTCGTGGACGGCCCGTTCGCGACGCTGCACGCCACCGTCTCGGAGATCAACGCCGAGGCGCAGAAGGTCACCGGCCTGGTCGAGATCTTCGGCCGCGAGACCCCCGTCGAGCTGGCCTTCAGCCAGATCGTCAAGAACTAGCACGACCGCAGGACCCCCGGGGGCGCCGTCCCCGGGGCAGGACGAAGACGAAGGACCCGACACACCATGGCACCGAAGAAGAAGAAGGTCGTCGGCCTGATCAAGCTGCAGATCCAGGCCGGTGCGGCCAACCCCGCGCCGCCCGTCGGCCCTGCGCTGGGTCAGCACGGCGTCAACATCATGGAGTTCTGCAAGGCGTACAACGCGGCCACCGAGGCCCAGCGTGGCAACGTCATCCCGGTCGAGATCACGGTCTATGAGGACCGTTCGTTCGACTTCACGCTGAAGACCCCGCCGGCCTCGCGCCTGATCCTCAAGGCCGCCGGCCTGGAGAAGGGCTCCAGCACCCCGCCCAAGACGAAGGCGGGCTCGATCACCCAGGCCCAGGTCCGGGAGATCGCCGAGACGAAGATGCCCGACCTCAACGCCAACGACATCGACGCGGCGATGAAGATCATCGAGGGCACCGCCCGTCAGATGGGCATCAGCGTCTCCGCCTGACGCCCCACCTGCACGACCCATCAGATCCGAACACCCAGTGGGAGAGCCTGCGCGGCTCGAACCACGACCTGCGAAGGAGCAGACATGAAGCGCAGCAAGGCCTACCGCGCCGCCGTCGAGAAGATCGACCCGGCCGAGCTCTACGCCCCGCTCGACGCCGTCCGTCTCGTCAAGGAGACCACCGCGTCGAAGTTCGACCCGACCGTCGAGGTGTCCATGCGCCTCGGCGTCGATCCTCGCAAGGCGGACCAGATGGTCCGCGGCACCGTCAACCTCCCGCACGGCACCGGCAAGACCGCTCGGGTCCTGGTCTTCGCCAACGGTGAGAAGGCGGAAGAGGCGCGCGCGGCTGGTGCGGACTTCGTCGGCGGCGACGACATGATCGAGAAGGTCAAGGGTGGCTGGACGGACTTCGACGCCGCGGTCGCCACGCCCGACCTGATGGGCAAGGTCGGCACGCTCGGCAAGGTCCTCGGCCCCCGCGGCCTCATGCCGAACCCGAAGACCGGCACCGTCACGATGGACGTCACCAAGGCGGTGTCGGAGATCAAGGGCGGCAAGATCGAGTTCCGGGTCGACAAGCACTCGAACCTGAACTTCCCGATCGGCAAGGCGTCGTTCACCGAGCAGGCGCTCGTGGAGAACTACGGCGCGGCGCTCGACGAGATCCTGCGGCTCAAGCCGTCCGCGGCCAAGGGGCGCTACGTCCGCAAGGCGACGCTGTCGTCGACGATGGGCCCGGGCATCCCGCTCGACCCGAACCGGACGCGCAACCTGCTGTCCGACGACGAGGGCTGACGAACCAACGCGACGTCGAGGGGCGGCCGGTGCGAACCGGCCGCCCCTCGACGCGTTTCCCAACGCGTTTCCCAACGCGTTTCCCAACGCGTTTCGCGCCGCGTTTCCCGCCGCGTCCGCGACGCCGTCCGCGGGTCCGGTCGCGGTTTGGCCAATCCTGTTGCAGCCTCTCGACCCCGACGGCACACTTGCCGGACCCGCGGGGGTGGGCGAGGGGAATGGGAAGGCGGCGTTCGTGGCCGACGACGATCCGCTGATCGAACTGGCGGACATCCGCGTACGGCTCAGCGGGTTGCAGATCCTCGACGGCGTCAGTCTCCACGTCCCCCGCGGCTCCGTGACCGGCCTGATCGGCCCGAACGGCGCCGGCAAGACCACCGTCTTCAACGTCATCAGTGGCTTCGTCCGGGCGGACTCCGGCGCAGTGCGCTACCGCGGCGACACCCTGGGTCGCATCCGCGCCCACCGGCTCACCCGGATGGGCATCGCGCGAACCCTCCAGGGCGTCGGCTTGTTCGCCAGCCTGACGGCGCTGGAGAACGTCATGCAGGGAGCGTCGTCGCGGATGCGCAGCGGCCCGATCTCGCAGGCGCTGGCGATGCCGTGGACCGACGTGCAGACCGGGCGCGCACGCGAGAACGCGCTTGCCGCGATGAGCGACCTCGGCATTGTCGACCAGGCCGACCGCTACCCCTCCGAGCTGCCTTATCCCGTGCAGAAGAAGGTGGCGCTTGCTCGCGCGCTCGTGTGCGACCCGCAGCTGCTGCTCCTCGACGAGCCCGCCGGCGGGATCGGGGCCGGCGACATGGCCGACCTCGGCGCGTTGATCCGCACGTGGACGCCGCACCGGACGGTGCTGCTGGTCGAGCACCACATGGAGCTCGTCATGGAGGTCTGCGACTTGATCTGGGTCCTCGACGCCGGTCGCGTGATCGCGACGGGGACGCCCGACGAGATCCGCCGCGACCCGGCCGTGCTGGCGGCCTACCTCGGCCAGGACGGGGCGGCCTGATGCTGCGCATCGCCGGCTTGAGCGTCTCCTACGGCCCCGTGCGCGCCCTGGAGGACGTGTCCCTCGACGTGCCTCGGGGTGAGGTGACGGCTGTCATCGGCGCCAACGGCGCGGGGAAGTCGACGCTCATGCGCACGCTGGCCGGCCTCGTGCGACCGACGTCGGGCACTGTCCACCTCGACGGCGAGGCGGTCCTCGGCCGCCGCGCCGAGGACGTCGTCCGGATGGGCATAGCGCTGGTCCCCGAAGGACGTTCGACCGTTCCCGAACTGACCGTCGATGAGAACCTGCGCCTCGGGGGGATGTGGCGCAGCCGGCCGGAGCGGGCGGCGGCGCAGGGAGAGGTCTACGACCTGTTCCCGGTCCTCGCCGAGCGCCGGGCGATGAACGCGTCCACCCTCAGTGGCGGTGAGCGGCAGCAGCTGGCGATCGGCCGCGCGCTGATGTGCGCTCCGCAATGCCTCCTCCTCGACGAGCCCTCCCTGGGTCTCGCCCCGCTGATCGTGACGCAGATCCTCGAGCTCGTCCGCGGCCTCGCGACGCAGGCCGACGTGGCGGTGCTCCTGGTCGAGCAGAACGCCGTCACGGCCCTGCGGGTGGCGACCCAGGGTGTTGTCCTCAACCTCGGGCGGGTCGTCATGGCCGGACCGGCCGCCGAGATCGCTGCCGACGAGGAGCTGCGCCATGCGTACCTGGGCTACTGAGGACCCGTCGTGACCCAGTTCATCGACTACCTCCTCGGCGGGCTCAGCTCCGGCGCGGTCTTCGCGCTGTTCGCTCTCGCGCTCGTCCTGACCTGGCGCGCGACCCGGGTCGTCAACTTCGCGCAGGTCGGCCAGGCGATGTTCACGACGTTCGTGGGCCTGAGCCTTCAGAACCTCACGGGCAACTGGCTCGTGGCGTTCCTCGGCGCCCTCGTCGCGGGCGCCGTCCTCGGCACGGTCGTCCAGTTCCTGGTGCTTCGGCCGATGAAGAGGTCCGACACGTCCGGTGCCATCATCGCCACGTTCGGCGTCCTCATCGCACTCCAGGCTTCCGCCGGGATGATCTGGGGCGGCGACACGCAGGCCTACCCTCAGCCGTTCCCGAACGCCGCGATCACCGTACTAGGCCGTGACTGGCCGCTGTCTGTCTACGACCTCGTCGTCATCGGCGCGACCATCGTCCTGGTCGTCGCGCTGACCTTGCTGTTCACGCGGACGAACCTCGGGCTGGCGATGCGGGCGACGGCGTTCAACCCCGAGGTCGCCCGGCTTTCGGGGATCCGGGTCGGTCGCACGCTCACGATCGGCTGGGCGATCGCGGGCGTGGTCGGCGCGGTCGCCGGCGTCCTCGTCGCGCCGGTGTCGACGCTCTCGCCGAACAGCTTCGACATCCTGCTCGTCTTCGCGTTCACCGCAGCAGTCATCGGTGGTCTCGACAGTCTCGTCGGTGCTGTCGCGTTCGGTGTCGGGACCGGACTGGTCCTGTCGGTCGTCTCGGGCTACAGCGACTCGAGCAACGCGCCGATCGTCGCGCTGATCCTGCTCGCGCTGAACCTGCTCATCAAGCCCGACGGCTTCTTCGGCCACACCTCGTCGAGGTCGGTGTGAGCGCCGTGCGCGAGATCCTGCGCAAACCCGGGATGCGGCTCGTCTCGCACCTGGCGATCGCCGCCGCCGTGTGGCTCGTGCTGTCGTTCGTCAACGACCGTGTCGACCCGCTGATGAACTACTACATCGCGCTCGCCGCGATGTACGCGACCGCGATGTTCGGCATGGTCATCCTCGTCGGCATGTCCGGCCAGGTGTCCCTCGGCAACGGCGCGCTCATGGCGATCGGTGCGTACTCCTTCGCTCTCACCTCGCTGAACTGGCAGACGGTGCCGTTGCTCGGCGTGCCGATGAACGGCTGGTGGGCGATGGTGTTCGCCGCCATCGGTGGCGTCGTCTTCGGGCTGATCATCGGGGGGCTGGCCGCCCGGTTGAAAGGCCCGTACCTGGCCGGGCTCACCCTGGGCCTGGCCGTCGGCATCCCGGCCGTCGCGAGCCGGTTCCCGGATCTCCTCGGCGGCGAGGACGGCCTGATGCTCACCGTCCCCTACCCCGAGGGGGGCTACGCCGCCGCGACGCAGGCGGCGGAGGAGGTCTTCACCGACACGCTCCCGGACACCCAGGTGGGCGCGTCGCCGATGGCCAGTGCGTCGGGCGGTGACCTGCTGACGATGGACAACTTCCCGTCGGGCAGTGCGGCGCCGGTTCCGAGTGCGTCGGGCGGTGACCTGCTGACGATGGACAACTTCCCGTCGGGCAGCGCGGCGCCGGTTCCGAGTGCGTCGGGGGGCGACCTGCTGACGATGGACAACTACCCCTCCGGCAGCGCCTCGCCCGCGCCGAGTGTGTCGGGGTTCCCCGGCGACGACCTGTCCGGCGGCTCGGGCGGCTCCGGCGGTACGGATGTCGGCGGGCAGCCGTTCGTCATCGAGCACTGGCAGGCATCGATGGCCGTGCTCGTCGCCTGCATCGCGTTGTTCATCGCGCTCAACCTCGTGCGCGGACGTGAGGGCCGACGGTGGCGCGCCGTCCGGGACGATCCGGTCGCCGCCGCGGTGTCCGGGATCTCCCCGGCCTGGGCGAAGATCTCGGCGTTCGTCTTCAGCAGCTTCTTCGCCGCGCTCGCCGGCGGTGTATTCGCACAGATCCTGGCGTACGTGGGGCCGGGGGCGTTCGGCCTCGGGCTGTCGTTGTCCCTGCTCGTCGGCGTAGTCCTGGGCGGGCGGAGCTCCCTGCTGGGCGCGGCGATCGGCGCCTGCCTGCTCGTGTGGCTGCCAGAGTTCATCGCCGGGCTCTCCGGCGAGCGGGGATGGTCCGAGCAGGTGGCCAACAACATGCCCAACCTGCTCTACGGCCTGCTGGTCGTGCTGGTGGTACTGGTCGCCCCCGGCGGGATCGTCGGCTCCCTGCAGGCCGGCGTCACGCGCCTGCGTCGACGTCCTCCCGCCGCCCGCTGAGCGCCCGGTCGACTTTCCGCGATTGTGGTGCGTGTCACATTACTAGCGGGTAGCCTCCACGGAACCAATGCGCGAGCGGTCGGGGATGCCATCGGGGCAGTCCGCTCCTGCTCATCGTCGGGAGGAAAATCCTGTGTCCAAGATCCGTGTCACCCGGGCGGTCGCCCTCGGGGCCGCCGCCGCGACGGCGATCGCTGTTGCCGTGCCGGCAGGAGCCGCCGCTCCCGCCGCTGACCCTGGCGTGAGCTCCAGCCAGATCGTCATCGGCACCACGACCCCCCTCACCGGCCCGGCGTCGCCCGGCTACAAGGACCTCGCTCCCGCCGCAGCGGCCTACTTCGCGTACGTGAACGCGAACGGCGGCATCAACGGCCGCAAGATCAAGTACGTCGTCAAGGACGACCAGTACAACCCCGCCAAGACCAAGAGCGCGACGAGCGAGCTGATCCTGCGCGACAAGATCTTCGCGATGTTCGGCGCGCTCGGCACGCCCACGCACTCGGCGGTCGTCGCCGACCTGAACCGTCGCGGCATCCCCGACGTGTTCGTGAACACCGGTGCCGCGTCGTTCGGCAACCCCGCGGTGTACCCGATGACGTTCCCGTACTTCCCGTCGTACGTCGTCGAGGCGAAGTCGATGGCCTACTACATCCAGAAGACGCCGGACCTGAACGGCATGAAGAAGTGCCTGTTCTACCAGGACGGCGAGTTCGGCGAGAACGCCCTGGTCGGCTTCAACGCCGCCGGGATGAAGTTCGCGGAGGAGGTCTCCTACTTCTCCGGACAGCAGGTGCAGCCCTTCACCGCCCAGGTGACCAAGCTGAAGTCGGCCGGGTGCGAGCTCGTCGTGTTCTTCGGCGTGACGTCCGCGACCGCGCAGCTGCTCGGGACGGCCGCCAAGTCGGCGTTCAAGCCGACCTGGATGATCACGTCGGTCGGCTCGGACCCCTCGGTCCTCGCCCAGTCGCTGGGTGCGTCGACCAACGCCCTGCTCGCCGGCGTCTACACGCCGAGCTTCCTCGCGCCGATCGACGACCTGAAGAACCCGTTCGTGTCGCAGATGAGGGTCATCGCCGCCAAGAACAACCTGCCGTGGAACTTCTACACGTACTACGGCATCAACACGGCGTACGTCCTGGCGCAGGCGCTCAAGGCAGCCGGACCCAACCTCAGCCGTCGGGGCCTGGTCAACGCCCTGCAGACGAAGTCGGCGTCCTTCCGGTCGGCCGCGGTCGTGCCGATGCTCGTCAACGCCAAGACACACCAGGGCCTCACGGGCTACTGGATGGGGCAGTACAACGGCTCCGGCGTGGTCCAGCGCAAGACGAGCTTCGTGATCGTGGCGAACTCCTCGCCGTCCGGCGCGGCGACGCAGAAGACCTTCACGCCGGCCGGCCCCACTCCCAAGCTGCTTCCGTAGAAGAGGACACCCACTGATATGAGGATTCAACTTCGCCGCGTCGTCGCGGCGGTCGCGACGGCGGGCCTCGTCGTCGTCGCTGCGCCCACCATCGCCCCCGCGCAGGCCGCCGACGCCTGCGCGCCGGGCGCGACGTGCCAGGGCACCTTGGACGGTGCCCTCGGCTCCAGCCCGTACACGATCTCGATGCCGACGAACTTCAACGGCACCGTCCTCCTGTGGTCGCACGGGTACCGGTTCTCCGGGCCGATCCCCGCGGCGTTCGCCGGTCCCAGCGCGCTGAACCTCGCCTCGAACCCGGCGTACCAGCAGATCAGCGTGCCGTCGTTCGCCGCCGCATTCGGCTCGGACGTCGCCTACCAGGCGACGAACGTGCCGGAGGTCGCTCCGAGCCCGCAGGTCGCGCAGGCGCTGCTCGCTCAGGGCTTCGCGCTTGCTGGAGCGGGCTACGCACGTCAGGGCTGGGCGTCGGCCGAGGGCGTCGAGGCGGGCAGCCGGCTGATCGCGCTGGTCAAGGGCGGCGGCATCGCGGGGGTCAAGAACGTCCGCGTGTGGGGTGCCTCGCTCGGCGGTCTGGTCTCCCAGACCCTGTTCGAGAAGAACCCGCGCGTCATCCAGAGCGCGATGCCGCTGTGCGGGGTCGTCGCCGGGCCCGAGCAGGCGTTCAGCACGGCCATGACCGTGCTCTACACCTGGAAGACGCTCGTCGCGCCGACGCTCAAGGTCGCCAACTACACCCCGGGCGCAGCCGGATATGCCGAGGCCCTGACGGACCTGGGCACCGTGTTCACGACGTTGAACAAGGTCGGTGCCGGGCAGGTCTCCGTCTCGCCGGTCGGCTACCCGATCGCGCAGGCGAACCTCCTCGGCGGTCTCATGGGAGGCCTGCCGACGGTGTCGGCCGTCTACGACGGCGTGACCGTGAACCCGGCGTTCGCCAGCCTCGGCACTGCCGCGGCCCTGGCCGGCGGCTACCAGCCGGCATCGGCCGGAGCGAGCTCGGCGGCGGCGATGCTGCAGAACGTCGGCACGGCCGCCGCGCTCGGGATCCTGGGGCGCTACGACCTGGAGATGCGCATCCGCCAGGTCGCGCAGATCCCGCCCACCGAGTCGGCGAACTTCAACGACAACGTGAACGTCTCGTACGCCGCCCTGCTCTCACCGGAGCAGCGCGGGGAGTTCGGTGACACGCTCAACTCGACGCCGGTCATGCCGAACGCGCTCAACGCGATGATCGCTGCGCTCGACGCGAGCAGGGGCAACCCCGCCCTCCGGTTCCCCGCGAACCCGAAGGCGGTAGCGGCAGTCAACCTCCTGCCGCATCCCGTGGGCGCCTACTCCGGGCCTGAGGTCCTGATGTCGACGACCAACGACCCGGCGGTCCCGGCGGGCAACACCGGCTGGTTGTCGGACCGGCTCAAGGCGTCCTTCGCCAAGGGCAAGGTGACGGGGCCCTACAAGGTGGCGACGTACTACACGGTGCCGCCGGCCAACGGCTGGACGCAGTTCGACCCGGGCGCCAAGTCGCCGAACTCGGCCGCCTCTGTGGCTGCGCTCGGCGGCAGCGGGGTCGGGCACTGCGTCTTCACCGGACCGCAGATCCTGGGGGCCGTCAGCACCTGGAGCAAGGTTACCAACGCCTCGACGCCGAAGAAGATGAGCGCGGCGGTGCGGTCGTTCTGGGCCGTTCCGGGGGTCAACGCGGACGGCTTCTGGCAGCCGGACGCGCTGAAGCGCCCGGGCGGCCTGCCGGCGGCCCGCCCGATCGCGAAGCCGACGGTCAAGGTCGGCTAGCACGCTTCGATGCGGACCGGGGCGGACGAACCTGTCCGCCCCGGTTCGCGTTCGGGCGTCGGATTTGTCCTGACGCCTGCCCACCCGTACTCTGAACCCACCGAAGACCGCTGGTCACCGGTCCGGCGCGCGGTTTGCGCCGAGCCGGTCGAAGGTCCCGCGAAGGCGGACGACCCGCGCAGGTGTTGCAAGGACGTCGGCCGCGCGTGCGGCCCACCGCCCCGAGCGCCTGCGCCGGGGCGTTCTCCTTTTCGGGGCACCAGGAAAGGGCTCTTCACTGAGGTGAAGAGCCGTGAAAGGAGCCCCATGGCACGGCCGAACAAGGCGACCACCGTCGCCGAGCTCGCCGACCACTTCCGCACCTCCAATGCGGCAGTGCTCACCGAGTACCGGGGTCTGACCGTCGCGCAGCTGAAGTCCCTGCGCCGCTCGCTCGGATCCACGGTCACCTACGCGGTGGTCAAGAACACCCTGAGCAAGATCGCCGCACGCGACGCTGGTGTGACCGGCGTCGACGACCTGTTGGCCGGCCCGAGCGCGATCGCGTTCGTCAAGGGCGATGCGGTCGACGCGGCGAAGGCGATCCGCGCCTTCGCGAAGGACAACCCCGCCCTGGTCATCAAGGGCGGCTACATGGACGGCAAGACGCTCAGCGCGGATGACGTCCAGAAGATCGCCGACCTGGAGTCGCGCGAGGTCCTGCTGTCGAAGCTGGCCGGCGCGATGAAGGCCAAGCAGTCCCAGGCCGCGGCGCTGTTCCTCGCGCCGCTGTCGAAGACGGCTCGGACCCTGGCCGCGCTCCAGGACAAGCTCGCTGCCGACCCGTCGGCTGCTGCTGCTCCGGCCGAGGCGGCACCCGTCGCCGAGGCACCCGTCGAGGAGGAGGCCGCCGAGGCGACCGCCGAGTCGGCACCCACCGAAGACACCGCCGCCGTGGCGGAGACCACCGAGGGCTGATTGCCCGACCCGGCCCTCGGCCGGATCTACCGAAAGGACGCCATCATGGCGAAGCTGAGCACTGACGAGCTGCTGGACGCGTTCAAGGAGATGACGCTGCTGGAGCTCTCCGACTTCGTGAAGCTGTTCGAGGAGACCTTCGACGTCACCGCGGCCGCCCCGGTCGCCGTGGCTGCCGTCGCGGGTGCCGCGGGCGCTGGCGCGGACGAGGCCGCTGCCGAGCAGGACGAGTTCGACGTCGTCCTCGAGGCTGCCGGCGACAACAAGATCCCGGTCATCAAGGAGGTGCGCGCGCTCACCAGCCTGGGCCTCAAGGAGGCCAAGGATCTGGTCGAGGCGGCGCCGAAGGCCATCCTCGAGAAGGTCAACAAGGAGACCGCGGAGAAGGCCAAGGAGCAGCTCGAGGGCGCTGGCGCGACCGTCTCCCTCAAGTAGCACCGAACGCAGCACGACGAAGGCCCGCCCCTCACGGGGCGGGCCTTCGCGCGTTCAGTGCGGGGGAGGGCCGAGGATCTCGATCCCGTGCCGGGCGGCGGCGTGCCCGAGGGCGATCGGGTCGATCGGCGCCGGGTCGGGCAGCCGTCGGTGCTCGGCGGGCCGGCCCGCGTCCGCGGCGAAGTCCTCGAACCCGGCCGGTGTCGTGATCTGCAGCGCTCGCAGCGGCCCGGACGTGTCGACGACGAAGGAGTGGGGGAGGCCGGCCGGGAGCAGGACGAAGTCCCCGGCACTCGCCCCGACCGACATCGGACCGCAGTCGAAGCGAGCCGAGCCGTCCAGCACGTAGAAGAGCTCGTCCTCGTCGCGGTGCCGGTGCAGCGGGGGTGCGAACCCGGGCGGGTTCACGAACTCCGCGACGGTCACCCGTCCGTGGGTCGCCGACCCGACGGCCTTCAGCGTGACCAGGTTGCCGAGGAACCACAGGGCGTCGCCCTCGCCGGCTCGCAGGAGGTACGGCTCGGCCACGCGATCACCTCATCGACATTCGGTTAGACGCTATCTAGTCAATATTCACCTAGTATGCCCGCGTGCCGGACGCCGTCAAGCCCCCGCGACGGGTCTACCGGTCGCCCACGCGTGAGGCGTCAGCCCGCCGGACGCGCCAGGTCATCGTCGCCGCGGCGACCGGGCTGTTCGTCCAGCGCGGGTACGCGGCGACCTCGCTCGCCGAGATCGCGGCCGATGCAGGTGTCGCCCGGCCCACCGTCTTCGCTGCGTTCGGGTCGAAGCCGGCTCTCCTGCAGCAGGTCCTCGACCAGGCGCTCGCCGGGGACGACGAGCCGGTGCCCGTCGCGCAGCGCGAGTGGTTCGCACCCGTCTGGCGTGCGAGCTCCCCCGCGGAGGTGCTCGATGCGTATGCGGCCGTGTGCTCAGTCATCGGCGGGCGGGCGGCCGAGCTCTTCGAGGTCGTCAGACGGGCCGCGGACGCGTCCGTGGAGATCGCCGGGCTCTGGGACGGCCTCCTCGCGAACCGGAGGGCCGGTGCCCGGATGGTCATCGAGCACGCGCGGGGGCTCGGGCCGCTTCGCCCGGACCTCGCCGGTGAGCGTGCGGTCGACGTCCTGTGGCTGCTGAACGACCCGGCGAACTACGCCAACCTGGTCTCCCGGCAGGGGTGGCCCCCGCACGAGTTCGTGGAGTGGCTCGCGCGCACGATGCGGTCAGCCCTGCTCGAGGACTGACCGCATCGCGTGCGGACTACTCGACGAGCATCGGGGGCTGCTCGCCGCTGCGGTCCGAGCGCAACCGGACGTCCTTGAGGAACAGGGCGAACACGAAGGCCACCGCGATGATCGGCACCGCGGTGAGGAAGACCGAGCTCAGCGACGTCGTGAACGCCTCCAGCACGATCGGGCGGATCGTGTCGGGTAGCTCCGCGATCTTGCTCAGGGCGCTCGTCATGTCGCTCACGCTGGCACTGCCGGCGAGATCCGGCGGCAGCGTGTTCGTCAGCTCGGCGGTGAGGCGCGACGTCATGATCGCGCCGAACAGGGCCGTGCCGATCGTGCCGCCGACGGAGCGGAAGAACGTGTTCCCGCTCGTCGCCACGCCCACGTCGCGGGGGTTGACGGAGTTCTGGACCGCGAGCACGAGCACCTGCATGACGTTGCCGAGGCCCACGCCGAGGATGAACAGGTAGACCGCGATCTGGGTGTACGGCGTGTCGACGTCGATCGTCGACAGCAAGTACATCGCGAGGGTCGCCAGCGCGGTCCCGACGATCGGGAACGGCTTGTACCGGCCCCAGCGCGAGATGAGCCGACCCGAGACGATCGAGGCCAGCAGGAGCCCGGCCATCATCGGCACGAGCTCGAGGCCCGCCTCGGTCGGCGTCGCGCCCTGGACCAGCTGCAAGAACAGCGGCATGTAGACGATCGCCCCGAACATGGCCAGCCCGACGACGAAGCCGATGATGCTCGTGACGCCGAAGACCCGGTTGCGGAACAGGCCCATCGGCACGATCGGCTCGGCCGTCCGCAGCTCCCGCACGACGAACCCGGCGAGCAGGGCCAACGTCAACGCGCCCATGCCGATGATCTCGGTCGAGCCCCACGCGTAGCGCTGACCGCCCCACTCGACGACGAGCAGCAGGAGGCTGACGCCGGCGACAAGGAGCACCGCGCCGAAGTAGTCGATCGCGTGGTTCACCCGACGGACCGGCACCTGCAGGACGGCCGTGATGACCAGGAACGCGGCGATGCCGATCGGCAGGTTGATGTAGAAGATCCACCGCCAGGACAGGTTGTCGACGAAGAAGCCGCCGAGCAGCGGCCCGGCGATGCTGGCGATCGCGAACACGCCGCCGAACAGTCCCACGTACTTGCCGCGGTCGCGCGGCGGGATGATGTCGGCGATCACAGCCATGACGAGGACGATGAGCCCGCCGCCGCCGAGGCCCTGGATGCCACGGGTCAGGATCAGCATCCCCATGGACGTGGACAGGCCGGCGAGCAGCGATCCGACGAGGAAGATGATGATCGCGGCCTGCAGCATGATCTTTCGGCCGTAGAGGTCGGAGATCTTGCCCCAGATCGGCGTCGATGCGGTCGAGGCGAGCAGGTAGGCCGTGACGACCCAGGAGAGCTGGGCGAGGCCGTTGAGGTCGCTGGTGATGCGGGGGAGCGCCGTCGACACGATGGTCTGGTCGAGCGCGGCGAGCAGCATGGTGAGCATGAGCGCGGCCAGCGTCAGGCGCAGGCGGCCGCCGTGGATGAGCTCGTGGTCCGGAGCGCCCTCGGCGATGAGGGTCGCCTCCGGGTCCGGGGTCGTGCTGGGGTCGGGTTCGTCGGTGCCGTCGGGCATCTCCGCCCGCGTCGACGTGCGGTCACTCACTGCGTGGTCCTTCCTCGGTGGATCGAAGGCCTGCGACGAAGCGCGCCAGCAGGCGGGACAGGGTGTCGATGTCGTCCTCGGACCAGTCGGCGACGCCGGCCTCGAGGAGGCGGACGCGGCGCTCGATCTCGACCCGGGCGGCGAGGCGGCCGTCGTCGGTGAGCTCCAGCTCGTGCACGCGTCGGTCCTGGGAGCTCGGCCGCCGGCGGACGAGCCCGTCGGCCTCGAGGGCGCTGATCTGCCGGCTCACCGTCGACTGGTCCAGGTGCAGCGCCGTCGCGAGGTCCGCCCCGCAGCTCGGGCCCGACTTCGCGAGCACCACCAGGAGCTGCCCGCCGCCGGCCTGCGAGGCGCCACGCCGCCGTGCGTCGCGCATGAGGTCGATGACGGAGGTGAGCAGCGACGCGGTCGCCGGCGACGAGGCGAGCTCGGCGAGGAGGGCACCGTGGTCGTCCTCGATCAGCTCACGGCGTCCCCGGCGGGCGGCCGCGACGAAGTCAGTTGCTTGCTGCATGCAAGGATCGTACACGATTGCTTGCATCATGCAAGGACAAGGCGCCCCAGGGTCACGGAACGATCACATCGTCCCCGCAAATGCCGGTGTCGGCTTGACGTTCGTGGGCGGGGAGGTCACCATCGTGTCGTCTTCGGGCTCACCGCCCGCTCGACGAGGGTCCTCCTCAGGTGTCCGGCACAGCGTCGCTGTCGCCGCCGGAACACCGGTGCGGACCGATGACGAGTGGACCGGCCCCGGGGTGGACAGCGGTGTGCCCGCCGGGTAGACTGCTGCTTTGCGCTGCCCTCCAACCTCCACGTCTCAGACCTGTGCGTGCCCCTCTGTGGGTTTGACAGGTCCGGTTCGTGCTGGCCGCAAGCAGCGCGGCAGCTGTACTCACGCACCATGTGGAAGGACTGATCTTGGCCCGCACGCGTTCTGACGCAACGCCCCTGTCGCCCGGACTCAACCGGGTGTCCTTCGCCAAGATCCGCGAGCCGCTGGCGGTTCCGGATCTGCTCGCCCTGCAGACGGCCAGCTTCGACTGGCTCCTGGGTGGGGAGGACTGGAAGGCCCGGGTCGCCGCTGAGGTGGCGTCCGGCAACTCCGAGATCCCGCAGGCGTCCGGCCTGACCGAGATCTTCGAGGAGATCAGCCCGATCGAGGACTTCTCGGGCTCCATGTCGCTGTCGTTCCGCGACCATCGCTTCGAGCCGCCGAAGTACACCGTCGACCAGTGCCGCGAGAAGGACTTCACCTACTCCGCGCCGCTGTTCGTCACGGCGGAGTTCATGAACAACGAGACCGGCGAGATCAAGTCGCAGACGGTCTTCATGGGCGACTTCCCGCTCATGACCGACAAGGGCACGTTCATCATCAACGGCACCGAGCGCGTCGTCGTGTCGCAGCTCGTCCGTTCGCCCGGCGTCTACTTCGAGCGTTCGGTGGACAAGGCGACCGACAAGGACGTCTTCGTCGCCAAGATCATCCCCAGCCGCGGTGCGTGGCTGGAGTTCGAGATCGACAAGAAGGACCTCGTCGCGGTCCGCGTCGACCGCAAGCGCAAGCAGCCGGTCACCGTGCTGCTCAAGGCCCTCGGCATGACGCGCGAGGAGATCGCCGAGCGGTTCGGCTCGTACGAGACCTTCATGGCGACCCTCGAGAAGGACCCGATCGGAAGCCAGGAGGACGCCCTCCTGGACATCTACCGCAAGCTGCGTCCGGGCGAGCCGCCGACCGTCGAGAACGCGCGCAACCTGCTCGACAACTTCTACTTCAACCCCAAGCGCTACGACCTCGCGAAGGTCGGCCGCTACAAGGTGAACAAGAAGCTCGGGCTCGACCTGCCGCTGGAGTCCTCGACGCTGACCCTCGAGGACATCGCGGCCACGATCGAGTACCTCGTGCGACTGCACGCCGGCCTGACGACGATGGAGGGCCCGCGCGGCGAGGTCGTCGTCGAGACCGACGACATCGACCACTTCGGTAACCGTCGTCTGCGCACGGTGGGAGAGCTGATCCAGAACCAGATCCGCACCGGCCTGTCGCGGATGGAGCGCGTCGTGCGCGAGCGCATGACGACGCAGGACGTCGAGGCGATCACGCCGCAGACCCTGATCAACATCCGCCCCGTGGTGGCGTCGATCAAGGAGTTCTTCGGCACCTCGCAGCTGTCCCAGTTCATGGACCAGACGAACCCGCTGTCCGGGCTCACGCACAAGCGTCGCCTGTCGGCGCTCGGCCCCGGTGGCCTCTCGCGCGAGCGTGCGGGCTTCGAGGTCCGCGACGTGCACCCCTCGCACTACGGCCGCATGTGCCCGATCGAGACCCCGGAAGGCCCGAACATCGGCCTGATCGGCTCGCTGGCGACGTACGCGCGCATCAACGCGTTCGGCTTCGTCGAGACGCCGTACCGCAAGGTCACCAAGGGCAAGGTCACCGACCAGGTCGACTACCTGACCGCCGACGAGGAGGACCTGCACGTCATCGCGCAGGCCAACACCCCCCTCGCCGCGGACGGCCGGATGACCGAGGACCGCGTGCTGTGCCGCCGCAAGGGCGGGGAGATCGACTACGTCACCCCCGACGAGGTCGACTTCATGGACGTCTCGCCGCGCCAGCTGTGGTCGGTCGCGACGGCGATGATCCCCTTCCTCGAGCACGACGACGCCAACCGTGCGCTCATGGGCTCCAACATGCAGCGGCAGGCAGTTCCGCTGCTGCGCTCGGAGTCCCCGCTCGTCGGCACCGGCATGGAGTTCCGTGCCGCGTACGACGCCGGTGACGTCATCAAGGCCGGCCGCGCCGGCGTCGTCGCCGAGGTCTCGGCCGACTCCGTCACCGTCGCGACCGACGACGGCGCCTACGACACGTACCGGTTGGAGAAGTTCACCCGGTCCAACCAGGGCACCTGCTTCAACCAGAAGCCGATCGTGGCCGAGGGCGAGCGGGTCGAGACCGGTCAGGTCGTCGCCGACGGTCCGTCGACCGAGCTCGGCGAGATGGCGCTCGGCCGCAACCTCCTGGTCGCGTTCATGTCGTGGGAGGGCCACAACTACGAGGACGCGATCATCCTCAACCAGCGCCTCGTGCAGGACGACGTCCTGTCCTCGATCCACATCGAGGAGCACGAGGTCGACGCACGTGACACCAAGCTCGGGCCGGAGGAGATCACCCGCGACATCCCCAACGTCTCCGAGGAGGTCCTTGCCGACCTCGACGAGCGCGGGATCATCCGCATCGGCGCGGACGTCGTCACCGGCGACATCCTGGTCGGCAAGGTCACGCCCAAGGGCGAGACCGAGCTCACCCCCGAGGAGCGGCTGCTGCGCGCGATCTTCGGCGAGAAGGCCCGCGAGGTCCGCGACACGTCGCTGAAGGTGCCGCACGGTGAGTCCGGCAAGGTCATCGGCGTCCGGGTCTTCGACATCGACGAGGGAGACGAGCTCCCGCCGGGGGTCAACCGGCTGGTCCGCGTCTACATCGCCCAGAAGCGAAAGATCACCGAGGGCGACAAGCTCGCCGGTCGTCACGGCAACAAGGGCGTCATCGCGAAGATCCTGCCGCCGGAGGACATGCCGTTCCTGGAGGACGGCACGCCCGTCGACGTCGTGCTCAACCCGCTGGGTGTCCCGGGCCGCATGAACATCGGCCAGATCCTCGAGACGCACCTGGGCTGGGCTGCGGCCCGTGGCTGGGAGGTCGACGCGAGCGATCCGCGCGCCGTCCGCCTCCCCGCCGAGGTGCACAGCGTGCCGCGTGGCACCAAGGTCGCGACGCCGGTCTTCGACGGCGCCCGCGAGGAGGAGCTGTCGCTCGTCCTGGACTCGACCCGTACGACCGACGACGGGCTCAAGCTCGTCGGGCCGGACGGCAAGGCCAACCTGTTCGACGGGCGCAGCGGCGAGCCGATCCCCGGCCGCATCTCCGTCGGCTACATCTACATCCTGAAGCTGCTGCACCTGGTGGACGACAAGATCCACGCCCGGTCCACCGGTCCGTACTCGATGATCACCCAGCAGCCGCTGGGCGGTAAGGCGCAGTTCGGCGGTCAGCGGTTCGGTGAGATGGAGGTCTGGGCGATGGAGGCCTACGGCGCGGCTTACGCGCTGCAGGAGCTCCTGACCATCAAGTCCGACGACGTGCCAGGTCGCGTGAAGGTCTACGAGGCCATCGTCAAGGGCGAGAACATCCCGGAGCCGGGTATCCCGGAGTCCTTCAAGGTGCTCGTCAAGGAGATGCAGTCGCTGTGCCTCAACGTGGAGGTGCTCTCCAGCGAGGGCATGTCCATCGAGATGCGCGACAGCGACGACGACGTCTTCCGCGCTGCCGAGGAGCTCGGCATCGACCTGTCCCGGCGTGAGCCGAGCAGCGTCGAGGAGCTGTAGCCGTCCGGCTGCCGCCACGAACGTCGATCCTGAAGACCGAACCAAGCGAAGGACATACACACAGTGCTTGACGTGAACTTCTTCAACGAGTTGCGCATCGGCCTGGCCACCGCGGAGGACATCCGTACGTGGTCCTACGGCGAGGTGAAGAAGCCTGAGACGATCAACTACCGCACCCTCAAGCCGGAGAAGGACGGCCTGTTCTGCGAGAAGATCTTCGGACCGACTCGCGACTGGGAGTGCTACTGCGGCAAGTACAAGCGGGTGCGGTTCAAGGGCATCATCTGCGAGCGCTGCGGCGTCGAGGTGACGCGGGCGAAGGTGCGTCGCGAGCGCATGGGCCACATCGAGCTCGCCGCCCCGGTGACGCACATCTGGTACTTCAAGGGCGTCCCGAGCCGGCTGGGCTACCTGCTGGATCTCGCGCCGAAGGACCTGGAGAAGGTCATCTACTTCGCCGCCTACATGATCACGTGGGTCGACGACGAGGGCCGGCACGAGGCGCTGCCCACGCTGGAGAACCAGCTCGGCGTGGAGAAGAAGCAGATCGCCAACCGTCGCGACTCCGACATCGAGACCCGTCAGCAGAAGCTCGAGGCCGACCTGGCCGAGCTCGAGGCTGAGGGCGCCAAGTCGGACGTGCGCCGCAAGGTGCGCGAGTCCGGCGAGCGCGAGATGGCGGCGATCCGGCGCAAGGCCGACGGCGAGATCGAGCGGCTCGACCGGATCTTCGACCGGTTCCGCACCTTGAAGGTCCAGGACCTCGAGGGCGACGAGATGCTCTTCCGCGAGATGCGCGACCGCTACGGGCGCTGGTTCGACGGCGGCATGGGTGCCGCGGCCATCCAGAAGCGGCTGGAGTCGTTCGACCTCGAGGCCGAGTCGATGCACCTCCGGGAGATCGTCGAGACGGGCAAGGGCCAGAAGAAGACCCGTGCCCTGAAGCGGCTCAAGGTCGTCCAGGCCTTCCTGAGCACGTCGAACTCGCCGACGGGCATGGTCCTTGACGCCGTCCCGGTCATCCCGCCGGACCTGCGCCCGATGGTCCAGCTCGACGGTGGACGGTTCGCCACGAGCGACCTGAACGACCTGTACCGACGCGTCATCAACCGCAACAACCGCCTCAAGCGGCTGCTGGACCTCGGCGCGCCCGAGATCATCGTCAACAACGAGAAGCGCATGCTGCAGGAGGCCGTCGACGCTCTGTTCGACAACGGCCGCCGCGGCCGGCCGGTGACCGGTCCGGGCAACCGGGCGCTCAAGTCGCTGTCCGACATGCTCAAGGGCAAGCAAGGCCGGTTCCGCCAGAACCTGCTCGGCAAGCGCGTCGACTACTCAGGCCGTTCGGTCATCGTCGTCGGCCCGCAGCTGAAGCTGCACCAGTGCGGCCTGCCGAAGCAGATGGCGCTCGAGCTCTTCAAGCCGTTCGTCATGAAGCGGTTGGTCGACCTCAACCACGCGCAGAACATCAAGAGCGCCAAGCGCATGGTCGAGCGTTCGCGCCCGGTCGTGTGGGACGTCCTCGAGGAGGTCATCGCCGAGCACCCGGTGCTGCTCAACCGCGCACCGACGCTGCACCGGCTGGGCATCCAGGCGTTCGAGCCCCAGCTGATCGAGGGCAAGGCCATCCAGATCCACCCGCTGGTCTGCACCGCGTTCAACGCAGACTTCGACGGCGACCAGATGGCCGTGCACCTGCCGCTGTCGGCCGAGGCGCAGGCCGAGGCCCGCATCCTCATGCTCTCGAGCAACAACATCCTGTCGCCGGCCCACGGTCGTCCGATCACGACGCCGACGCAGGACATGGTGCTGGGGATGTACTTCCTCACGTCGCAGGCTGACGGGGCGGAGGGTGAGGGCCGCGCGTTCTCGTCCGTCGCCGAGGCGATCTTGGCCAAGGACCAGGGCAGCCTCGATCTGCAGGCCAAGGTGCGCATCCGCCTCGCCGACGGCGTCCCGCCGGAGGTGTTCGAGGTCCCGGAGGGCTGGGAGCCCGGACAGCCGTTCCTGCTGGAGACGACTCTCGGCCGTGCGCTGTTCAACGAGGCGCTGCCGACCGACTTCCCGTACGTCAACACCCAGGTCGACAAGAAGGTCCTGGGCCAGCTGGTGAACCGCCTGTCGGAGCGCTACGTGCGCGTCGACGTCGCGGACACCCTCGACAAGCTGAAGGCCTTGGGCTTCCACTGGGCGACTCGCTCGGGCGTGACGATCTCGTTCTCCGACGTGATCGCCCCGCCGGCGAAGGCCGGCCTGCTGGCGCTCGCGGAGGAGAAGGCGGACAAGGTCGAGCAGCAGTACGACCGCGGCCTGATCACCGACTCCGAGCGTCGTCAGGAGCTCATCGAGATCTGGACCCGGGCAACCGACGAGGTCGCCAAGGCCATGCAGGAGAACTTCCCGCCCACCAACCCCGTCCACATGATGGTGGACTCCGGTGCCCGCGGTAACTTCATGCAGGTCCGTCAGATCGCCGGTATGCGCGGCCTGGTGGCGAACCCGAAGGGCGAGATCATCCCGCGCCCGATCAAGGCCAACTTCCGTGAGGGCCTGACCGTCCTGGAGTACTTCATCTCCACGCACGGCGCCCGCAAGGGGCTGGCCGACACCGCGCTGCGGACGGCCGACTCCGGCTACCTGACCCGTCGCCTGGTCGACGTCTCGCAGGACGTCATCATCCGGGAGGTCGACTGCGGCACCGAGCGCGGTGCGCAGATCACCATCGGCGCCGAGGTCGGCGGAGTCCTTCGTCCGGTCGACAACCTGGACACGTCGGTCGCCTCCCGCACGCTCGCGCGTGACGTCGAGGTCGACGGTGTCGTGGTGGCGACCGCCGGCGAGGAGCTGACGACCCCGCGGCTGGACGAGCTGGTCGCACAGGGCGTCGAGGCGATCCGGGTTCGCTCGGTGCTGACCTGCGAGAGCTCGGTCGGGACCTGCGCGAAGTGCTACGGCCACTCGATGGCGACGGGAAAGCTCGTCGACGTGGGCGAGGCCGTGGGCATCATCGCGGCGCAGTCCATCGGCGAGCCCGGCACGCAGTTGACCATGCGTACGTTCCACACCGGCGGTGTCGCCGGCGAGGACATCACGCACGGCCTGCCTCGCGTGGTCGAGCTGTTCGAGGCGCGTACGCCGAAGGGCAACGCCCCGATCGCCGAGACGACCGGTCGCATCCGCATCGAGGACACCGACAAGACCCGCAAGGTCGTCGTCATCCCCGATGACGGCAGCGAGGAGATGCCGACGACGGTCTCCAAGCGTGCCAAGCTGCTGGTTGAGGACGGCGCCCACGTGACCGTCGGTGACCAGCTTGTGGCGGGTGCGGTCGACCCGAAGCAGGTGCTGCGGATCCTCGGCCCGCGTCAGGTGCAGCTGCACCTCGTGGACCAGGTCCAGGAGGTCTACCGCTCGCAGGGTGTGTCGATCCACGACAAGCACATCGAGGTGATCGTGCGCCAGATGCTCAAGCGCGTGGTCATCGTCGAGGCTGGCGATGCGGACTTCCTCGCGGGCGAGCTGATCGAGCGCACGCTGTTCGAGGCGGAGAACCGTCGCGTCGTCGCCGAGGGAGGCCAGCCGGCGTCCGGGCGTCCGGAGCTCATGGGCATCACCAAGGCGTCGCTGGCCACGGAGTCGTGGCTGTCGGCGGCCTCGTTCCAGGAGACGACCCGCGTCCTCACCGACGCGGCCATCCACGCCAAGAGCGACTCACTGCTCGGGCTCAAGGAGAACGTCATCCTGGGCAAGCTCATCCCGGCGGGTACCGGCATGCCGGTCTACCGCAACGTGCGGGTCGAGCCGACCGAGGAGGCCAAGGCGGCGATGTACGCCAGCTTCGGCGCTTACGACGACCTCGACTACAGCGCCTTCGGCGCCGCGTCGGGTCCGGCTGTCCCGCTGGAGGAGTACGACTACCGCGGCTACAACGGCTGACGAGTCGGTGTGAGCGCGCTCGCGCGCTCATAACCGACGAGGAGGCCGTTGCCGAGCGGCGAAGCCGGGAACGCAACGGCTGACGAGCAGTCGGCACGTGTCGCCGGCGAAGGGGGTCGAGCATCGCTCGGCCCCCTTCGCCGTGCCCGGGGTACGCTGACCGGCGTGAGCGACCAGCAGCCGAGCCCGATCGACCCCACCCAGGCCGACCCCACCCCGACGGACCTGTCCGGGACCGCCCCGACCGCAGCCGACCCCACCGGGGCCGCCCCTGTCGTGCCGGTGCCGGTGCCCGAGCCGCCCGCCCCGGAGCTCGCCGCCCCAGCGCCCGTCGCCCCGGAGGCCCCTGTCCCAGCCCCGCCGCTGCCGTCCGTCGCCGAGCCGGTCGCAGCCGCGCCGGCGGCTCCACCCGTCCCGGTCCCGCCGGCACCGCCGGCTGCTGTCCCGCCGCCCCCCGGCGGCCCGGTCGCCGCGCCCGCGACGTGGCCGGCCGTCGAGCCGTCCGCCCCGGTTCCGGCGTACGCGCCGCCCGCCGGTGGCGCCTATGCGCCCGCGGCGTACGCCGCGCCGGCCCCGGCCCCGCAGACCTCGAGCAACGCCATCGTCGCGCTCGTCCTGGCGATCTTGTCCTGGGTCGTGTGCCCGCTCATCCCGGCGATCGTCGCGCTCGTGCTCGCGGCCAGCGCGACCAAGGAGATCACGGCGTCCGGGGGCCGGATCGGCGGCCAGGGGCTGGTGACGGCCGCGAAGATCGTCTCCTGGATCAACATCGGCCTGTGCGCGGCGATCATCGTGGTCGGTGGCTTCGTGGCGGTCCTGGTCGCGATCGCGGGCGCCTAGAACTAGGGCGTCGGGTCCGGCCCCCGGGCTCGTTTTGACTCGCCCCGTGACCGCCGGGTAACGTAGCCCCTCGTGTCCGGCACGTCCGGGCACGTCCCGACCTGCGCTCTTCCCCGCGAGTTGCGCACCGCACCCTGACGGGTGCCCGGGATCCATCCGCTCGAGGATGTCGCGCCACGCGGGCGAAGGTGCGACACACCCGACCGCGTGGGTCGGACGCAGGTGTTACCGCTCGACCCAGAACGACCCGCACAGACACGGCACGGCACGACGGCAACTCGACGAGAAGGCAGGACGGCAACCAGTGCCCACCATCCAGCAGCTGGTCCGCAAGGGCCGCCAGGACAAGGTCTCCAAGAACAAGGCGCCGGCGCTCAAGGGCAGCCCGCAGCGCCGCGGCGTGTGCACGCGCGTGTACACGACGACCCCGAAGAAGCCGAACTCCGCGCTGCGCAAGGTCGCGCGTGTTCGCCTCAGCTCGGGCGTCGAGGTGACCGCCTACATCCCCGGCGTGGGCCACAACCTGCAGGAGCACTCGATCGTCCTCGTCCGTGGTGGCCGCGTCCGCGACCTGCCCGGCGTTCGCTACAAGGTCATCCGTGGCGCCCTCGACACCCAGGGCGTGAAGAACCGCAAGCAGGCGCGCTCGCGCTACGGCGCGAAGAAGGAGAAGGGCTGATGCCTCGCAAGGGCCCCGCGGCCAAGCGGCCGGTCGTCATCGACCCGGTCTACACGTCCCCCGTCGTCACGCAGCTGATCAACAAGGTGCTGCTCGACGGCAAGCGCTCCACGGCGGAGCGGATCGTCTACGGCGCCCTCGAGGGCTGCCGCGAGAAGACCGGCACCGACCCGGTTCAGACGCTCAAGCGCGCGCTGGACAACGTCAAGCCGTCGCTGGAGGTCAAGTCCCGCCGTGTCGGTGGCGCGACCTACCAGGTCCCGATCGAGGTCAAGCCCGCCCGGGCCACCACCTTGTCCCTGCGCTGGCTCATCAGCTACTCGCGGCTGCGTCGCGAGAAGACGATGACCGAGCGCCTCATGAACGAGATCCTCGACGCGTCGAACGGCCTGGGCGCTGCGGTCAAGAAGCGCGAGGACACCCACAAGATGGCCGAGTCCAACAAGGCCTTCGCGCACTACCGCTGGTAGTGCGGCACCACCTACGAACTTACGGAGACTGACGTGTCTACCCAGACCAGGCTCGATCTGGCCAAGGTCCGCAACATCGGGATCATGGCTCATATCGACGCGGGCAAGACCACGACGACCGAGCGCATCCTGTTCTACACGGGCATCACCTACAAGATCGGTGAGGTCCACGAGGGCGCTGCCGTCATGGACTGGATGGAGCAGGAGCAGGAACGCGGCATCACGATCACGTCCGCCGCGACGACCTGTCAGTGGAAAGACCACACCATCAACATCATCGACACCCCCGGGCACGTCGACTTCACCGTCGAGGTCGAGCGCTCGCTGCGCGTCCTCGACGGCGCCGTCACCGTGTTCGATGGCGTCGCCGGTGTCGAGCCCCAGTCGGAGACGGTCTGGCGCCAGGCGGACAAGTACGACGTCCCCCGGATCTGCTTCATCAACAAGCTCGACCGCACCGGAGCCGACTTCTACCGCTGCGTCGAGATGATCATCGACCGCCTTGGTGCGGTCCCGCTGGTCCTGCAGCTGCCGATCGGCAACGAGTCCGACTTCATGGGCCTCGTCGACCTGGTCGAGATGCGCGCCCTCACCTGGCGCGGAGAGACCCAGAAGGGCGAGGACTACGTCGTCGAGGAGATCCCCGCGGAGCTGGCCGACCAGGCCGCCGAGTACCGCGAGAAGCTCCTGGAGACGCTGGCCGAGGCCGACGACGCGATCATGGAGAAGTTCCTCGACGGCGTGGAGATCTCCGTCGAGGAGATCCAGGCCGGCATCCGTCGCGCGACGCTCGCGTACAAGCTCACCCCGGTCCTGACCGGCTCGGCGTTCAAGAACAAGGGCGTGCAGCCCATGCTCGACGCCGTCGTCTCGTACCTGCCGTCGCCGCTGGACGTCCGCGCGATCTCCGGCCACAAGCCCGGCCACGAGGAGACGATCATCGAGCGGGCGCCGAGCGACACCGAGCCGTTCTCGGCGCTGGCGTTCAAGATCGCGACCGACCCGCACCTGGGCAAGCTCACCTACATCCGGGTGTACTCCGGCAAGATCGACTCCGGCAACGCCGTGCTCAACAGCGTGAAGGACCGCAAGGAGCGCATCGGCAAGATCTACCGGATGCACGCGAACAAGCGTGAGGAGATCGACTCGGTGGGCGCCGGCGACATCGTCGCGGTGATGGGCCTGAAGGACACCACCACGGGCGAGACCCTGTGCGACTCGTCCAACCCGGTCGTGCTGGAGTCGATGACCTTCCCCGACCCGGTCATCCACATCGCGATCGAGCCCAAGTCCAAGGGCGACCAGGACAAGCTCGGCATCGCGATCCAGCGGCTGGCCGAGGAGGACCCGACCTTCCACGTCCGCACGGACGAGGAGACCGGCCAGACGATCATCGGCGGCATGGGCGAGCTGCACCTGGAGGTGCTGGTCGACCGGATGAAGCGCGAGTTCAAGGTCGAGGCGAACGTCGGCAAGCCCCAGGTGGCGTACCGGGAGACCCTCACCAAGAAGATCGAGAAGGTCGACTACACCCACAAGAAGCAGACCGGCGGCTCTGGCCAGTTCGCGAAGGTGCAGATCGACATCGGTCCGACCACCTCCGAGCACGGCGGCTACGTCTTCGAGAACAAGGTCACCGGCGGCCGCATCCCGCGCGAGTACATCCCGTCCGTGGATGCCGGCTGCCAGGAGGCGATGGAGAGCGGCGTGCTCGCCGGATACCCCATGGTCGACATCACCGTGACGCTCCAGGACGGCGCCTTCCACGACGTCGACTCCTCGGAGCTGGCGTTCAAGATCGCCGGCTCGATGGCGTTCAAGGAGGGCGCGCGCCGTGCCGGCGCCGTCATCCTCGAGCCGATGATGGGGGTCGAGGTGACCACACCCGAGGACTTCATGGGTGATGTCATCGGCGACCTGAACTCCCGCCGCGGCCAGATCCAGGCCATGGAGGAGCGTGCCGGTGCCCGCGTCGTCAAGGCGCTGGTGCCGCTGTCAGAGATGTTCGGCTACGTGGGCGACCTGCGCAGCCGTACGCAGGGCCGCGCGAGCTACAGCATGCAGTTCGACTCGTACGCCCAGGTTCCGGCGAATGTGCAGCTGGAGATCATCGCCAAGGCTCGCGGCGAGTAAGTCGCGGATCACCCGAAAGACAGATCGACCACAGGACGAGAACCGATCCGCGTCACCGCCGGACGGTGCAACTACAAGGGAGAACTCAAGTGGCGAAGGCCAAGTTTGAGCGCACCAAGCCGCACGTCAACATCGGCACCATCGGTCACATCGACCATGGCAAGACCACGCTGACCGCGGCCATCACCAAGGTGCTGCACGACAAGTACCCGGACGTGAACCCGTTCACGCCGTTCGACATGATCGACAAGGCTCCCGAGGAGCGTCAGCGCGGCATCACGATCTCGATCGCGCACGTCGAGTACCAGACCGAGGCGCGTCACTACGCCCACGTCGACTGCCCCGGCCACGCCGACTACATCAAGAACATGATCACCGGCGCGGCTCAGATGGACGGCGCGATCCTCGTGGTCGCCGCCACCGACGGCCCGATGCCGCAGACCAAGGAGCACGTCCTCCTGGCCCGCCAGGTCGGCGTCCCCTCGATCGTCGTCGCGCTGAACAAGTGCGACATGGTCGACGACGAGGAGCTCATCGAGCTCGTCGAGATGGAGGTGCGCGAGCTCCTCAGCACCTACGAGTTCCCCGGCGACGACATCCCCGTCGTGCGGGTGGCCGCGTTCCCGGCGCTGAACGGCGACGAGAAGTGGGCCGACCAGATCATGGAGCTCATGAACGCGGTCGACGCCTACATCCCGACCCCCGAGCGTGAGATCGACAAGCCGTTCCTCATGCCGATCGAGGACGTCTTCACGATCACCGGCCGTGGCACCGTGGTGACCGGGCGCATCGAGCGTGGCGTCGTCAAGGTCAACGAGGAGATCGAGATCGTCGGCATCCACACCGGACCGGCGGCCAAGACCACCGTGACCGGCGTCGAGATGTTCCGCAAGCTCCTCGACGAGGGCCAGGCGGGCGAGAACGTCGGCCTGCTCCTGCGCGGCATCAAGCGCGAGGACGTGGAGCGCGGCCAGGTCTGCTGCAAGCCGGGCTCGATCACCCCGCACACCGAGTTCGACGCGCAGGTCTACATCCTGTCGAAGGACGAGGGCGGCCGGCACACGCCGTTCTTCAACAACTACCGTCCCCAGTTCTACTTCCGGACGACGGACGTCACCGGCGTCGTGACCCTGCCCGAGGGCAAGGACATGGTCATGCCGGGCGACAACACCGACATGAAGGTCGACCTGATCCAGCCGATCGCGATGGAGGAGGGCCTGCGCTTCGCTATCCGCGAGGGCGGCCGCACCGTCGGGGCCGGCCGGGTCACCAAGATCATCAAGTAGTCCTCCCGGACTCACCTGAGGATCTCCCCGGATCCGCGGGGGCGGCGCGACCCGCCGCCCCCGCGTAAACCGGACCAGCACGGCGCACGACCCGCACGACCAGATCGAACCCGTAGCGGCACTACACGAGTAAGGACACCAAGCCACCATGGCGGGACAGAAGATCCGCATCCGGCTCAAGGCCTACGACCACGAGGTCATCGACTCATCGGCGCGCAAGATCGTCGAGACGGTGACCCGCACGGGCGCGAAGGTCGCGGGCCCGGTGCCGCTGCCGACCGAGAAGAACGTGTACTGCGTCATCCGCTCGCCGCACAAGTACAAGGACAGCCGCGAGCACTTCGAGATGCGCACGCACAAGCGTCTCATCGACATCCTCGACCCGACCCCGAAGACGGTGGACTCGCTCATGCGACTCGACCTGCCGGCGGGCGTCGACATCGAGATCAAGCTCTAGGCCGCGCGGGAAGACAGGAAGCGATCAACGATGGGCACCAACGTCAAGGGCGTGCTGGGCGAGAAGCTCGGAATGACCCAGGTCTGGGACGAGAACAACCGAGTCGTCCCCGTGACCGTGGTCAAGGCCGGGCCGTGCGTCGTCACTCAGGTGCGCACCCCGGAGGCGGACGGCTACTCGGCCGTCCAGATCGCGTATGGCGCGATCGACCCGCGCAAGGTGAACAAGCCGGAGTCCGGCCACTTCGCGAAGGCCGGCGTCACGCCGCGTCGCCACGTGGCTGAGATCCGCACCGACGACGCGTCGGAGTACACCCTCGGCCAGGAACTTGCCGCCGACACGTTCGAGGCCGGCCAGTTCGTCGACGTCGTCGGCACGACCAAGGGCAAGGGCTTCGCGGGCGTCATGAAGCGCCACGGCTTCCACGGCCTTCGCGCCTCGCACGGTGTGCAGCGCAAGCACCGCTCGCCGGGCTCGATCGGTGGCTGCGCGACCCCGGGCCGTGTGTTCAAGGGCATGAAGATGGCCGGCCGCATGGGCGGCGACCGCCAGACCACGCAGAACCTGCGGGTCGCGGGCGTCGACGCCGAGCGTGGCCTGCTGCTGATCAAGGGTGCGGTCCCCGGCCCTAAGGGCGGCCTCGTGTTCGTCCGCACCGCCGTGAAGGAGAAGCAGGCATGAGCGCGGTAGACGTCCGTACCCCTGCGGGCACGGCTTCGGGCAGCATCGAGCTGCCCGCCGAGATCTTCGACGTCGCGGTCAACGTGCCGCTGATCCACCAGGTCGTGGTGGCCCAGCTCGCGGCCGCCCGTCAGGGCACGCACGACACCAAGACGCGCGCTGAGGTCTCCGGTGGCGGTCGCAAGCCGTACAAGCAGAAGGGCACCGGCCGCGCCCGTCAGGGCTCGACTCGTGCACCGCAGTTCGCCGGCGGCGGCATCGTCCACGGCCCGCACCCGCGTGACTACTCCCAGCGCACGCCCAAGAAGATGAAGGCGGCCGCCCTGCGCGGCGCCCTCTCGGACCGGGCCCGCGACGGGCGCATCCACGTGGTGACGGCCGTCGTCGAGGGCGACGCGCCGTCGACGAAGGGCGCGATCGCTGCGCTCGCGGCGCTCGGCCTCGAGGGCAACGTCCTGGTCGCGATCGACCGGGCGGACGAGCTCGGCGCGCTGAGCCTGCGGAACGTCCCGTCGGTCCACGTCCTGTACGTCGACCAGCTCAACACCTACGACGTCCTGGTCAGCGACCACGTGCTCTTCACGTCCGCTGCGCTCGACGTCTTCCTTGCCGGCCCGGCCTCGGGCAAGTCGGTCAAGGCCGTTGCAACCGAGAGCGAGGCAGCCGAATGAGGATCGCCGATCCGCGCGACATCCTGATCGCGCCCGTCATCTCTGAGAAGAGCTACGCCCTGCTCGACGAGAACAAGTACACGTTCATCGTCGCGCCGGACGCGAACAAGACCCAGATCAAGATCGCGGTCCAGGACGTGTTCGGCGTCAAGGTGACCAGCGTGAACACGCACAACCGCGAGGGCAAGCGCCTGCGCACCCGCACCGGCTTCGGCCGGCGCGCGGCAACCAAGCGCGCCATCGTGACGGTGGCCGCGGGCGACCGCATCGACATCTTCGGCGGCCCGGTCTCCTGACCGGCCAGGATCATCAGGAACGGAAGCCAAAATGGGAATCCGCAAGTACAAGCCGACCACCCCGGGCCGTCGTGGCTCGAGCGTGGCCGACTTCGTCGAGATCACCCGGTCCGAGCCGGAGAAGTCGCTCGTGCGGCCGCTGCCGAAGAAGGGTGGCCGGAACAACTCCGGCAAGATCACGACGCGTCACCAGGGCGGCGGGCACAAGCGCGCCTACCGGCTGATCGACTTCCGTCGTGCCGACAAGGACGGCGTGCCGGCGCGGGTCGCGCACATCGAGTACGACCCGAACCGCACCGCGCGCATCGCGCTGCTGCACTACGCGGACGGCGAGAAGCGCTACATCATCGCGCCGAACAAGCTCAAGCAGGGCGACCCGATCGAGACCGGCCCCGGGGCCGACATCAAGCCGGGCAACAACCTGCCGCTGCGCAACATCCCGGTCGGCACGGTCATCCACGCCGTCGAGATCAAGCCAGGCGGCGGCGCGAAGATCGCCCGCTCGGCCGGTTCGTCGGTCCAGCTCGTCGCCAAGGACGGCCCGTACGCGCAGCTGCGCATGCCGTCCGGTGAGATCCGCAACGTCGACCTGCGCTCGCGGGCCACGATCGGCGAGGTCGGCAACGCCGAGCAGTCGAACATCAACTGGGGCAAGGCCGGCCGCATGCGCTGGAAGGGCAAGCGCCCGACCGTCCGCGGTGTGGCTATGAACCCGGTCGACCACCCGCACGGCGGTGGCGAGGGCAAGACGTCCGGTGGCCGGCACCCGGTCAACCCGAACGGCAAGCCCGAGGGCCGCACCCGCAAGGCCCACAAGGCCAGCGACCAGTTCATCGTCCGTCGCCGCAAGTCCGGCAAGAAGCGCTAAGGGAAGACGACACAATGCCTCGCAGCCTGAAGAAGGGCCCGTTCGTCGACGGCCACCTGCTCAAGAAGGTGGACGCGCAGAACGATGCCGGTACCAAGACCGTGATCCGGACGTGGTCGCGCCGCTCGATGATCGTGCCGGCCATGCTCGGCCACACGATCGCGGTGCACGATGGCCGCAAGCACGTCCCCGTGTTCGTCTCCGAGAACATGGTCGGCCACAAGCTCGGCGAGTTCGCCCCGACGCGGACCTTCAAGGGCCACATCAAGGACGACCGCAAGGCCAAGCGCCGCTAGGCCGATCGGCGTCAGCGCAGGTTCTGCGCCGTCGCGAGCTCAACACACCGACAGCACGACACGAAAGCAAGGGGAAAGACATGGAAGCCAGGGCCCAGGCGCGGTACGTCCGCGTCACGCCCATGAAGGCGCGCCGCGTCATCGACCTCATCCGAGGTATGAGCGCAGCAGACGCCCAGGCGGTGTTGAAGTTCGCCCCGCAGGCGGCCAGCGAGCCCGTCGGCAAGGTGCTCGACAGCGCCATCGCCAACGCGACGAACAACCACGCGATGGATCCGCGGACACTGGTCGTGGCAGCGGCGTACGTCGACGAGGGTCCGACCATGAAGCGGATCCGGCCGCGCGCCCAGGGCCGCGCCTACCGCATCAGCAAGCGCAGCAGCCACATCACCGTCGTCGTGTCCGACAGCGCCGGCTCCGAGAAGAAGGGCTGAAACCGTGGGCCAGAAAGTCAACCCGCACGGCTTCCGGCTGGGCATCACCACCGACTTCAACACCCGGTGGTTCGCCGACAGCTCCAAGCCCGGTCAGCGCTACCGCGACTACGTCTCCGAGGACGTGAAGATCCGCAAGCTGCTCTCGCAGGGCATGGAGCGGGCCGGTATCGCCCGGGTGGAGATCGAGCGCACGCGTGACCGCGTCCGCGTCGACATCCACACCGCGCGCCCGGGCATCGTCATCGGCCGCCGCGGCGCCGAGGCCGACCGCATCCGCGGCGACCTCGAGAAGCTGACGGGCAAGCAGGTGCAGCTGAACATCCTCGAGGTGAAGAACCCCGAGATCGAGGCGCAGCTGGTCGCCCAGGGCATCGCCGAGCAGCTCAGCAGCCGCGTGTCGTTCCGGCGCGCCATGCGCAAGGGCATGCAGAGCACGATGAAGGCCGGCGCCAAGGGCATCCGCGTGCAGGTCTCCGGCCGCCTCGGCGGTGCGGAGATGTCCCGCACGGAGTTCTACCGTGAGGGCCGCGTGCCTCTGCACACGCTGCGCGCCGACATCGACTACGGCTTCTACGAGGCGCGTACGACGTTCGGTCGCATCGGCGTGAAGGTCTGGATCTACAAGGGTGAGGCGCTGAGCTCCCGGGCCGAGCGCGAGGCGGCGGCCGCTGCCGCACGCCTGGCCGGACCGCGCACGCGTCCGGAGCGCCCGCGTCGCCCCCGTCGTGAGGACGAGGGCGTGGCTGTCGCGACGACCGAGCAGGCAGCCCAGGACGTGACCGGCGAGGCCGTGGTCGAGCCCGTCACGGAAGGCCAGGAGGGTTAGTCATGCTGGTACCCCGTAGGGTGAAGCACCGCAAGCAGCACCACCCCAAGCGGACCGGTGCGGCCAAGGGCGGCACCGAGGTGACGTTCGGCACGTACGGCCTTCAGGCCCTCGAGCCGGCATACGTGACCAACCGGCAGATCGAGTCGGCCCGTATTGCCATCACCCGGCACATCCGTCGTGGCGGCAAGGTGTGGATCAACATCTACCCCGACCGCCCGCTGACGAAGAAGCCGGCCGAGACCCGCATGGGCTCGGGCAAGGGCTCGCCCGAGTGGTGGGTCGCGAACGTCAAGCCCGGACGCGTGATGTTCGAGCTGTCGTACCCCGACGAGAAGGTCGCGCACGACGCCCTGACGCGTGCGATGCACAAGCTCCCGATGAAGTGCCGGATCGTTCGGCGCGAAGAGGCAGGTGAGAACTGATGGCCGCTGGAACCGCTGTCGGCGAGCTGCGCAACCTCGATGACGAGGCGCTGACGGTCAAGCTCCGCGAGGCGAAGGAGGAGCTGTTCAACCTTCGCTTCCAGGGCGCGACCGGTCAGCTGGAGAACCACGGCCGGCTGCGCGCGGTCCGCAAGGACATCGCCCGGATCTACACGATCCTGCGCGAGCGTGAGCTCGGCATCACGCCCTTCGAGGGCACTGACGGTGCGGCAGGTGCCGCGTGAGCACGAATGAGGCAGGCGTGAGCGAGCTCTCCCGTGGCTACCGGAAGACCCGTGAGGGCCTGGTTGTCAGCGACAAGATGGACAAGACGGTGGTCGTCGCGGTCGAGGACCGCTTCAAGCACCCGCTGTACGGCAAGGTCGTGCGGCGAACCAGCAAGCTCAAGGCGCATGACGAGGCCAACACGGCCGGCGTCGGCGACCGGGTCCTGCTGATGGAGACCCGGCCCACGTCGGCCACCAAGCGGTGGCGCGTCGTCGAGGTCCTCGAGAAGGCCAAGTAGCCCACCCCCACGGTTCCGCCAGGCTCACCGAGTGAGAACCAGCAGACGATCAGGAGAACCAAGTGATTCAGCAGGAGTCGCGACTTCGAGTCGCCGACAACACCGGTGCCAAGGAGATCTTGTGCATCCGGGTGCTCGGCGGCTCCGGCCGTCGGTACGCCGGCATCGGTGACATCATCGTCGCGACCGTCAAGGACGCGATCCCCGGCGGCAACGTCAAGAAGGGCGAGGTCGTCAAGGCGGTCATCGTTCGCACGAAGAAGGAGCGGCGCCGCGCCGACGGCTCGTACATCCGCTTCGACGAGAACGCGGCCGTCATCCTCAAGGGCGACGGCGAGCCGCGCGGCACGCGCATCTTCGGCCCGGTCGGCCGTGAGCTGCGGGAGAAGAAGTTCATGAAGATCATCTCGCTGGCTCCGGAGGTGCTGTAGCCATGGCGCTGTCCATCCGCAAGGGCGATCTCGTCCAGGTCATCTCGGGCAAGGACCGGGGTGTCAAGGGCAAGGTCATCGAGGTCTACCCCGACACCGACCGCGTCATCGTCGAGGGCGTGAACCGGATCAAGAAGCACACCAAGGTCGGTCAGAACGCCCGCGGCGCGAAGACCGGCGGCATCATCACGACCGAGGCGCCGATCCACGTGTCCAACGTGATGGTCATCGACCCGGAGGACGGCCGACCGACCCGTATCGGCTTCCGCAAGGAGTCGGTCGAGAAGCGTCGCTCCGACGGCTCGACGTACGAGGCCGAGCGCAGCGTGCGAATCTCGCGCCGCTCGGGCAAGGACATCTGAGGAAGGCACTGATGACTACCGCAACCGACACCGAGGCCACGACGGTCCCGCGCCTGAAGGCGCGGTTCCGTGAGGAGATCGCCCCGGCCCTGCGCACCGAGCTCGAGCTCGCGAACGTGATGCAGATCCCGACCGTCACCAAGGTCGTGGTCAACATGGGCGTCGGCGACGCCGCCCGCGACTCCAAGCTCATCGAGGGCGCGATCCGCGACCTCGCCGAGATCACCGGCCAGAAGCCGCAGGTCACGAAGGCCCGCAAGTCGATCGCGCAGTTCAAGCTGCGCGAGGGCCAGCCGATCGGCGCGCACGTCACGCTGCGCGGCGACCGGATGTGGGAGTTCCTGGACCGCCTGCTGTCGATCGCGCTGCCGCGCATCCGTGACTTCCGCGGGCTCTCGCCGCGCCAGTTCGACGGCCGTGGCAACTACACGTTCGGCCTCAACGAGCAGTCGATGTTCCACGAGATCGACCAGGACAAGATCGACCGCGTCCGCGGCATGGACATCACGATCGTCACCACCGCGACGACCGACGACGAAGGCCGCGCCCTGCTTCGCCTTCTCGGATTCCCCTTCAAGGAGGCCTGAGCATGGCGAAGAAGGCGCTGATTCAGAAGCAGCAGAAGACCCCGAAGTTCAAGGTGCGCGCCTACACGCGGTGCAACAAGTGCGGGCGTCCGCACTCGGTGTACCGCAAGTTCGGCCTGTGCCGCATCTGCGTGCGCGAGATGGCGCACGCGGGCGAGCTTCCGGGCATCACCAAGAGCAGCTGGTAACCAACAACGCCGTAGGTCCGTACACCGGAAACCGCAGCGAGGAAGGCCGTAGGCCAAGTACATGACAATGACCGATCCCATCGCGGACATGCTTGCGCGACTGCGCAACGCGAACTCCGCGTACCACGACACCGTGGCGATGCCGCACTCCAAGATCAAGGAGAGCATCGCCGTGATCCTCCAGCGCGAGGGCTACATCGCGGGCTGGAGCGTCGCCGACGCCACCGTCGGCAAGACGCTCACGCTCGACCTGAAGTACGGCCCGTCCCGTGAGCGTTCGATCGCCGGCCTGCGCCGGGTCTCGAAGCCGGGCCTGCGGGTCTACGCGAAGAGCACGACGCTGCCGCGAGTTCTCGGCGGCTTGGGCATCGCGATCCTTTCCACGTCGTCCGGTCTGCTGACCGACCGACAGGCCGCGCAGAAGGGCGTGGGCGGGGAAGTCCTCGCCTACGTCTGGTAGGAGGACAACATGTCTCGCATCGGACGCCAGCCCGTCCCCGTGCCCGCCGGCGTGACCGCCAAGGTCGATGGCGACCAGATCACGGTCACCGGCCCCAAGGGCACGCTGTCCCTCACGGTCGCCGAGCCCATCGTCGTGTCGCAGGAGGACGGCGTTCTCGTTGTCACCCGGCCCGACGACGAGCGGGCCTCGCGCGCTCTGCACGGGCTCACCCGCACACTGGTCTCGAACATGGTCACCGGCGTGACGCAGGGCTACGAGAAGGGCCTGGAGATCGTCGGCACGGGTTACCGCGTCGCGGCGAAGGGCACCGACCTGGAGTTCCAGCTCGGCTTCAGCCACCCGGTCCTCGTGAAGGCGCCAGACGGCATCACGTTCGCCGTCGAGAGCCCGATCAAGTTCAAGGTCCAGGGCATCGACAAGCAGAAGGTCGGCGAGGTCGCCGCGAACATCCGCAAGATCCGCAAGCCCGAGCCGTACAAGGGCAAGGGCGTGCGGTACGAGGGCGAAGTCGTCCGTCGCAAGGCCGGAAAGGCTGGTAAGTGATGTCATCGTTCGCCCCGAAGCTCGGGACGCGCACGCCGACCACGGTCGGCCGGTCGCGCCGTCACCTGCGTGTTCGCAAGAAGGTCACCGGCACCGCGGCCCGTCCGCGCATGGTGGTCACCCGTTCGGCCCGTCACATCGTCGTGCAGGTCGTGGACGACACCCAGGGCGTGACCCTGGCGTCGGCCTCGACCATGGAGCCCGACCTGCGGACGGCGAGCGACGACAAGACGGCCAAGGCCCGCAAGGTGGGCCAGCTGGCCGCCGAGCGTGCGCAGAAGGCAGGGGTCGAGGCGGTCGTGTTCGACCGCGGCGGCAACAAGTACCACGGTCGTGTCGCGGCGGTCGCCGACGGTGCGCGTGACGCCGGCCTCACGTTCTAGCGACGTACGAACTTCCAGGAAGAGGTAGACCCATGTCAGAAACGTCGCGCCGCACCGGCGGCGGGGGCGATCGGCGGGACCGCAAGGACCGCTCCCCCCGCGAGGAGAAGTCCCAGTACGTCGAGCGCGTCGTCGCCATCAACCGCGTGGCCAAGGTGGTCAAGGGCGGACGTCGCTTCAGCTTCACCGCCCTGGTCATCGTCGGCGACGGCGACGGCATGGTCGGCGTCGGCTACGGCAAGGCCAAGGAGGTGCCCGCGGCGATCGCCAAGGGGGTCGAGGAGGCCAAGAAGCACTTCTTCCGCGTGCCTCGCATCCAGGGCACGATCCCGCACCCGATCACCGGCGAGGCTGCCGCGGGTGTCGTCATGCTCCGCCCGGCTGCTCCCGGAACCGGCGTCATCGCCGGCGGCCCGGTGCGCGCCGTGCTCGAGTGCGCCGGCATCCACGACGTGCTCAGCAAGTCGATGGGCTCGGACAACGCGATCAACATCGTGCACGCCACGGTCGCGGCCCTGAAGATGCTCGAGTCGCCGGAGGCGGTGGCTGCTCGTCGCGGCCTGCCGCTCGAGGACGTCGCGCCGGCCGCACTGCTGCGCGCCCGGGCAGGGGTCGGTGCGTGATGTCGCAGCTCAAGGTCACCCAGAAGAAGTCCGAGATCGGCGGCACCAGCGGCCAGCGCAACACGCTGCGCTCGCTGGGCCTGAAGAGGATCGGCGACACCGTCGTCAAGGAGGACCGTCCCGAGATCCGTGGGATGGTCAACACCGTGCGGCACCTGGTCGTCGTTGAGGAGGTCGACTGATATGACGCTCAAGGTCCATCACCTGCGTCCGGCACCGGGCGCGAAGACCGCCAAGACCCGTAAGGGCCGTGGCGAGGCGTCCAAGGGCAAGACGGCCGGCCGCGGTACCAAGGGCACGAAGGCCCGGTACCAGGTCCCGGCCAACTTCGAGGGCGGGCAGATGCCGCTGCACATGCGGCTGCCCAAGCTCAAGGGCTTCAAGAACCCGGCGAAGACCGAGTACCAGGTCGTCAACCTGGCCATGATCGAGAAGCTGTTCCCCGAGGGCGGGGACGTCACGGTGGCGGAGCTCGTCAGCCGCGGTGCGGTCCGCAAGGGCCAGCTCGTCAAGGTCCTGGGGAACGGCGACCTGTCGGTCACCGTCACGGTCAACGCGGATGCGTTCTCCACGACGGCCCGTGACAAGATCGTCGCAGCGGGCGGGACGGCCACGGTCCGGTAGCTGGCAGCCCGCCGGCTTGCTGACCGACCGTCCCCGCTGAACCTGCAGGAGGCTACGTGCATATCAGTGCGTTCGGGGCTGCCCTGCGTACGCCGGACCTTCGCAAGAAGATCCTGTTCACCCTGGCCCTGCTGGCGCTGTACCGGCTCGGGTCGGTCCTGCCGACCCCTGGTGTCGACTACTCGGCGATCCAGCGATGTGTCGACGTCGTCCAGGACAACTCGATCTACGCCCTGATCAACCTGTTCAGCGGTGGTGCGCTGCTGCAGCTGTCGGTGTTCGCGCTCGGCATCATGCCGTACATCACGGCGAGCATCATCTTGCAGCTGCTCACCGTGGTGATCCCGCGGCTGGAGACCCTGAAGGCCGACGGGCAGGCCGGCCAGGCGAAGATCACGCAGTACACCCGGTACGTCACCATCGGTCTGGCGATCCTCCAGTCGACGGCGATCTTGTCGTTGGCCCGGACGCCGGGAGCGCTCTTCAGCGGCTGCAACGAGCAGCTCATCCCCGACCAGGGGCTGTGGATCATCCTCGTGATGATCACGGTGATGACTGCCGGCACGGCCATGGTCATGTGGTTCGGCGAGCTCATCACCGAGCGTGGCGTGGGCAACGGGATGTCGGTCCTGATCTTCACCTCGATCATCGCGACCATCCCGGCCCAGTTCGCGACGATCTGGAGCGCGCAGGGGCCGTTCCCGTTCGCCGGGACGATCCTGGTCGGCGTCGCGATCATCACGTTCGTCGTCTTCGTCGAGCAGGCGCAGCGGCGCATCCCGGTCCAGTACGCCAAGCGGATGGTCGGGCGGCGCATGTATGGCGGCACCTCGACGTACATCCCGCTGAAGGTCAACATGGCCGGCGTTATCCCGGTCATCTTCGCGTCCTCCCTGCTGTTCCTACCGACTCTTCTGGTCCAGCTGACCGGGAGCACGAGCGGCTGGGCGACGTGGATCCAGCAGGAGATCGGCCGTGGGACCGGCACGTTCTACGCGGCCTTCTTCTTCGCCCTGATCGTCTTCTTCTGCTACTTCTACGTCTCGATCACGTTCAACCCGGTCGAGGTCGCGGACAACATGAAGAAGTACGGCGGCTTCATCCCGGGCATCCGCGCGGGTCGGCCCACGGCGGAGTACCTCGACTACGTGCTGACCCGCCTGACCGCGCCCGGCTCCCTGTACCTCGGCCTCATCGCGATCCTGCCGCTGTGGGCGTTCAGCCTCCTCGGCGTGCAGGACCGCTTCGTGTTCGGCGGCACGAGCCTGCTCATCATGGTCGGCGTCGGCCTCGACACGGTTAAGCAGATCGAGGCGCAGCTCCAGCAGCG
Source organism: Actinomycetes bacterium (assembly GCA_965278965.1). Lineage (GTDB taxonomy): Bacteria > Actinomycetota > Actinomycetes > S36-B12 > S36-B12 > UBA10649. The sequence continues at coordinate 2,926,423 of OZ257127.1, forward strand.
CAACTACGAAGGGTTCCTCCGCTGATGCGCGTGGTGCTGATGGGTCCGCCGGGGGCGGGCAAGGGGACTCAGGCGCAGATCGTGGCACTCCAGCTCGGCGTGCCGCACGTCTCGACCGGCGACATCTTCCGGGCCAACGTCGCCGGCGACACCCCGCTGGGGATCGAGGCGAAGCGCTACATGGATGCCGGCGAGTACGTGCCCGACGGCGTCACGAACGCGATGGTCCGCGACCGGCTCTCCCAGGACGACGCCCGTCCGGGGTTCCTCCTGGACGGGTACCCGCGGACGGTCGAGCAGGTCGCCGAGCTCGATGCGATGCTCGACGCAGCCGGTGAGCAGCTAGATGTCGTACTCGAGCTGACCGTCGACGTCGACGAGGTCGTCGCGCGGCTGGTCAAGCGGGCCGCCGAGCAGGGCCGCAGCGATGACTCCGAGGACGTCATCCGCCGCCGCCTGGAGATCTACGCCGAGCAGACAGCGCCGCTGACCCAGGGCTACCACGCCCGGGGCCTGCTCCGGCAGGTCTACGGGCAGGGCAGCGTCGCGGACGTCACGGCGCGCATCCTCGAGGCCCTGTCCCTCGAGGCGTAGGAGCGCACGCATGTTCCGCCGCAAGGCCGGGATCGAGATCAAGTCCGCCAACCAGCTCGCCGTCATGCGGCAGGCCGGGCTCGTCGTGGCCAAGGGGCTCGCCGCGGTAGCCGAGGCTGCCCGCCCGGGGGCGACCACCGGCGAGCTCGACGTCATCGCCCGGGACGTGCTCGCGGACAACGGCGCGACGTCGTCCTTCCTGGGCTACAAGGCCCACGGCGCGGTGCCGTTCCCCGGCGTGATCTGCGCGTCCGTCAACGACGAGGTCGTGCACGGCATCCCCGGCCCCCGGGTGCTCGTCGACGGTGACCTGCTGACCGTCGACTTCGGCGCGATCGTCGACGGCTGGAACGGTGACGCGGCCATCACGGTCGCGGTGGGGGAGGTGGCCCCCGACGTGGCCAGGCTCTCGGAGATCACGGAGGCCTCCTTGTGGGCCGGCCTGCGGCATGCCCGCCCCGGCAACCGGCTCTCGGACATCAGCCACGCCGTCGAGCAGTCGATCATCGGCTCCGCCGAGTTGGATGGGCGCGAGTACGGCATCGTCGAGGAGTTCGGCGGGCACGGCATCGGCAGCCGCATGCACATGGACCCGCACATCCTCAACTACGGCCCACCCGGTCGCGGGCCGCTGCTGACGGCGGGGATGGCCCTGGCGATCGAGCCCATGGTGACTCTCGGCGACCCTGAGATCGCCATGCTGGCGGACGCGTGGACCATCGTGACGACTGACGGGCGCCCCGCGGCGCACTGGGAGCACACCGTCGCCGTCACGGACGCCGGTCCCTGGGTCCTCACAGCCCTGGACGACGTCCGACTCTGACCACCCCCTGTCCCTCCCGTTTGTCCCGCTTTGCGGGACCCGCGGGCGGCTGATCGCCTTCGCGCACGCCCAAGTGCCCGCCAGTCCCGCAAAGCGGGACAAACGGGGTGGGGGGAGGGGGCGATCGGGGGGTCGGGGCGAACCCCCGATTTGGCCCGGAGAGCCACGCCGCGTAGAGTGCGAGGTCGGTTTCAGGCTTCCCCCAACACGCTCGCCTGCCACCCGGGTTCCGGGCGGTTCAGCGTGGCCGGGAAGCGTGTTCCGATCCACGATACGGAAGCTGAGGATATGGGCAAGAAGGACGGGGCGATCGAGCTCGAGGGCACGATCACCGAGTCACTGCCGAATGCGATGTTCCGGGTGGAGCTCGACAACGGGCACAAGGTGCTCGCGCACATCAGCGGGAAGATGCGGATGCACTACATCCGGATCCTGCCGGACGACCGGGTCGTCGTGGAGCTTTCGCCCTACGACCTCACGCGCGGCCGCATCGTCTACCGCTACAAGTAAGCCCGAACCACCTACGACGTCGACCCGCAAGGAACGGAAACGATCACGATGAAGGTCCAGCCGAGCGTCAAGAAGATCTGCGACAAGTGCAAGGTCATCCGCCGCCACGGTCGCGTCATGGTGATCTGCGAGAACCCGCGGCACAAGCAGCGGCAGGGCTGAGACCAGACCTGTCGCGGTCGGCGGGGAGACAACCCGCCGCCCGAACACCCTGTAGAGCCCGACCCCCGGCACGGCGCGTGCGCCGCACCGGGACGACACCCCCGGTCACGAGGCCGGGGACCTGCCTTGGCGGGCAGGGCCGGCTCTGCACCCATACCTCGTGATGACGAAGGAAAGAGAACGCCACATGGCACGACTCGTTGGTGTCGACCTGCCGCGCGACAAGCGCATGGCAGTCGCCCTCACCTACATCTACGGCATCGGCCGCTCGCAGGCGGCCAAGGCGCTCGAGGACACCGGCATCAGCCCGGACCTGCGCTCCAAGGACCTCACCGACGATCAGGTGATCCTCCTGCGCGACTGGATCGACACCAACCTCAAGGTCGAGGGCGACCTGCGGCGCGAGGTCGCCGCTGACGTCCGGCGCAAGGTCGAGATCGGCTGCTACCAGGGCTTGCGGCACCGCAAGGGCCTGCCGGTGCGCGGACAGCGCACCCACACGAATGCGCGTACCCGCAAGGGCCCGCGCAAGACCGTCGCCGGCAAGAAGAAGGTCGGCAAGTAAGCCGCCCCTGAGACCTGGAGAGTCGATTCAATGGCACCGAAGACTGGTAAGGCCGCGGCGGCCAAGAAGGTACGCCGCAAGGAGAAGAAGAACGTGGCCCACGGCCACGCTCACATCAAGAGCACGTTCAACAACACGATCGTCTCGATCACGGACCCGACGGGTGCGGTGATCTCCTGGGCGAGCGCCGGGCAGGTCGGGTTCAAGGGCAGCCGCAAGTCGACGCCCTTCGCCGCCCAGCTCGCTGCCGAGGCTGCCGCGCGTCGCGCGATGGAGCACGGCATGCGCAAGGTCGACGTGTTCGTGAAGGGTCCGGGCTCCGGCCGCGAGACCGCCATCCGTTCGCTGCAGGCCACCGGGCTGGAGGTCGGCTCGATCGCCGACGTCACGCCCGCGCCGCACAACGGCACCCGCCCGCCCAAGCGTCGCCGCGTCTGACCGCGCGCAGAAGATCTAGGAGATATCGAAGATGGCGCGTTACGTCGACGCCGACTGCAAGCGGTGCCGCCGCGAGAAGATGAAGCTGTTCCTCAAGGGTGCGAAGTGCGAGTCGCCGAAGTGCCCGTTCGAGAAGCGGCCCTACCCGCCCGGCCAGCACGGCCGCGGCCGGTCGAAGGACAGCGAGTACCTGCTGCAGCTGCGTGAGAAGCAGAAGGCCACGCGGATGTACGGCGTGCTCGAGAAGCAGTTCTCCGGCTACTACGCCGAGGCGCAGCGCCAGGCCGGCAAGACCGGTGAGAACCTGCTGCAGATCCTCGAGACGCGGCTGGACAACGTCGTGTTCCGGGCGGGCTTCGCGAAGTCCCGCGACATGGCTCGCCAGCTGGTGACCCACGGCCACTTCATCGTCAACGGTCGCAAGGTCAACATCCCGTCCTACCGCGTGACGCCCAACGACATCATCGAGGTCCGTCCGGGCTCGCGCGACCTGACCCCGTTCGTCGTCGCGCACGCCGAGGTCGGCGAGCGGACGGTGCCGGCGTGGCTCGAGGTCATCCCGTCGCAGATGCGGATCCTGGTCCACACCCTGCCGCTGCGTGGCGTCATCGACACCCAGGTCAACGAGCAGCTGATCGTGGAGCTGTACTCCAAGTAGTCCTTTCGCTCGTAGATGCGCGACGTCAAATAGCGGTCGTCGCGGGAAGGAAGTAGATCGTGCTTATCAGCCAGCGTCCCGTGCTCACCGAGGAGCCGGTGAGCGAGTTCCGCTCACGGTTCGTCCTCGAGCCCCTCGAGCCCGGCTTCGGCTACACCCTGGGCAACTCGCTCCGCCGCACCCTGCTGTCGTCGATCCCCGGCGCAGCGGTCACCAGCCTTCGTATCGAAGGCGTCCTCCACGAGTTCACGACCGTCCCGGGCGTGAAGGAGGACATGACCGAGCTGATCCTCAACATCAAGCAGCTGGTCATCTCCTCGGAGCACGACGAGCCGGTCGTCATGTACCTGCGCAAGCAGGGCCCGGGCACCGTCACCGCCGCTGACATCCAGCCCCCGGCCGGTGTCGAGGTGCACAACCCCGACCTGCACCTCGCCACGCTGAACGCGAAGGGCAAGCTCGAGATCGAGCTCGTCGTCGAGCGTGGTCGTGGCTACGTGTCGGCCGTGCTCAACAAGCAGGCAGGCCAGGAGATCGGCCGCATCCCGGTCGACTCGATCTACTCGCCGGTCCTCAAGGTGACCTACAAGGTCGAGGCCACCCGCGTCGAGCAGCGCACCGACTTCGACAAGCTGATCCTCGACGTCGAGACCAAGCCGTGCATGCGTCCGCGTGACGCCGTCGCATCGGCCGGCAAGACGCTGGTCGAGCTCTTCGGCCTGGCCCGCGAGCTCAACGTCGACGCCGAGGGCATCGACATCGGCCCGTCGCCGACCGACGCGTTCGTCGCCGAGCAGCTGTCGACGCCGATCGAGCAGCTGGACATGACGGTCCGCTCGTACAACTGCCTCAAGCGCGAGGGCATCCACACGGTCGGCGAGCTGATCACGCGCAGTGAGGCGGACCTGCTCGACATCCGCAACTTCGGGGCGAAGTCGATCGACGAGGTCAAGGTCAAGCTGGCCGCCCTCGGCCTGGCGCTCAAGGACAGCCCGCCCGGGTTCGACCCCGGCGCGGCGGTCTACTTCGCCGACGAGGACGACGACCTGGCGTTCGCCGAGGACGAGCAGCTCTAACCCGACGTACGCACGCAAGCAAGGAGAACTCCAATGCCCACGCCCACCAAGGGTGCCCGCCTCGGCGGCGGTCCGGCGCACGAGCGGCTGATGCTGGCCAACCTGGCCACCGCGCTGTTCGAGCACGGGCGGATCACCACGACCGAGGCCAAGGCCAAGCGGCTGCGGCCGCTGGCCGAGCGCCTGATCACCTTCGCCAAGCGCGGCGACCTGCACGCGCGGCGTCGCGTGCTGACCGTCGTGCGGGACAAGTCGGTCGTGCACGTGCTGTTCACCGAGATCGGGCCGCAGTACGCCGGCCGGGCCGGTGGCTACACGCGCATCACCAAGATCGGCCCCCGCAAGGGCGACAACGCACCGATGGCGGTGATCGAGCTGGTCGAGCCGATGGCCGAGCAGGTCGTCGCCGAGGCCACCGGAGCGACGAAGCGAGCGGCCAAGGAGAAGGCGGCTGCGCCGGCTCCCGCGGCTGAGGTCGTCGAGGTCGAAGAGGCGACGTCCGTGGCCGACGAGGCCGCGGTCGAGGCCGACGAGATCATCGTCGACGTCAACGAGGCCGATCCCGAGGGCGAGCAGATCGACGCGGCCGAGGCCGTCGCCGACGCTGCCGAGGAGCCCGAGGAGAAGTCCTGACGGACGCGCTCACGAGCACCGATCAGCCCGTCGCCGGCCAGCCCGGCGACGGGCTGATCCGTCTGCGCCTGCGGCTGGCCTACGACGGCCGTGGCTTCCACGGGTGGGCGGCCCAGCCGTCGCCAGCGGGCCTGCGGACCGTCCAGGGCGAGGTGGAGCGGGTGCTCGGCCACCTGGTGGGCATGCCGGTCGGCGTGCAGTGCGCCGGTCGCACGGATGCCGGCGTCCATGCCGCCGGGCAGGTCGCCCACGTCGACGTTCCTGCTCAGGCAGCCGGCCTCGACGCCGCGCGGGTCAACCGTGCCCTGCCTGACGATGTCCGCGTCCTGGACGTCGCTGTGGCGGCGGCCGGCTTCGACGCGCGGTTCTCCGCGGTGTGGCGGCGGTACTCCTACCGCGTGAGCGACGACGGCCTCGGCCCCGACCCGCTGTACCGGCACGTCGTGCTGCCGTGGAGTCGTCAGCTCGACGTCGAGCAGATGTCGGCGGCCGCGGACGAGCTCGTCGGGGAGCACGACTTCGCCCCGTTCTGCAAGGCGCGTCCGTTCGGCACGACCGTGCGGGCGATCCACGACCTGCGGTGGGAGCGGGACGCCGCCGGCCTGGCGGTCATGACGGTGCGAGCCGACGCCTTCTGCCATTCGATGGTGCGGTCGCTGGTCGGCGTGCTCCTGCCCGTCGGGGATGGTCGACGGCCCGCGCACTGGCCCGGCGAGGTCCTGCGGGCGGGGCACAAGGACCCGGCCGTCACGACGATGCCCGCGTACCCGCTCGTGCTGGAGGAGGTCGGCTACCCGTCCGACGACCAGCTCGCCGCGCGGCAGGCCGAGACCCGCAGCCTGCGCTCGCTGTCCTGACCTGACCCGCCCTGCCGACCCGAACACCGAGGCACCCATGGCTCACATCGACGTCCAGCACGTCACATACGCGCTGCCGGACGGACGCGTGCTGCTCGACGACGTGTCCTTCCACGTCCCGGACTCCGCGACGGCGGCACTGGTCGGGGCGAACGGAGCCGGCAAGACGACGTTGCTGCGGATGGTTGCGGGCGCCCTCGACCCGCACGAGGGGTCGATCGTCACCGGTGGTCACATCGCGGTGATGAGTCAGTTCGTCGGGCAGATGACCGACGGCACCGTCCGAGACCTGCTCCTGCTGTCCGGCCCCGCCCCGCTGGCCGCCGCGGCGGCGGCGGTGGACGCCGCCGAGCTGGCGCTGATGGAGAACGAGGATGAGCCCGCGCAGATGCGGTACGCCCATGCGCTCGCCGAGTACGGCGACGCCGGCGGCTACGAGGCGGAGGTGCTCTTCGACGTCGTGACGATGGCCGCGATGGGGGAGCCCTTCGAGCGGGTCCGGTGGCGACCGGTCTCGACGCTGTCCGGGGGCCAGCAGAAGCGGCTGGTCCTGGAGCTGCTCCTGCGCGGCACCGCCGACGTCCTGCTCCTCGACGAGCCGGACAACTACCTCGACGTGCCAGGGAAGACCTGGCTGGAGCAGGCGCTTCGCGAGACGCCCAAGACCGTCCTGCTCATCAGCCACGACCGCGAGCTGCTCAACCAGGCGGCGTCGCACGTCGTGTCGGTCGAGCTCGGCGCGGCCGGCAGCACCGTGTGGGTGCACGGCGGCGGCTTCACGTCGTTCCACGCGGCACGGGCCGACCGGTTCAGCCGGCTGGAGGAGCTGCGTCGTCGGTGGGACGAGGACCACGCCCGGCTGCGCACACTCGTGCAGACGCTCAAGGTCAAGGCGGCCTACAACGACGGCATGGCCTCGCGGTACCAAGCCGCCCAGACACGGCTGCGCAAGTTCGAGGAGGCCGGCCCACCGATCGCCGTGCCCCGGGAACAGTCGATCCGCATGCGGCTGACCGGCGGGCGCACGGCCAAGCGCGCGGTGGTGTGCGAGGGGCTCGAGCTGACCGGGCTGACGGCCCCGTTCGACCTCGAGGTCTGGTACGGCGAGCGGGTCGCCGTGCTCGGCCCCAACGGCTCGGGCAAGTCGCACCTGCTGCGGCTGCTGGCCGCGGGCGGCACCGACCCCGAGCCCGACCAGCGCCCCGTCGATGACGTGCCCATCGAGCCAGTCCGGCACTCCGGGCTGGCGCGCCTCGGAGCGCGCGTGCGGCCGGGCTGGTTCGCGCAGACCCACGTGCGACCCGACCTCGCCGGGCGGACGCTGCTGGAGATCTTGCACCGGGGCGACGCGCACCGCGCGGGCATGCCCCGTGAGCAGGCGGCCCGCGCGCTGGACCGGTACGAGCTCGCCCCGGCGTCGGAGCAGGCCTTCGGCACGCTCTCCGGGGGGCAGCAGGCCCGGTTCCAGATCCTGCTGCTGGAGCTCGGCGGAGCCACCTTGCTCCTGCTGGACGAGCCGACGGACAACCTCGACCTCGCCAGTGCCGAGGCACTTGAGGCAGGGCTGGACGGCTTCGAGGGCACGGTGCTGTCTGTGACGCACGACCGGTGGTTCACGCGCGGCTTCGACCGGTTCCTCGTCGTAGCCGCCGACGGCAGCGTGTACGAGAGCGACGAGCCGGTCTGGTCGGGCTGGTAGCGACTACGTGATGATCCCGAGTCGTCGGGCCTCGTGCACCGCTCGCCCACGGCTCGGTACGTCGAGCTTGCGCAGGATCGCCGCGAGGTGGTGCTCGACGGTCCGGTCTGAGACGAAGAGCCGCTCCGCGATGTCCGCGTTTGTCCCTCCTTCGGTGAGAAGGGCCAGCACGTCGAGCTCACGCGTGGTCAGGCCCGCGGGGTTCGCGGCGGCCGCGGCGCGCGGGCGTCTGGGCAGCGGGAGGCTGCGGTCGTACCGAGCGCGTCGGATCGCGTGCACGACGGGCTGAGCGCCGAGCTGCGCGAACACGCGGACCGCCTCGTCCGCGCGCTCCGCCTCGGGCGCAAGGGCCAGCGCGTAGGCCGCCCACACGGTCATTCCGGCCGCGAGGAACTCGTCGGCCGCTGTCGTCCAGTCCCCGTCGCGCAGCGGGCCGAACGGGCCCAGTGGCTCTGAACCCCAATCGTGCCCGACGAGCGACCTCCACCAACCGATCTTGCTGAGGGACAGGGACTGCATGCGGTCGGTGGCGAGCGTGAGGGCGCGTTCGGACAGGGAGACGACATCGTCGGTCCGGCCGTCCAGCCACGCGATCTCGGTCGCTGACGCGACAGCTCCCGCTACGCGCTGGAGCGCGCCGAGGCCGTCGGCCGCCGCGAGCGCCTGCTCGCTCGCTGCCAGGCCGCTCCCACCGCGCCTGGCGGCGATGAGCCCGGAGACCGCTGCCGCCTGGACGAGGGAGATCGGTGCGAGGTCCGGGAACGCGAGCAGGCGCGCAGTCAGTCGCTCGGCCTCGTCCCACGCGCCTGCGTCGGCGAGGGCGATCGCCCGCCAGCTCTCCATGTACCGCGACCACGAGTCGAGGTCGCGGCCCTCGCAGTACGAGATGCCGTCGTCGAGGAACTGCATCCCCGCCGGCACCCGTGCATGGTCGATGTTGGCGGAGGACAGGTTGCAGTACGCGCGAGCCGCATGCTCCTCCTCGCCGGCGTTGACGGAGAGGAGCAGGCTGCGCTGGACGAGCGCCTGTCCTTCGTCGATTCGGCCCGCCTCCATCGCGACCGCCCCCAGGTTGTTCAGTGCGTGCGCCTCGACCACGACGTCGCCGAGGGCGGTCGCGAGCGACAACGCCTTCTGGCCCCACACCTGGGTGCGTGCGTCGTCGCCGACGAGCATCGCCAGTTGCGCCACTGTGCTGTACGCGTACGCGAGCTCGTGGGTGGGTCCCAGTGGCTCGAGCGTCGCGATCGCATTCGCCGCGTAGCTCTCGGCGTCGGCGCCGCGGCCCAGGAACCACGACAGCCGCGAGAGCCAACGCTGGCTGTCCCCCACGCGCACGAGATCGCCGGCGACCCGACGCAGGTCGAGGGCCTGTTGGCGTGCTGCGATCGCCTCCTGGTGCTGGTCGGTCAGGTAGCACTCGTAGGACAGCGCCTCGAGGAGATCGGCACGGCCGGCGTCGTCGTGCGCGGCTGCCCGGAGGGCGGTGCGGTACCACGCTGCCGCCTCTCGATGAGCTCCGAAGGCTGCCGCCCGGTCCGCGGCAAGGGCCGCATGGGTTCGTATGGCAGCGTCGTCGAACATCCCCGCCGCGTGGTGTGCGAGGGCACGGTGGTCCTCGGGAGTCCGGTCGGCGAGGGTCCGATAGGCGCGACGGTGCAGCTCCCGTCGGCGCATCGGGGCGAGCGACGACTCGACGGCGACCCGCGCGAGTTCGTGCCGGAAGCCGAGCCCGGATCCTGTATCGACGAGGACGCCAGCCTCGACGCATTCGTCGACGGCAGCTGACGGCTCCCGGGACACGTCACCGAGGATGAGCGGATCACCGATGGCGCCGAGGACGGAGGCCGCGTCGAGAACCTGCGCCGCCGCCGGTGAGAGCCGGGCAATGCGGGCGTGGACCGCGTCGCGGACCGTCGAGGGGACCTCGTCGGTCGCCGCGGAGAGTGACTCGGTGACGTAGAAGGCGTTGCCGCCGGTCCGAGCGAACAGCCGCTCCGGGTCGAGGGGTGACGCGCTGGCCGTCACGAGCTCGCCCACCTCGTCGACGGTCAACGGCGGCACCAGCATCCGATGGACACCCTCGATCGTCGCGAGCTCTCCCATGACTGCCGTGAGCGGATGCCGGGGGCCGACCTCGTCGTGCCGGTAGGTCGCCACGACGAGAACAGGCAGGCCGTCGAGCCGCCGACCGAGGTATCGCAGCGCGTCCAGGGTCGCCTGGTCCGCCCAGTGAAGGTCCTCGAGGGCGAGGAACGTGGGCCGCTCGGCGAGCACCGCCCGCAGAGCGCGGAAGACATCGATGCGGCGGCCACCGAGGGCGGCAGCCAGCTCCGGGACGGCGTCCTGGAACGCGGCGAGTGCGTCCGCCGTCGCGATGTCGTCCACCGCGCCGAGACGCACCTGCATGGTCGCGGGGAGCTCGTCGGCGGCGCGGCGGGCGAGGCTCGACTTGCCCACCCCCGCCTCACCGCCCACAAAGACGAGGCGCCCCCGCCCGGCGATCGCGTCGCCGAGCAGGGCCGTGAGACTGGCGAGCAGATCGCCGCGGCCGACGAGCATGGGCTCATTCGACCGCGACGTCCGCCCCTGTGTCACGCGCCTTCGACCACGGGGTAGATCGCGTCGGCCACGAGCCCGTGAGCCTCCCGGTGAACGGTGTTCGCCGCCTCCGCATCGGGAGCATCGACGAGGCAGAAGATCTTGCCCCGCTCCTCGTCCACCCAGTACCGCAGGTAGTGGACGCCGTGGGCGTCCTGGTGCGCCAGGTCGGCGGCATGGGCGTTCGCGACATCGGCTGCCGTGACGGGGCCGTCGAGCGAGTGCACATCCATGTAGAGCGCCATGTCAGTCCTTTCCGTCGGGTCGGTCGCGACGTGACCGACCCGACGATCCCATCGGTTCGAGCGCCTGGGGGAATCGGTGGTTTCCCCCATATTCCCCGGGGCTGCCCTGCGGTTTCCCCGCGTCTTCTTGTGGTGGATCTCGACAGGTCCCGAAACGCGGCCCACACTGACGCCGTGAGCCAGACCACCCACCTGCCGCCCCTGGAGGGCGTCGTCATGCTCACCGACTCGGGCATCGAGACCGACGTCCTCTTCAACGTCGGGCGCGACCTCCCGTCGTTCGCTGTGTTCCCGCTCCTCGACGACGAGGAGGGCCGGGCGATCCTGGACCGCTACTACCGAGCGCACCTGGCCGTCGCGGCCGACCACGGGACGGGCTACGTCCTCGAGACGCCCACGTGGCGCAGCACACCCGACTGGGGTGCCCAGCTGGGCTACGACCAGGAGGCGTTGGACGACCTTGACCGCCGGTCGGTCGCCTTCATGGTCGGCCTGCGCGACTCCGCTCCCACGGGCATCGGGCCGGTGCTCATCAGCGGCTGCCTGGGCCCGCGCGGGGACGGCTACGTGATTGGCGAGGTGATGACCGTCGAGCAGGCGCGCGAGTACCACGGCCATCAGGTCGGTGTGTTCGCCGCTGCCGGCTGCGACCTGGTGACCGTCATGACGATCACGTACGTGGCCGAGGCGGCGGGGTTCGCGCTGGCCGCCCGCGACCGCGGGGTCCCGGCCGTCGTCTATTTCACCGTCGAGACCGACGGACGGCTGCCGGACGGCACCCCGCTCGCGGATGCGATCGAGCAGGTCGACGCGGTCACCGACGGGTCGGTCGCCTGGTTCGGGCTCAACTGCGCGCACCCCGAGCACATCGCGCCCGCACTTGCGGACGGGTCAAAGAGCATCTCTCGGTTCGGCGCGCTCCGGGCGAACGCGTCGCGGATGAGTCACGCCGAGCTCGACGCGGCGGAGGAACTCGACGACGGCGATCCCGAGGAGCTGGCGCGGAGCTACCGGGATCTGCGGGCCGCCCTGCCGACTGTCACGGTGTTCGGAGGCTGCTGCGGGACCGACGTGCGGCACGTCCGGGCTATCGCGACGGCCATCGCCGGGTAGCGGGCCTGTCCGCTCGGGTCGTGACCGGATTTGGCTGGGGTTAGGCCGCCGGGTACTCTGGACCGCTGCTGTGCGTGTTTCGCGTGCGCAGCCTGGGTTCCAGGGATGGAGCCCAGTACGGCGCCCTAACAGGGCGTGCAGAACCCGAGTCCCTACGAGCGGAAAGAACAGCGCATGCGCACGTACAGCCCCAAGGCCGGGGACAACGAGCCCGTCTGGCACGTCATTGATGCCACCGACGTCATCCTCGGTCGTCTCGCCACCCACGCCGCCACCCTGCTGCGCGGCAAGCACAAGCCGACGTTCGCCCCGCACATGGACTCGGGCGACTTCGTCATCATCATCAACGCCGAGAAGGTGGCCCTCACGGGTGCCAAACGGCAGCAGAAGATGGACTACCGGCACTCCGGTTTCCCGGGTGGCCTGAGGGCGACGTCGTACAGCGAGCTGCTCGAGTCCAACCCGCGCCGGGCCGTCGAGAAGGCCGTCAAGGGGATGCTCCCGCACAACAAGCTCGGTCGGCAGCAGATCAAGAAGCTCAAGGTCTACGCCGGCCCGGAGCACCCCCACGCGGCCCAGCAGCCGCAGCCCTTCCAGATCACCCAGATCGCGCAGTAGTCGCGACTTCGGCGTCAACGAGAGGAACCGTGGCAGTGTCTGAGGCCACCATCGAGCAGACCGGCATCGAGGGCTCCGAGGAGCCGACCGTGTCGGAGTACAGCACGTCCACCCCGAGCAAGCCCGCCCCGACGCGCGAGATCGTGACGGCGCCGGCGGCGGCCACCGGCCGCCGCAAGCAGGCGATCGCCCGCGTGCGCATCGTCCCGGGCACCGGGAAGTGGACGATCAACGGTCGCGACCTCGAGGGGTACTTCCCCAACAAGGTCCACCAGCAGGAGGTCAACGAGCCGTTCGTCGCGCTCGGGGCCGAGGGCCGGTTCGACGTGATCGCCCGCATCCACGGCGGCGGTGTGTCCGGCCAGGCCGGCGCGCTTCGCCTCGGCGTCTCGCGCGCCCTCAACGAGGTCGACGAGGAGGGGAACCGTCCGATCCTGAAGAAGGCCGGCTTCCTGACCCGTGACCCGCGGGCCAAGGAGCGCAAGAAGTACGGCCTGAAGAAGGCTCGCAAGGCGCCGCAGTACAGCAAGCGGTAGGCCGTGGGCCGGCTGTTCGGCACCGACGGTGTGCGCGGCCTGGCGAACGCCGACCTTACGGCCGAGCTCGCGCTCGACCTCGGGGTTGCGGCGGCGCACGTCCTCGGCGACACCGGGGCCTTCGCCGGTCACCGCCCCTTGGCGGTGGTCGGCCGTGACCCGCGTGCCAGCGGGGAGTTCCTCGAGGCTGCCGTCGTCGCCGGGCTGGCCAGCGCCGGGGTCGACGTCGCCCTGGTCGGCGTCGTGCCGACGCCGGGGGTCGCGTTCCTCGTCGACGACCTCGGTGCCGACCTCGGCGTGATGATCTCGGCGTCGCACAACCCGATGCCGGACAACGGGATCAAGTTCTTCTCGCGCGGGGGCCACAAGCTCGACGACGTCATCGAGGACGCCATCGAGCTCCGGCTGGAGGAGCCGTGGGACCGCCCGACCGGGGCGGCCGTCGGCCGGGTCCTGCTGCGGCCGGAGGCCGGTCAGCGCTACGCCGACCATCTGCTCTCGACGCTGCCGAACCGGCTCGACGGGCTTCGGGTTGTCGTCGACTGCGCGAACGGGGCGGCGTCCCACCTCGGGCCCGACGTCTACCGCGCCGCCGGAGCCGACGTCGTCGCGATCCACGCGGAACCCGACGGCCTCAACATCAACCGCGACTGCGGCAGCACCCACCTCGAGGACCTGATGGCGGCGGTCGTCGCCACGGGGTCCGACGTCGGCATCGCACACGACGGCGACGCGGACCGCTGCCTTGCCGTCGACGCGTCCGGTGCGCTCGTCGACGGCGACCACCTCCTGGCGATCCTGGCCATCGCGCTCGACGCCGCCGGCGGGCTCGCGCACCGCACCGTCGTCGCGACCGTCATGGCCAACCTCGGGTTCAAGCACGCCATGGCGGCTGCGGGCATCGAGGTCGTCGAGACCGGGGTCGGGGATCGTTACGTGCTGGAGGCGATGCGCGCGGGCGGCTACGGCCTCGGGGGAGAGCAGAGCGGCCACGTCGTCATGGCGCGGCACGCGACGACCGGCGACGGCATGCTCACCGGGCTCCACGTGCTCGCGGAGATGGCGCGGACGGGCCGGTCGCTGGCGGAGCTCGCCGGGGCGGTCGTCAAGCTCCCGCAGGTGCTGATCAACGTGACCGGGGTGGACCGCGCCGGCGTCGACGGCAACGCGGTGGTGAGCCAGGCGGTCGCGCAGGCCCAGGCCGAGCTCGGCGACTCCGGCCGCGTGCTGCTGCGGCCGTCGGGGACCGAGCCGGTCATCCGGGTGATGGTCGAGGCGGCGACGGTGGAGCGGGCCGAACAGGTCAGTGCGGATCTGGCGGACGTCGTGCGCGCCGAGCTCGCCCTGCCCTGAGCACGGTCGTCACGAGCGCGCGGCGCGCCGGTCCAGCCACAGTCGACGCCGGGCGCTGACCCGGCTCCACACGTGCTGCTGGATCGCCAGCGTCACCCAGCCGGCGAGGGCCATGCCGCTGATGTTCAGCACGAGCGTCATCGTGCTGCCCCAAACCTCCGACCACAGCCCGAAGACGGCGGCGACGGCGATGTTGCCCGAGGCCGGGATCGTGGTGACCGAGATGAAGACACCGACCAACCCGCCGGACCGGTTCGAGGTCAGTGCGAGAACACCGGCCGCGCCTGCGATCAGCGCGATCGTGAACGACCAGCCGTTGGGGGAGTAGATGAAGCTCGTCCCCGGTCGGGCGCCGGTGAGCAGTGCGCTGTAGTCGATGAGGCCGAGCGCGCGGGTCACCCAGGCGGCGGCCGCGACGATGCCGATCGCCAGGGTGAAGCCGAGCACGAGGGTTCGCAGCGCCTGCCGGAACAGGTGCCAGCGGCGACGAACGATCGCCACGCCCAGAGCGGCGATCGCGACGAACTCCGGCCCGAGGACCATCGCCCCGATGACGAGGATCACCGAGTCGGTGACGATCGCGATCCCGGCCAGGAGGGTCGCCAGCACCATGAAGCTCGCGAAGGTCCACGTGAGGGCCGACTCCTCGTAGGCGCGCTGAACGACATCGGCCCACACGACCGCATCGCTGCTGGCTCCCGGCGTGCGTTGCTCCGCGGCACGGGCGGGCGCGCTGACCCAGGTCGGGACCGGCTGCAGCGAGATCGAACCCTGCTCTGGGACGCCGAGGGCGACCAGGGCGTCGACGACGTCGTTCACGGCCTCCCGCGGCAGGTCCGCCTCGAGGATGTCGCCCGGCGGTCGGATGCTCGCTCCGCGGTGGACGATGACGGTCGCGGCCGCATCGTCGGCCTCGAGCAGCGCCTGCACGGCGGCGGAGAGCGCGGCCGGGCACGACACCCGCACGGTGATCACGCGGCCCATTGTGGCGCCCGACCCCCCAACCGCCGAGACGCCTCGTGTGGTTGTTTCAACCAGACATTTCGGACGTATAGCGACCATTCCAGGCGTCTCGGCGGTGGGGGCCGCGCCGGTAGGCTCAATCGCATGTGCGGGATCGTCGGCTACGTCGGACAGAAGCAGGCGCTGGAGATCGTCGTCGCCGGACTGCGCCGCTTGGAGTACCGCGGCTACGACTCGGCCGGCATCGCCGTCCTCGCCGACGGCGAGCTCCAAGTCCGCAAGCGCGCGGGCAAGCTGTCGAACCTGGAGACCCTGCTCGGCGCCGACCCCATGCCCGACTCCACGACCGGCATCGGGCACACGCGCTGGGCCACCCACGGCGGGCCGACCGATCGCAACGCGCACCCCCACATCAGCGAGGACGGCCGCGTCGCCGTCATCCACAACGGCATCATCGAGAACTTCGCCGAGCTGCGCGCCGAGCTTGAGGCCGGCGGCGTCACCCTCGCCTCCGACACGGACACCGAAGTCACCGCCCACCTGCTGTCCGCGGAGCTCCCCCGGGCCGGCGACGACCTCGCCGAGGCCATGCGACGCGTGTGCCGCCGGCTCGAGGGCGCGTTCACGCTCCTGGCCCTGGACCGTCGGACACCCGACCTCGTCGTCGGCGCTCGCCGCAACTCCCCGCTCGTCGTTGGTGTCGGCGAGGGCGAGAGCTTCCTGGCCTCTGACGTCGCCGCCTTCATCGAGCACACACGCGAGGCGCTCGAGCTCGGCCAGGACCAGGTCGTCACCATCACGCCCGACTCGATCGTCGTGACGGACTTCGACGGCAACGAGGTCGAGGGACGCGCCTTCCACGTCGACTGGGACGCGTCCGCCGCCGAGAAGGGCGGCTACGACCTGTTCATGCTCAAGGAGATCGCCGAGCAGCCCAAGGCTGTGGCCGACTCCCTGCGCGGCCGCATCTCCGCCGGGCACCGGCTTCAGCTCGACGAGATGCGCATCGACGAGGCTGCCCTCCGCCAGGTCGACAAGGTCGTCGTCATCGCCTGCGGTACGGCCGCGCACGCCGGCATGGTCGCCAAGTACGCCATCGAGCACTGGACCCGCATCCCCGTCGAGGTCGAGCTCGCCAGCGAGTTCCGCTACCGCGACCCGATCGTCGGCCCGGACAGCCTCGTCATCGCCATCTCGCAGTCCGGCGAGACGATGGACACGCTCATGGCGCTTCGCCACGCGAAGGCGCAGGGAGCGCGAACCCTGGCGATCTGCAACACCGTCGGCTCGACGATCCCGCGCGAGTCGGACGCGGTGCTCTACACGTACGCCGGCCCCGAGGTGGCGGTCGCATCGACCAAGGCCTTCCTCACCCAGATCGTCGCCGCCTACCTGATCGGCCTCTACCTCGGCCAGGTGCGCGGCACGATGTTCGAGGACGAGATCCGCCGGGTCCTCGACGAGCTCGCGGACATGCCACGCAAGGTCGACCTCGTGCTCGACACCACCGAGCCGGTGCGGGCGCTCGCCCGCGAGCTCCGCGACGCGACGTCCGTGCTGTTCCTCGGCCGGCACGTGGGCTACCCCGTCGCGTTGGAAGGTGCGCTCAAGCTCAAGGAGCTCGCCTACATGCATGCGGAGGGGTTCGCGGCAGGGGAGCTCAAGCACGGTCCGATCGCGCTGATCGAGGAAGGCGTGCCCGTCGTCGTCGTCGTGCCGTCGCCGCGCGGGCGCGCGGTCCTGCACGACAAGATCATGTCCAACGTCCAGGAGGTCCGCGCCCGAGGGGCGCTGGTCATCGCGATCGCGGAGGAGGGCGACGAGGCCATCGCCGCCTACGCGGACCACGTCATCCGGATCCCGGCCGTGCCCACGCTCATGCAGCCGCTCGTGGCCACCGTGCCCCTGCAGGTGTTCGCCTGCGAGATGGCGACGGCACGTGGGCTGGACGTCGACCAGCCTCGCAACCTGGCCAAGTCCGTGACGGTGGAGTAGCCCTGTTCACCCGCCTGCCGGCCGGCGTCGTCGGCATCGGCGTCGACCTCGTCGACACCACCCGGTTCGCCGCGACCGTGGCGCGCACGCCGTCGATCGTCGCCCGGGTCTTCACACCTGCCGAGGTGGCGCTGTGCGGCGGGGAACGGCTGCGGACCGACTCCCTCGCGGCGCGTTGGGCCGCGAAGGAGGCCGTCGCGAAGGTCCTCGTCGACACCGGAGGCCTGGAGTGGCACGACTGCGAGGTGCTGGGCGGCGAGCACGGCCAGCCCCGTCTGGAGATCCGAGGGACCGTCGCGGACGCCGCCCGCGCCCGCGGCATCGACTCCTGGCACCTGTCGCTCAGCCATGATGGGGGCATGGCCATCGCCTTCGTGATCGCGGCGGCCGGGGGTCCGGGCGGCGCGGCAGGCTCGACGTCGAGGGCGTCGCGATGATCGCGTTGCGCGACGCGGAACAGATCCGGCAGGCCGAGGACACGGCGTACGCGCACGTCCCAGCGGGCTCGCTCATGCAGCGCGCGGCGTTCGCGCTGTCGGTCGCGTGCGCCGGGCTGCTCGCCGAGGCCCGAGGAGCCGTCGCCGGCTCCCGCGTCGTCCTCCTCGTGGGTGCGGGCAACAACGGTGGCGACGCGCTGTGGGCCGGCGCGCACCTCGCGGCCCGTGGGTGCGCGGTGGAGGCCGTCACGGTCTCAAGTCGCGTGCACGCCGAGGGGGCTGCGGCGCTGCGTCGTGCCGGCGGACGCCTCGTGGGTACCGACGACCTGGACCAGGTCGCCCGCGTCCTGGCGGCGGCCGACCTCGTGCTCGACGGGATCCTCGGGATCGGCGGCCGCGGCGCGCTGCGCGAGTCGTCCGCCACCATCGCCGGCCTCGCCGTCGGTGCGATCGTCGTCGCGGTGGACGTGCCCAGCGGAGTGGACGCCGACACGGGCCAGGTCGTGGGCGCGAGCATCGACGCGGACCTGACGGTGACCTTCGGTGCGCTCAAGCCCGGGCTCGTGCTCACGCCCGGACGCGAGCGGTCCGGCACTGTCCGACTGGTCGACATCGGCCTCGACTTCGACGCCCCGCCCGTGGCCGCCTGCCTCACCGGCACCGACGTCGCGGCCTGGGTCGTGGAGCCGTCGGCCGACGCCTACAAGTACTCCCGCGGCGTCGCGGCGCTGGCGACGGGTTCGGCCGCGTACCCGGGTGCGGGTCTGCTGTCCGTGGCGGCCGCATGCGCGGCCGGCGTCGGAATGGTGCGCGTCCTCGATGACGGCACGGGTCGATGCGGTGAGATCGTGCGGCAGCACCCCGATGTCGTCGTCGACGGCACACCTCCGGCGCAGCAGGGACGAGCGACGGCGTGGGGCTGCGGGTCGGGGCTCGCGGGTACGGGGGACCAGGTCGCTCTCGTCGCGGCCGTGCTCGCCGCCCCGGTGCCCGTCGTGCTCGACGCGGGCGCCCTGACCGTCCTCGCTCGGTCCGGGCCGGTCCGGACTCTCGTCCGAGAACGCGCCGAGCGCGGGGTCGTCACCGTCGTGACCCCGCACGCGGGCGAGTTCGAGCGCCTGTGCCCTGGGCTGCTCGCGTCGGCCCATGGCCGGCTCGCCGCGGCGATCTCGGCCGCGCAGGAGCTGCAGGCTGTCGTCGTGCTCAAGGGGCCTGGCACGGTCGTCGCCGCTCCAAGCGGCACTGCCTATGTCGACACCGAGGCCACTGCCGACCTCGGTGTCGCCGGGTCCGGCGATGTCCTGACCGGCGTGGTGACCGCTGTCCTCGCGGACGCGTGGGCCGCTGGGCACCGGTCGGTCGACGCCCTCTGCGAGGCGGCAGCCGCCGCCGTCTGGCTGCACGGACGGGCCGGACGCATCGCCGCCCTCGACGGACCGGTCACGGCCCCGGACCTCGCCGGCGCGATCCGCGCGGCCGTCATGGACGCTCGGCACGGCGACCGCCTGCCCGCTGACGGCGGCCCGGGATGAAGGGCCGCGCGGCTGCCGTCGTCAACCTCGCGGCGATCACGGCCAACCTGGCACGCCTGCGCGAACGGGCCGGGGCCGCGGACGTCATGGGCGTCGTCAA
This sequence comes from Actinomycetes bacterium, assembly GCA_965278965.1. Classification (GTDB taxonomy): domain Bacteria; phylum Actinomycetota; class Actinomycetes; order S36-B12; family S36-B12; genus UBA10649. The sequence continues at coordinate 2,945,931 of OZ257127.1, forward strand.
GGCGGACGCGTACGGGCACGGCATGGCCCCCGTCGCGCGGACGCTGCGCCGGGCCGACGTGCGCTGGCTCGGCGTCGCGCTGCCGACGGAGGCGCTCGCCCTCCGTGCCCAAGGCGACACCGGTCGCGTCCTCGCGTGGCTGTGGACTCCGGGCGACCCGGCGATCGCGTCCTGCATCCGTGAAGGCGTCGACCTGTCGGTGTCGACGCCGTGGGCGCTCGCCGAGGTTGTTGCAGCAGCGCAACAGGTGGGTCGGGCGGCCGACATCCACCTGAAGGTGGACACGGGCCTGTGGCGCAACGGCGCCCCCGCCGCGACCGTTCCGGACCTCCTCGACGCCGTTCTGCGGGCCGTCGTCGCTGGAGACGTCCGGCTCGAGGGCATGTGGTCGCACCTCGCCGAGGCCGACGACCCGGGCGCCCCGAGCCTGCAGCGGCAGCGCGAACGCTTCGACGCCGCACTGGATCAGGCGGAGGCGCGGGGGCTGCGGCCGCGCGTGCGGCACCTGGGCAGCACCGGAGCGATCTGGTCGGCCCCGGACTGGGAGTACGACCTCGTGCGTGCTGGCATCGGGCTCTACGGGTTGTCGCCCGGGCCTGCCACGGGGTCCGCGGCCGACCTCGGGCTCGTTCCGGCGATGACTCTCGCCACGAGACTGGCCAGCGTGAAGCGGATCGACGTCGGCGAGCGCGTGTCCTACGGGGGGACCTGGACGGCGGCCAGCCCGACGATGCTCGGACTGGTCCCGCTCGGCTACGCCGACGGTGTGCCGCGCGCCGCAGGCAACCGCGAGTCCGTTCTCGTCGGGGGCCGGCTGTGCCCGATCGTCGGACGCGTCGCGATGGACCAGTGCGTGGTCGACCTCGGTGCGGACGCCGTGGCGCGGGCCGGGGACGATGTTGTCGTGTTCGGACCCGGGACGAGCGGCGAGCGGACGGCAGACGCGTGGGCGGCATCGCTCGACACGATCGGCTACGAGATCGTGACGAGGATCGGGCCGCGGGTGCCACGCGAGTACGTCGGGGTCGCCTGATGGCTCCTGACGTCTCACCCGCCCTCCGGGTCGCCGGCCGCGGCCTCGTGGCAGCAGGGGCACTCGGTCTCGGTGCCGTGCTGGGTGCGGTCGCCGAGCGGTCGCTCCTGCGCGGTCGCGCGGTGGACGCGGTCGTCGACGACGCGGCGGAGCCGCTTGGCAGCATCCGCGGGCGTGCGGTCACCGTCACGACGGAGGACGGCGTCGACCTCGTCGTGGAGATCGACGACCCGGCCGACGTCGATGGCGACGCCGACGACGCACCGGACGCCGACGACCTGACGATCGTGTTCTGCCACGGCTATGCGCTGACGATGGATGCCTTCCACTTCCAGCGGAAGGCTCTGCGCGGCCTGGCCCGCTGCGTGTTCTACGACCAGCGCAGCCACGGCCGGTCCGCGCGTGCGGAGTTCGACTCCCACCACATCGACCAGCTCGGGCGCGACCTGTCGGCCGTCATCGACGCGGTCGCCCCCAGCGGTCCGTTGGTCATCGTGGGCCACTCGATGGGCGGCATGACCGTCATGGCGCTCGCCGACCAACGGCCGGAGCTGTTCGCCGAGCGCATCTTCGGTGTTGCTCTCATCGCGACCACCGCAGGGGGTCTGTCCACGGGGATGCTCGGCCTGCCCGGGTCGCTGGGGCCTGCGATGCACCGTCTCGGTCCCTCGGTCGCCGCGTCGCTGGCCCGGCGCAAGGGGCTCGTGGAGCGCAGCCGCTGGAGCACGAGCGACCTCGGCCTGCTGCTGACCCGCATGTACTCGTTCGGATCGACCGGCACCGTCGACGAGAGCCGGTTCGTCGCGTCGATGCTGTCCGGCACGGCCGTCGACGTGGTCGCGGAGTTCCTGCCGGCGCTGCAGGAGCACGACAAGCGGGAGGCGCTCTCCGTGCTGGAGGGCGTGGAGCTGCTGGTCGTCGTCGGCGACCATGACCGGCTGACGCCGAAGCCGTTCAGCGAGGAGATCGTCCGGCGGGTCCCGGGGGCGGAGTTCGTCGTCGTGCCGGACGCCGGGCACATGGTGCTCATCGAGAAGCACGAGGTCGTCGACGAGCACCTGCTCGTCCTTGTCGCCCGTGTGCGGCGGGACATCGCCGCTGACCCCGGGTTCGGCGCAGCGTGAGCGCGCGAGGAGTGAGCGCAGCGAGCCCCGGAGCGCGGGGACGCACGACATGACGACGGTCGTGCTCGCGCGCACGCCCGTTCCCACCGCCGACGACATGCGCGCGCTCGGCGCCGAACTCGCGGGGCTGCTCGCCGGCGGCGATGTCGTCGCGCTGGACGGCACGCTCGGTGCGGGCAAGACGACGATGACGCAGGGCATCGCCCGGGGGCTCGGCGTCAGCGAACCCGTGACGAGCCCGACCTTCGTGATCGCCCGCGTGCACGAGGCCGCGCCCGGTCGGCCCGCGCTCGTCCACGTCGATGCGTACCGGCTCGGGTCGGCCACCGAGCTCGACGACCTCGACCTCGATGCCGACGTCGAGCGCAGCGTCGTCGTCGTCGAGTGGGGCGACGGGCTCGCCCAGCGGCTGGCGCCATCGGTCCTCGTCGTGCGCATCGAGCGCGGCGACACCGACGACGACGAGACGCGGTGGGTCAGCGCCGACGGCCACGGCGCACGATGGTCGGGCGCGCGGGAGGCACCCCTGCCCGGCGGTGGTGACGCGTGAGTGTGCTTGCGCTCGACACGGCCAGCGCGCTCACGTCCGTGGCGCTGGTCTCCGACGGTGAGGTCGTCCGTTCCCGCGAGCATCTCGATCCGCGCGGGCACGTGGAGGCGCTCGGTCCCCTGCTCGCTTCGGTCCGCGAGGTCGTCGACCCGTCGGCGCTCACCGCCATCGCGTGCGGCGTCGGCCCGGGGCCGTACACCGGCCTGCGCGTGGGGATCGCCGCAGCGCTCGCCCTGGGCGCGGTGTGGCGGCTGCCGGTCGTCGGCGTGTGCTCGCTGGACGCCGTCGCGTCGGCGGTCCGCCGACGCGACGCGGGCCCGCTCGGCGTCGCCCTGGATGCGCGTCGCCGCGAGGTCTACTGGGCGGCGTACGACGCGACCGGCGTCCGCGTGGATGGTCCGCGGGTCGGCCCGGCGAGCGGCATCGACGCGGGTCTTCGATCCGGGAGGTGGGTCGGTCCGGGGGCGGTCGCGAACGCCGACGAGCTCGGCGACGTCATCCAGCTCGACGGCACCGCGTCGTACCCCCACGCCGCGGACGTCGCGCTGCTGGCCGAGACGTCGTTGCGTGCCGGCGCACGCCCGTCGGGGTACGCGCGTGGGCTCGACGCGCATGGCACGGACTCCGGCGCCACGGCCGACGCGTTGCGGGGCCACGTGCTGCTACCACCGCGCCCGTTGTACTTGAGGCGCCCGGACGTCACCGTCGCCGGCGGTGCCGCATGAGCGATGTCGCGCTTCGGCCTATGCGGTGGTGGGACGTCGAGGCTGTGCACGCCCTCGAGTCGGTGCTGTTCCCCTCGGACGCGTGGTCGGTCGAGCAGCTGTGGTCCGAGCTCGCGCAGCCGTCCCGCGACTATCTCGTCGGCGACGCCGACGGCCGGGTCGTCGCGTACGGCGGCACGTCGACGATGGCGCCCGACGCCGACCTGCAGACCATCGCCGTCGCCCCGCACGCGCAGGGCGCCGGCCTGGCGGCGGCGCTCCTGCGCGCCCTGCTCGAGCGCAGCGCCGCGCGGGGCGCGACCCGCATCGTCCTGGAGGTCCGTGACGACAACACGCCCGCGCAAGCCCTGTACCGGCGCTTCGGCTTCGTCCAGGTCGCTCGGCGGGCGCGGTACTACCCCGACGGCACCGATGCCCTCATCTGGCAGGCGTCGCTGCCGACGCGCACGGCCGAGAAAGGCACATCATGACGGCCGTCGTGCTCGGCATCGAGACGTCGTGCGACGAGACCGGCATCGGCATCGTCCGGGGCCGTGATCTGCTCGCCAACGAGATCGCCTCCAGCGTCGAGGAGCACGCGCGCTTCGGCGGCGTCGTGCCCGAGGTCGCGAGCCGCGCGCACCTGGACGCGATGGTCCCCGCACTCCACCGCGCCTGCGCGACGGCTGGCCTTCGGCTGGCCGACGTCGACGCGATCGCCGTGACGGCCGGCCCGGGCCTCGTCGGCTCGCTGATCGTCGGTGTGGCGACGGCCAAGGCCCTCGGCGCGGGCCTGGGCGTCCCCGTCTACGGCGTGAACCACCTGACCGGCCACGTCGTGGTCGACGAGCTCCAGCATGGGCCGCTGGCCGACCCCACCGTCGGCCTCCTCGTCTCCGGCGGCCACTCGTCGCTGCTCCTCGTCGCCGACGACACGACGACCGTCACCGCCCTGGGCCAGACCCTCGACGACGCCGCGGGGGAGGCCTTCGACAAGGTGGCCCGACTGCTCGGGCTGCCCTTCCCTGGCGGGCCGGCCATGGATGCCGCTGCTCGCGACGGCGACCGGAACGCGATCGCGTTCCCGCGCGGGCTGTCCGGGGACCGCGAGCGCTACCCGTACGACTTCTCGTTCTCCGGGCTGAAGACGGCGGTCGCGCGATGGATCGCGGCGAAGGAGCGGGCCGGGGAGCCGGTGCCGGTGGCCGATGTCGCCGCATCGGTGCAGGAGGCGATCGCCGACGTGCTGACCGATCGGCTCGTCGCGGCGTGCCGCGACCTGGGCGCTGGCCACGCGGTTCTCGGCGGCGGGGTCGCGGCCAACTCCCGCCTGCGAGCGATGGCAGCGGACCGGTGCGAGCGGGCCGGGGTCGAGCTGCGGGTCCCGCGGCCCGGGCTGTGCACCGACAACGGCGCGATGGTCGCCGCCGTCGGGTCGCGCCTGGTCGCCGCCGGGGTCCCGGCGTCGGCGCTGGACTTCCCGGCCACGTCGACGCTGCCCGTCGGCACGCGTGTCGTCGGCGTCTCCCCTCCTCGTTGACTGTGCAGCTGAGCACCGGTCCGAACCGCTGAACCGGTGCACAGCTGCACGTTCGACGAAGGGGGTGTGGAAGGTTGAGGGCGTGAGCGTGGGGTGGACCGACCTCTTCGGCGACCGGCCGGTCGTCGTGGACGGCGGGCTGTCGACGCAGCTGACCGAGCAGGGCGCCGACATCGCCGGACCGTTGTGGACCGGACGGGCGCTGCTGGCTGAGCCGGATACCGTCCGGGACGCGCACGCCGCATTCGTCGTCGCCGGTGCCGACGTCATCATCACCTCCAGCTACCAGCTGTCCCGGCGCGGGTTCGAGGCAGCCGGCCACACCGCCGAGGAGGCGGATCGCGCCCTCGCGGCCAGCACGCGGGTCGCGAGCGAGGCGGTCGCGTCGGTCCCCGGGTCGCCGGCGCTGGTCGCCGCGAGCGTCGGGCCGTACGGCGCGATCCTGCACGACGGGTCGGAGTACCGCGGCGGCTACGGCCTGTCGCGGGCCCACCTCGTCGCGTTCCACCGGGAACGGCTCGACGTGCTGCTCGCGTCGGCCCCGGACCTCCTGGCCGTCGAGACGATCCCCGACGTCGAGGAAGCGGTGGCCCTGGTGGCTGTGCTCGCCGAGGTCCCCGACGTGCCGGCGTGGCTGTCGTTCTCCGCGCGCGATGGCGCGCACACCGCCGCCGGGCAGCCGATCGAGGAGGCCGCCGCGGTCGCGGCGTCAATCCCGTCGGTCGTCGCGGTGGGTATCAACTGCACGGACCCGCGGTTCGTGGCCGAGCTCGTCGGGCGCATGCGCGGCTCGGTGGACCTGCCCGTCGTCGTGTACCCGAACGCCGGCGGCGAATGGGACGCGGCGACGGAGCGTTGGGCTGGCGCGTACGCGGAGCCCGGCATCACGCCGGACGGTCCGCACGCGGGGTTCCCGGAGGCCGTCGTGCGGTCGTGGCGCGAGGCCGGTGCGATCGCCGTCGGCGGCTGCTGCGGCACGGACGCCCGCACGGTCGCCGCCCTGGCCGCCACCCGCTGACCGGCCCTCCCGCTTCTCCCGCTTTGCGGGACCGGCGGGCGGCTCGACGGCTCGACGGCGCCCGTGCCGCTCGCCAGTCCCGGTCAACCCTGTTCGACGTTCCTTTCGACGGGGCGGGCCAGCAGGCTCACGGTCCGCCCGGCCCGCCGCGTGAGCACCAGCACGTGGTCGCCGCCCTCGGCCACCGCGAGCTCTCGGAGCACCTGCGCGGGGTCGACCCGCGCGTCGCGGCTCTTGACGACGAGCCGGTCGATGCCGAGGTCGGCGAGAGCGCGCCGGCGCTCGCGCGTCGTGCCGGCGAGCTCGGTGACCAGCCGGAACACGCGTGCCGCGGGGATCGGCGGCCGCGCCCCGTCGCCGTCGTCCCCCACGAGCCACGAGCTGCCCGGGTCGAGGCCGCGCAGGCCGTGGTCGCCGGCCAGCCGCCCCACCGCCCGCGCGCGGACGACTGCCGGGTCCGGCTCGACCAGGAGCGCTGGCAGCCGTTCGCCGGGCGACAGGGGAGGAGGCTCGGGCCGGAGGGGATCGGCGTCGATGACGACCGTCGCGTCCGGCCCAGCGACAAGAGCGCGGCGGTCGGCGCCGGCCAGCGGCCAGGACGCGACCTGCGCCTCGACGACGGTCCGTCGCCAGCTCGTCCACTGCCCCTGCCAGCCTGGCGGCGGCTCGAGCCCCGGCGCCACCTTCGCGGCGACGCGTGGATGGCCGATCGCGACGACGGTGGGCCACGACGGTGACCAGAGGGCGGGGTCGCGCTCCGCCCGTGCCCGAGCCGTCCGTCGGTCGCGCGGAGCGGCGGGGTCGCGGCGCGCGGGATCGACGAACACGACGTCCGCTGAGCCGAGCTCGGCCAGGAGCGCCGGCAGCACGTCGGCTGCGTCGGCGACGACGACGTCCGCCCCGGGGGTGTTGGCGGCGAGCAGTGCGGCTGTCACCGGGTCGCGCTCGACGGCGACGACCGAGAGCCCGGCGGCCAGGAACGCGCGGGCGTCGAAGCCCAGACCCGCGGTCAGGTCGAGGACGCGCCTGGCACCGGCGGCCGCGAACGACGCCGCACGGAGGGCCGCGAGCTCCGGCCGCGTCGCCTGCTCCAGGCCGTCGCGGGACAGCAGCAGCGAGCCCGGGGCGAGCCCGTAGCGATCCGCCGCCAGCCGGGCCAGCTGGGCCTGTTCCAGCACGGCCGCCGCCTGCGCCGGGGACAAGGAGGGGTCCTGCACTCGCAGCCATGCCGCCGCCGACAGCGCGTCACGGCCGGCCGCCGCGTCGTGTGCGAGCGCCAGCGCGGCCGCCCCGCCGGGCGTGCCGAGCCAGCGCGCCAGCGTCAGGTCCACGGCGGCCATCCTCGCGCAGCAGTTGCCAGGCGGAACCTGACCCGCCGTGTCACGATGCGTCGTGCGGGTCGCCGGCCAGGCGGCCGGGTCGTGCGACTGAGGGAGACACCATGCAGGTGGAGATCGACTGCGGGCCGGCGTTCGCCTTCGGGCTGATCACGCTGCCGCCGGGCGGCGCGGCGCGGCTGGAGGCCGGCGCGATGGCGACGACACGGGGCGACATCGAGATCGCGACCTCCACGCAGGGCGGGTTCATGCGCGGGTTGCGGCGCTCGCTCGGTGGCGAGAGCTTCTTCGTCAACGACTTCACGACCACGACCGGCGGCACCGTCGGCGTCGCGGCAGTGCTTCCTGGCGACATGGTGCTCGTGCCGTTGTCGGGCCAGGACCTGCTCGTGCAGTCCGGCGGGTGGATCGCCTCGGACACCTCCGTGGACGTCGACTCCTCGTGGGGTGGTGCGAAGGGCTTCTTCAGCGGCGCCGGGCTGGTCCTGCTGCGGTGCAGCGGTCAGGGTGATCTGCTCGTCGCCGCCTACGGCGCGATCCGCGCGGAGACGCTGGCCGCGGGGGAGAAGATGACCGTGGACACCGGGCACATCGTCGCCTTCGACCAGTCCGTGACGTACAGCGTGCGCAAGGCCGGCGGCAGCTGGAAGACGACGCTGCTCGGCGGCGAAGGGCTGGTGTGCGACTTCGTCGGGCCGGGCCGGCTGTGGCTGCAGACCCGCAGCAGCAACGATCTCATCGGCTGGCTCGACGCGCACCTGCCGCGCCACAACAGCAACTGACCGTCGCCGTGCGGGGCGAGCGCTGCTAGCGGGCGTCGAGCAGCGCCGCGACCACACGGGCGACGCCGTCGTCCTCCGCCGCCGGGGCGACATGGTCGGCGACGGCCCGCACGCTCCCATGCGCCCCCGCCATCGCGTATGACGTCCCGGCCCACGTGAGCATCGCGATGTCGTTGGGCATGTCCCCGAAGGCGACGACGTCCTGCGGACCGACGCCCAGCGAGTCGCACAGGTCGACGAGGGCGGACGCCTTGGTGACACCGGCGGCGCTGATCTCCACCAGCCCCGGGATGGACCAGGTCGCGACCGCCCGGTCACCGACCGCCGCCGCGACGGCCTCGTGCAGGTCGGCCTCGGGCCACATCGGGTGCCGGACGAGGAGCTTGACCGCGGGTGCGTCCCACACCTCGCCCAGCGGGCCACGCGGCGACCCGGGTGGAGCGGCGAACTCGTCGACGTAGGCCGGGTCGAGCCGGATGCCGTCGATGCACTCGACGGCGAACCTCGCGCCGGGGACCGCGGCGCTGATCGTGCGGGTCAGCGCGAGCCCGTCGACCGGGTCGATCCCGCGAACGGCGATGGGCGCGCGGGCGTCGACGTCGTACGTGATCGCGCCGTTGGACACGATCGCCAGCCCGTGGCCGCCGACCTGGGGCCACAGGCCGTCCATCCAGCGAAGGGGCCGAGCCGTGACGAAGACGACGTGGACGCCGGCCGCCTCGGCCCGCCGCAGGACGGCGGCCGTGTACGCGGTGACCGTCTCCGCGCCAGCCGGGACGAGGGTGCCGTCCAGGTCCGTCGCGATGAGCACAGGCGCGAGCGTAGGCCCGGTCCGTCGCCGTCCGGCGGCGCTGGCACTCAACTTGACGGAGTGCTAACGGGTGCGTAGTGTCGGCGTTGGCAGTCCCCACCGGGGAGTGCCAACCCTGAACACCCGTAGAACTGCCCCGTGCGCCGCCACTTCGGGCGGCCCCACGACATCCCGGAGGATGCAACCGTGTCGGTCTCCATCAAGCCGCTCGAGGACCGCATTCTGGTCCAGACCCTCGAAGCCGAGCAGACCACTGCGTCCGGCCTCGTGATTCCCGACACCGCCAAGGAGAAGCCCCAGGAGGGCAAGGTCCTGGCAGTCGGCCCCGGCCGTTTCGATGAGGATGGCGACAAGCGCATCCCCCTCGACATCAAGGTCGGCGACACCGTCATCTACAGCAAGTACGGCGGCACCGAGGTCAAGTACGACGGCGAGGAGTACCTGCTCCTGTCCGCCCGCGACGTGCTGGCCATCGTCGAGAAGTAGTCCGACTTCGCACGCGGCCCGTCGTGTTGCGCGTGCAGCGCAACCGACGGGCCGCGTCGTGTCGCCACTGATCCACCACCGCTGTAGCCGAGGAGAGCAACGAGCATGGCAAAGATCCTGCAGTTCGACGAGGACGCCCGCCGCGCCCTCGAGCGGGGCGTCAACGCCCTCGCTGACACCGTCAAGGTGACGCTCGGCCCGAAGGGCCGCAACGTCGTCATCGACAAGAAGTGGGGCGCCCCCACCATCACGAACGACGGCGTGACCATCGCCCGCGAGATCGAGCTCGACGACCCGTACGAGAACCTCGGTGCGCAGCTGGCCAAGGAGGTCGCGACCAAGACCAACGACGTCGCCGGCGACGGCACCACGACGGCGACCGTCCTCGCCCAGGCCATGGTCCGCGAGGGCCTCAAGCAGGTCGCGGCCGGTGCGTCGCCGCTGGACCTCAAGCGCGGCATGGAGAAGGCCGTCAAGGCCGCTACCGAGGCGCTGCTCGAGGCTGCCCGCGATGTCGACGGCAAGGAGGAGATTGCGAACGTCGCGACCATCTCCTCCCAGGACCGCGAGATCGGCGAGCTCATCGCCGACGCGTTCGACAAGGTCGGCAAGGACGGCGTCATCTCCGTCGAGGAGTCCAGCACCACGTCGCTGGAGCTGGAGTTCACCGAGGGCATGCAGTTCGACAAGGGCTTCATCTCGGCGTACTTCGTCACCGACGCCGACCGCATGGAGACCGTCCTTGAGGACGCCTATATCCTGCTCGTGCAGAACAAGGTGTCGAGCGTCCAGGAGCTCCTGCCGCTGCTGGAGAAGGTCGTCCAGGCCGGCAAGCCGCTGCTGATCGTCGCCGAGGACGTCGACGGTGAGGCGCTGTCGACCCTGGTCGTCAACCGCATCCGGGGCACGTTCACCTCGTGCGCCGTCAAGGCCCCCGCGTTTGGCGACCGTCGCAAGGCGATCCTGCAGGACCTGGCGATCCTCACCGGCGCGCAGGTCGTCGCGGCTGAGGTCGGGCTCAAGCTCGACCAGGTCGGCCTCGAGGTGCTCGGCACCGCCCGCCGCGTGGTCGTCACCAAGGACACGACGACGATCGTGGACGGCGGCGGCGACCAGGCCGACGTCGACGCGCGCGTCGCGCAGGTCAAGGCCGAGATCGAGAAGACCGACTCGGACTGGGACCGCGAGAAGCTGCAGGAGCGGCTGGCGAAGATCGCCGGTGGCGTCGTCGTCATCAAGGTCGGCGGCCACACCGAGGTCGAGCTCAAGGAGAAGAAGCACAGGATCGAGGACGCCGTCTCCGCGACGCGCGCCGCGATCGAGGAGGGCATCGTCTCCGGCGGCGGCACCGCGCTCGTCCAGGCGGCGACGTCGCTCGTCGGCGACCTTGGCCTCTCGGGCGACCAGGCCACCGGTGTCGGGATCGTGCGTCGGTCGATGGTCGAGCCGCTGCGCTGGATCGCCGAGAACGCCGGTGAGCAGGGCTACGTCGTGGTCTCCAAGGTCGGCGAGCTGCCGTCCGGCCAGGGCCTCAACGCGGCCACGGGCGAGTACGTCGACCTGATCGCGGCCGGTGTCATCGACCCGGTCAAGGTCACCCGCTCGGCCCTGGAGAACGCCGCGTCGATCGCAGCGATGCTGCTGACGACCGAGGCGCTCGTCGTGGAGAAGAAGGAGGAGGAGCCAGAGGCTGGACACAGCCACGGCGGTCACTCCCACCACGGCCACTCGCACTAGTCACTCCGTCGAAGGCCCCCGTCCGCACCCGCGGACGGGGGCCTTCGCGCGTCTGTGTCCGGGAGCCCGCCTCCAGCGAGCGGGACGTGCAGCACGACACGCCGACGTCTCCGGGCGTGTCGTGCTGCACGTCCCACAAAGCGGGACATGCGGGACGGGGTGAACGGGGTGAGGGGGGGAGGCGCTAGGAGACGCGGGCGAGGCGGGCGTTGCGGTAGACGGCCTCGCGGTCCTCCTCCGAGAGCCCGCCCCACATGCCGTACGGCTCGCGGACGGCGAGCGCGTGCGTCACGCACGGCACGCGGACCGGGCAGCTCTCGCAGACCGCGCGGGCGGCCGACTGCCGGCGGGCACGTTCGGAGCCGCGCTCACCTTCGGGGTGGAAGAAGATGGACGGGTCCTCACGGCGGCAGGCGCCGTCCAGCTGCCAGTCCCACCGGTCGGCGACCGGCCCGGGCAGTCGTGACACGTCGGCCATGCATCGGCTCCTTGCCTCAGGGGAGGCCAGTCCACGGCACCACCCTGAGCGGTGCGCGACTGCACCCCACCGCGCCGGTGAACATCCGGTGACGCCTTCGCGTCGCGGGTCCGCTGCCGGTCCTGCCCGCCCTCCCGGCGGCGGCGACGGCGCACTCGGTGCCGGGTAGCCTTGGCACCACCGCCCGCTCGACGTCCGGAGAGCCCATGGAGTCCCGCCCGCTGTCCGATGCCCTGGCCTACGACGGCGTCCCGGAGACGTTCGGCTACCTCGGCCTGACGTTCGACGACGTCCTGCTGGTGCCGGCGGAGTCCGACGTCGTGCCGAGCGAGGTCGACACATCCGCGCAGGTCACCCGGTCGATCCGGGTACGTATGCCCCTGGTCTCCAGCGCGATGGACACGGTGACCGAGGCGCGGATGGCGATCGCGATGGCCCGTCAAGGCGGCGTCGGCGTGCTGCACCGCAACCTGCCGATCGAGGAGCAGGCAGCCCAGGTCGACATGGTCAAGCGGTCCGAGGCCGGCATGGTCAACAACCCGATCATCTGCGCCCCCGGTGACAGCCTCGGTGAGGTCGACCTGCTGTGCGGGCGCTACCGGATCTCCGGCGTCCCGGTCGTCGACGACGCAGGGCTGCTGCTGGGCATCGTGACGAACCGCGACATGCGGTTCGAGGACGACATGAGCAGGCCGGTGCGCGAGGTCATGACGCCGATGCCGCTGGTGACCGCACCGGTGGGCGTCGCACCGGAGGACGCGCTCGCGCTGCTGGCCCGGCACAAGGTCGAGAAGCTCCCGCTCGTCGACGCCGACGGCCGTCTGCAGGGCCTCTTCACCGTCAAGGACTTCGTCAAGGCCGACAAGTACCCCCACGCCACCAAGGACTCCTCCGGCCGGCTCGTCGTCGGCGCGGCGGTCGGGGTCGGCGACGACGCCGAGAAGCGGGCCCGGGCCCTGGTTGATGCCGGCGTCGACTTCCTCATCGTGGACACGGCGCACGGGCACTCCCGCGCGGTCCTGGAGATGGTCGCGCTGCTGAAGAAGCAGACCGCGATCGACATCGTCGGAGGCAACATCGCGACCCGGGCCGGCGCGCAGGCGCTCGTCGACGCGGGCGCCGACGGCGTCAAGGTCGGTGTCGGACCGGGCTCGATCTGCACCACCCGCGTCGTCGCCGGCGTCGGAGTGCCGCAGATCTCCGCGATCCACGAGGCCGCCCTCGTCTGCCGGTCGGCCGGCGTCCCGGTCATCGGCGACGGCGGCGTCCAGTACTCCGGCGACATCGCCAAGGCGCTCGTCGCCGGGGCTGACACCGTGATGCTGGGGTCGCTGCTCGCCGGCACCGAGGAGGCACCCGGCGAGATGGTCTTCGTCAACGGCAAGCAGTTCAAGTCCTACCGCGGCATGGGCTCGCTCGGCGCGATGCAGTCCCGCGGACAGGCCCGCTCGTACAGCAAGGACCGCTACTTCCAGGACGACGTCCTGTCGGACGACAAGCTCGTGCCCGAGGGCATCGAGGGCATGGTCGCCTACCGCGGTCCGCTCGCGGCAGTGGCGCACCAGCTCGTCGGTGGGCTGCGCGCGGCGATGGGCTACTCCGGTGCGCAGACGATGGACGAGCTGCACGCCAAGGGCTCGTTCGTGCGCATCACGGCGGCAGGACTGCGCGAGAGCCACCCGCACGACGTGCAGATGACGATCGAAGCCCCGAACTACGCAGGACGGTAGGACCGACCGTGACCGACATCGTGATCGGCGGCGCGAAGCGTGCCCGCCGCGGCTACTCCTTCGACGAGGTTGCGATCGCGCCGAGCCGGCGCACGCGTGACCCGCAGGCCGTCTCGACGGCGTGGACGATCGACGCGTACCGCTTCGACACCCCGATCCTGGCCGCGCCGATGGACTCGATCGTCTCCCCGCAGACGGCCGTCACCCTCGCCGGTCTCGGCGTCCTCGCTGTCTTGAACCTCGAAGGGCTGTGGGGGCGCTACGAGGACCCGGCACCGGTCCTGGCGGAGATCGCGCGCCTGGATACCGACGGCGTGACCGCGCGCATGCAGGAGCTCTACGCGGCGCGGCCGGTCGACGCCGATCTCGTCACGGCCCGCATCTCCGACCTCAAGGCGGCCGGCGTCACGGTCGCCGTGGCCACCTCGCCCCAGGGGGCGGCCCGGCTCGCTCCGCTGGCCTCGAGCTCCGGGGCCGACATCATCGTGATCCGCGGCACGACCGTGTCGGCCGAGCACGTCTCGGCGACCGAGGAGCCGCTGAACCTCAAGCAGTTCATCCACGAGCTCGACGCCCCGGTGATCGTCGGCGGCTGCGCGACGCACCAGGCCGCGCTGCACCTGATGCGCACCGGTGCCGCAGGCGTGCTCGTCGGCTTCGGCGGCGGCGCGTCGCACACGACCGCCGATGTCATCGGTGTGCGGGTGCCGATGGCCAGCGCCGTGGCCGACGTCGCCGCTGCCCGGCGCGACTACCTCGACGAGTCCGGTGGCCGGTACGTCCACGTCATCGCGGACGGGTCGATGGGCCGCAGCGGCGACATCGTGAAGGCCTTCGCCTCCGGTGCCGATGCCGCGATGGTCGGCTCGATGTTCGCCCGCGCGACGGACGCCCCGGGTCAAGGCGCCCACTGGGGAGCGGAGGCGTGGCATCCGCACCTGCCGCGCGGTGAGCGGAACATCCTCAGCCAGGTCGGCACGCTCGCGGAGGTCGTCAACGGGCCGTCGCGCAACGCCGACGGCACGATGAACATCGTCGGCGCGCTGCGCAAGGCGATGGCGACGACCGGCTACAGCGACGTCAAGGAGTTCCAGCGCGTCGAGATGGTCGTGACGTCGTGAGCGCCGCGCTCGTCGTGCCCGTCGGCGCCGGCGGGCGCACCCTGGACGCCGCCGTCGTGCACCGGCTGCTGTCCACGCTCGAGGTCGATTCTCCCGCGGCCGAGTCGGAGATCGTGTCGCCGTTCACCGGCGTCGCGATGGGCGCGCTGCCCCAGGCCTCGGCCGCCGACGTCGACGACGCGGTCGGCGCCCTGCGCGCCGGACAGGAGAGCTGGGCCGACCTGCCCGTCGCCGAACGTGCGCGGATCCTGCTGCGGTTCCACGACCTCGTCCTCGCGAAGCGGGACGAGGGCCTCGACATCGTCCAGGCCGAGGTCGGCAAGTCCCGCCGTGACGCGATGGAAGAGATGCTCGACCTGCTTCTGGTGTCCCGGCACTACGCCCGGGACGCCGAGCGCCTGCTGCGGCCGCGACGGCACCGCGGCGTGCTGCCCGTGCTGACGGGCGTGGTCGAGCGACATGTCCCACGCGGAGTGGTCGGCGTCCTGTCGCCCTGGAACTACCCGCTCGCCCTCGTCAGCGGCGACACGTTGCCGGCCCTCGTCGCCGGGAATGCGGTGCTCGTCAAGCCCGACCATCGCACGACGCTGACGGCGCTGTGGCAGATCGAGCTCATGCACGAGGCCGGGGTCCCGCGGGACGTCGTGCGCATCGTGCCGGGGGACGGGGCCGTCGTCGGGCCGCTCGTCGTCGACCGCGTCGACTACGTCATGTTCACCGGGTCGACGCAGGTCGGACGGACGGTCGCGGCCCGTTGCGGCGAGCGACTCATCGGCTGCTCGCTCGAGCTCGGCGGCAAGAACGCCATGATCGTGCGGGCCGACGCCGACGTGCGCCGCGCCGCGGAGATCGCCGCACGCGGGAGCTTCACCAACGCCGGCCAGCTGTGCGTCTCGATGGAGCGGATCTACGTCCACGACGCGGTGTACGAGGCGTTCGCCCGTGCCCTGGTCGAGCGGACGCGATCGCTCAGCTACGCGACCGGGATCGGCTGGGACGGCCGCATCGGATGCCTCATCTCCGCCGACCAGTGCGGCCGCGTGCGCGCGCACGTCGACGACGCGGTCGCTCGCGGCGCGGTCGTGCTCGCCGGCGGCCATGCGCGCCCCGACCTCGGTCCGTCGTTCTTCGAGCCGACGGTGATCGAGGGCGTGACCGAGGACATGGCACTCTGCCGCGGCGAGACGTTCGGCCCGGTCGTCTCGCTCTACCGGGTGCATTCCGACGAGGAGGCGATCCGTCGCGCAAACGACAGCGAGTTCGGCCTGAACGCCGCCGTCGTGACCCGGGACCGTGCGGCAGGCCAGGCCGTGGCGCGCCGGCTGCGTTCGGGGACGGTCAACGTCAACGAGGCCTACGGCGCGACGTGGGGGAGCACGCGAGCCCCGATGGGCGGCATGGGCGCGTCGGGGCTGGGCCGTCGGCACGGCGACGAGGGGCTGCTGAAGTACACGCAGTCCCAGACGATCGCGACGCAGCGGGCGCTCGGTCTCGGCACTCCGCGCGGGCTCTCCGACGAGCAGTGGCTCGGCGCCCTGACGATGTCGCTCGCCGTGATGAAGAGGCTGGGTCTGAAGTAGCCGTCCGGGTCAGCTCGGTGACAGCGACGACGCGACCGGCGCGGCGAGCGCCACGAGCACCTCGCGGATCGACGCCGCGGTCGGGTCGGCGGCGTCCTGGACGAACCCGGCGGCGGCAAGCGTGACGATCGTGCCGTGCTGGAGCAGGACCAGCTGCCCGATCGAGCCGTCGAAGAAGGCTCCCTCGGCCAGGTCCGCGACGTCCTGCGGCTGTGGCGAGGCGGCGCGCACCGCGGCGAGGTCGGCCGCATCGGCATCGACATCCGTCACGACGACGAGCAGGTCGCCGTCGCCGATCCGCGAGTCGGCCAGCCACCAGATGCAACCCGGTACGGCCGGGTCTCGCTGGTCGTGCTGCTGCGCCGTGATGTGCCCTCCCGCCGCGACGACGACGTCCTCCGCGGTCGCCAGCGCGCACGGGTCGATCGCGATCGCCGATGCCGACGGAGATGCCGTCGCGGTCGGGCTCAGGGTGGACGGCGTGGGGGCCCGGGGTGGACCGGTCGGAGCGGTCTGCGCGCCGGCCGAGCACCCCGCAAGCAGGACCGCCGCGACGACGACCACCGCGCCGCGCCTCACGGCGCCGCCTGCGCCGACGTGGGCGCCACGGCGCCGGTCGTCGTGGGGTCTCCCTCGAGGTCGAGGTGCGGCAACACCCTGTCGAGGGGGCGCGGCACCCAGAACACCCGAGTGCCGAACAGGGACAACAGGGCCGGTGCGAGGAGCAGCACCATCGACCCGGCGAGCAGGACCGCGACCGAGAGCCCGACGCCGAACTGCTTGATCACCGGGTCGTCCTCCAGGATGAAGCTGCCGAAGACGCAGATCATGATCAGTGCCGCGGACACGATCACCCGTGCGCTGCTCGCGAGCCCGCGTCGCACGGCCTCGCGCGCAGGTGCTCCCTGAGCCGCGGCGCGCTGCACGGACGACACGAAGAAGACCTCGTAGTCGGTGGACAGCCCGAAGAGCGCGGCGAACATCATGAGCGGTACATAGCTCGCGATGGGGACGGTCCCGTACGCGTCGTCCAGGCCGACGAGGTCCAGGCCCCAGCCCCACTGGAAGACGGCGACGAGCACACCGAACGACGCCGCGACGCACAGGAGGTTGTTGATGGTCGCCTGGAGCGGGACGAGCAGCGACCGGAACGCGACCATGAGCAGCAGGAAGCTGAGCACCAGCACCGTAAGGATGACCAGGGGCAGCTTGCCGGTGATGAGGTTCGCGAGGTCGACGTTGGCCGCGGTGCTCCCGCCGACATAGACGGTCAGGCCGGCCTGCGCTGCCGGTGCCGTGATCCCATCTCGGACCTGGACGACGAGGTCGGCCGTGCTCTCGTCCGCCGGTCGCGTCTCCGGGATCACCGTGAAGGTCGCCGCGCTGCCCGAAGTGCTGATCGACGGCGGCGCGACCAGTCGCACGCCTGACGGGACGGCGAGCGCGTCCTGCAGCGCCACGAGCCGCGGGTCGGTTCCCCGAAGGTCCCCACCGGCCTTGGTCAGGATCGTCGTCAGCTGCAGCTGGAGCTGGGTCGCCTGGCCCGCCTGCGCTTCGAGCTCAGCCTGCTGGACGGTGAGCGCGTCGGCCTGCGTCTGCAGCGCGTCCGCCTGCGACTGCAGGGTCTCGCCCTCGGCGGTCAGGTCGTCGCCCTGGGCCTGGAGCGTGTCGGCCTGCTTCTGCAGGGATGACGCCTGCCGCTGGAGGGACACGGCCTGGCCACGCAGGCCGGCGGCCTCCCGGCTGAGCTCGTCCGCTCGTCGTGCGAGCGCGCGTGACTGCCGCCCCACGGACTCGGCCTGCCGGGCGAGCGACGTGGCGGAGGACCGGAGGTCACGCAGGTCGGCCCGCACCGAACGGATGTCCTCGCGGGCGGCACTCCGGGCGGCCATGGCGACGGCGCGCTCGGCGACCAGACGGGCAGTATCGGCCGGGTCGGATGCGGTCCCGATCGCCGCGTCGAGCGCGCTGATCTCGCCGTCCAGGCGCGTGACGACGCGTCGGAGATCGACCAGCTCGCGCGCCCGCGCGCGCGCGTCGGCGACGAGGACGGCTTTCTTGCGCTGCAGCGCCGCGCGCTCACGGGTGAGCGATCGTTCCTGGCGTTCCAGCCCTGCCTTCTGCGCAGCGAGCCCGGCGGCCTCGCGCTCCAGCGCCTGCTGCTGGGCCGTCAACGACGTGGCCTGCTTCTCCAGCTGCGCCTGCTGCGTGGTCAGGTCCGCGGCCTGCGACTCGAGCGCCGCCTGCTGCTGCTCCAACGCGTCCTTCTGCGCGGTCAGGTCGTCGGCCTGCTGCTCGAGGGACTGCTGCTGGGACGTCAGGGAGTCCTTGAGTGCGTTGGCCTGGTCGTACTGCGCCGCGACGAGCGGGCTGGCCGTCGCAACCGGGTCGAGCGACACCGCGACGAGGAGCGGCCCGTTGTAGCCGGGGCCGAACTCCTCCGAGAGCAGGTCGAACGCCCGCCGCTCGGTCGTCGTCGTCGACGTGACGCCGATGTCCTCCTGGCCCAGTCGCAGGGAGAACAGCGGGATCGCCAGCGGGACGAGGATGAGCAGCGCGATGGCCACGGACCGCCAGGGGCGGCGCGTGGCGAAGCCGGCCCACCGGTCGGTCAGGCCGCGGCCGTCGGTCCGCGGCGGCCGGTGGAGCCAGCGGGGGAGGCGGAGCGCGTCGACGTGCTCGCCCGCCACGGCGAGCATCGCGGGCATGAGCGTGATCGCGGCGAGCACGGCGCCGAGGACGGCCAGCGCCGTCGCCAGTCCCAGCGCGCTGACGAGCGGGATGCCGGCGACGCCGAGCGAGAGCAGCGCGATCATCACGGTCCCGCCGGCGAAGACGACCGCCGACCCCGCTGTCGAAACGGCGTTGACGATCGAGTCGCGCGTCGCCATCCCGGTGCGTCGGTTGTCCAGGTGGCGGGTGACCAGGAAGAGCGCGTAGTCGATCCCGACACCCAGGCCGATCATGGTCGCGAGCTTCGGTCCGGTCGTGGGGATGGACAGGAACCGCCCCGCCAGGTCGACCAGCCCAAGGCTCACCAGCAGGCCAACCATGGCCATGAGGATCGGCATCCCCATCGCGACGATCGAGCCGAAGGTCAGGCTCAGGATCACCATCGCCGCGAGGATGCCGATGACCTCGCTGGTCTCGTCGTCGGTGTCGGACAGCACGCTGCCGACCGCACCGCCCGCCTCGACCTGCAGGCCGGCCGCGCGTGCGGGCTCCGCCGCGGCGACGACGGCCTGGGCGGTCTCCTCCGTCAGGTCGCCGCTCCCGACATCGAGCAGAACTGACGTGAAGGCGGTCGTCCCGTCGACGCTGATCAGGCCGGCCTGCGGGTTCGCCGTGGGATCGGGTGCGCTCACGACGTGCGGGACCGCGAGGATCGCGGCGACCGACCGCTGGACGGCAGCCGCATTCGCCGGATCGGTGATCGCACCGGACCCGGCGTGGAAGACGATCGGGCTCGCGCCGTTCTGTTGGGGCGGGAACTGCTCGGCCAGCAGGTCGATGGCCGCCTGGCTGTCGGTGCCAGGGAGTGACAGGTTGTTGCGGGCGGTCGAGCCGAGGGTCGACAGCGCCACGACGTGCCCGACGGCCAGCAGCAGCCACACGCCGATGACGACCCAGCGCCACCGCGCGCAGGCTCGGGCTACCGCGGCAAGAGCCCGTGCCATGAGCCACCTCCCACGGTCCGCGACTCGCGGTGCGGTACCCGTGGCGCCCCCACGGCGCTCATCGTGCCGGAGAACCACCCGGGCGTCGAGAAGGTCTCGCTGCGCCGCCTGCGCACGGAGGGCGACCGTCCGGATGCGGGGCTAGGGTCGATTCGTGCCCTCGTTGCCGCCCAGGTCCGGCAGCCGGCGCGATGACGCTCGAAGCGTCTCAGGCCCATCGCCCGGCGTCGATGTCGACGTCCTCGTCATCGGTTCCGGGTTCGGCGGCGCGGTCAGCGCACTTCGGCTGGCCGAGAAGGGCTATCGCGTCGACGTGCTCGAGGCCGGCCGACGTTTCGCCGACCACGAGCTGCCGACGACGTCCTGGCGGCTGCGCGACTTCCTGTGGGCGCCGCGGCTCGGGCTCACCGGCATCCAGCGCATCCACGTGCTGCGCGATGTCGTGATCCTGGCCGGCGCCGGTGTGGGCGGCGGGTCGCTGGTGTACGCGAACACGCTCTACGTGCCCGGCGAGCGGTTCTTCGCCGACCCGCAGTGGTCGGCGATCACCGACTGGGCGGACGAGCTCGCCCCGTACTACGACCAGGCCGCGCGAATGCTCGGCGTCGTGCAGAACCCCACGATGACGCCCAGCGACGAGGCGATGCGGGCGGTCGCGGAGGAGCTGGGCGTGGCCGGCACGTTCCGGCTGACCCCGGTCGGCGTGTACTTCGGAGACGGCCCGGGCGTGAGCGCCCCGGACCCGTTCTTCGGGGGTGTGGGGCCGCGCCGGACGGGCTGCACCGAGTGCGGGGAGTGCATGACCGGCTGCCGGCACGGGGCGAAGAACACACTGCCGAAGAACTACCTTGCCCTGGCCGAGGCTGCGGGGGCGCGGGTCCATCCGCTCACGACCGTCACCGCGATCTCCGAGCGCCCAGGGGGCGGCTACGTCGTCGAGGCGGTGCGGACCGGCGCGGTCGGTCGCCGTGCCAAACGGACGTGGACGGCCGAGCACGTCGTGCTCGCCGCCGGCACGTACGGCACGCAGCGGCTGCTGCACCGGATGCGCGACACCGGCCGCCTCCCACGGCTGTCGCCGGCCCTGGGACGGCTCACCCGGACCAACTCGGAGTCGTTGCTCGGCGCGGGGACGACGACCGTGGCCAACACCGACTTCACGGCGGGTGTCGCCATCACGTCGAGCTTCTACCCCGAGCCCGACACGCACGTCGAACCCGTCCGGTACGGCCGCGGAAGCAACGCGATGGGGCTGCTCCAGTCCGTCCTCGTCGACCCCCGGGCCGGCCGGGCGCCGTGGCGGACGTTCGTCGCCGAGGTCGCGAGGGACCCGGCAGCGGCGCTGCGGATGCTGGACGTCCGGCACTGGAGCGAGCGGTCGATCATCGCGCTGGTGATGCAGACGGTCGACAACTCGCTGACGCTTTCGGGCCGCCGGACGTGGTGGGGCGGCTGGCGGCTGACCTCCCGACAGGACGACCGGCCCGCCCCGTCGTCGCTCCCCGTCGCCCACGACGTCGTGCGTCGGCTCGCCCGCCGGATCGGCGGGATGCCGGCCGGGAGCGTCGCCGAGAACGTTGGGCTGGCGATGACCGCGCACTTCGTCGGCGGCTGCCCGATCGGCGAGAACGACGCCAGCGGCGTCGTCGACGGCTTCCACCGCGTGTACGGGTACCCCGGGCTGCACATCGTCGATGGGTCGGCGATCACGGCGAACCTGGGCGTCAACCCCTCGCTGACGATCACCGCCCAGGCGGAGCGGGCGATGGCCCTGTGGCCCAACCGTGGCGAGCGCGATCCCCGGCCACCGCTGGGCTCGCCCTACGTCCGGACCGTGCCCACCTCGCCGGTGCGGCCCGTCGTGCCCGAGGCCGCACCAGGCGCCCTACGCCTCCCGGTCGTCAGCCCGCGGGGCGGCGGGCGCCGAGCCGATTAGGGTTCGACGGGTGTCCTCGTCGTCGCACGCGCCGCGCACCTACCTCGGGTGGAGCCTGGCCGCGACCGTCCTGTGCTTCCTTCCCCTTGGGCTCGTCGCGCTGTACCTCGGCTACCGCACCGCCCAGGCCGTCGACGCCGACGAGATCGGGCTCGCCGACCGGTACTCCCGCCGCGCGCGTCGGTGGCTGGTCGCGACGATCGTCATCGGCGTGCTGCTGGACCTCGCGCTCGCCGCGGTCCTCGTCCTGCTCGGCGCCTTCTCCGGCTGACATCGTCGGACGGCGCCCACGCCGGGATAGCGTGTTCGACATGGACGAACGTGCGGCGGGCCGTGCGCCTGTCCTCCTGCGATACCCGATGCTGGGGCGCTTGTGTGCGGTCAACAGCCCGGCGACTCGGGTGCCGAGCCACGGCACGGACCTGATGGGGACCACCTACGCCATCGACCTCGTCCCCGTCGATGACCGCGGGCGGTCGGCGCGGTGGCACTGGCGCGCGCTCGTGGCAACAGAGCCGCCGGAGTCCTTCGTCGGCTTCGGCGCGGCAGTGCTGGCGCCGCACGACGGCACCGTCGTCGTCGCCCACGACGGCGAGCAGGACCATGCGGCTCGCAGGTCTCAGCTCGCGCTCCTGCCCTACATGCTGGGCCAGGCGCGCCGGCTCCGGGCTGGCGACGGCGCAATCGCCGGCAACCATGTCGCTATCGCCATCGATGCAGACGGGCCGTTCGTGCTCGTCGCCCACCTGCGCCGGGGCTCCCTCCTGGTTCGGCCCGGCGAACGTGTCCGTGCCGGCGAGCCGATCGGACAGTGCGGGAACTCGGGGAACAGCACTCAGCCGCACGTGCACGTCCAGGTCAGCGACAGCCTCGACTGGAGCCATGCCCAAGGGCTGCCGATCGCATTCGAGACGCCGGGAGGTCCCGAGCTGCCGGCCGATTCCCAGGTGGTGGTCGTCCCCGGGCGTCAGGGCCGTTCGCCTGACGGGCACGTCCCCGGTTCTGAGTAGGCTCGCCGACGTGACTTCGGCCGCCGGACCCGTCCTTGTCGTCGACTTCGGAGCCCAGTACGCGCAACTCATCGCGCGTCGCGTCCGCGAGGCGCATGTGTACTCCGAGATCGTGCCGCACACGATGCCGGTCGCCGAGATCGCCGCACGCCGTCCGGCCGCCGTCATCCTCAGCGGCGGCCCCTCGAGCGTCTACGAGCCGGGCGCGCCCTCGCTCGACGCGCAGCTGTTCGAGACCGGCATCCCAGTGTTCGGGATCTGCTACGGCTTCCAGGCGATGGCGCAGGCACTCGGCGGCACCGTCGCGCGCACCGGGATCAGCGAGTTCGGCGGCACGTCGCTGCAGGTCGTGAGCCCGGGCACGCTGTTCGCCGGGCTGCCGGAGAGCCAGAACGTGTGGATGTCGCACGGCGACGCCGTGCATGAGGCGCCGGCGGGCTTCGCCGTCACTGCATCCTCCGGCGGTGCGCCGGTCGCCGCGTTCGAGGACATGGACCGTCGCCTGTGCGGGGTCCAGTTCCACCCCGAGGTCATGCACAGCGAGCACGGCCAGCAGGTGCTCGAGCGGTTCTTGTTCGAGGTCGCGGGCTGCGAGCCGTCGTGGACCACGGAGAACGTCATCGACGACCAGGTTGCGGCGATCCGCGCGCAGGTCGGTGACGGCCGCGTCCTGTGCGCGCTGTCGGGTGGCGTCGACTCGGCGGTGGCTGCGGCCCTCGTCCAACGCGCCGTCGGCGAGCAGCTGACGTGCGTGTTCGTCGACCATGGGCTGCTGCGGCAGGGCGAGGCCGAGCAGGTCGAGCGCGACTTCGTCGCAGCCACTGGCGTGCGCCTCGTCGTCGTCGACGCGCGCAAGCGGTTCCTGGACGCCCTCGCTGGCGTCAGCGACCCCGAGTCGAAGCGCAAGATCATCGGCCGCGAGTTCATCCGCGTCTTCGAGGCCGCCGAGCGCGACCTCATCGCTGAGGCCGGGGCCTCCGGCGAGACGATCCAGTTCCTCGTCCAGGGCACGCTGTACCCGGACGTTGTCGAATCCGGTGGGGGCACCGGCACGGCGAACATCAAGAGCCACCATAACGTCGGTGGGCTGCCCGAGGACCTGCAGTTCACCCTCGTCGAGCCCCTGCGGACGTTGTTCAAGGACGAGGTCCGGCATGTCGGGCTGGACCTCGGGCTGCCGCCGGAGATCGTCTGGCGCCACCCGTTCCCCGGGCCAGGGCTGGCCATCCGAATCGTCGGCGCGGTCGACGAGGAGCGCCTGACGATCCTGCGGGCCGCCGACGCGATCGCCCGCGAGGAGCTCACCGCCGCGGGCCTGGACCGTGACGTCTGGCAGTTCCCCGTCGTGCTGCTCGCGGACGTCCGTTCGGTCGGCGTCCAGGGCGACGGGCGGACGTACGGGCATCCCGTCGTCCTGCGGCCGGTGTCGAGCGAGGACGCGATGACGGCCGACTGGTCGCGCCTTCCCTACGACCTCATCGCGCGCATCTCGACCCGCATCACCAACGAGGTCCGCGAGGTCAACCGCGTGACGCTCGACGTGACCAGCAAGCCGCCCGGCACCATCGAGTGGGAGTAGACGCCCGGCGTTCCTAGCCCGTGGTCGTCGCGGACCGCTTGGCCGGCGTCCGCTTCCTGGTCGTCCGCTTGCGAGCTGCCGGCGCGACGTCCGTCACCGACACCCGCGTGACCGAGCCGTTCGTCTCGACCGTGAGGTAATCCTGCGCCCGCACCAATGTGATGAGCTGCTTGGCGTCGTAGAGCCTCGGGTCGAAGGCTGCGTAGGCGGCCCGGAGCTGGCTGCCGACCGTCCCCAGACGTGCCCAGCCGTCGTCGCCCGCGGCGCGCTCGACTGCTCCGGTCAGCAGTTCCTTGAGATCCGGCGGCGAGTCGTTCGGCTCGTCGGCGGACTCGCCGTTGGGCTCGTCGGTCGTCTCGCGTGGCTTGTCCAGGAGGTCGAGGAACACGAAGCGGTCGACGGCCGCGACGAGCGAGGCCGGCGTCTTGCGCAGGCCCAGGCCGTAGACGGACTTGCCGGACTCCCGCAGGCGCGTCGCCAGCCGGGTGAAGTCGCTGTCGCTCGAGACGAGGGCGAACGCGTCGACGCTGCCGGAGTACAACAGGTCCATCGCATCGATGATCAACGTCGAGTCGGTCGCGTTCTTGCCCGTCGTGTACGCGAACTGCTGGACCGGTGCGATCGCATGCTGGTTAAGCGCCGTCTTCCAGCCGCCCAGCTGCGACGTCGTCCAGTCCCCGTAGGCGCGCTTGACGGTCGCCCGGCCGAAGCGCGCGAGCTCGCCCAGGATCGCCGCGGCGTGCTTGGGCGAGGTGTTGTCGGCATCGATCAGGACGGCGAGGCGGTCATCGGGCATGGGGACATCCTGCCCGCCGGGGCGACGACGCCCCTTGGGGCGGGCCGGTCGGACCGGGCGAGGGTGCAGGTGGCATGGTTATCCGACACGACGTCGGCATACCGACGTCCCTAGACGGGAGTGATCGATGGAGTTCGTGTTCGACATCGTCCTGGTCCTGCACTTCGTCGGGCTGTCGCTGATCCTGGGCTCGTTCCTGGTGCAGGCGAAGGATCCCGACAAGACCGTGACCCGGTGGATGTGGGACGGCGCGCTCACCCAGATCCTCACCGGCGTGATCATGGTCGGGATGGTCTCCGGCGGCGCGCTCGGCGATGCCGCGAAGGACGCGGCCGACAACGCGAAGTTCGGGACGAAGCTCCTGATCGCGATCGTGATCGCCGTGCTGGCCTTCGTCGGCCGGCGGCGGCCCGCCCCGCAGGTCGGCCTCTGGCTGGCCGTCGGCCTGCTTGCGCTCGCCAACGTCGTCATCGCGGTCTTCTGGTAGACCGCTCGATCAGCGGGCCGCCGGCTCCATCGCGTCGACCAGTTCGGCCAGCCGGTCGCGCAGCGCGACGAGCTCGGCCGGGTCGAGGTCGGACTCGGCGAACAGCTGCCGGGGCACGTTCTCGGCCTTGCCCCGCAGCTGGCGGCCGGCGGCGGTGAGGCTCACCAGGACGCGGCGCTCGTCGCGTCCGTCGCGCTCACGCGTGACGAGTCCGGCCTGCTCGAGCCGCTTGAGCAGAGGGGTCAGCGTGCCGGAGTCCAGGTGCAGGCGGGTACCGAGATCGCCGACGCTCATGGGGTCGGTGCGCTCCCATAGGGCGAGCATCGTCACGTACTGCGGGTAGGTCAGGCCCAGGTCGGCCAGCAGCGGCCCGTAGGCCCGTGTCACGGCGCGGCTGGCGGAGTAAAGGGCGAAGCACAGCTGGTTGTCCAGCGCGAGCGGGGACCCGGTATCGGCCATGGCTGGAAGAGTAACCGACTTGACGTGCACAAGTCCATTGTGCACAATCGAATCATGGACAACACAATGACCGAGGCCCCCGCGCCCGCTGCAATCACCCCGTTCTACACGGCTGTCGCGACCGCCAGCGGCGACGGCCGCAATGGCCACACCGCCACCGACGACGGCGTGCTCGACGTCGACGTGCGGGTCCCCGTCGCCATGGGCGGACCGGGCGGTGCCACCAACCCTGAGCAGCTGTTCGCCGCCGGCTACGCGGCCTGCTTCCACTCGGCCCTGAAGGTTGTCGCCAAGGCGCAGCAGGCCGACGTCAGCGACTCGACCATCACCGCGCGCGTCTCCATCGGATCGCTAGCCTCCGGTGGGTACGGCCTGGCCGTCGAGCTCGACCTGCACGTCCCGAACGTCGACCCCGCAACCGCCCAGGCGCTGGTCGAGGCGGCCCACCAGGTGTGCCCGTACTCGAACGCGACGCGCGGCAACATCGAGGTGACGCTGGCCGTCGTCTGACCGGACGGCAGGGCCACCACCTGGGACGTGCAGCACGACACGCCGGCGATCCCGCGCGCGTCGTGCTGCACGTCCCGCTTTCCGGGACGTTCGGGGCGGCGGGGACCTTCGGGGCGGGCGGGGGCGACGGGGTGGCTAGGGGATGCTGACGACCTGGAACGCCTCGGCGAGGCGGCCCTCGGGCAGCCCCCCGGCACTCGCGGTCATCGTCATCCACCCGGTGATGCGCTCGGCGAGGTCATCAAGGTGCGCGGTCTGGCTCGCGTGGGCCCGCAGGGCGGAGAGCTTGACCTCGAACTGCTCCGTCACGTCGACGAAGCGGTCCGGATGCGGGCTCGCCATCACCCAGACCTCGGGCACGGCCCATGCCTCCAGCCCTTCGTCGAGCAGCAGGCTGGTGTGCGCGAACGGGTTGCGGGCGTCCGGGTAGACCGCGCACATCGCCGCCTCGCCGGCGGCGAGGTGGTCGGGGTGCGAAGCCGGGATGCGGGCCCAGTTCCGGTCGGGGGACTGGATGAGCAGGCGGTCGGGCCGCACCTGGCGGATGACCCGGCTGATGTCGCGGCGCAGGTCGTGGCTGACCTGGAGCTCGCCGTCGCGGTAGCCCAGGAACGAGATCGCGCTGACCCCGACCGCCGCGCCGGCCGCGCGCTGCTCGGCTTGGCGGATCCCGGGGATCTCCGAGCGCGGCACCGCCGGGTCGAACCCTCCCGCGTCGCCGTCGGTGACCAGGCAGTACGACACCTCGACGCCGGCGGCGCACCACGAGGCGACGGTGCCGGCGGCCCCGAAGTCGACGTCGTCCGGGTGGGCCAAGACAGCCAGCACCCGCTCGATGCGGCGGCCGTCGAGGTTGTGCAGGAGGTCGCCGCCGTCGGTCATGCCGGGCAGCGTAATGCCGGGGCAGGTGCGCGCCGTGCCCTGCGGTCGGCCACGACTGCGGATACGGTGAACGAACCGGTCACCGGGAGAGATCCGGCTACGTCTGCCGCCAAGCCGCCCGGTTTGATCCCATTTGCCCCAGTAGTCACGCTGGTAACACGCGTAACTTTCGTGACAGAGTGACCCCGTGCTTCCCCGCCGCGACGGGTGGCGCTCCACGCGCCGCTCGGCTCGTCCTGTGCGCCGCGTCCTGACGGCGAGTGTCGTCGGCGTGCTCGTGCTCGCTGTGGGCGTCGTCCTCCCCACCACTGCTGGGGCGACGACGGGCGCAGCAAAGGGCAGCGGCGACAGTGGTTGGGCCCCGAACACGTGGACCGGCGAGGCGGCCGGGCCGCCGGTGCCCGGGACGGGGCTGCCGGCCGCGGCCCAGCCCGGTCAGCCGCAGGGGATGCCCCAGGGCGCCTACGACGTCGCGCCCGTGTACGAGGGCCAGGCCCAGTGCGACCCGGTGGCCAAGCCGGGCGTCCAGCGCATGTCCGACCTCATCAAGGCCACGTACGGCGCGAACCAGACGGTGTGGATCCCACGGGCCTGCGACGTCGGCGGTCAGAGCGAGCACAAGGAGGGCCGTGCGCTCGACTGGATGACAGACGTCCGCGATGCCCAGGGCCGTGCGAACGCCGAGGCCTTCCTGACGTGGCTGCTGGGACCGGACCAGTTCGGGGTGCCGTACGGCAACGCGATGCGGCTGGGCGTCATGTACATCGGCTGGAACGACCGGATCTGGCGCGGCTACGACATCAAGCGCGGCTGGACCGAGCTCAAGGGCTGCTTCGCAACCCCCAAGTCGGGCTCCGACACGACCTGCCACCGCAACCACATCCACATCTCGTTCACCTGGGACGGAGCGAGCGGGCGGACGTCCTTCTGGGACGGCTCGCCGATGAGCTCGCCCTTCTGCGACCGGCAGAAGTCCGGCGGCTCCCAGGTCGGCGGCGGACGCGCCGGATCCGCCGTGCCCGTCGACCCGGTCCGGGTGCTGAGCACCCGCAAGGGCATCGGGGTGCCGCAGGCCTGCCGCCTGGAGCAGGACCGGTGGAACGGCGACAACCATCGGCTCTACGTGAAGGTGACCGGACAGGGAGGGGTCCCGCCCTCCGGAGTCGCGGCCGTCCAGGTCCAGGTCGCCGGGCTCGGCGCCAACGCCAACACCACGCTGCGGATCTGGTCTCCTGGCCAGTCCAAGAGCCAGGTCGTCGTGAAGGAGCCGATGAACATGGACGCGGTCGGCACCGCGGTCGTGCCCGTCGCCTCCGACGGCACCATCGCGCTGGCCAACTCCTTCGGCGCCACGGACGTCACGGTCGACGTCACGGGCTACTTCCCGGCCGGCGACACCGCGAACACGACCGATGCGACCCCTGGGGCGTCGTCGCCGATGGCGGACGAGGCGGCCCCGGCGAACCCGGCGCCCGCGCCGAACCCGCAGCCGTCCGAGACGTTCACCCCGCCGCCGGTCGACGAGTTCATCTCGATCGGTGCCGAGGTCGGGTACGACTCCGCCGGCGCGGGTGCGTTCCAGCCCGGCGAGCAGCGGGTCGTCGGCCTGGCCGGGGTCCCGGGCGAGGCCACCGCGGCACTGGCCCTCGTGACCACCCGCGAGGGGACCAAGAAGGGCAAGCTCCGCCTCGGAGCAGCCGACAAGGATCCGACGGCCACGTTCGCCTTCCCGAAGCGCTCGGCCCGGTCCGCCGTCATGGTGCTGCCCGTCACCGGCGGCCAGGTCAAGGTCGTCGCCCCGAAGCGAGCGTCCGTGCAGGTGCGCGTCCAGGTGCTCGGCTACGCGGTGAACGGCTCGGCGGTGAAGGTCCGCAGCGCGACCGGTGCGCGCGTCGTCAAGGCGAAGCTCGACGGCACGAGCCCGCTGGTGGTCGGCCCGCTCGCTGGGGTCGCCGGCCTGCCCAAGAAGGGCAAGAAGATCACCGGCGTCATCCTCCAGGTGACCACCAAGGGCCGGGCCGCCGACAACGGCACCCTGAAGTCCTACGGTCTCGACGGAGCGGCACCGGGGACGAGCTCGGCACCGATCGTCGCGGGCAAGAAGTACACGACGCTGCTCGTCACGGAGATCGGCACCGACGGCAAGATCGTGCTGGCCCCGTCGGTCGCCGCCAAGGTGACCGCCAAGGTCGTCGGCTGGGTCAAGCGCTAGCAACGGGCGACCGTGGCGTCCGGGCCCCCACCTAGGATCGCCGGGTGAGTGAGGCCCTGTTCGACGTCGACCCCGTCGGCGACGAGCGCGCGGACCGGCGGGCCATGGCGATCCGCCGCCTCGTCGAGGACCTCAACCCCTCGCAGCGCGCAGCGGTCGAGCATCGCGGCGGCCCCCTGCTGATCGTCGCCGGGGCGGGCTCGGGCAAGACCCGCGTGCTGACCCGCCGGGTCGCCCATCTGCTGGCCACCGGCGACGCGACACCCGGGTCGATCCTGGCGATCACCTTCACGAACAAGGCCGCCGGCGAGATGAAGGAACGGGTCTCCGAACTTGTCGGCGCGCGCGCCCGTGCCATGTGGGTCTCGACCTTCCACAGTGCCTGCGTGCGGATCCTGCGCAGCGAGGCCGGCCGGCTCGACATGGCGACGTCGTTCACGATCTACGACCAGGCCGACTCGATCCGGCTCATGGGCATGGTCCTGCGCGACCTCGACATCGACCCCCGCAAGACGACACCGCGCTCGGTCCTGAACCAGATCTCGAACCTGAAGAACGAGCTCATCGACCACGAGACGTACTCCCGCCGCACCGCGAACCCGATCGAGGAGCAGCTCGCGGCGGCGTACGGGGACTACCAGCGCCGGCTGCGCCGGGCCAACGCGTTCGACTTCGACGACCTCATCGGCAGCGCGGTCGCGGTCCTCCAACTCTTCCCCGACGTCGCCGAGCACTACCGCCGACGCTTCCGGCACGTCCTCGTCGACGAGTACCAGGACACCAACCACGCGCAGTACGTCCTCGTCCGCGAGCTCGTCGGCCCGACCCCCGATGCGAGCGATGCGGAGGGGCTGCCTCCGGGCCAGCTGTGCGTCGTCGGCGACGCCGACCAGTCGATCTACGCCTTCCGCGGGGCGACGATCCGCAACATCGACCAGTTCGAGCGCGACTACCCCGACGCCACCACGATCATGCTCGAGCAGAACTACCGCAGCACCCAGACGATCCTCACGGCGGCCAACGCGGTCATCTCCCGCAACTCCGGCCGACGTGAGAAGCGGCTGTGGACCGACTCCGGCGCAGGTGCGCCGATCGTCGCGTACGTAGCCGACGACGAGCACGACGAGGCGTCGTTCGTCGCCAACGAGATCGACAAGCTCGCCGACGACGGAGCTGCCCGCGCCAGCGACGTCGCCGTCTTCTATCGGACCAACGCCCAGTCGCGGTCGCTGGAGGAGGTCTTCATCCGCGTCGGCCTGCCGTACCGCGTCGTCGGCGGCACCCGCTTCTACGAGCGGCGCGAGGTGCGCGACGCGATCGCCTACTTGCGGGCGCTGGCCAACCCGGACGACGAGGTGTCGCTGCGGCGCATCCTCAACGTGCCCAAGCGCGGGATCGGTGACCGTGCGGAGGCGGTCGTCGACGCCTTCGGCCAGCGGGAGCGCATCAGCTTCGCTGCTGCCCTGGAGCGGGCCGCGGAGGCGCCGGGGATCGCGACGCGGTCCCTGGCCAGCATCCAGGCGTTCACCACGATGATGTCCGACCTGCGCACCCTCGTGGAGGCCGGCACGGATCCCGCGACGGTCCTGCAGGCGGTGCTCGAGCAGTCGGGCTACCTCGCGGAGCTGTCGGCCTCGATCGACCCGCAGGACGAGGTCCGCGTGGAGAACCTCGCCGAGCTGGAGTCCGTCGCCGCCGAGTTCGGTGCCGACAACCCGGGCGGGACCCTCGGGGACTTCCTCGAACGGGTCTCACTCGTCGCGGACTCCGACGAGATCCCCGACGACGACGAGTCCGGCGGCGTCGTCACCTTGATGACCTTGCACACGGCGAAGGGGCTGGAGTTCCCGGTCGTGTTCCTGACCGGCCTGGAGGATGGCGTCTTCCCCCACATGCGCTCGCTCGGCGACCCGCGCGAGCTGGAGGAGGAACGCCGCCTGGCCTACGTCGGCGTCACCCGGGCGCGCGAGCGGCTGTACCTGACGCGGGCGGTGACGCGGTCGGCGTGGGGGTCGCCCTCCTTCAACCCCCCGTCGCGGTTCTGGGAGGAGCTGCCCCCCGAGGTGCTCGACTGGCGGCGGGTCGAGCCGGTCGGCCGCAGTCCTCAGGCCGGCGGCTACGGGTCGGCGCCGAGCTCATCGAGCGCCGCGCTGCGGCTGGGAGACCGGATCGTCGGCACCGGCCCGGTCATCTCGCTCGCGGCGGGCGAGCGGGTCACCCACCAGAAGTTCGGCCTCGGCACCGTCGTGTCGACCTCCGGCATCGGTGACAAGTCCGAGGCGACCATCGACTTCGGCTCGGCCGGGGTCAAGCGGCTGCTGCTGCGCTACGCCCCCGTCGAGAAGCTGTAGGCCTCTAGTCGCGGGGTCAGTAGCCGAGGGAGAAGCCGGCTCCGAGGTCCTCGGGGCGGTACGTCCGGAAGGCGATGTGGGTCTGCGTCGTCAGGACTCCGTCGACCTTGCCGATCTGGTCCGTCACGACAGCGGGCACAGCCTCAAGATCGGGCACCTCGACGATCGCGACGATGTCGAGCTCCCCGGTCACCGAGTAGACAACGCGCACCTGCGGGATCCGGGCGATCTCGGCGCCGACCTCGCTGACGAGGTTCGGCTCGGCGGTGATGAAGCACAGCGCGGTCACCATGGCGGCACCCTAGCCCGCGGTCCCATCGCTGGACGGCGGTCCGGCGGCCGCCATGCGCGCGAAGTCGACGACCTGGGCGGCCACGATCCGCAGCTGGCGGACGAGGGCCGGGTCGCTCGACTCCGCGTCGGCGCCCACGACCCCCTTCGCGTCGTTCACCGCGACCCCCAGGGGTGTCGGCCAGCCCCGCAGTGCATGGACGACCGTCCGTAGTTGTTCGAGGGTGGACACCGCCGTCTGCCACCCGTGCGCGACGGAGATGATGCCCACCGCGCGCATCTCCAGGTACGGCCGCTCGTCGTGGCGCAGCTCCTCGGCGTAGTCGAGGGCGTTCTTCACCAGGCCGCTGACCGCGCCGTGGTAGCCCGGACTGGCCAGCAGGATCCCGTCCGCCCGGCGGAGCGCTTCCACCAGGGTGCGGGCCGCGGGCTCCGGCACGGCTGCCTCGGTGTCGTAGACCGGGATGATCAGGTCCCGGCCGGTGAGCAGCTCGACCTCGGCCCCGGCCTCGACGCACGCCTGCGCGGCGATCCGCAACGCACGCTCGGAAGCGGCCAGGGGAGCGGTGCTCCCGCCGAGGGCGAGGATCGAAGGCGCACGCACGGGTTGGTTGCTTCCTCCGCTCCGGGGCTCGCTGGCGCTCACTCCTCGCGTGCTCACGTTCCGCAGTCTCGCACCGGTGCGCTCGGCCGAGCCGGGGGTGGGGGGAAGATCACACGGCCGGCTCCGTCATCGGTGGTGACGGCCCTACGGGTGCGCGGTAGTGTCGCGCGGGCGCCGCTAGTTGGATGTCCACACACCGTGTTGCCCGGCGCCATGAGGGAGTCCGCGTGGATCTGTACGAGTACCAGGCCAAGCACCTGTTCAAGGCGCACGGGATCCCGGGCACCCCGGGCGAGGTCTGCACCACGGCCGACGCAGCCCGGGAGGCCGCGCGGAAGATCGGGTCGCAGGTCGTCGTCAAGGCCCAGGTGAAGACCGGCGGCCGCGGCAAGGCCGGCGGCGTGAAGCTCGCCGAGACCCCCGACGAGGCGGCCGAGAAGGCCGCCGCGATCCTCGGGATGGACATCAAGGGCCACACCGTCTACCGCGTGCTCGTCACCGAGGCGAGCGACATCTCCGAGGAGTACTACGTCTCCTTCCTCCTGGACCGCACGAACCGGGCCTTCCTCGCGATGGCCAGCGTCGAGGGCGGGATGGAGATCGAGGAGGTCGCGGCCACGAAGCCGGAGGCGCTGGCGAAGATCCGCGTCGACGCGCTCGAGGGCTGCACGCAGGAGAAGGCCCAGGAGATCGCCGACGCCGCCGGTTTCCCGGAGGCCGCCAAGGACCAGGTCGTCTCGATCCTGCAGCAGCTGTGGCGTGTCCTCGTCGACGAGGATGCGACGCTGGTCGAGGTCAACCCGCTGATCCTCTCGCCCGCCGGCAAGGTCCTCGCCCTCGACGGCAAGGTCACCCTCGACGACAACGCGCACTACCGCCACGCCTCGCACGCCGACTTCGTCGACCGTGACAACACCGACCCGATCGAGCTGCGGGCCAAGGAGTTCGACCTCAACTACGTCAAGCTCCACGGTGAGGTCGGCATCGTCGGCAACGGCGCCGGCCTCGTCATGAGCACGCTCGACGTCGTCGCCTACGCCGGTGAGGAGTTCGGCGGCGTCAAGCCCGCCAACTTCCTCGACATCGGCGGCGGCGCCAGCGCCGAGGTCATGGCGAACGGCCTGGACATCGTCCTGAACGACCCTGAGGTCAAGGCCTGTTTCGTGAACGTCTTCGGCGGCATCACCGCCTGCGACGCGGTCGCGAACGGCATCCTCCAGGCCCTCGAGCTGCTCTCGAGCAAGGGCGTCGAGCTCACCAAGCCGATCGTCGCCCGCATCGACGGCAACAACGCCGTCGAGGGCCGGCGAATCCTGACCGAGGCGAACCACCCCCTGATCGAGCTCGTCGAGACGATGGACGGCGCGGCTCGCCGCGTCGCCCAGCTCGCGGCCGGGAAGTAGAGGACACGCGATGGCGATCTGGCTCGACGACAGCTCCAAGATCATCGTCCAGGGCATGACGGGCTCCGAGGGCACCAAGCACACGCGGCGCATGGTCGCCTCCGGCGCGCAGGTCGTCGGCGGCGTCAACGCGAAGAAGGCCGGCGAGGAGGTCGACGGCATCCCGGTGTTCGCGACGGTCGCCGACGCGATCGCGGCCACCGGCGCCAACGTGAGCGTCCTGTTCGTGCCGCCCCGGTTCACCAAGGACGCGGTGGAGGAGGCGGTTGACGCCGCCATCCCGCTCGCGGTGATCATCACCGAGGGTGTCCCGGTCCATGACACCGCCGCGTTCTTCCAGTACGCGCAGAACTCCGGCACGACGCGGCTCATCGGCCCGAACTGCCCGGGCATCATCAGCCCCGGAAAGTCGAACGCCGGCATCATCCCCGCCGACATCACGAAGGCCGGCCGCATCGGCCTGGTCTCGAAGTCCGGGACGCTGACCTACCAGATGATGTACGAGCTGCGGGACATCGGATTCTCGACCTGCGTCGGCATCGGCGGCGACCCGATCATCGGGACGACGCACATCGACTGCCTCGCGGCCTTCCAGGATGACCCTGAGACCGACGCCATCGTCATGATCGGTGAGATCGGCGGCGACGCCGAGGAGCGGGCCGCGGCCTACATCGCGGAGAACGTGACCAAGCCGGTCGTCGGCTACGTCGCGGGCTTCACCGCTCCCGAGGGCAAGACCATGGGCCACGCGGGCGCGATCGTCTCCGGCTCGGCCGGCACGGCCGCGGCGAAGCAGGACGCGCTGGAGGCCGTCGGCGTCAAGGTCGGCAAGACGCCGTCGGCGACCGCCGAGCTCATGCGGGAGATCATGACGGGGGCCTGACCTCCGCTCTCATCTCGACCCAGACCTGCACCTTGCGGGGTTGGTACCACCCGTTTCGGCCCGCAAGCTGCAGGTGTCGACGGTGTGGCGGTCCGCGGACCGCCGCCCGCCTGCTGCGATGGTGGGTCTGTGAGCGCGCCGACCGCCCCGCCGCGGGCGCCTGCGTCGGGGGAGCCCGCCGCTGACACCCCGACGCGGGCCCGTCCCCGGGCCTCGTGGCTCCGGCGAACCACCGGCCGGCCCCGTCCCCCCGCCGCCGGGCCGACCCTGCTCGGCGTCGCCGCCGCTGCGTGGGCGATCGCCATCGGCCTGGTCCTCGTCGCCGTGCCGATGCTCGTCGCGTGGATCGCTGCGCCGGCCGCCGGTCTCAACTGGCAGGAGGCCCTGCGGATCGCCGGCACGATCTGGTCGGTGGCGCAGACCGCCCCCGTCACGATCGGCACCGTCACCTACTCCCTCACGCCGTGGGGCCTGGCCATCGTCGCCGTCCTCCTTGTCTCCCACGGCGGGCGTTGGGCGTTGCGCCGCTGCGCCTCCGGGCGCCCCACCCTCGTCGTGCTGGTGACCGCCGCGGTCACCTACGCGGTGGCCGCCGGCCTCGTGGCCCTCGTGAGCGGCAACGCGACCGCCGACGTCGCGCCCGCATCCGCCGCGGCGCGCGGGTTCGGGATCGCATTGCTCGGGCTGGCGATAGCGGCGCTTCGCGAGCGACGCCTCGCCGACCTCGTACTGCCCGCCTGGCTCACGGCCGCCGCGCGCGGCGGCCTGGCTGCGGCCGGGGTCCTCGTCGCCGTCGCCGCCGCTCTCGCGGCGATCGTGCTGGCGGCCCGGCTGGATGACATGGCGACGATCCTCGGTGACCTCGACGCCGGCCTCGGCGGCGGCCTCGTCGTGCTGCTCCTGGGCCTGGGCTACGTCCCGGTGCTCGTCACCTGGGCGTTGTCGTACGTGCTCGGCGCCGGCGTGGTGCTCGGGCCGGCTGTGACGGCCTCCCCGTTCATCGCGGTCACGCCGCCCACGCTGCTCCCGCCGTTCCCCCTGTTGGCCGCCGTCCCCGCAACGGCCGGGCCGCTGGCGTGGGCGCTTCCGGCGACCGGCGTCGTCGCCGGTGTCGTCGCTGGGATCGTCGTCGGCCGGTCGGCGCGGCGCGAGGCCCGCCTCGTGCGGGTCGCGATCGCCCTGCTCGCGGCGACCATCACGGGCCTGGCCGTCGCCACCATGGCCGCGCTGTCCAGCGGCGGTCTCGGTGACCTGCGCCTGGCCCACCTCGGACCCTCACCCCTGGCCGTCGGAGTTCTCGCCATGCTTGCTGTCGCGCTCGGTGCGATGCCGACCGCCGCGATCCCGGCACCCCCCGAGCGCCCGGGCCTGCGCGTCGCAGCCGCGGACACGGCGGCGACTGCTGCGGCGCCCGAGTCGACCGTCGATGCGTCCGGTGCCGGCTCCGCTAGCCTCGCCCCGGACGCCGGCGTCGAGCCTCCGGTGACCGAACCGCTTGCCTGAGGGGGACCATGGCTGACATTCCGCCGATGCCGGCCCTGCCGCCACCCCCGCCGGGACAGCGGGCCGAGGTCGGCGCCGCGATCTCATGGGCCTTCGACCGCTTCAAGTCGCAGTTCGGGCCGTTCGTTGGACTGGCATCGGTGGTGTTCGTGCTGTGGATCGTTCAGCAGGCCGCCGGGTTCATCGAGACCGGCGCGGGTGAGGCCATAGTCCTCGGCCTGGTTCTCGGCTTCGTGGGCTTCGTTGCGCAGGCCGGCGTTCAGCGCGCAGCGATTCGGAGCACGCAGGGCGTCCGCGCTTCGATGGACGCCCTGCTCACATCCCAGTACCTCGGTCGGCTCATTCTCTTCTCGATCTGCAGCGCACTGGTTGCTCTCGCCGGCGCAATCCCCGGAGTGCTGGTGGCCGTCCTGCTGGCAAACACGGGGGGCCTGCTGATAGGGGTCCTTCTCGCCTTCGTGGGCCTGATTGTTGTCTACTTCCTGCTTCAGCTGGGGTCCTACTACGTGCTCGACAAGGGCTACGGAGTGGGAGAAGCGATGCGCTGGAGCTTTCGTGTTGTCACGAAGAACATTCGCGCTGCGGTCCTTATGACCTTGTTCACCGGTGCGGTCCTCCTCGTGTCGAGCTGCTGCGGCATCTTCACCCTCGTGACGCTCCCGTTCACGGCGTTGTTCACGGCGCACTTGTATCGCCAGTTCAACGGCGAGCCGATTCACTGACGTCCCGGTCAGCGCAGATGGCGGGACAGACACGCTGCTCGCCGGCCTGTTTGCAGGTGCCCGCGCCCGGTCGGCTCCGACGTCCCGACCGGGTTCGCTACGCCGGGCGATACCGCCGACGGCTCCGATAGCCTCGGCCCGGACGCCGATACGGTGCCCCCGGTCGCCGATCCGCCCGCCTGAGAGGACCGCCATGTCCGACACCCCGCCGATGCCGGCAGTTCCCCCGCCCCCGCCGGGGCAGCGTGCCGAGGTCGGCACCGCGATCTCGTGGGCCTTCGATCGATTCCGCGCGAACGCGGCCGCGTTCATCGGACTTGCGGCTGTCGTGACGGTCATCCAGCTCGTGCAGCAGGTGGGCACAGGTCCCCTGCGGAACATCCTGACGGACTGCACCGATGCCGTCTCGCCGGGTCAGGTGAACGCCTGCACCGCGGCCGTCGGTGCCTACGCGATCGTGACGATCATCATCGCGCTGCTGTTCGGGTTCCTCGCGTTCCTCGCCCAGATCGGTGTGCAGCGAGCAGCGATCCGCAGCACCCAGGGCGTGGCGCCGTCGTTCGAGGCGATGCTCACGACGCAGAACCTCGGCAAGTACATCGGGTTCGTCCTGCTGTACGCCGTGCTGTTCTTCCTCGGCCTGATCTTGTGCATCCTGCCCGGGCTGATCGTGCTGTTCTTGTTCCAGCTCGGCCCGTACTTCATCCTCGACAAGGGGGTCGGGGTCATGCAGGCATTCCGGTCCAGCGTCAACGTGGTGACGAAGAACCTCGGCCCGGCCCTCCTGATGACGCTGGTGAACGCGCTGGCCGCGATCCTCGGCAGCGTCCTGTTCGGCATCCTGACCCTGGTGACCTTGCCGTTTGCTGCCCTGTTCACGGCGCACATGTACCGCCAGTTCAACGGCGAGCCCATCCGCTGACCCCTCCTCCCGTTTGTCCCGCTTTGCGGGACCGGCGGGTGGCTCACGGGCCTGCGGTGGGGCCAGCCGCCCGCCAGTCCCGGCCATCCCGACAGCGCCGGGAACGGGCGTCGACCGGGGCGCACGGCGCGCGGATAGGGTTTCGCCCGTGCCCGCCCGCCTCGTGGTCCTCGCCTCGGGCTCGGGCACCCTCCTGCAGGCGGTACTGGACGCCGCGGGCGCCGGCGCGCTGCCTGCTCAGGTTGTGGCGGTCGGCAGTGACAGCGGCGCGGCGGCTGCCCTCGATCGTGCCCGCGCCGCCGGCGCCGAGACGTTCGTCGTCGCACCGGCCGACCACCCCGACCGTCCCGCGTGGAACACCGCCCTGATGTCGACGGTGGGCTCGTACGCCCCGGACTGGGTGGTGTGCGCCGGCTTCATGCGGATCCTCGGCGAGGAGTTCGTCGACGCCTTCGCCGGCCGCATCGTGAACACGCACCCGGCGTTGCTGCCGTCGTTCCCCGGCGCGCACGGCGTCCGCGATGCGCTCGCCTACGGCGTCACCGTCACCGGCTGCACGGTCCACCTGGTCGACCACGGGGTCGACACCGGCCCGATCCTCGCTCAGCGGGCCGTCGACGTGCTGCCCGGTGACGACGAGGCATCGCTGCACGAGCGGATCAAGCAGGTCGAGCGCACGATGCTGGTGGAGACGCTGGCCCAACTGATCGGAGAGACACCATGAGCGACGCGGCGCTGGACCCGGCGAACGCGGGCGAGGACCGCCGGCCCGTACGACGGGCGCTCGTCTCCGTCTACGACAAGGCCGGTCTGGTCGAGCTGGCTCAGGCACTGGCCGCCGCCGGCGTCGAGATCGTCTCGACCGGGTCGACCGCCTCGACGATCGCGGCGGCCGGCGTGCCCGTGACCCCCGTCGGCGATGTCACCGGCTTCCCCGAGATCCTCGACGGTCGCGTGAAGACCCTCCACCCCCACGTCCACGGTGGCCTGCTCGCCGACCTGCGCAAGCCGGCCCACGCCGACCAGCTCGCCGATCACGGCATCGCCCCGTTCGAGCTCGTGGTGGTCAACCTCTACCCGTTCCAGCAGACGGTCGCGTCCGGTGCGGGCGTCGACGAGTGCGTCGAGCAGATCGACATCGGCGGGCCGGCGATGGTCCGGGCGTCGGCGAAGAACTACGCGAACGTCGCCGTGGTGACTTCTCCGGAGCGCTATGTCGACGTCGTCGCCGCGGTCGCCGCGGGCGGGTTCGCGCTGGCAACCCGCGCCGCGCTCGCGGTGGAGGCCTTCTCGCACACGGCGTCGTACGACATTGCTGTCGCGTCCTGGCTCGGTAGCGTCGTCGCGCCCGACCCCCAGGGCGAGGGGTTCCCCGCATGGGTCGGCGCCGCCTGGACCCGCGGCGAGGTGCTCCGCTACGGCGAGAACCCCCACCAGCGCGCGGCCGTGTACCGCTCGTCGCACCACGAGCCGGCCCTCGCCGGCGCGGAGCAGCTGCAGGGCAAGGCGATGTCGTACAACAACTACGTCGACGCGGACGCGGCGCGTCGGGCCGCGTTCGACCATGCCGAGCCGGCGGTCGCGATCATCAAGCACGCGAACCCGTGCGGCATCGCCGTCGGCGCCGACATCGCGGACGCGTACCGGAAGGCGTTCGCCACCGATCCCGTGTCCGCGTTCGGCGGCGTCGTCGCCGCCAACCGGCCGGTGTCGGCCGAGCTCGTCGCGGCGATGGCCGACGTCTTCACCGAGGTCATCGTCGCCCCCGACTACGAGCCGGACGCGCTCGCGCTGCTGGCCGCGAAGAAGAACCTGCGCGTGCTCCGGGTCGGCGGACCTCACCCGGGTGCGCGGCTGGAGTCGCGCCCGATCTCCGGCGGGCTGCTCCTGCAGGTCGCCGACGCGGTCGACGCTCCGGGCGACGACCCCGCGAGCTGGACGTTGGTGACGGGTGAGCCGGCAGACGCCGCGACACTGCGCGACCTGGAGTTCGCTTGGCGCGCATGCAGATCCGTCAAGTCGAACGCTATCCTGCTCGCCGCCGACGGCGCGGCCGTCGGCGTCGGCATGGGTCAGGTCAACCGGGTCGACTCGGCCCGCCTGTCGGTCGAGCGCGCCGGGGACCGGGCGGCCGGGTCCGTGGCGGCGTCGGATGCGTTCTTCCCGTTCCCGGACGGGCTCGAGGTCCTGCTGGCCGCCGGCGTGCGAGCCGTCGTCCAGCCGGGCGGGTCGGTGCGGGACGAGGAGGTCTTCGCGGCGGCCCGTGCCGCCGGGGCGACGATGTACGTCACGGGCACCCGCCACTTCTTCCATTGATCGCGTCGGGCCGTGCCGTCGGCCGGACCGTTCCCGTCGTGGTTGCCGTCGGCGTCGGCGCCCTCATGGCGACGCAGTCGCGCCTCAACAGCGAGCTCTCGCACCAGATCGGGAACTCCCTAGAGGCCGCTGTCTGGAGCTTCGGCTCCGGCCTGGTCGTGCTGGGCCTCATCGCGGGGATCCGGCCGGAGGTCCGCGCCGGGCTGGGCCGGGTGCGCGCCGCGATCCGGACCGGCAGCCTTCGGTGGTGGCAGATGCTCGGCGGACTGCTCGGCGGGTTCTTCGTCGGCGTGCAGGCCGCGACGGTGCCGATGCTCGGGGTGGCGATCTTCACGGTCGCGACGGTGGCGGGGCAGAGCGCCAACTCGCTCGTCGTCGACCGCGTGGGTCTCGGTCCCGCCGGAGTCCAGGCGATCACGGGGCCCCGGCTGCTGTCCGCGGTGCTGGCGGTGGTCGCCGTG
The DNA here is from genome assembly GCA_965278965.1 of Actinomycetes bacterium. GTDB lineage: Bacteria > Actinomycetota > Actinomycetes > S36-B12 > S36-B12 > UBA10649. The sequence continues at coordinate 2,986,966 of OZ257127.1, forward strand.
GCCGTCGCCGTCGCGAACCGGGTCGGGGGGACGGGGCTGTCCGTCGTCGCCGTCGTCCTGGCGATCCTCGCCGGCTGCGGGATCGCGGTGCAGCAGGCGTTCAACGGGCGCGTCGCTCTGACGGCCGGCAGCCCGGTTCCTGCGTCGTTGCTCAATTTCGTGTTCGGCACGATCGGCCTCGTTCTCGCCCTCGTGGTGACGCTCGTCGCACAGGGGACCGCGCTCCAACCTCTCGCCGGCGCGCCGTGGTGGGCGTACGTCGGGGGAGTCGTCGGCGTCGTGTTCATCACGCTCGCCGCGTGGGCCGTCCCGATCGTGGGCGTGCTGATGTTCGCGCTGCTCAGCATCGCGGGCCAGCTCGTCGCCGCGCTCCTGCTCGACCTCGTTGCCCCGACCCCGGGGGCATCCGTCGGGTGGAACCTCGTCGCCGGCGTGGTGCTGGCATTCCTTGCCGTTGCGGTCGCTGTACGCGGCCGGTCGCGTCGATGACCCGGCAGGCCGAGCCAGCGCGTCTGCTCGTCGGCGCCGTCACCGTGGTCCTCGGTGGGGCCATCGCGGTCCAGTCCCGCGTCAACGGCGAGCTGTCCCACCACACCGGCAGCGGCCTGTTCCCGGCCTGGTGGACGATGCTGACGGGCTTCGCGCTGCTCACCGCCATCGTCGCAGCCACGGCGTCGGTGCGCCGTGGGCTCGGCGACGTGGCCCGGGCCGTCCGCGCAGGGGCCCTCCCGGTCTGGCTCCTGACGGGCGGCCTGTTCGGCAGTTTCTTCCTGGTGATCCAGAGCCTGACCGTGCCGGTCGCCGGTGTCGCGGTGTTCACGGTGGGCGTCGTCGCCGGCCAGACGACGGGGTCGCTCCTGGTCGACCGTCTCGGTCTGACGGGCACGGGCCGCCGGGCGGTGACGGTCCGCCGCGTCGTGGCCGCGGGCCTGGCCATCGCCGCGGTGGCGGTCGGCGTGTCGGATCGCCTGGAGTCGGCCGGCGGGGTCCTGGTGTTCGCGCTGCTCGCGATCGTCGCTGGCGCCCTCCTCGCGCCGCAGCAGGCGTTCAATGGGCGCGTCGGCCTCGCCGGCCGCAGCCCCTTCGTCGGGGCGTGGGGCAACTTCGCCGGCGGTGTCCTCGCGATGAGCGCGGTCCTCGGGGGTGCGCTCCTGCTCGGCCTCGACCTGGCCGACCCGTGGGGTGCGGCTCCATGGGCGTACGTCGGCGGCATGCTCGGCTTCGCCGTCATCGTCGGCGGCGCCTGGGCCGTGCCGGTGCTCGGGGTCCTCGTCTACTCACTGCTGTCCTTGTTCGGCCAGCTCGCCGGGGCGCTCGCCCTCGACCTGCTCGCGCCGACCGCCGGCACGTCGCTGGGATGGCACCTGTTCGCCGGGGTCGCGATGACCGGGCTCGCGGTGGTCGTCGCCTCCGTGCGCGGCCGGTCATCTCGATGATGGAACAATCCGCGACGTGACGGCGACGATCCTGGACGGCAAGGCCTCCGCGGCCGAGGTGAAGGCGGACCTGAAGGCGCGGGTGGACGTCCTGCTCGAGCGGGGGATCGTCCCCGGGCTGGGCACCGTTCTGGTGGGGGACGACCCGGGGAGCCAGGCATACGTCGCCGGCAAGCACCGGGACTGCGCCGAGGTCGGCATCGCCTCGATCCGGGTCGACCTGCCCGCCGACGCCTCCCAGGAGACGCTCGACGCCGAGATCGAGCGGCTGAACGCGGACCCGACGGTGACCGGGTACATCGTGCAGCTGCCGCTGCCGCGGCACCTGGATGCCAACCGCGTCCTCACGTTGATGGACCCCGCGAAGGACGCTGACGGGCTCCACCCCACGAACCTGGGCCGGCTCGTCCTCGGCGCCCCGGCACCGTTGCCCTGCACGCCACGGGGCATCGTCGCGCTTCTTCGGCGGTACGAGGTCCCCATCGACGGCGCCGAGGTCGTCATCCTCGGACGCGGCGTCACCGTCGGCCGCCCGCTCGGCCTCCTCCTCACGCGCCGGTCGGAGAACGCGACCGTGACGCTGTGCCACACCGGGACGCGCGACCTCGCCAGTCACCTGCGGACCGCGGACATCATCGTCGCGGCGGCCGGGGTGCCCCACCTGGTCACCGCGGTAGACGTCAAGGCCGGCGCGGCCGTGCTCGACGTCGGGATCACCAGGACCGCCGACGGGCTGGTGGGCGACGTGGCGCCGGACGTCCGTGAGGTCGCCGCGTTCGTGGCGCCGATGCCCGGTGGCGTCGGGCTCATGACCCGCGCGATGCTCCTCGCGAACGTCGTCGAGATGGCCGAGTCCGCGGGGTAGCTCCCCATACGCGAGCGAGGCCGGGCTTCGGCCCGCTCGGCGTGGGAGGATGCGCGCATGGAGCCGGCGGCGCACGACAACGTCGTGCCGATCCGGACCGCACCTCGCCGCAGCCGCTTCGCCCAGTGGCCGATCACCCTCGTGCTCGCCGGGGTGGGCCTGGCGATGGCGATGATCGCCCTGGACTACTTCCGGCGGGGATCGATCGTCCTGTCCGCCAGCGTCCTGCTCGCCGCGTTCCTGCGGCTCCTGCTGCCGGACTCCGAGGCCGGCCTGCTGGCCGTCCGCTCGCGACGCGTCGACGTCGCGACGCTGCTCGTACTCGGGGTCGGGCTCACGATCTTCACCTTCTGGGTGCCGGCCCCGAGCTGAGACCGGCGAGCCGACCGACCAGCGTCAGCCGTGCAGCGAGGCCAGCCCGCGACGCAGGCCGATGACGACCGCCTCAGCGCGCGAGCGGGCCTGGAGCTTCTCCAGGATGCTGCGGACGTGGTTCTTGACCGTGTTCACGCTGATGTCCAGGCGCAGGGCGATGTCGGCGTTCGTGTCGCCGCGGACCAGGCACGCCAGCACCTCGCGCTCCCGGTCGGTCAGGGCAGGCCCGGGTACCGGACCGGCGAGGCGGCTCGCGCTCGTCAGGGCGCTTGGGGTCAGCGTGCCCAGCCAGCAGTCCCGCCGCTCGTCCCGGTGGACGGCCCACCGCGGGAACACGTGGTCGGGCACGTCGAAGCCGACGCGCACAGCGGCCTCCCGCGACGCCTCGTTACCCACGTAGGCGCGCCAGGTGACAACCTGCAGGCCGAGCGTGCCGAAGGCGAACGCGCAGGCCAGTCGCAGGGCCCGCTCGGCCAGCCCGATGCCGCGTGCCCAGGGAGCCAGCAGGTAGCCGACCTCGGCTGCCCCCGCACCGTCGAGGACCAGCCCGACCGACCCGCCCCAACGGCTCGACGGCGGCGTCGTCACCGCCCACATCGGGGAGGCCCACCACTGCGCGTCGGTCGCTCGCCGGGCCAGCCACGCGCGGGCGTCGTCCGGGCCGTACGGCACCGGGACCGGGACCCATGCGGCCGTCCGTGCGTCGTCGCAGCCGGCCACGATGTCGTCGAGGTCGCCCGGCTCCTCGGCGCGCAGGAGGACGACGCCGTCGGAGAGCACGCCCGGCGGACCGCCCGACCTCATGCCCGCCATGAGGGAAGTCTCGCACTGCGCGGGCCGCCGTATGAGGGCTCCACGTACGATGGACCCGCGGCCGCGAGGCCGCGCGATCCGACGCGCCCTTGGCGCACCCCGAACGGAAAGGTCGCCCCCTGTGGGAGTGCTCGACAAGATCCTTCGCGCGGGCGAGGGGAAGACGCTGCGGAAGCTCGAGGGGATCGCCCGGGCCGTCAACGCGATCGAGGACGAGTACACGTCGCTGTCCGACGACGAGCTGCGTGCGCTCACCGACGAGTACCGCGAGCGGCTGGCAGCCGGCGAGACCCTCGACGACCTGCTCCCGGAGGCCTTCGCCACGGTCCGTGAGGCCGCCCAGCGCACGCTGGGCCAGCGTCACTACGACGTCCAGATCATGGGCGGGGCCGCCCTGCACCTGGGGAACATCGCCGAGATGCGCACCGGTGAGGGCAAGACCCTCGTCGCGACGCTGCCGTCCTACCTCAACGCGCTCGCCGGCAAGGGCGTGCACGTCGTCACGGTCAACGACTACCTCGCCGAGCGCGACTCGGAGTGGATGGGCCGCATCCACCGCTTCCTCGGGCTCGAGGTCGGCGTGATCCTGACGGCGATGACCCCCGTCGAGCGTCGGGCGGCCTATGCGGCAGACATCACGTACGGCACGAACAACGAGTTCGGCTTCGACTACCTGCGCGACAACATGGCCTGGACGAAGGACGAGATGGTCCAGCGCGGGCACAGCTTCGCCGTCGTCGACGAGGTCGACTCGATCCTCATCGACGAGGCCCGCACGCCGCTGATCATCAGCGGCCCGGCCGACCAGGCCACGACCTGGTACGCCGAGTTCGCGCGCATCGTCAACCGGCTGACGCGCGACGAGGACTACGAGGTCGACGAGAAGAAGCGCACGATCGGCGTCCTGGAGCAGGCGATCGACAAGGTCGAGGACCAGATCGGCATCGACAACCTCTACGACACGGTCAACACCCCGCTCGTCGGCTTCCTGAACAACGCGATCAAGGCCAAGGAGCTGTTCAAGCGCGACCGCGACTACGTCGTGACGAACGGCGAGGTCATCATCGTCGACGAGCACACCGGCCGCATCCTGCCCGGCCGTCGCTACAACGAGGGCCTGCACCAGTCGATCGAGGCGAAGGAGGGCGTGGAGGTCAAGGCCGAGAACCAGACCCTCGCCACCGTTACGCTGCAGAACTTCTTCCGCCTCTACGACAAGCTGTCCGGGATGACCGGCACGGCGATGACCGAGGCCGCAGAGTTCAACCAGATCTACAACCTGGGCGTCGTGCCGATCCCGACGAACCGCGACATGGTCCGCATCGACAACGCCGACCTCGTGTACCGAACGGCCGATGCCAAGTTCGACGCCGTGATCGCCGACATCAGCGAGCGGCACGAGACCGGCCAGCCCATCCTCGTCGGCACGACGAGCGTGGAGAAGTCCGAGCTCCTCTCGCGGATGCTCAAGCAGAACGGCATCCCGCACGAGGTCCTGAACGCCAAGCACCACGAGCGCGAGGCCGCGATCGTCGCGCAGGCCGGCCGCCGCGGCGCCGTCACCGTCGCCACGAACATGGCCGGCCGTGGCACCGACATCATCTTGGGCGGCAACCCGGAGTTCATGGCGTCGGCGGCGCTGTCGCAGCAGGGGCTGTCGCCGGTCGAGGACCCCGAGGCGTACGAGCTCGCCTGGCCGAGCGCGCTGGAGAAGTCGAAGGCGGCCGTCAAGACCGAGCATGAGGAGGTCACCGGCCTCGGCGGCCTGTACGTCCTGTCGACGGAGCGGCACGAGTCCCGCCGCATCGACAACCAGCTGCGCGGTCGCTCCGGCCGTCAGGGCGACCCCGGGGAGTCGCAGTTCTACCTCTCGCTCGAGGACGACCTCATGCGCCTGTTCAAGGCCGACATGGTCGATGCGTTCCTGCGGCGCTTCAACGTTCCTGACGACGTGCCGATCGAGGCCAAGATGGTGACCAACGCCATCCGGAGCGCGCAGACGCAGGTGGAGGCGCAGAACTTCGAGATCCGCAAGGACGTCCTGAAGTACGACGACGTCCTGAACCGCCAGCGCCTGGTCATCTACGCCGAGCGCCGCGAGGTCCTCGAAGGCGCGGACCTGCAGGACCAGGTTCGCACGTTCATCGAGGACACCGTCGCGGGCTACGTGCGGGCAGCGACGTCCGAGGGCTACCCCGAGGACTGGGACCTCGACACGTTGTGGACCGCGCTGCGCCAGCTGTACCCGGTCGGCGTCACCGTCGAGGAGCTCGAGCAGGCCTCGGGCGGGGACCGCAGCGGCCTGACGTCGGAGTTCCTCGTCAGCGAGCTCGTCGACGACGCGCACGCGGCGTACGACCGCCGCGAGGAGTCCCTCGGCGAGGAGGTCACCCGCGAGCTCGAGCGTCGGGTCATCTTGTCGGTGCTCGACCGCAAGTGGCGCGAGCACCTGTACGAGATGGACTACCTGCGTGACGGCATCGGGCTGCGAGCCATGGCCCAGCGCGACCCCCTGATCGAGTACCAGCGCGAGGGTTTCGACCTCTTCACGGCGATGATGGACGCCATCAAGGAGGAGTCGGTCGGCTACCTGTTCAACGTCGATGTGCAGGTGAACGAGCCGCCGAGCGAGGAGGCGGCGGCCGCCGCCGAGTCCCTCGTCGACGCGACGTCCGCGCCGGCCACCGCCGCGCTCGCTGCCGCTGTCGGAGCCGGCCAGGAGCAGGCGGCTCGCCCGTCAGTTCCCGAGCCGGCGGCCCGGCAGACGCCGGAGCTCGTCGCACCCGGGCTCGGCCCGTCACGGCCTGCGCACCTGGAGTACACCGCGCCGGGGGAGTCCGGGGACGTCGTGCACGGGGAGATGGAGTCCGACTCGGACGGCATCGTCGAGGTCGACCCGAACGCCTCGCGCGCCGAGCGTCGCCGGGCCGAGCGCTCGAACCGCAAGCGCCGCTGACCCCACCCGCGACGCGCCTTGAATGGTCGTAATAACGGACGTTCTGGGCGTTTTAGCGACCATTCGAGGCGCGTCGGCGGTCAGGTGGGTTGGAGGATCGTCGACCAGCCGCCGGGCTCGCGGACGACCTGGAGCTGTGCGCCGATCGACTCCTTCATGGCGTCGACGTGGCTGATGACCCCGACCGTTCGGCCGCCGGCCTTCAGCGAGTCCAGCGTCGTCATCGCGACCTCGAGGAAGTCCGGTGACAGGCTGCCGAAGCCCTCGTCGACGAACAGCGTGTCGAGCTCGACACCGCCCGCGCGCGCGGTGACGACCTCGGCCAGCCCCAGGGCGAGGGCGAGGGACGTCAGGAACTGCTCGCCGCCGGACAGGGTGTGCGGATCACGCGCCCGACCGGTGTTCTCATCCATGACCTCCAGCTCCAGGCCGGCGCGCGCGTTCGCGTGCAGGATGCCGCGCTCGGTGTGCAAGAGCTGGTAGCGCCCGCCGGTCATGACGCGCAGACGGCTGTTCGCGGCGGCGAGGACCGCCTCGAGCTCGGCGGCGACGTAGTAACTCTCCAATGACATGCCGGTGCTGTTCGGAGCCTTGCCGACGACCGTGTCGGCGAGCCGCTCCAGGACCGCGTACGCGGCGGCGGCCTCAGAGGCGGCCGCGAGGAGCTGACGCAGATGCTCACGCTGGACCGCCAGAGCATCGACTGCGTTCGACGCCGTCGTGCGTGCTGCTGCCGCCGCGTCGCGCCGCTCCTTGGTGGCGTGAACCTGCGCGATGGCGCCGGCGAGGTCGATGACCTCCTCGGCCATCCCCTGCAGGTCGGGCGCGGCGAGTTGGGCTCGCAGCCCCGTGATGGCGGCGTCGTACTGCTCGACCTCCTTCGTGCGCGCCGAGAGCGTGCGCTCGTCGAGCAGCGCAGCGGTGGCCTCCGCGGCTGATGCGAACCCCTCCGACTGAGCCTTCTCGTCCTGGTGGGCCAGGGCTGCGGCGAGCTGTGCCGCCCGCGCGTCGCGCTGCGCGATCGCATCGGCGAGGGCGCTGGCGGCGTCACGCTCAGCGGCGAGCGCCGCGTTCCGGGCAGCGACGGTGTCATAGTCACCGCGCAGCAGGTCGGCCCTCGCCCGCAGCTCGGTGCGGGTGGCGGTCAGCTCCGTCTCGCGGGTCCGGCAGGCGGCGAGGTCGTGCTCGGTCTTCGATCGCACGGTGTTCAGGCCGCCGTCGGCGGTCAGTGCCTCGTCGATCTCGGCCAGCCGGATGGCGGCTGCCAGCCCCGCGTCGAGGTCTGCCTGAGCGTGGTCGAGCTCGGTGACGAGTGTCGCGAGGTCCGTCTCCCCGACGAGCGCGCGCAGGGCCGCGTCCTTCGTGCGGAGCTCGTCGGCTCGGGTGCGAGCCGCCGTCCGCACAGGGTCGAGCAGGTCTGCGGCGGCCCGCGCCGTGTCGACGGCAGCGCGGTCGACGGCGTCCCCTTCCGGAACCGCGGGTGCGGGGTGATCGGGCGACCCGCATACGGCACACGGCACCCCTGGGAGGAGGTCAGCCGCGAGGATCGCGGCCTGCCCGTGGAGATGCTGGTCCATGAGGACGTTGGCGCGATGGAGGGCCGTCTCGTACGCGCGGTCGGCCGAGAGCAGATCCTCCTCTGCCTCGCGCAGCTCGCTCGCGATGGCCTGGGCCTCGGAGGCGGACTCCACGCGCCGCTGCACTGCCTCGCACCGGTCTCGACGAGGTTCGACCTGCGCCGCGGTTGCGACGAGCGACTCACGCTCGGCTGCGAGGCGGGCGATAGTCGCCGTTGTCCGGTCGAGCTGCTCGGCCAGTCGCGCGACGTCAGCGGCGGCGCGCTCGAGGTCAGTGTCGAGCTGCTCGGCACGCTGCTCGTCGGCGAGCGCGCCGGCGAGTGCGCCGAGCTCCTGCTCGAGGCGGGTGACCTCGGCGGCCAGGTGCTCGTCCGCGGCGGCACCGAGGTACCCGCGACGGGCGACCTCCACCGCGGCTTGGACCTGTTCGAGGGCCGACGCTGCGATCGCGGCCGCGTCGATCAGTGGCCGGACGCGTTCAGCGCGCTCGGCTGCGACCACCAACGCCCGCTCACGCTCGATCGCCGGGCGGCGATCCTCGAGGTCGGCGAGCGCCGCCGCGGCGAGCTCCCGACGATGCTGGCGCTCGGCGACGTCGCGGCGAGCAGTCGCCGCGGCCTCGTCGGCCGTGGCGATCTCGAAGGCAGCGTCCCGGACGCGGAGCTCCTGCGCGGCTGCCTCGGCGATGGCATCGGCCCATTCGAGCTCGCGTCCGGGCTCAGGGCTCCCCAACGCTGGCGGCGCGGGGATCGTGCCGACGAGCATGGCGACGGCGGAGCGGTTCTGTTCTGTCTCGGCGCGCAGCGTCCTGCGCCGCTCGGCGATCCGATCCTGGTAGTCCTTGAACCGGCGCGCGCCGAAGAGCTTGCTGAGAAGGCTGAGCCGCTCGTCGCTCGGCGCCAGGAGGAACCGCTGGAAGCGTCCTTGCGCGAGCAGGATGACCTGCAAGAACTCGTCCTGGGTGAGGTGGACGAGGTCGGTGACGCACCCCGCGACATCCCGGGGCTTGTCGGCGAGGCCGACCCAGTCGGCGTCCTCGCGACGCTGGAGGAGCGCGGTGGCCTTCTGAGTCGTCGTGCCCTCGCCACGGGCCTTCGGCCGCTCGTACTCCGGTGAGCGGGTGATGCGGTACTCGGCGCCGTTCGTCTCGAACTCCAGGACGGCCAGGGTCGCATCCCCTGGCCCGCAGTAGTCGCTCCGGAAACGTGGCGTCGCGTTGACGTCGTCCCACCGCGGGGCGTCGCCGTAGAGGGCGTACACGATGGCGTCGAGGATCGTCGACTTGCCCGCACCGGTCTCGCCGCCGATGAGGAACAGCCCGTCGTCAGCGAACGCTGCGAGGTCGACGACCTGGGCGTCCTTGAAGGGCCCGAAGCCCTCGATCGTGATCCGGCGGATCCGCATCAGTGGACGTCCACTGCGGCGTGCTCAGCGATGACGGCGTCGACGATCGCGTCCTCCGCGGGTGAAGGACCCTCGCCGGCTCGTACGTCGGCCAGGAAGGATGAGACGACCTGCGGGTCGGTCTTGCCGGCCACCCGCTCGGTGTACGAGGTGGCGGGTCGGTCGGCGCGGTCCGCGGGCTCCCACACGACCTCGGCGCACCAGGCGAAACGTTCGCGGAGCTTGCGCATCGGCTCGACCTGCCGGGTCCGGTCGGTGTAGACCGCGCGGACATAGTGGTCGGTGAACGCCTCCAGCGCGGGGTCCACGAGCAGGTCGGCGAACATGCCCGTGACCTGGTGCAGCGGTCGGGGAACCGGCAGGTCGAGCCACTCGACACCTGCGAGCCCGTCGGCGTCGAGGGTGACGAGCCAGCCGCCGCGGGGTTTGCCGGCCTCGGAGAAGGAGTAGTGCACCGGCGCACCGGAGTAGCGCACGTGCTCGGCCAGCGCCATGCGGCCGTGGATGTGGCCGAGCGCGGCGTAGTCGACGCCGGCGAATGCGTCGATGGGCACGGAGTCGACGCCACCGGCGACGAGCGGGTCGCGCGTGATGGCCCGCTCGGAGTCTGCCGACTCCGCATGCCCACCGGCGACGAACGTGTGTGCGAGCACCACCGATCGCCGGCCGGTCGTGGGTCGTCGCGCGATCTCCGCACGCACGTGAGCCATCGCCGCGGACACCACCTCGTTCTGCGTTCGGGCACCGGGGGGCGCCCATTCGCGGCCTCGCACGAGCTCGGGCTGCAGGAACGGCAGGGCGTACACGTCGACCGGGCCGTGCTGGTCGGCGAGCTCGGCAGGCTGGTGGATGCGACCGGAGTCGGTTAGCAGATGCAGGCCGGCACCGGCGCTGAACGCCCCGGCGAACCCCAGCCGGATCGCGGAGTCGTGGTTGCCGCTGGTCATCACGACGATCGCGCCGGTGTCCAGGATGGCCCGGACGGCGTCACGCAGCACAGCGACCGCCTCTGCGGACGGGTTCGCGAGGTCGTAGACGTCGCCGGCGACAAGGACGACGTCGACGTCGTTCTCCCGGACCAGTGGCGGGATAGCCGCGAGCACGTCACGCGTCGCCTCGAGCGTCGAGTAGCCGTGGAAGGTCCTGCCCACGTGCCAGTCCGACGTGTGGAAGATCCTCACTGCGACCCCTCGGCCGTGCCCGCGCAGGTCCGCCCAGGCATGCGCGCGGCGGGGCTGCTCTTCACGCGGAGATCGTATGGCGGGGATCCGACGCCGTCCGGTCAGCGCATGTCGACGACGGTGGCCAGCCAGCGTTCGCCCCGGGCCTCGAGCCGGATCGCGACGGCCGACGCTCGGTCGCCGCCGATCAGCACCGCCGAGGCCTCAACGACGCCGGGGGCGACCGCGCACGTCCGCACGGACCCCACGCGCCGCAGCCGGCGGGTCCCGCGCTGGGCGCGCGCTGCGGGGTGCCGTTGCACCGCCAGACCGCGGCGGGCCAGGCGGGCGATCTCATCCCGGGCGACGTGCTTGGTCAGCTGCGACGGCGGTCGCTCGCCGCTGGCGACCTCGGCGACGGCCCGAGCCAGCCGTGCGACCCAGGCCCGAGGTTCGGGCAGGCCAGCAGTGAGCGGGTCGTCCGCAGGCGCGGCTGAGCCGACGATGCGCAGGTCCGGCGGCACCTCGGGGATCGCATCGATCCCCGGCGCGACCTCGTACCGCAGGTCCAGCGTCAGCTGCTGCGTCCCGTCGATGACGCGGAGGGCCGGTCGGTCGTCGCGTCGCCACGAGGACGGTCCGTACGTGGGCAGGCTCATCGTGCTCCGATCGTGCGCTGCGCCGCGTCGGGGGAGCCGCGGAGGCCAATAGGTTCGTTTATCGGTGATGTGTGACGTGACAAACCCACCCGATCCGACGCCAGCGCCCCGAACTCGTCGGTAGTTGGGAAACTGACACACCGAGCGAATAGGCTCGGGTCCGTACTTGTGGACGACGATGTGGATAACCTGGGGGAGTCATGGCCTATTCAGCGAGCCAAATCTCCGACTGGATGCTCTCGTGGGCGGACGTCGCCGAGGGTGAGGACGCGGGACTCACCCACCTGAAGCTCCAGAAGTTGCTCTACTACGCCCAGGGCACGTTCTTGGCCGCGCGCAATGAACCATTGTTTGCGGACCGCATCGAGGCGTGGACCCATGGCCCTGTCGTGCCTACTGAATATCACCGACTCAAGGGGTACGGATCTGGTCCCATCGTCGTTGAGTCGGCAATTTCTCCGGAGTTCGACTGGAACGACTTCGATGATGTTGAGGACCATCTCATCGACGTCTGGAACCGCTACGGGCAGTTCGCGGCGTGGACGTTGCGCGAGAAAACGCATCACGAGCCGCCTTGGCTGGATGCGTCGGCGCGTGGCGCGGGTGCGGAGATAACCCAAGAGTCGATGCGCGCCTACTTCTCGACGCTGTAGTGGGCAAGGGCAACGCGCCCGACAGGGGCCGCGCGCGTCCCGACCCGAGTGTCACGGGGGTCGAAGCTGACGAGTCGTACCCGGTTCTGTGTTTGCGCTTTGTGCAGAGTCGGTTCGGATTCGAGGAGCTGACGGAGAAGCAGCGCTCGGAGTTCATTCGTAAATGGGCCAAGCGAGCGCAGTTGAGTTGGACGGAACTGGTTCAACATTCACGTAAGGGACTCGGGTTCGAGAACATTCCAGCCCACGAGATTAAGCGCCAGGCACCTGAGTCTCTGGCGGCCGGTCGGTACCTGGTCATGAGGCACGAGGGAAATCACGCCGTGGTCGGTGTCAGGGCCGGCGGTGCCTACAGAGTCCTTTGGATTGAGGCGAACTACGGCGACGTATACGACCACGGCTGACCGGTAGAATGGTGGAACTAACGGGAGTCGGACCCGTCGGGCGTAGTTTCCAAGGCCGCACCCGGCAAACCTGCTAGTCCCAGGGGCCCCGCCGGTCCCGACCACTGGATTGTGGCCGTTTCCGGCGGGGCTCCCCTCCTCCCCGCCGCCCCACCCTGGATCGGGCGAGCCGTCGGGAAACTCACGGTGACTCGTCGGCCCCCGCCTCTACGGGCTGCTCGTACCCCGTCAGCTTGTCGACGAGCCCGATGACGAACTCGCGGTCTGATGTGCTGAGCTTGAAGAGGTCGACGTCGACTGTGACCGAGACGATGCCCCCCGACTTGAGGGTGACGCTGTAGCTGTCCCCCGCCGCGGCCCGCGTAGTTGGTGTGGCCGGGGCTGGGGTGCTGGTGGGCTTCCGCGTCGCACGCGGCGTGCGCGGAGCCGATCGGGGCCCGACCTGCCGAGTCTTTTTGAAGTGCGGACTCAGCGGGAGGCCGGCCTCCTGCGCGGCGTGCAGGAAGAACCGGATGGTCTTGTCACGGGTGTCTCGGCTGTCGAGGCCGTACTCGTTCTTGAACACTTCCTGGAGCTGGTTCTCGGTCCCGTTCTGAGCCGACACACGCAGCGGGGGCTCGTAGTGGGACCGGATGATGTTCCCGAGGATCTGCTTGCGCGCCTGTTCGTCGGCCTCGACCAAGGTGACCAGGGTCGGCAGCACGACGTGGTCATCGTTGATGAGTCCGAAGACGCGAAGGGCACCGAACAGGTCCGCCTGAACGGTGCCCGACTTGTTGGACATCATGCTTCGGTCGATTGAGGGCGGGAGGGGCTTGCTCGCCAGGTCGCTGATGTACGTCCAGAACGTGTTGAACGACATGGACGGCAACTTGGCCGGCTCGCTTATCGCGGGTTCGCTCATGGTCCCTCCTATGGGATCCTGATGTCGACGCCGACACTAGCAGTCCATAACGACATCCCACAAGAGCCGTCACGTTAGACATTTCAAACGCCCGTTTAGATTGTCACGGATCATGCTTGTGGTGACGTTATGGGAGGGCGACCATGGGGGCATGAGCATCGATCGAGGGACGCACCTGGAGAGCCTGACCGCGGCTGGCGAGCGCATCGTGCTCGTTGCTCTCGGCCCTGCCCGAAAAGGCCGGGACATCCCCGTCGTGCCCGTCTGCACCGTCGAGGAATATGACGAGGCACAGGCGGTCGGGAACGAACCGGAGGGATTCCTGTGGCCGCTGAACGCCGTCCAAGTCCTGCAAGCCTGACGGGCGACGACCCGGTCTCCCTCGATCCGCTCGACCCCGAGGAAGCGCTCCGCGCCCTCCTGGCGGTCAAGCCGAACGACGAGGCCGAGGCTCAGGAATCTGACCCGGAGGCCAGTGGCCGGTAGGTCAGGCGCCGTCCGGCGGTGTTCTGCACGAGCCCGACCATGCGGTCGCTGTCGGTGACGTTGCGGGTGCTGTACCGGTAGTCGAACTCGGCCAGGTACCGGGGCAGATGCTCGACGCTGACGTGGTGGTGGGTGCCGTCGATCGACCGCTTGAGCTGCGAAAAGTAGCCCTCGACGTGGTTGGTCGAGAAGCCCGCCGCGTTCTTGTACTCGTCGCGTGAGTGGACGACCGTCTCGTGCGCGGCCATCTCGTCGGCAAACATCTTGTAGCCGTTGGCCTCGTCCGTGACCAGCGTCGTCGCGGCCATATCGACGTGCTCGGCGATGACCTTGCGGAGCGTCGCCCCCTGGACGTTGGGGATGACCTGCGAGCGGACCTCGCCGCTCTCCACGTCCACGAGCGCCTGGACCGCAGTCTTGTCGGTGTGGGGCCGGTCCCAAGTGTTGCGAGCTGGCCGGACGTGCTTGGGCCGGTTGCTGGGCTTGCCGCCGATCCACGTCTCGTCCGAGGCGACCGTTCCACTCAAAAGTCCGGCCAGTGGCTCACGCTTCATGGCCTCGCGGATCCGGTGAACCATGAACCATGCCGTCTTCGGCGTCAGTTCGTACTTCCGCTCAATCTCCCGAGCGCTGACCCCGTTCTTGCTGCTGCACATCTCGAAGATGACGAACAGCCACGTCCGGACGGGGATCTTGGTCCCGTGGAAGATCGTCCCGGTCAGCACTGAGAACTGCTTGCGGCAGGCGCCGCACTTCCAGACCCGGCGCTCACTGACTGAGCCGGTCCGCGTCTTACGAGTCGTGCCGTTCGCGGGCTTGAGGTAGTACGCCTTGCCGATGACGCCGCAGTGCGGGCACACGGGCTCGCCGTTCCACCGCAGCTTCTCCAGGTACTCGTAAGCCTGACCCTCGCTCGTGATGCTCATGGCGAGGGCCGGAATCGAGATCTCCTGCTTGCTCATGGGAATAGTCAACCAAACCACTATGGGTTTGTCAAGTCACACATCACCCGTTTACCTTTGTTTGCGTATGTTTGATCTCAATAGCGCTGCCGTCAACCCCGTGGGCGGTTGTCCACAGATCGCCGGTGCTCCGGTCATGCCCGCCACAGCGCCCGGTCAAACCTGTTTGACGCCGCGCGATCGCGGGAAGCATCCGGACGTGACCGACTCCGCCTGGCTCGACCTCACCTCGGCCCTCACGGCGTCGGCGGACGAGGAGCTGCGCGGTGAGGCCGCCGACCTCCTGGCCGCCGAGGCCGCTCGCTGCCGCCTCACCGACCGGGCAGGCCCGGCCGTCGTCCGCCTGGACGACGGCACCGTCGTGCGCGGGACGCTCGTGCCGGACGCGGTCGAGGGTTGGCTGGCGGTGGAGGGTCAGCAGGCGGACGCGCAGGTGCTCGTCAACGTCTCCGCGGTGGTCACCGTCGTGGGGTCGCGCCCGACCCTCCGCCGTGACGACGGCCGTCTGCCGGTCACGATCGGCTCGTGGCTGCGCGAGGCGCACGCTGCGTCCGCCCAGCTCCGCGCCGTCCTCGCCGGGGGCGAGGTGGTCGTCGGGCGTCCCACGTCGGTCGGCGCCGACCATGCCGAACTCACCGACGCCGGTCGCGCGATCGTCGTGCGGACCGCCGCCGTCCGGCGGTGGGAGCGCATCGACTGACCGGGCGCTCCGACCGACGGCGGTCCGATCAGGTGCGAGCGGTGGCTGCACCCGACAGGATGCGCCCATGAGCGACACAGCGGCGACCCGCACCTCGGCCGCGGGCGTCGTCCTGCTGACGCTCGCGGCGGGCCAGTTCCTGATGACGCTCGACACGTCCGTGATGAACGTGTCCATGGCGCAGGTCGCCGAAGACGTGGGCACGACGATCACCGGCATCCAGACCGCGATCACGCTCTACACGCTCGTGATGGCGACGATGATGATCACCGGCGGGAAGATCGGCACGAACATCGGCCGTCGTCGCGCCTTCGCGATCGGCTGCGTGATCTACGGCGCGGGGTCGTTCGTCACCGCGATCTCCCCGAGCCTTCCGGTCCTCATCCTCGGCTGGTCGGTGCTCGAAGGCCTGGGCGCCGCCTTGATCATGCCCGCGATCGTCGCCCTCGTCGCCGGCAACTTCGCCGCCGCCGGCCGCCCGCGCGCCTACGGGCTCGTCGCGGCCGCCGGGGCGGTCGCGGTCGCGGTCGGCCCGCTCCTGGGCGGGTTCGCGACGACCTACTTCTCCTGGCGCTGGGTGTTCGCCGGTGAGGTCGTCGTGGTGATCGTCATATTGCTGCTGTCCCGCCGGATCGCGGACGCCACGCCGGAGGAGCGCCGCCCCCTCGACCTCGTCGGCACGGCGCTGTCGGTGCTGGGCTTGGGAATGGCGGTGTACGGGGTGCTGCGCTCGAGCGAGTGGGGGTGGGTGCAGGCGAAGCCCGGCGCGCCCGGCATCGCCGGCATCTCGCTGACGATCTGGCTCATCCTCGCCGGCCTGCTCGTCGTCTGGATCTTCCTGCGGTGGGAGTCGCACCTCGTCGCGGTCGGCCGCGAGCCCCTCGTGCGGCCGGCGATGCTCGCGAACCCCGTGCTCGACGCCGGCCTGATCATGTTCTTCTTCCAGTTCCTCCTCCAGGCCGGGATCTTCTTCATCGTCCCGCTGTTCTTGTCAGTCGTGCTCGAGCTGTCCGCGATCGACACCGGGCTGCGGATCATGCCGCTGTCGATCTCGTTGCTGGCCGCCGCGATCGGCATCCCACGGCTGCGGCCCAACGCGTCGCCGCGTCGCGTCGTGCGGATCGGCGTCCTCCTGCTTCTTGCCGGGATCCTCGTGCTCATGGCCGGCATCGACCTCGACGCCTCGCCCGCGGTGGTCGCGATCCCGATGCTGCTCGTCGGACTGGGTATCGGCTCGATCGCCTCGCAGCTGGGCGCGGTCACCGTCTCGTCGGTCCCGGACAAGGAGACCGGGGACGTCGGGGGTCTGCAGAACACCGCGACCAACCTGGGGGCGTCACTTGGCACGGCCCTGGCCGGGTCGGTCATGATCGCGATCCTCACCGCGTCCGTGATCAGCGGGATCCAGGGCAACCCCGACGTCCCCGCGCAGGTCCAGAGCCAGGCGGCCGTGAGCCTGTCATCCGGCGTGCCCTTCCTGTCGGACACGCAGCTGCGCGCGGAGCTGTCCGACGCCGGGGTCTCGGACGCGACGACCGAGGCCGTCGTCTCGGTCAACGCCGAGGCGCGCGTCGCGGGCCTCGACGCCGCGCTGGGAGTGCTCGCACTCCTCGCCGTGACCGGGCTCTTCTTCACCGGCCGCATCCCCACCCGGCAACCGACGGCCGCCAGCACGGCCAGCACCGCCTGACCGGCACTCGCGCGTCGTCGCGGGCCGTCAGCCCGAGGGGGCCTCGCCGTCCCCGCCGAACGGGTGCTCGCGGACGAACTCGCGTGTCTGCTCGTACTTGCGGCCGATGAACTCCTCGAGCACCGAGGACTCGACGCGCCACTGCCCCCGACCCCCGACCTTGATGGCCGGCAGGTCGCCGCTGCGCACGAGGGCGTACGCCTGGGCCGCCGACACGTTGAGCGTCTCGGCGACGTCCGCGAGCGTCAGGAAGCGGGGCGTCACGGGCCGATCGTGCCGTACCGGACCGACCGTCGCGAGCCTGAGCCTGTGGACAGCCGCGTGTCCCGATCGCCCGACGGGGTGATCCTGGTCAGGCCCCTACCCGAGGAGACGTCGTGACCGCAGCCATCGCTCCCTCCCCGCGCCCGTCACCGGCGCGCCGGTTCGGACGTCCCGGCTGGCGCGACAGACGGCTGTGGCTGGGCGTGGGGCTGCTCGCGGGCTCGATGGTCGTCGGGTCGTTCGTCCTCGCCGACCGCTCCGACACCGTGCTCGTGCTCCGCGCGACCCGCGACCTGGCGGTCGGTGCCGGTCCGGCCGACCTCGTCGCGGTCGCGGTGCCGGCCGACGTGGCGGGGGCCTACGTCCGTGCCGCCGAGGACCTCACCGGGACGCTGCGCTGGCCGGTCACCGCGGGTGACCTGCTGCCGCGCGCCGCGCTTGGCGCGGACGACCTGGCCGCGACGCGGGCCGTCACGGTGGCCGTCGAGCCCCTGCACGCCCCCGCCGGTCTCGCCCCCGGTGATCGGGTCGACGTGTGGTCCACGCCGTCGGGGACGGACGGCGGGATGAGCTCCTTGGTGCTCGCGTCCGTGCCCGTCATCGGCGTGGGCCTCGACGACGTCGGGCTCGGCGGCTCGTTCGGCGTGACGCTCCGCGTCCCCGCCGACCGGGTCGGCGACGTCGTCCGTGCCGGTCGAGGCTTCGTCGTCGACCTCGTGGCGGTGCCGATCGACGCCCAGGCTGTGGGACCGACGCCGTGACCGCCGTGATCCTCGCCGCGCCGTCGATCGCATCCGAACCCGAGCTCGTCCGGTCAGCGGCGTCCGCGGGCGTCACCGTGCTGCGTCGCTGCGTGGATGCGGTCGACGTGCTCGCGGCCGCAGCGGCCGCGCCGGACGCCGCCGTCGTCGTCTGCGCGGGCCTGCCCCGCCTGTCGGCCGACGCGGTGGACCGCCTCGCGCGCGGGCGGACGGTCATCGGTCTCGCGTCGGATGCGGCAGCGGCCGACCTCCTGCACGCCGTCGGCGTCGAGCGGGTCGTGCTCCCGGACCCCGTCCCCGCCGCGACGTGGCGCGCGGTCGTCACGGCGCTGGTCACCGGCCCCGCGCCCGACGTCCCCACCGGCGTCTGGTCGACCGGCTGCTGGATCGGACCCGAGCCGGTCGGGGCGCCGGCTCCCGTCGACGACGACGACGTCGCGCTGACGCCGCCCGCACCCCCGCCGTCGCCCGCACGCCCGGCACCGCGACCGCGGACGGCGGCCCGGACAGTGGTCGCCGTCTGGGGCCCGCAGGGGGCGCCGGGCCGCACGACGGTCGCGGTCGCCCTGGCCGACGCCTTCGCCGATGCCGGCCGCTCGGCGTGCATCGTGGACGCCGACACGTACGCCCCGGGGGTCGGTCTCGCCCTGGGACTGGACGACTCCGTCAGCGACCTGGTCGTGGCCTGCCGGTGCGCGGAGAACCGGTCGGTGGGCCCGGCGGCGCTGGCCGCGGTCTCCCGGCCGGTGCGGGACCGGCTGTCGGCCATCGGCGGGATCGCGCACGCCTCGCGGTGGGCGGAGCTGCGGCCGGGTGCGCTCGACCGGCTATGGCGGGCGTGCCGGGAGGTCTTCGACGTGACCGTCGTCGACGTCGGGTTCTGCCTCGAGCACGACCCGGACGCCGGCCCGCTGGACCGTCACCGCAACGCGGCCGCCGTCAGCGCGCTGTCCGCCGCCGACGTCGTCGTGTGCGTCGCGGACGCCTCCGACCTCGGCGCGGCCCGTCTCGCGGCGGCGTGGCCGGAGGTCGCCGGGCTGGCTGCCGGCCGGCCGACCGTGCTCGCGCGCAACCGATCCGGCGGCCGCGGCCGCGCGTGGAAGCGCACGGTCGCTCTCGGTGGGGCGGCGGCGACGGTGGTCGAGCTGCCCGACGACCCGGCTGCGGTCGCGGCGTGCTGGACCCACGGCGCGACGTTGTCCGAGGGTGCTCGCCGGTCCCGTCTGCGGCGCGCCGCGACCGCGCTGGCTGCGACGTGTGAGGCCGTCGGGGCCTGACGTCGCGGTTCCCGGGCGTGCGGGGTGGATACTGGCGAGTAAGTACTGCCCGTCGGAGGTGTCGATGCCCACCCGTCTGTCGGCGCTCGACGCCTCCTTCTTGTTCATCGAGGACGCCAGCACCCCGATGCACGCCGGCGGGGTCGCCGTGTTCACGCCCCCACCGGACGGGTTCGACCACGAGCGCCTCGTCCGGCTGATCCGGCAGCGGCTGCCGTTCGTCCCGCGCTACCGCCAGCGCGTGCGCGACGTGCCGTTCGGGTTGGCCCGCCCCGTCTGGGTCGACGACGAGCGGTTCGACGTGACCTTCCACGTCCGCCGGTCCGCGCTGCCGAAGCCCGGCACGCAGGCCCAGCTGGAGGAGCTCGTCGCCCGCCTCATGAGCCGGCCGCTGGACCGACGCCGGCCGCTGTGGGAGATGTACCTCATCGAGGGGCTCGCGGACGGACGCTTCGCCATCGTCAGCAAGAGCCACCAGGCGCTCGTCGACGGGCTGTCCGCCGTCGACATCGCCCAGGTCATGCTCGACGTGACGCCCGAGGTCCGAGCGTCGACCGCGGACAGCTGGACGCCGCTGCCCGAGCCGACCGACGTCGACCTCCTCGCGCAGGCCGTGACGGAGGTGGCCACGCGGCCGGCGGCGGCCGTCGACGCCGTGCGGGGCACGGTCGGGGACGTCTCGCGCACCGCCACCCGGCTGGGTTCGCGGGTCGCCGGTCTCGTCTCGACAGCGCTGGCGATGGCGCGCCCGCCGGTCCATTCCCCGCTCAACGTCCCCATCGGCGAGCAGCGCCGGTTCGTCATGGTCGACCTGTCCCTGCGCGACCTCAAGACGGTTCGCTACGCGCTCGGGGGCACCGTCAACGACACGATCGTCGCCGTCATCGCCGGGGCGCTGCGTTCCTGGCTGCAGGCCCGGGGCCTGCCGGTCAGCCAGGGTGAGGTCCTTCGGGCGATGCTCCCCGTGAGCATCGCCGTGCCGGCTGCGGCGTCCGAGCGGGCCGGCGGGAGCCGGGTGTCCGCGCTGCTGGTCGACCTGCCCGTCGGGGAGTCCGACCCTGCGCTGCGGCTGCAGCAGATCAGCTACCAGCTCGCCCAGGTGCCGGAGGCGTCTCAGTTCGTCGGCGCCGACGCGATCGTTAACATCGCCGGGTTCGGTCCGCCGACGCTGCACGCCCTGGGCGCCCGGGCGAGCTCGACGATGTCGAGCCGCCTGTACAACCTGGTCATCACGAACGTCCCCGGGCCGCAGCGTCCGCTCTACGCGGCCGGCTCACGCATGGTCGGCGTCTATCCGGTCGTCCCGTTGACGCACAACCAGGCGCTGAGCATCGGGCTCACGTCGTACGACGGCGGCGTGTACCTCGGCCTGTACGGCGACCGCGACGCGATGCCCGACCTCGCCGTGCTCGGGACGTGCCTGCACGAGTCGGTGACGGAGCTGCTCGACCGCGCCGAGCAGTCCGTCCGCACGCTGCGAGTCGTCGGTGGGACCGCTCGTGCCTCGGCGCCGTCGGCGGCCAAGGCGCCGGCACCTCGTCGAGCCCGGCGGGCCCGGCGGGAGCCGTCGTGACCGGTCCGCGCCGCGGGCTCGTGCTCGGCGGCGGCGGCGTGCTCGGCGGCACGTGGGCCGTCGGCGCGCTCGATGCGATGCAGGAGCGCTATGGCTTCGCCGCGTCCGACGCCGAGGTCATCGTCGGCACCTCGGCAGGCTCGCTGCTCGCCGCGCTGCTGGGGTCCGGTGTCACCGTCGACCAGCTCGTGGCCCACTACGACGGTCGGCCCGTCACGGACGGCCCGCTCGCCGGGTACGCGTTCGACGCCGCGAGCGCGACGGGGGGCCGCCGGCCGGGCATGCCGCGCTTGGCCGGCCCCGGGTCCCCGCGCCTGATCGGCTCCAGCCTGCGCCGGCTCGGCCAGGTCCCCGCTACGGCGGTGCTCTCGGCGTTCATGCCCGAGGGCACGCGGACGCTGGAGCGGGTCGGGCATCTCGTCGACGCCGTCACGCCGATGGGGGAGTGGTCCGCGCATCGCGGGGTGTGGGTCGTCGCGATGGACTACGAGGACGGCAAGCGTGTCGTCTTCGGCCGCCCCGGGGCTCCGATCGTGGGCCTGGCCAGCGCCGTCATGGCGTCATGCTCGATCCCCGGCTGGTTCGCTCCGGTGTCGATCAACGGGCACACGTACGTCGACGGGGGTGCGGTGTCGGCGACGTCGATCGACGTGGTCGCGCACGCCGGGCTCGACGAGGTCTACGTCGTCGCGCCGATGGTCTCGTTCGCGACGGACCGGCCGACGACGATCTCGGCCCGGCTCGAGCGGCGGTGGCGGGCCGAGGTGACCAAGACCGCGCGCCGGGAGGCGGCGGTCGTGCGGGCTGCCGGTGTGCGCGTCCGGATGGTCGGACCTGGTCCGGAGGACCTCGCGGCGATCGGCGCGAACCTCATGGACGACACCCGGCAGCGGCACGTGCTGCACACCGCGTTGCGCACGAGTGCCGACGCCTGGCACGCCGCCGAGGACTTCCCCGCCGCCGGCTGACGCTCGCCATCCGTTTGTCCCGCTTTGCGGGACTGGCGTGCGGCTCACGGGCCCGTTCGGCGCCCACCTGCCCGTGGGTCCCAGAAAGCGGGACAAACGGGAGGGCGGTCAGAGGGCGGCGAGGTACTCCGCGGCAATCTCGGTCTCCTTGGCGAGGTACCGCTGCGTCTGCTCGGCGACGAGACGCTCGACCTTGCCGCCGACGAACGGCACGCTGGCCTTGAACGACCCGCGGTTGCGCGCGACCGACCCGGTCGCGGTCGGCACGAGCTCGACGGTGCCCTCGTACGCGACGGGCGCATGGAAGTCGACGGTTGCCCGCGCCGTCGTCGAGCCGTCCGCCGCAGGGGCGTCCCACTCCTGCACCTCGGTCACGGTGATCGCGTCGCCGACGAACGACTTCGCGTACGAGGGCACCTCTGCCGGGAGCTTGCGGCTGCACGTGAGCGTCAGCCCGCCGTCCTCGTGCGGCGTCACCTCGACGGACACCTCGCTCCCGCCCGTGCTCTCGGCCTTGTGCCGCACGTACGCGGGATCGCTGAGCATCGCCCGGACGGTCGCCGGATCGGCGGGGAACTCCTGGTCGAAGGAGAAGCTGGTAGCCACGTCGCTGTCCGTCCCGCGCCCGTGGCGCTGTCGATGCGTGCGGTCATCATGCCGCACGGCCCGTCCGTCCTGGACAGGTCGCGCCCACCCTCCGCGCCGCGCGGGCGAGCCGATCGACACGTCCGGTCGCCTGGACGCGGCTAGCGTGTACGCGCGGTCGCACAACGGCGTGCGGCCCGCGGGCCCGTGCGCGGCCCGACGTCGTGTGAAGAGGCGATCACGTGACCGCAGGCGCAGCCCCGAGGACCGATCCGGACGCCCTGCGCGTCCTCACGACCCGCTTCCGGCGGTACCTCTCCGAGACCGACGAGCCCGGGGAGCCCGCCGCTGAGGTCGTCGCCGACGCGACGACGCTCCTGGACGTCGCCGGAACGCGGGCGCTCGGAGCGGCGCTCGTCGAGCTGCGCGTCGCCGTGGGCCACCGGGCCGCGGAGTCCGTCCTCGTCATCATCACCGACGACATGCCCTTCCTCGTCGACTCCGTCAGCAACGCCCTCAGCGCCGACGACCGCATCGTGCACGCCTTCGTCCACCCTCAGGTCGTCGTGCGACGCGACGGTGACGGACAGCTCACGGAGGTCCTCGACCTGGACGTCGACGACGAGCTGCCCGCGGGCACCGTCGCGGAGTCGTGGATGTGGATCCGGTTGGAGCGGGCGTTCACCGACGGGGCGGACGCCGCGCTAACGGCGCGGCTGGAGAAGGTCCTGCTCGACGTCCGCGTCGCCGTCCGCGACTGGCGGGCGATGCGGTCGCGCGCGGTCGACGTCGCGGACGAGCTCGCCGCGCGGCCGCCCGCCGGTCTCGCCCGCGAGGACGTCGAGGAGGGAGTCGCCCTCCTGCGCTGGCTCGCCGACGACAACCTCACCTTCCTCGGGTACCGCGAGTACGACCTGCGGACCCTCGACGGCGAGGACGTCCTCATCCCCGTCGACGGAACTGGCCTGGGGATACTGAGCCCCGACGCGGGCCGGGAGCTGACCGAGACCGGCGTCTCGCGGAGCTTCGCCGCGCTGCCGCCGGCCTCCCGGGCGCTCGCCCGCCGCCCGGACCTCCTCGTGCTGAGCAAGGCGAACTCGCGCTCCACCGTGCACCGCCCGGTACACCTCGACTACATCGGCGTGAAGCGGTTCGACGAGGCCGGCGCGGTCGTCGGTGAGCGACGGTTCCTCGGGCTGTACTCCTCGAGCGCCTACACGCAGAGCGTCCTGCGCATCCCGATCCTGCGGGCGAAGGCCGAGCGGGTCGAGGCGGCCCTCGATCTCGTTGCGGGCTCGCACGACGCGAAGGACCTGCAGCAGTTCCTCGAGACCTACCCGCGCGACGAGCTCTTCCAGACCCACGACGACCAGCTCGTCGCCGTCGCCCGCTCGGTGCTGCACCTGCAGGAGCGTCGGCAGACCCGGCTGTACCTGCGCCCCGACGACTACGGGCGCTTCATGTCCTGCCTGGTCTACCTCCCGCGTGACCGCTACACGACGGCGGTCCGCCTGCGGATCGAGGCGCTGCTCGTCGAGGCGCTCGGCGGCACGTCGGTCGACTACACCGCCCGGGTCTCGGAGTCTGTGCTCGCCCGGCTCCACTACGTCGTCCGCGTGCCGCTGGGCCGTGGCCTCCCGCCGATCGACGAGCCGGCGCTGGAGGCGGCCGTCGCCGCCGCCTCCCGCAGCTGGGAGGACGACTTCACCAGCGCGCTCCTCAGCCGAGTCGGCGAGGTGGAGGCGGCGGCGCTCCAGCGGACGTACGGCCACGCGTTCCCCGAGGCGTACAAGGAGGACTTCGGGCCGGCGCGCGGTGTCAACGACGTGCTGGTGATCGAGCAACTGCAGCCCGGTGAGCTGTCGCTGGAGCTCTACGAGCCGCCGAACGGCGACCGCCGCGACCTTCGCCTGAAGATCACGCGGATCGGCCCGGCGATGTCGTTGTCGAAGGTGCTGCCGATCATCCAGTCGATGGGAGTCGACGTCGTCGACGAGTACCCGTACGAGATCGCCCGCGCGCTGCGGGAGCCGGCGTGGATCCTCGACTTCGGGATGCTGCTGCCCGCCGGCGACATCGGCGCCCGGGGCACGCTGGCCGAACGGTTCGAGGAGGCACTCGCTGTCGCCTGGGACGGACGCACGGGCGTCGATGGCTTCAACCAGCTCGTCGTCACCGCGGGCCTTCGCTGGCGACAGGTGCTCCTGCTGCGTGCGTACGCCCGGTACATGCGTCAGATCGGGTCGCCGTTCAGCCAGCAGTTCCTCGAGGACGTCGTCATCGGGAACGTCCGCATCACGCGGCTGCTGGTCCGGCTGTTCGAGACCCGGTTCGCGCCCGACGGCGCGGCCGACCGAGACGAGCGGGCAGGCGCGATTGTCGCCGAGATCGAGGAGGCGCTCGACGACGTCGCGAGCCTGGACCAGGACCGCATCCTGCGCACCTTCCTCGCTCTCATCGAGTCGACGTTGCGCACCAACTACTTCCAGGTCGACGACGACGGCATCGACCGATCATCGGTCGCGTTCAAGCTCGACCCCCGCGGTATCCCGGACCTGCCTCTGCCGCGGCCCACGTACGAGATCTGGGTGTACGCGCCGCGGGTCGAGGGTGTCCACCTGCGGTTCGGCGCCGTCGCGCGTGGCGGGCTGCGGTGGAGTGACCGGCAGGAGGACTTCCGCACCGAGATCCTCGGCCTGGTCAAGGCGCAGGAGGTCAAGAACGCCGTCATCGTCCCGGTCGGGGCGAAGGGCGGGTTCTACTCCAAGCTGCTGCCGGACCCGGCGGTGGACCGCGATGCGTGGCTCGCCGAGGGCAAGGCCGCCTACCGCGAGCTCATCATGAGCATGCTCGACGTGACGGACAACCTGGTCGACGGCGTCGTCGTGCCCCCGCGTGACGTCGTCCGACGTGACGGCGACGACGCGTACCTCGTCGTCGCGGCCGACAAGGGAACGGCGACGTTCTCCGACCTGGCCAACGAGATCGCTGGTGAGTACGGCTTCTGGCTCGGCGACGCATTCGCCTCGGGCGGCTCGGTCGGGTACGACCACAAGGCCATGGGCATCACGGCCCGCGGTGCATGGGAGTCCGTCAAGCGTCACTTCCGCGAGCTCGGTCTCGACACCCAGACGCAGGCCTTCACGGTCGCCGGGATCGGCGACATGAGCGGGGACGTCTTCGGCAACGGGATGCTGCTATCCGAGCAGATCCGGCTCGTCGTCGCGTTCGACCACCGGCACGTGTTCGTCGACCCGGACCCGGATCCCGCCGTGTCGTACCGCGAGCGGCGCCGGCTGTTCGACCTCCCGCGGTCGTCGTGGGCCGACTACGACCCCGCGTTGATCTCCGCGGGCGGCGGCGTGTTCTCCCGCTCGTTGAAGTCTGTCGAGATCAGCCCGCAGATGGCGCAGGTGCTCGGGCTCGGGCCGGAGGTCACGTCCGCGACGCCGGACGTGCTCATCCGCGCGGCGCTGCGTGCACCGGTGGACCTGCTGTGGAACGGCGGCATCGGCACCTACGTGAAGGCCGGCTCGGAGAGCTCGTCGGATGTCGGCGACAAGGCCAACGACCGGATCCGCATCGACGGCGCCGAGCTACGCGCGCGTGTCGTCGGCGAGGGAGGGAACCTCGGGCTCACGCAGCTGGGGCGGATCGAGGCGGCGTTGCACGGCGTGCGCCTCAACACCGACGCGATCGACAACTCCGCGGGCGTCGACACGTCCGACCACGAGGTCAACATCAAGATCGCGCTCGACGCGCTGGTCCGCGCCGGCGGAATCGATGAGGTCGCCCGCAATGCCCTCCTCGTCGAGATGACGGACACCGTCGCCGCTCAGGTGCTGGAGGACAACTACGGCCAGAACGTGGTCCTCGGTAACGCGCGTGCCGGCGCGCATGCTCTCGTCACCGTGCATCAACGCATGGTCCGTGAGCTCGAACGGACCGGGACGCTGGACCGCGCCCTGGAGTTCCTGCCGGACGATGACACCTTCCGGGCCCGGCGCATGGCGGGCGAGGGCCTGACCGGTCCGGAGCTCGCCGTGCTACTCGCCTACGCGAAGATCTCGCTGACGGCGGCACTGTCGCAGTCCTCCATCGCCGACGACCCGTACTTCCGGGCAATGCTGCGCAGCTACTTCCCGCCCCCGCTGGTCTCGCGACTGGGCGACGACCTCGACCAGCACCCGCTGCGCGCGCAGATCGTCGTGTCCGAGGTCGTGAACCGGCTGGTCAACCTCGCTGGTGTCACGTTCGTGTTCCGTGCCATGGAGGAGACGGGGGCTAGCGCGGTCGACGTCGTCCGCGCCGCCTGGGCCGCGACCGAGATCTTCGGCCTGGATGCGCTCTGGCAGCAGATCAACGCCCTCGACAACCAGGTCCCGACGGTCGCGCAGACGGCGCTTCACCTGGAGGCTCGCCGGCTTCTGGACCGCTCGACGCGGTGGTTCCTGCAGACGCGCGGTGGCTCGCTGGACGTCGAGCGGGAGGTGGGCCGCTTCGGCCCGGTCGTGGCGGCCCACGCCGCGACCGTGCCGGATGCGCTGCGGGCCAAGGAGCGTGACCGCTACGAGCGCCTCGCGGAGCGGTTCGTCGCCCTCGGCGCACCCGTCGAGCTCGCCGCCCGCGTGGCGGCCGCGCTGGACGTCTTCGCGCTGTTGGACGTCACGGACATCTGCCTGCGTTCGGGTGAGGCGCCCGACACGGTGATCCCGCTGTACTTCGCAACGTCCGAGCGGTTCGACGTCGACCGGACGCTCGTGCGCATCACTGCGTTGCCGCGAGGGGATCGTTGGAACGCCCTCGCACGCCAGGCGTTGCGTAGCGATCTCTATGCGGTCGTTGCGGGCCTGACGTCCGGGATCCTGCAGTCGACGCCAGCGGGCCTGCCGCCGGGCCAGCGTCTTGCCTTGTGGGAGGCCGCGCACGCCGAGGGTGTGGCGCGCGCCCGATCGACGCTGGACGACATCGGCACGGTCGACGAGCCGGACCTGGCGACGTTGTCTGTTGCGTTGCGGGCGATGCGCAACCTGGTTGCCCAGGGCATCACGACCGCGCACACCTGAGTGCAGGCGCACGTCGACGTCGGCGCCTGAGAATCCACGGTCGGTCGGCACCGAGGTCCTGGACGCACGTCACCGCGGCCCTGCCCTGCGTGGGCTGTCGCTACGTGTTGCACAGTGGACCCCGTGATCGTCGACCTCATCGACTCCGCGCGAGACCGCGTCGCAGGCGGATTCCGCCGTATCGTCTCCGGCGACCCGACAGGCGCGCCCGACTGGGTCAGGCAGCTCGCGTTCGGCATGGACGATGGCTATTTCGGCCCCGACTCGGCGGCGTGGGCGGTGCACGGTGGCCTGCCGACCCTCGTTGGTGGAATCCGAGCGCTGCTCATGCAGGCAATGCATCCGGCGGCACTCGCCGGGGTGCAGCAGCACTCACGCTACGAGCACGACGCGCTCGGCAGACTCGCCGGGACGACCCAATGGCTGACCGTGGTCACGTTCGGCGACACGGCCGCGGCGGACCGCGAGTGCGCCCGGGTTCGCGGCATGCACCGGCGCGTCGTCGGGACGTACGCGTCGGACACCGGCGAAGCGCCTTACGCGGCATCCGACCCGGACCTGCTGCGCTGGGTCCACGTCGCATTCACCGACTCGTTCCTGGCGGCTCATCGCGCTTGGGGAGGCCCGATCCCCGGCGGTGAGGACGCGTACGTGCGTGAATGGGCGACCGCCGGAGAGCTCGTCGGTGTCGACGACGCCCCGCGCAGCGTCGCCGAACTCGATCGGCAGATCGCCGACTACGCGCCGATGCTCCGCGGTGGGCAGGCCGCCGCGGACACCGTGGACTTCGTCCGTCGTGTGCCGATGCCTCTCCTCGGGGTGCCCGCCTATCGCACGCTGTTCGCCGGCGCCGTGTCGACCATGCGGCCCGAGCACCGCTCGCTTCTCGGCCTCCCGCCATACCCCGAGCTGATCACGCGGCCGGCCGTGGCGGCCATCCTGGCGGGGCTGCGGCTCGCCCTCGGGCCGACCTCGCCCGCTCAGCAGGCCGCGCGCAGCCGTATCGGCGACGACTCGCTGGCGACGTAGACGTGAGGTTGCCTTGCCAGGTCCGCAAGAGGGAGATGCGTATTCGGGCCGCTGCCTCCGGCCACTGTGGCGAAGCGGTCGGCACAAGTCAGGAGTTTTCCTAGCCCTGCGGCGGCCGTCGGAGTGCTTTCCGTACTTCGTGCTCGAAGGCTGATTCCGACGTCGGCATGCGTGAACAAGCAACCGTCTTCTTGAGGTGCCCTGTCCGTTTCTGGCAGCGGGCTACCCCAGAACCATATTTGACAGTATGCTGGCGAAATGGAAGCAACTCACGGTTCGGTCCCGCACGATCCGTGGACCGGCTTCGCAATGACAGTGTTCGACCTCAACGGTCTGATCATCGAGATCGGCGAGGACATCGTTCGGCCGCTAGGCCAGACAAGCGCCCGCTGGCAGGTACTCGGCCGTGCGTACGTGCCGACCACCGTGGCACAGATGGCACGTCAGATCGGGCATGCCCCGCAGAGTGTCCAGCGCATCGCCGACGTTCTGGCATCGGAAGGTCTCGTCCGATACACGGCGCACCCCACGGACCGGCGGACGAAGTTGGTGGGCCTCACCGATCAGGGCACCGACGTGCTCTCCGCCATCTATACACGTCAGGTCGCTTGGTCGGAGCGCGTCATGCCATCACTCGACCAGAGCCGCGTAGTCCGAACGACACGAGCCATGGCATCCATTGCCCAAGTGCTCCGCGACGATCAAACAGCCAGCCACTAGATGACACACCTACAACGAAAAGGAACCCCCGAATGAGCCGGCACATCTTGCTCTACTCTGCGCCACTTGCTGTGGCCGAACGCTTCGCCACCGCGTCACCGGAGGAGGCCCAACTGGGTCTGCAGGCATGGGTGGATTGGGCAGAGAAGCTCGGTCCCGCTCTCGTCGACCCCGGCAAGCCTCTGGGTAACGGACGAACCGTGACGTCGAAAGGAGTCTCGCCCAGTGACACCCAGGTGATCGGCATGTCGATCATCGAGGCCGACTCCATGGACCAGGCCCTGTCCATGGTCGAGGACCATCACCACCTCGCATGGGCCGAGGGCACAGCGATCACCGTGCTTGAGGAAATGGGCATACCTGAACTCGCCGAAAGCACCGTTTGACCGTCACATCCCTTGAATCCATTGGGTTGTACCGCGCGGCTGGGGTTCGTGAGCGACCATTCGAGCGCGAACCGGGAGCCTCGATCTCTGCGCGGTGTTGCCGGATTGAACGCGCTCTGGCGAGGCCGAACGGCACGACTCAGAGCTCGCGAAGGCACGCGCCCACGGCATGACAGCCATCCTTCCAGCGAGGACGAATCCTCACAGGTCAGGAGTCAACCGAACCGGGGGCAAACCCAAACGGAGCGGGCGCCTAGACCTAGAGGGCGTTGTTGCGGGTCAGCCAGTTGAAGGCGAAGTAGCCGGGGACGGTTGGCAGCCAGAAGGTGATGAGCCGGAACGCCAGCACGGCTGACACGGCTAGACCGGCGTCGAGGCCGCCAGCGGTCAGGCCTGCCGCGAGCGCCGCCTCGACGGCGCCCAGCCCACCCGGGGTCGGCGCGGCCTGGCCGAGAGTGGCGCCGGCGAGGTACACCACGGCGACGACCGCGATGTTCATCGAGCCGCCGAAGGCCTCGACGCACGCGTAGAGCACGCCGATGAACGCGGCGTTGAGCAGCAGGATGCCGCCGATGCCCTCGAGCAGTTTGAACGGCCGCTGCGCGACGGTGACCAGGCGCGGAACGACCTCCTTGAGGAGCGGTCCGACCCGCTTGACGATGAGCCGGCGCACGGCCGGCACGGCCAGCAGCGCGAGGGCGACGAGGACGACCACGATGACGCCGATGACCGCCCAGCGCGGCGGGTCGAACGTGTGGTCGCTGCCAGTGCCAGCGGCGATGCCGAACGCGGTGAGCAGCAGGATGTGGAAGACGAACGCCATGACCTGCGCGACGCCGACGCTGGCCCCGGCGAGTGCGGGGTGGACCCCGGCCTTGATCAGGAACCGCACGTTGATCGCGATGGAGCCGATCGTCGGTGGCGACACGAGCGTCGCGAACGAGCCGGCGAGCTGGGCCATAACCGTCCGGTGCAGCGGAAGGCGTTCGGGGACGAAGCCGGACAGCGACCACGCGGCGGCGACGAACGTGACCACGCTGAGCAGGAGTGCGACGCCAAGCCACCACCAGTTCGCCGACCGCAGCAGGCCGATCAGGTCAACCTGCGCCAGCTGCGAGATGAGGACGTAGCCGGCGATCGAGCCGACGATGATCATCACGAGCGTGCGCGGGCGCACCCGCTCGAACCGGATCTGCTCGGCGTCGGCGCCCGGCCGGATCTCCGCCAGCCGGTCGCGCAGCGAGACGAGCACGTCCTTGTGCTTGCGAACGGCCTTGCGTGTACGAGCCGACAGCGCGACCGGCTGGAGCGCCGGCAACGCACGCGCCAGGCCCGCGACGCCCAGGACCGTCGTGCCGCTCGTGACGGCGCGTTCGACGTCGGTCAGCAGCGCGAGCGTCAGCAGCAGCTCCGCCGCGTCGATCCGCTGCGCGACGTCGCTCGCGGCGACGCTGCCGGTCTCGCCGCCGATGAGCCATACCGACCCGTCCTGCGCTCGCAGCAGGTGGTCGGCGGACAGCGACCGGTGCGTGATCTGGGCGTCGCGCAGTGCCCGCAAGGCCCGCCATGCGCCGAGGAGGTCGGCGTCGGTGACCTCCTCGAGGTCGCAGAACCGCGTGCCGTCGATCTCCTCGTGCGCCACGAGGACCGAGTCCGGCCCGACCTCCGTGGTGACGACGAGCCGCGGGGTCGGTGCGCCCGCGGCCTGCGCGGCGTAGCTCAGCAGCGCCACGTGGTCCAGCGTGCGCCGCATGTCGAACGTGCCGGCCGTGCTGTCGTCGCGCAGTCGCAGGCTCGTCCAGATGGCGCGGGCGAGGCCAGCACCCTCGAGGTCGCGGTCGAGGACCGTGACGAGCAGGCGGGAGCCCGCCCGGGTGGTGGCCTCGTAGCGACGGCCGCGCGCGGTCGACTCCTGCGCGCGCAGGAGCGTCACCGGGTAGCCGCAGCGGGTGAGGGCGTGCGCGACCTCGACGCCGCTGGGTCGCGTCGTCGGCGTGCCGGCGATGTAGCGCGTGAGGAGGCCGATCGCCCAGCCGATCGCCAGTGACAGCCCGATCCCGGCGAGGGCGATGTCCGACGACAGGACCGTCACGATGATCAGCGACCCGACGACCAGGACCGTCAGGGCGTTCCAGGGCCGTCGCCCGAGCAGGCCGGCGACGGTGACGAACGCGACGAGCCCGCCGAGGATCGGGGCGGTCGCCGCGCTCGCGGTGCTCGTCGACCCAGCGAGCGCGGTGAGAAGGCGCGGCAGGTCGGCCGCCGACAGGGCCCACGAGAGCGCTGTGAGGACCAGGATCGCCAGGAGCAGGGCCACGAACGAGTCGAACAGCTGCCGCAGCCGCCGGCGCATCGTGAGCATGACCGCAGCCGCGATCGGCAGGCCGAGGATCCCGATGCCGCCGATGATGTTCAGCGCGAGGACGACGAACGACGGCAGCAGCGAGGCCCCGGTCGCGATGTCGGTGTCCAGGCCCTCCGTCGTGCTCGTCGCGAAGTAGGCGAGGAGGACGACGGCCGCAGCGATGACGACCGCGAGGACGAAGCGGGCGAGGTCCAGCGGCCGCCGGATGCGCCGGCGGACGACGCCGTCCTCGATGACGATCGAGTCCAGGGTGTCCGGGACCAGGGGAGCCGGGGTCGGCGCGGCGTCGGGGGAGGCGGCCTGCTCGACCACGTCGGCCGGCGCAGCCGTGTCGCCCGGGCGGTCCACGAGGTCGTCGTCCGCGGCGGCGCCCCCAGGGGCGGCGGACTCCGCGGGCGCGTCGGTCACGGCCCGATCGTTGCAGACCGCACGGCTGTCAGGTCCCGGTGGTAGGCATGCGTCATGGAGTGGCGCCTGGACCTCGACCCCCCGCGGTCGGCGCCGCCGCCCACGCTCGATGCCGAGCAGCGCGCCGTCGTCGCGCACGACCGGGGCCCCCTGCTCGTCCTCGCCGGTCCCGGCACCGGCAAGACGACGACGATCGTGGAGGCCATCGTCGCGCGGCTCGCCGCCGGCACCCCCGCTGATCGGGTCCTCGCCCTGACGTTCGGCCGGCGGGCGGCCGGGGAGCTCCGCGACCGGGTCACCGCGCGGCTCGGGGGCGGGTCCGCTCCGCGGGTGGCGACGTTCCACTCCTTCGCCTACGGACTCCTGCGGCAGACCTCCGGGACCGAGGAGTACGGCGACCTGCCGCGGTTGATGTCCGGCGCGGAGGAGGACGTCCGGCTGCGCGCCCTGCTGACCGGCGCCGTCGCCGACGGGACCGTCGACTGGCCTGAGGCGCTCGCCGGTGCGCTGCCGACCCTGGGCCTGGCCGCCGAGGTGCGCGCGGTCCTTGCCCGTGCACGCGAGCTCGGGCTGACCGGGTCGGACCTCGAGGGTCTGGGCGTCCGGGCCGGCCGGCCGGCCTGGACCGCGGTGGGCCAGCTGGCTCGTGAGGACGAGCAGGTCATGGCGCTGGAGAACGTCATGGACTACGGCGAGCTCCTCCTGCAGGCCGTGGACCGGGCCCACGACCCGGCGGTGGCGGCGAGCCTGAGCGAGGCGTACCGCGTTATCTACGTCGACGAGTACCAGGACACCGACCCGCTGCAGGTCGCGCTGCTGCGGGCTCTCGTCGGACCCTCGACGGCGGTCGTCGCGGTCGGCGATCCCGACCAGTCGATCTACGCCTTCCGCGGTGCCGACGTCGGTGGGCTGCTGCGCTTTCGGGAGATGTTCCGTCAGCCGACGGGCGAGCCCGCCGAGATCGCCGTCCTGCGCCGCACCCGGCGCTTCGGGCCACGGATCCGCGCGGCCGCTCTCGCCGTCCTTGGCCCGCGGCTGCCGGCACACCTGCCGCCGGCGGTGCTGGCAGAGCATCGGGCCGTGCTCTGCCCCCCACCGGCCGACCCCACGGCCGACGACCTGGTCACCGTCACGACGTACGACGACCGCGGGGCGCAGGCGTCGCACGTCGCCCGGGAGCTCCGGACAGCGCACATCCGTCGCGGGGTCCCGTGGCACGAGCTCGCCGTCCTCGTCCGGTCGGGCTCCCAGCTCCCGGCCCTCCAGCGAGCCCTGCGGGCTGCGGGCGTACCGGTCGTGGTCGCAGCCGACGAGATCCCGCTGCGGTCCGAGCCGGCCGTCGCCGCTCTCCTCGCGGCGCTGGTCCTGGCCACGCGTCCGGCAGCCGCCGGGCCGGCCGAAGTCCTCGACGTCCTGAGTGGCCCGCTCGTCGGCCTGTCCGCGAACGACCTGCGCCGGTTGGGTCGCGCGCTGCGCGCGGAAGCACACGAGGACGGCTACGCGGCACCGTCGTCGGACTCCCTCATCCGCGACCTCGTCGTCGGCCGGCTGCTGCCTCCGGAGGTCGAGGCGCACCGGCCCACCGTGCCGCTGCCACCCGGCGACCCCGTCGCCGACACGGTGCACCGAATCCTGGGTCTGCTCGCGGAGGTGGGCGCGCAGGCGGAGGCCGGGGCCGGCCCGAGCGATGTCCTGTGGACGCTGTGGACCGGCGGACGCTGGCCGCACGGGTGGTCGGAGCGGCTGCGCGCCGCGGCGCTCGCCGGGTCATCCGGCGCCGACCACGACCTCGACGCCGTCCTCGCGCTGTTCGACACCGCAGAACGTCTCGCCGGCCGGTATCGCGGGGTTCTGGGCGCCGACCGCTTCGTCGACCTCCTCGCCGACCAGCAGATCCCCGCCGAGCCGGTCGCCGAGCGCGGCACTCGCGCCGACGCCGTGCGGCTGCTCACCGCGCACCGGGCCAAGGGTCTGGAGTGGGACGAGGTGTGGGTCGTCGGACTCGAGGAGGGCAGTTGGCCGGACCTTCGTGCCCGTGGCTCGACCCTGCGTGCGGAAGAGCTGTCCGCGGAGGGGGTCGGGCCGGGTCCGCGGCCCGCGGAGCTCCTGCTGGAGGAGCGCCGGCTGGCATATGTCGCGGCGACCCGTGCCCGTCGTCGCCTGCACCTCACGGCTATCGACGCGCAGGGGGACGGCGGTGACCGTCGAAGTCGCTTCATCGACGACCTCGTCGCGGCCGGGCTCACCGTCGAGCAGGCGAACGGCCGACCCGCTCGACCCCTGACCCTCGACGGGCTCGTCTCCGAGCTGCGCCTGGTCGCCGCCGACCCGGCGACCAGCGAGGCGCTGCGAGCGAGCGCCGTCAGCCGCCTCGCCGAGCTCGCCGCCGTCCGCGACGCCGAGGGCCGCCCGCTCGTCCCGCTTGCGGACCCGTCTGCCTGGTGGGGACTGCGTGAGCTGACCCCGGGCGTCGAGCCCGTGCGCGCGGCTGACCTGCCCATCTCGTTGTCCGGCAGCGGTCTGGACGCGATCGTCGGCTGCCCGCTGCGGTGGTTCCTGGAGCACGAGGCGTCGGCCGAGCAGGCTCGCGGCACGGCCACCGGCTTCGGCAGCATCGTGCACGCGATCGCCGACTTCGTCGCCCGCGGCGAGGTGCCGGCCGACCTCGACGCGATGGGCGACGTGGCCGACCGCGTGTGGTCCGAGCTCCGGTTCGAGGCCGGCTGGCAGTCGTCGACCCAACGGGCCGACGCGCGGGCAGCGCTCTCGCGCTTCCTGGAGTACCACGTGCGGGCCGATCGCCGCCTGGTCGGCACCGAGGTCTCCGTCGGTGCGGTGGTCGAGGTCCCGACACCGGACGGATCGGTCGAGCAGGTGCGCCTGACCGGTTACATCGACCGGGTCGAGGAGGACGCGCAGGGCCGCGTGGTCGCGATCGACCTGAAGAACATGAAGACCCCGCCCCGCAAGGACGACATCCCCGAGCACGGCCAGCTCGGCGTCTACCAGCTGCTGCTGCGCGACGGTCAGTGGCAACGAGCTGACCGCGCCGACGATCCCGGCGCGACGGATGAGAACGGCGCGACGGACGCGACCGATGCGACCGACGTGACCGTGGCCCGCGAACCGGTCCAGGTGGGCGGCGCTGCGCTGGTCCAGCTGCGGGTCGACCAGTCGAGCAAGGAGCCGGGCGCCAAGGTCCAGTTCCAGGAGGCGCTCGGCACACAGCAGCCGACCTGGGTCGAGCTACGGCTCGGTGAGGCCGCGGCCGTCCTGCGTTCGGAGCGGTTCGATGCGATCCCGGGTGCGGCCTGCTCTTACTGCGCGCTGAAGACCTCGTGCCCCACGCAGCGCCTCGGCGAGCCGGTGGTCCCATGAGCGCCGACGGCCTGATGCCACGCGCGGCGCTCGACGCCGCACTCGGCTTCGACCTCACCGACGAGCAGTGGGACATCGCGTCCGCACCGCTCGTGCCGGCCGTCGTCGTCGCCGGGGCCGGGTCCGGCAAGACGACGTCGATGGCGGCGCGCGTGGCGTGGCTCGTCGGCAGCGGCCTAGCGGCCCCCGACGAGAACCTCGGGCTGACGTTCACCACCAAGGCCGCGGCGCAGTTGCTGAACTCCATGCGCGCAAGCGCCGCTGCGGTCATCGCCGGCGACAGCGCCGGCGGTCCGGACATGTCCGCGGCCCTGGCAGGTGATGACGACTCGGACGAGGCAGCTCCGGGCGAGCCCACCGTGATGACGTACAACGCCTTCGGCGCCCGGCTCCTGGCCGAGCACGGGATCCGCCTCGGCCGTGAGCCGTCCGCCCCGGTTCTCACCGACGGCGCACGCCAGCAGCTGGCCTACCGGCTCGTGTGCCGGTCGACTCTTCCGCTCGGGGTGCTCGGGGCCAGCCCGGCCACGATCACCCGCGACCTGCTGAGCCTGGACGACGAGCTCAGCGAGCTGGCGATCTCGCCGGCTGAGCTCGTCGAGTTCGACGAGGACCAGGCGCGCACCCTGCGCGGCTACCCGTCCCTGCAGACGGTGGGTGCATCCCTCCTGCGGGCGAGCGAGGAGCGCGCTGTGCTCGCGGCGCTGGTCGGGCAGTGGCGAGCGGCCAAGGCGGACCGCGACGTCCTCGACTTCGCCGATCAGATCCGGCTGGCGGGGGAGCTCGTCGACGCGCACCCGGACATTGCCGCCGGCTACCGCGAGCGTCATCGGGTCGTTCTCCTCGACGAGTACCAGGACACCTCCATCTCGCAGCGGTTGCTCCTTCAGCGGTTGTTCGGCCGTGGCCATCCCGTACTGGCCGTCGGCGATCCCTGCCAGGCGATCTACGGCTGGCGCGGAGCCAGCGTGGACAACATCGACAACTTCACCGGCCACTTCCCGTCGACGCAGGTGGGTCGGCCGGCGATGACTCTCACGCTCTCGCAGAGCCGCCGCTGCGCGCCGGTGATCCTCGACGTCGCGAACCGGACGGCGGCGCCGCTGCGGGCCGTGCACCCGCGGGTGCTTCCCCTGGTGCCGGGCGGCGCCGACAAGGGCCCCGGAACGGTCGCCTGCGCGCTGTTCGCTACCTACGACGAGGAGGTGGAGTGGGTCGTCGGCGAGATCGCACGCACGCGGGCCGGCCGCACGGGCCGTCCGGTCCCGTGGCGCGACATCGCGGTGCTGGCGGCGACCGGCGGCGACCTCGCCCGGGTCGACGCTGCGCTGCGGCTGCGCGGCATCCCGTCGCGGCTCGTGGGCTCGGCCGCGCTGCTGTCGCAGCCGGCCGTGGTCGAGCTGCGGTCGATGCTCCAGGTCATCGCCGACCCGGCAGCGAACCCCGCGATGGCCCGGGTGCTGACCGGCCCGCGCTGGCGCATCGGCGCGCGCGACCTGGCGGCGCTCGGCCGCCGGGCCTCGGCCCTCGTCGGCGGTCGGGGCCGCGGGTCGCAGGACACGCTCGCGGAGGCCCTCGACGGCGCCGTCGCCGGCGGGGACCCGGTCGAGCTGACATCGTTGGCCGAGGCCCTCGACGACCTCGGCGATCGGTCGGCCTACGCCGCGGAGGCGGTCGAGCGGTTCGAGCGGCTCGCGGCCGAGCTCCACGCGCTGCGTGCGCATGTCGGTGAGTCCCTGTCCGACTTCTGCTGGCGGGTGATCCGGACGACCGGCCTCGAGA
Source organism: Actinomycetes bacterium (assembly GCA_965278965.1). Taxonomy (GTDB): domain Bacteria; phylum Actinomycetota; class Actinomycetes; order S36-B12; family S36-B12; genus UBA10649. The sequence goes on from OZ257127.1 coordinate 3,024,572, forward strand.
TCGAGGTCGCCCTCGGCCCGGACCATCTCGCGGCCCAGCAGCAGCACGCGTTGCAGGCCTTTGTGGAGCTGGCCTCGGACTTCACCGAGCCGGACGGACGGATGACCCTGGCCGCGTTCCTGGCCCGGCTTGCCGATGCCGAGCGGCTGGACGTGTCCCTCGGACTGGAGGACACCGGCACGTCCGATGCGGTGTCGCTCATGACCGTGCACAAGGCGAAGGGCCTGGAGTTCGCCTACGTGTTCGTGCCGTTCATGTCGGCCGGGGCATTCCCCGGAGGCAGGTCCCGGCCGGTCTGGATCTCCTCACGCAGCACGGTGCCGTGGCCGCTGCGCGAGGACGCGACCGACGAGCTGCGGTCCTACCCACCGGACGACTCTGCCCCGCGGGGGATCGAGGACAAGGCCTACCGATCCATCCTGGGCGCCGTCGAGGAGCTCGCCGACCGGCGACTGGCGTACGTGGCCTTCACCCGGGCCGAGCGGGGGCTGGTGGTCTCGGGGCACTGGTGGGGTCCCAGCCAGTCCAAGCCCCGCGGCCCGGCACCGTTCCTGACAACGGTCCACGAGGCGTGCGAGGACGGCCTGGGGACGGTGGTGCACTGGGCGCCTGCGCCGGCCGAGGGCGAGTCGAACCCGATGGTGGAACGCTCCTCCGCCGCGGTGCCGTGGCCGCGGCCGCTGGATCCGGAGCGGCTGGAGTGGCGCCGGCGTTCCGCGGCAGCGGTGGCCGAGGTCGCCTCGGTCCAGCCCGGCCTGCCCGGCCTGGGCCAGCGGCACGCGTCGACCGCCGACGACCGCCGCACGGCCGAGTGGGACGAGCTCGCGGAGGCGCTGTTGGAGGAGGCCCGGACTCGTCGGGGCGGCGGACGGCCCGTCGCACTGCCCTCAAGCGTGTCGGCCACCCTGCTCGCCCGGGCCGTTGCCGCCGCCGCCGACCCGGCGGCCTCGGCGGCGCTCGCTCGCGAGCTGGCTCGCCCCATGCCACGTCGGCCGGTACCGGCGGCCCGGCTCGGGACCGCGTTCCACACCTGGGTCGAGACGCGGTACGGCCAGCAGTCCCTGCTCGATCCCGACGACCTGCCGGGTGCGGCAGACGACGACATCGTCTCGGTCGAGAAGCTGGAGTCGCTCAAAGCCGCGTTCGAGGCCGGGCCGTACGCCGAACGCGCCCCGGTGGCGGTCGAGCATCCGTTCACGACGATGGTCGCCGGCCGGGTGGTCGTCGGGCGGATCGACGCCGTGTTCGCCGACGGCGACCGCTTCGACGTCGTCGACTGGAAGACCGGATCCGCGGACCACGTCGACCCCATGCAGCTGGCGATCTATCGGCTGGCCTGGGCCCAGTACGCCGGCGTCCCGCTGGCGAACGTGGACGCCGCGTTCCTCATCGTCGGCACGGGTGAGGTGCTGCGGCCCGACACCGATCCGCTGCTGTCGCTACTGGCCTAGTCGGAGCGGGGGACGTCCACGGGGTCGGCGCTGTCGGCGTCGCCCCCGGCCTCGGCGCGATGCTCGGCGATCGCCTCGCCGGCCTCCTCCGTCGGTCGGGAGCGGGCGCCGACGAGCCGGCGCATCCACTCCCGGGCCGGCTCCTCGACGAACCGCCACATCAGCCACGCGATGACCAGGGCGCCGGCCACGAGCCCGACGACGGCAGCGGCGTACAGGGGGCCCCCGTCGATCCCGACCGCGCGCATGCCGGCCCGCCACAATCCGAACCAGACGAGGTGGGTCATGTACAGCGAGTACGAGATGAACCCGCCGAGGACGAGCGCGCGAGTCGACAGGAACCGGGCCAGGCCCCGACGTGACAGCGCGAGCGCACCGATCCACGCCACGAGGAACGGCACCAGCAGCAGGTGGTAGTACGGCGGCAGCGGCTCGGTGTCGCCATCGACGACGACCGTCGGGGGCTGCGCCGGACCCCACTGGCCGAGGAAGACCGCGCCGGCGATGACGAGCACCGGCAGGACGACGGACAACGTCGACGCGAGCCGCTCCACTCGCGGCCGGGCCGGTTCACTGAGCCGGTCGCCGGGCAGGAACCGGCAGATGATCAGGTACGTGATCGCCCCGGCCGTGAACTCGGTGAGGATCCGGTACGTCGAGCCCCAGTGGTCGGTGTAGTACGGGTCGGTCGTCGACAGCCCGTACACGATGAGCGGGACGAGCACCGCGACCCAGGCGACCGCGAGCAGCGGTGTCGCGACCCGCCGGTGCATCCGCCACAGCAGCAGCACGAGGAGGGGGAAGATCAGGTAGGCGAGCCACTCCATCGACAGTGACCACGCGACGAAGTTCCAGCCCCGCTGCGGCGCCGGCCCCCACTCCTGAACGAGGAGGAGGTTCTTGCCGAAGTCCAACGGGTTGAGCCAGTCGCGGTCCAGCGCTTCCCCGGTGACCTTGGCCTGCGCGACGACCGCGACGCCGGCGATGACGAGCATGACGATGTGGACCGGGTAGACGCGGGCCAGGCGCAGCCACCAGAAGTCGACGGCACCACGGCCTCGCAGCTGCGGACCGAGCCGGCGCAGGTAGGTGTGCGTGAGGATGAACCCCGAAAGCGCGAAGAACAGGTCCACGCCGAGCCGGCCGACGCGCAGGACGTCGGAGACGACGGGCACGAGCAGGTTCAGCTGGGCGAGCGGACCTTGCAGGTGGTACAGCAGCACCCACGCCGCAGCGACGAACCGGATGCCGGTCAGCTGGCGGATGAAGACGTTCACTCAGGGGCCTTCGGCGCGGGGACGGGGGAGCGGTCCCATCGTTCCACGCCGGGCGTCGGCGACCGGGCCGGACAGGCCCTAGGCTCGCCGACGATGGACACCGACCGCCACCTGCTGACGACGCTCATGCTGGCGCGCGGGACGGTGGACCGGGCCGCGAGCCGCCGGTCGGACCCCGACTGGCTGGCGGGCCGGCGCAGCGCCCCCGACGCCTGGGTCCTCGACGTGTGCGACGGGGCGGCGCGCCTGGTCGATGGCGAGGCCGCGCTCGCACTCGCACCTGCCGCGTCGGTCGGCCCCGACGTCCCGCTGACGTTCCTGGGTGCGGACGAGGGCGGCCCGGCCTACTTCGCCCGCCACCTCGCCGAGCGCGACGGGCCCGAGGCCGGAGACGAGCGCCCTGACTCCGGCACGTGGGTCGATCTGCGCCGGGCCGGCGCCGAGCTGGACGCGCACGACGCGGGCCTCATGGTCGCCGCCGTCGCCCTGGACAACTGGCATCGGGCCCACCCGCGGTGCGCGCGCTGCGGCGAGCCGACACAGCCGTCGTCGGCCGGCTGGGCCCGCCGCTGCCCGGTCGACGACAGCGAGCACTTCCCACGGACCGACCCGGCCGTCATCGTGCTGGTCCGCGACCGGGACGACCGTGCGCTGCTGGGCCGGCACGCCCGCTGGACCCCGGGCTGGTTCTCGACGTTGGCCGGCTTCGTCGAGGCGGGGGAGTCCGCGGAGGCGGCGGTCCGCCGCGAGGTGCACGAGGAGTCCGGAGTCGTGATCGCCGGCGGCGAGGACGACCTGTGGTACCTCGGCAGCCAGCCGTGGCCGTTCCCGTGCTCCCTCATGCTCGGCTATCACGCCTGGACCGATGACCCGTCCGTCCACGTGGACGGCGACGAGATCGCCGAGGCGCGGTGGTTCAGTCGCGAGGAGCTCGCCCGGGCGTGCGAGCAGGGCGAGATCCGCCTGCCGCCGCAGGTGTCGATCGCCCGACGGCTGGTCGAGCGCTGGTACGGCGCCGAGCTTCCCGGCGACTGGTCCCGGTCGCTCGGCTGACCGCGAGCCCGCCGACCTTGAGGTTGGCGCTACTTTTCGGGCCGATTCGCGTCGCCAACCTCAAGGTCGGCGAAGAGGACGACGGGCTACGACGCGGGCGACGCGGGCGACGAGGAGCCGTCGCCGGCGGCCCAGGTGATGTTGCCCTCGGTGTCGGTCTGGGTCACGGTGATCGGGCTCGACTGGCCGGTGTCGCTCTCGGCCTGGCACGTGAACGACTTGCCGGCGCCGATGTCGACCGACTCCGGGCACGTGACGGTCCAGGTGCCGCCGACCTGGCTGCCCAGATCGCTGGCCACGCCGGTCTCGATCTTCGGGAGGTCGAGGGCGGAGATGTCCGAGGCCCAGGTCACGTTGCCGTCGGCGTCGGACTGGGTGACCGTGATCACGCTCGTCGCCCCGTCCGCGTCCTTCGCCTCGCAGGTGAAGGTGCCGCCCTGCTTGACCGGGATGTCTGGAGGGCAGCTGACGGTCCAGGCGCCGCCCGCCTGCTTGGCCATGCCGTCGGCGATCTGTCCCTCGATCGAGGAGCCGTCCAGGCCCGACGAGCACCCGGCGAGCAGCGCTGCTGCCCCGATCGCGATGACCGAGCGTGCGAACTTCGACATGTCCCCTCCGGACCGCCAGCCCCCGACGGCCCGGCTCGGGCGGCAGGCTAGCGGCCCGCGACGATGCGTGCACAAGGGCGCCGCCCGACGAGCGTGCGGGTGGGGACGCGAATCGGCCCGATAGGTGTCGTCACGCTCACGGTCGGCGACGGACGGTGCTGCCCTACAGGCCGAGGAGCTTCTTGATCTCGCCGATCGGCGGGTTGGTGACGGCAGTGCCGTCCGGGAGCACGACCGTCGGGACGGTCTGGTTGCCGCCGTTGACGCCTTCCACGAAGGCGGCGGCCTCGGGGTCCTGCTCGATGTCGACCTCGACGAAGGCGATGCCCTCGCGGGTCATCTGCGCCTTGAGTCGCTGGCAGTAGCCGCACCACGGTGTCGAGTACATGGTGACCTGCGCGTTCGACATCCCGATCCCTCTCGTCGCCGTAGACCATCTAGCAGTCGTTCGTCGCGGTGCCGCAGAACTGCCGGCGACATCCGTAGAACTCAACCATCGACCCTACGGACGGCATTCCCCGCTGGTCGCAGGCGGGCCCGCATGCGAGGCTGAGCCGCACGGACAGGAGACGCCATGACTACGCCCGCGGCCGCACTGCTGATCGACGCCCTCGACCGGGTGCAGGAGACGGTGCACGCGACGGTTGAGGGGCTCTCCGAGAACGACCTCGCCTACCGAGTGGACCCGCAGGCCAACTCCATCGCGTGGCTGGTCTGGCACCTGACACGCATCCAGGACGACCACATCGCCGACGTCGCCTCCACCGACCAGGTGTGGCTCGCGGACGGGTGGTCCGAAAGGTTCGGGCTCGGACTCGACCCGACGGACCACGGCTACGGGCACACCACCGAGCAGGTCGCCGCCGTCGTCGTCCCCGAGGCCCTGCTCCTGGGCTACTACGACGCCGTGCACGCTCGCTCCCTGCGCTACCTGGGTGGGCTCGACGACGGCCAGCTCCCGCGCATCGTCGACCGGAGATGGGACCCGCCGGTCACGCTCGCGGTGCGGTTGGTCAGCGTGGTCAACGACTGCACGCAGCACGCCGGCCAGGCCGCCTTCATCCGCGGCCTGGTCGACCGTCGCGCGTAGTCGGCCCGGCCGTCCCGTGGGTGCGGCCCTGCCCGGCCGTCGCCGCTGTCGGCACCCCGTGCCACGATCGGCCGCGTGACGGCGAGCCCCCTCGATGGTCTCGACGACGAGCAGCGCGCCGTCGCCGAGGCGCTCCACGGACCTGTGGTTGTCCTCGCCGGAGCCGGGACGGGCAAGACCCGGGCCATCACGCACCGCATCGCGCACGCCGCGGCGACCGGGCAGCACGACCCGCGCCGCACCCTCGCAGTGACCTTCACGACCCGGGCGGCCGGGGAGATGCGCTCGCGGCTGCGGGGGCTCGGAGTCGAGGGCGTGCAGGTGCGCACGTTCCACTCGGCGGCGCTGCGCCAGCTCCGGTACTTCTGGCCGCGGCTGTCCGGTGGCGCCTTCCCCGACCTCCTGCCGAGCAAGTCCCGGCTCGTGGCCGAGGCCGCGAGCCGGTGCGGCCTGCCCACGGACACGGCGACGGTCCGCGACCTCGCCTCCGACCTGGAGTGGGCGAAAGTGAACTTCCTGACCGGCGCGGCCGTGGCCGTGCGCGCCGCTGAGGCCGGCCGCACGCTGGCCGCGGACCCGGCCCAGCTCGCCGCCGTCCAGGAGGCCTACGAGCGCTCCAAGGACGCCCGCTCGCTGCTGGACTTCGAGGACATCCTCCTGGTCACCGCCGGCGCGCTTGGCGAGCGGCCCGACATCGCCGACGAGGTCCGCTCCGCCTACCGCTGGTTCACCGTCGATGAGTTCCAGGACGTCAACCCGTTGCAGCACCGGCTTCTGACGCTGTGGCTCGGCGAACGTGACGACGTGTGCGTGGTCGGTGACGCGAACCAGACCATCTACTCCTTCACCGGGGCGTCGCCGACGTACCTGACCGGCTTCCGCGAGACGTTCGCCGACGCGACCGAGGTGCGGCTGGTCCGGTGCTATCGCTGCACGCCGCAGGTCGTCGACCTCGCGAACCGGGTCATCGCGGCCCGCAACCGCACGGCGGGAGCCGCCGCCTCGACGGCGGCAGACCTGCGGCTGGTGTCCCAGCGGCCGGCTGGCGAGGCCGTCGAGATCCGCGCGTGGCCCGACGACGTCGAGGAGGCCCAACAGGTCGCCGAGCGTGTCCGCCGCTATCTCGACGCCGGCGTGCTCGGCCGCGACATCGCGGTGCTGTTCCGGGTCAACGCGCAGTCGGCCGAGCTCGAGTCGGCGTTCGCCGACCGGGGGATCTCCGTACTGCTGCGGGGCACCGAACGCTTCTTCGAGCGACCCGAGGTCCGCGAGGCGATCACGCGCCTGCGGGGTGCAGCCCGGGCCGGCGAGGCCAGTCTGGGGACGCTGGGGGACGAGGTGCGCGCCGTGCTTGGCGCGGCGGGCTGGACGGCGGAGCCGCCGCGCACCGCGGGCGCGGTACGTGAGCGGTGGGAGTCGCTGGCTGCCCTGGTCGCGCTCGCCGACGAGCTGCCCGGGGAGCCGTCGATCGCCGACTTCGTTGTCGAGCTCGACGGGCGTGCATCGGCCCAGCACGCCCCCGTCGGCGATGCCGTCACCCTCGCGTCGATCCACTCGGCCAAGGGCCTGGAGTGGAAGGTCGTGTTCGTCGTCGGCTGCAGTGACGGTCTCATGCCTCTTCAGTACGCGGAGTCCGCCGAGCAGGTCGAGGAGGAGCGTCGGCTCGCGTACGTCGCGATCACCCGCGCCGCCGACGCACTGCACCTGTCCTGGGCGCGGGCGCGGCAGCCCGGCGGCCGGCAGGGCCGAAGCATCAGCCCGTTCCTCGCGCACCTCCCGGCAGCCGGCGCAGGCTCGGCCGATGCGGGCGGCGTTCGCCGGCAGGGGACCGGGCGCGTGCGCGGCGAGCGGAAGCGGACGGGCCCGGCGCGCTGCCGCATCTGCCGCAAGGCGCTGGTCACACCGCCCGAGCGCACGCTGGGGCGGTGCCAGTCGTGCCCCAGCGACGTCGACGCCGACCTCCTCGACGCGCTGCGCGCGTGGCGGCTCGAGACGTCGCGCGAGCAGGCGGTTCCCGCATACGTCGTGTTCACCGACGTCACGCTGACGGCCGTCGCCGAGCAGCGTCCCGGGGATGTCGAGGCGCTCGCCCAGATCCCCGGTATCGGTCCGAAGAAGCTCGAGACGTACGGCCCCGCGGTCCTCGGTCTGGTCCGTGACCATGTCGGGGCCGAGGGCTAGCGTCCGTCCATGCCCCTGATCGCGCGCTTCACCGTCGACGGCTGGGATCCGGCCGCGCTCGACTTCGTCGATGACGACTGGGCCGGCCTCGTCCGGATGCACAAGACCTACACGAGCGGCCTGCACGGCACGAGCGTCGCGATGTTCGCCGCGTCCGGTCCGGTGGAGGGCGAGCGGGCGTACCTGGCCGTCGAGCGCATCACCGCCGCGACGGACGACGGTCGCGACGGCGCAGTGACGATCCACCACGGGGGCCTGGAGTCCGACCCCGCGACCTGGTTCGGGCACGTCGTCCCGCACTCGGGCACCGGGGCGATGACGGGCTGGCGGGGATCGGCGCGCATCGAGCACGATGCCGACGGCGCATTCCTCGTCCTCGATCTGGCCGACCCGCAGTAGCGGGCCGGGGTCGTCGGACGGAAAACCCGTCCGCCGTGGCGCCGGCTGCTCCATCCTTGAGGGCGCGACCCATGACGGAACGACGCGACCCGCCGGGAGGCCCCACGATGCTGAACCTGTCGATCGTCCTCGAGGACAGTGCCCGCCGGTTCCCGGACCGGGTCGCCCTCGTGCTCGGCGACCAGCGCGTCACGTACGCCGAGCTCGACGAGACCGCGAACCGCGTCGCGAACCTGCTCATCGGCCGCGGTGTCCGCCCTGGTGACCGGGTGCAGGTGCTCTGCCCGAACCTGCCCGACTTCGTCGCCGTCTACTTCGGCATCCTGAAGGCGGGGGCGGTCGTCGTCCCGGTCAACACCCTGCTCAAGGCGCGCGAGCTCGAGTACCACCTGCGTGACTCCGGCGCTGTCGCGTTCTTCTGCTTCGCCGGGACCCCCGAGCTGCACAGCGGCGCCGAGGGCCGGCTGGCGTTCGATGCGGTGGAGGAGTGCCGGGACCTCTTCGTGATCGGCAACCCCGCCGAGCCGGCGGAGCAGCTGGGCACCCATCTCGCCGGGGTATCTGCCGAGGATCCGCGGATCGCCGGGGCCGAGACCGACGTGGCGGTGATCCTGTACACCTCCGGCACCACCGGACAGCCGAAGGGCGCCCAGCTCTCGCACTCCAACCTTGTGCTCAACGCCCAGGCCAGCATGCGGCTGCTCGACGTGACGGCGACCTCGCACGACGTCCACCTGCTCGCGCTCCCGTTGTTCCACTCGTTCGGCTCGACCGTGCAGATGAACGCAGGGTTCGCGGCAGGGGCGACGCTGGTCCTCGTGCCGCGGTTCGACCCGGCGATGGCGCTGAAGCTGATGCTCGCGCACGGGGTGACCGTGTTCGCCGGCGTCCCGACGATGTACTGGGCGCTGCTCAACGCGCTCGACGACACCGTCGACGTCGAGCGGCTGCGCAGCACGCTGCGGATGGCGGTGTCCGGCGGCGCCGCCCTGCCCCGGCAGATCCTCGACGACTTCGCGAGTCGCTTCGGTATCGCGATCCTCGAGGGCTACGGGCTGTCGGAGACGAGCCCCGTTGCGACCTTCAACCAGCCGGGACGGCTGAACAAGGCGGGGTCGATCGGCGAGCCCGTGTGGGGAGTCGAGGTCAAGCTCATCGACCCCGACTGGGGCACGGTCGATGGCGCCGACACCGTCGGGGAGATCGCGGTCCGCGGCCACAACATCATGGTCGGCTACCTCAACCGCCCCGAGGCGACGGCGGAGGTCATCCGGGATGGGTGGTTCCGCACGGGCGACCTCGCGACCCGTGACGCGGACGGCCACTACTACATCGTCGACCGGGTGAAGGACCTCATCATCCGCGGTGGTCTCAACGTGTACCCGCGTGAGGTCGAGGAGGTCCTCATCACGCACCCCGACGTGTCACTCGTGGCGGTCATCGGCATCCCGGACGCGGAGTCCGGTGAGGAGATCAAGGCGGTCGTGGTCCGGACGCCCGGGTCGCAGCTCAGCGAGGCCGACCTGGTCGACTGGGGCCGCCAGCAGATGGCGGCGTACAAGTACCCCCGCGTCGTGGAGTTCGTCGACTCGATGCCGATGACGAGCACGGGCAAGATCCTCAAGCGCGAGCTGAAGCCCTGACCGCAGCGCTCAGTCCTCGGCGAACCCCGGGACCCAGCGCTCGAGCTCGCCGCGCATGGGCACGGTCGCATCGAGCTGGCAGAGCACGCCGATCGACCCGAGCCACACGCGGTGGATCAGCATGTACGACGGCGGCAGGTTCAGCCGGAGCCCGATCGTGAAGTCCGGCCGGCGCACGTCGTTGAGGCGTCCGAACTGCCCCCGCATCCACGCGCGGTCGAAGTGGAACGTCTCGTGCCGCGCCGGCTCGACGAACGGGCTGAGGTAGTCGAGGACCTGCTGGGCGTCGACGTCGACGTTGGGCCGGATGAACCCCTCGTCGCGCAGCCCGACAGCGACGGTCTCCGCGTCGCCGTGCATCGCGATCCGCAGCAGCCGGCCCATCGCGGCCGGTAGGCCGCCGGGCAGCTCGGCGACCGCGCCGAAGTCGAGGACGCACAGACGCCCGTCCGGGGCGAGCCGGAAGTTCCCCGGATGCGGGTCCGAGTGGAGGAGTCCGGCGCGTTCGGGCCCGGAGAGCAGGAACCGCTCGTAGAGCTGGCCGACATGGTCCCGCTCGGCCTGCGTGCCGTCGGCGATGATCGAGGACATCGGTCGGCCATCCACCCACTCCGACACGAGGACGTGCGGTGCCGCCGACAGGACGTGCGGGATGCAGAACTGCGGATCGTCCTCGTACGCCGTCGCGAACTGACGCTGCGACCGCGACTCGCGCAGGTAGTCGAGCTCCTCGATCGCCCGCTCCTTGAGCTCGGCGAGGAGCGGCTTGATGTCCAGCCCAGGGATCCACGAGGCGAACAGCCGTCCCATCCGGGAGAGCTGGTTGAGGTCGGAGATGAAGGCCTTGTCGGCGCCGGGGTACTGGACCTTGACGGCGACGTCGCGGCCGTCGTGCCAGGTCGCCCGATGGACCTGGCCGATCGACGCGGCGGCGGCGGGAGTGTCGTCGAACTCGGCGAACCGGTCGCGCCACTGCGGACCGAGCTCGTCGGCGAGGATCGCGTGGATCGATGATGCGGCGAGCGGGGGAGCCGCCTCCTGCAGGCGGGTGAGCGCGTCGCGGTACGGGCCGGCGACGTCCTCGGGCATCGCCGCCTCGAAGATGCTCATGGCCTGGCCCATCTTCATGGCCCCGCCCTTGAGCTCACCCAGCACGCGGAACATCTGCTCGGCGGTGCGGGCCTGGAGCTCGGCACTGACGGCCTCGGCCGGCTTGCCGCCGATCCGCTTTCCCAGCCCCCAGGCGGCGCGGCCGGCATGGGCAGCGGGCAGCGCCGCGATCTTGACGCTGCGGGTGATCGCGCCCTTCGGGATCTCCGCCACGCTGCCATTGTCGCCTGTCCGGACGTCATCCGGTCACAGGCTCTGGTCCGCGGGTGTCCAGCGGCACCCGCACAAGGGGTGCGGCGGACGGGAGACCCACCGGGTCGCCCCGTCGGGCAGTGTGATCTCCACGGCCCGGCTTGAGGCCACGATCGAGGGATCCGCTGCCCAGTGGCGGACGGCCTGGACCGCGTGGAAGCCGACGAGCGTGGCCAGCAGCGGATCGACCGGTGGGTACGGCATCGCCGAGATCGCCTGGGACCACTGGACTCCGAGCAACGGCCATGCGGGGTCGGCGTCGCGCCGGTGCAACTGGGCGCAGCGCAGGCAGGCCGACGTGCCGGGGACGACGACCGGCCCGGCGACGGCCCGCCGCCCCCACGTGCTCACCGGAAGGTGCGGGCCATCCGGCTCGCTGCCGCCCGGAAGGAGGTCGGGGTGGGGAAGGTCGGCGAGGACGGTGATCGTCGCGGGCCGGCCGGCCGACAGCCGCAGGCCCGCGAGCGCGACCGCCTGGCGCACCGCGTCGGCCAGTCGACCCTCGCCGACGACGGCGACGGCGATCTCGTGGCCGGCCGCGACCGTGGCGAGGCCGCCGGCGACGGACCCGGCGCAGTCAACCGCGGCCCCGAACCGGGCCCACGCCTCCGGGCGGTCGCCGGGCGCCGCCCATCGGATCGCGTCGGGCACGACGGCGGCGTCCTCCAGGGCCGTCGCGGCATCCGCGGCTCGCAGCAGGCGTCGTGCCAGCTCGACGTCGACGGGGAGGTCCTCGGCGACCTCGTGCGTCTGGCGTCCCCCGTCGAGCGACGCCAGCCACGCGACAGCGGCGCGGCTCACCCGGTCGACGACGACGCGATCGCCGAGCGAGATCGTCGTCGCGTCACGCCACAGCACCGGCACCGTCGTCCGCAGGCGTGGGCGGCGAAGACCGTCGAGCTCGGGGAGCCGGGACGGGACAGGCGGCACAGGCATGTGCGGACCCTGCTGCCCGGCGGCTGTGGATCGTCAGTCGCGGTCCACAGGGTGCGTGCGGTAGCAGGTCAGGCGGGTTGCGTGGTCGCGCGCGCCCAGAGCTCCCAGGTCGTGCGCGGGCGGACCCTGGAGGGGCCACCCCCGATGGCGTTCGGCACCTCGAACGGCTCGACGGTCAGCTCGAACGCGGGGCCGAGGCGATGGCGGACCTGGTCGGCCTCGTCGCGGCGCTCAACCATGCCCAGGCACGTCCACTGGCCGGCCTGGCGGGTCATCATCGTGATGGCTGCGGGCAGCGCGGCCAGTACGTCGTCGATCACGCGGTGAGTCTCCCCCCATCCGGGAGGACTCAAACATGTCTGCGACGTGAATGTCGCGGCCGGCTTGACCCCCGTTGGGGGGACGCCGGCCGCGACATCCGCAGCTGTCGGTCAGCGGTGGTGGCGGCCGTGGCCCCCGTTGCCGTGCCCACCCGGAGCGTGCGCGTCGAGCATGTGATGAAGGCCCTTGCCGGCGAACCCGTGCCAGCCCTTGCCATGGCCGACGCTGAGCAGCCACTGCGGGACCGCTGTCCCGGGCGCGTGGGTCGCGAACGCGGCGGTGACGGCGTTCGTGTAGGTCGTGCTGGCCGCGTCCACTGCGGTCTTGTACGCGGCCTTCGCGGCGTCGATCGCGCCCTTCTGGGCGGCCAGGGCAGCCGTGCGCGCGGTCCGGTACGCCGTCCACGCGGTCTGGACCGCCGCCTTCGCGGCGGTCGTGTCGCCGCCGGACGTGCGGGCCGCCTTGAGCTGGTCCATCGCCGTCTTGAGCGCGGCCTTCTGCGTGGCGGTCGCCGCGTCGATGGCTGTCTGGACCGGCGTCAGAGCCGTCCTGAGGTCGGTGCGGGCCTTCTCCAGGCTGGCGCGGTACGCCGTCCGCGCCGTCTCGACGGCGGTCACGAGCGCGGTGTTGGACGAGAGTGAGTCGTCGAGGCGTCCCAGCCCCGGTCCGGGCTTGGTGCCGTCATGGGCGCTGGCCACGGGGGCGGTGAGCCCCAAGGGGACGGCGAGGGCGAGAGCGGCGGTCGCGGTGATGACGCGTCGGGCGGTGCGGGTCATGCGGTGCCTCCTGATCTGCGGGCGGCCCGGGGTGCCGGGCCGTAGGTCGCTTCATCTCCAGTGTTACCCAGGCCCAGGGCGGTCCAGACGGTCACGGGGTTAAGTGCGGGTAAGGCCTGGCGGTCGCGCCTGCTAGCGAACGCGCCTGCTAGCGAACGAGGCAGAACGGGTGGCCGGCCGGGTCGAGGTAGACGCGGAACGACTCGCCCGGCTGGACCTCGTGCTTGACCGCGCCGAGGGCAAGCACCTGACGCTCGCCGTCATCGAGGTCGCCGACGGTGATGTCGAGGTGCAGCTGCTGCGGGTGCTCGCTTCCGGGCCACTGCGGGGGCCGGTAGTCGGGCACGAGCTGGAAGGCCAGCTGCAGGCCGGCTCCGGCGTCCAGGGCGATCCAGTCGCTGTCGGCGGCGCTGTCGTCGACCGGCAGGCCGAGCAGCGCCGAGTAGAACGCAGCCAGCGGTTCGAGCTCGGCGCAGTCCAGGACGACGGAGGTCAGGCGGCCGACGGGGACACGGTCAGTGACGATGGTCATGGCCCGAGCGTGCCACCGGGGCGGCTCCAGGTCACGAAATTCGGGTGATATGCACCATTTTGTCCAATCTCATTCGAAGGTATCGCCCCCCGGCTCCCCGGCAACGAGGGCCTGCTGCCCTAGGGTTTGCCCCGGGCCGGCACACCGGCTGCCTGCCGGGCACGATCTGCCTTGGCGGGCGACGCACAGGACCGAGCAAGGAGGGCCCGATGGCCGAGAGCTACACCGGCGAGGCGTACTGCGTGAAGTGCAAGGAGAAGCGGGAGTTCACCGGCCACGTCGAGGAGACGAACGGCCGCCGCTTCGCGAAGGGCATCTGCCCGGTCTGCGGCACCAAGGTGACGCGGATCCTCGGCAAGGCCTGACACGCGCGACAACGAAGAGGGGCGACCGTTTGGTCGCCCCTCTTCGTCGTTTCCGCCCTGAGCCCGGCTGCTCGCTGTCGGCGAACACACGGCCGGCGGATTATCGGCACCGGCGATATACCGTTGACGCATGAGCGTCCCCTTCGGATTCGGCCTGCCTGAGGAGCCCGGTGACGGGACAGAGGGGAGCGGGCCAGCCGGTGCGTTCGACCTCGGGTCACTCGGAGCCGCGCTCCAGCAGCTTGGCGCGATGATGCAGGCCGGTGCTACCGGCCCCGACGCCGGTGGCCCGGTCAACTGGGCCATGGTGACCGACGTCGCCCGAAAGGCCCTGGTCGCCAGCGGCGACCCGTCCGTCTCCGACGCCCAGCGGCGCGCCGTCGAGGACGCCGTGCGCCTGGCTGACGTCTGGCTCGACCCCGCCGTGACCTTCCCCGCAACCCCGCTCCCACCGGCCGCCTGGAGCCGGTCGGAGTGGCTGGAGTCGACGATGGGTGCCTGGCGCACGATCGTCACGCCGATCGCCGAGCACATGCAGCAGGTCGTCGGTCAGTCGATCGCCGGGGCCGCCGGGACCGACCTCGACCCGCAGGCCATCGCCGACCAGCTGCCTGAGCAGCTGCGGGCCATGCTGCCCGGCGGCGTCCCACCCGAGCTCGCGCAGATGATGGGCCCGATGCTCGGGATGATGCAGCAGCTCGGCGTCGTCGCCTTCAGCGGTCAGCTGGGCCAGGGCCTGGCCGCTCTCGCGACCGAGGTCGTGAGCTCCTCCGACATCGGCATCCCGCTTACCGAGCACCCGGCGCCGGCTCTCCTGCCGCGCAACGTGGAGGCCTTCGGCGAGGGCCTCGGCCTGCCGGTCGACGACGTGCGGCTGTACCTCGCGCTGCGCGAGTCCGCCCACCAGCGCCTGTTCGCCCACGTCCCCTGGCTGCGGCCCCGCGTGATCGGAGCCGTCGAGGAGTACGCCCGCGGGGTCCACGTCGACCCCGAGCGGATGAGCGCGGCGATGGGCGAGATCGACGTCTCGGACCCACAGGCACTCCAGCAGCTCATGGGCAGCGGGCTGCTGCAGCCCGAGGACACCGAGGAGCAGCGTGCGGCGCTGGCCCGGCTCGAGACCCTGCTCGCCCTCGTCGAGGGCTGGGTCGACGATGTCGTCGACCAAGCCATCGCCGACCGGCTCGGCTCAGCGGCTCAGCTCCGAGAGACGGTCCGGCGCCGCCGAGCGGCCGGCGGACCGGCCGAGAAGACGTTCGCGACCCTCGTCGGGATGGAGCTGCGGCCACGGCTGGCCCGCGAGGCGGCAACGGTCTTCGCGGTCGTGCGTGCCGGCCGAGGCGCGGCCGCCCGTGACGCCCTCTGGGGCCACCCCGACCTGCTGCCCGGTCCCGACGACCTGGCGGACCCGCTCGGCTTCGTCGAGGAGAGCGCGACCGAGCTCTCGTTCGAGCTGCCCGACGTCCCCGAGGACCCCGCCGGTGACGCCCCGGAGAGCCCCCCGTCGGCGTGACCGGCTTCGCCGCGCTGCGTGAGGATGCCCGAGACCTGCTGTCGGCCTGGACACCGCCGGACGCTGAGCAGAGCGCGCTGCGCGAGGAGTACCTGGCCCACCTCGACGCATACGAGCTGGCGATGTCGCGCGACAACAGCCCCGGCCACCTGACGGCCAGCGCCGTCGTGCTCGATGCAGACGGCACGCGGACCCTGCTCACGTTGCACCCGCGCGTCGGCCGCTGGCTGCAGCTGGGCGGCCACCTCGAGCCCGGTGACGGCGGCGTCCGTGACGCAGCGCTGCGCGAGGTACGCGAGGAGAGCGGGATCCAGGACGTGACGGTCTCGGCTCAGCCCCTGCGCTTGGACCGCCACGCCCTGACCTGCTCCGGCGGACCATCGGTCCACTGGGACGTGCAGTTCCTCGCCGTCGTGCCGACGGACGCGCAGGCCGTGATGAGCGCGGAGTCCGACGACCTGCGGTGGTTCCCGCTCGACGCCCTGCCCGCGGGCACCGACCCGTCGGTCCTCGCCCTCGTCCACGCCGCGCGCTTGACCTTCGGGTGAACGGCGGGTGACCGCCCGCCACTTTCTGCCCTCCACAGGCTGTCCGCGGTGAACCCGCTGGTCGCAGCGGCGTGTCGTCGGCCGACCACAGGCTCATCCCCAGGCTCGTGCACGACCCATCCACACCGACACGCCATGTCGTCAACAGCGGGTGCACATGTCGTCCACAGGCGGCCGGTCGCAGATGGGCCGATCGCGTTGACGGGCGCCCGACGCTTTCGTAAGTTCGCCCCTTGTTGGACCCCCGGGATAACACGGTCCGTTCGCAAGGGGAAGGCGAGCGGACCGAAGTGCCCCCGGGGGTCCGTCGCTTCGTGGGGCTTCGAAAGCCCATCGCGTACTCTGGGAACGTACGCGTCCCCCGCGGCGTCCGATCGGACGTAGCAGCGGGCTTCGCGCTGGTCCGGGTCCGAGGAGTCGTTCGGTGCAAGCACTGCTGTGGTGGCTGATCCCCCTGGGCGCCACCGTGCTCGCGGTGCTGTTCGTGATGCTGCGCAGCCGGCCGGTGAAGCCCACGACGACGGAGGACTCGATGCAGCGCCTGCGCCGCATGCAGGAGGCGATGGAACGCCCGCTTCCGAGCAACGCCCGGGTCGTGCGCCCGGACGACAAGCCCGCCGACGCGTGAGCGACGACCACCTGCTGCCGGGCGACGCCCCGGGAGCCGAGCCGGACGACGGCGCCGCCGTCGGCACGAACCTCGAGCAGCCGCGCCGGGTGTCCCGCCGCGGCTGGGTCCTGATCGTCAGCGGTGGCACGCTCCTGCTGCTGCTTGCCGTCGCCTTCCTGCTGCCCGTGCCGTTCGTGAAGCTCGCCCCGGGACCGACCTTCAATGTCGCGGGTGAGGACGACGGCAGGCCCGTCATCGAGATCAGCGGGACGCAGACGTACCCGGTCTCGGGCGCCCTCGACATGACGACGGTGCTGGAGTCCGGTGGTCCCCGTGGCGGACTGACGTTCGCCACGGCGATCGCGGCGTGGTTCAACTCGGCCGACGCGGTCGTTCCTCGTGAGCTGCTCTTCCCGGACGACGTGACGGGGGAGGAGGTGCGCACCCGTCAGGCGATGCTGTTCAGCACCTCGGAGTCGAACGCGGTTGCGGCCGCGATGGACTACCTCGACCGGCCGGTGACCACCGACATCGTCGTGACGGCGGTGTACGCCGACTCCCCGGCGGACGGGGTGCTCGAGCCGAAGGACCAGATCGTCGCGGTCGACGGCACGAAGGTGACGACGTCGGCCGAGGTCGCCGAGGCGATCCGGGCGAAGCCGGCGGGTACGACCTTCTCCGTCGACATCGTGCGCGGCGGAGACCCGATGACCGTCTCGGTGACGTCCGCCGCCAACCCGGACGACGAGACCGTGCCGTACATCGGGATCGGCGTCGGCCCCCTGTACTCCGCGGGCTTCCCGATCGACTTCACCCTCGAGGACGTGGGCGGCCCGAGCGCCGGCCTCATGTTCGCCGTCGGGATCGTCGCCAAGCTCAGCCCCCAGGACTTGACCGCGGGCCACCACATCGCCGGCACTGGCACGATCGACCCCGACGGCACCGTCGGACCGATCGGCGGCATCCGGCAGAAGCTGGCCGGCGCGCGCAACGCCGGCGCGACGCTGTTCCTCATGCCGAAGGACCACTGCGGCGAGGCGGCCGGCCACATCCCCGACGGCCTCACGGTGGTGCCGGTCTCGACGCTCACGGATGCCGTGACCGCGATCGCGGCCTACGACGCCGGCACGACCCTCGCCTCCTGCCCCGCGCCCGCCGCGTCGTAGGTTGTCAAGATGACGTTCGACCAGCGCAGCGCCGAAGCCCCGGCCCGTCGCCGTCGCGGGGTGCTCCTGCCGACGATCATCGTGCTGGCGCTCCTGGTGTTCGGCTGGATCATCTTCACCGGCTTCTACACGGACTGGCTGTGGTTCGCCTCCGTGGGCCAGACCGAGGTGTTCTCGACGTCGCTGCTGACGCGGGCGCTGCTGTTCGCCGTGTTCGGCGTCGTCCTCGCCCTCACCGTCGGCGGCTCGATGTGGCTGGCCTGGCGCAGCCGACCGGCGTTCCGCGGGATGACGCCGGAGCAGGCGAGCCTCGAGCGGTACCGCGCGGGCCTGGACCCGTACCGCCGCCGCATCACGATCGTCATCGCCCTGCTCGCCGGCTTCGCCGGGGGCCTCGCCGCGGCATCGGAGTGGGGCAGCTACCTGCTGTGGCGCAACGCCGTGCCGTTCGGGACGACCGACCCGCAGTTCGGGCTCGACCTGTCGTTCTACACGTTCACGCTGCCGTTCATCCGCTTCGTGATCGGCTTCCTGTTCTCGCTCGTCCTCATCTGCCTCGCCCTCGTCGTGGTCGTCCAGTACCTCTACGGCGGCCTGCGGCTCCAGCCGCGCGGGGACCGGGCATCCGCCTCGGCACAAGCGCAGATCAGCGTCCTCATCGGGCTGTTCGTCCTGCTCAAGGCCGTCTCGTACTGGTTCGACCGGTTCGAGCTCGTGACCCAGAGCCAGCAGCTCGTCGCCGGCTTCACCGGTTTGAAGTACACCGACGTCCACGCGGTGCTCCCGGCACTCAACATCATGGTCGTCGTCTCGGTGATCGTGGCGATCTTGTTCTTCATCAACGCGTTCCGCCGGCACTGGGCCATCCCGACCATCGGTGCGATCCTGATGGTGGCGAGCAGCCTGGTCATCGGCACGCTGTACCCGTTGTTCGTGCAGCAGTTCCAGGTGCGGCCGAGCGAGCTGGTCAAGGAGCAGCCGTACATCGAGCGCAACATCAACGCGACCCGCGACGCCTACGACATCGCCGACGCCGAGATCTCCGCGTACCCGGGCACGGTCACGCCGCCGTCGGCCGACACGGTGGCCGCCAGCGCGGGCACGCTCGACAACATCCGCCTCCTCGACCCCGCCGTCGTATCCCCGACGTACAACCAGCTTCAGCAGATCCGCGGCTACTACGCGTTCAACCCGCGGCTCGACATCGACCGCTACACGCTCGACGACGAGCAGCGCGGCGCCGTCGTCGCAGTGCGCGAGATCAACCTCGCCGGCATCCCTGACGGGCAGCGCAACTGGACCAACGACCGGCTCGTCTACACGCACGGCTACGGCTTCGTCGCCGCCTACGACAACACCTCGCTCAGCAACGGGCAGCCGGACTTCTTCGAGAGCGACATCCCCCCGTCCGGGGCGCTCGACGTCGCGCAGCCGCGGGTGTACTTCGGCGAGGCCAGCCCGCAGTACAGCATCGTCGGCGCGCCGTCCGGCACGCCGTCGGTCGAGCTGGACTATCCGGACGACGCGAGCCCGACCGGTCAGGCGACCAACACCTACCAGGGCACGGGCGGCGTCTCGATGGGCTCGCTGTTCGGGCGGGCACTGTTCGCGACGAAGTTCCAGGACGTCAACATCGTGCTGTCCGACCTGGTCAACCCGGACTCGCGGATCATGTGGGACCGCGACCCGCTCACGCGGGTAGAGAAGGTGGCCCCGTGGCTCACGCTCGACCAGGACCCGTACGCGGTCGTCGCCGAGGGCCGGATCAAGTGGATCGTCGACGGCTACACGCTGTCGAACGACTACCCGTACAGCAGCCGCGTCAGCCTGAGCGATGCGACCGCCGACTCCATCAGCACGCGCACGTTGCCCGCACAGCTGCAGCCGGCCGACCAGGCGAACTACATGCGCAACTCGGTCAAGGCCGTCGTCGACGCGTACGACGGCACCGTGACCCTGTACGCCTGGGACCCGAGCGACCCGGTGCTGCAGACCTGGATGAAGGCGTTCCCCAGCGTGGTTCAGCCCGTGTCCGCGATGCCGGAGTCGGTCCTCTCCCACGTGCGGTACCCGCAGGATCTGTTCAAGGTCCAGCGCACGATCATGAGCCGGTACCACGTGACCGACGCCGCGACGTTCTACAACGGCACCGACGTGTGGATCGTCCCCGACGACCCGACCGTGAGTCCCGCGCAGGTCTTCCAGCCGCCGTACTACCTGACGCTGGAGATGCCCGGGCAGGACCAGCCGTCGTTCTCCCTCACCACGACGTTCGCCCCGCAGAGACGGCAGACGCTTGCCGCGTTCATGGCGGTGGACTCCGCCCCGGGTCCGGACTACGGCACGATGCGCGTGCTCCAGCTCCCGAGCAACACGACGATCCCTGGGCCGCAACAGGTCCAGAACAACTTCGAGTCTGACCCCCTTGTCAGCTCCCAGCTCACCCTGCTGAGAAACGGCGGGTCGGACATCGTCCTGGGCAACCTGCTCAGCCTGCCCTTCAACGGCGGCCTGCTGTATGTCGAGCCGGTGTTCATCCGGGCGAACACCGAGGGCTACCCGCTGCTGCGCAAGGTCCTCGTCGGGTACGGCGCCAACGTCGCACTGGAGAACTCCCTCGACGCCGCCCTCGTGAAGGTGTTCGCGTCCACGCCGGACACCAGCGTCGAGGCCACGCCGGGCGGGACCGGCGAGGGCGATGCGGGCAGCGACGACGGGCAGTCCGTCCCCGACGCGACGCCCACCCCGACCCCGACGCAGGGCTCGTCGGATCCGCAGGTCCAGCTCGCGGCGGCGATCGCGGCGGCCCAGCTTGCCTACGACGAGGGCGAGAAGGCGCTCGCGAAGGGCGACTTCGCCGCCTACGGCCAGGCCCAGGAGGACCTGAAGGCCGCTCTCGACGCCGCCGCCCAGGCGCAGGCCCAGCTCGGCGTGTCACCCAGTACCCCGGCTCCGGAACCCTCGACGTCACCCGGACCGGCTGAGTCCGACGCGCCATCCGGCAGTACCGCGGCATAGCAGGCTCGCGGGCGGCATGCTTGCGTCATGACGACCCCGACCGAGGCGACCAGTGCGCCGGACCGTCCGTACCTGTCGTCCGCGGATGACGTCGCTACGGCCTTGGGCTCGTCGGCCGACGACGGCCTGACTGCCGCCGAGGCTCGCCAGCGTCTGGCTCAGCACGGCCCCAACCACATCGACGGTGAGAAGCCGCCGTCCGCGGTGGCGATCGCGCTGGCGCAGTTGCGCGACCCGATGAACCTCATGCTGGTCGCCGTGGCGATCGTCAGCTTCCTCATCCAGGAGTGGTCGACCGGCGCCGTCGTCGTGGCACTCGTCGCCCTGAATGTCGGGCTCGGCACCAACCAGGAGCTCAAGGCCCGGGCCAGCGTCGACGCCCTGTCCAAGCTCCAGGTGCCGCAGGCCCGGGTCGTCCGCGATGGGTCCGTCGCGATGGTCGACGCCGACGACATCGTCCCCGGCGACATCGTGCAGGTCGAGGCCGGGGACATCGTCCCGGCCGACGGCCGCATCCTGCGCGCCGCGACGTGCGAGACGCAGGAGGCGGCGCTCACGGGGGAGAGCGCCCCTATCGCGAAGGACGCCGCCCAGCTCGCCGGCACCGACGTCGCCCTTGGCGACCGCTCGAACATGCTGTTCCAGAACACGTCCGTCACCCGCGGCACCGCGACGATCGTCGTGACGGCGACGGGCATGCAGACCCAGATGGGCCAGATCGCGACGATGCTGTCGTCGGTCACGCGCTCGCGCTCCCCGCTGCAGAAGGAGCTCAGCACCCTCACCCGGATCATCGGCGCCATCGCGTGGGCGGCCGTCGCGATCATCGTCGTCGTCGGACTGGCGCGGGGCCAGTCGCTGAGTGAGGTGCTCCTGGTCGGCGTCGCCATGGCCATCGCCGCGATCCCGACCGGCATGCCGATGTTCGTCTCGGTGCTGCTCGCGCAAGGTGCCAAGGCGCTCGCGCTCTCGAAGGCGATCGTGAAGAACCTGACGGACGTCGAGACCCTCGGCGCGACCAGCGCGATCAACACCGACAAGACCGGCACGTTGACGATGAACGAGATGATGGTCAGCAGCCTGTACTTCGGCGGCAACTGGTTCTCCGTCGAGGGGGAGGGCTACCGCAAGTCCGGTCAGCTGCGGTGCGCGGCCGGTCTCGAGACCCCCGACTTCACGCGGTTGGCCCTCGGTCTCGCCCTGTGCAGCGACGCGACGGTGTCCGACGCCGGCGCTGTCGTCGGTGACCCCACGGAGGCCGCCCTCGTCGTCCTCGCGGCGAAGATCGGAGTCGACGCGGAGGAGACCCGGCGCTCCTACCCGCGCCTGGCCGAGGTGCCCTTCGACTCCGACTACAAGTTCATGGCGACGTTCCACCGCGTCCCCCTCGACGGCGTCGAGCGCATGGTCCTGCTGGTCAAGGGTGCTCCGGACGTCGTCATCGCGCGGTCGGCGACCGTCGGTACCAAGATGGGCGGGACCCCCGTCCCGATCGCCGAGGGCGGGCAGGCGCTAACGGACGCGAACGAGCGACTTGGCTCGCAGGGCCTGCGGGTGCTGGCGTTCGCCGCGAAGCTGCTCGATCCGGCGGACGAGCCGGCGATGGAGTCGGACCCGATGTCGCTGGTCCACGACCTCGCGTTCGTCGGCCTCGTCGGCATCATCGATCCGCTGCGGCCGTCGTCGAAGACGGCGGTCGACATCGCGCACCGGGCCGGCATCGACGTCCGCATGATCACGGGCGACCATGCCGTGACCGCTGCCGCGATCGGCAAGGACCTCGAGCTCGGCCCCGGGGCGATCAGCGGCGCCGAGCTGGCGGCGATCAGCGACGAGGAGCTCAAGGCCCGACTGCCGCAGCTGCACGTCTTCGGCCGGGTCACGCCGGACGACAAGCTGCGCCTGGCCCGCATCATGCAGGAGGAGGGCCTCATCGTCGCCATGACCGGTGACGCCGTGAACGATGCCGCCGCGCTCAAGCAGGCCGACATCGGCGTCGCGATGGGGACCGGCAGCGAGGTGACCAAGCAGGCGGCCCGGATGATCCTCACAGATGACAACTTCGGCACGCTCGTCCACGCGGTCGAGCTCGGGCGGATCACGTACGACAAGGTCGTCTCGTACGTACGCATCCAGATGACCCAGCTCATCTCGCTCATCGTGCTGTTCTTGGCGGCGACCGCCTTCAACGTGAACGAGGGCGTCGCGCTTACGCCGACGATGGTGCTGTTCGTCGGACTCTTCGTCATCTTGTTCCCGGTCCTCGTCGTGGCCGGGGACCCGGGCGCCGACGACATCATGGATCGCCCGCCGCGCGACCCCAAGGTGACGATCGCCAACGGTCCGGCCGTGACGCGTTGGGTCATCTACGGCGGCGTGCGGTTCGCCGCCGCCTTCGCCTGCCTGGCGTTCGGTCCCGACACGCCTTCCGCGGACGCCCCGAGCGCATCGATGACGATGTGCTTCGTCGTCATGGCGCTCGCATCCGCGGCCGGCGGCCTGGTCCTGCGCCGTGACCCGGCGAGCGGGCTCACCGCCCCGGTCCTGCGGGCGCTCCGCCTGCTGTCGATCCCGGTCATCGTCGTCGTGCTGGCCACCGAGCTGGGCTTCCTTCAGAACTTCCTCATGACGCAGTCGCTGTCGGTCGGCCAGTGGACCGTCGTGCTCCTGCTCGTCGTCGCGACCTCGGCCATCCCCGAGATCGACAAGCTCATCCGGCGAGCGCGCACACCGCGCACGGTGGCGGCCGTCACCGACGTCCACGACGCGGTCGAGCCGGCCCGCGCACGCGCCACGACAGGAGGTCGGCCATGAGCAAGGGCAGCAAGGCGAAGGCGGGCAAGGACGGCGGCAAGAAGGACAAGTCCGGCAAGGGGTCTGCGGCGTCGGATCCGTCCGCGCCGTTGGTGCCCGATGAGCCGCTGCCGCGGATGAAGGGCAAGGAGTACGACGAGCTCCTCAAGCCGCTGCAGGGCGAGCTCGTCTCGCTGCAGGACTGGGTGAAGTCCAGCGGGGCGAAGGTCCTGGTCATCTTCGAGGGCCGGGACACGGCCGGCAAGGGCGGGACGATCAAGGCCCTGACCGAGCGCGTGAGCCCGCGCGTGTTCAAGACGGTCGCGCTTCCGGCCCCGTCCGAGCGCGAGAAGTCGCAGATGTACATCCAGCGGTACATCGAGCACTTCCCGGCGGCTGGGGAGGTGGTGATCTTCGACCGCAGCTACTACAACCGGGCCGGCGTCGAGCCGGTCATGGGGTTCTGCACGCCCGAGCAGTCGCAGGCGTTCCTCGCGCAGGTGCCCGGGGTCGAGAGGGCGATGGTCGAGTCCGGCATCGTGCTGCTGAAGTACTGGCTCGAGGTCAGCATGGACGAGCAGTCCAAGCGCCTCAAGGACCGCGTCGACGACCCGCGCAAGACCTGGAAGCTGTCCGACATGGACCTGAAGTCGTACGCGCGCTGGTACGACTACTCACGCGCCCGGGACGCGATGCTCGAGGCGACGCACACGGGCTGGGCGCCGTGGTTCGTCGCGAACACCGACGACAAGCGCCGCGCACGGCTGAACATCATCACGCACCTTCTGGGCCAGATGCCGTACACGCCGCAGCCGGAGCGCTCCGTGAAGTTCCCGCGTCGGCAGGCACCGGGAGGCTACGTGGAGCCCGACCTTGTGGCCGAGGAGATCCCGACCCCCTACTGACCCCTCGTGCTGCACGTCCCGCTAAGCGGGACGTGCAGCACGAAGCGGGGTGTCCGCACGGCGTGTCGTGCAGCATGTCCCGGTCGCGTCAGCCGGTCAGGACCACTTGAGCGTGCCGGTCACCTTGACGGTCACGGTGCGTCCGCCGTCCGAGTTCTCGGGGTACGTCTTCGTGCAGTCGAACACGAACGCCTTCTTCTTGGCGTTCCACGATCCAACGAGGTCGCCGGCGCGCGGCGTGGCGAGCTTGCTGCTCGTGCCGGTCGGATAGCACACCATCCGGGAGTCGTTGTTCGACATCAGTGATCCGTCGATCGGGTCGACGTCCTGGCCCGACTGGCACGGGCTGATCCCCTGACCGGTGTAGGTCACGGTGTCGGTTCCGGTGTAGCGCGGGTTCGACGACAAGACGATGCCTTTGGTCTTGCCCGGCGGGACGCTCGCATAGGTCGGGACCTTGCCGCTGCCCTTGCCGGTCGCAGCGTGGGTGACGACGCAGTCGACCGTCCCGAACGCATCGGTCTCGTTGCGGGTCGACGTCAACCCATACGTGCCGGCGTATGACGCGGCCTTGTCCGTCCCGTTCCAGCTTCCGTATGACAATGCGTTCCGCTTGATGGCCAGCTTCAGGCTGCCCGAGGTGGTCTCGGTCCCGGTCTCGTTGTGGTCGCCTTCGACGTTCTCATTGATGGCGACGGTCCGCGTCCACGACACGGTTCCGGTGAGCTTGTTGTTCGCGGCCTGGGCCGGGGCGCCGGCAACGGCGGTGAGGACTAGGCCCGTTGCGGCGAGCGCGGGCAGGACGAGAAGGCGTCGAGTCAGTCGAGAAGTCATGCCTGGCGAGGCTAGGCCCGGATCCGGTCATCGGTCCAGGGGATGTCCGGCCACGTCGTGGCTATTTAAGCGAGCCCTTGATGCGGACGGAGGCCGTGCCGCGGCCGTCGTCCGTCTTGTACGTCGCGGTGCAGTCGAAGACGTAGGCGCGCTTTTTCGCGTTCCACAGGCCGACGAGTGCGTACGACGACGTCGAGCCGGCGACCATGCCCGCGCCCTTGGGAATGCAGATGTGCGAGTACTCCGGGCTGGGGTTGAGGTCGCCGTCCGTCGCGGCCGTGCCAGAGCTCGACGGAGTGCAGCGCGGCCCTGGCGTGCCGGCGATCTGGTACGTGATCGTGCCGTCATACGCCGGTTGGGCATAGACGACGATCGCCTTTTTTGAGCCGCGGGTTCCAACCGCCCCCGACACCGGGGTCCGGCCGGCGCCCTTCGCGCTCACGGTCACGTTCTTCGTGCAGATCGGCGTGGTACCGACCTCGAACGTCGACTCCGTCGTGTTGCGTGCGAACGTCCCGCTGAACTTCGCGGAGCGGTCGGTGCCCTGGCCGCTCGTCGACGAGCCGCTGAGCCCGGCGAGCGCGACCTTCAGCGAACCCGTCGTCGACTCGGTGCCGGTCTCGGCGTGGTCGCCGGGGATGCTCGTGCTGACCGCGACGGTGCGTGTCCAGGTGATCGTGCCCTTGAGGGTGCCGGCTGCTTGGGCGGGCGGGGCCGTGAGCGCCGCCAGCGTCAGGCACGCGGTTGCGAGCGCGGCGACAGGCAGGAGCCGGCGGGCGGCGGGTGTCGTGGCCATGGCCGAACCGTAGGGCGCGGCTGCGCCTGCGTCGAGGGGTCGTTCGCCGGCGGACGGGTTGGCGCCCGAGGCTCGGGCCGGTGGGGCAGGATGCAGCGGTGGCGGGTCTGAGCCGGCGGGCGTTCCTTGCAGTGGTGGGCGGGCTCTCGGCTGCGTTCGTTCTCCCGCGCGACGCGCTCGGCCGCACGCTGAGCACCTCGCTGGTGCGCGCCGACGACGTGACGACTGCTGCGCAGACCATCCGGATCGGCTCGGTGCAGCGCGGCAGCTACCGGGTCCTGACGACTGGGCCGGGGGAGCCGCACTACCCGCGCCTGGACTTCACCGGGGAGATCCCGGACCCGGCGCGCCAACAGCGACGCCGGAGCCTGGCCTACCTGGCCCACCTCACGGACCTGCACATCATCGACGCGCAGTCGCCGGCCCGGCTCGAGCCGATGATCGCGATGGATCACGAGCTGTGGGCGAGCGCGTTCCGCCCGCAGGACACCCTGACGACGCACGTGGGCGCGTCTGTCGTGCGCAGCATCGCCGACGTCCGGTACTCCGCCATCACGGGGGCGCCGATGTCGGCGGCGTTCGTCACCGGCGACTCGACGGACATGCTCAGCTCGTTGGAGACGCGCTGGTACGTGGACCTGCTCGACGGCGTGCCGGTCACGCCGAACTCAGGCACGGCCGGGGAGTACGACGGCGTGCAGGCGTGGTCGCAGGCCTACTACGCGTACCACCCGGAGGACCCGACAGGCGACTGGTTCGGCGCATACGGGTTCCCCGCCGTACCGGGCCTGCTCGCCGCGGCAGTCGGGCAGGCCGTCGACAGCGGTGGCCTGCCGGTGCCGTGGTACGCGGTCTACGGCAACCACGACACCTTGTACGAGGGCGTCGTCGGGGTGCCGTTCGCGCTGCGCGAGCTGGCGGTCGGGCCGCGTAAGTACTGGGACTGGTCCGCGCTCGGCCTGGACTACGTCGGGTCCTGGACGGCGGGCTCCTCGGCACTCTCCCGCGTCGTCCATGCGGCGACGAACGCGTTCGGCATGCACTACGGCTCGCTGCCCGTGGCCGCTGACCCAGCGCGCGCGCTGCTGGAGCCGGGGGACTTCATGGCCGCCCACTTCGCGACGACGCCGAACCCGGGGCCGGTCGGGCACGGCTTCACGGCAGAGGGCATGGCGGCTGGGCGGACGTACTGGAGCGCCGACGTCGGCCTGGCGGTCCGCGCGTTCGGCCTGGACACGTGCAACCCCGTGGCCGGACCGGACGGTGCCGTCCCGCGCGAGCAGTTCGCCTGGCTGGAGTCCGAGCTTGCCGCGGCCCAGTCGGCCGGCCGGCTGGCGATCGTGCTGAGCCATCACAACTCGCTGACGCTGGAGAACTCCGCCGCGCTCGCGACGGCGCCGGCGGAGTTCGTGCATGCCGACGAGTTCCTCGCGATGCTGCTGCGGTACCCGTGTGCGGTGGCCTGGGTGAACGGGCACTCCCACACCAACACGGTCACCGCTCACCCACGGCCCGACGCCGACGGTGGCGGGGGGCTGTGGGAGATCACGACGGCGTCGTGCATCGACTACCCCCAGCAGCAGCGGGTCATCGAGCTCGTCGACAACCGCGACGGCACGCTCAGCATCTTCGGGACGGCGATCGACCACGCGGCACCGGCGGCGTGGGCCGGCGACCTGAGCGTCGAGGGTCTGGCCGGCCTCAGCCGACAACTGTCGGCGAACGACTGGGTGGAGACGCCGGCGCTGCGCACGGGCTCGCTGCTCGACCGGAACGTCGAGCTGCTGATGCCCGCGCCGTTCGACCTGTCGACGTTCACGGACGCCCAGGTCGAGGCCGCGCAGGCGACCGACCGGGCGCGCGTGCTCGCGTGGGAGGCGGGATGGCCGGCATGAGGGGCGTCGCGCTCGGCCTCGCAATCGGCGCCAGCGCGGTGGTGCTCACGGGCTGCGCGTCGCAGATCGCGGCTCTCGGGCCTGTTGGCGGCGACCAGGTCACGGCCGTGCGCAACGCGGCGATCGACGTCGTCACCTCGCACAACCTGCTCATGAAGGACACGCCGCGGTGCTCGCCGGTCGCTGACCGGTTCTCGTGCGTCGGTGCGATCACGGACGGCTCGGCGATCATCGTCGACGCGCCCGCCGACGCCTCGACGCTGACGGTTACGGTCGGTGGCCGGGTCCTGTACGACGGGCCGGTCCAGGCCGTGCTCGATGCCGCCGCGCAGGGGTCGCCGATCCCGCAGTTCAACGGCGCGGGCTGAGGCGACGCGATGACCTACCGGTACTCCGCGCTTGGGGCCGCTGCACTGCGCATGTGGCGCGGGTGGTCCGTGATCGTGCCGGTCGTGGTGGTCAACGCCGCGCTTCAGGCCCTGCTCCTGTGGCCGTCGGTCACAGTCGATGACGGGGCGCTCGTGATCGTGCTGGCGGTCGCGTCGTACGTCGTCCTGCTGGCCGGCTACGGCCTCGTCGCGGCGGTCGCGCTCGGCGTCGCGGGCGGCCGGGTCGGGTGGCCGCTCGCATGGGGTCGGCTGCGGGGGCGGGCGCTGCCGTTCGCGCTGTGGACGACGGGTCTTGCGGTCGTCGTCGCGGTCGGGTGGGCGTTCTATGCGGTGCCGGGGCTGCTTGTGCTGGCGCTGACAGCCTTCCTGCCGATCGCCGTTCTCGACGGGCGGCGGTCGCCGCTGCGGGTGGACCTGGTCGTTGTCCGCCGCCGGTTCTGGCGGTGGTTCGTCACCTGCCTGGTCGTCGGCACGGGTGGCTTCCTCGGTGCCGTGGTCGCGGGCTTCACGATGTTCTTCCTCCGAGGGCCACTCGGTGCCGGCGTGGTCTGGCTCGTGACGGGACTGCTGGCGTCCTGGGTGACGGTCGCGTGGGGGCTGATCTACCGGGGCGTCGACCTCGACGTCGCGGAGCCCGTTCCCGCGTTTGCCGCCGATGAGGCCTGACCCCGGATTTGGCCGCGAGGTGCCTGAGCCGTATCCTTGCGGAGCAACAAGCGACGCGGGGTGGAGCAGCTCGGTAGCTCGCTGGGCTCATAACCCAGAGGTCCCAGGTTCAAATCCTGGCCCCGCTACGGATCAAGACATCAAGGCCCCCAGGTTTCCTGGGGGCCTTGATGCGTAATCCAGACGTGGGGGCTCATTTCGGCTCGTGGGCGGCGCCGGAGCGCATCCAATGCGCCGTCCCAACGCGCTGCGTCGCGCGGTCGCGGTCTGTCAGGTCACATCTGCGCGGGAGTGGTAGGTACCGCGGTACCCACCGGCGAGACTCGTGACATGACGAAGGCGCCAGCCGCCGTCACGCCGAGATGTCGGTCGTCAGGGCTAGGTCCCGGCCGGCTTCGATGTCGGCTGTCAGCGCATCGACGGCCGTTCGGGCCAGCGCGTACGAGTCGGAGCCGAGCAACTGGTGGAGCGGTGCATTGTTGCCACGTGCGATGGCGACGATGGCGGCAGCCGCCTTTGCGGGGTCGCCCAGCTGAGTGCCGGGCATCGCCTGGTGCGCGGCTGTCATGTCACGAACCGCGTCATAGCCCGACGTCGCACGTTCGGGTAGGCGAACTGACACTGGCTTCAGGAAGTCGGTCTGCATGTAGCCGGGCTCGACCAGGGTTACCTTGATGCCGAAGTCAGCCACTTCAGCGGCCAGCGCGCCTGTCAGCCCTTCGACTGCGTACTTGCCTGCGCAGTACAGACCCCAGCCAGGGAACGTCGTCAGGCCCAGGATGGAGGACACGTTGATGATGTGCCCACTGCGGTTCGCACGCAGCGATGGCAGGACGGCCCGCAGGACGTTCAGGACGCCGAACACCTGAACATCGAACATGGCGCGTGCGTCAGCGTCGCTGATCTCCTCGACTGCTCCGAGGAATCCGTAGCCGGCATTGTTGACCACCACGTCGATCGGGCCGAACCGGGACACTGCCTCGTCGATGGCGTCGCGCACCGCGTTGGCGTCGGCCAGGTCGAGGGTGAGGGGCAGGAGCTGGTCAGTGCGGGTTCCACCGAGAGCTGCCAGGAGGCGCTCGGTCGATCGGGTCGTGGCGATGACACGATCGCCACGACCGAGCAGTTGCGTGACGAGCTCGAGGCCCAGGCCGCGTGATGCGCCCGTGACGAGCCAGGTGGCGGGGGTATCGACGGGATACGTCATGGTGACTCCTTCGCTGCTGTAGGGGATGGTTCACAAGTCTGGTGTCCAGGAAGCGGGCATTGCGTTGCAGAATGCGCCCTGTCGTTCCTCGCCCGGGGGAAGGTAGGACCAGCAGTCCTAGCCTGGAAGTTGTTGACTTCCCTCGAGTTTGCGAGACTTCAGGCATGGCAGAAGTGCGCGGTAGCGAGCTCGCGGACTTCCTCCGTCGCGCGCGCGCATCGGTGGACCCCGACACGGCGGGCCTGCCCGCAGACGGACGGATCCGCCGAGTTCCTGGGCTGCGGCGCGAGGAGGTCGCTCGCCTTGCGGGCGTGTCGACTGACTACTACACCCGTCTCGAACAAGGCAGGAGCGTCCGGCCTTCTCCAGCGGTGGTCGGCGGCATCGCCCGAGCACTAGAACTGGACCAGGCTGCCCGTGCGCACCTGGAGCACCTGCTCGGCGGCGCGTCCAGTGCAGCCCGCGGCCCGTCCACGCCGGTTGTGCAGCGCCTGCGGCCGGGTATCCGCCAGTTGCTGGACGCCTTGGATGCCCAGCCGGTGATCGTCCTCGGGCGCCGCAGCGATGTCCTTGCCACCACCCGCCTTGGACGCGCCCTCATCGCGGATTTCGATGCGATGCCAGCCGTGGAACGCAACTACGCCCGGTGGATGTTCCTGCGTGATGAGCCGCGATCTCTGTTCGCGGACTGGGACGTGCAGGCCCGCGCTGCGGTGGAGAGCCTGCGCCTGGATCTCGGGGCCCATCCCGACGACCGCGCCGCGCGCGCACTGGTGGACGACCTCTCCTCACGTGACGAGTACTTTCGCGAGTGGTGGTCGCGGCATCGGGTATTTGAGCGGACGTACGGGTCCAAGTCACTGAACCACCCGATCGTCGGCCCGCTAACTGTGCAGTACGAGACGTTCACGCTGCCCGGAGATCCGTCACAGGCGCTGTTCATGTACTCCGCGGAGCCCGGGACCCCGTCCAAGGCCGCATTGGACCTCTTGACGAGCTGGGCGATGTCCGACGACCAACAGCGCAACGCGCGCACCCGGACCGACCTTCGATCGGAGCGCAGCTGACGGTTGTGGGCGCGGGTTCAGAACATGTCGCCGCGCTAGACGTGACAGGCGCACCGCTACCGGAGCCGTTGACCGCGACAGTCCGAGGCGTGAGGCCTACGCGCTGACGTCGGCATCTCACGCTCGGCTAGCGTGCGGCGGGTGGACCTTCAGCGGCGTATCGCCGACCGCCAGGGAGACTTCCTGCTGTTCGCGCTGACCCCGCCCCGGGCCTCGACCACTCCGGACCAGGCGCAAGCGATCGCCGACATCACCCGCGAGCGTCTGCTTCCGCTCGGTGTCGACGGCCTCGTCCTCTACGACATCGAGGACGAGGCAGACCGCAACCCGGACGTGCGTCCGTTCCCGTTCCTGCCGACGATGAACCCGGCCGACTATCTGGCCCAACACCTCGCGACGTGGCAGACCCCGGTTGTGGTCTACCGCGCGACGGCGAAGTACACCGAGGACGAGCTCGGCGCATGGATCACGTCCCAGGACACGAACACGCGGCTGGCGGTCTTCGTCGGTCCCTCCTCACGCGGGCGGCAGGTCGCTACGACCCTCCGTAGGGCGCAGGAGATGAGCGCCGAGCTCAGTCCCGGTCTACTTGTCGGTGCCGTCGCGATCCCGGAGCGTCACACGCGCAGGGGCGACGAGCACCTTCGACTGATCGCGAAGCAGGAGGCGGGCACCTCGTACTTCGTCAGCCAGGTCGTCTACGACGTGAACGCATCCAAGAACCTGGTATCCGACTACGTCTACGAGTGCGGTGCCCGTGGCCTGGATCCGGTCCCGATCGTTTTCACGTCGTCCGTGTGCGGCTCGATGAAGACGTTGGAGTTCCTGCGCTGGCTCGGCGTCGACGTGCCTCGCTGGATCGAGAACGACCTGCGTCACGCCGCGAGCACCCTTGATGCCTCCGTCGACCTCGCTGAGGCGACGCTGGTGGAGCTGATGTCCTTCTGCCGCCGCCTGAACGTTCCGTTCGGCATCAACATCGAGTCCGTATCGATCCGCAAGGTGGAGATCGAGGCGAGCGTGCGCCTGGCAGAACGGATCCGAGACAGGTTGTCCCGGTGACAGCCCGTTCGACGTCTCGGTGACGGGCCTCAACGTCGCCCATCTCTAGCTGCGGCGGGTCGCTCTGACCACGACGTCGTGGATCGTGGCCCCGTGTCCGCCAGGTCCGGGCATGGCCCGATGCGACTCCTCGGCCGTGACGACCTCCCATTCGGCGGCGTCCAGGCGCGCGGTGATGGCGGCTGCGGTTGCGGAGGCCGAGGCGGGTGGGCTGTGGGGCTCATGCCGGTGCGCATGTCCGCCAGCCGTGGCGTCGTGATGGAGGTGGCCGACGATGAGCAGGCTCCCCCCGGGGGCCACCCATGTGGCGATGCGGTCGTAGAACTCCAGCTGCGGCATCGCGGGATGGGCGTAGTGGGTTGTCACGAGGTCGTAGCGCGTATCGGGCGCCCAGGTGCACAGGTCCGCCTGCACCCACGTCACCCGCTCGATGACCCCGGCATCGGCGGCGCGCTCGGCGGCCCGGTCAAGCGCCGCATCGGCGATGTCGGTGCCGGTGACCTGCCATCCGTGTTCGGCGAGCCAGATCGCCTCAGCTCCCGCGCCGCACCCGGCGTCCAGCGCCGTGCCAGGTGCCAGGTCGCCGATCTCCCGGACCAGGTGAGGGTTGGGCTGGCTCGATCCCATCGCTGAGGCGCGCGCGCCTGTCCAGACCTGGTCCCAGTACGTGTCGTCGAACGTGTGCTCCGCGGCACGGCCTTCGTCGTTGCGCGTCGCGCCTTCGTCTCCTGCCGCGACCACCGCGCTGGCGAGGTCGGTCATGATCAGGTCGGTGTTGATGTGCTGGGCGGCCAGCGCTCCGGCAGCAGCGGCGGCGCCGACCTGGGCGCCGAGGTCGGAGGAGTTGCCGGCGGCCCACACTCCGGGCACCGAGGTGGCGCCGTACTGGTCGGTCTCGATGAACGCACCCGCGGGATGGGCAGTCGGCTCGATGCCGATTCCGGCGAAGATCTCCGTGCGTGCGACCATCCGCGCGGAGACCACCACGGCGTCGACGGCAACGACCGGCCCATCCTCGATCCGGACGCCGGTCACGCGGTCCTCGTCGACCTCCAGCCGGGAGATCGTGCCAGAGACGACGGCGACACCGAGGGCGTCAAGCGTGCCTTCGTCCTTCACGTCGAGCACCTTGCCGTCGTCGAAGAACACGATGTCGCGGCTCCACTGGTGGAACAGGACCGCCTTGTGCACCGCCATCGGATCCGTGCCCAGGACGCCGACCCGGCGGTCGCGCACCTCCCATCCGTGGCAGTAGGGACAGTGCAGGGCTCCGCGGCCCCACTGCTCGCGCACTCCTGGGATCTCCGGCAGCTCATCGACCAGCCCGGTGGCGATGAGCAGGCGCCGCGCCCGCAGGGTGGTGCCGTCGCGAAGCGGCACGGCGAACCCGTCAGACGCATGAGAGACGCCGACGACCTCGCCGGCCACGATCTCGCCGCCGTACGAGCGGACCTCGTCGCGGCCGCGAGCCAGCAGCTCGACCGGGCTCACGCCCTCCAGCCCGAGGAGCCCGTGCACCGCGGCCGCAGGAGCGTTCCTCGGCTGCCCGGCATCGACCACGGTCACCGACCGCCGTGCGCGGGCCAGCGTCAGCGCGGCGCTCAGGCCTGCGGGCCCGCCGCCGATGACGACCACGTCGTCAATCCGATCCGCCTGGTCCGTCATGGCTGTCCTCCCTGTCGGCCCCGCCGGTGCGGCATCGACGTTCTCGAGGATGACCCCCAGGACCTCACTTGGCAAATGCTGTTGCCAAATGGCAAAATCTTCGCATGGACACCTCGCTAGACCAGACCCTCGACGCTGTGGGGCCGCGGCTGAAGCTCCTGCGCCAGCGTCGTGACATCACCCTGACCGACCTCGCCGAGCAGACCGGGGTCTCCGCCAGCACGCTGTCCCGACTCGAGACCGGACTCCGGCGTCCCACACTCGAACAGCTGCTCCCGCTTGCGCGCGCGTACGGGGTCACCCTCGATGAGCTCGTCGACGCGCCACCGACGGGCGACCCGCGCATCAGCCTGCGTCCGATAGCCACCGGAGACGGCCGGACGGTCATCCCCCTCACCCGGCGACCCGGCGGCATCCAGGCCTACAAGTTCATCCTGCCGGCCGGACGCGACGACGCCGAGCCGAATCTGCGCACCCACGAGGGCCACGACTGGGCGTTCGTCCTCAACGGCAGGCTCCGACTGGTCCTCGGCGAGCACGACCTGATCCTGGAGCCCGGCGAGGCCGCCGAGTTCGACACCCGCACGCCGCACTGGTTCGGCGCCACCGGCGCAGGACCCGTGGAGTTCTTGAGCCTGGTCGGCAAGCAGGGGGAACGCGCGCACGTGCGCACGGGGCCGAAGAAGCGCGACGACCGCGAGGATCGTTGATCCGGGCTACGTGCTGACGGGCACCAGCTCGGCGGCGCCGAACGACACCTTGAAGCGCGCGCACCAGACGGACACGCTCGTGAGGTCCTCGAGGTCGACGCTGTCGGGGATCGCGTAGTTCTGGCTGCCCTTGTTGCCCTTCAGCTCGCCAAGATCCGCGTAGTCGCCGTCGTCGAAGACGAACCAGCCGTCCGTGCCTTCGAGCACGTCGGCATCACTGAGCCACACCCGAAGGTCCGGTCCGTTGCTGGTGTCGAGGTCCTCCAGGCGCAGGACCCGCCGGCCATCGCCCAGCGTGATGACGGAGGCGGTGCCGCTCGTCCCGTGCTCGTGGCTCACGAACGTGCCCTCGGCGACGACGGCAGCCTTCTTGGCCTTCGTCGACGGCTCGCTGGCCGGCTCGCTCGGCGCCGGCGCCGGCGCCGAGTCCGCCGCGGTCGGCAATGGAACGGGAGTGGACTCGGCGTCGGGTGACGCGATCGTCTCGACCGCCTCGATCCCGTCCAGTGGCGAGGCCTCGCTCACGGTGGTGTCGACGAACAGCTTCCACGGCTGGAACGCGAACAGGGCCACGGCGAGCACCGTCGCCGCGACAACCGCCACCGAGATGACGACGGGCCTGCGTGGGCGGAAGCGTGACATGGGTCCTCCGGTCCGGTGGCCGTGCGCCTGGCCAGGTGCGCGGTCCTCCCTCCAGTCTGCGGGTTCACGACGTCGGGGACCAGCAGCGGGCGCATGACCGACGACCGATGAGGGCCCCTCCGGTGAAGGACCCTCATCGGTCGAACGAGCCCGAAAGGCCTACGGCCCCTCCAGCCCGTGGTTGGCGACGAGCCGTCGGTCCGGGTCGACCCTGCTCGCGATCGCGCGGAGCCGCTCGAGGTCCTCGTCCCCGAATAGCCGCCCAGCACCGACGCGGGTGTCGGTGAATGTCGGGACGAGGTGGGGCAACGCCCACGGCGCCATGGCGCGCATGA
Source organism: Actinomycetes bacterium (assembly GCA_965278965.1). GTDB lineage: Bacteria > Actinomycetota > Actinomycetes > S36-B12 > S36-B12 > UBA10649. Next base: position 3,060,387 of record OZ257127.1, read on the forward strand.
TCGAGAACGCCGCCGCTCGCCCGGCGACCGCCGCCTGCGGCGTGGGCGCCATCGCGACGCAGTGCAGGGCGTACTCGCCGGAGATCGCCGTGAGTGCGCCGCCGTCTGCCGCGCGCCGCGCGAAGGCTCCGCCGAGGTGGCGCAGCTCGGTGAAGGCGAGCCCGGGCGTGGTTCCCGGTCCGACTTGGTACAGCAGCTCGCCTACTGCTGCATCGTCCAGAGTCCCGAGCACGTTGTGGTCGGTCACGACCGGCGTCGGGACGGGTGGGTCCATGTGTACGGCCAGCAGTCCTGCCGCCGGGATACGGGCGAAGGTGTCGAGCTCGGGTGCCAACGCGCGCAACGGAGCCAGGATGGAATCGGCGGCCTCGTCCCCGTCGATGATGGCGCCATCGACGATCACGACGTCCCGACCGGCCAGGAACGGCGGCAGCTCCGGCAGCGGCGGGAAGCTCATCACGCGCAACGACGTCGTCGCCGAGTCCGGCGCCGAGCGCGTCCAGTCGACCCAGGCACGCACCACGTCGGGCGCGCGGTCGCGGTCCCACAGCAGGAAGCCTGCGTAGACGTCGGCATACGGCAGCAGCTCGAGCTCGATGGCGACCACGACCCCGAAGTTGCCGCCGCCGCCGCGCAACGCCCAGAACAGCTCGGCGTTCTCGTCCGCGGAGGTGCGCACCAAGGCACCGTTTGCCGTGACGACCTCTATCGCGCGGATCGAGTTGACGGCCAGGCCATGCAGCCTGCCGTAGAACGACAACCCGCCCCCCAGCGCGTACCCGGCGACGGCCACGTCGGCTGCGCTGCCGTGGAGGGCCGTCAGGCCATGAGGAGCCGCTGCCGCGATCACGTCCGCCCACACCGTTCCGCCCAGGACGCGGGCCGAGCCGCTGTCCGGGTCGACCGTCACGCCGGTCAACCCGGACAGGCGAACGAGCACCACGTCGTCCATCGGTCGCTCACCGAGCGCACCGGCGCCGTGCCCGGTGCTCTGCGGCGCGATCCGAAGGCCAGCCGCGGCCGCGGCCAGGACGACGCGCGACACCTCTTCGGCGCTGCGGGGCAGCGCCACGGCGGCCGGACGCTGATCGACCGCCACGTTCCACGGCGTCCGCGCCGCGTCGTAGCCGGGGTCTCCAGGCAGGTGGACCTCGCACGCTCCGCGTAGCGCGTCGGCGGCTCGGTCGAGGGTCGGGTTGGTTGTCATGCGTGGTTCCTCTCAGGGCTGGATCTGTTGATGCGCCAAGCCTGCGGGGCTCCGGCCGTCGGCGACCATCCCGAACTCGTGGGTACTTGACGGCTGGCGGACCTGGGATCCGAGAGGTCCCAGATATGTGGGATGGTGCCCGTGCCGCGATCTGTCCCATACTGGGCCGCATGGCCCGGGGACTCGTCCAGGAGCGCGTGCGCCAAGACGTCGACGTCGTCGCCCGAGCGGGCCTGGATCTCGACACCTTCCTCGAGGAGGCCGTCGAGTCGGTGGCCCGCGCGGTGCCGTGGGTCGGTGCCTGCGTCGCAACCCACGACCCGAGCACGCACCTCCTCACCAGCGCTCGCAAGTACGGCTACCTGCGCGACCTCAACGCGCATGACGTCGAGTTCGGCCTGATCGAGTACGGGACCGTCGAGCCGACGGCGTTCTCCGAGCTCGCTCAGGCGGACTGCCCGGCCGCCGGCGTGCATCTCGTCACCGACGGCAACGTCGAGGAGTCCGGACGGATGGGCGCGCTGATGAAGCCCCGCTTCGGCTTCGCGGACGAGGCCCGGCTGCTGTTCCGAGCAGGATCGCAGCTGTGGGGCGCGATGGCGCTGTTCCGTGGCCCGGACGACACGCCCTTTGACGGTGCCGAGATCGACTTCCTGGCGTCGTTGTCCGCGCCGCTCGCGCACGGGGTGCGAACCGGCGTCCTTGCGCGCCTGGCGGACGCACCCCCGGCCGCTCAGGTCTTCGGGCCGGCCGTCGTCATCGTCGGTGCCGACGACCAGATCGTGCAGCTGAGTCTCGGAGCGGAGGAGCGGCTCGCCAGCCTCACCACCGGTGCTGCCAGTGCGGATCCGATGTCCCCCGTCGCATCTCTCGTGGGGGCGGCGCGCCGCTACACGCGCGGTGAGACGGACGTCCCTGCGCGCTGCCGTGTGCGAACCGTGGCCGGCACCTGGTTGCTTCTGCACGCCGGGCCGCTGTCGTCGGGGGGCGACCGGGCCGGCGAGATCGTCGTCACGATCGAGGAGGCCCGGCCGCCGGAGATCGTGGCTCTGGTCGTCGCGGCATTCGGTCTGACGCCTCGCGAGCGGGACGTCACGCAGCTCGTGCTCCAGGGGGTCGACACCAAGGAGATCGCCGCAACGCTTCACGTGTCGGCATACACGGTGCAGGACCACCTGAAGTCGGTGTTCGAGAAGGCCGACGTCCGCTCCCGTCGCGAGCTGATCGCGCGTATCTACTTCGAACAGTACGTCCCGCGGATGGGCAACGACCTGACTCCGTCGGGCTGGTTCGTCTGAATCGCTCTCGGACCTAGGCGCGAGGGGCCGACGTACGCGCCGAGCCGCGTCGCCGCGGCGGGGCCGCCTCGACGCCCGCGTCATCGAGCAGCTGGGTGGCCATAGCCACCGCCAACCCGTCCAGGGGATGGGCCTGGACGACCGCCCGCGCGCTCGCTCCGTCGAAGACGATCGTGAGCTGCTGGGCGAGCCGGCGCGGGTGTGCCGCAGCACCGCAGCGCGCCTCGCGCTCGAAGAACGACGTCAGCGCGTTCTTGTGCGCGCGCGCGACGACGCTGGCTGGATGGTCGGGTGACTTGAGCTCGACGGCCGTCGCGACGAACGGGCATCCCTGGAAGCCGTCGGCCGCCGCCTGCTCCTCCAGCCGTCGGAAGACGTGCAGGATCCGGTCCCGCGGTGAGCCCTCCTCGCCGTCGGCCGGGATCAGCGCGGATGCGTACCGCGGCGCGGCGCGGTCCAAGCTTGCCGCGATCACCTCGTCCTTGCTCGCGAACAGCTGGTACATCGACCTCTTGGAGACCCCGGCCGTGCGGCACAGGGCGTCGACGCCGACACCGACTCCCTCGCGGTAGTACAGGTCGGCCGCCGCGTCGAGCAGTCGGTCGCGCGGAGAGGTCCCGGTTGCAGTTGCCATTCCCTCAGCGTACGCCAGCGGTTGCCAATTGGAAACCGATCGGTGTACGGTGCTGGAAACCGATCGGTTTTCAGAAGAACGAGGAGAATGACATGACCACCATCGAAGGCTCGGTCGCCGTCGTCACCGGCGGCAGCCGCGGGATCGGAAAGGCATTCGTCGAAGAGCTCTACGCCCGGGGCGCGGCAAAGGTGTACGCGACGGCCCGCGACCCGCGGAGCATCGAGCATCCGGACGCCGTCCCGCTCGCGCTCGAGCTCAGCGATCCGGCATCTGTGACCGCGCTCGCGGAAGCCGCCGGCGACGCGACGATCCTGGTGAACAACGCCGGCGTGCTGCTCGGGGCCTCGTTCCTGGACTCCACCGTCGAGGACATCCATCGCGAGTTCGACGTCAACTTCTACGGCCCGCTGCTCACCACGCGAGCCTTCGCCCCGATCCTGCAAGGAAACGGCGGCGGACACATCGTCAACGTGCACTCGGTTCTTTCCTGGGTCACGGTGCCGGACGCCGGGGCATACAGCGCGTCGAAGGCCGCACTGTGGTCGCAGACGAACGCGGTGCGCCTATCCCTGCTGCCCCGCGGCATCCACGTCACGGGCGTCCACGTCGGCTACGTCGACACCGATATGGCCGCCTCGGTCGACGGTCCCAAGGTCGCGCCCGCACGTGTCGCGTCGCTGGCGGTCGCCGCCATCGCGACGAACACGCCGGAGGTGCTCGTCGACGACCTCTCCCGCCACGTCAAGGCGGGGCTCTCCGGCGACCTGGCCGTTCTGTACCCCCAGCTGGCCGAGGCCGCCCAGCTCGCATCCTGAGCCCCCTGCCGTAGCGAGGATCGTCGACGACGAGGAGGAACGATGACCGGCATCCGGATCGCTGAGCTGTGGCGCTACCCCGTGAAGTCACTGCGAGGGGAGCGGCTGGACTCCGTGGCGATGACCAGCGACGGGTTTCCCGGCGATCGCGTCGTCCACGTCGCGGGACCGCACGGCCCGCTGACCGGCCGCACCCGGCCCGGGCTCCTCACGGTGCCTGTCGCCACCGGTCCGGACGGAGCTCCGCTGGTCGACGGGCACCGATGGGACAGCGACGAGGCGGCGCGCGCCATCGCGGTCCACGGAGGCGCAGGCGCCCGCCTCGTTGCCGACTCCTCGCCGCAGCGGTTCGACGTCCTGAACCTGCTGGTGGCGACCGACGGCGCGGTGGCTCGCCTGGGACACGACGTGCGAAGGCTTCGCCCGAACATGGTCCTCAGCGGGGTGCCGGCCGACCTGGAGGCCGACCTGCCGGGGCGCGCACTCCGCATCGGGGAGGCGCTGGTCGGCGTGCACTCGCTGCGCCAGCGATGCATCGTCACGACGATCGACCCCGACACCGGCGAGCAGGACCTCACGGTCCTGCGCCGCATCCGCGACGAGTTCGACGGGGAGATCGCTCTCAACTGCTGGGTCATCCGGCCGGGAATGGTCGCGGTCGGCGACGAGGTGGAGATCGTCGAGAACGGAGACGGCCCGGAGCGGATCGGGGGCTGGATCGTCGGCGCGCCCTACGCACACGCCACCGGGTGACTGCCGGCCCGCTGCCGCGCCGAGCGGCGGGCCGAGCGGCAGGCGTAGGTTCGAGGAATGGCACAGGGCAGCGGGACCGCACGGCTGGTGCTCGTGACGGGAGCCACCGGCTACATCGGCGGTCGGCTCGTCCCGGACCTGCTGGACGCCGGGTTCGCGGTGCGCGTGCTGGCCCGTCACCCGGAGAACCTCCGGGACCGGCCCTGGGCCGGCCAGGTGGACGTGGCCCGCGGCGACGTCTCCGACCCGACTGCGTTGGAGCACGCGCTGCGCGGCGTCGAGGTGGCCTACTACCTGGTCCACGCACTCGCCACCGGGTCGACGTTCGCCACCCAGGACCGCGCCATGGCAAAGGCTTTCGCGCACGCGGCGCGAACGGCGGGCGTGCGGCGGATCGTCTACCTCGGCGGCCTGGTCCCGCCCACCGCACGCGTCGACCGCCTCTCGGACCATCTGCGGTCACGGCTCGAGGTCGGACAGATCCTGCGCGGCTCCGGGGTCCCGACGGCAGAGCTGCGCGCAGCCGTGATCATCGGGTCAGGGTCGGCATCCTTCGAGATGCTCCGCTACCTCACCGAGCGTCTGCCGGCCATGACCACGCCGCGCTGGGTGAAGACGAGGATCCAGCCGATCGCCGTGCGGGACGTGCTGCGCTACCTCGTCGCCGCCGCCGACCTCCCCACCGACGTGAACCGGGCGTTCGACATCGGCGGGCCCGACGTGCTCACCTACGCCGACATGATGCGGCGCTACGCGGCCGTCGCCGGGCTGCGGCCACGCCTGATCGTCCCCGTGCCGGTCCTGACCCCGGGTCTCTCCTCGCACTGGGTCGGGCTGGTCACGCCGGTGCCGGCGTCGATCGCCCGGCCCTTGGTGGAGTCCCTGCGGCACGAGGTCGTCTGCCACGAGCACGACATCGCCGCGTACATCCCTGATCCACCCGGAGGTCTGAGCGGCTTCGACGTCGCCGTGCGACGCGCGCTCACGCGGGTGCGCGAGGCCACCGTCGTGACCCGGTGGAGCGAGGCGTCCTACCCCGGCACCTCCGCCCAGCCGTGGCCAGGCGACCCCGACTGGACCGGAGGCACGCTCTACCGCGACGTCCGCGAGCGCGTCGTCAACGCGCGGCCCGACGCCGTCTGGGGGGTCCTCGACGCGATCGGCGGGGAGAACGGCTGGTACTCCTTCCCGCTGGCCTGGTGGGTCCGCGGGGCGCTCGACCGTGTCGTCGGGGGAGTCGGGCTGCGTCGAGGACGGCGCAACCCCGATCATCTGGCGGTCGGGGACGTCGTCGACTTCTGGCGGGTCGAGGAACGCGTCCCCGACGAGCTCCTGCGGTTGCGCGCTGAGATGCGCCTGCCTGGCCTGGCCTGGCTGGAGTTCTCTCTCGAGCCGGCTCCTGCCTCGACCCGCCTACGGCAGCGGGCCTTGTTCCACCCCCGCGGCCTGGCGGGCCATGCCTACTGGAAGGCCATCGCGCCGTTCCACGGCATCGTGTTCGGCTCCATGATCCGGAACATCGCCGGCGCCGCCGAGGCGGCCGAGGCCGCGGCAGGCCGCGCTGACCGCGGCCCGGCTCCCGCTCACTTTGCCGCGCGTCCCTAGCCTGCTGTCACGAATCGTCGGTCGGGGCCTGTACGGGGGGCGTGGTTGGGTGCAGGTCCGGGCGCAGCGCGAGCCAGTCGATGAGGGCGATCAGCGGGATCGGCGGCGAGTGCCGGAACCCCTGGACGAAGTCACACCCTGCCGCGCCCAGGAGCGACTCCTGGGTCGCGGTCTCGACCCCCTCGGCGATGACCTGGATACCCATGATCTTCGCCATCGCGATGATCGCCTCGCACAGGGCTAGCCCGTCGCTGTCGGGGGCCAGGACGTCGACGAAGCTGCGATCGATCTTCAGGAACTCCACGTCGAGCTTCATGAGGTACGCCAGCGACGAGTACCCCGTCCCGAAGTCGTCGATCGCGAACCGCACTCCGGCGTCACGGTAGATCGCCATGTTGGCGTCGATCGTGGCGTCCTGCGACAGCAGCGTCCCCTCGGTGATCTCGGCGATGACGCGGTCGCCGGACAGTCCCGCGTCGCGCAGCAGGTCCAGTCGCCGCGTGTGGCGGTCGGCAGGCTCGCGCAGCTCGAGGGGAGACAGGTTGACGGCAATACAGAACGTGGGATCGTCCGCGCTGAGGACGGCCAGTGCGCGTACGACCTCGGAGAACACGAAGTCCCCGAGATCGGCGACCAGCCCCGCCTGCTCGGCCAAGGGGATGAACACGTCGGGCGGCACGGCGCCCCGGACCGGATGGTTCCAGCGCGTGAGGGCCTCGGCGTGGTGGGTGGCGTTCGTGGTCATGCTCACCACGGGCTGAAAGACCACCGTGAGCTCCTCGAGGGCCCCACCGCCGCGTCCGCGCCCGCGGCGCAGGACGGCGCCGAAGTCGTCGACCAGGGCCGCGCGGTCGCGTGCGGTGGCCTGCAAGTCGGCGGTGAAATAGCGGATCTGGTTGGGCCCGTGCAGTTTGGCGGCCCGCATGGCCTGGTTGGCACTCGACACGAGGTCGGCCGCGCGCACGGTGTCGTCGGGGTAGACGGCCACGCCGGCGGTGGCGGTCACCCGGACGACATGCCGGCCGACCGTCACCGGTTTCCCGACCGCCGTCAACGCGGCCGCGACGACGGACTCGACCTCCGCAACGTCGCGCATGGACGGCATGAGGAGGGCGAACTCGTCCCCGCGCAGGCGGACGAGCGCGCCAGCGGGTGGCATCACCGAGCGGAGCCGTCGTGCGATCGCGCGAAGGACCGCATCCCCGACGCGATGGCCGTACGAGTCGTTCACCTGCCGGAACTGGTCGAGACCGACCACGACGAGAGCGACCTGTTCACCGGCCGCTGTCGCGTCGGTGGTGGCGCGAGCGACTTCCGGTTCGAGGGTTCGCGCGTGGGGCAGGCCGGTGACGGAGTCATCGCGGGTGACGTCCATGTTGTCCAGCACGACGACGTAGTGGCTCAGCCGCCCATGGCGGTCTCGGACCGCCGTGGCCGTCGCGGCGTCGGTACGGACGTGGCCGTCCTTGGTCCGTCCCGTGATCTCCCCGCGCCAGTAGCCATGGGCGTGCAGCTGCTCCCACAGGTCCGCCAGCACCTCGTCGGCGAGGTAGCCCCGGACGTAGTCGGTGAACGGCCGCTGGCGCACGTCGTCGGCGCTGAAGCCGGTCATGGCGGTGAAACCTGCGTTGACGTCGTCCGCGTTGCCATCGGCGTCCAGGATCGCGACGCCGTCACGAGAGACGTCGAACAGGCTCGCACTCACACGAAGGGCTGCTTCGTCGGCCACGTCATCGGTGACGTCCCCGACCCAGCCATGCCAGACCACGTCACCGGATGGCTCCCGGTGCGGCTGGGCATCGATGAGCAGCCAGTGCACCGACCCGTCGCCATGAACGATGCGAAACCGTTGGTGCCATGGCCGATCGGTCTGAGCGGACTCCTCCTGCGCCTGCGCGAGGGCCACCTGGTCGTCCGGGTGGACGAGCTGCGCGAGCACCGCACGCTCCGTCCCAGGATCGGCGTTCGAATACCCGGCGCGCTCGACGAGCCGGTCCAGGCCCAGGCTCGCGTACGTGATCGTCGCCCCGCCGCCGGGCCGCTGCCTCATCTGGAGCAGCACCCCCGGAGCCTGGGCGGACAGATCGCCCATCAGTCGAGCCAACGCGCGTTCGCGTCCGATCGCACCGGTCAGCAGGTACACGAGCGCGGCCAAGAGGACCGATGTGATCGTGCCGGCCACGGCGATGATCGCCGCCGCTGTTCGTTGGCTGGCTGCGTGAGACGCGGCGACCGTGAACTGGCGGCCGAGGACCGTGACGGGCACGCTCTCGTGCTCGCCGGTGAGCACAGTGGACGACCCGACGACAGGCACGGCAGGCGCCGTCGCGTCGACGACGGCCACGTCCTGCTCGTCGGCACGCAGGAGCGTGCTTGTGTCCACGACAGCGCTGATGGTGCCCCAGAAGCTGTCGTCGGCGAGGAACACCGGAGTCCGGTAGACGAAGCCCCGACCGCCCTGGACGAGGTCGACGGGTCCGCTGAGCACCGAGGTCCCCGTCGCCATCGCGCGCTGAACATCAACCCACTGCTGCGGGTTGTCCTCGTAGCGAAGACCGAGAACCTCTTCGTTGCCGTTCGCCGGGACCACGGCCGTCACGACGTTCCCCGGTGCAGCCCCGAGGCTGCGGAAGCCGCTCCACCGCTCGTACAGCCGTTGCATGAACCCCTCGACGCGCGCATCGTCCGCGCCGGTCGGCGTCGACAGCACGAACGCGCGCGTCGCCTGGTTCACCGAGTCCATGGGGGTCAGCGAGGAGACGAGCCGCTCGGATACGCGCCCCGCCCGTTGCTCCGCGACCTTTCGCGCCTGATCATCTGCGGCGCTTGCGCTGACCGCAGCGAGTAGCGCGGTGGCGGCGAGCCCGAGAACGAGGACGATCAGGGCGGCCGTCACCTGACGCCATCGGGAGGTCTGGATCCCGGTGGCATCCCCCTGTGTGACGCGCCGTGCGGTCCGCACCCCGGCCACGCTATCCCTCCGGCGACGATTCGCACCTATCTCCGCCTATCGGCACCCGCCGATCAGTGCTCCGCCGCGCTGCTCGGCGTCGCGGCGCCCAGCGCACCGTCCACGATCTCGAAGACGCGGTCGGTGTACTCGACCATGCGCAGGTCGTGCGTCACCATGACTCCGGTCTTGCCTCGGGCCTTGATCTCCCGCCGGAGCAGCTGGACGACGCTGCGTCCCATCGCCGTGTCGAGCGCGGCGGTCGGCTCGTCGACGAGGACGAGGTCCGGGTCGTTCATGAGCGCCCTCCCGATCGCGACCCGCTGACGCTCGCCGCCGGACAGCTGCTCGGGCAGGTTCTGCATCCGGGCGGCGAGGCCGAGCTCGTCGAGGAGCTGGTCAGCGCGCTGCTGCGCGGCCTTCTTCGGGCTGCCGACGAGGGACGCGACGTACAGCAGGTTCTCCCGTGCGGTGAGGAACGGGACGAGGTTCGCGGACTGGAACACGAAGCCGACCTGAGCGGCACGGAACCGTGTCAGCTCCTTGCGCGACATCGCCGTCACCTCGGTCGTGCCCAGCCTCACCGTCCCGGTCGTCGGCGCCAGCAAGCCGCCGATCATCGAGATCAGCGTCGTCTTGCCCGAGCCGGACGGCCCGAGCAGCGCGACGAACTCGCCCTCGTCCACAGCCATGTCGGCGCCCTCGACGGCGGTGACCTGCGTGTGGCCCTCGCCGTAGGTCTTGCTGAGTCCGTCGACCTGGAGGATCGCCGAGGCGTTCGGGTGGTCGGTCTGGGTCATAGCACCCCTCCGATAGCGGTGGCCGGGTCGATCGTGGCGATGCGCCGCAACGAGAAAAGGGCGCCGACGACGCCCGCGACGAGCGTGAAGACCGCGATGGTCACGAGGGTCTCGGTCCGGAACAGGGCCGGAACCTGCGCCGGTATCACCAAAGCGAAGAGGCGGGCGAGGATCGTGCCGAGCACGACCCCGAGCGCGGACGCGACGACGGCCTGCACGATCACGCCGCGGCCAAGGCGTGCCGTCGACGCCCCGAGCGCCTTGAGCGCGGCGAAGAGCTCGCGCTTCTCCAGGACCAGCAGGGCGAAGAACAGCGCGACGACGAGGGCGGCAACGGCCAGTGTGGTGTAGATGATGGCGTTCAGGGTCGAGCGCTGCTGCTCGACGCCCGGGATCGCCAATGCCGTCGCGTCAGCCGTGAGCACCGACGTACCGGGGACCGCGGTTTCCAGAGCGGCCGTCGGCGGGGCTCCCTCGGTTGTGACCGCGATCGCGTTGACGGCGGTGGGCTGGCCGCGCAGCTCAGGCCGAACGGCGTCTCGCATCTGCCGCCAGGTCCCGACCGTCGTCCACGCCGTTGGCTGGAGCTGGTACGACGCGTCCGACACGAGCCCGACCACGGTGGCCGTCGCGTCGCCGACCGCGATGGTCGAGCCGATGGTGACGCCGTCGTCGCTGAGCCGGGTGTCGACCGCGGCGACCCCGTCCTCGCCGGGCTCGGGAAGCCGGCCCTCGACCAGCGTCGTCGGCGTGCCGGCCGCACCCGGCTCGATGCCGAACACGGCGAGGTCGATCGGGCCGTTCGGCCCAGTCCCGCCCGTCAGCAGGACGCCGACCGGTCCGGCCGAGGTCACCCCGGGGACGTCGGCCGCGCGCGCCGCATCTGACTCGTCCACCCGGGACCGGATGAGTGACCCCTCGGCGTCGTCTGAGGTGAGGTACGCGGTGGCCGTCGTCGACCGGACGGCGCCGGTGGCGCCATAGAACAGTCCGTCGGCGAGGGCGCCGAGGACGAGGACCAGGAAGACGATCAGGGCGAGGGCGCCGACGACGGCGGTGAACCGCCCGCCACCGCGCTGGATTTCACGAAGGGCAAGCATCATCGGCTCCCCACCGCGGTCGCGGGGTCGATCCGCGCGATCCGCCGGACGCTGAGCATGCCGGCGAGCAGGGAGAACGCCCAGACCGCAGCGACCGTCGTGACCACCGTGGTCGGCCCGAGCGTCACGGGGATACCGGTGGACAGCCCTCGCAGGGCGAGGAACGTCAGGCCGAGCGCGACGAGCGAGGCCAGGAGGACGACAACGGAGATCTGCAGCGCGACGGCGCCGGCGAGCGATCGCGTCGATGCCCCGATCGCGCGCAGCAGCGTGAACGCCTTGAGCTTCTGGACGGTGAGGATCAAGAAGAAGAAGCCGATCACGACGATGCCGATCACGAACGTGAGGCCGACGAGGATCCCGAAGCTCTGCGAGATCGAGTCGATGCCGGGGATGAGCGCCACCGCGTCCGCGCGGGTGTAGCCGACCGTGCCGGGGACAGCCGCGCCTATGGACGCCGCCACTGTCGCGGCGTCGGCGGTCGGCTCCACGTCGAACGCGATCGCGTTGACCGGCACGAACGGCAGTCCCGGGTTCGCAGCGGCGACGGCCGCCGTGTAGGTGTCGAGGAGGACGTAGACGGTCGGCAGCGCGTTGAACTGCGCACCGCGCAGCAGCCCCACGACCTCGACGGACCCCTCGCCGCCGGCGAGCGTGATGGTGTCGCCGATGTCGACGCCGCGCCCGTCGACCGCGGCCTCGCCGGACGCCGTCGGCAGCCGTCCCGCGGACAGGCCGCTCGGAGCGCCGGGGCCGTCCGCGGGGAACCCGAAGACCTGGACCTCCGTCGTCGTGCCCGCGATGTCCGCCTGGGTCGTGAAGGTCCCGACCGCGCCGGCCGCGGCCACGCCGGGGACGGCGGCGACCGCCTCTTCCGTCGACGGGTCGAGCCGGCTGGCGGCGATGTTGTCGCGAGCCGAGGACGCGTAGACCAGGCCCTGCGCCGACACGCTCTCCAGCGCCCCGGTGAGCGAGCCGACGAGTGCTCCTCCGAGGGTCGTGAGGAGCAGTACGAGGAACACCAGCAGCGCTACGGCGGTCGTCAGCAACCCGAACCGCAGTCGTGCCCGGCGGATCTCCGCGAGGCCGAGGTTCATGCGGCCGCCGGCGGTCGCGCGTGTGGCACGGCGTTCGTCATCACGCGCCCAGCGTCCCGCGGGCGACGGACGTCGCGCTGTGTCCGGCGTCGCCGTCGAAGTGCTCGACCGAGACGTCGACGACCGGGAACGCAGCGGCGTCCATCCCGGCGGGGAGGGTGAACCGCCCCGTCTCGCCCGGGTTGAGCGTGCCGATCGCGACCATCGTGGACGTGTCGGGCGTCGCCATCCACACCTCGTAGTAGGCGTCCGACTGAGCCGGGAGGTCGGGGACCTCGACGGTGAGGACCTTCGAGTCACCGTCGCGGACCACGGTTGCGGTCCCGGACAGGCCGGAGTCGTCGATGGGAGCCAGCTGAGTGGAGGCCACGACGGCCCCCGCGGACGAGTCTCGCGTCGCCACGATCCCGGCGGTCGCGACGACTCCGGCGAGGACGCCGGCCACCGCGGCGGCGGTACCGACGAGCCAGAGACGCGAGCGCCGCTTCGAACGCTCCGCGTCGAGCTCGATGACCGGTGCGGCCGTGTCGGCCTCGGGCTCAGCGTCGGTCGACCCGAGGCCCAGCTCGTCGCTGATGGCCGCCCAGACCGCGGGCGGGGGAGTGCGAGGCACGTCGTCCGGTCCGATGGAGCGGACGGTCGCGACCGTGGCGCGCAGCTCGTCGACCCGGCTGCGGCAGCGCGCGCAGTCGGCCAGGTGGGCACGGTCCTGCGCGTCCACCTCTTCGCCGAGGGCGACCAAGGCGAGGTCGTCGTCGTCACAGTGCAGCACCGTCCACCTCCAATCTGCGTCGCAGCTGTTCGAGTGATCGCCGGATGTGGCTCTTGACCGTGCCGAGGGGCATGTCGAGCAGGCTGGCGATCTGCGTATGGGTCAGGTCCTGGAAGAACGCCAGCTCCAAGATCCGCTTCTGCGGGTCTCCGAGCCGCGCGAGCTCGTCCGACAAGATCACGCGGTCGACGGTGCCGTCCGGCGTCGTCGGATCGACCGGCGTGGTGGGAGTCGTCCTCGCCACGGCCTCGGTCCGGCGCTGCTCGCGGCTGCGGTCCTCCCAGTGATCGGCGATCCGGCGGCGCGTGATCGTCATCAGCCAGGCGATCAGGCTCCCGCGCTCCGGGTCGAAGCCGCCGCGGCCCCGCCACGCGCTCACGAATACCGACTGCGTGATGTCGGCGGCGTCGGCCGCGTTGCCCGTCGCCCGCATCGCGGAGCCGTACACGAGAGCAGACGTCCGCTCGTAGGCGTCGGCGAGCGCGCGCTCGTCACCGGCGGCGAACCGCACGGCGACGTCGTCGTCGTCCCCCACGCGTCGAACCCCCATCCACCCGATCGACCGCTCCACGGTCGGCACGTCAGTATGCACACGCGCCTCCCGTCTCGCTCGGGTCTGTCAGGGACTACTTCGGTGCGAGGGGCCTGTTCGGATGCACCGTCTTCGCGAACGGGGACGTGTCGTCGGGTCATCACGTGCACGGGCGACGACTACTCACCGATCGCGGTGCGTTCGCGGCCGGCTCGCGGCCCGTTCGCAATCTCGTCCCGATCCAGTGCATCCGAACGCGGTCGTGGGACGGAAGTAGTGGTGTGACCGTCCAACGGGGACGGCATCGCACCGGAAGGGTCCGCCCATGAAGGCTCCGATCGCTCGCCGCACTGTGACCGCGCTCGCCGCCGCCGCCCTGGTCGGCGCCGCAGGCCTGGCCGCAGCGCCGGCATCCTCCGCCGCCGACGGCACCACGTCGCTGGCGACCGTGCTCAAGGCCGGTCAGGCGAAGTTCGACAAGGACTACACCGACTACGACATCGTGACCAAGGCGGTCGAGACCGTGCTGGCTGCCAAGCCCGACTCCGCCGTGAAGGTCCTGGCCGACGGCAAGACCGCGCTGACGGCGTTCATCCCGAACGACCAGGCGTTCGTGAACCTCGCCTCCGCCCTGAGCGGCAAGAAGGTCCGCAGCGAGGCGGCCGCGTTCAAGGCGGTCGCAGGCCTGGGCGTCGACACGGTCGAGCAGGTCCTGCTCTACCACGTCGTTCCCGGCAAGACGATTCTGTCCGGCGACGCCCTCAAGGCGAACGGCGCCAAGCTGCCGACCGCCGATGCCGGCAAGGTCATCCGCGTGACGGTCACCAAGAAGCCGTCGATCATCCTGGGCGACTACGCACCCAAGCTGGCGAACCCGCGCGTGATCCTCTCGCAGGTCGACATCAACAAGGGCAACAAGCAGGTCGCGCACGGCATCAACGCCGTCCTGCTCCCGTTCGCGCCCTGACGCATCACGGCGGCCGGGCTGGGACCGAGACCTCGGTCCCAGCCCGGCCCTGTGCGTGTCGCCTCGTCCCGTGCAGCACACTGACCGGAGGGAGTGAGTGTGTCCGCAGTCCAGTTGCCCGCCGACGACCTCGTCGTCCTGCTTGACGAGTGGGGTCTTCCGACGGGCACGGCCGACCGCCGCACCGTCCACGGCAGCGCGACCCCCCTCCACCTGGCGTTCTCCTGCTACGTGTTCGACCGAGCGGATCGGCTGCTCATCACCCGCCGCGCTCCGGGCAAGACCTTCGCCGGCATCTGGACGAACTCCTTCTGCGGGCACCCACGGCCCGGAGAGAGCCTGGACGACGCCGTCGTCCGCCGCGCGCAGGACGAACTACGGCTGGACGTGACGGAGGTCCGGCTCGTCCTGCCCGACTTCCGGTACCGGGCCGAGCAGGACGGCATCGTCGAGAACGAGATGTGCCCGGTCTTCACCGCTCGGGCGGTCGGCGCGATCGCGCCCGACCCGACCGAGATCGACGACTACGCGTGGGTCGAGTGGGATGAGTTCAGCGAGCAGGTGTGCGCCGGGACCCGCGAGATCTCACCGTGGTGCCGGTCGCAGATCGAACGGCTCCGGCAGCTGGGCAGGCCCGGGATGTGGTGGCCCGCCTCCCCGCGTGACCTCCCGCCGGCCGCTCGGTGCAGCGCCGGGACGGAGCCGGCACGGCGCTCACCTCGTCCGACGAGCGACGTGTCCGCCGCGCCCGAGAACCTGCTCGACCTGGCCGCCGCGGAAGGTCTCGGTCGGCGGGTGGACGCCCAGATCGACGCTCTCGTCTCCCGTGAGGCCACGGCGTTCGAGTCCATCGATCCGGCGACCGGGGCGTTCGCCCGGGAGGCTGCGTCCGCTGTCCACGGCGGCAAGCGCCTGCGGGCGGTCGTCGCCTACTGGGGCTGGCGTGGAGCCGGTGGGGACGCCGGTGACGACATCGTCGCGGCTGCGGCCTCGCTGGAGCTCCTTCACGCGTTCGCCCTCACGCACGACGACGTCATGGACGACAGCGACGTCCGGCGGGGTCGACCCGCGATGCACCGGCGGTTCGCGACTCTCCACCGGTCCTCGGGCTGGACGGGATCCTCCGACGGCTTCGGCGTCGCGGCCGCGATCCTTGCGGGCGACCTGTGCCTGGCGTGGGCGGACGGCCTCCTCAGCCGCAGTGGTCTGCCGGACGAGGCGCTACGGCGCGGCCGGCCGGTGTACGACGCGATGCGTTCCGAGCTGGTGGGGGGCCAGTACCTCGATCTCGTGCAGCAGAGCCGGGGGTCCCATCACCTGTCGGACGCGATGATCGTCGCTCGCTACAAGACCGCCGGCTACACGATCGAGCGTCCGCTGCACTTCGGCGCTGCGCTGGCCGATGCCGACCTCCGGCTGATCGGGGCATACCGCGCCTACGGGCAGGCGCTCGGGCAGGCCTACCAGCTCCGCGACGACCTGATCGGCACCTTCGGCGACCCGAGCGTGACCGGGAAGCCTGCAGGCGACGACATCCGGTCGGGCAAGAGCACCGCACTGGTCGCGTGCGCGCTCGACCTCGCTGACGAGTCGGCCCGGCAGGTCGTCCTGTCCGCTCTGGGCGATGACGCGCTCGACGAGGTCGGCCTCGAGCGGGTGCGCGGCGTGCTGATCGACGTCGGTGCCGTGCGGCACGTCGAGACCCTGATCGACGAGCTCGCCGACCGCGCGGCCCGGGCCATCGAGGACGCGGACATGACGCCGGGAGCGCGTCGGATGCTGGACCGTCTCATCACCGCCGCGACCTCGCGGGAGCGGTGATCCGGCGGGCTTGGCGAGAGGGACGCCGATAGGTCAGGTGATCGACGCGAGCTGGCTGATGTCGTCCGTAGGAAGGTCTCCGTCGATCGTCGCGGTCACCGTGAGCTCGACCAGCTCGGCGCGTCCGCCGTACGTCGAGATGAAGGCGGTGTCGGCGGCGTCGCGGCCGGCGCAGATGCGGACCAGGCTTGATCGTGGGGCCAGCAGGGTGGCGTCGACCACCCGCCATACGTCGTCGACGGCGACCTCGGCGACGGCGTGGAAGTCCATCGGGTCCAGCCCGGGGGCGTAGACCGCCGCGAGTCTGGCGGGAACATCGACGGCCCGTAGGAGCGCGATGACCAGGTGGGCGTAGTCGCGGCACACGCCCTGACGCTTCAGCAGCGTGTCGACCGCGCCGTCGGTGGGCTCGCTGCTCCCGGCGACGTAGGCCACGCGCGTGCCGACCCAGGACGACACCGCGGCGAGCAGGTCCGACGGCTCGGTGATGCCGGCGAACTCGGCTTGCGCGATCGGCGAGAGCCGGTCGGACTCGGCATACCGGCTCGGGCGGAGGTAGATCACGCGATCCGCGGCGGTCACGACAGCCGGAGCCGCGCGCCCGACGACCTTGGCGTGGTAGGAGATCGAGACCTCGCCGACGGGAAGCGCGCACACCTGGACACGCCCCTCGCCGGTGACGAGGACCTCCGTGTGCTCGACCTGCTGCCCGTCGACCGTGATCCGAAGGCTCTCCTCGACCGATGGTCCGCTGTCGGCCAGGGCGACCTGGAGGTCCAGCCGCACAGGGTCGAGCACGTCGAGCACCAGCTCGCACGACACGTTCCGAACCGGCTCCGTCATACCGAGCAGTATCGCGCGGATCCGGCGGCTGCGATTCCGGCGGCGGTCGTTCCGTGCGGCGCCGGTTCACCGGCAGTCACGTGGGTATGTATCGCCCGTGGACACGGTCGCGCCTCACCTCGCCGAGCTCTCCGGCCTGCCCGCGCAGACCGTCGCCAATGCCGTTGGCGACGATGCCTGGCTCACGCAGGTCGTCGCCGAAGCCGCGCTGACAGGTGAGGACATCGACGCGGCTCTCGGACTGGCGCGGACGATCGGTGCGCGGCTCCCGTTGCCTGGCAACGGCCGGACGGCGGCACGGTGGCGAGCCTTGCGCGAGCTCGGCCGCGTGAACCTCACGGTCGCCCGGGTGATCGAGGCGCATGCCGATGCTCTCGCGATCCTCGCCGAGGCAGGCGAGCCCGTCCGCGCCGGGACGACGTATGGGGTGTTCGCCGCCGAAGGCCCGGGCGCTCCGGTGCGCGCGGCCGGCTCAGCGGACACGGGCAGTGGGATGGTTCTGGACGGGACCAAGCCGTGGTGCTCTCTGGGGTCCCAGCTCGACATGGCCCTCGTGACCGCGCACGTCGAGGGCGGTCGTCGGCTCTTCGAGGTGGACCTGCGCGACCCGCGGGTGTCGGCGGAGCCGACATCGGCCTGGATGGCGCGAGGGTTGCGGACCGTCACGAGCACGTCGCTGCACTTCGAGGGCGCTCCAGCGCGGCCGGTGGGCGACGTCGACTGGTACCTCACGCGTCCCGGCTTCGCCTGGGGCGGCATCGGCGTTGCCGCCTGCTGGTACGGCGGTGCGCTCGGCCTGCAGGACTACCTGGCGGCTGCCGCACGCGAGCCTCTGGACGACATGACGGCTGTGCATCTCGGCCGCGTCGACCTCGCGCTGTTCGCCGCCGGCGGAGCGCTCCGCCTCGCGGCGGACGCCGTCGACCTCGGGTGCGCGGGCGGGGCGGCGGGGAGCCTGCTGGCGCTGCGGACGCGCACGGTCGTGGCCCAGGCCGCCGAGCTGACGCTGCACGAGGTCGGACATGCGCTGGGGCCGGCTCCGCTGGCGTTCGACGAGGATCACGCCCGCCGTGCGGCCGACCTGACGATCTACGTGCGACAGCACCACGGCGAGCGCGATCTCGCTGCGCTCGGCCATGCGGTCCGGAGAAGGGCATGACCGCCTCCACGACCTTCATCGGTGCCCAGGCGGGCACACCGGAGGCGGTCTGGTCCAGCGGCTGGCTGGACGGGCTACCCCGCGTCGCCCTGCCCGCGTCGACCCGCTCGCTGGTCGTCGTGGCCGCGCACCCCGATGACGAGACCCTCGGCGCCGGTGGGCTGATCTCCGTCGCCGGTCGGCAGGGGCTGTCGGTCCACGTCGTCGTGGCCTCCGATGGTGAGGCCTCCCACCCGACCTCGCCGACGCACGATCGTGACCGGCTCGCGTCGATTCGTCGCGCCGAGGTCGCGGCGGCGCTGCGCCTGCTCGATCCCAGCGCCACCCTGGAGTTCCTCGGCCTGCCGGACTCCGGGCTCATCGGGCACACCGACGAGATCACCGTCGCTCTCGACCGACGCGTGGACGACCGAGCCGTCGTCGTCACGCCTTGGGAGCACGACCGCCACCCTGACCATGCGGCGTGCGCTCAGGCAGGAGGCCGCGTCGCGCGGTCACGGGCGCTGTCCTGGTGGCAGTACCCGATCTGGGCCTGGCACTGGGGCACTCCGCGCACGAGCGAGATCGCGAGTGCACACGTGCACCGCCTCGATCTCGATCCCACAGTCCGAGCGGTGAAGGCCGAGGCGGTCCTGGCCCATCGCAGCCAGATCGCGCCGTTGTCCGACGAGCCGGGAGACGAGGCCGTCCTCCACGGCGAGATGGTCGAGCACTTCCGACGGGACGCCGAGGTGTTCGTCGTCAATGAGCCGGCCCCGGCGACGCGTGCCGAGTACTTCGACGCGCTCTACCAGGACTCGCCGGATCCCTGGGGCCTTGCCGACCGGTTCTATGAGCGCCGCAAACGCGACGTGGTTCTGGCCAGCCTGCCCCGCGACAGGTTCCGACGGGCGTTCGAGCCCGGGTGCGCCACGGGGCTGCTGACCGCTGGCCTCGCCGCGCGCTGCGACCACGTGGTCGCGTGGGACACCGCGCAGCGAGCCGTCGACCAGGCCGCGACACGGACGTCGGCCGGCCCGGGCCGTGTCGTCGTCGAGCGTGGTTCGGTGCCGCAGCAATGGCCCGCTGGCGGCTTCGATCTCGTCGTGGTCAGCGAGGTCGGGTACTACTGCCCGGATCCCGAACGCCTCCGCTTTCGCATCGACGCGAGCCTGGAACCCGACGGTGTCCTGGTCGCCTGCCACTGGAGGCACCCGGCCGCCGACCACCCCGTCACGGCCGACGAGGTCCATGCGGCGCTCGGACGAGGGCGCCACTGCGTCGTGCATCACGAGGAGGCGGACTTCCTGCTCGACGTGTGGAGCGCGGACGGCGCGTCGGTCGCGGCGCTCGAGGGGATCCTCCGATGATCGAGCAGGTCGCTGTCGTCGTGCCGGCCGCCGACGAGGAGGACCGGATCGAGGCCTGCCTGGACGCCCTCGACCGCGCCCGGCTGGACCTTCTGCGCAGCCGCGGAGGGGTCACGCGGGTCGAGATCGTCGTCGTCCTGGACGCATGTCGCGATCGGACCTCCAGCCTCGTCGACGAGCGCGCCCGCGCGGGACACCTCCGAGCGATCCGGACGGGGTTCCGCCGTGTGGGGGCGGCGCGACGATCGGGTGCCCAGTACGCGATCGCCACACTCGGAGGCCACGACCGCTTGTGGCTGGCCAGCACGGACGCGGACTCCCGCGTGCCCTCGGTCTGGCTCACCGAGATGGTCCGAGCCGCGGGCGAGGGTGCCGACCTCGTCCTCGGGACGGTCCTGCCCGGCCCGGAACTGCGGCCGGACCTGCGAGCTCTGTGGCTCGATCGCCACGAGCTCCGGGAAGGGCACCCGCACGTCCACGGCGCGAACCTCGGGGTCCGTGCCGACGCCTACCTCGCGCTCGGTGGCTGGCGCAGCGACCTGGCGAGCCATGAGGACGTGGATCTCGTCCGACGGGCCGAGGAGGCGTGCCTGTCCATCCGGCGGACCGCGCGCATCCCCGTCGTCACCAGCGCGCGGGCCACCGGGCGTGCCCCCGACGGCTTCGCCCGGTACGTTCGGGACCTCGACGACGGTGCGAGGGCTCCGGTCGCGACGATGAGCCGAGGCTGACGTGACGACGACCAGTGATCGCTTCAGCGAGTTCGTTGACGCCCTCGACTTCCCGATGTTCGTCGTCACGACCGCGGCGGACGGACATCGCACCGGCTGCCTCGTGGGCTTCACGACACAGGTGAGCATCGACCCGCAGCGGTTCCTGGTCGCGCTGTCCAAGCCGAACCACACGACGACCGTCGCTCTGACGGCCACGCATGTGGCCGTGCATCTCCTGCGGTGGGACGACCTTGACCTGGCACGCCTGTTCGGCGAGCAGACGGGCGACCAGACGGACAAGTTCACCCGGTGCCGGTGGTCGGACGGCCCCGAAGGCATGCCGGTGCTCGAGGATGCTGCCGCGTGGTTCGTCGGACGCATCGTCGACCGGATCGACCTGGGCGACCACGTGGGACACGTGCTCGAGCCGGTGAGCGTCCAGCCGCCGACGTCCCCGGCCGCCACCATCACCTACGCGGACGTGAAGGACTTCGACCCGGGCCACGACGCCTGACGCGCGGTCTGGCAGCCGGTCACCAGCTCGCGGGGTTCATCGACATGGACCGCGGGTACGTCCTCGCCACTGTCCGTGGACCGTTGAGCCACCAGCGCGTCGAGACGGCGGCCTTCCATCACGATCGAGGACGCCATGAGCCAGGCCCCGCTTCCGACCTCCGCCTACGACCCGCAGGCGTCCGACGTGCTGACCACGTCCCAGGGCGCGCCGCTCGCGGACACCGAGCACTCATTGAAGGCCGGTCGACGCGGCCCGACGGTGCTCGCCGACCACCACCTTCGCGAGAAGGTCATGCACTTCGACCACGAACGTATTCCGGAGCGGGTCGTCCACGCGCGTGGTGCGGCGGCTCACGGCACCTTCGTCGCGAACGGCGCGGCGTCGTCGTTCTGCCGCGCGGGCTTCCTGGCCGATGGCGCGGAGACGCGGGTGTTCACGCGCTTCTCGACGGTGGTGGGCTCACGGGGATCGACCGACACCGCACGGGACACCCGGGGCTTCGCCGTGAAGTTCTACACGCCCGAGGGCACCTTCGACCTGGTTGGCAACAACATCCCAGTGTTCTTCATCCAGGACGGCATCAAGTTCCCGGACCTCATCCACGCGGCCAAGCCGGAGCCGGATCTGGAGATCCCGCAGGCACAGTCGGCGCACGACACGTTCTGGGACTTCGTCTCCCTCCACACCCAGGCGACCCATCACGTGCTGTGGGTCATGAGCGACCGAGGCATCCCGCGCTCGTACCGCATGATGGAGGGCTTCGGGGTCCACACGTTCCGCCTCACCGACGCCGCGGGTGCCACCGTGCTCGTGAAGTTCCACTGGAAGCCGGCCGCGGGCGTGCACTCGATGCTGTGGGAGGAGGCGCAGCTGACCTCCGGGATGGATCCCGACTTCCACCGTCGGGACCTTGCGGACGCGATCGCCGCCGGAGCCTTCCCGTCGTGGGACCTCGCCGTTCAGGTCCTCCCGGACGAGGCCGACGAGACCTTCCAGGGGATCGACCTCCTCGACCCCACGAAGCTGGTCCCCGAGGAGCTGGCACCGGTCACGGTCATCGGCACGATGACGCTGGACCGAAACCCGACGAACTACTTCGCGGAGACCGAGCAGGTCGCGTTCCACCCCGGGCACCTCGTCCCCGGTATCGAGCCGACGAACGACCCACTGCTCGCCGCGCGCCTGTTCTCCTACCTCGACACCCAGATCTCCCGGCTGGGGGGGCCGAATTTCGGTCAGCTGCCGATCAACCAGCCCGAGGCTCCGGTCAACGACAACCTGCGTGACGGCATGCACCAGACCCTCGTGCACGACGGGGTCGCGCCGTACTTCCCGAACTCGCTGCAGGGCGGCTGTCCGTTCGCGGCTGACCCGTCGGTTGCCTATGTCGAGACGGCCCAGCCCGTCGACGGGGTCACGGAGCGGGCGCTCGCAGCCTCGTTCGACGACCACTTCAGCCAGGCGGCGATGTTCTACCGCAGCCTGAGCCCGCTCGAGCAGCAGCACGTGTGCGACGCCATCGCCTTCGAGCTCGGCAAGTGCGAGTCGCCGGAGATCCGCGAACGCGAGGTCGCGGTGCTCGCCCACGTCGACACAGAGCTCGCCACCACTGTCGCGGAACAGCTGGGGATCGCCGTGCCGGCGGGCACCCCGGCTCCCGAGGGCGTCGTCTCGCCCGCACTCAGCCAGCTGCGCCGCGGGGAGTTCCCGGTCGACGGACGGGTCGTGGGCCTGGTGATCGCCGCCTCTGCCGAGATCGGCGACTACGCCGATGCCATGGACCGGGCCACCGCGGCCGGAGTCGATGTCCGGGTGGTGGCTCCCACCGGCGCGCCGGTCGACATCGCCGGGACGCCCACCCCACCGGACCGCACCTACGCGACGACGCGCTCGACGGAGTTCGACGCCGTCATCGTGGTGGCCGGGCCGGAGGCGGAGCTCGATCCTCGTGTCGTGCTGATGGTCGAGGAGGCCTACCGCCACGCCAAGGCCCTGGCCTTCGTCGGCGGTGTAGGCCCGATCGATGCGGGCGTCGAGGAGGACGACGGCGCTGTGACGTCGACGTCGCTGTCGGAGGCGGTCGACACCGTCGTCGACGCCCTGGGGAACCACCGCGTCTGGTCCCGGCTCGAGACCATCACGCCGTAGCCGGCACTTCTCACCCTCGGCGATTCGTCGCTCGGTGGGCGGGTACCTGTGTCCTGACCGCGGCGGTGCCACCGGTCCACGCCACGGGAGGCAACAGATGAGTAGCGACGCGATCGTCATGCTGAAGGACGACCACAGGGCCGTGAAGAAGCTCTTCGCGAAGCTGAAGGGGCATGACGTGTCTGTGGTGCCGGCGATCTGCCGCGAGCTGACCGTCCACGCCGAGATCGAGGAGACGGTCTTCTACCCGGCTGTCCGCGAGTGCGTGGAGATGCTCGATGTGAACGAGGCGTACGAGGAGCACCACGTTGCCAAGGTGCTCATCGCCGAGCTCGCCGAGATGGACCCGGCCGACGACTACTACGAGGCCAAGGCCGTCGTGCTGATGGAGATGGTCGAGCACCACATCGAGGAGGAGGAAGGCGAGATGTTCCCGGAGGTGCGCGAGGCGTTCGGGCGCAAGCGCCTTCAGGAGATCGGCGTCGACCTGGCAGCCGCGAAGAGCCGGGTGCTAGACGGATCGACGGCGGACTCGCCCTTGACCGCCTCGAAGGATCGTGTCGTCGTCGCGTGACCGACACTCCCTCGTCCCCGCCTGACGCGCCGACCCCGCCCGAGGAGTCCGGCGATCCGGTGGTGCACATCGCCTTCGACCGGCGGAGTGTGCGGCAGACGCTCGTGGCGGTGATCGTGGCGGTGATCGTCCTGATGGTCATCGTCTGGGCGTGGGGGATGCTCGGGCACTTCCTGTTCAACATCCTGCTGGCCTGGCTGGTCGCCATCTCGTTCGACCCGGTCGTCGGGTGGCTGTCGCGTCACGGCCTTCGCCGCGGGCTGGCCACCGCGATCGTGTGCCTGGCGGGTGCGGCCGTCCTCCTGGGCTGCATAGCCCTCTTCGGGGGCGTCCTGGCGAGCCAGGCCGCAGACCTCGTGGAGGCGCTGCCCAACCTGGTCGTCAACGTGGTCGACTGGGTGAACAGCACGTTCGGCGCCAACATCGACCCCGACTCGCTGACGAGCAACCTGAACATCACCCAGGACCAGGTCACGGGTGTCGCCGGCGGGCTCGCGGGCGGCATCCTCGGCGTTGCGCTCTCCGTCGTCGGCCTGGTGTTCGACTTCGTGACGATCGTCGTCTTCGCGATCTACTTCTCCGCGGACGCGCCCCGCATCAAGCGGTTCGTCGCGTCGTGGCTCAAGCCCGCCCACCAGGTCACGTTCATCCGCGTCTGGGACATCTCGGTCTCGAAGGCGGGCGGCTTCCTGCTGTCCAAGCTCGTGCTCGCAGCGATCTCCGCGGTCTTCCACGTCGCGTTCTTCTACGCGATCGATGTCCCGTTCTGGCTCCCGATGGGCATCTTCGCGGGTCTCGTGAGCCAGTTCATCCCGACGGTCGGCACGTACATCGGCGTCGCGCTGCCTGCCTTGTTCGCGGCCTTCACGGACCCGCTGGACGTCGTGTGGATCATCCTCTTCGCGACCGCCTACCAGCAGGTCGAGAACTACGTCCTGACCCCGCGCATCTCGACCAAGACGATGGACATCAACTCCGGGGTCGCGCTGGCGTCGGTGTTCGTGGGGGCCGCGCTGTTCGGCCCGATCGGCGCAATCATCGGGATCCCGCTGGTCGCCATCGTGATCGCCGTCGTGGAGGCGTACGGCCACCGCTACGAGGTGCACCCATTCGTTGAACGCCACGCCGACTAGGTGTTGTCGGACGGCTCCACCGGCCGGCGACGTGTCGGTGTGGGCGGATCACGGCACCCGCGCGCGCAGCACTCGAACTCTTCCCGTCCCGTTCGGCCATCGTTCACCCGGACCTCGGCAGACGAACACGGCGACTGGCTAGAAACGCAGCCATGCCTCGTCGATCCATGCGCCTCGCCGCTGCCCTGACCGCTCTGTCCGCCGTGACCGCCGGCTTGGTGGTCGTCGCCTCGCCGACCCAGGCCGCCGACGGCCCACTGATCCGCGTCACTGAGGTGGAGTACAACGGGTCGGAGTTCGTCGAGCTGACCAACGTCGGCACCGCGGCGCAGGACTTCACCGGGTGGTCGTTCGACGACGACAGCCGAACGGCGGGCACCGTGAGCCTGTCGGGCTTCGGCACGGTCGCGGCGGGGGAGTCGGTCATCCTCGCGGAGTCGACGGCGGACGCCTTCCGCACCGAGTGGGCGCTGGCGTCGACGGTCAAGGTCATCGGCAGCAATGCCGCGAACCTCGGCCGTGCCGACGAGGTCAACGTCTTCGACAGCGCGAACGCGCTCGTGGACCGTGTGACGTACAACGACCAGGCCGCTGACGGCGACACTGCCAAGGGGCCGCGCACGGACACCGCCTCGGCGTGGGTGAGTGACGTGAACGTCGGGGCGAACACGTTCTCGACGTGGACCCGTTCCACCGTCGGCGACGCCGAGAGCTCATGGGCGTCCACCAACGGCTACATCGGCTCCCCGGGCCGGTCGACGCTCGGCGGCGTGCCCGCGGGTGACCCCGACGTGAAGATCACGGAGGTGGAGTACAACGGGTCGGAGTTCGTCGAGCTGACCAACGTCGGCACCGCGGCGCAAGACTTCACCGGGTGGTCGTTCGACGACGACAGCCGAACGGCGGGCACCGTGAGCCTGTCGGGCTTCGGCACGGTCGCGGCGGGGGAGTCGGTGATCCTCGCGGAGTCGACGGCGGACGCCTTCCGCGCCGAGTGGGGCATCAAGTCCTCCGTGAAGGTGATCGGCAGCAATGCCGCGAACCTGGGGCGTGCGGACGAGGTCAACATCTACGACGGCACGAACACGCTCGTGGACCGTGTGACGTACAACGACCAGGCCAGCGTCGGCGACCCTGCGAGGGGACCGCGCACGGACACCGCCTCGGCGTGGGTCAGCGAGGCGAACCTTGGGACCAACACCTTCTCGACGTGGACCAAGTCCACCGTTGCTGATGCCGAAGGCTCCTGGGCGTCTGTCGGTGGGTTCATCGGGTCCCCGGGCGCGAACACCCTTGGCACCTCGACGCCCGACAGCGTCAAGGAGTCCGGTGGCGGCACCCCCGTTCTCGCCTGCCAGCCGGAGGCCGCGAGCGGGACCGGTGCTGCGCCGGGCTCGGCACTCGTGTGGCCCGGTGGAGACACGCCCGTGGTCGCCGACAACCTGTGCGCGTGGAAGACGACGACCGGTCCCGAGGGGCGCGACATCAGTGGCCTCGTCTTCGATCCGGCCGATGCCGGTGTGCTCTGGGCCGTGAAGAACAAGAGCTGGGTCTTCAAGCTCGTCAAGCAGGCCGGCACCTGGGTCGCGGCCTCCGGCTGGGAGAGCGGTAAGCAGATCCTGTTCCCTGGCGGTACCGGCGAGCCGGACACCGAGGGCATCACGGTCGGCCCGGACGGGGCCTTGTACGTGACCACCGAGCGCGACAACGCGCACAACACGATTGCCCTCAACTCCGTCCTGCGGATCGACCCGGCCGCCGTGGGATCCACGCTGACCGCGACGAAGCAGTGGGACCTAACGGCGGAGTTCCCCGAGCTTGTCGTCGTCGGCGGTGACAAGACCAAGGCGAACC
This sequence comes from Actinomycetes bacterium, assembly GCA_965278965.1. Lineage (GTDB taxonomy): Bacteria > Actinomycetota > Actinomycetes > S36-B12 > S36-B12 > UBA10649. Next base: position 3,087,031 of record OZ257127.1, read on the forward strand.
TCGGCTTCGAAGGCGTGACCTTCGTGCCGGACAGCTACCTGACGGCGAACGGCTTCGTCGACCAGTCCACCGGTACGACCTACCGGCCAAGCCGGTACCCGCTGCATGGCACCGGGCTCTACTTCGCGGCCCTGGAGAACGACGGCAAGCTCTACGCCTACGCCCTCAACAGCGACACCACGTTCCGCCGCGTCGCCGTGGTCGACACCGGGCTCGGTCACGTGATGGACGTGCAGTACGACCGTGACCTCAAGCGGATCTGGGCCCTGTGCGACAACACGTGCGGCGTGACCTCGGCACTCCTTCGCGTCAGCGAGGTGGGCGCGATCGTCCCCGAGAAGGTGTACGCGCGGCCGGCGAACCTGCCGGACAACAACATCGAGGGATTCGCCGTCGCGCCCAGCTCGACGTGCGCCAGCGGGGTTCGGGAAGCCGTCTGGGGCGACGACGGCATCTACGGCGCCGGCACGGGGAGCCCCAGCGAGGGGCACGCGCTCTACAGCGGCACGGTCGACTGCGACCTGCACCTGGGCCGGCAGGGCGTACCGGCGAGTTCGTCGTCCGGCTCGTCCGGCTCGACGCCGACCGTCACGCCAACCCCGACCCCGACTCCGAAGCCGACCGTCACGCCGACCCCGACAGCGTCGGCCGCGCCAACGGCGACCCAGCCGGCGGCACCGGCGCCCGCGGTGTTCACCCCGCAGCCGGGCCGTACCAACCCGACGACGCCGATTGCCCTGGCCCCGGGCGTGACGATCGTGTCGCACGCCGCCGCCAATGCCGCACGTCTTGCTGACGTCCCGGGAGCCGCGGCACGTACGTTGCGCGACGCCCCCGTCGTCTCGGTGGCGGCGAACCGCGCGGTACCCCTGCGGGTCGTCCGCGGCCTGCCCGCCCGAACTCAGGTGACGTCGTTCATCGTGATCAACGGGACCCGGACGCCGATCGCCGTGCAGACGACGAGCCGCACCGGTTCGCTGCAGCTGCCCGCGCTCCGGCTCGCCGACCGCGGCACCGTCAGCCTCGGTCTGCAACTGCCGGATGGGTCGGTCCGGTGGATCAAGCTCCGCGTGAGCTAGCTGATCAACGCAGGAGCGCTGCCGCGAGCGTCTTCGCGAGCCAGTCGCGGAACTGTGCACGGCTGTAGCCGCCGTGGGTCGTCATCAGTGCGTAGCAGTCGGGGCTCACCAGGGCCCACGCCGTGTCGGCGGCCGCGTCGCGCGTGAGGCCTCGCCGCAACGCTGCACGCGGGATATGGCCGACGACGGCGTCGAGGGTGGCGCGGCGAGCCTGCTGCAGCTCGGCCCAATCGGTTGCCACCTCCGCGTCGACGGCGGCCGCGTCCCGGTACAGGGACCAGCCGAGGGCTGAGCGACTCGCAATCTCCACGAAGGCGTCGGCCATCATCTCCACGACCTGGGCCGGCGCGAGCCCGGCGAAGCGGTCGACGACCCGGCCGGGGTGCGCCGCCCTGCCGGCGAGCGAGCGCTCCAGGTCGGCACGCAGGAGTGCCCGCTTGCTTCCCCATGCGAGGTACAGCGTCTGGACCGTGACCCCGGCTCGTGCGGCGATCCTCGCGACCGTCGCACCCACGTAGCCGCGCTCCACGAACTCCTCGTGCGCGGCGTCGAGGAGGCGGCGAGCCGTGTCCTCGCGCGAGGCGGCACCGACGCGACGCTGCCGGCTGATCGGCTCCGAGGGTGCCTCCATGGACGCAGCATAGGCGACGCCCTAGACTGCCGCTCAAGAGCACTTGAGTCACTATCAAAAGCATGGAGGCGGCATGGCCGCTCGACTCGACCGACCGTGGCGGCGCCCAGGCCGGCTGGCGTACGCCCGCCGCCGGGTTCACGCCTTGCTGCACCCGCCGGTGACGGTCGCGGCAGCGCCGCCCGACCTCATCAAGGACCATGACGTGCCGGTCGTCATGCGCGACGGGGTCACGTTGCGGGTCAACGTCTATCGGCCGCAAGGCCCGGGACCGTTCCCTGTTCTCCTAAGTGTTCACCCGTACGGCAAGGACGCCCTGCCGCGGCGTACCCGGCGCGGGTGGCGGCTCAGCGTCCAGTTCCGGGTCATGAACCAGGCCGACCCGTTCAGCATCTCGAGCGAGACGGGGTGGGAGGCGCCCGACCCCGTCGCCTGGACCGAACGCGGCTACGTCGTCATCAATGCCGACGCGCGCGGGGCCGGGACCTCGGAGGGCACCGGCTCGCTGCTGTCCGACGCGGAGGCGCGCGACGCGTTCGACCTGGTCGAGTGGGCCGGCACGCAGCCGTGGTCCAACGGCCGCGTCGGGATGGTCGGCGTCTCCTACCTGGCGATCTCGCAGTACAAGGTCGCGGCGCTGCAGCCCCCGCACCTCGCCGCCATCTGCCCGTGGGAGGGATTCACCGACGCCTACCGCGACTTCATGACGCCGGGCGGCATCCGAGAGCGCGGCTTCTCCGTCATCTGGCAGCTCCTGACCCGACGAGCGGCGCGACTGTCGGTCGACCTGGGAGCCGAGCGGCGCAAGCACCCGCTACGCGACGCGTGGTGGGAGTCGCTGGTCCCCGACCTCGCGCAGATCCGCGTCCCCGTACTGGCCTGCGCCTCGTTCTCCGACCACAACCTGCACAGCCAGGGCTCTTGGCGCCTGGTCGAGCGCTCCGGATCGTCGGAGATGTCGGCGTACACACATCGCGGGCCGAAGTGGTCGACGTTCTACGGCGAGGACGCCCAGCGCGTGCAGACCGCATTCTTCGACCGGCATCTCCGCGGTCTCGACGTCCCGCCGCAGCCGCGGATCCGGCTCGAGGTGCGTGAGCGGGGCGATGCGGTCGTGGCGGTGCGTGCCGAGAACGAGTGGCCGCTCGCCCGGACGCAGTGGACGCCTCTGTACTTGGGCGACGACGGAGCCCTGACGGAATCCGCGCCCGTCGTCTCGAGCATCGCGGAGTTCTCGCTTCGGCGCCGGGCCGTCGCGTTCAGCCATCGCTTCGATCGTGACGTCGAGGTCAGTGGACCGATGAGCCTGCGCCTGCGCGTGTCGCTGGACGGCCGTGACGACGCGCACCTGTTCGTCGGCGTGGAGAAGTGGAGCGGTGGGACGTACGTGCCCTTCGAGGGCTCGTACGGCTACGGCCGCGACCGGGTCGCCGACGGTCGGTTGCGCCTTGCTCTGCGTGCGCTCGACGACGCGTCGACGATCCACGAACCGGAGGGCGCGTTCGACGTCGTGCAGCCGATCCGTCGCGGCGAGGCGGTGGACGCCGACATCGCGTTGAGCGCGTCGTCGACCTTGTTCCGCGCCGGCGACGAGGTCCGGTTGCTGGTGAGCGGCCGGTACCTGGAGCCGGCGAACCCGCTGTTCGGGCACTTCCCCGCTCGGTACGTGCCCAGCGGACGTGGCCGTGCGACCGTCCACCTCGGCCCGGACGCCTCCGTCCTCACGATCCCGGTCATCCCCTGACGCGGGGCGAGGCCTCCCCACGTTTCTCCCGTATTGCGGGACAAATCCCGAAAGATGTCCGAAATGAGCCGGTTCCGCTGCCGTCTCTCCCGTATTGCGGGAGAAACGGTGAGGGGGCTCAGCGTCTCAGGGCTTGGCGGTGAAGGCGCCGACGGGGGCGAAGGCTCCCCGGCCGGGGAACACCGCCGCGAGGTCGGACGCCGACTGCCGGCACCTGTGGATCAGCACCTCGGCGAGCACGTCGCGGTAGTCCGTCGTGCCGGCGACGTCGCCGTCGTCCAGCCGGTCGCTCGCCAGACCGGGCCACGGTCCGTGGACCCGACCACCGGCCATGCCTGCGCCGAGCACGAGCATCGCGTTGCCGTGGCCGTGGTCGGTCCCGTGGTCGCCGTTCTCCTCGACGCGCCGGCCGAACTCCGACATCGTCAGCAACGTCACGCCGGACATGCCGTCCGCGCCGAGGTCGGTGGCGAACGCGGCGACCGCCGCTGCCCATTCGGCCAGGTGGCTGTGGAACCGCCCGCGATCGACCGGACCGAGGTCCGCGTGCATGTCCCAGTCTCCGTAGTCCACGCAGACGAGCTGGAGGCCGACCTTCGCGCGAATCAGCCGCGCGACGTCGTAGAGGGCGGCCGACACCGCGCTGTTCGCGAAAGGCCCACCCTTCACGGTGTGGGGGTACCGCGCGCCGTTCGCCGGCGTGTAGCCCGCAGCCGTCATGGCCTGCGCCGTATCGATCGCGCCCAGGGCGGACGCCGCGGGCGCGCGAAGTGAGGGGATGCTCGCGTGCAAGGACGTCAATGCGGCCGCCCAGCGGGCCGAGTCCTTCGCCTTGGCCTCGGCGGTGTCGCCCCATACGCCGTTGAGGCTGAGCTGGTCGATCGAGGGGAGGCCGAGCTCGGCGAACGGGCCGGCCATCGCCTGCGGGACGTTGGATCCGCCGACGGCCGCCCCTTGGAACACGGTCGAGGCGGGCCGCAGCCCGAGCGCCCGGTCGATCCAGCCGGTCCGCAACGACGACCCCGGCGCCGCCCGCTCCATCTCAGCGGTCGCCGAGAAGTGCGAGCGGCTCGGGTCGGGGGAGCCGACGGCGTGGATCGCGCCGAACGTCCCGGCATCCCACCACGGCTTCAGCGGGCCCAGTGCCGGGTGCAGCCCCCAGAACCGGTCGCCGGTCGCCAGTGCGTGCGACGGCGGGACCGCGATCGTCGGTCTCGCAGCGGCGTACGCGGGGTCACCGAGCGGGACGACCGCGGAGAGCCCGTCGAAGCCGCCGCGGAAGGAGATGACCACGAGCACGTCGCCGGTGTAGTCCGGCGTCGCGGCGAAGGCGACCCGACTGGTCAGCTGGGGCGCAGCGAGCCCGGCGATGGCGGCTGCCGTGATGCCCGCGGACCGGCCCAGGAACGACCGCCGCGACAGTCCACGCCCCGCGCCGACCGCATCACGGTCGGCTGCGCAGTCGGGGCAGTCCCGGTGGTGTCCCATCGCCCCTCCTACCGGACCTGGTGGTTCGCGGTGTCGAGGAGCACGGCGACCGTCCGCACGAGGTCCCACGTGACGGCCGGGTCCTTCGCGCCGACGCGTGCCGTGGGGGAGCGGCCGAGGAACGTGAGCACCGCGGCTGTGTCGCCTGCCGGCAGCGGCTCGCCGGTCAGCCGCGTCGCGAGGTCGTCGACCAGTGCGCCGTACGTCGTCAGCCGCCGTGGTACGAGCGCCGGCAGGTTGGGCACGGCGATGCGGTCCTTCGCCGGCCACCAGCCGCCCGAGAGCCCCTGGTGCATGTTCCACCGGTCGAGCAACCCGCCCGCAGACGCCCAGGCCGCGGCGACGTCCGGGTAGCCGTTCGGCGGCGGCCAGGCCAGCGGTGCCTGGCCGAGCGACTCCGCGGTCCAGTAGAGCGCCTCGGGTCCGGAGCGTCGCGCCGTCGAACCGGCGGATGACGGCAGCAGCCGGTAGTTCAGTGTGCGGAGCGTCGCGACGAGGTCGTCGTAGGGACGACGCACCTTCTGCCCCCGGGACGCGTCGAACTCCGCAGAGGAGAACAGGACGCGCAGCACCGGCGCGATGCTCGTCCCGTACGCGAGGTACGCCGAGGCGAGGCGGTCGACGAGGGCGTCCGACGGCCCGTCGGAGACGAACCGCACGGCCAGCTTTCGCGCGATGTTGCGGGCTGTCGACGGGTGGCGTGCGAGGTAGTCGAGGTAGGCCCGTGCGACGGGACGCCCGTCGCGGCGTGCGTTCGCGTGCGTGAAGCCGAGGACCTTGACCCGTCCGGTCCAGTGGACGGACGGGTCGTAGCGGTGCTCGCGGTGGTGCGACGACCGCTCGTCCCAGAGAATCGTGTGGCCGGTCATGATTCGCGCGGAGTCGACCACCATTGCCTCGGAGTAGCCGGCACCGACGCCGACGGTGTGCAGCTCGAGCAGCTCGCGGCCGTAGTTCTCGTTCGGGGCGTCCTTGGTGGACTCGGCGCCGTTGAGGTACTCAAGCATCGCCGGGTGCTCGGCGCTGGCCGCGAGCATCTCGCTGAACCTCCCGAGCGCGTGCGGGCGGATCACACGGCGGTCGTAGTCCTGCCGGTTGTCCCAGACGCCGTCGGAGGTGTTCGCGACGTTGAGGTGGTTGCTCCAGAACTCGACCATGAGCTCAAACAGCTGCCGTGAGCTCCAGGTCGCCATCGCGAGGCTGAACTGCCCCAGCGGCACCATGACGTCCCAGGAGTAGCGCTCGATGCGACCGGCGGCGATCGCCCGGTAGACCTGCGGGATCGTCCACCCGGCCTCCGGGTAGAGCGCGCGCAGCGTCGTCCCGGTCGGGTCCGGGATCGACGCCGGGCGCAGCTGGCGCTCCAGCCAGGCGGTCGTCCCGCGGGCGGCGACCTCGGCGACCAGGCCGGGTGTCGGCCCGTAGGTCGCGCGCCGGACGAGGTGCAGCGCCGCATTCCGGGATGAGGCTGATGGCCGGCCTCGTGGCGACCGGCGGGCGCGGGTAGCGCGTTCGGCGGTCACCGCTGCCGTCGTGGCCGCTGCGGTCGTGACGGTGGCTGCGGCTGGGGTGGCTTGACCGGCGATGGTCACCGCGGCCGCGCTCGCCGACAGTGCGAGGACGCGGCGTCGCGACAAGCTCAGCGCGACCGGCCGCGTCGACTCCTCCACCACCGGTTCAGTATCCCCGCACATCGCGGGCGCTCTCCCCGACGCGCGGCGGCGAGGGTGGATACGCCGGGGCTCGACTTGCGCAGGCTGGCCTACGCGCCAGGTCGCGCCTAGACCTCGGTGTGCGAGACGACGGCGGCGGTGAATGCGCGCAGGAGCGTGCGCAGCCGAGCGATCTCGCGCGCGGTCAGCTCGTCGCGGATCGCCGTGTTGGCGCCCGCGGCCGCCTCGTTGATCGCGGCGAGGACGAGACGGCCACGCGGTGTCAGGCGCACCAAGGGCGACGACCTGTGGTCGGGGTTCGCGACAAGCTCGGCGACGTCGTCTGCGACGAGGTCACCGACGATCCGCTGCTCGTTCTGGCGCGAGGTGCCCAGCCGCCGGGCGATCTGCGGGACGGTGAGCTCGCCGGCGGCATCGACGGTCCACATCGTCTGCCAGCGCGACTGCGTCTGACCCTGCGTGGCGGCGAGCCGCTCGCCGAGCCGTCGACCGGCGGCAGCGGCCTCGAAGAGCTCGGCGTACAGCTCCTCGACGTCCCTGGTGGTCGTGCTCATGCGTTGTCGAGATCGACCGATGGGTAGCTCTCGACGTAGGAGTCGCCGTTCGGTGCTCGGTAGGTGCACGTGCGGGCGTCGAGGTCGACCTCGTACCAGGCCACGCCCGCGCGCCAGGTCGCGGACATCCAGTCGGGGAACGCGATGAGTCCCTCCTGGTCCCCGCGGAGCGCGGTGACGAACGCGACCTGGTCGAACGCAGGGACCTCTGCTTCGCCGGTGAGCATCGGCGTGCCCTGCTGGATCACCGAACCCTGGGCGGTGGTCAGCACCGTCGTCCAGGACGGGACGGTGACGTCGATGCGCGTGACGCCCGCCAGGCGCAGCGACTCTGCGAGGTAGGGGAACCCGCCGACCTTCGGGCGGATAGCCATGCCGCGCTGCTGCGCGGCGGCGATGGTCTCGACGAGCGACACGGGAGCCTCCTGGATGACGAACGAACTGTTGGTAGCAGGTTGCCAGAGTGACAATATGTTGTCAATCTGGTCCGCCTCCAGCTCAGACCGTCGAGAGCTCGAGCACCATGACGTGGCGGTAGGCCTCGCCCGCGTGCACCAGGCTGGTGGGGAAGTGGCCGTGGTGCGGGGAGTCCGGGAACTTCTGCGTCTCGAACGTCAGGCCCGCATGCGGCCCGTAGCGCGCGCCGGACTTCCCGGTGACCGAGTCGTCGAGGTGCTCGCCGGTGTAGACCTGCACCCCCGGCTCCGTTGTCGACACCAGCAGGCGCCGCCCCGATCCGGGGTCGACGACCTCGGCCGCCTCGTGCAGCAGCGAACCGTCGGATCGTAGACACCAGTTGTGGTCGTACGCCGGGTCCGGCCCCAGCGCCGTCAGCTCGCGGAAGTCGAAGCGCGTCCCCGCGACGGCGAGCACCTCCCCCGTTGGGATCAACGCGTCATCGACGGGCGTGTAGAAGTCGGAGGGCAGCCGCAGCTGGTGGCCGACCACCGTCCCGGCGTCGTGCCCGGCGAGGTTGAGGTACAGGTGGTTGACCATGTTGATGGCGGTCGTCTCCGTCGGCACCGCCTCCATCGTGATGCGCAGGGTTGCGCCGTCGAGGGTGTACGTGGTCGTCACCTCGCACGCACCCGGGTAGCCCATCTCTCCGTCCGCGCTGTGGGTGCGGAAGCGGACGGTCGTCCCGTCCTGCTCTGCCTCCCACAGGCGCGTGTCCCAACCCGCCCGCCCACCGTGGAGGTGGTTGTCGCCTTCGTTCCGGTCGAGCTGGTGGACGCGGCCCAGCAGCGGGAGCCGGCCACCGGCGATGCGGTTGCCGTACCGGCCGACCGTGGCGCCCATGAACGCGGGCGACGCCGCGTAGCCCTCGGCGGAGTCGAAGCCGAGGACGACGTCCGCGGCCTCGCCGTGCCGGTCCGGCGCCCACAGCTCGACGAGACGGGCGCCGTGGTCCGACACGGTCAGGCGGACCCCGGCGCCGCCGTCGACGACGAACGCGTGAGCCGGACGGCCGTCGACGTGCCCGAACGAGCGGTCCGTCGTCATCGGCCGGGCTACAGGCCCGCAGCGACGCGGTAGTACGCCGCGTTCCAGCGCAGCTCGCGAACGAACGTCCGCATGCGCGTCTCGTCGTCGATGACGACGAGCTCGTTCTGGAGCATCTCCGCGATGTCCCACAGGTGGTCCGTGGTCAGCGCTGTCGTGAGCGCGGTGTGGTGGGGGCCGCCCGCGGTGATCCACGCCTCGGCCGACGTCCGGAGATCGGGGGCCGGCAGCCACACGGCCCGCGCGACCGGCAGCCGGGGGAGCGGCTCGTCGGGGGCGACGATCTCGACCTCGTTCGCCACGAGCCGGAACCGGTCGCCCATGTCGTTCATGCCCAGGACGACAGCATCGCCCGGCGCAGCGTCGAACACGAGGCGGACCGGATCCTCGCGCCCGCCGATGCTCAGCGGGTGGATCTCCAGCCGCGGTGTGGTTGCGGCGATCGACGGGCACACCTCGAGCATGTGGGCGCCGAGCACCCGCTCGCTGCCGGGAGCGAGGTGGTACGTGTAGTCCTCCATGAAGGACGTACCACCCGGGAGCCCTTCTGCGGCCGCCTTGAGTGTTCGCACCAGGACCGACGTCTTCCAGTCGCCTTCGCCGCCGAACCCGTAGCCGTCAGCCATCAGGCGCTGCACGGCCAGGCCGGGGAGCTGGCGGAGGCCACCCAGATCCTCGAAGTTCGTCGTGAATGCCGTGAACCCTCCGGCGGTGAGGAAGTCGCGCAACGCCAGCTCGATCCGGGCGCCGTAGCGCAGCGACTCGTGCCGCTCGCCGCCTCGGCGCAGCTCCGGGGCGACGTCGTACTCGTCCTCGTACTGCGCGCACATCGACGTGACGTCGCCGTCGGCCTGCCCGTCGACGAGCGGCACGAGGTCGGCGACCCCGTACGTGTTGACCGACACGCCGAAGCGGATCTCGGCCTCGACCTTGTCGCCCTCCGTGACGGCGACGTTGCGCATGTTGTCGCCGAACCGCGCCACCCGCATCGAGCGGAGGGCGGCCACCCCGCGCGCCGCGACCATCCACGTGCCGATGCGCGCAACGGCCCGAGGGTCGCTGACATGGCCGGCCACGATCGTTCGCGGGACGCCCATGCGCGCCGCGATGAAGCCGAACTCACGGTCGCCGTGCGCCGCCTGGTTCAGGTTCATGAAGTCCATGTCGATCGTCGACCAGGGGAGGTCGCGATTCGCCTGCGTGTGCAGGTGCAGCAGCGGCTTGCGCAGCGCGTCGAGGCCGGCGATCCACATCTTCGCCGGGCTGAAGGTGTGCATCCACGCGATGACCCCGACGCAGTCGTCGTCGGCTCCGGCCTCCAGCGCGATCCGGCGGATCGCCGCGGCGTCCGTCAGGACCGGGACGCTGATGATCTCCAGAGGGATGTCCGCGGACCCGTTCAGCTCGGCCACGATCTGTGCCGACTGCTCCGCGACCTGCCGGAGCACGTCCTCGCCATACAGGTGCTGGCTGCCGGTGAGGAACCAGATCTGTCGCGTGCCGGTCGAGCTCATCGTCAGGTCTCCTTAGCGCTGTCCGTAGACGTTCTGGTACCGCAGGTTGAGAGCGTCGATCTCGGTTTGAGGGATCGGGATCGGCTCCCCGAGCTGGAACGCCAGATGGGTGGCCTTCGCGACCTCCTCGAGCATGACCGACGCTTTCACGGCCGAGCGCGCAGTCGGCCCGATCGTGAAGGGCCCGTGGTTCTGCATCAGCACCGCCGGAGAACGACTGCCCCGCAAAGTGTCGGCGACCCCCGTGCCGATCGCCTCGTCGCCGATCAGCGCGAACGGGCCGATGGGGATGTCGCCGCCGAACTCGTCGGCCTGCATCGTCAGGACGCAGGGGATCGGGATCCCACGCGCTGCCCACGCCGACGCGTAGGTCGAGTGCGTGTGGACGACACCGCCGATCGTCGGCAGCTCCCGGTAGATGACCCCGTGGGCGGCCGTGTCCGAAGACGGCGCGAGGTCGCCCTCGACGACGGCTCCGGTCAGGTCGGTGACGACCATGTTCTCCGGCGTGAGGTCGGTGAACTCCACGCCGGACGGCTTGATCACGAGGAGGTCCTCGCCGGGGACCCGCGCGGACACGTTGCCGGCCGTCCAGACCACGAGCCCCAGCTGGGGCAGCGCGCGGTTGAGGTCGCATACCTCGGCCCGCAGCCGCGCGATCGTCTCGGACACCGACGCGCTCATGTCACGCCCCCGCCGCGACGGCCCGGCGGCGACGCTTCAACCGGTGCATCACGTCGTTCGCTCCACGACCGAAGTAGTCATGGAGCAGGAGGTACTCCGCGTACAGGGCGTCGTACTCCTTGGTCACCGCAGGATCGGGCTGGTAGACGCCGGTGTCCGAGCGCCCCATCGCGGCGGACGCGGCCCGCACATCGGCGTAGGCACCGGCCGCGACGGCGGCGTGGATGGCCGACCCGAGTGCCGGCCCCTGCTCGGAGGCGATCGTGCTCAGCGGCAGCTGGGTGATATCGGCATACAGCTGCATGAGGAACCGGTTCTTGAGCAGACCGCCCGCGACGACGAGCTCACGCACGGGCACCCCAGAGTCCTCGAACGACTCGATGATCCGGCGGGTGCCGAAGGCCGTCGACTCCAGGAGGGCGCGGTACTGGTCCTCGGGCCGGGTCTGCAGCGTCTGGCCGACGATGACACCCGACAGCTCGTGGTCGACCAGGATCGACCGGTTGCCGCTGTGCCAGTCGAGCGCAACGAGGCCGTGCTCGCCGACCTGCTGCGCTGCGGCGAGCTCGGTGAGGTACTCGTGCAGGCCCATGCCCCGCTCGGCCGCCGCTGCGGCGTAGTCAGCGGGGACGCAGGTGTCGACGAACCACGCGAAGATGTCGCCCACGCCGCTCTGCCCGGCCTCGTAGCCCCACAGCCCCTCGGTGATGCCGCCGTCGACGACGCCGCACATCCCCGGGACCTCGCGCAGCTCGGCCCCGTTCATCACGTGGCACGTCGAGGTCCCCATGATCGCCACCATCTGGCCCGGCTCGATCGCTCGCGCGGCCGGGGCCGTGACGTGCGCGTCGACGTTGCCGACGGCAACCGCGATCCCGACCGGCAGCCCGGTCCAGGCAGCCGCCTCCGGCGTGAGCGAACCGGCTCGCTGCCCCAGCTGGCCGATGGGATGGTCGAGCTTGTCCGACACGAAGGAGGCGAAGTCCGGGTTCAGCGAGCCGAGGAAGTCCGCCGACGGGTACCGGCCGTCCTGCAGGATCCCTTTGTAGCCGGCGCTGCAGGCATTGCGGACGTAGGTGCCGCACAGGCGCCAGATGATCCAGTCGGCAGCCTCCACCCACCGCTGCATCGCGGCGTAGACCTCCGGCGCCTCCTCCAGGATCTGGAGCGCCTTGGCGAACTCCCACTCCGAGGAGATCAGGCCGCCATAGCGCCGGATCCACGGCTCGCCGCGCTCATGCGCGAGACCGTTGATCCGGTCGGCCTGCGGCTGCGCCGCGTGGTGCTTCCACAGCTTCACGTATGCGTGGGGGCTGCTGGCGAACTCGGGGACGTCGCACAGCGGCGTCCCGTCCTCAAGGACCGGCAGGACTGTGCACGCGGTGAAGTCGGTGCCGATCCCCACGACCTGTGCGGGATCGATGCCGGCAGCTCTCACGGCGGCGGGAACTGCGTGGCGGAGCACGTCGAGGTAGTCCTCGGGGACCTGCAGCGCCCAGTCGGGCCAGAGCGTCGTCCGACCGTCGGGCAGGACCCGGTCGAGCACGGCGTACCGGTACTCGTGGGCGGCCGTCCCGACCTCGGCGCCGTCGGCCACCCGGACGACGACCGCCCGACCCGACAAGGTCCCGAAGTCGACGCCGATGACGTAGGTCTCGCCTTGCTGCGGCATCGCTCTCCCAAACGTGTGTACGGCCGTGTGAGCGCTCACACTAGCGTCAGTTCCGCCATTGCGCTCGGGTTCTCGGGAGGGTCGACGTCTCGACTACCCGTCCGCCTGGCGCCCATAGACTCCGCGTTTCGGGCGCCCCCGTCCCGACGAGAGGAACATGACGATGCCGGTCTCGGACGAGCGGCCCGCCGCCCCCGTCATGACGGATGTCGCTCGGCTGGCCGGGGTGTCGCACCAGACCGTCTCGCGCGTGATCAACAACCACCCGAGCGTCCGCGACTCGACCCGCGAGCGCGTGCAGAACGCGATCGACCAGCTGGGGTACCGGCGCAACCAGGTCGCACGTCAGCTCGCCACGGGCCGGAGCCGATCGCTCGGCGTCGTGAGCGTCGACAGCACGCACGTCGGACCTGTGAGCACGGTGTTCGCGATCGCCAACGCCTCGCGACACCGCGACTACTTCGTCGTCCTCGCCGGGCTGACCGAGGTCGACCCGGCGCACATGAACGAGGCGATCGACTACCTGATGGAGTCGTCGGTCGACGCCATCTTGGTCCTCGCACCGGTCTTCGCCGCGGTCGATGCATTGCGGGACGGCGACTTCGCGGTCCCGGTGATCCGCCTGGGCGACTCCCGGCCGGAGGTCCGGTCGCCCCTGGCCATCGACCAGGTCGAGGGCGCGCGCCTGGCGACCCGTCACCTGCTCGAGCTGGGGCACCGCTCGGTCCTGCACATCTCCGGCCCCCTCGACTGGCTCGATGCAGATGGCCGGGCGCGTGGGTGGCGGGCCGAGCTCGACGCCTGGGGCGTCGAGGCGCCGTCGATCGTCGCGGGGGACTGGAGCGCGGAGTCGGGGTACGCGGCCGGCCGGCACCTGGCCGCCCGGGGGGATGTGACGGCCGTCTTCGCCGGGAACGACCAGATGGCACTCGGGCTCGTCCGCGCGCTGGAGGACTCCGGCCTGAGCGTGCCCGGCGACGTCAGCGTCGTCGGCTTCGACGACGTTCCCGACTCGGCGTTCTTCGGCCCGGCGCTCACGACGGTGCGGCAGGACTTCGCCGAGGTGGGCCGGCGCAGCGTCGATGCCGCCCTCGCCCGCGTGCACGGCGCCGTCGTCCCGGACCTCCCGCCGGTGTCGCCCGAGCTTCTCGTGCGGGCGAGCACTGCACCTCCGTCCTGATGGAGGGGTGAACAGTTGTGAACCCTCACCCGAGCGTCCGCTGCCAGTCGATTTGACCGAAAAGCGCTGAAAATCGGGCGATTTGTTGCATCATCTGGTTATCAGATCGTGACCAAATTCCCCGCGCGTACCGCCAAATGTGAGCGCTAATATCGCAGCGGCGACCCAGTCGGGTCGGTGGTCGAGGTGCTTTCCGGCTGCGGTCGGGAAACAGCCACATTCGGGAGGTTGGATATGCGAAAGCGCATGATGGCGGGGGTGGCTCTTGTCGGAGCCGTGACACTCGCCCTTGCAGGGTGCTCGTCGAGCTCGGGCTCCGAGGAGAGCTCCACAGCAGGCGGGGACACGGCCGCGACGGCCGCGGCATCCGCAGCGGCATCGGCCGCCGGTGGCGAGCCGATCTCGGTCGGGTTCGCACAGACGGGCTCTGAGAGCGGTTGGCGATCGGCCAACACCGAGTCCATGAAGGAGGCGTTCTCGGAGGCCAACGGCTTCAACCTGACCTTCAACGCGGCCGACAACGATCCGGCGGCGCAGATCGCCGCCGTCCGCTCGTTCATCAACCAGGGCGTCGACGCGATCGTCATCGCTCCGATCGTGTCCGACGGCTGGGACGACGTGCTGAAGGAGGCCCAGGACGCCAACATCCCGGTCATCCTCGAGGACCGCACCCTCAGCGCGCCCGACGACCTGTTCGCCAGCTGGGTCGGTCTGGACTTCAAGAAGGAAGGCGTGACCGCCGGGACGTGGGCCAAGGAGCAGTACGGCGACACCGCCACCAAGATGGTCGTCCTTGAGGGCACGACCGGATCTGCGCCGGCCAACGACCGCGCAGCCGGGTTCGACGAGGCCATCGCCGGCTCGAAGATCGAGAAGATCGACTCGCAGACCGGTGACTTCACCCGTGACGGCGGCAAGAAGGTCATGGAGGGCTTCCTGCAGAAGTACGGAGCCGACGGGATCGACCTCGTCTACGCGCACAACGACGACATGGCCCTCGGCGCGATCGAGGCCATCGAGGCGGCGGGCGCGAAGCCGGGCGAGGACATCAAGATCATCTCGATCGACGCGGTCAAGGACGGCATGCAGGCGCTGGTCGACGGGAAGATCAACTACATCGTCGAGTGCAACCCGCTGCTCGGCGAGCTCGCGGCCGGACTGGTCAAGGACGTCCTTGCCGGTACCCCGGTGGAGAAGGCGAACTTCGTCGTGGACTCGGCCTTCAACCAGGAAGAGGCTGCAGCCGCACTGCCGGACCGCAAGTACTAAGTCCGGTTTCGCCCTAGCCTGATCGACAGGTGCGTGCAGATCGGGAGGCCGGCGTGCCGGCCTCCCGATCTGGCGCCCGCCACGACTTGGAGGTGGCCGACGTGAGTGGTTCGCCCAGATCCGCGATCGTCGAGATGCGAGGGATCTCGATCGCGTTCCCGGGGGTGCTGGCACTCGACAACGTCGACTTCTCGCTCCGCGGTGGCGAGGTGCACGCGCTGATGGGGGAGAACGGCGCGGGCAAGTCGACCCTCATCAAGGCCCTCACCGGCGTCTACGGGATCGATGCCGGCACGATCACCGTGCGGGACGCCCCGGTCCTGTTCCGGACGGCTTCCGATGCGCAGGCCGCCGGTATCTCGACGGTCTACCAGGAGGTGAACCTGTGCCCGAACCTCTCGGTCGGCGAGAACATCATGCTCGGCCGCGAGCCGCGTCGGCGCGGACGCATCGACTGGCGTGCAGTCCATGAGCAGGCCGCCGCGCATCTGAACAGCCTCGGGCTCGACCTCGACACGAGGACAACTCTCTCCACGCACTCGATCGCGATCCAGCAGCTCGTCGCGATCAGCCGGGCGATGGTGGTCGACTCGTCCGTCCTCATTCTCGACGAGCCGACGTCGAGCCTCGACCGCGACGAGGTCGACCGCCTGTTCACGGTGATCCGGGACCTTCGAGAGTCGGGGGTGGCGATCTTGTTCGTCAGCCACTTCCTTGAGCAGGTGTATGAGATCTCCGACCGCGTGACCGTCCTCCGCAACGGCCGCCTCGTCGGCGAGTTCGCCATCGAGGACCTCCCCCGCGACCAGCTCGTCACCATGATGATCGGCCGCGAGCTCGACACCCTCGACGCGCTGTCCGTGAGCGCAGCCCGTGACATCGACCGGTCCGGGGAGCCGGTTTTCGCGGCGAGCGGACTGGGCCGGCGGAAGATGCTGGAGCCGGCCGACATCGACGTCTACACCGGCGAGGTGGTCGGCCTCGCCGGACTCCTCGGGTCCGGTCGGACCGAGCTCGTCCGCCTCATCTACGGTGCCGACCGCGCTGACTCCGGGACCATCGCCGTGGACGGCGTGCCCACGCGCATCGGTAGCCCGCACCAGGCGATCGCCCTGAAGATCGCCTTCTCCTCCGAGGATCGGCGTGGCGAGGGCATCGTGTCTGACCTGACGATCGCGGAGAACATCGTGCTGGGGATGCAGGCCAGCCGAGGGTGGATGCGTCCCATCCGCCGAAGTGAGCGCGAAGCGATCGTCGCCGAGTACGTCGACGCCCTCGGCGTTCGCCCGGCGAACCCGGACGCCCTCGCTGGGACGTTGTCGGGAGGCAACCAGCAGAAGGTGGTGCTCGCCCGCTGGCTCGCCACGAGACCGCGGTTGCTGATCCTGGACGAGCCGACACGAGGGATCGATGTCGGGGCCAAGGCAGATATCCAGCGCAAGGTGGCCGAGCTGTCGGCGGACGGTCTCTCCGTCATCTTCATCTCGTCCGAGCTCGAAGAGGTGCTGCGGATGGCCCAGCGCGTCATCGTGATGCGTGACCGCCGCGAGATCGGCGAGCTCGTGTCCAGCGAGGTGGGCCTGCCCGACCTCATCGCCATGATCGCGAGCGCGGACGTGGGGAGCGCGGCATGACCGGCGTGCGACGGCTGATGGGACACCGCCTCTTCTGGCCGGTGACGGCGCTCCTCGTCCTCATCATCGTCAACACGATCGCGCGCCCCCAGTTCATCCGGATCACCGTCCGCGACGGCCAGCTCTACGGCGCACTCATCGACATCCTTCGCAACTGCTCGCCGCTGCTGCTCGTCGCGCTGGGTATGACGATCGTCATCGCCACGCGCGGTATCGACCTGTCGGTGGGCGCCGTGATGGCCGTTGCAGGGGCCGTGGCCCTGACGATCATCGACGGCTCGGGCGACCCGAACAACCTGGGGACCGTGGCGATCGCGATCGTGACGGCGATCCTGGTCGCCCTCGCGCTCGGCACGTTCAACGGCCTGCTGGTCGCCCGGCTCGGGATACAACCAATCGTCGCCACCCTCGTGCTCATGCTTGCCGGTCGTGGGATGGCCCTGCTCATCACCGGCGGCTTCATCACGACGGTCAACAGCGACCCGTTCTCCTACATCGCGACGGGCTACCTGCTCGGCGTGCCGTTCGCCTTCATCATCGCGATCGTCGCCGTGATCGTCGTAGCCCTGTTCGAGCGGCGGACCGCCCTGGGGATGCTCACCGAGGCGGTCGGCATCAACCCGGAGGCGAGCCGGCTGGCCGGCGTGCGCTCGCGAGGCATCGTCTTCAGCGCGTACATGCTCAGCGGTCTCCTCGCCGGCATCGCGGGGCTCATCTACAGCGCGAACATCCGAGCTGCCGACGCCAACGCCGCCGGGCTGTTCATCGAGCTCTACGCGATCCTCGCCGTCGTCCTCGGTGGGACCTCTCTGGGAGGCGGCAAGTTCAGCATCGCCGGGACCGTGGTCGGCGTGCTCATCATCGAGACACTGGACTCGACGATCCTCTTCCTGGGCGTGCCGTCGGCACAGAGCCCGGTGTTCTTCGCGCTGGTCGTCGTGCTGGTCGTGATCGTCCAGTCGCCACGGCTGCGGTCACTGGGCCGACGCCGGCGCACGAGCGTCCTGCCCCCGGCTGCGCGGCAGGACGAGAAGGTCGAGGCAGGGGCATGACCGCGCTCGCGCCGCACGCCGGCACCCGTACCCGCCTGGGCAAGGCGAACGACCGGTTCCTCAGCCGTCACGCCTCGATGGTTCCCACCTTCGCCGCGGTCGTCGTCCTGGCCCTGCTCCTCCTGGCGGCGCAGATCCATTTCGGCAACTTCGTCACGCCGCGGAACATGTCGGCGCTGCTGCTGGACAACGCGTACCTCATGGTCATCGCCGTGGGGATGACGTTCGTCATCCTCACGGCCGGGATCGACCTCTCGGTCGGGTCCGTGATGGCGTTCACCGGGATCCTGCTGGCACAGCTTCTCGGCAGCGGTCTGCCGACCGGCGTCGCGGTGCCCGCGGTCCTCGCGGCGGGGGCGCTGATCGGGCTGCTCATCGGGATCCTCGTCCAGTACTTCGACGTCCAGCCGTTCATCGCGTCGCTCGCCGGCCTGTTCCTCGCCCGAGGACTCGCGTTCGTGGTGAGCCTCGCCTCGATCCGGGTCGAGGACGACTCGCTGCTGTGGCTGCAGTCGACGCGCATCACGTTCGGCAGCTGGTACATCACGCCGACCGGCATCATCGCGCTGGCCTCGGTGTCCATCGGCGCGGTCGTCCTGCAGTACACGCGCTTCGGCCGCACGATCTACGCGATCGGCGGCAACGAGCAGTCCGCCCGGCTGATGGGGCTGAAGGTCGCCCGGACGAAGATCCTGGTGTATCTGATCTCCGGCACGCTCGCGGGCGTGGCAGGGGTCCTGCTGACGGCCTACTCCGGCGCGGGCTACCCCCGCAACGGGATCGGTACCGAGCTCGACGCGATCGCTGCGGTCGTCATCGGCGGAACGCTGCTGTCCGGTGGCCGTGGCTACGTCGTGGGCTCGATGATCGGCGTGTTCGTCTACGGCACCATCAAGGCGATCATCTCGTTCATGGGCGCCGAGCAGTCGTGGATGCAGATCATCGTCGGTGCCCTGCTCCTGCTGTTCATCCTCATCCAGCGCTTCATCGTCGCCCGGTCCGAACGACGGGAGTAGGGCGGCTGCGCGTTGCCGGGGACCAGCCGACCGGCGACAATGACCCGGTGGACCGCCCCTCCGCGCTTCTCGAGGTCTCCGGCGCCACGGTCCGGCTCGGCGGCCACCTCGCCCTCGACGGGGTGGACTTCCGGTTGTTCACCGGCGAGGTCCACTCGCTGATGGGCGAGAACGGCGCCGGGAAGTCGACCCTGGTGAAGGCGATCACCGGTGCGCTCCAGCTCGACGCGGGGACCATCCGGCTCGGGCGGGAGACCGTCGACTTCGACTCCCCGCTCGCGGCCCAGCGCGCCGGGATCAGCACGGTCTACCAGGAGATCGAGCTCCTGCCGAACGTCTCGGTCGCGGAGAACATCGCACTCGGGCGGGAGCCGCGCCGGTTCGGGCTGATCGACTGGCGGGAGATGCGCCGATCCGCTGCTGGGGTCCTCGACGAGCTCGGACTCGACGTCGACCCCGGGTCCCTCCTGGGCACCCACCCGGTCGCGGTGCAGCAGCTTGTGGCGATCGCCCGGGCGATCGCCACGAACCTCCAGGTCCTGGTGCTCGACGAGCCGACCTCGAGCCTGGACGTTGACGAGGTGGCCGAGCTCTTCCGCGTGATGCGTGAGCTCAAGCGTCGAGGTGTCGCCATCTTGTTCGTCTCCCACGTCCTGGAGCAGGTCTACGAGGTCTGCGATCGCATCACGGTGCTGCGGGACGGCCGGCTCGTCGGGGAGTACCGGACGAACGAGTTGCTGCGCGTGGACCTCGTCGAGAAGATGCTCGGGCGCGAGCCTGCGGCTCACCGGGCCGCGGTCACGTTCGAGGCGCAGGGCGACGGCGATGAGCGTCCGATCACGCTGCGCACGCGCGGACTCACGGTGGCACCGGGGATCGCGGACGCCGACCTGGACCTCGGCGCCGGGGAGGTCCTCGGCCTCGCGGGGCTCCTGGGTTCGGGGCGGACCGAGCTGGCCCGCGGCCTGACGGGCGTCGACCGCCTGCAGTCGGGGGTGGTCGTGGTGGAGGAGCGGACGGCTCACCTGTCCTCGCCGCGGCGCGCGATGTCCCTGGGCGTCGTGTACTCGTCCGAGAACCGGCGCACGGAGGGGATCGTCGACGACCTGACCGTGCAGGAGAACATCATGCTGGCCCTCCAGGCGCAACGAGGAGTGCTGCGGCGCATCGGCCGTGCGCGGCAGCGCGAGCTCGCCGCGAGCTGGATAGAGGCCCTCGACATCCGGCCCGCGGCCCCGGACGCCTTGGCGGGAACGCTGTCAGGCGGCAACCAGCAGAAGGTGCTGCTGGCCCGGCTGCTTGCGGTGTCGCCGCGCGTCCTGGTCCTCGATGAGCCGACGCGGGGGATCGACGTCGGGGCAAAGGTCGAGGTGCAGAACCTCGTCGCCGACCTGGCCGACAACGGGCTCTCGGTGATCTTCATCTCCGCCGAGCTGGAGGAGGTGCTGCGTGTCTGCGATCGCGTGGTCGTGCTCCGCGACGGGCGGATCGTCGACACCGTGCTGCCGTCCGACGTGACCGTGGATCAGCTGCTCGCGATCGCGGCGCGTCCAGCACCGACGCAGGCCGGGTCGCCGGATGGCTGAGTCCCGACCAGAGCGCGCTCCGAACATCTTCGACGTCGCTCGACTGGCTGGCGTCTCGCACCAGACCGTCTCCCGAGTCATCAACGGCCTGCCCAACGTACGACCGGCCACCCGCGACCGCGTCGAGCGCGCGATCCGCCAGCTGCGCTACAGCCCGTCGCCGCAGGCACGTGCACTGGTGACGCGTCGGACACGGACCCTCGGACTGGTCACGCCGAGCATCGCCGACCACGGCCCCAACGTGATCGCGATGCACTTCAACCTCGCCGCTCGTGCGGCGCGGTACCGCGTGGACACCGTGAGCACGGTCGGCGACGACCCGTCGAGCGTCCGCACGACTGTGGAGTCGCTGCTGCGGCAGCGGGTCGACGGGATCGCGATGATCGTCGTCGACAGCAGCGTGCTGGAGCTCGTGCGCGGTCTCGACGTCGGTGTGCCGGTCGTCGCATCGGCCTCGACGCAGCGGCGCAGCCCCGTGCTGGTGTCCATCGACCAGTACCGCGGCGCGCGCTCGGCGGTCCGGCATCTCGCCGAGCTCGGGCACGAGCGCATCCTCCACGTCACCGGGCCGGCGCGGGCGACCGACTCGATCGAACGGGTGCAAGGGTGGCGGGACGAGGTGGCCGAGTGGCACCTTCGCGTCCCCGAGCCGATCGTGGGGGACTGGACGGCCGAGTCGGGCTACACGATCGGCCGGCGCATCGACGTGCGGCCAGGCGACGCGGTGTTCGCCTCGAACGACCTACTGGCGATGGGCCTCATGTCGGCCTTCCGCGAGCGTGGCCTCGTGGTCCCCGACGACATCAGCGTCGTCGGCTTCGACGACGTCCCGGAGGCGGCGTACCTGTATCCCCCGCTGACAACGGTGCGTCAGGACTTCGCCGCGCTGGGCGAGCTCATGATGCAGAAGGTCCTGCTGGCCCTGGAGGAACCAGGCCCGCCATCGGTGGACACGCCGCTGCCGACCAGGCTCGTCGTCCGCGAGTCGACCCGATCGCGGCACGGCCCGGATGCGACGGGGTCCCACAGCTCCTCGTGATCGCGAGGGTGGCCTGTCGGGCTGGCTCCCGCCGTAGGATCGCTGTGCCCGGCAGCGAAGGAGGCAGCCATGTCCTACGTCGTTGACTTCGTCGACGTGTCGACAGTCGGGCTGGAGTCTTCTCCGGTCGCGCCGGCGCTTGCGGGCCTGCGCGCGAACGAGGCCCGCTACTTCTCGAACAAGTACGACCACGTCTTCACCGTCGAGCCGGCGGCCGAGGCGGCCGAGACCGTCGACTGGGTCAGCGGCATCCTGAAGGACGAGCGTGACCTCGTCATCGCGTCGCCGGCGCTCGAGGCGACCGCGTTCGAGGTCGACGGGGTCCGCTGGGCCTACGTGTTCTACGAGAGTGGCCTGTCCGTCAACGTGTTGTACACCGTGGCCGACGGGGGCAAGCGCGCGGTCGGCTTCAAACTCTCCGACGGCATGGACGTCCCCGCCGAGCTGGAGTCGCGGTTCAAGTTCGCCCGGCAGAAGTCGAAGCTGGCCGGGACCATCCGTGGGTCCTACTTCGTCATCAAGGGCACGTACTGAGACGTTCCTTGCGTGCCCGGCGCGTCGTTGGTCGCGGAGCCGGTCGCATGCCAGGATCGCGCGCATGCCTGCCGCACCTGACGCGTCCGACGTCGCCCTGGAGCTGATCGACACGCCGCTGGGCCCGGTGGAGGTCGCCCGAGGCGGTGACGGCGTGCCCGTCCTTTTCGTGCACGGCACGCCAGGAGGCTCTGACACCTCGTGGGTCATGGGCCAGTTCCTCCTCGACGCCGGCTACGCCCTCGTCGCTCCGTCCCGACCGGGCTACCGGGGGACGCCCCTTGGTGAGCGCCGCACGGTCGACGAGCAGGCCGACCTCCTCGACGCGCTCATGACCGCGCTGGGGCACGACCGGTTCGTCGTGGTGGCGTGGTCGGGCGGCGGCCCGTCGGCGTACCGGCTGGCGATCCGGCACCCCGAGCGCGTCATCGCGCTCGTGACCTTCGCGTGCCTCAGCGGCTCCTGGGACGCGCCGAAGGACACGTTGGAGACCAAGCTCATGTGGCACACGGGCTTCGGGCACTGGGCGATGCGCTTGCTGGCGGCGCATGCGCCGTCCGCCACCGTGAAGTCGACGCTGGGGGAGGAGGGCGACCTCTCGCGGGCCGAGCTCGCGCGGCAGGTGAAGGAGGTCGTCGCCGACCCCAAGCAGGCCGCCGTCCCGCTCACCCTGGCCGAGGTCGTCGCCGACTTCGACAACCGGCGTGCCGGCTACGACAACGACGCCACGCAGTTCGCCG
This sequence comes from Actinomycetes bacterium, assembly GCA_965278965.1. Lineage (GTDB taxonomy): Bacteria > Actinomycetota > Actinomycetes > S36-B12 > S36-B12 > UBA10649. The sequence continues at coordinate 3,109,623 of OZ257127.1, forward strand.
CGATCACCTCCCTGGAGCTCGAGCGGGTCACGGTGCCGACCTACGTCCTCGTCGGCGATGCGGACAGCGACGTGGACCCGGCGCACAGCGCTGCTGCTGCGGCGGCGATCCCTGGGGCACGTTCGACCGTGATCGCGAACGGCACGCACATCGCGCTGTTCGCCCATCCCGATGCGGTCGGCGTTCAGGCCCAGGTGATCGAGTTCCTGCGCTCGTCCGGTGCCTGACCGGCAGGCTCAGGACGGCTCGGCGAACCGGTAGCCGCAGAACCGGCACACCTTCGCCTCAGCGGCGATGTCCTCGGCGCAGTCGGGGCAGCGACGCGTGCGGCGGCTGCGCCGCGTGAACATCGAGCTCAACGACCAGCGCTCGAACAGGCCCTCGGGCGGGGCGTCGAGGCACTCCGTGCAGTAGACGAGAAGGCTCAGGGCGTCCGCGCGAGTTGATCCGGTCGTGCTGTCCGCGATCTCCTGGGCGAGGGCGATCGTGTCGGCGATGCCGGCGCGGTCACGTGAGACGACGGCGGGCATCACGACGCGCCAGGCGACCTTCACGGCGTCGTCCGGACGACCCGAGCGCGCGAGCTCCGTCGCGTGGCGCAGGGAGTCCTTCGGCACCCCGTCACGATAGCCGGGGATGTAGGGCGGGCCGCCTAGTCGAGGACGCCCGGCGCAGCCGACCCATAGTGTGCGAGGCGACGAGGGGAGCGCCGACGTGGCCGGGCCGAACGACGACGACACGCCGCACCCCACGGCGGACGAGGGCGGCGACGGCGCCTGCTGGCTCGAACAGGTCTGCCCGGAGTGCGGCGCCATCGGCGCGCACCGCGCCGACTGCACCGCGGGGGATCGGCCCGCCGAGTAGGACGTGTCAGCCGGTCGGCAGGCCGGCGACGAGCTCGGCCATGACCTCCGCCGCATCGGCACGACGCGCCAGCGGCGCGGCCTGCCCCATCCACAGCGAGAGCACATCCGCCGTGCCCAGTCGGGCGGCTTCCGCCCGGAACCGGCCCGTCATCCAGTTCTGCGCGGGGAAGGGGGCGATCTGGCCGTTGGCCTCGATCTCGCGGACCGCACGGTTCGGCAGTCCCCGGGCCAGCCGGCCGCTCATGGCCCGGGTCAGCACCGTCGCGTCGTCGGTCGCGTCGGCGATCTGGCGGCGGTAGGCGTCGTTCACGGCGGACTGACGCGTCGCCAGGAACGCGGTGCCGACCTGCACGCCGGCGGCACCGAGGGCGAGCGCGGCGGCGACGCCCCGGCGGTCGGCGATCCCGCCGGCGGCCACCACGGGAACGTCGACCGCGTCGACGACCTGCGGGATCAGCGCGAACGTACCGACGAGGGACTCCTCGGCCGATCGGAGGAAGGACACGCGATGGCCGCCGGCCTCCGCTCCGGAGGCGACGACCACGTCGACGCCTCCGTCGGCCAGCGCTACCGCCTCAGCCACCGTCGTAGCCGTCCCGATGACAACGATGCCCGCGCCGTGCACGCGGTCCATGGTCTCTGAGGAGGGCACCCCGAACACGACGCTGACCGCGGCCGGACGCGCCTCGATGACGGCCGCGAGCTGCTCGTCCACGTCTGGCAGGAAGGACGACGGCGGGGTGGGCCGTGGCAGCCCGACCTCGGCGAAGTACGGGGCGAGGGCGTCGAGGTACGACGCGAGGTCGACCACGTCCGGCCTCACCTCGTCGCCGGTCGGCAGCCACACGTTGAGCGCGAACGGGCGGTCGGTCTCGGCCCGGATCGCCGCCGTGGTGTCGGCGATCCGGGCTGCGTCGTACCCGTAGAGCCCGTACGAGCCGAGGCCGCCGAGCCGGCTGACCGTTGCTGTCAGCGCGACGGACGACATCCCGCCGAACGGTCCGAGGACGATCGGCTCGTCGACCCCCAGCAGGTCGACGAGCTGCCGCGATCTGGTCATCGGGTCCTCCCGTGTTGGGCGCCGCCGGGACGTGCGAGGCACCGGGCGAGGGCCTCGGCGTGGATCGCGTCGACGAGCGCGGGCTCGATGCGGCGGTACTTCATGAGGCGCTCGAACACGAGCCGGCTGAGGATGCGGTCGGTCTCCGTCTCCGGGTCGAGGCCGGCGTCCAGTGACCCGTCCTGGATGCCCCGACGGAACAGGGCGATCCCATACTCGTTGCGGGTCATGGCGTAGCGCAGGTGGGCCTCCCGGTAGGCGGGGTCGCGGCGGGCCTTGTCCACCTGTGCGGCGAGAGCGGCGGCGAAGCGGTCGTCGTTGAGCCGGTCGGCGACGTGCTGGATGTAGGCGCGCAGGTCTGCCTCGGCGTCGCCGGTCGGTGGCGGGGGAGCCGCGTCGGCGTTCGGGGGGTCGAACGCCTCCAGGTAGAGAGCGGTCGGATCGGGCCAGTGCCGGTAGATGGTGCTGCGCGCCACGCCGGACCGCTCGGCGACGGCCTCGATGCTCGTGCCCTCGAAGCCGACCTCGGCGATCAGCTCGAGGGTCGCGCCGAGCACCCGGCGTCGGGTCGCCGCGGGCCGTGGGTCGGCGGCCGCGATGCGGCTCTCGCCCCGCCCGGCGGCGTCGTCCTCGCGTCTGCCGGATACGGCCACAGGACCGCACGCTAGCGAAGCAGGCGGCGTCCCCACGGCCGGCCGGGGAGATCACCGGTTCCCGTACGTCCGGACTTTTGGGACGTTACTGTTCGATAACTCATGGCTTCGCCGCCACCTGCCACGGTGGTCGGGCGGGCCGACCCTGGGCGTTGGGAGTGCCGTCGAATGGACCGCCTAGAGGATCGCGCGGCGATCACCGACCAGATGTTCCGCTATGCGCGGGCCACCGACTGGATGGAGACCGCGAACCATCGTGAGGTGTTCGCGTCGGAGTGCGTGTTCGCGTCGCCGCACAGCGGTGACATGCACGGTGTGGACGCCGTCGTCGACTGGATGGACCGCGTCCTCCCGCAGTTCGAGGCGACGCAGCATCTGATCTCCAACATCGCCATCACGTTCACCGGTGACGAGAGCGCCGACGCCGTCAGCTACGTGCGTGCCTGGCACCGGTTCATCGACCAGTCGAAAGCGGACATGGTCCTGTGGGGGGAGTACCACGACCGCTGGGAGCAGATCGACGGGACGTGGCGGATCCGCGAACGCCGTGTCCTCGAGGCGGGGATCGAGCCGCGTCGCGACGGCGGCGTCGTCAACCCACGGAGGGCGAAGGCATGAGGATCGGCGCGGTCTACCCGCAGAACGAGACGCACGGTGACCCGGCCGCACTCGGGCTGATCGGCCGTGGGGTCGAGAACCTCGGCTACGACAGCCTGCTGTTCTACGACCACGTCGTCGGGGCTGAGCACGCCGACCGCGAACCGCCGCTGTGGGGTCCATATACCGAGGACGACTCGTTCCACGACCCGTTCGTGGCGTTCGGCTACCTCGCCGGCGTGACCGAGCGGATCGAGCTCGCGACCGGTGTGCTGATCCTGCCCCAGCGGCAGACGGTTCTCGCCGCCCAGCAGGCGGCCGACGCCGACCTGCTCTCCGGTGAGCGGCTGCGGATCGGGGTGGGCACCGGCTGGAACTGGGTCGAGTACGACGCCCTCGGTCAGGACTTCCACACCCGCGGCGCGCGCCTGAACGAGCAGATCGAGGTCATGCGGCTGCTGTGGGGCTCACCACTGGTCAGCTTCGACGGTCGCTTCCACCAGCTCGAGCGCTGCTGCATCAACCCGCGGCCGACCCGACGGATCCCGATCTGGGTGGGCGGCTTCAGCGAAGCGGCCTACCGGCGCGGCGGCACGCTCGGCGACGGGTTCAGCTTCGGCGGGGACGTCGAGGTGGCCATCGAGGGGATGGGTCGGGTCCGCCACCACTTGGCCGAAGCCGGGCGCACGGTCGACGGGTTCGGGCTGGAGCTCATCATGACCCGGGCGCGCAACGCGGCCCAGGCCGTCGAGACGGCCACCCGGTGGCAGGAGGCGGGCGGCACCGGCGTGTCCGTCCTCTCGCAGAAGGTCGGCCTGCCGTCGGCGGACGCACACGTCGAGCACTTCGCCGAGGTCAAGGCAGCGCTCGACGCGGCGCTCGGCTAGCCCGGATCGGGCGTCGCCGGGATCCTCGCGGACCTTGACAGGGCGGTGCCGCGCCCTAGCATAGAAACGTTTCCAGGCTTGCGCGGCGTGACCCAAGGAGGCCCTGTGCCCGACGACCTCGACGTCGACCACGTCGACCCCGGAGCAGCCCCCGTGCCGAAGAGCATCTCCGGCAGCGCGGGAGTCCCGCAGACCCGGTTGGTGTGGTCGGACCAGCTCAACAAGCGGGTGCGCACCGGCGACTGGGCCGAGCAGGCGGTCGGGACCACCACGCGCATCCAGGAGGCGATCGTTGCGGGCGACTGGGAGGTCGCGGCGCAGCTCATCGACTACTGGATGGAGGAGGCCAAGGTCGTCTATGTCATCTACCAGGTGTGGACGCGGGGCTTCGAGGAGTACCTCGAAAGCCGTGGCGTCACCGCCGCCGAGCGCGAGGCCGAGACCGAGCGGTTGCGACAGCTGCTCGCCTTCCCCGACGGTCGGCCGTTCGACACCGCGACGCGGTGGGCCGAGCTCGCGACGGCAGCGGGCTCGCTGGCCCACCGGCTGCGCGGTTTCGACCTCACCGCCGCCGAGGCGTTGGCCGAGCTGGATGCTCTCCGGGAGGCCTGGCGCCAGCACCATGATCGCGGCGCGGACTTCCAGTCGGGCCTGCTGACCTTCGTGGCCCGCCGCTTCGGCGAGGAGGCGATCGGGGATGCGTACTCGGAGGTCCTCGCGCCGTACCTGCAGGAGCGCTACAAGCCGTTCGATGTCCGGGAGCGCGCATACGAGGACACTCTCGAGCGCAACCTGTACCTGTCGTTCGAGGCGATGCGGGGCCATCTCGTCGGCCCGGAGCGCACGGGCGACATGGAGGTCACCGAGGACGACGACAAATACGTCATCGCGTTCGACCCCTGCGGGTCGGGCAACCGTGGACAGCGCGGCGATGCCGTCGAGGGCACGCCGTCCCGTAGCGAGCCGCCCTACGAGTTCGGCGTGACGACGCAGGAGCACGACTGGGCCTGGAACGAGACCGGGATCTGCTACTACTGCGCGCACTGCTGCTATGCGCTGGAGTACTGGCCCGCCCACGAGTGGGGTCATCCCCTGCGCGTCATCGACTCCCCTCGCCATCCGGAGGAGACCTCCGGTCCGACGCCCAAGAAGTGCACGTGGACGGTCTACAAGTCGCTGGAGGCCATCCCGGCCGAGGCATACGAGCGGATCGGCCTGACCAAGCCGCTGCTCCAGATCGGCAGCCGGCCACCGGCCTGATCGACCGCCCCGAGCGTCAGGGCCGGGGGAGCGCTCGACGCGAGTTCGTCACCTGCACGCAACGTGCCCGAATCACATCGGCACGATCGTTACGCGTGCGCGAGACCGTCGCCGAGCTGGTCAGGAACAAGGAGCCCCTATGAGTGGTAACGCCGTCCGTCTGCAGGCGATCAAGGATGTCGAGGCCTATGTGCCGCCGGCGGTCAGCTACATCGACACGGAGGCTCCCGGCGAGATCTTCGGTCTGAACGTCTTCAGCAGCACGGTCATGCGGCAGCGCCTGCCGAAGACCGTCTACCGGTCGGTGATGGCCACGATCGAGCATTCGGCCCCGCTGGACCCGCAGGTCGCCGACGCGGTCGCGTCCGCGATGAAGGACTGGGCGATCGAGAAGGGCGCGACCCACTACGCGCACGTCTTCTACCCGCTGACCGGGCTGACCGCCGAGAAGCACGACAGCTTCCTCGAGCCGGTGGGCGACGGCACGGCAATGGCCGAGTTCGCGGGCAAGACCCTGGTGCAGGGCGAGCCGGACGCATCGAGCTTCCCCAGCGGCGGCCTTCGCAACACGTTCGAGGCCCGCGGCTACACCGGCTGGGACGTCACGAGCCCGGCCTACGTCCTGGAGAACCCCAACGGCAACACGCTGTGCATCCCGACCGTCTTCGTGTCGATGACGGGGGAGGCCCTGGACCACAAGACCCCGCTGCTGCGGTCGCAGCAGGCGATGGCGGAACAGGCCGAGCGGGTGCTGCGTCTGTTCGGCCATGACCCGGACCGGGTCGTCTCCTACTGCGGTGCTGAGCAGGAGTACTTCCTCATCGACCGCCACTTCTTCCTGGCGCGCCCCGACCTGCTCAACGCGGGACGCACGCTGTTCGGGTCGGAGCCGCCGAAGGGCCAGGAGTTCGACGACCACTACTTCGGTGCGATCCCCGAGCGCGTGCTCGGCTTCATGATGGACACCGAGCGCGAGCTGTTCAAGCTCGGCATCCCGGCCAAGACCCGCCACAACGAGGTCGCCCCCGGCCAGTTCGAGATCGCGCCGATGTTCGAGCGCGCGAACGTGGCCGCCGACCACCAGCAGCTGCTCATGACGACGTTCAAGACAATCGCCAAGAAGCACGGCATGGAGTGCCTGTTCCACGAGAAGCCGTTCGCCGGCGTCAACGGGTCGGGCAAGCACGTGAACTTCTCGCTCGGCAACAGCAAGCAGGGAAACCTGCTGCTCCCCGGCGACAACCCCCACGACAACGCCCAGTTCCTGGTGTTCTGCGCAGCCGTCATCCGCGCGGTGCACCTGTACGGGGGACTGCTGCGCGCGTCCGTCGCGTCGGCCAGCAACGACCACCGGCTCGGCGCGAACGAGGCGCCGCCGGCGATCATCTCGATCTTCCTGGGCGACCAGCTGGCCGACGTGTTCGACCAGATCGCCAAGGGCGCGGCGACGTCGTCGCGCGGCAAGGGCACGCTGATGATCGGCGTTGACACCCTGCCCGAGCTGCCGACCGATCCCGGCGACCGCAACCGCACCAGCCCGTTCGCGTTCACGGGCAACCGGTTCGAGTTCCGCGCGCCCGGCTCGATGCAGTCGGTGGCCGGTCCGATGACGACGATCAACACGATCCTCGCCGAGGCCCTCGACTACATCGCCACGAGCATCGAGGCGTCGCTGGCGGCGGGCACGGAGTTCAACCAGGCCGTCCAGGAGATCCTCACCGAGATCATCACGAACCACGGCAACTCGGTGTTCAACGGCAACGGCTACTCCGACGCCTGGCAGGTCGAGGCAGCCGAGCGTGGCCTGCCGAACCTCCGCACGACGATCGACGCGCTGCCCGAGCTCGTCTCGGAGCCGGCGATCGAGCTCTTCAGCACGTACAAGGTCTTCAGCGCGCGGGAGATGCACAGCCGCTACGAGATCGGCCTGGAGCAGTACGCGATGAGCATCGGCGTGGAGGCGCGCCTGACGTACGAGATGGGCAGCACGATGGTGCTGCCCGCGGCCCTGCGGTACCAGACCGAGCTCGCCCAGAACGTGGGCGCGCTGATCTCGGCCGGCGTGCCCGCCGACACCTCGACGCTCGAGCCGGTGTCGACCCGCCTGGCCGACCTTCGGACCGCCCTCACGGCGCTCGGCGACGCCATCGCCGGCGAGGCCGGGCACGGTGCGTCCGAGGCCGCCTACGCGCGGGACACCCTTCTCCCGGCGGTCGAGGCGGTCCGGCACGCTGCCGACAGCCTCGAGGGTGTCGTGGCCGACGACCTGTGGCCGCTGCCGACCTACCAGGAGATGCTGCACATCCTGTGACGGCTCGGCCACGGTGACGGCGATCGACCCTTCACCTACGCGCCGCTCGCCGGATACCGTGCCGCATGGCCCCTGACGCCCGGACCCGACGCTTGCCCTCGTCGGGACAGGTGTCGTAGCGGTGCACCAGGTCCTGTTCAGCGTGGCTGGGTGGCCGGTGTACTCGCACGAGACCTTCGTTGCGCTCGGGTTCCTCACCGGTCTGGCCGTCTTCGCCCTGGAGTGCCGGCGCCGCCGCGCCTGGGACGAGCGACTGATCCCCGTGATCGCGGGCGTCGTCATCGGTGGTGCCGTGGGCGCACGGCTCGGGGGCCTCGCGGATGCGGCCCTGCAGGACGGCCCGGCCGCACTGGTGTGGGCGTGGAACGAGGTCGGACGATCCATCCTCGGCGGTCTCGCGGGAGCGTACGTCGGCGCACTCATCGGCAAGCGCGTCGGCGGCTACCCGCACCGGACGGGTGACCTGTTCGCGCCGGCCGTCGCGCTGGGCCTGGCCGTCGGCCGGATCGGCTGCCTGCTCTCCGAGGCTCCGGGCCGGGCCACGACGTTGCCGTGGGCCGTTCACGTGGACCCGGCAGCGCAGATCCCTGCCTGCCCGGCCTGCGTCGACGGTGTCGGGATGCACCCGTCGTTCCTGTACGAGATCGTCTTCCTCCTGGTGGCCTTCGCAGCGTTGATGTGGGCGCGGCCGCGGGTGCACGGACCCGGCGAGCTGTTCGTCCTGTTCATCTGCGCGTACGCGGCGTTCCGGTTCGCGGTCGAGTTCACGCGCGCGAGCCCGACGCTCCTGCGGGGGCTGACAGGGTCGCAGCTGTTCCTCCTGGCGATGTCGCCGCTGCTCGTGGCGCGACTGCGGAAGTCGGCCCGGCTGGGCACGTTCCACCAGCTGCGCACGCCACCGCCAACGATGCCGCCACCCACCGTGCCGCCGCCCGGAGCCGGGACGCCGCCGCCGGAGAGCCCTAGGGTCGTCAGCACGTCGAGCCGACCGGAGGAGAGCCATGGCTGACCCGACGCCCCGCGAGCCCGACGGCGGTGTGCCCGATCCCCGGCCACGCCTGGGACCGAACGGCGAGCGCGTGTCCGAGGACGGGCACTACTACTGGACCGGCCGGCACTGGGAGCTGCTGGGCGAGCCCTTCGCCCCGCTCGCCGGAGCCGGACACGTCTCTGCTGAACGCGGCTACGACACGGCCGTGGTGGCGGGTGTCGCGATCGTGGGCGCCGTGGTCCTGTCGGTCCTCGTTGGCGCGCTCGTGTTCGCCGTCCCGGCCACCATCGTCATCGCGCCGGTGCTCGTGGTCGGGTCGGCGGTGTTCCTCGGCCTCGCCAAGACCGCGCGCCAGCGCTCGTGGGCGGTCGGCCTGCTCATCGGGTCCGGCGTCGCGCTCCTCATCAGCCCGGGCGCCGCGTGTTTCGGTCTGTTCATCGGGCCGTCGGCCTGATGACGACGGTCGAGCCCGTCGAGGTCCAGCAGGCCGTGCAGCTCACGTGGGGGGACGGCATGCCGCTGCGCGGCGACCGGATCCATCGCTACGTCACGGCCTACTGCCCTGAGTGCGGGTTCTCCGACGACCTCGCCGGGGCACACCGGCTCTCGGGGTGGCTCGCCGAGCGGGACGGGCGCATCTGGCTCGAACGCGGCTGCCCGACCCACGGGTTCGTCCGCACCCTGTACGACGAGGACCCGGAGATCCTGACCTACCTCGAGCAGTGGACGGCGCCGACCAAGTGGCATGTCCCTGACTCACCGGGCAACTACGACCCCGTGCCCCTCGCGTACGCGCGGGGTCTCGGCGAGATGCAGACGCAGCACACGTGCATCCTGCTGGAGGACATCGTCGAGGGGTGCAACCTGCGGTGCCCCACGTGCTTCACGGACGCCTCGCCACTGGGCCGGGGGGTCGTGCCCGTCGAGGACGTGCTGGCGAACGTCGACCAGCGCATCGCGCGGGAGAACGGCCGCATCGACGTCCTGATGCTCTCCGGTGGCGAGCCCACCCTGCACCCTCAGCTCGCCGACCTCCTGGACGCACTCGTGTCGCGCAACATCGTGCGGATCCTGCTGAACACCAACGGACTGCTCGTCGCCACCGACGACGACCTGCTCGCTCTCCTGCGTCGGCACCGGGAGAGGGTCGAGGTCAACCTGCAGTTCGACGGCCTGACCGCCGAGTCATCACGGCACCACCGGGGCGGTGACGTACGCAGCGCGAAGGAGGCCGCCGTACGACGGCTGTCGGAGGCGGAGGTCTTCACCACGCTGACGATGACGGCGGCCCTCGGGGTGAACGACGACGAGATCGGCGACGTCGTCCGGATCGCCCTGGAGACGCCCTTCGTGTCAGGGGTGTCGATCCAGCCCGTGTTCGACTCGGGCCGGGGTGTGGGCGTCGCGCCCAGCGACCGGCTGACCCACACGGGCACGCTCGCGCGGCTCGGCCCACAGACGGACGGCCTGGTCACGTGGCGCGACCTCACCGCACTGCCGTGCTCCCACCCGCACTGCTGCTCCGTCGGGTACATGCTGCGGACCGACGACGGCGACTGGCGATCCCTGGTCTCCCTGATCGGGCACGACCGCCTCAAGGAGAACCTTGGCCTGGTCGCCAACCGGTTCGCCGACCCCGAGATCCCCCGACAGCTGCGGGCCGCTGTCCAAGCGAGCCTGCTCGGGCTGCTCAGCGAGCAGGCCTCGCAGACGCATCCCGACGTCATGGCGCTGTGGCGGGACGTCTGCTCGACCTGCGACCTCGGCATCGCCTCGCTCGTCCGCCTCGCGGCCAGCGCCGGCCTACCGGGCGGACGAGAGCGACTGCGGCGCATGCTCGGCGAGCGGATCGTGCGGATCACGGTGAAGCCGTTCATGGATCGGCACACGATGATCGAGGAGCGGCTGACGCAGTGCTGCGTGCACGTCGGCACGCGGGCGGCCGGCGTCGACCAGTGCGCGCCGTTCTGCGCCGTGCAGGCATGGGCTCCCCTCTCGCGGCAACGGCTGTCGCACGTCGCCGGCGGGGCGGACGCATGAGCGCCCCGGAGCCCGTCCCGGGCCGCCCGGTGCCGGGCACGCCCGACGATGCCGCCGGCACACCCGCTCCGTTCGACCCGTTGCGGCTGTGCATCTATACGACCATCGCACTGCTCGCGTGGTTCCTCGGGCCGTTCGCGGTGCTCGCCTTCGCCGCCCTCGGCCTCGCCGGGTACTGGAAGGCCCACCGAGCGGGCCTCGCGCGGTCGAGGTGCGCCCTCGGCGACGTCCGCCGGGTCCTGGCCTACCTGGGCGTCGTCGCGGTCGTCGCGGTCGTCGGCTGCGTGTGGCAGATCGTGCACCTGGTCGGGTAGCACGGCACAGTCGGCTCGCCGACCTGCTTGACACGACGCGCGGCCCGACCGTAGCGTCCCGGGTTGGAAAGGATTCCGGTATCGGATCCACTCATCCAGCCCGGCGAACGGTGGCCATCGATGACGTACGTGATCATCGAGCACTGCATCGATGTCATGGATCGCTCCTGCGTGGACGTCTGCCCGGTCGACTGCATCTACGAGGGTGACCGCAAGCTCTACGTGAACCCGGCCGAGTGCATCGACTGCGGGGCGTGCGAGAACGCCTGCCCGGTGGACGCGATCTGGCCGGCCGACGACGTCGTCGCCGCGTCGCGGGCGCACGTCGCCGACAACGCCGACTTCTTCTACACCGCTCTGCCAGGCCGCGACACTGCGGTGGGGGACCCCGGCGGTGCGGCCCTGGTCGGGCGCGTCGGCGCGGACACCGCGCTCGTCGCCGAAAGCCCGTGACGACGGCACCCAGCAGGAAGGCACCCGCATGACCTCACCGGCAGACCTCGTCGCCGCGCTGCACACCGACGACTTCATGCTCGACCCGTTCCCCGCCTGGGAGCGCCTTCGCCACGACGCCCCCGTCGTGTGGGACGCGCAGGGGGGCTGCTGGGTCGTGACCCGCTACGCGGACGTCACGGGCGTCCTGCTGGACCACGAGACGTTCTCGACCAAGCCCTACGCGGACATCTTCACCGCAGTGATCGGCCGCACGATGGTCGAGATGGATGGCCTCGACCACGACGTGCTCCGCAACGTCGTCGCCCCGCCGCTGATCGGCGGCAAGCTCCAGCGCCAGTACCCGCTGATCGAGCAGTGCGTCCGCGAGCTCGTCGACGCGGCGCCTCGTCACGGCCGCATCGACCTGATCGGTGAGCTGACCGCCCCGCTGCCCGTCATGGTCGTCACGGCGTTGCTCGGCCTCAACCCCGAGGACCACGAGTACCTCGCGACGATGGTGAACGAGGTCATCCACGCCCTGCCGGGCACCGAGCCGGAGCGCTCGGTCGGCATCCGGGCGCACCAGGACTTCGAGCGATACGTCGAGACCCTCGTCGCGCAGCGCATCGCCGATCCAGGCGACGACCTGATCTCCGCGATCGGGGCGGCGTCGACCGCCGAGGCGGAGCGGCTGTCGCCGGCCGAGATCGCGTCGTTCATCAGCTTGCTGCTCGTGGCCGGTGGGGAGACGACCGACCGGGCGATCGCCAACTTCTGGTATCTGCTGCTGACCCGTCCGGATGTGCTCGCCGCCGTGCGCGCCGACGAGTCGCTCATCGAGGCGGCGATCACGGAGTTCATGCGCTACGACGGTGTCGTCGTCTACGAGGACCGCCGGACGACCCGTGAGGTCACGATCTGCGGTGTCGACATCCCTGCCGATGCGCTCGTGCGGGTGGCGCTGATGTCAGCGAACAACGACGAGACGGTGTTCGCCGACCCGCGCACCTACATCCTCGGGCGCACTGACCTGCGGCCGGGCAAGGAGAACCGTGCGGGAGGCAACAAGCCCGGCGTATCGGCGCACGTGGGCTTCGGCATCGGCAAGCACTTCTGCATCGGCTACCAGCTGGCGCGGGCGGAGATGACGGTCGCGACCTCGCGGGCGCTGGATCTGCTCAGTCGCGCGCGGATCAGCGCGGACGAGCCGCCGACGATGCACGTCGACTGGTTCCATCGGTATCTGGACCGCCTGGTCGTGGACGTCGACTAGCAGGCGGGTAGAACGCCGACGGGCCACCGAGCAGCACGGGAACCCATGCGCTCGATGACCCGTCGGTCATGCCTGAGTCAGGCGGGGACCACGTTCTCGGCCTGCGGGCCCTTGGGGCCCTGGGTGACCTCGAAGGTGACCTTCTGGTTCTCATCCAGGCTGCGGTAGCCCGAAGTCGCGATCGCGGAGTAGTGGACGAAGACGTCCGCACTGCCGTCGTCGGGAGCGATGAAGCCGAAGCCCTTTTCGCTGTTGAACCACTTGACGGTTCCCTGTGCCATTGCTGTTCCTCTCGTTATTACGCGTGCACGGCGTCGTGGTGAGTCGCCGTGGGTTGCCGCCGTCACGGTCCCGGGTGCCGGAGACCGGCGGGGCCATGCCTGGCGGAATATCAATCCGCCGGCGCCGTAACGAACGAGGGAACTGGTATATCCAACCGGCGGCGACGTTACCACGTCTGGGCCTGTGCGCGAGAGGGGCCGCCCCACCTTTCTTCCGGGCGGGGGTCGACGTCGTCGTCCCAGGGCGCTGTGGTCGGTCCGATGGGCGGACGTGCGGTACCGTGGTGTCATCACCGGCCCTGTGGCGCCACTGAGCCCGCGGTGATTTCTCATCCTTCGGTGACCCGCACGATGTGGGTCACCGAGCACTCGGCCCAGTGACCGGGCGCGGTGCCCCCGAACGGGACGCGCACCTTGAGCGCAGTGATCGCGAACTCGATCTTTCGATCTCGCCGTGCGGCGCCACCCAACGCCAGAGGACTTCCATGTCACAGCACGACCAGGCCGTCGACGCGACGGCCCCCACCTCCTTCGCCGGCTACGGCCTGCCCACGTCGGTCGTCGACGAGCTCTCGCGGCAGGGACTTCACGGCCCGTTCGCCATCCAGTCCGCGACGCTGCCCGACTCCATGGCCGGCCGCGACGTGCTCGGTCGCTGCCGCACGGGCAGCGGAAAGACGCTCGCGTTCGCGCTGCCCGTCGTCGCCCGCCTGTCGTCCGCCGGGGGAAGCAGCCGACCGGGGCGCCCCCGCGCGCTCGTCCTCGTCCCGACCCGCGAGCTGGCGACCCAGGTCCACGACGTCCTCGCGCCGCTGGCGGCCGCCACCGGCCTTCGCGTGACGACCATCTTCGGCGGTGTCCGTCAGACGTCCCAGGTCCGCGCGCTCGAGTCGGGGGTCGACATCGTCGTCGCCTGCCCGGGGCGGCTCGAGGACCTCATGCGCCAGCGCCACGTCGACCTCGGTGATGTTGCGATCACCGTGCTGGACGAGGCCGACCACATGGCCGACCTCGGCTTCCTGCCCGCCGTGCGACGGATCCTGGACACGGTCCCGCGGACCGGTCAGCGGCTGCTCTTCTCGGCCACGTTGGACAACGGCGTGGACGTGCTCGTCCGTCGCTACCTGTCCTCGCCGGTCACGCACTCGCTGGACGACGACGCGAGCACCGAGCCGGACATGGAGCACCACGTGCTCACCGTGACGACGCAGGACAAGCCCGGCGTCATCCGCGAGCTGGCTTCGGGCCAGGACCGCAGCGTCCTGTTCACCCGCACCAAGCACTCCGCCCGGAAGCTGGCTCGCGACCTCACCGCCGCCGGCATCCCCGCCGTCGACCTGCACGGCAACCTCAGCCAGAACGCGCGTGACCGGAACCTGTCGCGGTTCCGCGATGGCCAGGTGCGCGTCCTCGTGGCGACCGACGTCGCCGCACGGGGAATCCACGTCGACGACGTGGCGCTCGTCGTCCACGTCGACCCGCCGGCCGAGCACAAGGCGTACCTGCACCGCTCGGGTCGTACGGCGCGGGCCGGTGCGAGCGGCGTGGTCGTGACGATCCAGACGAGCGCGCAGCGCGCGGATGTCTCCGCCATGACCCGCCGTGCGGGTATCTCCGCGGCGCACGCCAGCGTCACCGCTTCGTCGAAGGAGCTCGCCGCTCTCGCCGGGCCGGCTGCAGCGTGGGTCGACCCGGCCATCGCGCAGGAGACTCCCGAGCCGGCGCCCGCCAGTCGCGGTGGCGCGACCGGCGGACGTTCCCGTCGGCCGGCATCGGCCCAGGGTCGCCGCCGCGGTGTGCGGACCGGTCGGCGGCCGGCGTGACGGCCGCTCGCTGACACCCGCACCTCGCGTGCGGAACACGTCGTCGCGCCGGCATGGCGCGACGACCTCGCAGTAACCGGCCGGAGGCCATCGTGAAGATCGCCGTGCTCGCCTCGATCGCCCACAGCACGCCTCCACGGGGCTACGGCCCCTGGGAGCAGGTCGCCTCGACCCTGGCGGAGGGCCTGGTGGAGCGCGGCCACGACGTGACGTTGTTCGCGACGGGCGACTCCACGACGCAGGGCCATCTCGAGTCGCGGGCCTCGGCCGGCTACGAGGAGGACAGCAGCGTCGACGCGAAGGTGTACGAGGCGCTCCACATCGCGTCCGTCTTCGAGCGCGCCGATGACTTCGACATCATCAGCAACCAGTTCGACTTCCTGCCGCTGGCTTTCAGCCGGCTCACGTCGACGCCGGTCGTCACGACGATCCACGGGTTCTCGTCCGAGCGCATCGTTCCGGCCTACCTGGCATACGACGACGTCGCCCACTACGTGTCGATCAGCGACTCCGACCGTCACCCGGACCTCACGTACGCGGCGACGATCCACCACGGCGTGGACGTCGACCAGTTCACACGCGGCGCCGGGGACGGCGGCTACCTGATGTTCCTGGGCCGGATCCATCCGGACAAGGGGACGCACGAGGCCATCGAGGTCTCCCGGCTCACGGGGATCCCGCTGATCATCGCCGGCGTGGTCCACGACCAGGAGTACTTCCGCCGGGAGATCGTGCCGTTCATCGACGGCCGGGCCGTCGCCTACGTCGGGGCGGTCGGGCCGCGGGACCGTGACCGGCTGCTGGGGGGCGCGAGGGCTCTGCTCCACCTGATCGACTTCGACGAGCCGTTCGGGCTGTCCGTGATCGAGTCCCTGGCGGTCGGGACGCCGGTCATCGCCCGAGGGCGAGGTTCGATGCCCGAGCTCATCCGGGACCAGGAGACCGGTTTCCTCGTCGTCTCCGTCCAGGATGCCGTCGCCGCGGTCCGGTCGCTGGACGCGATCGACCGGGACGCCTGCCGGGCCGACGTCGTCTCGCGTTTCACCTCCGCGCGCATGGTCGACCGGTACGTCGAGCTGTTCGAGGACGTCCTCGCCAACGCGGGCTGAGGCCGTCAGCGCGTGGCGGTCGCCGAGCGTCTTAGCTCGCGAGTCCGAGCAGCGCGCGTCTGCGTTCGCCGAGTGTGTCCTGCACGTCGGCCGGTATGTACCTGGGCCAGTCAGTCTGGGTGGGACGACCCTGCCGAGTGAAGTAGACGTGGACGATCCGCCGCCGCCGTCCGTCGAGGTTCGTGCTCGCGCCGTGGAGCGCGTGCGCGTTCATGACGACGACGGAGCCGGCGGGCGCCTCCAGATATCGCACGCGCGGGTCGTCCGCTTCGGCCAGCTCATCCGTGCGGTGGCTGCCTGGGATGTAGCGGGTCGCCCCGTTGCCTCGGTCGACGTCGTCGAACAGCCACAAGGTGTTGACCGTGACGACGCCCTCGGACCCGACTGGTCCTTCGTCGCGGTGCAGCGACTGGTGGCCGCTGCCGAGGACCGGCTCCAGGCTGTTCAGCGAGCTCAGCAGCGGATCGTCGATCAGGGAGCGGACCGCGTCGAGGACCGCTGGCTCGTCCACGAGCTCGGCGAAGAACGGGTCCTTGCTCACCAGGTTGGTGACGAAGCGGGAGCCGTCCGGCAGGGCGAGGATCGGCTCGCCCGCCGCACCGGAGTCGATGCTGTAGCCGGGCGCGTCGAGCCTGGCGTCGTATGGGCGGGCGTACAGGTCATCGAGGAGTCGTCGGCCGACCTCGATCCGGGCTGGGCTCAGGACCGCGGGGAGGACGACGACACCGTCGAGCCCCAGGGCCGCCGCCACGTCGGGGGCCGGACGACCCGTCGCCATGACACCTCCTGTGGGGGATCCGCGGGAGGATCCGAGTTTCGGTGATCTCGCTCGACGGTAGGCAGGCTCGCGCGACCTGTCAACGAGTCCGGCGGGCTTGCCGGCTACGCGGGCGCCGCCCAGGCTCCGACCACGTCCGCTAACGACGTCCGCCGGCTCATCGCCGACTGCACCTCCTGGTTCGTCTGGTCGTCGTCCCAGCCGAGAACCGGTCCAAGCACGGCGGCGACGGCTCGCACGTCATCGGGTCGCGGAGCGCCCGGGCCGCCGAGGGCGAGGCGCCGGACGACGTCTGCGAGAGAGAGGGCTGCCTCGTCGGTGACCGCATGGAGCGCCTGGGCGGCGATGTCGCGCCGGTCCTCGTCGGCGGATAGCTGCCGGCCCAGCTCGGGACGTTCGCGCACGAGGTCCACCACGGCTGCCGCGTCGCTGCCGTAGAGCCGGACGAGGTGGTCGGCGGTGTCATGGTCGACGACTCCGTCAGCGGCGAGCGATCGCACGATCTCCGCTCGCATGGCGTCGTCGATGGCGCCGTGCACGGAGCGTCTGCGGGAGTCGAACGGTCGGGTGGGGCCCAGGCGCGCCGAGCGGACGATCGTCTCGGCGACCTCGACCCCGGTTGCGCGTGCGGTCGTCGGCGTGCCGCCGGTGACCGTCATGAGCCCGAAAATGTGGCTGCCGTCGTGGCGGTGGATGCGGGGTCGCTGCGGGCCTGACCTCGCCCCGTGGTCGCGGACCTGGTCGACGAGGGTGACGTCGCGCAGGTCGCCAGGCCCGATCGGCTCGGCGCTGATGCCATTGATGCCCGACCGGAGCAGTCCGATGGCGTCCACCGTCGCCGAGTTGTCGTCGTCCGACAACGGGACGGGGACGCCGCTCGACTCGATGAGGGAGAGGCGCTGCCACGTCGACACGTCCACTGTTCCGCCCGTGCGTGTTCGGGCGAGGATCGACGATGAGCCGCCGAGGGGACGTGCGAGCACCTGAACCGACCGGGCGCGATCGAGGGGGAGTCGCAAGCGGGGGCCGAGGTCCCCGAGCGCGTCGTTCGCCCATGCGCCGGCCGCGTTCACGACGAGGTCGGTGTGCGTCGCGTGGACGGTGCCTGTCCGCTCGTCGACGACCTCAAGGCCGAAGACCGTGTCGCCGACCGGTCCAGGCTCCGTGAGGATCCGCACCACTCGGGCATGCGTGAGCACGTCGGCGCCCAGGTCCACCGCCGATCGCGCGATGGAGAGGACGAGGCGCCCCGGATGCTCGCTGATCAGGTCATAGCAGCCGAAGGCGCCCGTCAGGCCCTCCGCACGAAGCCATGGCGCCGCGGTCAGAGCAGCGGCCGGCGCCATCCATGTCATCCGGCCCGCTCCGAGGGGACGCCGCGCGCGTCGTCGCCCGTCGGGCCCGGAGGCGAACAGCCCGTCGTAGGCGGCGAGCCGGGCCCCGAGCGCGAAGCGGCCCGGTCGGCTCCAGTCCCACACCGGCACGACCGTGCGACGCGCACGAACCAGGTGTGGCGCTGATGCCGCCACGGCGCTGCGCTCGCGGACCGCCTCGATCGCCGAGCGGACATCCCCGTCGAAGAGGAAGGCCAGAGCACCGTGAAGGTGCCGGGCCACCGAAGCGGAGGCACCCGCGGCGATGTCGTCCTTCTCCAGCAGCAGCACGGAGATGCCGCGGCCGGCAAGCTCGCGCGCGATGTGCACGCCTGTGACGCCGCCTCCGATGACGACGACGTCGTGCCGATGCTGCAGGTGACCGGGGTCACGCGTCCAGGGAGCGTGCGGGACCTGGTCCGTCACGGCAGCATCACTCGCTACCGCCGGCCGTGGTCACTCGTCGAGGCCGGCGAAGAGGGCGGTCGACAGGTAGCGCTCGCCGAACGAGGGGATGATGACGACGATGAGCTTGCCGGCGTTCTCCGGGCGCTGGGCGACCTCGCGGGCCGCCCACAGGGCCGCGCCGGAGGAGATGCCTACGAGCAGGCCCTCCTCGGTCGCCGCGCGCCGGGCCATCGCCAGCGCGTCGTCCGCGGCCACACCGACGACCTCGTCGTACACCTGCGTGTCCAAGATGGCCGGGATGAACCCGGCACCGATGCCCTGGATCGGGTGCGGGCCCTTTGCCCCACCGGCCAGGACGGGCGATGCCGCCGGCTCCACGGCCACGACCTGCACGCCCGGCTTGCGCTCCTTGAGCACCTGACCGACGCCGGTGATCGTGCCGCCGGTCCCGACACCGGCGACGAAGATGTCGACCCCGCCGTCGGTGTCGTCCCAGATCTCCTGCGCCGTGGTGGTCCGGTGGATCGCCGGGTTCGCCGCGTTCATGAACTGCTGCGGCATGAAGTACTTGGGGTCACTGGCCGCGAGCTCGGTCGCGCGGGCGATCGCCCCGCCCATGCCCTCCGGCCCTGGGGTCAAGATCAGCTCCGCGCCGTAGCCACGCAGCAGCGCCCGACGCTCCAAGCTCATCGTCTCCGGCATCGTCAGGACGATCTTGATCCCCCGCGCCGCACACACCATCGCCAGCGCGATCCCGGTGTTCCCGCTCGTGGGCTCGACCACGACCGTGTCCGGACCGATCAGACCGGCCTCGGTCGCCGCGTCGATCATCGCCACACCGATCCGGTCCTTGACCGAGTTCGCCGGGTTGAAGAACTCCAGCTTGGCCACGACCTCGGCCGGCGCCCCGTCCATGATCGTGCGAACCCGCACCAGCGGGGTGTGACCGACAAGCTCCGTGATGTCGTTGGCAATACGCATGGCGCAACTGTGCCGTGCGGACCGCGTCAAAGCAACTTTGTCAATAGAGACAGTCGGGTATGCGGATGGACGGGTGTGCGGCTGCCCGGCCGCGGTCGGCAGGATGTCCCGGTGACCACCATCGACGACTCCGGCTCCGACGTCCTTGTCGGGCGGCACGGCCGGCTCGGCCAGATCGTGCTCAACAGACCACGCGCGCTGAACGCGCTGACGCTCTCGATGGTCGTCTCGGTCCACGCGGCCCTCGACGGGTGGGCTCAGGATGACGACGTCGAGGCCGTGCTGATCACCGGTGCGGGGGAGCGCGGGCTGTGCGCGGGCGGCGATGTCGTCTCTGTCCGCGAGCTGGCGATGACCGAAGGCCCCGCCGCGGCCGCACGGTTCTGGACCGCCGAGTACGCGATGAACCTTGCGATCGCGGAGTACCCCAAGCCCGTCATCGCGCTGATGGACGGCATCGTGCTTGGTGGCGGCATTGGCGTCTCCGCCCACGGGAGCGTCCGGATCGTGACGGACCGGTCGCGGATCGGGATGCCGGAGACCGGCATCGGGTTCTTCCCTGACGTCGGCGCCACCTACCTCCTATCGCGCGCGCCGGGGGAGACAGGTACCCACCTGGCGCTCACCGGCTCGATGATCGACGGTGCGGACGCGATCACTGCTGGCCTCGCCGACGTGTTCGTGCCAGGCGCCGACCTTGCCGCCCTGGTCGAGGACCTCGGACAGCGCGAATGGTCGGAGGCCGTCGCCCGGTTCGCCGTGACCCCGCCCCCGTCGGCGCTGGCCGCTGCTCGTGCGTGGATCGACGAGGCCTACGCCGTGGACTCGGTCGAGGAGATCCTCACGAAGCTCCAGACGCGTCCGGAGCCGGATGCGCGGGCCGCTGCGGAGACGATCCTCACGCGGTCGCCCACATCGCTGAAGGTGACGTTGCGCGCCCTGCGCGAGGCGCGGGCGATGCCTGGGCTGCGCGAGGTGCTCACCGCCGAGCACCGGCTGGCGGACCGGTTCACCGTCGGTCACGACTTCGCCGAGGGTGTGCGCGCCCAGCTCGTCGACAAGGACCGCTCGCCGCAGTGGCAGCCGGCGCGGCTGGCCGATGTCACCCCGGAGCTGGTCGACAGCTACTTCCGCTAGGTCTCACGCCCGCGCGGGTCTGGCGGGCGTCGCGGCGGCAGCCAGCTGCGCGTAGGTGCCACGAGCAGAGACGAGCGCCGCGTGGGTGCCTTCCTCGACTATGCGCCCGTGCGCGAGCACGACGATCCGGCTCGCCGCCCGCGCCTGGCCTAGCCGGTGCGTGATGACCACACCGGTTCGGCCGGCGAGGACTGCCGCGGCCGCGCGGTCGAGCCGACCCGCCTCCACCGAACCTGCCTCCGCCGTCGGCTCGTCGAGCACGACGACGCGTGGGTCTGCCAGGACTACGCGAGCGAGGGCGATCAGCTGGGCGTGGGCCGGGGGGACGTCGGCGCCGCCGGCGCCGACCTTGGTGTCGAGGCCCTGCTCGTACGCGTCCACCACGATGGCGGCATCCACGTGCTCGAGCGCCGCGCGCAGCTGCCTGTCGGTCGCCTCGGCGGCACCCAGCGTGAGGTTGTCGCGCAACGTGCCGTCGAACACGTGGGTCTCCTGCGTGACGAGCACGACGTCTCCGGGGGTCGTCGGCCGGCGCACCGTCCCGGCCGTCGGCTGGTGGATCCCGGCGACGAGCCCGGCGATCGTGCTCTTGCCCGCACCCGTCGCGCCGACGATCGCCACCGTCTCCCCGGCGCGAACGCGCAGGGTGATCTCCTGCAGCACGGGGTGCCCGGGTTCGTACCCGAAGGTGACGTCCGTGAGCGCGACGACCGCGTCGCCGTCGGCCCGGCCAGGCACCGGGACAACCTGCGTGTGCGCAGCGTCGATGACGCCGACGATGCGTGCCAGCGACGCGTAGGCGGACTGGGCCTGGTCGGCCACGAACAGGAGGGCGTTGATCGGGTTGAACAGCCGTAGGAACAGCAGCATCGCCGTCGTCGTCGCCCCGATCGTGCCGCGATCGTTGGCTACGAGGACGAAGCCGACGACGAGCAATGCACCCACCCCGACGAGCTCGGCGAGGTTGAGGCGGGCGAAGAGCGCGTTCTGGACGGTGACCGTGCGGATGGACAGCCGCACGACAGTCCATGACGACGAGGCCACGCGGCGGGCGCGGTCGCCGACGAGGCCGTATGCGCGGACCGTGGCGAGCCCGTAGAGGGACTCCAACAGGTGCTGTGCACGGTCGGCCGTGGCGGCGCGCTCGGCGGCGTACACGCCTGGCGCGGTCCGCAGGTAGCGCCGCAGGGCGAGCACGTGGATCGGTGTCGTCACCAACAGAGCGACGACGTACCAGGGGTCGACGACGGCCATCGCTGTGAACGACGCGGCGATCGTGAAGACGGATGTGGCGATCGCGGGACCGGCGTCGGTGATGGCCTCGGCGACCGCCGCCACGTCGTCGCTCGACCGGGAGACGAGGTCGCCGGTCCCGGCGCGTTCGACGCGTGCCTGCGGTAGCGCGAACGCTGAACCGATCATCCGTTCGCGGAGACGGGCCAGGGTCGTCTCGAGTAGGTGTGCGCCCACGACGATCCCGATGCCGTCGAGGAGCGCTGCGGCGACGACGGCACCCGCCATCAGCGCACCGAGCCACGCGAGGTTTGCCGTGTCAGCCTCCTGCCCGTCGATGACGTCGACAAGGACGCCGAAGACGAGGGCGGGCACGGTGCCGAACGCGGCTCCCGCGGCAAACAGGAGACCCAGCGGCAGGAGCGCCCAGCCGCGACGCCCCCAGCAGCGGCGGAGCTCGTGCCAGACCACGCGAGCAGGGGCCACTGGCAGGCGGTCGGAACGGTCAGCAGGCACCGTGACTTCCCCCGTCCCGGGGTCGGGGATGGACTACGGCGTCTGCTGCCGCATGGAGCGTCCCGGAGCGCGAGACGACGACCACGCGGGTCGTCCCGCCCTGGAGCCTGATCCCTGAGGCGATGCGGGCCTCTGTCACCGTGTCGACCGACGTCGTCGGGTCGTGCAGGACGAGCACCGGGGCCTGCTGTGCGAGCGCCCGGGCAAGGGCGACGCGCTGCCGCTGCCCGCCCGACAGCCGACTGCCCCGCTCGCCGACCTCGCTGTCGTAGCCCTGAGGGAGCGCGGCCAGGACGTCCGCGCAGCCCGCAGCTTCGAACGCCCGTGATGCCTGGTCGTCGGTGATGCCCGGGAGCAGCACGTTCTCACGCAACGAGCCGGAGAAGAGGTCCGCGGCGTGCGGGGCCACCAGGACTCCGGGAAGAACGTCTGGCGCGACCGGGCGCGTGCTGCTCGCCTGGGTGGCGTCCCACAGGACCGTCTCGCCGATCCGGATGCGGCCGGCGGTGGGCGTCACGAGGCCGGCGAGGACGCCGACGATCCGCTCGGCATCGTGACCATCGACGTCAACCGCCACGACCTGACCGGGCGCTACTCGCAGGGAGAACGGCAGCAGGTCGCCAATGACGAGATCCTCGACGACGAACGGATCCGCCCCCTTCACAGGCGCGGCTGTCGGGGCGTCGTCGATCGGGATACGACGCAGCACCGGAAGAAGGCGCCGGGCCGATCCGGTCGCTGCGGCCCAGGTCGTCCCGGTGTTGAGGGCGAAGGCCTGCAGCGGCGACAGCAGGAACTGGGTGAGCCCCACGACCGCGATGAAGGCCCCGGCGGACAGTGCCCCGCGCAGAGCGGCGACCGCCGCAGCCACTCCGATGACGGTGACGAACAGGCCGGTCGCAAGGTCCGTCAGCGCGACATACACGCCCTCGGCGCGGCGAGCCTTCAGGGCGCCAGTCAACGCTCGTCCGCTCGCCTTGCGGTAGCGGTCCGTCGCCGTCGCCTCTGCCCCGAGGCCGCGGATGACGCGGTAGCCACGCATGATGTCGGCCGCCTGGCCTGCCGCCGCGGCCGCTGCGTCCTGCTCCGCCGTCGAGCGGCGGCTCAGCGGCGTCGCCAGTCGGTCGGTGAGAACGATCACGGCCGGAGCGCCGACGAGAACGGCGACGCCGATCGGCCACGCGAAGGTGAGCAGGGCGACGCCGGCGAACACGACGGCCGCGAGCTCGCCCGTCCGGAAGATCATGACGCTCGCGGCCGACGCGACACGGGCGACGTCGCTCGTCGCGAGCGACAGGGCCGACCCCGCAGGTGCGGCAACTCCCGGAGCCGGCCGCAGAAGGCGGTCTGTGACCGCGCATCGCAGGTGATGCTGCATCGTGAGGATGCCGATCATCCCGATCCGCGACCCGAACCGGTACGTGAACGACAGCATCGCGAAGTCGGCGGCGAGCACCGACAGCCAGACGACGAGCTGGCGGACGTCACCGGTCGCGACGGCCCGGTCGATCGCCACGCCCATGATGATCGGGACGAGGGCCTCGCCCACCTGGTGCGCGATCGTCAGCACTGCGGCGGGCAGCGTGTACCGGGGAGCGCCGACGAGGACCCGCAGCACCAGGCCCCGCGGCCCCGTCCGGTCGGTGACGCGAATCGGACGCAGCCACCGAGGGGAGTCGGGTGCTTGGAACCACAGGGGCAGCCGCGACGCCAACGGCCGTGTCACGGGCGGGCGCGCGGGATCACGAGCGGAGTCCCGGTCTCGGGGTCCCGGATGACGCGGCTGCGCAGGTCGAAGACCTCCTCCATAAGCGGCTCGGTCACGACGTCCCCCGGTGTGCCGTGCGCGAGGATCCGGCCCGCCCGCATCGCGATGATCTGGTCGGCGTACCGCGCCGCGTGGTTCAGGTCGTGCAGCACCGCCACGACCGTGCGGCCCTGATCGCGGTTGATCCGGCGGAAGAGGTCGAGCATGTCCAACTGGTGGGTGATGTCGAGGTAGGTCGTCGGCTCGTCAAGGAGAAGTGTCGGGGTGTCCTGGGCGAGGGCCATCGCCAGCCACACGCGCTGGCGCTGGCCGCCGGACAGGGAGTCGACCGGTCGGGCGCGCAGATCCGTGACGCCGGTGGCGTCCAGCGCGCCGCGGACGGCCCGCTCATCCTCGTCCGACCACGGCGCGAACGTGCGCCGGTGCGGGTAGCGGCCCCGGGCGACGAGGTCGGCGACGAGCATCCCCTCGGGGGCGACCGACCCCTGCGGGAGGACGCCGAGCTCGCGGGCAAGCTCGCGCGTGCCGCGCTCGCGGATGTCCCGGCCGTCCAGGACGATCGCGCCGCCGAGCGACGGGATGAGCCGGGCGACCGTGCGCAGCAGGGTCGACTTGCCGCATGCGTTGGGGCCGATGATCGCGACGAACGACCCGCGCGCGATCGTGAGGTCGAGCGGGACCGGGGCCAGCGCCGTCCCGCGGTAGCCGATCGACAGCCCGCTGACCCGCATCAGGTCGTCTCCGCTCACAGCAACCCCTTGCCGGCCAGGAGGTCCTCCGCGCGGTCCTGCTGCTCCTCGGCGTCGTCGCCGTAGGCGTACACGGCGTCGAGCTGGGCGATCAGTGCCGCGTCGGCCTGCACGCGCGCGAGCCACGTCTCGCTGTCCCGGCGCCAGTACGCCATCGTCGACCA
Source organism: Actinomycetes bacterium (assembly GCA_965278965.1). Taxonomy (GTDB): domain Bacteria; phylum Actinomycetota; class Actinomycetes; order S36-B12; family S36-B12; genus UBA10649. Next base: position 3,134,630 of record OZ257127.1, read on the forward strand.
GCGCTCGACCGGCCAGCCGAGCTCGTGGCGAACCCGGCGACGCACGACCCGCATGTCCGCCGCCTCACCTGCGAACCACAGGTACCCGGCCGTCGTCCGGTCGGTCAGGGCCAGCGTCGACGTCACCAGCTGTCCCGTCTCCACCCAGTCGACGACGTCGTCGGCCCGGCAGCACAGGACGGGGCGGTCAGCGGGGTCATCGAGCGCGAGGACGACGTGCACGGGCGGCGCGGCCGGGTCGGCCGCGCGCTCGTCCAGGATCCGGCCGATCGCCGGGAGCGCCGTCGCGTCCCCGCACAGGCCGATCCAGGTCGCGTCGGCGGGCGGCGCGTAGTGCCCTCGGGGTGCGTCGAACCCGACCTCGTCCCCGTCGCGCACCTGCTCCGCCCAGCGGCTGGCGGCACCCGGCCCGTGGAGGAGGAGGTCGATGTCGAGCTCGCCGAGGTCCGGGCGCCATGCACGCACGGTGTAGTAGCGCTTGGTCGGCTCGGGGGCGTCGGCGCTCGGGAACCACAGGCCGAAGAACTCGTCGGCCCGACCGCAGCTCGTCGCGGCGGGGGAGCCGTCGTGGGTGCGCACGTCGTTCAAGGTGACCCGCACGACGTGCGGCGAGACGCGCTCGCTGCGCAGGACGCGCGCGACGTGGGTCGGGGTGTCGGTCATGCGTCGGACCTTTCTCTCGTGCCCAGCAGCCAGGCGAGGTAGATGCCGCCGAGGCACAAGGTGACCAGGCCCGTCGGCAAGATGGTGGGTGCGAACAGCCGGGCGGCGAGAAGGTCGCTGGCGAGCAGCAGCGCGGAGCCCGCCACCGCGGACGCGGCCAGCGGGATGGTCCCGGTGCGCCACACGTGCCGCGCGACCTGCGGAGCCGCGAGCGCGATGAAGGCGATGGGTCCTGCGATAGCGGTCGCGAGGGCCACGAGGGCGACACCGAGCGCCATCGCGGTCAGCCGCAGGCGGGCCGGGCGCCCGCCAAGTGTCGCGGACCGTTCGTCGCCGAGCTCGCACAGCGCGAGGCTCGGCGACATCGCCGCGAGCAGGACGCCCGCCCCGATCGCGGCGGCCGCGGCCGGCAGCATCCAGCCGCCATCGACGCCGTTGAGCGACCCGGTCGACCAGATCGCCGCCGAGCGCGCCGCGACGTCGTCCATCCGGATCAGCAGCATGGTGTTGACGGCCGCCACCATCGCGGTGACGCCGATCCCTGTCACGATGAGCGCGAAGCCGCGGGCGCCGTAGCGCACCGTCAGCCCGAGGACCACGAGGGCGACGATGATGCCGCCGGCGAACGCGCTCAGCGTCAGCACGAGGTAGCTGACGCTGCCGGCCGCCGTGACCAGGAGCACCCCGGTGAAGGCCCCGGAGGAGAAGCCGAGCACGTCCGGGCTGCCGAGGGGGTTACGCGTGACGACTTGGAAGAGCGCGCCGGCCCAGGCGAGCATCGCGCCGACGAGGATGCCGAGCACCGCCCGCGGCAGCCGCCACTCACGCACGACCAGCTGCGTGCCCGGGTCGCCGCCGCCGAGCAGGCCCGCGAGGGCGTCTCGTGGCGAGATCCCGGCGTCGCCGAGGACGAGGGTTCCCAGGACGAGGACGACGAGAAGGACGAGGACGGCGGCCCAGGCGGTGCGGCGGCGACGGCGTAGCCGGTCGTTGGGTGCGAGCACCGAGCTGCGGGCGGTCACGACTGTGCCCGGGCGCGACGCAGGACGAGCGCGATCAACAGCGGGGCGCCGAGGAACGCGGTGACGACCCCGAGCGGCAGCTCGCGCGGGGAGATGACGACCCGGGCGAGGATGTCGGCCACGAGCAGCAGGGCCGGGCCGAGGATCAGGCTGTAGGCAAGGGCGCGGACCTGGTTGGTGCCGAGGGTGGCCCGGATCGCGTGCGGGACCATGAGCCCGACGAACGCGATGGGCCCGACGGCCGCCGTGGCCGCGCCCGCCAGCAGGACGATCGACAGCAGGCCCAGGGCCTGCACCCGGCCGACGTGCGCGCCGAGCGACCGTGCGGTGTGCGTGCCGAGGACGAGGACGTTCAGGCCGGCGCCGATGGACAGGGCGAGCGCGGACCCGATCGCGACGACGGCGAGCGTCGTCACGGCGGCGCTGACGTCGCGGCCGGCGAGGGAACCGGCCTCCCACAGCCGGATGACCGTGTAGTCCATCGGGCTGATGAGACTCACGGCCGCAGTCAGGCCGGCGAGCACGGCCCCGATCGCGACGCCGGCGAGCGCGAGCCGAGCTATCGACCGCTCACCGACCGTGCCGAGGAGGGCGACGGCGATGCTGGCGCCGGCGGCCCCTAGGAAGGCCAGCCACATCGTCGCGCCGAAGCCGCTGACGTCGAGGATCACGATGCCGACGGCGACGGCGAACGAGGCACCGGCGTTGACGCCTAGGATCCCCGCGTCCGCCAGCGGATTCCTCGTGAGGGCCTGCATGACGACGCCGGCCACCGCGAGAGCGGCGCCGGCGGCGACGGCCAGCAGGACCCGGGGGACCCTGATCGTCGAGACGATGATCGAGGTCGCGGAGTCGCCGGAGCCCCAGAGCAGCTCGGGCAGCCGAAGCGGGTTGATCGTCGGTGAGCCGATCGACAGGCTGATGACGGCCGCGACGACCACCGTCGCGAGGGCGATGGGGAGTGCGACGGCGTCCGGGAGCCGCGGCGCGCCGCGGCTCCCGGACGGGTCCGTCACGCTCACGAGCTCAGCGGCTCGAGCACCTTCGCGGTGAGCTCGTTGATCCAGGTCATCGCGGTCTCGTAGTCGGTCACCGAGGTGGAGAGGCCGTACACCTGGCCGCTCTTGGCCACGTCCAGCGAGCCGAAGAGGTCGGAGTCGGTGATGGCCTTGATGCCGTCGTAGCTCGACCCGTCGGCCTGGACGAAGGTCAGTGCCGCGGTCACGCCGTCGAACACGGTGGGCAGCTGCTCGACCGGCAGCGACACGTATCCGTAGTTGTCCGGGTCGTCCATCGGCACGCCGGCCCCGTACGTCAGCCCCATCTCGTTGACGATGAGGTTGCCGGTGTCACCCGTGGGCAGCTGGACCGAGAACTGGCCGGCGTCGTCCCCGAACGAGAAGTTAACCCACGTGTTGCCGCTGATGACGTCGGCGTAGTCGGCCTTGGTCTTGTCGCGCAGGGCCTCGTACTCGGTCTTGCTGGTCTCCCACGTGTCGGTGCGACCTACCGCGGCGGCGACCTGCTCGGTGACGCTCTGCCAGTCGCCGCGGTCCTCGCCGCCGACGATGACCGTCGGGGCGATCGCCGTGAGCCGCTTGTACGTCGGCTCGTCTACCTCGTAGGCGTCGCCGATGATCAGGTCGGGCTTCGCCGCGGCGAGCGCCTCGAAGTTGAGCTCCCCGTACGTGCCGATCGCCTCCGCGTCGGCGATGAACGTCTGCTGGTCGGCGGTGTAGCTGTCCAGCCAGGCCGTGTAGTCGATCGTGGCGACCGGCTTCACGCCCAGGGACTGCAGCTGCCACGGCGTGTTGTAGGACACGGCCGCCACCCGCTCGGTGCTCGCGGGAACTTCGACATCGCCGTACGCCGAGGTGACGGTGATGGAGCTGCGCGCGGCATCGGAGGACGCCGCAGCGCTCGCGGCCGCAGACGGCGAGGCTGCGGCAGCGCTGACGGTGGCTGCCGATGACGGGCTGGATGCGGACGTGCTGCTGCACGCGGTCAGCGCGGCGAGGCTGACGAGCGCGACGGCGGCAAACGGGGCAAGGCGTCGGATCACGAGGATGCACTCTCCATGATTAGGTAAGGGTTACCTAATCATGGAGGGCGACGACCGTCCGATGCGGTCGCTTTCTTGTCCGCGTCGGACAGATCTCGTCGCATATCAGTCAGGCAGGGGTGTTGGCGCGCGGGGCCGGCGTCCGCGGGCGAACGTGGTCGGGCTGACCCCGGTCTCGCGGCGGAAGGCTGCCGTGAACGCGGAGGGCGAGTCGAAGCCGACGGCCCGGGACACCCGGGCCACGCTCTGCCCCTCGGTCAGCCGAGCCATCGCCTCCTGGTGCCGCAGAACGCTGCGCCAGGCGGAGAACGCCAGGCCCGTCTCCGCGTGGAAGCGCCGGCTGAAGGTGCGCGTGCTCACGGCCGCGCCGGCCGCCCATTCCTCGACCGTCCGCGGGTCGCCGGGCCGCACCGCGAGCGCCTGCGTGACCGCGACCAGCCATGGAGACTGCGGCTGCGGGAGGCCGTCGTCCGGGCCGGCGCTGCTGCTGAGCAGGTCGAGAGCGAACGCCTCGGCGCGGTCGCGGCGGGCCCCTTCCTCGCAGTCGTCGAGGTGGGTGAGCACGTCGTCGAGCAGCGGGGAGGTCGTCAGCACGGTCGTGCCGACGAGCGCGTCTGGGATCGCGTCGACCTCGAACCAGGTGCACCGCATCGTGTTGCCGGGAGCTGCGTGCACCGCGTGGCGCTCGTTCGCCGGGAGCCAGATCGCCGAGCCTCGTGGGAGCACGTGGACGGCTCGAGCGGTCGCGACTGTGACTGTCCCGGTGATGGACGACAGCAGCTCGTGCTCGGGGTGCTCATGGCTGTCCCAGCTCTCGCCGAGCGGCGGGCCGGCCGGGGTGCCGATGTGCCGTGAGTGCAGGCGGCGGACCTGGTCGCCGATCTCACGCGTGCGCAGCACGTCGCTCGCCTGCTTCACGTCGCCCTCCCTCGTAGCCCTCCGCCAGGCTAGGTGAGGGTGCGTCGCGACGTCACGACGTCGCGTCGACGTGCATCGCCGACGGCGTGCGCGCCCAGCTCGTCGGCAAGGACCGCTAGGGCGCCTGCGCCGGTCGCGCCCGGCGGCGACGCGGCGCCGGGGCGTCGTCGATGAGGTGCGACGCCGAGTACCGGATGCTGTCCTCCGCCTGCTCGGGCGTCAGCTCGCCGTTGAGCCAGGAGATGACGCAGCTGCCGAGGATCGACTCAAGCAGGTTCAGCGCGAGTCGCTGGTCGTCGGTCACGGTGTGGGCGGCTCCCCATGCGGCGAGAGCGATGATGTCGCCGAAGGTCTGGGACCGGCCGGCGGCGCCGTCGTGCGGCGGCGCGTTCCACGGGCGGGGCGTGATGTAGCAGTTCATCGCGGCGTGCGCGAAGCCACGGTCGGCCTCGAAGGTGCGGAAGACGCGGATGACGACGGCGGCCGCCCGGTCCTGCGGTGTCGCGTTCCTCGGTGGGGCTGCGACGACTCGTGCGCGCAGCGCCGCCATCTCTCCGTCCGTCACGGCACGGATGAGGTCGTCCTTCGAGGGGTAGTAGCGGTAGAGCGTCGTGAGCACCACGTCAGCACGCCGGGCGACCTCGCGCATCTGGACGGCCTCGTAGCCGCCCTCCGTCGCCAGCGCGTGCGCGGTCCGCAGGACCTGACGGGCTCGGAGCGCGCGGTCCGCGGGGGAGCGCCCGCGGTTCCGCGACGCTGCCATCGATCCTCCGTGTCCGCGGTGGGCGACCGCCCACGGGGCGCTCACGGTACTCCACGCGCGTGCACGGGACGATGGCCCGCGAACGAGGTCGCGTCGCGGCGCCAGGGAGCGTGCGGTGAGCCCGCAACCGCCTGGGGCGCTGCGGGTACGCTCGCGAACGCGCCGTCCTGCTCACGGTGCTTCGACGAGCGCCTCCGTCCGAAGGAGCCAGTGTGGCCAAGCCGACCATCCTTGCGGTCGACGACGACCCGATGGTCCTGCAGGCGATCGCGCGAGACCTGCGCGAGCGTTACGGCGCGAGCCATTCCGTCGTCCGCGCATCCTCCGGCGCAGAGGCCCTGTCCGTCATCACGGAGCTGAGCCTGCGCGGGCGTCCCGTCGCGCTGGTCATCACCGACCAGCGCATGCCGGCGATGACGGGCATCGAGCTGCTCGAGCAGGCCCGTCCGCACGTGCCCGACGCCAAGTACCTGCTGCTGACCGCGTACGCGGACACCGACGTGGCGATCCGCGCGATCAACGAGATCGGGCTCGACTACTACCTGCTCAAGCCGTGGGACCCGCCGGCCGAGCACCTGTACCCGGTCGTCGACGACCTCCTCGGCGACTGGCAGTCGGCGCATCCGGAATCCACCGTGGACGTCCGCGTCGTCGGGCACCGCTGGTCCGAGCGCAGCCATGACCTCAAGACCTTCCTCGCCCGGAACCACGTGCCGTACGCCTGGCTCGACGTCGACCGCGACCTCGAAGCACAGCGGCTCGTCGGCCTTGCCGACGCGGACGTCGCCGACCTGCCGCTGGTCCTGCTTCCGGACACCGTCCTGCGCGCACCGACCACCCGCGACCTCGCCGATGCCCTGGGCCTGCGGACGCGGACGGAGCAGCCGCTGTACGACGTATGCATCGTCGGAGGCGGGCCGGCCGGCCTGGCCGCCGCGGTCTACGCCGCGTCGGAGGGCCTGAGCACAGTCATCGTCGAGCGGGACTCGCCGGGCGGTCAGGCCGGCCAGAGTGCGGCGATCGAGAACTACCTCGGCTTCCCGCGCGGTCTGTCCGGCTCCGACCTGACGCAGCGGGCCGTGGCGCAGGTGTCGCGCTTCGGCGCCGAGATGGTCCTCGCCCGGGATGTCGCGGCGCTGGAGGAGCGCGGTCCGGTGCGGGCCGTGGTCTTCTCCGATGGCGGCGAGGTGGAGGCCCGCGCGGTCATCGTCGCGACCGGGGTGTCGTACCGCCGGCTGGACGGGCGCGGGCTCGACGAGCTGACGGGCGCCGGCGTGTACTACGGCGCCACGGCCAGCGAGGCCGGGCAGTGCGCCGGCGACGTCGTCTACATCGTGGGCGCGGCGAACTCGGCCGGGCAGGCGGGCCTGAACCTCGCGCGCTTCGCCTCGCGGGTCGTCTTCGTCGTGCGGGGGCGTTCGCTGGCCGACTCGATGTCGGCCTACCTCGTGGACCGCATCGAGGCCGCCGAGAACATCGATGTCGTCGTGGAGAGCGAGGTGGTGGCGGGTTCGGGTGAGGGGCACCTGGAGTCGCTCACGATCGCCGACCGCCGGGACGGCACCGAGCGGACTGTCGAGACGAACTGGCTGTTCGTGTTCATCGGTGCCTCGCCCCGCACGGACTGGCTCGGCGAGGCGGTGACCCGTGACGAGCGTGGCTTCGTCGTGACCGGCCCGCCCGTCGTCTCGGCCGGCGCGCACTGGCCGCTGAGCCGGGTGCCGTTCCCGCTGGAGACGAGCGTGCCGGGGGTGTTCGCCGCCGGTGACGTGCGCAGCGACTCCATGAAGCGTGTCGCGTCGGCGGTCGGCGAGGGCGCGATGGCCGTCTCGTTCGTCCACGGCTACCTGGCCACGATGTGATCGACGTCGCCGAGCTCGCCGCCCTCCCGCTGTTCGAGGGCATCGCGGCCGCGCAGCTCGACGCACTGATCGCCGCGAGCACGGAGCAGTCGTTCGGGCCGGGCGAGCGCCTGTGGCGCGAAGGGGAGCCGGCCGAGTCGTGGTGGGTCCTGCTCGACGGCTCGATCGACCTCATCCGCCAGTCCGGTCGCGAGGAGGCCGTCGTCGGGCGATTCGACACCCCCGGTCGCTGGGCGGGGGGCTTCACCGCGTGGAATGCCGACGGGACCTACCTGGCCACGGGTCGCGGCCGGACCGCGGGTCGGCTCATGCGCGTCCCGGCGCCGGCGCTGCGCGACCTCGTCGCCGCTATCCCGTTGGCCGGGCACATCATCGACGGTCTGTCCCACACGGCGCGCTCGATCGAGGCCGGTGCACGCGAACGGCAGGCGCTCGTGGCGCTGGGAACGCTCGCCGCAGGCCTCGCGCACGAGCTGAACAACCCGGCCGCTGCCGCCGTCCGCGCCGTCGACTCGCTCCAGACGGCGAGCGCGGCGCTGATGGACCAGCTGCGCCGGATGGCCGACGCCGAGATCTCACCGGAGCAGTTCGCCGCCGTCGACCGGCTGCGCGCGGAGCTCGACCCCGCGCACGCCCCGGCCGACGCGCTCGCGGCGGCCGACCGCGAGGACGCCCTAGGGGACTGGCTGGCCGATCACGGCATAGAGCGCAGCTGGCTGGTGGGTCCGGCGCTCGCGGCTTCCGGCGCCGACGTCGCATGGTGCGAGCGCGTCGCCGCCGCCCTGCCCGCGTCGGCGCTCGACCCGGCGATCGGGTGGGTGGCGGCCGCTCTGCAGGTCGGCTCTCTGCTCGCCGAGGTCAAGGAGTCGACGCAGCGGATCTCCGGGCTCGTCGCCGACGTGAAGTCCTACTCCCAGATGGACCGCGCATCGATGCAGGAGATCGACGTGACCGAGGGGATCGACAGCACCTTGGTCATGCTGGACGCGCGGCTGCGCGGCGGCATCACCGTCGTGCGTGACTACCCGCCGGACCTGCCGCGCATCCAGGCCGTGCCGGGCGAGCTCAACCAGGTCTGGACGAACCTCATCGACAACGCGATCGATGCGATGGACGGCCACGGCTCGCTCCGCATCGCGGTCTCGGCCGCGGACGACGGCGTCCTCGTCGAGGTGGCCGACACCGGCTCCGGAATGCCGCCCGAGGTCGTGCAGAACGCGTTCAAGCCCTTCTACACGACCAAGGACGTCGGCAAGGGCACGGGACTGGGCCTGGACATCAGCCGTCGGATCGTCGTGGAGCGGCACGGCGGCGACATCGTCATCGACACGGGTCCGGACGGCACGACGATGCGGGTCCGGCTGCCGGCCGGGGCTGACCGGGACTGATCGGCGACCGGACGAGCCGGGCGGCAAAAAGATCGTGCACGATAGGATGGTGCACGATCGAGTATTCGACTACCGCACGACCCTGAGAGGCCACCATGTCGACGACGCCACAGAGCCTGTTCGAGCTGACCTACACCGACAACCACGGCGCGCAGGTCGATCTCGCACAGTACGACGGGCACCCCGTCCTGGTCGTCAACACCGCAAGCAAGTGCGGCTTCACCCCGCAGTACGACGGCCTGCAGGAGCTGTACGAGCGCTTCCGCGACGAGGGACTCGTCGTGATCGGCTTCCCCTGCGACCAGTTCGGTCACCAGGAGCCTGGGGCGGATGCGGAGATCGAGGACTTCTGCCGGGTGAACCATGGCGTCACGTTCCCGCTGTCGACGAAGGTGGACGTCAACGGCACGGACACCGACCCGGTCTTCGCGTTCCTCAAGGAGCGCGCCGGCGGCGTGCTCGTGTCGGCGATCAAGTGGAACTTCACGAAGTTCCTCGTCTCGCCCGACGGCCAGACGGTGCAGCGCTACGCACCGGCCACGAAGCCCGAGGACATCGTCGAGGACATCGAGAAGCTCGTTCGCGCCTGACAGGAGGATCCACCCATGAGCTCGGAACAGGTCGACGTGACCGTTCGCGACAACCCCGCCCAGACGCGCTACGAGGCGTGGGATGCGCGCACCCTCGCCGGGTTCGCCGTCTACTTCGTGACCGGGTCGGTGATCACGTTCGTCCACACGGAGGTCGACCCCGCGTTCGAGGGGAGGGGTATCGGCTCCCAGCTCGCGACGTTCGCCCTCGACGACGCGCGCGGTCGGGGCCTGCAGGTCGTGCCGCAGTGCCCCTTCTTCGCCGGCTACATCCGGCGCCACCCTGAGTACGCCGACCTCGTCGCGCCGACGAGCTAGACGAGCGACGCCGGGTCCGCCGCGACGCCCGTAGCGGGCGAGCGGCCGACCCGGCGTCGGCAGAAGGTCAGACGGTCGACGTGGTGCGCAGGTGCGCGGGGAAGTTCGGCGGGAGCTGCGACTCGTCGATCGCGACCAGCCGGTGGTCGGTGACGTAGCGGTCCTCGCTGCACAGGCCGTCCTCGTCGAAGTCCCAGAACACGATCGTGCGAGCGAACAGGACGTAGAAGTCGTGCTCGTCGTCGACGCCGTCGAGCTCCATCTTCAGCGCTACCGGCTTCGGGATGACCTGGCGGTACGACGCCTCGACGACGATCTCGTCGTCGGCGATGACGACCCGATGCTTGTCCGACTCGATCACGTACGACCCGTTGCGGACCATCTCCTCGTAGTTCGCCTGCACCGCGGCCGAGCCCTTGGGGCCACGGTCGCCGTGCTTCTTCACGAAGATGCCGTACTCGTGGTACTGGGGATCAGGCATGAGGGTGGGCATGACCTCGCTGATGTCGCCCTCGACCTCGCCCTTGGAGTGCCGGATGACCGTCTCCAGGTTCTGCCGCTGGCGCTCGTTCTGGCACTTGTCGCGGAACTTGTAGTAGCTCGTGTAGGTCAGGCTGGAGTCGAAGTCGGACAGGTCCTCCGACAGCACCCTTTGATCCACCTTGTGCACGTTCTGCTCCCTCGCGTTCGTGGCCACGGCTGGCGGCGTGGCCAAAGGATAACAACGTAAAGTAATCGACGCTCCCGAAATTACGTGACTCGATACGTCACGCGCGACCTCCGCCGGCACCACCGGTCCGACAACGGGAACCCCGTCGCGCCAGAGCTATCGTGGCACGGGGCGTCCCGGCGTCGCGCGCCACACGGGTCGCCGCCGTAGCCGCCCGGCGGGCAATCCACCGGAAGTTGTTGCCGAAATAGTTAGCCATGTATAGCGTGTGCGAGCGCCCGTACGTCACCTGTCGGGAGCTCCCGTCGACCTCTTCGGGTCGTTCCGGGTCACCGAACGACATGGGGAGACCTGCACCGCGATGACGAACCGACGAGCGTGCCGCGAAGACGCCGACCAGCACCTGGTCACGCGGTGACCGCGCGGATGCGCGTCGCCGGGGTCACCGAGTGGGGCGGTCCTGAGGTCCTGGGGATCCACGAGGTCGACACGCCCGAGCCGGGACCGGGCCAGGTCCGGATCCGCGTCGCGGCGGCCGGGGTGAACCCGGCGGACCTCATGTTCCGCCAGGGGCTCCTGGCGGCCCGCCTCACCGGGTTCTCCGCGCCGTACGTGCCGGGGATGGACGCCGCGGGGACGATCGACGCGGTCGGCCCCGATGTCGACGACCGGCTCGCCGTCGGTGCCGTCGTCGTCGCGCTCGTCCAGCCGTCCGTGACCGGCGGCGCCTACGCCGAGCACATCGTCCTGCCGGCCGAGTCCGTCGTCCCCGGCCCCGCCGGCCTCTCGCCAGCCGAGTCCGCAGCCTTCTTGATGAACGCCCAGACCGCGCGGATGGCTCTCGACGCGCTCGGGCTCGCGCCGGGTGACACCGTCGCTGTGACGGGTGCCGCCGGTGCCGTCGGCGGCTTCGCCGTCCAGCTCGCGGTCGCCGACGGCCTGAGGGTCTTCGCCGACGCCTCCGAGGCGGATGAGGAGCTCGTCCGGTCGTTGGGCGCCCAGGTCGTGCTCCCGCGCGGGGCAGGGTTCGCCGAGGCCGTCCTCGCGGCAGTGGCCGGCGGGGTCGACGGGCTCGTCGACGGTGCCAACCAGCGCGACCAGGTCCTTGCGGCCGTCCGCGACGGCGGCCAGGTCGCGTCGGTCAAGGGCTGGGACGAGGAGCTGCCGCGAGGTGTGCGTCTGCACACCATCTGGGTGGCAGCCGGGGCGCTCGACACCCCATCGCTCGCCCGGCTCAGCGAGCAGGCGGGCACGGGCGAGATCACCGCCCGGGTGGCGGAGGTGCTCCCGCTCGCCGAGGCGGCCCAGGCGCACCGACGCCTGGAGGCCGGCGGTGTCCGCGGCCGCATCGTGCTCGACCTGAGCTGATCACGCCCGTGAGCGGGCCGGCCGCGATCGCAGGGCCGCGCAGCTCACCGAGAGCGTGGGTGCCGACGTACGTCGTCATCGCCCTGCTGTGGGGGTCGATCTTCGCGCTGTCGACGGTCGCGCTCGACTCGTTCACCGCGGTCGGGCTCACCGTCGTCCGCCTCGTGGCCGCCGCGGTGACGCTGGTGGCCGCATCCCTGGTGACCCGGACCGCGTTCCCGCCCCGGCGGTACTGGTGGCCCATCTTCGTCAACGCGGCGCTCGTCATCACCGTGCCCTGGTTCCTGCTGACCCTCGCCCTCGGGACGATCTCGTACACCCTCACCTCGATCCTGGCGAGCGCCATCCCCCTGTTCACCCTGATCGTCGTCCTCCTGGCCTACCCGGAGGAGCGCCCGACCCGTCGGCGGATGCTCGGCCTCGGTGTCGGGTTCGTCGGGCTGCTCATCGCGACCGGCATCTGGAGCGGCCCAGCCGGCTCGCAGTGGCTCGGCGTCCTCATGTGCGTGGTCGCGAACGTCTCCTGGGCGTCGTCGTTCCCGTACGCGCGACGCCATCTGACCGGCGGCCCGAACGCGAGCACGTTGTCGGCGCTCGCTCTCGGCACCGGGACCTTCGTCGCCGCGACGATCCAGGGGGTGCCGTTCGCTTTCCTCTTCGACCTGACGGTCGACGACATCACGGCGCGGACGGCGGTCGCGGCCATCGTCGTCGGCGCGGTGTGCGGAGGCGTCGGCTACATGCTCAGCTTTCGGCTGCTGCGACTTGTCGACACGACGACGGCGAGCACGATCAGCTACGCCGTCCCCGTCGTCGCGATCACCCTCGGCATCCTCCTGCTGGGGGAGCACCTGACGTGGAACGAGCCGGTCGGAGTCGTGCTCGTCTTCTTCGGTGCGGGGATCGCCCAGGGGCTCATCCGCGGTCGGCGCGCTCCACGCCGGGCCTGAGGTTCGGACGTTCCGCTCGGGTATCGACGGGGGAAAGACTCGGACGAGATGCTTAACGACGTGTACTATTGCGGAGGCATTCGCGGTCACCGCGCGCGCCCATTCCCGCCGCCGACGCGGCGCGACCGCAACGGCACTCGGAGGGCTGATGAGCACCGGCACCCCCGCCGACCGGAAGCCCGGGGGCGACGCTCAGGTCGTCGATGGGGCGGTCGAGCGGTCGACGGTGGACGACCTGGCGGCGATCCTTGACCCGCTCGTCGTCGAGCCTTCGGCCGTCGGCACGCTCCCGCCGATGTGGCACGTGGCCCTTCTCCTGCCCGTGTGGCCTCAGTCCGACCTCGGGCCTGACGGCCACCCACGTTCGGGCCTGCCCGCGCCTCCCGGCCCCGGACGTCGGCGCATGTTCGCCGGCGCGCGGGTGAGCCTTCTTCACCCCCTGCACGTCGGTGAGCCGGCCAGCCGGCGCTCCGAGGTCATCGGGTCGTCCGAGTCCGTCGGGCGCTCCGGTCGCCTGACGTTCATGACGCTGCGGCACGAGCTGTCCCAGGCCGGCCGCGTCTGCATCGTGGACGAGCAGGACATCGTCTACCGGGACCCCGCGGGAGCATCCGTCGGACGCGGGGTCCCGGTACCTGCCCCGGCGCCACCGGCGCAGCCGCCGCCCGCGGACCCGGTCGCTGACACCGAGCTCGCCTTCGACGTCGACCCGGTCGTGCTGTTCCGGTTCTCCGCCGTGACACGCAACGCGCACCGGATCCACTACGACACCGCCTACGCCGCGACTGAGGGCTACCGCGACCTCGTCGTCCACGGGCCGCTGCAGGCCGTGCTGCTCGCCGCCGCTCTCCAACGCAGCTCCGGCCCGCTCGCGGGTACCGTCCTGCGCTACCGCCTCACGGCTCCGGCGATCGGCCCGCAACGTCTGCGCATCCGCGCGGGGGCAGGGGAGCAGCCGTGGGCCGAGGTGCGCGATGCTGACGGGATCGTGACAGCGACGATGGTCCGGGAGGTCGGCGCATGAGCATCGAGCGGGTCCTCGTGGTCGGGGCCAGCGGCCTCGTCGGGGTTGCTGCCGCGCGTGCGTTCGCCGAGGCGGGGCTCGACGTCGTCACGATGTCGAGACGTCCGCCGGAGCTCGGCCCGGACGTCCGCACGACGTTCGTGCCCGCCGACCTCCAGGACGCGGACTCCGCGACGCGCGCGGTGGAGGAAGCCGGTCCGGTCGACGCCGTCGTGTACACGGCCGTGTTCGAGCAGGCGGACCTGGTCGACGGCTGGTCGGCGCGCGGCCAGATGGAGACCAACCTCCGGATGCTCGACAACGTCCTCGGCCCGTTGAGCCGGACGTCGCGGCTCTCGCACGTCACGCTGCTTCAGGGGACGAAGGCGTACGGCGTGCACCTGCACCCCATCCCGGTCCCGGCCCGGGAGAGCCAGCCCCGCGACCCCCACGAGAACTTCTACTGGCTGCAGGAGGACTACGTCCGCGAGCTGGCGGCCCGGACCGGTCTCGGGTGGACCATCCTGCGCCCGGTCCACGTCGTCGGCCCTGCCTACGGCGTCGCGTACAGCACGCCGCCGGTCATCGGTGCGTATGCGGCCATCTGTCAGGAGCTCGGCCTCCCGTTCGGCTTCCCGGGCGGCTCGCACCAGACCGTGAAGCAGGTCGTCGACGCGCGGCTGGTCGGACGGGCGGCGCTGTGGACCGCGACGAGCCCCGGGAGCTGGGGCGAGCACTACAACCTCACGAACGGCGAGGTCTTCACCTGGCGCGACATCTGGCCGAGGCTGGCGGACATGCTCGGTGTCCCGTGCGAGCAGATCGAGCCGGTGAGCATGGCGAGCTTCTTGCCGGAACATGCGTCAGTCTGGGACCGGCTCCGGGAGCAGCGTGGCCTTGCCCCGCTGCCGCTCGCCGACGTCCTCGGCCGGTCGCACATGTACGCGGACTACACGTTCGGCTACGGCATCGAGGGGACGCCGCCGCCGGCGGTCGTCAGCACGATCAAGGTGCGGCAGGCAGGCTTCCACGACGTCATGCGCACGGAGGACTCCTTCGCCGACGCGTTAGAGGACCTCCTCGCACGTGGCGTCCTGCCGTCGCTTCGCTGACGATCAGGTGTCGAGCGTGGCCGCGCTGCACACGTAGTGGACGCCGAACGGCGCGCCGGCCCAGAAGCGCGTCGTTCGTGCGGGGTGGTTCGCGCACGCCTCGAGCGCGGTCACCAGCGGCCACCGCAGGTCTGACCGGTGCAGCGCGAACGTGTCGGCCGGGACGGCGGACAGCGAATCCCGGTCCCAGGCACGTACCGCCGCGGATACCGCGGTGTTGAAGTCGGCCGCGTCGGTGCGCAGCCCGCCGGGGGCATTTTCGGCCGTGCAGGCGCTTGCGCTGCCCACCACGAGGATCCGGACGTCGCGTCCGACGGACATGGCTCGGATCCGCGCGACCGCCGCGTCGACCTCATCCGCCGAGGCGAGCGGGAGCAGGTGGATCCCGCTGGCGCGGCCCACCTCGCGCAGCAGGCTGACCCCGACGGCCATCGAGAGCGCGAGCGGCGGGCCAGACTCGCGAGTGCCCGTCGCGCCGAAGCGCCCAGTGGCGACGACGGCCTCCGGCCCGGCGTCCGCACCGGTCCCCAGCACGACGACGTCACCGTCGCCGGCAACCAGCACCTCGACGGAAGCACGTGCGTGGCCGAGAACCTCCGCCTCGGGTCGCGCTCGACCGCCGACGCCCGGCAGCAGCAGGGGAGTCGAGGGGCAGACGGCCACCGCGGTCAGCACGGTCGGATCCTCATGCCAGTCCGCGGGTGGTGCTGACGGGCTCGCGGTCGCCCTTCACGCACGCCACCATGTCGAGGACGTCGCGGGTCTGCGGCACGTCGTGCACCCGGAAGACCTGCGCCCCGGCCCATGCACAGATCGCCACGGTGGCGAGGCTGCCGTGCAGCCGTTCGCGCACCGGTCGTCCGAGGCTCTCGCCGACGAAGTCCTTGTTGGAGGTCGACACGAGGACCGGCCAACCGGTCGCGCACAGCTCGCCGATCCGACGCGTTGCCTCGAGCGAGTGCCACGTGTTCTTGCCGAAGTCGTGCCCAGCGTCGATGAGGACCGAACGTGGCGGTGCGCCTAGGGCGACGGCACGCTCGGCGAGACCGGTCGTGACAGCGATGATGTCGGCCACGACGTCGTCGTACTCCACGCGGAAGGGACGCGTCCGCGGCGCCGCTCCGCCAGCGTGCGTGCAGACCAGCCCGACCTGGCGCCGCGCGGCGACGGCGGCGAGCTCGGGGTCATGGCCTCCCCAGGCGTCGTTGAGCAGGTCGGCGCCCGCCTCGCACGCGGCCTCGCCGATCTCGTGCCGCCAGGTGTCGACGCTGATCAGCACGTCGGGGAACTCCGCCCGGACGGCGGCGACGAACGGGATCGTGCGCCGGATCTCCTCCTCGACCGAGACGAACTCGCCGGGGCCGGCCTTGACGCCGCCGATGTCGACGATCTCGGCGCCGTCGGCGATGACGGAGCGCACCCGCGACATCGCCGCGTCCTCCGACCACGACGCGCCCTTGTCGTAGAAGGAGTCGGGTGTGCGGTTGACGATCGCCATGATCAGCAGGTCCCCGGGGCCGTAGGTTCGCCCACCGAGCTCGAGCGCCACCTCAGTCCCCGTGGCTCGTCAGGGCGAAGCGGCCCACCGTCTGTGAGGCGACGGTGGCTGCCGGGGGCCGCTCGGCCGTCGTCGCTACCGTCACCTCCCACGACGTGACAAGCCCAGCAGCATCGCGCGGGAACCGTGCGACTGCAGGCTGTTCGGTCAGGACCTGGCCGTGACGTCGGGCGGTCGCGGCGGCGACGACCTCCGCGGCCATGACGCCGAGCCGGCCGAGGTCGTGGTGCCGATGATGGCGCTCGCCGAGGTCGACCTGCGCGATCGCCGCGGTGCCGCGCCGGGTGAACGTGTCGACCAGAGTCGCGAGCTCGACTCCGTAGCCGGCGGGGATCGGCAGCTGTTCGAGCAGGTCCCGGCGGATCGCCCACTCGCCGGCGAGGGGCTGGACGACGGCAGCGAGCTCGGGCCACCAGACGCTGATGAGCGGGCGGGCCGTGAGCTCGGTGACTCGGCCTCCCTGGTCGGTCCCGTCGGCACCCGGAGCGTGTAGGTCGCGTCGGTAGAAGCCCTTCACGAGCGCGACCTCGGGGTCGGCGAGGAGGGGGCCGATGAGCCCGCGGACGAAGTCGGAGGAGAAGTCGGTCACGTCGCCGTCGACGAACACGATGATGTCCCCGGACGTCACGAAGGTCGACTTCCAGAGTGCTTCGCCCTTGCCACGCAGGCTGCCCAGGTCGGGCCGGATGTCGGCGCTCGCGTGCACGACCGCGCCTGCCGCCGCCGCCACCGCAGCGGTGCCGTCGACCGAGTCCGAGTCGATCACCACGACCTCGTCGACGAGCAGGTTTTCTGTCATGAGCGGCCCGCGGATGGCCGCGACGATGGCCGCGATCGTGTGCTGCTCGTCCCGCGCGGGCACCACGACCGAGATCCGTGATCGGGTGTCGCGCTTGAGGGAGAGCAGGGCAGTCATCGGCCAGTCACTGGCCGTAGACGTGTGTCCGGCGAACCAGTCCCTGGTCGCCGCATCCATCGTCGCCGTCGCCTCACCGTGGTCGTCGTGCGGGCAGAGAGCCCGCTGGAGTTTCACCGTAACCCATCGACACCGGCCGTCTCGGTGAGATAGTTAGCATTGTTCACAAGTCGTCGCGGAGCGGTCGGCGACCAGCGATCGTGGAGGAACCCCGGGGTATGCCGACCTTCGACTACCGGCTGTCGCTCGGCTCGGATCCGATCACCGTCGAGGACTACCGGCGCCTCGCACGCAGGCGCGTGCCGAAGATGATCTGGGCGTTCATCGATGGCGGCGCCGAGGACCTGTCCACGGTGGAGTCGAACCGGAGCTCGTTCGCGGGCTGGCGGTTCGTGCCTCGCATGCTGACCAACCGGACCACCACAAGCCTGGTGACGCAGATCCCCGGCGGATCGCTGAGCATGCCGATCCTGCTGTGCCCCACCGGCATCACCGGACTCGCGAACTGGACCGGCGAGGCGGCCGCGGCACGTGCGGCTGAACGCATGGGCACCAAGGCCATCGTGGGGTCCGCCGCGAGCTGGACGATCGAGGAGGTCGCGTCGCGCACCTCGGAGCCGCACCTCTTCCAGATCTACCCGCAAGGGAACGGGAGCTCCCTGGACACCGAGCTACTGCGTCGCGCCGCGGGCTGCGGCTACTCCGGGCTGGTCGTCACCGTCGACGTCCCCGTGCTGGGCAACCGTGAGGGTGAGCGACGGCTGGGCCTCGGGTTCCCGCCCACCGTGACGCCCGGTGGCGTGCTCGGAGCCGTGACTCGCCCCCGGTGGTGGTACGAGGCGCTCCGGCACAAGCGTCTGGCGGCCCGCAACTTCGCGACCGGCGCAGCGGCCGGTGCCCGGCAGGCGGTGGCGTCGGTCGACCGCTTCAAGCAGTCCCTGGTTCCCGTGCTCGGCTGGGATGACTTCGCGCGGCTGCGCGACGCCTGGTCGGGGCCGCTCTACCTCAAGGGTCTGCTCGCGCCGGAGGATGCCGAGCTTGCGATCGGGCGAGGGGCCGACGGGATCATCGTGTCCAACCACGGCGGGCGCCAGCTCGACGGTGCGATCTCGAGCCTCGATGCGCTGCCCGCGATCGTCGAGCAGGTCGCGGGCCGCGCGACGGTGCTGCTCGATGGCGGTGTTCGCCGGGGTACCGACGTCGTGAAGGCGCTGTGTCTCGGGGCCGACGCCGTGTGCATCGGCCGGCCATACGTCTACGGGCTGGCTGCGCGCGGGGAGGACGGTGTCGGCGGGGTGCTCGAGATCCTCCGGGAGGAGACCGCCCGCACGATGTCGCTGCTCGGGGTCGGCTCGCTGGACGAGCTCGGCCGCCGGCACGTCGTCCGCGTCGGCGAGAGCCCGTCGGTGGGCGCGGGACGCGTGAAGACAGGAGAAGGAGAATCGTGAGGGACAGGTCACGCACGCCGGTCATCGTCGGGATCGGGCTGTCGGACTACCCGGTGGCCCCGCACCTGGACTCCCGAGGCCATCACGTGCTCGCGTTCCAGCGGGCGCTCGAGGACTCCGGTGTCGCCAAGGCGGACATCGACGGGTACCTCACCTCCGAGTCCGGGATGCCGCAGATGCTCAACTACGAGCTCCCGGAGATGGTCGACTACCTGGGCATCAGCCCGCGGTGGGTGGACGGCTCGTACTCGGGCGGCTCCACCCCGGAGCTCCAGCTCCAGCATGCCGAAGCAGCGATCCGGGCGGGGATGGCCGAGACCGTGGTCATCACCTACGGGTCCGACCTCTTGACCCGGCTGGGACGCTCGCTCGGCACGATGCGAACCAGGCGTGACCACGACAGCTCGCAGTTCGAGAGCGCGTACGGGGTCAGCACGACGACGAACTACGCCTTGGCCGCGCAACGCCACATGCACCAGTACGGCACGACGTCGGAACAGCTCGCGAGCATCGCCGTCGGCGTCCGGGAGTTCGCGTCGCTCAACCCGAACGCCCGGTACCGCACGCCGATCACGGTCGAGGACGTGCTGGCATCGCGGATGGTCGCCGACCCGCTCCACCTGCTCGACTGCTGCGCGATCACCGACGGGGGTGGTGCGGTCATCGTGACGACCGAGGAGCGTGCGCGTGACCTCCGGCAGCAGCCCGTCCACATCCTCGGCACTGGCTTCCATCAGACCCAGTGGAACATCAGCCAGGCTCCCGATATCACGACGACGGGTGCCGTCGCCGCGGGCCAGCAGGCCTTCGCCCGTGCCGGACTGGTGCCGGACGACGTCGACCTGGTCATGTTCTACGACAGCTTCACGATCACGTGCCTGCTGCTCCTTGAAGGCCTCGGGTTCGTCGCACCCGGTGAAGGAGGCCCCTTCGCGCTGGATGGTCACCTGCGTCGCGGTGGCTCCCTGCCGATGAACACCGACGGTGGTGGGCTCTCGTCGTGCCACCCGGGGATGCGGGGCATGTTCTTGATCATCGAAGCCGTCCGTCAGCTGCGCGGGCAGGGCGGAGCGGCGCAGGTGCCAGGCTGCGAGGTCGCCGTCGCGGCGGGTTCGGGCGGGTGGCTGTCGGCGATCGGCGTGTCGATCCTGGGAACGGGGCTGTGATGGCGGATGCGATGCGGACCGGCCCGCTGCCGGTCGTCGACCTGCCGGACTGGAACGGGCCGCTGCCTGAGGTCGACCCCGTGGCCGACGCCTACTTCCGCGCAGCCGCAGACGGCCGCCTGCTCGTGCAGGAGTGCCCCGTCTGCGGCCATCGCCAGCACTACCCGCGACTGCTGTGTGTCCGGTGCGCGGCGACGCCGGACTGGCTCGAGTGCGCAGGCCGTGGCGTCGTCTACTCGTTCACGGTCGTCCGGCAGATGGGGGAGGCCCCGTTCGACGCGTACGTCCCGTACGTCGTCGCTCTCATCGACCTCGCTGAAGGCCCCCGGATGATCGGCAACGTGCTCGACTGCGACCCGGCCGAGGTGCGTATCGGGTCGGCGGTGTCCGCCTTCGTGCACCGCGTCTCGCCGACGGTCGGGTTCCCTCAGTGGCGGCTCGAGGGCTGACCACCGATTCTCGTTGACGGACCCGACAGCCGGGTCTACCGTTCTTCCTTAACTACGTGAATCATTGTCGATCGGAGGCGGGACGTGTCAGCGCTGGTCGCAGAGCCCCTCCCGCAGCTGCTGGCTCCTGAGGTCGAGCTCGACCCGGGGGCGTACTACAAGACCCTGCGAGACCTCGACACCATCCGGTACGACGACAGCTCCGGCGCCTACCTGCTCGTCCGGCACGAGGATGTCAGCGCCGCGTACCGCAACCCGATCTTCACGACCCAGAACTACGCCTGGCAGCTGGAGCCCGTCATGGGCCGAACCCTGCTGCAGCTCAGCGGCACGGAGCACGCCAAGGTGCGCGGTCTGCTCAGCCCGTCCTTCCGCGGCCATGGTCTGAACGGCTGGCTCGGGCCGATCGAGCAGAACGTCGCCGGCATCCTGGATGCCACCGTGATCAGGACGCTCGACGGCATCACGCGGACGTTCCGCCCGGGGGAGGAGGTCGACCTCGTCCGCGACTTCGCGCGGTACTTCCCGGTCTACGTGATCGCCGACATCCTCGGCCTGCCGAAGTCCGACCACGGCCGCTTCTACGGCTGGTACACCGCGCAGAGCGCCTTCTTGTCGAACCTCGCTCGCGACCCGGTGGTCGAGGAGGCCGGGATCCGCGCCACGGCCGACCTCCGGGACTACCTCGGCCCTCTCGTGGCGGCCCGACGGGCAGATCCCCGGGACGACTTCATCTCGATGCTCGCGTCGTCGGAGATCGACGGTGTGCCGCTCACCGACGAGGAGGTGATGACCCACGCGACGCACCTGCTGAACGCTGGCTCGGAGACGACGGACCGCACGATCGCGAACCTGTTCACGCACCTGCTCACCCGACGCGAGCGGTACGAGGAGGTCCGGGCGGACCGCTCGCTGGTCATCCCGGCGATCAGCGAGACCCTGCGCATGACGCCGCCGTCGCAGATGAACGGCCGGGTGACGACCGAGGACGTCGAGATCCGCGGGGTGCACATCCCGGCCGGGTCGCTCGTGATGATCGTCATGGCATCGGCGAACCGGGACGAGCGGCGGTTCCGCGACCCGGACACGTGGGACATGTACCGCACCGACCTCAACCACGCCAACGCCTTCACCGGCACGGGCGAGCACTTCGCGTTCGGCTACGGGCGCCACTTCTGCCTCGGAGCGATGGTCGCGCAGAAGGAGCTCGAGACGACCCTCAACGTGTTCCTCGACCGGTTCCCGGACCTACGTCTGGCGCGCGACGAGCATCCCGTCAGCCGCGGCATCAAGATGCGCTCGCCGGTGGAGCTCCCGGTCGTGCTCTGACCGGAGCGGTGGCTCAGTGGTCCAGGTAGAACGTGATCATCTCGGCCACGCAGGCCGGCTTGCCGCCGTCCTCCAGCTCGATGGCGATGGTGAGGACGGCCTTGGTCCCCTGCGCGGTCGCCTCGACCGAGCTCAGGGTCACCCGCCCACGGATGCGCGAGCCGGAGGGAACGGGCCGAAGGAACCGGACCTTGTCGAGCCCGTAGTTCACCGCAGTCGGCGGCCCGTCGATCTGGACGACCTCCTGGAGGATCGGCGCGACGAGGCTCAGGGTCAAGAACCCGTGGGCGATCGTCCCGCCGAACGGGCCGTCCGCGGCCCGCTCTCGGTCGACGTGGAGCCACTGGTAGTCCTCGGTCGCCTCCGCGAACCGGTCTATCCGCGTCTGGTCGACCAGGATCCACGAGCTGTCGCCGATGTGCTGGCCGGCCGCAGCGGCGAACTCCTCGACCGACGCGAACGTGGTCATCGCTTCTACGCTCCGGTCGTGGCGGGGCGCCACATCGGCAGTCCGAGCTCGGGGGTCATCCGCACGACGTAGGCCTGGACCCGGTCACCGATCTGCACGGCCTCGACGTCGACGTCCGTGACCGTCCCGAGGACTCGGGGGCCCTCGTCGAGCTCGATCAGGGCCGACACGAACGGCACCTCCTCGCGGAAGCCGGGAAGGCCGCTCTGGCGGACGACGGTGAACGTGTAGATCGTGCCCTGGCCGCTCGCGTCCTCCCAGCCGACCTCTGCCCCGCACTCGACGCACCAGCCGCGCGGGTAGTGCTGCGCATGACCGCACCGCGGGCACCGTTCGATCAGCAGCCGGCCGTTGGCCGCCTCGGTGAAGTACACGGTCGACAGCGGGTCGAGGCCGGGGACCGGCTTCACCCAGGGTGTCGCCGGGTCGACGACCTCCAGCCGGCCTTCGTTCGTCGTGGTCATCTCCGACATCACCGCACTCCTCGTCCCAGGATGTTGACACCGATCGCCGACAGCCATCCGCCCGATCCCGCGGCGAGGGCGACCTCGCAGTCGGGGACCTGGACGGCGCCGGCCTCGCCGCGCAGCTGACGCACCGCCTCGATGATGAGGAAGATCCCGCGCAGGCCCGGATGGCAGGAGGACATGCCCCCACCGTCGGTGTTGGTCGGCAGTGCGCCGCTGAGCCGAAGGTTCCCCGCCTCGACGAACGGCCCTCCCTCTCCCGGCTTCACGAAGCCGAGGCTCTCGAGGAGGAGCAGCACGGTGATCGTGAAGCTGTCGTAGAGCATCGCCATGTCGACGTCGGCCGGCGTAAGGCCCGCGCGGGCGAAGGCCTCGGGGCCGGCCTGCGCTCCTGCCGTCGATGCGAGGTCCGGGGCCTGGCAGACGTTCCAGTGGCTCTGCCGGCCGGCCGTCCCCAGGATGCTCACTGGGATCTTCTTCAGGTCGCGCGCGCGCTCCTCGGTCGTGACGATGACGGCGCCACCGCCGTCCGTGATCGCGCAGCAGTCGAGCAGGTGCAACGGATCGGCGATCATGCGCGAGCTGAGGACGTCGTTCACCGTGATCGGGTCCCGGTAGATGGCGTTCGGGTTGTGCCGGGCGTACTCGCGCGTGCTCACGGCGATCTCGGCGAGCTGCTCCGACGTCGTCCCGTACTGGTGCATGTGCCGCTTGGCGGCCATGGCGTAGGAGGAGACCGTCGTCTTGCCGTACGGCTCCTCGTACTGCGACGCGGACACCGGCTGGCGGCTGTAGCCGGTCCCCAGGCTGCGGCCCATCCGGGTCAGAAGGTCGCTGCCGTAGGTGAGCGCGATGACGTCCGCCGAGCCGTCGCGGATGGCTCGCTCTGCATGCAGGAGCTGGAACTCGTACGCCGACCCGCCGGTGTACGTGCCGTCGATCCACCGCGGGTTCAGGCCGAGGTACTCGATCGTCTCCGGCAGCTCCGAGGCGGGCACGCCGGGGATGAAGGCCTCGGCGCTGCCGAACCCGTCGATCTCACGCTTCTCCAGCCCGCTGTCCTCCAACGCCCGGTGGAGCGCCTGCGCCTGATGGCTGCGGACATCCAGGTGGGGAGCCTTCGGCGCATCGGACAAGCCGATGCCGACGATCACGGGCGTGCGGGACGGGCTGGGCATACGGGCACCAATCGTGAGTGGGCGAGCGGAGGGAGCTGCGACCTAGCCGCGGGACAGGTCGACGAGCACGTGCTTTTGCACCTTGCCGGACGCGGTGAACGGAAGCGTGTCGAGGACGGTCCACGACGTCGGGATCTTCTGGAGAGTCAGGCGTCGGTCCTTGAGGTACTCCACGACGGCCGTCCCGCCGTCCCACTCCGCCCCGGGAGCGAGCGTGATGAAGGCGCCGACGGTCTCGCCGAGCCGCGGGTCGGGCAGGCCGACGACGGCGACGCTGGCAATCGAGGGGTGCGACAAGATCAGCTCCTCGATGTCCCGAGTGGAGAACTTCTCGCCGGCGCGGTTGATGATGTCCTTGATGCGTCCGGTGATGCGGACGATCCCCGTCGCGCTGACGGTTCCGACGTCGCCGGTGTAGGTCCAGCCCGCCTCGTCCAGCTGCGCCGTGGTCAGCTCCTCGACGGTGTAGCCCATCATCGACTGCGGGCTGCGCACCCGGATCTCGCCCTCGCCGCCGGGCGGCAGTGGGTTGCGATCGGGGTCGACGGCCTGGATCTCGGTGCCGGGGATCACCCGCCCGTCGGACTCCGCCTTGACCTCGATCGACTCGTGCGGGCTGCCCCAGCAGACCCCACCCCCGGTCTCGGTCATGCCGTAGCCACGCCAGGCCATGACGCCCAGCTCGTTCGCCTCACGGATCAGGGCCGGCGGCGTCGCGGCGCCACCGCTCATGAAGTAGGTGATGCGGTGGTCGGTGAAGCGGCCCTCGCGGTACACGCCGACGAGGTCGTGGAGGAACACGGCCGCGGCGGTCGTGAAGGTGACCTTCTCGCGCTCGATGACGGCGGCCGCCTCCTCACCGTTCCACTTCGGCATGATCACGACCTTGGAGCCGACCGAGCTGGGCCACAGCACGCCCGACACGAAGCCGGCGAGGTGGGACAGCGGCGAGCAGACGAAGAACACGGTCTCGGACCCGAAGCCCAGCGCGGTCCGCAGCGCACGTGCGTTGGAGACGAACGCCCGCGAGCTGAGCCGGACGCCCTTCGGCGCCGAAGTGGTTCCGGACGTGTACAGCATGATCGCGCACTCGTCGGCAGGCAGCGGGTCGGGCAGGTCGGAGGGGTCCGGAGCGGGGTCGTCCGCGCCCGGGCGGCCCGGGAACGACGTCCAGCCCTCCGGGGCGTCGTCACCGACGCAGTAGCGCAGGGGGGCGAGGCCGGCCGTGGCCAGCAGCGCGTCGAACTCGGTGGTCGGGACCCGGTCCCGGTTCTCCTTCACGGCGATGACGGCGGCCGGCTTGCAGTCCCCGACGATGTAGGCGAGCTCGTGCTCGCGGTAGATCGGCACGACCGGGACGTTCACGGCGCCGATGCGGAAGGCGGCGGCCTGGGCGACGAGGGCCTCGACCTGGTTGGGCAGCTGGATGAGGACACGGTCACCCGGGCGGATGCCGGCCTCCACCCACGCGCGTCCGACGGCCTCGCACCAGCGGGAGAACTCCCCGTAGGTGAAGCGCTCGTCGCCGAGGACGATGAACTCGCGGTCCGGGGTGTGCGCGGCGATGTCGGCGACCATCCAGCCGAGGCGTTCGTCGGTCCACAGCCCGTGCGCTCGGTAGTAGTCCGCTCGTGCGGTGGCGTCATCCATGTCGATCAACGTGCGTTCCCACCTCTGCGACGTACGAAGGGAGCGACCGGCGTCATGCGGAAGCCATGGCCGCGTTTGGCTTGCCGAGTTAGTTAGCCATGTATAACGTGTTCCACCGGGGCGGTCAATCGAGTTCGAGAAATCGGACCCGGCTGTTCGCGAGTGCTCCGCCCCGACCCGCCACACGTACCCGAGCCGTACGCCCTATGAGGAGACCCGAGTGGATTTTGACCTGACCGAGGAGCAGTCGGACTTCCGGGACAGCGTGCGCGCATGGGTGGACAAGCACTACCCGAAGGAGGTGGCTCGCGAACTGGAGAAGGACGAGGAGCAGTACCCCGTCCAGCTCTGGCGTGACATGGCCGACGCGGGGTTCCACGGCATCGGGATCAGCGAGGAGTACGGGGGCCAAGGGGGAGACGCGATCACGCAGATCATCTTGTCCCGCGAGCTCACCCGCAACCTGGCCGGCCTCTCGGGCGTCTGGGGGGTGTCGTCCTTCGCCGGCGCCAAGACGCTGGGCCTGTTCGGGACGACCGAGCAGAAGGAGCGCTTCCTGCCCGCGCTGACCCGGGGCGAGGTCCGCTTCTCGATCGCGATAACCGAGCCCTCGGGCGGGACCGACCTGCTGGGCGGCATGAGGACGCGCATCACGAAGGTCGACGGCGGCTTCCGCCTGACGGGCCAGAAGGTGTGGTCCTCGGGCGCGGCCGCGGCGGACTACCTCCTCGTTCTCGCGCGAAACGCCGAGGACCCCCAGTCGCGGTCGAACACCACGACGGTGCTCGTGCCGACCAGCGCGGAGGGGGTCACCATCCGGAAGATCCCGAAGCTCGGAATCCGGGCCCTCGCCTCGT
The DNA here is from genome assembly GCA_965278965.1 of Actinomycetes bacterium. Classification (GTDB taxonomy): domain Bacteria; phylum Actinomycetota; class Actinomycetes; order S36-B12; family S36-B12; genus UBA10649. Next base: position 3,160,806 of record OZ257127.1, read on the forward strand.
GCGAGGTCTTCCTCGACGACGTGTTCGTGCCGGACGACCTCCTCATCGGCGAGCCCGGCAAGGGGTTCCGTCAGCTGCTGTACACCCTCAACAACGAGCGCATCATCACCGCCTCCTCGTCCCTCGGTGTCCTCGACGGCGTGCTCGAGGACGCTGTCGCGTACCTCAAGGAGCGCGAGGCGTTCGGCAAGCCCATCGGCCAGTTCCAGGCGCTGCAGCACAAGATCGCCGACATCACCGCGTGGCGGGCCCAGTCCGAGCTGCTCACCTTCCGTGCCGCGTGGCTGGAGACCCTGGGCCGACCCAACGGTGTCGAGGCGACGCTGGCGCACTCCGTGTCGGCCGAGTACGCGAGCCAGGCTGCCGACATCGGCATCCAGCTCCTGGGCGGCATGGGGTATGCGATGGAGACCGACATGCAGCGGTACTGGCGCGACAGCCGGCTCTACCGGATCGCCCCGATCACGACCGAGATGGCCAAGAACATGATCGCGGAGTCGCACGGCCTGCCGCGGTCGTTCTGAGCACGTCGCCCCCGACCGATCCCGCACGACCTACGACCCACTCGACTCAAGGAGCTCGCATGACCAGAACGCTTGCAGGAAAGGTTGCGATCGTCACGGGCGCTGCCCGTGGCATCGGACGATCTGAGGCCATCGCGCTCGCCGCGCAAGGTGCACACGTGGTCATCAACGACCTCGTCGCGGCGCCCGACCAGGAGGAGACCGCGGAGTCCGCGGTGGCCGAGATCGAGGCCGCTGGCGGCACGGCCGAGGTCAACCACGACGACATCAGCGACTGGGCCGGGGCCGAGCGGCTCGTGGCCCAGGCGGTCGCGGTCTCCGGACACCTCGACATCCTCGTCTGCAACGCCGGCAACCTGCGCGACCGGACGCTCGTCAACATGTCCGAGCCCGAGTGGGACGCCGTCATCAAGGTCCACCTCAAGGGCCACTTCGCGCCACTGCACTTCGCGGCGGTCCACTGGCGTGAGCGCTTCCGCGCTACCGGCGAGCCCGTGGAGGCGCGCGTGGTGACGACCTCGTCCGAAGCCGGCCTCTACGGCCATTTCGGTCAGGTCAACTACTCGGCCGCGAAGGCCGGCATCGTCGGGATGACGCTCGTCGCGGCGCGGGAGCTCGCCCAGTTCGGCGTCACCGCCAACGCGATCTGCCCGCGTGCACGCACGGCGATGACGATGGGCGTCGTGCCGGACATGGACGAGGCGGTCGACGGCGTCGATGACTGGGACCCCCTCGCGATCGCCACGTGTGCGACCTTCCTCGCCGGTCCGGCCGCGGCCGACATCACCGGCCAGGTGCTCGTCGTGCACGGCGCCACGATCACGCGCCTGGAGGTGTGGGCCCCCCTGACCGAGATCAAGGGGACCGCCGCCTGGACGCTCGAGACGCTGACGGCAGCGAAGGATCAGCTCGCCGGCCCCGCCGGGTTCGGGTTCGAGGAGTTCGACGTGCTGATGAACCGCTCGGGAGCATTCGCGTAGGTCCTCGGCACCTGCTGTACCTGGTGGACCGCTCCGGAGTCCGTCAGGTACTGCAGGTGCGCGCTCGCCTCGGCGACGGCGGCCCGCCGCATCAGGCCGGACACTTCGGGCCACGTCCGTGACCAGGTGAGGTGCGTGGCCACCTGCCATGCCGTCGAGGGCCCGCGTGCGTCCAGGATCCTTGTGATCTCGGCGCACCGGTCCTCGTGGTGGCGTAGCAGGATCCGGACCCGGTCGGCGAGCCCACGGAACCGGTACTCGTGGGCCGGGAGCGCCTCGGCGGTGTCGAAAGCGGCCAGCGCCGTGAGCGAGTCGAGGTACTGGGCCAGCGGCGGTGCGTCGTCGTAGTGCTCGGCGCCGATGTTGGGGCTGATGCGCGGGAGGACGTGGTCGCCCGTCAGGAGCAGGTCGTCGACCTCGTCGTGGAAGCACAGGTGGCCGGGTGTGTGCCCCGGCGTCCAGATCGCCCGGACCGTACGACCGGGCAGAGGGACGAGGTCTCCGTCCTCCAGCAGCAGGTCGGGCGTGACGAGCGTGAGGAAGTGCGCCATCCCGCCGACGGTGAGCCGCAACGGCCCCAGCTCCGCGGCGGGAACGCCGGCGGCCCCGAGCCACTCCACGTCGTCGGCCTCGCCGCTCGCCGGGTCCCAGAACCGCGACGGGATGATGGCGGTCTCGGCCGGGTGCATCGCGACCCAGGCGTCGGACCGGTCGCGGATGCGGCCCGCCAGCCCGAGGTGGTCGGCGTGCGCGTGCGTGACCACGACGCCGCTCACGTCGGCGACCGCGGCCCCGAGCGACGTGAGGCCGTCGCACAACGCGCGCCAACCCGCATCGGAGTCCCATCCGGGATCGACCACCACGAGCCGGCTGCCGCTCTCCAGCACGTAGGTCAGCGTGTAGCGCAGCGGGTTCTCGGGGATGGGGACGGGAACGGACCAGGTGCCGGCTCGCACCTCCTCGATCGGTGGGAGGGTGCCGGCCGACCAAGCCGACTGCTGAGCGGTACCGGTCACGTGTACGGCCACCGAGCTACCTCCAGTTGCGCCGAAATGCTTGCGCGCGCCAATGCCGCCGTTTAGTTTACGTAGTTATTGATCTGATGCGCGTCGGATGGCCGTGCTGCGCGGTCACGGATGGGGTGGAGTGACGATGAGTGACCGTTCGATTGGGGAGCGGCTCGACGAGATCGAGTCAAGAGCAGCCATCGCTGCCCTTGTCGCCGGGTACTGCGAGGGCGTGGACCATCGTGACATGGACCGTTTCATGGGCCTGTGGCATGACGACTCCGAGCTGTCGATCGACGGCGGGCGGGGTACCTTCCAGGGGACCGAGCGCCTACGCGCGTCGCAGGACGGCGTCGCGAAGGCTTGGGCCCGGACCTGGCACTGGACCTCGAACCACACGGCGACGTTCCAGGACGCCGATCACGCGACGGGGCGCTCGGACGTCTTCGCGGTCTGCGAGCACCACGACGGACGGGGCACGTGCCTCGTCGGTGGCACGTACGTCGACGCGTACGAACGGCGGAACGGCGAGTGGAGGTTCGCCACGCGCGCGATCAACCGCTGGTTCGTGACGCCCGCGCAGGACATCCCCCTCCCGCCGCCCTCCTAGTGGATGACGCGGCGCTCGAGCAGCGCATAGACGAAGTCGAGTCACGGATCGCGATCGAAGAGCTCGTCGCCGGGTACTGCGTCGGGCTCATGGGCAAGCAGAACGCCGACACGTTCATGGCCCTGTGGCACGCCGACGCCGAGTACCGCATCCCCGCGCGAGACGACTACCTCGGGATCGACCGGATCCGCGAGGCGTACGACGTGATCTTCGCGTTCTGGTCCCGGACCTTCCACTGGACGGCGAACCGCGTGATCACATTCGCCGGTCCGGACCAGGCGACCGGGCGCGTAGACGTGTTCGCCTTCCAGGAGAAGCTCGACGGCAGCGGCGTGTGCTGGGTCGGGTCGACCTACTTCGACGTCTACGAGCGGCGCGAGGGGACCTGGAGGTTCGCCAGCCGCACGACCCAGCGCTGGTTCGTGAGCCCTCCGCTGGACATACCCCTGCCGCCTCCCGCCTAGCAAGGAGTCCGAATGAAGATGCTCATCACCGGCGCCGGCAGCGGCATCGGCCGGGCCGTCGCGCTCGGCGCCGCGAGCCAAGCGACACCGGCGGATCCCGCCCAGCTCCTCCTGGTCGATCAGAACGCCGCGGGACTGGATGCTGTCGCCTCGGAGGTCGCCGGCCTCGGAGGATCAGCCAGCGTCGCGGTCGCGGACCTGAGCGACCCTGACGTCCCCGCGTCCTTGGCCGCTCGGGCCGCGGAGACCCTAGGCGGCCTCGACGCGTTGATCAGCAACGCCGGTCTGGCCCGGGCCGGGCTGCTCACCGAGCTCACCATCGACGACTACGAGCTGGTGATGAACGTCGATGCCCGAGTCACCTGGCTCCTCGGCAAGGCGATGCACCCGCTGCTTAAGGCGTCCCGAGGGTCGATCGTGGCTACGGCATCGGTATCGGGAACGCACGCCACACCGCCCATGGGCTCGTACAGCGCGGCAAAGGCTGCGGTGATGATGCTCATCAAGCAGATGGCGCTGGAGTGGGGTCCTGACGGCATCCGGGCGAACACCGTCTCGCCGGGCCCGACGGTGACCGGGTTGACGTACAACGCCTTCGGTGGCGACACTGCCGAGCAGCGGGCGAACCGCGAGCGGCGCGAGTCGATGATCCCCCTTCGAAAGCTCGGCCGGGCCGAAGAGGTCGCGGCGGCGATCTTGTTCCTCGCAGGCCCGGCGTCGTCGCAGATCACCGGCGTCGACCTCGTCGTCGACGGCGGGCTGTCGCTCACGCTGATGCCCAACTCCGGCAGCGGGGCCGCCGCTGCCCCGAACCCGACGTAGGCGGCCGGTTCCGGATGAGCTCCACGTACGACGACGTCCGCGCCATCACCCGCCTGATGACGGAGTACGCGCGCCTGATCGACTCTGCCCGGTTCGCCGAGGTCGCCGAGCTGTTCCGCGACGCCGAGTGGTTCGGACAGGTCGGCTACGACGCCGTGCTGGAGTGGTTCCGGACGAAGGTCGTCCTGTATGACGGCAGCCCGCGCACGCAGCATCTCGTCACGAACATCGACGTCGAGGTCGGCGACGACGGCACGACGGCGAGCGCGCACAGCTACATCACGGTGCTCCATCAGATCGAGCCCGGCACGGCGCCGGAGATCATCACGTCGAACTACTACGACGACGTGTTCGTGAAGGTCGACGGGACGTGGCGGTTCCGCACACGTCGCATCACCCGGCGGCTGGTCGGCGACATGGACCGGCACCGCACCCCCGATCGTGAGGAGAGCTCGTGACCCGGATCAACGTGGTGACCGGATCCGCCTCGGGGATCGGCAAGGCCACGCGCGACCTGCTAGAGCGCCGTGGCGAGCAGGTGATCGGAATCGACGTGAGGGACGCGGAGGTCGAGGTCGACCTCACGATCCCCGCGGACCGCGCTCGCCTCGCCGATGAGGTCGCGCGTCTGACCGGCGGCCGGGTCGATGCCGTCTTCGCGATCGCGGGGACTGCCGCGCCCGTCGCCGCGACCGTGGCCGTCAACTACTTCGGGATGGTGTCGACGATCGCCGACCTGCGACCGCTGCTGGCCAGGTCGAAGTCGCCGCGAGCAGTCGGGGTCGCCTCGCGCGCCGTCCTCTACCCGGACGACGAGCTGCTCGTCGACCTCATGCTGGCCGACGAGGAGGCGGGCGCTCTGCGACGCGCGCAGGAGCTCGTGGACACGGGCTCGGGGGGCATCATCTATGCGTCCACCAAGAAGGCCTTCGCCCGGTGGGTGCGGCGGATCGCACCTACCCCCGACTGGGCCGGCGCGGGCATCGCCGTGAACGCGGTTGCTCCGGCCGTCGTGGCGACCACCGGGATCACAGGTCCGCTGCTGGCCACCGCCGAGGGCAGGGCGGCGCTCACCAATGCCGCGCCGATGCCCCTCAACGGCTTCTCGCCGCCGGAGGCCCCGGCGAGCCTCATGGTCTGGCTGGGTGGGGCCGAGAACACGCATGTCTGCGGTCAGGTGATCTTCATCGACGGTGGCAGCGAGGCCATCCTGCGCGGCGAGAACCCCTGGTAGCGAGAACCCGCCGTGGCGCGGGACCGTCGGTCGTCGACCGTGCCGGTCAATCGTCCGTCTCGAACCAGTCCCACTGCCAAGGCGTGATGGCCGCGAACGGCGAGCTGAGCAATACCTCCTCGCCGTCGCCGGCCCCCAGGACCCACTCGGGCACGGCGTCGGCGAGCGTGCCAGCGGTGGCGACCGGGTCGGCGTCCAGGTACGCCAGCCGGAGCAACAGACCGGTGCCGTCGGCGGTGCCGGACGACCCGAAGGCACCGGCATCATCGCCGTACCGGTAGGTCAGGACCCCGGCGACGCCGTCGAGGTCGAGGAGGCGTGGGACACGGTCCCGGTCGTACTCCCGCATGAGCCGTTCGGCCGCGGGTGACTCCGGGTCGGTGACGCGGGAGACTGTCAGGTGCACGCCGAGGTGCGGACGGTGGGGGACCGCGTCGGGGGAGATGAGGATCCTCGGGGCGGCGTACGCCTTCACCGCCTCGAAGAAGCCAAGTGGCCGGCGAGCGGTCCAGCCGAGCTCTGGTCGGCGGCCCCACCAGATCGCCCGCCGGTTGAGCGCGGTCCACTCCTGGACCGCGATGTCGGCCGGCGACCGGAACGCATACATGACCGCGTACTGCGCCGAGGCCAGCGATGCGTCCGGGGTGTGGCTCACGGCGGCGCAGGCGGGCGTCCGCACCCAGCGCTGACCCCATGAGACGCCAGGGAGCAGGAGGTTCTCGGGCAGGTGGTCGAGCTGGTGCCACGCGTTGTACTCCGCGTGGCGGCTCGAGTCATTCAGGTGAGTGAGGGTGAGGAACGCGCGCTCGTCGCTCACAAGGCTCCTTGTCGTGGGGTCGGACTGCCGGCGGTCAGGCGACGACGTTGCCGGACCGGAGGGTGGAGATCGCGTCGGCGGACAGGCCCAGCCAGTCCGCGAGGACCGCGTCGGTGTCCTGCCCGATCGCCGGGGCGGGGGCCGGGGCCCCCGGGTCCCACTGATTGGTTCGGGCGACGGGGCCCGGGACGGGGAAGGTGCCCACGCCCGGCTGCTCGATGTCGCGGAAGAGGTCACCGGAGGCGATGAGGCCGTCGGGGGCGGTGACCATCTCCGTGACCGTGCGGTAGTCCCCCCACAGGACCTGGCCCTGGTCGAGCGCCTCGGCCACCTGGTCGCGGCTGTGCCGAGCGAACCACGGCGCAAGGAGAGCGGTCAGCAGGTCCCGGTGCACGTAGCGCATCTGCTCGCGCGTGAAGTCGACGTCGAGCGCCTTCTCCAAGGCCGCGACGACGTCACGCGACCCGGTGAGCTCGACGAGGCTGCGCCAGTGCCGCGAGGTCAGAGCGACGACCATGACCCGCTTGCCATCGGCAGTCGGGAAGTCGCAGCCGAAGCTGCCGAAGAGGTGGTTGCCGTCCCGCAGGCGTTCGTTGCCGTTCAGGGCGACGTCGGCGACGAACCCGAGGTGGCCCATGACCGACGTCGCAACGGAGTCCAGGCTCAGCCGGATCGACTGGCCCTCGCCGGTCTCCCGGCGGGTCCGCTCGGCCACCATGACCGACAGGGCGACGTGGAGTCCGGCCAGCAGGTCCCACGCGGGCAGGACGTGGTTCACGGGCGTTGCCGCGTTCGTCGGCCCGGTCAGCCAGGGCAGGCCCACCTCCGGGTTGATCGTGTAGTCAACCGCGGGCTTGCCGTCCGAGCGGCCGAGGATGTGCGCGTGGATCACGTCCGGCCGGATGGCGCGGAGGGCCTCGTAGCCGATCCAGTCGTGCGCGACAGAGTTCGTCACGACGATTCCGTGGCCAGTGCCGGGCGCGCAGATGAGGTCCTGGACGACCCGTCGGCCTTCCTCCGTCCGGGTGTCGACGGCAACGGATCGCTTGCCCTTGTTCAGGCCGATCCAGTACAGGCTCGTGCCGTCAGGACCGAGCGGCAGCCGCTTGGTGTCCGTCGCGCCGCCCGGGGGGTCGACGCGGACGACGTCGGCTCCGAGCTGGGCGAGGGTCATGGTTGCCGACGGACCGGCGACGTACGTCGAGAAGTCCACGACGTGCAGGTCGCGCAACGGCTTCGGGTCCGACATGTGGGTCCTCCTACGCGAACGGCGACTGGTACGGGATGCCCTGGGCCTCGGCCGCGTCGGCGACCCACCTGTTGATCTCGCCGGCGGTGTCGCTGGCCACGAGCTCGATCCACATCCCCGGCGACTCCGGGCTGTAGTGGAACGCGGCCCGCGCGATGTTGCCGTCATGATCCACCCCGGACAGCTCGCGGCGGAAGCCTCGCTCCTGGAGCTCTTGTGAGCTCGTCTCGAGGTCGTCGGTGAGGTAGCCGAGGTGGTGCACGCGGCGGCCGCCGGTCAGGTTGACGTACGGCGCGGCATTCACCTGCTCCAGCAACTCGATGAAGTGGGGGCCTTGCAGGGAGTAGGTGAAGCGCACCTCGCGATCAAGGACGCCATCGGCGCACAGCATGGGCGTCGTGGCGGTCTTGGGCGGCGCCCAGGCGAGGTCGAGCGCCTCGCTCCACGTCTCCATGGCCTCCTGCAGGCTGTCGACGATGATCCCGGTGTGGTAGAGCCGCATGTTCGGCTTGCGTGCCATGGGATTTCCTCTCGCCGGCGATGTCGTGACGTCCTGCGTCCGTCGACCAGGACAAAGTAGTACACCGTGTTAAGTATGTGGGGCGGATATCGGAGATGCGATCCGTCCGGGTTCTGCCCGTGAACACTCGATCACTCCTGATCGGCCGGGCGCGAGATTTGTAACGAAATGATAACCGTTCTGGTTTGACCGACGTGAGGGTCGTCACGTGACGCAGAATCACCGCAGGTCGTTAGCGCTGTTAACGGTCCTTGTAGCCATCAAGCCCTCGATTAGGAGCACCAATGACATACACGAAGCGATCGGCCGTGACCGCGGTCGCGGTCGGTGCGGCTGCGTTCTCGCTGTTCGGCGCCGCCGTCATGGCGCCGGCGAACGCGGCGACCGCGAACCCCGCGGCCGAAGCGGCCAAGCTGGCGGGGGCCGCGATGAAGGCACCGACCTCCATCCTGCAGAACGTGCCGCTGAAGACGGCGGCCCCCAAGGGCCAGTCCGTCATCTTCCTGAACAACGGCAACGCCTCAACGGTGGAGATCGCCGGCGGCGTCAAGCAGGCCGCACAGGCCGGTGGCTGGGACTACTCCGAGATCGCCTACAACACCGCGAACCCGGCCACGCTGCAGCAGGCGTTCATGAACGCCCTCCAGAAGAAGCCGACCGGCGTCATCCTCGCCGGTGAGTCGCCCGCCAACTGGAGCAAGTCCGTCGTCGACGCCTACGCCGCGGCGAAGATCCCGATCATCGCCGGCTCCACCTGCCCGGTCGACCAGATCGGCTCGGTGTTCCCCGGTTCCGGCACCTGCGCCCAGAACCCCCGCACCGGCAAGGCGCTGGCTGACTGGGTCGTCGCCGACTCGAAGGGCAAGCCGGTCAACGTGCTCATGCAGAGCATGCCCGTGTACAACGTCTACATCGGCTTCCGCGACGGCTTCCGTGCGGAGCTGAAGCGCCTGAGCCCGGCCAGCACGGCCACCATCCAGGAGACGACGCTGACCCAGTTCGCTGCCGGCCAGATCCCGTCGGCGCTGGTGAACACGCTGCGCTCCAACCCGAACATGACCTACCTCGTGTTCGACAACGGCGCATGGGCCCGCGGCATCATCCCCGCGCTCAAGGCGGCTGGCCTGCAGGGCAAGGTGACCGTGATCGGTCAGGGCGGCAACGACGACATCCTCGCGCAGCTCAAGGCGCGTGCGGTCGCGGCGTGGACGTTCAACTCCTTCACGGGCTACGGCATGGCCAGCTTCGACTCGCTGCTCCGCGTGATCACGAAGTCGTCGGGTATCAGCAAGAACAGCGCGCAGCCGTTCCAGCTGGTCATCCCGCCGGCGGCCGACACGATCTCGCTGCCGTACCTGGAGCCGACCGCGGCTCTCAGCCAGTACAAGAAGCTGTGGAAGTGGTAGCAATCAGGCACTGACGCACCGCACGCCGATGACGGCGGTGCGGGGCGGGCGGATCCCGATCGGGTCCCTCGCTCCGCACCGCCGTCTCGCGTTGGGGGGGGGCGGTCCGAGCAGCGCGTTGCGTCTGGTCGTGCGGGATGTGCTGTCAGCTGCGGACCGGGCTCAGTGGAAGGACGTGGGGATGCCCGAGGGATCCAGGTGCACGTCGAGGAGGCGGGGTCCGGTGATGACGGCGGGCCGCCGGAGTGCGTCCTCGAGCTGGCCGAGCGTCCGCACGACGTGCCCGGACCCACCGAGGGCAACAGCGACCTCGGCGAAGTCGGGCCAGTCGAACAGCGACAGGCCCGGGTCCATTCCTCGTGCGGTGAACTGGACGTGCTCGGCGCCGTACGAGCCGTCGTTCAGCACCACGACCGTGATGTCCAACCCGTAGCGGACGGCGGTGTTGAACTCAGCGAGCCCGCCCATCATGAAGCCGCCGTCGCCGCAGACGAGCAGGACCGGCGTCGCCGGGGACCCCGCGGCGACACCGAGGGCGTGCCCCATGCCGAGTCCGATCGAGCCGAACGACATCGTGAGCACGAACAGGTCCGGCCGGGCAGCGGGTATCCCGGTGCTTGCGGAGAAGAAGAATCGGCCGGCGTCGAGCACGACGGCACGCTCCGCCGGGAACTGCGCGTCCAGCGCCGCCAGGACCGCGTGGATGTCCATCGTCCCTGTAGGCGCCGCCGGACCTTGCGCGGCGAGGGCGGTGATCGCCTGGTCGCGGTAGCCGCTCGAACCGGCCTCGGCCGCGTCGAGCAGGTCGACGATCAGCGTTGCCGTCGCAGCCGTGTCCCCGACCACGGCGCAATGCACCCGCACGTGCTCGCCCAGGGCATCGGGCCGGAGGTCGACCTGCAGCACGCGCGAGCCTGCCAGCAGGTCGCCCTGAGCGGTCGTGAAGGGGTTGAGGGAGGCGCCCATCGCGATGACGAGGTCGGCCTCCGAGACGAACGTGGTGGCCGTGTCGGTCCCGAGCGTGCCGCACACCCCCAGCGCCTCCGGCTCCCCACGGAACAGGCCGTGCGCCTGGAGCGTCGTGCAGACCGGCGCACCGATGCGGCGCGCGAGGGCGAGCACGGCAGCACGTGCCTGCGCCGACACCGCCCCCTTGCCCGCGAGCACGACGGGTCGCCGGCTCGACACGATGAGTCCGAGCGCATCGTCGAGGTCCTCGACGCTCGGCCGCACGGCATGCGGAGCCGACGCCGGGCTATCGACCGGCACCTCCTCGACCTCGCTCCACTGGAGCTCGACCGGCATGTTCACGACGACCGGCCGCCGCTCGAGGACGGCCCGCCGGAAGGCCCGCGCGAGGTCCGCCGCTGCCGTCTCGGCAGTGCGCAACTGCTCGAACCCCGCGCCGGAGACCAGCACGACCTCGCGCTGGTCGATGGACTGGACGTTGTACGCCGCGACAGCGGTGTCGGCCGCGACGAGCACGATCGGCGAGTGCGATCGGACTGCCTCGACCAGTGGTGTCAGCGCGTTGGTGAGCCCAGGGCCGTGCGTGACGGTCGCCACGCCGACCCGGCCCGTCGTCCGGGCGTAGCCGGTCGCCGCCATGACCGCGGCAGCTTCGTGCGCGACCGAGATCACCTGACCGTCGGTCACGCGGGCGAAGCTGTCGACGACGAACAGGTTGCCGTCGCCCATGAGCGAGAAGACGGTGTCGACCCCGAGCCGTGAGAGCGTTCGGGCGATCAGCTCGTGACCGTGCATGGGACGGTCCCTCCTCGCTCATGGAACCGGCGGTCGCCCTGTAGGGCGACCGCCGGTGGCCGTGGGGCACAGGTGGTGTGGTTACTGGATCCCGTTGGCCGTGCAGGCTGCCTTGAGCTCGGCCGTGGTGCACAGCTCGTCGGCGGTCGCCAGGCCCTCGGTGACGAGGTCCTTGACGGTGTCGGGGAACACGCTGATCGGATCGACGAGAGCAGCAGGCTGCTCCGCCGTCGTGTCGGGATCGACGACGATGCCGGGGGCGAGCGTGGCGATGGCCTCCGTGTCGCCGACCGCGACGGCTCCGGCGAGCTGCGCCGCCGCCGCTGCCTCTTCGTCGATGTGGGAGAAGACCGTCATGCACTGGGTCCCGAGGAGCACGCGCTGGAGCGCGTCCGCCGTCGTGCCCTGCCCGGCTACCGGCACGCCGTCACCGACGGCCTCGGACGCGGCGGTCGCGAGGGAGTCGTTCGCGGCCGCGACGCCCGCGGCGCCCTTGATCGCCGGCGCGACGCCGTCCGCCTCGTCCGCGGCCACCTCGGTCGCCGTCGGCGTGTAGCCGGCCTTCGTGGCAGCCGCGTCGAACGCGTCGCTGAGGGTCGTGTCGCCAGCGTTCAGGAGTGCGACGTCACCGTTGGCGGTACCGGCATCGCCGAGGCACTTCCCGATGCCTTCGCCGAGCGCCGTCCCGACCTTCGCCGGATCGGTCATCACCACGTAGTCCGCGAGGCCGCCGACGCTGAGCCGGTCGTAGTCGATCACGGCCACGCCGGACAGCTGGGCGTTGGAGATGACCTCCTGCGACGTCGTCGCGTCGATGCTCGTGATGATGAGCGCGGAGCATCCGTTCGTGACCATGTCGGTCGCGAGCTGGGAGAACGTCGCCGGATCGTCATCGGCGCTCTCGATCGCGAACTCGATCCCGGCCTCGGTGAAGGCGCTCTCGAGGGCAGGCGTGTCGATCGCCGCCCACCGGTCCGCGGGGTCGTCGTTGGGCAGGATCACGCACACCCGACCGGATGCGAAGACGGGCTGCTCGCCCCCGCCACCGCTGTCGACGGCACCGCCGGTGTCGGTCGTGGCCGCTCCCGCTCCCGCGTCCATCGCGCCGCCGTCGGAGATGTCGACACCCGTGCCGCCGCAGCCGGTGAGCAGCAGGGAGGCCGCAGTGATGCTGACTCCCGCACCGACGAGTTTCCTCCACATGGTGAGCGGGCCCCTTCCTGATGATGATGCGCGACGACGCGCGGACCACTCGACCCTATACATGGCTAAGCATCTGGCCCGGACGGATCCATAACGATCTGGTCACGGACTATAAAGAGGTGATGAGGTGTCCGCCGCAGGCCTGTCGGGCCGCCTCGCGGGGCCTCGAAATATAACGGAATGGTAACCCTTTCGCTGCGGCGTGACCTTGGCGCGGGAAATGACCGATGATCGTCGCGGATTGTTAACTGCGCTAAGTGTTAGTAGATCCACCTGACGCCGTGGCACCTGCTGACGGCCGTACCGACGCCAGGAAAGGAACGGACCTGTTGAACACGACTGACGGCGACCTGGCTGCCCGGCCCGCCGGTTCCGCGGGTGGAGGTGAGCAGGTTCCTGCTCTCCTCACGGACGGGCTGCAGAAGACGTTCGGCCTGCGGACGGTCCTCCATCCGTTCCGGCTGGAGATCCAGCCGGGGGAGATCCGTGCCCTCCTCGGCCAGAACGGCTCGGGCAAGTCGACGCTGATCAAGATCCTGTCGGGGTTCCATGTCCCCGACGACGGTGGCGTCTGCCTCGTCGCCGGGGAGCAGCTGGAGTTCGGCAGCCCGGCGAAGTCGAACAAGATCGGCCTCCGCTTCGTCCACCAGGACCTCGGTCTTATCGCGACATCATCCGTCCTGGACAACCTCGCCTTCACCCGGGGCTACTCCTCGAGGTTCGGCACCATCCGCGCCAAGACCGAGCTCGCGAGGGCTCGCGCGGCGCTCGACCTCGTCGGCCTGGACGTCGACCCCAAGCACCTCGTCGCGGGGCTGTCTCCGGCTCAGCGCACCGGCGTCGCCGTGGCGCGGGCGGTCTACCAGGAGGACGGTGCCGCGTCGGTTGTCGTCCTGGACGAGCCGACGGCGACGCTGCCCGCCGAGGAGGTCGAGCACCTCCACGCCATGATCCGGCGGATCACCAGCCACGGGCTCGGCATCCTCTACGTCAGCCACCATCTCGACGAGGTCTTCCGGCTCGCCGACACCGTGAGCGTGCTGCGTGACGGCCATCTCGTGGAGTCGTGCCCGGTCGACAAGATCGACCACGCGACCTTGGTGCACCGCCTGGTGGGCAGCGAGCTCGAGGCTGTCCATCGCGTCCGCTCGGAGGCGTCGAGCGCCCACCGCGGCGAGACGACCTTCACGGTCACCGACCTGCGCGGTGACTTCCTCAAGGGGGTGTCCTTCCAGGCGACCTCGGGCGAGATCGTCGGCATCTACGGCCTTACCGGGTCGGGCCGTGAGTCGGTACTCGGATCGATCTTCGGTGCCCTCCCGCGCGACTCGGGAACGGTGCAGATCGACTCCACCGTGGCGGGGGCGTACAAGCCGGCCAAGGCGATCGCCGCCGGCATGGGCTACGTGCCGCCCGACCGCAAGATCAACGGCGGCGTCATGCACCTCGACGCCACGGAGAACCTGACGATGGTCGACGTGCGTCCGTTCTGGGTCGGCGGCTTCCTGCGTGGCCGGCCCGAGCGGGACGAGGCGAAGACCTGGTTCGACCGGCTCCAGGTCAGCCCGCCCGACGGCTACCAGCTGCCGCTGGCGAGCTTCAGCGGAGGCAACCAGCAGAAGATCGTCATGGGTCGCTGGCTCCGCATGGCTCCCCGTGTCCTCCTGCTGGACGAGCCGACGCAAGGGGTGGACGTCGGCGCGAAGGCCCAGCTGCACCGCGTCATTCTCGATGCCGCGAACAACGGCGCGATCGTGCTCGTCAACTCGACCGATCTCGAGGAGCTGTCGACACTGTGCGACCGCGTCCTCGTCCTGCGCGGTGGCAAGGTCACCGCCGAGCTGTCCGGTGACGACGTCAACGAGTCCCGGATCAACCGCGAGCTCCTCAGCAACGATCCCTCACACGTGGAGAGCACCGACTCATGAGATTCAACCTCGGCTTCGACCGCTTCAGCGGCCTGTACCTCCTCGCCGTCTTCATCGTGGTGTTCTCCATCTGGGCGCCGGAGACGTTCCCGACGATGGCGACCCTTCACATCCTCGCCTCGACGCAGGCGATTGCGGCGATCGCCGCCCTCGCGCTGCTCGTGCCGATGGTCACGGGTCAGTTCGACCTGTCGATCGGAGCGATGGCGACCGTCGCCGGCGTCAGTGCGAACCTGCTTCAGACGAAGGGGTGGTTCGGGCCGGTCCAGGCGATCGTCATCGCGACGCTGCTGGGCACCCTCGTCGGCTTCATCAACGGCTTCATCGTCGTCAAGCTCCGCGTGAACTCGTTCATCGCGACCCTGGGCATGACCTCAATCCTCGGCGCCGTCGTGGTGATCATCTCCAACAACCGCGACATCGTCCCTGTGCCGCCGGGCCTGTTCGGTGACATCGCCCAGACGCCGATCTTCGGGTTCCAGAGCGTGATCATCTACCTGATCGTCATCGCGCTCGTCTTCTGGTGGCTGCTCGAGCGGACCCCCGCGGGCCGCTACATGCGCGCGACGGGCGGCAACCCGGAGGCCGCACGGCTGACGGGTATCCGCGTCGACATGTGGTCGTGGATCTCGCTGATGGTCTCGGGCACCACGGCGGCGTTCGCCGGCGTCCTGTTCGTCTCGCTCACCGGCCCGTCGGTCGTCTTCGGCGACTCCTTGCT
This sequence comes from Actinomycetes bacterium, assembly GCA_965278965.1. GTDB lineage: Bacteria > Actinomycetota > Actinomycetes > S36-B12 > S36-B12 > UBA10649. Next base: position 3,176,055 of record OZ257127.1, read on the forward strand.
GCTCCCGGCGTTCGCCGCGGTGTTCTTGGGCTCGACCCAGCTGTCGCCCGGGAAGATGAACGTGTGGGGCACCCTCATCGCCATCTTCGTGCTGGCGACCGGCGTGCAGGGCCTCCAGCTCGTGACCGGCGTCACCTGGGTCGCCTCGATGTTCAACGGTGTCGCGCTGATCCTCGCCGTCGCCCTGGCCGTCGGCCGCGAGCGGCGCATGTCGAAGGGCGGCGGGACGAAGAAGAAGCGCGCAGCCACGGAGCCCGACGACGCAGTCGTGCGGCTCGACGGGCTCGGAACCGACGAGCCGGCGGCCAGCTCGCACGTCGGACCACCGGGATCGGAGACGTAGGGCCGGGCACGGGCGACCGATATATACTGAACATAGTGAAGTAACGCCGCGCGTCGGCTGACAACGTGACCGGAGCACTCTCTGATGGTGAATGAAGTCATCGCCGACCGGCGAAGCCTGACCACTCCTGCGCGCCTCGGCGCGTTCTTCGGCTCCCGGAGCATCGCCATCGTCGGCGCCTCGGAGACGTCGAGCTGGGCGAACAACCTACTCGGCAGCATGAAGTTCGGTGGCGGCATCACGGATGTGCGGTTCGTGCATCCGAAGTACGACACGCTCTTCGGCGAGAAGACGATCCCCACTCTTCGCGAGCTCGAGGAGCCCGTCGACCTGGCCTTCATCATGGTGGGGCCGAGCCGGGTCGAGAGCATCCTTGAGGACGCGAGCGCCGCCGGTGTCCACAGTGCGGTCGTGCTCGCGGCCGGGTACGGCGAGCTGGGCGACGAGGGCCGGATCCTGCAGGAGCGGCTCGCACAGTCTGCCGTTGAGCTCGACGTGACGATCCTCGGTCCCAACACCATCGGGTTCATCAACGCCGCCGCCGGCGTCTCGCCCTGGGCGGTCGCGTCGCACCGGCGTCCGTTGCGCGGGCCCGTCAGCGCCGTGTTCGAGTCCGGCTCGATGGCGCGGGCCACGTACGAGTTCGCCCAGGCGCACGGGATCGGGACCACGCTGTGGACCTCCGTCGGCAACTCCGCGGTCCTGACCAGCCTGGACGTCCTCGAGTACCTCATCGAGGACGACGAGACCCGTTCCATCGCGCTCTTCCTCGAGACCGTGCGCGAGCCGGCCCGGTTCATGGACCTCGCCCGGCGCGCGATGGACGCCGGCAAGCCCGTCGTGGCGTTCAAGGCCGGCCGCAGCGAAGAGGGTGCGCGGTCGGCCATGGCGCACACCGGGGCGATGGCCACCAACGACGCTGTCGTGGACGCCGCGTTCCGCCAGTGCGGGATCGTCCGTGTCGAGAGCGTCGAGGAGCTCGTCTCTACTGCCGGCCTCATGGGCTACACCAAGAGCTTCCCCAAGGGCCGACGCATGGGCGTGGTCACCTCGTCGGGCGGCGGCTGCAACATCATCGCCGACCTGGCGAGCAACGAGAACCTCGCGCTGCCCGAGTGGCACCGGGACACCGTGACCCGGCTTCGGACGCTGCTCCCGCCGTTCGCCCACGTCCTCAACCCGCTCGACACGACCGGCTTCGGTCATGCCCGTGAGCGGCCCCGGCCCACCAAGGCCGAGGACGACCTCATGGAGATGGCGATGGACGATCCGGGGATCGACTTCGTCTACTCGATGATGACGCCGCTCCCGTCGACCCGGCCTGAGGACCCGACCTGGATCGAGAGCCGGATGCAGATCATCGGGGAGATCGTGAAGGCCTCCCCGGTGCCGATCTTCCTGTCGTCCAACACCTGCCTGGACATCGCGGAGTACCCGCAGAGCCTCCTGGCGGACAACGACCTCTACCTGCTTCCGGGCGCCGACCTCGCGCTGCGGTCGATCGGCAGCCTGGCCCGCTGGGTGGACCAGCGGGAGCGGCTCGCCGGCATCGATCCGGTCGCTCCGATCGAGACCCGGCACCGGGACGACCTGCGTGCCGGCGTCTGGGCAGAGGACGAGGGACGTGACCTGCTCGTCTCCGCCGGGGTCCCGATCGTGCCGTCCGAGCTCGTCGGCTCCCCCGAGGAGGCGGTCGCCGCAGCTCGGTCCATCGGATTCCCGGTCGTGATGAAGGTCTGCTCCCGTGAGATCGCGCACAAGTCGGACGTGGGCGGTGTCGTGCTGAACCTCACGACCGAGGATGCCGTCCGTGACGCCTACCACCGCATCGTGTCGACCTGCTCGGCCGCCGTACCCGACGCGGTCATCCGTGGCGTCCTCGTCGCGCCGATGCGCGATCCCGGTCTCGAGCTTCTCGTCGGCGTCACCGTGGACCCGAACTTCGGGCCGGTCGTCGCCGTAGGGCTCGGCGGGATCTGGGTCGAGATCCTGCACGACTCCAGCCTGCGCGTGCTGCCGATCGCGCCGCGCGAGGTCGAGCAGATGCTCAGCGAGCTCAAGGGTGCCGCGCTCCTGCAGGGTGCCCGGGGGTCGGTCGCCGTCGACATCCCCAAGCTCGCCGAGGTCGTCGTCGCGATCACGAATGCGGCGCTGTCCCTCGGGGACAAGCTCGAGACGCTCGAGGTGAACCCGCTGCGGATCACCGACGGCGGAATCGAGGCCCTCGACGTCCTCGTGAGCACCCGGGACGCGGACGGTGAGTGATGCACCGATGAGCCCGGAGACCGGCGCAGGTGCGCTGGCGGGGATCCGCGTGCTGGACTTCACCCGATTCATGCAAGGGCCGATCGCCACGCGGCTGCTCGCCAACCTCGGGGCGACGGTCATCAAGGTCGAGCGCCCCGGTGGTGAGTGGGACCGCCGGCTCCGCCTCGCTCCCGACGGCTTCGGCGGGTTCTTCCACAGCCTGAACCGCGGCAAGCGCTCCGTCGCGATCGACCTCTCGACGGACGCGGGCAAGGACCTCGCGGTCCGGCTCGCTGCCACCTGCGACGTCGTGGTCGAGAACTTCCGGCCCGGGGTGATGGACCGCCTCGGGCTCGGCTATGAGCGCCTGCGCGAGGTCAACCCGCGCATCATCTACGCGGGCGCGTCCGGGTACGGCCCCAACGGCCCGCGGGCCGAGGAGCCGATGTACGACATGGTCGGCCAGGCCGTCTCCGGGCTCTCTGACTTCGTCAGCGCTGAGGACGGGACCCCGCGCCTGGCCAGCCGCGGGCTCGCGGACTCCGCCGGCGGGGTCTTCCTCGGCATGGCGATCGTCACGGCGCTCTACGCGCGCGAGCGCACGGGGGAGGGCCAGCGCGTCGACGCGTCACTGGTCGGTGCCGTCATCGGCCTCCACCCGGCCGAGGTGACGATCGCGCTCCATCAGGACGAGGTGATGCGCACCCGCGGGCGGGTCACCTCGACGTCGGGGGCCTTCAAGTGCGGCGACGGGCAGTGGCTCGTGATCGGGGCCACCGACCAGAAGGTGTGGCGTGGCCTCACCCGGGCGCTCGACCGCGAGGACCTCGTCGACGACGAGCGCTTCAGCAAGAGCCGGATCCGCGAGCAGAACCGGGCGTTGATCGAGCCGATGCTCGAGGAGACCTTCCTGCGCCGCGGCCGGGACGAGTGGATCGCCCGGCTGCAGGAGAACGACGTCCCGGTGGCGCCGGTGAACACCTTCCTCGACGCAGCGGTCGACCCGGACGTCATCGCGAACGAGTACATCGTCGACCAGGTCGACCGGACCTGGGGCCCGATCAAGATGGTCGGGCATCCCTTCCATATGAGTGGCACCCCGGCGGTCGTGCCTGACTGGACCCCGGAGCTCGGCGAGGACACGATCTCCGAGCTCATCGGCCTGGGCCTGGCCCCCGACGAGGTGGACCGGCTCGTCGCCGAGGGCGTCGTCGAGACCTTCTCGGAGGCGGGCTCATGACCCGCTACGGCACGCCGGAGAGCACGGCTGCCGCCCCGTCCCAGGTCCTGTACGAGGTGGACCGCGAGACGGGCGTCGCGTGGATCACGCTCAACCGGCCGGAGAAGCACAACGCGCTCAGCGTGCCCATGAGGTACCGCATCACCGACCTCGTAGGAGAGGCCAACGTCGACCCCGACGTGCGCGTCATTGTCTTCCGCGCCAACGGGAAGTCGTTCAGCAGCGGCAACGAGATCAACGAGGAGTGGGGCCAGCGCCGGCCGCACGAGCGCCGACGGACCCTGAACGTCGGGTTCCGCTACATCGCCGATATGGCCTGGGGACGGCTCGCGTTCAGCCAGGCGATCTCCCGGTCGCCGAAGATCACGATCGCGCAGGTCCACGGCTACTGCGCAGCCGCCGCGTACTTCATGATCTGCTGCAAGGTCGACATCGTCATCGCCGCGGACGACACCAAGATCGGCGCGTTGGAGGCCCGCTTCCTGGGGCCGGCGGGCGCGGCCGCGAGCGTCCACATCAACCGGATCATCGGGATGAAGGCGGCCCGGCGGACGGGGTTCACGGCGCTGCCGATGAGCGGGATCGAGGCCCAGCAGCTCGGTCTCGTTGACGAGTGCGCACCCCTCGACGAGCTGGCGTCGGCCGGTGCGCGCACCGCCGAGGAGATCGCGGCCCGGCCTGCGCGCGAGCTCCTGTACCTCAAAGCCCGGCTCCGCGCCGCGGAGGGGCTGATGGACACGAGCGTCCCCTCGATCACCGGCCTGCTCATCTCCCACCACCTGCAGTCGTCCTCCGACGAGATGGACTTCTGGAAGACCGCGAAGGAGAAGGGTGTGGGCGGCGCGCTCAACGCGGACAAGCAGCGCAAGGGCGCGGTCGACCCGCGCGCGACGTCGACAGGGGCCTCCTCATGATCGACGTCCGCATCTCCGAGGGCTGCGCGACCGTCACGGCGCCTGACTACTCACCGCTGAGCGTCCACGACGCGATCTTCGCGCGGCACCTCGCAGACGTCGTCATCGACCTGTCGGACGACGACGACGTGAAGGTGATCGTCCTGCGTGCCGACGGCCCGGACTTCGCCCCTCCGGCCGGCCCGGCCGCACCGCACGCGCTCGCGGACACGCTCACGACCTGGGAGCGCGATTTCTCGGCGTCGAATGCCATCTACCAGGCACTGACATTCTCGAAGAAGATCACCATGACCGAGGTCGGCGGCCGATGTGCGGGGGCGGGCAGCATGCTCGTGCTCGCGACGGACCTCACGGTGGCCAGCGCCGACGCCTCCTTCGGCTCGCCGTTCCTGGCCGTGCCGGAGGCGAACTTCGTGCTCGCCGCCCTGACGATGCGACTGAACCGCGCGAAGTCGTGGATGGTGCGCGACAGCGTGCTCCCGGCGGCCCGGGCGCACGAGGCCGGGCTCGTCAACGAGGTGGTCGACCGGGCCAACCTCGCCGCGACCACGCAGCGGCTCGCGGAGTCGGTGACCCGCATGCCCCTGGACGGGATCGTGATGTCGAAGATGCTCCTGCAGGCGGTCCTGGACGGTCACGGGGTCGGTCGCGAGTTCGACATGGCCGACCTCTACGCCAACGCGCTGTGGAGCGCCGGTCAGGGGGCATCGTGACCGACGCACCCGTGACGCTGACGATCGACGCGGAGTCGCACATCGCCCGCATACGCCTGCACCGACCCGAACGCGGCAACATGATCACGCAGGCGATGGCGGCGCGGTTCGGCGAGTTCCTCGACCAGATCGACGACGATGACGACGTCAAGGCCGTCGTGATCTCCGGCGACGGCGAGCACCTGTCCATCGGCTGGGACACGGCCGAGCTGTGGAGCATGTACACCGACGCTCCGGGCGGCGCGGTCAAGAAGGTCCCGAGTCAGCGCGCGCGCTTCATCGCCCAGGCCGACACGTGGTGGGGCGCGCGCGGCATCTATACCCGGCTCCTGCACTGCCGCAAGGTCACGATCCTGGAGGCCCAGGGCGACTGCCTCGAGACCGGGCTGTTCCTGGCGCTGTGCTGCGACCTCGTCATCGGGACGGACACGTCCCGTTTCGCCTGCCCGAGGTGGTCGACGTTCGCCGCCGACGGCGACCTCTCGCTCCTGATCGCGGCGGTGGGCCTCAAGCGGGCCAAGGACCTCATGTTCACCACGACCCCGTGGAGCGGTGAGCAGGCGCTCGCGTACGGGTTGATCGACTGGGTCGTCGCCGGCGACGACCTCGAGGCGAAGTCCACGGAGATCGCCGAGATGTGCGCGTCGATCATGCGGGACGGCATCGTCACGGAGAAGTACGCCGTGTTCGCCTCGCTGGAGAAGATGGGGATCGGGCACGCCTTCGCCGCGGCGACGGTGGTCGCGGCCTCCTTGAGCAACATCCACCACCAGCCCGGCGAGTTCAACTTCCTCGCCGAGATTCGTCGAAACGGAGAGGTTGCGGCACTGGCTCAGTCCCGCAGCGGTCTCACTACTGATGGAGGTCGGGACGCATGACAACGACGACGGCCGCACGATTCCCGAACTGGATCTCGCCCGAGGTCGAGGCTGACCCGTACGCGTTCTACAAGCGCCTGAGGGCTGAGGACCCGCTGCACTTCGACGAAGGCACCGGGTCCTACCTCGTCACGAAACACGCCGACCTGTCCGTCGCCTACCGCAGCCCGGTGTTCACGACGAAGAACTACGAGTGGCAGCTCGAGCCGGTCCTCGGCAAGACGGTCCTGCAGTTCGAGGGCACCGAGCACGCGCGCAAGCGAGCCCTTGTGAGCCCCTACTTCCGCGGCCGAGGTCTGGAGAACTGGGTCCCGCCGGTGCGGCGCAACATCTCCACGCTGCTCGACGGCCTCGTCCGCGCCAACCTCGACGCCGGCCTCGACGACATCCGCCCCGGTACCCAGGTCGACATCATGAAGGCCTTCGGCCACTACGTGTCCGTCTACACGATGGCTGACGTCCTCGGTCTGCCGAAGGACGACTTCGACGCCTTCTACGCCTGGTACAAGGCGATCATGGGCTTCCACGGGAACCACGTGAAGGACCCGGTCGTGCACGAGAACGGCCTGCAGGCGACGGCCGACCTCCGCGCCTACCTTCGGCCGTTCATCGTGGCGCGACGGGAGAACCCGGGGGAGGACCTGATCTCGGCGCTGCTCACGGCAGAGGTCGACGGTGAGTCGCTGGACGACGAGGAGGTGCTCGCAAACGTCTCGATCCTGCTCGTCGCTGGCTCCGACACGACCGACAACACGGTCGGCAACCTCATCAAGCACCTGCTCGTGGACCGGTCGAACTGGGAGGCGGTGCTCGATGACCGCGACCTCGTCATCCACGCGATCGGCGAGACGCTGCGCGTGACGCCGCCCTCGCAGTCGAACGGGCGCATCCTGTCGGAGCCGTTCGAGATCCAGGGGACGCTGCTGCCCGAGGGCACGTGGGTCCAGCTGATCATGGCGTCGGCCAACCGGGACGAGGACCGGTTCGAGAACGCCGACACGTTCGACATGTTCCGTACGGACATCGACCACACGAAGGTCTTCCAGGCCACGGGCGAGCACTTCGCCTTCGGGTTCGGTCGGCACTTCTGCCTCGGCTCCCTGCTGGCCAAGACCGAGCTCGAGATCATGATCAACGCCCTGCTGGACCGGTTCCCGCGGATGCGCCTGGTGGACGGGTTCGTGCCCGTGGACGAGGGCCTGAAGATGCGGGCTCCCCGGGAGATCCAGGTCGTCCTGTAGGACGGCCGCCGACGACAGCTCCGGGATCCCCGGACCAACGGAAGGTGAGCGATGAGCACGCGAACGACCGAGGAGCGCCTCGACGAGCTCGAGTCCCGGGCAGCGATCGCTGACCTGGTCGCCGGCTATTGCGAGGGCGTCGACCAGAAGAACGACGAGCGGTTCCTCTCCCTGTGGCACGACGAGGCCGAGTACCTGATTCCCGGAGGCCGGGGTGACTTCTACGGGATCGACGGGATCCGGCAGTCGCTGGTCGTCATCGGGAAGGCGTGGTCGCGGACCTGGCACTGGACGACCAACCACACGATCGCGTTCCAGGACGCGGACCACGCGACCGGCCGGTCCGACGTGTTCGCGATCTGCGAGAAGCACGACGGCGCCGGGACGTGCCTGGTGTCGGCGACGTACGTCGATGTCTACGAGCGGCGGGATGGCAGCTGGAAGTTCACCCGGCGGCTGACCAACCGCTGGTTCGTCAGCCCGCCCCAGGACATCCCCCTTCCCCCGCCGGCCTGACGGATAGGTAACGCCATGCCAACCGAGCTGCCGCAGCTGCTGTCCGACGAGGTGGCCGCCGACCCGTACGCGTTCTACCGTCGGCTCCGCGCTGAGGACCCGCTGCACTTCGACGAGAGCACCCAGTCGTACCTCATCACCCGGCACGCCGCCGTCAGTGCGGGGTACCGCCACCCGGCGTTCACCACGAAGAACTACGAGTGGCAGATGGAGCCGGTGTTCGGCCGGACCCTGCTCCAGATGGAGGGGACGGAGCACTCGCGCAAGCGGGCGCTCGTGAGCCCGTACTTCCGGGGCAAGGGCCTGGACAAGTGGATGCCGGCGATCATGAGCAACGTCGGGATCATCCTCGACCAGCTCGTCGAGAAGAACGTGAACGAGCTCGTCGACCGGCTCGACGGCGAGAGGCAGGCCGACCTCGTCGCGGACTTCGCGAACTACCTCCCGGTCTATGTCATCGCGGACACCCTGGGCCTACCGAAGTCCGACCACAAGAAGTTCTGGGCTTGGTACAACGCGATCATCGCGTTCTTGTCGAACCTCAAGCGCGACCCGGCCGTGCACCAGCGCGGACTCGACGCGCACGACGAGCTGCGCGCCTACCTAGCGCCGATCATCGCCGCTCGCCGGGCGAACCCGGGGGAGGACCTCATCTCCGCGCTGGTGGTCGCCGAGGTCGAGGGCGAGCGCCTGGACGACGAGGAGATCGGAACGCACTGCACGCAGATCCTCGTCGCCGGCTCCGAGACGACGGACAACACCGTCGCTAACCTGTTCACGCATCTGCTCACGGTCCGGACCCGCTACGCGGCCGTCCGGGACGACCGGTCGCTGGTCACCGCCGCGATCGGAGAGACGCTCCGCCTGACGCCACCGTCGCAGATGAACGGGCGCATCCTGTCCGAGGACGTCGAGATCGAGGGCCAGGTCGTCCCGGCGGGCTCCTGGGTCAACCTGATCATGGCGTCGGCGAACCGCGACGAACGGCGGTTCGAGAACTCCGAGACGTACGACATGCTTCGCACCGACCTCGACCACTCGAAGGCCTTCTCGGCGGCTGGCGAGCACTTCGCGTTTGGCTACGGCCGGCACTTCTGCCTCGGCGCCATGCTGGCGAAGTCCGAGCTGGAGACGGCCACGAACGCGGTGCTGGACCGCTTCCCGGACCTGCGTCTGGCGGACGGCCATGTACCCGCCCAGCGCGGTCTGAAGATGCGCGCCCCGGCCGAGGTGCGAGTGGTGCTGTAGTCGTGCGGGACCTGCGCGAGGCTCGGACGTTCCTGTTCGTTCCCGGTTCCCGGCCCGATCGGTTCGCGCGGGCCGCGGACAGCGGCGCCGAGCAGGTCATCCTCGATCTCGAGGATGCCGTGGAGCCCGATGTGAAGGACAGTGCGCGCGAGGCGGTCTGTGCCTGGCTCGCCAGCGGCGGGCAGGGCATCGTGCGCGTCAACGCCGCCTCGACCCCCTGGTTCCGCGAGGACTGCGAGGCCATCGCCGGTGCCGCGGGTCTGGCCGGCGTCATGCTGCCCAAGTCCGAGGACCCGGCCGTGATCGCGGAGCTCGCGCGACTGCTCGGACCCGCCCGCCCGGTCGTCGCGCTCGTCGAGACTGCGCTCGGGATCCGCGACGCCGACGCCATCGCGGCCGCCATCGGAGTCGCGCGAATCGCTTTCGGGTCGGTGGACTTCTCCACCGACATCGGGTGCTCCCACACGCGCGAGCCGTTGCTCCTGGCACGGAGCACCCTCGTCCGCGCCAGCCGTGCGGCCGGGATCGCGGCGCCGGTCGACGGGGTCACGACCGACCTGGACGACGAGACCGCGGCCGCCGACGACGCACGTTATGCACGGACCCTGGGCTTCCGAGGCAAGCTGTGCATCCATCCGCGCCAGCTCGCACCGGTCGTCGCGGCGTTCCGGCCGACCGACGGGGAGGTGGCGTGGGCGACGAGGGTCGTCGACGCCGCCTCTGACGGGAGCGCGCAGCGCGTGGACGGCCAGATGGTCGACCGACCTGTGCTCGACCGGGCGCGCCAGATGCTTGCCGACTCGTCCGACCCCACCGACAAGGAGACGCCATGACGCACGTCCCCGATCTCATCGCCTCGTTCGGCACCCTCCGTCGCGCGGCATTCCCCGACCGGGTGTCGGCGGCCGCCGTCGCGGGGTTCCGGTCGATCGGGCTCACCACGGTCGAGTACACCCACCTGCTGGAGATCGGCTGGACGGACGCGACCATCCGGGAGATCCTCGAGCGCTATGGCGTGACGCTCGCCGAGGCGGAGTTCATCGTCGGCTTCTGGGTCGAGACCGGGCCCGCGAACCTGCCCGAGCGCCCAGGGCTGGTGTACGCCGATCCCGTCGCCGAGGCCGCGTTGTTCCGCATGGCCGACGAGTTCGGGGTGAGCGTCATGCAGGCGGTCGGGACCTTCGACTCGCGGGACCTAGGCGACGAGGTCGCCGACGCCTTCGGCGAGCTATGCGACCGAGCCGCACCCCACGGGCTGGACGTCGCCCTGGAGTTCGTGCCGTACACGAGCATCCCGGACCTGGCGACCGCGAGGGACATCGTCGTCGCGGCCGGCCGACCCAACGGCGGCCTGTGCGTGGACACGTGGCACTTCTTCCGCAACGGTGGGGACGTGAGCCAGCTCGCCGGGATCGACCCGGCGATCGTGAAGATGGTCCAGGTCAACGACGGTCCGCTCGTGCCGGGGCCGAGCATCCGGACGGAGACGGTGACGCTGCGGGTCTGCCCGGGGGAGGGCGAGTTCCCGGTAGAGGACTTCCTGCGGACCTTGAGCGACGCGGGCGTCGCCGTGCCGCTCTCGGTCGAGATCTACTCGCTCGAGCTGGAGCGCTCGACCTCTCCGGAGATCGCCGAGCGCGCCGCCACCAGCACGTGGGCGGCGGCCGAGCGGGCAGCGGCGCTCCGCACCTGATCCAGGTCACGACTTGGCTGATTCCGTTGACACCCTTCTTCGGAGACACTTAACATCGCTTAGGAGTTCATTCACGCTCAGACGGCCTGCTGCGGTGCGCGACCGGCAGAGTTCCCCGAGACGAGGCTGTGAGGATCCATGACGACCACCACCTTCGAAGCGACCAGCAACCAGTGGATAAAGGCGGGCGAGGGAAAGACCACGGGCGTGCGAGAGGCACCGGTGTTCGCCCCGGTCCCCGAGCGGCGTCCCCGCAAGTACCTCGTGATCTCCGCCGACGACCACGTCGTCGAGCCGCCGGACGCGTTCGTCGGCCGGCTGCCGGCGAAGTACCAGGAGCGCGCTCCGCGGGTCATCGAGCTCGAGGACGGGTCTGAGGTCTGGACCTACGACGGCAACATCCTGCCGAACATCGGGCTCAACGCCGTCGTCGGGAAGCCGTTGAACCACAAGGTCTTCGAGCCGGCCCGCTTCGACGAGATGCTGCGCGGCGCTTGGGACATCCGCGCACGGGTGGAGGACATGGACCGCGACGGTGTCTACGCCTCGCTGTGCTTCCCGTCGTTCCTGGCCGGCTTCGGCGGCCTTCGCCTGCAGATGACGCCGGACGACAAGGACTTCGCATTCGCGATGCTCCAGGCGTACAACGACTGGCACCTCGAGTCGTGGGCGGGATCGTTCCCCGGTCGCATCATCCCCCAGCAGATCCCGTGGCTCCTCGACCCGGTGCGTGGGGCGGAGGAGATCCGGAAGAACGCCGCGCGTGGGTTCCGTGCCGTCACGTTCCCGGAGTACCCCGACAAGGCAGGCCTCCCCTCGCTGTGGCACGGCTACTGGGACCCGTTCCTCGAGGCCTGCGCCGAGACGAACACCGTCGTGAACCTCCACACCGGCTCGGCCGGGACGGTCCCGACGACGTCGCCGGACGCGCCGGTCGATGTCACCGCCGTCCTGTTCGGCGTGACCGCGGTCATGCCGACCGTGGACTGGCTTTTCTCACAGGTGTGCGTGCGCTTCCCCCAGCTGCGGATCGTGCTCTCGGAGGGCGGGCTCAGCTGGGTGTCCGGCCTCCTGGACCGCCTGCGCCACGAGGAGCAGTTCCAGGAGCTCGCCGGGACGTGGAGTGACAAGACGATGTCGCCGTCCGATGTCCTCCGCCGGAACTTCCGGTTCTGCGCGATGGAGGAGAAGAACGCCTTCGTCAACCGCCACCACGTCGGCATCGACACGATCTTGTCCGAGACGGACTATCCGCACCGCGACAGCACGTTCCCCGACACCCAGGCGATCATGGAGTACCAGCTCGGCGACATCCCGTGGGACGAGGCGCAGCGGATCACCTGGCAGAACGCGAGCGAGCTGTACGACTGGCCGGTCCCGCCGGAGGTCGTGGAGAACTTCGAGTACTACGACGTCGACGCCACGTACTCGTCGCAGCCGAAGCTGGGGGCCTGAGTGTTCGCCGACGGCCCGGTCGTCGAGGACCGGGGAGCCGGGTTCGGCCAGCTGCCTGACGTCCCCCGGCTGGAGCTGTCCGGGCGGCAGGAGCTCGCCGCGCTGGCCCAGGCGCTGTTCGCCGTCGGGTACTCCGACCACATGGCCGGCCACATCACGATCCGCCAGGACGACCACACGCTGCTGTGCAACCCATGGGGTCTGCAGTGGGACCAGATCACGGCGACCGACGTGATCCGCATCGACCTGGACGGCCGTCGGCTCGAGGGCAGCTGGCCCGTGCCCCCGGGCATACCGCTGCACCTCGCGCTGCACGCCGCGCGCGAGCACGTGAAGTACGCCGTGCACAACCACACGCACTGGTCAGGCCTGTGGGCCGCGGCGCACAAGGTCCCCCCCGTCATCGACCAGACCGGTGGTCTCACCAGTGCCGAGGTCACGCTCGTCGACGAGTTCGACGGCGCGGTGGACGAGATGACGTTCGCGGAGGCGGCCATCGCCCGCATGGGCAGCGCCGACATCGCGCTCCTCGCCAACCACGGCATCTTCGTCCTGGGCGACACAGCCGCCGAGACGTACCTGCGTTGCTACTCCTTCGAGTGGCGGTGCCGCCGGGCCGTCGAGGTCGCGGCGATCGGCGACGGTGTCCCGCTGCGGCCGGACGTCCACACGGCTCTTGCCAAGGTCGTCGACGCGCAGGGCTTCCCCGGGTACTGGGACGCCGCTGTCCGCAACGCTGTCCTGACTCGCCCGCGTCTGCTGTTCTAGGGCGTCGTCGGTCGCGGTGGAGGAGCTCACGCCGGACATCTGGATCGTCGGCGCCGGGGGCGTCGGCTGCGCACTCGCCGGGCACCTTGCCGCTGCCAACCCCGGTCGCGTCCTGCTCGTGGATGAGTGGGTTGAGCACGTCGAGGCGTTGCGGTCCGACGGGCTCGTGGTGTCCTACCGCGGAGACGAGGTACGCACGCCGGTGGCGGCGGCGGGCCTTGCCGAGCTGGACAGATCGTGGCCGCCTCCCTCCTTCGTGGTCCTGGCCGTCAAGACCTTCGACACCGTCCGCACGATGGCCGCGCTCGCCCCGCACATCGGGGACGCGCCGGTCGTCTCGCTGCAGAACTCCCTGAACGAGATCGCGATCAGCGAGGCAGTCGGGGCCGAGCGCACCATCGGAGGCGTGTGCCTGTTCGACGGGGCGCTCGTCGGTCCAGGACGGGCGACCCAGACCCGGCCGGCCGACAAGCTGGTGCTGGGGGATCTCGCGGGGCCGCCGCTGGCCCGGACCCAGCGCATCGCGGACGTGCTGCGAACAGCGGTTCCGGTCGAGATCACCGACAACATCTGGGGCGAGCTGTGGACGAAGCTCATTCTCAACTCCATGCTGAACGGCCTGTCGACCATCACCGACCTGGGTCTCGGCGACATGGTCCGCGTGCCAGGGTGCGTCGACATCTGCGTCGGGATCGCGGTCGAGTCGGTGCCTGTCGCGACCGCCCTCGGCCACGAGCTGCGCACGCGTGACCTCATCGACTGCGGGGTGGACTACCCGGTCGGCTGGTACGGCGCTTCGCGGACCTCCCCGGAGCGAGACCGACTCAGGGCGGCGTTCTTCGCCAGCTACGAGCACACCCGGCACGTCCTGCCGTCGATGGCCCAGGACGTCCGAAAGGGCCGCGCGACTGAGATCGCGTACATGAACGGCCTGATCGTCGATGCGGCCCGCCCGCTCGGGCTGTCGACGGAGCTGAACGACTCGATCGTCCGGCTCGTGCGTGAGCGCGAGACGGGGCGGCCGCCGTGCGTCGAGGAGGATGTCACCGCGCTCCTCGATCTGGTCCCGTGACGGTCGTGGCAGGAGATGGACCGACGACGCACCCCCGCGTCGTCGTGACGGATACAGGTTGGGAGCCCCGATGCACGCGGCGAGACTGATGCCCGACAGCGACGTCCTCACGTTCGGCGAGATCCCCGAGCCGGGGGTTCGGGAGGGCTGGGCACTCGTGCGCGTCGAGGCCGCTGGGCTGTGTCACACCGACGTGCACGTCATGGAGGGCGTCCAGTTCACCACGCGGAACGGTGCCGACTACACGATCACACGACCGATCGTCCTCGGGCACGAGGTCGCCGGCGTCGTCGTCGCTGTCGGGAGCGCGTCGGACGCCGGCCTCGTCGGGACGGCGGTCGCGGCCGGGGGACGAGCGAACCCGCCCGTCACACCCGGCATGCACATCGACGGCGGGTTCGCCGAGCTGTGCGCGCTCCCGGTCGGCTCCCTCGTCCCGATCCCCGCCGGCGTCGACTTCGAGACTGCCGCCGTTGCGACCGACTCGATCAAGACGTCGTACGTGGCCGTGACCCGGGTGGCGCATGTCGGCCCGGACGACCGTGTCGTCGTGATCGGTCTCGGCGGCCTCGGGCTGAGCGCGGTGCAGGTCGCGCGGTTACGAGGCGCCCGCGTGTTCGGGGTCGACATCAACCCGGCACGGTTCGACCTCGCGGTCCAGTACGGCGCGGAGGCGTGCGCCACGAGCATCGTCGAGCTCGAGCGGCACCAGCCGACGGCGGTCGTCGACTTCGTCGGCGGAGCCACGACCGCGCAGGCACTGGACTCCGTCTCGGCCAACGGCCGCGTCGTGCTCGTCGGCCTGGGCAACGGGTCGGTCGAGGTTGACGCGACCGGTCTCGTCCTTGGTCGCAAGTCGCTCATCGGCTCGCTCGGCTCGCAGCACACGGAGGACTTCGTCGCCGTCCTCGACCATGTCGCGCGCGGGGAGATCACGGCGACGTTGGAACGGGTCGACTTCGCTGACCTCAACGATGCCTATCGTCGACTGCGCGACGGGCAGGTCTCAGGTCGGCTGGTGACGAAGCCCGTGCGTCCCGGCGGCGCCCAATAGTCCCGAAACGCTTGACAGAATATGAATAGCCTGGCTAACTAATCGAGAACGTGGCGGGCGACCGGGGAGCGGGAGAGAGTCATCATGGAAAGCCTGAAGGACGTCAAGGAGCAGGACCCGTACCCGTTCTTCGCCGATCGCGCTGCGCGCGGACCGGTCACGTGGGACGAGGGGATGAACGCCTGGCTCGTGGTCGGCTACGACGAGGCTCGGTACGTGCAGCTCCACGAGGAACAGTTCGCGCACCCGTACTTCCAGCTCCAGGGGGCCGCTGACGTCTACGGCGGCCCGAAGGGCGTGCTCCTCCTACAGGGAGCAGAGCACCACTCGGTCCACAACTTCCTGCTCAAGCACTTCACTCCGATGCGGGTCAACGGCTACCGCAGCAGCTTCCTCGGCGAGCTCGTCGCCCGACGCTACGACGCTCTCGGCGACCGCACGCAGTTCGACCTCGCGACCGAGGTCTGCGATGTCGTGCCGAGCGACGTCATCGCCGCCATGCTCGGCCTGGACTGGCAGGACGAGGACCTCATGGCTCAGTGCCGGGTGTGGAACCGGTCGATGTTCCGGTGGACCGAGACTTTTGGCGAGGACGACCAGGCCTATGTGGAGGCCCGCGATGCCGCGGCCCTGCTGAACGAGGTCCTGCGGCCGGTCATCCGCGAGCGGTTCGCGAACCCCCAGGACGACCTCATCTCGATCCTCGCCCACCAGGGCGCCGGCCTCCTCGACCAGTGGGGCGAGGACGAGGTGCTCGCCCAGGCGCGGGTGCTGTTCTTCGCCGGCACCGACACGACCTCGCACTTCCTCAAGAACACGATCTACCTGCTGCTCCAGTACCCGGAGTACCAGGCGCAGATCCGCGGCGACGAGGCCAAGATCGTGGACTTCGGCGAGGAGTCCCTGCGCTTCCTGGCCCCCGTGCAGTTCCGAGTGCGCGTCGCGACGCAGGACGTCGAGCTCGCCGGCGTCACCATCCGCAAGGGCGACCGCGTGCACCCCGTCAACGCCGCGGCCAACCGTGACCCCCAGCACTACGACCGGGCCGACGACTTCGACCCGTTGCGCAGGAACGTCAAGGACCACGTGGCGTTCAACGTCGGCCCGCGCTACTGCGTCGGCGCCGCGTTGTCGCGGGGCGAGCTCATCGAGGTCGTCAAGCAGCTGCTCGACCGGTACGAGTCCCTGCGTTGGGCCCCGGACGCCGATCCGGCCGTCTTCCGCGGGTACATGCCGCGCTCGTTCAGCCCATTGAACGTCATCGCTGAGCCCGCCCGCGTCCTCGTCTCCTAGCGCGACGTGCGCGTGGACCACATGGCGGTCCCGTCGATCGAGGTGACCGGGACCGCGCAGAAGAGCGCGTGGGCCACGCGGGACCTTCCCCCGGTCGAGGACCTCGGCTCCGGCGTCTGGTCAGTTCCGGTTCCGATCCCCGGGAGCCCGCTGCGGTACGTCCTCACCTATGTCATCGCCACCGAAAGCGGACCGGTGGTCGTGGACCCCGGCTGGCCGGGAGACGAGGGCTGGGCCGCGCTCACCGCCGGGCTCTGCACGGCCGGTTGGCACATCGCTGACGTGCACGCCGTGCTCGTGACCCACTCGCACACCGACCACCAGGGGCTGGCGGCCCGCGTCCGCGAGGCGTCCGGATGCTGGATCGGGATGCACGATGCGGACGCGCGGATCCTCGCCGGGTACGCCGACGGCTCCCTCGTGGAGTCCTGCAACGTGGAGTGGCTCGCGGTCTGCGGCGTGCCGGACGCCGAGCGTGCCGCCGGCCTCGAGATGGACGCCGAGCGGATGCGTCTGGCATGCGACATGGTGCCGGACCGCCTGATAGCCGACCACGACCGTGGCTTCCTGCGAGGGCGTGCGGTGGAGGCCGTATGGACACCTGGCCACACCCCGGGACACCTGTGCTTCGCCCTCCCCGACGACGGGCGGCTCCTAGGCGGGGACCACCTGCTCCCGCGGATCTCGTCGCATGTGGGCGGCTACAGCGTCGACGACGCCGACGCGCTCGACGACTTCCTGCGATCGATGGTCGCGGTGCCGACCCGTGCGGGGGACCCGGAGGTGCTTCCCGGGCACGAGTACCGGTTCCGCGGCGTCCAGGCGCGGGTGGTCGGGGTGCTCGCCCATCACGCCGAGCGGCTCGTCCAGGTCCATGACGCCGTCGCCGCGGTGACGGGTGCGGCCACGACGTGGGAGGTCGCGACCCGGATCACGTGGTCCCGGGGCTGGGACGAGACCCACGGCTACCTCCGCCGGCTGGCTCTCGCGGAGACAGGCGCGCACCTGCGGTGGCTCAGTCGGCGTGGCCTGGTCGCGGAGGTGCCGGGTCGCCGACGGCCTGGTCGGTGACGGACCCAGGCGATGCGACCGCACGCATCGCGACTGCACTCGAGGTGGCATATGGCGTTGCTGGAGGGTAGGACCGTCCTGGTGACGGGTGCTGGATCGGGGATCGGCCGTGCCACGGCGATCGTGCTGGCACGGCACGGGGCGCGCCTCGTGCTCCTGGGCCGCAGCCCCGCTGGCATCGCCGACACCGCCGAAGAGCTCCCGGGGTCGCTGCCGATCGTCGTGGACGTCGCGGACCCCCGGGCCGTCGATGAGGCGTTCGCGCTCACCGTCGACCACGCCGGGCGGCTCGACGCCGTGGTTCACGCGGCGGGGATCGACGATCCCGCGACGAAGGCGCTCGTCGCGTCGCAGACGGCAGCGGGTCAAGCCGTCGACACGATCGCGGACCTCACCGACGAGCAGTGGCATCGCATGATCTCGGTCAACCTCGACGGTGCCTTCCACGTGCTGCGCGCCGCCCTGCGCACCATGCGGCCGCACCGGACCGGTTCGGTGGTGCTCGTCGGGTCGGAGGCGGCCGTGCACGGGCTCGCCGGGCTCGCGCACTACGCGGCCTCCAAGGGCGGCGTCCACGCCCTGGTGCGTTCCGCGGCGAAGGAGGCCGCCGTCTACGGCGTGCGCGTCAACGGGATCGCCCCCGGCGTCATCGACACGCCGATGAGCCGTCGCTCCGAGGGCGTCTTCGGCGGCCACGCTACGGCGCTGGCCCCGGTGGGGCGGGCCGGTGACCCCGAGGAGGTCGGCGGCGTCGCCGCGTTCTTGTGCAGCGGCCTGTCGACCTACGTCGTCGGCGAGATCATCAACGTCGACGGCGGTCGGGTGGCGGGCTGAGCGTCGCGGGCCGGGGTGCCTGGTCGGCCGGCCAGGGCCCGTCGAGCAGCCGCGGGGTCGCCACCGGGTCGAAGATCCCCTCGACGACGGCGGGTGCGGCCGTCCCCCACAGCAGCTGCAGGTCGCGTGAGGCGAACACCCATCGTGCCTGCGGGCCGGGGACCAGCACGTCGTCGTAGCGCAGGCCGACCTCGTAGCAGACGTGGCCGCCGGAGGCGAGGGCCACGATGTGGCTGGCCCGGCAGTCCGTGCTCGCGGTCGCGCGGTCATCGTCGACGCTCGACCGGTGCGCCACGACCGCATGCATGGTGGCGACGAACCGCCGCATGCGTCCCGGTGTCCCGAGGGTCTCCGCGAGGGTCCGGGTCAGCACGAGTCGACCATGCTCGAAGATCCGAAACGTGGCGTCGGGCGCCCACAGCGTCGCGTACAGCAGGTCGTCGCGTCGATCGATGGCGTACGCGTAGTCGTCGACGGTCCGGCGGATCGCGCGCTCGGCGTCCTCCGCCGTCTGCTTCCGGGGGCTCATCCGGACGTCGCGGGCCGCGGTCCTACGGCTCGAGGACGAGGGGGAGCGACAGCGGGGTGCGCAGCGAGCGCCCGCCCCATTCGATCGGCTCGTCGACGAGCTGCGCCCGGGGGAAGCGCTGGGCCATGGACTCGAACAGCATCGTGCCCTCCATGCGGGCGAGTCCGGCGCCGAGGCAGAAGTGCGGGCCGAGCCCGAGCGATACGTGCTGGCGGGCGTCGGTGCGGCCGATGTCCAGTGTGTCGGGCGCCGCGAAGACCTCGGGGTCTCGGTTGGCGGACGCGGACACCCCGATGACCGCCTCGCCCGGCGCCAGCTCGACGTCGTCGATGACGACCGGCTTCGCCGTGACGTACTGCGTGAAGTTCGCGGGCGTCACGAACCGCAGCAGCTCCTCGACGGCGGCAGGGGCCCGCTCCTCGGGGGCCGCGACCAACAGCTCCCACTGCTCCGGGTTCCGCAGCAGCTCGCGGATGCCGATCGCCAGCAGGTTGCTGGTCGTCTCGTGCCCGGCGAATATCATCAGGGCGATCATCTGCCGGGTCTCGAACTCCGAGATCTGGCCGCCTGCCTCGGCCTCGAGCAGGGCCGCGACCACGCCGGTCTGCTGTCCGGACGCGCGCTGCCGGCGGATCAGCCCGTCGACGTAGTCGAGCAGGCCGTGGTAGGCGGCGTCCGCGCTGATCGCCGCCTCCTCCGAGTCGGCGTTGAGCTTGTTCTCGGCGATGACGTGCGCCCACTCGTGGACCTGGTCCAGGTCGTCGAGCGGGATGCCGAGCAGGTCACCGAGCACCTCGAGAGGGAACGTGTAGGCGAAGGCCTTGAAGTCGACGACCCCGCCCTGGGCTGCGAGCCCGTCGAGCTTGGCGTCCAAGCGAGCGCGCACCTTCGGCAGCATCTCGCGGTTCAGGCTCCGTGCGGCGAACGCGGGCACCAGAACCCGCCGTACGCGGGGGTGGTCCGGCGGGTCCATGCGGACGATCTGGCCGAACTCCTGGTCCATGACGTAGTCGAACGACGCGCGAGCGGGTGCGCTGAAGCGCTCGCGCGCGTCCTCGTACCGGCGCGAGTGGCGGCTCTGCTGACGGCTGTACAGGACGAAGTTGTCGCCGAGCAGTTCCTTGACGTCCCGGTGCCGGGTGAGGACGTACGCGCCGGCGACGTACGTCACGGGCCGGGTGTCCCGCACCTCGTTCCAGATCGGGAACGGGTCCGCCAGCAGCTGTGGGTCCCCGGCGAGCAGGCCGGCGACCTTCTGGTCGATCGTGAGCGTGCCGGCGGTCATCGGTCCTCCTCGTCGAGCACGGCGTGGTCTTGGGCGGATCCCGGGCCCACGGCGATCATCGGGGGGACATCCGCAACGCCCCGTCCATCCGGATCGTCTCACCGTTCAGGTAGTCGTTCCCGACAATGGCGGCGACGAGGTCGGCGTACTCGTCCGGTCGGCCAAGCCGCGCCGGGAACGGGACGTTGGCGGCCAGTTTGGCCCGGACCTCGTCGCTGAAGCCCGCCATCATCGGCGAGTCGATGATCCCGGGCGCGATGGTGCAGACGCGGATCCCGTGCGTCGCGAGGTCGCGCGCGGCCGGCAGCGTCATCGAGACGACGCCGCCCTTCGACGCGGCGTACGCGATCTGCCCGACCTGCCCGTCGAAGGCGGCGATGGATGCCGTGTTGACGATGACGCCGCGCTGGCCCTGCGCGTCCGGCTCGGACCGCGCGATGAGCTCGGCGGCGAGCACCATCACCGTCGCCGTGCCGATGAGGTTTATCCCGACGACCTTCGCGAACAGGTCGAGGTCGTGCGGCCCGGACCGCCCGACCACGCGCATCGACGGAGCGATCCCGGCACAGCTCACGACGATCCGCAGGGGGAGGGGCTGGTCGGCGACCGTCGCGAGGGCAGCTGCGACCGAGTCGGCGCGCGTCACGTCGGTGCTCAGGTACGTGATCCCGTCCGGGGGACCGTCCGGCGTCGTGAGGTCGAGGCCGAAGACGGTGGCGCCGCGGTCGCGTAGCGCAGAGGCTGTCGCTGCCCCCAGCCCCGATGCCGCGCCGGTCACGACGGCGGCTGTCCCTGCGATCTCCACCAGAAAACTCCCCGACGTCCGTGGCACAAGTAGTTAACATGACGAACAATAGACGGGAAGGCCGCTGGTATGGCAACGGTTGGGGAGATTCCCGGTCGACCCGACGGCACGCCCGGCGCCGAGCCGCTCGTGCCCCGGGTCCTGCCGGCCGTCCTCGTCGGCGCGGCTCTGGTCTCCGCCGTCATCGTGACGCTCGGGGCCCCGCTGATCCCGCTCGTCCAGACCACCTTCGGCCTCTCGCCGGAGCAGGCCCAGTGGTCGTACACGATCACGCTGCTCGTGGCCGCGGCGTGCACGCCCGTGCTCGGACGACTCGCCGACGGCCGGCACCGCAAGGCGGTCACGGTCCTCGTGTGCGTGCTCGTCGCTGGGGGCTGCGTCGCCTCCGCGACAGCCGCGTCGTTTCCCGTCTTCCTCGTCGGTCGGGGCCTGCAGGGCCTGTCGGTGGCTCTTGTCGCCATGTCCATCGCGGCGGCCCGTGCGCACCTGCCGGCCGCGCGGGCGGGCTCGACCGTCGCGATGCTGTCGATCACGACCGCGCTCGGCGCGGGGATCAGCTACCCGCTCAGCACCGCGATCGCGGACCACTGGGGGATGTCGGCAGCCTTCGGGTGCGCGGCGGTCGTCGTCGCGATCTCGGGCATCGCGGTCAGCATCTGGCTACCGACGGCGTCGGCCGTGCCTCGTACGCGGCCGGACGTCTTCGGTGCGGCACTCCTCATGTCGGGCGTCACGTTGTTCCTCCTCGCGATCACCCACGGGAACGCCTGGGGGTGGACGTCGGTCGGGGTGCTGGCACCGGTCGCGGTGGCCGCGGCGCTCGTGTACGCCTGGGTGCGCTGGGAGGGCCGGGTCGAGGACCCGCTCGTCCGGATCCCGCTCCTGCGCGATCGGCGGGTGCTCGCGGCGGACGTGGTCGCGCTCCTCATCGGCATGTGCCTGTACAGCACGCCGGTCCTCGTCAGCCGACTCGCCCAGCTTCCGACCTCGACGGGCTACGGCGCCGGCCTCTCCCTGACCCAGGCGGGCGCGATCATGATCCCGATCGCGTTCGGGAACCTGCTGGGCAGCCGGGTGCGCGTCTGGGCGCGGGCCATCGGCGGCCCGCGGTTCGCCCTGGCGTTCGGCGGGCTCGTCGCGATGTCCGGGGCGCTGGTGCTGGCGACGGTCCCGATCAGCGTCCCGACATTGATCCTCGCGATGGCCCTCACCTCGACCGGCGCCGGAGCGACGTTCGGGTCGATGCCGGCGCTCATCATCTCGGCCGTTCCCGGGTCCGAGACGGGGAGCGCGATGAGCTTCAACCTGCTCCTGCGCACGGTCGGCGGGTCGATCGGCAGTGCGGCGACCGCCGCCGCGCTCGGCGCCTTCATGGTCGCCGGCGACGAGATCCCGCCGTGGGCGGGCTTCCGGGCCGCGTTCCTGCTCAGCGCGTTCGTCTGCCTCGCAGCCGCGGTGAGCGCGGTGGTCCTGGTGCGGCCTACTCGTCGATCGTGATGACGCCGGCCGGGCACGCGGCCGCGGCGTTACGCACGGCCTCGTGCAGCTCGGCCGACGGCTCGTCCGTCAGGAGCATCACGATGCCCTCGTCAGGGTCGAGCGCGAAGACCTCGGGGCATTCCAGCACGCAGCTGCCGCTGCTGATGCAAGCGTCGGACTCGGCGTGGATCTTCATGAGCGCACTCCCTGTTCGGTGGTGATGTCGGGCTAGCAGGCGAGCGCGAGCTCGCGACGGTAATGAGCCATCCGGGCGGCGGCGTTCCAGCCGACGACGGCCGCGGGGGTTCCGTCGCCGTGGAACGACAGGACGAAGGACCCGGAGTCCACGTCCCCCTCGACGACCTCGGCGATATGGCCGGGGTCGACGAGGCCGGCCGCCTGGATCTTGGCGTTCACCTGGTCGGTCCAGAAGAAGGGGACCGCGTCCCAGGCCTCGTCGCCGCCGACGATGTTGTGCGCGACCGTGCGGCCCTGGTCCGTCGCGTTCTGGCGGTGCTCGAGCCGTAGTGGCCGCGCGTACCGCGGATGCCACCAGCGGGCGACGTCCCCCGCGGCCCAGACCCCGTCCGCTGCTCGTCCATGGTCGTCGCAGTCCACCCCGTCGACGACCTCGATGCCGGAGCCCGCGAGCCAGGCCGTCGACGGCTGGCTGCCGACCGCGACGAGGATCGGGGCACCGGGCACGACCCGGCCGTCCTCCAGCCGAAGGCGGCCACGAGCATCTACCGGCTCGTCGGCGAGCGGCCGCGACCCCCAGACGAACTCGACGCCGGACTTCTCGTGGAGCTCGATCAGGCGGTCGGCGACGACCCGGCCGACGCGGCGCGCCAGGGCGTCGGGGTCCGGCTCGACGATTGTGACGTCGATGCCGGTGGAGCGGCAGGCGGAGGCGACCTCGAGCCCGATGAAACCGCCGCCGACGATGGTCACCCGGCCGGCGGACGCGAGGGCTGCGCGGAGGGTCGCGGAGTCGCTCAGTGTGCGCAGCACGAGTGCGCCGGCCTGGTCGAGGGCTGGCAGCCGTCGCGGGTGCGACCCCGTCGTGATGACGACGTCGTCGAACGGGAGCACGGCCCCACTGTCCAGGTGGACCTCACGGGCATCGACGTCAAGCCGCACCGCCGGATCGCCTGCGTGGTGCGTGATGCGGTCGTGGCTCAGGTCCACCCGCAGCGCGACCCGCTCGGCTGTCCACTGCCCAAGGAGATACTGCTTGGACAGCGGAGGCCGGTCGTACGGAAGGCCGCGCTCCGCCGACACCACCGAGATGTCGAGGTCAGCGCCGGAGCGGACGAGCTCCGTGACGACGGCGCAGCCGGCGGCAGATGCGCCTACCACGACGACACGTCTCGCCTCGGACACCGCACCTCCAGGTCATCGACCCAGGTCATCAATCCAGGTCATTAACTATGTGCAGTAGATAGCACGGGAGGCGGGTCCGCAACCAGGTTGCAGAGATTCAGTACGAGGTCGTCGGCGGCAGTGCCGGGTCGCACAGCCGGGCGAGTGCTGGCAGTGCGCGAAGGATCTGGTCGATCTCCTTCGACGTCAGCTGCTTGAGGTGCTCGCTCAGCCAGATGTCGCGGGTCTTGAGGATGTACTCGCGCTCCTTGAGCCCAGCGCGCGTGAGGCGCACGCGGGTCACCCGCCCGTCGTGCGCATCGGGGCTCCGCTCGATCAGCTTGAGCGCCTCGAGCCGCTTCAGGGACCGGCTCACCGAAGGGGGCGTGACGCGTTCGGCCTCGGCGAGCTCGCTCGCCGTCGCCGGCTGGATGCGTCCGATGGTGAACAGCAAGGACGTCAGTGCGTACGAGAGGTCGTCGTCGGTCTGTTGACGTAGAACCCGGCCGAGTCGGCCCAGTGTCATCCGTAGTCGGGTGAGATCGTCCGCGCTCAGATTCGCCGGACCGACCCGGAGGTTCGCTGGAGCTGCAGCCACGGCTTCCCCTCTGGTCGGGCGGCGCACTGGGCGCTGAGCGTAGCAAAGCATTTGGACGTCCAACCATCAAGCGGCACAAGCGCCGTCCCGCGTGTCACGGCGGTAGTGAGGCCATGGCCCAGGCGGCGGATGTCGGGCCGTGCTGCGAGGCTCAGCGCATGACCGCAGCGACGACCAGCATCCGGGCCACCCCGGAGCAGCTCGACGCCGCAGCGGCTCGCGTCCTCGCCGGGATCGCCGGGCCGGACGCCCGTCCGCGCGCCGACCAGCTTGCCGCTGCGTCGGCCCTGGCCGTCGACGGGCGGCGGGCCCTGGTCGTCCAGGCGACGGGCTGGGGCAAGTCGGCCGTGTACTGGATGGCGGCCCGCGCCCTGCGTGACGCGGGTGCCGGGCCGACCCTGGTCGTCTCGCCGCTTCTCGCGCTCATGCGCAACCAGGTCGAGGCCGCCGGCCGGTCTGGTCTGCGCGCCGCGACGATCAACTCCTCCAATATCGACGAGTGGGACGCCATCCGCGCGGACCTCGCCGACGATCGGGTCGACGTGCTGCTCACGAGCCCCGAGCGCCTTGCCAACCCGCGCTTCGCGGCGGAGGTGCTGCCCTGGCTGATCGCCCGGACCGGCCTGCTCGTCATCGACGAGGCTCACTGCATCTCCAGCTGGGGCCATGACTTCCGGCCCGACTACCGACGCATCACCGCGCTCCTGCTCGACCGACCCGGCCTACCGGTGCTCGCGACGACGGCGACCGCGAACAGCCGGGTGACCCGTGACGTCGCGGAGCAGCTCGGTGCGGACACGCTCGTGCTTCGCGGCACGCTGGCCCGTGAGTCGCTCCACCTGACGGTGTTGCCGCAGCTCGGTCTCGTCGAGGCGTACGCGTGGGTCGACCAGTTCCTCCCGGTCCTCCCGGGATCGGGGATCGTCTACGCGGCTACCGTCCGTTCGACGAACGACCTCGCTGCGTTCCTGGCCAGCCGAGGCCACGAGGTGCGCGCCTACCACGGCCAGCTGCCGACCGCCGCGCGCGAAGAGATCGAGGAGCTGCTGCGGGCGAACCGGCTCAAGGCCGTCGTCGCGACCTCGGCGTTGGGCATGGGGTACGACAAGCCCGATCTCGGGTTCGTCGTCCACGTCGGTTCGCCGGGCTCGCCGGTCGACTACTACCAGCAGGTCGGCCGTGCCGGACGTGCCCTCGACACCGCGCAGGTCGTCCTCATCCCGACGCCGGCCGACGAGGGAATCTGGCGCTACTTCGCCAGCTCGAGCATCCCCCGTCCGCAGGACGCCGACGCCGTCCTCACCGCGCTGGGGGAGTCAGCGGAGCCGTTGTCGGTGCCGCGCCTCGCGGCGGCCACGGGTGTGCGGGACTCCCGGCTGGAGCTGTTGCTGAAGGTGCTGGCCGTCGACGGAGCGGTCGCTCGTGAGACGGACGGGTGGCGGTCGACCGGCCGACCGTGGGCGTACGACACTGAGCGGTACGAGGCGTTGAGCCAGGCCCGTGCGCACGAGGCTGCGCTGATGCGCGCCTTCGCGCGCTCGACCCGTTGTCTGGACGGCGTCCTGCGCGAGGCCCTCGACGACCCCTCGGGCGGCGACTGCGGCCGGTGCTCGGCCTGCACCGGCGCGGTGCCCGACCCGTTGGCGCTCAAGCCCGACGGTGAGCACGTGGCGGCCGCGACGGCGTACATGCGCGGCGTCGACAACGTGCTGAACCCACGGCTGATGTGGGCTCCCGACCTGCCCTGGAAGGGCCGCATCGGCCCGTCGCTCGCACTGGCGCCCGGCCGCGCGCTCGCATTCGCCGACGACCCGGTCTGGCCGGAGGCCGGGCCGCTGGTCGGGTCCGCAGACAGCCCGCCGCCGCCGTGGGTGGTGGAGGCGATCGTCGCCGTCCTGGGCCGTTGGCAGACGACGTGGGCCGCCCGGCCGACGGTCGTCGTCCCGGTGCCGAGCACTCGGCACCCCCAGCGCGTACGGGGCGTGGCGGAGCAGGTGGCGGAGGTTGGCCGGCTGAGGGTCGTCGATGCCCTGACGATCGCCGGTGCCGCCGGTCGCGACGACCTGTCCGCGAAGGCCCGGGCGGTCCTGCAGGCGACGCGCCTGTCGCTGGTGGAGGGTGTCGACCTGACCGACGAGGTCGTGCTCCTCGTCGACGACACCTGGCGCACCGGCTGGACGGCGACGATCGGCGCAGCCCGTCTGCGCGAGGCCGGCGCGGCCGCCGTGCTGCCGATCGTCGTCCAGCACCAGCCGTAGCCGGCGGCGCGACTGCGAGGATGGACCGGTGAGCATCACGGCCGACGACGCGGGCTCGATGCTGGTCGTGGGAGAGGTTGTGACCACCCCGACCCGTCGGTTCCATGTCAGCGCCGCCGACGTCGATGCGGTCGGACGGATGCGGGCGGCCCTCGTCGATGTGGCACGCGCTCGCGGGACGATGACCTACGGCGACCTCGTCGAGGAGGCGGAGCTGCCGTACCCACCCCGCCGACTGGGCCGACTCCTCGTCCTGATCTCGGAGGACTGCGACCGGCGCGGGGAGCCGACACTTGCCGCCATCGTCGTCACCCGGTCCACCGGCGAGGTGGGCGACGGCTACGGGGCGGGCGCGTCGGACGATCGCGCTGACCTCTACTCGTACTGGCAGCGGGAGGTCCGGTGAGCTCCGACTCCCGCCGACTCCCGGCGGTCGTGCTCGTCGCCGCGCTGGCGGCGGCCTGCGCGATCGCTGTCCCGTCGCCAGTGGCGGCGACCCCGGCACCGGGACCGACGGCCGTCGCGCGGGTCGTCGTAGCCGGCCCGGTGCCGGTGGGCGACCCGGTCGTCGTCCGTGTCACTCACCTGGCCGCGGGCAGGCCGGTCACGGTCGACTGGGGTGACGGGCGCACGTCGCGCCGCCAGAGCAGCTGCGATGCCCGGGCCGCACGGGTCGGTCTTGCCCGCTGCGCACGCACGGCATCCGCCGCGTTCGATGCCCCGGGCACGTACGTCGTTCGTGTCCGCCAGCGCGGACGGGTCATCGCCGCCCGGACCGTCACGGTGTCCTTGACCGGCACCGACACGACACGACCCAGCTGGCAGACAGCGATGCTCGACCGCGTGAACGCCGTCCGCGCCGCAGCCGGCGTCGCGCCCCTGGCCCTGTGCGGGACGCTGACCGTCGCGGCTCAGGGCCACGCCGAGGACATGGCCGACGCGGGGTACTTCAGCCATGACAGCGCCGATGGCCGATCGCCGGGCGACCGCCTTCGGTCAGCGGGGTACGACGGGCGAACGTGGGGCGAGAACATCGCCGCGGGCTACAGCGACGTGACGGCCGTGATGGCCGGCTGGGTTGACTCGCCGGGCCACTACGCGAACCTCGTCCGTGCCTCGTTCACCCATCTCGGCGTCGGCCGGGCCGATGGCGGTGAGTACGGGCGGTACTGGGTGCAGGACTTCGGGGCGGGCGGGTCCTGCGGCTAGGAGCTCGCGCCGACCTGCAGGTGCACGGCCGCCTCAGGGGTGTGGACCCGGAACGCCAGGCTCTCCTCCACGTACAGCCCGACCGAGTCCGATGTCGCCCCGCGGTAGCCGATCGACAGATCCTGGCCGAGGTGCAGCTCGTAGTCGCCGCCGCGCGTGCTCAGCACGACGGCTCCGGTCAGGGCGCTGGACCAGATGATCTCGCCGCCGTAGAGGACCGAGGTCAGGTGCTCGCGGACGGGCTCGCCGTGGTCGGTGGCCCGCTGGATGGCGGTGTAGACCTCGTCACCGACGACCAGCGCGTACGGTCCGCCGACACCGGCGTCCCGCAGCACCTGAAGGGCGGCGGCCACGTGCGCTGGGGCCTGCGTCGCGTCGGTGCTGGCGACGATCGCTGCGTGCGGGGAGGCGTCGACGATGCCGACCGTGCCGGTGGCCGCGTTTCCGTGGAAGACGACGGTGTCCTCGGCGATCGCGATGCGACGGCACGCGTCGATGACCGGCTCGGTGTCGATCGAGGAGTTGCCGCGGTCGGCGGAGTCGACGTCGCCCTGGTCCAAGGTGAAGTCCGCGGCCAGCTCGAGCAGCGGGACGGGACGGCGCACGCCCGCGCTCACGTTCGTCGCCGGGGCCGGGTCGACGGCGGAGACGAGTCCGCTGGCGACGGCGTCGGTACGCCAGCCGGTCGGGCCGGAGACGTCGACGACGCGGCGCGCGGCCAGCGTGAGCCGCAGCGTGCGGCTCGCCTCGTCGTCGATCTGCTCCCAGGCGGCGTCGGGAACCGGGGCGAGCGATCGGCGCAGGTGGTCCATCGGTGTCTCCTTCGCGGCGGTGATCTGGTCGTCAGGATGTGGTGTCAGGGTGCAGCGAACCGGGGCGCAACGAGCCGATGCCGAGGCCGGTGCCCGCGAGCGGGGCCGCGGAGCGGAGCCCGGCCGCTAGGGCCAGCGGGTTCGGCGTCGGTGCGGAGATGCGGTGCAAGGTGTTCGAGTCGACGTGGTCGAACGGCTCGTCGCGGTCCGGCAGCTTCAGGCGGGCGTTCTCGTCGTAGGACCAGGTGCCGTCGTCGTTGATCCGCACGGTCATGCGGAAGTCGACGGTGGTGAAGTTGACGTCCAGGAACGGGGCGCTGCAGATGCCGAACGTGGTGCTGCCGCGCTCCGCGCGAACCTCGAACGCCGTCGCGTCCGGGGCGCAGCGGCCCGACGCCAGCGCGACCTGGCCCCGCGGAATTGCCAGCGTGAACACGACCGTGCCGGTCGCGGGCTCCCACAGCCAGAAGCCGACCTGCTCGTGGAACATCGCGACCTCGCCCGGCTTGACCAGCCGCGTGTGGTAGCGCAGGCCGTAGTACAGCTGGGGTCCGTTGGTCTGGAAGTCGATCGGCTGGAGCTCGAACCGCTCGATGTACGGGTCGAAGCCCGTCGGCTGCTGCGCCGGGTCCTCCGGATGCTGATCGGTGCCGCGCCCGGTCCAGATGCCGGCCATCGGCCCGAGCGGACCGAGGTTCGCCAGGGTGTCGGGATCGCCCGCCGGCTCGGTGTAGATGTCAGCCGCGGTCACGGGCGCAAACCTACGGCACGCCCGCGCGAGGCCGCGCGGTCACGTTGCTGTCGCCGGTCGCCTCGGCTCATCCCTCGTCCGCCGAAGCGGGCGGCGTGAGCCAGACCTTGCGCAGCGGTTCGTCCACGACCCAGGTGGTCGGCGTGCCCGCCGCCAGCACGCCGACGGTGCCCGGCCGGAGCTCGAGCGCCGACCCGTCGTCGAACAGGATGCGTCCGGCGCCCGAGAGCACGACGAAGACCTCGTCCTGCTCGACGTCGGTCGACGTGCCGGCAGGGTGCTCCCAGACGCCGACATCTGCGGTCGCTGTGCGCGCGAGCCGGGCGACCCCGGTGGAGACCGGTCCGTCCGGGCACTGCGCAGGGGGCAGGGCGGACCACTCCAGGGGGACGTCCGTCGCATCGAAGGCGCTGTTCACGGTGCCTATCGTGCCGCGCCGCCTGCTCGGCATACTCGGTCCCCGACACGTCCGGCGAACGGAGATCTGATGAGCGGTCGACGGTTCCCTCGACCCAGCGAGGTGCTTCCGCTCATCGGCACGCCCGACCTGTCGCGGACGATGCGCCAGCGCCGGCTCGACCGGTGCGCGAGCATCTGGGACCTGCGGGCGCTCGCCCACCGCCGCGCGCCCCGCGTGGTGTTCGACTACACCGACGGCGCGGCGATGTCGGAGACGAGCCTGCGCCGCAGCCGGGCGGCGTTCAGCCGGGTCGAGCTGACGCCGCGGGTCCTGCGCGACGTCTCCGACCCCGATCCCGGCGTCGACCTGCTCGGCCGCCGCAGCACGCTGCCGATCGCCCTTGCACCGACCGGCTTCACCCGGATGATGAACCACGCGGGGGAGCCGGCTGTCGCGCGGGTCGCGGCCGACGTCGGGGTCCCGTACGCCTTGTCGACGCTCGGGACGACCGGCATCGAGGACCTCGCGGCGGCGAGCCCGGACACGCGCCGGTGGTTCCAGCTGTACGTCAACAGGGACCGGGGCTTGGCCGAGGACCTCATGCGGCGCGCGTCCGCGGCGGGCTACGACACGTTGATCCTCACGGTCGATGCGGCGGTCGGCGGCATCCGTCGCCGGGAGGTCCGTGGCGGCCTCACGATTCCGCCGCAGCTGTCCGTCTCGACGATGGCGGAGATGGCGCTGCACCCGCGGTGGTGGCTCGACGCGGTCACGACGACGCCTCTGACGTTCGCGAACCTGTCGACGACCGGGGGGACCGTCGGGGACCTGCTGACGCGGGTGTTCGACCCGACGATGACCTGGGACGACCTCGCCTGGGTGCGGGGTTGCTGGCCGGGTCCGATCATGCTCAAGGGGATCCAGTCCCTCGACGATGCGCGGATGGCCGCCGACCGCGGCGTCGAGGCCATCGTCTTGTCGAACCACGGCGGTCGGCAGGTCGACCTGGGCGGTGCCCCGCTCGAGCTGCTGCCGTCGGTCGCGGCGGCCGTCGGGGACACGGTCGAGGTGTACGTCGACGGTGGGGTGATGAGTGGTGCCGATGTCGTCGCCGCGGTGGCGTTCGGCGCGCGCGGAGTGCTCGTGGGCCGCGCCTATCTGTACGGCCTCATGGCCGGGGGTGAGGACGGCGTGCGGCGGGCTACGGAGATCCTCGCCAAGGAGGTCGTCACCACGATGCAGCTCATCGGCGCTCGCTCGGTGGACGAGGTCCGCGAGGCGACGGTCCGTCTCCGCTAGCGGGCCGCCGAGGCGCCTTGAATGGTCGCTATCCGGCGCAGAAAGCGCTGTTTAGCAACCGCCCCAGGCGCCTCGGCGGTGGGTGGTCAGGCCTCGGTGCCCTCGTCGGCGGGGCCGTCGGCGAGCAGGAGGTACAGCGACCGACGCGCATCGGCGAGGATCGCCGCGGCCTTCTCGACCTGGGCCGCCGAGCCGGTCATGCCGACCTGACGGGTGGCCGCGTGCACCTGCATGAGCAGGCCGCGCAGGTCCGGCCGCGAGCCCTCGTGACCGTCGTCCGACCCGAACGGGTCGGGCCAACCATCACGGTTCTCGGCCAGGTAGGCCCGGCCGGCCTCGGTCAGCTCGATCACCTTGCGTCCGGCGTCCGGCCGGGCCGTGACCAGGCCTTCGTCCTCGAGCAGGCTGATGGCGGGGTAGATCGCGCCGGGGCTTGGGGTCCAGCGCCCGCCGGTGCGGTCACCGATCGCCTGCATGAGCTGGTAGCCGTGCATGGGCTCGGTGTCGAGCAGCAGCAGGATCGCGGCGCGGACATCTCCGCGCGGGGCGCGACCGCGGCCACGGGGGCCGCGCGGGCCTCGGCCCGAGGGGCCACGGCCGAAGCGGGGGTGTTGGTGACGCCGTCCGAACGGCATCTCGTCGCCCTCGATGGGCGGGTACTTCATGGGGGGACGCATCACTGCGCTCCTTCCGTCGTAACTAACACGGTAACGATATATCAAGACCGGTCACGATGCAACACCGGGTCGGGAGGTTGTCGTCGCTCGAGGTGCCTTCACCGTTCCGTCGGCGTCCCGTCGTGCGTACCGTGGAGGCGGACGACGGGAGGGGCTGATGGTCTTCATCCGGATGCAGGGCGAGGGTTCGGTCTCCGCCGCGGCCATCGGGGCCCTCGACGCCGTGTTCAACCCGGCCGCCGCGCGAGCGCGCGAAGACCGGGACGCGCAGAACGAACGCGTGGTCGCCGTGCCCAGCCCCGGCGACCGGCTGCTCGCCGACGGGGTCATCGTGATCACGCGCACGACCCCCGACGCCAGTCCTGCCCCCGACGCTGACCTCCCGGCGTGAGCACGCCCAGCGTCGCCGCCCTGGATACGGCGACCTGGCCGGCCTACGCCGATCTCATCGAGCGGCACCACGGCATCTGGAGCGGGTGCTGGTGCGTCGGCTTCCACGACGAGCCGGATCGCTTCCAGAGCGCCGACGGGAACCGCGCGCTGAAGGAGCGGCTCGTTCGGGAGGGCCGGACGCACGCGGCGATCGTGCTGGAGGACGACCTGTGCATCGGCTGGTGCCAGTACGGCTCCCCGGCGGAGCTGCCGAACATCAAGTCGAAGAAGGCGTACGCGAAGGGCCTCGGGACGCTGCCGGACTGGCGCATCACGTGCTTCTTCGTCGACCGCACGCGTCGGCACACCGGTGTGGCCAACCGCGCGCTGGGTGGCGCGTTGGACCAGATCGCCGTCCTCGGGGGAGGGCGCGTGGAGGCCTACCCGGAGACTGTCGAGGGCCGCAAGACGTCTGGGTCGTTCCTGTTCAACGGGACCGTCGAGATGTTCGAGAAGGCCGGGTTCACCCGGGAGCGGAGGATCGCGATGCACCGCTGGGTGATGGTTCGGCACGTTCCGCCGGCGTGACGTCGATCGGTGCCGGCCGCCGGGTGCGCTGACCGATCACCACGCCCACGAGCAGGACGGCCATCCCCGCGACCTGCTGCAGGTCAAGCCGCTCCGCCGCGAGGACCGTGCCCAGCAGGACGCCGGTAACGGGATTCAGCAGCCCGATCAGCCCGACGTCCGTCGGTCCGAGGTGTCGCAAGCCGCTGAACCACGCGACGAACGCGATCGCCGTCGCCACGATGGTCAGGTAGGCGAAGCCGAGCAGGGTCTGCGGGGTGAGGGCCGGCGGGGCACCTTCGACGACCACGGCGATCGGGATGACGACGAGCCCGCCCCCCAGCAGCTGCCACGACGTCGAAGCGAGGATGTCGACCTCGCCCGACCACCTGCTGGCCAGGACATATCCGAGGGACGACATGAGCATCGCGCCCACAGATGCGAGCACGCCCCACGGGTTCACGGCGACCGGCCCGCTCACGAGCATGACCACGACCCCGACGAGGCCGAGCAGGCCGCCGACGACGGACAGGAGCCGAAGCGCCTGGCCGACGAGCAGCGCCGCGAGCACCATCATCACCAGGGGCGATGCCGCCATCACGACCGCGGCGATCCCGGTCGGCAGGAGCTGCGCGGCGACATACACGAGCGCGAAGAACAGGCCCGCATTCAGCGTGCCCAGCACGACGGACTTCCACCACCACGAGCCATGGGGTAGTCGGCGGGCGAGGAGGGCGAGCAGCACGCCGGCCGGGAGCGCCCGGATCGCGGCTCCCCACAGCGGCTGGTCGGCCGGCAGGAGCTGGTGCGTGACGAAGTACGTCGACCCCCACGCGATCGGGGCGATCGCCGTGATGGCACGCCAGCGCCAGATTGCTTCCATGGAAGATGAATATAGCTGTCCAGGAAGATAATGTGGACTCGTGGTCTCCCTGCCCCCCGACCGGGTCGCGCGCATCCAGGCGGAATGGGCGGTCGAGCGGCCTGACCTGGACCCCGACCCGATCGGGGTCATCGGCCGCCTCCACCGGCTCGCGGCGGCCCTGACGGTCGAGCTCGTCGCGGTCTACGAGGAGTTCGGCCTCGGCGAGGGCGACTTCGACGTGCTTGCGGCCCTGCGTCGCGCCGGCGCCCCGTTCGAGCGGACGCCCGGTGAGCTCGCCGCCTCGACGATGGTCACGACCGGCGGGATGACCAAGCGGATCGACCGGCTCGAGCGGGCCGGTCTCGTGCGCCGGCGTCCCTCCGCCGTCGACGGCCGGGGCCGAGTCGTGCGCCTGACGCCGACAGGCCGGCGGACGATCGACGAAGCGATCGCCGCGCACCTTCGCAACGAGGCCAGACTCCTGGCGATGGTCCCGCCAAGCGACGCAGCGCGGCTCGAGCGGATCCTGCGCGCCTGGCTGTGGCACTTCGAGGACGACGCTCCGGGATAGTCGCGGCGCACATGAGCCCGCCGGTCGTATACATCGCTGGGCTGATGTGCGCGGCCGGCCGCTGACGTAGCGTGCTGGCCGTGCTCCTGCGCCTCCGATCGCTCACTGCCCTGCAGCGCGCCGTGGACATCGGCGGGGCCGTCCTGTTCGGCGTCGTGACCCTCCCGTTCGTCCTTGTCCTGCGGAACCAGTCCGACACGTCCGTCGCGGCGGCCATCGCCGTCACCGTGCTCCTGTCCATGGCCTTGGCCCTGCGTCGCCTCGCACCGGGACTCGCCCTCGCCGTCGCCTGGGGCGGTGCCGTCGTGCAGATGACCACCGGACAGATCCCGTCCTTCGTCGACCTGGCGATCTTGTGCGTCCTCTACGCGACGTCGGCCTACGGCTCCCGCCGCGTGATGTGGTGGGGCTTGGGGTCCGCCATCGCCGGAGCCGTCGTCGTCACCGGCTACCTGGTCATCGGACCGTTCGACGTCCAGGGGTCAGACCCGTGGACGCCCGCCAGCATCGTGACGGTCGTCGCCGTCGCGACCCTGTTCGCCCTTCTGCTGGCGTGGACGGTCGGCGCCCTCGTGCGGACCGCCCGCCGCGCTCAGGCTGACCGTGCTGCCCAGGAGCTCGCGCAGGCCCAGGCCGCCGCGGAGCAGCACCGCGCGCGGATCGCGCGCGACATGCACGACATCGTCGCCCACTCGCTCGCGGTGATCGTCGCCCAGGCCGACGGTGGCCGGTACGCCGGGGCGAGCGACCCGCGCGCTGCGAATGCGGCCCTGACCACCATCGCCTCGACCGCGCGCGTCGCACTGACCGACGTCCGGCTCCTGCTGACCCAGCTACGGCACCGCGAGAGCGAAGGCCCGCAGCCGACACTCGCCGACCTCGACGTCCTTGTCGCCCAGGTGCGGGACGCGGGCGCGGACCTCACTGTCGACATCGACCCGGCGCCGGCCAGCGCGCCGCCCGCCGCCGTGCAGCTCGCGGTCTACCGGATCGTGCAGGAGGCCCTGACCAACGCGATGCGGCACGGCGCCGGCGGGCCGGTCGACGTGCTCATCTCGTGGCACCCGGACCGCGTCGACCTCGAGGTCAGCAACGCCGTACGCGCCGGTGCCCTGCCTGCGGCGGACGGACACGGGATCATCGGGATGCGAGAGCGCGCCCACCTCGTCGGCGGCACGCTGACGACCGGACCTCGAGACGGGCAGTTCGTCGTCTCCGCGTCCCTCGTGGTCGCCGAACTGACCGATCCTGACGAGGAACCCGGAGGGCACGCGTGACCGCGATCCGCGTGGCCCTCGTCGACGACCAGGCCCTTTTCCGGGCCGGCATCCGCATGCTCGTCGACTCCCAACCCGACCTGGAGGTCGTGGCCGAGGCTGCCAATGGGCTTGAGGGGATCGCGGTCGTGCGCGCCACCCGTCCCGACGTCGTTCTGATGGACGTCCGCATGCCCGTCCTCGACGGACTCACCGCAACCGCCGAGCTCCTCTCCGACCCGGAGCCGCCGCGCATCGTCGTGCTCACGACCTTCGACCTCGATGAGGCCGCGGCCCGCGCGATCCGTCAAGGCGCCAGCGGCTTCCTGCTGAAGGACGCCGACCCTGAGCTGCTCCTTGCGACGATCCGCACCGTCCACGCCGGGTCCGCCGTCATCGCCGCCGCCGCGACGCGGGACCTGTTCGCGCACTTCTCCGATGCCCGGACGCGCCCGGCACCACGCGAGTTCGGCGACCTCACCGAACGCGAGCGCGAGATCTTCGCGCTCGCCGCGCGTGGGCTCAGCAACGCCGAGATCGCTGCGCACGAGTACCTGTCCGAGGCGACAGTGAAGACCCACGTCAGCCGCATCCTGGCCAAGCTCGGCCTGCGCGACCGCGTGCAGCTCGTCGTGTTCGCCTACGAGCATGGGCTCACGTAGGGCCGACTGGAGGTCATCCCTGCGATGTACGAGGTCGCACCCTGCGGCCGACGCGCGCAGGGTCAGGTCGCACCTAGCGTCGAGGTCCATGACGACAGACACGAGCGGCCCGACCGCCGACCACGAGATCGACAACCGTCCGACCGGCCTCGCGGCCCGCGTGGAGGGGCTCACGAAGACCTACGGCAGCGGTGACGGGGCGGTTCGGGCGCTCGACCGCGTAAGCATCGGCATCCGCCGGGGCGAGCTGACCGCGATCATGGGACCGTCCGGCTCAGGCAAGTCGACCCTCATGCACATCATGGCCGGCCTCGACAGCCCGACCTCCGGGCAGGCGTGGCTGGGCGACACGGAGATCACGGCACTGGACGACCTCGCCCTCACCGAGCTGCGGCGTCGCCGGATCGGCTTCGTGTTCCAAGCCTTCAACCTGGTGCCGACGCTCAACGCCCTCGACAACATCCGGCTGCCCTTCGAGCTGGACGGGCGTCAGCCGACGGCGGCGGAGAACGCACGCATCGACGAGATCGTCGACGATCTCGGCCTCGGCGACCGCCTGCGGCATCGCCCACATCAGCTGTCCGGCGGCCAGCAGCAACGCGTGGCGATCGCCCGCGCACTGGCGACGCTGCCGGACCTCGTCTTCGCCGACGAGCCGACCGGCAACCTCGACTCACGAAGCGGGCGGGAGGTGCTGCGCCTGCTGGCGACCGCGGCGCGCGAGCGCGGGCAGACGATCGCGATGGTCACGCACGACCCCGTCGCGGCCAGCCACGCCGACCGGGTGGTGTTCCTCGGGGACGGACGGATCGCCGCGGACAAGCCGCGGCAGACGGCGGAACAGGTCGTTGCGCACATGCTGGCCGCAGAGCAGGTGGCCGCATGAACGGCACGAGCGGGGCCTCCGCGTCGGCGGCATGGCGGGAGCGGGGGATCGGCTCGTCGGTGCTCGTCACGAGCATCTCCGCTGCGTTCGGCGTCCTGATCCTCACAGCCGTCGGCTACCTCTCGGCGGTCGTCTCGGCCGATCCGGACATCGGCAGCCACGCGACGGTCCAGTACACGCTGTCGATCCTCGGCACGATCATCCTCGGGGTCTCGGTCTACGTCGCGGCCGTCGTCACCGCCAACACGTTCGCCACCATCGTCGCGGGCCGGACCCGGCAGATCGCATTGCTCCGTCTGATCGGCTCGTCGGCGCGGGCCGAGCGGCGTCGCGTCGCGAACAGGGGCTTGGCCGTCGGCCTCGTCGGCGCGGGCCTCGGGCTCGCCCTCGGGATCTCCCTGTCGTACGCGCTCGTCGCCCTCTTGAGCGACCGCATGGCTGCGGACGTGGTCTCGGGCGTTCGCTACCAGGTGCTCTCGCCGAGCGTGGTGCTGCCGGCCGCCATCGTGGCGCTGACGACGTGGGCCGCGGCGTGGATCGGCTCGCGTCGAGTTCTCACGGTGACACCGCTGCAGGCGGTGTCGGCGTCGGCGGAACGGACGAGCGCGGATCTGCGGCACCCGGTGCGCACCGCCGTGTCGGTCGTCGTCATCGGGATCGGCGGGGTGCTCCTCGCGGCGGGCGTCGTCGTCGGGCTGAGGTCGCCGCTCGGCCTCGTCGTCGCGTTCCTCGGAGGCGTCGTGTCCTTCACCGGGATCGTGGTCGGGTCGGTCGTGCTGATGCCGCCTGCGCTGCGCGTCGTGGGCCGGGCCCTCGGCGGCGGCGTCACCGCCCGGATGGCGGCGCAGAACGCGCTGCGGTACCCGGAGCGGTCGTCCCGGATGACCATCGGCGTCGTCATCGGGGTGACGCTCGTGACGATGCTGTCCGTGGCGTCGGAGTCCACCAAGGCCGTGCTGGCCTCCGCCTCCGGCGGGACGCTCGACCCGGCGCTGGTGGCCGGGATGGACGCCACGTCCGCGGTCCTCATGGGGCTTGTCGCCGTCTCCGCCGTGATCGCGGCCGTCGGCCTGGTCAACCTGCTGACGATCGGGGTGGTCCAGCGTCGTCGGGAGCTGGGGCTGCTGCGGGCACTGGGGCTGTCCCGCCCGCAGGTCAACCGGATGGTGCTGCTGGAGGCGACGCACGTCGCGCTCACGGCGGTCGTCGTGGGGGTACTTCTGGGCGTCGGCTACGGCTGGGTCGCCGCTCAGTCGACCCTCGGATCCGT
Source organism: Actinomycetes bacterium (assembly GCA_965278965.1). Lineage (GTDB taxonomy): Bacteria > Actinomycetota > Actinomycetes > S36-B12 > S36-B12 > UBA10649. The sequence goes on from OZ257127.1 coordinate 3,214,548, forward strand.
CGTCGGGGCGAACGTCGATGCCGGCTACACCCTCGTGCTTCCGGCCATCCCCTGGCTCACGGTCGCCGTCGTCGTCGTCGCGGCAGCCGCGCTGACGCTCGTCGCCGCGGCCGTGCCGTCGCGGCTGGCGACGCGCGTCACGCCGGTCGAAGCGCTGGCTGCGGCCTGAACGTGCTGTCAGCCCCCCGTGCGACGGTGTGGGCACCTGATCAGGGAGGTGCCAGATGTGGGACATGTTGACCGCCGAGGTCGCGCAGACGCTTCGCAGCGTCCGGCCTGGGCAGTTCGTCCTCCTGGAGTTCGTCGAGCACGACGGGGTCCCGCCGTGGTCGCCGTGGCCGTATGCGCAGTGCGTGTGGAAGCCGGACGGTTGGTATTGCGAGGCCGTGTCCGCGAGCTTCCTGCCGGCGGACCAGTGGCCGTTGGACGAGCTGGCGCTGCGGCGTGCCGGCTGGCACCCGCCGACCGACTCGGCCGGCAACTGGTACCGGCACGAGCACTCAGCGGACGGCGCGGCGCGGACGCTGGTCGAGGCCCTGCGGCACAGTCGGGACTGTCAGGATCCGAGCCGCTACCGCTGGGAGGTCGGGACCTTCCCGACCGGCCCCGACGGCGGGGAGCCGGTGCCGGCGCACGAGCACGCACGGCTCCTGGCGGCGTAGCGCTCAGCGGTGGCTGTCAGGCCAGGCGCTCGTCCAGCCAGTCGAGCATCCGCTGGTCGGTCAAGGCGCGCGCCATCGGCTGGCAGTGCAGGTTCGCGCCCTCCGCCTCGGTGAACGGCAGGAGCGTCGCGCCGGCGACCGCGTTGACGAGCGACTGTGACTGGCCGGGCCAGAACTGCTCACCTTCCGGAGCGGTCACCAGGAGCGGCGTCGTGATGGCGGACGCCGCGTCCCCGAGGCAGTACTGCTCGACGGCCGACATCGTCGCGAACGGGCTGGTCTGGCCGTACGGTGCGGCCCGGTAGGACCACATCCGGGCCAGGTCGTGGGAGAAGCGCATGCCGACCCGCATGTCCTCGTCGAACGACTCGCCCTTGCCCTCGGCGAGCAGGTGCCGCATCGGCGACGGCAGATGGCCGGTCCACGACGTCGAGACGTCGACGACGCCCGGGTCGGCGATCGCAGCCCGTGCGCGGTGCTCGGCCGTGAGTGCGCGGGGGAGCCAGTACCCGCCCTGGCTGATCGCGTACAACCCTATCCGCGAGCCGTCCACCTCGGGGCGCGTCAGCGCGAAGTCGATGACCGGCGTGAGGACAGCCTCCCAGTCTGGTCGGAAGAATGTCTTGCGCTCGAACAGCATCGACTGTTGCCCCGGGCCGTCGTAGAGCAGGACCGTGTAGCCGCGCTCGAGTGCGGCTACGCCGCCACTGCACCACAGGTCGCTGATCGAGCCGTCGCTGCCGTTGGTGAGCACGAGCGTCCGCCGGGCGACCACGTCGCCAGCCGGGCGCACGATCCATCCCGGCAGCGATGCCCCCTCGTACGGGATCTCCACGGCCTCGGCGGCAAACGCCGCGTTCGCCAGGTAGGACGCCCAGGCGCGGCGGTGGTCGTGGAACGCCGACAGCAGCTCCTCGTCGTGGTCCGTTCCGACGAGCGCGTTCGTCGCCTGGCCTAGGTACGTCGCCGCACGCAGGTACGAGCCGCACGCGCTGACCCGATGGCCGGCCACCAGCTGCTCGTCGGCACCCGCGAGGACGCGCCCGCCGAGGTTGCGCCACGCGGTCGCCCAGGCGTCATGGTCGCCATCAGCGACGAGGGCGAGTGCCGCGAGCACCTCGCCCGGGTCGGCCGCGCCGTACACGCTGCGACCGAGGACGTTGCGGGTCTCGAAGTCGAACCCTTCGTCGTGGAAGAACCCCTGGGTGAACGGCTCGTGGCGCCGTCCCGGCGTGATCGGCATGCCGCGACGATATCCGCCCGCCGACGACCTCAGTCGCAGCGGTGGACGACGCCGAGGACCGAAGCGACGGTCTCGTCGCCGTAGGGCTCGGACACGAACAGGCACGCAGAGCATCGCGCGTAGTACGCAACGACGCCGTCCCACGACGATGCAGCCTGGATGGTCATCTCCCACCTCCCGATCGACTGCCACGACGGTAGGCGGCTGTCGTTACGCACGGTGGACGTCGGTGTTTCACGGGCGAGAACATCGCCCCCGCCCGGGTGCGCTGGCTAGGCTCCATCGCAGTCGAAGGAGGCAGCATGCCGGTGGTGGGCGAGTACGAGCCGAACTCATGGCCGTGGGTGGCCGAGCAGGTCGCCGAGTACGAGGAGTCCGGCGGGACCCGCGCGAACACGCTTCGCGACACCGGCATCCCGATCGTGATCGTGACGATGATGGGCGCACGTAGCGGGAAGGTTCGCAAGATCGGACTCATGCGCGTCGAGCACGACGGGGAGTACGCGCTGGTGGCCAGCAAGGGTGGCGACCCACAGGATCCCGCGTGGTACGCGAACCTGGTCGCGGATCCTCACATCGAGATCCAGGACGGGCCCGCCCCAGCCGACTTCGTCGTTCGCGAGGTGTCCGGCGAAGAACGCGACGTGTGGTGGGAGCGCGCGGTCGCCGTGTACCCGCCGTACGAGGAGTACGCGGCAAAGGCGGGCCGGCTCATCCCGGTGCTGATCGCCGCGCCGGCCTAGGGACGACGCGACGTCGGAATACCGGCTGGAGGTTAGGATACCCTAACTTGCATGCCGTCGACGATCACCGGGCTCCGCACCACCGCGGAAGCCGTCTCCGCGCCATATCTCCTGCACCACGTCCGCGTGACGGGCGTGGTTGACCTGAGTCCGACGTTCGCCCGGATCACCGTCACCGGACCACAGCTGGACCTCGTGCGGCCGACGGGGCGGGACCAGCGGATCAAGATCATGCTGCCGCTGCCAGAGGTCGGGCTCGACCCGATGCCGATGGTGGACGACTGGTACCCGCTCTGGCGAGCCCTCCCGAACGACCAGCGCAACCCGATGCGCACGTACACCGTGCGCGCCGTCCGCCCGGGGGAGCGCGAGCTCGACATCGATGTCGTCCGGCATGGCGCGACGGGGCCGGCCGGTGCGTGGATCGAACGTGCGCGGGCGGGGGATGAGCTCATCATCAACGCGCCGAATGCCGCGTATGAGGGGGAGACAGGCGGGATCGACTTCGATCCGCCGGTCGGGATGACCCAGGTCCTGCTCGCCGGCGACGAGACGGCGGTCCCGGCCATCGCCTCCATCCTGGAGTCGTTGCCGGCCGACATCACCGGACACGTCGTCGTCGAGGTCCCGCACGTCGAGGACATCGGCGTCCTACCGAGCCCGCCCGGGGTCGACCGGCGTGTGGTCGTGCGCGGCGCGGTCCGGGGTGAGGCCCTGGACGCCGCCGTCCGCGACGTTGCCCCGGGTCTCGTCCAGGCAGCGGCCTCGCCGTCGCTCCTCGAGGAGGTCGACATCGACGCGGGGCTGCTGTGGGAGGTGCCCCGCGACGACGACGGCATGCGCGACGCGACCTCGTACGCCTGGCTCGCGGGGGAGGCCGCCGTCATCAAGAACCTTCGCCGGTACCTCGTCTCAGAGCTCGGGTGGGACCGGAAGGCGGTCGCGTTCATGGGCTACTGGCGCGAGGGCCGTGCCGAGGACAACGGCTAGAGGGCGGGCTCACTCGGATCGCGTGAAGTTCGGAGGGCGTGCGCGCGGACGCGGGCGGGCCGCTCGGATGCATGCCAGGCTGGCCGCGACGGGCCCCGTCAGACCGCCGACCCCGAGGACGCCTCCATGCTGCACGACCGCGACACCGTCCGTGACGAGCTCGACGACGACCTGTTCGCCGCCGCCGACCTCTCGATCGCGATGCCCAAGCACCGGATGCCCGAGCACGAGCACGAGCCCCGGCACGCCTACCAGGTCATCCACGACGAGCTGATGCTGGACGGGAACTCCCGGCAGAACCTCGCGACGTTCTGCCAGACGTGGGTCGACCCGGAGATCCACGACCTGATGAACGAGTCGATCGACAAGAACATGGTCGACAAGGACGAGTACCCGCAGACGGCCGAGATCGAGCAGCGCTGCGTGCACATGCTGGCCGACCTCTGGAACGCCCCGGCGGAGTCGAACAGCATCGGCACGTCGACGACCGGCTCGAGCGAGGCGGCGATGCTCGGGGGGATGGCGATGTTGTGGCGTTGGCGGGCACGCCAGCGCGAGGCCGGCCGCCCAACCGACCGACCCAACCTCGTCACAGGTCCGGTGCAGGTGTGTTGGCACAAGTTCGCCCGCTACTGGGATGTCGAGCTGCGGGAGATCCCGATGGCGGCCGACCGGCTGATCATGTCGGCCGACGAGGCGATGGCGAGGGTCGACGAGAACACGATCGGTGTGGTGCCGACCCTCGGGGTGACCTTCACCGGCCAGTACGAGCCGGTCGCCGAGGTCGCCGCGGCGCTGGACGCGTACCAGGAGCGGACGGGACTGGATGTGCCGATCCACGTGGACGGCGCGAGCGGTGGGTTCGTGGCACCCTTCTGCGATCCCGACCTCGTGTGGGACTTCCGGCTGCCGCGGGTCCGCTCGATCAACGCGTCGGGACACAAGTTCGGCCTGGCGCCGCTCGGCGTGGGCTGGGTCGTCTGGCGGTCGGCGGAGGACCTGCCCAAGGAGCTGATCTTCGACGTCAACTATCTCGGCGGGAACATGCCGTCGTTCGCCCTCAACTTCTCGCGGCCCGGCGGCCAGGTCATCGCCCAGTACTACGCGTTCTTGCGACTTGGTCGTGAGGGCTACCGCAAGGTGCACGAGGCGAGCTACGCGACGGCGTACTTCCTCGCCGGCGAGATCGCGGCGATGGGGCCGTTCGACGTCATCTTCGACGGCCATGGCGGCATCCCGGCGCTCTCATGGGTGCTCAAGCCCGGCGAGGACCACGGCTTCACCCTGTTCGACCTCGCTGACCGCCTTCGGGCGCGCGGCTGGCAGGTGCCGGCGTACACCCTTCCCGCCGACAGGTCCGAGACGGCGATCCAGCGGATCCTCGTTCGTCGTGACCTGTCGCGGGACACGGCGACCTTGCTGCTGGACGACTACCGCAAGGCCGTAGACCACCTGCGCCGCCACCCGCAGTCGACGCCTCTCACGGAGGACGAGGCCGGCGGGTTCCGGCACTGACGTCAGGCGGAGTCAGACACTGACGGTGAGTCCGACGTGCACGACGTCGCCGTCGTCGAGGTGCTCACGGTCGCGGACCGCCTTCTTCACGGGTAGGACGTAGGTGGCTTCCTGCGTGCTCGGGAACAAGGACGTGCCCCACGCCGACGACCCGATGCGCACCTGCACGCGGACGGAGCCGAACCCGGGGCCACGTGGGGCGAGGTCGGCGATGTCGTCGGCGATCTCGAGCGGGACCGAGACGAAGTACCAGTTGGCGCCGTCGCCCTGCCAGCGCCACACGGGCGCGTCGAACTCGAAGGCGTGGTCGGTCACGCCCCGCATCGTCGCAGGAGGCACCGACGGTGGGGGGTCCGGCGCGGTGTCGGCCGGCCGGCCTACCATTTGACGTGCAGGAGACGCTCAGATGGAGGGCACCGTGGACAGGCGAACGGATCGGCGCACGCCGGTGTCCTTGGACACGGCCCCCCTGCGCGAGCTTGACCTGAGGGACGCGCCGACCCGTCGTCGGCTCAGTGCCGCGGCCCTTCCGGCGATCTGGCGCCTGGTCGATGCGTGGGGGGTGACAGATGCGCAGACCGCTGACCTGCTCGGCGGGATCTCCCTGAGCACGCTGCGGCGGTGGCGACGCGAACCGCCGGAGGACTTGGGGGTCGACGGGCTGACGCGGGCGTCGTACCTGCTGGGGATCTACCGGGCGCTGCACGTGATCCTCGATGACGAGAACGCGGACCGGTGGATGACGCTGCCCAACGACGGCCCACTCTTCGGCGGCCGGACCCCGCTGGACGTGGTCGGTCGTGGCGGGATCCCGGCGCTGGACCGGGTGCGGGCGCACCTCGACGCCGTGCGGGGCGGGTCATGAGACTTGGGCACGTCGACCGCCGCGACACGGTGCGGCTGGTCGACAGCCGCTACGACGCCGGCGGTGGGTCCGATGCCCCGCACGCCCTTGCGTCGCTCGCACCCGACGACAGCGAGGCGCTCGCCGACCTGGTCGACCTGGTCGGGATCACCAGCGCCCGGGAGCGCGCAGAGCGCGGTGACAGCTCTGACTTCGGTCGCAACGTCCTGGTCTCCGGCGTTCCCCTCGCCGCGGTCGTCAACGCGGCCTTCGCGTACCCCGCGGGAGCCGGTGCCGGCGGTGGCCGCTTCAACGACGAGCGCGTCGGCGCCTGGTACGCGGGGGTCGATCTCGCCACGGCGCGGGCCGAGGTCGAGCATCACCGCACGCGGTTCCTCCACGCTGCGGGGATCGAGGAGGCGCGCCTGTCGTTCGCCGAGTACCTGTGTGACCTCACGGCCGACGCGGCGGTGCTCTCGCCGCGTGCTGACCGGGTCCTTCTCGACCCCGACTCGTATGGCCCGTCTCAGTCGTTCGCCCAGCAGTGCCGCCGTGACGGCATCGGCGCGATCGACTACCCGTCGGTCCGAAGGCCCGCGGGCCGCTGCGTCGCCGTCCTCGTCCCGAGCCTCGTCCAGCGGGTGCGCAGACGCCGGACGCGTGAGGCGACGTGGATCGCCGGCCGCGTCACCTGGTCCGGCGGGACATGACCGCGCCCTTAGGCTGCCGGGAGGCGCGTGAGCCGGCTCGGGAGGCGGACCAGTGACGACAGCGACAAGCACGACGGGGGCCGCGGCTCGTGCTGTGGGCCTGACCAAGGTGTACGGCTCGGGCGACACCGCCGTGACCGCTCTCGACGACGTGAGCGTCGAGCTCGCGCGCGGACGGTTCACCGCGATCATGGGTCCGTCCGGCTCGGGCAAGTCGACGCTCATGCACGTGTGCGCCGGCCTGGACTCAGCGACGTCGGGCGAGGTGTACCTCGGTGATGTCGAGCTGACGTCCCTGTCGGACAACGCACTGACCCGGCTTCGGCGCGACCGGGTCGGCTTCGTGTTCCAGGCATTCAACCTCGTGCCGACGCTGTCGGCGCGGGAGAACATCACGCTGCCCATGGACATCGCCGGCCGGGAGGTCGACCGCGCCTGGCTGGACACGGTGATCGACACCATCGGCCTGCGGGACCGGCTCTCGAACCGGCCCAACCAGCTCTCCGGCGGCCAGCAGCAACGGGTCGCCGCGGCTCGTGCCCTCGCGAGCAAGCCGGAGATCGTGTTCGCTGACGAGCCGACCGGCAACCTCGACTCACGTGCCGGGGCGGAGGTCCTGGGCTTCCTGCGCCACAGCGTCGACGAGTTCGGGCAGACGATCGTCATGGTCACGCACGACCCGACGGCCGCGTCCTACGCGGATCGTGTCCTGTTCCTCGCCGACGGGCGGATCGTCGACACGATGGACGAGCCGACTGCCGAGCGGGTGCTCGACCGGATGAAGGGCTTCGACGGCAAGGGTCGGAGGTCGTAGCCGATGCTGCGGACCGCGTGGCGCAGCCTGCTGCACCACAGCCTGCGGCTCGCCCTCTCGGGGCTTGCCATCGTGCTCGGTGTCGGCTTCGTCGTCGGCACGCTGATCTTCACGGACACGCTGAACAACACGTTCACGAACCTCTTCGAGGACACGACGTCCGATGTCGTTGTCACTCCGGCTGCCACGATCGGCGACAGCAACCAGATCGGCACGGTGGCGACGATGCCGGCGGCGACGCTCGACACCGTCCGCGCCGTCTCGGGCGTGGCGAAGGCGACCGGCGTCGTGCTGGGCGACGGCATCACCGTCATCGACGCCGACGGCGCTGCGATCGGTACGCAGGGCGCGCCGCGGTTCGGGGCGAACTGGGAGGACGACCAGGAGCTGACACCCTTCCGGCTGGTCGAGGGCCGAGGGCCATCCGGGCCGGACGAGGTGGCACTGGACTCGGTGTCCGCGCAGAAGGGCGGCTACGGGGTCGGCGACGAGGTCGCCCTGGTCGGGCCTGACGGACCGTTCTCCGCGCGACTGGCCGGGATCTTCCGCTACGGCACGTCAGGGAACCTGGCCGGAGCGACGATCGCCGCGTTCGACACGCCGCAGGCCCAGCAGCTCGTCCTGGGAGGTGCGGACGCGTTCACCGAGGTCGACGCGATCGCCGCATCGGGAGTAGGACAGGACACGCTGGCCGCGGCTGTGAGCTCGGCGCTCGGCGACGTGGTCACGGTGCGGACGGGCCAGCAGGCGGCGGACGAGGCCGCCGCTGCGATCTCGGAGGGACTCGCCTTTGTCAACGTGTTCCTGCTGGTGTTCGCCGGGATCGCGCTGTTCGTCGGGACGTTCATCATCCTCAACACCTTCTCGATGCTCGTTGCCCAGCGCTCCCAGGAGCTCGCGCTGCTGCGGGCGATCGGCGCGACGCGCGGGCAGGTCACCCGGTCCCTTGTCGTGGAGTCCGCCCTCGTCGGCCTGGCGGGCTCGCTGGTCGGCATCGGGGTCGGCGTGGCCGTCGCGTTCGGCCTGCAGGGCCTGTTCGCGGCGATCGGAGCCGAGATCCCGACCGACGGCCTTGTCGTATCGCCGCGGACCATCGCTGTCGGCCTGATCGTGGGGGTGGTCGCGACGGTGCTGGCCGCCCTCGCACCGGCGCTTCGCGCCTCGCGGATCGCGCCCATGGCCGCTCTGCGCGACGACGCGACGCTGCCGAGCCGGTCGCTGAGGTTGCGTGCCGTCGTCGGCTCGGTCCTGCTGGTGGCCGGAGTGGCGGCGATGGCCGCCGGTGCGGCGACGGGCTCTGACGGCGCGCCGTTGGTGGGGATCGGCGTGGTGGTGGCTCTGATCGGAACCATCGTCGTGAGCCCGGCCATCGCCCGACCGCTCGTGCGCACGCTCGGGTTCGCGTTCCCACGGCTGTTCGGGACCGTCGGCCGGCTCGCGCTCGAGAACGCCGAGCGTCAGCCTCGCCGCACGGCTGCCACCGCGTCGGCGCTGATGATCGGACTGGCGCTGGTCTCCGCCCTCACGATCTTCGCGATGTCGGCCAAGGCCTCGATCACCGCCGTGATCGACCGGGTGATCGGCGCGGAGTTCATCGTCAGCAACGGGGTGCAGCGGACGCCGATCGCGGCGAGCACGGTAGACGCACTCTCCGGGGTCCCCGGGGTCGCCGCCGTGTCGCCAGTCGCGTCGGTTCCCGCGGAGATCGACGGGTCGATCACGGCAGTCGTCGCGATCGATCCCGCGTCCTTCGGGCGCATGGTCGCCATCACGACGGTCGATGGCTCGCTCGCCGACCTTGGTACCGATGGGATCGCGATCGACACCGGTACGGCGGCCTCCAGCGGCCTCTCGATCGGCGACCCCGTCGCCGTGCGGTTCGTCGACGGCTCGCGTGACTTCCGGGTGGCTGCCGTGTTCGAGAGCGCGGGGGAGTTCGGTGGCTACGTCGCATCGAGGCAAGCGGTGACCGCCCTCGGCATGGATCCGGGCGACCGCGTGATCTACGTCAAGGCGGAGCCGGGGGCGGACCTGGCGCAGGTGCAGGCCGATCTCGAGGCGGCGGTGGCCGACGACCCCACGGTGCAGGTGCAGAGCCAAGCGCAGTTCGCACAGGAGATCACGTCCAACGTCGACCAGGTGCTCCTGGTCATGGTCATGCTGCTCAGCCTCGCCGTGCTCATCGCGGTGCTCGGCATCGTCAACACGCTCGTGCTGTCGGTGGCCGAGCGCACGCGGGAGATCGGGATGCTTCGTGCCGTCGGCGCCTTGCGGCGCCAGGTCCGCACGATGATCGTGCTCGAGGCACTCGTCATCGCGGTGTTCGGGGCGGTCGTGGGGCTCGGCCTGGGTGTCGGCTTCGCTGTGGCGCTGCAACGCACGCTCGTCGACCAGGGCATCACCGAGCTCGACATCCCGTGGGTCGGTCTCGTGCTCTTCTTGGTCGTCGCCGGACTGGTCGGCGTGCTCGCGGCCGTATGGCCGGCCTTCCGTGCCGGACGGCTCAACGTCCTCCGCGCGATCGCGACGGAATAGCCGCTGCGCCTGTCAGTCAGGCGGCAGCGCGACCCGTCGGCATGCAGCTCCAGCACAGGCCGCTGGTGTCGGTGCGCAGGACCGGGCCCTGGCAGCGGGAGCAGCAGTCCTGCTGTGCAAGGCCCATAGGCTCACGGCGCTCGTCATCGGCGACGAGGGTCAAGGTGCTCGAGGGCACGGTCGTGCCCAGCATGGTGTTTCTCATGATCTGTCTTCTTCCTGGTGCGGCGCATCGGCGCTCGCATCTGCGTGTGGGGCTGGTTCGTGCTCTCCGGTCACGCGACGGCGATCCGGGTGAATCGACGGCGGTCGCTGCGACAGCGGGAGCCCGCGGAACTAGGCCCGGGGTATGGCACACCAGGTTCGGCGTGCTCGACCACGGTAGCACGGCCTGCTGAGCACCGACGAACATGACCGTTCCCGGGCCGGCTATCACCCATTCACGCCACGCGCCCGCCACCACACTTGAAGGGCTTGGACTACGTCCGGGCGTCGCGGCGTGCGACGAGGTCAGGGATCGACGAAGGAGGGGCGTCCGGTGAAGCGGAAGATGCGTGTCGGCGCTGTCGTGGCTGCTGCCGCGGTTGCTGCTGCTCTCGTCGTCGGTGTCCTGGGAGTCGTCCGAACGTCCACCACGCCGGTCGCCGAGCCCGCCCCGACCGTGTCGGTCTCGGCGGCACCCGAGGCCGGAACGATCGGCGCCTCGCTGGTCATGGCCACCTTCAACGTCTGCAAGGTCTCCTGCGACGCTCCGGCCCCCTCGTGGGACGTCCGCCGTGAGCGCGTCGCGCGCGTCATCACCGAGTCCGGGTTGGACGTCGTCGGCCTGCAGGAGGTCACGTTCAACCCGACGGCATTCGCGAAGACGCAGTTCCTCGACGTCCAGAACCTGATCCGCCCCGCCGGCTTCGTCGCGCCCACGATGCCGGCGGCCGCTGACCAGTGCCGCTGGACTGCGAGCAACCCGCACCCGTGTGACCACACGACCGGCATCGTGTTCAACACCCGGACGGTCAGCCAGGCCACGACGCCCAACGGCTCGGCCTCTGCGGGCACGCTTCCGTCGAGCGCGGTCGCGTCCGGGCTGGATCCGGCATCGGCCGTGCGCAAGATCTCGTGGGCCTATCTGCAGGGCGGCAACGGAACGGGACCGTTCCTGGTCCTGTCGATCCACACGTCGAACGGCAAGGACGGAGCGACCGAGGCAAGTCGCGTCGCACTCGGCCAGGCCCTTGGACCCTGGGCGGACGCGTGGAACGCCGCGCACGGCCTCGCCGGCGTCCCGACGGTCATGCTCGGCGACCTCAACTCGTACAAGAAGCGGCAGCCCAACGGGATGCAGCAGGTGCTGGTCGGCTCGGGTTGGCTGGATGCCGCGACCGCTCCCGAGCGTCGCAACGTCCAGTACTCCACGATCAACCACAACCCGAAGCTCGCCGCGAACGAGCAGGGCTTCCCACGGGCTCCGTACATCTTCCGGACCTCGCGCAGCAACCCGGTCCTTGACGCCACCCGCATCGACTACGTCATGGCGCGTGGGGGAGACGTCTCCGCGGCCGACTACGAGGTCGTCATCCGCCTGCTGGCAGACGGCAGCTTCGACCCGCAGTACCAGGCGTCGGACCACCAGATGGTCCGTTCCACGATCACCTTCGGCTGACGGCGCGTCGAGGCGTGACAGCGGGCCTGCGCGCGGGTGATACTCCGGGCATGACTCGTGCCCGCGCCCCGCGCACCCTCGCTCTCGTCGCCGCTGCCGCCGTCGTACTCGGCCTGGTCGCCTCGGTCGGTCCCGCATCCGCGGCACCGGCCAAGAAGGACGTCGTCCTCAACGTCACCGTCCTGCCCGGGCAGGTCCGACTGCTCGACGGCGAATCGGTGCGGGTCACGCTCCCGACCAACGTCACCACCGGCTACTCCTGGGCGGCGAAGGTCACCGGTGACAGCTCGGCCGTGACCGTGTCGAAGGGGGCGTACAAGGCGCCGACGACGGACCTCATCGGTGCTCCCGGCGTGACGACCTGGGTCGTGACGGCGAAGGGTGACGGGGTCGCCAAGGTCCAGATCGTCACCACGCCGCCCGGCGGCGGCAGTGCGAAGAAGGTCGGCGTGCTGACCGTCTACGCCGGTTCTGCCGTCTCGAAGAAGTAGCCATCTCGGCGGCAGCCGAGACCGGCTCGGCCTCGGGCGCGCTGGCGGCGCTCGTCGGCGCCGGCGATGTCGTGGTCCTCAGCGGTGCCGGCATCTCGACCGAGTCCGGGATCCCCGACTATCGCGGCCCGCAAAGCGCTGCGCGACGCTCGGCAGCACCCATGACCATCGACATGTTCGTCAGCGGTCCGGGTGCCCGCCAGCGGTACTGGGCGCGCGCCCATCTCGGCTGGGGGCGCTTCGCCGATGTCGCGCCGAATGCCGGGCATGCCGCCCTCGCTCGCCTTGAGCGGGCTGGACTCGTCCGTGGGGTCGTGACCCAGAACGTCGACGGGCTGCACCAGCGGGCGGGCTCGCGACAGGTCGTGGACCTGCACGGCCGCCTGGACCGTGTCATCTGCCTCGACTGCGACGCGCTCGTGCCCCGCGCCCAGGTGCACCGCCGGCTCGCCGCTGCGAACGTGGGCTGGGAGGCGAGCGCCGGTCGGGTGAACCCGGACGGCGACGTCGAGCTCGATGACGCCGCGGTCGCCGGTTTCACGGTCGTCGCGTGCGAGCAGTGTCAGGGCGTCCTCAAGCCGGACGTCGTGTACTTCGGTGAGCGCGTGCCGCCCGACCGCGTGGCCGCGTCGGCCGAGCTCGTCGACAGCGCGCGCAGCCTGCTCGTGGTCGGCTCGTCGCTGCACGTGTTCTCCGGGCGGCGGCTCGTCCACCGCGCTGCGGCCGCAGGCGTCCCGATCGCGATCGTGAACCTCGGTCCGACCCGGTCCGACGGCCTCGCCCAGGTGCGCCTGGACTCCCCGCTCGGCCGGACGCTCACCGCGGTTGCTGACGCCGTGGCTGCCTGAACCGGCAATACTCGGCGCATGTCCCTGCTCGACCTGTTCCGGCTCGACGGCCGTGTCGCCGTGGTCACGGGCTCCGGCCGCGGGATCGGCCGAGCCATCGCCGAAGGGCTCGCGGACGCCGGTGCCGATGTCGTCGTGACCAGCCGCCGTGCCGCCGACGTCGAGGAGGTCGCGTCCGCCGTGCGGGCCCGCGGTCGCGCCGCGCTCGCCGTCCCGGGCGACCTGCGAGTTCCGGGCTTTCCCGCCGCACTCGCCCAGGCAGCGGTCGATGAGCTGGGGCGGCTGGACATCTGGGTCAACAACGCCGGCGGCACGGACGACGCACACGTCAAGCCGATGACGCAGGTAACCGACGACGAGCTCCGCGACATGCTCGAGCTCAACGTCGTGGCCGCCGCTGCCGGGTCCCGCGAGGCGGCGCTTCGGATGGGCCGGGGCGGGGCGATCGTGAATGTGGCATCGGGCGCCGGCATGCGAGCCGCGCCGAACACCGGTGCCTACGGCGCCGGCAAGGCTGCCCTGCTGAGCCTGACGATGACGATGGCCGCCGAGCTCGCGCCGCAGGGGATCCGGGTGAACGCCATCTCCCCGGGAATGGTCCCGACGGACTCGTTCTACCGAGTGCTGGAGTTCACCGCGGGCGACCTCGAGCGGCTCGCGGCGACGGTCCCGCTCGGGCGAATGGGTACGCCGGACGACATGGCCGCGGCGGTCCTGTACCTCTCGTCGCCGGCGGCCGGCTGGGTGACCGGCCAGAACCTCCTCGTCGGCGGCGGGCGCGACGGCGGGCGTTCGGTGGAGCACCGCTGACGATCCCGCCCCTCGCGAATTACTTTCTGGACACTGATTGCGGAAACCCGTTGACAGTCTCGGCTGGCGCTGGTCTCATGGCGAGCACGCCTACACGGGAGACACTGTGACCGACGCTGCCTTGGCCGCCCCGCAGATCGAGGGAAGCCTGCTGGACCCGGCCGTCCAGGCCGACCCGTTCGAGCACTACCGCGAGCTGCGCGAGCACGCGCCGGTGTACCGGATGCCCGAGACCGGCTTCTACGTCGTCTCCACCTACGACGCGCTCCGCGCCGTCGTCAGCGACCCGGAGACCTTCTCCAACGACATCCCGATCGAGCGGCTGGCCGGGGAGTCCCGGGCCGAGCTCGGTCGCAAGTACAACGAGCACCTCGGCAAGGTCGGCTGGGCGCACGTGCAGACGCTCCACCGCACCGACGCCCCGGTGCACAGCCGGCACCGCCGGATCCTTAACCGGGCGTTCACCCCGAACATGGTCCACGGCATGATCCCCGGGGTCGAGCGGATCTGCACCGAGCTCATCGATGCGTTCATCGACAAGGGCGAGTGCGACTTCGTCGCCGAGTTCGCCTTCCCGCTCCCCGGGCTCGTCATCGGCGAGCAGATCGGGCTCGAGGGCCGCGACATCGCCACCTTCCGCCGCTGGGCCGACGCCATGCTCGCGACGGCGCAGGGCCTCCTGGTCGACGACGACGCAGTGCGGTACTACGCGGAGATCCAGGCGGAGGCGCAGCACTACTTCGCGCCGCTGCTCGAGGACCGCCGCGCACATCCCCGCAACGACCTCATGTCCGCGCTCGTAGCGGACTCCGAGGACGGTGACGAGCCGCTGACGATGGGCGAGCTCCAGGACATCGTGAACCAGCTCGTCACCGGCGGCTACACGACCGTCGCGGACGGCATCGGCAACGCCTTGATGCTCCTGCTGGAGAACCCCGACCAGATGGAGCTCCTGCGGGCTGACCGGAGCCTCCTGCGCAACTTCGCCGACGAGGTTCTGCGGCTGGCGACGCCCGCGCAGGGACTGTTCCGTCGCGCCACACGCGATACCGAGCTGTGCGGCGTGCTGATCCCCAAGGACGCGATCATCCACGTGCGTTACGGCGCCGCGAACCTCGATGACGCGATGTTCGAGGACGCCGGGCGGTTCGACATCACTCGCGCGAACTCCGGCAAGCACATCGCGTTCTCACGCGGTCCGCACTTCTGCGTCGGCCGGCCGCTCGCGATGCAGGAGCTGATGATCGGCTTCGACCAGCTGCTGGACCGCCTCGACGACATCGCGCTGGCGCCCGGCGTGGTCCCGGAGCGGACCAGCACGATGCTGTTCTACTCGCTGAAGTCCCTGCCCATCACGTTCACCGCACGTCGGTAGCGAACCGGGGCTACCGGCACAGGACGTCGAGGACCTCGGCCGCGCCGAGGCCGGGGACCGGTGCTGCCACGGCGTCCGCGTGAGAGCGGACCTCGTCGGATGCGTGCCCCATCGCGACGGCGAAGCCGGCCCAGTCGAGCATCTCGATGTCGTTCATCGAGTCGCCGATCGCGACGACCTCGGCGGGGGCGATCCCCAGCCGGTCGCACAGGGTCTGCAGCCCGGTGGCCTTGGTGACGCCCAGGATGCCGAGGTCGAGCCACGCGACGTCGGTGACCCCGAACGAGATCGAGTGCATCCCGAGGTGCTCGGCGACGTAGCCCAACCCGGCATCGAGGTGGGCGTCGCTGCGGGCGATGACGCGCACGACCGGCTGGGCGGCGAGCTCGGCGAGCGGCGCCTCGAAGATCTCCGTCGCGACGCCCCCGTCGACGAAGTGCCGGCTGGACCAGAACGTGCCGTCGGGGCGCT
Organism: Actinomycetes bacterium; assembly: GCA_965278965.1. GTDB lineage: Bacteria > Actinomycetota > Actinomycetes > S36-B12 > S36-B12 > UBA10649. The sequence goes on from OZ257127.1 coordinate 3,230,259, forward strand.
CGACGGCGAAGGTCCCTTCGGGGATGAGCGGGACGAGGGCGGCCAGCAGCTCCGTCGCGTCGAACGTCCGCGACTCGACGACGCGCTCCGGGTCGATCGTGCCGATGACGGCGCCGTTGCTGACGACCGCCCACTCGTGCATGCCGGCGGCGCGGGCCACCGGGGCGGTCGTCGACAGCGAGCGGCCCGTCGCGGCGACGACGATCGCGCCGCGCTCCTGCAGGTCCGAGACGGCCCGGACGACCTCCGGGTCGATGCCGGCGCTCTGCGGGACCAGGGTGCCGTCGAGGTCGACCGCCACGAGCCGGGGCTGCAGCCCGTGCGGGACCCGCGCGCCCGTCATGCTGCGTCGATCGCGTGCGTTGCGGCGCGCCGGCCGAACAGCGACGCCGCCGCGAGACTCATCCCGCTCGCGTACTCGTCGCCGTCCTGGGCGAGGTGGGCGGCGCAGGCGCCAGCGGCGTAGAGACCGGCGACCGGTGAGCCGTCCGGGCGCAGCGCCCGGCCGAACTCGTCGGTCGCGAGGCCGCCGAGCGACATCCAGTGGTAGTCCGACCGGGGGACGGAGATGTCGAAGACGGCGTAGGGCGCGTGCAGCTCGCGCAGCCAGTCGGGGTGCTTGTGGAAGGCCGTGTCCTCGCCGGCGGCGACATCGGCGTTGTACCGGGCGAGGGTGCGGGCCAGAGACCCTGAGGGCACGTCGAGCCGTGCCTCCATCGATGCGACGTCCTCGAAACCGTCGACGAAGGTGTGCGAGCCGTGCTTGGGGTAGCCGAAGATCTCCTCGTCGAGGATGAGGTACGCGATGGCCCCGGGCTGGCGGGCTACGTGGTGGGCCATGCGGCCGTGGTAGGCGTCCTCGGGGACGAACCGCTCGCCCTCCGCGTTGACGACGATGCCGCGGATGAGCTCCTCGGGCGGGTAGATCGCCGCCGTGGCGATGAGGCCGGACATCGCGTGCTCGGCCACGCTGGCGGTCCGGCCGAGCAGGAGTCCGGCCCCGTCGTTGGTCGGCTCGCCGAGTGGCTTGCCATAGCGGGAGAACAGCGGCATGTGCTCGGTGGTGATGTCGGCGTTGAGGTTGAAGCTGCCGGCCGCGAGCAGGACGCCCTTGCGGGCGTGGATGTACGAGTCGGTGCCGTCGTGACGGGCCTTGACGCCGACCACACGGTCGCCGTCCACGACGAGCCCGATGACGGCGGTCTCGAGGCGGACGGGGATCTCCTCGTCCGAGACCTTCCCAAGGACGGCCCGCATCGCGACGTATCCGCCCGGGATGTCGCCGTCGCCGGAGACCTGGTGGCCGCGCGGGGCGTAGGCCGCGAGCTCGCGGAACGGCCAGACCTTCTCGTTGCCGGTCGTCAGGAGACCCTCGCCCGAGCGCACGTAGACGGCTTTGTGGGTGTAGGCCTCACGCCGGAACGGCACGCCCAGCGATTCGAGCCAGTCGAACTGCGCGACGCTCTCGTCGCAGAACGCCCGAAGGCTGGCCTCGTCCGTCGTCGTCGTGACGGCCCGCAGGAAGGCGTACATGTTGGCGGGGGAGTCCTCGTACCCGCACGCGGTCTGCACGTCGGTGCCGCCGCCGAGGTAGAACTGCCCCTGCGACAGCGCACTCGCCCCGCCGCCGGCCCCTGCGCGTTCGAGCACCAGGACGCTTGCGCCGGCCCGCTGCGCCTCGAGGGCGGCGCACGCCCCGGCTATGCCGAGGCCGACGACGACGAGGTCTGCCTCGGCGTCCCATTCGGTGACCGCGGCAGCGGGCGTGGCGTCTTCGACGAGCGGCATCCGGGCTCCCGGCGGGTACGAAGATGATGAAGATGCGTGGACGTCAAAGTATGTCAGGTGCGGCGCGATCTCGCCCCGTTCAGAACGGTGGATCTGCGCCGACGTCCGGGGCTGGTGGTTGGGGTCGGACCGGTGGTGGGGTATCGGGCATGAGGCGGGCGGGTTGGTGTCGGTAGCGGCGGCCCGCGGGTGAGACGAACGTGCACGAGCCGTCCGGGTCGGGGTCCTCGATGCGCCAGCCGCCGTGGGTTTTGCCGTTGTGGTGGCCTCGGCAGAGGAGTTTGGTGTTGGCGCGGGTGGTGCGGCCGCCGTCGGCGTAGTCGACCGTGTGGTCGACGTCGCAGCGGACAGCGGGCCGCGTGCAGCCGGGGTGGGTGCAGTGCTGGTCCGCGGCCTCCCGCCAGCGCCGTAGCAGGCTCGACGCGGCGTAGGTGTTCTTCCCGTAGTCGACCAGCGCCCCGGTCAGCGGGTCGGTCACCAGCCGGCGGAGCACCGCATCGGTGCTCGGGTCGGCCAGGAACCGGATCAGGTCCTCCCGCGAGGCGTCGGTGGGCTGGCCCCCGACGGTGGCGGTGACCGGGCCGTTCGGTGTGATGCCCACCAGCGTCGCCGCGTCGATGAGGACCCCGACCTCCACCCGCACGTTGCCCTCGCCCCGCATCAGCTGGCTGAAGACGGCGGCGCGGACCTGGCCCAAGGTCGCGTCCGCGCCGAGACCGAGCGCCTCGACGGTGCCGGTGCTGATCGCGGTGCGAGCCGCGGTGTCGACGGCCGCCAAGACCGCCTGCGCCTCCAGCACCGGCATGACGGCCTCGAACAACGCCAGACCGTCGTCCAGGGCCTTCGCCGTGACATCGATGTGGAGCTTGGCGCGGCGGCGTCGGGCGGCGGCACCGGCCGGGTCGATCGCGGTGACCACCCTCCGCGCCCGCCCCCGACACTCCGTCACCGTCTCCCGCGGTGCCCAGGGCAGGACGCGGTCCTGCAACGCGGCGCAGGCGTCGGCGAAGACCAGGTCCGCGTCCGGGTCCGTGCCTAGGGGCGCGGCCAGGAGCCGGGCGGCCTGATCGGCGATCACCGTCGCATGCCCCAGCGTGATCCGCCCCGCGGCGAGGGCGCCGCGGGTCGCGCGCAGCGGGCCATGCAAGAGCCGCGCGACGTGGAGCTGGCCCTGGACGACCCCGACGGGCCGGTGCAGGGCCGCGGCGATCTCATCGACGGCTTCGTCGATCATCGGCACGATCCGAGGGTCACGCTCGTGGAACGGGAGCCCGGTCGCCGGATCAACGTCCTCGACCAGCACCTCCCGCACCACCCGGGTCCGGCCCGCGGCCCGGACCAGCAGCGCGTTCTCCGCGGCATCGAGTCGAGCACGCGCCGCCTGAACCGCGACCAGCGCATCGACCGCCGCATCCGCCGTCATCCCCGCCGGGTCCGCCTCCCACGCCGCCACCGGACCATGAACCACCACCGGCTCGGTCACGAGTTCCGTCGCGAGGTCAGCTGGCGCCGGCCCAAGCAGCCCCGCGCACAGCACCAGCTCGATCTCCGAACGACCGTCCAGCCCACGCAACAACGCCACCGACGCCGCAGCATCAGAAGGCGTAGAGCCGGACTCGAACATGACCCGACACTAAGCCCGACCCCTGACACTCCCGAGCCGCACGGCTACCCGAGAAGCGCTGCGACGCAGCAGGAAAGGTGACCGACCGCTGTTATCGCCAGCAGCCGGTGATCGTGGCGGCGAGTCCGTCGACAGCGCGACGTGTGGCCAGGCGGTCGTACCGCGAGGGCCGCTCGTTGACGATGATCGAGAACACCCGGTCGCCGCCTCCCGCCGTGGCGGCGATCCCCGAGAGTGAGATCGTCTGGAAGATCGTGCCCGTCTTCGCCTGAACACGGCCGCGGGCGCAACGAGACGGCGCGGTCGAGTACCGGCCGTAGGCCGTGGTTAGCGTGCCGCTGCGTCCGGCGACCGGCATCGCCTGCGACCGGAAGATTGCCGCGAACCGTTGGGGCTGCTCGAACCTGGCGACCTGCAAGGTTCGGACGAGCAGCCGGGGCGTGATGCGGTCCTCCTTGGACAGCCCGCTGCCGTCGACGAGGCGGGCGTCGGACGCGTCGATCCCGAGGGACTCCAGCACCATCGCCGCGGCTTGACGACCGCCCGCCCACGTCCCGGGCTTTCCCTGGGACAGCGCGACGAGGCGGAAGAGGACCTCCGCGATCGACGAGTCAGAGACGCGAAGCATGGTCCCCACGGCGTCGCCGATGGTGTGCCCGGGAGCCTGAGCGAGGACCCGCGCACCGGCACCAGTCGTGCGCTGGGGGCCGGTCGTGGCCGCCAGCCCTTGTGCCCGCAGGGCCGATGCGAACACCCGGACGACGTTCTTCGCCGGCGCACGCGACCTGTCGCCGACCATGCCCAGTGAACGGACATGGCCGACCGAGCTGCCGAGCAGCTGCGGGATCCAGCCGGGCGCGAGCGTCGTGTGCGGGAACAGGCTCGCATCGGGATGGACGACGATGCGCGTTCCCTTCCCGAGCTCGCGAGCGGTACGACGGGCGAGCGCCGTGACGCCGGAGCGGCTGAGCAACGAGTCCCCGACGCCGACGACCGCGACGTGCCTACGGCCGTCCGACGACGGAAGGGCGACAACCCTGGTCCGAAGCCGTCTGTCGGCTCCTAGCGCGGCGATCGCGGTCACGGCCGTCACGATCTTCATGTTCGAGGCCGGCTGCATCGGCTTGCCGGCGTGGCGCTGGGCGAGGACCGCGCCCGTGCGGGCATCGGTGACGAGGTACGACACGTTGCTCCCCAGCCGGGGGTCGACCCGGCGATGGTCCAGCAGCGTCGCCAGCCGCACGACGCGCGTAGCGGCCAGCTCCGGCTCGGACGGGACGGCCGGTGCCGGTGCCATCCCGTCGGCCGGACCTGTCGGACCTGCCACCGGCGACGGCTCGTCGGCTCGGGCCGATTCAGTCGGCATCACGGCCACGGATGCCACCACGGAGGCGACGAGCACGGCAACGACGACCGCGACTGCGGGGGGCCGCAGTCGGGTTCTGGGGTGCACACTGCCATTGTCACCGCGCCACGAGCGCCTGCCCAGGGCGGGTCGGCGCCGAGGTTAGTGTGGGCGGATGAGCGATCCCGCACCTGTCCCGCCGCCGGACGGGCCCGTTCCGGCTGCGACCCCTGCGCCGGCCGGGCATGTCGGCCCAGGCATCGCGAGCGTCCGCGGCGACATCCGTGGCCTCCGGTTCCTGCTCTACGCGTGCACTGCGCTCGTCATCGTGCTGGTGCTTGTCGTCGGAGTCGCGATCGTCTCCCTCCGGACCCAGGTCGACGACCTGCGGGCCCAGGTAGCTGCCGCCGCGCAGCCCGTCGCGATCCCTCCGGATGTGGCCTCCGCGCCGACCATGGCGCCCAGCGCGGCGCCTACACCCCAAGCCACCGGCGCCGCCCAGCTCGGGGCGGCAGCCGACCTGACCGGCGTCGACCTTCCGGACGGCGCCGATACCACCGGCGCGATCGTCATCGGGGATCCGGACGCGACGACCGTCGTCGAGACGTTCATCGACTTCCAGTGCCCGTTCTGCCAGCGCTGGGAGTCGATGTACGGCACGGCGCTCATGCAGAAGGCGCTGGAGCCGGGGTCGGGGATCCAGGTCAGGCAGTACAACCTCGCGTTCCTCGGTGAGACGAGCCCGACCCTGACCCCTGCCGGCGCATCCGCGCGTGCAGCGAGCGCCGCGGCGTGCGTCGTCGACCACGACGGCCCGCAGGTGTTCGCCGCCTTCTCGCGTTCGCTCTTCGAGACCGCGGACCCGAGCGAGCCGCCGGGGCAGTTCACAGCAGAGGTCCTCAGCGCGCTCGCGACGAAGGCGGGCGCGTCCGCCGACTCGCTGGCGTGCATCGCCGACGAGACGTTCGTCCCGTTCGTCGCCGCGACGACCACCTCCGGCTTCGCGCGCGGGGTCACCGGGACGCCCACTGTGGTGATCGACGGGAAGACGATCGGCAACGCGTTCACCGACCCTGCGGTCGCCAATCTCGTCCCGCAGGTCTCGTGACGAACGCTGGGAACGCCCAGCCGCGTGACCGCGTCACAGCCGCAGGAGACCACCCGCAGAGGGTGGTCCCGAGGAGGAGGATCACCATGAAGTACCGCCGTCTTGCCCTGCTGCTTCCCGTCGTCGCCGCTGCGCTGCTCGTATCAGCATGCTCGCCGTCGACGACGGTCGTCGCCGGGGACTCTCCGGCCAACACGGTCAACGTGTCCGCGACGGGGATGGCCGAAGCCGTTCCCGACGCCGCGAAGGCGTCGCTGAGCGTCACGACCAACGACCCGACCGATGCCAAGGCCGCGCAGGCGACCGCGGCTACCGCAGCGACCGCCGTCATCGACGCGCTCAAGGCCGCCGGTGTCGCGGAGACCGACATTGCCACCCAGGGCATCACCGTCGGCCCGACGTACAACTACACGAACGACGGTGGCCAGCAGCTGACCGGCTACCAGGCGACGCAGACCCTGCTTGTCACCCTGCGTGACCTCGGGACCGCCGGAGCGACGCTTGATGCCGTCGTCGCCGCCGGTGGCAACGCCGCGCGCGTCGACTCGGTGACCCCGTATGTCACCGATCCCAGCGTCGCGGCGAACAAGGCCCGGGCCCAGGCGGTCGAGATCGCACAGAAGCAGGCGGAGCAGTACGCCTCGCTCCTCGGCTTCACGCTCGGCCCGGTGTCGTCCGTGTCGGAGTCGACCTCCAGCAACGGCCCGCAGCCGGTCGCCATGGACATGGCGGGCGAGAGCGCGGCCAAGGTCTCCACGCCGATCCAGCCCGGCACCACGCAGGTCTCGGTCACGGTCAGCATCTCCTGGTCCATCGCGAGCTAGCCCTACCCGCCAGCAGGGCACCGCCCGGCGCCGCCCCATCGCAGGGGGGCGTCGGGCGGGCTGGGAGGATCACCGCCGTGACCGGCCCCTACGCGACCGCGGTGATCGTGGTGTCGTTGGCGCTGTGCGTCGGGGCGATCGCGCTGCTGATCGCTGACAAGTCCCCGGGGACCGGGGTCTGGATCCTGCTCGGCATCCTCGAGGCGATGCTCGTCGTGTTCGCCGTCGGCGGCGTCATCCAGCTCGCGGGCGCCGACCACGACGTGCCCGCCTGGGAGTTCCTGGCCTACCTCGCTGGGCTCATGGCGATCGTCCCGGCGGCCTGCTGGTGGATCCGCGGCGAGCGGTCGCGTGCGGCCGCCGGAGTCCTTGTCGTCGTGCTTCTCGTCGTGCCGTTCCTCGTCCTGCGCGTTCAGCAGGTCTGGGCAGGCGTCGATGGCTGAGCAGCAGCCGGCCCGGTCGACGTCATCCGGCTTCGGTCGCGTGGTGGTCGTCGTGTACGCGATCTTCGCCGTGGCCGCCACGTCCCGGTCGGTGCTGCAGATCGCCACGCGGTTCGATGAGGCGCCCGTGGCCTACGTGCTGTCGGCGCTTGCGGCGGTCGTCTACATCGTCGCGACGGTCGCGCTGGCGCGTGGCGACCGGACCTCACGACGCGTCGCGACTGTGGCGATCAGCATCGAGCTCGTCGGCGTCCTCGCCGTCGGGCTCCTGAGCCTCACCGACGCCGCAGCGTTCCCAGCCGCGTCGGTCTGGTCCGGCTTCGGCTCTGGCTACGGCTTCATCCCGCTCGTGCTGCCCTTCGTCGGCCTGTGGTGGCTGTGGCGCACCCGACCCGACGAAGTCGGCACGAACTGATCCGACGGGCTACTGCGCCTCGGGCTCGATCTGCTTCGGTGGCTGCGGTGTCTGCGGCGGCGTCGTCCGCGGCTCGCCGGTCAGCTCGGCCTTGATCGCGTCGAGCAGCTTCGCCGTCGCCGTCCGCGTGGCGGCCCGGACCTCCGGGTCGGTCGTCGTCGCGTCGAGGTTGTCGACGGCGGTCTTGAAGGCGGCACCGACCTGGTCGGCGGCACCCTCCGCCTCTCCCGTCGCGGACGTGATGTCGTCCTTCGCCGACTTCGCGCGGCCCGACAGCTGCCGGCCCAGCGTGCGGAAGGACTCGCCCACGCCGGCCCAATCCGCCTTGGCGGGCTCCGTGGGCTCGGGCTGGCTGGTGGTGGTCTCGTCGCTCATGACTGCCTCCTGGGGTTCCTTCCATGGTGCCATGAGCAGCGGCGTGCTAGAACCCGTGGTAGACGGCCTCCACGTTGTTGCCGTCGGGGTCGCGGACGAACGCGCCGAAATAGCCCGCGTGGTACTCGGGCCACTCGCGAGGCTCGTGCAGGACCTCGGCCCCGACGGCCGCGGCGGCGTCGCGGAACGCGACGACGGCCTCCCGCGACGGCGCGCGGAACCCGAGGTGGGACTCGCTGAACCCGGTGCCGCTGTCGTGCACCGAGATCCAGAAGTCGGGGGTGTCGACGCCGTATCCGATGGCCGGACCGGGTTCCATCAGCCGGCGTGCTCCGATCGCACCCAGAACGGCGTCGTAGAACCGCGCGCTTGCCGCCAGGTCGCGGCACTGCATCCCGATGTGGTCGATCATGCCCGGATCCTGCCGTGCGCGGGTCCTGCCTGCGACCGATCCCACGCGATCTGGGTCAACCCGTCCTGCCAGCGGACACGTACGTCGATCGAGTCCCCGGGGACGAGGTCGACAGCCTCGGGAAGGACGTCCGCGGGCAGCTCCCACGAGGAGCGGTCGGCGGTGAGGTTCGTCAGGTGCGTCCGGCCCAGCTCGCAGGCGAAGCCGAGCAGCAGGGCGTTGACGTGCATCGCGCGATCTGCGACCCAGGTGGTCGACTCGTCGTACGTGGTGGCGGTGCCCGGGAAGAGTGCCGCCGGGAGGTCGATCCGCGGGTGCTCGGCGACGTACGCGCGAGCCCGCGGGAAGCGCTCGCCCGCCCGGGTCTCGGCGGCGAGCCACGAGAAGTCGATGCCGTACTCCGCGGTCCAGGCACGTACCAGCGCCGGGTCGTAGTGCCGGCGCCGCCAGATCTCCTCGTCGAGGTGGATCGGGACGATGACAGGCGCAAGGGCGTGTGGGATGAAGCGCGCATCCGGGGTCGCCAGGCGTTCGGCGGCGTCGTGCAGCGTCGGCAGGATCGACTCGTCGAACAGGTCGTCGCCGACCGTCTCGGACACGACGACGTCGGCACGCTGAGGCAGCGTCACATCGGTCGACATGCCGTGGATCACTGTGACCTTCTCGGTGAGGCCGTTGGCCGCCACGCCGCGGCGGGCGACATCGGACATCGCCGTCGCCTCGATCGCGTACACGTGTGCTGCCCCGGCCTTCGCGGCGGCGATCGCCAGCACGCCGGTTCCTGTCCCGATGTCGAGAACGACGTCGCCGGGTCGGACCGTGTCCCGGATCGCCTCAAGGAAGGCGTTGGTGCGCACGCGATCCTCGAGCATCAGGACGTGCTGCGACGATCGTTCGAAACCCTCGGGCCTATCGGACGTCTCGTCGGTGCCGGTGCTACCACGAGCCACCTCCACCACCTCCTCCGCCGCCGCCGGACGACCCGCCGCCGCCGGACCCGCTGCTGGGTGCCGTGGTGGCACTGGACATCGATGAGGTACTCGAGCTGACGAAGGAGTCCATGCTGCCTATGCCGACGACGTAGAAGCCGGACCGCATGAGGTCGTCCGGGGTCAGGTCGGGGAACGCCCCGATCCACGACTTCTCCAGGCTGAATACAACGGCGTACGGCAGCATCGTTGCGAAGATCGCGACCGCGGACAGACCCGAGCGTTGCGCGAACTCCCGCCGCGCGGTCGACGCATCCGTCGACAGGACCTTCTCGAACCCCGCGACCTTCGCCAGGAACGTCGCCGACTGCTCGGTCTCACGCCGCGGCGTGATGACTCGAGCGAGGACGTACGACACGAGTGCCGCGACGGCCAGCGTTCCGAGCACGGCGGTCAGGAAGGGCCCGCCCACGAAGATCGACCCGAACGCGGCGACGATCAGCAGGAACGCCGCGAGCCCGACCGGACGCCAGCGTCGATCCGGCTCGTCGCCCGTCGGGTTGCGCCGGCCGTCGGCCTCCTGGGCGCGGACGAGGCCGTGGTAGTCGCTGCGCCAGCCGGTCGTGAGTGCGGCGTCGTACGACGTGAGCGACGCGGACGGCTGGCCCTTGAGGACGAGCGCCAGCAGGTGCTCCTCCCACGGGCGCATCGCCGGAGCGCCTGTTCCGCGCCAGGTGACCGTCAGGTGCCGCGAGTCCTCCGACGAGACATCGATCCACCGACGCGCGGCGAGGTCGAGGAGGGTGCCGAGAAGGATCCGCGGGCTGCCCGCGCCCGCGGCGCCGCGCCACGCGGCGTACATCTCCGCGGGGGTCAACCCGTCCGGCGGGGCGTACTGCGGCGGGGCGCCAGGAATAGCCGCGCCGCGGTCGCCGCGCCGGTACCGCGCGGCGAGGATCACCGGAATGGCGACGATGACGGCCGCCGGGATGAGCGCGATCCCGACGCCGAGCACCGGGTTCGACGGCAGCCCCTGGCGCACGACCTCGCGGGGCACGGTGACGAACGCCGAGCGCGGGTAGACGACAGCACCCGTCAGCGCCTCTCCCGGGGCGACCGACTGCGGTCCGAGGTACGCCATCGACGCCGCGACCTCGACGGGGCACGGCGACGTTGATCCGGCCGGGCCGGTGTAGCACTTCGCGCTGAGCACGGTCCCGGGACCGCCGACGTTCGCCGTCGCCGACGAGATCGGCACCTCCCAGCCGGAGCCGACGAAGTCCCAGTACAGCTCCACATCGCCGACCGCCACGCCGGCCGGGAACTCTGGGTCCTCCACGTCGTCGGCGGTGATGACGCGCAGCGCGTCCTGGACCGTGTAGGTGATGACGTAGGTGTGCGGACCGGTGATCGTCGACCCGGGATCACCGATCTTCAGATGGCGGAAGGGCCCGTCGTCGGACTGCTCCCACGGGATGTACCCGCCGTCCATCGTCACGTTCTCGACGTCGACCTGGTACGTGCGGCGCTGTCCGGTGAACGTCTCGTCGTACACGGGGATGTCGCGGAAGATGCCGTGCCGGTGCTCGCCGCCGAAGTCGTACACGATCGTCTCGACGATGTGCAGCGAGGTGTTGGCCGAGACGGTCGCATCGACCGTGAAGCTGTCGATGTCCTCGGCCTGGGCGGCCGCGGCTCCCGCGACCACGCCGGCGGCGACGAGCAGCGTCGCCGCCGCCAGGCGAGCGGCGATGCGAAGCCCGGGAATCATCAGAAGTCGACGACCGGTGCCGCGCGGCGACCCGCATCCGGCTCGGCGTACATCTCCCGCTCGTGAACGCTGGCCATGCCGGCGAACCACATGGACGGGATCGTCCGTAGAGCAGTGTTGAGCGTCACGACCGAGTCGTTGTAGTACTGGCGGGCGAACTGCAGCTCGCCTTCGACCCCGGTCAGCTGGCCCTGGAGGTCGCGGAAGTTCGCGGTCGCCGTGAGCTGGGGGTAGGCCTCCGCCACGGCGAACAGGCGGCCCAGGGCCGCGGTGAGCGCTCCGTCGGCCGCGGCCGTCTGCGCGACGCCATTCGCGCCGGCGACCTGTGCCCGCGCTGTCGTGACGTCCTCCATGGTTCCGCGTTCGAAGTCGGCGGCGCCCTTGACCGTCTCGACGAGGTTCGGGATGAGGTCGGCCCTCTTCGCCAGCAGCGTGTCGATGCCGGCCCACGCTCCTTGCGCGGAGATGTCGAGCCGTCGCAGCCGGTTGAACTGCGCGACGATGAACGCGCCGATCGCCAGCAACACGATCACGACGATGATCACGGCGATCAGTGCGCCCATTGGTCCTCCTGGGGGTCGCGGTCGGCGAGCTCTCCGGTCAGTTCTTCTCGTCGTCCCAACCGCGTTCGTCTTCTTGCTCGCGGACCGATGTGTTGAAGAACTTCATCCCGAGCGCGATAGCCCCGATGAGGAGCAGGCCCACGATGGCGATGGTCACGATGGCTCGTAGCACGGCCCGAGGGTAGCGGTCCCGGGCAGCCCGCGCCTACGGCTGCGCGCTCAGGCCCCCGTCGATGACCAAGGACTGGCCCGTCATGAAGCTCGACGCGTCGCTGGCCAGGAACAGTGCCGCCTGCGCGACCTCACCTGCGGTGCCCCACCGCTTCATGGGCACGCGGTCGATGACTGTCGCCTCGATGTCGGCGTCCGTGCGCAGGAAGCCGGTCAGATCCGTCTCGATCCACCCGGGCACCAGCGCATTCACGCGGACGCCGTCGGCGGCGGTCTCGATCGCCAGGCTCTGCGTCAGTGAGACGAGCGCCGCCTTCGCGGCGCCGTAGTGCGACATGTAGGGCGACCCGCGTAGCGCGGTGACGGAGGAGACGTTGACGATCGATCCGTGGCCGGATGCCACGAGCAGCGGCAGTGCGGCCTGGGTCAGCTGCACGACGGAGTCGAGGTTGAGGGTCAGCGTCTTGCGCCACCCGGAGAACCGCATCGTCGCCAGCGGCGACATGAACGAGTTGCCGCCGGCGTTGTTGACCAGGATGTCGAGCGCGCCAAACCGCTCGGCGGCGGCCGACGTCAGGGCGGCGGGCGCGTCGTCGGCGGTCACGTCGACGGCAACGGCGACCGCACTCCCGCCGCGCCCGGTGATGGCAGCCACCACCTCGGCCAGTGCCTCTGCGGAACGGGCGCCCAGGACGACGTTCGCGCCGCTCGCGGCCAGCAGCTCGGCGATGGCCCGGCCTATCCCGCGGGAGGCGCCGGTGACGATGGCGGTCCGGCCGGCGAGCTGCTCGGTCATCGGGCTCCTTCGGTCGCGATCGGTCGCGAGCGTACTGCGCGCATGCGATCGGCAGCGGGATCGTCGCACCGCCGGACCGCAACCTACGGTACCGTAACCTACGGTAACGTAAGTTCTGTGGAAGGAGACTGCGATGGGCAACGACCGCACGCCCCGGAGCCGGATCGACCTGTACGGACGCGAGCTCGCGTACCTCGACCTGCCCGGTCCGGGCACCCCGTTCCTGCTCGTCCACGGGATCGGCGCGAGCCTGGACACCTGGTCGTCCGTGCCGACGATCCTGGCCCGCCACCGCCGGGTCATCGCCGTCGACCTGCCCGGCCACGGGCTGTCCGCCTCCGGACCGGGCGACTACAGCCTGGGCGCGCACGCCTCGACCCTGCGGGACCTGCTCGACCAGCTCGGCGTGGCGCGTGTCCACCTCGTCGGCCACTCCCTGGGCGGCGGAGTGTCGATGCAGTTCGCGTACCAGTACCCCGAACGCGTCGCGTCGCTGACACTCGAGGCCAGCGGCGGCCTGGGTGAGGAGACGTTCGTCGCGCTCCGCGCGGCGGCGCTGCCTGGTGCCGACCTCGTCCTGCGGGCGCTGACCGCCGACCGGACGCGTTCGACGGCTGGCTGGGTGTCGCGCCAGCTGGCCCGCGTCGGCGCGCACCCTGAGGCGATCAGCGACCGGGCGCTGGACACCCTGGCCGCGCTCGCCGAGCCGGGCCGCCGGTCGGCATTCCTGGCCACGCTGCGCAGCGTCGTGGGGCCGGCCGGGCAGCGCGTGTCCGCCCTGGAGCGGCTGCAGCTCATGGACGGTCGGCGCGTGCTCATCGTCTGGGGGGACGACGACGGGACGATCCCGGTGTCGCACGGACGGCGCGCGCATGAGCTTCTCCCAGGCAGCCGGCTGGTCGTCTTCCCGCGCTCGCGACACGAGCCGCACGTCGACGACCCCGAGCGGTTCGCCGAGCTGGTTGCCGCTCACGCCGATGCCTATGAGATCTCCCTCGGCGCCGCCGCGCGAAGCGACGGGTAGGTTTCCCGGCGGGCCGCCAAGCCGACCGCGAAGGAGCACGCTGGTGCCGTTGAGGTCGCTGCGCCGGGTCGTGCCCGCGTCGATGCGACGGCCGTTGCGCCGAGCCATCGAGCGTCGCTCGTCCCTGTGGGCCCGCCTGGGACGCGGTGGAACCAACGAGACGGACCTGACCTACGACGACGTCGCGCCGTCGGCGCTGGAGCACCTGCGACCCCCGGAGCTGCGCGGCCGGCCCATCGGTTTCGGCTCGGTCCGCACGCTGTCCATCGAACCCCCGGTCTTCATGTGCGGCATGCCCTACGACCAGTACCAGGGCTTCGCGCCCGCGTTCGGCAAGCGCTACGGGCAGCGGCCCGCCGGCTTCCTCATCGTCCCGACCTGGTCGATCGAGTACCCCGATCGCGCCGACGCCATCGCGGCCGGCCACCGGTGGCACCGGCAGGCCTATCCCGACCATCAGCTTCGGTACCTGTGCAACTCGCCGGGCGAGGCCGACCTGCTGCAGGAGCGGGGTCTGCCGGCGCTCCTGCTCAACCACAAGCTCACGGTCTCCGACGAGATCTTCCGACCCCTACCTGACGTCCCTGTCGAGTTCGACGCCGTCTACAACGCCCGGTTCGTCGTGGAGAAGCGGCACGAGCTGGCCGCGCTCATCCCCAGCGTCGCGTACCTGGCCTACGTCGAGGGCCAGAGCAGCCGGCAGCGGGAGTTCCGCCGGCTGCGGTCGCAGGTGCTCGCCGCGGGAGCCGGCCACGTCCTCGTGAACGACCTCGCCGACGGCCTGCCGGTGCGGATGCCGGCCGAGGGCGTCAACCGTGTCCTGAACCGGGCCGCCGTGGGGCTGCTGCTGTCCGAGCTCGAAGGGGCGAGCTACGCGGCCGTCGAGTACCTGCTCGCCGGCCTGCCGATCGTCAGCACGCCGAGCCGCGGCGGGCGTGAGGCGTACTTCGACCCGGAGTTCTGCCTGATCGCGGAGCCCACCCCCGAGGCGGTCCGGGACGCCACCGCCGAGCTGGTGGCACGGCAGATCCCGCGCGACCACATCCGTGCCGTGACCCTCGACAAGGTTCGAGTCCAGCGGCAGCGGCTGATGGAACAGCTCGGCGACCTTGTGAACGGGCTCGGGGGAGAGCCGCCGCCCGCCGACGCGTGGCCGTACGGCGACATCAGCGGGGTGCCATGGGCGACCTTCAACCGCCACCTGGCGGACTTCGAGGCCGAGCAGAAGACGGCACTCGCGGCAGACGTGGGCCTGGAACCCGCTGCGCTGGAGGGCGTCCAGCTGTCCGCCCACGAGCTGATGACCGTCATCACCGAGATCGGCCGGCGGCCCGGCGGCTCATTGCTGGTGTTCGGCGTCGGACATGACTCCGCGCTGTGGGAGCACGTCAACGCCTCGGGTATGACCGCCTTCGTCGAGAGCGACCCGCGGTGGGCGCAGCAGGCGCAGTCGCGGCTCACGAGATCCTCGGTGCACCTGACGTCATACACGACGCGGGTGGAGCGGTGGCGTGAGCTGCTCGACCGGCCCGCGGACCTCAACCTTTCGCTGCCGCCCGAGGTGCGCTCGCGGCAATGGGACGTCATCGTCGTCGACGGCCCGCCGGGGTACTCACGCGGCCAGCCTGGCCGGATGTCGAGCATCTACGAGGCGTCCCGACTGGTGGCCCCCGGCGGCCGGGTGTTCGTCCACGACGTCGAGCGGGAGCCGGAGGCGGCCTTCGCGTCGCGCTACCTCGGTGATCGGAACTGCGTCGTCGAGGTGACCGGACGCGCCACCTTGAGGGGCTATGCCCGCTGACGACAGGTCACCGGCGGTCGACGTCACGCTCGCCGGCCGCAGCGTGCCGGGGCTCCGCGCGCCGCTGCTAAGCGTGGTCGTCGTCAACCACGACTACGGCCGCTTCGTCGGCGAGACGATCGACTCGATCAAGGCCCAGGACTACGGTCCGATGGAATGCGTGATCGTCGACAACGGATCAACGGACAACAGCCTTCACGTGATCCGCGACCACGTCGGGTCAGACGCGCGCTTCGACGTCCTGCCACTTCCGTCGAACATCGGCCAGCTGGCGGGAGCGCTCCGCGGCCTGCGCGAGACATCGGGACAGTTCGTGGCCTTCGTAGACGCTGACGACGTCCTCCTCCCGTCATTCGCCTCGACCCACATCCAGGCGCACCTGGCGGTGCCCACGAACGTCGGCGTCACGTCCAGCGGGCTGCTGGAGGTCGACCGGGAGGGTCGGTCGCTGTCGTCGTCGCATGCAGGCCTCCAGCTCGCCCGCACCAGCGGTGTCACGGGCCTTCGCGACCTGCAGGACGTTGTCCGCCTCGCCACCATCGATGACGACAGGTTCGAACACGTCCTGTCCCGTCGCACGGTCACCGTCCCGGCATCGGTCGACGCCTGGATCTGGGCGCCGGGGACGAGCAACGTGCTGCGGCGATCGGTAGTGGACCTGCTGGTCGAGGGGATGAGCGAGCCGGGAAACCGCTCGGCCGACTCGTTCTTCCTGCCGCTGTGCCATGCGTTCGCCGGCACCGCGCTCATCGACGTGCCCCTGACGATCTACCGCCTCCACGGCACGAACTTCTTCTCGGCCCGGGAGATGATCGCCGGGCTGCGCAACAGCACGGCCGAGTACGTCGAGACCCACGGCTCGGACCAGTACGAGAACGTCGAGGTCGTCCTGCGACAGGCCGAGCGCTTCCGGTGGCTCCTCGGCGTGCGCCGGTTCTGGGAGGTGGTCGACCAGGCCACGTGCTGCGAGGGCGACGTCCTGCCCTTCTATCGGACCGACGACGCCGAAGACGTCTTCACCCGAACCGCCGCGACGACGATCGCCGCGGTCGGTCCGGCCGCGTACGTCGCTGCTGTTCGCGGGCGCTTCACGGGGCGCAGGGCGCGAGCGATCGTCCGAGCGGCCTACGGCGGCCGGCTCCCGTGGCGCGCCCGGTGCCTGCTGCTCGCGCTGTCCTGGCGCGGGGCATGGACTGCGCTGCGGACCGCGCCCCGATGGGTCGGCCGGTTGGGGTGGGCCGTTCGCGGCGGACGTGGCCCAGAGGTGAGAATTGGCTCATGAGTGCGGATCCTGACCCCTTCGACGACATCGTGCTGGACGACGACTTCGTGGCCGGTGGCGTCGCGGAGCGAACAGCTGACGAACGCATCGCCCAGGCGCAGCGGATCGCCCGCGCCAATGACCAGCTGCGCGCTGCCGGCGAGATTGCCGACGGGGCCGGAAAGCCCCGGTTCCACCGCACCCGGCGGCTCATCCCGTGGGTTGCCGTCGGCACCGTCGCGGCTGTCGGGATCGTCGTGATCGCACTGCTCGCCCGCTGACGTCGCTCGCGAGCCTCCGCTACCAGGCGGGGATGATCCGGTCCCGCCCGCGGTCCTTGGCCTCGTAGAGCGCGACGTCCGCCCGCCAGATGACGGCGCTGCCGGCCTCGTCGGCCTCTCGGACGGCATAGCCGATCGACACAGTGCGCTGTGTGGGCATGGCTGCGCGCAGTCGTTCCAGCAGCGCAGGCGCGTCGTCGCGACCGACGCCGGGCAGCAGCAGCGCGAACTCCTCACCGCCGTAGCGGGCGAGGAAGGCGCTGCTGGGCAACGAGGCGCGCCACGCGCGGGCACACGTCGCGAGCAGCCGATCGCCGGCCTGATGGCCGTTCTCGTCGTTGAACGACTTGAAGTGGTCGAGGTCGAGCATCGCAACCGTCAGCGGCTCTCCCGTGAGGATCGAGGACTCCACGAGCCGCTCGACCTCGTAGTCGAGGGTCCGACGGTTCGGCAGGCCGGTGAGGGCGTCCGTCCGAGCCTCGCGTCCCAGGAGCGTGTTCTGGGCGCGCACCGTCCGCAGGACCCGCTCAAGCCGCCAGGTGACCAGGAGCAGGACCCCGATCGACGCGATCGACAGGCGGCGGATGGCGACGTCGTCCCACGCGACGAACACGAGCAGCACCGGGATCGCCAGCATGCCGATCGCCAGGCCCACCAGGCGGAACGATCGATCGGGGGAGGGAAGTCGCTCGGCCGGGTTGTCGACGAGATCGGCGTCGGGAGCCCACGCCGCCGCCGCCATGATCACGATGGCGGCGAGGTAGAGCGCGTCGAGGAGCGGTGGTGAGAAGTCGTCCACGCCGTTGCTGACGACGACGTTGTAGAACAGGTCGGCCGACAACGTCGTCAGGAACCCGATCGCCAGCAACGACGTCGCGATCGTCGTGCGCGCACCGCCGATGAGAAGGCGTGTCAGTCCCGCCAGCACAACGATGTCGAGGAACGGGTACGCGAGCACGATAAGCAACGCGAGCCCGCTCTGCTCGGAGTGCAGGATCGTAGGCCGCGCAACGACATAGCCGATGACAGCCGCGGCAGCGACGGTGATGATGGTGGTGTCGATCCACGCATCTCGGTCGCCGCCGGGGAACACACGGCGCACCAGGATCAGCAGGCCGCCGATCGCGGCCACGTACGCGCCGAGGTACAGCACGTCCGCCGGTCCGGGGAACGGCGGATCGTCGAGCAGGCGCTGCTGGACGTCGTACATGACGTCGGCGACGACCGTCAGAGCGGCGTACGACCACATGAGCAGCCACACGATCCGCGTCCGCGGCGGCATCCGGAACACGGCCCACCCGAACACCACGACCGCGGTCGCGCCCGTGAGGCGCGCGACGACGACCCAGGCGCCGGAGTCGACGGGTATGACAAGGAGCGTCGCGCAGGCGAGCAGTCCCGCGGCGACGCTGAGGACCCACCAGCGGCTCGGTGGGCGGCCCGTCGGTGTCACGTGTGCCTCCCGTTGGCCGAACAGAATAGAGCCGCGACCGCCCTCGGCATTGCCGATCAGCGCCGGGACGCGCCGGGACGCGCAGATCAGCCGCGACATGCCTGCGACATGACCGTGATACGACCGTGATGTTGGGAGATCTATCTCACATCTGAGGTCGCTCGAATGCCCCTTGGATTGTGACGGGGATCACGGTACAAAACCGACATTCGCCATCTTTCATCCGCGTCCGCACCCGATCCACGTCGCGCTCGATTGGCCCGATGTCGTTGCCATTCTTAGACTTTTCCCTCGGATGGCGGCCTTCCCCCGGCCGTCCGGCGAAGGAGCACGAACCTTCGTGATGCCCCGGCGGTCGCCGCCGCCGGGAGCGGCTGGACCATCAGTGCCAGGGCGTGCGACTCGCCCCTGGCCGGCCGGCCGCAGGTGAGCCAGGCGAGGCAGACAGAGATCCTCGCTGGGGCGACGACCCGCATCGCGACCGCGCACCGGGAGCACCGGTGCAGAGCATTGAGGATGCATGTCCAGACGCAGCGTTGCCCGAAGCGTGAGATGCGCGGGCGTCGTAGCAGCAGCAGTAGCCCTGACCGCCTCGGTCGGTCCGGCCTCGGCTGCGACCAGCCCAACGGTCGCGGAACCCGTCGAGGCGGCCGCCGTCTCGACCATCGATCTCGGTGGCGCCGTCGTCGCCGCCGGAGTGACCGCACAGGAGCCGGTCACCTCCACGGCAGTCGCCGCCCGGCCGGCGCAGCGCCCCTCTCGGGTATCCGCCCAGCGGGCGCGAGCCGCCGCCTATGCCAGGTTCACGTCATTCACGTTGCGCTCCAAGGAGACTCGTGACATGCGCGGGATCGAGAAGAGCATGTACCACGGGCGGTACTACTCCACGACCTCGGAGACCAAGCGGCTGTGCATCGTCCGCCGTGAGAGCGAGGGCCACTACGACGTGGTGTCGCGCAGCGGCTCCTACCGTGGCGCGTACCAGGTCTCGGCGGCGCTGGCCCGCGGAGCGACGTGGATGATGCTCAAGGAGCACAAGAAGCTCATGGGCGCGACGAACGCGAAGCGCACGTTGGCGCACCTCCGCGCGATGCCGATGAACCGCTGGCCGCGCTACTGGCAGGACGCCGCGTTCCACACGATCATCAACTGGGACGGCACCTTGTCCGGCGCGAACCACTGGGCGGGCGGACGCTGGCACTGCTGATCGTGCGCGATCACGCCGCCGGTCGGGACAGCCGCTTCCGGCACGCCGTCTTGGCGACGCGCATGAAGTGCTGCGCCGCAGGCGATGTCGTCGCTCCCTTGGGGATCGCGACGACGATGGTGCGCGGGTCCACCGGCGGCGAGATGTGCTTCACGACGATGCCGGGGTCCTTCAGGTCGACGGCGAGCAGGGGCATCACGGCCGGGCCCATGCTGGCGCGGACCATGGCTTGGATCGCGCCGTTGTCGTTGGAGCGGAACACATATCGCGGACGCACGCCGATCGCCTTCAGGCCCTCATCGACCACGCGCTGGCAGTCACAGTCGTGCTGGCCGACCATGGGCACGCCGTCGAGCGCGGCTGCTGGCAGCTCCCGGCCCGGGTTCTCCTGGGCGATCGGGCCGTCGGCCTGGAGCACGGCGACGAACGGGTCGACGCCGAGGACGGTCATGTCGAGGCGGCTGTCCTCGATCGGCCCCGCGAGGAAGGTCACGTCGATCTCGCCGGCGAGCAGCGCCTCGATGAGCCGCGGCTGGACGTCCTCCTCGACGAGGCTGATGGCCAGATCTGGGGACGAGTGACGCATCGTCGAGACGAGCTCGGGCAGGAGCTGAACGGAGACGCTCTGGTACGTGCCGATCCGCAGCCGTCCGGCAGTCCCGCTGGTCAGGTCGGCCAGGTCGGACTCGGCTGCTTCGAGTCTGACCGCGATGTCGTCGGCGTGCCGCAGGAGCACGCGACCGGCGGGCGTGAGTGTCGGGGGCCGGGGACCACCGGGTCGGTCGAACAAGGGGAGCCCGACCGCCCGCTCGAGACCGGCGATCTGTTGGCTGATGGCGGCCTGAGAGAAGCCGAGCACGTCGGCGGCACCGATGAACGACCCCTCCTCCGCGACGGCGCGCAGTGCCCGTAGATGCTTCAGCTCGACGTTGTCGAAACTCATCGGACTGGTCCTTCCTGGCCTTTCGAGACCATCAGCAGGAGCGATCGACACGATCACAGATCATCGCTTTTCTTTATGTTACCCGAGCCCTACCTTGGGTAGCGGAGGAAAGGAGACCCCCATGCTCACCCAGAACACCACGAAGATCGGCTCCGACGACACCGCGGTCCTGCCGATCGACACGAACGCGACCCGTGCTCAGCTGGCCGCTCTCGCCGAGACCATCGCGCAGGGCGGCATGGCGGCGGACCCGGTCAACGTCCTCCTCGTCGCCCACACCGCGCGCGACCTCGGCGTCAGCGCGACGCTCGTGTCCGTGCTCGCCGACGAGCAGGAGCCGTCGGTGGCCCGCGAGCGGGCCTTCGGCCGCGTGAGCGCGCTCATCGATGCGCGGCTCGACGTCATCCATGCACGGACGATGCTGCCGGTCACCTGCTAGCGGCGTCGACCTCCGCACGACAGCGAGAGGGCCGGAACCCCAACGGGTTCCGGCCCTCCCGTGCGTTCGCGCTAGGTGGTCTTCGTCCCGTTCACGCGACCGGCAAGGTTGAGCAGGGCGACCCCGACGAGGATCAGCACGATCCCGACGCCGATCGCCATGACGGCGACGCCGAACGCGACGACGGAGGTGTACAGCGAGGCCTGCAGGAACGAGGCCGTCATCGCCGTCTGCCGCGTCGGGTCATCCCGGTCGAGCTCGGCGTAGGTCTTGCCACCGGTCGCCTCGAGGGCGTGATGGTTGATGATGTCCGCCTGGCAGTACGCCGCGAACGGCCCGCTGACCGGCTGGCCCGCCAGGCAGCTGGCGTCCTCCGACACGGTGATCCGCTGGTCGGCGAGGGTGCTGCTGACGGTCGCGTAGGTGACGGCGCCGGCGAGCACCATGATCGCGCCGACGACCATCGTGACGATGCTGATCCACCGGGCTGTGCCCGAACCGTGGCTGCTTGACATCTGTGCTCCTCCTCGGCCAACCATTGGCCTCTGCTGCCACACGATCCCCGATCAAGGTGGGGATGCCAAGTGCCCGAAGGTCCCTAGGCGTCGCGCAGCGTGCGAATGCAGGCGACACACAGCGCGTGGTCGTCCACGTCCGGCAGGCCGGAGACGTAGATCGCGCCGACGACGCCGACCCCGGCAACCTCGACCGGCACGCCCCCGCCGTGTGCCGCGTACTCGAGCTCGGACAGCCCTGTCGCCGCAGCGAACGTCGTCCCGCGCTCCTCGTACCGACGACGAAGCGTCAACGTCGCCTGGCCGAACCTCTCGACCGCTCGCCGCTTGCGGGCGATCCAGTCGTCGGAGTCCGGCCGTGACCCGGGCAGCGCCACGCGGTACGCCAGCCGGCCGAGGTGAGTGACCTCGATGACGACGGCCAGCCCGTCCGCTTCTGCTCGCGCCGTCGCGAGCCGACCGAGAGCGACGGCGTCGGCGAGGTCGAACCGGGAGAGCACCAGCGTGCGCGCCTGGGCGAGCAGCTGCGCCTCCGTCTCGGGGCGGTCGTCGGGGTCGCTCGGCGCGGTCATGGGCGAACGCTAGCCACCTACGCGGCGCTCAGGCGGGCGGAGCAGGCGAGAGCACGACGACAAGGTCTCCCGGCTCGACCTGGGCCTTGTCCAGGACGTGGACCGCCTCGACGGTCCCGGCCGTGCCGGCGGTCACCGCGGACTCCATCTTCATCGCCTCGATCACGGCGACCTTCTGCCCGGGCTGCACCTGGTCGCCGACCTTGACCATGACGGTGATGACGCCGGGCACGGACGCCCCGAGGTGTGCGGGGTTGCCGGGCTCGGCCTTCGGCCGGACGTTCACCGTCTTGGGTGCGCGCTCGTCGACCACACGCAGGGCGACCGGCTGGCCGTTCGCCCGAAGGTGGACGCTGCGGCGGCCCGCCTCGTCGACGTCGCCGATCGCATCGAGCTCGACGAACATCTGCTGGCCGGGGGCGACGTCGATCACCTCGGTGACTCCGGGCTCGAGCCCGTACAGGTACGCGTGCGTCGGCAGGACGGACACGTCGCCGTAGGTGGCCCGAGCAGCGTCGAACGCCGCCGCCTCGGCGGGGAGCATGAGCCGCGTGAGCGCCGCGCGGCGAAGCGCGGGGTCGGCCAGCGCCGCGCGGTCGGCGGCGTTGATGACGGGCGCGACGAGCGGAGGCTTGCCGGCGAGCACGCGGTCCGTGAACGGCTGGACGAACCCGCCCGCCGGCACGCCGAGCTGGCCCTGCAGGAAGGCGATGACGGACGCGGGGAGGTCGTGGCCGCCCGGGTCGGCGACGAGGTCGGCGGTCGTGACGCCGGCCGCGACCATCCACACGGCGAGGTCGCCGACGACCTTGCTGCTCGGCGTGACCTTCACAGGCCGGCCGAGGAGCACGTTCGCGTCATGGTACGCGGCCAGGACGTCGGCGAACCGGTCCCCGACGCCGAGGGCGTCCGCCTGGGCGCGCAGGTTCGACAGCTGTCCGCCAGGGACCTCGTACCGGTAGACCCCGGTCGCGGGGGAGCGCTGGCCCGCCTCGAACGGGGCATAGAGGTCGCGGACCGCTGTCCAGTAGGCCTCCAGCGAGGCAGCGTCGGCGAGATCGAGCCCGCCCTCCGTCGACGGGTCGCGCTCGGTGTGCGCCATTGCGGCGAGCAGCGCGCCCAGGCTCGGCTGGCTGCCGCCGGAGGCCATCGGGGCGCTCGCGCAGTCCACGCCGTCGACTCCCGCGGCGATCGCCGTCAGGTAGGTCGCGAGCTGGCCGCCCGCGGTGTCGTGCGTGTGCAGCCGGACCGGCACGTCGAAGCGCTCGCGCAGCGCCGGGATCAGGACGGCGGCCGCCGGTGGGCGCAGCAGCCCGGCCATGTCCTTGACGACCAGCCCGTGGGCGCCCGCGGCGACGAACTCGTCGGCGACGCGCAGGTAGTAGTCGAGGGTGTAGGTCGTCTCCGCCGGGTCGAGCAGGTCGGAGGTGTAGCAGATGGCTGCTTCGGCGAACCCGTCGTGCTCACGTACAGCGTCGATGACTGGCCGCGTGCGCTCGACGGCGTTGAGGGCGTCGAAGACCCGGAACACGTCCATTCCCGCCGCGCGTGCCTCGCCGACGAACGCGGTGACGACGTCGTCCGGGTACGGGGCGTAGCCGAGCGCGTTACGGCCGCGGATGAGCATCTGCGTGAGGACACCCGGGGCGGCAGCGCGCAGGAGCTCCAGCCGGGCCCACGGGTCGTCGCCGAGGAAGCGCAGTGCCGCGTCGAACGTCGCGCCGCCCCAGCACTCCAGGCTGAACAGGCCCGGCAGGAGCGCGGCCTGCGCCCGGGCCCCGGCGACGAGGTCGTGGGTGCGGACCCGGGTGGCCAGGAGTGACTGGTGCGCGTCGCGCAGGGTCGTGTCGGTGACGGCGACATGGTTGAGAGAGCGCAGCCACGCGGCGAGCGCCGTGGGGCCCTCCTCGTCGAGGACCGACTTGGCGGTGCGGGCCGGCGCAGACGTCGCGGTCGGGTCGGCGGGCAGGAGGACGGCCGGCTCCCGGACGGTCACGTGGGACTCACCGTTCGGCCGGTTGACGGTCGTCTCGGCGAGGCGGAGCAGGAGCCCCGATCCCGGGCCGACACCGGCGGCAGGCCGCTCGGTCAGCAGGGAGGGGTGCTCGTCGAGGAACGCGGTGGTCAGCCGCCCGTCGAGGAAGTCGGGGTCGGCGAGCAGGGCCCGCAGGAAGTTCACGTTGGTGGAGACGCCCCGGACGGTGAACTCCGACAGCGCGCGCCGGGCACGACGTGCCGCGCTCGGGAAGTCCGCCGCGCTCGCCGTCAGCTTGACCAGGAGCGAGTCGTAGAACGGGGTGACGTCGGCTCCGGCATAGGTCGCACCGTCGAGGCGTACCCCGGGACCGCCCGGCGAGCGGTAGACGACGATCGTGCCCGTCGCGGGCCGGAAGTCATCGGCCGGGTCCTCGGTCGTGAGGCGGCATTGGATCGCGCTGCGCTGCACGTGGATCCGGTCCTGCGCGATCCCGAGGTCCGGCAGTGTCTCGCCCCGGGCGATGCGCAGCTGGGACAGGACGAGGTCGATCCCGGTGACCTCCTCGGTGACGGTGTGCTCGACCTGGATGCGCGGGTTCATCTCGATGAAGGAGTAGCCGTAGCCGGCGACGTGTGCGGCCGCGCGCTCCTCGGGGTCGGTCCAGATGAGGAACTCGACCGTCCCCGCGGCGGTGTAGTCGACCTCGCGGGCGAACGCGACCGCGTCCGAGCAGAGCCGCTCGACCAGCTCGCGAGGCAGCCCGGGGGCCGGTGCGATCTCCACGACCTTCTGATGCCGGCGCTGCACCGAGCAGTCACGTTCGTAGAGGTGCACGACGTTGCCGACGGCGTCGGCGAGGACCTGGACCTCGACGTGTCGCGGGCGGACCACGGCCTGCTCGATGAACAACGTGTCGTCGCCGAACGCTGCGGCGGCCTCGCGCCGAGCCGCGTCGTAGACGGTGCTCGCCTCCTCGGCCGAGTCGACCTTCCGCAGTCCGCGGCCGCCGCCACCCGCGGAGGCCTTGATGAAGACGGGGTAGCCGATCCGGTCGGCCTCGGCGAGTGCCTCCGCGAGCGACTCGACGGGGCCGGAGGCGCCGAGCACGGGCACGCCCGCCCGCTCGGCGGACTCGCGGCCGCGGACCTTGTCGCCGGTGAGGATGAGGGTCGCCGGGGTCGGCCCGACCCACGTGAGTCCGGCGTCGATGACGGCCTGGGCGAAAACCGCGGACTCGGACAAGAACCCGTAGCCGGGGTACACGGCGTCGGCGCCGGACTGCCGCGCCACCTCGATGATCGCCGGGACGTCCAGGTAGGTGCGGACCGGGTGGCCGGCCTCGCCGATCTGGTACGCCTCGTCGGCGATCAACCGATGCAGGGCGCTGCGGTCCTCCGCGGAGTAGATCGCCACGGACGTGACTCCGAGCTCGCGGGCGGCCCGCGCGGCTCGGATCGCGATCTCGCCACGGTTTGCGATGAGCAGCTTGCGCATGGGTCCTCGGCATCCTCGGCACGTCACGGTCGGGGCGCGTCGATCCTAGGGGCGTGGTGTTTCGGCGCGTCGGGGCCGTTCCACCCGGTGCCGACGCAGTGTCGGCACGATGCCAGGCGGACGTCCGGTCGATACGCTCGCCCCGACCCAGCCGGTGCTCGGGTCGCGAGGCCGCTTCGGGGCGGGAGGGGGCGTCGATGCGCGGACCATGGCGCGACACCTCGTCGACGGCGGCGCGGGTCGTCACGTCAGCGGCAGTCGCGGCGACGTTCCTGGCCTACGGGCTGGTCCCGCGCCTGACGCCCGCCATGGACGGCGGGCGCCTTGGGGGGTTCTACCTTGGCGTGCTCCTCGGTGCCGTCGTCGCTCTCGGCGTCCGGCTGAGCCGCCGGTCGTGGCCCTGGCTGGCGGGTGCTGCGGCGGCGGGCCTGCTGGCTGGCCTTCGTGGGGACGTCGGGGAGTCCCCGTACGTCGTCGTCGCCATCCTCGTCGTCGGGGCCGAGCTCTGGCTGCTGGCCTGGCTCCTGGACCGCACGGGAGCGTGGAAGCTCCGCGACGCTGCGGACCTGCTCCGGTACGCGCTCACCGTCGTGGCTGTCGTGGTGCCGGCCGGTCTCGCGGTGGCCGCGCTCGCGTCCTCGGACGGTGGCGTCGCATCCGAGTTCACGCGGATGTGGCGATCGTGGACGGTGAACGACGCGGCGGGGCTGCTGTGCGTCGCGCCGGCCATCCTCACGTTCGCGCCCGTGCGGCGCTTTCGCTGGAAGCTCGCCGTCGAGTACGGCGCCTACTGCGCCTACACAGTCGTCGTCTCGGTCGCGCTGTTCGTCGTCGCGTCGGCTGAGTCGCCCGGAATCCTCGGCTGGCCGTACCTGGCGACGCTCTGCGCGGGCGTGGCCGCCGTGCGGTTCGGGGTGCGGGCGGCGGCCCCGCTCGCCGCCGCCGTCACCATCATCGCCGTCGTCGGGACGGCGGGCGGCGGTGGGCTGTTCGCCGCGTCGGCATCGGCGACCGACGAGAGCGTCGTCATCGCCGCGATGTTCGGCGTCCTCATCACCGCGATGATCTTGTCGGTCGCCGTCCTGCGCGACGCCCGCGAGCGCGCCCTCGGGAGCACGGCGGACTCGTTGCGGCTGCTGCAAGAGGTCATCGATGCCGCGCAGTCCGCCGTCTTCGTGAAGGACTACAACGACGGTCGCGGGAAGGGTCGGTACGTCCTGGTCAACGCCGCCTGGGAGGCAGCCAACGGCCGCGACCGGGCGGGCGTCCTCGGCCATACCGACGCCGAGCTGTTCGATCCCGATCGGGTCGCGCTCTACCTCGAGCGGGACGACCGTGTGCTCAGCACCGGTGCTCCCGTGCGATCAGACGACACGATCACGAACTTCGCCGGGCAGGTCGTCACGTTCCGTACGGACAAGTTCGCGCTGCGGGACTCGACCGGCCGCATCTGGGGCGTCGGGGGCATCGCGGTCGACGTGACGTCGGTGCTCGGCGCGCAGGAGCGCGAGTCACGGCAGGCCGCTCTGCTGCGTGCGGTGTTCGAGCTGTCGCCGACGCCTGCGGCCCGGATCACGGTCTCGGACGTCGTGGGCTACCCGCTCGTCGCGGTCAACGCCGCCGCAGTCGCGCTGGGGCTCCAGCTCCGGGCCAACGCCCCCAGCCCCGACCTGCTGTCGTACATCCATCCGCTGGACGTCCACCAGGTCGTGGACCTCGTCGAGTCCGCGGCGGAGCTGAGCGGCCCGCGCGAGGTCCGATCAGCGCGCCGCGAGATCCGCCTCGTCGACCCCGCCGGTGGTGAGCGCTGGGTGCTGATCAGCGCCGCCGCCCTCCACCGCCCGGATGTCGGCGAGGGCGAGGTCATCGTCCAGTTCGAGGACGTCACGGCGCGTCGAGCCGCGGAGGCCGCCCTGTCCGACCTGGCGTTGCGCGATGAGGTCACGGGCCTGCCCAACCGGCGCGCGCTGGACGACCGCCTGCGCACGGCACTCGCCCGCCTCGCGCGCCGACCGGGTGTGCTCGCGGTGATGTTCTGCGACATCGACCGGTTCAAGGACGTCAACGACAGCCTCGGCCACCACGCGGGTGACGCTCTCCTCGCCGCCGTGGCGCGCGAGCTCGGGGCGGCGCTACGTCCGTCGGACTCCATCGCCCGCCTGGGCGGCGACGAGTTCGTGGTCATCGGGGAGGACCTCGGCGAGCCCCAGGACGCCGTCGCCATGGCGGTGCGGCTCCAGGCCCGCCTGCGGGCGGCCTGGGACGACTCCTCGCACGCTTTCCGCCCGACGATGAGCATGGGGGTCGCGATCACGACCGACCCGTCCATGACGGCCGAGGAGCTGCTACGTCGAGCGGACCTGGCGATGTACCGCGCGAAGGAGAAGGGCCGCGACCGGATCGAGGTCTACGAGCAGGGCATCGACGACGCCGTGCAGCGAGCGGTCGCGGTGCAGCAGCACCTGCGTCGGGCGATCATCGATGACCGGCTCGTGCTGCACTACCAGCCTGTCGTCCGGCTGGCGGACCGCGTCGTCGTGGGCGCCGAGGCCCTCGTCCGGCTCGTGGGGCCCGATGGTGCGCTCATCACCCCGGGCGAGTTCATCGACCAGGCAGAGACGAGCGGGCTCATCGTGCCGATGGGGGCGTGGGTCGTCCGGCGGGCGCTCGCGGACATCGATCGGCTCGACCAGTACGCCGCAGGCATGTACGTCGCCGTCAACGTGAGCCCGACCCAGCTGCGTGACGCCGGCTTCGCCGACTTCCTGCTGAGCCAGCTGCAGGCGGCGCGCGTCGCCCCGGAGCGCGTGCTCGTCGAGGTGACGGAGACCGCGCTGCTGCAGGACGCCGCACGGTCCGCGGCCGAGCTCGGTGCGCTGAGCGCGGCGGGCGTCTCGGTCGCGCTCGACGACTTCGGCACCGGCTTCTCCAGCCTCTCGTGGCTCACGGACTTCCCGGTGGACGTCGTCAAGGTCGACCGGTCGTTCACTGCCGATGTCGTCCACGACGAACGCAAGGCGGCCGTCGTCCGGGCGATCACGTCCGCCAGCGAGGCGATCGGTTTCTCGGTCGTGGCCGAGGGCATCGAGACGGTCGAACAGCTGGAGTGCCTGGCCGCTCTCGGCTGCCACCTGGGCCAGGGCTACCTGTTCGGGCGGGCCGCTGCTTTGGGCGAGGAGCCCTGGACGAGCTGACGCCCGGCTCTACGGGGTGTGATCCGCCCAGGCGCGATCGAGGGCGGCGACGAGCTCGTCCGTGGGCTGCGCGCCGTTGAGGCCGAAACGTCCGTCGATCACGAAGAACGGCACGCCGGAGATGCCGAGGCGCGCCGCAAGCTCCTCATCGGCCCGGACATCGGTCGCATAGGCGTCACCGTCCAGCACCGCCACGACGTCGCCGGCGTCAAGACCGGCGTCCACGGCGATGCGCGCGAGCTCTGCGTGGTCGCCCAGCGCTGCACCACCTTCGTGCTGCGCGTCGAAGAACGCGCCGACCACGACGTCCTGCAGCCCTCGCTCGCGGGCGAGATGGATGAGCCGATGAGCGTCGAACGTGTTTCCCTGCTTGGCGTTCGGGAAGTCGAACCGGAGACCGGCTTCGGCGCCGATGCCGGCGACGCGCTCCCACATCGCTGCGACGCCCGCCTCGTCGGTGCCGTACTTGGCGGCGAGCATCGCCCCCACCGTCTCCCCGCTGGACGGCGGAGCCGACGGGTCGAGCTCGAAGCTGCGCCACGTCACGACGACGTCATCCGCGTGGCCGAACTCACCGAGAGCCCGCTGCAGGTTCGCACGGCCGATCCGGCACCAGGGGCACGCGACATCGGCCCACACGTCCACGGCAAGAGGCTCGCTCATGGCGGCGACGATACGCGGCGTCCTGCCTAGACTCATCGGGCGTGGCCCCGTGCATCGACCTGAACGCCGACCTCGGCGAGGAGTGCGGCGACGGCTCGCTTGACCGGGCGATGCTCGCGGTCGTCACCTCGGCCAGCGTCGCGGCTGGCGGGCATGCCGGTGGCGGCGACATCCTCGACCGGACGGTCGCGGCCGCCCGCCACGCGGGCGTCGTCGTCGGCGCGCATCCGTCGTACCCCGACCGCGAGGGTTTCGGACGTGTCTCCATGGCCGACCGGCTCGGACCGTCCGGGGTGACCGCCACGGTCGCCGCGCAGGTCGCCGACGTCGAGGCGGCGTGCCGGGTCGCCGGGACCGCGATGGCACACGTCAAGGCGCATGGCGCGCTGTACGCCGATGTCGCGGCGTCCCGTCAGCTCGCGGACGCGTTCCTGGACGCCATCGCGCTCGGGGCCCCGGGGCGTGACCTCGCCGTCCTCGGCCCCGCCGGGACCGCGTTGGAGGCGGCCTGCGCCGAGCGGGGCGTGAGGCTGGTCGCCGAGGGGTTCGCCGACCGGGCATACGAGCCGGACGGCACGCTCGTGCCGAGGTCCCGCCCAGGATCGGTGCACGCGGACGAGGCGGTCGTCGCAGCGCAGGCCGTCGCCATCGGCACGGGTCAGGCCCTGCCGGGCTCGAGCGTCGGGCTCGTCGTCCGCGCCGACAGCATCTGCGTGCACGGCGACACCCCAGGCGCGGTCAGCCTTGCGCGCGCGGTGCGGGCCGCCCTCGAAGGCGCCGGCGTTCGCGTCGAGCCGGCGTTGGGCTGAGTCGCGTGGATCCCGAGGCCGGCTGGTTCGGCGATCGTGCGGTGCTCGTGCGGCTGCCGTCGCGGCCCGTGCGTGAGGCCGTCGTGGCCGCGTTGACCGCCGCCCTGCCCGGGCACGAGGTCCGAGCGGGGACGGACGCCGTCCTCGTCGAAGGCCCCGATCCCGACGTGGCGCTGCTCGACGTCGTCCGCGCCGCCCTGGCCGTGCCGTCGACCGATCGGCCGGATCGCCCAGACGCCGTCGCCGAGCGATCGGTCGTCATCGACGTGCGATACGACGGTGCGGACCTCGGGATCGTCGCGGCAGCACTTGGGTGCACGCCGGCGGAGGTCATCTCGGCTCACGTCGCCCAGGAGTGGCGGGTCGGCTTCGTCGGCTTCGCCCCGGGCTTCGGCTACCTCGAGCCGATGGCGCCGGTGCAGCGAGACTGGGAGGCGGTGGCGCGCCGAGAGAGTCCGCGCACGCGCGTGCCGAAAGGCGCCGTCGCCGTGGCTGCCGGCCGGACCGCCGTGTACCCCCGCGCCATGCCCGGCGGCTGGCTGCTCATCGGCACCAGCGATGTCGTCCTGTTCGACGAGACCGCCGACGATGACCCCTCCCTGCTGCATCCGGGGGACCGGGTCCGCTTCGCCGACCACACATCGTCGGCGTCGTGACGATCGCACGGGTCGAGGGCTGCGGCCTGGTCACGGTCCAGGACGCCGGTCGAACCGGCTACGCGACGGTGGGGGTGCCCGCGGCTGGGCCACTGCACCGCGAGCGCTACGAGGTCGCGGCGACGCTGCTCGCCGGCGAGGGTGCCCGGGGCGTTCCGGCGCTCGAGCTCATCGACGGGTCAGTGGCGCTGGCGTTCGCCGCGCAGGCGACGGCGGTCGTCGTCGGGCCGGCCCGCTGCCGGATCGAGGAGCCGGGGCGGGTCGCCGTGTCCTCGGGCACGCACGTCGTGGTCGCGGTCCGACCGGGGCAGCGGATGGTCGTGGACCGCGACGGACCAGGTCCGGTGTACGTGGCAGTCAGCGGCTGGGCCGCGCCGCGCGTCCTCGGCTCCGCCGCGACCGACACCTTCGGCCAGATCGGCGGCGCCGTCGTGCGCCCCGGGTTCGTCCTGCCGGTGGGCGGCGTCGAGGGCGCCGGCCAGGTCGGCGCGTTCTGGCGTCCGGTGCCCGACGACGTCGGACCCATGCGCGTCGTCCCGGTGCGGGGGTCGGCCGCGGTCCCGGCCGGCTCCCTGACGGTGATGGCCGCGAGCCGCTCTGGGGTGCGACTGGCGTCGGTGTCCGACGTGGTCGGACACGCAGCCCCGGCGGATGGACCCAGCCGGCCCGTCGTGCGCGGAGCAGTCCAGCGGACCCCGAGCGGTGAGGTGATCGTGCTCGGACCGGACGGCGGCGTGACTGGCGGCTACGCCGTGGCCGGGGTCGTGGCCTTCGTCGACCTCGACCGGTTGTCCCTGCTCGCCGACGGCGACCACGTCCGGCTGGTGCCGGTCACGGTCGACGAGGCCGTGCGCCTGCTCGCGCAGCGGCGAGCGCTCGTGCGGCGTGCGTACGGCCGCCCCGACCTCGCCGGGTGATGCGGGGCGCCTAGGCCTGCGGGGCTGCCGGCGGGTGCTCGTCCGGGGTCTGCGGCGCCTCGGGGGCCTGCGGCGCCTCGGGGGCCTGCGGCGCCTCGGGGGCCTGCGGCGCCTCGGGGGTCTCCGGCACGATCGGGCTGACTGGCTCGACGGGCTCGACCGGCGCCGCGGGGGCATCCGGTGTCACCGGCTCGGGCACGACCGGGACCTCGGGCTCGGGCACGACCGGGACCTCGGACGCAGCCACGGCCGCGCCGGTGTCCAGCGGCCCGGTCAGGGCCTGGGTCGCCGTCGCCTCGGCGACGCGGCCGGCGGCATCCGGGATGCCCGGCGGGGAGTGCGGAGGACCGGTGGGCCGGTTGCGGCGGCGGCTGATCATGACGGCGGCCGCGACGATGATCAGCACGATCACGGCGAGCGCGACCAGCAGGACGATGATCATCGACGCGCTCATCCCGCTGCTGCCCGACGCGGCCGCCGTGATGGTGACGTTGACGGCCTTGCTCAGGTCGCTGGTGATGGTCGCCGACGTGTCCGAGGTCTTCTCGACGCCGTCTCCGGTCATCTGCGAGATCGCGCCGGGGAACGAGACCTTGATCGTCATCGTCCCGAGCGAGGCCCCGCCGAGCAGGGTCTCGAGGTCGCCGCTCGCCGACGGGTCGGCGGACGCGGCATCGGCAGCCGCGTTGCCCTTGACCGCGAACAAGAGGCTGTCGCCGCTCTTGGTGATGGTCCACGGGCCCGTGGCATCGGAGAACGCCTGGTTGGTGAAGGTGCACGAGTACGTGTAGCCGGCATCGCTCTCACCGGCCTTGCAGTCGCTCATGCCCGGGATCGCGCCGCCCTCCTGGCCGGAGATCTGGCTCTCGAGCTGGTCGGCGCTCGTGACGCCGAGCATCGAGGCGGCCTGCTTCTCCAGCACCATCTCGAAGGTGCCGGTGCCCGTGGCGTCTGAGTTGACGGCGACGTCGGCGTTCACGTCGATGCACGCGGTCAGCAGGAACGCGGCGCCGACGCACGCCGCCGCGAAGGCGGCGACTCGTCGGACGGGTCGATGCGCGCGGCTCATGTGGAGCTCCTCCCTGCCAGCGGCTGTTCGGCATCGTACGGGGGAGAGACCCAACTGGCGAACGGCTACCGGGACGGCAGGCGCCGCTTGTCCACCTTCCCCATGGCATTGCGCGGGAGAGCGGCGACGACGATGACCCGCCGCGGGCGCTTGTGCCAGGACAGCTCTCGGCCGACGTGGTCGGCGAGGGCGTCCGGGTCCGGCACCGCGCCCGGCGCGGCGACCACGTACGCGACGATCCGCTGCCCGAGGTCGAGGTCGTCCTCACCGACGACCGCGGCCTCGGCCACGTCGTCGTGCGAGAGCAGCGCGTCCTCGACCTCGCCGGAGCCGACCCGGTACCCGCCCGTCTTGATGAGGTCGGTGCTCGCCCGCCCGACGATGCGGAACGTGCCGTCCTCAGCGCGACGGGCGACATCGCCGGTGCGGAACCAGCCGTCGGGGGTCGTCGCCTCGGCGGTCGCCTCCGCCCGGTTCAGATAGCCCGCCGTGACGGTCGGCCCGCGGACCTCCAGCGCGCCCAGTGCGCCCGGCTCCACCTCGGCCCCGTCGTCGGCGACGATCCGGACCTCGACTGCGGGTAGCGGCCGACCGACCGACCCCCGGATCCTCGGCTCGTCGGCGCGCGCGGCCAGCGTGATGAGGGTCTCGGTCATGCCGTACCGCTCGACCGGTGCCTGACCGGCGAGCGACGAGAGAGCGTCGAAGACCCCGGCGGGCAGCCCGGCGCTGCCGCTGACCAGCAGGCGCGCCCCCGACAGGGCGCGCGCCGCATCGAGATCCGCGGCGAGGCGGGACCAGACGGTCGGCACGCCGAAGTACAAGGTGCCCGCCGCGGAGGCATAGGCCGCCGGTGTCGGCCGGCCTGTGTGCACGAGCGCGCTGCCGACGGCCAGCGGGCCGAGCACGCCGAGGACCAGTCCATGGACGTGGTGCAGCGGCAGCCCGTGGACGAGGATGTCGTCCGCCGTCCAGTCCCACGCGGATACGAGGCCGGCCAGGCACGACTCGATCGCGGTCGCGGTCACCGGCACTCCTTTCGGGGGGCCGGTCGTCCCCGAGGTGTACAGGATGAGAGCGGCGTCTGTGGGAGCGGTCGCCTCGACGGGCCGCTCGGTGACGCCGGTGGACTCCACCACCAGGCGTGCCCCGCTGTCGGCCAGGACGTGCTCGCGCTCGAGCGGTCCCGCGTCGGGGCTCATCGGGACGACGGTGGACCCGGACGCGAGGCCGGCGAGGATGGAGATGACAGCGTCCAGCGTCGGCTCGGCCACGACGGCGACCGTCCCGGCGCCGGTCCAGGCGGTCGACCGGGCTTCGACGCGGGACCGCAGCGCCTCGCGCGAGACGCGCTCGCCGGCCACGTCAACGTCACCGCCGGCGTCCGGGAGGAACAGGTCGGCACTCATCGCGACCCAGGCTACGAGGTGACGGTCGGGTCGGCCGGTCCCCCTACGATCACGCGGTGCCCTCCCGATCCGACCGCTACGGCAGCGACCCGCTGGCGTCGCCGAGCCCACGCAGGCCCCGGGTCGTCGAGGTCGCCGCGGAACCCGGACTGGTCGTCGAGTGCGCGTCGACGGGGTGGTGCGGAGCCGTCGTCGGCTGGCAGCGCGGTGCCGACGGGTGGGCCGTCGTGCTGGAGGACCGGCACGGCACGCGCCGGCCGTTCGCTGTGCGCGGGTCCTTCCTCGTTGACGGCGCACTCGTCCGGCTGAGCCGCCCCGCGCCGGTCGCACCCGGCCCGCCCGCCGCACGCACCGCGTCGGGCTCGATCGCCGTGGCGGGCCAGCGCGCGCGCGTGGCCCGGGCCTCGCGCATCTGGGTCGAGGGCCGGCACGACGCCGAGCTGGTCGAACGGGTCTGGGGCGCCGACCTGCGCATCGAAGGCGTGGTTGTCGAAGAGCTCGGCGGTGTCGACGAGCTCGTCGACCGGCTCGCGGACTTCGGGCCTGGGCCGGACCGGCGGGTGGGAGCCCTCGTGGACCACCTCGTCCCCGGGAGCAAGGAGACCCGGATCGCTGACGAGGCAGGGCGTCGGTGGCCCGACGACGTGCTTGTCCTGGGACACCCGTACGTCGACGTGTGGCAGGCCGTCCGCCCCCAGGTAGCGGGAGTCGCCGCGTGGCCCGTCATCCCGCCCGGCCAGCCGTGGAAGGAAGGCGTCTGCGACGCCCTGGGCTGGGGGCCGGACACTGGTGCGGCCTGGCGGGCGTTGCTGGGGCGCGTGCGGTCCTTCGCCGACCTGGAGCCGACCTTGCTGGGGCGGGTCGAGGAGCTCATCGACTTCGTGACCGCCCACGACGAGGACGGAGCAGGCAGTGGCCGGTAAGGCGGTCTCGTCGGGGTTTCGGGTCGTGACCGCGAACCTCAACGGGGTGCGGGCGGCGCTGCGACGTGGGGGCCTGTCGTGGCTCGTCGCGTCGCAGGCCGATGTCCTGTGCCTCCAGGAGGTCCGGGCTACCCACGAGCAGCTGCACGAGGCACTTGCCGAGGGCGGGCTCGGGACGTGGCACGTCGCGCACGCGCCAGCGCCGCAGCTGGGCCGTGCGGGGGTCGCCATCCTCACCCGGGCGCAACCGACGGCTGTGCGTGAGCGGTCGGGCGTCGCGGGGCTCGACGGGTGCGGCCGGTGGCTCGAGGTCGACGTGCCGTCGCCCCTGGGTCCGGTGACGGCGGCGTCCGTCTACGTCCATACGGGGGAGGCGGGGACACCGCGTCAGGACGAGAAGTACGCCTTCCTCGACGCGATGGACCGGAGGATGGCGACACTTCGCCGTTCTGCGGTCCGGCGCGGCGGGCACGTCGTCGTGTGCGGCGACCTCAATATCGCCCACCGCGAGGTCGACCTGAAGAACTGGAAGGGAAACCGCGGCAAGGCCGGTTTCCTGGAGGACGAGCGGGCCTACTTCGACCGGTGGCTTGAGCGGCACTGGGTTGATCTGGGCCGGGCGCACGGCGGCGACGGCCCGGGGCCGTACACCTGGTGGAGCTGGCGGGGTCAGGCGTTCGACGTCGACACGGGCTGGCGCATCGACTACGTCCTGGCCACCGCGGGGCTCGCCGGCCACTGCCGATCGGTGTCGATCGGCCGCGCCGCGAGCTACGCGCAGAGGTGGAGCGACCACGCCCCGGTGACGGCCGAGTTCACCTGACGTCCCGGCGCGGAGCCGGAGCGGGGGAAGATCAGCCAGCCGTCACCGGACGGCGCGGTCGCGGTCTGTGGGTCTGGCGATGTGGGTCAGGCGATGCGGGAGAAGATCGCGTCGATCTCGGCGCGCTCTGAGTCCGACAACGCGGCCGACCGCAGGTGCTGCCACTCACGGTCGATCTGGCGGCGACGCGCCTCCTCGGGGTCGAGGGGGGCGGCGCGGAACATGGCGAAGGCCTTGGAGAACGCCCTCATGGGGATCACTCCCTTGTCTGGTGGTCCATCGGTCCCCGGGGGTGGCCCGGTTCGATAACGATTCTATAACGACAATGTCGGAAAGGCACGCTCAGATGACGTCGAGTGAGCAGAATCACGCAAGATCTTGCAGGGCTGCCGCCGACTCCGCGCTCCACCGAAGCCTGTGGAAGCATGTGGACGTCCGACCATCCGACCGAGCTGCCCAGGAGCGGACCATCCGCCGGATCACGTTCTCGCCGAAGGTGTTCGTCCCGTTGACGATGTTGTGCCGGGACCGGTGTGGGTATTGCACGTTCGCGCAGTCCCCGGCGCATCTGCCGGCGCCGTACCTGTCGGAGGACGAGGTCCTTGCGATCGCCCGCGCGGGGGCGTCGGCGGGGTGTCATGAGGCGTTGCTGACGTTGGGCGAGGCGCCGGAGGACCGGTATCCGGTGGCGCGGGAGTGGCTGGACGAGCGGGGGTTCGCCTCGACGGTGGCCTACGTCGCGCATATCGCGCAGCGGATCTTGGAGGAGACGGGGCTGCTGCCGCACGCGAACGCGGGCGCGTTGGACGCGGCGGACCTGGCGACGTTGCGGAGGGTGTCCCCGAGCCAGGGGATGATGATCGAGACGCTGAACCCGTCGCTGGCCGCGCATCGCGGCGCGCCGGACAAGACCCCCGAGCGGCGGCTGGCCACGCTGCGGGCGGCTGGGGAGCTGTCGATCCCGTTCACCACGGGGATCTTGGTGGGTATCGGGGAGTCGCGGGCGGACCGGATCGTGGCGTTGGAGGCGATCGCGGCGTCGCACGCGGAGTTCGGGCACGTTCAGGAGGTCATCGTCCAGAACTTCGTGCCCAAGCCGGGCACGCTGATGCGCGACCACCCGGCGTGCTCGATCGAGGACCTGGTCGAGGCGATCGGGCTGGCGCGGGCGATCGTGCCGGCCGACGTCGCGATCCAGGCGCCGCCGAACCTGGTCGATGACCCGGGGGTGCTGCTGGACGCCGGTGTCGGCGACTTCGGTGGGATCTCGCCGGTGACCGTGGACCACGTCAACCCCGAGCGCCCGTGGCCGCACGTGGACGACCTGCGCGCGGTCGTGGCGGCCCGCGGGCTCGCCCTGGTGCCGCGGTTGACGATCCATCCCCGGTACGCCCTGGACCCGGCGCGGTGGCTGGACTCCGGGCTGCGTTTCTCCGTGCTGGACCGGTCCGACGCCGAGGGGCTGGCCCGTGACGACCCGGGCGCGACGTTCCCCGAGCGGTACGAGGCCGCCGCGAACGTCGGCACGGGCGCGGAGGTCATCCAGGTCGGCCGCCGGTCCACCGCCTGGTACTCCGGCGCGGACCGGCTGCCGCCGGTCATCGTCCCCGGCCCCGCAGCGGTCGGGTCGGCGGTCGGGGAGGTCCTGGACGGGGTGCGGGCGGGGCAGGAGCCGGGCATCGACGAGCTCGTGACGCTGTTCAGCGCGCGCGGGCCGGAGGTCAACGCGGTCGCGGAGTTCGCCGACGAGCTGCGTGCGCAGACGGTCGGTGATGTTGTCACGTTCGTCCGGAACCGGAACATCAACTACACCAACGTGTGCACGTTCCGGTGCGCGTTCTGCGGGTTCTCCAAGGGGCCGGCGTCGCTGAACCTGCGCGGGCGCCCCTACCTGCTGTCCAACGACGAGATCGCCGCCCGCGTCGTGGAGGCCGCGGCGGCCGGCGCGACCGAGGTCTGCCTGCAAGGCGGCATCCACCCCGACTTCGACGGCGACTACTACATCGACGTCGCCCGGGTCGTGAAGGCGGCGGTCCCCGGGATGCACGTCCACGGGTTCACCGCGCTGGAGGTCACCGAGGGCGCCCGCCGCCTCGGGCAGCCGCTGGAGGACTACCTGCGCCGGCTCAGGGACGCCGGCCTGGCGTCCCTGCCCGGGACCGCGGCGGAGATCCTCGACGACTCCATCCGCGAGATCATCTGCCCCGACAAGATCACCACCGCG
This sequence comes from Actinomycetes bacterium, assembly GCA_965278965.1. Taxonomy (GTDB): domain Bacteria; phylum Actinomycetota; class Actinomycetes; order S36-B12; family S36-B12; genus UBA10649. The sequence continues at coordinate 3,268,478 of OZ257127.1, forward strand.
CAGTGGCTGGAGTGCCACGAGGTCGCGCACTCCGTCGGGCTGCGCAGCAACATCACGATCATGTTCGGCCACGTCGAGCAACCCGTGCACTGGGCCCGGCACCTGGTCCGCACCCGCGACCTGCAGAAGCGGACCGGGGGCTTCACCGAGTTCGTGCCTCTGCCGTTCGTCCACATGGCCTCACCGATCTACCTCAAGCGCCGCGCCCGCCGCGGCCCGACCTGGCGCGAGGTCGTCCTCATGCACGCCGTCGGCCGCATCGCGTACCACGGCCACATCCCCAACATCCAGGCCTCCTGGGTCAAGCTCGGCGTCACCGGCGCCCAACAGCTGCTCCGCGCCGGGGTCAACGACCTCGGCGGCACCCTCATGGACGAGTCCATCTCCCGCGCCGCCGGCGCCGCCCACGGACAAGGCATCACCGAGGCCGACTTCCGCACCGTCGTCGAACCCCTCGGCCGGACCCTCGCCGAACGCTCCACGCTCTACCGGATCCTCGGCACCGACGGACTGGTCGCCGCCGGCGCATGAGGACGCGAGGAGTGAAGGCAGCGGGCGAACCCGCAGGCGCGTGAGCGTCGGCGCTGCTCCGGTCGGGCGGCACTTCCTCGGCACGCCGGCCACGGCGCCCGGGCCTCTCGGCCCGCAGATGCTGCGCCGGTTCGGGGTGATCCGCGACGATCCGTTGCGCTACCTCGAGGAGGCGTGGCGCACGTACGGCGACATCGTGCAGTTCCCGATCCCGCGTCCCCCCAGCTACCTCGTGAACGACCCGGCCGCGGTGTGGCAGGTCCTCACGACGACGGGCCGGGCCTTCGGCAAGTCGACGATCCAGTACCGAAGCCTTGCGTTGGTCACCGGCGACGGGCTGCTCGCGGCCGACACTCCCGCGTGGCGCGAGCAGCGACCATTGGTGCAGCCGGCGTTCCACCGCGAGACGCTCGAGCGGATCGTCGTGCACGTCGGTGCGGCAGGGGAGCGGGTCGCGCGTGCGTGGTCGACGCCGTCGTCGGCAGCGGATGGGGCCGTCGACATCGACGGGGCGATGATGCGGGCCGGCCTTGAGGTCGTCGGCCATGCGCTGTTCGGGACCGACCTGACCGCCGACGCAGACCGTCTGACCCGCGCCACTCTCGCCGCCCTCGACGTCGTCGTCGCGCGTGCCCGGGTCCCGGTCACGCCGCCGGCGTGGGTGCCCTCGCCGGGCAACCTGCGGCTGCAGGCCGCGGTGCGCGAGCTCGACGGCGCCGTCCTGTCGATGGTGGCGGCCCGTCGCCGCGCGCCGGCGGCCCCGGACGGGCCGGCCGACATGCTCGACCTGCTGCTCTCCGCGCGGGACGACCGAGGCCGAGGGCTGACCCTGCGGCAGGTGCGCGACCAGGTCGTCACCTTCGTCGTCGCGGGGCACGAGACCGTCGCGACGGCACTGACGTGGGCCTGGGCGTTGCTCGCCGCCGACCCGGCGCGTCGGCGGCGGCTGCAGGAGGAGTCCGACGCCGTCCTCGCCGGGCGTGCGCCCACGTTCGCCGACCTCGGTCGGCTGCCCTACGCGCGAGCCGTGCTGGACGAGGCGATGCGGCTGTATCCGCCGGCCTGGCTACTGACCCGAAAAGCGTTGGTGGAGCAAGAACTTGCAGGCATTGCCGTGCCCGCGGGGGCGCTGGTGATCATGTCTCCGTGGCTCCTGCACCACCATCCATCGCGGTGGGCGCGGGCCGACGCGTTCGAGCCGGAGCGGTTCCTCGGCGACGTCGACCGGACGGCTTTCCTGCCGTTCGGAGCGGGCCTGCGCCAGTGCATCGGCCGGGACTTCGCCTACGTCGAGGGGGTGCTCCTGCTGGCGATGCTCGCCGGGCGGGTGGACGTCGCGTTCCCCTCGGGCGGCGCGGTGCCGCGGGCGGTACCCCTGGTGACGATGCGCCCGGCCGGCGGCCTGCGGCTGCTCGCCGCTAGCCGCGGGTGATGTACTCCAGCAGCGCTGCCCGCTCGCCCTCGAGCTCACCCAGCCGCGACTTCACGACGTCGCCGATGCTGACGATCCCGACGAGCGCCCCGTCGGGGTCGGTCACCGGGATGTGGCGCACGCGCTTGTCGGTCATGATCTGCATCAGCTCTTCGACGTGAGCCTCCGGCGGCGCGCAGTACACGTGCGTCGTCATGATCGCGGCGACCGGCTGCCCCAGTGCGTCGCCGCCTCGCGAGATCGCCCGCACCACGTCACGTTCGGAGACGATCCCACTGATCGTGGTCCCGTCGGCTGATACGACCAGAGCTCCGACGCCCTGGGTGGCGAGCTGGTCGACCAGCTCCCCGACCGTGGCGTCCGGCTGAATCGTCGAGACGAACCCGCCCTTGCTCGCAAGAATCGTGGCCAGCTGCATGGTCTCCTCCAATGCCGCGCCGATGAGCCATGCTCCCGTGATCCGGCGCGGTTGTCACCACCTAGTCGAAGGTCAGCTCACCGGCGGCGGGCCGCTGGAGCACAAGCACGACCTCGTCGTGCAGCGCCCCGTTCGTCGTGAGCGCAGACCCACCGGCCAGGGCGTCGGAGCCGGCGAACGACGTGAGCAGCCCGCCGGCCTCACGGACGACGGGGACGAGGGCGGCCATGTCGTAGGTCTCCAGGAACGGCTCGGCGGCGACGTCGACGGCCCCTTCGGCGACCAGCATGTGCGACCAGAAGTCGCCGTAGGCCCGCTGCCGCCACGTGCCGTCCTGGAGCGCCTCCAGCCCGTGGGCGGCGTGACGCTCCGCCCAGCCGTGGCCGTCGGAGTACGAGAACGACGCGTCCGCGAGGTCGGTCACGGCGCTGACCCGCAGGCGTCGGGGCTGTGGGCTGCCCGGGTCCGTCCCCCAGGCTCCGGTGCCGGCGGCGGCCCACCAGCGGCGGCCGAGGGCCGGGGCTGACACGACGCCGACGACGGGGTCGCCGTCGACGAGCAGTGCGATCAGCACGGCCCAGATCGGCACGCCGCGCACGTAGTTCTTCGTCCCGTCGATGGGATCGAGCACCCACCGTCGCGACGCCGTGCCGACCGTCCCGAACTCCTCCCCGAGGATAGCGTCGTCGGGCCGCTCGGCGGCCAGCACGTCCCGGAGCGCACGCTCGACGGCCCGGTCGGCCTCGGAGACCGGGGTCAGGTCGGGCTTGGTCTCGACGACCAGGTCGTCGGCCCGGAACCGGCCCATCGCGATCGGGTCTGCGAGGTCCGCCAGGCGCAGGGCGAGGGCGAGGTCGTCGGCAAGGTCGGCGGGGGAGGAGTCCACGCGCGCAACGCTATCCAGCGTCGCTCGCGCGCGGCCGTGGTCCTGGCCGACGGGCGTCCGGCTGCCTACAGTGAGCCCCGTGGGCACCGTCTTCGACACGATCGGCGGACTCCCGATCCATGCGCTCGTCGTCCATGCCGTCGTCGTCCTCGCTCCTCTCACGGCCCTGGGCGCGATCCTCATGGTCGCGTGGACGAGCTTCAGCCGGCGGTTCGGTCCGCTCGTCGTCGTCATCGGCGCCGTCGCCGTGGTCGCGGCCATCATCGCGAAGTCGTCGGGCGAGCAGCTGGCCCAGCGCGTCGGCACCCCGGTGGAGCACCAGGAGTACGGCACGTGGATGCCGTTCGCCGTTGGGGCTCTGTTCGTCCTGCTGCTGGGGTTCTGGCTCGTCGACCGGGGCATACCCCTCAACCGGTCGCGCCCGGGCTGGGTGATCCTGCTCGGCATCGTGCTCGTCCTCGTGGCCCTCGGCGTCCTCGCGCTGACTTTCGTCGTCGGGCACACCGGCTCGCAGGCGGTGTGGTCCGGCGTGATCGCCAGCACGGGCGGCTGATGACGCGGACCGTCCCGGTCGGTGACGCGGTCGTCGCGTACGAGTCCGACGGCACCGGCCCCGGGCTGGTGCTGGTCCACGGCACCGGGGGAGACGCGCATTCCCACTGGGATGCCGTCGTCGCTGAGCTCAGCGGAGGACGCACCGTTGTCCGCCCGACGCTGTCGGGCTCACCTGGAACCACTGATGCCGGCGGCCCGCTGACCCTCGATCTCCTTGCCGCGCAGGTCCTCGCCGTCGCCGACGACGCGGGGTTGGACGCGTTCGACCTGGTCGGCTACTCGCTCGGCGCGGCGGTCGTCGCCCGGCTGGCGGCCAAGACGCCGCAGCGTGTGCGGCGGCTCGTGCTTATCGCGCCGTTCGCATCGGCCCAGGATCCGAGGATGCGGCTGGAGTTCGGCCTGTGGCGCGATCTCGTCCGCACCGACCACGAGGCGGCGGCGCGGCTGTTCATGCTGACGGGGTTCAGCCCCGCGTTCTTGTCCGCCATGACGGACGAGGCGATCGACGCGGGGGTGCGGATCGGGGTCGAGGGCGACGACTGGCCGGGGATGCTCCGGCAGGTCGAGCTCGACGCCGTCGTCGATGTCCGTGCCGACCTCGCGGCGCTCACGGCGCCGACGCTCGTCGTCGGCTGCACCCACGACGCGATGGTCGGAGCCGAGCACGCCCGCGCGGTGGCGGCGCTGGTCCCCGGGGCTGCCTATGCGGAGGTCGCTGCCGGCCACCTCGTGGTCCTCGAGGCGCCCGCGGCCCTCGCCGCGGAACTCGACACGTTCCTCCCCTAGCCGCCGACGCGCCTGGAATGGTCGTAATAATCGGACATATCGCCCGAATAACGACCAGTGGAGGCGTCTCGGCGGGTCAGAGGTCGGAGTCGGCGCGGCTGCGTAGGAGCCGTTGGAGCGAGTTGATGCGCTCGGCCAGGTCGGGCGGGGCGTCCACGAGCGCGGCCGTGAGCGCGCACTCCGCCTCATCGTGAGAGCAGCCGCGCGGGCAGTCGGCCGTCAGGCCGGCGAGGTCGTCGTACGCCTCGACGATCCGCGCCGGGTCCACGTGCGCGAGGCCGAACGAGCGGATACCCGGTGTGTCGACGATGAGCCCTCCGCCCGGCAGGTGCAGGGCTACGACGCTTGTCGACGTGTGGCGGCCGCGACCGGTGACGGCGTTGACGCGCCCGGTCGTCCGGTCCGCGTCGGGCACCAGCGCGTTGACGAGCGTCGACTTGCCTACGCCGGAATGGCCGACCAGGACCGTCGTCTCGTCGGCGAGCACCTCGCGCAATCCGTCCGGGACCTGCTTGTGCGCGACGACGAACGCGGGCACGTCGAGTGGCAGATAGAGCGCGAGCAGGCTGTCGGCCGGCTTGAGATCGGCCTTCGTGACCACGAGCATCGGCGCGATGCCGGCGTCGAGCGCGGCGACGAGCGCCCGGTCGATGAGGCCGGTGCGCGGCTCCGGGTCGGCCGTCGCCGTGACGACGACGAGCTGCGTCGCGTTCGCGACGACGACCCGCTCGACCGGGTCCGTGTCGTCCGCCGTCCGTCGCAGGGTGGAGGTGCGCTCGTGGCGACGGACGATGCGCGATGGGTCGTCGATCGTGGCCGTCCCGTCGCCGACGACGTCGACCCGGTCGCCGACGACGATGCCCTTGCGTCCGAGCTCGCGGGCCTTGACCGCGTAGCCCTCGCCGTTGTCGTCGAGCTCGATCGTGAACCGGCCGCGGTCGACGGCCATGACCGTGGCGACGCGCGCGTCGGCGTGGTCGGGTCGGTCCTTCGAGCGAGGGCGGGAGTTGCCGCGACTCGGACGGACACGGACATCGTCCTCGTCGAGCCGGTCATGCCGGTCGCGGCGCTGGGTCACGCGGGGGGCCGCCCGAGCATCGACTGCCACCGGTCCGCGAAGCCGGGCAGGGTCTTCGCCGTCGTCGCCACGTCGTCGAGCTCGATCCCCGGCACACGGAGGCCGATGACCGCAGCAGCCGTCGCCATCCGGTGGTCGCCGTACGCGTGCATCAGTCCTCCGTGCAGTGGCCGCGGCGTGATCGCAAGCCCGTCCTCCGTCTCGACGACGTCGCCCCCCAGCGCGTTGAGCTCGGTGGCCAGCGCCGCGAGCCGGTCGGTCTCGTGGCCGCGCAGGTGCGCCACGCCGCGCAGCCGGCTCGGGCCCTCAGCAAGCGCGGCAAGCGCTGCGATCGTCGGCGTCAGCTCGCCGACGGCCGACAGGTCGACGTCGATGCCGGCGATCTGGCCGGTGCCGCGGACACGCAGCCCCGCCTGCGTCATGTCGACCTCGGCCCCCATCACCGAGAGCAGTTCGCGCACCGCGTCGCCCGGCTGCGAGGTCGTCGACGGCCAGCCCTCGATCGTGACGGCCCCGCCCGCGACAAGGGCGGACGCGAGGAACGGCGCCGCGTTGGACAGGTCCGGCTCGATCTCGCGGTCGACGGGGGCGATGTCGTGCGGGTCGACGTGCCACGTCGTCGCCTCGCGGCGCACCTCGACGCCGTGCTCCGCGAGCATCGCGATCGTCATCTCGATGTGCGGCATGCTCGGCACCGGCGGGCCTACGTGATGGATCGTCGCGCCGGCCTCGAACCGGGCCGCGGCCAGCAGCAGCCCGGACACGAACTGGCTGGACCGGGACGCGTCCAACCAGATCTCTCCGCCACGGACCTCGCCGACCCCGTGCACCGTGAACGGCATCCGGCCGGTGCGTGAGTCCTCGACCTGGACACCCAGGTCGCGCAGCGACTCGATCGTGGTCGCCATCGGCCGGATCCGGGCGGCGGCGTCGCCGTCGAAGGTCACGTCGCCGTGCGCGAGCGCCGCGACCGGCGGCAGGAATCGCATGACGGTGCCGGCGAGGCCGCAGTCGACCTGGGCCGGGCCACGCAGGAAGTGGGGCCGGACCGTGGCCTCGACGTTGCCGACCGCATCGGTCCGGCCCAGGGCGACCTCGACGCCCAACGCGCGGAGGCCGTCGATCATGAGCCGGGTGTCGCGAGCGTCCAGCAGCCCGCGGATGACGCTGGGGGAGTCGGCGAGGGCGGCGAGGACGAGGGCGCGGTTGCTCGCGGACTTCGACCCGGGCACCCGCATCACGGCGTCGACGGGGCCGTCGGCCACCGGCGCGGACCAGGGCGGTGTCACGGGGGCCGCCGATGTGATCGTCACCGTGCCAAGGCTAGTCACGGGTCGCAAGCGCCCACGCCAGCAGCGTCGCGCCGGCCACGGCGAGAGCCGCGATGACGCCGACGACGGCAGGCGACCACGGTGACGGGGCCGACTGCCTCGCCGACGCGTCCGGTGCTGACAGTGGCGTCGCCGAGGACGACGGCGATGGCGTCGAGGCCGGCGCAGGCGTCGGCGTCGGTCCTAGGACGTTGTAGCCGAATGACGACGACACCTCGTGCCCGTCGGCGGACACGACGCGGAACGCGACGGTGTACGGCCCCGGGCCGGCGGCCGGGTCGACGGCGACGGCGATCGAGTCGCGGCCCAGGTCGACCGGCCCGGTCGAGATCGCGCGTCCGTCACCGGATCGGACCACGATCGCGTCGCCGATGTCGAGCAGCCCGGAGTCGAACCGCACCTCGACCCGGGCGGGAGCGGACTCGAGCGTGGCGTCCGCTGCCGGCGTGGTGCCGACCACGGTGACGTGCGCCTGCGCCGCCGGCGCCCAGACGACGAGACCGGCCAGCAGCACGATCACCGCCAGCCATCGCCTCGCGGTCACGCGAATGCCCCCGCGGCGAGGACGCCGCCCGGCTCGACGCCGCCGGGCAGAAGGTAGGCGGCCGACCCGATCGTCGTGTTCCACCGGTTGAACGCGTCGGACTGCGCGACCCGCCGCTGCATGGGCACGTAGCTCGCCCGCGGGTCGCGCGTGTACGCGGCGAACAGCAGCCCGACATCGTTCGTGCCGCCGCGCATGCCCGCGTCATAGGAGTAGGGACGTCGCAGGATCATCTCCGCCGTCGTGGCGGCGTGGGCGACGCGGATGTGCGCGTCGCGCGCGATGACGGGCAGTCCCACCGCGTCGGTCTCGTCGAAGCCCACCGCGTCGGCCTCGGTGCTCCCGCCCAGCGGCGCTCCGCTGTCGAGCCGACGGCCGATGACGGCCTCCTGCGCCGACCGGTCGAGGATCTCCCACGCATCCAGCAGCATGCGGATCCGCCGGAGGACCAGCACGGTGCCGTTGGACCACCACGCGTCTGCGTCCGGGAGCCAGACCACGGACGGGAAGTCCGGCGACCGGGGCGCCGGGTTGACGGTCCCGTCGACCTGGCCCATCAGGTTGCGTGTCGCATGGCTGCCGGGCAGTGCCGGCTGTGGAGACCGGAACCCCGGCTGGGTCCAGCGCACCGTGGCCAGCGTCGACAGGTCCTTCGTGAGCATGCGGACCGTGTGGGCGACGGTGAGCGGGTCGTCGCTGCCGACCTGCAGCAGCAGGTCGGTCTGGCCCCAGGGCTCCTCGAACCGGTCCGTCGCGAACGTCGGGATCGGAGCCAGCTCGGGCGGGATGCGATGGCCGAGATCCAGACGCTCGAACAGCTGACGACCCAGCCCGAGCGTCACGGTCAGCCCGGCCGGATGAGCCGCGAGCTCTGGCTCGGTGTCCCCCAGCGCGGGGGAGGCCTGGGTGAGGCGGGCCGCGTCGTCGGTCACGAGCCGCAGGACGGCATCAGCGTCCGAGCGCGAGGACCGCAACAGGTCCAGCCCGATGAAGGTCTGGTAGGTCGCGGGCGCCGTCTCGACCCCGGCCTGGTGCCGTCCGTGGAAGGGGATCGGGGCCGACGAGGACGACGACGAGGACGACGCCGGCGACGGCGTGGCCTCGGCGGGCGTGTTCGCGGGTGCGGGGCTGGCCGCCTCGAGGGCCGGCGTCATGCCGACCCCCAGGGCGAGCCCGCCGGCGGCGCCGAGAAGCGCGGCGCCGCCGGCGGCCAGCACGCCGCGTCGGGTGACTGCGGGGCTGTTGTCCGGCATGGGGTCGGCTACATCCCCGACATGCCGGACATGCTCGAGCCGGCCGACGTGTCGTCGTACGACTCGTTGCCGCCGTTGTAGACCTTCACGAGCGGCTTGACCGTCAGCAGGCCACCGTCAGCGGTGACCAGGGTGACCGGGACGGTTCGGCCAGCGGTGAGGGCCTTGGTGAGGTCCATGAACATGATGTGGTTGCCGCCGGGCTTCAGCTCCAGGCTCCCACCGGCCGGGATGAGGAACCCGCCGTTCTTCTGCTGCATGACCATCTGGTCGCCCTTCATGGCGATCTCGTGCAGCTGGAGGACCTCCGACGCCGAGCTGATCGCCGCGACCACCCGGATCGGCTTGTTCGTCGGGTTCTTCAGGGTGCCGAACGCGGCGGACATCGTGCCCTTCTTCGACGCCTTCGCCCACGGGTCGGTCATGGTCAGGGCGGTCGTGGTGATCTTCTGGCCGGTGTTCCAGCGCGGCTTCTGGCCGTTCTTGAGGTTCACGCAGACGTAGACGGTGCCGTGCACGACCTCGGTCGTGCCGGACATCGCGCAGGTGGTCCCCGCCTTCGGTGCCTCGTGGGCCGACGCGGGCGCCGAGAGCCCGGCGACGGTGAGGGCGGCGACGCACGTGGCGGCGCCGAACATGCTGATACGCATACGAACAGAGCTCATGAAAGGTCCTTCGACGTAGTGGTGTGGGAAGCAGCACCACGACGATCGCCGGGTGCTGCGGTCAGCTCAGAACGGCCGGCGCAGGCGGCCCGCGGCGCACGAGCAGGTGCCGGAGCACACGGACCGTGACAAGCGGGGGAGCCCCGGCCGGCTGTACGGCCGGGGCCGCGCCGATCAGGGCGGCCGGGTGCGCGGGGGTGCCGAGCACGGTGGCCCACAGCGTCAGCCAGCGGTCGAGGAGCCGGTCGCACCGGACCAGGACGACCGCGGTTCCGAGGGCGGCCCCGCCATGCGCGGCCACCATCAGCCACGGGCTCGGGCCGGCCGGCGCACCGTGATGGCCGGCGACCGTCAGGACGACGTGCCCGAGGACCTGGCCCAGCAGCAGGAGAGCGAGCACGGGCAGGACACGCAGCCGGCGAGAGGCGACGGCCGATCCCAGTCCGGCCGCGAGCACGCCCAGGACGACAGCGCCGCCGAGGTCAGGCAGTCCGCCGCCGGCGCCCGCATGGCCGGTGACGGTGAGGCTCGCGAGTGCCGCCGCGACCATCGCCGCGCGTGCGCGACGACGACCGGGGGAGGACACGCGGGCAGTGTACGGAACGGTGCCGACCGCACCGGTGGACCCGGACTGGCAGGCTGGGCGGGTGCCGCGCACGCCGTCACCGGCCGACGAGTCGCCCTCCGACATCGACGACCTGCTGCCCGACCTTCGGCTCTCGGATGCCCTACGGCAAAGACCGGCCGGCATCGGGTCCGTCCGGCATGCCGTCCAGATCGCCGTCGCGGTGACGGTGTCGTGGATCGTCGCCGACACGTTCTCCGCCAGCGTTCTGCCGCTGTTCGCGCCGGTGACGACATTGCTGGTCGTCCAGGCGTCACCGTGGTCGACGCTCGGGGTGTCGGTGCAGCGGATCCTCGGCACCGGCCTGGGCGTGCTGGCCGCGTCGGTCTACGTCAACGTCCTCGGTCTGTCCTGGTGGTCGTTCCTGATCGGGGTGCTCGCGGCTCTCCTCGTCGCGCGGCAGCTTCCGTGGTCGATCGGCGGCCAGCTGCAGATCCCGGTCGCTGTCGTCTTCGTGCTGTCCCTGGGCCCCGGCACGATCGGCCAGGACGCGTGGCGCGTCCTCGACGTCGTCATCGGCGGTGCGATCGGCCTCGTCGCCGTGTTCGCCTTCCCGTCGCGCCCGCGTCCGGAGCCGTTCGAGCGATCCCTGCGCGCGTATCGCGACGACATCATCGCCGTCGCACGCCGGGTGGGCGTCGAGGCCGGCCACGAGCCGAAGGCGCTGCCCGTCGGCGTCCCGCACCTGTTCGTGTTCGACAGCCGCCGGCTGCGCGACACCGCGGTCGCCGCGCGCACGGAGCTCGACCGCCTGGTCGAGGCGACCACGTTCAACCTGCGCGCCCGTCGGGTGCCATCGGACCTGGAGGGCCGGGCCCACCGGCTTCGCCGGCTCAGCGGGATCGGCCTGCAGGTCCGTGCGCTCGTCGGTGTCGCCAACGGCCTGTACGACCGTGCGGACGTGGACCCGACCCTTTCTCCCGAGGAGTTCTCGGCGTTGACGGCCGAGCTCGTCGAGCTGATGGAGGCCGTGCTCGGGACCGGGGACACCCCCGTTGGTGCCGGCCCGCGAGCGGAGGCCCCGCCGTTGTCGGCGCGGCTGGAGGCGTCGGTGCAGACGCTGGCGGTCACGGTGTCGGACCGGCACGATCAGGTCGGACAGATGCTGGACTCCGTGTCGATCCTCGGTCGGGTCGACCACGTGCGCCGGCAGCTCGACGGGTTCCCTCGGCAGGAGGACTGACATGTGCGGTCGGTACGTGGCGAAGACCGAGGCCAACGAGCTCGCGGCGGCGTTCGAGGCAGCGCTGCCGACCGAGTCGCTGCAGGCGGACTACAACGTCGCGCCGACCAAGAAGGTCTACGTCGTGGTGGACCGGGCTCCGCGCACGGACGCGAAGGACGCCGAGCCGGCCGCCAGGGAGGCCGACGGTGACGTCCGGTCGATCGTCGTCGCCCGCTGGGGTCTGGTGCCCTCGTGGGCGAAGGACCCGGCGATCGGCAGCCGCATGATCAACGCCCGGGCGGAGACGGTGGCCGAGAAGCCGGCGTTCCGGCGAGCCTTCGCCAAGCGCCGGTGCCTGCTGCCGGCCGACGGCTACTACGAGTGGTACACCCCGACCGGGCCTGACGCGCCGGTCGGGAAGGCGGGCAAGCCGCTGAAGCAGCCGTTCTACATCCACCGGGACGACGACCGGCCGCTGGCACTTGCCGGCCTGTACGAGTGGTGGCGTGATGCCTCGCGTCCGGACGAGGACCCGAACGCTTGGCTCCTGACGTGCACGATCATCACGACGAGCTCGGCGGACGAGCTCGGCCAGATCCACGACCGGATGCCGATGACCGTCGCCGAGGCTGACTGGGCCGCGTGGCTGGACCGGGGTGTCGACGGCGCCGGCGCGGGTGACCTCCTGCGTCCCGCCGCTGACGCCGGGCTCACGGCCTACCCCGTCTCGACGCTCGTCAACGCGGTCCGCAACAACGGGCCGGAGCTCCTGGACCCCCTCGAACCTCAGGGCTGACCGCCGAGCCGGGGGACCGGAGGCCGCGACGGGAATGGACGGCGCGCCCGTCACGTTCTCGTGACCGTGCTCCTGTTGACACCGGTTGAGGCCGGGGCCGCGGCCCGACCCCTTGGGGGGATCGGGCTAGGCTCGCCGACGATGGACGACGACACGCTCGACGACGTGGTCGGCGAGCGGTCGGAGACCCCCGCCGAGGCGGGCGCACGCTTCGAGCGTGACGCGATGCCCTTCCTGGACCAGCTCTACGGCGCCGCGATGCGCATGACGCGGAACCCGGCCGATGCCGAGGACCTCGTCCAGGAGACCTACCTGAAGGCCTACGCCGCGTTCTCCTCGTTCACCGAGGGCACGAACCTGAAGGCGTGGCTGTTCCGAATCCTCACGAACACGTACATCAACATCTACCGCAAGAAGCAGCGGCAGCCGTACCAGACGGGCACTGACGACCTCACCGACGGCCAGCTGGCCGACGCGGAGAGCCACACCTCGACCGGGCTCCGCTCGGCGGAGTCGGTCGCGCTGGACCGGCTTGCTGACATCGATGTCGTCGAGGCGCTCGCGAAGGTGCCCGAGGACTTCCGGATCGCCGTGTACCTCGCCGACGTCGAGGGGTTCTCCTACAAGGAGATCGCCGAGATCATGGACACGCCCGTCGGCACCGTGATGTCTCGCCTGCACCGGGGGCGCAAGCTCTTGCGGGCGCTGCTTGAGGACTACGCGATCGAGCGGGGCCTGATCCCCGCCGCGGCCGACGGAGGTGACCGCGGATGAGCTGCGGCAATCCGCACGAGGTCCCGTGCGACGAGGTGCTGGCGATGGTCTACGACTACATCGACGGCGAGTGCCAGGAGTCGCAGAAGCACCGAATCCTGGAGCACCTGCAGGAGTGCGGTCCGTGCTTGCGCCAGTTCGGCCTGGAGGAGACCGTCAAGGCACTCGTCCAGCGGTCCTGCGCGTGCGAGCACGCGCCCGACCATCTGCGTGTCGAGATCGTGACACGGATCCGCAGCATCTCGGTCTCGTACCGGTTCCGCGGCGCGGCCGACTAGCCTGCTCACGTCGGACGAGCAGGGAGTCGCGGTGGAGCAGACGGTGCGTGCGGAGCTGGTGGCGTCGGTGCATTCCGTCGTCGCGAAGATCGGCGACGAGGTGATCGTCGGTGACACCCTCGTGATCCTCGAGTCGATGAAGATGGAGATCCCGGTCATCGTCGAGCAGCCCGGCACGGTGCATGAGATCGCGGTCGCCCCGGGGGACTCCATCCGTGAGGGCGACGTCATCGCGGTCATCCGCTGATCTGACGCGCGCTCAGCCCACGGGGCGCGTCATCACCTGGAGCTCGACGCCCGGCCGAGGGCTCCAGTCCCGGTCGGGCACGGCGACGAAGCCGAGCCGTTCGTACATCCGCCGGGCTCCTGGGTTGATGTCCCGGACACTCAGGACCGCGGTCGCCGCACCTGTCGCGCGGGCGTGGTCGTCGATGGCCGTGACCAGAGCCTCTCCCACACCGGTGCGCCAGGCGTCCGGCCGGACGGCCAGGAACCGGAACTCGACCTCATCGTCGCGGCCGATCTCGTGCTCGGGCGCGCCGGCGACGCAGATCGTCGCGCTGCCGACCACCTCCGCTCCGCGCACGGCGACGAGCACGATGGACGACGTCGCGCGGCCGGCAGCGTCGCGAAGCGTCGCCTCGTAGGGCGAGCCCGGCTCGAGCTGGCCCCCGGCCTCGTAGCCGGCCACGCAGACCGCCCCAGCCGCGGCCAGCTCGTCCGGTCGCGCGACGCGCACCACGAGGTCGTCGGAATCGTCCCGGGCCGCCATGAGCGCCATGATGCCCGGCCGGCCGTGCGGCATAGTGCGTGCATGCCGGTGACGCGCATCGAGGACGCCCGCGTGTGGACCGGGATCGCCGTGCCGGGAACACCGGACTGGCTGGAGCACGACGCGATCACTTTCGACGAGGCCGGCGTGATGGCCCTTGGCGACGCTGCTCGGGCCATCCCGGCGGACGTGGTCGTCGACGCGCAGGGCGGGTTCGTGTGTGCCGCGTTCGCCGACGGCCATGCACACCCGCTGACCGGCGGGCGGCAGGAGGTTCTCGCCCCTGTCCACGACGCGACGACGCCCGACGAGGCCGCCGCGGCGGTCGGGCGCTGGGCGGCCGAGCATCCGGACGCGGACTGGGTGCGAGGTGAGGGCTACGACCCGACGATCGCACCGGGCGGTGTCTTCCACGCGGCGTGGCTCGACGCGTACGTCCCCGACCGCCCGGTCCTGCTGCGGGCCAGTGACTTCCACACGGCCTGGGTCAACTCCGAGGCGCTCCGACGAGCCGGCTACGACGCCGCCACGCCGCAGCCACCGGACGGCGAGATCGTCCGCGATGGCACCGGTGCGCCGATCGGGACGCTTCGCGAGTGGGGGGCCTGGCGGCCCGTGCTCGACCTCGCCCCGCGCCCGACGGTCGACGAGTCGGTGGCGGCGCTCGCGTCGGCCGCGGCCGGCTTCGCGTCGGCGGGTCTGGCCTGGGTGCAGGATGCGTGGGTCGAGGCCGGTGACGTCGACAGCTGGCTCGCCGCCGCTGCCACCGGTGCGCTCGCCGTGCGCGCCGACCTCGCCCTGTGGTGCGACCCGGCGACCTGGCGCGAGCAGCTCGACGCGTTCAGCGACGCCCGGAGCCGCGTCGTCGACGGCGGGCGAGGCACGATCACGGCGACGACAGTCAAGTTCTTCGCCGACGGCGTCATCGAGGCCGGAACCGGCGCGCTGCTCGCGCCCTACTGCGACTGCCCGCACTCGATCGGACTGCCGAACTGGGACCCGGTCGAGCTCGCGGCGGCGGTCACCGCGATCGACGCGCTGGGCTTCGCCCCGCACATCCACGCGATCGGCGACGCGGGCGCCCGCATGGCTCTCGACGCGATCCACGCCGCCACCACGGCCAACGGCGCCCGGGACCGACGGGCGACGATCGCGCACGCCCAGCTCGTCGACGCCGCCGATCTGGGCCGGTTCGCCCAGCTCGGGGTCATTGCGAACTTCGAGCCCTACTGGGCACGGCTGGACGCCAGTCAGGTCGAGCTCACGGCACCGCGCCTCGGAGCACAACGTTCGGCCCAGCAGTACCGGATCCGCTCGATCCTCGACAGCGGCGCACCTGTCTCGTTCGGCAGCGACTGGCCCGTCTCGTCGTTCGCCCCGCTGGACGGCATCCAGGTCGCCGTCACCCGTCAGCTCGAGGCCCCGGACGCCGGTCCGCCGTGGATGCCTGAGGAGCAGATCACGGTCGAGCAGGCGCTCGCGGCCTACACCTCCGGCGTCGCGTTCCAGGCCGGCGACGCGCGCGCGGGTGTGCTGCGTCCGGGGGCGAGGTCGGATGTCGTGCTGCTGGGCGCCGATCCGCGCAGCGTCCCGGCGTTGGAGATCGCCGGCATCGACGTGGTCGGCACATGGTGCGACGGCACGCGAACGCACGGAGCCTGACGTGCCGCTGCCACCGGGGGAGAGCCCGGCGGTCCGAGGTGGCGAGGACTACCTCTCTACCCACGGGTCAGGCAGCGTGTTCGGGATCGCGTTCCACGCGTCCCAGCTGATGGACCGTCCCGGCCACGCGATCGACGGCGGGTCGTAGGGCCACTGGGCCTCGACCCAGTCGCGGAACCAGCGATAGAAGGTCTCGTCGAAGCCGCTCTCCAGAAGGCTGGCGCGTACCCACGTCTGGCACTCGATGAGGAAGCCCACGCGCTTCGACCGGAAGATGTACCCGCACGCCAGTTCCTGGGACTCGTCCGGGGACAGGGCCACGTAGGAGAACGACGACCGTAGGTGCTGCCATTCGAACTGGCACCACCCGGTATCCACGAAGGCGAACTCGAGATCTGAGCCGGCGGGCCAGCGCTCCCCATCGATCTGGAGGGAGTCGCCATCGAGGTCGAACGTCGCCTGGAGGTGAGCGACGCTCGACATGTAGGCCTCGAAGTCGAGGTGAGTGAGCTTCCAGCCCAGCGGACGCAGGACGAACTCGTCGGTCTCGACCTTCAGGGGGACGACGAAGTCACGCGGAACGATTGGCGGTGGTCCGATCATCGGGTCTCCGTTCGACTGAGTGAAGAATCAGGGCGTGCGTGCGCGAACCATGCCGGCACAGTAGGGCATGAACGAGCTGCGACTGCCGCAGCGGCTGAACAGTTCACGCGAACGAAACATGGGCCCATTGACGCCCACGATGCCGGAGTCTACGTTCCGTCCTGACTGAATACTCAGGAATCCTCGGACCGTCTCGGTGCGACCAGAGCAAGGAGTGCGGATGTCGACCAACACGTCTGAGTTCGCGGACCAGGTTGGACGAATCGAGCAGGCCGGGATCGAGTACATCCCCGACGAGGGTCGCACCTCGAGTCCCGCTGCGGTGTTCTCCGTGTTCGTCGGCTCGAACTGGGGCTGGTCAGTGGTGATCCTCGGCTGGATCCCGATCACCTTGGGCCTGAACTTCTGGGGCGCCGTTTCGTCGTCGGTCCTCGGAATCGCGATCGGGTCGGTGTTCGTGGCGCCGCTTTCGACGTTCGGTCCGCGAACGGGCACGAACATGACGGTGTCCAGCGGCGCAGACTTCGGCATCCGTGGGCGTCTGATCGGCACGGTGCTCGGACTGCTCGTCGCTGTGACCTACACGGCTGTGGTCGTGTGGACCAGCGGTGACTCGGTCGTCGCCGCCAGTGGCCGGCTCCTCGGCACCGAGCCAGGCACGACGGCAACGGTCATCGCGTACGCGGTCGTGTCGGTGGCCCTCGTCGTCGCGGCGCTCTTCGGCCACGCGACGATCGTGGCGCTCCAGAAGTTCATCATCCCCGTCGTGGGCGTCGTCCTGCTGCTCGGAGTGTTCGTGTTCGCCGACGGCTTCGACGCGTCGTACTCCTCGGGTGAGTACGGGCTGGCCGGCTTCTGGCCGACGTGGATCTTCTGCGTCATCCTCGGGATCTCATCGCCGGTGTCCTATGCCACGCAGATCGGCGACTACACCCGCCGAGTGAGCTCGCGCGTCGGACAGGTCCGATTGATGGTCGCCCTTGGTGCGGGCCTCTTCATCGGCCTTTCGGTCCCGATCGTGTTCGGCGCGTTCACCGCGGTCGCCTTCGAGGCCGGAACGGACTCGTACATGGTCGACATCGTCAATGCGTCGCCGTCGTGGTACGTGGTGCCGATCATCATCGTTGCGCTGCTCGGCGGCCTCGGCCAAGGCGTCCTCTGCGTCTACTCGACCGGGCTGGATCTGGAGTCGCTCATCCCGAGGCTGAACCGGGCCGCGACGACGACCATCGCCGGCGTCGTGTCGGTCGCACTGGTGTTCGTTGCCGTCTACGTCTTCAGCGCCGTGGGCGCGGTCGTCGCGTCGACTCTCCTCCTGAATGCACTCCTGATCCCGTGGGCCGCGATCCTCGTCGTCGCGGTCGTGCGTGACCCGCGCCGCGAGTTCGACGTCCACGACCTGCAGGCCTTCGCTCAGCGGCGTCGAGGGGGCATCTACTGGTTCAACGGTGGCTTCTACGGGCCGGCCGTCCTCGCGTGGCTCGTCGGTGGCGCGTTCGGGCTCATGACCGTCAACGCCGACATCTACGTGGGGCCGTGGGCGGACGCGGCCGGTGGCATCGACGTGAGCGCTGTCGGCTCCGCCGTGCTCAGTGCCGCGGTCTACCTCGTCGGGTCGGCCCGAGCTGACCGACGACGGCACGGCACGATCACCGTATGAGCGACCTGTCGGGTTCGGGACCTTCCCGCAAGGAGTCAGCGGCCGGCGACGACAAGCGGCAGGCGATCCTCAAGGCCAGCGCGAAGGTGATCGCCGAACGTGGTGTGCGGGGCCTGCGCGTGCACGACGTCGCAGAGGCGGCAGGGGTTTCGCCAGGCCTGCCCTTCTACCATTTCGCCGACCGAACCGGCCTGCTGACCGCGGCGCTCGGCTTCATCAACGAGCGCTCGCGCGAACTCCGGCTCAATGAGCCCTTGGGCGACTCCCCGCGAGCGAATCTGATCGCGCAGGCGCTCGGCGAGATCCAGGACGACCCACGCGTGATCGAGAACTCGCGAGCGTGGAACGAGCTCCGAGCATCCGCGATCTTCGAGGCAGATCTACGTGGCCCGGTTGCAGAGACGACCAACATGTGGGTCGACGAGATCGCCGCCGTGGTGAGCGAGGTGATCGACGCGGGCGAGGCGATCACAGATCTGGCCCCCGTGGCGGCCGCTCGGGAAATCACGACGCTCATCGAGGGCGTCTCCGGTAGGTGGCTCACGGGCGAGCTGAGCACGGCCCAGGCACGCGAATCCGTACGGTCATCTATCGATCGGCTCCTGCCAACGACAGGCGGACCTCGCCCGCGCACCACCAGCGGGCTCGTCGTGCGTCGGACGTTCGAGGTCGTCAGTGCCCTTGAGCCTGCGCCGGTGGTGATGACAGGCGCGAGCCATGCTGGCCGGCGCCTGCGAGTTGCCGTCGTGCAACAGGAGTGGAACGGCAATCCTCGCGAGCTGTCGCAGTGCTTCGCCGAGGGGATCGCGGTCGCCGCCGGGCTCGGCGCCCAGGTTGTGTTCCTACCCCAGGCGGGCATCAGCACGCTGACGGGGACCGAGGTCGAGGCGCCGGCTACCGAGGACCTTCTCTCAGGCCCGACGCGCGAGTTCGCGACGGAGATGGCCGCGCGGTTCGGTGTTGTCGTGCAGGCATCTCTCCTCGAGCGGGCGACGGAGTGCAACGGCATCGGGGACGGCATGCCCATCGTGGTCAGCCCGAACGGTGAGCTGGTGAGAGCCGCTGGTGGTCAGAACCCCGTGCACGTATCGGCCAGCCTCGACGGGACGTCGCTTGCGGTCGCACGGTGGACGGATGAGCGGCTCG
Source organism: Actinomycetes bacterium (assembly GCA_965278965.1). Lineage (GTDB taxonomy): Bacteria > Actinomycetota > Actinomycetes > S36-B12 > S36-B12 > UBA10649. The sequence goes on from OZ257127.1 coordinate 3,287,438, forward strand.
CCGAAGAGGTACGCACGTACGCACAGAACGGCGCCGAGGTGGTTGCCGTCCCATGCGCAATCGCGAGCGATCGGCGACACTCCGGATTCGATCCGCAGCCGATGTGGGAGCAGGCGGTCGTCGCGAGCGCAATCGCGTCCGGCGTGTTCATCGCCGTGGCGAGCCGCGTAGGCGCCCACGGTGACCTGACGTTCTTCGGTTCGTCGTTCATCTGCGACCCGTTCGGACGCGTCCTCGTCCAGGCAGCCCGTGATCGAGCGTCGGTGCTAGTCGCCGAGCTTGACCTGGCACAGCGCACCGACTGGCTCGCGCTGTCCCCGTTCTCGCCCGTGCGCCGCCTCAGCGGCGCCGTCACCGTCGACGAAGGAGCGTGAAGTGCCTGTGTGGACCATGCCACCCGAGACCGCCGAGCAGGAGAGGATCTGGATGGCGTTTCCGCCGTTCGGGTCCTCGATCACGGCGGATGCTGCCTCCGCCGAGGAGGCGCACGATGCATGGGCCGCCGTCGCGAACGCGATCGCTGCCTTCGAGCCCGTCACCATGGTGTCCGATCCCGGCACCCTCGACGTGGCCCGGCGCCTTCTGGACCCGCAGATCGAGCTGATCGACGCGCCCCTCGACGACGCGTGGATGCGAGACATCGGGCCATCGTTCGTCTTCGACGAGCACGGCACGCTCGGCGCCGTGGAATGGGTCTTCAACGGGTGGGGACAGCAGGACTGGGCTCAGTGGGGCAACGACCGGCACGTCGGTCGGCTCGTCGCGGAGCACGCCGGAGCGGTGAGCGTCCCATCAGCACTGGTGAACGAGGGCGGCGGGATCCAGGTCGACGGCTCGGGGACTGTGCTGGCGACCGAGTCCGTTCAGCTGGACCCGGGCCGCAATCCGGGCTTGGCGCGCGAGGACGTCGAACGCGAGCTTGCCCGAACGATTGGAGCCGCCAACGTCGTGTGGCTTCCGCGCGGGCTGTGGCGTGACTCCCAGCGCTTCGGCACTCGCGGGCATGTCGACATCGTCGCCACGATCTCTGCGCCGGGGGTCCTCCTGGTCCACGACCAGCAGGACAGGTCACACCCCGACCACGACATCATGCGTGACCTCATCGCCGTGCTGCGCGACGGTCGAGATGCAGAGGGCCACGCCTGGCAGATCGTGGTCGTACCTGCGCCTGCCACCCTGACGGACACAGAGGGCTGGGTCGACTACAGCTACATCAACCACGTCGTCGTGAACGGCGGCGTGGTTGCTAGCAGCTTCGACGACCCGAACGACGATGCCGCTCGGGCGATCCTGACGGAGGCCTACCCGGGTCGCCGTGTCGTCACCGTCGACTCCCGGGCACTGTTTGCTCGAGGGGGCGGCATCCACTGCATCACCCAGCAGCAGCCACGCCGTGCGACGGTGTGAGCGCGTTGGTCGGTAGTCTCGCGCGGATCGGAGGAGTCGAATGCCGCTGACGCCGGGGGAGAGCGACCGCCTGCTGCTGCACACGCAGGCCGGGCTGGCACAGCGACGCCGAGACCGCGGGCTGCGGCTGAACGTGCCCGAGGCGCGGGCGTTGATCGCCGACGCGGTGTGCGAGTGGGCGCGCGACGGCCTCGACCTGCCCGAGACCGCCGCCCGGGCGCGGACGATGCTCACGCCGGACGACGTCCTCGACGGCGTACCCGAAGCGCTGACGGAGGTGCGGGTCGAAGCGCGGTTCGACGACGGCACGCGGCTGGTCGTCGTGACGGACCCGTTCGGCCCACGACGAGATGACGGACCTCTGCACGAACGGGCGCCGGAGGGCGCGGCGACGGGGACCGTCGTCGTGGTCAACGAGGCGTCGACCGCGATCGGGCTCTCCTCCCACATCCATCTGGCCGAGGTGAACCCACGGCTGCGGCTGGACCGGACAGCGGCGTTCGGGATGCGGCCGGCCATCGCGACAGGCGAGACCGTCTGGCTGCATCCCGGGGAGAAGGTCGAGCTCGGGATGCGCCCGATCGGTGGCGCCCGCGTCGCTATCGGCACCTCCGGTGTCGTCGACGGGCCGCTCGACGATCCCGTCGTTCGCGCGCGGGCCCTGGGGCTATTGCGATCGTGCGGTTACCTCGACGTCATCGACGGCCGTCCCGCCGGTGACGTCGCGGGAGCGGACGAGGCGGTCGCCCGGCTCGTGGCTCGACGTCGGGAGCCGGCGCCGTGAGCCGCGAGTACGGGCCACTTGCCGGCGACGTCGTGGTCCTCGGCGACACCCGGCTTCGCCTCCGGATCGACCATCGGGTCCCCGACAGCGGCGACGAGCTGCGCGTCGGCTTCGCCAAGACCGGCCGCGACGGGATCGGTCTCGCCGCCCGGGGAGCGCGCGAGACGTGCGACGTCCTCATCACCAACGTCGTCGTGCTCGATCCCGTCGACGGTGTCCAGGTCGCCAGCATCGGCATCCGGGAGGGGCGGATCAGCGGGATCGGCAAGGCCGGGAACCCGGACACCGCCGACGACATCGACGTCGTCGTCGGCACCGGGACGGTCGTGATCGACGGCGACGGCCTCATCGCCACTCCGGGCGGCATCGACACCCACGTCCACACGCTCAGCCCGCGCGTGCTCGACGCCGAGATCGCCTCGGGAGTCACGACCGTCATCGGGCAGGAGGCCGGACCGATGTGGGGCGTCGGGCTCGGCTCCGCGTGGGTGCTCGAGCGCGGGCTGCGGGCGATGGATGCGTTCCCGCTCAACATCGGCCTGCTCGGTCGCGGGTCGTCGTCTCGAGCCGACGCGATCCGGGAGTCCGTGGACGCGCACGTCTGCGGACTGAAGGTGCACGAGGACACCGGCGCGACGTTGCGGACGATCGACACGGCCCTGCACGTCGCGGACGAGTTCGACCTGCAGGTCGCGCTCCACACCGACGGGCTCAACGAGACCCTGTCGGTCGCCGACACCCTCGCGGTCCTGGACGGACGGGTCATCCACGCGTACCACGTCGAAGGCTGCGGTGGCGGCCACGCTCCCGACGTCCTGGAGCTCGCTGGCCATGCGAACGTCCTCGCCTCCTCGACGAACCCGACGCTGCCGTACGGCGTCAACGCCGTGGCCGAGCATCTCGACATGATCCTGCTGTGCCACGGGATGAACCCGGGCAATGACAGCGACGTGCGCATCGCGCGCTCGCGGGTGCGCGGGGTGACGATGGCGGCCGAGGGCCGGTTGCATGACCTCGGCGTCATCAGCGTGACGTCCTCCGACGCACAGGGCATGGGCCGCGCGGGGGAGACCTGGTGGCGGACGTTCGCTCTGGCAGGTGTCCTCGCCGGTCTCGACCCCGAGCGTCCGGGCGACGACAACGACCGGATCCTGCGCTACCTGGCCAAGATCACGATCAACCCGGCACTCGTGCACGGACTCGCGGCCGAGGTCGGCCGGCTGGCGGTCGGGCACCTGGCCGACATCGTGCTGTGGCGGCCGGAGCTGTTCGCGGCCAAGCCGCAGCTCGTGGTCAAGGGCGGCTTCCCGGCGTGGGGGGTGACCGGCGACCCGAACGCCAGCATCGACTCCGCGGAGCCGCTCGTGCTCGGCCCGCAGTACGGCGCGCACGGCGTCGTCCCGTCGGACCTCAGCGTCCTGTTCTCGAACGAGGCCGCGGTCGCGACGACGCCGAGCCCCGTCGCGCGCCGCGTCGTGCCGGTGCGGGGGTGCCGGACCGTCCGGTCCGGTGACCTCGTCCGCGGGGGCGCTGTCGGCTCCGTGGCCGTCGCCCCCGACGGCAGCCAGGTCACCTGGAACGGGGAGATCCTCACGATGGATCCCGTCACACGCGTGCCGATCTCACGCCTGCACTACTGGTAGACGTATCGTCGGCGATCGTGGTCACGCTGGCTGCCCTCGTCGAGGAGCGCACCGACCTCGACGCGCGTGATGTCGAGGCGCTGTCGCGGATCGTCGCGGACTGGTCGATCGTCTCGGACCTGGCGCGCAGCGACCTCGTGCTGTGGCTGCCGACGTGGAACGACGGCGGACTCGTCGCCGCCGCCCAGGTGCGCCCGACCACGGCGCCGACCGCCGTGCCCGACGACGTCCTCGGCTCCTTCGCCCCCCGGGGCCGGTACCCCCAGCTGGACCAGGCCGCGGCCTTCGGCCGTGCGGTCACGGTCCGCGACATCACGCTGCCCTGGCTGCCGTTGTCCGACGAGGCCTACCCCGTGCGCCGGGCGGGTCGGGTCATCGGGGTCGTCGCCCGCCGCTCCTCGGGCCTGTCCCGTGTCGCCGGGCAGCTCGAGGAGGTCTACCTCGCCTCGGCGGACGACCTGCTCCAGATGCTCGTCGACGGGCGGTTCCCCGTGCCCGAGATCGGTGACGAGGCCGCCGGCACGCCCCGGGTCGGTGACGGCATCCTTCGCCTGGACGCCGACGGCACGGTTCGCTACGCCAGTCCCAACGCCGTCAGTGCCATGCGGCGGCTGGGGCTGGCGACGGACGTCGTCGGGTCGTCCGCGGCCGAGACGTTGGTGCGCCTGTCGCGCCGCCACGGTCCGGTCGACGAGTCGGTGTCGGCGATCGCCGGCGGCAAGGTCGCCGGTCGCGTCGACGTCGACACCCCGACGGCCCAGGTCCTCCTGCGGGGTGTGCCGTTGTGGCGCGGCGACGACCGGATCGGCGCGCTCCTGTTCGTTCAGGACGTCACCGACCTGCGTCGGCGCGAACGGGCGCTGATCGGCAAGGACGCGACGATCCGCGAGATCCACCACCGGGTGAAGAACAACCTGCAGACGGTCGCGGCGATGCTGCGCCTCCAGGCCCGGCGCGCGCCGACGGAGCAGGCCCGCGAGGCGCTCGCCGAGGCAGAGCTGCGCGTCGCCGCGATCGCCGTGGTGCACGACTCCATCTCCGGGCAGGACGGCGAGCGGGTCGACTTCGACGAGGTGGCCGACCGCGTCGTCGCCCTCGTCCGCGACCTGGCTCCCGCGTTCTCCCAGAGCATGCCGATGCCCCGGATCGTGCGCCGGGGCTCGTGGGGGTCGCTGCCCGCCGACGTCGCGACACCGCTGGCGATGGCGGCCTCCGAGCTCCTGCACAACGCCGTCGAGCACGGGGCCGCCGCGTCGATCGACTTACGGCTGGAGTCCGACGACGCTGGTCTGGTGCTGCGCGTCATCGACGACGGGCGCGGCCTGCCGGAGGACTTCGACCCCGCCGAGGGTGGGCTCGGCCTGACCATCGTGCGCTCGCTGGTCACCGGCGACCTCCATGGGACGTGCGAGTTCGCCGCGGACCAGCACCACGGGACGTCGGTGACCGTCCGTGTGCCGCTGCCCGGGACGGGCTAGTGCACGTCACGTTCGTCGGGACGGGGCCGTACTACCGACTGCCGGAGATCCTTGCGCGCCCGGGCGTCCGGATCACCGTGGTCGGCAACCGCCGTCATCCCTTGCGCGCGAGCCGCTACGTCGACCGTTTCGTCGAGCTCGACCATCGCGACGCCGCCGACCTGCCGGCGGCACTGATCGAGCGGCAGGATGTGATCGCCGACCTCGGTGACTGGACGATCGTGGCGGACGACAACGTCCTGCGGGGTCTGGCGACGAGCGCGCTGGCCGAGCGCGACAAGCTGCGGCTGCTTCCCGTCCGGCAGGCGGCGGGTCTGGAGCTGCTCGGCTCCAAGATCGGCCTCGACGCATTGTGCCGGCGTGCGGGCGTCGTCGTGCCGCCGACACGGGTGGTCCGTACGCCTGACGGCCTCCCCGAGGCTCGCGAGGGGCTCGGCGGAGCGGCCGGCCGCGTGCTGGTGAAGGCCGACGAGGGGTGGGGCGGCGATCGTGTGCGGTTCCTGCTCCCTGGCGAGGACGACGTGCCCGACTCGTGGTTCCCCGTGGTGGCCCAGAGGTTCATCCCGGGGCCCGAGGCCGACGTCGACGCGCTGTTCCGTGATGGTCGGCTCGTGGCGTGGACGTACTCGCACGTCGTCGCCGCGACGTCTGCGACCGGACCGTCCGCCGCTCGCCTGTACCGGCGCCCGCCGTCGGACGACTTCCTCGCCGACCTGACGCGAGTCGGGGAGGCGGGTGGCCTTCATGGGTTCTTCAACGGATCGCTGATCTGGTCGCCGGCGCAGCGGCGGCACTACCTGTTCGAGCTCGACGGCCGGCCGAACGCCTGGGTCCAGTTCGGACCGCGGCTCGGCGTGGACTGGGCTCGGGCCATGGCCGCGGCGAACCCGGGCACGCGCGGACAGGTGCTCGGACCGCGGGGCTATCGGATCATCCGGCTCTACCCGCGCGCGATCGTGCACGCCCTCGATCAGCGGGACTGGTCGGGGCTACGTCCGTGGGCCTTGGCTCTGCCGGGGACCTGGGACACCCGGAACGCACGCGACCGCGCCGCGAACGCCGTGGAGCGCAGTGATGCCGTGCGTGCAGCGTCGCACTGGGCCCGGTTGAGCGTCGCCGTCGCGGCGGTCGCCGCATGGCGGCGGACGCCGTCGTCGGTCGCGGCGGTCGCCGACGTAGACGCCCTCAGGCGTCTGGTCGACCGTGTGGTCTCGGGCGGGTCGGCCTCAGCCGAACCGGTCTAGGCGTTGCTGCGAGCGCGCAGTCGCGCGTTACGGCGCTTCAGGGCGCGCCGCTCGTCCTCGGAGAGCCCGCCCCAGACGCCTGCGTCCTGACCGGTCTCGAGAGCCCAGCGGAGGCATTCATCCACGACAGCGCAACGCCGGCACACGGCCTTGGCCTCTTCGATCTGCACGAGAGCGGGGCCGGTGTTGCCGATCGGGAAGAACAGCTCGGGGTCCTCGTCACGGCAGGCAGCCTCATGGCGCCAGTCCATGCGTATCACTCCAATGTCAAGCATGCGTCGGGTTCGCCGGCGCTCGTGATTGCATTCACGTGCGTTGGCACAGGCTCACCCTTCCGGGGGTCTCCCGGCGGGGCGAGGGGAGTTGTGCAAACGAACGACTGCAACGGGCCTGTATAGGTTCGCAGAGGATCCGATGCGCGACAAGGGGTAAGACCCGCAAGATCACGTCACGGACTGCGAGTTAGATCACAGATCCATCACAACCGGGTGATATATGCCCATTTGTCCGTCCGCTATCCGGGCGGATGGGTAAGCGCTTACAGCCGCTCGACGGGCGCAACGACCCGCAGCGCCGCCGGGTGGGCGGTGAACGCGACGCTCGAGCGCTCACCCATGCCCTCGCCGTCGATCTGCAGCGCCACCGGGTGGCGGGCATCGATCGCGAACTGGTCGACGTCGTGCCACACGATGATCGCGCCACGGGCCGTTCCGGCTCTCGGCGTTCCGCTGAGCATCCGGGTCGCGGCGACCAGCGCCGTCGGCAGTCCGAGCCGCCGCGTCGCGAAGACATCCAGGCCAGTGTCGAACGAGGCGTCCGGGCACGGGGAGACCGGGCGGGTGCCGAAGTAGGTGAACGGTGCGGTGTTCTGGACGAACGCCAAGAACACGTCGTCGACGTCCTCGCCGTCGCGTCGCAGGCCGAGCGCCGGATGGCGGCGGTCCGTGTGCCGCAGGTACTGGTCGACGGTCGTCGTCAGGTAGCGCATCGGCGTCGCCGTCCGGCCGTCCCGGCGCTTGCGCTCCATCGCCGCGATGATCTCGGCGTCGATCCCCAGGCCGGCGCTCGCCACGAACCACCGGTCGTCGGCGCGGCCCAGCCCGATCGTGCGGACCGACCGTGCCCGCAGGAGCTCCAGCAAGAGGCCCGTCGCCTCGACGGCGTCCACCGGGAGTCCCAGGGCGCGGGCGAAGACGTTCCCGCTGCCCCCGGGCACCGTCGCCAGGAGCGGGACGTGCGGCCCGGGGCCGTCGCGAAGCATCCCGTTGACGACCTCGTTGATGATGCCGTCGCCGCCGAGCGTGATGACGACGTCGTGGCCGGAGGCGACAGCGCCCTCACCCAGCGGTACGCCGTGGCCCTGGTGGGTCGTTACCGTGACGTCGAGGTCGATCTCGTCGGAGAGCGCGTGCACGAGGACGTCGACGATGCGCGGCGAGGTGGTCGTCGCGCGCGGGTTGACGACGAGCAGGCCTCGCACCCGTCGAGCCTAGCCGTGGGCGGCCGCCGATACCGTGGGGCCTCGTGACCTCGCCGGAGCGCCCGCTGGCCGCCGTAGCGGTCATCGCCTTCGCGCAAGGCCTCGCGCTCCTCGTCTACGCGATGTTCGACGTCGTCGAGGCGGTCCGGGTCGGGATCACCGGCCCGACCGAGGTCTCGAACCTCCCGGCCGTGGTCCTGCTGGTGGTGATCACGGCGTTGTTCGGCCTCGGGATGGCCTGGGTAGGGGTCGGGTGGTGGCGGGGCCGGAGCTGGGCACGCGCGCCGTTCATCCTCGCCCAGCTCATCGGCGGCTTCATCGGTGTGGAGCTGGCGCAGTCGGCGGGGATCGTCGAGCGGACCGTCGGCATCGTGCTGGTCGTCGTCGCGCTGCTCGGGCTGGTGCTCGCGTTCTCGCCGGCCGTGAACCGCCGCCTCAGCGACTGAGGTCAGGCCTCGGCGAGGCCGGACCGCAAGTTCGCGAGCGTGCTCGCGAGCAGGCGCGAGACGTGCATCTGCGAGATGCCGAGCCGCTCGGCGATCTGCGCCTGGCTGAGCTCGTCGACGAACCGCAGCGCGATGATCTGCCGCTCACGGGCGGGCAGCTTCGCGAGCAGGGGACGCAGCGCCTCCCGGTCCTCGATCGTCGCGAACGCCGGCTCGTCGTCGCCGAGCCGAGCAGCGTGCCCGTCGTCCTGCCCCACGACGTCGAACGCATCGGCCGTGAGGGCGTGCCGTGCCTCGATCGCCTCGATGACCTCGTCGTCCGTCAGGCCGAGATCGGCGCCGAGCTCGGCGACCGTCGGCGCCCGGCCGGCGGCGGCCGTCAGCTCGTCGGTCCGGCGACCGACCTGGAGAACCCGGTCCTTCACGCCTCGCGGGACGCGCAGCGCCCACGTGTGATCACGGAAGTGGCGCTTGATCTCCCCGACGATCGTCGGGGTCGCGTAGGTCGAGAACGCGACGCCCCGCGACTCGTCAAACCGGTCGATGGCCTTCATCAGGCCGACCGTGCCGGCCTGCGCGACGTCCTCGAGCGACTCCGAACCGGTGCCGCGGTAGCGGCGGGCCAGGTAACGCACCAGGGGCAGGTGGAGGATGGCGAGCTCCTCGCGCGCCCGGATCCGGTCGGGGTGCCCGTCGGGAAGGGCGGCCAGCTGGTCCAGCAGGTCGCGCTCGCGTGCTCGCTGCTGCGCCGACCAGCCCCCGGGTTCGGCCGTCACGCTCCTACCGGGGTCGCGCGGCTGACCCGGATCCGCAGCGTCAGGGTGCCGCCGGAGATGTCCGGGTCGACATCGTCGACGAGGGCGCGCAGGACCGTCCATCCGAACGTGTCGGTCGAGGGCAGGCGACCGGTCGAGCTCGGCGCAGCGACCTCGATCAGCAGCGCGTCGCCGACGACCTCGAACCGGCAGGAGATCTCGTCGTCTGGTCCCGCGTCGGCGATCACCTGGCTGACGGCCTCATCGACGGCCAGGCGGACGTCCTCGAGCCGGTCGACCGTGAGGTCGGCACGCGCCGCCATCGTCGCGGCCACCGTCCGCGCCAGTCCGACGTTGCGTGTGTCGACGCCGAACGCGATCACCACCTGATCGCTCATCGAGGCTCCCCTCCCGCCGTGACGGACCTGCCGTCAGCGTAGGCCAGCCTCGCTCCGGGAGCTGTGCCGAGCGCGTCGAGCGCGTCGTGGTGTTCGGAGACCGGACGACGTACTGCCGCCGTACGCTGAGACGGCCGGCGAAGACGCGCTGTGCCATCGAGGGAGCCCTTTCCGTTGAGACCACTTCGGTATTCGATCAACGTCACGCTCGACGGCTGCTGCCACCACGAGGCAGGGCTACCGCCGGATGCGGAGTCCATGCGCTACTGGACTGCGGAGATGGAGCGTGCCGACGCCTTGGTGTTCGGGCGGGTGACCTACCAGATGATGGAGTCGGCGTGGCGGCGCCCGGCCACGGGCAAGTGGCCCGACTGGATGGGCGAGCCGGAGATCGCGTTCGCCGAGGCCATCGACCGGACGAAGAAGTACGTCGTGTCGAGCACACTGGCCGGCGTCGACTGGAATGCCGAGCTCGTGCGTGGCGATCTGGGGCACGCGGTCCAACGGCTCAAGGACGAGCCGGGCGAGGGCTTGTTCGTGGGCGGGGTGACGCTGCCCCTCGCGCTGGCGGACCTGGGGCTGATCGACGAGTACGCGTTCGTGGTGCAGCCGATCATTGCCGGACACGGCCCGACGCTGCTCGCCGGGCGGCGAGAGCGCATCCAGCTCTCGCTCATAGATCGCCACGAGTTCTCATCGGGGGCAGTGGCCATGCGGTATCGGCCCGAACCCGCAACGCCGTGACGCGTCCGGGCCGGTCGTCCCGTCGCTAGAGGGCCGTGTCGGGAGCTGACGCGCCACTACTCGCGAGCGCGGTCAGCGCGTCTCCGGTGACCCGGTACGGGATCCACTCCGTCAGCGCCTGCGCCCCGTGGGCCTCGTAGAACTCGCGACTGGGCGTGTTCCAGTCCAAGACCCACCACTCCAGCCGGCCGTAGCCGTTCTCGACGCACTCGGCGGCCAGCGCCTGGAGCAGGCGCGAGCCGTAGCCGCCACCTCGGATCTCCGGCCGGACGTAGAGGTCCTCCAGGTAGATGCCGTTGACCCCGAGCCATGTGGAGAAGTTGAGGAACCACAGGGCGAACCCGCCGAGCCGGTGGCCGCCGCCGGCGTGCTCGACGACGTGGGCGTACACCGACGGATGCGGACCGAAGAGGGCCGTCCGGAGCTGGTCGGGCGTCGCGACGGCTTCGTGCAGAGCGTGCTCGTAGTCGGCGAGTCCGCGGATCATGTCGATGATCTCGCCGACGTCGTCCGGCTCGGCCCGCCTGATGTGCCCATCACTCATGGGCCGGACCCTAGCCGCGTCAGTTGCCGCCGAAGTCGAGCCAGGCGGCGGCGAGGGCGGACGTCGCCCCGGACGGGAGGGCCTGTCGACGCCACAGGGCGAGCACGAGATCGTCGGCGGTGCCGGCGAGCTCTGGCAGCGCGAGGTCGGGATCGCCCGCCACGACCTGGACCGTCGCGTCGCTGGTGTCCACGACCCACGACGTCGCGGTGTCCGTCAGCCGCACGCGGATGCGGCCGCTGGGCGCCGATCGTCCGTCGCGGTCGATCACGCGCGGCACGATCACCTCGAAGTACTCCGCGACGAAATCCGCTCCGAGCACGAAGCCACCCGACGGTGCGTCGACGGCGTGCTCGGCGTCCCACCGATGGACGGCGACCTCGTGCGCCTGTCGTCGCGGCCAGACGGCCGCGACGCGGGGCACGGGGAACGGGTGCCACGTCGGCGCGGTCGGATCCAGGTCGCGCATCGCATCGACGAGCGCGTGGGCGCCCGTGACGAGCCAGCGTCGCAGCGCCGCGGCCTCGTCGGGCCCGACCCCCGGCGGCGGGTCGATGGCCGCCTCGTCCGGAGGGGCAGCGGTGACGACCGCGAGCCGCGCCCAGCGCTGCACCTCGCCGAGATGGTGGGCCAGGTCGCGCAGCGTCCAGCCGGGGCACGACGGGACCGGCAGGTCGAGGGTCGGGTCCGTGATCGTCGCGGCGAGCGCCACCGTGTCGTCGATGATGCTGTCGAGGTAGGCGTCGGTGGTGAGCGGCATGCGGTCGGCGCTCCGGGCTCGGGACGGTCAGGCGTCGGACGGCGCGAGCGTACTCAGGGGATGCCCGGATGCGGATCGCAGTGCAGGGCCGGACGTCGCGGGCAACCGGGAGGCGGGTTCTCAGTGCTCGGGCGGGTGCTCGCCGCGCTCGGCGATGAGCGCCGTGAACAGCGCCAGCACCAGTCCGGATGCCAGGATCCCGGCGACGCAGGGGAGCATGGCCTCGACGGTACGCCCACGGCGCGGTGAAAGGCGCCGAAGCGATCGTCCCTACGACGCGATCGACGTCAGCTCGGCCCAGCCGATCGATGAGTCCTTGCCCAACGTGAGGCAGTACGTCTCGCCGTCGATGTGGAACTCGATCTCCCGGCCACCCTCTTCGATCACCGAGTCGATCTGGGCGATGTCGTTGCTGGACACCGGCTGGTATGACACGTGGTTGACGATGAGCACGTAGGCGTTCTTCCGCATGTCGGTTCTCCCAGCCCCCCGTGCCGGTGGCGCACGAGGATCGGCTCGACGCCTGCTGGCCGAACACCCGTGCCCTCCTCATGGTGCCGGTGGACGAGGCGTTCACCCCCGGCTACACCCCGACATATCCGTTTCCTTGACCGGTCACGAGTCCGAGCGGGGTCGCTTCGTCCTCAGGATGGCGAGCGGCAGGACGAGCCAGGCCGCGATGATCAGGACGGCTGAGAAGATCGCGAGCCAAGCCGGCGAGGCAGGGAACACGACCGAGCTGATGAGCCACAGGCCCAGGATCAGGCCGGCGGCCAGGAACACCAGACCCGCCGCGGCCAGCCAGTGGGTGGCGATGAGGAGCGAGCGCCGCAGCCCCAGCCCGAAGTTCCACCGGTGGATCGCGACCGGGGCGACGAGGAGCGTGGACGCGGAGGCGACGACGAAAAGGTCGCACGCGTAGAGCAGGCGCTGGTGGTCGTCGAGGTCCTGGAAGCCCGGCGCGAAGGCGACGCTGAACAAGAACGCGAAGAAGAGCTGACCGCCCGTCTGCGCGACCCGCAGCTCTTGGAGGATCTCCGGGATGTCACGGTCGACGTCGTGGGTCTCTTCAGCGCGAGGCACGACGGGGCCTGTGCCGGAGCTCGCGGATGGTCTGTGCTGCCATGCGTTCGGAGTACCCACGTCCTGCGTTGCCGACCCGTCACGTCGAGCGGGAGCGGCACGCCCCCGCAACGCCCCGAACGCCGCCCTCGATCCCCGCAGTCGCGAGGACTGCGCGGGGCCGAGGACGGCGTCCGATGAGTAAAAGCCCTGGTCAGGGCCGCATTGCTGAGATCTACGCGGCCTTGGTCTCCCAGAAGATCGTCGAGATCTCGTCGATCTTGGCGAGGAGGTCGTCGGCGACGGCGACGTCGGTCGTGCCCTTGGTGCCGCCCGCGCCGGCGAGCTTGGTCGCGGTGTTGAACAGCTCGTTCAGCTGCGGGTACTTCTCGAAGTGCGGGGCCTTGAAGTAGTCGGTCCACAGCACCCAGAGGTGGTGCTTGACGAGGTCGGAGCGCTCCTCCTTGATAGAGATCGCGCGGGCCTTGAAGTCGGGGTCGTCGGAGCCGTGGTACTTGACCATGCAGGCCTTGACCGACTCGGCCTCCAGCTTGGCCTGGGCCGGGTCGTAGACGCCGCACGGCAGGTCGCAGTGGGCGTAGGCGACGGTTCGGGGAGCCAGCAGCGTGGCGAGGCGCTTGAGCATGTCACTCCTTCACGAGGGTAGGTCCGCCAAACATAGTCCCGTCCCGTCCGCGCGCACCCTGGGGCACGATGGCGACGTGCTGTTCACGCGGGTGCGGATCGTGGGCTCGTCCATGGAGCCGTCGCTTCGCGACGGGCAGTGGTGGCTCGTCCGCCGGACGCAAGCCGTCGGTCCGGGCGACATCGTCCTGGTCGAGCACCCCCAGCGGTGGGGCCAGCTGCTGGTCAAGCGGGTCGTGCGTGCGGTCGACGGAGGCTGGTGGGTCGAAGGCGACAACCCCGCGGCGAGCGACGACAGCCGGGCGTTCGGGCCGGTCGCGCGCGACGCGGTCGTCGGTCGCGTTCGGTGGCGCTACCGCTGACGTCTCGTCGTAGGGTCACGCCATGCCGCTCGCCCAGCTGAACATCGCCCGCGTGCGCTACCCGATCGACGATCCGCGGATGGCGTCGTTCGTCGACCAGCTCGAACATGTGAACGCCGCCGCCGAGGCGGCCGACGGCTTCGTCTGGCGATTGCGGGATGACGGGCCGGGCTCGACCTCCTTCTCGATCCTCGGCGACCCCGATCTCATCGTGAACCTCTCGGTCTGGCGCGACCTGGCGGCGCTGCGGGCGTTCGTCATCGGCCACGTTCCGCACCGCACGGCGCTGCAGAGCCGGCACACGTGGTTCGAGCGCGCAACCGATCCCATGACGGTGTGCTGGAACGTCGACGTTTGTCACGAGCCGACCGTCGACGAGGCCGAGCGCATGCTGCTGCTCCTGCGGGCACAGGGTCCGTCGGAAACTGTGTTCCCGTTCACCTACCGGGGTGTCGGGCCCTCGGCGTAGGTTCGTGGCATGCCGTACGCCGTCCAGGTCGTCGTCGACAGCTCCGATCCGCACACGCTTGCGGACTGGTGGGCGCAGACCCTCGGCTGGGAGGTCGAGCGGCAGGACCCGGCATTCATCCAGCGCATGGTCGACGAGGGCCACGCCACCGCCGACCAGACGACGACCCACCGCGGCGAGCTCGTGTGGGCCGTCGGCGCGGCGATCGTCGCGCCCGGGGACCTCAAGGACAGCCGCCCGCGCATCCTGTTCCAGGCCGTGCCCGAGCCGAAGACGGTCAAGAACCGGCTCCACCTCGACCTGCGCATCGGTGACGACGACGTCGAGGCGGTGCGCCAGCGGCTCGTCGAGCGTGGGGCGACCCTGCTGTACGCCCAGCGTCAGGGCCCGACCTCCTGGGTGACGATGACCGACCCCGAGGGCAACGAGTTCTGCGTGTAGCCGGCGCCCTAGGGTCGGCGCATGCTGGCCGTCCACGCGACCGGAGTCGACCCGTCGGACCCCCTGGCGTGCCTGGCCGTAGGTGAGCTCGACCCGCCGGAGACGCCCGCGGACTGGGTCACGGTCCATGTGCGGGCAGCGAGCCTGAACCACCACGACGTGTTCGCGCTCACCGGGCAGGCGCTCAAGGCCGAGCAGACCCCAATGATCCTCGGCACGGACGCCGCGGGGGTGACCGACGACGGCCGCGAGGTCGTCGTGCACGCCGTCATCGGCGACCCGGCCGCCGGGAGCGGCGACGAGACCCTCGACCCGCGGCGCAGCCTGCTGTCGGAGCGGTGGCCCGGCGCGCTCGCCGAGTCGGTCCGGGTCCCGGCCCGCAACCTCGTCGACAAGCCCGCAGCCCTCTCGTTCGAGGAGGCGGCCTGCTTGCCGACGGCGTGGCTCACGGCCTACCGGATGCTGGCCCATCGCTCGCGGACGTCGCCGGGCGACACCGTGCTCGTGCAAGGGGCCGGTGGTGGCGTCTCGACCGCGCTCATCGTGCTCGGGGCTGCTCTCGGCCTGCGGGTCTGGGTGACGTCGAGGGACGAGGAGAAGCGCGCGTGGGCGACGTCGATCGGCGCCGATGCGGCGTTCGGCTCGGGGGAGCGCCTGCCCGAGCGTGTCGATGCCGTCCTGGAGACCGTCGGGGCCGCGACCTGGAGCCACTCGCTCAAGGCGCTGCGCTCGGGCGGCGTCGTCGTCGTGTCGGGTGCGACATCCGGCCCGAACCCGCCAGCGGACCTCAACCGCGTGTTCTTCCTCCAGCTCAGCGTCGTCGGGTCGACGATGGGCACGCTCGGCGAGCTCAACGAGCTCGTCGACCTGCTCGCCCGCACCGGCACACGACCGATCATCGACCGCGTGCTGGCGATGGCAGATGCCCGCGACGCGTTCGCCGCCATGATCGACGGCGACGTTCGCGGCAAGCTCGTCCTAGTGCCCTGACCGCGCCCCTCCGTTTCTCCCGCTTTGCGGGAGTGGCGGGCGGCTGGAGGCCCCGATCGGCCCTGAGTCACCCGCCAGTCCCACACCCGTAACCGTCAGCCCGAGGAGGTCTGGTGATCCTGTCGGTGTTCGTTCGCCGTCTGAAGGAAGGCGCGACGTTCGAGGACTTCCTCCTCGAATGGCAGGCCGAGCAGGGGTTCGGGGTCGTCACCCACGTCCTCAACGCCCCGTCACTTGATGACCCTCGCGACATCCTCACCGTCGGGATCGTGGGCACGACCCCCGAGGAGCTCACCGCGTGGCTGGCGCAGGCGCATCCGGGGGAGCAGGTGCGGCACGACCGCATCGACACCGTCATCGAGTCGACGACGCTGCGGGGGATGTACGACCTGCGCACCGAGCACGACCTCACGGGCGTGCCGACCCCCGTCGTCCTCGGCGGCCCGGACAGCGTCGCCGGCATCCTCGCCGCGCGGGTCGCGGCTGGTCCGTCGACGTAGCCGGCGAGGCTGTGGGACTGGCGGGCGGCTGCGGCCCGTTCGGCCTCATCAACTGCTCGCCGGTCCCGCAAAGCGGGAGAAACGGGAGAGGGGGCGATCGTTCGGGGGTTCTGGTCAGTCGTCGTCGAGGTCGTCGTCCAAGCGTGCCAGCCAGGTCGCCAGGCGCTCGACCGGAGTCTCGAACTCGGGGTTGAGGTCGACGAAGGTCCGTAGCTGGTCGGCCAGCCACCCGAGGGTGACCTCGTCCTCACCCCGGCGAGCAGTGAGCTCCTCGATGCCGCGGTCGGTGTAGTACACGGGCCCTCCCGGACTAGGCGAACGCCTGCGCGACGAGAGCCTTCTGCTCGGCCTCGTGCCGGTGATGCGTGCCGACGGCCGGCGAGCTGGACGACGGCCGGCTCACTCCGCGGACCGGACGGTCGACGACCTCCGGCAGGTTGACTGCGACGAACGACCACGCCCCCTGGTTCGCCGGCTCCTCCTGGACCCAGACGAGCTCGGCCTCCGGGTAGCTGACGAGTGCCGGCGGCAGCGTGCGGAACGGCAGCGGGTACAGCCGCTCGAACCGCAAGATCGCGACGTCCTCGATCCCGTTCTCCGCCCGGTACGCCTCGAGGTCGTAGTAGACCTTGCCGCTGCACATCAGGACCCGACGGATGGCCGGCCCGACGTGCTCGGGGTCGGTCAACAGTGGGTGGAAGTGGCCGCTGGTGAACTCCGCCTTGCTGGAGACGGCGCGCTTGGACCGCAGCAGCGACTTCGGGGTGAACACCACGAGCGGTCGCACGATCGAGGCGTTCGCCTGCAGGCGCAGGATGTGGAAGTACGACGCCGGCGTGCTGGGCTGAGCGACGACGATGTTGTCCTGCGCGCACATCTGCAGGTAGCGCTCGATGCGGGCGGACGAGTGGTCCGGGCCCTGGCCCTCGAAGCCGTGGGGGAGCAGAAGGGTGAGAGACGACCGCTGGCCCCACTTCTGCTCGGCCGACGAGATGAACTCGTCGATGATCGTCTGCGCCCCGTTGGCGAAGTCACCGAACTGGGCCTCCCACATCACCAGCGCGTCCGGGCGGGCCACGGAGTAGCCGTACTCGAAGCCCATCGCGGCGAACTCGCTGAGCAGGGAGTCGTACACGTAGAGCTTGGCGTCGCCGCGATAGCACGCCTTCAGCGGCTTGTACTGCCAGCCGGTCTCCTTGTCGACGATGACCATGTGCCGGTGCCCGAACGTTCCGCGTCGGACGTCCTGCCCGGCGAAGCGGATCGTCCGCCCCTCCATAAGCAGGCTGCCGACGGCGAGGGCCTCGGCCATGCCCCAATCGATGGCGTCCTCGGCGACCATCGTCGCGCGCCGCTGGAGCTGCGGCTTGAGCCGCGGATGGATCGTGAAGTGCTCAGGCACGGTCAGCTGCGAGGCGATAACCGTGTCGATCTCGTCCTGCGTGATCGCGGTCTGGATCTCCGCGGCAGGTACCTGGGGAGCCAGCGTGCGCTGGCCGTCGGTGACGATGTCCGCCTTAGACGCGCTGAACTCGGCCGCACCCTCGTCGCTGCGGGTCTCCTGGAAGATCCGCTCGAGCTGGTCCTGGAAGTGCCGCAGCGCGGTCTCGGCCTCCTCCAGCGTGATGTCGCCGCGCCCGATGAGCGACTCGGTGTAGTGCTTGCGCACCGACCGCTTCTGGTCGATCACCGCGTACATGAGGGGCTGCGTCAGCGACGGGTCGTCGGCCTCGTTGTGGCCGCGCCGGCGGTACGAGACGAGATCGATGACGACGTCCTTGTGGAACGTCTGCCGGTAGGCGAACGCGAGCTCGCCGACGCGGACGACGGCCTCCGGGTCGTCGCCGTTCACGTGGAAGATCGGGGCCTGAACCATCCGCGCGACGTCGGTCGAGTACACGGACGAGCGGCTGTACTTGGGGCTCGTCGTGAATCCGACCTGGTTGTTGACGACGACGTGGATCGTTCCGCCCGTGCGGTAGCCCTGGATCTGCGACATCTGCAGCGTCTCGGCGACGACGCCCTGGCCGGCGAAGGCCGCGTCGCCGTGGATGAGCACCGGGAGCACGCTGTAGGCGTCCTCGCGCGGCAGGCGGTCCTGCTTCGCCCGGACGATGCCCTCGAGCACCGGGTCGACGGCCTCCAGGTGCGACGGGTTCGCCGCGAGGTACACCCGCGTCATCGAGCCGTCAGGCGCGGTGAAGTGCCCGCTCGTGCCCAGGTGGTACTTGACGTCGCCGGAGCCCTGCACGAGGTCGTCCCCGAAGTCCCCCTCGAACTCCCGGAAGACCTGGCCATACGACTTGCCGGCGATGTTCGTCAGGACGTTGAGGCGCCCGCGGTGCGGCATACCGATCGCCACCTCGACGACGCTGTCGTTCGACGCCTCGATCAAGACGGCGTCGAGCAGCGGGATGAGCGACTCGCTGCCCTCGAGGGAGAACCGCTTCTGCCCCACGTACTTGGTCTGCAGGAACGACTCCAGCGCCTCGGCCTCGTTCAGCTTGTGCAGGATCCGCAGCTGCTCGTCGCGGTCGGTGCGCTCGTGCGGTATCTCGACGTGGCTCTGGATCCACTCGCGCTCATCCGGGTCCTGGATGTGCATGTACTCGATGCCGACCGTCCGCGTGTACGAGTCCCGGAGCACACCGAGGATCTCGCGCAGCTTCATCAGCGGCCGACCGCCGAAGCCGCCGGTCGCGAACTCGCGGTCGAGGTCCCACAGGGTCAGGCCGTGCTGGAGGACGTCGAGGTCCGGGTGCATCCGCTGCTCGTACTCCAGCGGGTTCGTGTCTGCCATGAGATGCCCGCGCACGCGGAACGCGTGGATGATCTCCTGGACGCGGACCGTCTTGGACAGGTCGGTCTCGTGGTTCGCGGACACGTCGTGCGACCAGCGGATCGGCTCGTACGGGATCCGCAGAGAGCGGAAGACCTCGCCGTAGAAGTCGTCCTCGCCGAGGAGCAGGGCGTGAATGCGGCGGAGGAACTCCCCGGACTGCGCGCCCTGGATGATCCGGTGGTCGTAGGTGCTCGTCAGCGTGAGGATTTTCGACACGGCGTTGCGGACGATCGCCTCGCTCGACGCGCCCTGCCACTCGGCGGGGTACTCCATCGCGCCGACGCCGACGATGCAGCCCTGCCCGGCCATGAGCCGGGCGACGGACAGCTGCGTCCCGATGGTGCCCGGGTTCGTCAGCGAGATCGTGGTCCCGGCGAAGTCGGCGACCTGCAGCTTGCCCCCGCGGGCCTTGCGGACGAGGTCCTCGTAGGTCGCCCAGAACGCGGCGAAGTCCATCCGCTCGGCCCCCTTGATGCAGGGAACGAGCAGCTGACGGGAGCCGTCGGGCTTGGCGAGGTCGATCGCGAGGCCGAGGTTGACCTCGGGGTGCCGGACTACTGCGGGGCGGCCGTCGACCTCGACGAAGCCGGAGTTCATCCCGGGGTTGTCGCCGAGTGCCCGGACGATCGCGTAGCCGATGAGGTGCGTGAACGACACCTTGCCGCCGCGTCCGCGGGCCAGGTGGTTGTTGATGACGGTCCGGTTGTCGATGAGGAGCTTCGCGGGGACCGCGCGCACGCTCGTCGCTGTCGGGACCGACAGGCTCGCCTCCATGTTGTCGACCACGCGGGCGGCCGTCCCCTTGAGGATGACGGCCCCCTCAACCGGAGCCGATGCCACCGGCGCAGAAGGGGCGGCCGGGGCGGCCGGGGTCGGTGCAGGGGCCGGGGTGGGGACCGGCGCCTGGGCTGCGGGTGCCGGTGGGGTCGGGCCCGCAGACGCGGGAGGCGGCACGACGGCGGGGACCGCGCGGCTCGCGATGGGGGAGTGCTCGGTGGGGACGTACCCCTCGAAGAACTCCCACCAGGCCGGGTCGACGCTGTCCTTGTCCGCGAGGAACTGCTCGTAGATCTCGTCGACGAGCCACTCGTTCGGCCCGAAGGTCTCGAGCCGCTCCTCGGGCGTCTGTATGCCCACGTCGGGTCCTTTCGCGATCGCACCCTCGTGCGGCCTCCCAGACTAACCAAGGCGGAGCGGCCGGCGGCCGCGTCGACCAGCGGTCTGGGACGGTTCCGAGGTGCCGGTCGTCACATCGTGACGTTCGCGCGAGGAGGATCGCCGACCGCGGGACGCACTCCTATCGTGGGGTCATGAGTCTCGAGAGCGCCATCCGCGACGCCATCGCCCGGCCGGCTGTTGACGACGAGTTCGACGTCCGAGCTGCGCTGGCAGACGTCCTTGCCGGACTCGGACTGGACCTGCGCAGCGGCGGCGGCACGATTGAGTTCTCCGGGGCCGACCCGATCGTGCCGAGCACGCTCCGGCTCGGAGCGGCTGCGAGCGTCGGTCTCGTCGCGAAGTCCGTGGCGCTCGCGGCGCTGCTGCGGGACCGCACCCGCCCCGGCCAGGACATCTCGATGGACCTACGCGTCGCGCCGCACCGTCTGTGCCCGTTCTACGACCAGCGGTGGGAGCTGCTGAACGGCTTCCCCGGGGGATCCCCCTCCAACCCAAGCGACGCCTTCGGCCTGCGCTTCTACCGGACCCGGGACGGTCGCTGGGTGATGCCGCTCAACCCGTACCCGGGGATCAAGGTCGCCGTCCAGCGCCTGCTCGGCGTCCCCGACGACCCGGAGGCAGTGGCGGCGGCCATCGCCCGCCGCGACGCCCGCGAGCTCGAGGACGCGGGCGCCGAGGCCGGGGTCGTCCTGCCGATGCTGCGCACGGCGGAGGAGTTCCTCGACGAGCCGCAGTTCCGTGACGTGCTGGCGTCGTCGCCGCTCGTGGAGATCGAGCGGATAGGCGACAGCGACCCCGAGCCGCTCCTCCAGGGGGCGGCCGACCCGCTGGTCGGCGTCCGCGCCCTCGGAATGGGCCACGTCATCGCCGGCGCGGGGACCGGTCGGGCCCTCGCGCTCCACGGCGCCGACGTGCTCAACCTCTGGGGTCCGCGCTCGCTCGAGCACGACCTCGCCTACCAGAGCGCGAACGTCGGGATGCGGTCGAGCACCGTCGACGTGACGGCCGAAGGCGGGCGCGAGGTCGTCGCCGGGCTCCTACGGGACGCCGACGTGTTCTTCGCCAACCGCCGGCCCGGTTTCCTCGACCGCGTCGGACTGTCCGCCGAGCAGGCGGCCTCGATCCGGCCCGGGCTCATCCACGCCACCGTCAGCCTCAACGGCGAGACCGGCCCGTGGGCGGAGCGGGTCGGCTTCGACCAGACCGCCGGCTGCCTCACCGGCATGATGCTGCTGGAAGGGGGCGGCACCTCGCCGGCGCTCCCGCCGATCCTGGTCGTCAACGACTACCTGACCTCGTGGCTGCTGACGGCCGGCATCGTGTGCGCGCTGCGGCGCCGCGCGACAGAGGGCGGCAGCTACCGCGTCCACGTCAACCTGACGCGGGTCGCCCTGTGGATCCTCAGCCTCGGCGTCTTCGACCGTGACTACGCCCGCGCGACGGCCGGAACGGGGGAGCGGCACGCGTACCTGGACCCTGCGGTCTTCCACGCCTCGACGCCGCTCGGCCGGTACCAGGGCGTGACCGACCAGGTCAGGATGTCGCGGACCCCCGGCCAGTACACGCAGGTCCTCGTCCCTCGCGGGTCGGGCGCACCTCGCTGGCGCGCGCAGGAGGTCCGGGTCGACGGCGGACGCGACTGAGCCGAGCTCCGTCCGGGCGGCTCAGGTGATGTCGCGGCGGGTCGTCGTGAGCGACGCGACGATGGCGAAGACGGCTGCGTAGGCGAGCAGGAGAGCGATCCCGCCCCAGACCGGGAGGTTGTTGGTTGCGGTGACCCCGCCGGAGAAGTCAGCGGTCAGGCCGACGTCCATCGCCGAGTTCAGCGCACCAGACGGCAGCCACTTCCCGACGACCGGGAAGAAGCCGGCGATCAGCTGCTCGACGATCAGGGTCCACACGACGACGACGATGATCGCCGCGATCTGGTTGCGCAGGAGCGCGCCAACGCTGACGCCGAGGATCGCGTAGAGGGCGAACCCGATCACGGCGCCGAGGAGCACCTGACCCACGATCGAGGCGGTCAGGGGAGCATGGTCGAACGGGATCATCGTCACGAACACGGCGATGGCGACGGCCGCGACGACCACGACGGCCATGACGGCGCCGAGCACGGCGAAGACGGCCATCTTGGCGACGACGACCCGGTTACGGCGGGGCTCGGCCAGGAAGGTGGCCGTGATCGTCATATGCCGGTACTCGCTGGTCATCGCGATGACCCCGAGGATCAGGGCGAACATGGCCCCCGAGGCGGCGCTTGCCAGGAGGGTCACGAGGTAGTCGGGGTTGAGCAGCTGGCCCTCGAGGCTCGGCCCGCCGGCATTCCCGCTGGGAATCGTCCCGCTCGCGACGAGGACGCTCGGCACGGTCGTCGCGGCGGCGAGGGCGACGGCGACGAACGTCAGGATCCACACCATCTTCGTCGTCGCGACCTTGCGCCACTCTGCCGCCGCCAGGGCGCCCCATCCGCCGCTCACGACTGGCTCCCGGTCAGCTCGAGGAAGACCCGTTCGAGGTCCTGGGCACCGGCGGACAGCTCGTGCAGCTCGCAGCCGGCGACGAACGCGACATGGCCGATCTCCTCGGCGGAGCGGCCGGACACCAGGACCGCGCCGTCGGGGCGCCGGCTCACGGTGGCGTCGGCCGCCTCGGCCGCGAGGGCGGCGAGCAGACGCTCCGGGTCCGGCGTCCGCACGACGACCTGCGCACGATCAGAGCCGAGCCCGGCGAGCGGACCGGCGTAGACGAGTGTGCCGGTGCGGATGATGACGACGTCGTCCACAGTTTGCTGGACCTCCGACAGGAGGTGGCTGGAGACGAGGACCGTTCCGCCCTGGCGTGCGCGGTCCTGCAGGAACGACCGCAGCCACGCGATGCCCTCGGGGTCCAGGCCGTTCGTCGGCTCATCGAGGATCAGCACGGGCGGGTCGGCGAGCAGAGCGGCCGCCAGCGCGAGGCGCTGGCGCATCCCGAGGGAGTACTCGACAACTCGTCGCTTCGCCGCCGCGGTCAGGCCGACGAGCGCGAGGACCTCGTCGACCCGCGTGTCGGGGATCCGCATCGTCGTCGCTACCACCCGAAGGTGGTTGCGGCCGGTCCGGCCGGGGTGGAAGCCGCTGGCCTCGAGCGCGGCCCCAACGGTGCCCATCGGGGCGCCGAGGTCGCGGTAGTCGGTGCCGCCGACGAGCGCGCGACCCGTGGTCGGCGTCACCAGCCCCAGGAGGCAGCGAAGTGTCGTGGTCTTGCCCGACCCGTTCGGGCCGAGGAAGCCGGTCACCCGCCCGGGCTGGACGTCGAAGCTGAGGTCGTCGACGGCCTTCACCCCGTGGCGGAACACCTTGGTGAGTCCTTCGACCCGCAGCTCGGTCCCGCCGGCAGTCGGCGTTGCGGTCACGGTCATGCGTCCACGCTAGCGGGTGGCCCCGGGTGGGGCGCGCGGGACGATCGCACCGGCCATCGCCGATGCTCCCGGACTACACGGCTTGGGCCTGGCTGATCTCCTCCAGCGAGCGACCGGTCGTCTCCGGCACCTTGCGCCGGACGAAGAAGATGGACGCGATGGCGAACAGGGTGAAGACGCCGTAGGCGATCGTGAGGCTGCGCGCGGCGACGGGCGGGAACGCCGTGGAGACGACGAAGTTCGCCATCCACTGGGCCGCTGCAGCCACGGCGAGTGCCGCAGCGCGGATCGAGTTGGGGAACATCTCTCCGAGCAGCACCCACACGACCGGCCCCCACGACATCCCGAAGAACACGACGTAGAGGTTGAACGCGACGACGGCGAACCCGGCCACCGCGCCTTCCAGTTGCGGCTGGCTGCTGCCATCGGGGCCGACGACCTGCGTGGCCGTGCCGAAGACGGCGGTCAGGAGGGCGAGCGTGACGACCATCCCGCTCGAGCCGATGAGCAGCAGGCGCTTCCGGCCGATGCGGTCGATGAGCATGATCGCGACGATCGTGGTGGCGACGTTCACCGCGTTGGTGATCATCGACGTGAGGAACGCCTGGTCCTGCGAGAAGCCGACCGACTCCCAGATGAGGTTGGAGTAGTAGAAGACCGCGTTGATCCCGACGAACTGCTGGAAGGCGCTGAGGATGATGCCGACCCAGACGATCGGGAGGAGCCCGAAGCGCGGCCCGCGCAGGTCGCCCATCGTCGAGCGGTGCTCCGTGGACATCGTCGCCTGGATGTCGGCGACCTTCTGGGACTGGTCGGTCGTGAAGATCGACTCGAGCACCGCCTTGGCCTCGGCCAGACGTCCGCGCTCGACGAGGTACCGCGGCGACTCCGGCAGCCGCCAGGCGAGCGCGAAGTAGATGACCGCCGGGAACAGCTCGATGAGGAACATCCATTGCCAGGCCTCGATGCCCAGCCACCACGTCGCGGTGGACGAGCCAGCAGCGAGCACGATGAAGTAGTTCGTGACCGCGGTGGCCAGGATGCCGAGGACGATCGCCAGCTGCTGGAGGGAGCCCAGGCGCCCCCGCAGCCCCGCAGGCGCGATCTCCGCGATGTACATCGGCGCGATGACGCTCGCGACGCCGATGCCCGCGCCGCCGATGAGGCGCCACAGCATGAGAACCTCGACGTTCGGCGGGAACGCCGTGCCGACGGCCGAGACGGCGAACAGCGCCGCGGCGATGAGCATGGTCCGTCGGCGCCCGAGCGCGTCGGCGAGCTGCCCGGCGAACCAGGCGCCGATGGCGGAGCCGATGAGCGCGATCGAGACGACGAAGGCCATGACCCCGGATCCGAGGTCGTACGTCGCGGCGATCGCCGAGTTGGCGCCATTGATGACGGCGGAGTCGAAGCCGAACAGGAACCCGCCGAGTGCAGCGGTGCTGGCGAGGCCGACGACCCGTCCGGTGCGGTAGTCCGTGCTGCCGGGCATGGGGCGACGCTAGCGGGACGAGGCACTTGCGCGGCGGCCTTACCCTTATCCGGTGCGTCAACTTCCCCGGACCCTGCTGACGGCCGCCCTCGTGGCAGCCGTCATCGCTGCCTCCGCGATCGGGCTTGCCCCCTCGGCGACCGCTGCTCGCCCCGCCGCCGTCGTGCCGACCGCCCCCACGATCACCTCGGTGGTCGGGGGACTGGTCGCTGGCCAGCTCGTCGTCACCTACACCGCACCGGTGTCCGACGGCGAGTCTCCCGTGACCGCGTACGAGGTGTCGGTCGACGCCGGCGTCACGTGGTGGCCATGCGTCGGCGTCACCGGGTCGTGCACGCTCACGAACCTCACGAACGGCACGCCCTACTCGGTGTCGCTGCGGGCGGTGAACGCGGTCGGCCCCGGTCCGGCGAGCGTCCCCGTCGCCGCCACCCCCAGCATCCCCGTGCCCCCGGACCCCGACAAGCCCGCGATCCTGCCCAAGCCGCGGACGTGGGTCGGCGCGAGCTTCCGGTCGGCGATCAACAGCCTCGGCGTGAGCGGAGCCACGACCCGGCTCGGCGTCGGGACCCTCCCGGCGCTCACCTTCACCCAGGCGATCCCCAACAAGGCCGTCGTCGAGAAGCACCTGTCCGTCAAGGCGCTCACGAGTGACGGCACGACTCGCGTCGTGAAGGGTGCGTGGGGCTGGATCAGCGACCGGACCGCGATCTTCCGGCCGGCGAAGTACTGGCCCGGGCGCGCGCACATCACGATCACCTCGACGCTGGACCGCGCCGTCCTCGGCAAGTCCGGCAAGAAGTTCGTCATCGGCTCGCCGAAGCTGGCGACGACCTGGTCGTTCGACACCGCCCGCAAGCTCATCGCGCGGGTCGACGGCAAGACCGACCGCATGAAGGTCTACGTCGACGGCAAGAAGATCAAGGACTTCGGCGTCTCCCTGGGCAAGACCGACTGGGAGACGCGCAACGGCGTGAAGGTCATCAGCACGCAGAAGGAGCCCACGCACACGTACACGAGCCAGTCCCTCGGGCTCGGGCCGGCGGAGGAGTACGAGCTCGTCGCGCCGTGGAACACCCGGCTCACCCCGACCGGAGAGTTCATCCACACGGCGACCTGGGCGTACGGCCGTATCGGCCGCTACAACGGCTCGCACGGCTGCACGAACATGTTCGAGCAGGACGCCAAGTGGATCTACGACAAGACGATTCCCGGCGACGTCGTCGAGTACACGAACACCGGCGGCTCGACCGTTCCGTCATGGAACGGCGCCGGCGGCATGTGGAACATCCCGTGGGACATGTGGCTCGACAAGTCCGCCCTGCACGCCCCCAACGGCAAGCCCAACACCGCGAACGTCATGTCCGGCAGCGGCGGCATCCAGGCGAGCGCCTGACCGGTCCGGACGGGTCCGCGCCTGCCAGACTGGGCGCGTGACGGGGTTCGACGACGCGACGCTCCTTCGTCCCGTGGGCGACGGAGCGTTCGCCTGGGATGTCCCGGACGGCTGGCAGCAAGGGCGCGGCGCCTGGGGTGGCCTGGTCGTCGGCGCGATGGTGCGTGCGCTGACCGTCCAGGAGCCGGCGCCTGTCCGCTCCGTGAGCGTCCAGATCAGCACCCCGGCCGTCGTCGGGGAGCAGCGCGTCGAGGTGGCTGTCCTGCGCCGCGGCACCTCCATGACGACGTGGCGAGCCTCGATCACCTCGGCCGCCGGGGTACCCGTCGCATCGATGGTGGCGATCACGGGCGTGGCGCGGTCCAGCAGCGCCGCGAGTGTCGGCTGGGGTGTCACCGACGCCCCGGTGCTCCCGCCCGCGGTCGACGTCCCCGTGGTGCCCGTCACGGGCCCGATCGGACCGGTGTTCGCCCAGCACGTGGAGTTCCGGCCGGTTCACGGTCTGCCGCTGTCCGGCAGCCACGCCCGGACCGCGGGGTGGGTCCGCCTCCAGGAGCCGGCGTCGCCGACGTCTGCGTGGCTCCTGGCCCTCGTGGACGCGTGGTGGCCGGCCAGCATGCCGGCCTTCACGGACGTCGTGCGGATCGCCACGGTCAACTTCACGGCGAACCTGCTGGTCGAACCGGCCACGATCGACCCGGGAGTTCCGCTCGCCTACGACGCGCACGTGTCGGGCGCTGTCGACGGGTTCACGAGCGAGCACCGCAGCCTGTGGACCAGCGACGGGCGCCTGGCGGTCGACAACCTGCAGACCATCGTCGTCGGGTAGCCCCGCGCGCAGCGGGCCCGCGTCTCCGGCGAACCGGGCCGTTCGCGTGACAGGATGCCGCCATGGAGGACCAGAACGCCCTGATCGCCCCGTCTACTCAGTCCGTGCTGCCCCACGCGCTCAACCGCGTGGTCGGCGCGTTCGGGCCGGACCGGAGCCTGACCGAGCGCGTCGCGCTGTTCGCGGCGGCCGCGTCCGTCGGCGCATCGTTCGAGCCGGGTCTGCAGCCCCGCAGCACCGTCGACCAGGCGATAGCGACCGGCGTGATCTCGGCGACGACCTTGTCCGCGGTCACGGCCACCCAGAGCGGGATCGAGGCGGTCGCCCGGGCGCTCATCGGGCGTCGGCGGGACACCGCCACCACGTCCGCGCGGCTCGCGTTCACCGTCGGCAGCAACATCGTCATCGGGGCCGTGGCCGAGGGCGTGTCCCGGGCACTGCCGCCACGCGAGGACGAGCGGATGCGCCGCGGCCTCGTGCGGGTCGCCGCCAACCGGGTCGCCCGCGTCGCTGTGATGGGCGCGGCGGTGTCCTCGGTGATCGGCGCGGCCGACATCGTCAAGGAGCGCAACACCCGACGCGGCTGGATCACGCGGCTTCCGATGGCCCTGCCGGTGGGCATGGCCATGTCGGCGTGGCACATCCACCGCGTGCACAGCAACGCCGCCGCCATGGGCGACACCACCATCAAGGACGTGTCCCTCGCGAAGTCCGGCGCGATCGCCGTCGGCGTGGGCACCGGCGTCATCGGCCTGCAGTTCGGGGAGCGGGCTATCGCCCGGGGCGTCTCGAAGGTTCTGGCGCGGGTCGCGCCGAACTACGACGTCGTCGCCAACCCCGTCGGGCACGTGGTCGCGCTGACCATGCTCGGCGCCGCGCTGGCCGGCGGCTACGAGTACGCGGTCCGACGCGTCGAGCAGGGCGGCGCGGCCGTCGAGCCGGCGTACGAGGTCGCCGCGTCTTCGCCGATGGTCTCGGGCAGCCCGGAGAGCCTGGTCCCCTTCGACACGCTTTCTCGTGAGGGCCGCCGGTTCGTCAACATGGTGCTCACGCGCGAGGAGATCGAGGAGGTCATGGGGGAGCCGGCGGTCGCTGACCCCATCCGCCTGTTCGTGGGGCTCGACACCGCGGCCGAGCTCGAGGACCGCGTCGACCTCGTCATGGACGAGCTTGTGCGCACGGGGGCGTTCGATCGGTCCGTGCTGTGCTTCGCATCGCCGACGGGATCCGGCTACATCAACTACGTGCTGGCCGAGGCGCTGGAGTACATGACCCTCGGCGACTGCGCCATCGCCACGATGCAGTACTCGATGCTGCCCTCCTCGATGTCGTTGACGCGTACGGGCCTGGCGGTCGAGCAGAACCGCGACCTCATGCACGCGATCACCGGCTACCTGCGCGGCATCCCGCCGGAGCGTCGCCCGAAGTTCGTGCTGTTCGGCGAGAGCCTCGGCGCCCTGACGATGCAGGACGTCTGGCGGCACCGCACCGTCACCGCGATCGACCACGACTTCGTGCACTCGTCGATCTACCTGGGCACCCCGTCGGCGACGGAGTTCGCGAAGGGATGGCGGCTCAACCCGGACAAGGTCGACCCCGAGGGCAAGGTGTTGGAGGTCGACGGGTTCGGCGACTACCTCGATCTCGACGAGGAACGCCGCGCCCGCGTGCGGCACGTGCTCATCAGCCACTACGACGACCCGATCCCGAAGTTCGGGACGAATATCCTGCTTCGCCGCCCCTGGTGGCTCGGCCCGCCCGACCAGCGACCTCCGCGGGTGCCGAAGTCGACCCGGTGGCGTCCGGGTGTCAGCTTCGTCCTCACCGCGGTCGACCTCATCAACGCGATGGAGGTCGTGCCCGGCACGTTCGGCCGCCGTGGACACGACTACCGCGAGGACATCGCGCGGTTCGTCTCGGCCGCATACGACCTCCCGGTCACGCCGACCCAGCTGCGTTCGATCGAGGCCGCCCTTCGCGAGCGCGAGCTTCAGTGGGCGCAGAAGCGCGTCGTCACCGAGCAGGTCGCCCGCGCCCGGGAGGCGCTGCTGCGGGAGTTCAAGAGCTGGGGCGTCAGCAGCGACAGCAGCAGCCAGGCCGACGCCGTGCTCCGGCAGGTGCTCTCGACGCCGACCGGTGCGATCGCGGGGGAGGCCCGCGACGTCGTGGACCCGCGCGAACCCGCCCCGCAGCCCGTCGCCTAGGGCACGTCCGTCAGTCAGGCGTCGGGGTCGATGACGATCGTCTTCGACAGCTCCATGACGCGCGCGACGTAGCCCTCGGTCTCCGGGAACGGCGGGATCCCGTCGTACTTCCGCACCGCGCCGTACCCGGCGTTGTACGCGGCGAGGGTGTTGCGCAGGCGGTTCCCGGACGCGTCTCGCACGAGCTGCCGGTTCACGCAGTTCAGCGCGGCGGCCGAGTGGATGGCGTCGACGGCGTTCCAGATGTCGGCCTGACCGTTGCCGTCGGCGTCGATGCCGTACTGGTCCCACACCGCGGGCATGAACTGCGCGATCCCGCGCGCCCCCGCCGGGGACACCGCGCGCGCGTCCCAGCCGCTCTCCGCGGCGATCTGCGCCGCAAGCACCTCCACCGGGACCGCCGGGCACCGCTTGGCCGCCTTGCGCAGGACCGGCCGCAGCTCCTCGGGCACGACGACTGCTGAGCCGATGCTCCCGCGCTGCGTGGCGGTCGTCAGCGCAACCCAGGCGGCGACCGCGACCGAGCCGACAAGGGCGATGACCACGAGCGAGGCGACGAGCCGGACGGCGCGGGACGGTCCGCGCCGACGCGGCGTGCCCGCGGCCGGCGGGGGAGTCGCAGTCACGTGTCACGGTAACCCGAGCGCCACGGGGTTTGTCCAACCCGTGGGCCGCGCGTAGCGTGTCGCGGTGTGACGAGCGACGCAGGCGGTGCCGCGGGCTCGTCCGACCCCCGAGTGCCCGACCTGTCCACACCACAGGTCCAGAGCATGTTCGAGAAGCAGCTCGCCGAGGCGTTCGCGCAGCTCGGCTGCTTCAACCTCGCCGTGTTCGGCAAGACGGGCGTCGGCAAGTCGACGCTCGTCAACGCGATCTTCGGCCGCGACGTCGCCGCCACGGGAGTCGGCAGCCCCGTGACGCGCGGGCTGGTCTACTACCGGCACCCCGACGGCTTCCTCGGGCTGTACGACTCCGAGGGCTTCGAGACCGGCACCGCCGGCGACGCGATCGTCAACGGCTTGCGGCGGCTCGTCGCCGACCACCGCACGCGTCCGGTCGCCGAGCAGATCCACGCGGCGTGGTACCTCGTCCGCTGGTCGGACCGGCGGTTCGAGCAGGCGCAGGTGCAGTTCGTCCGCGAGCTCATCGACCTCGGACTGCCCGTCATCGTCGTGCTGACCCAGGTGCCCAGCCGCGACGGGCAGGTCCACCCGGATGCGGCGCAGTTCGCCGAGTACATCGCCTCGCTGGGCCTTCCCATCCGCCCGCACGGCCGGGTCGTGATGACCAACGCGTTGGCCGACACCTTCACCGGCAGCCCGGTCTTCGGCTTGCAGGGGCTGCTGGACGACACGTACCTCGTCATCCCGGAGGCGGCCTCGTCGGCCCTGACCGCGGCGCAGGTCGTCGACGTCGGGCGCAAGAAAAAAGCCGTCGCGGCGATCATCAACCAGGCCGTTCTGGTCGCCGCTGGTATCGGCGCAACGCCGATCCCCTTCGCTGACGCGGCGCTCCTGGTCCCGAACCAGGTGACGATGATCGCCCGGATCACCGCGGCGTACGGGTTGCCGCCGAACCGCTCGCGCGCGCTCTCGGCCGCGGGGGCGCTCGTGCTCACCGGTGGGGCGACGATGGCGGGCCGGTACGCCGTGACCGGGCTGCTGAAGATGATCCCCGGCGGTGTCGTCGTCGGCTCGGCGATCTCGGCCTCCGTCGCCGGGACGCTCACGAAAGCCGTCGGCCATGCGTGGTCGAACGTGTGCGAGTACGCGCTCAGTCTTGACGACGCACAGCGTGCGGCGTTCCTGGACAGCCCCCAGGTGACCGAACGATTCCTGTCCGCCCTCAAGCACGCCCAGCGCGGACAGCGCTGACGGAGCAGGCCGCCAGGTGTTAGCGTCCGGGCGACGAGCGAAACGGGAGGACACGATGAAGAAGGCCCTTGTGGCGGCAGCCGCCGTGGCCGGTGCGGCCGCGGCTGTCGTGCTGTGGCGTCGCCGGAACGCGGCGGACGACGTGTCATCGACCGCAAGCCTGTGGGCCGACTCCGTCGGGGACGCCGCCCACACGACCGCCGGGACCCTCAGCTCGGCGGCGACCACGCTCTCGGCGGCGGCCGATACGGCGGCGCAGAAGGTGGCGGACACCGCTGCGACGGTCGGTGCGACCGTAGCCTCCGCCGCGGACAAGACCGGCCGCACAGCTGATCGGCTCGCCGACGTGACCGACGCGACCGCCCACGACGTGGCCGACGCGGTCGCCCAGGGCGCGTCGGGGACCGAGGCCGACACCGCGGCGACTCCGGTCGAGGCGACCCCCAAGCCGGCCCGCCGGCGCACGCGCACCTCGGCTGCCGCGACGACGGAGCCGGCGGAAGAGGCCTCGCCCGCGTAGGCGCAGTACGCCCGCAGCGAACGAACCCGGGAATCCCCCGGCGGGTCCGGGTGTTGGCGCGGGGAGGAGGTGCGCGACATGCGACCGGCAGACGAGTTGATCACCTGGCACCGAGACGTCGAGTTCGACGAGCGTCCTGTGCTCCTGTACGCGTTCTCTGGCTTCGTGGACGCCGGTGGCGGCGTGAAGATCGCGGCCGACCACCTGCTGGCCACGCTCGACCACCAGCTGGTCGCGACCTTCGACGTCGACGAGCTCATGGACTATCGGGCGCGGCGGCCACGCATGTCGTTCGTCGTCGACCACTTCGCCTCCGTCGAGCTGGAGCAGATCGGCCTGCACGTCGTGGCCGACGCGTCCGGGCACCGGTTCCTCCTCCTCACCGGGCCTGAGCCGGACTACCAATGGCTGCGGTTCATCGCTGCCGTCCAGCAGATCGCGGAGCGCTTCGACGTGCGCCTGGCCGTCGGCATGTCGGCCATCCCGTGGCCGACACCGCACACGCGTCCCCTCGGCCTGACCGTGCACGGCAGTCAGCCCGATCTCGTCACTGGCCCGGTGGCGCCCATCGGCGAGGTCGAGGTTCCCGGCCACGTGAGCGCGATGCTCGAGCTCCAGCTCGGCCAGAGCGGCCTGCCGTCGATGGGTGTGACCGCGCAGGTGCCGCACTACCTCGTCCAGTTCGCCTACCCCCGGTCCGCGACGACGCTGCTGGCCGGCGTCGCCGCCGCGTCGGGCCTGGACCTGCCCGCGGGGGAGCTCGAGGCGTCGGCCCAGCAGGCGGACGTCGATGTCGCCAACCAGGTCGAGGGCAACGCGGAGTTCGCCACGGTGGTCACCGCGCTCGAGCAGCAGTACGACCAGCTCGCGGCGCTGCCCGGCCGCGCGATCGCCGGTGGTCTCGCTGGCCAGTCCCTGCCCTCGGCGGACGAGCTGGCCGCCCAGGTGGAGGAGTTCTTGTCGTCGCTCCCGGAGTCCGACGACCCCACCATCTGACCGCCCGGCCATCCGAGAGGATGCCGACCGGGCAGCGTGAGGGCATCGTGAGTCTTCGATGATGTGCTCAGTCCTGTCGTTGTCCGCAACCCCCACGCGCCGACGGCTTAGCACGACCACAACTGAATCCCGCGCTCGACGCGGCCACGGTCGGCGGCCCCGTCTCGCAGGTCCGGAAGGTGCGCTGGGCTCCCCTAGTGCTCGGCGCACCTCCACCCAGCGGATCTGCGATCGACGGGGCCGCCTTTCCGTGTCCGGAAGGCATGCGGGGTTCTTCTCCCAGGCTCGCGCCCTGCCGTCGTCGCGTCAGCGGCAGACGGTGCCGGCCGCCGGGGGAGCACCGGTCAGCAGGTAGGCGTCGACGGCTGCGTCGATGCACCGCGAGTTGCCGCCGTATGCCGTGTGACCGTCGCCGCGGTAGGTCAGCAACGTCGCCGTCGTGAGCTGGCGCGACAGCGCCTGAGCCCACCGGTAGGGCGTTGCCGGGTCGTAGGTCGTGCCCACGACGAGGATCGGCGCGGTCGTCGTCGAGGACGCGGGCGCGGGCGTCAGCGGCGAGTGGCCGTACCAGGAGGTGCAGGGGGCGTTGCCCCAGGACATCGCGACGGCCATCTCGGGGACGGCGACGCCCCGAGACCACCGCCGGGCGGCGTCGGCGAGGCCGGCGCGACCGGGGGCGGCCGTGGAGTCCCAGCAGGCGATCGCCGGGAACGCCGACGCCATGTTCGAGCCGTAGCGGTTCGGGGCGACCCGCTCGTTCGCGTAGTCCGAGAGCGTCTGCAGCCCGCGCCCGTTGCCGTTCGCCGCATACCGGAGGGCGACCCGCAGGCTCGGCCACACCACAGGGGAGTACATCGAGTAGAAGATCGCCGACAGGGCTTCGGCCTGCACGAGGGGACGGCCTCGGCCTGCGGGCATCGGGTGGGCGTCGAGGCGGGCGAGCAGCTGGTTGATCCCGCGCAGGACCCGCTCGGTCGAGCCGCGCCACGGGCAGCCGGCCCGGGGGGCGCAGTCGGCGGCGAACCGGGTGATGGCCGTCTGGAAGCCGGTCGACTGGCCCTGCGACGTCTGCATGCCGTCCAGGCTCGGGTCGAGAGCGCCGTCGAGCACGAATCGGCCCACGCGGTCCGGGAACTCCTCGGCGTAGTGGGTGCCCAGGTACGTGCCGTAGGAGTAGCCGAGCCAGTTGAGGCGCTCGTCGCCGAGCGCCTGTCGGAGGATGTCGAGGTCGCGGACCGTGTTCTCCGAGCCGACGTGGCGGGCAATGTCCGGTGACATCGACAGGCAGCCGGCCGGGATGCGCGCGGCCAGGGCCATGTACTGGCGCTGCTCGGCAGCGGTGTCCGGCGTGGGGTCGGCCTGGAGCCAGCGCGTCGTCTGGGCACCGGTCATGCACGTGATGGGCACTGACCGCCCGACCCCGCGGGTGTCGAAGCCCACGACATCGAACTGCCGGGCGACGGCGGCCGACTGTCCGGCGACGTACGAGGCGAAGTCCAGGCCGCTGGCACCGGGTCCCCCGGGGTTGACGACGAGCGAGCCGATGCGCGAGGCAGCGTCACCGGTCGCGCGTACACGCGAGATGCGCAGGCCGATCGTCGTGCCGTCGGGCTGCGCGTAGTCCAGCGGGACCGTCAGCCACGCGCACTGCAGGTCGCCGAGGCAGCTCTGCCAGTCCAGCTGCTGGCTGTAGTACCGAGCCAGTGCCGGGTCGGTCGCGGCCGTGGGTGCGACGGTGAGGACGCCAGCGCCAGCGGCAGCGGGGGCGCTCGCGGTCGCGGGGACGGCGCCGGCGAGCACGGCAGCGGACGTCGCGAGGCCGACGATCAGGGCACGCGCAGGGAGGCGGGGAAGCACGTCCACACCGTACGTCACGGATCCCGCGGCGTGTCGGCGCAGCGCGCACCTGTGGATCGGGTAGGAAAGCCGAAGGCCCCTCGCAGTATGAGTGCGAGGGGCCTTCGTATGGAGTACGCCCGTTCAGCCGCCCGTCCGCCCGAAGGCTTCCGGGGCGCCGCGCCCAGTGCGGTCCGCAGCGCACGCCGCGCCTCTCGGCGCAGCCGACCTATGGTCGTCCTCCTCGACCGACCCGACGCATGACCACCCCGCCAGCACTCGGGGTCCGACTCCACGCCCCGTGAGGACCGACGAACCTTGCGGTCCGTTCGCCCCTTCGGGTCGCTTGCTCTCGAGGAGCCCGGTGTCGTTGGTCTTCGCCTTGCCGATCGTCCCGACCCTTGCGGATCAGTGGGTGAGTTCTACTCGCGTTCACCGCCGGCCCGCAAGGGATTTCGACGAGATTCACCGACGAGCTTCGTCCCGCGCGCATCGCGATCCCCCCGGACGTCTTCACGTCACATCCGTCCCACCTCCGCCCCGTCCGCTTGTCCCGCTTTGCGGGACTGACGGGCGGCTGGCGGCCCGGATCGATGCCGAGTCGCCCGCCTGTCCCGGTGTTGGGTTGGATGGGGCGATGCCGGGTCCGGGGTACTCCTTCGAGGTGGAGCGGCGGCTCGAGGGCGACGGCCGTCTCGGCCGCGCGGGCGTCATCCACACCCCCCACGGCGACATCCGTACGCCGGCGTTCACGCCGGTCGGGACGAAGGCCACCGTCAAGGCGGTCCTCCCGCAGGCGATGCGCGACCTCGGCGCGCAGGTCGTCCTCGCGAACGCCTACCACCTGTACCTCCAACCCGGGCCTGACCTGGTCGAGGCGGCCGGTGGGCTCGCCGCGTTCATGGGCTGGGACGGTCCGACGATCACCGACAGCGGCGGCTTCCAGGTCCTGTCGCTGGGCGTCGGCTTCAAGAAGGTCCTGGCGATGGACTCCTCGACCGTGCGCACCGACGACGTCATCGCCGAAGGGAAGGACCGGCTCGCTCACGTCGACGACGACGGCGTCACGTTCGTCTCACACCTCGACGGCAGCCGGCACCGGTTCACCCCGGAGGTGTCGATGCAGGTCCAGCACCGGATCGGCGCGGACATCATGTTCGCGTTCGACGAGTGCACCACCCTCCTCAACACCCGCGAGTACCAGGAGCGCTCCGTCGACCGGACGCAGGCGTGGGCGCAGCGGTGCGTCGCCGAGCACGAGCGGCTGACGGCCGAGCGCGCCGGCCGGCCGTACCAGGCGCTGTTCGGCGTCGTGCAGGGCGCTCAGTACGAGGACCTCCGTCGCGCGTCGGCCCGCGGACTGGCCCGCCTGCCGTTCGACGGCTACGGCATTGGTGGCGCGCTGGAGAAGCAGCAGCTCGGGACCATTGTCGGCTGGGTCTGCGCCGAGCTGCCCGAGGACCGGCCCCGCCATCTCCTGGGTATCGGCGAGCCCGACGACATCTTCGCGGCGGTCGCCAGCGGCGCCGACACCTTCGACTGCGTCGCGCCGTCACGCAACGCGCGCTCGGGCACGGTCTTCCACCCGACGAAGCGCTTCCACCTGACGAACGGCCGCTACCGGGGGGACTTCTCCCCGATCGACGACGCGTGCGACTGCTACACGTGCGCGCACTTCACCCGTGCGTATGTGCACCACCTGTTCCGCGCGAAGGAGATGCTCGCCGCGACGTTGGCGACGATCCACAACGAGCGGTACATCGTCCGGCTGGTGGACCGGATCCGCGCCTCGATCCTGGACGGGACCTTCGACGAGCTGCGGGCCGAGGTGCTCGGTCGCTAGGCGCCAACGGTGCCGTAGCTCGGCTCGCGCCGCTTGATCCATCCGATCACGGGGTAGGTGACCGGCAACAGGACGACCTCGAGCAAGGTCTTGTAGACGTAGCCGACGATGACGTAGTTGAGGAACTCCGCGCCCGTGATGACGCCATAGAACGCGATCGTGCAGAACACCACGGTGTCGGCCAGCTCGCCGATGACGGTCGAGCCGATGAGTCGCAGCCACAGCGCCTTCTCGGCGGTGCGCTGCTTGATCCGGACGAGCACGTAGGCGTTGAGCAGCTGGCCGACGAGGTAGCCGGCGATGCTCGCGGCGACGATCCGCGGGACGAACCCCAGCACGGCCTCGAACGCGGCCTGGTTCTCGTAGGCCTCCGCCGGTGGCGATATCTGCACCAGCCAGAAGGTTGCCGCGGCCAGCACGAGCATGACGAAGCCCAGGACGATGGCCCGCCGGGCCGCACGCAGTCCGTACACCTCGCTGAGCACGTCGCCGATGACGTACGCCAGGGGGAACAAGAACGCGCCGCCGTCAGTGATGATCGGACCGAACTCGATCAGCTTCGTCGCGCCGATGTTCGAGATCAGCAGGATGCCGACGAACGCCCCGACGATCACCGGGTACATCGACGACCGCTCGGTCGACGCGAACCGGGCGCGGTTCTCGATGGTCGTCGGTGCGGTGCCGGTCATGGCGGTCATTGAACCAGCGCCGCGCCTCTCGCTGCGCCGAGCCCGTGCCCACTCACCGACCTTGAGGTTTCAGGCCCGATCGATCTCGGATGAGGCCTGAAACCTCAAGGTCGGCGGCGGGGGAGGTGCTCGGCGACGAGTGCGGGCGGGGCCTTGGCGAGCCACCCGTCCTCGACCAGGTCCGCAAGGACACGGGAGCCGACCCGACGAAGCTCGATGAGGACAGCGGAGTACCCGTCGAAGTGCGAGATGGTGAAGACGCCGCGCCGCCCGGCCCCGAGCACCGCCTCCTTCTCGCCGAGGTCGGCCGTCGCGACGGCCAGCACCGGGTCCGTGGGGACGGGCTCGTCGCCGAAGCGGCGCAGGTCGGCCTTGCTGAACGTGCGCTCCCACGCGAAGCACCGATCGGCGACGTACCAGGATCGCCATGGCTTCCCACCGCGACCGACCCCCTCGGTGACGCCGGGCAGCGCCGCGGCGATCCGGGCGACGTCATCCAGCGTCGGCATGGCTGGAGGCTAGCCCCGAGGGCGGTCGTAGGGTGCCCCCATGCGCAATCGGCCCCTTGGCACGACTGGGATCCAGGTCAGCGAGCTGTGCCTCGGAGCCATGATGTTCGGCTCGTGGGGCGACCCGGACGAGGACGCCTGCGTGGCGGTCATCCACCGCGCGCTCGACGCCGGTGTCACCTTCATCGACACGGCCGACGTCTACTCGCTGGGGCAGTCCGAGGAGATCGTCGGCCGGGCGATCGCCGGGCGGCGCGACGACATCGTCCTGGCGACCAAGGTTCATTTCCCGATGGACGTGCCGCTGGGCGGCTCCGGCGGCGACCCGAACAAGCGGGGCAACTCCCGGCGCTGGATCATCGCCGAGGTCGAGAACAGCCTGCGGCGGCTGCGGACCGACTGGATCGACCTGTACCAGGTCCACCGGCCCGATCCCGACACGGACATCGAGGAGACGCTCGGAGCGCTGACCGACCTGCAGCGCCAGGGCAAGATCCGGGCGTTCGGAACATCGACGTTCCCCGCCCACCAGGTGGTCGAGGCCCAGTGGGTCTCCGAGCGCCGCGCGCTCGGACGGTTCACGACCGAGCAGCCGCCCTACTCGATCCTGGTCCGTGGGATCGAGGGGGACGTGCTGCCGGTGGCGCAGCGGTACGGGCTCGGGGTGCTGCCGTGGGGGCCGTTGGGCGGAGGCTGGCTGACCGGCCGCTACCGCGCGGGCCAGCCGATGCCCGAGTCGCACCGCGCGTCGCGGACACCGCAGCGGTACGACCTCTCACTGCCCGGCAACCAGGCGAAGCTCGCTGCGGTCGAGGAGCTGTCGCTGCTGGCCGAGGACCTGGGGATCTCACTGATCCACCTCGCCCTGGCATTCGTCCTGCAGCACCCAGCGGTGACATCGCCGATCATCGGCCCGCGCACGATGGAGCAGCTGGAGTCCCAGCTCGGGGCCGTCGACGTGGAGCTGACGGCCGATGTGCTCGACCGTATCGACGAGATCGTGCCGCCCGGTGTGAACCTCTCGGCGCCGGACGCCGGCTACGTGCCCCCGTCCCTGGCGCAGTCGGCGCTGCGCCGACGCTAGGCGCATCAGGCGAGTCACGGATGGCGGGCCTGCACGCGGGGGTAGCCGACCACCTCGGCTGGGCCGTGGTGGTGACCGTCGCCGCGGCCGGTCGGGTCGTCGACCGCCGACGGATCGCGCTCGTCGAGCCCGGGTTCCCCGTCGCACCGGTGCACCACGGCGGAGGTGCGCACGCGCTGCATCGGCGTACTGAGCCGCCCACCGACGGGGAGCTCGCGGCACTGGTGGATCAGGTCCGGGACGCCGCGACCCGCGCGACCCGCGCAGCTCTAGGCGACCTTGCGCGTACGTGCGCGGGCGCTCTCCGGTCGGTGTCGCTTCGGCACTGGCCCGCTGACTTCCCGGCCGACATCGCGACGCAGCGGCGGGTGCCGTACGAGAGCCGCGCCGACCCGATCATGTACCGGACGGTTCTCGCGGATGTGGTGAGGGCCAACGGATGGGACGTCCGCGTGTTCGATGCGAGACGGGTTGAGGACGACGCGGCGGCGCTCTTCGGCACCGGCGGCCACGCCGTGCTCGCGGCGCTGCGGGCAGAGCTCGGCCCCCCGTGGACGGCGGACCATCGGCTGGCCTACGCCGCCGCCATCGTCGCGGCGGGTCCGGCCGCACCGACGTCCCGTAGCGGTGCGTGACAGGACCCAGGTCTATTCCGACCGGCGGCCGTGTCGGACAGCGTGGGCGGACACCCCGACCGTCCCGCGCCGCCACCGAGGAAGACCGCCATGACGAACACCCCTGCCGCGTCCCGCCGACCACTGCGCCTGGCGGTGAGCGCGAGCACCATCGCCGTGATGCTGCTCGGCGGGTGCTCCACCGAAGGCGGAGCGTCCGCCACGGGCTCGAGCGACGCTGAGCCGGAGTCCTGTACGCGAGACGAACAAGGTCCCGGGGCATCACCGACGATGTCCCGGGACCTCACAACGCGCCCCCGGCAGGATTTGAACCTGCGACCTTCGGTACCGGAAACCGGCGCTCTATCCCCTGAGCTACGGGGGCTCGGGTCGGGAAAGGCTATCAGCGCGGCATGCGCCGGCCACGGCGGGTGAGTCCGGGAGGATGGGCCGGTGCAGGCGCTTCGAGACCTTGTCGCGTGGGGGAGCAGGCTCTCACTCGACTACCAGCGCAGCCGTGTCTCCCTCGCTGCGGGCGGCCTCGCATACTTCGTCGCGTTGTCCGTCGTGCCGGCGGCGCTGGCGCTCGGGACCCTCGCCGGCCTGATCCTTGACCCCGACCAGGTGCGCGACGCGCTCGACCGGATCGGTGAGCGTGCGCCCGGGACCGTCGACGCGTTCAAGCCGGTCCTCGAGGCACTCGTCTCGACGATCGAGACCGCCAGTGCCAGCGCGTTCACGATCACGACGCTGGTCAGCGCCGTCGTGGCGGTCTACGCCGCGTCGAAGGTCGTCCTGGGGCTCCGCATGGCGATGAACACCATCGTCGGCGTCGTCGAGACCCGGTCGGGTCTGGTGGAGCGAGCGGTCTCGGCGGTCGTGACCTTGGTCGCCCTGGTTGTCGCGGTCGGGCTCGTCGCCGTCGCGACGTTCCTGCCGACCGTCCTGCGGTGGCTCGGAGTCGAGCGGTCGACGATCCTGACCGGGAGCGGGGTCATCGACTGGCTGATCATCGCCGTGCTCGTGCACATCAGCGTGCGTTGGCTGCTTCAGCACAGCCCCAACCAGGCTCGACGCGTCGCGTGGACCGCGCCCGGGGCGCTCATGGCGACGGCGGGGATCCTCGTTGTGACGGCCGGCGTCGGCGTCTACGCCCGCCTGTCCACGAGCCTGAGCGCCGCCGTGCTCGTCTTCGGCACGACGGTGGTCGTCCTGCTGTGGCTGTACCTGTGCTTCGTCTCGCTGCTGTGGGGGGCCGTGGTCGAGGCCGACCGCCAGCGCGGGGGTGCTACCGCGACAGCCAGCGTGGAGGACCAGCCACCAGGCCCGTGACGAACGCCCCGATCGCCGCGCCCAGGCCAAGTTCCGTGGCGGTCGTGAACGGCGTGAGAATCCCGAACAGCCAGCCGCCCGCACCGAGCACGACCGCACTCCCGGTCGCGAAGCCGACGCGGCTAATCCCCCCGCCGCTCTTGGGGTCGGTGGTCGCCGGCGGCGCGCTCGGTGTCTGCTGCGCCGGCGGGGTCGCCCCGCTGGACTGCTGAACCTCCCGCAGGAGCCGCTCGATCTCGTCCTCGGCCATGCAGCCATTGTGCCCTGCCGGCGCCCGAACGAGTCGATGTGTCCTGGATCACACACATCGGTGGTTTGGCCGACCGGGCGCGGCGGGCATACCTCGGGGGTCGGCCCGGTGTCGGGGGACTCGGGCGGAACGGCGTTGGGCCCCACCGCACCCGCGGTGGGGCCCAACGACAACGGGGTTCGGCGGTCAGCCGATCCGGACCTTGTCCGCCTGGGGGCCCTTCGGGCCCTGGACGATGTCGAACTCCACGACCTGGTTCTCCTCCAGGCTGCGGTAGCCGTCCGCCTGGATTGCCGAGTAGTGGACGAAGACGTCCGGTCCGCCGTCGGCCTGGGCGATGAAGCCGTAGCCCTTCTCCGAGTTGAACCACTTGACGGTTCCCTGAGCCATGATGCGCAGTCTCCTTGCACGGAACGTCGCGTCGGGCACCCCGCCCGCCGCGAGGCGAAGCCGTTCACGCATGTCGTTCCGGTGAGTCTGCGCTGCTGCCCAGAAACGCCAGGGCCAACCACGAGGGCGGGCACTGGCGGAACGGTCGTGCTCTCCTGGCCTTGCCTGCGCCGGAGCGTAGCCCGATCGGCCCCGGCCGGGGCGGTGATCGTGCACGGATAGGCTCGTCGCGTGACTGGCAACGAGCTCGCGGAGGTCGTGCGGGACGCGCTGGCCGATCTCATCGCGACGGGCCAGCTCCCGCCCTTTGACATCCCCGAGGTGCGCGTCGAGCGACCGAAGTCGCGCGAGCACGGCGACTACGCCACCAACGTCGCGCTGGCCGCGTCCAAGTCCGCCGCTCGCTCCCCGCGGGAGATCGCCGTGCTGCTTGCCGAGCGGCTCAGCGCGGCGCCGGGTATCGCCAGCGCCGAGGTCGCCGGTCCGGGATTCGTCAACGTGCGACTGGAGTCGGCCACCCAGGGCGAGCTCGCCCGGACCATCGTCGAGGCGGGGGTCCTGTGGGGCCATGGCGACGCGCTCGCCGGCCGGGTCGTGAACGTCGAGTTCATCTCAGCGAACCCGACCGGTCCGCTCCACCTCGGCCACACCCGGTGGGCTGCTGTCGGTGACGCGCTCGCCCGGGTCCTCGCGGCGGCAGGCGCCGCGGTCACACGAGAGTTCTACGTGAACGACCGTGGCGTGCAGATGGACAAGTTCGGCGCCTCGCTGATGGCAGCAGCGCACGACCGGCCCGCTCCGGAGGACGGCTACCTCGGTGAGTACGTCGCCGAGCTCGCGGCGCAGATCGTGGCCGACGAGCCGGGCATCACGTCACTGCCGGATGACGAGCAGCTCATCGCGTTCCGGGAGGCCGGCTACGCCCGGCAGCTCGCGCAGCAGCAGGCCGTCCTGGCGAACTTCCGCACGCACTTCGACGTGTGGTCCTCCGAGCGCGCCCTGCACGAGTCCGGTGCCGTGGAACGCGG
Source organism: Actinomycetes bacterium (assembly GCA_965278965.1). Taxonomy (GTDB): domain Bacteria; phylum Actinomycetota; class Actinomycetes; order S36-B12; family S36-B12; genus UBA10649. Next base: position 3,329,897 of record OZ257127.1, read on the forward strand.
ACTTGCGCGCCTCGTCGCGCAGGGCCACGTGTACGAGTCTGAGGGCGCTACCTGGCTGCGGACGACCGACTTCGGCGACGACAAGGACCGCGTGCTCGTCAAGGCGGACGGTGACTACACGTACTTCGCATCCGACACCGCCTACTACGTGGACAAGCGGGCACGGGGATTCGACCTCGCCATCTATCTCCTGGGGGCGGACCACCACGGGTATGTGAACCGCCTCCGTGCTGTGGCTGCCTGCGCCGGCGACGACATGGACGCCAATATCGAGGTCCTCATCGGCCAGCTCGTGAAGATCACGCGCGGGGACGTGGAGGTGCGTCTGTCTAAGCGTGCCGGCACGATCGTCACCCTCGACGAGCTCGTCGACGAGGTCGGCGTGGATGCGGCGCGCTACACGCTCGCGCGTTACCCGGCCGACTCCCCGATGACGATGGACCTCGCCGAGATCACGCGAGCGACGAACGACAACCCCGTCTTCTACGTCCAGTACGCCCACGCGCGCATCTCGTCGGTGCTGCGGAACGCGGTCGAGCTGGGCATCGACTGGCCGTCCGAGCCGTTCGACCCGTCGCTTCTCGTCCACGATCGGGAGAACGACCTGCTGGGGCTGCTCGGCGAGTTCCCTCGGATCGTCGCCGGCGCCGCCGAGCTGCGCGAACCGCACCGGGTGGCGCGGTACCTGGAGGACCTCGCGACCCGCTACCACCGCTTCTACGACGTCTGCTGGGTGCTGCCCCGCGGCGACGAGGAGCTCGCCCCTCTCCACATCGCCCGCCTGTGGCTGTGTGCCGCGTCCCGGCAGACCCTCGCCAACGGGCTGGACCTGCTCGGGGTGTCTGCGCCCGACCGCATGTGACTCCCGGCTAGGACAGTCCGCCTCGTCGGCCCTCCGGTAGCGGCCCCTGGGCCTGGCTATATCCCCGACGTATCCCTGTGGTCAGGCGACCGGATACCGGGGATATGGCCACCCCTGTCACCGCCCGTTGGTCGTGCGGGGTCGGTTCGGAGGAGCGCAACTATCATTGGGATACAAGGGTTCTCGGCCTCATCCCTCCTACGAGGGGACGCTCGGGAACCGCATCGCCCCGTCGACGCCCGCGGGATACGGCCCGCCTCTCGCCGGAGGGCGTGATAGCCGCCCGCCGCCCTACCATCACGCGCATGAGACGGCGGCTTCTTGCCCTTGTCGCCCTCGCGCTGGCGACGCAGGTGGTTGTCGCATGCTCGACGACCTCCTCGACCTCACCGTCCGTCTCGCCGATCACGCCGCTACCCCCGTCCTCCATCCAGGGCACGGTCCCCGTGGCTGCCCTGGGACTCAACATCCCGTGGGCCGTCGGCGGCGAGCGGATCGAGCGCGACGGCACGCTGAAGGTGAACGGCGGCGACTGGCCCACGGTGCCCTTCCGCGCGTTGCGTCTGTGGGACACCCGTACGGCGTGGCTCAACCTCGAGCCGGCTCCCGACCAGTGGACGTTCGACCAGCTCGACTCGCTCGTGAGCAAGGCCCAGTCCAACGGCATCACCGACATCACGCTCGTCCTCGGTGGCACGCCGCAGTGGGCGGCCACCAACTTCCAGGCGACGGATGCGTCGTGGATGGGACCGGGGTCGGCCTCGATGCCCGCGAACATCGCCGACTGGCAGGAGTACGTCACGACGGTCGTGCAGCGCTACGCGGGGAAGATCACCTCGTACGAGATCGGGAACGAGCCGAACCTGCTCACGTTCTGGTCCGGCAGCGCCGATCAGTACGCCCAGCTCGTCACGACCGCCGCCGCCGCGATCCGCGCCACCGACCCGGCGGCGACGATCCTGGTCAACGGCGGGTTGGTCCGCTCCAAGTACGACGTCGCGACCCTGGCCAAGTGGCTGGCACCTCTCGCGGCCGCGGGCGTGCCCGGCACTGTGAACGCGGTATCGCTGCATGTCTACCCGACGGTCGCCCAGCTCGGTGAGCCGGCTGGCGACCTGTTGGAGGGCATGAAGGGCGCGTTGGCCGCCAACGGCTGGGGAGCCGTGCCCGCGTGGATCACGGAGGTCAACATCCGCGACGGCGCCAAGCTGTCGCTCGACGACCAGCGCGCGTCCGTCAAGGCACTCGGCCAGCAGATGCTCGGCGCCGGCTTCGACCGCGCGTACTGGTACGCGTGGACTGATCTCGGCACGGACCAGATGGTCCAGTTCCAGCCGGACAGCGGCGGCTCGCAGGGCTTGGTCGATCTCGCGTAGCTACGTTCAGCGCGAGCGGGTGACCATCCCGATCGTCTCGGCCGCCGACCGACGAGGTGGGGGAGCCGGCGCAGCGGGGTCCTCGCTGGCGGGCGCAGCCGGAGCCGGCGTCAGGGCGGCCAGTCGGCGCTGCACGACGCGGGGGCCGATCTTCGCCCAGGCCCAGCGCTGCCGGAGCGTCGAGTTCGTCGGTGCCTTGCCGGCGACGCGGGCTGCCGCCCACGCGGACGCGGCGTCGTCGTGCGTCGGCGCCGCCGTCGGGTCGTAGGCCACCCGCGCGGCGAGCCTGGCCACCTGCTGGAGGGGCTCGTCGTGCTCCCGAGCGCCCACGGAGACGGCGACATCTGGCGACGCGGCGGTGGGCAGCGGCTGCTCGAAGCGCAGTCGTTGCAGGCGTACCCACGTCCACGCGCCGACGATGCGCTGCCGCGGATCCCCTTGGCGCAGCCGCCGGCGCCTTTGCCGCCAGCGCCACCCGACCACCACTCGGCGCAGTACGGCGACCAGTGCGAGGAGGAGCACGAGGAGGACGACGAGCAGGCCGGCGGTGACGACGACCCGGGTCGCGTCGACCGTCCGGTCGTCCACCGGGTCGATCGTCGACGGCTCCGGCGTCGGCGCAGTGCTCGGCGGCGGCGACGGTGTCGACGTCGGCGGGGGGTTCGTGGTGGAGTCCTCGGGCGTCCCGCTCGCGGCAGCGGCGCCCGGGATCGTCCACGGTGTCGTCAGCGCAGGCGTAGCCGCACCCATCGCCGCGACGGCGACCAGCCCGATGACGCCGAGCAGCAGTGCGAACGGAAGCACGCGGCGCCGTGCCCGCAGGTCTGCCCGCGTGTACGGGCCGAGCATGGCCAGCGTCGCCGCGGCCGCGACCGCCCACGCGCCGACGACCCAGGGGGCCCGGCCGGCCGCGCCGAGACCGCAGGCACCCCCGAGCAGGATCACGGCGGGCGCCAGAAGCGCTGCGGGATAGCGAGTACGAAGGACCAGAGCCGTGGCCCCGGCGACACCGGTCGCCATGAGCGAGGACCGCGTGATCGGTCCGGCATCGTCCCCGCCGACCGTTCGCGCGAGGAACGGGACCACGGCGGTGAGCACGACCATCGCCACCACCGCCCAGCCACGGCGGCCGGCGCCGGCGAGGAACGCCACCGACAGCGCCGACACCAGCGAGGCGCCGACGACCCAGATCGCCAGTCCGGACAACGACAGGACCTGACCGAACGCGACCCAGGAGATAGCGAGCGTCGGGATGATCGGCCAGGCCGAACGCGGGGTCACGAGTGCCCCACCACGACGGAGGCGGGGACCGCGCGCCGCCACTGGCCGACCCAGGCCGCCGACGTCTCCGTCCGCCTGCCGGTGACGAGAACGATCCGCCCGACACCGTGCCGTCGGGCGAGCGCCGCGACCCGTCCGGGTCCGCAGGCGTCGGCCGGGACGGGCGCGACGAGAGCGAGCATGTCGAGGGCGGACTCCCGGGTCCCGACCGTCACCTCGGCCGTGGTCGCCGCTAGCGCGGTGGTCGTGACGAGCACGCGTTGGCGCGGCCCGCAAGCCCACCAGGCCCAGGACGCCGCCGTATCGACGGACTGCTCGAACGCGTCGGCGTCGAAGTCCTCGAAGAGCGCACCGGCGCTGTCGTAGGCGCGGTCGTTCACGTCCAGGACCAGCAGCATCCACGGCACCGTCGTCTCGACCATGCGACGGACCATGAGCTTGCCCTGGCGGGCCGATGATCGCCAGTGCACCATCTTGATGGGGTCGCCCACGACGTACTCGCGCAGCGAGTGGAACTGGTCGCTGCCGTCGTGCTCGTCGCCCGAGCCGTCGTCCGTGGAGCCGGCCGCCCCGGCGGGCGCGACCGCATGCACCCGCGGGACCACGAGGACGGGCGTGGGGACGCGCGTCGCCAGCTCGCGGCGGCGAAGACCGAACGGGTCGCCGGCCTCGAGCCGCGACGGCCCGACGTCGAACCGGCCTCGGCGGGCGGTGTCGACGGGCCAGCTCAGCTCGGCCTCCGTGCCCCGCGGCAGCCAGGCCCGCGAGTGCCCCGCCGCATCGACGGCGCTGACCCACGTCGTGGGCCCGCGAGGGACGCTCACGTGCACGACGACAGCGGCGTCGTCCCCGCGCGTGACCCGCTCCGGCGCGCTGACGTCGCTCCAGGTCGCCGCCGGCGGCAGCCGCACGAGCCATGTGACGACCAGGAGCACGGCGAGCGCGCCCGCGACGGCGAGGACCTCCGACCAGCCGAGGGCGATCGCGACGGCGGCCGACGCGACGGCCAGCACCGCGACGCCGGCGGCGCGCCCCTTCATGACTACGCCGGCTGAGGGGCTGGGGTGGTCGCGACGATCTCGGCGACGACGCTCGCGCCGGTCATTCCCCGCGCCTGGCCGTCGACGTCGATCAGCACGCGGTGGGCGAGCACCGGCTCCGCGAGGGCCTGTACGTCGCCCGGGGTGGCGAAGCCGCGTCCTTGGAGGAGGGCCCGCGCGCGGATGGCGCGGAGCAGCCCGACGGACCCGCGCGGGGACGAGCCGAGTGCGACGCCGGGAGCCGTCCGGGTCGCGGTCACGAGGCGGACGACGTAGTCGATGACATCCGGGGAGACGGCGATGCGGGAGGTCGCGGCGATGACGGCCAGCACCTCCTCGGCCGAGACCACCGCGTCGATGGCGGACACCTGGCGACCGAGGTGGTGGCCCGTGACCACCTCGACCTCGGCGGCCTGGTCGGGGTAGCCGATGGAGGTCCGGATGAGGAAACGGTCGAGCTGGGCCTCGGGCAGCGGATAGGTGCCTGCCATGTCGACCGGGTTCTGCGTCGCGATGACGATGAACGGCGCCGGAAGCTCGCGGGTCACGCCGTCGACGGAGACGGTGCGCTCCTCCATCGCCTCGAGGAGGGCCGACTGGGTCCGCGGTGTCGCGCGGTTGATCTCGTCGGCGAGCACGACCGAGGAGAACACGGGGCCCCGGTGGAAGGCGAACGACCCCGTGCCCTGGTTGTAGATGGAGACGCCGGTGATGTCGGAGGGGAGCACGTCGGGCGTGAACTGGATGCGGCGCCACTTCAGGCCCATCGCCTGCGCCAGAGCGCGCGCGAGCGAGGTCTTGCCGACACCCGGGACGTCGTCGAGGAGAAGGTGCCCTTCGGCGAGCAGACAGGTCAGCGAGAGCTCGATGACGTCGGACTTGCCGCGCACGAAGCCTCCGACGGCTGCGGCGATGCGGGATATAGCCTCTGCATATCCGCTCAAATCGGGTGGTTCTTGCGCAGTTTCCGACATAGGTGGGATGCTACTGATGCGCGTGGGGGCGTATATGAAGCACAGGGGGGCCTGTGACAGCGCTTGACCACGAGCGTCAGAAGGTCGGGGCTCGCCTCGACGTCGACAGCTCACTCGACGCGTCATTCGATGAGCGCGCGATTCTCCAAGAGGAGATCGAGCGCTTGCGTCAGCGTGTCGAGGACCTCGAGCTCACGGTTGTCGAGTACCGCAGCCAGATGAGCCAGATGCTCGGCAGCGCCTCATGGCGCCTGACGAGTCCGTTCCGCGCGAGCGCGTCGCGCTACCGCAGCGCGAAATCCCGGGCGCGCCGCGCCGCGCACAAGATGCGCAACGGCGACCTCGGCGCGGACCGCCTCTTCACCGTCGGTCTGCTCCAGCTGCCGGAGGCAAGCCTGCCCGAGGCGTCGCCGCTGCGCCGGCGGCTCGACATCAACGTGCTGCACCGCCCCGACTCGTCCGAGGGCCCGACGCACCGTCCGGACGGCGCTGCCACGATCCTCGTCGTCGCTCACGTGCACTACCCCGAGCTGTGGGGCGACATCGAGGACCGGCTCGCCCGGATGCCCGAGGCGTTCGACCTCCTCGTCACGGTGACCGAGGGCACCGCCGAGCTCGGCATCCCGCGCATCCTGTCGCGCTACCCCGGCGCCCACGTCGAGGTCGTCAAGAACCGCGGGCGTGACTGGGGTCCGCTCATCCAGATGGCGAACAAGGGCCTGCTCGGGGGGTACGACGCAATCGCCAAGGTCCACACCAAGAAGAGCGAGCACCGGATCGACGGCAACGGCTGGCGCATCCAGCTGCTCGACGGGGTGTTCGAGAGCCCGGAGGCGATCGAGCGCACCATCGCGTTGCTGCGAGAGGACCGCGACGTCGGCATCATCGTGCCGACCGGCCAGATCAGCGGCCCCGAGCACTGGGGCAGCGACCAGGGCATCGTCGAGTCGCTCGCGGCACGGCTGTCCCTGGCGTTCGACCCGGACGCGCTCCAGTTCCCTGCGGGCAGCATGTTCTGGTGCCGGCCATGGCTGCTGGAGCGGTTCGCCGACCTCGACCTGTCCATGGATCTCTTCGAGCCGGAGGGCGGGCAGTACGACGCGACGACCGCACACGGCTTGGAGCGGCTCATCGGCGTGTATGCGGAGAGCGCCGGCATGGAGATCGTCGAGGCGATGGACGTGCGCAGCCGGCTCGCGTCGTACCGTAAGAGCCCGCGCCCGCGTCCGAACGTCTACGCCTTCTACCTGCCGCAGTACCACCCGACCCCGGAGAACGACGAGTTCTGGGGTCAGGGGTTCACCGACTGGGTCAACGTGAGCCGCGCGCGGCCGTTGTTCAACGGCCACCTGCAGCCGATCCTGCCGAGCAAGGACGTCGGCTTCTACGACCTGCGCGACCCGAACACGTTGCGCCGCCAGGCGCGGACGGCCCGCGAGCACGGGGTCGACGGCCTGGTCTTCCACCACTACTGGTTCGACGGCCGCAAGGTGCTGGACACGCCGCTGAACAACTGGCTCGAGGACCGCGACATCGACCTGCCGCTCGCCCTGTGCTGGGCGAACGAGCCGTGGACGCGGCGGTGGGACGGCCAGGAGTCCGACGTCCTCATCCCGCAGACCTATGGCGCGGGCTGGGCGGGCCGGTTCTGGGACGACATCGAGCCGGCGCTGCGCGACCCGCGCTACATCCGCTTCGACGGCGCACCCCTGCTGGTGCTCTACCGGCCGGGTCTGATCCCGGACCTGCCCGAGGCGATCGCCGAGTGGCGACGGCGCGCGGCGGCGGCCGGCCTCCCGGCGATCTACGTCGCCGGTGTCCGTCCCGCACGCGAGGTGCCCGAGCTGACGCCCGCGGTCGTGCAGGCGCTCGACGGTCTCATCTCGTTCCCGCCCGGCGGTGACATCCGTACCGACTCCGTCATCGACCTGATCCCGGGGGAGTGCGACGTCGTCGAGGGTGACGTCATGTCCTACCAGTCCGCGTTCGAGCCGATGCTCCCCTCGGGGTGGGGCGGGAAGCCCGTCTTCCCCGGCGTCATGCCCGGGTGGGACAACACGGCACGGCGCGGTGCCGACGCGTACCTGTTCCTCGGGTCGAACCCGGTGTCGTTCGCCGGCGTCCTGCGCAGGCGGCGCCCGATGGCCGGGCCGACGTCGGACGGCGGGGCGGTGTTCGTGAACGCGTGGAACGAGTGGGCCGAGGGTGCGGCGATCGAGCCGAGCGCGCGGTTCGGCACGTCGAACCTTGCCTCGATCCTGGACGTCTTCACCGCGCGTGGGGTGAGCCGGTGACCCTCGCGGACGAGTGCTGGACGTGGGAGCTACGCGATCCGGGCACGAGTCCCGACGTGAGCATCATCATCTGCGCGCACGGCCACTCCGAGATCACGCTGGGCTGTCTCAAGGCGCTGAACGAGACGCAGTACGCGAACGCAGCACGGGCCGAGGTCATCGTCGTCGACGACGCCTCGCCCGATGACACGCGAGCGCAGGTGTCGTCAGTGCGTGGCGTGCGGGTCGTCGGGCTCGACACGAACGTTGGCTTCCTGATGGCTGCGAACGCCGGGCTGTCGGTCGCCCGTGGCCGGCATGTGCTGTTCCTCAACAACGACACCGAGCCCGTGGGGGCGTGGCTCGACCCGCTGCTGGACACCCTCGACCGCCGTCCTGCGGCGATGGTCGTCGGGTCGCGGCTTGTCTACCCGGACGGCACACTGCAGGAGGCCGGCGGCATCATCTTCGACGACGCGTCGGGCTGGAACTACGGGCGCAACGGTGATCCGTTCGACCCACGCGTGACGTACGAGCGCGAGGTTGACTACGTGTCCGGCGCCTCGCTGCTGGTCCGCGGCGACTTCCTGCGCGCGCGGGGCGGCTTCGACGTGAGGTTCGCGCCGGCGTACTACGAGGACACCGACCTGTGCTTCGCGGCCCGGGCCGCCGGCGGCGAGGTCTGGTACCAGCCGGCGTCGATCGTCGTGCACTTCGAGGGCAAGTCGCACGGGACCGACGAGGGCTCCGGGATCAAGGCCTACCAGGTGACCAACCGCCTGAAGTTCGCCAAGAGGTGGGCAGCGGCACTGGCGAACCAGTGGCCGAACGACCCGGCCAACGTGCCGATGGCTCGCCAGCGGACGCTACGCGGTCAGCGGATCCTGGTGGTGGACAACGGGATCCCGGCTCCTGACGAGGACTCCGGCTCGGTTCGCCTGACGAAGGCGATGACCGTGATGCTGGAGGCCGGCTTCGCGGTGACCTTCGTCGCCCTGAACGGCTGGCGGCGCCAGCCATACGCGCGTCGGCTCGAACGGCTCGGCGTCGAGGTGCTCGGCGTGCTCGACGAGTCGTGGCCGCATATCGAGTCCATGCGCGGCGGTATCTCTCACGTGTGGGTCAGTCGGCCCGGTGTTGCCACAGCGGTCATCGACCGCGTGCGTGAGGCCCTGCCTGAGGCGGCGTTCGTGTACGACACGGTCGACCTGCACTTCCTTCGGCTCGAGCGCCAGGCGGAGACGACCGGCGAGGCGACCGACCGCATCGAAGCGTTGCTGCAGAAGCGCGTCGAGATCGACCTCATCGAGCGCAGCGACGCCACGATCGTCGTGAGCGACTTCGAGCGCCGCGTCCTGGAGCCTCTCGTCGACACCCCGGTGTTCGTCGTGCCCAACATCCACGACGACGACACCGTCCCGGTGGACCCGCGCGGCCGCTCGGGCCTGCTTTTCGTGGGCGGCTTCCAGCACAAGCCGAACGAGGACGCCGTCGTGTGGTTCGTTGACGAGGTTCTGCCACTCGTCCTCGCCCGACGACCGGACGCTGTCCTGACCGTGGTCGGCTCACACGTCCCCCCGGTCGTCAAGGCCCTGGAGAGCCGGTCGGTCCGCGTTGCCGGATGGGTGGAGGACCTGCTGCCGCTGTACCGGTCGGCGCGCGTTGGCATCGCGCCGCTGCGGTACGGCGCTGGCGTCAAGGGCAAGGTCGGCGAGGCGCTGTCTCTCGGCCTGCCGATGGCGATGACGTCGATCGCCGCCGAGGGTATGCACATCGAGGACGGTGTCTCGTCGATGGTCGCCGACGACCCGGAGGCGATGGCGGACCGGATCGTCGCGCTGCTGGACGACGACGCGCTCTGGCGGCGCCTGTCGGCCAGTGGCCGCGAGCTGATCTCCGAGTACTTCGGCCCGCGCGCGGCCCAGACGGCGATCTTGTCGGTTTTGCGTGAGACGGCGCCTGCCCGGATGGTCGAGGAGGTCCCGGCGTGAGCGACCTGACGCCTCCCACCGCATCGGACCTCGAGCACCCCACGCCCGAGCTGGTCAACCGGCTCGCGGCGATGGAGCTGCGCCTTCGGCTCATGGAGGCCGCTGAACCCGCACCGGACGCCGCCCTCGAGGCTCGTCCCGCCGAGGAGCAGCTCGGTCTGCTCCGGCGGCCACCATCCGCGCCCGTTGACGTGTCCGACCCGTTCGACGAGCGGGCGATGGCTCGCTCGGACTGGGCGACGGACGCGCTGCAAGCCCTCACCGACTCCCTCGCGCGGCAGCGCGGTGCGCTCGGGTCCGCCCAGGCGGCCCTGCACGAGACGACCGCCCGCCTGAGCGCTGAGCTTGCGGTCGAGCGCTCCCGTGCACGTCGGCTCGAGGCGGCGGTCGAGCACACCTACGCGCAGGCTCAGGGCGTGCAGGAGGTCGTCGGTGCGATCCAAAGCAGCCGCAGCTACCGCATCGGTCACCGACTGGCACGTCTGGCCGGACGGCCCGGGCCGTCCGTGAGCCGGTACGAGACGCCGATCGCGGAGAGTGCTGACCCGGCCGACGTGGCCCAGGTGCTCCAGTCCGGGATCTTTGACGGTGGGTGGTACCTGGAGACCTACCCCGACGTCGCGGAGAGCGGGACGGACCCGCTGTCGCACTTCATGACACAGGCGAGGTCGGAGCACCGCTGCCCCGGTCCGCTCTTCGACACCGGGTGGTACGTAGGCGCCTACGGTGACCAGGTGCCCGAGGGCCGCAACCCGCTCGCGTACTACCTCACCACGGGGTGGCGCGAGGGTCATCGGCCGTGGGAGTCGTTCGACCCGGAGGACTACCTGCGTCTGCACCCCGAGATCGCCGGGCTGGACATCTGCCCGCTCGTGCACCGGGCCGCGACCTCGGCCGACGGCTAGGCAGGTGCCTGCCCCGGAGGTCGTGTGGTCGTCGGTCGAGCAGATCGGCGACGTCCGGCTCGTCCCGACGGCCGAGCCCGTCGCGATGGAGTTCGTCGCCGAGGTGCTTCGCATCGAGCGTCCCGTCGTCGACCTGACCACGCAGGCGGTCTACCTCGACGGCGCGGCCGCGTGCGCCGACGTGTCGTGGCTGCACCCGCGAGGCGTCGTGCTCGACGCACCGCCCGATCCGACATCGTTCGTCGAACGTGGGGTCATCGCCCCGATGACCGGCTGCTGGAACGTCTTCTACCTGCTCATGGAGCTTGCTGCTGGCCTCCACGTCGCCGACCGCGCCGGCGTGCTGGCGGACAGCACCCTGGTCGGATGGCTGCCCGACGACGCCGACGCGCGGCTCCCTGAGGCAGCGGCCCTGTTCGGCTGCACGGTCCGGCCGCGACCGGGTCGTGCCGGAACCTTCGCTCGCGTCGGGGAGCTGTTCGTCCCTCGGCTCTGGATCCGCCCCGCGCGCGGCGGTGAGAGCCATTTCGACGCACCCCGATGGTCTGCTGCCGGGTACTCGCGCGAGCTTCTCGACGGCCTCCGGGCCCGGCTGCTCCCGGTTCCCGCGCCGGACGCGTCGGTCGTGGCCTTCGGCCGTGGGCCGGGGGCGACGGACGAGCTGGTCCCGGACGACGTGCTCGCCGCCTGCCACGAGGCGGGCGCGGTGGTCCTGCCGAGCCTGGCGTCGGTCAGCCTCGCGGACCAGGCCCTGCTGCACGTGCAGATCCGCCGGCTCGTCGCGGTCCACGGCGAAGCGAACATCGACGTGGTGTTCCTGCCGGACGGCGCATCGTTCGACGAGATCTTCCTGGGTGGCGATACTCCCGGTCAGTTCGCGATCCTCGCCGACCTGCGCGGGATCGCCTACAGGCCGACCGTCCTCGATGACCGGTCGTCGTCGGCCTCGCCGGGCGTCGACCCCGCCAGCCTCGGCGCGCTGCTGTCCCCGCGCGACGGCGAACACGCCCCGCCGCCGCCCGTCGTCCGCCTGCTCACCGGCGTCTGGGACAACGCGGACCTCCTGGACGACTGGCTCGAGCACCACCGTGCCCTCGGCGTCGCGGGGGTCCTCGCGATGGACTTCGGCTCGACCGACGGCAGCGTCGAGCTGCTCCGGTCGAGCCGGTGGTCGTCGTTCGTCGAGCTCGTGCCGTTCCCCGGGATCGACCTGGACGACAGCCGGTATCTCATCGACCTGGCCCGCGAGCGCTGGGACACGGGGTGGGCTTTCATGATCGACCCCGACGAGTTCCTGGTGACGGTGACGGGCGATCTGCTCGACCCCGTCCTACGCGGGGCCATGGCCACCTCGGACATCGTGACCGTCCCACGCTTCGAGATGACGGCCGTCCGGTCCCGTGCCCTGGCCGCAGTCGACGGCGGGCCCGACGCGTCCGACCTCGACCTGCGGCTGGTGGCGCAGGACCAGGGGAAGGTGCTCATCGACCTCGCGTCCGAGGCCCTGCCGACGGTCAGCGCGCACGGTGGCAGCGGCCGCACGCCGATGGACCTGACGGACCCGCGGACCTGCCTCCTGCATGCGCCGGTCCGTTCCTTCGACCGGTTCGCACAGAAGGTCGACCACGCGGCGGTCACGCTCTCCCACAGCAGCGACCAGGACGAGGGCTTCGCGTGGCACTGGCGGCGATGGGTCGCGATCCGCGCTGAGGGCGGCCTGGCGGCGGAGCACCTCGAGCAGTTCGTCGACGATGCCGCGATCGAGGCGCTTCTGGCCGACGGCACCTACGTGCGCGACGGCCGGCTCACGGCGGCCATCAGCCGCGCCCGGGCCGCGTTGCTGGATCCGCCATGAGCCCGGCCCGCTTCGGTAGGGTCCCTGCCGTGGGTGCGCCTGCTGAGACCATCGGGACGCCCCCGGACCGGACGTGTGCCGTCACCGTCCTCGTCGAGACGTACAACCACGAGGACTTCATCGGCCCCTGCCTCGACGGCATCCTGTCCCAGCGGTTCTCGCAGACGTACCGCATCGTCGTGCACGACGACGCGTCCACCGACGACACGCCCCGGATCGTCCGGGAGTACGCCGAGGCCAACCCGGGCCGGATCCAGCTGATCCTCCAGCGGGAGAACCAGCTCAGCATCGACAACCCTCAGTTCATCCCCAACCTGAACGCGCTGGTGACGCCGTTCGTCGCCTTCTGCGAAGGCGACGACCGCTGGATCGACGAGGTGAAGCTCGAACGGCAGTGGCGGTTCATGCAACGCAACCCGTGGTGCGTGATCAGCCACCACGACGTGGCGATCGATGCGATCGAGTCTGCGTCCGGGTACGCGACCGAGCTGCGCCAGTACCTGCGCGCTCGCCGCCCGGACCGCGAGCGCACCTCCGGGCTCGCGCTGATGGACGGCAACTGGATCATGACGTGCTCGGTGATGATGCGCACGGCGGCAATCCCGCAGGACGTCGTCCGGGTCATGGGCGGCCGCGAGCCGTCGGACTACATCCTGTTCGCGCTCGCCGCCCAGCACGGCGACATCGGCTACCTGCCGGACGTCATGTCGAGCTACCGGCTGCACGGGTCGAACTTCTGGTCGACGATCCCGCTCGACGAGCGGGCGGCGTACGAGCAGGAGACGTTGTGGTTCCTTGCCGCCCACCTCACCGGAGGGGCACGGGACCGGGTCCGGCGTCGGCTCGTCGAGGCGCTGTCGACGTTGCCCGACGACGTCGCGTACCGGCCGTTCCTGCGCATGCGCGAGGAGGACCGCGGCCTGGCGCGGGACCGTGACGTCCTCCTGGAGCGCGTCCGCTACCTGGAGGAGCGCGAGATCGAGCTCGTGCACACCCTCGGGTGGGACGCGGCGGAGCAATGACGCCGATCCCGGTGATGCGCCCCCGCATCCCGACCGCCGACGCCGTCGTCGGATACCTGCGTGGCATGGACGACCGTCGCGTCTACACGAACTTCGGCCCGCTCGTCGATGAGCTCGAGCGACGCTACGCCGATCGGCTCGGGGTGCCCGCCGACCACGTCGTGGCCTGCGCCAACGCCACGCTGGGCCTTCAGGGCGCCGTCGCCGTCTCGCCCGCGCGACGGTTCCACGTGCCGGCGTGGACGTTCCCGGCGACGCCCCTCGCCGTTGTCGGCGCGCGCGCCGAGCTCGCCTTCCATGACATCCGGGAACGGGACTGGCAGCTCGACGTGCCGGCGCACCAGGCCGGCGACGCCCTCATCCCCGTCCTGCCGTTCGGTGCCGAGCTCGACGCCGGGTCCTGGGCCGGCTGGGCCGAGGTCGTCGTCGACGCCGCCGCGTCCGGCGGCATGGTCGAGCGGGACCTGTCCGGGCTGCCCGGCGGCTGGGTCGTCGTGTTCTCGCTGCATGCCACGAAGGTGCTCGGCTCCGGCGAGGCGGCTATCTGCGTGTTCGGCGATCCGGTCCGGGCGCTGCGCTTCCGTGAGTACACGGTTCTCGGGTTCGCCGAGCGCCGGCAGTCGGAGTTCGTCGGCACGAATGCCAAGCTGTCCGAGATGGGCGCGGCGTACGCGCTCGCGGCGCTCGATGGCTGGGCGGACGAGCAGGCGCAGTGGCGGGCTGCGAGGGACCTGGCTGCTGACGCCGAGGATGCGCTGGGCGTGTCGTCCGTCTGCTCGACGTACCCCGGTGAAACCCCGTACTGGATCGTTCAGCTCGAGTCTGCGGGTCTGGTCGACCGGTGCGAGGCGGCGCTACACGACGCCGGGATCGGGTCCCGTCGCTGGTGGCCGACCCCGTGCACGCGGATGCCAGCCTTCGCGGCGGACTGGGCCGACCTGCCGACACCCGTGTCGGACCACGTGAGTGCCACGACGCTCGGCCTGCCCTTCTTCCGTGATCTGTCGGCAACCGACGTCGACCGGATCGTCTCCGTGCTGACACCACTCGTCGGAGCGCACCGGTGACCGAACCGCGTGCGGGGCTGCCGACGCCCGAGGAGGTCGACCACTACCGCGAGCACGGCTGGCACGTGACCGGTCCGATCGTCCCGCACGACCTGCTGGATCGCATGCGTGACCTTGTCGAGGAGTACCAGCACCGCCCGGCCGACCGCCGGCTCCCCGTCGAGATCGGCCACTCCGACTGGTCGCCGACCGACGGCGACGGTGTGCGCAACAGCGAGTTCCTGACGTACCAGGACCCGCGCTTCGCACCGCTCACCCTCATGCCGCTGATCGGTGAGATCGCCGCGATGCTCGCCGACACCGATGAGATCCGGCTCTTCGACGACCAGGCGGTGCTCAAGCCGCCCGGAGACGCGCGGTCGGTCGTCGGCTGGCACACCGACGCGTCGTACTGGTCGACCTGCACATCGGACCGCATGCTGACGGCGTGGATCCCGTTCGAGGACGCGACGATCGAGAACGGGACGCTCGCTGTCGTCGACGGCAGCCACCGGTGGCCGGGCACCGAGGACCTGCGCCACTTCAACGTCAGCGACCTCGGTCGACTGGGATCGATGCTCGGGCGACGGATTGGGCCCGACGCGGTCCGGCGGCTGGAGGTGCGGAAGGGCCAGGTGGAGTTCCACCACGCGCGGATGATCCACGCGAGCGCTGCGAACCTGACCGCAGTCCCCAGGCTGGCGATCGCCGTCCATCTGCAGGACGGGGCCAACGCACATCGTGATGTGCGCACGCCGGACGGACGGGAGATCGTCCTGGCGGATGACCGCCTCGCGCGACGGACGGCCGACGGCCAGCCGGACTACGCTGACCCGGCCGTCTTCCCCGTCCTGTGGTCCGAGCGCCATGCCGTCTGAGGGCCTCGAGCTCCTGACGGCGGACGATCCACGGTGGGACCAGTCGCTCGACGGCACGATGCACGACGTCTTCCATCACTCCGGCTATCACGCGATGGCGCAGGCGCGCGGAGAGGGCGACGCCTATCTCGGCGTGTACCGGAGCGAGGGGCGGCTCCTCGCGTGGCCCTACCTCGTGCGGCCGATCCCGGGAACCGACCGGGTCGACATCGGTTGCGTCTACGGGTATCCGGGACCTGTCGTGTCCGGTGGACTCGGCCCGGATGAGCCAGGGTCCGCGGCGTTCTTGTCCGACGGATGGTCCGCGATCACCTCGGGGTGGCGCGGCGTGGGTGCCGTCTCCGCCGTCACGACCTTCGATCCGTTGCTTCGCAACGTCGACCTCGCGTCGGGCTGGCGCGCCGACCCCTCCGGTCCTGCCCCCGTCATCGTGACCGGACACACCGTGTCGATCGACCTCGCCCGCTCCCACGACGAGCGGGTTGCCGCCTACGAGAAGGAGACGCGGTACGAGATCGGGCGCGCCCGTAGGGCGGGGCTTCGTACCTGGGTCGACACCGAGGGCACGCACCTGCCTGACCTCGCGCGTCTGTACGCCGAGACCATGCGGCGCAACGACGCCGAGGACAGGTATAGCTTCTCGACGGAGTACTTCGAACGCCTGTGGTCAGCAGTGGGCGGTCGTGCGCGACTGCTGGTTGCCGCGGTCGACGACGACGTCGTGGGTGTGCTGCTCTACCTCATCCACGGTGAGCTGGCGCACGCTCACCTGACCGGGGTGTCCGGGCGCCACCTCCGGCTGGCTCCGCTCAATGCCATGCTCGATGCGACCGCCGACGCCGCGAAGGCTGACGGCGCACGGCTCCTTCATCTCGGGGCGGGACGCGGCGGGCGCGAGGACTCCTTGTACCGGTTCAAGCGACGCATCGGCGACGTGGAGCGTGAGTTCGCGGTGGGCCGATGGGTGCTCGACGCCGCCCGCTACACCGAGCTGTCCGAAGGGTCGCCGGTGACCGACGACGGCGGGTTCTTCCCCGCCTACCGGGCCGCTCGGTCCCGGTAGGGTCGATCGCGTGGGGGAGAACCGCGCCGGCGAGCCCGGCCCGGACGTGCATCGTCCGCTCGCCGATCGCGCGCACGAGGCGCGCTGGACGTCAGCCACTCCGGTCACCGACCTGGCCGCCCTGATCGCCGAGCTCTCCGCCCGCGGACCGTCGCTCGACCTGCCCGAGCGGCTCGTCCTCGCCGAGCTCGTCGTGAGCCTCAGGGCGGTCGACGAGGTGATGCCGACTGCTGCGCTCCTCGCCGACGATGTCGACAACCCGTGGGTGCGCCAGCAGGTTGCCGAGCTCATGGCGGTCGGCGGCCGCGTCGAGGTCGTCGACGCCCTCGTCCGCGGGGAGCAGGCCGACCTGTCGACGCACGACGTCGACCTCCAGCGCCGATGGCTTCACCTGGCGGCCCGGCGCGGTCCATCGATCCTGCGCCCGGTCGCCCACTGCCTGGCCGCCTCGCCCGCGCTCGACGGCACCGTCGTCGAGATCGACCTGGGCGACGACCTGGCCGACGAGCGCCGGGAGGCGATCGCGCGCACGTTGGCCGAGAAGCCGCGCATGGATCGGCTGCGAGCGCGGACCAGCGTCGACGTGCTCGCCGAGCGCGCCGGCTCGGGAGCCCGGTTCCGGTCGCACGCGGTCGGGTGGGCCGAGTTCGACACGTACTCACGGGAGCTGGTCACCTGGCTCGCGGCCGACGCACTCGCTGCCGCGGACGACGGCCGCGGATTCAGCGCCGTGCGCCTCGGCGACGGCGAGGCGCAGGTGCTCGCCGGGGTGATGCCGGACATCACCGGCGTCCTCGGCGTCGACGCCGATGGCGAGTGGAACGAGCTTGACGCCGATGAGTACACGGCGTTCCGCTTCCGGCTCGCGGACGCGT
Organism: Actinomycetes bacterium; assembly: GCA_965278965.1. Classification (GTDB taxonomy): domain Bacteria; phylum Actinomycetota; class Actinomycetes; order S36-B12; family S36-B12; genus UBA10649. Next base: position 3,347,338 of record OZ257127.1, read on the forward strand.
TGCGTGCCGCAGACATCGTCGGCGTTCCGGACCTGGCGCAATGCCTGACGGGTCCGGTCGGGTATGCGGAGACCACCGCGCTGTGCCTGGAGATCGGTGTCTCACCCGACCGGATCCTCCCCGGCGGCAGCGACCTCGGCTGGGCGCTTGAGCTCTCCGGCGAGATCGACCGCCTGATCGCACGGTGTGCCGGCATCATCGGGCCGATCGATCCCCGTGATCTGAGACGTGTCCCGCACACGGTCGCACCCACCTGGCTGCCGGTGCCAGGCGAGCTCCTGTACTACTACGACGAGCGCGGCCGGGAGGACTCGCACTGGTCCCGCCTGGAGGCGATTGCCGGCTACGACTACCGACCCGGGGAGGTATGGCTGGTCGGGGCCGGCGTCCTGGGGAAGATCTACTGCCACGCGATCCAGCAGGCGGGTGCGGTCGCCGTGGACGTGGGTTCGGTCTTCGACGTGTGGTCGGGCCGCCAGGACACGCGCGGCACCGTGCGCGCTCAGCCATGGGTCGCGACTCCCTACCTGGTCGACCGCCGAGCGGTCTGACTCAGGCGGGCGGGAGAGGGGCGAACACGAAGCCTTCGCGTTCGAGCATCGGCACCAGGCGTGTGATCGCCTCGAGGGACCGGTTCCCCGCGCGCATGAGCTGGCTGGCCTCGTCCTCGTGAGCCGTCGAGTCGTGCATGAGCACGACCCCGGAACCGTTCTTGAGCGCGAGGTCGAGGTAGGCATCGGCCACAGCGCGAGCGTCCGGCACGCCCAGCTCCCAGGACTGCCAGTCCGCGCCGTCGATGTCCCACCCGTAGACGCCGTCGTGGCCGGCCGCGAGTTCGGCGTCGGCATTGATGGCGGCGGCGCACCGGGCGTCCCAGGCGCCATACGGGGGGCGGAACGGCATCGGCGTCGGCGCTCCCGCAGCGACGAGCGCGTCGAACGACAGCCGGACGTCCTCGTAGATCTCCGCGGCGTCGAGGCTCGGCAGGTGCGAGTGGTAGAAGGTGTGGTTCCCGATGCGGTGGCCGAGCCCGAGCACCGCCTGCGGCAAGTCCGGATGCCGCGTCACCTGGCTGCCGCACATGAAGAACGTCGCCACGATGCGCTGGCTTGCGAGGTACTCGGCGATAGCGATGGTGCGCGGACCGGGACCGGGTCCGGTCGTCGCGCCGGGACCGTCATCGAACGTCAGGCAGATCGTCCCCTCGGGCATGAGCCCGGCAGACATCTCATCGGCGAATGCACTCACGGCCGCCCCTTCCTCGCGGGTCGGAGTCTAGGCAGCGACGCGCGCCGGACCGCTGTCCACCGTGCAATCGGCGGCTAGGTCGGCGAGGTGCCGACGGCGGCAGCGACGAGCTCGCTGTCGACGAGGTAGTCGCGCTGGCTCTCGGGGCGGTCGTCCCCCTCGCGAGGGTGCGCCGGAATCGCGGTGTACCCGACGCGTCCGCGCTGGGCGAGGATCTCGTACGCCGGCGTGGAGTAGCCGGTCGGCAGGAGCTCCACGACCTGGCTGCCCGGTCGCATATGGACCATGTGCGTGAGTGCCGCGCCGTGGTCGGCCAGCACGAGGTCGGCGTCGCGCAGCAGCCGCGCCTGATCCCGGTACGCCAGAGCGTCGATCTCGACGGGGACGATGCCGGCGTGTGCCAGCAGGTCCGACGAGATGTTGGTGATCCGTCGGCGGAACCCCTCGCGGTGCAGGTAGATCCGTCGCGGTGTCGGCTCGGCCGAGTCTCCCTCGGCGGCCCGGCCGAGGAAGTCGCGCGCCCACGACGCCCCCTTGTACGCCGGGTGCGGGATGAGGGATGCCGACCCCGGCACCCACAGCCGCTCGGCGCGGACGGCGGTGAACCAGCCGACCGGCAGGACCGGACCGCCGAACGGCCCGAGGTGCGCGTCGAGCACGGCGCCGTGCCACCGCTGCGTCGTCGGGCCGACGACGAACGCGAGGTCGGCTGCTGGCCGCAAGTCGTCCACCCGTCCGCCCAGGCTTGCCGCCAACGCGACCTGGTCCAGGACGACGTGCGCGAAGTTGATGCTCGGGGTGTCGTTGGCCAGCAGGACCGCTGCCGCCACGGTCGGGGCGCTGCGAACCATCGCGGATCGGTCCGCGGCGTAGAAGGCGACCAGCCACCACCACTCGCTGGAAAGGTCGGCGACCACGTCGTCGTTCGCGTCGAGGACGATGATGCGTCCCCACAGGTTCACGACCGCTCCGCGCTCGACGAGCGAGACGTGCAGGGTCGGCGACTGCAGGTGCCTCGCGTTGGGACGCCCGTCCCCCCAGTCGTCCTCCGTGTCGAACGCGACAGCCGTCGACGTCTGCCCCGCTCGGCTGGTGGGCGAGCGGTCGAGCAGCGCGACGGCGCACTCCTGCAGGAGCTCGTGGGTCAGGCCCGGTTCGCCGTCCCTCGGGTGCCACAGGCTGCGCAGGTGCTCCAGGATCCGGTCGGGGTCCCACCACGGTTCGAACTGACGCACCCACGGGCGCAGCGCGGCGAGGAGCGACGGGTCCGGTCCAGGGACCGGATCACGGAGAGGTCCGGCCGATGTCGACGTCTCCGGGACGTCGGCGATGCTCCGGTCGGCCGCGTCGATGACTAGCGCGCGCAGGATGTCCCGAGTGATCTGCGGGCTTCGACGCAGCGGTTCGTCGTCCGCGGTCTGCGCGGTGTCGGGCAGCACGACGTGGTCGTAGCGCAGGCCGGCCAGGTCCGCGACGATCTGGAACTGCCCGGGGGAGTACCCCTCGGCGAAGATCTCGGTCAGTGCCGCACCTTCGGGCAGGAAGCACACGTTCGCGTTCGCCGCCCCGTGGATCGCGACGAGCGACCGCATCCGCGCGAAGTCCGTTGCCTGCTCGCGCATGCTGCGTCCCCACAACGAGCCCACGACCAACACGCCCTGCTCGTCGCACACGGCGCGACTCGTGTCGGGCTCGGGATCGGTCCGGAACGACGCGTCGAGCCTCGGCAGGTAGGCGTCGACCACCTCGCCACCGGGAACGTCCGGCACGAACGCGCGCCGCAGGGCGTCGATGTAGTCGCGTGAGTACCCGGCAGCGGCCCAGCGCGGCCGGTCGAAGTGGCCGTCGTCGCTGCCCCGCGGTCGCAGCCAGAACCGCGGCACCAGCAGCTCGCGGATGCCGAGGACGTGGTCGCCGGCCAGGTCGAGGTCGAGGACGGCCGCGTCGGGGACCAGCGCCGTCATCGCCTCGGCGACGGCCGGTCGCAGCCAGTCCTGCGAGGTGTTGAGGATGTCCACCGGCCCATCGGCGAGCGCGCCGCCCACCCATGCGCCGGCGCAGAGCTCCCAGACGAAGTGGAAGTAGTTGTACGCAGCCGACGCCGGCGGAAGGAGAGCCCGATCGACCCACGCGGACACCTCATGGGCCTCGGCCGGCTCGACGACCAGGTCGGTGTGCAACCAGCTGACGCCCGGCTGCGCGGCGTCGGTCCCCTCGGGCAGGCCGCGGACGACCACGCCATGCAGCGTCTCGACCTCGCGCACGAACTCGAGGTCCTCGTACGCGCCCCCTGGGGCGAGCCGCAACGGTGGCAGCGGCTCGACCTCACGCCGGATGTCCATGCCGCCCCGATCGTCCGTCGTGCCGCCTGCCCCGTCCCGACCTGACGCTCAGGATCGGCCGTACCTTACCGGCTCGCCGTGCGTCGTCCGTGCCCTCGTGACCGCCTCGCCTACGATCGACGTGGGTCGCGGATCATCCACCGTCGACCCTGCGGACGAGGTGGAGAGGTGGCCAAGCAGCCCGGACGGCTTCGCTCGCTGGCTGCGGGCGTCGCCGCGCGCACCCGGCTGCGGGGGAGCGGTCCGCGTGCACGCATCGACACCTGCTGGCTGCTTGCGGACGGATCCGTGTGCGTCGACGGCTGGCTGGTCGAGCCGGACGGCGTGCCCGGTGTCGTGGAGGCCCGCCTCGTCCACGGGGGACGCACCGGGGCGTGGAGCCCGCTGCTGCGGAAGGACCGTCCCGACGTGGCCGCCCACGTGGTCGGGCCGGAGGCGTCGCGGTCGGACTTCGGCATTGTGGGCCGCGTCGCGGGACCGTTCGACGCCGGCACCGCGATCGAGCTGCGATCCGGCGACCAGCGGGTGCGCGTGCCGGTCGCAGCCGTGCGCCAGGACGCGGTGCCGGAGGAGGCCTTCGCCGGGCTCGCCGTCTCGATGCCCCCGACCGCTGACACGCTCCGGCCCGTCGTCGATGTCGTCCGCTGGTCGGTCGAACGTCCGGCGCCGTCCGTATCCGTCGCGTACCGGCATTCCCGCATGACGGGCATCGCACGGGTGGGCATCGTGGTGCCTGTCTACGGCAACGACACGTACGTCCGGAACGTCCTGCGCGCGCTGGCCGAGGGCCACGACGGGGTCGAGCTGACGATCGTGTGCGATGACCCCGACCTGGCCGGCGATCTTGTGGCCGGAGTCCAGACCTGGAACGACGCGGTCTACGACGTGCCGGCGCAGATCCTCGTCCACGACCGCAACGCCGGCTTCGCGGCAGCCTGCAACACCGGGTGGCGTGCGACCGGGGGCGACCTGGTGCTGCTTCTGAACAGCGACGTGCTGGTGGGCGATGCCGGACGCGACATCGCCCGCCTCGCGGACGCCGTGACCGGCGGCGTCGTCGCGACCGCACCCGTGCTCACGTTCCCCGACGGCTCCCTGCAGCACGCCGGGATGGCGATGGTCGACCCGCCCGACTTCCCGGGCTTCGTGCTCCCCGGCCATCCGGGCAAGCACGGGCCGTCCGACCGGCTGGGCGCCGAGCCGTTCGACGTACCGATGCTGACGGGAGCGGCGATCTGCGTGCGCCGCCTTGACCTCGACGCGGTCGGCGGCATCCCTACCGTCTACGGGCGCGGCGACTTCGAGGACGTGCTGCTGTCCCTCGCCCTGCGGGAGCGCGGCCGCCTCGTCGTCGACCCGGGGGTGCGGTGGACGCACGTCGAGGGCGTCTCCTACCGCCGGGATCTCCTTGGCGGGATCGCGATGACCCTCGCGAAGAGCGTCGTCATCGGCGAGCGCACGGGCGGTCGTCGATGAAGGTGCTCCTGGTCTCGCACGAGTGGGAGGCGCGCCACCCCGGGGGGGCCCAGCGCTCGGCCGTCGCGCTCGCCGAGGGACTCGCCGCGCGTGATGGCGTCGAGGTGACGCTGGCATCGGCGGTCGAGGAGCCGCCGGGCGACGACGCGCTCGATGCCGTCGGCGCCGGTCGTGGTGTCCGCGAGGTCCTGGTGGAGAGCCGGACGGACTCCGCGTTCTTCACCTGGACGGACCCCGTGCAGGCCGACGGCTGGGCGCGGGTCCTGGAGGAGGTCCGGCCCGACGTCGTGCACCTGCACCACTACTTCCACGTCGGCGTCGACCTCTCGCTGCTGATCCGTCGCCTGCTGCCCCGGACCGGGACCGTGCTCACCCTTCACGAGTACATGGCGATCTGCCTGCGGTCCGGCCAGATGGTCGACGGCCAGGGCAACCTGTGTCTCGCGTCCGGCGCGCGACGGTGCGCGACGTGCGTGTCGTGGTCGATCGACACGGTCGTCGCGCGTACCGACTACGTGCGCCGGGCTCTTGGAGATGTCGACCTCCTCGTGACGCCGAGCGAGTTCGCCCGCCGTAGATATCTCGACTGGGGGGCGGGCGTCCTCGGCGGCGATGTGCGGGTCATCCCCAACGCGCTCGCGTTCGAGGGACGCGCCGAACCCGCTCCGCGAGCGGGCGGGAGCGGGTTGCGGCTGGCGTTCATCGGCCAGCACACACCGCTGAAGGGGCTCGGCGTCCTGCTCGAAGCGGTCGAGCGGGTCCGGCGGACGGACCCCGCTGCGATCGCGCGCGTCGACGTGTACGGCGACGGCTCGGACCGGTTCGACCCCGGGTTCCACGCGGAGCTGACGTCGGCTCTGCGCGCCGGAGCGCCTCTCGTGCGGGCGCACGGCCGGTACGCGCAGGCCGACCTGCCGGCCATCCTCGACGCGGCGGACGCGATCGTCGTCCCGTCGACGTGGTGGGAGAACAGTCCCGTGGTCATCGAGGAGGCGCTCGCCCGACGCGTGCCCGTCATCTGCTCCGACATCGGCGGCATGGCGGAGAAGGTCCGTGACGGCATCGACGGGTGGCAGTTCCCGGCCGGTAACGCCGCCGCCCTGGCCGAGACGATCGTGCGACTTGCCGCACTCTCGTCGCTCGCGCTCCCGCACATGCGGCGCCCAGCCGACGTGGCCGAGATCGCCGACGCGCACCTTGCCGCGTACGGGGAGGCGATCGAACGTCGTGCCGCTGGCGCGTCGGAGTCGATCGCGTGATGGAGACGTCCCTCGGCTACGCCGACCCCGGGTACACCGAGTCGTTGGCCGAGTTCGCCACGGTCCGGCAGCTGCCTGCCAGCGGGGGAGCGGTGCTGGTGCGCCCGGTCCCGGTCGGCGACGGCCTCGACGCCATCGGGCCGTACCCCGTCTTCGACTGCCGGGAGTGGAGCGCACTGCCGCAGGATGTCTCGGCCCTCCGGGGCGGACTCATCAGCCTCGTGCTCGTCACCGACCCGTTCGCTGCCGACGCCCACGACGCCGTGCTGGCAGCGGGTGCCGATGTGGTGCGTACCTACAAGGAGCACTACGTCGTCGACCTGAGGACACCCTCCGATGAGGTGGGCCGGCCCTCGCGACGCCGCACCGCCGCGCGCGCTCTGGAGGGCCTCGAGGTCGACGCTGTCGCCGGGACGGCCGCCGACGCACGGGAGTGGGCGCAGCTGTACGAGCACGTCGTCCGCCGGCATGAGGTGTCGGGCATCGCCTCGTTCTCCACCGGCAGCCTGGCGGCGCAGCTCGCGCTCCCCGGCGCCGAGCTGCTGACGGCGCGACGGGGCGGCGAGCTCGTCGCGGCGCAGCTGTGCCTGCGGCGCGGCGACGTCGTGTACTCACACCTGGCGTCCTCCTCGCCGGTCGGCTACCGCCTGCGGGCGATGCACGGCCTGGACCTGTTCGCCCTCGGCCATTTCGCGCGGAGCGCCCGGTGGTTCGACTTCGGCGGCGGGTCCGGGGGACCCGACGACGGCCTGGCCGCCTACAAGCAGAGCTGGTCGACCGGGACGCGGCAGACGTGGCTCGCCGGTTGGGTTCTTGATCGGGCTGCCTACGAGCGCATCGCGGGGCCGGGTGCCGTCGACGATGGGGCGTACTTCCCCCGGTACCGCGACGAGGCGTTCCCGCCGTCCCGGTAGCCTGCGGAAGTGGCCGACCTCTCGCGTCCGGACGAGGTCGATCTGCCGACGGACGACGAGGTGCTCGCCTACCGCGCCCGGGGGTGGCACGTCACCGGCGAGATCGTGCCGCACACCCTTCTGGACGAGGTCGCTGAACGCGTCCTGGAGCACCAGCGCCGGCCGGAGTCGCGTCGCCTGCGCACCGCCGTCGGGCACGAGGACTGGCGTCCCGGTGACGACGCAGGCGTTCGCAACAGCGAGTTCCTCACCTACCAGGAGCCATCCTTCGGCGCCCTGACGCTCGCCCCGCTCATCGGGGCGATCGCCGCACGGCTCGCCGGAACCGCATCGATCCGGCTGTTCGACGACCAAGCTGTGGTCAAGCAGCCCGACGACGGTGAGGCCGTCATCGGCTGGCACACGGACCACGCCTACTGGTCGACCTGCACGTCGGCGCAGATGCTGACGGCGTGGATCCCGCTGCAGGACACGACCGCCGTAGGCGGGACGCTGACCGTGGTCGACGGCAGCCATCTGTGGTCGACCTCGGAGCACCTGAGGCTGTTCCACGACCGGAACCTCGGCCGGCTCGACGAGGTCGTCGGACGGGAGGTGCCGCCCGAGCAGATCATCCCCGTCGAGCTGCGCAAGGGACAGGTGAGCTTCCACCACATGCGGCTCATGCATGCCAGCGGACCGAACCGGTCCGGGCATCCGCGGATGGTGGTGTCGGTCCATCTGCAGGACGAGGACAACGAGTACCGCGAGGTGCGCGGCCCATCCGGAGGGGTCATCCGGCTGGCCGACGACGAGCTGTGCGGTCGCACACCGGACGGGCGCCCGGACTATCGGGACCCTCAGGTCTTTCCCGTCCTGTGGCCGCGCGTCGGTTGACCGGGCAGAAGAGGCTCAGGCCGGCTGGATCGACCCGTGGTCCACGTTCATCACCGACGTGCAGAGCTTGCCCAGCAGGGTCGGGTCGTGGCTGGCGAGGATCAGCGTTCCTGCATGGGCGTAGAACTCCTCCAGCCGCTGGTCCGCCCGGGTGTTGAACTCCGCGTCCGCGGCGCCGATGCCCTCGTCGACCACGAGGACGTCGGCACGGACCGAGGTGATCGTCGTGAACCGCAGTCGGACCTGCATGCCGCTGGAGTACGTGTAGACCGGGTGGTCGAAGCGCTTTCCGAGGCCGGAGAAGTCCTTGATCTCGTCGACGCGCTCCTGCATGTCGTGGACGGACTCGCCGAGCCGCACGCCGAGGGCGATCGCGTTCTCCCGGCCCGTCTGCTCGGGGTCCAGACCTTCGTTCGGCCCGCCCAGGAGCGCCAGCACGCGTCCGTTCGTGACCGCGGTCCCGCGGGTCGGTGTCAGCACGCCGGCCATCACCGACAGCACCGTCGACTTGCCGGCCCCGTTCGGGCCGGTCAGGCCGATACGCGCACCCTTGGGGACCTCCAGGCTCACACCGCGCAGGGCGGCGATGATCTCGGGCTCCTCCTTGCGGCGGGTGAGGACGTTCGTGATCGTCCGCTTGAGGTTGTAGTGGTGCGCGTGGCGCAGCTTGTACTGGACCCAGACGTCGTCGAGGACGATCGCCGCCTCGGCGGTGGGCTCGGGGGCGTCGAAGTGGATGTTCACAGCCAGTACGCCAGCCGGTCGCGAGTGCGCCCGAAGTGCACGATGCCGGCGGCGACGTTGGCGACGGTGATGATCGCGACACCGACCCACACGATCTCGCGCGGCCAGGTCCCGAGGATCGGGTCGCGCACGAACTCCAGCAGGTAGGCGAACGGGTTCCAGCCCGCCAGGCCGGCGACCTGGGCGTTGGACAGGTCGCTGGTCTTCCAGAAGATCGGGGTGAAGAAGAACAGGACGCTCGTCAGCGCCGTCACGATCGGGCCGACGTCGCGGTACCGGGCGACGACCGGTCCGAGCCACAGGCCGATCGCGACGCCGTTGATCGCGACCACCAGCAGGGCGAGCGGTAGCACGACGATCGTCCAGTCGACGTAGCCCTGGAAGACGACGACGACGAACACGATGACGACGCAGTTGTGGGCGAACTGGATCGTCGCGCTGGCGAAGTTGCTCAGGGCGTAGATCGACAGCGGCCCCGTCGAGGTTTTGATGCTCGGGCTGTTGAGGACGATGCAGGTCGAGCCGCCGCTGAGCATCGTCGTCATCCAGTTGAAGACGATGAAGCCGATAGCGACGTAGGGGATGAAGGTCTTGAGGTCCTGTCCCATCAGGATCCCGAAGAGCAGGCTCAGCCCCGCGACGAAGATGATCTGCTGGGCGGTGATCCACCAGGGGCCGAGGTAGGTGCGTCGGTACTGGCTGCGGATCGCCTGCCAGCTCAGGCCCCACCAGACCTGCGGCCTGCCGGCACCTTCCCGCAGGTCGGCGATACCGCTGCCGATGGTGCCGATCGGCGCCTCGGACGTGGCTGCGCGCTTGATGGGGAAGTCCTTCCGTAGCCGTCGGGCGCGAGCCTATCGACCGGGGCCGGGTCGCCTCGGCATTGACGGACGGTGTCGGGACGGGGCGGGCGGCGCGTCGTCCCGACACCGTCGTCCTGCGGCGGCCGGGCGCGCTGCCTCTAGCCTTGCCCCATGCGCGCTCACCCGGCCGGACCCCTGCATGCCGACGGCGTCGGCTCCCACCCGGCCGCCGGCCGGCCGGACTCGAACGACGCGCTCAACCGGCTTGACCCGTCCGTGTGGCCGGCGACCTGCGTGCGCGGGTCGGACGGTGTGCTGTCGGTCGGCGGGGTCGACGTGCGCGACGCCGCTACCGAGCACGGCACGCCGCTGTTCCTGCTCGACGAGACCGACCTGAGGTCCCGCGCGCATCGCATCCGTGACGCCTACCAGGGAGCCGGCGCGACGCACGTGTACTACGCCGCCAAGGCCTTCCTGACGACGACCATCGCCCGCTGGGTGACGCAGGAGGGGCTCGGCATCGACGTCGCGTCCGGCGGTGAGCTCGCCGTCGCGCTGCGCGCCGGCGTGCCGGGCGACTTGCTGCTGCTCCACGGGAACAACAAGTCGGTCGCCGAGATCGACGCGGCCGTGGAGGCCGGGGTTGGTCGGATCGTCGTGGACTCCTTCGACGACATCGTGCGGATCGCGGACGCGGCCCGGCGCGCCGGCGTCGTCCAGGCCGTCCTGGTCCGGGTCACCGTCGGTGTCGAGGCGCACACCCACGAGTTCATCGCGACCGCGCACGAGGACCAGAAGTTCGGGCTGTCGATGGCATCCGGTGCCGCGCAGGAGGCCGTCCGCCGGATCGTCGCGCTGCCGAGCCTGCGGTTCGCCGGCCTGCACTCCCACATCGGATCGCAGATCTTCGATGCTGCCGGCTTCGAGATCGCCGCAGCCCGCGTCGTCGACCTCGCGCGGCGCCTGCGTGACGAGGACGGCGTCGACGTGGCCGAGCTCAACCTCGGCGGTGGCATGGGCATCGCCTACGTCGACGGGGACGACCCGCTCGACCTCGCCGACCTCGCCGCGCAGATCGGCGACATCGTCGGCAAGGAGTGCGCCGACGCCGGTCTCGAGCCGCCAGCGCTCGCGTTCGAGCCGGGCAGGGCGATCGTCGGCCCCGCCGCGATCACGCTGTACGAGGTCGGCACCGTCAAGCCGGTCGAGCTCGACCGTGGACTTGTCCGCACGTACGTGTCGATCGACGGGGGCATGAGCGACAACATCCGCACGGCGCTCTACGACGCGGAGTACACCGTCGTGCTCGCGTCGCGCCTGTCGACGGCCGAGCCGACGCTGTGCCGGGTCGTGGGCAAGCACTGCGAGTCCGGCGACATCGTCGTCCGCGACGCCTGGCTGCCGGCCGACCTGGCCCCGGGGGACCTGCTGGCGGTGGCCGCGACCGGCGCGTACTGCCGGTCGATGGCGTCCAACTACAACTACCTGCCGCGGCCGGCGGTCGTTGCGGTGCGCGACGGTGCATCGGCCACGGTGCTGCGCCGGGAGACCCTCGCCGACCTGCTCGCCCTCGACCCCGGGGCCTGACTCCCGGTGGTCGCGTGAGCGCGAAGCAACGCCCGGGGCTCGCGGACTACGTACGCATCGTGCAGGCCCGGGGACTGCGCGCCGGATGGCGGTTCTTCCGCCAGGTCCACCTCTTCGATCTCGTGAATCGGACGGACACCTCCGCGCGCCTGCTCAAAGAGGGCTACGCGTCCGATTCCCCCGCGGTGGGTCACGCGTACGAGTACTGGGTGTCGTGGACAGCGGACATCACGACGTGGTTCGCGAAGTCGCGGGAGGTCCTGGGGGACGAGGGCTTCTCGTCGGCGACGTTCGTCGACCTCGGGTGCGGGAAGGGAAAGGTGCTCATCACGTGGGCGCGGCTGTGCCGGCGCGATCGGATCGTCCAGCCGATCGTCGGGCTTGAGTTCTACCGGCCGCTGGCTGACATCGCCGAGGCGAACCTGAGACGGGTCGGCATCCCTGAGGCGGAGGTCCACTGCACGGACGTCCTCGCCTTCGACTTCGCCGTGCTCCGTGCCCCGCTGATCTTGTGGTGCTTCAGCCCCTTCGACGCGTGGGCGTTCGACGCGCTGGCGACGAGACTGACGGGGACGCCGAACCTGGTCGTGTACACCAACCCCGAGCACCTCGACGTGCTGCTTAGCCGTGGGTACCGCCAGGTCGGCGCCGGCGTCGGTGCGAACGGTCGCTCAGCTGTCGCACTCCTGGCGTCGCCCGAGCTCGCGCCCTAAACCGCCGACGCGCCTCAGATGGTCGAAATCATGTCCGTTTCGAGCCGTTTTGCCCGAGACATAACGACCATGTGAGGCGCGTCGGCGGAGGGGGCTACTCGCGCTCGGCGCCGGCCACGAGCCGCTCGGGCTCCTCGCTGCTCGTCCGTGTCAGCTTCCAGATGACGACGGCCACGACCGAGCCGACGAGCGGTGCCACGATGAACAGCCAGACCTGACTCATGGCGACGCCGTTGCCCGCGAACAGCGCCGGGCCGAACGAGCGCGCCGGGTTCACCGACGTACCGTCCAGCGGGATGCCGACGAGGTGGACGAGGGTCAGCGTCAGGCCGATCGCGAGGCCGGCGAAGCCGGGCGCCGCGACGCGCTCGGTCACCAGGAGGATGACCAGCACGAACGCGCCCGTCATCAGCACCTCGAGGAGGAACGCGCCCCCGAGGTTGATCGCACCGTTGTCGTAGGAGTTCGTGCCAAGGCTGCCGGTGTAGTCGGTCACGCCGAGCGACGAGACGAACAGCTTGAGGACGCCCGCGCCGGCGATGGCGCCGAGGAACTGCGCGATCCAGTAGCCGACGGCCTCGTTCGTCGGCATCCGTCGGCCCAGGAGCATGCCGAGGGTCACGGCCGGGTTGACGTGTGCGCCGGACACGGGCCCGAAGGCGTATGCGATGCCCAGCAGGACCAGGCCGAAGGCGAGTGCGACGCCGACGACGCCGTTGCCCGGTCCGCCACCTTCCACGCCGACCTTCGCCGCGATGCCGAAGACGGCGGCTCCGACGGCGAGGAAGACCAGCAGGAAAGTGCCGACGAACTCGGCGAGCAGCTTGCGTGCTGCGGTGTTCATGGTCTCCTCCAGCGGCCCCGACGGCATCTCCGTCGGTAGGTCGCGGCACACATGGTGGACCTCGGCCGACCGATCGGCCCGAAGGCGCGCCCGCGCGCGACGTGCCTGCGACGCACGGTCCCACCGGTTCGCCTCGGGCGAGGGGGACCTGAGAGGCTGTGCCCCGACCTCGCACGTCCGGATCCGGCCCCGCCGGTCCGACCTGCCCGACGAAGGAGCGCCGCATGTCGTCCGGTGCCGTCGCGCGCCCACTCACGGTCGCCCTGCTCGGCGGCGGGACCGTCGGCGGTCAGGTCGCCCGGCTCCTCGTCGAGAACGCGCGAGACCTCGAGGAGCGCATCGGCGCTCCGGTCCAGCTGACCGCCGTTCTGGTGCGTGACACCGCACGGGTCCGGCCCGGCATCCCGGCTGCGCTCGTCACGGACGACGCCGACGCGGTCGCCGGCAGCGGCGCGGACATCGTCGTGGAGGTCATGGGCGGGCTGGAGCCGGCGCGCTCACTCATCCTGCGCGCGATGGCGGCCGGGTCCAGCGTGGTCACCGCGAACAAGGCCCTGCTCGCCGCGGACGGCGCGACGCTCTACGAGGCCGCTGCCCGCCACGGCGTCGACCTGTACTTCGAGGCGGCCGTCGCCGGGGCGATCCCGTTGCTGCGTCCGCTGCGCGAGTCGCTCGCCGGTGACCGCATCACCAAGGTCATGGGCATCGTCAACGGCACGACGAACTACATGCTCACGAAGATGGACGAGGACGGCGCCGCCTACGCCGATGTGTTCGAGGAGGCGCAGGAGCTCGGCTACCTCGAGGCGGACCCGAGCCTGGATGTCGACGGGCACGACGCGGCCGCGAAGGCCGCGATCCTGGCCGAGCTGGCTTTCCACACCCGCGTCACCCTCGATGACGTCTACTGCGAGGGGATCTCGCGCGTGACGGCGGCCGATGTCCGAGCTGCGCGCACGATGGGGTTCGTCATCAAGCTGCTCGCCGTCGCCGAGCTGACGCCCGACGGCGTGATCGTGCGGGTGCACCCGGCGATGATCCCGCGCAACCATCCGCTCGCCGGCGTTCGCGGGGTGTTCAACGCCGTGTTCATCGAGGCGGAGTCCGCTGGCGAGGTCATGTTCTACGGCCGCGGTGCCGGGGGAGCCCCGACGGCCAGCGCTGTGCTGGGCGACCTCGTCACTGCCGCGCGAAACCGTGTCGGCGGGGGCCTTGGCCCCGGAGCGAGCACCTACGCACAGCTGCCCGTCCTGCCGGTCGGGTCGGCGATGACGCGTTACTACGTCAACCTCTCCGTAGCCGACCGGCCCGGCGTGCTCGCCAGCATCGCGTCGGCGTTCTCGGACAACGGCGTCAGCATCCAGGTCGTGCGCCAGGACGGGCAGGGCGACGAGGCCGGCCTCATCGTTCGCACGCACCGGGCCAGCGACGAGGCCCTGCGCACGACCGTCGACACGCTGGCGGGCCTGGACACCGTGCGACGCGTCCTGGGCGTGATGCGCGTCGAGGGTGAGAGCGGGGCGTAGCGATGGCGCACCAGTGGCGAGGCCTCATCGAGGAGTACCGCGACCGCCTGCCGGTCACGGACGCGACGCCGGTCATCTCGCTTCGCGAGGGCGGCACCCCGCTGGTGCATGCGGCCGCGCTGAGCGCACGAACCGGCTGCGAGGTGTGGCTGAAGTTCGACGGGGCGAACCCGACGGGCTCCTTCAAGGACCGCGGCATGACGTTGGCCATCTCGAAGGCAGCCGAGGCGGGCGCGAAGGCGGTCATCTGCGCGTCGACGGGGAACACCTCGGCGAGTGCCGCCGCGTACGCCGCCAAGGCCGGCATGACGTGTGCCGTGCTCGTGCCGAGCGGCAAGATCGCCCTTGGCAAGCTGGCGCAGGCGATCGCGCACGGGGCGCGCCTGCTGCAGATCGACGGGAACTTCGACGACTGCCTCGAGCTCGCGCGCAAGCTCGCGGTCGACTACCCCGTGGAGCTGGTCAACAGCGTGAACCCGGCCCGGATCGACGGCCAGAAGACGGCGAGCTTCGAGATCGTGGACCTGCTGGGCCGCGCTCCGGACCTGCACTGCCTGCCGGTGGGCAACGCGGGCAACATCACCGCGTACTGGAAGGGCTACAGCGAGTACGCGGCTGACGGGCTGTGCGACCGGCCGCGGATGTGGGGCTTCCAGGCGGCCGGCGCCGCCCCGCTCGTCAGCGGCGAGCCGGTGCTGAACCCGGAGACCATCGCGACCGCGATCCGCATCGGCCACCCCGCCTCGTGGGACGGCGCGGTCGGCGCCCGCGATGAGTCGGGCGGCCTGATCGAGGCGGTCACCGACGACGAGATCCTGGACGCCTACCGTTTCGTCGCGGCGCGCGAGGGGCTGTTCTGCGAGCCCGCGAGCGCGGCGAGCGTCGCCGGCCTGCTGCGGCTGCACGCGGCTGGCCGGGTCGACCCCGGTCAGGTCGTCGTGTGCACCCTGACCGGCCATGGGCTCAAGGACACGCAGTGGGCGATCGACGGCTCGGCGGCTCCCGTGGTGGTGCCGGTCGACGCCGCGGCTGTTGCCGGTGCCCTGGGTCTCGACGATCCGTCGCGAGGAGTGAGGCGCCAGCCGAGCCCCGGAGCAGCGGGTCAGTGGGTGGGCTGATGAGCACGGTTCGGCGGGACGCCGTGCGGGTCCTGGTCCCGGCGTCCAGCGCGAACCTCGGTCCCGCGTTCGACTGCGCGGGGCTGGCGCTGGCGGTCTACGACGAGCTCATCGCGATGGCCACCGACGACCCGGGCGTCCTCATCGAGGTCTCGGGAGAGGGAGCGGACGAGGTCCCGCGCGACGAGACGCACCTCGTGGTCCGGGCCATGCGGGCCGGGTTCGCGTGGCTGGGCGTCGACGTCCCCGGATTCGTCCTGCGGACGGACAACACGATCCCGCACGGCCGCGGCCTCGGATCGTCGGCCGCCGCCGTCGTCGGCGGGCTCGTCCTCGCCCGGTCGATGGTCGATGACGGTCCGGAGCGCATGACCGATGCCGATGTCCTGCAGGCGGCACTCGCCTTCGAGCCGCACCCGGACAACCTCGCCGCGGCGCTGCACGGGGGGCTGACCGTGGCCTGGATCGAGGATGACGGACGGGCCGATGCCGTCCGGATGGCACCGCACCCCGACGTGCGCGCTGTCGTCCTCGTCCCCACGTCCCGGCTGTCGACGGAGACGGCACGCGGCCTTCTGCCGGAGAGCGTGCCGTTCGCCGACGCGACGGCCAACGTGGGTCGCGCGGCACTCCTGGTCCACGCGCTCACGACTGACCCGCAGCGGCTCCTGGTCGCCACGGAGGACCGCCTCCACCAGCGCTGCCGGGCGCACGCCTACCCGCAGACGGCCGAGCTCGTCGAGCGACTGCGGGCCGCCGGGTTCGCAGCCGTGGTCTCGGGCGCGGGACCGTCCGTGCTCGTGCTGGCCGGGCCCGACACGGTCGACCGGCTGCCCGATCCCGGTCCGCAGTGGGTGGCCCATCGCCTTGAGGTCGCTGCGGGTGGCGCCCGCGAGGTACCGCTCCCGCCGGACTGACGCGGTCGGCGCAACGGGGTCGTGCACCCGGCCTGCGGACGGTGCTATGCTGATCGGGTTCTGGTGGTGCCTGGTTGCCACGATCTCCGCTGGTCGGCTTCTCGACCGAGCACGGACGTGAACTCACCCAAGTAACCATTCGCGGTTCTGACCGCAGCCGGAACATGCCCCGGACGCGTGCGTGAGCACCCGGGGACTGACTCCTCCCTCAATCCGAGGGCCCGTCGTAAAGGGAATCCTTAGTGACACAGACCGAAACCGCGCCTGCCGCCTCATCCAAGGGGAACGGGCTGAGCTCGATGCTCCTGCCCGAGCTCAAGCAGCTCGCCTCGCAGATGGGCATCCCCGGCGCCAGCGGGATGCGCAAGTCCGACCTCGTCGCCGCGATCGGCGGAGCCCAGTCCGGCGGTGCCGGCGGGTCGTCCGCCCCGGCGACGGAGCGTCCGCGCCGCGGCGCGCGGCGCGAGCAGGGGCCGGCGGCCGGCGCTGAGGCCCGCACGACCGACGCCCCGCAGCCCGCAGCCGGTGGGGGCGAGGCCTCCGACCGCCCCGACGCCCCGTCCGCCGACGCCCCGTCCGCCGACGACCGGAACACCGACCGCGGTGGCAACGACCGGAACGCGGACCGGAACAACGACCGCAACGCCGAGCGTGGCGGCAACGACCGCGCCAACAACAACCGCAGCGGCAACGACCGGAACAACGACCGCGGTGCCAACGACCGCGGTGGCAACGACCGGAACGCCGACCGTGGCGGCAACGACCGCGGCGGCAACGACCGCGGGAACGACCGGAACGCCGACCGTGGCGGCAACGACCGGAACGCCGACCGCGGGAACGACCGCAACAACGACGGGCCCGATGACGGCCGCCGACGTCGGCGTGGCCGCGACCGCTTCCGCGACCGTCGCGACCGTCGCCCCGGCGCAGCTGGCGGCGGGCAGTACAACGACGCCGAGCCGGAGATCAGCGAGGACGACGTCCTCGTCCCCGTCGCCGGCATCCTCGACGTGATGGACAACTACGCGTTCGTCCGGACGACCGGCTACCTGCCCGGCCCCAACGACGTGTACGTGTCGCTGTCGATGGTCCGCAAGCACGGGCTGCGCAAGGGTGACGCCGTCACGGGCGCAACCAAGCAGCCGACCGACAGCGAGCGCCGGGAGAAGTTCACCCCGCTCGTGCGCATCGACTCCGTCAACGGCGGCAGCCCCGACGCGGCACGCAACCGGCCGGAGTTCTCCAAGCTCACGCCCCTGTACCCGCAGGACCGGCTCCGGCTGGAGATGGGCCCGGGCAACCTGACCAACCGGGTCATCGACCTGGTCGCGCCGATCGGCAAGGGCCAGCGCGGGCTCATCGTGTCCCCGCCGAAGGCGGGAAAGACGATGGTGCTCCAAGCGATCGCCAACGCCATCGTTACCAACAACCCTGAGGTCCACCTCATGGTCGTCCTGGTCGACGAGCGGCCAGAGGAAGTCACCGACATGCAGCGGTCGGTCAAGGGCGAGGTCATCGCCTCGACCTTCGACCGCCCGGCCGAGGACCACACGATCATCGCCGAGCTCTCGATCGAGCGCGCCAAGCGGCTCGTGGAGCTCGGCCACGACGTCGTCGTGCTGCTGGACTCGATGACGCGGCTGGGACGCGCGTACAACCTGGCCGCTCCGGCGTCCGGCCGCATCCTGTCCGGCGGTGTCGACTCGACGGCCCTCTACCCGCCGAAGCGGTTCTTCGGCGCGGCCCGCAACATCGAGAACGGCGGTTCGCTGACGATCCTCGCCACCGCCCTCGTCGAGACGGGCTCGCGAATGGACGAGGTCATCTTCGAGGAGTTCAAGGGCACCGGGAACATGGAGCTCAAGCTCGACCGTCGCCTGGCCGACAAGCGGGTCTTCCCGGCGGTCGACGTCGATGCCTCCGGCACTCGCAAGGAGGAGCTGCTCATGTCCCCCGAGGAGCTCAAGATCGTCTGGAAGCTGCGCCGGGTGCTGCACGCTCTCGACCAGCAGCAGTCGATCGAGCTGCTGCTGTCGAAGCTCCGCGAGACGAACAGCAACAACGAGTTCCTGCTGCAGGTGCAGAAGACGACACCGTCCGCCGTGGGCAGCTCCCGCGACGACGACTGACGACAACTGCCTGGCGGCTGACCCCCGACATGGCCACCGGCCGGCGTTCGCCCACGGCGATTTCGTGAGGCGCGGTGACGGTGGCATACTTGCCAGGCTCCGGTTCACGACGGGCTCCCGCTCGTCGACCCGGTGCCATGAGAGGAACGACATGAAGCCCGACATCCACCCGGCGTACGGACCGACCACGGTCTCCTGCAGCTGCGGGGCCACCTTCACCACGCGCAGCACCGCGAAGAACGGCGTCATCCACGCCGACGTGTGCTCCGCGTGCCACCCCTTCTACACCGGCAAGCAGAAGATCCTCGACACCGGCGGTCGTGTCGCCAGGTTCGAGAGCCGGTACGGTAAGTCCAGCAGCAAGTAGCTCCACCCCCGGGCGCCGGCCCGGGGTCGGCCGCGTGTCTCCCCCGTCGCGCGGTCGGCCCCCGACCGGCGCCCGGTTTCATGTCCACCGCCCGTCCGTAGCCCTTCCGACTGCTGGAGCGACATGTTCGAGTCGTGCGTCGAGCTCGTCGAGGAGTACGCGCGCGTCGAGACCGAGCTCGCCGACCCGGCCGTCCACGCCGACCAGGTGCTCGCGCGGCGGCTTGGCCGCCGGTTCGCCGAGCTCGGACCGATCGTCGCCGCATACCGGGAGTGGCTGTCCTCGGTCGACGACCTGGCGGCGGCGACCGAGCTCACGGAGGCGGACGCGTCCTTCGCCGATGAGGTCGTCGTCCAGCAGCGTCGTCTCGACGACGCCGCCGAGCAGCTGCGGTCGCTCCTGCTCCCGCGCGACCCGATGGACGACAAGGACGTCATCCTCGAGGTCAAGGCAGGGGAGGGCGGGGAGGAGTCCGCGCTCTTCGCCGGCGACCTGGCCCGGATGTACCTGCGGTACGCGGAGCGCCGCGGGTGGTCGACGGAGGTCCTCGACGCCGTCGACTCCGACCTCGGCGGGTACAAGGACATCTCGATCGCGGTGAAGGCGAGGGGAGTTCCGCGGCCGGGGGAGGGCCCGTTCGCCCGGTTGAAGTTCGAGGGCGGTGTCCATCGCGTCCAGCGAGTTCCCGTCACCGAGTCCCAGGGCCGGATCCATACGTCGGCGGCCGGCGTCCTGGTCATGCCGGAGGCCGAGGAGGTCGACGTCGAGATCGACCCGAACGACCTGCGGATCGATGTCTACCGCTCGAGTGGCCCAGGTGGCCAGAGCGTGAACACGACCGACTCGGCGGTGCGCATCACCCACCTGCCGACCGGGGTCGTCGTGTCGTGCCAGAACGAGAAGAGCCAGCTGCAGAATAAGGAGTCGGCGCTGCGGATCCTGCGCGCCCGGCTGCTTGCGATCGCCGAGGACCAGGCGGCACAGGAGGCGTCCGACGTGCGGCGCTCCCAGGTCCGCACCGTCGACCGCAGCGAGCGGATCCGCACCTACAACTACCCGGAGAACCGCATCAGCGACCACCGGGTCGGATACAAGGCGCACAACCTCGACCAGGTGCTCGACGGCGACCTCGACCCGATCGTCGATGCGTGCGTCACCGCGGACGAGGCGGCACGCCTCACCGAGGGCGCGGCCAGCTGATGAGCTGGACCGAGGACCACACCGTCGGGGGGCGAACGACCGTCCGGGACGTCCTCTTCGATGCCGAGCACCGGCTCGGCGCCGTCGGCGTCCCGAGCCCGTCGGCCGACGCCGCCCAGCTCGTCGCGCACGCGCTGGGGACGACGCGCAGCCGGATGTTCCTGCAGGACGCGATCACCGACGAGCAGAAGGTGCAGGTCGAGAAGCTGCTTGCGCGGCGCCTGTCCCGCGTGCCGCTGCAGCACCTGATCGGAACAGCGCCGTTCCGGCGCATCGAGGTCGAGGTCGGGCCTGGCGTGTTCATCCCGAGGCCCGAGACCGAGCTGGCGACCGAGGCGGGGATCCGCACCCTCGCCGAGCAGCCGGCAGGACAGCGGGTGGCCGTGGACCTGTGCTCCGGATCCGGCGCGATCGCGATCAGCCTGGGCCTGGAGGTCGCCGGTGCCCGCGTGCACGCGGTCGAGCTCGGCGACGACGCGATCGCCTGGACCCGGCGCAACGTCGACGCGCACGAGCCGGCACTGGTCGAGCAGGGCTCGCGGGTCGAGGTCGTCCAGCACGACGCGGCGACGGTCGCCGACCCGGGTTCACCGCTCGCCCGACTCGTCGGCCAGGTGTGCGTCGTCGTGTCGAACCCCCCGTACATCCCGGCCCGGATGATCCCGCGCGAGCCCGAGGTCCGCGACCACGAGCCGGCGCTCGCCCTGTACGGCGGCGAGGACGGCCTCGATGTCGTCCGGGGAGTCCTGCACACCGCCGCCCTGCTGCTTCGTCCCGGTGGCCTCCTCGTCGTCGAGCACGCCGACGTGCAGGGTCCGGCGGCCGGCCTTGCCGGAGTGCCGGGCCTCGCACGCGCGTTCACGGCTGACACGGTCGTCGCGGACCGCCTCGGTGTCCCCGTCGGCACGGCGCTGTTCGCCGACGTCGCGGATCGGATCGACCTGAACGGCCTGCCCCGCTTCACGCTGGCGCGCCGTGCGGTGACGTGACCCAGCGGATCGCCTGCGCGGACGGCGAGGCGCGGGACCGGGCGGTTGCTGCGGCTGCGGCGGCAGCCCGCCGGGGCGACCTCGTGGTCGTGCCGACGGAGTCCGTGTACGCCGTGGTGACGGACGCGTTCTCCGCGCGCGGCATCTCCCGGCTGCGCGCCGTGAAGGAGTACGGCCCGCACGCTCCTGTGCCGGTCCTCGTCGGCTCGCGGTCCACGGTCGGGGGAGTGGCGTCGCGGGTCCCGGACTCGGCACGCGACCTGATGGAGGCGTTCTGGCCGGGGCCTCTCACCCTGCTCCTCGACCCGCAGCCGACGCTCGCCTGGGACCTGCCGGCGCAGGTCCCGCTGGCCGTACGGATGCCGCTCCACCCGCTCCTGCTCGCGGTGCTGGCCCGCTCGGGTCCGCTCGCAGGGACGACGGCGAACGCCCCGGGGCTCGGTGCGCCGACCACCGCGGATGATGCCGTGGACCAGCTCGGTGACGCGATCGCGCTCGTCCTCGACGCGGGCCCCCTGGGCGACGGCGACGGACCAGGCACTGCCAGCACGATCGTCGACTGCACCTCGACGCCGGCCCGGATCGTCCGTGCCGGTGCGCTCGACCCCGTCCGGATCGCGCGGATCTGCCCCGAGATCACCGAGTAGTCCTGGTCGCGTCGGGGCGGTCGCCCCGATGGCGGACCGCGTAGAGTGACGCGCATCCGACGCCACCACGCCGCGCCGACTGCGGGCGGCCACCGAGGGAGATCGATGAGCACCACGCCGTTCTGGGGACCGGACTTCGACGAGCTGTCGGCCGAGGATCCCGAGATCGCGGAGATCGTTCTCGCCGAGCTGGGTCGGCTGCGCGACGGGCTGCAGCTCATCGCCAGCGAGAACTTCACCTCTCCGGCCGTCCTGGCCGCGCTCGGCTCGACCCTGAGCAACAAGTACGCCGAGGGGTACCCCGGGCGCCGCTACTACGGCGGCTGCGTCGAGGTCGACAAGGCCGAGGTCATCGGCATCGAGCGTGCGAAGGCACTGTTCGGTGCCGAGCACGCCAACCTCCAGCCGCACAGCGGTGCGAGCGCGAACATCGCGGCGTACGGGGCGTTCGTCAAGCCCGGCGACACGGTCCTCGCGATGAGCCTGCCGCACGGCGGCCACCTGACCCACGGCTCGAAGGTCAACTTCTCCGGCAAGTGGTTCGACATCGTCTCGTACGGCGTCCGGCAGGACACCGAGCTCATCGACTACGACGAGGTGCGGGCGCTGGCACACCAGCATCGTCCGCGGATGATCATCTGCGGGGCCACCGCCTACCCGCGGCTGATCGACTTCGCGGTGTTCCGCGAGATCGCTGACGAGGTTGGCGCGATCTTGATGGTCGACGCGGCGCACTTCATCGGTCTCGTCGCCGGCAAGGCGATCCCCAGCCCGGTGCCGTTCGCCGACGTCGTCACGTTCACGACGCACAAGGTCCTGCGCGGCCCGCGCGGCGGCATGATCGTGTGCAAGGCCGAGCACGCCGCCGCGATCGACAAGGCCGTGTTCCCGATGATGCAGGGCGGCCCGCTGATGCACGCGGTCGCGGCGAAGGCGGTCGCGCTCAAGGAGGCAGCGACGCCGGAGTACGAGGACTACGCGCGACAGGTCATCGCGAACGCCCAGGCGCTCGCCGCCGGACTCGCCGACGCCGGGATGCGGCCGGTGAGCGGCGGCACCGACACCCACCTCGCCCTGATCGACCTTCAGCCGCTCGGGGTCACCGGCGATGTGGCCGAGGCGCGCTGCGATGCGGCCCGGATCACGTTGAACAAGAACGCCATCCCGTACGACCCCCAGCCGCCGGCCAAGGGCTCGGGCATCCGTGTCGGCACGCCCGCCGTCACGACCCAGGGCATGGACGAGGCCGACATGGCGGTCGTGGCCGAGCTGATCGGGCGGGCGGTACGGGATACGGACGGCAGCGACGCCGCTGCCATCGCGGACGAGGTCGGCGCGCTCGTGGTCAAGCACCCGGCGTACCCGCGGGACTGACGCCCCGGTGCGCGAGTACCTGCTGTGTCTGCTGGCCGCCGCCGCGGTCACGTACCTCCTGACGCCGCCGGTACGCGTGCTCGCGACTCGCCTGGGGTTCATGGCAGCGGTGCGGGACCGCGATGTCCACGCCGAGCCGACCCCGCGCCTGGGCGGCCTGGCCATGGTCGGCGGGATCCTCGCGGGGCTGCTGCTGGCGAGCAAGCTGCCGATGATGCGCGCCGTGTTCGCCGAGTCGCACACGGGGATCGCGCTGGTCACGGCCATCTGCATCATCGTCGCGCTCGGCATCGTCGATGACCGCTGGGGCCTGGACGCACCGACCAAGCTCGCCGGTCAGGTCCTTGCCGCAGGCGTCATGGCCTTCCAGGGCATCGCGGTCATCTGGCTGCCGATCGGCGGCACGTTCGTGCTGGACCCGCTGACCAGCGTCCTGTTCACGGTCCTCATCGTCCTGGTGAGCATCAACGCGATCAACTTCGTGGACGGCTTGGACGGGCTGGCTGCCGGCATCGTCGCGGTGTCCGCCGGCGCGTTCTTCGCCTACTCCTACCTGCTGTCCGTCGAGCTCGGCTTCGAGCGGGCGACGTTCGCCGCGCTCGTGTCCGCTCTCCTCGTCGGCGCCTGCCTGGGGTTCTTGCCGAACAACTTCTTCCGGGCACGCATCTTCATGGGCGACACCGGGTCGATGACCCTGGGCCTGCTGCTCGCGGCCAGCACGATCACGCTGTCCGGCCAGGTCGACCCCAGCGCGGTCGCCGGCGCCACGCTGCTGCCGGCCCTGCTCCCGGTGCTGCTGCCCGTCGCCGTGCTGGCCGTGCCGCTCGTGGACATGGCGCTCGCCGTGATCCGGCGGACCCGCGCCGGGCGCAGCCCGTTCGCCCCGGACAAGCAGCACCTGCACCACCGCCTGCTGGAGATGGGCCACTCGCAGGTGCGCGCGGTGATCCTCATGTACGCCTGGACGGCGCTCGTCGCCGGGACCGCGGTGCTCGTCGCGTTCGTGCCGGTCGCCTGGGCCCTCGCCGGGTTCCTCATCGGCCTGGGCCTGCTGGTGTGGGCCGTCCGCCGGCCGCCCCGTGCCGACGACGTGGCTGCGCCCACGCAGATCCGGTCCACCGGCTCCTGACCCGTCGATTCCATACGCCAGCGTCGCCCGCGGGTCCGGGAACGACGCTCACGTATGGAATCGCGGCCGCAAGCGCGTACATCCGCGGGACGCCGGCTGCGGCGTGAGCAATCCCACTGTCGCGGTCACGTCGCACGGCCCCAGCGGGTTTGGGGGCACCGTGGGCCGTGCGATAACGTCCGAAGGTGCCCTCCGCTGACGTGCCGATGCTTCGGCGCGCCGCCCTCGCGACGCTTGTCGTGGGCGTTGTCGCGACGATCGTGGGGACCGTCATGCAGGGCGGCAAGGGACTGATCGCCGGAGTGCTCGGCACCGTCCTCGTCCTCGCCTTCTTCTCGGCCGGCCAGGCGGTGCTCTCGAACGTCCTGAGGAACCGTCCCGAGAGCGCCCTGATGGTCGCGATGGCGATCTACCTCGCGAAGATCGGCGCTCTGCTCGTGCTCCTGCTCGTGCTGCAGGACGCGACGTTCTTCGCGCCGCGGGTCTTCGCGGCGACCATCGTGGTCTGCACGCTGGCCTGGACGTTCGTCGAAGTGTGGGTCTTCTCGCGGACCAAGGTGCTGTATGTCGAACCGACGCCGTCGGTGCCGACGGAGCCCTCCGCGACGTCCGCCCCGGAGGTGCCCAGGTGAGCGCCCCCGACGCCCGTGCGACCGTTCGCGGCTGGTACGGTTCGGGCGCGCGGAGGCGAACCGTCACGATGGATGACGCCCGTCGGATGTCCAACTCCGCGTGGGTCAACAGCAGCCGGCTGATCTCCGGCCTGATCCTGTACACCGGGCTGGGGTGGCTGTTGTCACGCTGGGTCGGACACCAGGCGCTGCTGATGGCCGTGGGGGCGATCGTCGGCCTGACCTTGTCGTACTACCTGATGTTCCGCACCCTCGGGCAAGAGGCACGTGCGGACACAGAACGGCAGCAGGCCGAGCACGAACTCGCACGTCGCACGTCGTAGACATCAGGTAGTAGGCACGGACCGGGGCTTGGAGGAGCTGGGTGTCAGCTGGAGTGGTCGCATCGGGTGGTCTCGACTGCCATCTGTTGTCGGGATGCGGGTTCCCGGCCCCGGGGGCCGAGATCTTCTCGTTCGACGAGGTCGCGCGGCTGTCGATCGCCGGCCTGGAGTTTCACATCACCAAGGTCACGATCGTCCTGTTCTTGTGCGTGTTCCTCATCCTCGGGTTCTTCATCTTCGCCTTCCGGCGACCGAAGCTCGTGCCCCGCGGCGCCCAGAACGTCGGCGAGATGGGCTACCTGTTCATCCGTGACGGGATCTCGCGCGACATCATCGGCAAGGACGGCGACAAGTTCGTCCCGTACCTGTTCTCCTTCTTCTTCCTCATCTGGCTCTCGAACTTCATGGGCGTCGTCCCGTTCGTCCAGATCCCGGTCACGAGCATCTTTGCGATCCCGGTCGCCTTCGCGCTGATCGTCTACATCACCTGGGTGCCCCTCGGCGTCTATCGCCAGGGCTTCCGCGGCTTCTTCGGCGGCATGCTCTTCCCGCCCGGCGTGCCGAAGCCGATGTACGTGCTGCTCACGCCGCTGGAGTTCTTGTCGAACCTCATCGTCCGGCCGGCCACGCACGCCATCCGTCTGTTCGCGAACATGTTCGCCGGCCACCTGCTGATCGCGACGTTCAGCATCGCGGCCTTCTATCTGCTCAGCGCGAGCGTCATCGGCATCCTCGGCTCCGTCGCGTCGTTCACCGTCGCGATCGCGTTGACCGGGTTCGAGGCGCTGATCCAGTTCCTGCAGGCGTACATCTTCACGCTGCTCACCGCCGTCTACATCTCCGGAGCACTCCACTCCGAGCACTGAGTCGGCGGACGCACGACCGAAGGCCACAACCGAATACCCCACAGACCCCAGACCGGCGGAACGACCGCCGGCCAGGAAAGCAAAGGAAACGACATGTCGCTTCTCGCGGAAGTCACCGGCTCCATCGGCTCCATCGGCTACGGCCTGGCTGCGATCGGCCCCGGTGTCGGCATCGGCATCATCTTCGGCCAGGGCGTGCAGGCCATCGCCCGTCAGCCGGAGGCGTACGGCGTGATCCGCCAGAACATGATCCTGGGCTTCGCGCTCGCCGAGGCGCTCGCGCTGATCGGCTTCGTCGCGCCGTTCGTCTTCGGCGTGTGATCAACCCCGTCACCAGCCCCACCGCGTCTGAAGCCTCGGGAAGGTCACTGTCGTGCTGAACGTCATCGCCGCAGCCGGTTCTGCGGTCTTCGCCGCCGGCGGCGAGGAGGAGATGCCCTCCGTCCTCGCTGTGCCGGTGGACGAGCTGATCATCGGGATCATCGCGTTCCTCATCGTGTTCGGCGGTCTGGCCAAGTTCGCCCTCCCGTCGATCAAGCGCACGCTCGACGAGCGCGCGGATGCGATCGAGGGCGGTATCGAGCGCGCGGCGAAGGCCGAGGCGGAGGCGAAGGCCCTCGCCGAGGACTACCGCGCCCAGCTGGCGGCTGCGCGTGAGGAGGCAGCGACGATCCGCACCCAGGCGCAGGCCGACCGCACGGCCATCATCGAGGAGGCCCGAGGCGAGGCCCGGACGGCCGCCGCGCAGGTCACCGCGCAGGCCGAGGCGCAGCTGGCTGCCGAGCGCAACCAGGCCACGGCCGCGCTCACGCGCCAGATCGGCGAGCTCGCTGTCGACCTCGCCGGACGGGTGGTCGGGCAGTCGCTCACGAACGACGCGACCGTCCGCCAGACGGTCGAGGACTTCATCGGCGACCTCGAGCGGCAAGCGGCGGGGAGCGACATCTGATGCTCGGAGCCAGCCGCGGGGCCTTGTCGGCGAGTGAGGAGGCTCTCGACGCACGCCGCACCGATCCCGGTTTCGCCGCGCTGTCCGGTGAGCTGCTCGCCGTGGCGTCGCTGCTCGACCGCGAGTCAGCCCTTCGGAACACCCTCGCGGACTCCGGCCAGCCCGCGGCCGCGCGCGACGCCCTCGTGCGCCAGGTCCTCGGGGGGCGGGTCAGTGACCTGACGACCGACATCGTGCTCGGGGTCGTCGCTCAGCGCTGGTCGTCCGACGTCGACCTCGTGCTCGCCCTGGAACACCTGGCGTTCCAGGCGACGTTCACCACCGCAGAGGCCGACGGCACGCTCGACGCCACCGAGGACGAGCTGTTCGCCTTCGGTCGTGCGCTCGACTCGTCCCCGGCGCTGCAGATGGCGCTGACCGATCCCGCCCAGGTCGCGGCCACCAAGGCCGGCATCGTCCGCGATCTGCTCGCCAACCGGTCGACCGCCGCAACGCAGCTCGTGCTCGAGCACGCGGTCGCCCACCTGCACGGCCAGCGCATCGACGCGGTCGTGGACGAGCTCGTCGCGCTGGCAGCACGTCAGCGCGAGCGGCTGGTCGCCGAGGTCACCGTGGCGGCACCGCTCGACGACGAGCAGCGCCGCCGCTTGGCGGCCGCCCTCTCGCGGCTGAAGGGCCGCACCGTGCGGCTGAACGTCGACGTGGACCCCGAGGTGCTCGGCGGCGTCCTCGTTCGCGTCGGCGACGAGGTCATCGACGGAACTGTGTCATCCCGCCTCGAGCAGGCGCGCCGCGCCGTGCTCGGCTGAACCCAGACCCACCGCCCGTTCGCGGGCCGAGATAGGAAGCAGGACAGTCATGACGGAGCTGACGATCCGGCCGGAGGAGATCCGGGATGCGATCGAGCGGAACGTCGCGGCGTACTCGCCGGACACGGCTCGCGAGGAGGTCGGGCGCGTCGTCGAGACCGGTGACGGCATCGCCCGCGTCGAAGGCCTCCACTCGGCCATGACCAACGAGCTGCTCGAGTTCGAGGGCGGCCTGCTGGGCCTGGCTCTCAACCTCGACGTCCGTGAGATCGGCGTCGTCCTCCTCGGCGACGGCGCTCGGATCGAGGAGGGCCAGGCTGTCCGTCGCACGGGCGAGGTCCTCGCCGTGCCGGTCGGCGACGGCTTCCTCGGCCGCGTCGTGGACCCGCTGGGCAACCCGATCGACGGCCTCGGCCCGATCGAGGCGGAGGCGCGTCGAGCGCTCGAGGTCCAGGCACCGACGGTCGTCCAGCGTCAGCCGGTGAAGGAGTCCATGCAGACCGGCATCAAGGCGATCGACGCCATGACGGCCATCGGGCGCGGACAGCGCCAGCTCATCATCGGCGACCGGCAGACAGGGAAGACGGCCGTCTGCCTCGACACGATCTTGAACCAGAAGGCCAACTGGGAGTCCGGCGACCCGGCGAAGCAGGTCCGCTGCATCTACGTCGCGATCGGCCAGAAGGGATCGACCATCGCGTCGGTCAAGGGCGCTCTCGAGGAGTACGGCGCACTGGAGTACACGACGATCGTCGCGTCGCCCGCGTCCGACCCGGCCGGCTTCAAGTACCTCGCCCCGTACACCGGCTCGGCCATCGGCCAGCACTGGATGTACGCCGGCAAGCACGTTCTCATCGTGTTCGACGACCTGTCCAAGCAGGCCGAGGCCTACCGCGCGGTCTCGCTGCTCCTGCGTCGCCCGCCGGGCCGCGAGGCCTACCCCGGTGACGTCTTCTACCTGCACAGCCGCCTGCTGGAGCGCTGCGCGAAGCTCTCCGACGAGATGGGTGGCGGGTCGATGACCGGGCTGCCGGTCATCGAGACGAAGGCGAACGACGTGTCGGCCTACATCCCGACCAACGTCATCTCCATCACCGACGGCCAGTGCTTCCTGGAGTCCGACCTGTTCAACTCCGGTGTCCGGCCGGCCATCAACGTCGGCATCTCGGTCTCCCGCGTCGGCGGCTCGGCCCAGCCGAAGGCGATGCGCAAGGTCGCCGGCCGGCTGCGCCTGAACCTCGCCCAGTACCGCGAGCTTGAGGCGTTCGCCGCCTTCGGCTCGGACCTGGACGCGGCGTCGAAGGCACAGCTCGAGCGCGGCGCTCGCCTGGTGGAGCTGCTCAAGCAGCCGCAGTACAAGCCGCAGTCGATGGAGCGCGAGGTCGTCTCGGTCTGGGCTGGCACGACCGGGCAGCTCGACGACGTCCCGGTTGAGGACATCCGACGGTTCGACGCGGAGTTCCTGGACCACCTGGAGCGCACGGCACCGGGCGTCTTCGACGGGATCCGCACCACGACGGATCTCTCCGACGACGCCGTGATCGAGCTCGAGCGTGTGATCGGCGAGTTCAAGAAGCAGTTCACGACCGCCGCCGGCACGCTGCTGGTCAACGACGAGCCGGTCGCGGCCGTCGAGGACAGCGAGATCGATCCCACGCAGATCAAGCGGGCGGTGCGGGGCTAGCCGTCATGGGTGCACAACTGCGGGTCTTCCGGCGCCGGATCAAGTCGGTGCAGGCGACCAAGAAGATCACCAAGGCGATGGAGCTGATCGCGTCCTCGCGCATCGTCAAGGCGCAGCAGCGCCTCGATGCGTCGCTGCCGTACCTCACGCACCTGTCGGCGGCCATCAGTGCGGCGGCCGCCGATGCCGCCGACGTGCGCAAGCACCCGCTGATGGCCAACGCCGAGAACCGTACGAAGGCGGCGGTGCTCATCGTCACTGCCGACCGCGGGCTGGCTGGGGCGTACTCGTCGAACGCGATCAAGGAGGCAGAGGCGCTCGCCGCGAACCTGCGCGAGAAGGGCATCTCCGTGGTGCCCTACGTCGTCGGGCGCAAGGGTGTCTCGTACTACCGCTTCCGCGGCCGTGAGCTCGGTGGCGAGTACACCGGCTTCACCGACCAGCCGACCTACGCCGACGCACGCCGGATCGGCGAGGACCTGCTGACCGCGTTCATGACCCCGACCGAGGACGGCGGTGTCGACGAGATCCACGTCGTCTACACCCACTTCCGCTCGATGGTCTCCCAGGAGGCGCGGATCCGACGGATCCTGCCGCTGGAGGTGGTCGACGAGGTCGTCGACCGCAGTGCGGACTCCGCCGGCACCATCGCACCGCTGTACGAGTTCGAACCGGACCCCGAGACCGTTCTCGACGCGCTGCTGCCTCGCTACATCGACCACTCGGTCTACACCGCGCTGCTGATGTCGGCAGCGTCGGAGCACGCGGCCCGACGCCGGGCCATGAAGTCCGCCACTGACAACGCCGAAGAGATGATCAAGACGCTGTCCCGGCAAGCCAACCAGGCCCGTCAGGCTGAGATCACCCAGGAGATCAGCGAGATCGTCGGCGGCGCCGACGCGCTGAGCTCCGCCCGCTAGGAGAGGGAACACAATGACCGCAACGACCGAGACCACGACCGGCGTCGGGCGCGTAGCCCGCGTCACCGGCCCCGTCGTCGACGTGGAGTTCCCCGTCGAGGGCATGCCGGAGCTCTACAACGCCCTCCATGTCGACGTGAGCTTCGACTCCGGCGAGGAGGGTGGCGGCAACCGCACGCTGACCCTCGAGGTGGCTCAGCACATCGGCGACAACATGGTGCGCACGATCTCGATGCAGCCGACCGACGGCCTGGTCCGCGGCGCGCCTGTGCGCGACACGGGTGACTCGATCACCGTCCCCGTCGGCGACGTCACCGTCGGCCACGTGTGGAACACCCTCGGCATCCCGCTCGACGTGCCGGAGTCGTCCCTGGAGATCACCGATCGCTGGAGCATCCACCGTCAGGCGCCGACCTTCGACCAGCTCGAGTCCAAGACCGAGGTGTTCTGGACCGGAATCAAGGTCATCGACCTGCTGACCCCGTACGTCAAGGGCGGCAAGATCGGCCTGTTCGGCGGCGCCGGCGTCGGCAAGACCGTCCTGATCCAGGAGATGATCTACCGCGTCGCGGAGAACTTCAGCGGTGTCTCGGTGTTCGCGGGCGTGGGGGAGCGGACCCGCGAGGGCAACGACCTCTTCCTGGAGATGACCGAGTCCGGCGTCATCGCCAAGACCGCGCTCGTCTTCGGCCAGATGGACGAGCCGCCGGGCACCCGGCTGCGCGTCGCGCTCGCGGCACTGACGATGGCCGAGTACTTCCGCGATGTGCAGAAGCAGGACGTGCTGCTGTTCATCGACAACATCTTCCGGTTCACCCAGGCCGGCTCAGAGGTGTCCACCCTGCTCGGACGCATGCCGTCGGCCGTCGGCTACCAGCCGACGCTGGCCGACGAGATGGGCCAGCTCCAGGAGCGCATCACGTCGACCCGCGGTCACTCGATCACCTCGCTGCAGGCGATCTACGTGCCGGCGGACGACCTGACCGACCCGGCGCCGGCCACGACCTTCGCGCACCTTGACGCGACGACGACGCTGAGCCGCCCGATCTCGGAGCTGGGCATCTACCCGGCCGTGGACCCGCTCGACTCGACGTCGCGCATCCTCGACCCGCGGTACGTCGGCGACGAGCACTACGCCGTCGCGGCCCGCGTCAAGGAGATCCTGCAGCGCTACAAGGACCTCCAGGACATCATCGCCATCCTCGGCATCGACGAGCTCTCCGAGGAGGACAAGATCCTCGTCGGCCGCGCGCGCCGCATCCAGCGCTTCCTCTCGCAGAACATGTTCGTCGCCGAGGCCTTCACCGGCCAGCCGGGCTCGTTCGTGCCGGTCGAGGAGACCATCGCCTCGTTCCGGGCGCTGTGCGAGGGCACGTACGACCACCTGCCCGAGCAGGCCTTCTTCATGGCCGGCGGCATCGAGGACGTCGAGAAGAACGCCGCCTCGCTGGCGAAGGGCTAGTCCGTCATGGCGGACGAGAAGGTGCTCAACGTCGCGGTCGTCTCGGCCGAGCGGGAGCTGTGGTCGGGAACGGCCCGCTCCCTGGTGGCCAAGACGCCCGAGGGCGACATCGGCATCCTGCCCGGCCACGAGCCGGTGCTGGCGCTGCTCGTGGAGAGCCCGCTGCGGATCGAGGAGACCGACGGCAGCCGGCTCGTCGTCGCCGTGCATGGTGGCTTCTTCTCGGTGGCCGGCAACAACGTCAACATCATCACCGAGATCGCTGAGCTCGCCGAGGACATCGACCTCGAGCGGGCCAAGGCGGCGCTGGCCCGCGCGCAGCAGCTGGACATCGACGATCCGGACGGCCTCGGGGCGGTCCGCCGGGCCGAGGCCCGGATCCAGTCCGCCAGCATCGCCAAGGGCGTCACCACCCGCTAGCCCCCACCGCCTACGCGCCTCAGATGGTCGTAATTATCGGACATTTCGCCCGGATAGCGACCATCCCAGGCGCCTCGGCGGTGCTAGCGGTTGGCCCCGGGCTGCCACAGGACATCGCCGCCTGCGCCGACGTTGGCCAGCCGCGCGAGGATGAACAGCAGGTCGCTCAGTCGGTTCAGGTAGGTCGCCGTCAGCGGGTTCATCTCGTCGCCATGCGCCTCGAGCGCCGCCCACGTCGCGCGCTCTGCACGCCGCACGACCGTCCGCGCCACGTGCAGGTGCGCTGACGCCGTCGTCCCGCCCGGCAGGACGAACGAACGCAGCGGCGTCAGCCGGGCGTTGTAGTCGTCGCAGTCCGCCTCGAGCGCCGTCACGTAGGCGTCGGTGACGCGCAACGGCGGGTGGGCGGGATCGGCGACCACCGGCGTGCACAGGTCGGCCCCCACGTCGAACAGGTCGTTCTGCACGCGGACGAGCGTTGCCCGGACGTCGTCCGCGAGCTCTCCCGTCGCCACGGCGACGCCGATCGCGCTGTTGGCCTCGTCGACGTCGGCGTACGCGATCAGGCGCAGATCGTTCTTGCCGGTCCTGCTCATGTCGCCCAGCGAGGTCGTGCCGTCGTCGCCGGTGCGGGTGTAGATGCGGGTGAGGTTGACCATGGGCCGACCCTACGGCCCGTGGTCGGACGCGCCACCGTCGCCGGCTCGTACGATGGCGCCGTGGAGGTGCTGCGGGTTACAGGGGGAGCACCCCTCGTCGGTGAGGTCCGGCTGTCCGGGGCGAAGAACTCGGTCCTCAAGCTCATGGCCGCCGCGCTCCTCGCGGAGGGTTGCACGACGATCACCAACGTCCCGGACATCCTCGACGTCGAGATCATGGCTGAGCTGCTGCGCCGCCTGGGCTGCGACGTTGTCCACGACATCGCCGACGGCAGCGTCCGGATCGACGTCCCCGCGCGCCCCTCGCATCGTGCGGACTACGACCTGGTGCGCCGCATGCGCGCGTCCATCTGTGTGCTCGGTCCGCTCCTCGCGCGCATGGGCGCTGCCGACGTCGCCGTCCCCGGAGGCGACAACATCGGCTCGCGCGGTCTCGACATGCACGTCGACGGCCTGCGGCGCATGGGCGCCGACGTCACGAGCGAGCACGGCTACCTGCTCGCGCAGGCGCCGGACGGCCTCGTCGGCGCGCGCATCTGGCTGGACTTCCCAAGCGTCGGCGCGACAGAGACGGTGCTGATGGCAGCCGTCCTCGCGCACGGCGAGACGGTCATCGACAACGCTGCCCGGGAGCCGGAGATCGTCGACATCTGCGCGATGCTGACGGCGATGGGCGCCCGGATCGACGGCATCGGGACGTCGACGCTTGAGATCTCGGGTGTGCCGGCGCTGCATCCCACGGAGCATCGAACGGTCCCGGACCGGATCGTCGCCGGCACGTGGGCGGTCGCTGCCGTGATGACTGGCGGCGACGTCACCGTGCGGGGTGCGCATGTCGACCATCTGGCGATCGCTCTCGAGAAGCTCGTGGTCGCCGGTGCGGACATCACCACGGAGCCCGATGGCTTCCGCGTGAGGATGGCTGGCCGCGCCCGTGCGGTCGACGTCGTGACCTTGCCGTACCCCGGGTTCCCGACGGACCTGCAGCCGCAGTTCATCGCGCTGAACGCGGTGGCGACGGGGGCGGCGCTTGTCACCGAGAACCTCTTCGAGGCCCGCTTCCGGTTCGTCCAGGAGCTGGCCCGTCTCGGCGCCGACGTGCGGACCGATGGCCACCACGCGCTCGTCCGAGGACGCGAGCGCCTGTCCGCCGCACCCGTCGAGGCGACGGACATCCGCGCTGGGGCCGGGCTCGTGCTCGCCGGCCTGGTCGCCGAGGGGGCGACGACGGTCTACGGGGTGGGCCACATCGACCGGGGCTACGCGGGCCTGGTCCCCGCCCTGCGCGGCCTGGGCGCCGACGTCGAACGGATCGACCTGCCCTGACCGCCGAGGCGCCTCAAGTGGTCGCTAAAACCGGACATTCCGGTCGGATAACGACCATCCAAGGCGCGTCGCGGGTTCAGTCGGAGCCGCGGGGGGTCCAGCGGAAGAACACGACGGCGAGGACGAGCCCGATAACGCACCAGATCGCGAGCACCAGCGCACACATCCCCAGCTCCCACGTGCCGCTGGCCTCCATGGCGGCGGCGGACTCCGGCAGGAAGACGCTGCGCATCGCCTGGGCCAGCCACTTCAGGGGGAACAGCGACGAGAAGACCTGCATCCAGTGGGGCAGCTGGTCGAAGACGAAGAACACGCCGGAGGTGAACTGCAGCACGAGCACGATCGGGGAGACCACCGCCGAAGCGCCGCGGCCGGTACGGGGCACGACGGAGAACGCGATGCCCAGAAGGGTGCACGACACCAGGCCGAGCACGCTGGCCCAGAAGAACGTGAACCACTGCATCGCGGTCGATGGGATCGCCACGCCGTAGAACACGACCCCGACCGCGATGAGGATCGTCACCTGGGCGACGTAGACCACGACGACGGTGCCGATCTTGCCGACGAAGTACGCGGCCTTCGGCATCGGCGTGCCCTGGAGCCGCTTGAGAGTGCCGTCCTCGCGCTCGAGCGGGATCGCGATCGCCAGGTTCTGGAACGACGTGTAGAGCACCCCGGATGCGATCATCCCGGCGACGAAGTACTGGGCGAACGTGATGCCCGGGGCGATGTCCTGGCCGCCGAAGACCGAGCCGAAGATGACGAGCAGGATCACCGGGAAGGCGAAGTTCCACAGCGCCGAGTTGCGGTCCCGGAAGAACTGCTTGAGCTCGACGGACACGCGCGCCCGGCCGATGGCGGCGGTGCTCGGCAGGCCGGGCACCTGCGTCGCGGTCATCGGGCGTCGCCCGTCGCGGCGGTGCCGTCATCGTCGCCGACCAGCTGGAGGTAGACGTCCTCCAACCGTGGCCGCGTCACGGTCAGGCCTGGAACCTCGCCGCCGAAGCGATCCGACAGCGATGCGACGACCCTGGTGGGCGCGTCCGTGACCTCGGACTGCGGGACGCCGTCGACGACCCACGACACGACGCTGTGACCGCGCTGGCGGCCACCGAGCCGGGACGGGGTGTCGCAGGCGACGACGCGGCCGCGTGAGACGACAGCGACCCGGTCGGCGAGGTGCTCGGCCTCCTCCAGGTAGTGCGTCGTCAGGAGGATGGTCGTGCCCTCGGCCTTGAGGCGATCGATGAGCGTCCAGAAGTCCCGACGCGCCTCGGGGTCGAAACCGGTGGTGGGCTCGTCGAGGAACAGCAGCCGGGGCCGTCCGACGATGCCGAGCGCGACGTCGAGGCGTCGACGCTGGCCGCCGGAGAGACGCTCGTTGCGGGCGGACCGCTTCGCGGTCAGGCCGACGGCCTCGATCACCTCGTCGACGTCCCGGGGGTTCGAGTAGTACCCGGCGAAGTGCCGCACGGCTTCGTCGACACTCAGGTCGCCGAGGTCGCGATCGGACTGCAGGACGATGCCGAGCTGCGCCTTCCACGCGCGCCCGGCGTGTGCAGGATCGACGCCGAGCACGGAGGCCTCGCCCGCGTCGCGGTCCCGGTAGCCCTCGAGGATCTCAGTGACCGTCGTCTTCCCTGCGCCGTTCGGGCCGAGGAGGGCGAAGCACTCGCCGTGCGCGATGTCGAACGTGATTCCGTCCAGCGCCCAGAAGTCGCCGTACCGCTTGCGGACGTCGGTGACGGCGACCGCCGGCTCACTCATGCCCGCGATCATGCCACCCGTGGCATTCGAGGCGACTCGTTCGTGCCCGATGTCAGGCGGCGACGACCCAGCGTCCGGCCGCGTCGCTGTAGGTCAGCGTCCGGGTGCAGATGTCGCCGCCGCGCCCGTCGTCGGCCCACTGCGCCCAGGAGTGCGTCCACCCGCCAGTCAGGCCGGCGACGCCGTAGGAGTACGTGGCGTCGGCGATGGCGTCGCACGATCCCGAGGCCGGAGCCGGCACGCCCTGGATGATCGTGGCCGGCGCGGAGTCGTCGCCGGTCGGCGGAGCGTAGGCGTCGAGGACGAGAGCGGACAGCCGGTTCTTCTGCCCGGTGGCGATGTCGATGCTGAACTCGTCATACGGCAGGGTCCGCGCGTACGTTCCAGAGGAGCAGCGGCCCTCGAGGCCCTCGAACGTGGTGAACGAGTCGACGGACGTGCCGGCAAGCGACAGACCGAGCACGTCGTAGCCGGAGATCTGGCAGGTGTCGGTGCCGTTGTAGAACGTGCTGAACGCCGTGCCGTCGGTCACGCGGATCGTGAGGTCGACGCCGTCCACGCCCTCGACCCAGAGCTGGTCGTTGATGACGACCGCCTTGGACGGGTCGGCGGCGATGAACGTCACGCCGGGGACGGACACCTTGTCGATGGTCGTGTAGGCGGGGTAGTTGCTCCAGTTGATGATGATCGTGGCCGCCGCGGCGGGCGGCGCCACGGCGGCCATGGTGCCGAGCAGCAGGCCCACTGCGCCCACAGCGGTCAGGACGGTTCGTGCGCGCATCGGTGCTCCCCGTTTTCGGCCCGGGCATCCCCGAGCCCGCGGAACCTATCAGCACCCACGGCTCCCGTGGGCGCGGCGACCATCGCTCCGTTCGCGTGGCATTCTTCGGGCGTGACGTCGTCCGGCGCGAACGGTGAGCGGCCATGAGGATCGTCGTGGCGCGCTGCACGGTCGACTACACCGGCCGCCTTGTCGCGCACCTGCCGCAGGCGGTCCGCGTCATCATGGTCAAGGGTGACGGCTCGGTGCTCATCCACTCCGAGGCCGGTTCGTACAAGCCGCTGAACTGGATGAGCCCGCCGTGCACGGTCCGGGTCGCGCCGGCACCGGAGCGTGGCGACGACGAAGCGGGCGGCGACCTGGTCGAGACGTGGACGGTGGAGGCCAAGTCCGGTGACCGGCTCGTCATCAGCGTCCACGAGGTCCTCCACGACACGACGCACGACCTCGGCGTCGACCCGGGGCTCGTCAAGGACGGTGTCGAGTCGCACCTGCAGCGGCTGCTCGCGGAGCAGGTCGCGGTGCTCGGCGACGGATGGGCGCTGGTGCGGCGCGAGTACCCGACGCCGATCGGGCCGGTCGACCTGCTGTGCCGCGACGGGTCGGGGCGTTCGGTGGCGGTCGAGATCAAGCGGCGTGGGGAGATCGACGGTGTCGAGCAGCTGACCCGGTACCTGGACCTGCTGAACCGTGACCCGCTCCTCGCGCCCGTCGACGGCGTGTTCGCCGCC
The DNA here is from genome assembly GCA_965278965.1 of Actinomycetes bacterium. Lineage (GTDB taxonomy): Bacteria > Actinomycetota > Actinomycetes > S36-B12 > S36-B12 > UBA10649. The sequence continues at coordinate 3,384,869 of OZ257127.1, forward strand.
CAGGAGATCAAGCCGCAGGCGCGCGTGCTGGCCGAGGACCGCGGTATCCGGTGCGTCGTGCTGGACTACGAGGCGCTCAAGGGCGCCGACGACCCGGGCCTCCGGCTGTTCTGACCCCCGACGTTTGTCCCGCTTTCCGGGACTGGCGCGCGGCTCAGCGACGTTCCGACCCCGCACCTGCCCGCGGGTCCCGGAAAGCGGGACAAACGGGAGGCCGCACTAGGTTGAGGGGCGACGAAGGGGAAGCGGAATGGCTATCGGCACGGTGGGCATCGTCGGTCTGGGCACGATGGGGGCCGGGATCGCGGAAGTGATCGCCCGCAACGGCTACCGCGTCGTCGCGGTCGAGCTGGGGGAGGCCGCGCTCGTCGCCGGCCGGGAGCGTGTGGTCGGCTCGACCGGTCGCGCCGTGGCGCGCGGGAAGCTCGCCGAGGCGGACCAGGCCGCGCTGCTGGACCGGATCACCTTCACCGGCTCGCTGGAGGACCTCGCCGGCGCCGACCTCGTGGTGGAGGCGATCACCGAGCAGCTGGAGGTCAAGAAGTCGCTGTTCGCGCAGCTGGATGCGATCACCCCGGCGCACGCGATCCTCGCGTCGAACACCTCGTCGTTGTCGGTGACGGACATCGCCGTCGCGACCGGACGCCCGGCCAACGTCGTCGGCATCCACTTCTTCAACCCAGCGCCGGTCCAGGCGTTCGTCGAGGTCGTGCGGACGGTCGTGACGAGCCAGGAGGTCGTCGACGCCGCTGTCGACTTCGCGCAGTCGCTCGGCAAGCAGCCGGTGGTCGTCGGGGACAAGGCCGGGTTCATCGCGAACGCGCTGCTGTTCGGCTACCTCAACCACGCCGTCGCGCTGTTCGAGTCTCGCTACGCGACGCGGGAGGACATCGACGCAGCGATGCGACTGGGGTGCGGCTACCCGATGGGCCCGCTGCAGCTGCTCGACCTGATCGGCTTGGACACCGCGTACGAGATCCTCGACACGATGTACAAGCAGGGCCGTGACCGACTGCACGCTCCGAGCCCGATCCTCAAGCAGCTCGTCACCGCCGGCCTGCGCGGGCGCAAGTCCGGGCGCGGGTTCTACACGTACGAGGCGCCAGGCTCTCCGGTCGTCATCGACGCCATCGCCACCGACGACGCCCCGCTGCCGGCCGCGCGGCTGGTGAAGAGGGTCGGTGTCGTCGGCTCGGGGACCATGGCCACCGGCATCGCCGAGGTGCTCGCGCGGTCGGGGCACGACGCGGTGCTGGTGGCGCGCACACCGGAGCGCGTGCAGCAGGCGGTCGCCGCGATCGCTGCGTCGCTGGGTCGCCAGGTCGACAAGGGCCGCCTGGAGCCCGTCGACCGCGACGCTGCGCTCACACGGCTGCACGCCACGACCTCGCTGGACGACCTTGCCGACGTCGACCTCGTCATCGAGGCGGTCGTGGAGGACCTTGAGGTGAAGCGGGCGCTGTTCGCGGACCTCGACCGCATCTGCAGGCCCGGGGTGGTCCTGGCGACCACCACCTCCAGCCTGCCGGTCATCGACCTGGCCGTCGCCACGGCGCGGCCCGCCGACGTCGTCGGCCTGCACTTCTTCAACCCGGCGCCGGTCATGCGCCTGGTCGAGGTCGTCTCGACCGTGGCCACCGGCCCGGCCGCCGCCGACACAGCCGTGGCCCTGTGCCGCGCGCTGGACAAGCACCCCGTGCGGTGCGGGGACCGCGCCGGCTTCATCGTCAACGCCCTGCTGTTCCCATACCTCAACGACGCCACCCGGATGCTCGAGGCCAACTACGCGACAGCAGACGACATCGACCTGGCGATGAAGAAGGGCTGTGGCTATCCCATGGGGCCGTTCGAGCTCCTCGACGTCGTCGGGCTCGACGTCTCGCTGTCCATCCAGCGCACCCTCTACCTGGAGTTCCGTGAACCCGGCTTCGCGCCCGCGCCACGGCTCGAGCACCTCGTCACCGCCGGGTACCTCGGCCGCAAGACCGGCCACGGCTTCCGCGACCACACGGCCTGACCTGCTCCGATGGCGCGCAAGAACCGTCGGCGCGATGACGACGCCCGCCCGCTCGGCCCGGCCTATGCCAGCCGTCGGTCGGAGTCGCACCCCGACGGCGAATGGATCGTCCAGACGATCACCGGCGCCGCGGCGACGAAGGAGTACCGCTGCCCGGGGTGCGACCAGGCGATCGCCCCGGGCACCCCGCACGTCGTCGCGTACCAGGCGGACGACCCGAAGGGTGCCGAGCACCGTCGGCACTGGCACAGTCCGTGCTGGACGGCGCGCGACCGGCGCGGCCCGCGGACCTGGAGGGGTCGATGACCGAGCCCATCGTCGCGAACTCCGTGCTGCCGGCTCGGCGCGAGGCACTGCTGCTCCGCACGGCCGACGGACTCGACCTCGTGGCGGAGCTGGCGCTGCCGGCCACGGCCGACCCGGTGGGGACGATCGTCACAGTCCACCCGCTGCCGACGCACGGCGGCATGATGGACAGCCACATCCTGCGGAAGATGGCCTGGCGACTGCCGGCGCTCGCCGACCTCGCCATCCTGCGGTTCAACACCCGCGGTACGGCGAGTGCAGCCGGCCGCAGCGGGGGCGAGTTCGACGCCGCCGAGGGTGAGGGTCTCGATCTCCAGGCCGCGATCGAGGAGACGGTTCGCCGTGGGCTGCCGGCCCCCTGGCTGGTCGGCTGGTCGTTCGGCACCGACGTGATCCTCAAGCACGGCGACGTCGATCCGGTCGCCGGTGTGATCCTGCTGTCGCCGCCGCTGCGGTTCTCGACCGACGCTGACCTCGCCGCGTGGGCGGGTGCGGGTCGGCCGGTGATCTGCCTGGTCCCGGAGCTCGATGACTACCTCCAGCCGGATGTGGCCCGTGAGCGGTTCGCCGTGCTGCCACAGGCCGACGTACGGGGGATCCCGGAAGCCAAGCACCTGTGGGTGGGGGAGCGGTTCGTGAAGATCGTGCTCGACGAGATCGTCGGAGCGGTCGCCCCCGGTCGCGCACCGTTGCCGACGACGTGGGACGGCCCGATGGAACGGTGGAGCGACCTGTGAGTACCGAAGCGCCGAGCCTGTTCGTCCGCGACGTCGGCACGGGACCGGCGGTCGTGCTCCTGCACGCCTTCCCGTGCGACGGGCGCATGTGGGAGCCCCAGGCGTACGCCCTCGCGGAGTCCGGTCGGCGGGTGCTGGTGCCCGACCTGCCCGGGTTCGGCCGTTCGGCTCTGCTGTCGGTCGAGCCATCTCTCGATGCAGTCGCCGACGCGATCGTCGCGGACCTCGGCCTGCGCGGCGTGGACCGGTGCGTCCTCGCGGGAGTGTCCCTCGGCGGCTACGTCGCGATGGCCATGCTGCGGTCGCGGCCCGAGCTCGTCGCGGCGCTGGTCCTGTGCGACACGAAGGGGACGGCCGACAGCGAGCAGGGGTTGGCGAACCGGGAGCGGATCGCGACGTCCGTCGAGGCGGAGCCGGCCGCAGTCTCCCGCATCCTGGAGCAGGCGGTCCTGCCCGGCCTCCTGGGCGAGTCGACGTTCCGTGACCGGCCGACGGTGGTCGAGCATGTGCGGGGCTGGGTCCGCTCGGCCGATGCGGATGCCGTCGCGTGGTACCAGCGGGCGATGGCCCGCCGACCCGACTCGCGAGACGTGCTGGCCGCCGCTGCGCTGCCCACGCTGGTGGTGCGTGGCGACGAGGATGCGCTCAGCAGCGCCGACGAGGCGGATCTCCTGGTGGCGACCTCACCGGACGCGACGCTGCTGACCGTCGCGGGTGCCGGTCATCTGGCGAACGTGGAGGATCCGGAGGCGGTGACGACGGCGCTCGTGCGCTTCGTCGACCTCGTCACAGGCCCGCAGACTTCTTGATGAGCTGCGCGTAGGCCCGCGCGCCCTTCGACGTCAGATGGATCCCGTCGGACACGAAGTACTCCGGATGGTCGGCAGACGCCTTGTTCCAGTCGGCGAGCACCGCGTTGGGGTAGTCCGGCACGACCTTCGCGATGACCTTGTTGTTCGGCTGCTCCCACGTGCGCGGCATCTGGTCGTTGACCACGACGACTCGAGGTGTGTCCTTCAGGATGTCGAGCATCTGCCGCATCATGTCCTCGGGGATCGTGCCGTTCGTCCCGGGGTGCAGCACGACGACGGGTGCGAGCCGGTCGCTCGCGACGTACCGCTTGAGCTTGCCGATGAAGGCGCCGGGGAAGCGGGAGACCGCGGCGTCGACCTTCGTGCCGGGGATGACGGACTTCAGGGTGTCGCGGGCACCGAGCATGACCGAGTCGCCGATCCCGCTGACCTGGCCGTTCTTGTTGGGCGCGAGGGAGGACGTCGGCGACGGGGACGGTGAGCTGGCGCCGCTGCTGCGCGGTGTGGGCGTCGGGGTCGGCGACGGGCCGTCGGCCGGGTCGTCGAGGGAGACCTCCGTCGGTCCGCCGCTCGCGATCCCCAGCGCCTGCGCGACGTCGGGGGCGAGCCCGGCGTTCGCGGACGGGGCGGCTGCCGTCGACAGGACGGCACCGACGACGACGACACCGGCGAGGGCAGAGGCGATGGCGGCGATCCCACTGCGGGTCCGGCGGCGCCGGTCGACACCGGTGGACGCGCGCCACGTGGCGAGCCACCGGTCGATGACGCCATGCCGGATCGGCATCTCGACGAAGCGGTAGCTGAGCTCGGAGATGCCGAAGGTCAGCCCCAGCCTCAGAAGCAGCAGGGGGATGCCGTCGAGCGGCACGTCGAGGTTCGGGCGGGTGACCATGAAGATCGGCCAATGCCATAGGTATAGCCCGTACGAGCGCTGGCCGACGTAGCGCCACGGCTGGGAGCCCATCCACCGACCCAGCGGGGACGCGGGATGGGTCGCCATAGCGATGAGGAGCGCAACGACGAGTGCCAGCGCGAGGAAGCCCCCGCGGGTGTACATCCACGGCGTGAACTCACCGACGAGCAGGAAGAACGCGACGACGCCGGCCAGCGCGGCGATGCCAGTCCCGGTGATGATCGACCGCGCGCCCATCGACAGGTCCCCGCGCAGCCTGCCCGGGCGCCAGAAGGTGGCCAGCGCCGCGCCGATGAGCAGGCCCATCGCGTGCGAGTCCGTGCCGAAGTAGGCCCGGCTCGGGTCCGCGTAGTCGGGGAACCCGTTCGAGACCGACAGGCGGATCATCCAGACGGTGGAGGCGAGGGCGAGCAGGACGGCGACCCACCGCACCCCTCGCCGGCCGAACCGGCGCATGAGCAGGTACGTGACCGCCGGCCAGACGAAGTAGAACTGCTCCTCCACGGACAGCGACCACAGGTGCTTGAGCAGCGGGGGTCGGCCGATGAACTCGAAGTACGAGGCCTGGTCGACGACGTACTTCCAGTTGTTCACGTAGAAGACCGACGCGATGGTGTCGGAGCGGACCTGCGAGGCGACGTCCCGGTAGAAGAAGGCCGCCGCGACGGCGACGACCGCCAGCAGCAGCACAAGCGCTGGGACGAGGCGGCGGACCCGGCGCAGGTAGAACCGCGAGAAGCGGACGCCGCCCGACCGGTCCATCTCCTCGAGGATCAGCGTCGTGATGAGGAACCCGGACAGGACGAAGAACACGTCGACGCCGAGGAAGCCACCGGAGATCCACGTGAGGTCGGCGTGGTACAGCAGCACCCCGATGACGGCGAGCGCACGGATGCCGTCGAGCCCTGGGAGGTACCCCATCTCGCCCTTGGACCGGCCCCGGTCGAGGTTCCACGGGCCGGCCGCCGCGATGTCGTCCGCCGCCGTTGCTGCCGGCGCCTCGCCGACCACCGCCTCGGACGGTCCCGGCGTCGCGCGGGGGTCCGTCGGCGTCACGCGGTCATGCTACGTGCGGGCAAGCAAGCGACCGCGCCCATCCACGCGGGCGTCGCCGGTCAGGTGTTGCGGAAGCGGTTGATCTGGGGGAGGTGTTGTTCGCGGAGGTCGGAGTCGGTGACGCCGAGACCTTCGGTGGGTGCGAGGGCCAGTACGCCGACCTTGCCCTGGTGGGCGTTGCGGTGGACCTCGAGCGCGGCCTGGCCGGCCTGGTCCAGGGGGAAGGTCTTGGACAGGGTGGGGTGGATCATGCCCTTGGCGATCAGCCGGTTGGCCTCGTACGCCTCGCGGTAGTTCGCGAAGTGGCTGCCGATGATCCGCTTGAGGCTCATCCACAGATACCGGTTGTCGTACTCGTGCATGAACCCGGACGTGGACGCGCAGGTGACGATGGTGCCGCCCTTGCGGGCCACGTAGACCGACGCGCCGAACGTCTCCCGGCCGGGGTGCTCGAACACGATGTCGGTGTCATCGCCGCCGGTCAGCTCACGGATCTTCTTGCCCAGGCGCTGCCACTCCTTGGGGTCCTGGGTGTGCTCGTCCTTCCAGAACCGGTACTCCTCGGCGTTGCGGTCGATGACGAACTGCGCGCCCATCGCCCGCGCGAGGTCCGCCTTCTCCGGGGACGACACCACGCACACCGGGATCGCGCCGCCGTTGACCGCGTACTGCGTCGCATAGGACCCCAACCCGCCGGAGGCGCCCCAGATGAGCACGACGTCGCCCTGCTTCATCCCGGCGCCGTTGCGCGAGACCAGCTGCCGGTAGGCGGTGGAGTTGACCAGGCCCGGGCTCGCGGCCTCCTCCCACGTCAGGTGCGCCGGCTTGGGCAGCAGCTGGTTGGACTTCACGACCGCGAGCTCGGCCAGGCCGCCGAAGTTCGTCTCGAACCCCCAGATCCGCTGCTCGGGGTCCAGCATCGTGTCGTTGTGCCCCATCGGGGACTCCAGCTCCACGCTCAGGCAGTGCGCCACGACCCGGTCCCCGGGCTTCCACGCCGTAACCCCTGCGCCCACCCGCAGCACGACACCGGCCGCGTCGGACCCGAGCACGTGGTACGGCAGGTCGTGGCGCTTGGCGTACGCGTGCGAACGCCCGTACCGCTCCAGGAACGAGAACGTCGAGACCGGCTCGAAGATGGACGACCACACCGTGTTGTAGTTGATCGAGGACGCCATCACCGCGATCAACGCCTCGCCCGGCGCCAGCTCCGGCGTCGGCACCTCCTCCACGTGCAACGAGCGCCGCGGGTCCTTGTCCGCCGACGCCATGCCGGCGAACATCTGCTCCTCGTCCTTGTGCAGCGTCACCGCCCGATACGCCCCGGGCACCTCCAACGCCGCGAACTCACCCGCCGACGCCTCCGCCAGCACCGCCTCACGCACACGCTCCATGGACATCGCGCGCGCCCTAGTGCGCCGCGTCCGGCGACGCCTGGACCAGCTCGACGAGCACGCCGCCGCAGTCCTTGGGGTGGCAGAAGTTGACGAGCGAGCCGGCGGTCCCAACCTGCGGCTCGTCGTAGAGCATGCGCACCCCAGCGGCGGTCAGCGCCGCGGCGGTGGCCACGACGTCGTCCACGCCGTAGGCGACCTGCTGGATGCCCGGTCCGGAGCGATCCAAGAACTTGGCGATGGTCGACTCGGGGGTCAGCGGGGCCAGGAGCTGGATGCAGGACCCGGAGTCGCCGACAGCCAGCATCGCCTCGCGCACGCCCTGCCGCTCGTTGACCTCCTCGTGGACGACCGAGAGGCCGAAGGCCCGGCCGTAGAACTCGATCGCCGCGTCGAGGTCGGCGACGGCGATGCCCACGTGGTCTATGCGGGTCAGCAGTGGAGTCATGGTGGGTATCGTGGCATCGACGCTGCGGGAGCCTCGCAGCGGCTACGAACTGGAGTGATGATGACTTTCGACAACGGGTCGGTGATCGTCGCGGGTGCGCGGACGCCGATGGGTCGGCTGCTGGGCTCGCTGACGTCGTTCAGCGCTGCGGAGCTGGGCGGGGTCGCGATCAGGGCCGCGCTCGAACGCGCCCACGTCGCACCCGACCAGGTCGACTACGTGATCATGGGCCACGTGATCCAGGCCGGTGCCGGGCAGATCACCGCACGTCAGGCCGCTGTGGCGGGCGGGATCAGCATGGACGTCCCGGCGCTTACGATCAACAAGGTGTGCCTGTCCGGCCTGGATGCGATCGCGCTCGCCGACCAGCTCATCCGGGCGGGCGAGTTCGAGGTCGTCGTCGCCGGCGGCATGGAGTCGATGACGAACGCGCCGCACCTGCTTCCGGGTTCGCGGGCGGGCGTGAAGTACGGCGACTGGACCGTGGTCGACTCGATGGCCCACGACGCGCTCACGTGCGCGTTTGACCAGTGCGCGATGGGGGAGAGCACCGAGGCGCACAACGGCCGCTACGACCTCACCCGCGAGGAGCAGGACGCGTTCGCCGCGCGCTCCCATCAGCGGGCCGCCGCGGCGAAGGAGCGCCTCGCCGAGGAGATCACGCCGGTCACGGTGCCGCAGCGCAAGGGCGACCCGCTGCTGGTCACGGCCGACGAAGGCATCCGGCCGGACACGACCGTCGAGACGCTCGCGACGCTGCGCCCCGCGTTCGCGAAGGACGGCACCATCACGGCGGGGAGCTCGTCGCCGATCTCGGACGGTGCATGTGCCGTGGTCGTCATGAGCAAGGCCAAGGCGCTCGAGCTCGGGCTCGAGTGGCTCGCTGAGATCGGGGCGCACGGCGTCGTCGCTGGCCCGGACGCGTCCCTCCAGGAGCAGCCCGCCAACGCGATCCTCGCCGCGTGCAAGAAGGAGGGGATCGGCGTCGACGACGTCGACCTGTTCGAGCTGAACGAGGCCTTCGCCGCCGTCGGCATCGTCTCCTCCCGCGTCCTCGGTATCGGCGAGGACGTCGTCAACGTCAACGGCGGGGCCATCGCGCTGGGGCATCCGGTCGGCATGTCGGGGGCGCGGATCGCCCTGTCCCTCGCTCTCGAGCTGCGCCGGCGCGGCGGTGGCATCGGCGCCGCGGCGTTGTGCGGCGGGGGCGGTCAGGGCGACGCCCTCCTGCTCCGCGTCCCGTCCGCGTAGCCCGCGAACCGGCCCCGGGTGGATCCGACCGGAACGGATGTCGGCGCGCTCCTTGACGGTGCGCGGGCCGGCCGGCCTCGCGACCTCGCCCGGCTGCTGTCGCTGGTCGAGGACGGGTCGCCGGCGGTGCCCGAGCTCATGCGCCTGGCCGCTCCGCACGGTGGCGGGGCCGCAGTCATCGGCATCACCGGGTCGCCGGGGGTCGGCAAGTCGACGACGACGTCGGCGCTGGTCACGGCGCTGCGGGAGCGAGGCCAGCGCGTCGCCGTGCTTGCGGTCGACCCGTCCTCGCCGTTCTCGGGCGGGGCACTGCTCGGTGACCGGGTCCGGATGTCGGCGCACGCCACCGACGACGGCGTGTTCGTCCGGTCCATGGCCTCGCGAGGCCACCTGGGCGGGCTCTCCGCCGCAGCGCCCCAGGCGATCCGGGTTCTCGACTGCGCCGGGTTCGAGGTGGTCCTCGTCGAGACCGTCGGGGTCGGTCAGTCCGAGGTCGAGATCGCGGCGGCCGCGGACACGACGTTCGTCCTGGTGGCGCCGGGCTCGGGCGACAGCATCCAGGCGGCGAAGGCCGGGGTCCTGGAGATCGCCGACGTCCTCGTCGTCAACAAGGCCGACCTTCCGGGCGCTGATGCGACGGTTCGCGATCTGCGCGCGGCGGTGGGGCTGAGGTCAGGTGAGGGGTGGACCCCGCCGGTCCTTCGGGTCGTCGCTGAGACCGGTTCCGGGATAGCCGAGCTGGTCGCCTCGGCTGACGCCCACGCCGCGTGGCTCGCCGGGAGCGGAGGGCTCGCCGCACGGCGGCATCGCCGGGCACTGGCCGAGGTGCGCGCGGCGCTGGCGCAGGTCCTGCTCAGCGGGCTGCCGGCCGACGATGTCGGCGTCGCTGCCGCCGAGGTCGCCGCCGGGACGACCGATGCGTTCACGGCGGCCCGCCGGCTGGCCGGCCGCGGCTGAGCTGGGCGGTCGTCAGCCGACGGTGCAGCCGGTGACGACGTCGTTCGTCAGCTCGAAGTTCATGCGGTCGTCGCGGGCATCGGCCGTCGCCGCCTGCGGCTGGCCGTCGATCGTCACGACGCGGGACTGGTAGCCGCTGCCCTCGGCGAGGGCGACAGCCGTCTCGGAGTCCAGCTTCTGCTCGACGATCTGGGCGCAGAGCGCCGTCAGCTCGTCGGCCACCGGGACCGCTGAGCCGCTCACGTCGGCGAAGGAGGACGCGTTGCCGGTCGGCTCGACGGAGGAGCAGGCGGCGAGACCGCCGACGAGGGCCAGCGCGAGCGTCGCCGCCGCTGCGCCGCGACGCAGGGTTGACGCGGGGGACGAGGTCCGGGTGCGAACGACAGTATTTCCTATCATGTTGGTCAACAATACAGGATGATCGCGCCGGTCAGCGCCGGTGCCACGCGCCGGGCGCGTCCAGCAGGCCGGTCACCCCGGACGGCAGGTGACCTGCGGCGACATCGGCCAGGCTGATCTGCTCCAGGACCTGGCGCATGGAGGCTCGGACCGCGATCCATACCTCGCGCAGGTGCGCGGACGCCCCCGTGTAGTCGAGGTCCTCCGGCCGTTGTCCACGGACTGCGGCGAGCGGCCCGTCGAGAGCACGGACGACATCGGCGATCGAGACCTCGGCCGGGTCCTGGTCGAGGCGGTACCCGCCCTCGGCGCCGCGCTGGCTGGCAACGATGCCCGACTGACGCAGCTGTCGCAGGATGCCCTCGAGGAACTTCAGCGGGATCTGCTGGGCGGTCGCGATCGTCTCACCCTTGACCAGGCGCGTGCGGTCCTCCGCGTAGACGGCGGCGAGCTCCAGGAGCGCGCGCATCCCGTAGTCGGCCTTGGCGGACACGTGCATGCCTGCATTCTCGCGGGTGCCCCGTCGGCGCTGCCCGCCGACCCGCCGTGCGGGAGATATCGACTTCATGGACGCGCGGGACAGCCGGCGACGGCGGATGACTTCATCGGGCTCCTTCGTGGCGTGGCGCGGGCTCGTCGGGTGATTTGCAAGTTCTACTGTAGGCAATATAGGAATAACAGTCGTCGGGCGCCACCCGGGCGGCGCCCGACACGCCGGCCCCGGCCGCCGGCACGGTTTCAGCCGGCCACGCAGCTGGCCGCATGACGAAGGAGCGACGCATGACCCACACCCGCCGCCGACCCATCGCGCTGGTCGCTGCTCTTGGGGCGCTCTGCCTCGCCCTCGCGGTCGCGTTGCCGGGGAAGGCGGCCGCGGCTCCCGGCGCCGCGGTCGCGGCGGGAGTGCCTACGGGGACGTTGCCGAAGCTGCCGACCGCCCCGAAGGTTCGCATCGGGTTCTTCACGAACGTGACCCATGCTCCTGCTCTTGTCGCTCAGCAGCTGCGGCTGTTCGAGACGTTCCTGGGCAAGGACGGGACGAAGGTCGAGTACGTCGCGTTCAATGCCGGTCCGGCGGCGATCGAGGCGATGAAGGGCGGCGCGATCGATGTCGCCTATGTCGGCCCGAACCCGACCGTGTCGGGGTACGCCTCGACCGGCGGCACGCTCCTGCGCGTTGTCGCCGGCGTCACCTCCGGCGGCGCGGAGCTCATCGTCAAGCCGGGGATCTCGAAGGCCACCGACCTGCGGGGGAAGGTCCTCGCGTCCCCGCAGCTCGGAAACACCCAGGACGTCGCCCTGCGCTCGTGGCTCGCGGGTCGCGGGCTGCGGACATCGGTCACCGGCGCCGGTGACGTCACGATCGCACCGACGGACAACGCGACGTCGTTGTCGCTCTTCCGCCGCGGTGACATCCAAGGCGCCTGGCTGCCCGAGCCGTGGTCTTCGCGGCTCGTGCTGCAGGGCGGGGGCAAGGTGCTCGTCGACGAGAGGACGCTGTGGCCCAAGGGCCAGTTCGTCACGACCAACCTGATCTCGTCGCAGAAGTTCCTCAACGCGTATCCGGGCACCGTGCGATCGATCATTCAGGCGAACAACAGTGCCATCGCCTACATCCGCGCGAACCCGTCGCGGACGACGAGTGTCGTTCAGGCGCAGATCCAGAAATGGGCCGGCAGCCCGTTGCCGACGTCGGTGATCGCGCGGGCGCTGCGCAACCTTCGGTTCACGTGGGACCCGCTGCCGGCGACGCTGGCGAAGAGCGCCAAGGACGCGGTCTCGGCTGGCCTGCTGACGCTGCCGACCACGGGGCTCTCGGGTGTCTATGACCTCCGGCTGCTCAACCAGGTGCTCGGGGTCTCGCGGTCGGCGGCGGTATCGGCTGGCGGCCTCGGCGAGCAGTGAGGGTCGGCGTGGCACATTTGCACTAAAGACTATTGATAAGGTAGGAATACTCCAGACCACGGCTGCGACTCAGGTCTCGCGTGCCACCGGAACCGGTGCTCCGAGACCTGCAGCAGCCCCTCAGGAAGGAAGTCGCATGTCCCGCATCCGTCTGACCCGCCGCAGCGCCCTCGTGGGTGCAGTCGGCGCGGCGCTCCTGGCCGTCACGGCCGGTGTCGCCGGCCCCGCCCAGGCCGCCGCACCCTCCGCCGCCCCGGCGGCGGGCACGTTGCCGAAGCTGCCGACCGCGCCCGTGGTGCGGATCGGCTTCTTCGCCAACGTCACGCATGCTCCTGCTCTTGTCGCTCAGCAGCTCCGGCTGTTCGAGACGTTCTTGGGCAAGGACGGCACGAAGGTCGAGTACGTCGCGTTCAACGCCGGTCCGGCGGCGATCGAGGCAATGAAGGGTGGCGCGATCGACGTCACGTACATCGGCCCGAACCCGACCGTCTCGGGGTACACCTCGACCGGCGGCACGCTCCTGCGCGTCGTGTCGGGCGTCACCTCCGGCGGCGCCCAGCTCGTCGTCAAGCCGGGCATCAGCTCGGTCGCCGACCTCAAGGGCAAGAAGATCGCGACGCCGCAGCTCGGAAACACGCAGGACGTCGCGCTCCGCTCATGGCTGAAGGACAACGGCCTGAAGACCTCGACGACCGGTGCCGGAGACGTGACCGTCACGCCGACGGACAACGCAACGACCCTGGCACTGTTCAAGAAGGGCGACATCGACGGCGCCTGGCTGCCCGAGCCGTGGTCCTCGCGGCTCGTGCTCGAGGCCGGTGCCAAGGTGCTCGTCGACGAGAAGACGCTGTGGCCGAACGGCCAGTTCGTCACCACCAACCTGATCTCATCCCAGGCGTTCTTGAACAAGTACCCGGGCACGGTGCGGTCGGTCATCCAGGCGAACAACAGCGCCATCAAGTACATCGCCAACAACGTCGACAAGGCCAAGGACGTCGTGCAGACGCAGATCCAGAAGTGGACCGGTGCGCGGCTCGCCGACCCGGTGATCAACCGGGCGTGGGGCAACCTCCAGTTCACCTGGAACCCGCTCCCGGCGACGCTGGCGAAGAGTGCGGACGACGCCGTCAACGCGGGCCTGCTGACCCTCGGTGCCAACAAGCTCTCCGGCATCTACGACCTGCGGCTGCTGAATCAGACCCTCGCGGCCGCCAAGGCCAAGCAGGTCTCGGCTAACGGTCTCGGCCGCCAGTAGTCCCACCGCACCGCGCGGCCCGGTCGCCCGCCGAGCACATTCAGTCGGGCGACCGGGCCGCGCCATGTCGGGTTGTGCGTTGGCCCTCCGTTGGCCCCGCGCAGGCCCGTCCTGGCGAGGCGCGTGGCGGGTCGCTCCACAATATGATCTAATCCGACCTGGAAAGTATGGAATAGTCCTGGCCTGATGGCCCGCCCCGTCCGCCGGGGTGAAACGGCACCGAGGAGATGACATGTCAGTCGCCAGCGACGCCCCCCCGACGTCCGCTGTCGTCGCCGGCGATCGTCCGGCGATCCGCCTGCAGAACGTGGTCAAGCAGTTCACGTCCAGCGGGCCGATCATCATCGACGACCTGACCTTGGACGTGCAGCCGGGCGAGTTCGTGTCCCTCGTCGGCGCGTCCGGGTGCGGGAAGTCGACTCTGCTGAACATCGTCAGCGGTCTCGACAAGCAGACGTCCGGTGTCGTCGAGACGATCGGGCGTCCGTCGTTCATGTTCCAGGAGGCGGCGCTGATGCCGTGGCTCACGGCGGGCAAGAACGTCGAGTTGGCGCTCACGTTCTCGGGTGTCGCCCGCGCGGAGCGGAAGGACCGGGCGCGCGACCTGCTCGCGCTGGTCCACCTCGAGCGGGCATACGACCAGCGGCCGCACGAGCTGTCCGGCGGCATGCGCCAGCGCGTCGCGATCGCGCGGTCGCTCGCCCTGGGCCGTTCGATCCTGCTGATGGATGAGCCGTTCGCTGCCCTCGACGCCATCACGCGCGACCTGCTCCACGAGGAGCTGACGCGCATCTGGCAGGAGACCGGCCTGGCGGTGCTGTTCGTCACGCACAACGTCCGCGAGGCCGTGCGCCTCAGCGAGCGCGTTCTGCTGATGTCCTCCCGCCCAGGACGGATCATCCGCGAGTGGAAGATCGGTCGCCACGAGGCGTGGCGCCTGGACTCCCCGGACGTGGCCACCCTGGCCAGCGAGATCACTGACGAGCTGCGTAAGGAGATCGTCCGTCATGCCGGCTGACAGCAGCGTCGACCAGACGACGCCCACCGACCTCAAGCGGCTCGAGTCCGGGCTGGACAACCTCGAGACGGGCGGCGGGCAGAAGGCCAGCGCGAAGTCCTACTTCGCGAGGCTCCTGTCACCGCTCATCGCGATCGCTGTCATCGTCGCGATCTGGCAGATCGCGTTCGCCCTGAAGCTCCAGCCCGACTACGTGCTGCCCGGCCCAGGCCAGGTCTGGGATGCGCTCTCCCAGCAGGCGGCGCAGGACCTGTTGTGGCAGTCGGTCTTCAACAGCATCCGGCGCGCCGCACAGGGCTTCTTGTTCTCGATCGCGATCGCGACCCCGATCGGCCTCGCCCTCGGCTTCTACCCGTGGCTGCGGGCGATCTTCGGACCCATCGTCACCGGTCTGCAGCAGCTGCCGTCCGTTGCGTGGGTGCCGGCCGCCATCATCTGGTTCGGGTTGTCAGACGCGACGATCTTCACCGTCGTCCTGCTCGGCGCTGTCCCGTCCATCATCAACGGCCTGCTCGCCGGCATGGACCAGATCCCGCCGATCTACCTGCGCGCCGGACAGGTGATGGGAGCGAAGGGCTTCGGGCGGACGTGGCGCATCGTGCTGCCCGCCGCCTGGCCGGGGTATCTAGCCGGGCTCGAGCAGGGCTGGGCGTTCTCCTGGCGCTCGCTCATGGCCGCCGAGCTCATCGCGGTCTCGCCGGCTCTCGGCCCAGGGCTGGGACAGATGCTCGACACGGGCCGTTCCCTCGGGAACATGGCACTGATCCTCGGTGCCATCGCGATGATCATGGCCGTCGGCATCCTGATCGAGCGCCTCATCTTCTCCCCGTTGCGTCAGCGGACCCTCCGCAACCGGGGGCTCATCCGCTGACGGGTCGGGGACCGGTCGAGCGGCGGCCCCCGACCCATGCGGAAGAATGGCGCCATGGCATCGACCCCGTTCTCGGCGCGCGGCGCCGTCGACCTCGGCGCGCTGGCGACCGCGAAGCAGAACCAGGCCCGGGCGGAGCAGGCGCTCGCGAACGCCCCGGCCGGAGTCGTGATCGACGTCACGGCAGAGACGTTCCAGGCAGAGGTCGTCGACCGCTCGCGGCAGGTCCCGGTCGTCATCGACCTGTGGGCGACCTGGTGCGAGCCGTGCAAGCAGCTGTCGCCGATCCTGGAGAAGCTCGCGGCCGAGTCCGGTGGCCGTTGGGTCCTCGCGAAGGTCGACGTCGACGCCGAGCAGCAGATCGCGGCCGCGTTCGCCGTGCAGTCGATCCCGGCCGTCTTTGCGGTCATCGCGGGCCAGCCGGTCCCGCTCTTCCAAGGCGCGTACCCGGAGGCTCAGGTCCGGCAGATCATCGACGAGCTGCTGCGCGTGGCCGCCGAGCAGGGCGTCGCCGGACGCCTCGGCGACGTCCCGGCCGAGGCCGCGGAGGTCGTCGGCGATTCGACGGCGGAGGTCGAGGAGGCGCTCGATCCAAGGTTCGAGCCGGCGTTCACTGCGATCGAGGAGGGGGACTGGGACGCCGCCGAGCGGGCGTACCGCGCGGTCCTGGCCTCCACCCCGGGTGACGCCGACGCGGAGGCCGGCCTGGCTCTGGTCCGGCTCTACCGCCGAAGCGAGTCCACGACGGCTGTGGGCGAGCCCGTGGCGGGCGATCGGGCCTCGCTGCTTGCCGCCGCCGACGCAGCCGCCCTCGTGGGGGAGTGGGCTGCTGCCCTGGCCTGGGGGATCGACGCCGTCCGGGCATCGGCCGCCGACGAGCGAGACGATGCTCGTGCCCGGGTTCTGGACTACTTCCTGCTGGCCGGCGACGACCCGGCCGTGCCACCGGCACGCCGCGCCCTCGCCGCCGCGCTCTTCTGACCGATCGACCCTCCCGCCGCCCGCGCTCTTCGCGAACGGGGACTTGTCGGGCAGTTTCACGCCCGAACTGCCCGACTACTCCCCGCTCGCGAGGGGTTCGGGAGTCGAGTCCCGCACGGACGTTGTTGACCAGCAGCCACGGTTTCGCCAACTGGTCCACCGTGACGACGATGACGATCCACCCGGCCCGGGTCAGCAGGTTGCGTCGGGTGGCGTCGTGGCGACGCTGCGACTCATCGAGGTGATGGCCGCCGTCGTACTCGACGACGACCATTCGTTCCGGCCACACCATGTCGCCGCGCGCGATCCACTCGCCGCGGTCGTGGATGTCGACGTTGCACCGCGGCGGTGGGATCTTGCCCACGACGAGGTGGCAGCGCGTCCAGGACTCGCCGGGGGACTGCGCACGCGGGTCGAGGATGGGCAGCGCGATGCGGGCTGTCCTGACGCCGCGTCTCCCGTGAGCCCAGTACACCAGGTGTCGAAGCTCGTCGGAGGTGGCCAGACCGCGCCGGAGCACGGCGTCTCCCATCGCGACCACGTGCTCGAGCGGCATGAGGCCAGCGCAGTCGAGCCAGGTACGGGCCGGCGTGGTGACGGTCAGCCCGAGGTGCTCTGTGACGTGTTCGTCCGGCAGATCGACCCGTCGGCCCCGGACTCCGGCACGCTGCGGTCGCGTCGAGGTCTGCCGGATCGACACCGAGGTGGGACGGGGCGGGTTCGCCCATTCGATCCAGGCGGGCAGAGGGAGCTCCCAGACCTTCGCACCGGACACGTCGGTGAGCACAGCCTCCGGACCGGAGGCCAGCAGGGCGATCTGTGCCGCGGCCCCGGCGGGGTCGAATTTGCGCCCGATGCGCACCCCACGAGTCGGCGCCACCAGCGCGGCCGAACGCACCTGGTCGGATGTGAGGCCGCCGCCTCCGTTCGCGGAGACGACGAAGGCCGAGGAGCCGGGCGATGCGGCGGGGACGGGTCCACGAGGGGTCATGACGGCACTGTCGGACCGCACCGCGGCCGTCGACGGTACGCAGGCCCGCGTTGTGGACGTTGCCCGCGGACGTTCGTCGCGGGGTACCCGCCCCGCGAACGGTGAGACGTCGGGCAGTTTCACGGCCGAAACTGCCCGACAACTCCCCGCTCGCGGAAGGAGAGGGGGAGCGGGAGCTACGCCGGCGGGTCGAAGCGGAAGATCGAGGTCGACAGCGGCGGCAGGATCAGCTGCGCTGAGGCGGGCCGGCCGTGCCAGGAGATCGGCTCGGCGTGGATCGCCCCGAGGTTCCCCAGGCCCGAGCCGCCGTACTCGACGGCGTCCGTGTTGAGCACCTCGGTCCAGGTTCCCTCGACGGGCAGGCCCAGCCGATAGCCCTCCCGCGGCACGGGCGACAGGTTCGCCACGACGGCGACCACGCCCCCCTCGTCGTCTCGACGCAGCCAGCTGAACGCATTGGACACGGAGTCGTTGGCGTCGATCCATTCGAAGCCGCCCGGGTCGTCGTCGCGCTGCCACAAGGCGGGCGTCGCACGGTAGAGCCGGTTCAGGTCCGTGACGGTCTGGAGGACACCCGCATGCTCAGGGAACTGCAGGAGCCACCAGTCCAGGCTGCGCTCGCTGGACCACTCGCCGGACTGGGCAAGCTCGCAGCCCATGAACAGCAGCTTCTTGCCCGGGTGCGCCCACATGAACCCGAGGTAGGCGCGCAGGTTCGCGAGCTCCTGCCAGCGGTCGCCGGGCATCCGGCCGACCAGCGACCCCTTGCCGTGGACGACCTCGTCGTGCGAGATCGGCAGCACGAAGTGCTCGCTGTACGCGTAGACCATCGAGAACGTCATCTCGTTGTGGTGGTACTGGCGGTGGATCGCCTCGTGCGACATGTACTCGAGCGAGTCGTGCATCCACCCCATGTTCCACTTGTAGCCGAACCCGAGGCCGCCCAGGAACGTCGGCCGTGTGACGCCGGGCCACGCCGTCGACTCCTCAGCGATCATCATCACGCCGGGGACACGCTTGTAGACGGTCGCGTTGGTCTCCTGCAGGAACGCGACGGCGTCGAGGTTCTCCCGACCCCCGTACTGGTTGGGCGCCCACTCGCCGTCCTTGCGCGAGTAGTCCAGGTACAGCATCGACGCGACGGCATCGACACGGAGGCCGTCGACATGGAGCTCCTCGAGCCAGAACAGCGCGTTCGCGACCAGGAAGTTGCGGACCTCGGTGCGGCCGAAGTCGAAGATGTACGTGCCCCAGTCCGGGTGCTCGCCGCGACGCGGGTCGGGGTGCTCGTAAAGCGACGTGCCGTCGAACCGCCCGAGGGCCCACTCGTCCTTCGGGAAGTGCGCCGGCACCCAGTCGACGAGGACGCCGATCCCGGCCTCGTGCAGGGTGTCGACGAGGTGGCGGAAGTCGTCGGGCGAGCCGAAGCGCGACGTCGGCGCGAAGTACGAGCTGACCTGGTACCCCCAGGACGGCGCGTACGGGTGCTCGGCCACGGGCAGCAGCTCGACGTGCGTGAAACCGGCATCGCGCACGTACTCGGTGAGCTCGACGGCGAGCTCGCGGTAGTCCAGGCCCGCGCGCCACGACCCCAGGTGCACCTCGTAGATCGACAGCGGCCGGCGGTGCTGGTCCATGCGCGCGCGCTCGTCGAGCCACGCGTCGTCGGTCCACCCGAACGACGAGGTGAACACGACAGAGCCGGTCGCGGGCGGGAGCTCGGTCGCGAAGGCGAACGGGTCCGCCTTCTCCCGCCAGACCCCGTCGCGCCCGAGGATCGCGAACTTGTAGACGGTGCCGTCGCCGATGTTGGGCACGTACAGCTCCCAGATCCCGGTCGCGCCCAGCGAGCGCATCGGGTGGGCCGTGCCGTCCCAGAAGTTGAAGTCGCCGATGACCCGGACGCCCTGGGCGTTCGGCGCCCACACGGCGAACGAGACGCCGCTGACGAGGCCGAGGCCGGTCTCGTACGACCGGACGTGTGCGCCGAGGACCTGCCAGAGCTGCTCGTGCCGACCCTCGCCGATGAGGTGCAGGTCGATGTCGCCAAGCGTGGGCAGGAACCGGTACGGGTCGTCGGAGGGCACGACCCGCCCCCCGTACGTGACGTCGACGGAATAGTCCGGGGTGGCGGGGCCGGGCACGACGCCCACCCAGACGCCGCGGTGCTCGTGCTCCAACGGGATCTGGTCGGTAGGGGTCACGACGGTGACGGCCTCCGCGCCCGGCCGCAGTACCCGCACCGTCACGTTGCGAGCGTCCGCATGGGGGCCGAGGATCGAGTGCGGGTCGTGGTGCCAGCCGTCGACGAGGCGGTCGAGGTCGAGCACCGACACCTCGATCGGCGCGTCGTGGGCCGATGTAGCGGGCGTGGACTCGGGTGTCATGGCACTCTCCGGAGGGCGTCGAGCGGGGTCACTGCAGGCGGGTGCGCGAGACGGTGACGACGTGGGCGACGTGCTCCCACGGTCGCAGCCGGACGAAGGTGCGCCGTCCCCAGGTCCACGTGGCACCGGTGACGAGGTCGTGAGCGACGAACCGCTCGGGCAGGCCGAGAGCCTCGAGGTCCCACCACACGGTGGCCTCCCGCTCGGCGGCAGGGTCGAGCGTGCACACGACGAGGACGAGGTCGTCGCCGTCGGCCTTGGAGTAGGCGACGATCTCGCCGCTGCCGTCGACCCCGTGGAACCGCAGCGAACGCAGGTCCTGCAGCGCCGGATGCTCGTGGCGCATCGTGTTGAGCTCGGTCAGGTACGGCGCAAGCGTGCGCCCCTGCTTGCGTGCGACCTCCCAGTCACGCGGCCGGTACTGGTACTTCTCGGAGTCGAGGTACTCCTCGCTCCCGGGGCGGACCGCGACGTGCTCGAACAGCTCGAAGCCGCTGTAAACGCCGTACGTCGGGGACAGGGTCGCCGCGAGTGTGGCGCGGATCGCGAATCCCGCCGGCCCGCAGCCCTGGAGGTACTCCGACAGGATGTCCGGGGTGTTGACGAAGAAGTTGGGCCGCATGTAGGCAGCGGCCGGCCCGGCCAGCTCGCTGGCGTACTCGACGATCTCGTCCCGCACGTTGCGCCACGTGAAGTAGGTGTAGCTCTGCTGGAAGCCGACCTCGGCGAGGGCGCGCATCATCGGCGGCCGGGTGAACGCCTCCGCGAGGAACAGCACGTCGGGGTCGGTCTCGAAGATGCTCGACGTCAGGCGGTCCCACACCCACAGCGGCTTCGTATGCGGGTTGTCGACACGGAAGATCCGGACCCCGTGCCCCATCCAGAACCGGACGACCCGCTCGACCTCGGCGTACAGGCCCTCGGGATCGTTGTCGAAGTTCAGGGGGTAGATGTCCTGGTACTTCTTCGGTGGGTTCTCGGCGTACGCGATCGTGCCGTCCGCGCGGGTCGTGAACCACTCCGGGTTCGAAGTGACCCACGGATGATCGGGGGCCGCCTGCAGGGCGAGGTCGAGCGCGACCTCGAGCCCGAGGTCGGCGGCACGCGCGACGAACGCGTCGAAGTCCGTGATCGTGCCGAGGTCGGGGTGGATGGCGTCGTGGCCGCCATGGGCGGACCCGATCGCCCACGGCGACCCCGGGTCGTGGGGGCCGGGCGTGAGCGTGTTGTTCGGTCCCTTTCGGTTCACCTGCCCGATCGGGTGCACGGGCGGCAGGTAGACGACGTCGAAGCCCATGTCAGCCACGGCGGGCAGCCGGTCGGCGGCCGTCACGAGCGTCCCGGACCGTGGCGGATCCAGGGTCGCCCCTTCGCTTCGGGGGAAGAACTCGTACCACGATCCGACCAGCGCTCGCCGGCGTTGGACGCGCAGCGGCCACGGCCCGCTCACCGTGACGCCGTCGCGCAGCGGCTCGTGGTGCATGACCTCGGAGACGTCGGGGTCGGTGCCCGCCGCGAGCCGGACAGCCACTGGGAGCGAGGTGTCGGTGAGCAGGCGTGCTGCCGCTCGGAGCGTCGGCGCGTGCGCGGGAACCGCCGCTGCGGCGCGTTCGAGCAGCAGCGCGCCTTCGGCGAGCTCGAGGTCGACGTCGACCCCGGCCGGGATCTTGATCGTGGCGCGGTGCACCCAGGTGTCCCACGGGCTGCCCCACGCCTCCAGGGTGAAGGTCCAGTCGCCGACGGCGTCGGGGCGCACGTGCGCTTCCCAGTCGTCGCTCCAGGACGGCCCGGGGGTCATCCGCACCCGCTCGGCCTCGGTGCCGTCCGGGCGCCGGAGCACCGCTGTCATCCCCAGGCTGTCGTGGCCCTCACGGAACGCGGTCGCGCGGACGGGCACGGCCTCGCCGACTGCCGCTGCTGCCGGTCGGCGCCCCCCGAGGACGACCGGGCTCACGTCGGTGATCGGGAAGCGGCCGGCGAGCTGGGCCGCCGGGGGCAGCGCGGGTGGCGTCCACGGGCCGGCGACGACCGAGTGGCCGGGGGCCGACGGCGAAGGCTGACGCGTGCTCCGCCCCTTAGCCGCCATGCGTCGAGCGTAGTGCGGGGGACCGTCGCCGGGGCGAGCACGACGGGGTTGGGCGAGGACACGCCCGGCGCGAGGTTGGTGCGTCAGGCGGTCGCGCGCAGCACCACGGACGATCGAGCGGCGATGGCGAGGACCGAGCCGGCGGGATGCTCGTCGTCCGACTCGTGCGCCTGACCTGTCGCGGAGTCGACGACCACGCGGTAGGACGTGCCGAACGGCTGGCCGGGGAGCGTGAGATCGACCGGCTCGGTCCCGGCGTGCAGGACGACGAGGAACGACGCGTCACGCGTGATCGGGTCCCCTTCGACCTGGGCCTCGTGCGCCTCTCCGGCGAGGTACATGCCCACCGTGTGCGTATCCGCATGCCAGTCGGCGTCGGTCAGCTCGTGGCCGTCCAGGCCGATCCACGCGAGGTCCTTGGGGCCGCCGTCGGTCAGGGGCACCCCATCGAAGAAGAAGCGCTGCCGGAAGGCGCTGTGCTTCGAGCGCAGGGCGAGCACCGCGCTCGCGAACACCTTCAGGTCGGACTGCCAGGGCTCCCACGTCCAGTCGTACCAGGAGATCTCGTTGTCCTGGCAGTAGGCGTTGTTGTTGCCCTGCTGGGTCCGTCCGAACTCATCCCCCCCGTTGATCATCGGCACGCCGGTCGACACGAGCAACGTCGTCAGCAGGTTGCGTAGCTGCTGGCGGCGGACCGCCACGATCTCGGGGTCGTCGGTCTCGCCCTCGACGCCGTAGTTGGCCGATCGGTTGTTGTCGGTGCCGTCCCGGTTGCCCTCGAGGTTCGCCTCGTTGTGCTTGTGGTCGTAGGAGACCAGGTCGCGCATCGTGAACCCGTCGTGCGCGGTGACGAAGTTGATCGAGGCGAACGGCCGGCGACCCTCGGAGGCGTAGAGGTCCGCCGAGCCGGACAGGCGCCAGCCAAGCTCCCCGATACCGCCGACCCCACGCCAGAAGTCACGCACGCAGTCGCGGTACTTGTCGTTCCACTCAGTCCACAGCGGGGGGAACTCGCCGACCTGGTACCCGCCCGGACCGACGTCCCATGGCTCGGCGATGAGCTTTACCCGCCGCAGGACCGGATCCTGCTGGATGGTCGTCATGAAGTTGCCGAGCATGTCGATGTCGTGGAACGAGCGAGCCAACGCGGAGGCGAGGTCGAACCGGAAGCCGTCGACGTGCATCTCCTCGACCCAATAGCGAAGGGAGTCCATGACGAGCTGCAGGACGTGCGGCTTCGACACGTCGAGGGTGTTCCCGCAGCCGGTGTAGTCCGCGTAGAACCGACCGCCGGCCTGCAGGTGGTAGTAGTCGTCGTTGTCGATCCCGCGGAAGGACAGCGTCGGGCCGAGCTGGTTGCCTTCGGCCGTGTGGTTGTAGACGACGTCGAGGATGACCTCGAGGCCGACGGCGTGCATCGCCTTGACCATCCGCTTGAACTCCGACACCTGGCCGCCGAGGGATCCGGTCGAGGAGTACGCGGCATGGGGCGCGAAATAGCCGATGGAGTTGTAGCCCCAGTAGTTCGTCAGGCTGTCGGCGAGCAGGTGCGTCTCGTTGACGAAGTGATGCACCGGCAGGAGCTCGATCGCGGTGACGCCGAGCGTGGTGAGGTGCTCGAGCACCGCGGGATGCGTCAGCCCGGCGTACGTGCCG
The DNA here is from genome assembly GCA_965278965.1 of Actinomycetes bacterium. Lineage (GTDB taxonomy): Bacteria > Actinomycetota > Actinomycetes > S36-B12 > S36-B12 > UBA10649. Next base: position 3,408,309 of record OZ257127.1, read on the forward strand.
CGCTCGTGCTCCGGGACGGACGGGTGCCGGCGGGTGAGTCCGCGCACGTGGGTCTCGTAGATGACCGTGTCGCCCCAGGCGGTGCCTGGTCGGCGGTCGTCCCCCCAGTCGAACGGGTCGTCGACGACAACGCTGCGCGGCACGAACGGGGCGGAGTCCGTGACGCTCATCCGCAGGTCGTCGTGCGCGACATGGCCGAAGATGGCCGCATCGAGGCGGAGGTCACCGTCGATCGCCTTGGCGTACGGGTCGAGCAGCAGCTTGCTGGGGTTCCAGCGGTGGCCGATCGCCGGGTTCCAGTCGCCGCTCACGCGGAAGCCGTACCGCGTTCCTGGTCTCAGCTCGGGAAGGTGGCGGTGGAACACGTTGAAGGTGCGCTCGGCGAGAGCCACCCGCTCCTCGCGGCCGTCGTCGTCGAAGACGCACAGCTCGACGGCGCTCGCCCCCTGTGCCCAGAGCGCGACGTTCGCGCCGCCCTGGCCGTCGGGGGTGACGCCCAGCGGGTCCCAGCCGGAGGATCCGTGGCCTGTCACGCGGCACACCGTACAAGGGGGCCCAACGCGTCCTGACGGTCCGGTGGGAGGCCGTCCCGTCCCGCCGCTACGCTCGCTCGCGGGACGACGGAGCAAGCAGGAAGGCAGGCGCTGATGGCGGACTTCGTGTCGGTCGAGGTTACCGACCGCGTAGCGACGATCACGTTGACCCGTCCGCCGATGAACGCCCTGTCGCTGCAGGTCCAGCGCGAGATTCGCGACGCCGCCCTCGACGTGTCGATGCGGGACGACGTCGGCGCGGTCGTCCTGACCGGTGGCCCGAAGGTCTTCGCCGCCGGGGCGGACATCAAGGAGATGGCCGACCTGTCCTACCAGGAGATGCTCGCGGTCTCGGCGGCGCTACAGGACTGCTTCACGTCCGTCGCGCGCATCCCACAGCCGACGATCGCCGCCGTCGAGGGCTACGCGCTCGGCGGTGGCTGCGAGCTGGCTTTGTGCTGCGACCTGCGCATCGCCGGCGAGGGCACGAAGCTCGGCCAGCCCGAGATCCTGCTCGGCATCATTCCCGGCGCCGGTGGCACGCAGCGCCTCCCACGGTTGGTCGGCGTCGCCCGGGCCAAGGACCTCATCCTCACGGGTCGGATGGTCGACACCGCCGAGGCGTTGTCGATCGGGCTCGTGAACCGTGTGGTCGACGCCGGCACCTCGCAGGAGGTGGCGACCGACCTCGCACGCCGCCTCGCCGCGGGTCCGCCGCTCGCCCTGCGCGCCGCCAAGGAGGCGATCGACCACGGCCTCGACGTGGACCTCGCGACCGGGCTGGACATCGAGCGCGTCCGGTTCGCGGCGCTGTTCGCGACGGACGACCAGAAGACGGGCATGGCGGCGTTCGTCGCGAAGGCGACGCCGGAGTTCACCGGGCGCTGAACCGCCCACGGATCAGTCATCAAGCAGGTACGGGCCGGAAGGGATCTCGCGTGAAGATCGCGGTGTGTGTGAAGCAGGTCCCGGACACCTGGGCGGAGAAGGCGTTGTCGCCGGGTGACTCGACGTTGGATCGGGAGTCGGCGGACGGGGTGATGAACGAGCTCGACGAGTACGCGGTCGAGGAGGCGTTGCGGCTGGTGGAGGCGCACGGTGGTGAGGTCACGGTCGTGTCGATGGGTCCGGCGCGGGCGGCGGAGACCGTCCGCAAGGCGCTGAGCATGGGCGCCGACGCCGGCGTGCATGTGCTGGACGACGCCTTGCACGGGTCGGACTCGGTCGCGACGGGCCTGGTGCTGGCGTCGGTTCTGGGGTCACGCGGTTTTGACCTGGTGGTGTTCGGGTCGGAGTCGACGGACGCGCGGATGAGCGTGGTGCCGGCGATGGTGGCGGAGCGGTTGGGCTGGGGCCAGGCGACGTTCGCGCAGAAGGTCGACGTGGCCGACGGTGCCGTCACGGTCGAGCGGGTGTCCGAGACCGGGTTCGACACCGTGACCGCGGCGCTGCCGGCGGTCGTGAGCGTGGTGGAGAAGATCAACGAGCCGCGGTACCCGTCGTTCAAGGGGATCATGGCGGCGAAGAAGAAGCCGGTGGACACGTTGTCGGTAGCCGATCTTGGGGTCGACGCGTCCGCGGTCGGGCTGGCCGCCGCTAGCAGCACCGTCGTCGACTTCGCGGCGCGCCCGCCGAAGGCGGCGGGGGTGCGGGTGACCGACGAGGGTGACGGCGGCACGAAGCTGGCGGAGTTCCTCGCCGAGCAGAAGTTCATCTGATCAGTCGTTGGCGGCGCCTGGTCCGAGGCGTCGGAGTGCGTGTGGGAATCCAAGGGAGTGCGTGATGGGTGAGGTCCTGGTCCTGGTCGAGCAGGCCGACGGCACGGTCAAGAAGGTGACCACCGAGCTGCTGACGGCGGCTCGGTCGCTGGGTGATCCCGTCGCCGTGTGGGTGGGCTCCGTCCCCGACGATGCGGCGGTCGCGGTGCTGGGCGAGTTCGGGGCGAGCGCGGTCGTCGTCGCGGCCGACCCGGAGCTGGTGGCTCATCCGGTCGCGCCGGTCGCGGTGGTGCTGGCGGACCAGGTCGCGGGCCGCTCCCCGGTCGCGGTGCTGATCGCCTCGACGGCCGATGGCAAGGAGGTCGCCGCCCGGCTGGCGGTCAAGACCGGCTCGGGGCTGATCACCGACGCGGTCGGTCTGGAGGCCGCCGACGGCGGCGTCGTCGCGACGCAGTCGGTGTTCGGCGGGTCCACCGTCGTCCACTCGTCGGTCACGACCGGTACGCCGATCTTCACGGTCCGCGGCAACGCCGTGGCCCCGGTGGCCGCGCCGACGACACCGGCTCGGGTCGACGTGAGTGTGTCGCTGGACGAGGCGGCGACGAAGGCGCGGGTGACCGGTCGGACGGTCGCGGCCAAGGGTGGCCGCCCGGACCTGACCGAGGCCGCGATCGTCGTCTCCGGCGGCCGCGGGGTCGGCTCCGCGGAAGGCTTCGCCGTCATCGAGGCCCTGGCCGACGCCCTGGGCGCCGCCGTCGGCGCCAGCCGCGCCGCGACCGACGCCGGCTGGTACCCCCACCAGTACCAGGTCGGGCAGACCGGCAAGACCGTCTCCCCGCAGCTGTACGTCGCCGCCGGGATCTCCGGCGCGATCCAGCACCGCGCCGGGATGCAGACCTCCAAGACCATCGTCGCGGTCAACAAGGACCCCGAAGCCCCCATCCTGGAGCTCGCCGACTACGCCGTCATCGGCGACCTGTTCACCGTCATCCCCCAGCTCACCGACCAGGTCACCACCCGCAAGGCGTAGGGGGCTCGCACCGGCACCCGTACGATCACGTCTCGTGACCTCGCGGGCGTACCTCGACCACGCGGCGACGGCGCCGATGCTGGCGGCCGCGCGTGAGGCGTGGATCACCGAGTCCGAGCACGTCGGGAACCCGTCGTCCCTGCATGCGTCCGGCCGACGCGCGCGTCGGGTGGTCGAAGAGTCGCGTGAGCAGATCGCCGGCCTCCTCGGCGTGCGCCCGAGCGCCGTCGTCTTCACCGGCGGCGGGACCGAGGCCGACAACCTCGCCATCAAGGGGATCTTCTGGGCGCGGCGTGCGTCGTCCGGCGCGACGCGCGTGCTCATCTCGGCCATCGAGCACCACGCGGTTCTCGACCCGAGCGCATGGCTCGCGGAGCACGAGGGAGCCGAGGTCGCCCAGGTGCCGGTCGACGCGCTCGGCCGCGTCGACGTCGAGCGGCTCGCGCACGAGCTCGCCGGCGGACCTGCGGCGATCTGCTCCGTCATGTGGGCCAACAACGAGGTCGGCACGGTTCAACCGGTGCACGAGATCGCCGACCTGTGCCGCGCAGCTGGCGTGCCGTTCCACACCGACGCGGTCCAGGCGCTCGGGCAGGTTCCGGTCGACCTGGCGACCATCGATGCGGCGACGATCACCGGACACAAGATCGGCGGGCCGCACGGGATCGGCGCGCTCGTCGTCGACCCGAGGCTCGCCCTCGTACCAGTCCTGCACGGCGGCGGCCAGGAGCGGGAGGTCCGCTCGGGCACGTTCGACGCGCCCGCCGCAGCCGGCTTCGCCGTCGCGGTCGAGCACGCCGTACGTGGCCAGGCGGCTCGTGCCGCGCACCTCCTCACGCTGCGCGACGAGCTCGAGCGCGGCATCCTCGCCGTGGTTCCCGACGCGGTCCTCAACGGGGACCTCGGGACCGGCCCGCGCGAGCGGCTTCCCGGAAACGTCCACGTGTCGTTCCCCGGGTGTGAGGGCGACCTGCTGCTCATGCTGCTCGACGCGGCCGGCATCGACTGCTCGACCGGCTCCGCCTGCACGGCCGGTGTCCCGGAGCCCAGCCACGTCCTGTTGGCGATGGGCGCCGGTCTCGGCTGGGCGCGGTCCTCCCTGCGGTTCTCGCTCGGCGAGAGCTCGACCTCGGCCGACGTCGATGCGGTGGTCGCCGCACTGCCGGCTGCCGTCGCGCGAGCGCGGCGTGCCGGCATGATCGTCCGGACGGCCTGACGTGCGGGTGGTCGCCGCCCTGTCCGGCGGCGTCGACTCCGCGGTGGCCGCGGCGCGGATGGTCGATGCCGGCCACGACGTCACCGGGATCCACCTCGCGCTCGCGCGGTCGTCGTCGTCGGGTCGGGCGCGGGGCTGCTGCACGATCGACGACGCTCGTGACGCCCGACGCGTCGCCGACATGCTCGGCATCCCCTTCTACGTGTGGGACTTGTCCGAGCGCTTCGCGACCGACGTCATCGACGACTTCGTCGCCGAGTACGCCGCGGGCCGCACCCCGAACCCATGCCTGCGCTGCAACGAGACGATCAAGTTCTCCGCGGTCCTCGATCGGGCGATCGCCGTCGGGGCGGATGTGGTAGCGACCGGGCACTACGCACGTCTCGTCCCGACCGCCAGCGGAGTCGAGCTCCATCGCGCCGTCGACCCGGAGAAGGACCAGTCCTACGTCCTGGGCGTCCTGACCCCGGCCCAGCTCGCCCACGCCGCCTTCCCGCTGGGGGCCTCGCACAAGGACGAGGTCCGACGCGAGGCAGATGCCCGCGGGCTCGCGGTCGCGCACAAGCCCGATAGCACCGACCTGTGCTTCGTCGGTGACGGCGACACCCGCGCGTTCCTCGGCGCGCGCATCGTGGCGGTCGGGGGTGACGTCGTGGACGCCGTGTCCGGTGAGGTGGTCGGCCGGCACGCCGGCGTGCACGGCTACACGATCGGGCAGCGACGCGGCCTGGACCTGCGCCGCCCGGCGGCCGACGGCGCACCGCGCTACGTCGTCGAGATCGACGTGGCGACGGCGACCGTCGTCGTCGGGCCGGCCGACCTGCTCGACGTCGACCGCATCGTGGGCCGTCGGCCGACCTGGACCGCGACACCGGTAGGTCCCGACGCGGTCGCCGTGCTCGCGCAGATCCGAGCGCACCATGCGCCCCAGGCAGGACTGGCGCGCATGGATGGGGAGGAGCTCGTCGTCGAGCTGGACCAGCCCGTCCGCGGCCTCGCGGCCGGTCAGGCCGTCGTCCTGTACGACGGGACGAGGGTCGTCGGCTCGGCAACGGTCGAACGCACGAGCCGACGGGTGCCGGTGGCATGACGACGCCGTGGGCGCCGTGCGCCGCGACCGGGGTGGGGTCGCTGCCCGGCACGTCGTCCGTCGAGGCGGCCCGGATCGTCGCCGGCGAGCTGCCCGAGCTGGTGCACGTCGCCGAGCTGCCGGCTCGCGGGCCCGGCGCCGACATGGTCGGGCGCACGGGCGCGATGCTCGCGAAGGTGGCGATCGACCTCGGTCTCGAGACGACGCCGACAAGCTGGCGGATCGCCGGCGGCATGGGGCGGCAGATGCGCCGGGCTGCCTCCTGGCTCGGTGAGGACCTCGACGCGCTGGAGGAGCAGGCGGTCGACTACCGCGGGCCGGTCAAGGTGCAGGTCGCCGGACCGTGGACCCTCGCCGCTGCTGTCGAGCTGCCCGGTGGCGAGCGTGTGCTTCGGGATCCCGGGGCCATCCGCGACCTCGCCGACGCGCTGGCGGTCGCGGCGGTGACGCAGGTCGCTGACGTGCGCCGCCGGCTGCCCGGGGCGTCGGCCGTGGTGGTCCAGGTCGACGAGCCGGGGCTGCGCGCCGTGCTCGACGGGTCGATCGGCACGGCCAGCGGTCTGTCGTCCTATTCGGCGGTCGACCCGCAGACCGCCGGTCAGGTGCTGGCGCGGGTGCTGTCCGCCATCGCGCAGGCGGGGGCCGTCGCGGTCGTGCACTGCTGCGCCTCGCGCCCGCCGGTGTCGCTGCTGTGCGACGCCGGAGCGCAGGCCGTCGGGGTCGACCTCGCTGCTGCGGCCGATACGCACATCGACACCGAGCTCGGGACGGCGCTAGAGGCCGGCATCGCGTTGCTCGCGGGGACGGTGCCGTCCGTCGGGACCGGGCCGCTCGGTGACAGCGCGGCTAGCGCGCCGCTGCGTGACCTGCTGCGCCGCCTCGGCCTCACCGAGGACCGCTGGCTCGCGCAGGTCGCGGTGACGCCGACGTGCGGCCTCGCAGGTGCCTCGCCGGACTGGGCGCGCACCGCGCTCGCGGCATGTCGTGCGGTCGGCCGCGTCCTGCGGGACGACGCCGAGGGCCTTACGTCGCCGGAGCAGGGTCGGACGTAGGACCTGACGGGGCGAAGGCGCGCGGCGCGTGCCAGCTCGCCGCGAGCGTCACCACGAGCATCAGGGCTCCGCTGATGACGAGCACCCACTCGACCGAGATCGCGTCGGCCATCGGGCCGAACACGAGCATGCCGACCGGCATCGCCAGCGCGAGGACGATTCCCTGGACGCCGAACACTCGGCCCTGCATCTGCGGCTCGACCTGCTCCTGGAACAAAGTCGTCGTCGCCGTCATGAAGGCGGCGACGCCGATCCCGAACAGCCCCATCACCAGCAGGAACGGCCAGAATGAGCCGGGGAGCGCGAGGATCTCGCCGCACAGGCCGAGGCCGATCGACAGGCCACCGAACGTGAACGCGGTGATCACGAGCGTGCGCATCCGGTCCCGCAGACCGCCCCACGCCGCGACCGCGGCCCCGCCGACGAGCATGCCGAGCCCGAACGCGAGCTCGGTCGCGGTCAGCCGCCAGACCTCGTCGCCGAACGTCCGCACCACCATGAGCGGCGTGAGGTACCCGGGTGGGGCGCACAGGAAGAAGACGGCGGCGAAGAACACCAGCGCCCGGCGGACGACCGCGTGCGACCGGATGTACCGCCATCCGTCGCGCAGGTCGTCGAGGTAGCCCCCGCGCTCGGCGGCGGACAGCAAGGTGGGCACGGGGATGACCGCGACCAGGGAGATCCCGATGACCGCCGTGACGACGTCGACGAACAGCACGGCCTGCAGCCCGAACGCCGCGAACAGGGCTGCGGCGGCCGCTGGTGCCACGAGCGTGAGCCCGGACTGCAGGCTCATGTTGATCCCGTTGACCCGGATGAGCCGTCCCGTCGGCACGATCTGGGGGAGGAGCGAACCGACCGCAGGCGTCTGGATCCCGGCTCCGGCCGATCGGATGGCCAGCGTCAGGTAGACCGGCCACAGGCCGTCGACGCCCTGCCACAGCAAGATCGCGAGGACCAGCGTGGTGAAGGCGATCGTCGCGTCCGCACCGATCACGAGCAGCTTGCGGTTGTAACGGTCTGCCCAGACGCCGCCGAACACGGACACGATCGCCTGCGGGCCGAAACCGAACACCGTCGCCAGCATCAGCACGACGCCGGACCGGGTCTCCAGCGTGAGGTACCACATGATCGCGAACTGCACGAGGCTCGAGCCGAACAGCGAGACCGTCTGACCGGACACGAACAGGACGGTGTTCCGCAGCCAGTGCGGGCGGTCCTGGGCGAGGTCGACGACGTCGTCGTCGCGGCCCAGGTCGCCTGGGTCCCCGCTGCCGCGGTCCAGCTCCTCCGCGGTCATCGGTCCAGTCAACCAGGCACAGATAGGCGCGCACGTCGGACCCCTGCGGCACGATGGACCCATGTCGGACGGTGGCGCCCCCCGGGGGCTCGAGGCGGCACGGTCGCGGTGGGCCGAGCTCGTCGATTCCGTCAATGCCGCGCGGATGGAGTACTACCAGGCTGACGCGCCCCGGTTGTCCGACGCCGAGTACGACGTCCTGTTCGCCGAGCTGGTCGCGCTCGAGCAGCGTCACCCCGAGCTCGTCAGCGGGGAGTCGCCGACCCAGACCGTGGGCGGTCAGCGCTCGGAGATGTTCGAGCCGGTCGAGCACCTGCAGCGGCTGTACTCCCTGGACAACGCATTCAGCGTCGAGGAGCTGCAGTCCTGGCTTGAACGCGTCGAGTCCGGGCTCGGCCAGGTGCCGGACCTGCTGTGCGAGCTGAAGATCGACGGGCTGGCAGTCGACGCCGTCTATGTCGACGGTCGGCTGCGCACTCTCGCCACGCGAGGGGACGGCCGGGTCGGCGAGGACGTGACCTTCAACGCGCGGTACATCCCCGACGTCCCGCAGCGACTGGCGTCCGTGTCGGGCCGGCCGGTCCCGCCGCTGATCGAGGTGCGCGGGGAGATCTTCTTCCCCGTCGCGGACTTCGAGCAGATCAATGCCGAGCAGCAGGATCTCGGCCTGCCCGCGTTCGCGAACCCGCGGAACACGGCGGCGGGTTCCCTGCGCCAGCGGGTCGACCGGCGCGAGGCTGAGCTGTCGGCCGCCCGGGCGTCGTCCACCGGCGACCGCGGGGTGGCGAAGATCGCCCGGATGGAGGCCGAGCTGGCTCGCGCGCGGGCCCGCCTGGCGGGCCTGCGCCTGACGGTCCACGGCATCGGCGCGGTCGACGGGGTCGTCATCGACCGGCAGAGCGAGGGGTACGCGGTCCTGTCGGACCTCGGACTGCCGGTCAGCGAGCGTGCCCGGGTGCACGCCACGGCCGACGGCGTGCGCGAGTTCATCGCCTACTACGGGGAACATCGGCACGACGTCGAGCACGAGATCGACGGCGTCGTCGTCAAGGTCGATGACATCGCGCTGCAGCGCGAGCTGGGCGAGACATCCCGAGCTCCGCGGTGGGCGATCGCGTACAAGTACCCACCGGAGGTCGTCCGCACGCGGCTGCTGGACATCCCGGTGAACGTGGGTCGGACCGGGCGGGTGACCCCGTACGCGGTGATGGAGCCGGTCCGGGTCGCCGGCTCGACGGTCTCGATGGCGACGTTGCACAACGCGCACGAGGTCGAGCGCAAGGGCGTCCTGATCGGCGACGTGGTCTTCCTGCGCAAGGCAGGCGACGTCATCCCCGAGGTGCTCGGCCCGGTCGTCGAGGAGCGCACGGGGTCCGAGCGGCCGTTCGTCATGCCCACCCGCTGCCCGGAGTGCGGTACGCCGCTGCGGCCGGAGAAGGAGGGCGACAAGGACATCCGGTGCCCGAACACCCGGTCGTGCCCCGCCCAGCTGCGCGAGCGGCTGTTCCATGTCGCGTCGCGGCAGGCGCTGGACATCGAGGGGCTCGGCTACAAGGCGGCCATCGCCCTGCTGGACTCCGGTCTCGTCGCCGACGAGGGAGACCTGTTCCTGCTACAGCCCGACGACCTCCTACGTAGCCCGTTCTTCACCCGCGACGCGGGCAAGGGGGAGGACGGACCGCAGCTGTCGGAGAACGCCAAGGTCATGCTGGCGAGCATCGATGCTGCCCGCGACCGACCGCTGTGGCGGGTCATCGTCGCGCTGTCGATCCGGCACGTCGGGGCGCCGACGGCGACGGACCTCGCCCGCGCCTTCACGACCCTCGACGCGGTGGCCGGCGCGAGCGTCGAGGACCTGGCGGCGGTCGATGGCGTCGGCCCGGTGATCGCCCAGGCGGTGCACGAGTGGTTCGCCGAGGACTGGCATCGCGAGGTCGTCGAGAAGTGGCGACGGGGCGGCGTCCGCCTCGCCGACGAGGCAGTGGAGTCCGGCCCGCAGCCGCTCGCCGGGCTCACGGTCGTCATCACCGGCTCGCTGCCCGGCTTCACCCGCGACGGTGCAGCGCAGTCGGCCGCGGCTCTGGGGGCCAAGGTCGCCGGCTCGGTCTCCAAGGCCACCGACCTCCTCGTCCAAGGCGATGACGGTGGCCGCACGAGCAGTAAGCGCACGAAGGCCGAGTCGATCGGTGTGCCGGTCGTCGGGCCGGAGGGCTTCGCGGCCCTCCTGACGGGCGGGCTCGACGCCGCGCTCGAACACCGCCTGGAGGAGACGCCGTGACCGCATCGATGCACGTCCTGCACGCCGGGTATGTCGGTGACGAGGAGGGCGGCGGCACGCACGTCGGCTCCACGGTCGTCTACGCGGCCGACGGCCCGGTCCGCGTGATCGTCGACCCGGGGTTGGTGCGCTCCCGGGACGAGATCCTGCGGCCGCTGGCCGAGCTCGGGGTCGACCCCGAGGAGATCACCGACGTCGTGTTCAGCCACCAGCACCTGGACCACACCTTGAACGCGGCGCTGTTCCCGGCCGCCCGCTTCCACGACTTCGCGGCGACCTACCGCGGCGACCTGTGGACCGACGTCGACGCGGAAGGCCGGCAGCTGTCCGAGGCGATCACCCTCATCCGGACGCCCGGGCACACCGTCGAGGACATCTCGACCCTTGTGCGGACCGATGACGGCCTTGTCGTGTGCACGCATGCCTGGTGGTTCGAGGGCGGCCCGGCGGAGGACCCGTACTCCCCGGACATGGCCATGCTCCTGCGGTCCCGGGAGCGCATCCTCGCGCTCGAGCCGGCGCTCGTCGTGCCCGGTCACGGCGCCCCGTACGCCCCGACCGCGTGACCCGGACACCCGCCTAGGATCGACGCATGACGGCGATCACCCGCGGCGAGGTCGAGCACCTCGCCCGCCTGGCGCGACTGCGCCTGTCCGACGACGAGCTGGACCACTACGCCGGGCAGCTCGACGTCATCTTGGCCTCGGTCGCACGCGTGTCCGAGGTCGCCGCCGACGACATCCCGCCGATGTCGCACCCGATCCCGGTCGAGAACGTCTACCGCGACGACGTCGCCCGTCCGGGGCTCGACCGCGACGTCGTCGCGGCCGGGGCGCCGGCCTGGGAGGACGACCGGTTCCGCGTCCCGCGCATCCTGGACGAGGAGTAGCCGTGGCCGAGATGGACGCGGACCTCGTCCGCCAGAGCGCATCGACGCTCGCCGGCGCGGTAGCGGCTGGCGAGGTGTCCGCGCACGAGGTGACGCAGGCGCACCTGGAGCGCATCGCTGCCGTCGACGAACGTGTTCACGCCTTCCTCGAGGTGCTCGGCGCCGACGCGCTCGCGGCGGCCGACGCGGTCGACGCCAAGCGCGCGGCGGGAGAGCCGCTCGGCCCCCTAGCCGGCGTGCCGCTCGCGCTCAAGGACGTGCTCACGATGCGAGGAGTCCCGACGACCGCCGGCTCACGCGTGCTGGAGGGCTGGCGCCCGCCGTACGACGCGACGGTGGTAGAGCGGCTGCGCGCCGCCGACGTCGTCATCCTGGGCAAGACCAACATGGACGAGTTCGCGATGGGCTCGTCCACCGAGCACTCGGCCTACGGCCCCACCCGCAACCCCTGGGACCTCGACCGGATCCCCGGCGGGTCCGGCGGCGGGTCGGCGGCGGCCCTCGCGGCCTTCGAGGCACCCCTGGCCATCGGCACGGACACCGGCGGCTCGATCCGTCAGCCGGCCGCCGTCACCGGGACCGTCGGCGTCAAGCCGACCTACGGCGGCGTCTCGCGCTACGGCCTGATCGCCTTGGCGTCCAGCCTGGACCAGGCCGGCCCGTGCGCGCGGAACGTGCTGGACACCGCCCTGCTGCACGCGGCGATCGCCGGCCACGACCCCCGTGACTCCACCTCCATCGACGCCGCCGTACCCGACGTCGTCGGCGCCGCTCGCCGCGGCGACATCCGCGGTCTGCGGGTCGGCCTCGTGCGCGAGCTACGGGGCGAGGGCTTCCAGGCCGGGGTGTCCCAGCGGTTCGACGAGGCCGTCGCGCTGCTGTCCGAGCTCGGTGCCGAGGTGGTCGAGGTCAGCTGCCCGCACTTCGAGTACGCGCTCGGCGCTTACTACCTGATCCTGCCGTCGGAGGCCTCGAGCAACTTGGCCCGCTTCGACGGCATGCGCTACGGGCTGCGTGTCGGTGACGACGGCAGCCGGTCCGTCGAGGAGGTCATGGCGGCCACGCGCGAGGCCGGTTTCGGCGCCGAGGTCAAGCGGCGCATCATGATCGGCACCTACGCGTTGTCGAGCGGCTACTACGACGCCTACTACGGCCAGGCGCAGAAGGTCCGCACCCTCATCACCCGGGACTTCGCCGCCGCGTTCGAGAAGGTCGACGTCCTCGTCTCGCCGACGACGCCGACGACGGCGTTCCGCATCGGCGACAAGGTCGATGACCCGCTGGCGATGTACCTCAACGACATCGCGACGATCCCGGTCAACCTTGCCGGCAATGCCGCGATGTCACTGCCCATCGGCCTGGCCCCAGAGGACGGGCTGCCGGTGGGACTGCAGATCATCGCTCCGGCGATGGCCGACGACCGTCTCTACCTCGTCGGGGCCGCGGTCGAGGCTGCGCTCGTGGACCGATGGGGGCACCTGCTCGTCGAGGAGGCACCGGCGCTATGACGACGACGGACGAGATCGTCGCCTACGACGACGCGGTGGCTGAGTTCGACCCGGTGATCGGCCTGGAGACCCACGTCGAGCTCGGCACGGCATCGAAGATGTTCTGCTCGTGCTCGACGACGTTCGGCGCCGAGCCGAACACCCATGTGTGCCCGGTGTGCCTGGGTCTGCCCGGCTCCCTGCCGGTGGTGAACCGCGCCGCCGTGGAGTCGACGATCCGCATGGGCCTGGCACTGCACTGCTCGATCGTCCCGTGGTGCCGGTTCGCCCGGAAGAACTACTTCTACCCGGACATGCCGAAGGACTACCAGGTCAGCCAGTACGACGAGCCGCTGTGCGTCGACGGGTGGCTCGACGTGACCGTCGACACCGACGACGGTCCTCGGGTGTTCCGGGTCGAGATCGAGCGGGTCCACATGGAGGAGGACACCGGCAAGCTCACGCACGCCGGCGGGGCCACGGGCCGGATCCACGGCGCGGACCACTCCCTGGTCGACTACAACCGCGCCGGCATCCCGCTCATCGAGATCGTCACGAAGCCTGTCGTGGGTGCCGGAGCACTCGCTCCGCTGGTGGCGCGCGCCTACGTGACCGAGCTCCGCGACCTCATGCGCGCCCTCGGCGTGTCCGACGTTCGGATGGAGGAGGGGTCGCTGCGCTGCGACGTCAACGTGTCCCTCTCCCGCCCCGGCGAGCCGTGGGGGACGCGCAGCGAGACCAAGAACGTCAACTCGTTGCGCTCGGTCGAACGTGCCGTGCACTCGGAGATCGAACGCCAGGCGGCCGTCCTGCGCAGCGGCGGCCGCGTCGTGCAGGAGACCCGGCACTTCCACGAGGACACCGGGCGCTCGACCTCGGGACGGTCCAAGGAGCAGGCCGAGGACTACCGCTATTTCCCCGAGCCCGACCTCGTGCCGGTGGCCCCGGCCGCCGAGTGGATCGAGGAGCTGCGAGCGACCCTCCCGGAGGCGCCCGCGGACAAGCGCGCACGACTGCGCGCGGAGTGGGCGATCAGCGACCACGAGTTCTCGACCCTCGCCAACGCCGGCGCGCTCGACCTCGTCGAGGCGACCATCGCGGCCGGCGTCGACTCGTCGGCTGCGCGCAAGTGGTGGACCGGTGAGCTCCTGCGGATCGCGAACGATCGCGGCGTCGAGCTCACCGACCTGCCTGTCACCCCGGCGGACATCCGGCGGGTCGAGGAGCTGCTCGCGGACGGGACTCTGACCGACACCCTTGCCCGTCAGGTGTTCGACGGAGTTCTCGCCGGTGAGGGCGACGCGGACGCGGTGGTGGCGCAGCGAGGTCTGGCGGTCGTCAGCGACGACTCGGCCCTGCTCGCTGCGATCGACGACGCGCTGGCCGCGCAGCCCGACATCGCGGAGAAGATCCGTGGGGGCAAGGTGCAGGCCGCCGGTGCGATCGTGGGCGCGGTCATGAAGGCGACGCGTGGACAGGCCGACGCCGCAAAGGTCCGCATGCTGCTGCTCGAACGCCTTGGCGTCAGCGAGTAGTCCCGCGGTGCACCGTCGCGTCCTGCTGCCGGAGTCGATGGCCGGGGCCAGCGACGTGCCGAGCCTGGTGTACCGGGTCTCGCCCACCGAGGTCCCGCTGGACGACGTCGAGTTCTACGTCCCCGCGTACATGGGCACGGCCGACACGCTGGCCGTGATGAGCCGGATGCCTCGGCTGCGCGTCGTGCAGCTGCTCACCGCCGGTTTCGACAACGCGCTTGCCTTCCTGCCGCCGGGCGTCACGTTGTGCAACGCCGCGGGCGTCCACGATGCGAGCACCGCCGAGCTCGCGGTCGCCTTGATGCTCGCGTCCCTGCGCGGGCTCGACGACTTCGCCCGCGCGATGCCCGCGCACGCGTGGCAGCCGACTCGTCGGGAGTCCCTGGCTGACCGGTCGGTGCTGGTGATCGGCGCGGGCGGTGTCGGACGCGCCATCGCGGCGCGGCTGGCCGCCTTCGAGACGAACGTCGTGCTCGTCGGCCGCAGCGAACGTGCCGGTGTGCGAGCGGCCCACGACCTGCCGTCCTTGCTCCCGCACGCCGACGTCGTGGTGCTCGCCGTCCCGCTGGACGCCTCGACGAACCACCTCGCCGACGCGCGCTTCCTCGCCACGATGCGCAACGGCGCCCTGCTCGTCAACGTTGCGCGCGGTCCGGTGGTCGACACCGACGCCCTCGTCGCCGAGGTCGGCCGCGGCCGGCTGCGGGCGGCGCTCGACGTCACCGACCCCGAGCCACTGCCGGCCGAGCACCCGCTCTGGGCGTGCCCCGGCGTCCTGATCAGCCCGCACGTCGGCGGGAACACGAGCGCGTTCGAACCCCGTGCGCGACGTCTCGTGGCCGACCAGCTCGCCCTGTGGATCACCGGCCGGACCCCTCTGCACATCGTCGCGGTCGGTCGCTAGGGTCGAAAGCGGGGGAGAAAAGGTGCGAGGGGCACCGGCCGTCCTGGGGAGGACGGGAACGCCGAAGTCGCTTGGGGGCGAGCGTTGAGTTCCAACAGGTCTGTCCGTCGTCGAATGGTTGCGCTCGCGGCCACGTCCTGCGTGCTCGTCGCGGGCACCGCACTGCCGGCGTCTGCTGCCGTGCCCACGGCCGACGCCGTGCCACCGCTCGACGAGGTCATCGCGGTGCTGCAGGCGGACGGCGTCGACGTCGCCGCGGTCCCCGGCGGTACCTCCGTGACGCTCTACGCCGGCCTGCCTCGCGACTCCGCCGCGATCGCGGCGGCCGCGCGGGCCGCCTCGACGCCGGGCAGCGCGTCGTACCGGTCGTTCAGGACGCTGCGCGACGTTGGCCGCGACTTCGGGCCGAGCGACCGCCAGGTGGCCGCTCTGAGCCGCGCGGCTCGGACGATCGGGCTCACCTCGAAGGTCGACGACTCGCGCCTGTTCACGCGCCTCACCGGTTCGGCTTCGACCTGGGCCACCCAGCTCGGCAGCCCGCTCGTGGTCGTCGGGGCGGGCACGGGTGCCACGATCCTGCCGCTCCTGGACCTCCTCGACCCAAGCCGACGCCAGCTGCCACACGTCCCGAAGGCCCTGCGAGGACTGGTGCGCGAGGTGATCCCGAGCCAGTCGCTCGCGGCACCGCCCGACACCCCGGCCCCGGTTGTTCCGGCTGAGCCGTTGACGCCCGCTCCGTCGCCTCTGCAACCGCTGCCGACCGCGACCGGCACGCCGGGGGCGTCGTGCCTGACGCCCGAGCAGCTCGTGAACACGTACACCCCGGACCAGCTCCACACGGCCTATGGGACCGCTGCCCTGCGCGCGGACGGCATGACTGGCCGGGGCACGCGACTGACGGTTCTGTCCCTCGGCCAGGCGTACTCGCCCGACCTCGTCACGTACGCGGCGAGCTGCTTCGGCTACCGGGCGCCGCGGATCGAGACCGTCGCCGCGGACGGCGTCCAAGGTCGCCTGCCCGTGCTCGGCGTGGACTCTGAGGACGAGAGCCTGCTCGACCTCCAGGTGGTCGCGCCGATCCTCACCGGGGCGAGCTCGGTGCGCATCGTCGAGACCCCGCAGCCGGCCAACATGGTCGAGGCAATGGTCAACGGCCTGGCAACGGCCCTGAACGTCGATGGCCGGGGGACCTCCTCGCCCGACGTCCTGAGCGTCTCGTACGGCGAGTGCCTGGCGATCACCGGCGCGTCCGACGCGTCACTTGGTGCCCTCGGAGCGTTCTCGCTCGCTGAGGACCTGCTGGCCTCCGCCGCCCTCGTCGGCACGAGCGTCTTCGTCGCCAGCGGCGACGCCGGCGCGGCCGGCTGCACGCGGGCGGACGCCAGAGCGACCGCGCAGGAGGTCTCGTGGCCGTCGAGCTCACGGTGGGTGACCGCCGTGGGTGGCACGTTGATCTCGTTGACCTCGGACAACCGCCGCGCCGCCGAGCAGGTGTGGAACAACTCCCCGTGGTTCGGTCCGAACTCCGGCGGGGCGGGCGGCGGACCGGCGCTCGGTGCCCGGCCGTGGTACCAGCCGAGCGCGACGCCGGCGGACCGCCGGATCGTGCCCGACCTCGTCGCGCACGCGTCCGACCTCGTCGGCTGGCCGCTTGCCGTCCCGACGGCGAGCGGGGGCGCCACGATCGTGCCGATCGGCGGGACGAGCGCCTCGACGCCGTTCGTCGCGGCGAACTTCGCGCTGATGGCGGCGCGTGAGCGGGCGGCCGGCCGGCCGCCGCTCGGCTTCGTCAACCCGTGGCTGTACGACCTCGGATCCCGGGGCACGGGCTTCTACGACATCGCCGGTTCCAACAACCAGACGAACCCGCAGACGCCCTGCTGCGTGGCGACCCGCGGCTTCGACCAGGCGACTGGTCTCGGCGCCCCGCGTTTCGTCGACATCGCGGCGCGTATCCCGGCGGCGAGCCGTCCGTCGTCGTAGGTTCACCCCAACGGGCCGCCCGGGCCGGAATCTGAGGAGACCCCATGTCGCGAGCCCTGCGCATCGTCGCGTCGACCACGGTCACGGCCGCGCTGGCCCTGGCCGTGCCCGCCACCGCGATGGCGGCGCCAGTCCCGACAGCCGCACCGTCGGCGACGCCCGGTCCGACGACGACGATCACGATGAACGTCCGCGGCTGCGAGGGCTGCGTGATCCAGGCGAACCAGTTCGTGGACGACCGGACGACGCCGTACCAGTCCGCAGAAGCGAAGGTGACGGACGGTGTCGTCACGTTGTCCGTGCCGATCGCGAACACGACGGGCATGTACTTCTCGATCCAGACGGCCAAGCCGGTCGCCATCGATGCGCTGCCGCTGATCACGACCCAGGTCCGCGGCCACCGGGCCGGCACGACGTTGACCCGCGCGCAGCAGATCGCGGGCAAGAAGGCGAGCGCCTGCTGGGCCGGCACGACCGCGACGACAGTGACGATCAACGTCACGGTCAACCGCGTGCGGATGCCCGGCTTCCCGAACGCCAAGAAGAAGGTCTCCGTGCCGCTGGCTCGGTTCGCCCCGACGGTCAAGGCCCTCGGCGGTTTCGACACTGCGTACAAGGGCGTGATCGCGACGCAGGACGTGTGGCCCTGCGCCAACAAGGGCTAGGCGTCGCCGGCAGCGATGCGGTGTCGGCGGACGGCCCGAGATCTGCGTGAGCGGGCCGCCGTAGGCTGCGGATCATGACGAACATGAAGCCGCGCAGCTCTGAGGTGACGGACGGTCTGGAGCGCGCCGCGGCGCGCGGGATGCTGCGCGCGGTCGGCATGACGGACGAGGACTTCCCCAAGCCGCAGATCGGCATCGCGTCGAGCTGGAACGAGATCACTCCCTGCAACCTCTCGCTCGCGCGGCTCGCGGTCGCGGCGAAGGAGGGGGTGCACGCCGGCGGTGGGTTCCCGCTGCAGTTCGGGACGATCTCGGTGTCCGACGGCATCTCGATGGGGCACGAGGGGATGCACTTCTCGCTCGTGTCGCGCGAGATCATCGCCGACTCGGTCGAGGCCGTCATGCAGGGGGAGCGCCTCGACGGCATGGTGACGTTCGCGGGATGCGACAAGTCGCTGCCGGGCATGCTCATGGCTGCCGCGCGGCTGGATGTCGCGTCGGTGTTCGTCTACGCGGGCTCGATCCTGCCGGGGCACGTCACCCTGTCCGACGGCACGGAGAAGGACGTCACGATCATCGACGCGTTCGAGGCGGTCGGTGCGTGTGCTCGCGGACTGATGTCGCGCGCCGACGTCGACACGATCGAGCGGGCGATCTGTCCGGGGGAGGGCGCGTGCGGCGGCATGTACACCGCCAACACGATGGCCAGCGCCGCTGAGGCGATGGGGATGTCGCTGCCCGGGTCGGCCGCGCCCCCAGCCGTGGACCGTCGCCGTGACGGGTTCGCGCGCAAGTCGGGCGAGGCTGTCGTCGAGCTGATCCGCCAGGGCATCACGGCCCGCGACATCATCACCCGCGCATCGCTGGAGAACGCGATCGCGATCGTCATGGCCTTCGGCGGGTCCACCAACGCTGTGCTCCACCTGCTCGCGCTGGCGCACGAGGCCGACGTCGACCTGGAGATGGAGGACTTCCACCGCATCGGGGCGAAGGTGCCGCTGCTGGCCGACGTCAAGCCGTTCGGCCGGTACGTCATGAGCGATGTCGACCGCGTGGGCGGCGTGCCGGTGATCATGCGTGCGCTGCTGGACGCCGGCTTGCTGAACGGGGACTGCCTGACGGTGACCGGCAAGACCGTCGCCGAGAACCTGGAGAAGATCGCCCCGCCGGACCCCGACGGGGTGATCCTGCGCGCCTCGCGCGACGCGATCGCTCCCACCGGGGGCATCACGATCCTGTCCGGGTCGCTGTGCCCGGAGGGCGCTGTGGTCAAGAGCGCCGGCGTGCCCGTCGAGGTGTTCGAGGGCACGGCCCGGGTGTTCGAGCGCGAGCAGGCGGCCATGGCGGCGCTGGAGGACGGCACGATCACCAAAGGCGATGTCGTCGTCATCCGCTATGAGGGGCCCAAGGGTGGCCCCGGCATGCGCGAGATGCTGATGATCACCGGTGCCATCAAGGGTGCGGGCCTGGGCAAGGACGTCATGCTCATCACGGATGGCCGCTTCTCCGGCGGCACGACCGGCCTGTGCGTTGGTCACGTCGCCCCGGAGGCCGTCGACGGCGGCCCGATCGCCCTGGTGCGGACGGGCGACACGATCCGGATCGACATCCCCGGGCGCACCCTGGACCTGCTGGTCGATGAGGACGAGCTGGCCCGCCGTCGGGAGACCTTCGCGCCGCTGCCGCCGCGGTACACCCGCGGGGTCCTGCACAAGTACGCCCGGTTGGTCGGGTCGGCGTCGCGGGGTGCGGTCTGCGACTGACCGAGGAGTGAGCGCAGCGAGCCCCGGAGGTAGGGAGCCGTCAGCCTGCGACTGACCGAGGAGTGAGCGCAGCGAGCCCCGGAGGTAGGGAGCCGTCAGCCTGCGACTGACCGAGGAGTGAGCGCAGCGAGCCCCGGAGGTAGGGAGCCGTCAGCCTGCGACTGACCGAGGAGTGAGCGCAGCGAGCCCCGGACTACGTGTGGTGGCGTGATGCTGGTCACCTGGAGGTGACGGGGCCGGGTCGAGGGAGTACGCTCCCGCACGTGGCACAGATTCTCGTAGTTCTTGAGCGCGCCGGCTGACGCTTCCGTCGACCAGCGCGCCGCCCTCCGTCACCCGTTTTGGGTCGGAGGGTTTTTCATTGGGACCACGACGCAAGGGACGAACACTGATGGGTGAGAAGACCACCGGCGCGCAGAGCCTGGTGCACGCGCTGGAGGCCGTGGGCGTCACCGACGTCTTCGGCATCCCGGGCGGCGCGATCCTGCCGCTGTACGACCCGCTGATGGACTCCCCGCAGGTTCGGCACATCCTCGTTCGGCACGAGCAGGGGGCCGGGCACGCTGCCGAGGGCTACGCGGCTGCCAGCGGCCGGGTCGGCGTGTGCATGGCGACCAGCGGTCCTGGTGCGACGAACCTCGTCACGCCGATCGCGGACGCCAACATGGACTCCGTCCCGCTCGTGGCGATCACCGGGCAGGTGCCGTCCGCGTCGATCGGCACGGATGCCTTCCAGGAGGCGGACATCCGCGGCATCACGATGCCGATCACCAAGCACAGCTTCCTCGTGACCGACGCCGACGAGATCCCGCGTGCGATCGCCGAGGCGTTCCACCTGGCCTCGACCGGCCGCCCCGGCCCGGTGCTCGTCGACGTGTCGAAGGACGCGCTCCAGGCGCAGACCGAGTTCTCCTGGCCACCGCGCATCGACCTGCCCGGCTACCACCCGGTGACCCGTCCGCACTCCAAGCAGGTGCGTGAGGCGGCCCGGATGATCATGTCCGCGCGTCAGCCCGTCCTGTACGTCGGCGGCGGCGTGATCCGGGCGCAGGCCAGCGCCGCACTGCGGCGCCTCGTCGACCTCACCGGCCTGCCGGTCGTCACGACGCTCATGGCTCGAGGTGCGTTCCCCGACTCGCACCCGGCCCACCTGGGGATGCCGGGCATGCACGGCACCGTGGCGGCCGTCGGGGCCCTGCAGAAGTCCGACCTGATCGTGGCGCTCGGGGCGCGGTTCGACGACCGCGTGACCGGGAAGCTGTCCACATTCGCGCCGAACGCGGCGATCATCCACGCCGACATCGACCCCGCGGAGATCGGCAAGAACCGGCGCGCCGATGTCCCGATCGTCGGCGACCTCGGCGAGATCCTGCCGGAGCTGATCCTGGCGATCGAGGCCGAGCAGGGCGCCGGTGCGGTGGGCGACTACGAGGCATGGTGGTCGCTGCTGTCGCGGATGCGCGACACGTACCCGCTCGGCTACGAGACCTTCGACGACGGAACGCTGGCTCCGCAGTACGTGATCTCGCGGCTGGGAGAGATCGCCGGGCCGGAGGCGATCTACGCCGCCGGCGTCGGCCAGCACCAGATGTGGGCGGCCCAGTTCATCCACTACGAGCGGCCCGGCACCTGGCTGAACTCCGGCGGTCTGGGCACGATGGGGTACGCCGTCCCGGCAGCGATGGGAGCCAAGGTCGCCCGCCCGGACGCGACGGTGTGGGCGATCGACGGCGACGGCTGCTTCCAGATGACCAACCAGGAGCTGGCAACCTGCGCCATCAACGACATCCCGATCAAGGTGGCGCTGATCAACAACGGCAACCTGGGCATGGTCCGGCAGTGGCAGACGCTGTTCTACAACAAGCGCTACTCGAACACGAACCTGCACTCCTTCCGGATCCCGGACTTCGTGAAGCTCGCCGACGCCTACGGGTGCTACGGCCTGCGGTGCGAGTCGCCCGAGCAGGTCGACGCCACGATCGAGAAGGCCATGGCGATCGACGACGCTCCGGTGGTCATCGACTTCGTCGTCCACCAGGACGCGATGGTGTGGCCGATGGTGGCTGCCGGGACCAGCAATGACGAGATCATGGTCGCGCGCGAGATGGCGCCCGACTGGAGCGGGGAGGACGACTGATGTCACGCCACACGCTGTCGGTGCTGGTCGAGGACAAGCCCGGCGTCTTGGCCCGCGTGGCCGGACTGTTCTCGCGGCGCGGTTTCAACATCGAGTCCCTGGCGGTCGGGCCGACCGAGCTCCCCGACGTCTCACGCATCACGATCGTCGTGACGGTCGAGGGTCTGCCGCTCGAGCAGGTGACCAAGCAGCTCAACAAGCTGATCAACGTGCTCAAGATCGTCGAGCTCGACCCGGAGAGCTCGCTCCAGCGGGAGTTCATGCTCGTCAAGGTGCGTGCAGACGGCGACACTCGCTCGCGCGTCCTCGAGACGGCCCAGCTGTTCCGGGCCAAGGTCGTCGACGTGTCGCCGGAGTCGGTCACGATCGAGGCGACCGGCAAGGCCGACAAGCTCCAGGCGCTGCTCAAGGTCCTCGAGCCCTACGGCATCAAGGAGCTGGTCAAGTCCGGCATGGTCGCGATGGGACGCGGGTCGCGCTCTATCAGCGACCGCGCGGTCCGCGTCGTCGACCGCTCGGCCTAGGTCCGGCATCCCCCCGAACGACCCCCGATACCCTTCGCACTGCAACCGAACCCAAAGGAGAGGCCCACCGTGGCTGAGCTGTTCTATGACGACGACGCCGACCTGTCCATCATCGCGAACCGCGTCGTCGCGGTCATGGGCTACGGCAGCCAGGGCCACGCCCACGCCATGTCCCTGCGCGACTCCGGAGTCGACGTGCGCGTCGGCCTGCAGGAGGGCTCCCGGAGCCGGGCGAAGGCCGAGGAGGCGGGCCTGCGGGTCGTCGACCCGGCGACCGCGGCGGCTGAGGCCGACGTGATCATGATCCTCGTGCCCGACCCGGTGCAGGAGATCTTGTACAAGGAGTCGATCGAGCCCAACCTGCAGGAGGGCGACGCGCTCTTCTTCGCGCACGGGTTCAACATCCGCTACGGCTACATCACCCCGCCGGCGTTCGTCGACGTCGCGATGGTCGCCCCCAAGGGCCCCGGCCACCTCGTGCGGCGTGAGTACGTCGCGGGGCGCGGCGTCCCCGCGATCGTCGCGGTCGAGCAGGACGCGAGCGGGCAGGCCTGGCCGCTTGCGCTGTCGTACGCCAAGGCCATCGGCGCACTGCGCGCCGGCGGCATCAAGACCACCTTCACGGAGGAGACCGAGACCGACCTGTTCGGCGAGCAGTCCGTCCTGTGCGGCGGAGCCTCCCAGCTGGTCATGTACGGCTTCGAGACCCTCGTCGAGGCGGGCTACCAGCCCGAGGTCGCGTACTTCGAGTGCCTGCACGAGCTCAAGCTGATCGTCGACCTCATGTACGAGGGCGGCATCGCCAAGCAGCGCTGGAGCGTCTCGGACACCGCGGAGTACGGCGACTACGTCTCCGGCCCGCGGGTGATCGACCCGCACGTCAAGGAGAACATGCAGGCCGTCCTCACCGACATCCAGAACGGCGCGTTCGCCAAGCGGTTCATCGACGACCAGCGCGCCGGGGCACCGGAGTTCAAGGCCCTGCGCGCCAAGGCCGAGCAGCACCCGATCGAGGCGGTCGGCCGCGAGCTGCGCGGTCTCATGAGCTGGGTTGACAGCGGCGACGACGACTACGTGGAGGGCACGGCCGCCCGCTGACGGCGACCGCTCCAGGGCCCTGACGGGCCGTCGGGCCTTGGTCATGCCCCGGATACACTCCGGGCGTGACCAAGGCCCGCGTGCTTATCGCCGAAGAACTGTCCCCCGCCACCGTCGAGGCCCTCGGCCCCGACTTCGAGGTCGTCTCGTGCGACGGCGCGGATCGCGCCGCGCTCCTCCCGGCGATAGCCGACGTCGACGCGATCCTGGTGCGCTCGGCCACCCAGGTGGACGCCGAGGCGATCGCCGCCGCGAAGAACCTCAAGGTCATCGCGCGAGCGGGAGTCGGCCTGGACAACGTCGACATCAAGGCCGCCACCCAGGCGGGCGTGATGGTGGTCAATGCCCCGACGTCCAACATCGTCAGCGCCGCCGAGCTGGCCGTCGCCCTGCTGCTGGCCTCGGCACGCAACGTGGTGCCCGCCGCTGGGGCGCTCGCCAAGGGGGAGTGGAAGCGGTCGAAGTACACCGGTGTCGAGGTCGCCGACAAGGTGGTCGGCATCGTCGGTCTCGGCCGCATCGGCATCCTCGTCGCACAGCGGCTGAGCGCCTTCGGCGTCAAGCTCATCGCATACGACCCCTACGTCCAGCCGGCCCGCGCCGCGCAGCTCGGCGTCCGGATGGCCAGCCTCGACGACCTGCTGGCCGAGGCGGACTTCATCACCGTGCACCTGCCCAAGACGGCGGAGACGGTCGGCCTGATCGGCGACGCGGAGCTGCACAAGGTCAAGCCGACGGTGCACATCATCAACGCGGCGCGCGGCGGCATCGTCGACGAGGCGGCGCTGTACCAGGCGCTCGTCGACGGCCGGGTCGCCGGCGCCGGCCTCGACGTCTACGCCAAGGAGCCCTGCACGGACTCCCCGCTCTTCGGTCTTGAGCAGGTCGTCGCCCTCCCGCACCTCGGCGCCTCGACCGACGAGGCCCAGGAGAAGGCCGGAATCGCCGTAGCCCGGTCGGTCCGCCTGGCCCTGTCCGGTGAGCTCGTGCCCGACGCCGTCAACGTCCAAGGTGGCCAGCTCGACGAGGTCATCAAGCCCATGCTCCCGCTGGCCGAGCAGATCGGCGGGATCGCCTGCGGGCTGGCCGACGCTGCCGTGGCCCGGGTCGACGTCGCCGCGCTCGGCGAGATCGCCGACCACGACGTGCGCGTCCTGGAGCTCTCGGCGCTCAAGGGCGTCTTCGGGAAGCTGGTCCACGACCCGGTGTCGTTCGTCAACGCCCCGGTGCTCGCCGAGCAGCGTGGAGTGGATGTCGCACTGACGACCGACCGCACCAGCGAGGACCACCGCTCGCTCGTGCGGGTGACGCTCACACTGACGGACGGCAGCACCGTGAGTGTGGCGGGCACGGTCGCCGGCCCGCGGAACGTGGCCAAGGTCGTGCAGGTCGACGGGTTCGACGTGGACGTGCCCGTGAGCAGCCACATGGCGTTCCTGCGGTACCACGACCGACCCGGCGTCGTCGGCGTCGTCGGCCGCGTCCTCGGGGATGCCGGCGTCAACATCGGCGGGATGCAGGTCAGCCGCGACGACTCCGGGCACGCCCTGATCGTCCTGACCGTCGACTCGGCCATCGAACCGGCTCAGCTCGACGCGATCGTCGCGGAGATCGGTGCTCACTCCGGCCGCTCGGTCGACCTGGCGTAGCGCCGTGCCGGGACGGACGGTCTACTACACGGCCACCACGCTTGACGGGTTCCTCGCGGACCCGGACGACTCGCTGGCCTGGCTGTTCGTGCAGGACCAGGACGTCGAGGGACCCCAGGGCTACCCGGCGTTCATCGCGGGAGTGGGCGCGCTGCTCATGGGCGCCACGACCTACCAGTGGGTGGTCGACCACCTCGCCCGCACGGGTGAGGCATGGCCCTACTCGCAGCCCACGTGGGTCGTGACCCATCGCGACCTGCCGGCATTGCCGGGGGCGGACATCCGGTTCGCAGCCGGCGATGTCCGCCCGATCCACGAGGAGCTCGTGGTGGCTGCGGGCGACCTGGACGTCTGGGTCGTCGGCGGGGGAGACCTGGCCGGGCAGCTAGCCGACGAGGGACTGCTCGACGAGGTGGTCGTCAGCATCGCCCCGGTCACCCTCGGCGCCGGTCGGCCGCTGCTTCCGCGTCGACTGCAGCTGCGCGTCCTGGAGACCGAGCGGAACGGCGACTTCATCACGGCCCGACTGCGGGTCGAGGGCCGCGGGACCTGGGACACCGCGGAGCCCAGCGCCTGAGGCAGGGCCACCCACCGACTTTGCCGTTTCAGGCCGCATTCCGTTGGTTTGGGGCCTGAAACGGCAAGGTGGGCGAGCCGCAGGCTGAGCCGCGGCTGAGCGTTCGCCCTGGGCGTACCTAGCAGACCAGGCGCGCGTGCTTCCCCGGCGTAGGGTGGTCGGCGGTCGGGGAAGGATGGTTCGGTGCCGCAGCTCCTAGTGCGCTACCTGCGCCCGCACGCCCGCGTTCTCGTCGTGATCGTCGCCCTGCTGCTCGTCCAGGCCATCGCGAACCTGATCCTGCCGAGTCTGAACGCCGACATCATCAACAACGGCGTCGTCACGGGCGACACCGCCTACATCCTTCGCGTCGGCGCGCTCATGCTGGTGATGTCGGCGCTCTCCGGTCTTGCCGCGGTCGCCACGGTCTACTTCAGCGCCCGCACCGCGATGCGTGCCGGCCGCGACATGCGCGCGGACCTGTTCCGACGCGTCGAGCAGTTCTCCCTCGGCCAGATGCACGCGTTCACGGTGCCGTCGCTGATCACCCGCAACACGAACGACGTCCAGCAGGTGCAGATGCTGGTGATGATCGGCCTGACGATGATGGTCCTTGCGCCCATCACGGCGGTCGGCGGCGTCATCATGGCCGTGCGCGAGAACCTCCAGCTGTCCAGTCTGCTCCTCGTGATCGTCCCGATCATGCTGGTGGTCATCGGGATCATGGTCGTCAAGACCGTCCCGCTGTTCCGGCTGATGCAGGTCAAGGTCGACAAGGTGAACGGCGTCCTGCGGGAGAACCTCGCCGGCATCCGGGTGATCCGTGCCTTCGTCCGGACCGAGCACGAGGAGGCGCGTTTCGCCGACGCGAACGACCAGCTCACGCAGGTCGCCCTGCGCGTGACGCGCCTGTTCGCCCTGATCTTCCCGACGCTCATGCTCGTGATGAACCTGGCGATCGTCGCGACGATCTGGTTCGGCGGGCACCTGGTTGCGGACGGGAGCATGCCGATCGGCAACCTCTTCGCCTTCCAGTCCTACATCATGCAGATCCTGTTCTCGGTGATGATGGCCGTGATGACGGTGATGATGGTGCCTCGCGCGGCGGCATCGTCCGAGCGCATCCAGGAGGTCCTCGGCACCGAGCCCGAGATCGCCGAGCCGGCAGATCCCGCGTCCGTGCCCGCGAACGGGCGCATTGAGCTCCGCGACGTGACGTTCTGCTACCCGGGTGCCGAGGACTCAGTCCTGCAGGGGATCTCCTGCGTCTTCGAGCCGGGCCGGATGACCGCGATCGTCGGCGGCACCGGTTCGGGCAAGAGCACACTGGTCAACGTCCTTCCGCGGTTGCTTGACGTCACGTCCGGCGCCGTGCTGATCGACGGCATCGACATCCGCGACCTTGCGCTCGATGACCTCTGGTCGCTCTTCGGGATCGTGCCGCAGCGGGCGTTCCTGTTCGGCGGCACGATCGGCTCCAACGTGCGTTTCGGCCGCCCGGATGCGACCGACGACGACGTGTGGGACGCGCTCGAAGTCGCGCAGGCGCGGGAGTTCGTCGACCAGCTGCCGGCTGGGCTCGAGGCACCGGTCGACCAGGGCGGGGTGAACTTCTCCGGCGGCCAGCGCCAGCGCCTGGCGATCGCCCGCTGCGTCGTCCGCGATCCGCGGATCTACTTGTTCGACGACAGCTTCTCGGCGCTGGACTACGCGACCGACGCACGTCTGCGGGCCGCACTCGCGGAGCGGACGCGTGACCGCACGGTCATCGTCGTCGCGCAGCGGGTCAGCACGATCATGCATGCCGACACGATCATCGTGCTCGAGCGGGGCGCGATCGTCGGCACCGGCACGCACGACGAGCTCCTGGAGACCTGTGAGGCGTACCGCGAGATCGTGGCGTCGCAGGCGCAGCTGGAGGAGAGCCGATGAGCGCCACGCGCCCGGGCGCGGCTCCTGGCCGACCGCCCGTCGCTGCCGGCCCCATGGGACGTCCCGGCGGACCCATGGGCGGGATCGGCGTCTCGACGGAGAAGGCGCAGGACTTCCGCGGCTCGATGCGGCGGTTCTCGCACCGGCTCCGCAACGAGCGTTGGATCGTCGCGTTCGTGCTCGTCCTCGCGGGCGCGAGCGTCTTCTTGGCCGTGCTCGGCCCGAAGATCCTCGGCAACGCGACCAACATCTTGTTCGACGGGTTCGTCAGCAGCCAGCTCCCAGCGGGCCTGACGCAGGCGCAGGCGGTCGCGGGGCTCCAGGCCCAGGGGAACACGGACCAGGCGCAGATGGTCGCGTCGATGACCATCACCCCCGGCGCCGGCGTCGACTTCACCGCCCTGGCCCGTGTCCTCGCGCTCGCGGTCGTCGTCTACGTACTCAGCTCGGTGCTCTCGTGGGCGCAGAACTACCTCATGGCAGGCGTCACGCAGCGCACGATCTACCGCCTGCGCGAGGAGGTCGACCACAAGATCGGGCGCCTGCCGTTGCGGTACTTCGACTCCTCGTCGCGCGGCGACGTCCTGAGCCGGGTGACCAACGACATCGACAACATCTCGACCACGCTGCAGCAGACGATGACGCAGCTCATCACATCGATCCTCACCGTCGTCGGCGTACTGGCGATGATGCTGTGGATCAGCCCGCTGCTCGCCGTCATCTCGCTGCTGACGGTCCCGTTGTCGTTCGTGATCACGATGTTCATCGCACGGCGCTCGAAGCCACATTTCGTCGCGCAGTGGAAGTGGACCGGTGTGCTGAACGGCCACGTCGAGGAGTCGTTCTCCGGACACGACCTCGTGAAGGTGTTCGGCCACCGGCAGGAGACGATCGCCACGTTCGACTCGTCGAACGCGAAGATGTACGAGAGCAGCTTCAAGGCGCAGTTCATCTCCGGCATCATCCAGCCGGCGCTCATGGTCGTCTCGAACCTGAACTACGTCGCGATCGCCGTGATCGGCGGCCTGCGGGTCGCCTCCGGGACGATGTCGCTGGGCGACGTCCAGGCCTTCATCCAGTACTCCCGGCAGTTCACGATGCCGATCACCCAGATCGCGAGCGTGGCCAACATCCTGCAGTCCGGCGTCGCCTCGGCCGAGCGGGTGTTCGAGCTCCTCGACGAGCCGGAGGAGGTGCCGGACGACGTCGAGTTCGAGGAGCTCGCGGAGGTTCGCGGCCGCATCGACTTCGACGACGTCTCGTTCCGCTACCTGCCCGACGCTCCGCTCATCGAGGGCTTCACGCTGTCGGCCGAGCCGGGCGAGATCGTCGCCATCGTTGGTCCGACCGGCGCGGGCAAGACGACCCTCGTGAACCTGCTCATGCGGTTCTACGACATCGACGCCGGCACGATCCGGATCGACGGGGTGCCCACCATGCGGATGCGCCGCGACGACGTGCGCCGGTCGTTCGGCATGGTGCTGCAGGACACCTGGCTGTTCGAGGGCACGATCCGGCAGAACATCGCCTACGGGGCCGTGGCCGCGACCGACGAGCAGGTGGAGCAGGCGGCACGCGCTGCCCGCGTCGACCACTTCGTCCGGACCTTGCCGCAGGGCTACGAGACCGAGCTGACCGAGGGCGGTTCGAACATCAGCGCGGGGGAGCGCCAGCTCCTGACGATCGCGCGCGCGTTCCTGGCCGACCCGTCGGTGCTGATCCTCGACGAGGCGACCAGCTCAGTCGACACCCGCACGGAGGTGCTGATCCAACAGGCGATGGCCGAGCTGCGTGCAGGCCGGACGGCGTTCGTGATCGCGCACCGACTGTCCACGATCCGCAACGCCGACACGATCATCGTGCTCGAGCACGGTCGCATCGTCGAGCAGGGCAGCCACGAGGTGCTGATGGAGGCCCGTGGCGCGTACTACCGCCTGTACCAGAGCCAGTTCGAGGCCCCGGAGGACGCGGCCTAGCGTGCGTGCTCGGTCGCCGCGACGTGACCGTTCGCTTGTTCCACGTCGGTCGCCGGCGTCGTCCCGTTGTCCCCGAGCCGAGTGTGCAGGTCGGCGAGCTGCTTCTCGAGCGCATCGAGCTTTCGCAGGACCAGCCGGATCTCGCTGTCCTGCTCGCCGCGCAGCCGCGTGAGCAGCGAGCTCGCGAGGCCGGCCGAGACGATGCCGAGCAGGCTGATGCCGAGGACCATCAGGCCCACCGCCACGATCCGGCCCTCGAACGTCACGGGGTAGGCATCGCCGTAGCCGACCGTCGAGATCGTCTCGGCCGCCCACCACAACGCCTCGCCGAAGCTGTTGATGTTCGAGCCTGGCGCACCTCGCTCAGCCGACAGCACGGAGAGCGCCCCGAGAAGCGCCAGGAAGACGACCGCGACACAGATCGCCATGGCAGCGCGCCCGACCGCGAGCCGGGCACCGCGCTGGACCAGCCACTGGCCGGCGGTGATGACGCGGAGCACGCGCAAGGCCCGGAACGCCGGGATGACGACGGCGATCACGTCGATCGGGTGATGGACCAGGTAGTCGATCCGGCGGGGTGCGAGGACGACGCGGATGACTAGGTCGATCACGAACGACAGCCAGATTCCGTTCGACACGATGTTGAGCAGCGACTGCTGGGTCTGCGACAGCCCGGTAGCGAGGACCTGGATCGTGAAGATCCCGAGGTACACCAGCGCCAGCACGACCATCGCGAACGAGGTTCGCTGCTCGTAGGCCTCGACGCGGGCCTCCCTCTGCGCGAGCACGGCCGTGCGCTCCTCATCGGTCGGCGGCACCCTCGCCATCACGCCCCCGCCCGGACGATCGCGATGCTGAACCCGTCCCAGCCCTTGGCGCCGACGGTCTGGATGGCGGTGCCGTCCAACCGCGGGCTGGTGGCGATGTCGTGCAGGAACGTCCGTACCCCCTGGACCCGCGGGTCCGCTGCCGCGGGATCGACGACCTCTCCGTCACGCACGACGTTGTCGCCGACGATGACCGTGCCCGGCCGGGAGAGTTGCAGGCTCAGCCGGAGGTACTCGGGGTTCCCCGGCTTGTCGGCGTCGATGAACACCAGGTCGTACGGATCGACCTGCTGTGCCACGAGGTGCTCGAGAGAGACGGCCGCCGGACCCTCGAGGAGGGTGACCCGTCGGTCCACCTCCGCCCGCGCGAAGTTGCGACGCGCGAGGGCGGCATGGTCCGGGTCGACCTCCAGGGTCGTCACGTGGCCCTCCGGCCCTACGGCCCGGGCGAGCCAGATCGTGCTGTAGCCGGCGAGCGTGCCGATCTCCAGCACCCGGCGGGCACCGACCATCTCGGCGAGCAGGGCGAGCAGCTTGCCCTGGTTCGGGGTGACCTCGTGCGACGGGAAGCCGGCGTGACGGGCTGACTGCCGGGCGGCGACGAGGTACGCGTCCTCCTCCACGAGCTCGCGCACCATGTAGGCATCGACGGCCTCCCATGCCTGCGGGTCCGACTGCATGGCGTCACCCTGCCAGAGGGTGCCGGAGGGGTGGGGAACGCGCGCCGTCGATGACAGATAAGTCACAACTTATGTATAGTCGACGCACACCCGACGGAAGGGCTCCGATGGAGATCCAGATCGACCCCGTGACGACGGCCGGGCTGACCGCGCGCGAAGTGCGGACCGGCTCGCGTGACGACGCTCCCACCCGGCTGGTCGTGGCACGCCGCACCTACCCGACCGACGTCGACGACCTCTGGGACGCCCTCACCAACGCCGAACGCCTGCCGCGGTGGTTCCTGCCGGTGACCGGCGACCTCGAGGTCGGCGGGCGCTACCAGCTCGTCGGCAACGCCGGGGGCACCGTCGAACGGTGTGACCGGCCTCGATCGTTCGCGGTCACGTGGGAGATGGGCCCGATGGTGTCGTGGCTGACCGTCACGCTGACCGCGGTGCCGGACGGCACGACGCTCGAGCTCGTGCACGAGGCGCCGGTCGACCCGGCGTTCTGGGAGCAGTTCGGTCCCGGCGCCGTCGGTGTCGGCTGGGACCTCGGGCTCATGGGCCTGGGCCTGTACGTGCAGAGCCGCTCCGACAACGACGCGGCCTCCTTCGAGACGTGGACCCTCTCGCCCACCGGCGTCGCGTTCGTCGAGGCGGCCGCCAGCGGGTGGGCCCGTGCGGCCGCCGCGGACGGCGACGACGCGGGCGCCGCCGCAGAGGCCGCCCAGCGGACGGTCACGTTCTACACGGTTCCGCCGACGGAGCAGGGGTAGACGACGACGTGACGTCCATCGCGGGCGCGGCGCTGTCGGCGCTCGGTGACCCCGTGCGTCGACGGATCCTCGTCGCCCTGTCGGCGGGGGAGCTGCCGGTGGGCGAGGTCGTCGCGGCCTTGCGCGCCGACGCCGCGATCTCCCAGCCTGCCGTCTCCCAGCACCTGAAGGTCCTGCACGCCGCCGGCCTGGTCCGCGTCCGCCCCGATGGCCGGCGGCGCCTCCACGCGATCGAGCCTGCGGGGATCGCGGCGGCGCGGGCGTGGCTGGACGCGCTCGCCGACCCGCTGCGGGCCTTCCAGCAGCCGCTCGACGCGCTGGCGACCGAGGTCGCACGCGGCCGGAGGCGCGCAGCTGCGACGGCCCCGTCGCTCGGGAGCCGCTCGGCGTCCGCGTGAGGGCCGAGCGGTGCTCACGGCACCGGCGATCGGTCAGCCGGGTTGATCCCCCGCGGTGGACGTAGCGGGCCGTAGGAGGCCGTACGCGGCGAGTCCCGCGACGACCGACATCGTGATCGCCGACGGCCAGGCACCGATGATGCGCCCGAGCGGGTGCGAGATGGCGAAGGCCACGACGAACGCGGCGAGCGCGGCGAGCGTGCGTGCGGGACCAGCGAATCGCCAGGCGAGGGTGCCGGCCAGGACGGCGCCCGCCACGAGCACGACGCCGCCGAGCCACCGCGCTCCGGTCAGCTCCGCGACGGCGAAGCCGACCAGGAGGGTCAGCGCACCGGTAGCGGCGATCCGTGCCCGCCGGACCACCTGCTACGCCCCGAGCCGGGTGCGGACCCGTGCGACGGTCTCGTCGTCGACCCCGAGCCCGGACCGCAGGTACTCGTCGACGGAGCCGAACTCGTCGGTCGCGGTCGCGATCGCCGAGGAGAGGTACTCCGGCCGCACCATGATCATGTCGGCGAGGGCGGTCGCGTCGCCGCCCGCGGCGCCGAAGGCCTCGAGCATCGGCGTGTATGCCAGCCGGATCGGGTCGGACGAGCGCAGGTAGTCGGCGACGATGTCGTCGTCCGACGTGCCCGCGATGTGCTGAAGCAGGGCGATAGCCCAACCGGTCCGGTCCTTGCCCGCCGTGCAGTGCACGACGGCGGCACCGTCGCCGTCCGCGAACGCTTCGAGGAAGGTCCGGTAGGCGGACCGGGCCGACGGGAGGAGCACGAGGTCGCGGTACGTCTGGATCATCAGTGCGTGCGCGCGACCGTTGCCGACGGCGTCGTTGATCGCGCCGATGTCCGCCCCGGCCGCGTTGCCCGTCACGAGCCGCTCCATCGCGGTAGCGCCGCTCGTGGGCGCGTCCGCGAGCACGTCGAGGGTCACGACGCGCACGCCCGCCGGCAGCTGGTCCGGACGTGCCGCGGACGCGCGCGCGGTCCGCAGGTCGAAGACGATCGTCACCCCGAGGGTGACAAGGGCCCGCTGGTCCGCCTCCGTCGCGTCTGCGAGCTGCGACGACCGGAACACGACTCCGGGACGCAGGGAGCCTGTTGCCAGGCCACCGGCGTCCCGGAAGTTCGGGAGGTCAGGCAGCGCCATCCGGCTCCTCACGCACCGCCCGGTTGACGGCGCTGACGATCGCCTTGAGCGACGACGTGGTGATTGACGGGTCGACCCCGACCCCCCACAGGACGCGCCCCGCCACCGCGCACTCGACGTACGACGCCGCCTTCGCGTCGCCCCCGGAGGACATCGCGTGCTCGACGTAGTCGAGGACCCGCACGTCGATCCCATGGCTCGCCACCGCGTCGCAGAAAGCAGCGACCGGTCCGTTGCCGGTCCCGTGGAGCGTGATCTCGTCGCCGCGGTCGGTCAGGGCCACGTCGAGCTGCGTCTCGCCGTCGACGTTCGAGTCCTGCTTGACCGAGACCAGGCGGAACCGACCCCACGGGGCAGCCGGGTCGGGGAGGTACTCACCGGAGAACGCCGCCCACATCTCGCCCGGGCCGACCTCGCCGCCCTCGGAGTCGGTGACCTGCTGGATCACCTGCGAGAACTCGATCTGGAGCCGACGGGGCAGGTCGAGCTTGTGCTCGGTCCGCATGATGTAGGCGACGCCGCCCTTGCCGGACTGGGAGTTGACCCGGATGACGGCCTCGTAGGTGCGGCCCACGTCCTGCGGGTCGATCGGCAGGTACGGCACGGCCCAGCGGAAGTCCGCGACCGCGACTCCCGCCTCGGCCGCGTCGGTCTCCATCGACTTCAGGCCCTTGTTGATCGCATCCTGGTGGGACCCGGAGAAGGCCGTGTAGACGAGGTCGCCGCCGTAGGGGTGACGCTCGTGCACGGGGATCTGGTTGCAGTACTCGACCGTGCGGCGGATCTCGTCGATGTCGCGGAAGTCGATCTGAGGATCGACTCCGTGGCTGAACAGGTTCATCCCGAGCGTGACGAGGCAGACGTTCCCGGTGCGCTCACCGTTGCCGAACAGGCAGCCCTCGATGCGGTCGGCACCGGCCAGGTAGCCGAGCTCGGCGGCCGCGACCGCGGTGCCGCGGTCGTTGTGCGGATGCAGGGACAGCACGATCGAGTCGCGGCGGGACAGGTTGCGGTGCATCCACTCGATCGAGTCGGCGTAGACGTTCGGCGTCGCCATCTCGACCGTCGCCGGCAGGTTCAAGATGACCTTGCGCTCGGGTGTCGGCTGCCACACGTCGGTGACGGCGTTGCAGATCTCGAGGGCGAACTCCAGCTCGGTCCCGGTGTAGGACTCGGGGGAGTACTCGAAGAAGACGTCGGTCTCGTCGGCGATCTCGTCCGCGTACTTCTTGCACAGCTGCGCGCCGTGGACGGCGATGTCCACGATGCCGGCCTGGTCGAGGCCGAAGACGACGCGGCGCTGCAGGGTCGAGGTCGAGTTGTACAGGTGGACGATCGCCTGCTTCGCCCCGCGGATCGCCTCGAACGTCCGCTCGATCAGGTGCTCGCGCGACTGCGTCAGGACCTGGATCACGACGTCGTCGGGGATGTGGCCGTCGTCGATCAGCAGGCGGACGAAGTCGAAGTCGGTCTGCGACGCCGACGGGAAGCCGACCTCGATCTCCTTGTAGCCCATCTCGACGAGAAGGGTGAACATGCGCAGCTTGCGCGCCGGTGTCATCGGGTCGATCAGGGCCTGGTTGCCGTCGCGCAGGTCCACGGCGCACCAGCGCGGCGCGGTCGTGATCGTCTTGTCGGGCCAGGTGCGGTCGTGCAGGGAGATCGGCGTGAACGGCTGGTATCGCCGGTACGCCATCGGAGAGGGTTGCTGGGCGTTGCGCGCGTCGTACGCGACCGTGCGGTCGAAGGTCATCGGGGGCTCCTGGTTCGTCGGTTCGGCGGATTGCTTACCGGCGAACGACGAACAGCCGCGACAAGGGGGCCGGTGGACTAGGCCTTGTCGCGGCAGCGAAGGAGCAGGCTCGCCGTCATGATGGCCGGAGCGTATCAGGTGGCAGGCGCGACCTGGGCCCCGAGGACGGTCGTCGTCCCATCGACCGCGGGTCCGGGCGGCTGCCGGCGGCCGACCGCGAAGTACGTGATCGGGCCGACGAAGTTGACGGCGATCGCCACGGCCCACAGGCCCTTTCGCCCCCGCACGAGTGCTGACGGTCGGCGGGCGAGGTCGACCCAGGCGGTCACGGCGAGCGCGACCTGCACGGCCCCGGCGGCCACCGTCGCCGTGCGCTGCGTCGGTGTCAGGTCGTTCCAGCTCTTCCTGGTCATCTGGTGGCTCCGATCGTTCACGTCGTCCTGCCGGCGGACCCTGGGCCGGTCCGCCTGCACCACTGTTGCCGATCCACGACCTCGTTGCCAGGCGACGTAGTGACGCGTTCAGCGCCGCAGACGTGTTGGCCTCACGTATCGGTGGCCCGTTGGGATCGTTGCCAGGACCCCTCAGTAGCCTTCCGGCCATGTCGCGCACCCTGAACATCGCCCTGATCCCTGGTGACGGAATCGGGACGGAGGTCGTCGCCGAGGCCATCAAGGTCCTCGACGCGATCGCGCCTGCTGCCGGCCTCGACGTCTCCACGACGGAGTACGACCTGGGCGCCCGCCGCTACAACCAGACCGGCGAGTTGCTGCCCGACGAGGTCGTCACCGAGCTGCGCGGCTACGACGCGATCCTGCTGGGGGCGATCGGCGATCCGTCGGTGCCCCCGGGCGTGCTCGAGCGCGGGGTGCTGCTGCCGCTGCGGTTCGTGATGGACCATCACGTGAACCTGCGTCCTGTTCGGCTTTACCCCGGAGTGACCACCGGTCCGCTGGCGGGCAAGGGGCCGGCCGAGATCGACTTCGTCGTGTGCCGCGAGGGCACCGAAGGCCCCTACGTCGGTGCGGGAGGCCGGCTGCGTCCGGGCACGCCGCACGAGGTGTCCACGGAGGTCAGCCTGAACACCGCCTACGGGGCGGAGCGGATCATCCGCGACGCGTTCGACCGGGCGATGCGCCGCCGCAAGAAGGTCACGCTCGTCCACAAGACCAACGTGCTGGTCCACGCCGGCAAGACCTGGCAGGAGGCGTTCGACCGCGTCGCGGTGGAGTACCCCGAGGTCGAGACGGACTACTGCCACGTCGACGCAGCGGCGATGTACTTCCTCACCCAGCCTGAGCGGTTCGACGTCGTCGTGACGGACAACCTGTTCGGCGACATCCTCACCGACATCGGTGCGGCGATCGGCGGGGGTATCGGGCTCGCAGCCAGTGGCAACATCGACCCCTCGCGGTCGAACCCGTCCATGTTCGAGCCTGTCCACGGTTCGGCTCCGGACATCGCCGGGCAGGGCAAGGCCGACCCGACAGCCACCGTCATGAGCCTGGCGATGCTGCTCGACCACGTTGGCGAGGCTGGCGCCGCCGGGTGGATCGAGACCGCGGTCGCGGAGGATCTGTCCACCCGCGGCGACAGCGTCCGCTCCACGTCCGAGATCGGCGATGCGCTCGCGGCTAAGGCGCTCGCCGCATCCGCGGGGTAGGTTCTGAGCATGACGACCATCGACCTGGGCACCTCGCTGTGGCCGATCGCGCTGGCTCCGTCGGACCATACGACTCCGGCGGACGCGCGCGAGAAGATCCTGGACGATCCCGGTTTCGGCCGGTACGCGACCGACCACATGGTTCAGGCGACGTGGACGGTCGATGCCGGCTGGCAGGACGCCCGTCTCGTGCCCTACGCCCCGCTGCAGCTCGACCCCCTGACGAACTTCCTGCACTACGGCCAGGCCATCTTCGAGGGGCTGAAGGCTTACCGGCACGCGGACGGCAGCATCCGGACCTTCCGGCCCGTGCAGAACGCCGAGCGGTTCGCCCGCTCCGCCCGTCGTCTGGCGATGTCCGAGCTCCCCGTCGAGCTGTTCCTCGGCTCGATCGAGGCGCTCGTTCGCCAGGACCGCGACTGGGTCCCGTCCGGGCAGGAGCGCAGCCTCTACCTGCGCCCGTTCATGCTCGGCACCGAGGTCGGCCTCGGCGTGCGTCCGTCGAACCAGTACGACTACCTGCTGGTGGCGTCGCCGGCCGGTGCCTACTTCCCGCGCGGCCTGAAGCCGGTGACCGTCTGGATCTCCGACGACTACGTCCGTGCCGCCCCGGGTGGGACGGGGGAGGCCAAGTGCGCGGGCAACTACGCGGCCTCGCTCGTGGCGCAGGCCGAGGCCGCCCAGCACGGCTGCGACCAGGTCGTGTGGCTGGATGCCGTCGAGCGTCGCTGGATCGAGGAGATGGGCGGGATGAACCTGTACTTCGTCCGCGGCTCAGGCGATGCGGCGCGACTGGTGACCCCCGAGCTCACGGGTTCGCTGCTGCCAGGGGTCACGCGCTCGTCGCTGCTCACGGTGGCCGAGGACCTCGGCATCCGCGCGGACGAAGGCCGGATCAGCGTCGACGAGTGGCGTGAGGGCTGCGCGAGCGGCGAGATCACCGAGGTGTTCGCCTGCGGTACCGCCGCCGTCATCACGCCCGTGGGCGAGGTCAAGTCGCGCACGAGCGGCTCGTGGACCGTGGGGGAGGGCGGCACCGGTCCGGTGACCGGTCGCCTTCGTCAGGCGCTGCTCGACATCCAGACCGGCGCGGCTCCCGACACCCACAACTGGCTGCACACGATCTGCTGACACCTGCAGCTTGCGGGGCGACCGCCGCGGCGCCGGCCCCGCAAGCTGCAGGTCTCGATCGTCGCTGGGCCGGGCATATGGCACACTGGCGCCGTGCTCAGCACCGTCATCATCATTTCCTAGCGCGTCGACACCTTCGTTGACGCGCAGCCCTTCGCACCCGCGAGGGGCTTTTTCGTTGACGGGGACCGCACGCTCGAGCAAAGGACCTCCCATGCCCCGCCCCGACGCCTTCCACGTGTACGACACCACGCTCCGCGACGGCGCGCAGCGCGAGGGCATCTCATACTCGGTGACCGACAAGCTCGCGGTCGCCCGACTGCTGGACGAGTACGGCGTCGGGTTCATCGAGGGCGGCTGGCCCGGGGCCATGCCGAAGGACACGGAGTTCTTCGAGCGCGCACGAACCGAGCTGTCCCTCACCAATGCCGAGCTGGTCGCGTTCGGCGCGACCCGCAAGGCCGGCGTCGCCGTCCAGGACGACGCCCAGGTCCGAGCGCTCCTGGCATCCCAGGCGCCCGTGATCACGGTCGTCGCGAAGTCCGACGTCCGGCACGTCGTGGAGGCGCTGCGCACGACCCTGGACGAGAACGTCGCGATGGTGCGCGACACCGTCGGCCACCTCGTCGGCGAGGGCCGAAGGGTGTTCGTCGACATGGAGCACTTCTTCGACGGGTACAAGCACGACCGCGACTACGGCGTCCGGCTCCTCGTCGCCGCCGCCGAAGCCGGCGCGTCGGTCGGGGTCCTGTGCGACACGAACGGGGGGATGCTGCCGCACGGGATCTTCGAGGTCGTCTCCGAGGTGCGCGAGCGGTCCGGCGTCCGGCTCGGAATCCACTGCCAGGACGACACCGGGTGCGCGGTCGCGAACTCGGTTTCCGCCGTGGAGGCCGGGGTGACCCACGTGCAGTGCACGGCGAACGGGTACGGCGAGCGGACGGGCAACGCCGACCTGTTCGTCGTCGTGCCGAACGTGCAGCTCAAGCTCGGCATCGACGCCCTGCCCGCGGGCAGGCTGGCCGAGACCGTGCGGATCTCGCACGCGATCGCCGAGATCGCGAACATCGCTCCGAACACGCACCAGCCGTACGCCGGCTGGGCATCGTTCGCGCACAAGGCCGGCCTGCACGCGAGCGCGCTGAAGGTCAACGCCGACCTGTACAACCACATCGACCCAGCGGTGGTCGGCAACGAGCAGAACGTGCTCGTCACCGAGATGGCCGGCCGTGCCTCGATCGAGCTCAAGGGGGCCGAGCTCGGGCACGACCTGTCGGGCATGCCCGATGTCGTGAGCGCGGTCGTCGAGAAGGTGAAGCGGCTGGAGTCCGAGGGCTGGACGTTCGAGGCCGCGGACGCGTCCTTCGAGCTGCTGCTCCTGGACGCGCAGGGGCTCTCGGTCGCGTTCGCGGTCGAGTCCTGGCGGACGATCGTCGAGCAGGACGCGAACGGCCACGTGTCGACCGAAGCGACCGTCAAGGTCCACATCGACGGCGAGCGCATCATCTCGACCGCCGAGGGCAACGGCCCGGTCAACGCCTTGGACCGCGCGATCCGCCGGGCCATCGTCCAGGCCTACCCGGATCTGGAGGCGCTGCGGCTGGTCGACTACAAGGTCCGGATCCTCGACGAGACCTCCGGCACCGGCGCGAAGACGCGGGTGCTCATCGGCACCTCGGACGGGACGGACTCCTGGAGCACGGTCGGCGTGCACGAGAACGTCATCGCCGCCTCCTGGATGGCGTTGGAGGACGCTGTCGCGTACGGCCTCATCCGCCGCGCCCGTTAGGCTCGACGGGTGCGGATCTGCCGGGTCGCCTTGGGCGAGGAGCTCTACTACGGCGTCCTGGAGGGCGAGGCGGTGGCGCTCCTGAGCAGCCACCCGTTCGGCCCGTTCGAGCCCGACGGACGCGTCGTCCGCGTCGAGGACGTGCGTCTCGTGGCTCCCGTGCTCCCGAGCAAGGTCGTGGCAGTGGGCCGCAACTACGCCGAGCACGTGCGGGAGATGGGCGGCGACGCCCCGCCCACGACGCCGATGGTCTTCCTCAAGCCCAGCACGTCCGTCGTCGGGCCGGGCGAGCCGATCGCGCTGCCTTGGCAGTCCGAGCAGGTCGAGCACGAGGCCGAGCTCGCCGTCGTCATCGGGCGGCTGTGTCGTGACGTGCCGGAGGACCGGGTCGCCGACGTCATCCTCGGCTACACCTGCGCGAACGACGTCACCGCTCGGGACCTCCAGCGCACCGACGGCCAGTGGGGGCGGGCGAAGGGTTTCGACAGCTTCTGCCCGATCGGGCCGTGGATCGAGACCGCGTTCGACCCCGACGACGCCGTGATCGAGTGCCGTGTCAACGGGCAGGTGCGTCAGCACGGCTCGACCGGCGACATGGTCCGCACCGTGCCTGAGCTCGTCGCCTGGATCAGCTCGGTCATGACCTTGCTGCCCGGCGACGTCATCCTCACGGGGACGCCAGCCGGCGTGTCCGCCCTCTCCGCCGGCGACGAGGTCAGTGTGTCCGTCGCCGGGATCGGAACCCTTACGAATCCGGTGGTCGACCGTGCCTGAGTCCGTGCCGTCCGACACGGCCGTCCGCGTCCGCTTCTGCCCGTCCCCCACGGGGAACCCGCATGTGGGCATGGTCCGCACGGCCCTGTTCAACTGGGCCTACGCGCGGCACACCGCCGGCACCTTCGTGTTCCGCATCGAGGACACCGACAGCGCACGCGACAGCGAGGAGTCCTACGAGGCGCTGCTCGACGCGCTGCGCTGGCTCGGCCTGGACTGGGACGAGGGCCCGGTCGTCGGCGGTCCGGACGCCCCGTACCGGCAGTCCGAGCGAATGGCGGAGGGCATCTACGCGGACGTCGCGGAGCGGCTGCGCGACAGCGGCTACGCCTACGACTGCTACTGCACGCCGGCGGAGCTGGAGTCCCGGCGCGAGGCGGCGATGGCCGCGGGCCGAGCGCCCGGCTACGACGGCCACTGCCGCGACCTGACGAGCGAGCAGGTCGGCGCGTACGTGGCCGAGGGCCGCGAGCCCGTCCTTCGCTTCCGGATGCCCGACGCCGACGCGACCTGGGACGACCTGGTCCGCGGCCCGATCACCTTCGCCGCCGACCAGGTGCCGGACTACGTGCTCGTCCGCGCGAACGGCCAGCCCCTGTACACGCTGGTCAACCCCGTCGACGACGCCCTCATGGGCATCACGCACGTGCTGCGCGGTGAGGACCTGCTGTCATCGACGCCACGGCAGCTCGCCCTGTACGCCGCGCTTGGGGAGCTCGGGATCGGGCCGGGGACGACCCCCCGCTTCGGCCACCTGCCTTACGTCATGGGCGAGGGCAACAAGAAGCTGTCCAAGCGCGATCCGGAGTCATCGCTGCAGTGGTACCGCGACGAGGGCTACCTGCCCGAGGCGCTGCTGAACTACCTGTCGCTGCTCGGGTGGTCGATGGGGGAGGACCGCGAGTTCTACTCGGCTGCCGAGCTGGCCGCGGCATTCACCCTCGACCGGGTCAGCCCGAACCCGGCGCGGTTCGACCTGAAGAAATGCACGGCCATCAACGGCGACTGGATCCGGGCGATCGACCCGGCGGACCTCACCGAGCGGATCGTGCCGTTCCTCGTCCGCGCCGGCGTCGTCGGCGAGCCGCTCGACGTCGACCAGCGCCGCGTCCTCGACGCGGCGATCCCGCTGGTGCGTGAGCGTTTGGACACCCTCGCCGGCGCGGTGCCGATGCTCGACTTCCTCCTGCTTCCGCCGGAACGGTTCTCGCTCGACGAGGCGGCGGCAGCCGCGGTCCTCACCCCGGAGGCGACACCGACGGTGCAGGCGGCGCTGGACGCGCTTGCGAGTTTGCCGGAATGGTCCTCGGCGGCGATCGAGGAGGCGTTGCGCGCCGCGCTCGTCGACGGGCTCGGGATCAAGCCGAAGCTCGCGTTCGGTCCGGTCCGGGTCGCCGTGACCGGGCGGCGCATCTCGCCTCCGCTGTTCGAGTCGATGGAGATCCTCGGCCGCGAGACCTCGCTCGCGCGGCTCCAGGCCGCCCTGCCGTAGCTCGGAGGAAAGGCTGCGCGGTGGTGCCCCGGGTCAGCGACCGCGCGTCGCTATGGCATACTTGCCCGGCACGCCGAGCGATCGGTACGCCTTGGGGTATGGGGTAATTGGCAGCCCAACTGATTCTGGTTCAGTTAGTCTAGGTTCGAGTCCTGGTACCCCAGCGCAGTACAGAAAGACCAGTGGTACCAGGACGTTGCTTTGTCGCAACTCCTCACGGCACGACCAGCACGGCCCCGTTGTGTAGTGGCCTAGCACGCCGCCCTCTCAAGGCGGTAGCGCGGGTTCGAATCCCGTCGGGGCTACGCGAGAAGGGGTCCAGGTCATCGACCTGGGCCCCTTCGTCATGTCCTCCCCGGACCGTGCCGCCGGGCGGCGCCGGGCCAGTGACATGCTCCACCACGTGGAGACGCACGAGGTCCGCTATCGCACGGCGCCTGGGCGCTGGGTGCTCCTCGCGAC
Source organism: Actinomycetes bacterium (assembly GCA_965278965.1). Taxonomy (GTDB): domain Bacteria; phylum Actinomycetota; class Actinomycetes; order S36-B12; family S36-B12; genus UBA10649. The sequence continues at coordinate 3,450,497 of OZ257127.1, forward strand.
GATCCTGGGCTCCGGCCTCGCCGGCGTCGACGCGACGGTTGTCAGCGTGGCCCTCCCCGCCATCGGGACGTCGCTGAACGTCGAGTTCGACGCCCTTCAGTGGACGATCACGGCGTACACGCTCACGCTCGCGTCGTTCATCCTGATCGGCGGCTCTCTCGGCGATCTGTTCGGCCGACGGCGGGTGTTCGTGATCGGCGTTGTCTGGTTCGCGATCGCGTCGATCGCCTGCGGCGTCGCACCTACCGCGGGCTGGCTGGTCGCGGCCCGTGCGCTGCAGGGAGTGGGGGCGGCGCTCCTCACGCCGGGGAGCCTGGCGATCATCCAGGCCACGTTCGCGCCCGAGGACCGCTCGCGGGCGATCGGAGCGTGGTCTGGCTTCGGTGCGATCGCGACGGCCATCGGCCCGCTCGTCGGGGGCTGGCTGATCCTGGCCGCTTCGTGGCGCTGGGTCTTCATCATCAACATCCCGCTGTCCATCCTGGTGGTCCTGGTCGCCATCCGGCACATCCCCGAGACCCGGAACCCGACGGCGGCCAAGCAGATCGACGTGTGGGGCGCGATCCTCGCGCTCGTCGGCCTGGCTGGCGTGACGTTCGCGATCATCGCGGTCCCCGACGCGGGCGTTGGGTCTGCTCAGGTGGTGCTCCCGGGTGTGCTGGGTCTCCTGGCCCTCGCTGGCTTCGTGGTCGCCGAAGCGCGAGTCCGCCACCCGATGCTGCCGCTGTCGATGTTCGCCTCACGCCAGTTCAGCGCCGCCAACGTCTTCACGTTCGTCGTCTACGCCGCGCTGAGCGGGGTGTTCCTCCTCGTGGTCCTGCAGCTGCAGATCGTCTCCGGCTTCACGCCGCTCGCGGCGGGCATGGCCCTTCTGCCGGTCACGGTGGCGATGCTGCTGTTGTCCGCGACGGCCGGTGGGCTCGCGCAGCGGATCGGTCCGCGGATCCCGATGGCGGTGGGTTCGGCGACGTGCGTCGTCGCGACCCTCCTCATGCGCTCGATCGGCCCCGACGCCCGTTACCTGACGGACGTCCTTCCGTCGGTGACGCTGTTCGGCCTCGGTCTGGCGTGTCTGGTCGCGCCGCTGACGGCGACGGTGCTCGCGGCCGTCGACGTCGGACTCGCCGGGATCGCGTCGGGGGTCAACAACGCCGTGGCGCGTGCAGCGGCACTGATCGCGGTCGCGGCGCTCCCGGTTCTCGGCGGCATCACGGGCGCCGCGTACCACGACGCCGTTGCGTTCGACGCCGGCTACGAGACGGCGATGCTGTACGCCGCGGCCCTGCTGGCCGTCGGCGCGGTCGTCGCCGTGGTGTCGATCCGGCGGATCACGGCCGTACCGGGATCCTCCGCCGAAGCGCTCTAGGCGGGCTCGCCGAGCTCGGACAGGGACCGTGCGGCCTCCAGCAGGGCTCGGCGAACTCCCGGCGTGACCCGACCCAGACGCTCGACCGGGCCGGACACGCTCACCGCGGCGACGAGCTGCTCGCCCTCCCACGCGGGGACGCTGACGGAGGCGACGCCGGGCTCACGTTGCCCAACGCTGTGCGCCCAACCACGGGTCCGGACAAGGTCGAGGTCCTTGGCCGTGAAGGCCGCGCCGCGCAGCACAGCGGCCCGCTCGCGTGGCTCCAGCCAGGCCGTGAGGACCTGCGCGGCCGAACCCGCACGTAGCGTGAGCAGCGAGCCCACCGGCACGGTGTCGCGAAGGCCCGCCGCCGGCTCCGCGGCCGCGATGCACAGCCGTTGGTCGCCGACCCGGCGGTACACCTGCGCGCTGACGCCTGTCGCGTCCCGCAAGCTCACGACGGCGGCAGCGGCTCGGGTCTGCAGGGCGTCGGCGCCGGCGGCCCACGCGGCGATCCGCGGACCGAGCACGAACCGGCCGGCAGCGTCCCGGTCGACGAGCCCGTGCGCCTCCAGGGCCTGGGCGAGGCGGTGCGCCGTCGGGCGGGTGATCCCGGTGCGGTCGACGAGGTCCGCGAGCGTCGCCGGTGAGGCCACCACCGCCTCGAGTATCGAGACGGACTTGTCAATAACGCCGACTCCGCTATCCTTGTCCACGTACTGATACTGGTGTCTCAAATAATGAGATGTCAAGGGAGTATGCCAACCGGGACGTCGAGGTCAGGAGTGACGATGGGCAGGACGCTGGCGCAGAAGGTGTGGGAGGACCACGTCGTCCGACGGGCCGAGGGCGAGCCTGACCTGCTCTACATCGACCTCCACCTCGTCCACGAGGTCACGAGCCCGCAGGCCTTCGACGGCCTGCGCGCGACCGGGCGCCCCGTCCGCCGCCCGGACCTCACTCTGGCGACCGAGGACCACAACACCCCCACGATCGACATCGACAAGCCGATCGCCGACCCGGTATCCCGCGCCCAGATCGAGGCCCTGCGCCGCAACTGCGCGGAGTTCGGCGTGCCCGTGTACTCGCTCGGCAACGTCGAGCAGGGCATCGTCCACGTCGTCGGGCCGCAGCTGGGCCTGACCCAGCCCGGGATGACGGTCGTCTGCGGCGACTCACACACCTCCACGCACGGCGCGTTCGGCGCGCTCGCGTTCGGCATCGGCACGAGTGAGGTCGAGCACGTTCTCGCGACGCAGACGCTTCCGCTCAAGCCGTTCAAAACTATGGCTGTCACGGTCGACGGCGAGCTGCCGGACGGCGTCACCGCGAAGGACGTCATCTTGGCCGTCATCGCCCGGATCGGGACGGGCGGCGGGCAGGGCTACGTCCTGGAGTACCGCGGCGCGGCGATCCGTGCGCTCTCGATGGAGGGCCGCATGACCATCTGCAACATGTCGATCGAGGCCGGCGCCCGCGCCGGGATGATCGCGCCGGACGAGACGACGTTCGACTACCTCGCCGGTCGCGACCACGCGCCGGCCGGTGACGAGTGGGACGCGGCCGTCGAGTACTGGACGAGTCTGCGCACCGACGACGACGCCGAGTTCGACGCGGAGGTCGTCATCGACGCCGCCTCGCTGAGCCCGTATGTCACCTGGGGCACCAACCCCGGCCAGGGACTTCCACTGTCGGCTGCGGTCCCATCGCCCGACGACGCGCGCGACGAGACGGACCGGGTCGCGATCGAGCGGGCGCTGGAGTACATGGACCTGACCCCGGGCACGCCGCTGCGGGAGGTTCCCGTGGACACCGTGTTCATCGGCTCGTGCACCAACGGGCGGATCGAGGACCTGCGGGCCGCGGCCCAGGTCCTTCGCGGGCGCCGCGTTGCCGACTCCGTCCGGATGCTCGTCGTGCCCGGGTCCGTTCGGGTCAAGCACCAGGCCGAGGACGAGGGGCTCGACGAGGTGTTTGTGGCAGCAGGCGCGGAGTGGCGCGAGGCGGGCTGCTCGATGTGCCTGGCCATGAACCCGGACAAGCTCGCACCCGGGGAGCGAAGCGCCTCGACCTCCAACCGCAACTTCGAAGGTCGGCAAGGCCCTGGTGGCCGTACGCATCTGGTCTCGCCGGCCGTGGCCGCCGCGACCGCCGTGGCCGGCACGTTGTCATCGCCCGCCGATCTCGCCCCCCTGGCCTGAGGAGAACTGACATGGAGAAGTTCCTCGTCCACACCGGCACCGCGGTCCCCCTGCGGCGCAGCAACGTCGATACCGACCAGATCATCCCCGCGGAGTACCTCAAGCGGATCACCCGTCACGGGTTCGAGGACGGCCTGTTCTCGACCTGGCGCAAGGACCCGGAGTTCGTCCTCAACCAGGATCGCTACGCAGGCGCGACCATCCTGGTCGCCGGCCCCGACTTCGGCACCGGCTCGTCCCGCGAGCATGCGGTCTGGGCGTTGCAGGACTACGGGTTCGCCGTCGTCATCTCCCCGCGGTTCGCCGACATCTTCCGGGGCAACTCGGGCAAGGGCGGCCTGCTGACCGCCCAGGTGCCGCAGGAGGTCGTCGAGCAGCTGTGGGAGATCGTCGAGGCCGACCCGTCGGCGCCGGTCGTCGTCGACCTGGAGGCCCGGGAGATCCGTGCGGGGCAGCTGGTCGCGTCGTTCGACGTGGACGACTACGTGCGCTGGCGCCTCATGGAGGGGTTGGACGACATCGGCATCACGCTGCAGTACGCGGACGACATCGACGCATTCGAGGCCACTCGGCCGTCCTGGAAGCCGGTGACGACGGCGGTCGCCTAGCGACGTTCGGAGCGTTCCGGGGGAATCCGTTGGGCCGCAACGAAATGACCCCGGCGTGGCGTCACGTGCCCCACAAGGGTGGGCATAGGCTTGTGGTAGCCGGTCACCCGACCGGACCTGACCACCCTCCGGAGGGGTTTTCCTGTGAACAAGGCAGAACTGATTGACGCCGTCGCGTCGCGCCTGAACTCGAGCAAGCGTGACGTCGCCGAGGTCGTCGAGGCGATCATTGACGAGACCAAGAAGGCCGTCACCAAGGGCGAGAAGGTCGCCATCAGCGGCTTCGGCGTCTTCGAGCGCCAGGAGCGCGGCGCCCGCCTCGGCCGCAACCCGCGTACGGGCGAGACCGTGAAGATCAAGGCCACCAAGCTTCCCAAGTTCCGTCCCGGCGCCGAGTTCAAGGCGGTCGTGGCCGGTCTGAAGAAGCTCGAGGCAAAGGTCACCCCGGCGAAGAAGGCTGCGCCGGCTGCGAAGAAGGCCGCCCCGGCCGCCAAGAAGGCCGCTCCCGCTGCGAAGAAGGCTGCGCCGGCTGCGAAGAAGGCTGCCCCGGCCGCCAAGAAGGCCGCTCCCGCTGCGAAGAAGGCTGCGCCGGCTGCGAAGAAGGCTGCCCCGGCCGCCAAGAAGGCGCCGGCCAAGAAGGCCGCCCCCGCCAAGAAGGCTGCGCCGGCCAAGAAGGCCCCGGCCGCCAAGAAGGCCCCGGCCAAGAAGGCTCCCGCCAAGCGGTAGCACGGCACTGCACGACGAAAGGCCCCGGTCATCCGACCGGGGCCTTTCGTCGTAGGCGATTCCATATGCCAGCGTCACAAGAGGCGCATGTAGTGACGCTGGCCTATGGAATCGAGGGGGAGACGGCGAGCTCATCAAGGGTCCGGATCCGGGGCTGGTCACCCGGCGCAGCGGTCCCGGTGCGGTCCAGGTGCACGGCGCGGAGGCCGGCTCCGTTGGCGCCGGCGATGTCGACCGCGAGGTCATCGCCGACGTACAGCACGTCCGCCGGCACCGTCGCGAGCCGGTCGCACAGCGTGCTGAAGGCCCGGGTGTCGGGTTTGGGGGCCGGGACATCGGCGACCGTCAGGAGCAGCTCGACGTACGGCGCCAGCCCCGTCCGCTCAAGCTTGTCGTGCTGCTGGCCGGGCTGTCCGTTTGTGAGGACCGCTACCACGATCCCGGCGGCGGACAGGCGCCGAAGGGCTGGGACGGCGTCGTCGAACGGTCTCCAGGCCAGCACGTAGCGGTCGCGGTAGTCCATGAACTCTGCGTCCATCGCGTCATCTGGCAGTGCCGCCGCGCGGTCAGCGCCGACATGTTCGAGGATGCCGCGTAGGCGCCGACGGCGGTGCTCGGAGAACTCGACGTGGCCCGCGACGTAGGCCGCGAAGTGCTGCCGTTCCAGCGTGATCCACCGGTCGGCCACCGCGGCGTCGGCCCGCCACCCGCGATCGGCCAGGAAGCCGGTGATGGCCGCGCGGGCGGCGGCGGTGTGATCGACCAGCGTGTCGTCGAGGTCGAACGTGACGGCCGTCGCTCGTTCGAGATGCATGCCCTAGGCCGGCGGCCATATTCGGTCATCGACGACCAGGACGCGCTGCCCGAGCGGCGTCCGGAGCCAGCCGGCCTCCGTGAACGCGACACGGGGTCGCCGGAACGTGCGGCCGCCCTCGTCGACGAGCACCACGACGTCGCCCTCGATCCGCAGGATGGTGGCGGGCTGCGGCTCCGGCAGGTCGACGAGCAGGCGTGTGGCTGCCGGTCCGAGCCCGAGGGCGCGAGCACGGTCGAGGTCGGCAGGGGTGTCGACGTCGAGGCGCGCGCGAAGCCACGGTCCCGACGCACCGGCGACCGCGGCCGCGAGATCGAAGGCCCCGTGGTCGCGGTGGGCCGCCCGCGACCCTGGCCCGAAGTGCGGCCCGTCGGCCGCCACGTCCGTCGCGAGCCACATCGTCGTGCCGGTGCCTTCGACGTCGGCCACGAATGCCGCGGGATGGGGCGCTGCGGCGGCGAGGACGTTCTCCAGGCTGTCCGCCGTCAGGCAGGCAAGATCCGCGACCACGACGAGGACGCCACCCGCACCGCTCGTCGTCGTCATCGCCCAGCGCGCCGCCGCGTTGATGCCCGAGTGGCCGGTGTCGTCGACCGCGCGCGCCCCCCGGCCTTGGGCGGCGTCGCGGACCGTGGGGTCCGCACTGACCACGATCGCCTCGCCGACGTGCTCAGCGGCCGTCACCGCCACGAGGACGTCGTCGAGGAAGGCCAGGGCGAGGTCGGCAACCGGTACGCCCGGCTCCGTCAGGCGCGACTTCGCGCCGGAGAGCGGTTTCACGGGGACGATCGCCGTCCAGGACGACGTGCCACCCGCAGTTGCCATGCCGGTATCCAATCCGACGGCACCGGGTCGCCCCGAGGTGCCCCGCTCGCCCCGGCCGCGTGGTTACCCTCGGGGAGAGGCTCGGGCGATCGGACGAAGGAGACGCGGGTGCAGCATGTCGGCCGGCGAGCGCCCCTGGGCTTCGCCTACCGCCTCGCCGTCGCGATCCTGTGGCCCCTCATGCACACGCTGGTCCGGTGGGACATCCGCGGGTCCGAGCACGTCGAGGACGTGGACGGGGGCGTCGTCGTCGCCCCGAACCACACCTCGTGGTTCGACCCGCCCGTCGTCGCCTACGCCCTGTGGCGGGCCGACCGCCCGCCTCGCTTCCTCGGCAAGGAGGCCGTCTTCCGCGTCCCGATCGCCGGCCGGATCATCGCCGCGGCCGGACAGATCCCGGTGTACCGCGAGACCGCCGACGCTGCGAACGCGATCCGCGAGGCGCTGACGGCGCTTTCGCATGGCGAGTGTGTCGTCGTGTACCCCGAGGGCACGATCACCCGGGACGCCGAGGTGTGGCCGATGTCGGGCCGGACGGGGGCGGTCCGCATGGCGCTGATGTCCGGGAGGCCGCTGATCCCGATGGCCCAGTGGGGCTCCCACCTGGTCATCGGCCCGTACCGCAAGGAGTTCCGCATCTGGCCGCGCAAGACGATGCACATCCGCTTCGGGACGCCGTTGGATCTCTCCGACCTCGGCGAGATCGATGCGGAAACCTTGACCGCGGGGACCGACCGGCTGATGGACGCGATCACCGCCCTGGTTGCCGAGATCCGCGGCGAGACCCCGCCGGCCCAGCCCTACCTGCACCCGCGAAGTGCGGACTGAGGGCGACCGTGCACCGCAGCGGACGACACATGAAGGGGACGACCAGATGACGCGTGCAGCCGTGATGGGCAGCGGCTCGTGGGGAACCGTGTTCGGCATGGTGCTGGCCGACGCCGGCAGCGACGTCGTCATCTGGGGTCGTGACCCCCTGGTGGCCGCCGACATCGTCGAGCGGCACCGCAACGAGGCCTACCACCCCGGGGTCGACCTGCCGCCGGGCATCGACGCGACGACCGACTCGCACGCCGCCCTGGCCGGCGCCGACCTCGTCGTGCTCGCCGTGCCCGCCCAGGTCCTCGCCGACAACCTGGCCGCCTGGGGCGCCGCGATCGACCCGGATGCCACGGTCGTGAGCCTGATGAAGGGCATCGAGCTTGGCACGACGCGCCGGATGAGCCAGGTGATCGCCGAGGCGGGCGCGATCGACCCGCACCGGATCGCGGTCGTCTCCGGCCCGAACCTCGCACGCGAGATCGCACAGCGCCAGCCCACGGCGACGACCGTCGCATGCGCCGACGAGGAGAGCGCCCGCCGGCTGCAGGAGGCCTGCACGACGGACTACTTCCGTCCGTACTGGACCACGGATGTCGTCGGGACGGAGATCGGCGGCGCCGTGAAGAACGTCATCGCGCTGGCGAACGGCATGGCGGTCGGCATGGGGCTCGGGGAGAACACGCAGGCGTCGGTGATCACCCGCGGGCTCGCGGAGATGGCCCGGCTCGGCGTGGCCCTCGGAGCGGATCCGTTGACGTTCCAGGGCCTGGCGGGGGTCGGCGACCTCGTCGCGACCTGCCAGTCGCCGCTGTCGCGCAACCGGACGTTCGGGGAGAACCTCGGCCGCGGACTGTCCGTCGAGGAGACGATCGCCGCGACGCGGCAGACCTGCGAGGCCTACAAGAGCTGCCAGCCGATCGTCGAGCTCGCGCACGCGCACGGTGTCGAGATGCCGATCACCGAGCAGGTCGTGCAGGTGGTCCACCACGGGCAGTCGCCGCGGGCGATGGCTGCTGCCTTCATGTCCCGCGACACGAAGGCGGAGCGCCCCTTCTGACCGGTCGGCTCACCGGTTGGCGACGTCGACCTCAGTCGCGCGCGGTGCGGAGCGCCTGGTCGAGGTCATGCCAGAGGTCGTCGGCCGACTCGATGCCGAACGACAGCCGGATGAGCGACTCCGGCACGACGGCCGCCTCTGCGGGCCATCGCCGCCGCCGCTCTAGGAGCGACTCGACGCCGCCGAGGCTCGTCGCGTAGGTCCAGACGCGGACGGAGCGGCAAACCGCGTCCGCGGCGTCGGCGCCGCCGGTGACCTCGATCGCCGCGATCGTGCCGGACCCGGGGTAGCGCACGCGGGTCACCGCCGGATGGTCGGCCAGGTGCTCGACGACCGCTCGGGCGTTGGCCTCGGCGCGGTCGACGCGCAGCGGCAGGGTTCGGATGCCGCGCAGTGCGAGGTAGCAGTCGAGGGGGCCGGGCACGGCGCCGAGGAGCACACGGCGTTCGACCAGCTGCGCCGCGAGACCGGCGTCGGACACGACGAGTGCACCGAGGACGAGATCGGAGTGGCCGGACAGCGCCTTCGTGACGCTGTGCATGACGATGTCGGCGCCGAGGTCGAGCGGGTTCTGCCGCATCGGTGTCGCGAAGGTGTTGTCGACCAGGACCCGCGCGCCTGCGCGGTGCGCAGCGTCGATGCACGCCGGCAGGTCCGCGACCTGGAGCAGCGGGTTCGTGGGGGACTCCAGCCACACCAGCTCGGCGCCCTCGCACGCAGCGGCGACCGCCACCGTGTCATCGACGTCGACGACGCGCAGGTCGATCGCCCCGCGCTCGGCGAGCTCCCGCAGGCGGAGCGCGACCCCGGTGTAGGCCGCGCTCGGCGCGACGACGACCGCCCCGGGCGAGACGAGGTCGAGGACCGCGTTTGCCGCCGCGATCCCGGAGGCGAACGCGATGGCCGTACCGTGCTCGAGAGCGCCGATCGCCGCCTCCAGCGCGTGCGTCGTCGGCGCCTCCTCGCGGGCGTACTCGTAGTCGCCCTCCGCGCGGAAGCTCGACGCGGTCACGATCGGCGGGTTCAGGGGGGCGCCCGGCTCCGCGGGAGGACGACCCGCGTGCACGGCGATCGTCTCGACGGACAGTGGCGCCTGCGAGGCACCGGGCTCGGTCACGGCATGACCATAACCGGGGACGGTACGGTCGGTCCCGTGGCTCGCATCCGCGTCGGCGTCGTCCTCGGCGGACGCAGCACGGAGCACGAGATCTCCTGCATCAGCGGACGGTCGATCGTCGCGGCCCTGGACCCGGCCCGCTACGACGTCAGCGTCGTCGGCATCGCCCGGGACGGCCGGTGGGTCCGCGACCCGGAGGGAGGGCTGGGGCTGCTCGACCAGATCGGCCCCCTCCCGCACGTGTCGGTCGACGCGCTCGACGCCGACCTGCGCGCGTCGCTCGACGTCGACGTCGTGTTCCCGGTCCTGCACGGGCCGTGGGGGGAAGACGGCACGGTGCAGGGCATGCTCGAGACGCTCGACGTCCCGTACGTCGGCTCCGGCGTCCTTGCCTCCGCCCTGTCGATGGACAAGGGCTTCATGAAGGCGGCGCTGGCCGGTGCCGGCATCGACGTCGGGCGGTTCGAGGTCGTGACCGACCGGCAGTGGCACGACGACCCGGAGGCGGTCCTCGCGAGGATCGCCCCGCTCGGGCTGCCGGTGTTCGTGAAGCCCGCCCGAGCCGGCTCGTCCCTCGGGATCGTCCGGGTCACCTCCGAGGACTCACTGATCGCCGCGATCGCCTCGGCCCGCAAGCACGACCCGCGGATCGTCGTGGAGTCCGCCGTCGCCCCGGCGCGCGAGATCGAGTGCGGGGTGCTTGTCGACGTCGACGGCGTGCCGCGGGCGAGCCGGTGTGCCGAGATCATCGTCGACGCGCGGCACGCGTTCTACGACTTCGAGGCCAAGTACCTCGACGAGTCGGCGACGCTGGTCGTCCCGGTCGACCTGCCGGCGGGGGTCGAGGACCGGGTCCGTGAGCTCGCCGTCCATGCCTTCGAGGTCCTGGGCTGCGAGGGGCTCGCCCGGGTCGACTTCTTCCTGCGCGCCGACGGCAGCGTCGTCCTCAACGAGGTCAACACGATGCCCGGGTTCACCGCGATCTCGATGTACCCGCGCATGTGGGCCGCGACCGGCGTGGACTACCCCGAGCTGGTCGACCGGCTCGTCGCGGACGCGCTGCGCCGCGGCACCGGCCTGCGCTGACACCCACCCGCTCGCCCCCCGGCCTCGACCGCGCCGACCGCGCCGACTGCGCCGGGGGTGACGGCGGTGCTGGAAGACTGACCGGCATGACGCAGGACGACGCGCACGGGACCCTGGCCGAGCTCGGCGAGTTCGGGCTCATCGCCCGAATCACGGCCGGCACCGACGCCCCGCCGCACGTCCTCGTCGGCCCCGGCGACGACACGGCCGTCGTCGCTACCCCGGACGGCCGAGTCGCGATCACGTGCGACCTGCTCATCGAGGGCCGGCACTTCCGCCGCGACTGGTCGACCCCGATCGACGTCGGGCGGAAGGCAGCAGCGGCGTCCCTGGCAGACGTCGCGGCCATGGGTGGCGCGGCGACGTCGCTCGTCGTCGGGTTCGGCGCACCCGGCGACCTCCCGGCGTCGTGGGCGGTCGCCTGCACGGCAGGCCTGCGTGAGGAGGCCGCCGGCGTCGGTGCGGTGCTCGTGGGCGGCGACGTCGTCGAAGCACCCCAGATCGTGCTCAGCGTCACGGCGATCGGGGACCTCGGTGGCCGGCCGCCGGTGCTGCGGTCCGGCGCCCAGGTCGGCGACCAGGTCGCCCTCGCCGGGCGCCTGGGCTGGTCCGCGGCCGGGCTGGCGTTGCTGTCCCGGGCGTTCCGCTCGCCGCGGGTGCTCGTCGAGGCGCATCGCTTCCCGCAGCCGCCGTACGCCGCCGGCCCGCTGGCCTCGATCGCCGGCGCGACGTCGATGATCGACATCAGCGACGGCCTGGTCGCCGACGCTGGGCACGTGGCGCAGGCGTCGTCGGTGCGTCTGGCGATCGACAGCCGTGCGATCGAGGTCGCCGAGCCGTTGCAGTCAGCCGCCGCCGCGTTCAACGCCGACCCGCTGATCTGGGTGCTCGGCGGGGGAGAGGACCACGCGCTGCTCGCGACGTTCCCGGCGGGCGCGGTGCTGCCCGAGGCGTTCACGGTCATCGGACAGGTCGAGGAGGCGGTGGTCGGGGAGCCGTCGGTGACGGTCGACGGCGCCGCGTGGTCAGGCCCCGCGGGCCACGCCCACTTCAGCTAGAAAGTTGAGCGGCTAGTCGTGGGATGCGAGCCGAAGGCGAGCGGAGAGCGAGAGTTGAGCGGCTAGTTGTGGGATGCGAGCCGCAGGCGAGCGGCCACAACTCGCCGCTCAACGACAGTCAGAACGGCGGAGACCCGGACCACAGCCAGGTCGTTCCGCAGCGCGCTCTAGCTAGGCGCGAGCGACCTTGCCGGCCTTGATGCAGGACGTGCAGGCGTTGACCTTCTTGGGCGTGCCGCCCTCGACGGTGCGAACGCTCTGGATGTTCGGGTTCCAGCGCCGCTTCGTGCGCCGGTGGGAGTGCGAGATGCTGTGCCCGAAGCCGGGGCTCTTGCCGCAGACGTCGCAGTTGGCAGCCACGGTGCACTCCTTCATGCTCGCCCACGCGGGCGATCGGTCGGACGATCGAATGATCCTCGCCGGCGGCCGGTGACGGCCCGGAGGACCGTCGACGCGCGCAGCGACCGCCTAGGGTAGCCGAGCAGGGGACCGCGTCCCAAATCGAGGGTCGCGAGCAGCGGCGGGCACGACGGGAGGCATCGATGACCGGCCTGGTCCTGCGCCCGTTCACGCCCGGCGACGAGGCCGCGGCCCGGGCGGCACAGGCCGAGCTCGTGGCCGACGCCTTCGTGTTCCTGCTCGAGGACTACGACCCCGCAGAGCCCTGGGCGACCTACCTCGACCGGCTCGCGAGCCGGTCGCGCGGGCTGGACCTGCCGCCCGACCGCGTGCCGGCGGACCTGCTCGCCGCGGACGTCGACGGGGTCCTCGTCGGCCGCTCGTCGATCCGGCACGAGCTCAACGACTGGTTGCTCCAGTACGGCGGCCACATCGGCTACGGCATCCGGCCCGGCTACCGGCGACGCGGGTACGCGACTGCGGTCCTGGAGCAGTCCCTCGGACGGCTTGCCGGGCTCGGTGTCGAACAGGCGCTGCTGACGTGCGACGACGGCAACGTCGGCTCGGCCACCGTGATCGAACGCTGCGGCGGCCGGCTCGAGGACGTCGTGGCCGGCCCGGAGGGCGAGGCACCCAAACGCCGCTACTGGATCGCGACCCGCCCGTTCGGCGGTGGCGCGACGTGAGCCTGACGGTCTCGGCCGGGCTCGTCCGCGACTGGCTCGACCGGTCCCGGACGGCGCTGGCCGGCGAGCGGGCCGAGATCGACGCCCTGAACGTCTTCCCCGTGCCGGACGGCGACACCGGCACCAACCTCTACCTCACCGTCGAGTCCGCGAGCGCCGCCGTGGCCCAGGCCGTGGGCGACGGGGGGACGACCGCCGACGTCGCCCGGGCCGCCGCCACGGGTGCGCTCCTTGGCGCGCGCGGCAACTCCGGGGTTATCCTCGCCCAGATGTTCCGGGGCGTGGGCGAGGTCCTCGGCGGACTGGCCGACGGCTCCGCGCTGGAGGCCGAGTCCGTTCGCGCGATGCTGCGCCGTGCCGCCGACCTCGGCTACGAGGCCGTCAGCCGCCCCGTCGAGGGCACCATGCTGACCGTCGCCCGCGCGGCCGCGGAAGCCGCGGAGGCGGTCGGCCACCCGGGCGTCGCCGAGACGGTCCTCGCCGCGGCCGAGGGAGCCCGGGCGGCACTGGCCCGGACGCCCGACCAGCTCGAGGCGTTGCGTCTTGCCGGCGTCGTCGATGCCGGTGGCCGGGGCTTCGTCGTCGTGCTCGACGCGCTGGCTGGCATCGCGACGGGCGCGCCGGCTCCGCTGCAGGACCGCGAGTCGATCGCGTCCGCCCGCGCCGCCGGGACGACCGCGCCGTCGGCCCGCGGCTACGGCGGTCCGGCGTACGAGGTCATGTTCCTGCTCGACGCGGCCGAGACGGAGGTCACCGCCCTGCGCGCCGAGCTCGACCGGATCGGCGACAGCGTCGTCGTCGTCGGTGGCGAGCGGCTGTGGAACGTCCATGTGCACGTCGATGACGCTGGCGCGGCGGTCGAGGCGGGCTTGGCAGCCGGCCGGCCCTACCGCCTCCGCATCACCTATCTCGAGCCCGTAGCGGCGGGTCGCGGCCGCTCGATCGTGGCCGTCGCGCACGGTCCGGGCGTCGCGGACCTGCTGCGGGCCTGCGATGTCGCCGTCGTGCCCGCCGCGCCTGGTCGCCGACCCTCCACTGCCGAGCTCCTGGACGCCATCCGCCTCACGCACGCGGCCGAGGTGGTCGTGCTGCCGAGCGACTCCGACACGCGCGCGGTCGCCGAGCACGCCGCGGCGGCGGCGCGGGACGAGGCCGTGCGCGTCGCCGTCATCCCGACCCGCTCCGTCGTGCAGACGCTCGCAGCCGTCGCCGTCCACAACGTGGAGGCATCGTTCGATGACGACGTCGTCACGATGACGCGGGCGGCCGGTGCGACGCGGTACGCGGCGGTCACCGTCGCAAGCCGCGCCGCGCTCACGACCGTGGGGCCGTGCGCGCCGGGGGACGTCCTGGGACTGGTCGACGGCGACATCGTCGCCGTGGGCGACGACCTCGAGACCGTCGCCCGCGACCTGCTCGCCGGGATGCTCGCCGTCGGCGGCGAGCTGGTCACGCTCGTCCCGGGCGCTGACGCCACGGACGCCCTCCGCGGCGACCTCGTCGACTGGGTCGAACGGAGCTTCCCGCTGGTCGAGGTCGTCGCCCACGACGGCGGCCAGCCGTTGTGGCCCCTCATCCTGGGTGTCGAATGACCGAGCCTGACCCGCTGGCGACCTCGCTGGTGAAGGCGCTCGGGGGCCGTACCGCCAAGGCCCTGACCGCGCTGGACCTGCACACCGTCGGGGACCTGCTGCGGCACTACCCGCGCCGCTACGTCGAACGCGGCGAGCTCACGGACCTCGCGGACCTGAAGGAGGGTGAGCAGGTCACCGTCATGGCGCGCGTCGAGACCGTGACGAGCAAGCCGCTGCGCCAGCGCAAGGGCACGATGCAGGAAGTCAAGATCACGGACGGGAATGTCCGTCTGCGGGTCGTGTTCTTCTCGCAGCCGTGGATGGTCCACCGGCTGCCGGCCGGCTCGACGGCCCTGTTCGCCGGTCAGGTCAAGTACTTCAACGGGCGGCCGGAGCTCTCTCACCCGGAGTGCTCGGTGCTGCCTGCCGGCGCGGAGGATGAGGCGGCGACGCTCGCCTCGGTCGACGAGCGGTTCGCGGTGATCTACCCGGCGACCGCATCCATGTCGAGCTGGCGCATCGCCCAGGCCGTGCGGGTTGTCCTGGACCTCGCCGACGGCGTGGACGACCCGATTCCGGAGACGGTCAGGACCGAGCACGGTCTTATCGAGCTGCGCTCCGCCCTCCACCAGGTCCACCGGCCGATCACGATGGAGGGCGTCGAGGAGGCACGACGACGGCTGCGGTTCGAGGAGGCGTTCGTCCTGCAGACGCTGCTGGCCCGACGACGGGCGGAGACGGCGGCCCTACCGGCCACGCGGCGCGCACCGGAGACGACCCCGCTGCTGGACGCGTTCGACGCCTCGCTCCCGTTCGAGCTGACGGCCGGCCAGCGTGCGGTCGGGGAGCAGCTTGACGCTGACATGGCACGCGACCACCCGATGCACCGGCTGCTGCAGGGGGAGGTCGGCAGCGGCAAGACCGTCGTGGCGCTGCGGGCCATGCTCCGGGTCGTCGACGCCGGCGGCCAGGCCGCCCTGCTCGCTCCGACGGAGGTGCTCGCGGTGCAGCACCACCGGTCCATCACCGCCCTGCTCGGCCCCCTCGCGGAGGGAGGGCTGCTCGGGTCGGGGGCGGCCGCGACACGGGTCGCGCTCGTCACGGGCGCACAGGGCGTCCGGACGCGCCGGCGCGAGCTGCTCGACGTCGTGACCGGGGACGCCGGCATCGTCGTCGGCACGCACGCCCTCCTGGAGGACAAGGTGACGTTCGGCGACCTCGCCCTCGTCGTCATCGACGAGCAGCACCGCTTCGGCGTCGAGCAGCGCGCGGCACTCGCGGCCAAGTCGCTCGAGGGTGTTCGCCCGCACGTCCTCGTGATGACGGCGACGCCGATCCCGCGCACCGTGGCGATGACCGTCTTCGGCGATCTTGACGTCTCGACCCTCGCCGAGCTCCCGGCCGGCCGTGGCGGCGTCACGACCCACGTCGTGCCCATGGCCGAGCGACCCGCGTACCTCGAGCGGACGTGGCAGCGCGTCCGCGAGGAGGTCGCGGCGGGCAACCGCGTCTTCGTCGTCTGCACGCGGATCGGCGGCGACGACTCCGTCAGCGAGCTGGAGACGATGTGGCGCGCCGGAGGGTCGGACGACGACCCGGAGTTCGACTGGCCGCCCGACGCCCCCGGGCCGGTCCCGCCGGTCTCGGTGATGGACCTGGCGCTCCAGCTGTCGGAGGGGGAGCTGGCGGGCCTTCGGGTCGGCGTGCTGCACGGACGCGTGCCGGCTGCGGAGAAGGACGAGATCATGCGCCGCTTCGCGGACACGTCGGCCGCGGACGGCATCGACGTGCTCGTCGCGACGACCGTCGTCGAGGTCGGGGTCGACGTCCCGGCGGCGACCATGATGGTCGTCATGGACGCGGACCGGTTCGGCGTCTCCCAGCTGCACCAGCTCCGTGGCCGGGTCGGCCGCAGCGAACGGCCCGGGCTGTGCCTGCTCGTCACGTCAGCCGAGGCGGGGTCGCCGGCGCGCGAGCGGGTCGACGCCGTCGCGGCGACGAGCGACGGGTTCGAGCTGTCGAACCTCGACCTGCGGATGCGGCGCGAAGGTGACGTGCTCGGGGCCTCGCAGTCCGGGCGGCACCGTTCGCTGCGGCTGCTCGAGGTGGCGCGCGACGTCACGATCATCGAGGAGGCGCGTGCGGCCGCCACGGGCATCGTCGACGCGGACCCCGAGCTGGCGGCGCACCCGGCGCTGCGGGCTGCCGTGGACGCGCTGGACGCCGGCGAGCAGGCCGACTTCTTGGAGAAGGGGTAGCCGGCCGATGACCCGCATCATCGCCGGGCAGGCGCGAGGTCGTCGGCTCGCGGTGCCGCCCGCCGGGACCCGGCCGACCTCCGACCGCGTCCGCGAGTCCTTGTTCTCGACGCTCGACTCCATGCTGCGAGCAGACGGCCTCGCCTGGGCGGACGTCGTCGTCCTTGACCTGTACGCCGGCTCCGGTGCGCTCGGCCTGGAGGCCGCCAGCCGCGGGGCGCAGCACGTCGTCCTCGTGGAGCGCTCGCGTGCGGCCGCCCGCGTGGCGTCGGCGAACGCCGAGACGGTCGGCTGCCCCGGCGTCACCGTGCTCGTTCGCGATGTCGCGCGGCTGGCCGACTCCCCGGCACCGGCCGCCGCGACGCTTGTGCTCGCCGACCCGCCCTACGTGCTGCCGTCGGGCGCCCTCGCCTCGGCGTTTCGCCTGCTGCACCGTGCCGGCTGGGTTGCCGACGACGCCGTCGTCGTGGCCGAGCGCCCGGCGCGCGACGACTCGGAGCCCTTCCCGGACGACTGGCCGGTCACGGCGCAGCGCCCCTACGGGGACACGGTGCTTTGGTACGGTCGATCTGCCTCGACGGACGACCCGCGGGCGGAGGGGACCTGATGCAGACGGCAGTGTGCCCGGGCTCGTTCGACCCGTGCACCAACGGGCACCTCGACGTGTTCGCGCGGGCGTCGGCGATGGCCGACGAGGTCGTCGTCGCCGTCCTTATCAACTACTCCAAGGCCGGCCTGTTCTCGATCGACGAGCGGATCGAGATGCTGCGCGAGGTGTGCGCGCCCTACCCGAACATCCGGGTCGACTCCTTCCACGGCCTCCTCGTCGACTACTGCACCGCGAACGGGATCACGGCCATCGTGAAGGGCCTGCGCGCCGTCAGCGACTTCGACTACGAGCTTCAGATGGCGCAGATGAACTACCGGCTCGCCGGGGTGGAGACCGTCTTCATCACGACGAACCCGCTCTACAGCTTCTTGTCGTCCAGCCTGGTCAAGGAGGTCGCCCGGTTCGGCGGCGACGTCCAGGGACTCGTGCCCGACGCCGTGTTGATGCGGCTGGCAGACAAGCTCTCGGAGACAATGGGCGGACCGAAGTAGTCGCACCGTCACGGTCCGACCGACCGCAAGGAGCACCCGTGGACGTTCAGGAACGGCTCGACGAGCTCGCTGTCCTCATCGAGGACGCCAAGGCGATGCCGCTGTCGGCGTCGTGCCTGGTGAACCGGGCGCAGGTGCTCGACCTCATCGGGGAGATCCGCCAGCTCCTGCCGGAGTCGGTGCACCGCGCCGACGAGCTCCTCGCCGACCGCGAAGCCGTCGTCCAGGACGGTCGGCGCGAGGCTGACCGGATCCTTGAGCGCGCTCGAGCCGACGCCGACCGGCTGGTCTCCGAGCACGAGGTCTACCTCGCGGCCGTCGCGGAGTCCGAGGCCCTCACGCGGTACGCCCAGGGCGAGACCGCCCGGATGCGCCAGGAGACCGACGACTACATCGACGCCAAGCTGGCGACCTTCGAGATCACGCTGCAGAAGACCCTGCAGACCGTGGACCGCGGTCGCGAACGCCTGCGCAGCCAGATGTACCAGGAGCTCGCCCCGCTACCGGAGGCCGCGTACGTCGACGACCTCGACCCGGACGCGCATCCCGGCGATGCCGTCGGCTTCGACGAGCGTCGGTAGCGACGCACTCGCCGGTTAGGGGTTTGCCGACCGCTCGGGTACCCTTGCCGGGGCCTCTCGTGAGGCCAGGGTTCCTCATTGCCGACAGAAGGACGGGCCACGCGTGACCGGCCTCGACCCGCATGCCCCGCTGGTGCTCGATCTTCGAACGCTCCAGCGACGGCCGGGCTCGATGTCCACCGTGACCCGTTCGGTGCCGGCACCGGGAGACCTTGGCGTCGCGATGGCTCGGGTGCCTGAGGGATCGCCGATCGAGCTTGATCTTCGGTTGGAGTCCGTTCTCGAGGGCGTCCTCGTGACCGGTACGGCGGATCTGCTGGTTGCCGCGGAGTGCTCGCGGTGCCTGGAACAGTTCGACTGGCACGAGGAGGTGGAGCTCACCGAGCTGTTCTCCTACCCGCCGACCGACGCCCGTGGCGCGGTCGTCGACATGGAGGACGAGTCCGAGGATCCGCTCCCGGTGATGCAGGACGATCTGATCGACCTGCACCCGACCCTGCGGGACGCTGTGGTGCTCGACCTGCCACTCGCCCCGCTGTGCAGCGAGGACTGCCTCGGCCTGTGCCCCGAATGCGGGGTGCCCCTGGCGGACGCCCCGCAGCACGCCCACGAGGTGACGGACCCGCGCTGGGCGGCCCTGGCCGCTCTGAGCGACCCGGACGCCTGACGCACCGACGCGACGCGCCTGGCGGCGCCGACGCCCGAGAGAAGGAAAGACTGTGCCTGTTCCCAAGCGGAAGACCTCCCGCTCGAACACCCGGCATCGCCGTTCGCAGTGGAAGGCCTCGGTGCCCACGCTGGTCGCCTGCGCCCGCTGCAAGGAGAAGCACGTGGCGCACACTGCGTGCCCGACCTGCGGCACGTACGCCAAGCGTCGCGTCCTCGACGTCTAGTCGTGTCGCGCGGGACGACCGCGCCGGCGCTCGCATGACGACGATCGCGCTCGACCTGCTGGGCGGCGACAACGCCCCCGCTGTCGTGGCCGACGCCGTCGCGGCTCATCTGCTCGACCCCCGTGGCATCGCCGTGGCCGTCGTCGGCCCGGCCGATGTCGCGCGGGCGCTGCTCGTCGAGCGCGGCGTCGACCCCGACGCCGTCGCCGTCGTCGATGCCGGGCGCGGTGCGCCCATGGCCACGAACCCGCTGTCGGCTCTGCGCGCGCACGACGACGTGACCGTCGCGGTCGCGGTCGGCCTCGTCGCCAAGGGACTGGCAGACGGCTGGGTATCGGTCGGCCACTCCGGCGCCGCGGTCGCGGCCGCCGTGCTGGGCCTCGGCCGGATCGGCGGGATGTCCCGGCCGGCCCTCACCGTCGTCGTCCCGTCGCTGGCCGGTCCGGTCGTCCTGCTCGACGTCGGTGCCGCGACCGACGCGACCCCCGACGTGCTGCGCCAGCTCGCTCTCGCCGGCTGGGCCTACGCCAGGACGCTCGGGGTCCAGGACCCCGGTGTCGGGCTGCTGTCCATCGGTGCCGAGGCGGGAAAGGGTGATCGGCTCCGGAAGTCGACGCACGACCTGCTCGAGGAGTCGCTGCCCGCACAGGTGCGGTACGTCGGCCCGGTCGAGGGGCACGACGTCGCCTCCGGCAGCCGCGCACAGGTCGTGGTCACCGACGGCTTCACCGGCAACGTCCTGCTCAAGGGCCTCGAGGGCGCTGTCGCCTGGTCGGCGCACCGCATGGGCGATGCGTACGGCGACCCGGGACCGGCATGGGAGGTGGCGCGCACGACCGCGACGTCGCAGTTCGCCGGGGGCGTGCTGCTCGGCGTCAACGGCGTGACGGTCGTCGGTCACGGGTCGGGGACGGCCGACGAGATCGTCGCGTGCATCCAGCTCGCCGGGTCGGCCGCGCGCACCGGTCTCGTCGCTGCGACCTCGGCGGCGCTCGCCTCGCTCATCGGGACCCACGGGGTCCGCACGGCGGGGGCGTCGTGACCATCGACCGTCGCGAGGCAGCGCTCGTCGTCCAGGAGGCGCTGGCGGCCGTGCTCGACCCGGCGCTCGTGGCGTCCCTTCGCGAGGACACCCCGCTGGCCGCAGCCGGCATGACCCCGGCCGACGCGGTGTGCGTGGCCGACGCCGCCGCGGACGCCGCCGCGCGACGCGGGGTCACGTGTGCTCTCGGCGACGCGGACTTCGCCACTGTGGTGACCGTCGCCGACCTGGTCGAGGCCGTTCGTGGCAGGGCCGGAGGCCCCGGTGCGCACTGACACGCACGCGCTGCAGGAGATCCTCGGCGTCGACATCGACCCGGTTCTGCTCGAGGTCGCCCTGACGCACCGGTCGTACGCCTACGAGAACGGCGGACTGCCGACGAACGAGCGCCTGGAGTTCCTGGGCGACTCCGTGCTCGGCATCGTCATCACCGAGACGCTGTTCGACCGCTACCCGGGCTGGTCCGAGGGGCAGCTGGCGAAGATGCGTGCCGCCGTCGTGAACGCGAACGCGCTGTCCGACGTCGCCCGCACACTGGGCCTGGGGGAGTTCGTCCGCCTCGGCCGCGGCGAGGACGCGACCGGCGGCCGGGACAAGTCCTCGATCCTCGCCGACACGCTGGAGGCGCTGTTCGGAGCCGTCTTCCGGGACGGCGGCATCGACGAGGCGCGCCGCGTCGTGCACGCGCTGTTCGACCCGCTCGTCGACCGGGCCGCCGAGCTGGGAGCCGGGCTGGACTGGAAGACGTCGCTCCAGGAGGTCGCTGCGGCCGCCGGGCTCGGCTTGCCGGAGTACCGGGTCAGTGAGACCGGCCCCGATCACGCCAAGGAGTTCACGGCCGAGGCCGTCCTTGCCGGCGACGCGCTCGGGGTGGGCACGGGGCGGTCCAAGAAGATCGCGGAGCAGCAGGCGGCGGCCGGCGCGTACCGGCGCATCGTCGACGAGCGGCCGGACCTGGCCGCGCCCGCCCCCGAGCTGCCGTGACGGGGCTGTCCCCGGATGCCTGAGCTTCCCGAGGTCGAGGTCGTGCGCGGCGGCCTGCAGCGCTGGGCCGCCGGGCGGACGGTCTCCGACGTCGAGGTCCTGCACCCGCGGGCCGTCCGGCGTCACACCGCCGGCCCGAGCGACTTCTCCGCGCGCATCTCCGGGACGACGCTGCGCGGAGCGTCGCGCCGCGGCAAGTACCTGTGGCTGCCGCTCGACGATGCGGCCGGCGACCCCATCGGATCCGCACTGGTCGGGCACCTCGGCATGAGCGGGCAGCTGCTCGTCCTGCCGGCCGATGCCCCGGACGGCCCGCACCTGCGCGTGCGCCTGAGCTTCGCCGACGACGGCCCGCAGGTGCGGTTCGTCGACCAGCGCACGTTTGGCGGCCTGGCCGTCGCCGACCTCGTCGCCGACGGCGCCGGCGGGTTCGTGCCCGCACCCGTCGCCCACATCGCCCGTGACCCACTGGACCCGGCCTTCGACGATGACGCGTTCGTCCGTCGCGTCCGGTCAAAGGACGTCGAGATCAAACGCGTGCTGCTGGACCAGACCGTCGCGTCGGGCGTGGGCAACATCTATGCCGACGAGGCGCTGTGGCGCGCGGGCGTTCATGGCGCGCGGCCGGGCCGGCGGCTGCGGGCGGCGACGGTGCGCGAGGTGCTCCACCACGTGCGCGAGGTCATGGGTGCCGCGCTCGCGCAGGGCGGGACGTCGTTCGACGCGCTCTACGTGAACGTCAACGGGGAGAGCGGGTACTTCGACCGGAGCCTGGCCGCGTACGGGCGGGAGGGCGAGCCGTGCCCGCGATGCGGCACGCCGATCCGCAGGTCGGCGTTCATGAACCGGTCGTCCTACTGGTGCCCCGCCTGCCAGCGCCCGCCCCGCCGCGCACGCCAGGCCTAGCGTCGGCTTCCGGTACCTGGGACGTACTGCACGACACGCCCGGCGTCCCGGGCGTGTCGTGCAGTACGTCCCGGAAAGCGGTACGTGCGGGATGAGAGGGGGGCCGCCGGCGACGGAGAGGCGTCGCGGCGGTGTCGCCGAGCGCCGGTAGAGTCCCGGCGTGCACCTGAAGAGCCTGACGCTCAAGGGCTTCAAGTCCTTCGCCTCTGCCACGACGCTGCACTTCGAGCCGGGAGTCACCTGCGTCGTCGGGCCGAACGGCTCCGGCAAGTCCAACGTCGTCGACGCCCTCGCCTGGGTCATGGGCGAGCAGGGGGCCAAGTCCCTGCGCGGCGGCAAGATGGAGGACGTCATCTTCTCCGGGACGTCCGGCCGGGCGCCCCTGGGCCGGGCAGAGGTCTCGCTCACGATCGACAACAGCGACGGCGCCCTGCCCATCGAGTACACCGAGGTGACGATCTCCCGGACCCTGTTCCGCAACGGGGGCTCGGAGTACGCGATCAACGGCAACGCGTGCCGCCTGCTGGACGTCCAGGAGCTGCTCAGCGACTCCGGCATCGGCCGCGAGATGCACGTCATCGTCGGTCAAGGTCAGCTCGACACCATCCTCCAGGCGACGCCCGAGGACCGGCGCGGCTTCATCGAGGAGGCCGCCGGAGTCCTCAAGCACCGCAAGCGCAAGGAGAAGGCGCTCCGCAAGCTTGACGCCATGCAGGCCAACCTCACCCGCTTGCAGGACCTCACCGCCGAGCTGCGCCGACAGCTCAAGCCGCTCGGGCGGCAGGCGGAGGTCGCGCGGCGCGCCGTCGTGATCCAGACCGAGGTGCGCGACGCCCGGCTGCGCCTGGCCGCCGACGACCTCGTGCGCATGAGTGAGGCGCTGGCCGCCGAGGTCGCCGACGAGACGGCGCTACGTGACCGGCAGGCCGAGGTCGAGGCCAAGCTCGCCGTCCTCGTCGAACGCGAGCGCGCGGCGGAGGAGCAGGCCGCACTCGACGCCCCGCGGGTCGCGACCGCACAGCAGACCTGGTTCGACCTGTCCGGGCTGCGCGAGCGGTTCATCGGCCTGAGCCAGGTCGCCGCGGAGCGCGTCCGGCACCTGCAGCCCGAGCCGGAGGACGAGTCCACCGGCCGCGACCCCGAGCAGATCGAGGCCGACGCCCGCGTTCTGCGCGGCGAGGAGTTCGACCTCGGACGGCAGGTCGAGGCCGCCCGAGGAGCCCTCGCCGAAGCGGAGACCGCACGGGCGTCAGCGGAGGCCGCCGCGCTCGCCGAGGACCGCCGCGTGGCCGTGGCCGAGCGGGCCGCCGCCGACCGCCGAGAGGGCCTGGCCCGGCTGACCGGCCAGGTCAACGCTGCCCGTACCCGCCTGGAGACTCGCGGCGCCGAGATCGAGCGGCTCGGGGTGCAGATCGCCCAGGCCCGCTCGCGCGGCGAGGCGGCCCAGGCCGAGTTCCAGCGCATCGAGGTCGACGTCGCCGGGCTGGACGCCGGTGAGGTCAGCCTCGACGCCGAGCACGAGAACGCCCAGCAGGGGCTCGCCCGGGCCGACGCCCGCGTCGACGAGCTACGTGGCCGCGAGGCCCAGCTCGAGCGCGAGCGCGCAGCCCTGTCCGCCCGGTGCGACGCGTTGGCGCTCGGCCTTGAGCGGCGCGATGCCGGCGCATACCTCATGGCTGCCGGCGACGCCGTCCCGGGGGTCCTCGGCCCGCTGGCGTCCCTCCTGCACGTCGACGCCGGCGCGCAGGCCGCCGTGGCGGCCGCCCTCGGCGACGTCGCCGACGCCCTCGTCGTGCGTGGCTCGGCCGGCGCCCTGGCCGCCGTCGTGCTGCTGAAGGACGATGACGCAGGCCGGGCCGCGATCGTGGTCGTCGACGCCGTGCCGGCTCGCCCGGCCCGTCCGCATGTCCGTGAGGCCGGCCGGCCTCTGTTGGACTTCGTCCGCTGCGATGACCTCCTTGCCCCCGTGGTCGAGCAGCTGCTGGAGCGGTGGAGCCTCGTCGACGACCTCGGCCAGGCGCTCGAGCTCGCCGTGCATCACCCGGGCCTGTCGTTCGTCACGCCCGAGGGCGACGTGTGGTCCGCCGGAGTCGTCCACGGCGGCTCGGCCGCCGGCCAGAGCCTGCTGGAGGTGCAGGCCGCGTACGACGAGGCGCAGACATCACTGACCGGCGTTGTCGCCGACGCGGACCGGCTGCGGTTCGAGCTCGCCGCGGCGCGCGAGGAGCAGTCGACCGCAAGCGCGCGGGTCGAGGCGACGCTCGCCCGGCTGCACGAGTCCGACGCCCGGCTCGCGGCGGTCGCCGAGCAGCTCGGCCAGCTCGGCCAGGTCGCCCGATCGGCGGCCGCCGAGGCCGACCGGCTCCAGGCCGCGCGCGACGCCGCGCAGGCGTCTATGTCCGCCGACTCCGAGCAGCTCGAGCAGCTGCAGGCGCGGCTGGGCTCCGCTCAGGCAACGCCGGAGTCAGCGGAGGCCACGACCGACGAGCGCGACGCCCTCGCGCAGGCCGCGTCCGGGGCGCGGCGGTCCGAGGTCGAGGCGAGGCTGGCGCTGCGGACATCGGAGGAGCGCGTCGCGGCGGTTGCCGCCCGAGCCCAGCAGCTCGAGCGCGCCGCCCAGTCCGAGCGTGCGGCGCGGGCGGCCGCGATCGAGCGACGCGAGCGGCGCGCCCGCGAGCTCGTCGTGGCCGAGGCGGTCGCCGCCGGGGCGCGGATCGCGCTGAACCGGATCGAGACGTCCGTCGACCGGGCGGCCCGCGAGCGCGCCCAGGTCGAGCACGCCACCCGCGAGCGCGACACCCAGGTGCAGGCCGTGCGTGTCGAGCTGCGCGAGCTCACGGCCGAGTTCGACCGGCTACGTGACTCCGTCCACCGGGACGAGGTCGCCCGAGCCGAGCAGCGGCTGCGCATCGAGCAGCTGGAGGACAAGGTCCTCGGCGACCACGGCCTGGACCCCGAGATCCTGGTCGCCGAGTACGGCCCGGAGGTCCTCGTCCCGCCGACGCCGCCGGCGCCGGGCGACGAGCCGCCGGCCGAGCCGGGGGAGCCGTACCCGTTCGTCCGTGCGGAGCAGGAGAAACGGCTCAAGGCGGCCGAGCGCGACCTCGCCCTCCTGGGCCGGGTGAACCCGCTCGCGCTGGAGGAGTTCTCCGCGATGGAGGAGCGGCACCGCTTCTTGTCCGAGCAGCTCGACGACCTCAAGCGCACCCGGGAGGACCTGCTCGACATCGTCAAGGAGGTCGACGCCCGCGTCCAGCAGGTGTTCACCGAGGCGTACGAGGCCGTCGAGCGGGAGTTCGTCGGCATCTTCGCCCGGCTGTTCCCCGGGGGTGAGGGCCGCCTGATCCTCACCGATCCCTCGGACATGCTCTCGACCGGTGTCGACGTCGAGGCCCGTCCGCCGGGCAAGAAGGTCAAGCGGCTGTCGCTGCTGTCCGGCGGCGAGCGGTCGCTGACCGCGGTCGCGTTCCTCGTCGCGCTGTTCAAGGCGCGGCCGAGCCCGTTCTACGTGCTCGACGAGGTCGAGGCCGCCCTCGACGACGTGAACCTGGGCCGGCTCATCGACATCATCGAGGAGCTCCGGTCGGGCTCCCAGCTCATCGTCATCACTCACCAGAAGCGCACGATGGAGATCGCCGACGCGCTGTACGGGGTCTCGATGCGCGGGGACGGCGTCACCCAGGTCATCGGCCAGCGCTTGCGCGACTCCGAGCCGGAGCCCGTCAGCGCGTAGCGCCTACCCACCTCGACCTTGAGGTTCGCAAGCGAGATCGGGCGCTGCATTCGCCTCGAACCTCAAGATCGGCAGGGGTCGGACGACGGTTAGGGTTGACCACCATGACCGTCGAGCCCGTGCCCGCCGCGGAGCCGGCTGATCTTCCTGCTGACGCGAGCGATCCCGGCTCGCCGGCCACCGACGCGCCGGTCGTCGTCGCGGCGGAGCAGCGCCGGCGGTGCCTGACGGTGCTGGCCGCGGTCGCCGTAGGCGCGGTCGTCCTCGACCAGCTGACCAAGCACTGGGTCGTCACCTCGATCGGCCCGCGACTGGACTCCGGTGAGGGGCCGATCGTGCTCCTCGGCGGCCTGGTGAAGCTCACGTACGCCCAGAACACCGGCGCAGCGTTCTCAATGGGCACGGGCTACACGTGGATCTTCTCGATCATCGCGGTCATCGTGGCCGTGGTCATCGTCCGGCAGTCCCGGACCATTGGGAGCATCTGGTGGGCGGTGGCCCTCGGCGGTTTGCTCGGCGGTCTCCTCGGCAACCTCATCGACCGGATCACGCGCCCGCCCGGCCCGGGGCTCGGCTACGTCGTCGACTTCATCCAGGTGCCGAACTTCGCCATCTTCAACGTCGCCGACTCGTTCATCACCTGCTCGGCCGTGCTCATGGTCATCCTGGCCCTGCGCGGCGTGCCGTTCTCCGGCCGGGGCTAGGCCCGTGGCGGAACGGCTGCTGCCGGTGCCGGACGGCCTGGCCGGTGAGCGCCTCGACGTGGCGCTCACCCGCATGCTCGGGCTCTCGCGTGCCCGTGCCGCCGAGCTCGTCGGCGATGGCCTCGTCCTCGTCGATGGGCGCCCGGCGTCGAAGTCCGACCGGCTGCTGTCGGGCTCGCTGCTCTCCGTCGACCTGCGGGAGCCGTCGACCGAGCCGGCCGGCCCGCCCGAGCCCGTGCCCGGCATGCGCGTGCTCGTCGACGATGACGACCTCGTGGTCGTCGACAAGCCGGTCGGCGTCGCGGCGCACCCCAGCCCGGGCTGGACCGGACCGACCGTCATCGGCGGCCTGGCGGCTGCCGGCTACCGCGTCAGCACGTCAGGTGCGGCCGAGCGCCAGGGCGTCGTTCACCGGCTCGACGTCGGGACCAGCGGTGTCATGGTCGTGGCCAAGAGCGAGCGTGCGTACACGAGCCTGAAGCGGCAGTTCAAGGAACGCACGGTCGACAAGACGTACCACGCCGTCGTGCAGGGCCACTGCGATCCGCTCAGCGGCACGATCGACGCCCCCATCGACCGGCACCCGGGCCACGACTACCGGTTCGCCGTCGTGACCGGGGGCAAGCCGAGCATCACGCATTACGACACCCTCGAGGCCTTCCCGCACGCCTCCCTCCTGGAGGTCCACCTCGAGACCGGGCGCACGCACCAGATCCGCGTCCACCTGTCGGCCCTGCGTCACCCCTGCGTCGGGGACCCGCTCTACGGCTCCGACCCTGGGCTGGCGAAGCGCCTGGGGCTGACGAGGCAGTGGCTGCATGCGGTGCGTCTGGGGTTCGAGCACCCGGGCACGGGGGAGCGGATCGAGGTCTCCAGCGCCTACCCCGCCGACCTCGCCACTGCGCTGGACCGCCTGCGCGACGCCCGGTAGGACCGGTCGGTCAGCTGCCCTCGGCTCGAGACGACCGGGGCCGCACTACGACAGCCGGCGCCGGTAGACCGCCACGGCCAACCCGTACGCGACCACGAGGATGCCGACGCACCATGCCAGCGCGACCCAGATCCCGGTCCCCACGGGTTGCTGGCCGAGCAGCCCGCGGATCGTGTCCACGATCGACGTCACCGGCTGGTTCTCGGCGAACGCCCGCACGGGGCCGGGCATGGCCGCGGTCAGGACGAACGCCGAGCTGACGAACGGCAGCAGGATCAGCGGGTATGAGAACGCGCTCACGCCGTCGACCGTCCTCGCCGACAGGCCGGCGATGACAGCGATCCAGGTCAGCGCCACGGTGAACAGCACGAGGATCCCCACCGCGGCGAGCCATGCGAGCAGGCCCGCCCCCGAACGGAAACCCATGAGCAGGGCCACGAGCACGACGACGGTGAGTGATACCAGGCAGGCGACCACCGAGGTGAGCACGTGCGCCCACAGGACCGACGAGCGTGCGATCGGCATCGACTGGAACCGCTCGAAGATCCCGCTCTGCAAGTCCATGAAAAGGCGGAACGCGGTGTACGAGGTGCCCGAGGCGATCGTGATCAGGAGGATGCCCGGCAGCAGGTAGTCCACGTAGGAGTCGGAGGCCACCGTGATCGAGCCGCCGAGCACGTACACGAACAGCAGCATGAAGGCGATCGGCATGATCGTCGTGGTCACGATCGTGTCCGGGCTGCGCACGATGTGCCGCAGCGAACGCCCGGTCAGGACGGCGGTGTCTGCGAGGACGTGCGCGCTCATCGTCGTGCCTCGCTCCCGCTCGCCGCGTCCCCGACGACCGCGAGGAAGATCTCCTCGAGCGTCGGCTGCCGCTCGACGTACTCGACCGTCGCGGGCGGCAGGAGCTGCCGCAGCTCGGCGAGCGTGCCGTCCACGATGATCCGGCCACCGTGGAGGATCGCGATCCGGTCGGCCAGCTGCTCCGCCTCGTCGAGGTACTGGGTCGTCAGCAGGACGGTCGTGCCGTGCGCGGCCACCTGTCTGACGGTCCGCCAGACCTCCAGCCGGGCCTGCGGGTCCAGGCCAGTCGTCGGCTCGTCGAGGACGATGACGGGCGGATCGCCGACGAGGCTCATAGCGATGTCGAGCCGACGTCGCATGCCGCCGGAGTAGGTCGACACGCGCCGGTCAGCCGCCTCCGTCAGGTCGAACCGCGCGAGGAGGTCGCCGGTCACGTCGCCGGGGTCAGACACGTGCCGCAGGCGGGCGACGAGGACGAGGTTCTCGCGCCCCGTGAGGATCTCGTCGACGGCGGCGAACTGACCCGTGAGGCTGATCGAGTCGCGCACATCCGCCGCGTGCGTGCGGACGTCGAAGCCGTTGACCGTGGCGGTTCCGGAGTCTGCGCGCAACAGGGTCGACAGGATCCGCACGACCGTGGTCTTGCCGGCACCGTTCGAACCAAGCAGCGCGAAGACGCTTCCCGGCTCCACGTCGAAGTCGACTCCGTGCAGCACATCGACGCCCTTGAAGGACTTGTGGAGGTCGTTGACGCGGATCGCGGGCAGCGCGGTCGCCGCCGCGGTCACGACCCGGCTCCCGTCGCGCTCTCGGCGTCTGCGACCGCCTTGGCAAGGCGCGCGCGCTCTTTGTCGATCCAGCGCTTCCCGCCGTAGGCCTGCGCAAATGTCTCCGCGAACTCGACGGGGTCGTCGCCAACGATCTCCCGCACCGGAGTTCCGTCAACCGCTGCGCGCTCCCACAGGTCCGCGAGGTCGCCGTGCATCTGAACGATCGTGTCGCCGTCGGTGAGACCGCCGTAGTACATGAAGTAGCGGTCGAACGCGCTCGCAACCGACTGGTACGGCTCCGGGAGTGCGTCGAGACGCGCCTTGACCTGCCGATACTGCTTCTTCTGCTCGAGCGATCCGGTGACCAGCTCGATCCACTTGGGTGCCATCATCGATCCTCTCCTTGGCGGAGCTGGTCCAGTCGTTCTTCGAGGAAGCTCCAGGTCCTCCAGAACTCGTCGAGGTAGTCGCGTCCTCCCGCGTTGAGGGTGTAGACCTTGCGGGGTGGCCCCTTCTCCGACGGGACCTTCTCCACGTCGACGAGGCCTCGCTGCTCGACGCGGACGAGGACGGCGTAGACGGTGCCCTCGACGATGTCGGCGAACCCCTGCTCGCGCAGTCGCGCGGTGATCTCGTACCCGTAGGCCGGTCGCTCGCCGAGGATCGCCAGGACGATGCCTTCCAGCGTGCCCTTGAGCAGCTCGGTCAGCTGCTTGCCCATGTTCGCTCCCGCTACTCGGTGTTGCTGACTACCAGTAGATAGTAGCACTGACTAGTGGCTACGCAACCCGCTCGCGGCGTCCCGAGTGCGCGTCCGTCCTCGTCACATGGACCTCGTCCGTCCCACCACCCGCGTCGTGCCCGGACCTGTCGGGAACCTCGCGTAGGGTCGGGTCCGTGCCCCCGTCGGACTCTTTCGTGCACCTGCATGTGCACACCGAGTACTCGATGCTGGACGGTGCAGCGCGACATGACGACCTCTTCGACGAGGTTGAGCGGCTGGGCATGAACGCGGTCGCGATGACCGACCACGGCAACGTCTACGGGGCCTACGACTTCGTCAAGAAGGCCCGCGCGCGCGGCATCAACCCGATCGTCGGCCTCGAGGGCTACTACGCCCCGCAGGGCCGCCGGGAGAAGCGGCCGTTCGACTTCGGCGGCGGCTTCGACGAGGGCACGCCGGAGGATCCGGAGGCGGGCAAGGGCAAGCAGGCCTACACCCACATGACCCTGCTGGCGGAGAACACCGCCGGGCTGCACAACCTGTTCCGGCTGTCGTCGCTGGCGAGCATGGAGGGCTTCTACCGCAAGCCGCGGTTCGACCGGGAGCTCTTGCAGGAGTACGGCGCCGGGATCATCGGGACGACGGGCTGCCCCAGCGGAGAGGTCAACCGCTGGCTCCAGGCCGGCAACTACGAACGTGCCCTCGCGACCGCCGCGGACATGCGCGACATCCTCGGGGCCGGAAACTACTTCTGCGAGCTGATCGACCACGGCCTCGCGATCGAGCGCCGCTTCCGCGAGGACCTGCTGAAGATCGCCCGCAGCCTTGATCTGCCGCTGCTGGCCACCAACGACCTGCACTACGTCCACGCGTCCGACGCGCCGATGCACGAGACGCTGCTGTGCGTCGCGACCCGCACCACGATGGACGACCCCAAGCGCTTCCGGCTCGACGCGCACGACTTCTACGTGAAGTCCCCGCAGGAGATGCGCCTGGTCTGGGCCGAGCTGCCGGAGGCGTGCGATAACACCCTCCTCATCGCCGAGCGGTGCGACGTGCAGTTCACCGACGGCGCGAGCCTCATGCCGCGCTTCGACGTTCCCCCGGGGGAGTCCGAGGAGTCGTGGCTGGTCAAGGAGGTCGAGCTCGGGCTCGCGCGCCGGTTCGCCGGAGCCGTCCCGGACGAGGTCCGCGCGCAGGCCACGTACGAGCTCAGTGTCATCGGCCAGATGGGGTTCCCCGGCTACTTCCTCGTCGTCGCGGACCTCGTCCGCTACGCCAAGGACAACGGCATCCGTGTCGGCCCGGGCCGCGGCTCGGCGGCCGGGGCGATGATCGCGTACGCGCTTGGCATCACCGAGCTCGACCCGATGAAGCACGGCCTGCTGTTCGAGCGCTTCTTGAACCCCGAGCGCATCTCGATGCCCGACATCGACATCGACTTCGACGAGCGTCGTCGCGCCGACATGATCCGCTACGCCACCGAGAAGTACGGCGAGGAGCGCGTCGCCCAGATCGTCACGTACGGAACGATCAAGGCCAAGGCGGCCATCAAGGACAGCGCCCGCGTCCTGGGCTACCCGTTCACGCTGGGCAACGACCTGACGAAGGCCCTGCCGCCGTCGGTCATGGGCAAGGACATCCCGCTCTCCGGCGTGTTCGACCCGACGCACCCGCGCTACTCCGAGGCGACCGACTTCCGCGCGCTCTACGAGTCGAACCCCGATGCCCGTCGCGTCGTCGACACGGCGAAGGGCCTGGAGGGCCTCAAGCGCCAGCCCGGCGTGCACGCGGCAGGCGTGATCTTGTGCCGCGAGCCGCTGCTCGACGTCATCCCGCTGTGGCGCCGCGACCAGGACGGCTCGATCATCACGCAGTTCGACATGGGCGCCTGCGAGTCGCTCGGCCTGCTGAAGATGGACTTCCTCGGCCTGCGCAACCTCACCGTCCTCGACGACTGCCTGCGGCACATCGAGTCCAACCGCGGCGAGACCGTCGTGCTGGAGGACCTCCCGCTGGAGGACGGTCCGACGTACGAGCTCCTGGCCCGCGGCGACACGATGGGCGTCTTCCAGCTCGACGGCGGCCCGATGCGCGCGCTGCTGCGCTCGATGGTCCCGGACAGCTTCGAGGACATCTCCGCCGTCCTCGCGCTGTACCGGCCCGGCCCGATGGGCGTCAACGCCCACAACGACTACGCCGACCGTAAGAACGGCCGCAAGCCGGTCACCCCGATCCACCCCGAGCTGGCCGAGCCGCTGGCCGACATCCTGGGCGACACCTACGGCCTGATCGTGTACCAGGAGCAGGTCATGGCCATCGCCCAGCAGCTGGCCGGCTACTCCCTGGGCGGCGCGGACCTGCTGCGCCGCGCGATGGGCAAGAAGAAGAAGGAGATCCTCGACAAGGAGTACGTGCCGTTCAGCGAGGGCATGCGCAAGAACGGCTACTCCGAGCCGGCGATCGCCAAGCTGTGGGAGACGCTGGTCCCGTTCTCCGACTATGCCTTCAACAAGGCGCATACGGCGGGCTACGGCCTGGTCTCCTTCTGGACCGCGTACCTCAAGGCGAACTACCCGTCGGAGTACATGGCCGCGCTCCTGACCAGCGTCAAGGACGACAAGGAGAAGTCGGCGGTCTACCTCAACGAGTGCCGCAAGATGGGCATCAAGGTCCTGCCGCCGGACGTCAACGACTCCGACTTCGACTTCACCCCGCACGGCACGGACATCCGCTTCGGCCTGTCGGCCATCCGCAACGTCGGCGCCAACGTCGTCGAGTCGATCATCGCGACCCGCCGCCGCGTGGGCAGGTTCGCCGACTTCCATGACTTCATCGCCAAGGTCGAGGTCGCCGTCTGCAACAAGCGCGTCGTCGACTCGCTGATCCGTGGTGGAGCGTTCGACTCCCTCGGGCACACCCGCAAGGGGCTCGTCCAGGTGCACGAGCAGGTCATCGACGCCGCCGTCGACGTGAAGCGAGCCGAGGCGCACGGCCAGTTCGACCTGTTCGGCGGGCTCGGCAGCGCCGACGAGGAGTCGCTGATCGAGCGCACGCCCATCCCGGTCGCGGAGTGGGACAAGCCCACGCTGCTGGCCGAGGAGCGCAACATGCTCGGCCTGTACGTCTCGGACCACCCGCTGAACGGGCTGGAGAGCCTGCTCGCGCAGCTCACGGACCGCACCATCGGCTCGATCCTGTCCGATGACCGGGCCGACGGTCAGGTCGTCACGATCGGCGGCCTCGTCACCGCCGTCCAGCGCAAGATGACCAAGCAGGGCAGCCCGTGGGCGATCTTGTCGCTGGAGGATCTCGACGGCTCGGTCGAGGTCATGGCCTTCCCGCAGACGTACGCCGCGGTCAGCACCATGCTCGGCGAGGACGCGATCGTCGTTGTCCGCGCCCGCGTCGAGCGCAGCGACGAGGACGGCGTCCGCGTCATCGCGCTGGAGGTGACCCAGCCGGACCTGTCCGAGGCATCGAGCGGCCCGGTGCGCCTGACGATGCCGGTCGCCCGATGCATCCCGCCGCTCGTGGAACGGCTGCGCGAGGTCCTCGCCGCGCACCCCGGTACGAGCGAGGTCCAGCTCCACCTGACCGGCGGTGACCGCACCACCGTGCTGCGGCTCGACGAGCGTCTGCGGGTGACGCCGTCCCCTGCCCTATACGGCGACCTCAAGGCCCTCCTCGGCCCTGCGTGCCTGGGCTAGCCGGACCACCCATGGCTGTGCGCAAGGCATCCGCCGTCATCATCGCCGGGCTCGTCGTCGGCCTCATCAGCGGCGCGGCCCTCGGTGTCGTCTGGTGGCAGCTCGCACCATCGATCCCGTTGCTCGTCCGGCCCGAGTCGGGCGCGTACCCCGAGGGGTACCAGCCGGAGGGCTACCTCGCCTCGGACGTCACGTTCGCGATCCTCGCCGTGATCGCGGGGGTCGCCATCACGGTCGGCCTGGCGTACATGCGACGTGACCGCCTCGGCAGCGTCCTTGTCGGCGCGCTGCTGGCCAGCGCGGTCGGCACCGTCGCCATGTGGTTCGTCGGCACGCGGCTGGGCTCGGTCGACATCGAGGGGCTCGTCGCCACGACCCGTGAGGACGTCGTGGTCGACGCGCCGCTGTCGGTGTCGATGCCGGCGATGTATCTCGTCTGGGGGATCTCCGCGGCGCTGGTCGTCACGGTGCTCGCGCTCTCGGACTGGCTCGGCGAGCGGATCGCGGCGAAGAAGGCCGCGGCGGCTTAGCTCTTCCGCGCGATGTCGGCGTAGGCGCCGTCGGTCAGCGCGAGCAGGTCGACGGGCGCCAGGCCGATGTCGAGCCCGCGGCGGCCGCCGCTGACGTAGACGACCTCGAGCACCTGCGCGGACGCGTCCACGAAGGTCGCCAGCCGGCGCTTCTGGCCGAGGGGGGAGATGCCGCCGACGACGTAGCCGGTCAGGCGCTGGGCGGTCGACGGATCGGCCATCTCGGCGCGCCGCCCCCCGGCCGCGCTCGCAAGCGCCTTGAGGTCGCACTGGCCCTCGACCGGCACGATCGCCACGACGGCCTGCCCGTCGCGTCCGTCGACGAGCGCGACGAGGGTCTTGAATACCTGAGCCGGGGGCAGACCGAGCGCCTGCGCAGCCTCGAGCCCGTAGGACGTCGCGCGCGGGTCGTGCGCGTACGCGTGCGTCGTGAACGAGACGCCGGCGCGGGTCAGCGCCAACGTCGCCGGCGTGCCGGACTCCTTCTTGGCCATCTGTCCTCCCTCGGGAAGCCTCGTCGCATCTGGGAGATGTTGCACGACACGCCGATGCGCCCGGGCGTGTCGTGCTGCCGGTCCCGCAAAGCGGGACAAACGGCAGGTGGGGTCAGCGGGAGGGGTCAGCTGGTCGAGGGGGTGGGGCCGGGCAGGTCGAGGGCCGGCACGCAGGCGAACGCCCCGATCAGCGCGGTCTCCCGGCGCAGCAGCCGCAGCGCCGCGGACAGCCGCAGCGCCGTCGACGGCGCCGCGACGAGCCCCTGGCGCTCGTCCATCGGCAGCACCATCGCCGCCGTCACCAGGTACGACAGCACCGTCGGGTCCTGGGGCAGATCGTCGGTGGCGTCGTCGTCCGTCACGTCGATCACGTCGACCGAGCCGATCACCTGGCCCGTGAGTGCGATCCGGTACCGGTCGAACGCCCGACTCACGCGGGCCGCGAGAACCGCGTCATCAGGTCCCGTCACGTCGTCCAGCCAGGCGACGTCGGCGCGTACGAGCGGTCGTGACGCGTCGATCCGTGTGACCTCGAACCGCCGGTGCCCGACCGTGACGATGTCGTAGCGCCCGTCGTCGAGCTCGGTGGCCTGCCGCAGCAGCACGCTCGTGCCGACGGGGTAGAGGGCGTCGATCCCGTCGACGCCGGGGTCCCGGCCGGGGCGGATGGCGACGATCCCGAACTCCCGCTCCTGCTCGTCCGGCTCGGTGAGCAGTGTCGCGACGAGCTCGCGGTAGCGCGCTTCGAAGACGTGCAGCGGCAGCACCAGGCCCGGCACGATCGGCACGTTGAGGCCGAAGAGCGGAAGGGGCGCGGGCACTGCCGCAGCGTAGGGTAGGCGCGTGATTCGACGCATCGACCTGCGCGGGTCGCGGGCCGACCCGCGGACGGTCGTCCCGCGCGCCGGCATGGATGTCGCCGACGCCGGCGAGCAGATCCGCCCTGTCCTCGACGACGTCCGGGCCGAGGGCGAGGCCGCGGTCCTGCGCTGGACCGAGCGTTTCGACCACGTCCGCCCGCCGTCGCTCCGGGTGCCGGCCGAGCGACTTCAGGCCGCGGCCGACGGGCTCGACCCCGCGGTGCGGGCAGCGCTGCTGGAGTCCATCGCGCGCGCCCGACGCGTCCACGCCGACCAGCGCCGCATCGACGTCACGACGACCGTCGTCCCCGGCGGCTCGGTCACCGAGCGCTGGATCCCGGTCGACCGCGTCGGCCTGTACGTCCCCGGCGGCCGAGCGGTGTACCCGAGCAGCGTCGTCATGAACGTCGTGCCGGCCCAGGAGGCCGGTGTCCGGTCGCTCGTCGTCGTGTCGCCGCCGCAGCGCGACCACGACGGCTGGCCGCACCCGACGATCCTTGCCGCCTGCCACCTGCTCGGGGTCGAGGAGGTCTACGCCGTCGGCGGCGCGCAGGCCGTGGCGATGCTCGCGTTCGGCACCGACCTCACCGGCGGCGGCCGTTGCGAGCCGGTCGACCTCGTCACCGGCCCCGGCAACATCTACGTCACCGCGGCCAAGCGCGCGCTCCAGGGGATCATCGGCATCGACTCCGAGGCCGGTCCGACGGAGATCGCGATCCTCGCCGACGACACCGCCGACGCCGCCCACGTCGCCGCCGACCTCATCAGCCAGGCCGAGCACGACGTGCTGGCCGCGGCGGTTCTCGTGACGGCGTCGACCGCGCTGGCCGACGCCGTCGAGGCGGAGCTGGACGTGCAGGTCGCGCGCACCAAGCACGACGAGCGCATCCGCGAGGCGCTCGACGGCCCGCAGAGCGCGATCGTCCTGGTCGACGACCTCGAGGCCGGCCTCGCCGTCGTCGATGCCTATGCGGCCGAGCACCTGGAGATCCACGTGCGCGACGCGCGCGACTGGGCGATGCGCGTGCGCAACGCGGGCGCGATCTTCGTCGGCGCCTACAGCCCCGTCTCGCTCGGCGACTATGCCGCCGGCTCGAACCACGTGCTGCCGACGGCCGGCTCGGCCCGGCACTCATCAGGCCTGTCGGTCCAGTCGTTCCTGCGCGGGGTCCACGTCATCGAGTACGACGAGGTGGCACTGCGCGAGGTTGCGCCGCACGTGTACGCGCTGTCGGCCGCGGAGGACCTCCCCGCCCACGGCGACGCCGTGCGCGCCCGGGTCGAGCAGCGCGAGCGGACCTGACATGGCCGACTCCTTCCGCCTGCCGGTCCGCGACGACCTGGTGGGCGTCGCCTCCTACGGGGCGCCGCAGCTGGACGTGCCCGCGCGACTGAACGTCAACGAGAACCCGTTCCCGCTCCCCCCGGAGCTCGCGCGGGCGATGGGCGATGCCGTCGCGGCCGTTGCCACCGGCCTGAACCGCTACCCCGACCGAGACGCCGAACTGCTGCGCGACCGGCTCGCCGCCTACCTCACGACCGAGACCGGCGTGGAGGTCGACGGTGCGCACGTCTGGGCCGCGAACGGGTCGAACGAGGTGATGCACCAGCTGTTCACGGCGTTCGGCGGGCCGGGGCGGCTTGCGCTGACCTTCGACCCGACGTACTCGATGTACCCGGAGTACGCGCGCGACACGTTCACCCAGTACCGCGAGCTCCCGCGGCGCGACGACTTCACCGTCGACCCCGACGTCGCCGCCGCCGCGATCGCCGAGCTGGCGCCGTCGATCGTGCTGCTGACGTCGCCCAACAACCCGACCGGCACGGCTCTGCCGATCGAGGACATCCGAGCGATCGCCGCCTCGGCGCGGGCCGCGGGTGCGTTGCTCGTCGTCGACGAGGCCTACGGGGAGTTCCGGCACGCCGGCGTGCCGAGCGCGTGCACGCTCCTCGCCGAGTTCGAGAACCTCGTCGTCAGCCGCACCATGAGCAAGGCGTTCGCCCTCGCTGGGGCGCGCCTGGGCTACGCCGTCGCTGCTGACTCCGCCGTCGTCGGCGTCCTGCAGGTCGTGCGACTGCCCTACCACCTGTCGGCGGTGACGCAGGCCGTGGCGATCACCGCCCTGGAGCACGCGGACGTCCTCCAGGCACAGATCGACCTGCTGCGCCGCGAGCGGGACGCACTGGCCGCCTGGCTTGTCGAGCAGGGGTACGAGGTCGCGCCCAGCGACGCCAACTTCATCCTCTTCGGCCGGTTCGCCGACCGCGCGGCCGTATGGCAGTCGCTGCTGGACGACGGCGTGCTCGTGCGTCAGGTCGGCCCCGACGGCTGGCTGCGTGTCAGCATCGGCACGCCGGAGGAGAACCAGATGTTCCGGGCCGCACTGGCCCGGGCGGGAGAGGACGTGAGGCGATGAGCCGGACGGCGCGCATCGAGCGGGAGACCAAGGAGAGCAGTGTCCTGGTCGAGCTCGACCTCGACGGTACGGGAACGAGCACGATCGACACCGGTGTGCCGTTCTTCGACCACATGCTCGCGCAGCTGGCCAAGCACGGCGGTCTCGACCTGGTCGTGCGCACCCGCGGCGACCTCGAGGTCGACGCCCACCACACGGTCGAGGACACCTCGCTCGCGCTCGGCTCGGCGATCAACACCGCGCTCGGCGACCGTGCCGGCCTGCGCCGGTACGGCGACGCGCTCGTGCCCCTCGACGAGGCCCTCGTGCAGTCGGCCGTCGACCTGTCCGGCCGCCCGTACCTCGTCCACGAGGAGCCCGAGCTCGTCGAGCTCATCGGGACCTACGACACGACGCTGACTCGGCACATCTGGGAGTCCATCGTGGCCACGGCGCAGATCACGCTGCACGTGCGGGTGCTGTCGGGCCGCAACGCGCACCACGTCGTCGAGGCGCAGTTCAAGTCGGTCGCCCGCTCGCTGCGCGACGCGGTCGCGCTTGATCCCCGCGTCGTCGGCGTGCCGTCGACGAAGGGGACGCTGACGGCGTCGCCACTCGCCGACGCCCCATGACCGCGCGTCGGCCGGACGTCGTCGTCCTGGACTACGGCTCGGGCAACCTCCGCTCGGCGCAACGCGCGCTCGAACGCGTCGGTGCACAGGTCGAGGTGACCGCCGACATGTCGCGCGCGGTCGAGGCCGACGGGCTCGTCGTGCCCGGCGTGGGGGCGTTCGCCGCGTGCATGGCCGGGATCCGCGCGATCAACGGCGACCTCATCGTCGACCGCCGGCTGGCCGGTGGCCGCCCGGTGCTCGGGATCTGCGTCGGGATGCAGGTCCTGTTCGACCAGGGAGTGGAGCACGGAACGCCGACCGACGGGCTCGGCCAGTGGCCCGGCGTGGTGGAGGAGCTGACCGCGCCGATCCTGCCGCACATGGGCTGGAACACCGTGCGTGCGCCGGAGGGGTCGACCCTGTTCGCCGACGTCGCCGACGAGCGCTTCTACTTCGTGCACTCGTACGCCGTGACCGACTGGCGGCTGACCGGCGATGACCCGCACCGGCCGCCGGCGATGGTCACGTGGTCCAACCACGGCCAGGACTTCGTCGCCGCCGTCGAGAACGGCCCGCTCGCCGCGACGCAGTTCCACCCCGAGAAGTCCGGCGACGCCGGCGCGGCGGTGCTCCAGGCGTGGGTGCGGTCGCTCGGCTGACCGCCTGCGCTGGATAGGGTCACGGGCGTGACGACCCCTCGCGCCCTCGTCCTGCTCCCCGCCGTCGACGTCGCCGACGGCCAGGCTGTCCGCCTCGTGCAGGGCCGGGCGGGCACCGAGACCCAGTACGGCTCTCCGTTGGACGCTGCGCGGGCGTGGGTCGAGCAGGGCGCCGAGTGGATCCACCTGGTCGACCTCGACGCGGCCTTCGGTCGAGGCTCGAACGCCGACCTCATCTCCCAGGTCGTCCATGCCGTGCGCAGCTCCGTACGGGTCGAGCTGTCCGGTGGCATCCGCGACGACGAGTCGCTGCGCCGGGCGCTGGCGACCGGGTGCGAGCGCGTCAACATCGGCACTGCCGCGCTCGAGGACCCGGAGTGGACCGAGCGCGCCATCGCCGAGCACGGCGAGCGCATCGCTGTCGGCCTCGACGTCCGCGGCACGACGCTGTCAGCGCGCGGCTGGACGAAGGACGGCGGCGACCTATGGGAGACCCTCGGCCGGCTCGACGCCGCCGGGTGCGCGCGCTACGTCGTGACCGATGTTGCGAAGGACGGCACCATGAAGGGGCCGAACCTGCACCTGCTCAAGGAGGTCTGCTCCGCGACGAACCGCCCCGTCATCGCCTCCGGCGGGGTGTCGCGGCTGGAGGACCTGCACAAGCTCGCGGAGATGGTGCCGCACGGGATCGAGGGCGCCATCGTCGGCCGCGCGCTGTACGACGGAGCGTTCACCCTCTCCGAGGCCATCACCGCGGTCGAGCCGCGCTACGACCCGTACGAGTGGGGACCGGCGCGGCCGTGACCCTCACTCCTTCGCCGACCTTGAGGTTGGCGACAGATCTCGGCTCGATTCACGTCGCGAACCTCAAGGTCGACGAGGGCGGCGTGGCGCCATGAGCGTCGCCGTCCGCGTCATCCCCTGCCTGGACGTCGACGACGGCCGGGTGGTCAAGGGCGTGAACTTCACCGGGCTGCGTGATGCCGGTGACCCCGTCGAGCTGGCGACTGCCTACGGGCTGGCCGGGGCCGACGAGCTGGTCTTCCTCGACATCACCGCCTCCAGCGGGGAGCGCGAGACGACGTATGACGTCGTGCGCCGCACGGCCGAGACGGTGTTCATCCCGCTCACGGTCGGCGGCGGCGTCCGCGAGGCGGAGGACTTCAACCGGCTGTTGCGCGCCGGGGCGGACAAGGTCAGCGTCAACACCGCCGCGATCGCCCGTCCACGGCTGCTGTCCGAGGCGGCGGAGCGGTTCGGCGCACAGTGCGTCGTGCTCAGCGTCGACGCGCGCCGGTGCCAGCCGGGGACGCGCACCGCGAGCGGGTTCGAGGTGACCACGCACGGGGGCCGTCAGGGCACCGGGATCGACGCGGTCGAGTGGGCCGTCGAGGGTGCGCGGCTCGGGGCAGGGGAGATCCTGCTGAACTCCATGGACGCCGACGGGACGACGGGCGGCTACGACCTGCCGTTGATCGAGCTCGTGCGGCGCGAGGTCACGGTCCCGCTCATCGCGAGCGGGGGAGCCGGGGCGCGCGCGGACTTCGTGCCGGCGGTGCAGGCGGGTGCCGACGCGGTGCTCGCGGCCAGCGTCTTCCACTTCGGCACGCTGGCGATCGGCGACGTCAAGGCCGAGCTCGCCGCTGCCGGCTACGCCGTCCGCTGACGAGGGTCAGCGGCGCTCGAGGTACGCGGTGATCCGTCCCCACGCGCGCAGGCGCGCGACGTAGGGCTCCGTCCGGTCGCACGCGAGGGCTGCGAGGACGGGGGAGGCCCCGTGCCGCACGGTGAGGTCGGCGATCTCCCGCAGCCCCGCACGGTCGGCGTCGAGCCCGGCCGCCATCGCCCGGGCCGTCCAGTCGACGACGGCATCGGCGTCGAGCCGGCGGTCACGGTCCGACGGCCGCGGGCCGACGGGGGGAAGTGCTTCCCGGAACGCCTCGATAGCGCTATCATGTATTCTCATGTCAGACGATAGCGCTTCTGAGGCTCTGGCGGAAGCCCTGGCCCGGCTCATCGCCGGTATGTCCACCGGGGACCGGTTGCCGAGCACGCGTGCGATCCAGCGCGACCACGCGGTGAGCCCGCTAACGGTTCAGCACGCGCTGGAGATCCTGCGAGGCCG
The DNA here is from genome assembly GCA_965278965.1 of Actinomycetes bacterium. Lineage (GTDB taxonomy): Bacteria > Actinomycetota > Actinomycetes > S36-B12 > S36-B12 > UBA10649. The sequence continues at coordinate 3,491,640 of OZ257127.1, forward strand.
CGGCCTGGTCGAGGTGATCCCCGGGCGCGGCTCGTTCGTCGCTGGGCCGAGCCGGCCGGCGGTGGTCCCGGCGGTCGACCTCTCCTGGCAGACGACGGCTCTGGGCGCGGCGCTGCCGGGCTACCAGGCGATCGTGCAGACCTCGCAGGCGCCGCCGGCGGGCGTGCTCAACCTCCGCAACGCCTACCTCGATCCGGCCCTGCAGCCGATGGGCCTGCTCGCCGCGGCGACCAGTCGGGCCGCGCGGCGCGCCACGTCGTGGACCTGGGCCGGGAACGCCGGGCTGCCCGATCTGCGCGCCCACCTGGCGGCCGAGCACGAGGCCCTGGCCCACCCCGACGACGTCGTCATCGTGTCGGGCGGGCAGGCCGGCATGGCCACGGTGCTCGCCGCGCTCGGGCGGCGCGGCCAGCCGGTGCTGGTGGAGTCGCCGACGTACCCGGGCATCGTCGCAGCAGCGAGCAACGCCGGGCTCGAGGTCGTGCCCGTCACGACTGACAGCGGGGGAGTGCTTCCCGACGCGCTCGATGACGCCTTCACACGAACGCGGGCGGTGGCGTTCTACTGCCAGCCCCGGCTCGCCAACCCGACCGGCATGAGCCTGGCCGAGGACCGGCGACAGGCGATCGTCGACATCGCGGCGCGGCACGGGGCGTTCATCGTCGAGGACGACTACCTGCGCGACCTGGACCAGACCGGCGCGCCGACGTTGTACTCGCGCAGCCCGGCCGGCCACGTGATCTACGTGCGCAGCCTGACCAAGATCATCTCGCCGGGGGTGCGGATCGCCGCGGTCGTCTCGCGCGGGCCGATCGCTCAGCGGATCGCCGCCGTCGCCACCGCCACTCAGCTCGCGGTGTCGCCGCTGCTGCAGCAGGTGGCGCTCGACGTGCTGACCTCGGCCGGCTGGAAGCGGCATGTGGCCGGGCTCCGGCGCGTGATCGCCGAGCGGCGGGCGACGGTCTGGGGAGCCACCGCCGCGGCACTGCCCGGGGTGCGGCAGCCGTACTCGGGGGCGCTGGCCCCGTTCGCCTGGATCGCCCTGCCCGACGGCATCGACGAGGACGCGGTCGTCCGGGCGACGCTGGACCGCGGGTACTACCTCTACGCCGGCCAGCTGTTCTTCCCGGCCGAGCCCACGGGGCCCTTCGTGCGGGTCGTCGTCACGACGGCCACGTCGCCGGTGCTGCGGGGCGGGGTCGAGGCGCTCGGGGCAGCCGTCGCCGAGGTCAGCGCCCGCTCCTGACGTTTCTCCCGCAATGCGGGAGAAACGACCGGCGGTGCCCGGTTCGTCCCGCGTGTCCTGCGATCTGTCCCGGTCATCCGCGGGTGGTCGGACGTTGCGGGGCGGGGGCGGCGTCGCCAGACTGCGGCCATGTCTGCGGACCCTGATCTCGTCCGGCGCCTCGGGGAGCTCCTCACCGGTGAGCCGGAGCTGACCCGGAAGAAGATGTTCGGCGGGGTCGCCTTCCTCGTCGGCGGGGCGATGGCCGTGTGCGCCTCCCACGAGGGCGGGCTGCTGCTGCGGGTCGACCCACAGCAGCGCGAGCTGCTGCTGGACGAGCCCGGGGTCGACCCGTTCGTCATGCAGGGCCGCCAGATGGCCGGCTGGCTGCGGGTGGACGCCGACGCGGTCGAGTCCGACGAGGACCTGGAGCGATGGACCGAGCGGGGGCTCGCGGCGGCCCGCGTGGCCGGCCCCTCGAAGGGCCGCCGCTCTTCTTGACAGGTATCGAACATCTGTTCGATAGTGCGGGCATGGCAGGGCAGGCGGTACGAGCACCGGACTGGGCGGTCCGGGCCCTCGCCGCGCGTCCTTCTGCCGATCTTGAGGTTCGGCCGGGTCTGAGCGCTCGGAACCCGGCCGAACCTCAAGATCGACGAGAGCGTGAGGGTCTGCTGCCGGTGCTGGACGCGCTGCACCCGCTGCTGCCCGGGCTGCGTCGGGGCCAGGTCATCGCCGTGCCCGGTGGGCCGGGAGCCGGCGGCAGCCGCTCCGGGGCGCTGCCGTGGGCGCTGGCCGCGCAGGCCTGCGCGGACGGTGCCTGGTGCGCGGCGGTCGGGCTGCCCGAGGCGGGGGTGCTGGCCGCGGCCGACCTCGGGGTCGACCCCGACCGGCTCGTGCTCGTCGACGAGCCGGGGGAGCGCTGGGCCGACGTCGTGGCCGCGTTGCTGGCGGCGGTCGATGTCGTCGTGGTGCGTCCGCCCCGACGGCTGGCCCCCGCGCTGGTACGCCGACTGACGGGGCTGGCCCGTCAGCACGGGGCGGTGCTCGTCAGCGTCGGGGAGTGGGAGGGCGCATCCGTCCGGCTGCGGGTCGTCGAGGCGTCCTGGGTCGGGATCGGGGCTGGGCACGGGCGGCTGGTCGGCCGCCGGGCCCGGGTCGAGGTGTCCGGCCGCGGGGCCGGTGTCCGGACGTCCGACACCTGGCTGTGGCTGCCCGGACCGGACGGCCAGGTCACGGCGGCGAGCCCGGCTCAGGTACCCGCCCGGCCGGTCGGCCGGCCGGTGCTGGAGGCCGCCGTATGACCGCCGACGCGCCTGGACTGGTCGCTAAATCGGACAGATCACCCGTCGAAACGACCATTCCAGGCGCCTCGGCGGCTACCCGGGTGCTGGTCCTGTGGTGCCCGGACTGGCCGGTGGTCGCCGTGGGGGTCGATCCGGACGAGCCCGCCGTCGTCGTCGCGGCCGGGAGGATCCAGGCGGCCACCGCGGCCGCCCGCGCCCTGGGAGTACGCCGGGACCAGCGGCTGCGTGACGCGCAGCGTCGCTGCCCTGGGCTGCTCGTGATCGAGGCCGATACGACGGCCGAGGTCCGTTGCTTCGAGCAGGTCGTCGCCCTCGTCGAGGAGAGCTGTCCGCGGGTCGAGGTGGTGCGCCCGGGGCTGGCCGCCCTGTCGGTCCGCGGGCCGGCCCGCTACTACGGCGGTGAGCAGGCCGTCACCGACGCCGTCCGCGCGACCGTCGCCGACCAGGGCTACGGCTGCGCCGTGGGCGTCGCTGACGGCACGTTCGCTGCGACCCTGGCCGCCCGCCAGCCGCCGGAGGGGGTCGTCATCCCACCGGGGATGACCCCGGACTTCCTTGCGCCGCAGCCACTATCGGTCCTGGACCGACCCGACCTGGCCACCGTCCTAGCCCGGCTGGGCATCCGCACGCTGGGGGCGTTCGCCGCCCTGCCCGAGGGTGACGTGCTCACCCGCTTCGGCCCGGACGGGGCACAGGCGCACCGGCTCGCCAGCGGCCGGCAGGCCCGCCCGCCCGCGACCCGGCTGCCGGCAGAGGACCTGTCGGTCTCTGTCGCCTTCGACCCGCCGCGTGACGCCGAGCCGGTCGTCTTCGCCGCCCGCGGCCTGGCCGAGCGGCTGCACGCCGGGCTCGCGCTGCACGGCCTGGCCGGCGAGCAGGTGGCCATCGAGGTGGTCACCGAGGACGGCCGCAGCCGGTCCCGACTGTGGCGGCACGCCGGACTGCTGTCCGCCGCGGCCGTCGCCGAACGTGTGCGCTGGCAGCTGGATGCCTGGCGGGCCGGCGGATCGGCGGACGGGGCGACCCCGGGCGGAGCGGTCACGTTGCTGCGGCTGGTCCCCGAGCAGCTCGTCCCCGGCGACGGCCACCAGGGGTCGCTGTGGGGGCGGTCCGCTCTGGACGAACGGGTCGACCGGGCGGTGACCCGGATCCAGGCGATGCTCGGGCACACGGCGGTTGCCCGCCCGCTATTGGCCGGGGGCCGCGGTCCGGGCGAGCGGGTGCTGCGGGTGCCGTGGGGGGACCACACCGAGGCCGCGCGTCCCGCCGACCGGCCGTGGCCAGGGCAGCTGCCCTCCCCGGCCCCGTCCGTCGTCCTGCCCGAGCCGGTGCCGGTCCGGGTGGTCGACGGCGCCGGCCAGCCGGTCACGGTCAGTGCCCGCTGCACGGTCTCGGCCGCGCCCACCGGGATCGTCGGTCTGCCGGGGGCCGCCTCCGGTCTGCTACCGGTGCGCTCGTGGACTGGGCCGTGGCCGGCGCACGAGCAGTGGTGGACACCGGACGCCGGCCGCCGCCTCGCCCGGTTCCAGATGACGACCGAGGACGGCCGCGCCTGGCTGCTGCTCGTCGAGGCCGGCGACTGGCTCGTCGAGGCCGGCTATGACTGAGCACCCCCCAACCGCCGAGACGCCTCAGATGGTTGTTTCCCGGGGCGAAATGCCCTGTTTAGCGACCATTCAGGGCGCGTCGGCGGTTGGGGCGGGGTGCTGAGCCGTCATGGGATTCGACAACCCCGTCGTGCCCTGGCGGGAGGTGAACCGGCGGCTGTCCTGGGGGGACGGCTCCCCGGCGCCTTCGCCGCGGCCGATCCCCACCTGGTACGGCCAGTCCCCGCGACGAGCCCCCGACCTGCAGCCCGCACCGATCGGCACCCGGCCATGGGCCGAGCTGCACTGCCACTCCGCCTACAGCTTCCTGGACGGGGCCAGCGAGCCGGACCAGCTCGTCGCCGAGGCGATCCGGCTGGGCGTCGAGGTGCTCGCCGTCACCGACCACGACGGCATGTACGGCGCGGCCCGGTTGGCTGAGGCCGCCCGCTGGGCCGCCGAGCAGGGCGGACAGATCGCGACCGTGTTCGGGGCCGAGCTCAGCCTGGGCCTGACCGCCCGGCAGACCGGGGTCAGCGACCCCGCGGGCGAGCACCTGCTCGTGCTCGCCCGCGACCAGCACGGCTACGGCCGGCTGTCCGCGGCGATCAGTGCCGCCCAGCTGCGCGGCGGCAAGGGCCACCCCGCGTACGAGCCGGACGAGCTGACCGCCGCGGCCGGTGGCCACTGGGCGGTGCTGACCGGCTGCCGCAAGGGCGCGGTGCCTGCCGCCCTGGCGGCCGGTGGCCCGGTGGCCGCCGAGCACGCGCTGCGCGAGCTGGTCGAGCAGTTCGGCCGCGAGCACGTCTACGTCGAGCTGGTCGACCACGACCAGCCGCTCGACGACGCCCGCAACGACGCCCTGTACGCGCTGGCCGAGCGGGTCGGCGTCGCCGCGGTGGCGACGAACAACGTCCACTACGCCCGCCCGCGCGACGCCCAGCTCGCGCAGGTGCTGGCCGCCGTGCGTGCCCGCAGCAGCCTCGACGACCTCGCCGGCTGGCTGCCTGCCGCCGGCACCGCACACCTGCGCTCCGGGGCGGAGATGGCCGCCCGGCTGGCGCGCTATCCCGGGGTGCACGAGGCGACCATCGCCCTGGGCCGGGAGTGCGCGTTCGACCTGCGGCTGCTGGCTCCCGACCTGCCGCCGCGGCGGCTGGGGGAGGGGCACACCGACCTGAGCTGGTTGCGGCACGAGGTGGCGCTCGGAGCGGCGGACCGGTACGGCGAGCACTACGACGACGGGCGGATCCGTGAGGGCAAGACACCGTTGCGGCCCAAGGCCTTGAAGCAGATCGAGCACGAGCTCGGCGTCATCGAGCGGCTGGGTTTCCCCGGCTACTTCCTGATCGTGCACGAGATCATGCAGTTCTGCCGGGACGAGGGGATCCTCGCCCAGGGTCGCGGGTCCGCCGCCAACTCCGCGGTCTGCTACGCCCTGGGGATCACCGCGGTCGACCCGATCGAGCACGGGCTGCTGTTCGAGCGCTTCTTGTCCGACGCGCGCACCGGACCACCGGACATCGACATCGACATCGCCAACAACCGCCGCGAGGACGTCATCCAGCACGTCTACGCGCGCTACGGCCGCGAGCGGGCCGCGATGGTCGCCAACGTCAACTCGTACCGGCCCAAGGGGGCGATCCGCGACGCGTCGCGCGCCCTCGGCTACAGCCCCGGCCAGGCCGACGCCTGGACGCGCGAGGCCGGCCACCACCTGCCCGTGGCTGAGGGGCCGCGCGGGGAGAAGACACCGACGCCGCCGCTGCCGGACGACACCGGGCTGCCCGAGCCGTTGGCCGGCATCGTCGACCGGATGCTGCGGCTGCCCCGGCATCTGTCGATCCACTCCGGCGGCATGGTGCTGACGGACCGGCCCGTCGGTGAGGTGTGCCCGATCGAGTGGGCGACGATGCCCGGCCGCACGGTGCTGCAGTGGGACAAGGACGACTGCGCGTTCGCCGGACTCGTCAAGTTCGACCTGCTCGGTCTGGGCATGCTGTCGGCCCTGGCCGACGCGTTCGTCCTCGTGCGTGAGCACCACGGGCACGACCTCGCCCTGCACACCGTCCCGGACGGTGACGAGGCGACCTACGACATGCTGTGCGCCGCCGACAGCGTCGGGGTGTTCCAGGTGGAGTCCCGGGCGCAGATGGCGACGCTGCCGCGGCTGAAGCCCCGGAGGTTCTACGACCTCGTCGTGGAGGTCGCGCTGATCCGGCCCGGACCGATCCAGGGCGGTTCGGTCCATCCGTTCATCCGGCGCAAGAACAAGCAGGAGGCGGTCGAGTACCCGCACCCCCTGATGCGGCCGGCGCTGGAGCGCACGCTCGGGGTGCCGTTGTTCCAGGAGCAGATGATGCAGCTGGCGATGGACTGCGCCGGCTTCAGCCCGCGGGAGGCCGACCGGCTGCGCCAGGCGATGGGGGCCAAGCGGTCACCGGAGCGGATCGGCCGGCTGCGTGAGAACCTGCTCGCCGGCATGGCCGAACGGGGGATCTCCGCGGAGGTCGCCGAGGACGTGTACGGCAAGCTGCTGGCGTTCGCCAGCTACGGGTTCCCCGAGTCGCACGCCTACTCGTTCGCCTACCTCGTCTACGCGAGCGCGTACCTCAAGCGGCACTTCCCGGCCGCGTTCACCGTGGCGCTGCTGAACAACCAGCCGATGGGCTTCTACGCCCCGGCGAGCCTGGTCGCCGATGCACGTCGGCACGGCGTCACGGTGCGCGGTGTCGACGTCAACGCCAGCCTGTCCCGCGCGGCGCTCGAGGAGCCGGTCCCGATGACTCATCGGCACCCGCACGCCCCGGACGGGCAGCCGGCGATCCGGCTGGGGTTCGCGTCGGTCCGTTCCCTGGGGTCGCAGGTGGCGCAGGCGATCGAGGACCGCCGTCGAGCCGATGGGACGTACGCGAGCATCGAGGATCTCGTCCGGCGGGTGACCGTGCCGCTGGCGGGGCTGGAGGCGTTGGCGACGGCGGGGGCGTTCGGCGGCTTCGGGCTCGATCGCCGCGAGGCGTTGTGGGCGGTGGGGGCGCTGGCCGGGGTGCGCGACGACCAGCTGCCCGGTACGACCCCGGGCGGGTCACCGCCGCGGCTGCCGTCGATGACGGCGATCGAGCAGACGATCGCCGACCTGTGGTCGACGGGCGTCTCACCGGACACGCACCCGATCCAGCACGCGCGGGCGTTCCTCGACGGGCGCGGCGCGGTGCCGACGGGCCGCCTGGGGGAGGTGCGGAACGGCCGCCGGGTGCTCATCGGCGGCATCGTGACCCACCGGCAGGCACCGCCGACGGCCGGCGGCGTGGTGTTCATGACGCTGGAGGACGAGACCGGCATGGCCAACGTCATGTGCTCGCCGCCGGTGTGGGCGCGGCACAAGCGGGTGGCGCTGGACTGCTCGGCGCTGCTGGTCGACGGGGTCGTCGAGCGTCAGGACGACGCGATCAACGTGCGCGCGCACCGGATCGCCCCGCTGCTGGCCTCCGGCAGCGACCGCGTCCCCAGCCGCAACTTCGGCTGACCCCCCGATTCCATACGCCAGCGTCAGATAGCGGCCCGGGAATGACGCTGGCGTATGGAATGCGGCTAGATGCCGCTGTCGAGGTTGTCGAAGGCGCGGACGGCGTGCTCGTTGCCGGCGATGTCCAGGTGCACGGCCCGCCGCCCGTGCAGCCGGAGCAGGATCTCCATCGCCGGGCCGGTGACGGTCACCATGGGCGGCTCGTCGCGCACGACGAGCCGGTTGGCCGGGTCGTCGGCGCCACCGACACCGTCTGTGCGCACGAACGTCAGGCCGACGGGGGACCGACGGATGAGCACCCGGGCCATCTGGCGCGTGCGGTCCCACAGGAGGTCCGCGTACTGCGGGTCGAGGTCGCGCTCGGTCCAGCCCTCCTGGCCGCGGCGCAGGTCCTCACGGTGCACGGCGAACTCGACGAGGTTGAGCTGCGGCTCCAGCCGCGGGATCGAGAACATCGACAGCCGCGGCGGCCCGTTGCGGACCTTCTCGACGAGCTCGTCGTACGGCCCTGCCGCCATCTGCTCCTGCACGTGCCGGGTCCAGCGCGCGGCCGGGCCGACGATGATCCCGACGGCGGCATCGGGACGCGCTTCTCGCAGGTGGATGTGGGCGGCCAGGTCCCGAGCGGTCCATCCCTCGCACAGCGTCGGCGCGTCCGGACCGACGGCCAGGAGGTCGTCGGCGATGCCCTGGCGCTCGGTCCGCACCCAGTCCATTGCGCTCATACCTCGATCATCGCCCACGACCGCTACTGCCCGGCCACGGCCCCACGGCACGACCCGCGGCACAATGAGCGCCATGTCGCAGGACCCCGTACCGACCGGCGTCGCCGCGCAACCGACTGACGTCGCCGCGCTCGTCGCCCGCACGCGCTTCACCGATGACGGCCTCGTGCCGGCGATCGCCCAGCAGTGGGACACGCACGAGGTGCTCATGCTCGCCTGGATGACGCCGGACACGCTGCGGGAGACAGCCTCTACCGGGCGGGCGGTCTACTTCAGCCGCAGCCGGGGCGAGCGCTGGGCCAAGGGCGACACCTCCGGCCACGTGCAGTCCGTCCGCGAGATCCGTCTCGACTGCGACGGCGACACCGTCCTCCTGCTCGTCGACCAGGTCGGCGCCGCCTGCCACACCGGCGACCGCACCTGCTTCGACGCCGACGTCACGGTCCTCGCCGCGACAGGAGCGGGCTCATGACCGACTTCTCCGGTGTCGCGACACCCGGCCTCGAGGACTTCCGGACGCTGGCGACCGGACGTCGCGTCATCCCCGTCACGCGGCGCCTGCTCGCCGACGGGTTGACCGCCGTCGGCCTGTTCGAGGCGCTGTGCGGGGACCGCGCGGGGACCTTCCTGCTGGAGTCCGCCGAGCAGGGGACCTGGTCGCGGTACTCCTTCGTCGGGGTTCGCTGCGCGGCGATGCTGACGCAGCGCGACGGCCAGGCCGCCTGGCTCGGCCGCGTCCCGCGCGGGGTACCGACGAGCGGCCGGGCCGTCGACGTTCTCCGCGACACCGTCGAGGTGCTGCGCACTGAGCCGCTGCCGGGCCTGCCCAGCCTGACGGGCGGCCTGGTGGGCTACCTCACGTACGACGTGGTCCGATCGTGGGAGAAGGTGCCGGACGAGAACCCGGACCCGCTGGGCCTGCCGGAGCTGGGACTGCTGCTGGCGACCGACCTCGCCGTCCTTGATCACGCCGACGGGTCCGTCCTGCTCGTGGCCAACGCGATCAACTACGACGCGACGGACGACAACATCGACGCTGCCTGGCGCGACGCCGTCGCACGCCTCGACGTCATGCAGGGACGGCTCGCCGCCCCGCGCCCCCCGGCTGTCTCGACGTACGACGCCGGCGTCACCCCGGAGGTGACCTCGTGGACGACGCGCGAGGACTACTTGGCCCTCGTGGAGCGGGCGAAGGAGTACATCCGAGCAGGCGACGCGTTCCAGATCGTGGGGTCGCAACGCTTCTCCGCCCCGTGCCCCGCGCCCGCCCTGGACGTCTACCGCGTGCTGCGCACCATCAACCCGAGCCCGTACATGTACCTGATCCGGGTGCCGGTCGACGACGGAAGTGAGCCGGACGACACGAACGGGGCGCTGTCCGAGACGACGGCCTTCGAGATCGTCGGCTCGTCCCCGGAGGCGCTGGTCCGGGTCATCGACGGCCACTGCGTGATGCACCCCATCGCCGGAAGTCGACCACGCGGCGAGACGCCGGAGACGGACGCGGCGTACGCCGAGGAGCTCAGCAAGGACGTCAAGGAACGCGCCGAGCACCTCATGCTGGTGGATCTCGCCCGCAACGACCTCGGCCGTGTGTGCGCGCCGGGTACGGTCGGCGTCGTCGACTTCATGAGCGTCGAGCGCTACTCCCACATCATGCACATGGTCTCGACCGTCACCGGCACCATCGCGGAGGGTCGGACGGCGTACGACGTGCTGGCGTCCACGTTCCCGGCGGGCACGCTGTCGGGTGCGCCGAAGCCACGGGCGATGGCGATCATCGACGAGCTCGAGCCGTTGCGGCGTGGTCTGTACGGCGGGTGCGTGGGGTACATCGACTTCGCGGGCAACCTCGACGCGGCCATCGCGATCCGCACGGGGCTCATCAAGGACGGAACCGCCTACGTCCAGGCCGGTGCCGGCCTGGTGGCCGACTCGGTCCCGCAGACCGAGCACGCCGAGTGCATCAACAAGGCGGCAGCCGTCCTGCGCGCCGTCGCCGTCGCGGCGACCCTGCGCCCGGCCACGGAGCCGGACGCGGGACGGTGACCTCCCGCCGCGCGTACGCCCTCGCGCTCGTGGCGCTCGCTGCCGGCGGGATCGGCCTCGTCGTCGCGTACGGCCTGGTGTGGGCGAGCGCCGATGTGCCGCTGCTGGCCGGTGCGGACGGGACGGGTCGGCGCATCGAGCTGACCGGGCAGGCACTCGTGCCCCTCGGAGCGGCCGGTGGGTGGCTGGCGGTCGCCGCCGTGGCCGGGATCGTCGCGACGCGCGGTGTCGGGCGGAGGATCGTCGCGGCCGTCGCTGTCCTTGCTGGACTCGCCGGCGTTGTCGGCGCTGTGATGTTCGCCGCCCGTGTTGGCGACGCGGTCACCGGTGTGCACGCGGGAGCCACGGCGATCACCGCGACCCCGGCCTGGCTGCTGGCCGCGCTCGCCGGCCTCGTGGTCGTCGCGGCCGGGATGTGGGCATTCGCCCGCGGGCGGACCTGGCCGGTGCTCGGTGCGCGGTACGAGCGGCGGACCCCGCGTGCCGACGTCTCGGCGTGGCAGGCGCAGGATCTTGGCCTCGACCCGACCGACGAGTCCACCGGCTGAGCGTCTGGTTGAATGACCGGCATGTCGCAGCCGACCGCCGTACCCCAGCACGAGAGCCACGGGAACACCCCGGCCGCGTGGACGACCGTCACCATCATCATCGTCGCGTTCACGCTCGGCACGCTCGCCCTCATCTGGGGCACGTGGTGGCTGTTCTGGTCCTCGGTCGGTCTCCTCGTCGTGGCGGTCGTCGTGGGCAAGGTGATGTCGATGGCGGGCATGGGGAAGAAGCCCGTGCATGCCACACCCGTGACCGACGCGTCCACGACCGCGTAGCGCCTTTACGCGACGCTGACCTGACCCTGACGGGCTGCGCACCGCAGCGTGCCGGACACGGCGCCCCCATCTGACAGGCTGGGCCGGTGAGCTCCGACACCGCCCGGGGCCTCGTCCTGGTCGTCGAGGACGAACGGGCCATCTCCGACCTGCTGAGGCTGTACATCACCCGTGAGGGCTTCGGTGTGCAGGTCGCGTCGGACGGCCGCTCGGCGCTCACCGCGGCGCGCACCTTGCACCCGGTCGCGATCGTGCTGGACGTCGGGCTCCCGGAGATGGACGGCACGGAGGTCTGCCGCCGGCTGCGTGCCGACGGTGACTGGGTGCCGATCTTGTTCTGCACCGCCCGCGACGACGAGGTCGACCGCGTCCTGGGTCTCGAGCTGGGCGCCGACGACTACATCACCAAGCCGTTCAGCCCGCGCGAGGTCGTGGCACGGATCAAGTCCGTCGTCCGCCGAGCCGCGCGCGTCGCATCCGACCAGGCGCCGCTGACTGTCGGTCACGTGCTCCTCGACCCCGTGACCCGCCGTGTCAGCGTCGACGGCTCGGCCGTGGCACTCACGGCGACGGAGTTCGACCTGCTCGCCCATCTCATGCAGCACCCGGGTCGGGTCTACACGCGCGAGCAGCTGCTGTCGGAGGTGTGGGGCTACGCGTCGTTCGTCGGCACCCGAACGGTCGACGTGCACGTCGCCCAGGTGCGCGCGAAGATCGGCGATGCCAGCCCGATCCGCACGGTGCGCGGCGTCGGGTACTCAGCCGAGGAGCCGGGCTCGGCATGACGTCCGTCCCATCGCCGGGCTCATCCCGGGCGGGCCGCATCAGCATCGTGACCCGCACGGTCATCCTGACCTCGGCCATCGCCGTGCTCGCTGTCCTGGTCGCCGGCCTCGTCTCCTACCCGCTGATCCGGTCCGCGGCGGAGAGCCAGACGCGGGCGGACCTGTCGCGGCTCGCCGACCTGACGAAGTCGGCTCTGGATGAGGGCGGCGGTGACGCCGACACGCCGCTGCCGCGGTCCCTCATCGCCGCGCTGCAGGCCGAGGAGATCACCGGCTACCTCGCCGGACCGGCCGCGACGACCGGCGCGCCCGGGCTGTCGCTCGACGGGTTGCGAAAAGTGCTCGCGGGCAAGTCGTTGTCGACCGAGGGCATGACCGAGTACGGGGCGGTCCTCATCGAGGCCCGGCCGCTGGCGTCCGGGGGAGCCGTGATCCTCGAGCAGCCGTTCACTGTCGTCGGGGTCGAGGCGGTCGACGCCGTGCGTCGGGTGTCGTTCGCACTGCTGCTCGGCCTGCTGATCGCGGTGCCCGTCGGGTACGGGGCCGCGCTGCGCCTCACGCGTCCGCTGCGGGCGGCCCGTGACGCGGCGAACGAGATGGCGGCCGGGTCGCGCAACGTGACGCTCCAGCCGGAGGGGCCGATCGAGGTCGCGGACATCGCCGACGCGCTGAACCGCCTGAACGCGGCGCTGGTCGTCTCCGAGGGACGGCAGCGCGAGTTCCTCCTGTCGGTCTCCCACGAGCTGCGCACTCCGCTGACGGCGGTCAAGGGCTACGCCGAGGCGCTCGCCGACGGGGTCATCGAGGGCGACGACGTGCCGCGCACAGGCGCGACCGTCGCCGCCGAGGCCTCGCGGCTGGACCGGCTCGTGACCGACCTGCTCGACCTGGCCCGGCTCGGCGCGGTCGGCTTCCACATCGAGCCCGTCGACATCGACCTCGTCGGCCTGGCCGAGGACGCGGGCCTGGTCTGGCGCGACCGGGGCGAGGCCGAGGGCGTGGCCGTCGTGCTGGAGCTGCCGGCGGACGAGCTGGTGGTGCGCACCGACCCGATCCGGGTGCGGCAGATCATCGACAACCTCGCCGAGAACGCGCTGCGCGTGTCGCCACCGGGGTCGGTGATCGTGCTCGCCCTCCGGGTCGATACCCCGTCTGCCGTCGTCGAGGTGCGGGACTCCGGGCCGGGCCTGACCGTCGGCGACATCGCCGACGCCTTTGAGCCGGGCGTCCTGCACGAGCGCTACCGCGGCGTTAGGCCGGTGGGCACCGGCCTGGGGCTGGCGTTGGTCGGGCGACTGGCGACGGGCCTCGGCGGCTCCGCCGAGGCAGGGCAGGCCGCAGAGGGTGGCGCGCGCTTCACCGTGCGACTGCCGTTGGCCGGCCCCGATGAGCGCGTATCGTCGCCGCATGACGCGTGAGCGAGCGACGGCCCACGCGGCCGAGTCGAGCGCACCGACGTCATCCGGTCAGCCGGTCCAGCCCGACCACGTCGGCGACGACGACCGCGTCCTCGTCCCCGAGATCCATGACGGGCGTTCCCGCGCGCGGCGGCTGGTCGCCCCCGTCGCGACCCTCGTCGGCACGGCCGCGGCGGTCGGCTACCTCGCAGCCGTCGACCCGAACACCCCGGGCCACTACCCCGTATGCCCCCTCAAGCTCCTGACGGGTGTCGACTGCCCGGGGTGCGGGATGCTGCGGGCGACCCACGACCTCGCGCACGGCGACATCGCCGGCGCGCTCGACCACAACGTGCTGATGGTCGTGCTCGTGCCGCTCGCCGCCGTCCTGTGGTTCCGGTGGGTCCGTCGCGCATGGAGCGGGGTGACCCCGGCCGTCACGAAGGCCCAGTTCCGCCGCCGCAACGCGATCCTGCTGACCATCCTGGTGCTCGTCCTCGCGTTCGGGGTCGTGCGGAACTTCGTTCCCTACCTCGGATCCGGTATCGGCTGACCGCACTTTCCGCTTGTCCCGCTTTCCGGGACCGGCGGGCGACTGCAGCGTTGACGACGACGTCAGCGGCCTGCCAGTCCCGGTGAACGTGCGGGATGGATGCACCCTCGCCGGCTCGGACAGGGCACGTCGTCGCGCCGAGATCGTCCGTGGCTACCCTGTGGGGATGAGCGTTCTCGACGACATCGTCGCCGGCGTCCGTCTCGACGTCGACGCGCGCATGGCCGAGGTTCCGCTCGACGACCTCAAGGCCAAGGCCGCGACCGTACGTCCGGCCCGCGACGTCGCCGCCTGCCTGGCCGACGACGACGTCGCCGTCATCGCCGAGGTCAAGCGCGCGAGCCCCAGCCGGGGGCAGCTCGCCGAGATCGCCGATCCCGCCGCCCTCGCGACCGAGTACGAGCTCGGGGGCGCGCACTGCATCAGCGTGCTGACGGAGGGCCGGCGCTTCGGCGGCTCGCTCGCCGACCTCGCTGCCGTCCGCGCCGCGGTTGACATCCCGGTGCTGCGCAAGGACTTCATCGTCACCAGTTACCAGCTGTGGGAGGCCAAGGCCTACGGCGCCGACATGATCCTGCTCATCGTCGCCGCGCTCGACCAGTCCGCTCTGGTGAGCCTCATCGAGCGTACGCAGAGCCTGGGCCTGACCGCGCTCGTCGAGGTTCACGACGAGGACGAGATCGACCGCGCCGTCGACGCCGGGGCGCACGTGATCGGCGTCAACGCACGCAACCTGCACACCCTCGAGGTCGACCGCACGGTCTTCGCCCGCGTCGCGGACCGGATCCCCAGCTCATGCGTCAAGGTCGCCGAGTCCGGCGTACGAGAGCCGCGCGACCTCATCACGTATGCCGAGCACGGCGCGGACGCCGTGCTCGTGGGCGAGCACCTCGTCACGGGCAAGGATCCGCGTACCGCGGTCCACGACCTCGTCACGGCCGGCGCCCACCCCGCTCTGCGCCACGGCCGGAGCTGACGTGACGGCGATCGACCCCGGGCGCGCCGCGTCGGACGCCGAGCAGAGCGCCCCCGGGCACTTCGGCCCGTACGGCGGTCGCTTCGTCCCCGAGGCCCTCACAGCCGCACTCGACGAGCTGGAGGCCGCGTACCTCGACGCGCTGGCCGACCCGATGTTCGAGGCCGAGCTCACGCGGCTCGAACGTGACTACACCGGCCGGCCGAGCCCGCTCACGCACGTCCCGCGGTTCGGCGCGGAGTGCGGCGGCGCGACCGTCTACCTCAAGCGCGAGGACCTCAACCACACTGGCTCGCACAAGATCAACAACGTCCTGGGCCAGGCGCTGCTGACCTTGCGGATGGGCAAGCAGCGCGTCATCGCCGAGACCGGGGCCGGCCAGCACGGGGTCGCGACCGCGACCGCGGCGGCGCTGATGGGCCTGGAGTGCACGGTCTACATGGGCCTGGAGGACACCCGTCGTCAGGCGCTGAACGTCGCACGGATGCGGCTCCTCGGCGCCGAGGTCGTGCCCGTGACCGCCGGCAGCCAGACGCTCAAGGACGCGATCAACGAGGCGATGCGCGACTGGGTCACGACCGTCGACCGCACGCACTACGTGCTCGGCACCGTCACCGGTCCGTCGCCGTTCCCGACGATGGTGCGGCACTTCCACGAGGTCATCGGCCGTGAGGCCCGCACTCAGGTGCTCGCCGCGGCTGGGCGGCTGCCCGACGCCGTCGTCGCGTGCGTCGGCGGCGGCTCGAACGCGATGGGACTGTTCAGCGGGTTCATTGACGACGCGGACGTCCAGCTGCGCGGGTACGAGGCCGGCGGCGAGGGCATCGCCACGGGACGCCACGCGTCCCGGTTCGGCGCCGGCAGCCCTGGCGTCCTGCACGGAGCCCGTACCTACGTCATGCAGGACGAGTGGGGCCAGACCCTGCCGTCGCACTCGGTGTCGGCGGGTCTGGACTACCCGGGCGTCGGCCCCGAGCACGCCTGGCTGCACGACACGGGCCGCGCGGTCTACGAGCCCGTCGACGACGCCGACGCGATGGCGGCGTTCGCGGTGCTGTGCCGAACCGAGGGCATCATCCCGGCGATCGAGAGCGCGCACGCCCTCGCCGGCGCGATGCGACTCGGGCGCGAGCTCGGCCCGGACGCGCTCATCGTCGTCAACCTGTCCGGTCGCGGGGACAAGGATGTCGAGACGGCGGCCCGTTGGTTCGGCATCGACCTGGCCGATGGGAGCCGCGGATGAGCCGCACCCTCACCGAGGCGTTCGCGACGGCGCGCTCGGAGGGCCGCTCCGCGCTCATCGGCTACCTCCCGGCCGGCTTCCCCACCGCCGACGGCTCCGTCGCGCTGATCCGCGCGATGGTCGATGCCGGCGTCGACATCGTCGAGGTCGGCCTGCCGTACTCCGACCCGCTGATGGACGGGCCGGATATCCAGGCGGCCGTGGAGCAGGCGCTGGCCGCCGGAACGACGACCGACACGGTGCTCGACACGGTCGCACAGGTCAGTGACGCCGGTGCGACCTGCGTCGTGATGACCTACTGGAACCCGGTCGAGCGGTACGGCGTCGACCGGTTCGCCGCGCGCCTGGCCGACGCCGGTGGCCGTGGCCTCATCACGCCGGACCTCACACCCGAGGAGGCCGGCCCGTGGCTCGACGCAAGCGCTGCCCGGGGCCTGGACCGCGTGTTCCTCGTCGCGCCATCGTCGACCGATGACCGAATCGACCAGGTCACCGCGGTCACGTCCGGCTTCCTGTACGCCGCGTCGACCATGGGGGTGACCGGGACGCGCACGAGCGTGAGCAGCGCCGCCCCGACTCTCGTGGCCCGCTGCCGGCCCCGCACGAGCCTGCCGATCGCGGTCGGCCTCGGCGTCTCGACGGGTGACCAGGCAGCGGAGGTGGCGGCCTACGCCGACGGCGTCATCGTGGGGTCGGCCTTCGTCCGGCGGGTCCTCGCCGCCGACGACCTGGGGGCCGCCGTCACGGCGGTCGCCGCCCTCGCCGCGGAGCTCTCCGAGGGCGTGCGGCGGAACCAGCCGAGCCGTTGATCCGTCAACCACAGGGACCACGTACCGTGGGAGGTCGCACGGGCGGCTCGACGTCGACCCGGTGATCATGGACGGAAGGCACAGGGGATGAGCGAGTCGGGCAAGAACCGTCGCGACAAGGCGGCCGCCGCACGGCAGGCCGCGACCTCGCAGGAGCAGCGCCGGGAGCGGCTGGTCCGCATCATCGGCGCCATCACCGTGGTCGTGGTCGTCGTGGCCATCATCGGCGTCGCCGTCGTCGCGAAGAACTCGTCCAACAGCACCGCCTCGCCGTCGGTGACCGCCTCGGCCGACCCGAGCGCGCCCGCTCCCGCCGGCGTGCTGGACGGCCAGGACGCCTATGCCTACGGCGTCCCGTTCGGCACGAACCCGGATGCGCCGACGCTGGCGATCTGGGAGGACTTCCAGTGTCCGGCGTGCAAGGCCGTCGAGGACGCGAATGGCGAGGGCATCGTCAAGCTCGCGGAGGAGGGGATCGTGCGCCTGGTCTGGCGCCCCACGACCTTCCTGGACAACAACCTGGGCAACGACTCCTCGGTCCGCGCGGCCGCGGCCTTCGGCTGCGCGGTCGACGCCGGCAAGGCGAAGGAGTACCACGCAACCGTGTTCGCCAACCAGCCGGAGGAGGAGGGCACCGGGTACACCGACGACCAGCTCGTCTCGTTCGGCGAGCAGGCCGGCATCACCGGGGCCGACCTTGACACGTTCAAGACGTGCGTCGCGGACGGCACCTACCTCGCGTGGGCCGCGAACAGCACCTCGATCTTCTACAGCAGCGGCGTGGGCGGAACGCCCACGGCGACGCTCGACGGCAAGGACGTGCCGACCGCGACCCTCGTCGACGAGGCGGCCCTGCGGGCGTTCGTGACCAGCGACGGCGCTGCGGTGTCGACCGGTTCGGCGAGCCCCGAGCCGTTCACATCCGTCTCGCCCGCACCCTCGCCGGCCGCGTCCTAGCCCCACCCGCGGACGGCTGACGTGATGGGTGGAAGGCTGCTGCCGTGCTGAACGCGGCAGTGGCCTACATCCCGAGCCCGTCCGAGGGCGTCTGGTACCTCGGGCCTGTGCCCCTACGGGCGTACGCCCTGCTGATCGTCGCCGGCATCATCGTCGCGGTCTGGTGGGGCGGTAAGCGCTACGTCGCCCGGGGTGGGCAGCCCGGCGTCATCACGGACATCGCGATCTGGGCCGTGCCGTTCGGCATCGTGGGCGGCCGGCTCTACCACGTCATCAGCGACCACCAGCTCTACTTCGGGCCGACCGGCGCCGGGTTCACGGCCACGCTGCGGATCTGGGACGGCGGCCTGGGCATCTGGGGCGCGGTCGCCCTCGGCGCCCTCGGCGCCTGGATCGGTGCGCGGCGTTCCGGCGTGCTGCTCCCGCCCATCGCGGACGCGATCGCGCCGGCCATCGCCATCGCCCAGGCGATCGGCCGGTGGGGGAACTGGTTCAACTCCGAGCTGTTCGGGGCACCGACGACGCTGCCGTGGGGCCTGGAGATCGCTCCGGAGCATCGGCCGATCGGGTACGAGCAGTACGCGACGTTCCACCCGACGTTCCTGTACGAGTCGCTGTGGCTCGTCGGCGTCGCGGTCGTCGTGGTGTGGGCCGACCGACGGTTCCGGATGGGCCACGGGCGCGCGTTCGCGCTGTACGTGCTCCTCTACTGCGTGGGTCGGGGCTGGATCGAGGCCCTTCGGATCGACAACGCCAACCACATCCTCGGGCTTCGCCTGAACGACTGGACGGCCCTGCTCATCGCGCTCGCGGCCCTGGTGTACATCATCGTCAGCACCCGAATGCGGCCCGGTCGCGAGGAGGTGCTGACCCGTCCCGGGCACGCGCCCCACCCGGACGCGTCCGACCCGGACGCGACGGAACCGGACACGGCTGACCCCGTCGACGACGACGCGACTGACCCCGTCGACGACGGCACGACCGGAGTTCGCGAGACCACCTAGCGCCAGCGAGGTGCGCGGCCGCCGCCTGTCTGGGCAGTGAACCGCCGGCCCGAAGGTAATGCGGGGGTAAGAACTGCCGCCCGAGTCCCTCTATGACGTTGATTCGTCGTCCCTTTCGTGTCCGGGAACCCGTGCCGCGGGTAACCCGGCGGTGGACTGCGCGGCTGACTCCTGCCGCCCGATGCACCACGAGAGGTCGACCGACATGAGCACAGGACTCCGACATGCCGCGCGGGTCACCGCGCTGACGACGGCGGGCACCTTGATGCTCGTCGCCCTGCCCGGCCTCTCCGCACCGGCGAGCGCGGCGACCGCCGGCGTGGCGATCACGAAGTCCGGGTACGTGCCGGCGAGCCGGTCGGTCACGGTCGGGGACACGGTCACGTTCACGAACACCGACACGGACCCCCATCAGGTGCTCTTCAAGCAGACGTCCGGGTTCACGTGCACCGCGACGCCGCTGGTCGTCGAGCCGTCCAAGACGCAGTCGTGCACCTTCACGGCCGCCGCCGCGTACACGTACGCCGACCCGAACCAGAAGGGCCGTACGTTCCGGGGCACGATCACGGTGGCCGCAGCGCCGGCCGCCCCGACGGTGACTCTTGTCAGCGACGGCAAGGTCGCCGAGTACGGCTCGAAGGCGATGCTGTCAGGCACGACCAGCCCCAGCGCCGCAGGAACGTCCGTCGACATCGTGGCGCGGGCCGCGGGGGAGACCACCTTCACCAAGGTCGCGACCGCGACGACGAACGCGGCTGGTGCCTACTCCGTCGCCGTCATGCCGGAGATCCGCACGACGTACCGCGCCGACGTGACGACCGGGACCTCCACGATCAGCAGCCCGACCGTCCTCGTGCAGGTGAGCCCGAACGTGACGCTCGGCGTGCGATTCGTGAAGAAGCACCGTGCCTACCTGCAGTCCAAGGTGATCTCGTCGATCACGTACGCCGGGAAGACGCTCAAGGTCCAGCGGCAGAACCGCCTAGGCGGCTGGACGACCCTGCGCACCGTCACCCTGGGCTCGTTCTCCTCCGCCCGGTTCCGGGTCGCGTTGCCCAGTGGCATCAGCCGCCTGCGCACCCTGCTCACCACGGCCCAAGCCGGGTCGGGCTACCTCGGCACCACGAGCAACACCCTCACGCTCAAGCGTTGACCCCGCGCGGCTCCGGGCCTGACACCTGATGTCGGGCCCGGAGCTGTCCGTTCGGGCCCGCCGCGTTCTGCGACAGGCCGGTCGAAGCCCGCGTAACGCGGTGGTAATCTCCTGCCGCGGGCCAACGTCGTCCCGTAGGTGCACCTCGTACGAGCAGACCGGGCGCAGGCCCGATCTCCCGCGCGGAGCGCCACGCCCCGGCCGTCCGCCGGGGTGGACCGGGACGACGAACGGACGACGTACGCGATGTTCACCTCATCCGCGCAGCCGGCCCCCCAGGGCCTGTACGACGGCACCCACGAGCACGACGCCTGCGGCGTGGCCTTCGTCGCCACTCTCACCGGTGTCGCGTCGCACGAGATCGTCGAGAACGCCCTCACCGCCCTGTGCAACCTCGAGCATCGCGGCGCGTCCGGCGCCGACCCCGCGACCGGCGACGGTGCCGGCATCCTGCTTCAGGTCCCCGATGCCTTCCTGCGCGAGTCCGTCGACTTCGACCTGCCCCCCGCTGGCTCGTACGCCGTCGGTATCGGCTTCCTGCCGGTGGAGGCGGTTGCCGCCGACGTCGTGCGCGAGGGGATCGAGGCGATCGCCGCGAGTGAGGGCCTGACGGTCCTCGGCTGGCGTGAGGTGCCGGTCGACGTCACCGGCGTTGGAACGGCAGCACTCAATGTCATGCCGTCGTTCTGGCAGCTGTTCGTCGCCGCGGACGGAGCGGCGGACCTGGAGCTCGACCGCCGGGTGTTCCCGCTGCGCAAGCGGATCGAGCACGAGCTCGCTGTGTACTTCGGCTCGCTGTCGTCACGCACCCTGGTCTACAAGGGGATGCTTACCTCCAGCCAGCTTGGACCGTTCTACCCCGAGCTGGGGGACCTGCGTGTGCATTCGGCGCTCGCGCTGGTGCACGCGCGCTTCTCCACGAACACGTTCCCGTCGTGGCCGCTGGCACACCCGTACCGGTACATCTCCCACAACGGCGAGATCAACACCGTCCGCGGCAACCGCAACTGGATGACCGCTCGTGAGGCGATGCTCACCTCGACCGTCCTGTCGGGCGACCCGACGCGGCTGTTCCCGATCTGCACGCCCGGCGGCAGCGACTCCGCCAGTTTCGACGAGGTGCTGGAGCTGCTGCACCTCGCGGGCCGGACGCTCCCGCACGCCGTCCTGATGATGATTCCCGAGGCGTGGGAGAACAACCCGGCGATGGACCCGGCGCGGCGGGCGTTCTACGAGTACCACGCGACGTTCATGGAGCCGTGGGACGGACCGGCCAACGTCTGCTTCACCGACGGCACGCAGATCGGCGCCGTCCTCGACCGCAACGGCCTGCGGCCCGGGCGGTTCTGGGTCACCGACGACGGGCTCGTGGTGCTGTCGTCGGAGGCCGGCGTGCTCGACCTCGACCCGGCGACGATCGCCCGCAAGGGCCGCCTCCAGCCTGGGCACATGTTCCTCGTCGACACCGCCGCCGGCCGCATCATCGAGGACGACGAGATCAAGTCCGAGCTCATCAACGAGTTCCCGTACGGCGACTGGCTGCGGGCCGGCCTCATCCACCTCGACGCCCTGCCCGAGCGTGAGCACATCGTGCACACGCCCGAGTCGGTCGCCCGCCGGCAGCAGACGTTCGGCTACTCCGAGGAGGAGCTGCGGCTGATCCTCGAGCCGATGGCCCGGACGGCCGCGGAGCCCATCGGGTCGATGGGCACCGACACCCCGATCGCGGTGCTCTCGTCGCGCCCCCGCCTGGTGTTCGACTACTTCGCGCAGCTGTTCGCGCAGGTGACGAACCCACCGCTGGACGCCATCCGCGAGGAGATCGTGACCTCGCTGTCGAGCATCATCGGACCGGAGGGGAACCTCCTCGAGCCGTCGCCGGGTCACTGCCGCCAGGTCGTGCTGCCGTTCCCGGTCATCGACAACGACGAGCTCGCCAAGGTCCTGCACATCAACGACGAGGGGGAGTACTCCGGCTTCGCCGGCGTGCGCATCTCGGGGCTGTACCCGGTTGCCGGCGGCGGTCCGGCGCTGGAGCGGCGGCTCACCGAGATCTTCCACGAGGTCGACGCGGTGATCCGGCAGGGCAAGCGCTTCATCGTGCTGTCCGACCGCGACAGTGATGCCCAGCTCGCGCCGATCCCGTCGCTGCTGCTGTGCGCCGCCGTCCACCACCATCTCGTCCGAACGAAGTCGCGCACGATGGTCGGCCTGCTCGTCGAGTCTGGCGACGTGCGCGAGGTGCACCATGTCGCGCTGCTCATCGGATACGGCGCCGCGGCCGTCAACCCGTACCTCGCACTGGAGTCCGTCGAGGACCTCGTGCGGCGCGGCATCATCGCCGACGTCACGCCCGAGAAGGCGATGCGGAACCTGGTGAAGTCGCTCGGTAAGGGCGTGCTGAAGGTCATGTCGAAGATGGGCGTCTCCACCGTGGCGTCCTACCGCGGGGCCCAGATCTTCGAGGCCGTCGGCCTGTCCCAGAGCCTCGTCGACGCCTACTTCACGGGTACCGCCTCCAAGCTCGGCGGCATCGGCCTGGACGTGCTCGCCGACGAGGTTGCACTGCGGCACCGGGTCGCCTTCCCGCCGTCGGGCATCGCGCCGGCGCACCGCCGGCTCGACGTGGGCGGGGAGTACCAGTGGCGCCGCGAGGGGGAGCCGCACCTGTTCGACCCGGAGACCGTCTTCCGGCTGCAGCACGCGACACGCGCCCGCCGTTACGACGTCTTCCGGCAGTACACCGACCGGGTCGACGAGCAGTCCGAGCGGCTCATGACGCTGCGCGGGCTGTTCCGGCTGCGGCCGGAGGCCGAGCCGATCCCGCTGGAGGAGGTCGAGTCCGTCGCGTCGATCGTGAAGCGCTTCTCCACGGGCGCGATGTCCTACGGGTCGATCTCGCAGGAGGCGCACGAGACTCTGGCCATCGCCATGAACCGGCTCGGCGCGAAGTCGAACACCGGTGAGGGCGGCGAGGACCCGGAGCGCTTCGTGCCGCTGCCCAACGGCGACTCCAAGCGGTCGGCGATCAAGCAGGTCGCATCGGGACGCTTCGGCGTGACGAGCGAGTACCTCGTCAACAGCGACGACATCCAGATCAAGATGGCGCAGGGGGCCAAGCCCGGCGAGGGCGGCCAGCTGCCCGGCCACAAGGTCTACCCGTGGGTGGCCCGGACGCGCCACTCGACACCGGGCGTCGGCTTGATCTCGCCGCCGCCGCACCACGACATCTACTCGATCGAGGACCTCGCCCAGCTGATCCACGACCTGAAGAACGCCAACCCGGCCGCACGCATCCACGTGAAGCTCGTGTCCGAGGTCGGCGTCGGCACGGTGGCGGCGGGTGTTGCGAAGGCTCACGCCGACGTCGTGCTCATCTCGGGCCATGACGGCGGGACCGGCGCGTCCCCGCTCACCTCGCTCAAGCACGCCGGCGGTCCCTGGGAGCTCGGCCTGGCCGAGACGCAGCAGACCTTGCTGCTCAACGGGCTGCGCGACCGCGTCGTCGTGCAGACCGACGGCCAGCTGAAGACCGGGCGCGACGTCGTCATCGCGGCGCTCCTCGGAGCGGAGGAGTTCGGGTTCGCGACCGCGCCATTGGTCGTCAGCGGCTGCATCATGATGCGGGTCTGCCACCTGGACACCTGCCCCGTCGGTGTCGCGACGCAGAACCCTGTCCTGCGTGAGCGGTTCAACGGCAAGCCGGAGTTCGTCGAGACGTTCTTCGAGTACATCGCCGAGCAGGTCCGCGAGCTGCTCGCGTCCCTCGGCCTGCGAACGCTTGAGGAAGCGATCGGCCGGGCGGACCTCATCGACGTCGAGCGGGCCGTCGGTCACTGGAAGGCGGCCGGCCTGGACCTCGAGCCGATCCTGCACGTGCCGGCGCTGGAGCCCGGGGCGTCCCTGCGGAACACGACCACGCAGAACCACGGCCTGGACAAGGCGCTCGACAACGAGCTCATCGCCCTGTGCGAGCCCGCGATCGAGCGGGGCGAGCCTGTGCGCGCCCAGCTGCGGATCCGCAACGTCAACCGGACGGTCGGGACGATGCTCGGCTCGCACGTGACGCGACGGCACGGTGGTGCCGGTCTGCCGGACGGGACGATCGACCTCACCTTCGTCGGGTCGGCGGGGCAGTCCTTCGGCGCGTTCCTGCCGGCCGGCATCACCCTGCGGCTCGAGGGCGATGGCAACGACTACGTCGGCAAGGGCCTGTCCGGCGGGCGGCTCGTGCTGCGTCCGGATCGCGCGGCGACGTTCGTGCCGCACGAGAACATCATCGCCGGCAACGTGATCGCCTACGGGGCCACGAGCGGAGAGATCTTCATCCGAGGACGCGTGGGCGAGCGGTTCTGCGTTCGCAACTCCGGCGCGACGGCGATCGTCGAAGGTGTCGGCGACCACGCGCTGGAGTACATGACCGGCGGGGTCGCGTGCATCCTGGGTCCGACCGGACGCAACCTCGGTGCGGGCATGTCCGGCGGCGTCGCCTACGTCCTCGACCTCGACCCCGGTCGGGTCAACCCGGAGATGGTCGACCTCGACCCGCCGTCGGCGGAGGACGTCGTACGACTGCACGACCTCATCCGCCGGCACGCGGAGGAGACGGAGTCCGCGTTCGCGCAGGCCCTGCTCGCCGAGTGGCCGGCCGCAGCGTCGCGGTTCACCACCGTGATGCCGAAGGACTACAAGCGGGTGCTCCGGCTGCGTGCCGAGGCCGAGCAGAAGGGAATCGATCCGATCGTGGCTGTCATGGGAGGCGGAAATGGCTGACCCGCGCGGATTCCTCACGACGGGCCGGGAGCTGCCGACCCGTCGCCCGGTCGACGTGCGCATCCAGGACTGGCGCGAGGTGTACGAGCCGTTCGAGGACGAGCGCCTGGAGAAGCAGGCCGGACGCTGCATGGACTGCGGCATCCCGTTCTGCCACAACGGCTGCCCACTGGGCAACCTCATCCCCGAGTGGAACCACCTCGTGTGGCGCCACGACTGGGAGGACGCCATCGAGCGGCTGCACGCGACCAACAACTTCCCGGAGTTCACCGGTCGGCTCTGCCCGGCCCCGTGCGAGGCGTCGTGCGTCCTGGGCATCAACCAGGACCCGGTGACCATCAAGCAGGTCGAGGTCTCGATCATCGACCGGGCGTGGGACGAGGGCTGGGTCACGCCGCGCCCACCGGTGCGGCTGACCGGCAAGACCGTCGCCGTCGTCGGCTCCGGTCCGGCCGGCTTGGCCGCGGCCCAGCAGCTGGCGCGCGCCGGGCACACGGTCGCGGTCTTCGAGCGGGCCGACCGCATCGGCGGTCTCCTGCGGTACGGCATCCCCGAGTTCAAGATGGAGAAGCGTCATCTCGAGCGTCGGCTCGCCCAGATGGAGGCCGAGGGCGTGAAGTTCCGCCCGGGCGTCGAGATCGGCGTCGACGTCACGGGCGAGGACCTGCGCCAGCGGTACGACGCGGTTGTCATCGCGGTCGGCGCGACCTCGTGGCGCGACCTCCCGGTCCCCGGCCGCGACCTCGCCGGCGTCCACCAGGCGATGGAGTTCCTGCCGCTGGCCAACCGCGTTCAGGAAGGCGACCTCGACGTGTCGCCGATCGACGTCCGCGGGGCGCACGTGGTGATCATCGGCGGCGGCGACACCGGCGCCGACTGCCTCGGCACGTCGCACCGGCAGGGGGCGGCCTCCGTCACCCAGCTCGAGATCCTGCCGACGCCTCCGGCGACGCGGCCCGATGCCCAGCCGTGGCCGACCTACCCGATGATCCACCGGGTCTCCAGCGCGCACGAGGAGGGCGGCGACCGGGTCTTCGCCGTCTCGACGCAGCAGTTCGTCGACGACGGCAGCGGACGCGTGCGCGCCCTCGAGCTCGTCGAGGTCGAGCCGCACGAGGGTGGGTTCCGCCCCGTTCCCGGCAGCGAGCGTGAGATCCCCGCCGACTTCGTCTTCCTGGCGATGGGCTTCGTCGGGCCGGAGCGGGGTGCGCTGGTCGACCAGCTGGGCCTTCCGGTCGACGCGCGCGGGGCGCTGGTGCGCGACGCGGCCTACGCCTCGCCGGTGCCGGGCGTCTTCGTCGCCGGCGACGCCGGTCGGGGTCAGTCGCTCATCGTCTGGGCGATCGCCGAGGGCCGTGCGGCCGCGGCGGCGGTCGACTCCTACCTCACGGGCAGCACCAATCTGCCGGCGCCGATCCCGGCGACGGCACGACCGCTGGTCGTGTGACGGCGCTCACGACTGCAACCGCTTACGGCTAGGATCGCCCTCATGCGTCGCGCGAAGATCGTCGCCACTTTGGGACCTGCAACCAGCTCGCTTGAGTCCATCCGCTCCCTCGTCGCAGCGGGCATGGATGTGGCCCGGCTGAACCTGTCCCACGGTCGACATGAGGACCATCTGCCCGTCTACCGACACGTCCGCCAGGCCTCCGACGAGGCCGGCCGAGGGGTCGGCATCCTCGTCGACCTCCAGGGCCCGAAGATCCGCCTGGGCCGGTTCGCCTCCGGCCCGGTTCTGCTGGAGAACGGCGCCGAGTTCATCGTCACCACTGACGATGTCCCCGGCGACAGCCACATGGTGTCGACGACCTATGCGGGCCTGCCGGGCGATGTCACGCCCGGTGACCTCGTCCTCGTGGACGACGGCCGCGTCGAGCTGAAGGTGACGACGGTCGAGGGGCACAACGTCCACACGGTCGTCGTCGAAGGCGGTCGGGTCTCGGACAACAAGGGCTTCAACCTGCCCGGCGTCTCGGTGAGCGTGCCGGCCTTGTCCGAGAAGGACATCGACGACCTGCGCTGGGCGCTGCGTACCGGCGCCGACATGATCGCGCTGTCGTTCGTGCGCTCGGCCGCCGACATCATCGACGTCCACGCGATCATGGAGGAGGAGGGCGTCTTCTTGCCCGTCCTCGCTAAGGTCGAGAAGCCGCAGGCGATCACCAACCTCGAGGAGATCATCGCGGCCTTCGACGGCGTCATGGTCGCGCGCGGTGACCTGGGCGTGGAGCTCCCGCTGGAGGCTGTGCCGCTCGTGCAGAAGCGGGCGATCCAGCTGTGCCGGGAGGCCGCCAAGCCCGTCATCGTCGCCACCCAGATGCTCGACTCGATGGCGGTCGCCAACCGGCCGACGAGGGCGGAGGCCAGCGACGTCGCCAACGCGGTGCTCGACGGTGCCGATGCGCTGATGCTGTCGGGGGAGACCAGCGTCGGGGACCACCCCTCCCTGGTGATCGAGACGATGAGCCGGATCATCGAGCACGTCGAGGCGCAGGCTCTCGACCGGCTGCCCGGGCTCACCGACGCGTGGACCGGGTCGACCGCCCGCGCCGTGACGCGCGCGGCCGTGGACGTCGCCGACGGCGTCGATGCGACCCACCTCATCGCCTTCACCGAGACCGGGTCGTCGGCCCGTCTCATCTCCCGGTGGCGGCACCGCACACCGTTGCTGGCGTTCACACCCGACCCGCGCGTGCGCAGCCAGCTCTCGCTGGTCTGGGGCGTCGAGACGTTCCTCGTCGCGCCGGTGCGGCACACGGACGAGATGGCGATGCAGATCGACGACACCCTGCTCGGCTCGGGCCGGGCGGCGGAGGGCGACCGCATCGTGCTTGTCGGCGGCGTGCCCCCGGGCGTGCCCGGGACGACGAACGGCATGCGCGTGCACAAGATGGGCTTCTCGGGGCAGCGCCCCGGCTCCGGCGTCTGACCCCGCGGGACCTTCACCCGTCCCGAATCCCTTTCGCGAACGGTGAGTTGTCGTCGCGTCGGTAGCGGTGGAAGCGGCGACAGCTCAGCGCTCGCGGGCGCTAGCCGGAGGGGCGATGGGCAGATCTAGGTCTGTGGTGACGATTGTCGCAATCATGCTGGTTGTCGCCGGACTGACGGGTGCGAGTTGGACGGTGTGGATCGTCCGCGACCGTTCACAGCCGTGGTCGTCCGAGGGACAAGCCGCCGTCGAAGCCTTCGCCGCCGGCTTGGGCGACGGTGTCGCGCAGCTAGAGGCCCTGAGATTTGAGGCCATCCCGACGTCGCCGCTGGGCACTGTCTCGCTGCAAGCCAGCGTGACATTCGTGCCACTCGACGGGGTATCGGTCTTCAGCCAAGAGGCCATTGATCGGTTCGCAGCCGGGCTCTCGTCGAAAGGCTGGCACGTCGATCTCGCGACGTGTCTCCCGGGGGATGGTGTCGGTTCGATCCGGTGCCGCGTGTACGACGACCGGGGCGAGTGGCTCACGTACGTGACAATCGCGGATGGATCCATAGACCTGGTGGTCCCGCAACGCGCGCTGCCCTGACAGGCCATCCGCTGTCCTAGGCGGGAAACGGCTCCATGAACTCCAGGCGGTTGCCGAACGGGTCGTCGGCGTAGAAGCGGGAGAACCCCGGGAACTCGCCGTCCCACGTGACGGCGATGTCAGCCGCCTCAAGCCGGTCGGCTAGGCGTCCGAGATTGCGCACGAGGATCCCGGGGTGGGCCTTCCTCGCCGGCGCGAAGTCCTGCTCGACTCCCAGGTGGACCTCCAGCTCGCCGCCGCGGAACCAGCAGCCGCCGCGAGCGGCGAGCACCGGCGGTTTGACCAGCTCGGTCATGCCGAGGGTGTCGCCCCAGAAAGCACGACAGGCAACCTCACCGCCGACCGGAATCGCGAGCTGGACGTGATGCAGTGGGCCGAGCGCGAAGGTCGCAGCAGCTGACATACGCGCATCGTGGCAGATGCGCGGAGGGCACCTGCACTGGCAGTTGGGCGACGTGCCGAACACGGCTGTTCTCGTTGCACGCCAGTGGATCACGGCCGGGCGCGAGTGTCAGGGGTGGGCCGTACGGTGGGGTCATGTTCGAGTCCTCGTCCGCCCCGGTTCCGGAGCCGGATGACGCTGCCCGGGATGCGGATGGCACGGGCATGGATGGCGCGGCGGACATTGAAGCTCTGGACGGTGCGGGATTGCCGGTGGAGTGTCCGTGGCCGGCGGGGTGGGATGAGCTTCCCTCGGATGGGGAGCGGCTGGCGGGTGCGTGTCAGCAGTCCCCGGGGGTGGGGTTGATGCTGGGGCTGGCGGAGATCGATGTCCGGGGCTTGTCCCCGGATGAGGCGGTCACGTTCGCGCAGCAGTGGGATCGGGCCGTGTCATGGGCCGCCGGCGCTCAAGCCGAAGCACGCGCCGCCGTGAGTGCGGCGTTGGTGGCGGCGGAGGAGGTCGAGGTCGCCCGGCAGGCGGAGATCCTGCGGCAGCAGAACGAAGAACGCGTCGCCGCGGGCCTGAAGCCCCGAAGCAACGGGTTCGGGTTCGTGCCGCCGGAGGTCGCGGTCCAGGCCGAGCTCGCCGCCGCCCTACGCCTGTCGCCGCGGAGCGTGTCGACGATGGTGCAGTTCGCGACGGATCTGGCCGGTCCATGGCGTCCGATGCGCGCGGCGTTGCTGGCCGGGGATGTCACCGAGAACCACGCCAAAGCCATCGGCCGCGTGCTGACGATGCTGCCGGCGTATCTGGACCCGGAGCGGGCCGCGGAGTACGAGAAGCACTGCGCCGAGGTGCTGGCGGTGGTGGTTCCGTATGCGCGGACGCATACCCCGGGGCAGGCGGCGAAAAAGGCACGGGACTTGATCACGGCGATCGACCCGATCGGCACCCAGAAGCGCCGCCAGGAGGCCGCTGACCGCGAGCACGGGGTGTTCCTGAACCCCCGCGAACCCGGCACATCAGAGCTCATGGCGGTGCTGCCGACCGAGACCGCTCGGGCCGTCTACGACGCGATCCGCCGCCTCGCCGGGGACGCCCGGTTCGAGGTCGCGGACGGCTGCGTGACGATCGGGCAGCGCCGCGTCGCCGCACTCAAGACCCTGGTTCTCGGAGATCCGGGGCCTGTTGAACGGCGGGTTGTGGTGATGCGAGCCGGTAGGCGAGCGGTCACAACGCGCCGTTCAACGACAGTTCGACGGAGACAAACACCGACCACAGGAGCAGGGCGGGCGGATCAACGGGGACCCGGTGACCGCGGACGTGATCCGCGACCTCATCGCCGCCTGCGACTTCACATCCACCATCCGCCGGCTCGTCACGGACAACAACGGCGTGATCGTGGACTACGGCCGCAGCCGATACATCGGCTCCGACCTGCAGAAGCACGTCATCAAGCTGCGGGACGGCGCCTGCCGCGGCGTCGGCTGCACAAGGCCCGCCGAGGACTGCGAGATCGACCACGACCACTCCTTCAACACCGTGCCTGTTGAACGGCCAGTTGTGGCATGCGAGCCGCTAGGCGAGCGACCACAACTCGCCGTTCAACGACAGTCAGACGGAGGCAGACAACGACCCCCGGACAGCGCGGCGGACGGATCCTGCACCTGGAGATCACCCCTCGGCCGGGAGTATCAGCACGAACCACCGCCCCTGCTCCCACCCGCGCCACGATCACGCATCATCGACGACGGGCAACCGCCACCCTTCTAGCTGATCCGTCGTGCGCTGCTAGCCTCACGCGCGCCGGACCGGGTCGACCGTGACGTGCGCGCAGGGAGGGTCCGTGTCCACCACCGACGCGTCGTCGCGTACGTGGCTCTCGGGGTCCATACGCGGCCGAGTCGCCGCCGTCTGCGTCCTGGCGGCCCTGGCGATCGACCTGGCCGGTGGCCGGTGGGGTGCCTACATCGGTACGCCGCTGCCGCGGGTCTACCTCGCCGATCTCCTATGGGCCATCGGCGCGGTGCTCGCGATCCGGCTCTCCGCCCTGCGAGCGCTGCCCAGAGCGAGCCTCGTCGCTGCCGCCGTCGCCGTGGTCTACGCGGTCCTGCGACTGGTGACATCGGCCGGGGGAGCCGGCGTCGAGACGACGCTGCTCGTGCGCGACCTGGCCCCCCTCGGCTACCTGGCCGCCGTCCCGTTGGTCGCGGTAGCCCTCGCCGGCGTCGGTGCCCGGACCATGCTGTGGCTGCTGCGGATCGCGCCGCTCGCGATCGTCGCGGGGACGGGGCTCCACTTCCTCGGGGTGTCCACCTCGGGAGTCGGCCGCATGCTCGGCGGAGCCGAGCTCGCGGTGATGCGATTCCCCGGCCGCGACGACATCCTCGGCGTCATCATCGCGGTGGGCATCGTCGCCTGGGGCCGGTTCGAGCTAGCGCCGACGCGCGGCTGGCCGGCGGCCGTCGCCAGCCGCGTCGTGCAGGTCGGCCTCGTGGTCTGCGGGTTCCTCGTGCCGAGCCAGGCCAGCCAGCTGGTGGCTGTCGTAGCTGTCGCATGGGCCGTGCTCCGCGAGCTCGTGCCCGTGACCCCGCGACGTGCGGTCGTGGCGGGCCTCGCGATCGTGATCGCGCTCGGTGCCCTCAGCGCCGCGGCCGTCGGTACCGCCCTTGTCCTGGCGAAGCCCGCGACGGAGGCTATCCGGGTCGCCAACCCTGGGGACGGCCCGGATCCGGACGGTGAGCGGCCGACTGTGGCCGGCCGGCAGCGGGCGATGTACGCGATCCCCGGACTGCCCGTATCGCTGGACACGGTCGGTGCGCGGCTGGAGACCTGGGCGTCCGTCGTCCACGCGTCCGCCGAGGACGGCACCTGGCTCGCCGGAGCGGGTTTGGGCCGACCTGACCGCCTGCTGGAGGTGTGCGACGTGACGCTGGCCGAGTACGTCGAGCAGCCGCGGCGCAACAAGTGCCAGGTCGACTCCGGCGCGACGCCGCTCCCGCTGCGCGACCCGCACACGTGGTCGATGAACCTGCTGCTCTACCAGGGAGTCCTGGGGATCGTCGTCCTGTCCGGTGTCCTCCTGGCGATGTGGTGGCGGCCCCCGGCCGACCCGGACTTCAGCCTCGCCGCCGTCCCCGCCGTGCTGTTCCTCATCGCGGCGACCGTCGGGGTCGTGCTGTCGTCGCCGTTCGGCATCCTCCCCATCGCGACCTTCACCGCCTACGCCCTCTCCCGTCGGCTCCGCGCCCCCAGGCCCGATAGGGTGGCGGTCATCGACAACCTTTAAGCCCGTCCGGCGAGGCGGGGAAGGGGGTCCGCATGGATTCCGACGCGCCTGCGCGCGCCCACGTCGTCCTCGACGACGCCGACATCGGCCGTGCCGTCCGCCGGATCGCGCACGAGATCGTCGAACGGGCGCGCGGCGCCGACACGCTCGTCCTCCTCGGCATCCCGACGCGCGGAGTCGCCCTCGCCGAGCGGATCGCCGACGCGATCACCGAGATCGAAGGCACCGAGGTCCCCGTGGGCGCCCTCGACATCACGCTCTACCGCGACGACCTCCAGCTGCGTCCTGCCCGGGCGC
Source organism: Actinomycetes bacterium (assembly GCA_965278965.1). Lineage (GTDB taxonomy): Bacteria > Actinomycetota > Actinomycetes > S36-B12 > S36-B12 > UBA10649. The sequence continues at coordinate 3,524,018 of OZ257127.1, forward strand.
TCGAGGCCACGACCATCCCGAACGGCGGCATCGACGACCGGACCGTCGTCCTCGTCGACGACGTCCTCTTCTCCGGACGCACCGTGCGCGCGGCCCTGGACGCCCTCAGCGACGTCGGGCGCCCCGCTGCCGTCCGGCTGGCGGTGCTCGTCGACCGTGGCCACCGTGAGCTGCCGGTCCGCGCCGACTACGTGGGCAAGAACCTGCCGACCTCGCTGGCGGAGGACGTCCGCGTCGAGCTCGCCGAGGTGGACGGTGCCGACCGCGTGAGCATCTGGGGGCCGCCGCGATGAGGCACCTGCTGTCGGCAGCCGACCTGTCGCGCGAGGACGCGATCCTCGTCCTCGACACCGCGGCGGAGCTCGCCGCCGTCACCGACCGGTCCGTGAAGAAGCTCCCGACGTTGCGCGGGCGCACGGTGGTCAACCTGTTCTTCGAGGACTCCACTCGCACGCGGATCTCGTTCGAGGTTGCGGCTAAACGGCTCTCGGCCGATGTCATCAACTTCGCGGCGAAGGGGTCGAGCGTCTCCAAGGGCGAGAGCCTGAAGGACACCGCGCTGACCCTGGAGGCTATGGGCGCCGACGCCGTCGTCATCCGCCACCACGCGTCCGGGGCACCGCACCGGCTTGCGACCACCGGCTGGATCGGCGGGTCGGTCGTCAACGCCGGCGATGGCACGCACGAGCACCCCACCCAGGCCTTGCTCGACGCGTTCACCCTGCGCCGGCACCTGCGCGGGGGGAGCGGCGACCTCAGCGGACTGCGCGTGGCCATCGTCGGCGACGTGCTCCACAGCCGAGTGGCCCGCTCCAACGTGCTCCTGCTGCGCACGCTCGGCGCCGAGGTCACCCTCGTCGCGCCACCGACGCTCATGCCCTACGGCGTCGAGACGTGGCCGTGCACGGTCTCGTACGACCTCGACGCGGGCATCGCCGATGTCGACGCCGTGATGATGCTGCGGGTCCAGGCCGAGCGGATGCAGGCGGCCTACTTCCCGTCGACGCAGGAGTACTCGCGTCGCTATGGCATCGATGCCCGTCGCCTCGCCCTGCTGCCCGACCACGCGATCGTGCTTCATCCGGGACCGATGAACCGCGGGATGGAGATCAGCGCCGACGTGGCCGACTCCGAGCGTGCCGTCATGGTCGAACAGGTCGCGAACGGCGTCAGCGTCCGGATGGCCGTCCTGTACCTGCTGCTGGGCGGTCGCCCGGACGGCAAAGCGAAGGAGAGTGAGAACGCGTGAGCCTGGTGCTTCGCGGAGTCCGCCCGTACGGCGAGGATGCCGTCGACCTGGTCGTCGCCGACGGGGTGATCGTCGACATCGTCCCGCCCGGGACGGGGGACGGTGACGTCCTCGACGCTGACGGTCTCGTCGCGCTCCCGGGGTTCGTCGATCTCCACACGCACCTGCGCGAGCCGGGCCGGGAGGATGCCGAGACCGTGCTGTCGGGCTCCCAGGCGGCCGCCCTCGGGGGTTTCACGTGCGTGCACGCCATGGCCAACACCAACCCGGTCGCCGACACGGCCGGCGTGGTCGAGCAGGTCTGGCGGCTCGGTCAGGCAGCCGGTCTCGTCGACGTCCGCCCGGTGGGCGCGGTCACGGTAGGCCTCGGCGGCGAACGCATGGCCGAGCTCGGGGCGATGGCCGACTGCGCCGCGGCGGTCCGTGTGTTCAGCGACGACGGCAAGTGCGTCCACGACGCCGTGCTGATGCGGCGTGCGTTGGAGTACGTCAAGGCGTTCGACGGCGTCGTCGCCCAGCACGCGCAGGAGCCGCGGCTGACCGAGGGCGCGCAGATGAACGAGAGTGCGCTGTCCGGTCGGCTCGGCCTGGCCGGGTGGCCGGCTGTCGCGGAGGAGGCGATCATCGCCCGCGACGTCCTGCTCGCCCAACACGTCGGCTCTCGGCTGCATGTGTGCCACGTGTCGACGGCGGGCTCGGTGGATGTCATCCGCTGGGCCAAGGAGCGCGGCGTGCAGGTCACCGCGGAGGTCACGCCGCACCACCTGCTGCTGACCGAGGAGCTCGTCGCGTCGTACGACCCCGTCTACAAGGTCAACCCGCCGCTTCGATCGGCCGACGACGTCGCGGCGCTGCGGATGGCTCTGGCTGACGGGACCATCGACGCCGTCGCGACCGACCATGCCCCGCACCCGCACGAGGACAAGGACTGCGAGTGGGCCTCAGCCGCCATGGGCATGCTCGGCCTGCAGACCGCGCTCGGGGTCGTCCTCGAGACGATGGTCCAGCCGGGCCTGCTCGACTGGCGGGGCGTGGCGGACCGGATGTCCCGTCGGCCGGCGCGCATCGGAGCGGTGACCACGCAGGGCCATGACCTGGTCGTCGGCGCGGTGGCGAATATCACCGTCATCGACCCGGACGTCGTCACGGTCGTCGCGCCCACCGACCTCGCCTCGCGCAGCCGCAACACGCCGTATGCGGGCCGTGAGCTGCCCGGGCGGGTCGTGCACACCCTGTTCGCCGGGACCCCCACGGTCCGGGACGGGGCCCTCGCATGAGCGCCGTGGTCGCCGCCGACTACGTCGAGCAGGCATCCGTGACGAACTGGCCGCTGCGCGTGGCCCTCGTCGTTGCGGTTGTCCTCGCGATCGCCTGGGCGCTGTGGGCGATGCGCCGGGGCTGGGTCCACCGCAAGCAGCGCCAGTCCGACGTGCCCGCGCCTGCGGACAACCCGCCGGCCGGCGCGGTCCTCGGGACGCCGGTGCCGGGGCTGTTCGCCGGCACCGGGACGCAGGGCGACTGGATGGACCGGATCGTCGTGCACGACCTGGGGGTGCGTAGCCGGGGCGCGCTGTCGTACGGCCCGGACGGCATCTGGCTGGACCGGGTCGGCGCCCGAAGCGTGTTCATCCCGGCCCACGCGATCACCGGTGTCCGCACCGACCGCGGCGTCGCCGGCACGGTCCGCGACCGTGACGGGATGATCGTCGTGACCTGGCGGCTCGGTGACCGCGTGCTCGACACCGGGTTCCGGGCGGATGAGGGTGCCGACCACCGGGCTTGCTTGGATGGGCTCATGTCCACGTTCGCCACGCAGGCCCACTGATGGCGCGGTCAGGGGCGGTGCTCGTCCTCGAAGACGGGCGGACGATGCATGGCGACGCCTACGGCGCCGTGGGCACGACCTTCGGCGAGGCCGTCTTCACGACCGGCATGAGCGGGTACCAGGAGACCCTCACCGACCCGTCGTACCACCGGCAGATCGTGACGATGACTGCGCCGCACATCGGCAACACGGGAGTCAACGCCGTCGACCCGGAGTCGGGCCGGATCTGGGTGGCCGGGTACGTCGTCCGCGACCCCTCGCGCGTCTCGTCGAACTGGCGCGCGACCGGCGGCCTGGAGGACGAGCTCGTCTCGCAGGGGATCGTCGGCATCAGCGGCATCGACACCCGGGCGCTCACCCGTCACCTGCGCGAGCGCGGCGCGATGCGGGCCGGGGTGTTCAGCGGGGCCGATGCGAAGCGCCTGCCCGCCGAGCTGCTCGAGCAGGTGCTGGCGAGCCCGGAGATGACCGGTGCCGACCTCACGGCCGATGTCACGACGCCGCAGCCGTACGTCGTCCCCGCGATCGGGGAGCGCCGGCTCACCGTCGCCGCCGTCGACCTCGGCATCAAGGCGATGACCCCGCACCGCATGGCGGAGCGGGGGATCGAGGTGCACGTCGTCCCGGCGTCGATCTCCCCCGACGAGATCCGCGCCCGCGGCGTGGACGGCGTCTTCTTCTCCAACGGGCCGGGCGATCCGGCCACGGCCGACGACGCCGTCGCCCTCATGAGCTCGTTCCTCGCCGACCGCACGCCGGTCTTCGGCATCTGCTTCGGCAACCAGGTCCTCGGCCGTGCCCTCGGGCTGGGCACGTACAAGCTGCGGTACGGCCACCGCGGCATCAACCAGCCGGTCCAGGACCTTGCGACGGGCCGCGTCGAGGTGACGGCGCACAACCACGGCTTCGCGGTCGACGCCCCGCGTGGGGCCGACTTCGACACCCCGTTCGGGCGTGCCGGCGTCAGCCACGTGTGCCTGAACGACGACGTCGTCGAGGGGCTGCGCTGCCGTGATATCCCGGCCTTCAGCGTCCAGTACCACCCGGAGGCGGCGGCCGGCCCGCACGACGCCCGCTACCTGTTCGACGAGTTCGTCGACCTCATGCTCGCCCACCGCGAAGGACGGACCGCCTGATGCCCCGCCGTGACGACCTGCGCTCCGTGATGGTCATCGGGTCAGGGCCGATCGTGATCGGCCAGGCGTGCGAGTTCGACTACTCCGGCACTCAGGCCTGCCGGGTGCTGCGCGAGGAGGGCCTGCGGGTCATCCTCGTGAACTCCAACCCGGCGACGATCATGACCGACCCGGACATCTCCGACGCGACCTACATCGAGCCGATCACGCCGGCCTACGTCGAGCGGATCATCGCCAAGGAGCGCCCCGACGCGCTGCTGCCGACGCTCGGCGGCCAGACGGCCCTGAACGCGGCGATGGCGCTGCACCGGGCCGGTGTCCTGGAGAAGTACGGCGTCGAGCTCATCGGCGCCGACGTCGACGCGATCGAGCGTGGCGAGAACCGTGAGCTGTTCCGGCAGATCGTCGCCGACGTCGGGGCCGAGAGCGCCCGCTCCGCCGTGTGCCACTCGATCGACGACTGCCTCGCGGCAGTCGGCGACCTCGGGTATCCCGTGGTCGTGCGCCCGTCGTTCACGATGGGCGGCGCCGGATCGGGCATCGCGTATGACGAGCCCGACCTCCACCGCATCGCCGGGGCCGGTCTGCAGGCGAGCCCGACCACCGAGGTCCTCCTGGAGGAGTCGATCATCGGCTGGAAGGAGTACGAGCTCGAGCTCATGCGCGACCGCAACGACAACGTCGTCGTGGTGTGCTCGATCGAGAACCTGGACCCGATGGGCGTCCACACGGGCGACTCGATCACCGTCGCACCGGCGTTGACGCTGACCGACCGCGAGTACCAGCACATGCGCGACGTCGGCATCGAGATCATCCGCGCGGTCGGCGTCGACACGGGCGGCTGCAACATCCAGTTCGCCGTGAACCCGGCGGACGGCCGGCTCATCGTCATCGAGATGAACCCGCGGGTGTCGCGGTCGTCCGCGCTCGCTTCGAAGGCGACCGGGTTCCCGATCGCAAAGATCGCGGCCCGACTGGCGATCGGCTACACGCTCGACGAGATCCCCAACGACATCACCCGCGAGACCCCGGCATCGTTCGAGCCCACGCTCGACTACATCGTCGTCAAGGTCCCACGGTTCGCGTTCGAGAAGTTCCCGCAGGCCGACCAGACGCTCACGACGACCATGAAGAGTGTCGGCGAGGCGATGGCCATCGGCCGCAGCTTCCCCGAAGCGCTGCAGAAGGCGCTGCGCTCCATGGAGAACGCCGACGCGCCGTTCGGGTGGCCCGCCAGCCGCGACGACGTCGACGTCCCCGCCCTCCTGGCCGCCATGCGGATCCCGCACGACGGCCGGCTGTCCCAGGTGCAGCTCGCGCTGTGGGCGGGCGCCGGCGCCGAGGCGGTCCATGAGGCCACGCGCATCGACCCGTGGTTCCTCGACCAGATCGAGCTCGTCAACGAGGTCGCGGACGAGGTGCGGGCCGCCCCGGACCTCGACGCCGCAGCGCTGCGCCGGGCCAAGCGCACCGGCTTCTCCGACCGGCAGATCGCCTCGCTGCGCGGGCTCGACGAGGCGGAGGTCCGCTCGCTTCGGCACGAGTTCGGCGTCCGGCCGGTCTACAAGACCGTCGACACGTGCGCGGCCGAGTTCGCGGCGCTGACCCCGTACCACTACTCGTCCTACGACGAGGAGACCGAGGTCGTCCCCAGCGACCGGGACAAGGTGATCATCCTGGGATCGGGGCCGAACCGGATCGGCCAGGGCATCGAGTTCGACTACTCCTGCGTCCACGCCGCGCTGACCCTGCGCGAGGCCGGGTACGAGACGATCATGCTCAACTGCAACCCCGAGACCGTGTCCACGGACTACGACACCTCCGACCGCCTCTACTTCGAGCCGCTCACCCTGGAGGACGTGCTCGAGGTCGTCCATGTGGAGTCCGCGTCGGGCCGCCTCGTCGGGGTCGTCGTGCAGCTCGGCGGCCAGACGCCGCTCGGGCTCGCCCAACGGCTGAAGGACGCCGGCGTCCCGATCGTGGGCACGAGCCCGGAGTCGATCCATTTGGCTGAGGAGCGTGGCGCGTTCGGCCGGGTGCTCGCCGAGGCCGGGCTGCTCGCCCCGCGACACGGGACCGCCCGCACGTTCGACGAAGCCCAGGCGATCGCCGCAGACGTCGGCTACCCGGTGCTCGTCCGGCCCAGCTACGTGCTCGGCGGACGGGGCATGGAGATCGTCTACGACGACGCGATGCTCGCGGACTACCTCGCTCGCGCGACGAAGGTCACGCCCGAGCACCCCGTCCTCGTCGACCGCTTCCTCGACGACGCCGTCGAGATCGACGTCGATGCGATCTTCGACGGCACCGAGCTGTACCTCGCCGGCGTCATGGAGCACATCGAGGAGGCCGGCATCCACTCCGGTGACTCCGCGTGCGCTCTGCCGCCGATCACCCTGGGTGTGGAGGACATCGACCGCATCCGCGACGCGACGCTCGCGATAGCCCGTGGGGTGGGCGTCCTCGGCCTCATCAACGTCCAGTACGCGATCGCGGGCGACCTCCTGTACGTGCTGGAGGCCAACCCGCGGGCCTCGCGCACCGTCCCGTTCGTGTCGAAGGCGACCGCTGTCCCGGTCGCGAAGGCGGCGGCGCGCGTCATGGTGGGGGAGTCCATCGCCGACCTGCGCCGCAGCGGCCTGCTGCCGGCGCGCGGCGACGGCGGCACGCTCCCGCAGGGCGCCCCCATCTCCGTCAAGGAGGCCGTCCTGCCCTTCGGTCGGTTCCACGGCGTCGACACGGTGCTCGGCCCCGAGATGCGCTCGACCGGCGAGGTCATGGGGATCGACGACTCGTTCGGCACGGCGTTCGCGAAGTCCCAGGAGGGCGCGTTCGCGGGCGGCCTGCCGACGTCGGGCACCGCGTTCGTCTCGCTCGCAAACCGGGACAAGCGCGCCGCGATCTTCCCGATCAAGCGGCTCTCCGACCTCGGGTTCCGGATCCTCGCGACGTCCGGGACCGCCGCGGTGTTGCGCCGCAACGGCATCCCGGTCGACGACGTTCGCAAGCAGCACGAAGGCCGTGGACCGGCCGGTGAGCCGACGACGGTCGACGCGATCATGTCCGGCGACATCCAGCTCATCGTCAACACCCCGTACGGCGTCGGTCCGCGCCTGGACGGGTACGAGATCCGCACGGCTGCCGTCATCAAGGGAGTGCCGTGCATCACGACGGTGCAGGGCCTCGCGGCGGCGGTCCAGGGGATCGACTCGCTCCAGCACACCGAGCCGACCGTCCGGGCTCTCCAGGAGCACGCCGCGACGCTCGCCGCGCTGCGTGCCGCGGCCGAGTAGGAAGGGGCAGCAGTGGCGGTCCAGGTGAAGGGCGAGGTGCTCGACGTACGTCGCGTCGGCGCGTACCAGGTGCTCTCGCTCACGGCTCCGGGCATCGCCGACGTCGCCCGTCCGGGTCATTTCGTCACACTGGGGATCGGCGGCGAGGAGAGCAGCATGCTGCTGCGCCGCGCCTTCGCGATCCATCAGGTCCAGTCCCGCGGCGTGTACGGGGGCACCCTGGACGTCGTCATCAGCGTGCACGGCAAGGGAACCCGGTGGCTCGCCGACCGTCGACGTCACGACGTCATCGACATCGTCGGACCGCTCGGCCGGCCCTTCGTCCTGCCCCGGCAGGCGGCGGCCTGCGTGCTCGTGGGTGGCGGCTACGGCTCGGCGCCCCTGTTCATGCTCGCCGAGCATCTGCGCGAGCGCGGCTGCCGGGTCGACGTCGTCGTCGGTGCGTCCACCGAGGAGAAGCTGTTCGGCACCCTCGAGCTCAAGCGACTGGCGTCCAACCTCACCATCACGACTGACGACGGTTCGCTGGGGGAGCGGGGCCGGGTCACCGACGTGCTGCCCGCCGTCATGGAGCGCGTCGACGCCGACGTGGTCTACGCGTGCGGCCCGATGGGGATGCTCGAGCAGGTGGCGCGGGTCGCGGCGGAGCGGTCGGCCTACAGCCAGTGCGCGGTCGAGGAGGCGATGGCCTGCGGCATCGGGGTCTGCATGACGTGTGTGCTGCCGGTCCGCAGTGAGGACGGCGTCACCCGGATGCTCCGCTCGTGCGTCGAGGGTCCGGTGTTCCGCGGCGACCTCGTCCGGTGGGCCGACATCGGCACGATCCCGGCCGACACGCTGGGCGCACCGCAGGAAGGGGGTCACTGATGACCCGGGCGCTGATCTCCCACGACCCGATGCCCGGCGAGGAGCCCGTCGCGGCGATCGACATGAGCGCCGAGCTCGGCGGCCTGCAGATGCCCAGCCCGGTCCTGACGGCGTCCGGTTGCGCCGCCGCCGGCCGCGAGCTGGACCAGTTCGTCGACATCACCGAGCTGGGCGCGATCGTGACGAAGAGCGTCATGCTCGCGCCGCGGTCGGGCCGGGCGACACCACGCATGGCGGAGACGCCGAGCGGGATGCTCAACTCGATCGGCCTGCAGGGTCCGGGGATCGACCGCTTCCTCGAGCACGACCTCGCGTGGCTGTCCGAGCGCGGGGCGCGCACGATCGTCTCGATCGCCGGTGGCACCGTCGACGAGTACGGCAAGCTCGCCGCCCGGCTTCGGCTCGCGCACGGGATCTCGGCGATCGAGGTCAACATCTCCTGCCCCAACGTGGAGAGCCGGGGTCAGGTCTTCGCGTGCAATCCCGACACGGCGGCCGCCGTGATCCAGAACGTCCGCCGCCACAGCGACCCCCGCATGCCGATCCTGGCGAAGCTGTCGCCCGACGTGACCGACATCGTCGCCATCGCCCAGGCCGTCGTCCGGGCCGGTGCGACCGGGGTCTCCGTCATCAACACGCTCCTGGGCATGGTCATCAACCCCGACACGATGCGCCCGCATCTCGCCGGCATCACGGGCGGCCTCTCCGGTCCGGCGATCCGTCCGGTCGCGGTGCGCTGCGTCTGGCAGATCCGTCAGGCGTTCCCCGACCTGCCGATCCTCGGGATGGGCGGCATCCGCTCCGGGCTCGACGCGCTGGAGTTCGTCCTCGCCGGCGCGAACGCGGTGTCCGTCGGCACTGCGGTCTTCCACGATCCGTCTGCTCCCGCGCGGATCCACACGGAGCTGCAGCGCGCCCTCGTCCATCGCGGGTTCGGCAGCTTCTCGCAGGCCGTCTCCTACGCGCATCGCGCGCCCGACCCCGTGGAGGTCGACGATGAGTTCGACTACGTCGCTGAGTAGCGCCCTGGCACCGGTCGCCGTCGCCCTCGACGCGCCCGACCTCGAGACCCTGTCCCGGTGGTCGGCGGCTGTCGCCGGTGTCGTCACGACAGCCAAGGTGGGCCTGGAGGTCTTCTGCCGTGACGGCGCCGAGGCCGTCCACGCGGCGCGGCGGGCCGCCCATGAGGCGTCCGGCCACGGCATCGACATCTTCTTGGACCTCAAGCTGCACGACATCCCGGCGACGGTGCGGGGCGCGGCACGCGCGGTCGCCCCGCTGGCCCCCGCCTACCTGACCGTCCACGCGGCCGGTGGGCCCGAGATGGTCGCAGCCGCGGTGGAGGCGCTCCCGCAGACGCGGGTCACCGCCGTCACGGTGCTCACGTCGCTCGACGAGGACGCGCTGGAGCGCATCGGCCTGGTCGGGCCGCCGTCAGCGGCGGCCGTTCGGCTGGCGATCCTCGCCGTCGACGCCGGTGCGCGTGCCATCGTCTGCTCCCCGCAGGAGGTCGCCGCGATCCGCGCAGCAGTGCCGGCCGGCATCACCCTCATCACCCCGGGTGTCCGGCCCGCCGGTGCGGGCCTGGACGACCAGCGCCGCGTCGCGACCCCCGCGCAGGCGATCGCCGACGGCGCCGACCTGCTCGTCGTGGGCCGCCCGATCACCGGTGCGAGTGATCCGCGCGCGGCCGCGGAGGCGATCGCCGCCGAGATCACGGCGGCGGCATGAGCACGCCGCCCCGCACCGACGAACAGCGCTCCGCCGCCCTCGCCGCCGCCCTTGCTGCCCGGCAGGAGCGGGCGCACCTGCGCCAGGCCATCAAGTCGCGCGCGATGGCCGCCGCAGACGTGATCCGCGGGGCCGACGAGAACACCGTGTGGGCCGGGCTGCGCGTGACCTGGCTGCTGGAGTGCGTCCCGGGTCTGGGCTCCGTGCGGGCGGCTCGGCTCATGGACACGGTGGGCATCTCGCCGACGCGCCGCGTCCGTGGCCTCGGCGTCCATCAGCGCGAGGCGCTGCTCGCCGCCCTGGCTACGTCGTCGTGAGCAGGCCGGCGGCGCTCGTCGTGGTGTCCGGTCCGTCCGGGGTGGGCAAGAGCACGGTCGTCCGCGAGGTGCTCGCGGTCGACCCGTCGATCTGGCTGTCGGTCAGCGTCACGACCCGTGCCCGCCGGCCCGGGGAGGTCGACGGCACCGACTACTCCTTCGTGACGGCGCAGGCCTTCGACGAGCTGGTTGCCACCGATGGCCTGCTGGAGTGGGCCGAGTTCGCGGGCAACCGCTACGGCACCCCGCGCCGTCCGGTCGAGGAGCGGCTCGCCGCCGGCCGGACCGTGCTGCTGGAGATCGAGCTGCAGGGCGCCCGCCAGGTTCGGGCTGCGATGCCCGGAGCCCGGCTGGTGTTCCTCGCGCCGCCGTCGTGGGAGGTCCTGACCGGCCGGCTGACCGGCCGAGGGACCGAGGACCCGGCCGCGGTGGCCCGCCGACTGGAGGTCGCGCGGACCGAGCTCGCCGCTGCGGACGAGTTCGACACCGTCCTCGTGAACGCCGATGTCCAGGAGTGCGCCGCGGCCTTGCTAGCATGGGTGGCCGATCCTGCCCGCGTTCCGCGCGGGTCCGTGCCGGTGCTCCCGCCGGCGAGTCCCATGAATGAGGCTTCGACGTGAGCACTGCCACCCGCCCCGAGGGCATCACCCACCCGTCGATCGACGCGCTGCTGGAGAAGACCGACTCCAAGTACTCGCTGGTCATCTACGCGTCCAAGCGCGCGCGGCAGATCAACGCGTACTACTCGCAGCTCGGTGAGGGGCTGCTGGAGTACGTCGGCCCGCTCGTCGAGACGCACGTCCAGGAGAAGCCGCTGAGCATCGCGCTTCGCGAGATCGACGCCGGCCTGCTCGTGAGCGAGCCGCTCGCCGAGGAGGGCGACGTCATCGCCGTCGAGGTCTCCGACGACGACGTCTGACCCGGACCTCTCCGGCCCGGCGCTCCACCTGCCCGCGCGCATGCCCCCGCACGTCGTCCTCGGCGTGGCCGGGGGCATTGCCGCTTACAAGGCCTGTGAGGTCCTGCGGGGGCTGACCGAGTCCGGCTGCGACGTCACCGTCGTGCCGACGGCGGCCGCGCTGCGGTTCGTCGGTGCCGCCACGTGGTCGGCCCTTTCCGGCAAGCCGGTCGCCGCCGATGTATGGACCTCGGCGCACGAGGTGCCGCACGTGCGCCTGGGCCAGAACGCCGACCTCGTCCTGGTCGCGCCGGCGACGGCCGACCTGCTCGCCCGGGCCGCGAACGGCCTGGCCGACGACCTGCTGACCAACGTCCTGCTGACCGCGCGCGGTCCGGTCCTGCTCGCGCCGGCGATGCACTCCGAGATGTGGCAGCACCCGGCGACGCAGCGCAACGTCGCGCTCCTGCGCGAGCGCGGCGTCCTCGTGCTCGAGCCGGCCAGCGGACGGCTGACCGGCGCGGACACCGGCCCGGGACGCCTCCCCGACCCCGACCAGATCGTGGCCGCTGCCCACGACGTGCTCCGCCGTGGCGTCGCGACCGCCGACCTGCGCGGGCGGCACGTCGTCGTGAGCGCCGGTGGTACGCACGAGGCCTGGGACCCGGTGCGGTTCCTGGGCAACCGCAGCAGCGGGACCCAGGGCGTCGAGCTCGCGCGGACCGCACTGTCGCGCGGTGCGCAGGTCACGCTCGTCGCCGCGCACCTCCAGGTTCCTGCCCCTGCGGGCGCACGGGTGGTGCCGGTCGACAGTGCCGACGACCTACGGGTCGCCATGGACGGTGTCCTGGCCGACGGCGGTGTCGACGCCGTCGTGATGGCGGCGGCGGTCGCCGACTTCCGCCCCGTGGCGGTGGGCGATCACAAGATCAAGCGCGAGTCCGCGCCTGCAGAGGTCGTCCTCCCGCTGGCGCAGAACGCCGACATCCTCGCCGGGCTCGTCACTGCTCGCGGGGACGCCGCCCGTCCGGTGATCGTCGGCTTCGCCGCCGAGACGGGCAGCGAGCACGCCGGCGTCCTCGACCTCGGCCGCGCCAAGCTCGCGCGGAAGGGCTGCGACCTGCTCGTGGTCAACGACGTGTCCGGCGGCAAGGTCTTCGGGCGCCCGGACAACGAGGTCGTGATCCTTCGCCGAGATGGTTCCGAGCACGCCGTCGCTCGGGCCGACAAGGCCACGATCGCCGATGCGATCTGGGACGCCGTCGTCCCGCTCCTGCCCTGACGCCCGCCCGTACGCGAGGGTGCGCGTGGACCTCAGAACCCGGTTGGCAGTCCTGTAAGGTGCTGCGCGGTCATGAGCACCAGCGCCAAGCCCCGGCTCGCTGGTCGGCAACCCTCCGCCGCGGTGGGGTGCTCCGGGTGAGGACCAGGTCCCGAGGGCCGGGGCAAGCGCGAGTCCGCCGAGACTCCACGACGTAGGGAAGGAAGCGCACGTGTCGCATCGCCTGTTCACCTCCGAGTCCGTCACCGAGGGCCACCCCGACAAGATGGCCGACCAGATCAGCGACGCGATCCTCGACGACCTGCTGCGTCAGGACCCGAAGAGCCGCGTCGCTGTCGAGACGATGCTGACGACCGGGCAGGTCCACGTGGCCGGCGAGGTGACGACCACGGCGTTCGCGGACGTGACCAACCTGGTCCGCCAGACGATCGTCGGCATCGGCTACGACTCCTCGGTCAAGGGCTTCGACGGCGAGTCGTGCGGGGTCTCTGTGTCGCTCGGCAGCCAGTCGCCCGACATCGCCCAGGGCGTCGACGACGCGTTCGAGGAGCGGGCCGAGGGCAGCGCGGACCCGCTGGACCGCCAGGGTGCCGGCGACCAGGGTCTGATGTTCGGCTTCGCGTGCGACGACACCCCCGAGCTGATGCCGCTTCCCGTCCACATCGCGCACCGGCTCGCCGAGCGGCTCACCGAGGTGCGGAAGGACGGCACCGTCCCGTACCTGCGCCCGGACGGCAAGACCCAGGTCACGATCGCGTACGACGAGCACGACCGGCCCGTCCGCATCGACACCGTCGTGGTGTCCTCGCAGCACGCCAAGGACGTCTCGATCGACGGGATGCTGGCTCCGGACGTGAAGCGTCATGTCGTCGACCCCGTTCTCGACCTCATCGACCTGGACTCCCGCGACTACCGGCTGCTGGTGAACCCGACCGGGCGGTTCGAGGTCGGCGGCCCGATGGGCGACGCGGGCCTGACCGGCCGCAAGATCATCGTCGACACGTACGGCGGCATGGCCCGCCACGGCGGCGGCGCGTTCTCGGGCAAGGACCCGTCGAAGGTCGACCGGTCGGCCGCGTACGCGATGCGCTGGGTGGCCAAGAACGTCGTCGCCGCGGGCCTCGCGACGCGTTGCGAGGTCCAGGTCGCCTACGCGATCGGCAAGGCGCACCCGGTCGGGGTGTTCGTGCAGACCTTCGGCACCGGTGTGATCCCCGACGAGCGCATCCAGACCGCGGTGCTCGACGTGTTCGACCTGCGCCCGGCCGCGATCATCCGCGACCTCGACCTGCTGCGGCCGATCTACCGCACGACGGCCGCTTACGGGCACTTCGGCCGGCCGCAGGGCAGCAACTGGCTGCTCGACGCCGCCGATCCGAACGACCGCACCGCGGTCGGCCCGACCTTCACCTGGGAGGCGACCGACCGGGTCGAGGAGCTGAAGGTGGCCGCGAGCCGCTGACCCGGGCGGGTCAGCGGCACCGGCTAGGGTCCGCGGCCATGGACGGCGACCAGCTGAGCCTCGTGCCGCCGGCGGTCCGCCGGCCGTCGAGGCCTGCCGTTCCCGTCGGTGCCCCGGCTCCGGTCGCCGAGGTCGACCCGGTCGCGCAGGTCCGCATCAACGCAACCGTGCCGCACCTGGACCGGGACTTCGACTACGCCGTCCCGGACTCCATGGCGGAGACGGCTGTTCCCGGGGCGCGGGTCCGGGTCCGGTTCGCCGGCCGCCTCGCCGACGGCTATGTCGTCGGCCGGATCGCGGCCGCGGACCACGACGGTGCCCTGCGACCCCTCGAGCGCGTCGTCGGACCCGAGCCGGTCCTGACGGCGCAGACGCTGGAGCTCGTCGAGCAGGTCGCGGCCCGCTATGCCGGGACGTTCGCCGACGTCGTGCGGGCGGCCGTCCCGCCACGTCACGCGCGCGCCGAACGCACAGATGTCGCCCCCGTCGGCGATCTCACGGCCGACCCGCCCGACCCGGCACCCTGGGTCGCCTACGACCGTGGCCCCGCGCTCCTGCAGCGGTTGGCTGAGCCCGCCGCGACCCCGACGCGCGCAACCTGGTCGTCCGCGCCGGCGTCCTCCTGGCCGGAGGAGGTCGCCGCGCTCGCCCGGGCGGTCCTGTCCCAGCCGGTCGGCGACGTGCTCGTCGTCGTGCCCGACGCCGCTGATGTCGACCGTGTCCTCGCGGCCCTTCCCACGGAACGAGCGGGCGGGATGGTCGCGGTCCTCACGGCCGACGCCGGGCCTGAACGCCGGTACCGCGAGTTCGTCCGGGTCCTGCGCGGGGGAGCGCGGCTGGTCGTCGGCACGCGAGCAGCGGTGTTCGCCCCGCTCCCGGCGCTGCGCCTGCTGGTCCTGTGGGACGACGGCGATGACGCCCTGGCCGACCCGCAGGCGCCCTACTGGGACGCCCGCGAGGTCGCCGCGCTGCGCTCGCACCTGTCCGGCTGCGACCTCGTCGTGGGGTCACCGGCCCGCAGTGTCGCGACGCAGCAGTGGTGCGCGACCGGCTGGGCACAGTCCGTCGAACCGACACGGGCGAGCGTCGTCGAGCGCGGCCCGCGTGTGCGCGCGCTGTCGGCCGACGACGCCGCGCGCGACCCCGCGGCCGCCGCCGCACGGATCCCGCACACGGCCTGGCAGGCGGCCCGGGCCGGCCTTCGCGATGGCGCCGTCCTCGTCCAGGTGGCGCGCCGCGGCTACGTGCCCGCGCTCGCGTGCCAGCGTTGCCGCGAGCCTGCGCGCTGCGCCGTCTGTGGCGGACCGCTGAGCCTGGCGGGCGCCGCATCTGCGCCGACCTGCACGTGGTGCGGGCACATCGCCGGCGACTGGTCGTGCGCGGCGTGCGGCGGACGACGGCTGCGTGCCGTCGACGTCGGCAACGAGCGGACCGCGGAGGAGATCGGCCGGGCCTTCACCGGCGTGCCGGTCGTCGCCAGCCACGCCGGCCACATCGTCGCGTCGGTGTCCGGCTCCCCGCAGGTGGTCGTCGCCACACCGGGCGCGGAGCCGGACTGCGTGGGCGGCTACCGCGCGGTTCTGCTCCTGGACGCCCGCGCCCAGCTCGCGCGCCCGGGGCTCGGGGCGGGCGAGGACGCCGCCCGTCGATGGTTCGGGGCTGCCCGGCGGGCCGCGCCGGGCGCACCGGTCGTCGTCACCGCCCCGAACGCCTCGATACCGGTGCAGGCGCTCGTGCGCTGGGACGCCCGGTGGCTTGCCGAGCGCGAGCTGGCCGACCGGGCTGAGGCCGGCCTGCCGCCGGCGACCCGCGTCGCCGTCCTCCTCGGCGCGCCGGCCGACGTCGCCGACGTCGCCGCCGAGCTGGACCTCCCGCACCGTCTGCTCGGTCCGGTCCCGGTGCCGGGTGAGCCGGAGCGGCAGCGGGCGGTCGTCGTCGTCGACCGTGAGCACGCCGCGGCGCTGGCACGGCGGCTGCGCGCGATCACCGTGACCCGGTCCGCGCGTGCCGCCGCGCGTCCCGTTCACGTCCAGCTCGACCCACGCGACCTGTAGCCGGGCCGCGGGCGGGGCCCTCCTAGACTCGCGCCCATGGCGATCCAGCCCATCCGGCTCTTCGGCGACCCGGTGCTGCGCACCCCGGCCGCACCCGTCGAGACCTTCGACAAGGAGCTGCGCAAGCTGGTCAAGGACCTCACCGACACCATGCAGGACGCTCCGGGGGCTGGCCTCGCCGCTCCGCAGATCGGTGTGTCGCTGCGTGTGTTCACGTACTGGGTCGATGACGAGCTCGGTCACCTGGTGAACCCCGACCTGTCGCTGTCGGACGAGGAGCAGGAGGGCGACGAGGGCTGCCTGTCGCTGCCGGACCTCGCGTTCGACACGCGGCGGGCGCGCCGGGTCGTGGCCCGTGGCTGGAACATGCACGGAGAGCCCGTGGAGATCGAGGGCTCCGACCTCCTGGCCCGCGCGATCCAGCACGAGACCGACCATCTCGACGGCATCTTGTTCATCGACCGGCTGGATCCGGAGCTGCGCAAGGAGGCCATGCGCCAGATCCGTGCGGCAGAGTGGTTCGGTGATCCGGCGCCTGCGGTGCAGATCAGCCCGCACGCCGTCTCCGAGCGCTGGCTCTAGCCGGTGCGTTGTGTCTTCGCCGGTACCCCGGCCGTCGCCGCCGTCGCCCTCGAGGCCCTGCTCGGCTCGCGGCATGAGGTCGTCGCCGTCCTGACCCGGCCCGACGCACCGGCCGGCCGCGGACGCGGGCTCACCTCCTCCCCGGTCGCGGACATCGCACGGGACCGGGGGATCGAGCTGCTGCAGCCGACGACGTTGCGTGGCCGAGACGTCCAGGACCGGCTGACCGTGCTGGCGCCGGACGTCGCGCCGGTCGTCGCGTACGGGCTGCTCGTCCCGCCCGACGCGCTCACGCTCCCGACCCACGGCTGGGTCAACCTGCACTTCTCCGTCCTGCCCGACTGGCGCGGTGCCGCGCCGGTGCAGCACGCGATCTGGCGCGGGGACGACGTGACAGGGGCGACGACCTTCGCCCTCGACGCCGGGATGGACACCGGGCCTGTGTACGGCACGTTGACGGAGCCGATCGGCCCGACGGACACCGCCGGCGACGTCCTCGACCGGCTCGCGCACGCCGGCAGCGGCCTCCTGGTGGCCACGCTCGATGCGATCGAGTCCGGCGCGGCCCGGCCCATCGCGCAGACCGGCGACGCGACGCTCGCCCCGAAGATCGCGGTCGACGACGCGCGTGTGCGCTGGCAGGACCCGGCCGTCGCGATCGACCGGCAGGTGCGTGCGTGCACCCCCGATCCGGGCGCGTGGACGACGGTGCGCGGCGACCGGCTCGGCCTCGGCCCGATCCGGCCCGCGCCGACGGAGCCGCCGCTGGCGGCCGGGTCCGTGCGCGTGGGCAAGCGCGACGTCGTCGTCGGCACGGCGACCGTGCCGGTGCTGCTCGGGCTGGTCCGGCCGGCCGGCAAGCGGGAGATGCCGGCCGCGGACTGGGCGCGCGGGGTCCGGCTCACCGACGCGGACACCGTCGTATGACCGCCGACCGACCGCGTCAGGCGGCGCTGGAGATCCTTCGGGCTGTGCGGGAGGACGACTCCTACGCGAACCTCGTCGCCCCGCAGGTCCTGCACGGGTACGGGCTGACCGGTCGCGACGCCGCGTTCACCACCGAGCTCGCGTACGGCACGCTGCGGTGGCGTGGGTGGTACGACGCGATCTTGTCGTCCTGCGTCACGCGGCCCTGGGACCGGGTCGAACCGGTTCTTCAGGACGTCCTCCGGCTCGGCGCCCACCAGCTGCTGGCCATGCGCGTGCCCGACCACGCGGCGGTCGACTCCTCCTGCGACCTCGCCCGCGCGGCAGGCGCACCCCCCGGCGCCTCGGCCCGTGCGGGCTTCGCGAACGCCGTCCTGCGCAAGGTCGCCGCGGCCGACACCGACGGCTGGGCGGATCGGCTGCGCGACGGGCGCGCGGAGACCGACCTCCCGTGGTTGTCCGAGCGCTGGTCCCATCCGGCGTGGATCGCGCGGGCGCTGCGCGACGCCCTCGGCGACCGTCGCGACGAGCTGGCCGCACTGCTCGCCGCCGACGACGCGCCCGCCCAGCCGACCCTCGTCGCCCGGCCCGGGCGCATGAGCGTCGCCGAGCTGCTGGACCTGCCGGAGACGGCTCCCGCGCGGTGGTCGCCGCTGGCCGCGACGCTCGTCGACGGGACGCCGGCGGCCCTGGCCTGCGTCCGCGACGGACGCGCAGGTGTGCAGGACGAGGGCAGCCAGCTCGTCGCGCTGGCGCTTGCGCGCGCCGAGGTCGCCGACGACCGCGGCGCGTGGCTCGACCTGTGCGCCGGTCCTGGTGGCAAGGCCGCGCTTCTGGACGGCTGGGCGGCCGAACGCGGCGGGCACCTCGTCGCCGTCGAGCAGCATGCGCACCGCGCCGACCTTGTGCGGTCCGCGCTCGGGGACGCGTCCACGGCGACCGTCCTCGTCGGAGACGCGCAACGCCGGCCGTGGGGCGACGAGCGGTTCGACCGCGTGCTCGTCGACGCGCCGTGCACGGGCCTCGGGGCTCTGCGCCGCCGGCCGGAGGCGCGCTGGCGGCGTACGCCGGCCGACCTCGCGGCGCTCGGCCCGGTGCAGCGCGGGCTCCTTCGCGCGGCAATCGACGCGACCCGGCCCGGCGGGGTCGTTGCCTACGTCACATGCTCCCCGCACGTCGCCGAGACCGAGCTCGTCGTGACCGACGTGATCCGCGGCCGCGACGATGTGTCCGTTGAGGACGCGCGCGTGCTCCTGCCCGAGGTGCCGGACGCTGCGGCGACCGGCTCCCTGCCGGCCGTGCAGCTGTGGCCCCACCGGCACGGCACCGACGCCATGTACCTGGCCATCCTCCGCCGCCACTGACCCCTCGCCGTGCCCCCATCTCCGTGCCGCACGTCCCGCTTACCGGGACGTGCAGCACGAGGCGGTCCCTGCTGCCGGCGTGTCGTGCCGTACGTCCCGGTCGACGCCCCCGACTAGGGTCGCCGCCGTGGGCATCCGCATCTCCCCGAGCGTCCTGAACTCTGACCTGGCCGACCTCGCCGGCGAGGTCCGTCGCATCGCGGCGACGGCGGACTGGGTCCACCTCGACGTCATGGACAACCACTTCGTCCCCAACCTGACGTTCGGCCTGCCGGTCGTGGAGTCCCTCCTCGCGCACACCCAGACCCCCGCGGACTGTCACCTGATGATTGCCGACCCCGGCCGATGGGCGCCCGCCTACGCCGAGGCCGGCGCCGGGTCCGTGACGTTCCACGTCGAGGCTGCTCGCAGCCCGGCGAGGGTCGCGCAGGACATTCGGGCCGCCGGCGCGCGCGCCGGGATCGCGCTCAATCCCGGGACGCCCATCGACGCGATCGCCGATGCCGCCCCGTTCATCGACATGATCCTGGTCATGACCGTCGAGCCCGGTTTCGGCGGCCAGACGTTCATGACCGACATGCTCCCCAAGATCCGGCAGGCGCGGGGCATCGCGGACCGGGCGGACGTCGACATCTGGATCCAGGTCGATGGCGGCATCGACCTCGCGACGATCGAGCAGTGCGCGGCCGCCGGCGCCGACACGTTCGTCGCCGGCTCGAGCGTGTTCCGCGCCGAGGACCCCGCGGAGATGATCGAGCGACTGCGCGCAGCGGCGGAGAACGCCGCGCGACCGTGAGCTTGCCGCCCGGGGCCGCATCGCCCGGGGCCGGCCTGCTCTGGGAGAGCGCGAACTGGGAGAGCTTGATGCGCGAGGCAATCGCGCTCGCGGAGTCGCCGGACGCCCCGTACGGGGAGAACCCGCGTGTCGGCTGTGTGATTGTCGACGCGCAGGGGCGCATCGTCGGTCGCGGGCACCACCGCGGCGCCGGCACACCGCACGCCGAGGTCGACGCCCTGGCCGATGCCGGGCGCGCGGCGGCCGGGGCGACGGCGGTCGTCACGCTTGAGCCGTGCCGGCACACCGGGCGGACGGGGCCGTGCACGCAGGCGCTGCTGGCAGCCGGTGTCAGCCGCGTCGTCTTCGGCCAGGCCGATCCGACCGCGGCGGCCGGTGGGGGTGCGGCCGAACTTGCCGGAGCGGGTGTGGAGGTCACCGCGGGCGTGCTCGCCGACGAGGCTGCAGCGATCAACACGGAGTGGACGTTCGCCGTGCTCCACGGCCGCCCGTTCGTCACCTGGAAGTCGGCGGTCTCGCTCGACGGGCGGGTGGCCGGTCGCGACGGCGCCCCGGTATCGCTGACCGGTGCGCCGGCCCGTCGGGTCGTGCATGAGCTCCGAGCGCGCGTGGGGGCGATCGTCGTCGGCACCGGGACCGCGCTGGCGGACGATCCCGCGCTGACCGTCAGGTTGGAGCCGCCCGCGCCCGGCCCGCCACCGCTGCGCGTCGTCGTCGGCTCGCGGTCACTGCCGCCCGGCGCGCGGGTCCTCGACGACGCGGCACCGACGATCCTGACCGCCGAACGCGACCCGGTGGCCGTGCTCGCGGACCTGTACGAGCGCGGGGTGCGGCACGTCCTGCTTGAGGGCGGCCCGACCCTCGCCGCCGCTTTCCGGTCCGCCGGGGTCATCGACCGGGTCGAGGTGCACCTCGCCCCGGTCCTGCTCGGAGCTGGCCCCAGCCTCGCGCCCCCCGGGTCGTCGCCGGCGGGGCTCGACGTGGAGCGCGTCGAACGCGTCGGCGAGGATGTGCGGGTGACCGGCCGGCTCGCGGCCGGCGGCCCAGTTTCAGCGGAGGTTCGCCGATGACGCTCGGTGAGGTGACGCCCGCGACGGTCATCGCGGTCGCGGTGGCCGACCTGCCGACCGAGCACGGTGCGTTCGTCGCCCACGGCTACCGCAGCGACGTGGGTGACGAGCTCGTCGCACTCGTGTGCGGCGAGGTCGGCGATGGCGACGACGTCCTCGTCCGCGTGCACTCCGAGTGCCTGACCGGCGACGTCCTCGGCTCCCTGCGTTGCGACTGCGGACCGCAGCTCCACGCGGCGATGACGGCCGTAGCCGGCGAGGGTCGCGGCGTGATCGTCTACGTCAAGGGCCACGAGGGTCGGGGGATCGGCCTGCTGCACAAGCTCGCGGCCTACGGGTTGCAGGACGCGGGCCAGGACACGGTCGACGCGAACCTTGCCCTCGGCCTGCCCGCGGACGCGCGCGACTACGGCACTGCCGCGGCCGTGCTCGCGGACCTCGGCGTCCGGAGCATGCGACTGATGACCAACAACCCGGCGAAGCGTGCGGGGCTCGAGGGCGCCGGGCTGACCGTGCTGGACACGGTGCCACTGACCGTCGAGCCGAACCCGTACAACGCGGCCTACCTGCGCACCAAGGCGCAGCGGATGGGGCACGCGCTCTAGGCGCAACCGGCCGACGGTCAATCCCTACCTGGACAGTAGGCTGCGCTGACCCGGGCGGGGTGGCGCGCGGGTCCACCGCGCGGAGGCAGGGTCCAGATGACGGCGATCGTCCTCGCAGCCGACGACCGCTACCTGCCGTTCGTCCCGTGCACGCTGCTCCAGGTGTCGATCCACGGCACGTCCGCCGACGGCGTGGTGCTCGCCGTGCCTGCCGGCACGTCGACGACGGCGGTCGCGCCCGCCGTCGATGCGGCGCAACGGTTCGGGGTCGGGCTGGAGGTCGTGGAGCTCAAGAGCCTCGCCGACCTGGAGAGCCGCGGTGCGATCGCCGAGCGAGGGCACGTGTCCGCGTTCACCTACAGCAAGCTCGTCCTAGCCGAGGACCTCGTCGACTACGACGACGTGCTGTACCTCGACATCGACACCCTCGTACGTGGCTCGCTCGACCCGCTTCTGGACTGGCCGCTGCGGTTCGAGCTCGGCGGCGTGCCCGAGCTGGGTACCAACGGCCTGCACCTGTTCCGCACGGTACGGACGCCCTACTTCAACGCAGGCGTCCTGCGGATGGGGCTCGGCCGGATGCGGGAGTCCGGTCTGTGGTCCCGCGCACAGCGGATCCTGATGCGGCGATCCCGGCTTCCGTTCCAGGACCAGGACATCCTCAACATCGTCTACCGGGAGGGCTTCGACATCCTCCCGCCGACGTACAACGTGTTCGACCTCGCAGTCCGGGAGGCACCTCCGTACTTCCAGGTGTTCCACGACCCGACGATCGTCCACTTCGTCGGCCCGACGAAGCCCTGGCACCGCGAGTGCACGACGCCGAACGCGCGGGAGTGGCGCCGGATGAACGCCGAGGCCATGAGCCTGCCGGCAGAGCAGACCCAGCGCTACGTCAACGGGTCACGGCGCGACTCCCGGCACCGCGTGTCCGCGGCGATCGCCGCCGCGCGGTTCTCCCCGGTCGGCCGGCAGGTGCGCGCGCTGCTCCCGTACGAGGTCAAGCACGCCGTGAACCAGACGGTGCTGAAGGTCGTCGCGCCGCGGACGCAGCTCGCCGACGAGGTGCTCGCCGGGATCGTGGCTAGCAAGGCCCCTGGTGCCCGCGGCGCCCCGGACGCGGCGGCCGCGGAACGCGGGCTCACGTCGACCCAGCCCCGCGCGCTCGCTCCCGCCGCCCCCATGGAGGCACCCTCGGCGGTGGGTTCGGACGGATCTGCGTCACCGCTCGTCCTCATCCTGTCCGCTCCGCGCTCGGGCACGAACGCGTTCGGCTCGCTGCTGGCGTCCGGGTTCCCGGACGCGACCTGGGTTGGGGAGGCGTACGGCGGTTCCCCGTCGAGCGTCATGCGCGAGCAGCTCAAAGGCGAGTTCTCGTGGTACGCCGACCCGAAGTCGACCGCCTTCACGCGGGGAATCGACCAGAATGCGGTGGCGGTCACCCGCTGGATACTGGAGAGCACCGGCGGCCCGACGATCGCCAAGCTCTTCGGCCCCCAGCTCTCGCACAAGGCATTCGATGCCGTGCTCGAGGAGTTCTCTCCGCGGATCATCGTGCTCCGCCGCGTGATGCTCTTCTCCTGCGTGTCGATGCGTCGCTCGATCAACACCGGCGTGTGGTTCCGAGAAGAGCTGACCGACGTGTCCGTCGAGCTCAAGGATCCAGCGGTAGAGGCTTACACGGACACCCTGGACCGGTGGATCGACCGAGTCGAGGACCGCGTCGCGGCCTACGGGCTCGAGTCCTTGTGGCTGACCTACTCGCAGCTGTACGAGTCGCGGGAGGCGCTCCCGGCGCTTCGGTCGTTCCTGTGCGACTGGAAGCTCGGGCCGCTCGCCCACGATGACGACACCTGGCTGCCCCGGACGACGATCCAGGACCGACGGACCGACGAGTCGATCGAGCGGACGATGCAGGCGCTCGTCGGTCTCTCGCCGGAGAACCAGAGGGCCCTGCTGCGGCTGCCGGGGCGGCGGCCGGCGCCGTCGGAGTAGGCCGTCCCCGATATGACGAGCGCGCCGGCGAGCACCCGGTCCTTCTCCGATGCGGCACGGTCCTGGCTGCGCACGACCAGTCCCGTCGCCGCTCGCAGCACTGCCGCGTCCTTCGTCATCGGGCTCGTCGTCGCTGCACTTCTTGTCATCGTGCACGGCCTGGACAGCCCCTCCGGCGAGCTCGTGCTCGGCCTGCCCGGGCTCCGGTTCCACACCGGTCTCGACGAGGGGTCGTACGCGCTGCCGCTCCTCCTCGTCGCGCTCGCCGGGTGGGTTCTGCTGACCTCGCTGTCGCGGCTCGTGGTGGCGCGTCAGGTCCGCGGCTACCTGCGCGCCCTGCCGGAGTCCCGCGGGCTGGCCGACGGCGGCACAGAGCCCGATCACGATGCCGACGTCATGGCCGAGCGCCTGATGCTCGAGGCGTACCTGTCGATCGCGTCCTCGGCGGCGCGAGCGGTCGCGATGACCTGCGCCCTCGCTGTGATCCTGCCCTGGCAGGCGACGTGCGGAGTCGTCATCTGCTGGCTCGTCGCCGGCTACATCGGGCGCCGCAGGTTCCATGACGGACGCGAGATCAGCCAGGGGCTCACGCATGCGACCCGGCAGGCACGCACGGAGCCCGGCGCGAGCGCCCACGACCGCCTGGTCGACGTGATCTACGAGCGCGACACCCGCATGCACCGACTCACGGTCCCGCAGGCAGCGGCATTGCTCGCGTCGGTGCTCGCGCTGGTCGTCGTCCCCGCGTGGCTGGCGCGCTCGGGCGGTGGGGCGACGACGGCCGTCCTCGTCGTCCTGCTGTGGTTGCAGGCCATCCAGGCCGGCGTCACGGAGTCCGGCGGTCTCGGGTGGCGCGCGCAGATTTGGTTCGACCAGCACGACCGCCCCCGCTCCGGCTCCGCCGGGCCGGCAGGGCGGACGGCAGGCGCAACAGGGGACACCGGCGAAGCGGCCGAACGAGCCGGCGTCATGTGGTGGTCGGTCCAGGAGGCACCGGTGACGCTCGTCGCTGTCGTGGGCCGCCGGCCGTCCGTCGGATCTGACCTCGTCGTCCCGCTGGCCGATGCGGCCGTCGAGGCCCGGATGAGCCTTGCGCTCCTGAGGCCCGGGTACGCCAACCGCCTCTCGCCCGCGTTGGCTGCGGGGCTCGGCATTGGCGGTCCGGTCGTCGTTCTCGGGCTGGCCGGTCCGAACGCTGGCGCGCCCATCAGCCGATTGGTCGACGACACAGGTGGCGTCCTCGTGCGGCAGGTGTCCGCCGAAGGCGCCGGCACGGACATCGACGGCGTCCGGTTGGACGTGGACGACGTTCGAGCACTGGCCTCCGGGGGACTGCTCGCCGAGGCGATCCGGATGTGGGCAGACGCCACGATCCCCACAACACAGGCGCAGGAGCGGACCGAAGCCCTGCTGGGCGAAGCGATCGCCACGACGGCAGCGCGCGACGACGAGGACGACTCACTAGGCTTCGAGGCGTGAAGACGTTCGACGAGCTGTATGCCGAGTTGGTTCGCAAGACGACCTACCGCGACGAGGAGACCGGGACGGTCCGTCTCGTCGACGCCGGGGTCCATGCCGTCGGCAAGAAGGTCGTCGAGGAGGCGGCCGAGGCATGGATGGCCGCCGAGCACGAAGGTCCCGAGCGGACTGCGGAGGAGATCTCCCAGCTGCTGTACCACGTCCAGGTCCTGATGCTGGCCTCCGGCGTCAGCCTCGACGACGTCTACCGCAGGCTGTAGCCGTGTTGCGTGTTGCGGTCCCGAACAAGGGCCAGTTGGCCGACCCTGCCCGGGCGATGCTCTCCGAGGCGGGGTACCTGCGCGCGGCGACGACGCGCGACCTCGTCGTGCAGGACCCCGAGAACGACGTCGAGTTCTTCTTCCTGCGCCCACGCGACATCGCGATCTACGTCGGGGAAGGCACCCTCGACCTCGGCATCACTGGTCGCGACATGCTGCTGGACTCCGGGGCGCACGCCGACGAGGTGCTGCCCCTGGGTTTCGCGCCGTCGTCCTTCCGGTTCGCCGCGCCGATCGGCGTCGCCACCTCCGTCGGGGCGCTCGCGGGTCGCACGATCGCGACGTCCTATGCCGGACTTCTCGAGGCCTACCTCGAGAAGGAGGGCATGCAGGCGCGCATCGTCGCTCTCGACGGCGCCGTCGAGAATGCCGTGGCGCTCGGCGTCGCGGATGCGGTGGCGGATGTCGTGGCGACCGGGACCACCTTGCGCAAGGCGGGGCTCGAGCTGGTGGGAGATCCGATCCTGGTGTCCGAGGCGCTCGTCATCCGGCGCACCGGCGCCCCGACAGTGCCGGCCGTCGAGACGTTCGTCCGCCGGCTCAACGGCGTGATGGTCGCCCGGTCCTACGTGCTCGTCGACTACGACATCCCCACGACGCTCGTCGAGGATGCCTGCTCCCTGACCCCGGGCATCGAGTCGCCCACCGTGTCGTCGCTGCACGACCCGGCCTGGTCGGCGGTTCGGGCGATGGTCCCGGCGCTCGACGTGCACCGGGTCATGGACGATCTGTACGTGCTCGGAGCGCGGGGGATCCTGGTGACCAACATCCACGCGTGCCGGCTCTGAGCGAGTCCGACGACCGCTCGGTCGGCGGTGGTCGCTTCCTGGCCGCGCCGGCGTTCCCGGACGATGACGGCGTGGCCGATCCGGTGCTGCGCGAGCTGCTCGCGGCAGCCGCCGACGCCACGGAGTCTCCCGTGCGTGTGCTGCGGTCCTTGCGCGATGCGCGTCTGCTGACGAGCGTCGTCGCCGTCCTCGACACCATCGGTGAGGGCGGCGAAGAGAAGG
The DNA here is from genome assembly GCA_965278965.1 of Actinomycetes bacterium. Taxonomy (GTDB): domain Bacteria; phylum Actinomycetota; class Actinomycetes; order S36-B12; family S36-B12; genus UBA10649. The sequence goes on from OZ257127.1 coordinate 3,550,280, forward strand.
ACAGCCACATGGCGGTCGTGTCGATGCTCAACGCGGCGGGGGAGCGCGGCCTGCTCGCGTTCACCGGCGTGGACGCCCTCACTGGCTGGAATCCCGACGCCCGGCCCGTACCCGCTCTCGGCCGCGACATCGCCCGTGCCGCGCTCGACGACGGCGCGACCGCGGTGGTGATCGACGTCTCCGGTCCCCGGATGGTCGCGGTGACGGGGCGCCTTCTTCACGTGCTGGCCGACGACCTCGACCTCGCCGCGGTGACCGATCGCATCGACGGCCTCCTCGCGCCGCTGGCCGGGCCGGGATCCTCGGCCGAGGTCGTCGACGTCCGGTCCGCGGCGGGCATCGCGGTACTTCGGGCCCTCGACCTTCCCGACGACGAGGTCAGCGAGGTCGACGTCGTCGTGCTGCTGACCGGGCTCGACGGGCCGGCCGCGGCCGCACTGCTCGACGCCGACGACGACCTGTACGCATTGGTCCCGGGGGGCCTGGCGATCGTCCCGCTCGACTGACCTACCGGGGGATCGGCGCGAGACGGTCCAGGTGCTCGCGGACCCGGCCTCGTTCGGCGTCGGTCAACGGTCGGGCGCAGGCGATGGCGGCCAGGACCTCCGGGTCGTAGAACCGGATCGCGGCGGAGAGAGCGAACACCTCGTCGATGAGGTCGGCCGTGGTGCTCGGGGAGCAGATGTCATCGATGTTGTCGCTGCCGAGCCGGACGGGCACGCCCGCAGCCACCAGCTCCAGGACTCGGGGGATCGCGTTGGCCGTCGGCGTCGGCGCCGAACGGTCCAGCCGCATGCCCAGCGCCGCGGACGGGCACGCGATGACGCCGACGTGGTGCCGGACGAGGCCATCGGCGAGTCGGTCGAACCGTGCGTCGTCGTAGGTCGTCGGCGAGACGACGTGGACGCCCCAGACGCTGGGCTCGCCGTCGAGGGACCGGTAGGAGCCGACCTCATCGAGGACGTCGAGCAGGTCCTCGGTGCCGGTCTCCCCGGGCTCGACCCGCTGGTCCAGGTGGACCTGCACGGGCACCCCACGGTTGCGCGCGAGCTCGATCACCCGGATGCAGTGCTCCCGGAAGCCGATGTGGCTCGGGTAGTCGGCGACGTCGTCCGCCTCGGGGAGGCAGCCGACGAAGTCCGCGCGGCGCGCGCCCTCGGCGAACACCTCCCAACGCTGCGGTTCGGCGTCGTCGAAGCCGAACGGCGTGTAGGCCCCGACTCTCAAGTCGATCTCCGCCGAGCGGTCGGCGGCGACCGCGAGCATCCAGTCCAGGGCCTGCAGCCCGACCCGGTCGGCGGTGACGTCCACGAGAGTCTGGGCGACCGAGGTCCCGCACGCGACCATCACGTCGACCGCGCCGTGGACGCGGGCCAAGAAGTCGTCCTCGCGGTACGCCGGGCCGTCGTGCACGACACCCAGCAGGCGGTGCTTGGCGTGAAGGCTGCCGTGCGCGGACGCCAGCGTGTCGCCGCCGGACCAGTACTGCGGGTCGAGAGTGCCGACACGGTCCAGGTGCAGGTGCGCATTGTGCAGACCGCCGTTCGCCTGCACGGCGGCGTCGAGCGTGCGGTACCAGCCGCTCGCCGTGCGCGCGTTCAACGACGCCACCGCAGGCGGGTCCTGCTCGGTGCCGCCACGTCGACCTCGCCGCGCCAGGGCGTCGAGCCGCGCTCGCTGAACCAGGTGATCCCCTCGTCGACGACGTCGACCTCCAGCATCCACCGCCCTGGCTCGGCCGGGGCGGGCACCGACACACTCACACGGACCTCCTGACCTGGTTCGACGCTGTGGGGGAGCGGCGCCACCGTAGCCACCGGTCCGGGCGGCCCGTCCGCAGGCCGCCAGCAGGCAGCGATCGCGAGGGCCGATCGCGAACCCGCCGGCCAGGTCAGCGGTCCGATGTTGCGAACGACCACGTCGACGGGTACGCGGGATCCGGGGGCGACGGTGGTTGTCACGGGTCCGAAGACCGCGACGCTCGCGCGGTAGGCCTCCTCGGCGAGCGGCTCGGCGCCGGGCCGCTCGTCTTGCTGGCCCGGGGGTGTCGGGCCGTCCGCCAGCGCGAAGGCGAGGTGCTCGGCCACCCGGGCGGCGAGCACGGGGATGTTCTCCGGGGTGAAGAACTGCGCGTGGGCGCCCTGGATCTGTCGGATCCACAGGGGTCCGGAGTACCACGCGGCGTAGCCGCGGCCCGGGTCGGCGAACCGGGCGAACGGGTTCCGGTCGCTGCGATCGCCGAACAGCATCGCCACCGGGCCGTCGTAGGCCAGCGGCTCGAACTTCTCCATCAAGAGCAGGACGGGCACGTCGTCGCCCTCGTCGCGCAGCCGGCGGGCGACGCGGAGGGCGATCCGAGCGGCCTGGCAGTTTCCACCGATGAGATAGGGGCCCGTCGGCCGGATCTCGCGGATCTCCCGCAGGTAGTGCGCTGCGAGGAGCTCGATGTTGTCGTCGCTCTTGACCATGACGCGGTTTCCCGATCGCATGGCGTGCACGGGCTGGTCGGGTCCCAGCGCGTCGGCGAGCGCTCGGTGCTCGCGCTCGTTCTGCAGGCACCAGAACAGCGGCGTACGTGAGCCTGCGGTGTTCCGGCCGACGATGACGGCGTCGGCGCGGTGCCGGTCGCCATCCCACGTGGCGGTGTGCGCCAGCAGCCCGCTCAGGATCTCCGGCGGCAGGTCGCCGGCGGCGTCGGCGGGCGCGGACCCGGCGGTGGCCTCGTCGCGCAGGGCGCGCGCGAGCCCGGCGACCGTGTCCAGGTGGGCGAGCGCGCTCGACGGCAACGGGCGACCCATCCGCTGCTCCAGCTCGACGACGAGCTGGACGGCGAGGAGGGAGTGCCCGCCGTAGTCGCGGAACGACGCTCGGACGTCGACCGGCTCGTCGCGCCACAGAACGTCCTGCCAGGCTCGCGCGATCGTCTCTTCGAGCTCGTCCGAGGGCGCGGCAACCACGTCCAGGTCGTCCCCGGCGCGCGCCAGCTCACGCACCCGGTCGAGGTCGAGCGACCCGTCCGGGCGGGACGGGAGCGCATCGACGGCGCGCAGCCTCGCCGGCACCCGGTATGCCGGCAGCGCGTAGGCGGACGCGGCGATCAGCGCCGTGCGGTCCGCCGGCCGGTCCTCGGAGAGGACGACGACCGCGTCGAGCCGGCCGGCCGCCGGGTCGTGGACGACCGCGGCGTCCGCGACCCCGTCGACCGCCCGAAGCACTGCCCGGACGTCGTCCGTCGCCTCCGCCGGGCACGGCCCTACCGGTGCGGAGGGATCGGCGAGACTCATCCGCAGCTCGGACACGAGGTCCTCGAGCAGCGCACTCAGGGTTGCCCGAGCCAGCAGACCGCCGTGCCCGTCGACAGTCGCGTGGGCTCCGCCCGGGGTCACCTCGAGGTGGATCGCGAGGTCGGCGTCGGCTGCGGGTCGGCGCACGCCGTACGGCTGGACGCCGATGCCCTCGAGTGCCATCGGCCCGTTCCGGCGGTGCTGGACCGACACCACGACCGGTCCGGCCGCCAGCGGATGCCGACGAAGGATCTCCTCGCGCGGCAGGCCGTCATGGTCGAGGGCGAGCACGAGCGCAGCCTGCGCGGCCGCGACGACGGCGGCGCGGATGGCGTCCGGCGCGACCGCGATCCGGGCGGGCACCAGCGTCGACCAGCCGCCGATCGTGCCGAGCGCCTGCGGAACGGTGCGCCCTGCCGTCGGCACCTGGAGGACGAGGTCGCGCTGGCCCGTCCGGCGGTAGATCACGATCGCCGCGGCCGCGAGCCACCACGCGGCCACGGAGGGGTCGCCGGCGCTCGCCCGCGTGGTCATGGCGGAGACGACGTCGGGCGGTAGGTCCCGGACAGCCGAGACGGCCTCGCGGTGCCCGGATCCGCGCTCACGGTCGACCGGGACGACCGTCGGCTCCTGGAGGCCGTCCAGGGCCGAGTCCCATGCGGCCTCGTCGACGTGTACGCGTGCCCGCGCGCGGGCCACCAGCGACGCCGCCACCTCTAGCGCGGGCGGAGCGACCTCCAGCTGCTGCCCGTCGAACGCCTGCGCCAGGTCCGACTCGAGCACGGCACGCGACGCCCCGTCGAACACGAGGCGGTGGAAGGCCAGCACGAGCAACGCCTCGTCGGGTCCGACCCGCAGGAGTCGAGCACGCCACAGGGGGCCGCGCTCGACATCGACGTGCCGGCCGACCTCAGCGCGGACCTGCCGTGCGAGCTCGGCGTCGGCGACCTCCGGTGCGTTCTGCCGGCGGACCCACGTCAGGTCCGTGACCGGAACCACCACGGGGTGTGCGGGGTGGACGACGGGGGACGGCTCGCCGTCCGCCCCGGCCGGGAACGATGTGCGCAGGATGTCGTGGCGGGCGATGACGACGCCCAGAGCGGCCTCGAGCCGGGGGAGGTCGAGGACGCCGTCGAGCCGGTACGCCAGCGGCACGACGTGCGGAGCGTGCTCGGGTGCCAGCCGTGCCAGCCGCCACAGCCGTCGCTGGCCTGCCGTCATCGAGCGCTCGGGAGCTACGTACCCCCGTCGTGCCGCGAGCTCCTGCGTGGCCGGCGCCAGCGTCCGGTTGCTGGCGGCGCCCCGCGTGCCGCGGTCGGCATCGATCTGCCCGTGCTGCGCGAACTTCGGGTCCCCGATCATGCGGGACTGGGGGTGCAGGCCGTCGGTCATGCGCGCGCGGGGGTCGGCGTACGGGTCGAGGACCCGTGCGGCGATGTCGTCATCCCACGGCACCCCGAGCGCCGCGCACACCCGTTCCGCCGTTGTCCGCGGGTCCGCGACCAGCTCCTCGAACCGGACCTGGGTCCAGCGGGCCTCGGGGACCAGGGGCTGCAGCTGGTCGATGACGTCCTCGATGCGGCACCACAGCAGTTCGCCGAAGGACACTTCGCTGTCGCCGGCGAGCCCGGGCGGCACGGGCGCATCGGTGGGTCCGGCCAGTCGTTGCCACCACAGCGCGCCCAGTCGGGCTTCGGCGAACGACTCCGCGACCGCGGCCGGGTGCCGGACGAGGTGGATGACCCGAAGGTCGTGGGCGATCGTCATCGCACGCGTCAGCCACGGGAGGCGGAGCGCGTTCATCGGCGTCTTGTCGACGAGGAGCCGACCCGGCACCGCGGCAGCGAGGAGGCCGTAGGCGTCGACGGTCGAGGCATCGGCGTCCTCGAGGTCACGCACCCATGCTCGCGCGGCGCCCACGTCGCACCCGGTGGCCGTGACCCACGCGCGCTCCAGCCCTTCGAGCTGGGACGCGAGCCCGTCGGGGAACGCCGCTCGGCGCAGACGCATGGTCGCGAAGGGAAGCAGGTAGAGCTCGGGCGGGGCGAATACGCCGGGGTGGCCGGCGAGCATCGCCCGTAGCAAGGTCGATCCCGAACGCGGCGCGGACGCGATGAGGGCGAGCCGGCCCAGGGTCGCCGCGCTGGCAGCGGGCTGCACGCCGTACCACGATGAGACGTCGCCGGCTGTCAGCCCGGCGCCGAACGCGGCCCGCGCGGCATCGTCCACGGCCGGTCCGCGCGGCACGCTCGCAACGGTGCCCGACGCGTCGGTGCCGGCGAGCAGCGCCCAGGTCCGCGGGTAGGTCTCGGCGAGCATCCGTTCGTACCGGGCGATGGTCGGCGCCTGGTAGACCGACATGACGTAGACGAGCTCACCCGCGACGTCACCGACCTCGGCCACGATCGCGGCGGCGCGCAGCGAGTCACCGCCCGCAGCGAAGAAGTCGGCGTCGATCGAGGGCTCGGCGTACTCGCCGAGGTCGAGCGCGCGACTCCAGGTACGCATGAGCCACGCGCGGACCCGGCCACGCGCGTCGTCGCTCGGCGTGGGTGTCCGCAGCGGCACGTCCGGATCACGCGGCGACGTCGCTGCCAGTGGCGTCGAGACCTCCAGGAGCGCAGGGAGATCCGCACGAGCGAGCTTCCCGTTCCGCCGCGGGACCGCCGCGATGCTCGCGGCGCGGCGCGGCGTGTGGCTGCGCGGCAGGGCTGCCGACACGTGCGCCTGCAAGGTCGCGAGGTCGAGCACGGCACCCGGTCGCAGGACGACCACGGCGGCGACGACCTCTCCGAGCGTGGGGTGCGGGACGCCGAACGCGGCTGCGTCGCTGATCGCCGGGTGCGTGAGCATGACCTCGTCGACGTCAGCCGGCGCGATCTTCTCGCCGCCGTGGTTGACCATGTCCTTCACGCGGCCGACGAGGTGGATGTGGCCGTCGGCGTCGAGCCGACCGATGTCGCCGGTACGCAGCCAGTCGCCGTCGAACGACGACCGGTCTAGCGGTTGGCCGGGACCGAGGTCGTAGCCGGCGAGGACCTGCGGGCCGCGCACCTGCACCTCACCGACGGCGGCACGCGCCCCGAAGCCGTCGAGGATCCGAACGTCGAGGGCGACCGGCCGGCCGACGCTGCCCGGTCGGCAGTCGTCCAGCGGCTGGCTGGCGATGACGCCTGCCGTCTCCGTCATCCCGTAGATCTCGACGACCGGGACGCGGAGCGACGACTCGGCCCGTTCGCGCAACGGCGCCGGCAGGGGCGCCGAGACCGACCGGACGAACCGCAGGCGCGGCAGCGACGGGTGGGGCGTCGGCGCCGTGTCCAGAAGCGCCGCCAGCATCGCCGGCGCCGCCTGCCACCACGTCGCCTCGGGCAGGGCCTCCCAGCACCGGGCTGCGTCGAACGGACCGGCCAGGTGGACGCTGCCGCCGCGGGACAGGGGGGCGAGCAGCAGGTCCACGATGCCCCCCACGTGCTGCAGCGGGAGCGTGTGCAGGCCGCGGTCTCCGGGTCCAAGCTCAAGGGAGGAGGCCACCGCGCCAGCCCCGTGGGTGAGCATGCGGACGGTCACAGGGACCAACCGTGCGGTCGCAGTGGTCCCCGACGTCGGCAGCAGCAGCGCGACACGGTCGGGCTCTGCTGAGCCGATGCCGGTGGGGTCGGACTCGAAGCTGGCCGCGAGCACGCCGTCGGGGAGGAGTTCGGCGGCGGACCGCACGAACTGCGTCGCCATCGCCCGGTCGGACACGCGACGTGTGACCTCGGCGGTCTGGTCCGGGGCCAGCGGCACGACGGTCGTGTGCTGAAGCAGGCCGAGGAGGGTGACCACCGACGCGAGGTCGGGCCGGGCGACGAAGGCGACCCGCTGACCCTCACGAATCCCACGCGCGCGGGCACCGTCCTGGACTGCGGCGACGGCGCGGGCCAGCTGGGCGTAGGTGAGGGTGCTGCCGTCCGGATCGGTGAGAGCCAGGTCGTCGGGTCGACCGGCGAGCCAGCCAGCCATCCGACCTCCCTCGGGTGCCCTGCGGACCACGGCATCCTAGGGCGGTGCCCGCGGCTAGCATCCGGCCATGAGCGAGCCGACGACGGCGACGTGGCGCTCGCTCCTGGAGTGCGGGGCCCGTCCCCACGACGGGCCCTACCCGTTCGGCTGGGTCGACCACTACCTGCCCGACGCGGACCTGGCTGCACTCGCGGCGGACTTCCCCGTGCTGTCCGACTCACCCGGCGCTCAGCGCATGCCGCGCGGCAAACGCCGCCTCGTTCTCACGTCGGCGGACCTCGGCCGGCCCGGACTCGCCGACTCGTGGGCGCATGCCCTCGCCGCCGTCGCGTCGCCGGAGTACCTCGACCAGTCGCTGGCCTTCGTGCGCGAGGTATCGGACGACGGGCCGGTCGGCCAGGTGCCGGCGGTGGTCGCGGCGGCGCATGGTCGTCTGGTCGCCGCAGATCTCGACGTGCAGGTCGAGGCGGCGGAGCTCGCCGACGGCGCATACCTGCCCCCGCACACCGACGCCGCCGACAAGCTGGTCAGCTGCGTCCTCGCCCTGCCGACGATCGACCCATGGCCGCCGGAGTGGGGTGGCCAGGCCCAGGTCCTGAGCCCGCGACTGTTCCGGCCCAACTGGTCGAACGCGCTCGGCGACCCGGCGGACTTCGAGATCGTCACGGAGGTGCCCGTGGTGTCGAACCGGTTGTTCTGGTTCGTGAAGACGTCGTCGTCCTGGCACGCCGTGTCGGCAGCGACGCCGACCGATGTGCACGCGCGCCGGTCGTTCAACGTCGCCGTTGTCGTCTCCGCCGAGGGTCGAGCCCGTACCGGGCTCGACGATGCGATGCGCGAGGTCGCGGCGGCTGAAGGCGCCGGCCGGTGAACTGCGCGTCACCGATGCTGCAGCACCTGGACGTCGTCACGTTCAAGTGGGGCTCGCTGTACAGCGCGGACGCCGTGAACCGCTTGCGGGGAATGGTCGAGCGCCGGCTGCCGGTTCCCGTGCGGTTCCATTGCGTGACCGACGACGCGACCGGCCTCGACAGCCGCATCGTCGTCCACGCCCTCGACGACGTAGCCGCGGCTCCGTGGGATCTCGGCACGTCGCGCAAGCTGTCCGTCTTCCAACGGGACTTCCTGGGTCTGGAGGGACGACACCTGGCCGTCATGGACATCGACCTGGTCGTCGTCGGCTCACTTGACTTCCTGCTCGACCGGCCGGACTCGGACTTCGTCGCGGTCCGCGGGCGCAACCAGTACGCCGGAACCCGGGCGCACGCGGCGCTCTACCGGATCCGCGTCGGATCGCGGCCGGCGGTGTGGGACGACCTGCTGGCTGATCCCGCCGGCGCGATCGGGTCGTGCCAGCACCATCGCGGCAGCCCGGGGCACGTCAGCGAGCAACGGTGGCTGGATCGCACGGTGACCGACATGGACTTCTTCCCGGACGGCTACGTCGTGTACTTCCGTCAGGACTGCGGTGCTCGTGGCCGTCCGGTGCTAGGGCCGCTCGGTCGACGGCTGGGGCTGTCGACAGCCCGCTGGGGGATCGCTCGAGTGCCCGCCGGCGCCCGCGTCGTGTCGTTCGCCGGCCAGGCCCAGCCGTGGCTGGTGCGCGACGGCTCCTACGGGACTTGGCGGCACGCACCGTTCGTCCGTGAGCACTGGCGCATCTAGGTGTAGACGGCTGACGCAGCTTCGTCGCGGCGCGATCTAGGACCGGATCCAGGCGGAAACGACCTCGAGCACCTCGGACATCAGCGTGTCGAGATCCGCGTCCGGGGGAATCGAGATGACGCCACGATCCGGTGCAGCCCACGTCACGAGCCCGGAGGGGTCGGCGAAGACGAACGACGCGGCGTCCGCGCGCTTGCGCGCACCCCGATGCAGCACGAGGTCCACGCGGTCTCCGGGCTGCAGGCGGAAGGTGACGCGGTCCTCCCCGGCGTAGACGAAGTTCGGCGCGTTCCACTTGACCGTCTCGGCAAGGTCGGGTTCCGCGGCCAGGATCGCTGACCTGATCCGCATGACGTCGGCCTTGCGCGAGTGCCGAAGTCCGCCCAGATACTCCTGTGGCTCCACGCCCGCGAGGCTAGCCGCCGCGGCGGACCCCATCATCTGCACAGCGGTCCCGCTCGGCGCTGAGAGCCTCGACGGTCCGTCGCAGCCGGTGCAGTTCACGGAGCTCGTCCCAGACCTCGTCGACCCAGTCCGGGACCTTCGGCACAGTCAGTCCCGTTGCGGGCTGCGCGTGTGCTGAGGCCACGATGGCGTGCAGGTCTCGCGCACCCTCGACGTACTCCCGTGGCAGCCGGGGCAGATCGCGCCCGTCCTGGCGGCGGAGGTCGGGCTCGACGAGCGCGATGAGGTCCGCATCCGAGGGAAGCTTCGGCGGCCGGTCCGAGGGCCGGGCGAACGTGTCGATCGCGTGCACGGCCTCCGCCGGCCGGCTCACGAGCCGGCCGTAGTCGATGACGAGCCCAGGACGATCGGCGAGCGCGCTCGCGGCGCTGTGGACGTACACGTACCAGAGGCCGAGGGCGCGTCGCGGGGTGATCCCGTCACGCAGCCATACCGACCCCGCGCTCTCCAACGGGTCGCGAACCGCGAGCACGACCGGGAGTCGCTGCAACGCAAGCCGGTCCCACAGCGGGACGAGCAGGCTGATGCGGGGGTCCTTCACGAACCACGCCGGATGGTCCGGATCGAGGACGTCCAGAGCATTCCGGTCGGCGCGGAGTGGGCCGGGGTCCAGCGACTCCCAGTCCGCGGCGGTCGTCCGCGGGGGTGCCTCCCACGAGCCCCCGAGCCGGTTCAGCCAGCGGTTGTCGAGGGCGGCTACGTCGTCCCGTTCGAAGAACCCGCGGGCGTTCTCAGCGCGCGGGGCCATCACGGTCCCGCCGGTGGCTCGCCCGAGCGCATGCACGACTCGCGCCACCGCACTGGTGCCCGATCGATGCATGCCGACCACGAGCAGGCCGTCCATCGTCACGCCCACGAGCCGTTGGCGGACGCGATGGCCGTCACCCGCGCGTGCACGCGGGCACTTTATCCCGGGCCTCCCGCTCGGTAGCATGCGCGCGGCAGGCAGGACGCCTGGCGACTGACGGGGGAGTCCTGATGCGAGTGACCCGACGACTTCTGGCGGCTGCGTCCGCTGCCGCGGTGGCAACCGGCCTCGGACTGGCCATGGCGCCATCCGCGTCCGCCGACCAGGTCTGGCACCAGGCCTTCGTCCGTTCCTCGGCCGACGCGCCGTGCCCGGCCCCCGCCGGCGAGACCGCGTGGGAGGACGGCTTCACCGGACAGCGCGAGTGGACGCCGTCATGGGCGCTGTGGCCGAACGACGGGAAGGGCGGCTGGGTCTGCGAGCGGACGATCATCTGGGCGCACGACGGCGGGTCCGACGGCTCTCCGGCCACGCCGAGCATCGGCTGCCAGCAGTTCGGGCCGGGCTTCTACGTGCTCTTCGGGGCTGTCCCGGCGGTGCCCAGCGGCACGCTGAACTACGAGAATGCGGCGTGCACGACTCCCGGCATCACGAACGGCTACCCGTTGGTCTACGCCCCCGACGGGATCGACCAAGCCGAGGAGCTGTGTGGCGAGTACGCCCCCTACTGGACCACCACGCTCGAGCACTACGCCTCGAACCCGGTGTGGGGCTGCGTCGGCTACCCGTGACCCGCACACCCGATGACGGGGCTGGTCAGTAGACCGGACCGGTCAGGTCCTCGCCGGGTCCACGGCCGGGCGGGTCGGGCACGATGGAGGCCTCGCGGAAGGCGCGCTGGAGCGAGCTGAGCCCGTCTCGCAGCGGGGCCGCGTGCATCGAGCCGAGCGACGGAGCGGACGCCGTGACGAGCCCCGCGAGCGCGGTGATGAGGATCCGCGCCTCCGCGAGGTCGGGCGCCGGCGCTGGGCGGCCGTCCTCGTCCGCCCCAAGCCCGCACGCCAGTGCCGCTGCTGTCATCAGGTGCATCGACACCGTGAGCACCACCTCCACGGCCGGGACGTCGGCCAGATCGAGGGGTTCGGCGGCGGCAGGGTCCGGCCCGTCGACCTCAGCCTGCTCCGAGCGGATTTCGGGCGTCTGCGTCACGGCTGGTAGCCTTTCACCCGACTGACCCGGCTTCACGGCCGGGTCGCGCAAGCGGAGTCCTCGACTCCCACCTGCGGACCGCCTTGCTCGACAGGTCCTGTGGGTCTTGGCATGTGGCGCATTCGCGTGCGCGCATGCCCTGCCGAGGCCTCCGCGCGCGCTGCGCCGGAGGCCTTATGCCTTCCGGGGGCAGGTCGCCCGCACCCCAGCAAGGAGGCACCATCAGCGCTGAACCCCGGATCAACGACCGGATCCGTGTGCCCGAGGTCCGTCTCGTGGGACCCAACGGCGAGCAGGTTGGGATCGTCCGCATCGAGGACGCCCTCCGTCTGGCTGTCGAGGCCGATCTGGACCTCGTCGAAGTCGCCCCCATGGCGAAGCCGCCCGTCTGCAAGCTCATGGACTTCGGCAAGTTCAAGTACGAGGCCGCGCTCAAGGAGCGTGAGTCCCGCAAGAACCAGACGCACACGATCATCAAGGAGATGAAGCTCCGCCCGAAGATCGACTCGCACGACTACGAGACCAAGAAGGGTCACGTCGAGCGGTTCCTGCGGGCCGGGGACAAGGTCAAGATCACCATCATGTTCCGCGGCCGCGAGCAGAGCCGGCCCGAGCTCGGCCTGCGCCTTCTTGGCCGCCTGGCCGAGGACGTGACCGAGCTGGGCTTCGTCGAGGCGACACCCAAGCAGGACGGCCGCAACATGACGATGGTCCTGGCCCCGCACCGCAAGAAGTCCGAGGTCAAGCTCGATGTCGCCAAGGCGCGCGCTGCTGTCGAAGGCGCGCAGGACGAGGCCGTCGACGTGACCGAGGCGGAGCAGGCGCAGACCGTCTAGCGGTCGACGCACACCAGACCACCCGGTCCACCCGGACCGGTCGCCGTCCCACGGGTCGGCACGCCAGAGCACGACGCCACCGAGCAACACGACGAGGAATGCCATGCCGAAGCAGAAGACCCACAGCGGGGCCAAGAAGCGGTTCAAGGTGACCGGCTCGGGCAAGATCACCCACGAGCAGGCCAACCGCCGCCACCTCATGGAGGTCAAGTCCTCCAAGCGCACCCGCAAGCTGGAGTCCGACCAGGTCGTCGCGCCCGCCGACGTCAAGAGGGTCAAGCGCCTCCTAGGCCGCTAGGCCTCCGCCCGAACCGGGCCGACCACCCCCCGACGACCCAGCTGATCAGGAGAACGACATGGCACGCGTCAAGCGCGCAGTGAATGCACACAAGAAGCGCCGCGAGACCCTCGAGCGCGCGTCCGGCTACCGCGGACAGCGGTCCCGGCTGTACCGCAAGGCCAAGGAGCAGGTCACCCACTCCCTCGTCTACGCGTACGCCGACCGCCGGACCCGCAAGGGCGACTTCCGCCGCCTGTGGATCCAGCGCATCAACGCCGGCTGCCGGCTCAACGGCATGACCTACAACCGCTTCATCCAGGGCCTGAAGGCGGCCGGCGTCGAGGTCGACCGCCGGATGCTGGCCGAGCTCGCCGTCAACGACGCCCCCGCCTTCGCGGCGCTGGTCGTCGTGGCCCGCGAGTCCGTCCCCGCCGCCGCTGCCTGACGTCCCGTCGCCGGTGACGCGACTCACGTCGACGTCCTCCGACCGGGTCAAGGCGGTCCGGGCGCTGCACGAGCGCTCGGGCCGCCGTAAGGCCGGCCGCTTCCTCGTGGAGGGTCCGCAACCCGTCCGCGCCGCGCTGGCCGCCGCGAGCACTGCGCCGGCCGGTGTCGTCGCCCGCGAGGTCTTCCTCGACGGTGACCTCGACGGTGACGGCGAGCTGCCGTTCGCGGACATCGTCGCGGCGGCGCATGCGCTGGCCGTTCCCGTGACCGCCGTGAGCGGCCGCGTGCTCGCCGCGATGGCGCAGACCGAGCAGCCGCAAGGGGTCCTGGTCGTCTGCGACCTGATCCCGGCACCGGCGCTGGCCGATGTCGCCGACCGCGACGGGCCGATCGTCGTCCTCGACGCGGTCATGGACCCCGGCAACGTCGGCACGATCATCCGGACCGCGGCGGCCGCCGGGGCCGCCGCCGTCATCCTCGGCGCCGGGAGCGCCGACCCCCACAACGGCAAGGTCGTCCGCGCAACAGCCGGCGCCTTGTTCGCCGTGCCTGTCGTGGTCGGCGCGGACATCGACGACGTCGCGGCGGCTGCCCACGCCGCAGGACGCCCGGTCGTCGTCGCAACCGGCGATGCCGAGGACGACCTCTTCACGGCCGCTCGTGAGGGCCGTCTTGGTCCTCGTGCCTGCTGGGTCGTCGGCTCCGAGGCCCACGGCGTAGGCGCCGCCGCCCGCGCAGCCGCCGACCTCCTCGTCCGCATCCCCATGGCCGACGGGCCGGAGTCCCTCAACGCGGGCGTCGCCGCGGCCGTCGCCCTCTACGTCACGGCCTACGCCACGTCGGGACCATCCCGAGCGGGGTGACAGACTTATGCCCATGAATCCGGCGGACTACGTGACTCTCCCGATCTTCGCGGAGAACGGCTACGTCATCCTCGACGCGTACGACCAGGCCGCGGACCCGCGTGAGTGGGAGGACATCACCTTCGTCGACTGGAAGTCCTCCGGCGACACGCGCTTCGCCCCCCTCGCCAGCGCCTACGGCGACCTGGAGTGCAACGGCTTCTGGAACCACACCCCGGCTAAGACGGACAAGGACGGTGTGTGGGTCGAGGAGAACGTCGCGCTCGCACCGCGGCTCGTCGCCCGCGCTCAGGAGCCCGGCGCCAACGTGGGGCGATGCCGCGTCATCGAGCTCCAGCCCAACACCTACGGCGACGCGCTGTACAACCTGCACCGCGATGACAACAACCGGCTCAACCCAGCCGGCACCGGCTGGATCGTCCGAGGGTTCTTCAACCTGACCGACGACGCCGACTCCTACATGGTCCTGCGCGAGGATCGCGACGACCCGTCGACGGAGACGCGGATCGCGCTGCCGGCGGGCGCGCAGGCGATCATCGACACGCAGCGGCTGTGGCACGCTGTGTGGCACCCCGGCCCGGACCCGCGGTACTGCCTGATCACCTCGTGGGAGAGCGGTCCGCAGCTGCAGGCCTACATCGAGGCGCTGCACGGCGTCGGCGCCATCGACGTGCCTCCGCTGGCCCCGCAGGTCGTTGCCGAGGGGGAGGCGCACGCCCAGGCGCGGCGCGACGCGCGCGCCGCGGCGATCGCCGCCCGCGGTGACGACCCCACGTTCGGCGACGGCAGCCTGTCGGCCGGCCCCGCGATGGAGGTTCTCTCCGAAGCCTGACCCGCCAGCTCCTCGCGTTCTCGCGAGGTACGAGGGGATCCGTCCCCGCACACGAGAGGACCCAACGAACAGTGACCACCGCCACGTCGGTCGCGTCGGTGCCTTACGACGCGGTGCTCGACGAGCTGGAGGCCGAGGCGATCCACATCTACCGCGAGACCGCGGCCGCCTTCAAGAACCCGGTGCTGCTGTACAGCATCGGCAAGGACTCGTCGGTGCTGCTGCACCTGGCGATCAAGGCGTTCGCCCCGGCCCCGATCCCGTTCCCGGTCATGCACATCGACACGGGCTGGAAGTTCTCGGAGATGATCGCGTTCCGTGACCGCCGCGTCGCCGAGCTCGGCCTGGACCTGCGCATCGCGCAGAACACGCAGGCCATTGCCGACGGCGTCACGCCGTTCACCCACGGCACGCATGAGTACACGCGGCTGATGAAGACCGTCGCGCTGCGCGAGGGCATCGACCGGTACGGCTTCGACGCGGCCGTCGGCGGCGCCCGTCGCGACGAGGAGCGCAGCCGTGCCAAGGAGCGCATCTTCAGCCTGCGCGAGCCCGGCCACCAGTGGGATCCGCGCAAGCAGCGGCCGGAGTTCTGGCGGACGGCGAACACGCAGCTCGCCCCGGGGCAGAGCATGCGGGTGTTCCCGCTGTCGAACTGGACCGAGCTGGACGTCTGGAAGTACATCCAGCGCGAGGACATCCCGATCCCGGACCTCTACTTCGCCAAGGCGCGCCCGATCGTCGAGCGCGACGGCACGCTCATCATGGTCGACGACGACCGCTTCCCCCTGGCGGACGGGGAGCAGCCCGAGCTGCGCGTCGTCCGCTTCCGCACCCTGGGCTGCTACCCGCTCACCGGTGCCGTCGAGTCGACCGCGGACACGATGGAACAGCTCGTCGCCGAGATGGCCGGAGCCAAGTACTCCGAGCGCTCCGGCCGCCTCATCGACGGAGAGAGCGGCGCGGAGTCCATGGAGGGCAAGAAGAAGGAGGGCTACTTCTAGTGGCCACCACCACCCTGACCCCCGTCCTGCACCTGGTCACCTGCGGATCGGTCGACGACGGGAAGTCGACCCTGATCGGCCGCCTGCTCGCCGACACGAACTCCGTGCCGCTGGACACCCTCGAGTACGCCCGGCGCACTCGCCGGGGCGGCTCGACGATCCCGGTCGGCGAGATC
Organism: Actinomycetes bacterium; assembly: GCA_965278965.1. Lineage (GTDB taxonomy): Bacteria > Actinomycetota > Actinomycetes > S36-B12 > S36-B12 > UBA10649. The sequence continues at coordinate 3,566,094 of OZ257127.1, forward strand.
GACTACTCGCTGCTCACCGACGGTCTGGAGGCCGAGCGCGAGCAGGGGATCACGATCGACGTCGCGTACCGGCACATGAACCTGCCGAACGGCCGGCGCGTGCTGATCGCCGACTCGCCGGGGCACGAGCAGTACACCCGCAACATGGCGGTCGCGGCGTCCAACGGCGATGTCGCCGTGCTGATGGTCGACGCCGCCCGCGGGGTGCGCCCGCAGACGCACCGGCACCTGACGATCTGCGCGCTGATGGGCGTCAAGACGGTCATCGTCGCCGTGAACAAGATGGACCTCATCGACTACGACCACGCCACGTTCGAGGAGATCGTCGGCTCGGTCCGCGTCACGGCCGCGCGGCTGGACGTCCCCGAGGTGATCGCCGTCCCGGTGAGCGCCGTCACCGGCGAGAACGTCATCACCCCGAGCCGCTCGATGGACTGGTACCACGGGCCGACCTTGCTGCAGGTGCTCGAGCAGTGGGAGCCGCTCGAGGTGCGTGAGGGCGGCTCCGTCGTCGACGCCCCGTTCCGGTTCCCGGTGCAGTTCATCGTCCGTTCCGAGGGGAACTTCCGCGGGTACGCGGGCACGGTCGTCTCCGGCCAGGTGGCCGTTGGAGACAAGGTCGTCATCGCCGACTCCGGCCGGACCGCGGCGATCGACCGCATCGTCACCTACGACCTGCACGTCGACGGGCATATCGCCGACCTGCCGTACGCCGAGACCGGGCAGGCCGTCACGATCACACTCGACCACGAAGTCGACGTCACGCGCGGTGACGTCATCGCCGCCGCCGGCAGCGACCAGCTGCAGCCCGCCGACCGGTTCGCGACGGACCTCGTGTGGATCGGCGAGGAGCCGTTGGCGCATGGCCGGTCCTACCTGCTGGTCTCCGGCTCCCGCTCGGTCCCGGCCACCGTCACGAGCGTCCGCTACCGACAGGACGTCGTCACCGGCCACGAGGACGCGGCGCGCCTGCTGGAGATGAACGACATCGGCCGCGTCGAGATCGCCACGGACAAGCCGGTCCCGATGGATCCGTACACGGTGTGCCGTGACACCGGTGGCTTCCTCCTCGTCGACCGGGTGACGGCCGACACCGTCGCGGCCGGCATGGTGCGTCACACGATGCGACGGGCGTTCAACGTCGTCGAGCAGACGTACGACGTCGATTTCGACGCGCGTCGCCTGCTGATGGGTCACGAAGCCAAGGTCGTGTGGCTGACGGGCCTGCCCGGCTCGGGCAAGTCGACGATCGCCGATGCGGCCGTCCGCCGACTGCACGCGCTCGGGGTCCACACGTACGTCCTTGACGGTGACAACGTGCGCATGGGCCTGAACAAGGACCTCGGGTTCACCTCCGAGGACCGCGCCGAGAACGTCCGCCGTGTCGGCGAGGTCAGCAAGCTCATGCGCGACGCCGGCCTGGTCGTGTTCGTCGCCCTCGTCTCGCCCTACCGGGCCGACCGCGACGCGGTGAAGGGACTGTTCGAAGAGGGCCAGTTCCTCGAGGCTTACGTCGACACACCGGTCGAGGTGTGCGCCGAGCGCGACCCGAAGGGCCTGTACGCCAAGGCGAAGTCCGGCACATTGCCGAACATGACGGGCATGGGCCAGGCCTATGAGGCGCCCGAGCACGCCGACCTCGTGCTCCACGGGGTCGGCGACCTCGAGGCGTCGGCGGAGGTCCTCGTGCGCGCGATCCTGGGGGAGTAGCCACCCTCGCGGCCGGTGGTCGTACGGCAGGATGCGCGGATGATCCGCCGCCTGACGACCGTGTTCACCGTCCTGGTCGGCCTGACCGTCCTGCTCGTCGGTCCGGTGACGAGCCCGGCCGTCGCAAGCGTCGGTTCGGACCGGCGCGCCGACCGGGTGCAGGCCCGGCTTGCCTCGATCGCCGACGACCCGATCGCGCTGAACCGGTTCTTCGTCGACCTCCCCAAGGGCGCGGACCTGCACCAGCACCTCACGGGCACGGTGTACGCCGAGCCGATGCTGGCGTGGGCCGCCGCCGACGGGCTGTGCCTGACACCGCCGACCTGGGCGCTGTCGGCACCGCCGTGCACGTCGGCCCAGATCGCGGCGTCGAGTGTGCTGGGCAACGCCACGACCCAGGCGCAGATCATCGGGCAGTGGTCGATGCGGTTCTTCACCCCGACCGGCATCGACAGCGGGCACAGCCACTTCTTCGCGACCTTCGGGTTGTTCGGGGCGGTCTTCAGCACGCAACGCGTCGGGGATGGTCTGGCGCAGGTCCTGAGCCAGGCGGCACGCGACCATGTCCTGCGCGTGGAGACGAAGGTGACCCCGAACGGGCCGGGGGCGTACGCGCTTGCGACCGCGATCGGCGCCACGGCACCCGGCGCGAGCAACGACCCGGCCCGGTTCGGCGAGGCGCTCGCCGCCATCCGGTCCGCCGGTCTGGATGCGACCGTTGCCCAGGCGTCCTCGCTCACGGACGCCTGGGCGACCCGTGCTGCGTCGGATCTCGGCTGCGGGACTGCCCTCGCCCAGCCGGCCTGTTCGGTCGACTACGACTTCGTCGCGCAGACGAATCGCAATGCGGCGCCGGACAACGTCTTCGCCTCCCTGACCGTCGCGTTCGCGACCGCGTCGACCGACGCTCGCTGGGTCGGCGTCGACCTGGTCGGCCCGGAGGACGGCGTGACCGCCCTTGCGGACTACTCGCTGCACATGAAGATGGTGCGGTTCTTGTCGCAGCAGTACCCCGGGGTCCATGTGGACCTGCATGCGGGCGAGCTCGTGCCGTCCCTGGTCCCACCGGCCGATCTGCAGTCGCACGTCGGCCAGGCCGTGCGTGTCGCGGGCACGAACCGAGTCGGCCACGGTGTCGACATCGCCGGCGAGCGCGGCGCGCGGCCGCTCCTTCGGCTCATGGCCGCCCGCCAGGTCACGGTCGAGATCGCGCTGAGCTCGAACCAGCAGATCCTCCAGGTCGGCCCGCGGTCCAGCCAGTTCCGGACCTACCGCGCGGCCGGGGTGCCGGTTGTCCTGGTCACCGACGATGCGGGCGTCTCCCGCTCGGATCTCAGCGAGCAGTACGCGCTCGCCTACCGGTGGTTCGACCTCTCGTACGCCGACCTCAAGTCGCTGTCGTACCAGGGCGTGCGGTCCGCCTTCGTCACCGTCGACGAGCGGAAGGTCCTGCTCGGCCGGCTCGACGCCGCGTTCGCGCGGTTCGAGCGGACGTGGTCGTGACCGGCTGAGACCGGCCGGCCGGTAGCCTGTCAGGGCTCCTCCGCTCCCGAAAGGTCCCTGTGGTGTCCGGTCCCAACACGTCGTTCGACCCCAAGCAGGTCGCCAGCCTGGACGCCGCCGCGATCGATGCGATGGTGACCGCGGCGGTCGCGGCCATCGCGTCGGCCGGCGACCTCGACGCGCTCAAGGCGGTCCGGCTCGCGCACGCCGGTGATCGGTCGCCGATCGCGCTCGCCAACCGGGAGATCGGTGCGCTCCCGCCTGCGGCCAAGGCCGAGGCCGGGAAGCGGGTCGGGCAGGCGCGCGCGCAGGTCAAGGAGGCGCTCGACGCGCGGCAGGCGGCTCTGGAGGTCGAGCGTGACGCGCGCGTCCTCGTCGATGAGTCGGTCGACGTCACCCTGCCGACCGACTGGGCGCCGCTGGGCGGACGCCATCCGCTGACGACGCTGATGGACCGCGTCGGCGACGTCTTCGTCGCGATGGGCTACGAGATCGCCGAGGGACCCCAGGCCGAGTCCGAGTGGGCGAACTTCGACGCACTGAACATCGGCCCGGACCACCCCGCGCGCACGATGCAGGACACCTTCTTCGTGGCGTCGGCGGACAGCGGCGTCGTCCTGCGCACGCACACGTCCCCGGTCCAGATCCGCTCGATGCTCGACCGGCCGCTGCCGATCTACGTCATCGCGCCCGGTCGCGTCTACCGCACGGACGAGCTCGACGCGACGCACACGCCGGTGTTCCACCAGATCGAAGGCCTGGCCGTCGACCGTGGCATCACGATGGGCGACCTGCGCGGCACCCTCGACCACTTCGCCGCGGCGATGTTCGGCGACGGCATCCGCACGCGCATGCGTCCGTCGTACTTCCCGTTCACCGAGCCCAGCGCCGAGGTCGACCTCCAGTGCTTCGTGTGTCGCGGAGAGTCCGTCGGCAACCCCGACCAGCCGTGCCGTACGTGTGGCAGCGAGGGCTGGATCGAGTGGGGTGGTTGCGGCATGGTCAACCCGCGCGTCCTCGTCGCTGTCGGCATTGACCCGACGCAGTACCGCGGCTTCGCGTTCGGCATGGGGGTCGAGCGCACCCTCATGTTCCGTAACGGAGTCGCGGACATGCACGACATCGTCGAGGGCGACGCGCGCTTCACGGTGGCATTCGGAGTGGAGGCCTGATGCGCGCCCCGGTGTCCTGGCTGCGTGACCTCGTCGCCATCCCCATCGACCAGAGCGGGCGCGATATCGCGACTCGTCTGATCGCTGCCGGCCTCGAGGTTGAGACGGTCGACTCACTCGGAGACGGCGTAGACGGTCCTCTCATCGTCGGACTCGTCCGCGAGATCGAGGAGCTCTCCGAGTTCAAGAAGCCGATCCGCTTCTGCCAGGTCGATGTCGGCGCCGCGCACGGCGGTGTGCGCGGGATCGTCTGCGGCGCCCGCAACTTCGCCGTCGGTGACCTCGTTGCCGTGGCGCTTCCCGGCACCGTGCTTCCCGGCGGGTTCGAGATCGCCGCACGCACGACCTACGGCAAGGTCTCCGACGGCATGATCTGCTCCGAGCGCGAGCTCGGTCTCGGCGACGACCACGCCGGGATCCGGGTGCTTCCTGCTGGCAGCGCGGAGCCAGGTGACGACGCCGCGGCGCTCCTCGGGGTCGGCGACGAGGTGCTCGACATCGCGATCACGCCCGACCGCGGCTACGCGTTGTCGATCCGCGGAATCGCCCGCGAGGCGGCGCTCGCCTACGGGGTTCCGTTCGAGGACCCGGCGTTGGTGCTGGCTGACCTTCCCGCGCCGGCGGCCGACCGCGTGCCGCACGGGTGCGCGAGCGACGACCTCGGCGCGTGCGACCTGTTCACGCTGCGCACGATCGTCGGCTTCGACCCGAAGGCGTCGTCGCCGTTGTGGATGCAGACACGGCTCGTCGCCTGTGGGATGCGGCCGGTGTCACTGGCGGTCGACGTCACCAACTACGTCATGCTCGAGCTCGGGCAGCCGCTGCATGCGTTCGACCTCGACAAGCTCCAGGGGCCGGTCCGCGCGTCACGCCCGGCCGAGGGGGAGCGCTTCGAGACGCTGGACCACGTCACGCGGACGCTGAGCGCGGACGACCTGGTGATCCGGGACGACTCCGGCACGATCGGCCTCGCCGGCGTCATGGGTGGCCTGCACAGCGAGATCGACGACGCGACAACGAACATCGCGCTCGAGGCCGCGCACTTCGAGGCGTCGACGATCGCGCGGATCTCCCGTCGCCACAGGCTGTCGAGTGAGGCGTCGCGCCGCTTCGAGCGCGGCGTCGACCGTGACCTCGCGCCCTACGCGTCCGCCCGCGCCGCGGCGCTGCTGCTGGAGTTCGGCGGCGGCCACTACGTCGGCATGACCGCTGTGGAGGCGCCCGTCGACCGCGTCGTCATCGAGCTGCCGTCGACGATGCCCGGCGCCGTCGCCGGCCTGGTCATCCCACGGGAGACCGTCGTCGATCTCCTCATCGGCATCGGCTGCGACGTTGAGGGCGATCACGATCTCCACGTACTGGCGCCGTCGTGGCGACCGGACCTCACGGACCCGATCGACCTCGTCGAGGAGGTCATACGCCTGCACGGCTACGACCTGCTGCCCTCGACGCTGCCGGCCGCCCCGCTCGGCCGCGGGCTGACGCGCGAGCAGCGGCTGCGCCGACGGGTTGGAACCGTCCTCGCCGCCCGCGGCTTGGTCGAGGTCCTGACCTATCCGTTCGTCGGAGTCGGCGAGCTGGACGACCTGCTGCTGCCCGTGGACGACCCGCGTCGCCAAACGCCGGTGCTGGCCAACCCGCTGTCGGAGGAGCAGCCGCACCTGCGCGGCACGCTGCTTCCGGGCCTCGTCGCCGTGGCCCGGCGAAACGTCGGTCGGGGCGCCGTCGACCTGCGCCTGTTCGAGCTCGGCGCGGTGTTCCTGGGCGAGGTCGAGGCGACGCCGGCGCGAAGGCAGGGCGTCGAGCGCCGGCCGAGCGACTCCGAATGGGACGACCTCAACAGTCTGCTGCCGGCCCAGCCCAATCACGTCGCCGCGATCCTGGCCGGCCAGCGTGAGCCGGACGGCTGGTGGGGCCCTGCCCGGCCGGCCGGCTGGGCCGACGCTGTCGAGACGGCCCGCATCATCGCGGACGCCTGTGGCGTGGAGCTGGTCGTCGAGACCGGAGACGACCCGTCGTTCCACCCGGGCCGCGTTGCGCGCCTCGTCGTAGGCGGAGTCGCGGTCGGCGCCGCAGGGGAGCTGCACCCGCGCGTCGTCGAGTCCGCCGGCCTGCCGGCCCGGACGTCGGCGATGTGGCTCGATCTCGACGCGGTGCTCGCGGCTGCTCCCGACGTGCGCCCCGCGCCCGTCGTCGGCACCCAGCCCCTGGCGAAGGAGGACCTCGCGGTCGTCGTCGACGCAGACGTGCCCGCCGCGGCCGTTCTCGCGGCCGTGCGCGAGGGTGCTGGCGAGCTGCTGGAGTCGGTCCGGCTGTTCGACGTGTACGCCGGCCCGCAGGTGCCCGCGGGCAAGAAGTCGCTGGCGTTCGCGCTGCGCTTCCGCGCCCCGGACCGCACGCTCGACGCCGCCGAGACCGCCGCCGCCCGCGAGGCTGCCCTGGCCGCAGCCACCGAGCGCGTCGGCGCCACCCTCCGCGCCTAGCCCCGCCCCGCCCCGCCCACCCCGCCGACCGTCCGCCGACCTTGAGGTTTCAGGCCTCATTCCGCCCACTTGCGGCCTGAAACCTCAAGGTCGCCGGATCGCCAGGGCGGCTAGCCTCGGATCGTGGCGATCGAGGCCGTGCTGTTCGACATCGGTGGCGTGCTCGAAGTCCTGGACGAGACCGCCTGGACGGCGCCGTGGGGCTACCCCTCGATCGACGAGCTCGACGCCGCCCACGGTCTCGACGCGTCGCTGGAGTTCACCCTCGGGCACCGCGGCGAAGCGGACCTCCGCGCGGCCTATGCCGAAGCGCTCGGCCTTGATGAGATGGCCGCCGACGGCTTCATGGCGAGCATGTGGGACTGGTACTGCGGCAGTCTCGATGTGCGACTCATGGCGTGGGCGCGCGAGCTGTCGACGCGGGTGCGCGTCGGAGTCCTGAGCAACTCGGTCGACGGCGCCCGCCGCGAGGAGGGGTCGCGGTACGCGTTCTCGGAGGTGTTCGACCCGATCGCGTACTCGCACGAGATCCACCTGGCCAAACCGGACCCCCGGGCCTTCCTCCACGTGTGTGACGCCTGGGCGCTCCACCCGCAGCAGGTCGCGTTCATCGACGACGTGCCGGCGAATGTCACCGCGGCGCGGGAGCTCGGGATCAGAGCCGTCCTGCACCGCGACACCGAGTCGACGATCACCGTCGTCAACGCCCTCATCACGCGGGCCTAGACGGCGAATGGCCCGGGGCGGCAGGCGGGGGAGCGCACTCAGAGTATGCGTGTATGCGTATACTCTCGGTCTATGATTCTGGCATCGGTCGCGGGCGCGTCGGGCTATGCAGGCGGCGAGCTCCTGCGCCTGCTGGCTGCGCACCCCGACATCGAGATCGGGCCGATCGCGGCCGGGACCAGCGCCGGCCAGCCCGTCGGTGCGCTGCACCCGAACCTGACGACCCTCGCCGACCGGCCGATGCTCCCGACCGACGCCGCGACCCTGGCCGACGCGGACATCGTGTTCCTCGCCCTGCCGCACGGGGAGTCGGCCGCCCTCGTCGCCGACCTCCCCGCCGACCTGCCGGTCGTCGACCTCGGTGCGGACTTCCGCCTGCGCGACGGCGCCGCCTGGCGGCAGTACTACAACCCGAGCCACGCGGGGTCCTGGACGTACGGCCTCCCTGAGCTCTCCGGACAGCGCGCTGCCGTCGCCGCGAGCCGGCGCGTGGCGAACCCCGGGTGCTATGCCACGGCCGTCGCCCTCGCCCTCGCCCCGGTGCTTGCCGCCGGCCTCGCCGCTCCGGCCGACGTCGTCGTCGTCGCCGCCTCCGGCACATCCGGAGCCGGCCGCAAGCCGACCGACCCGCTGCTCGCCAGCCAGGTCATGGGCTCGATGTCGCCGTACAAGGTCGGCGGGGTCCATCAGCACACCCCCGAGATGGAGCAGTCGCTCTCGGACGCGTGCGGGTGGGCGGTGACGCTGTCCTTCACTCCGCTGCTCGCGCCGATGCCCCGGGGGATCGTGGCGACGTGCACGGCGGCCGCCTCGCCGGGGGCGACGACGGCGTCCGTGCGGGCTGCGCTCGCCGAGGCGTATGCCGACGAGCCCTTCGTTCATCTCCTGCCGTCGGGCGTGTGGCCGCAGACGAGCTCGGTGGCGGGCACGAACGCCGTGCATCTGCAGGCCGCCGTCGATGACCACGCCGGGCGGGTCGTCATCGTCTCCGCGCTTGACAACCTGGGCAAGGGCGCCGCCGGGCAGGCGGTGCAGAACGCGAACCTCGTCCTCGGCCTCGCCGAGCAGGCGGGTCTGACTGCGAACGGAGTCGCGCCGTGACCGTCACCAGCCCCAAGGGGTTCCGGGCCGCCGGCCTCGTCGCCGGGATCAAGGCCTCGGGCCGGCCCGACCTTGCGCTCGTCGTCAACGACGGCCCGCTCGATGCCGCGGCGGCCGTCTTCACCGCCAACCGCTTCCAAGCGGCACCGGTCGTGTGGACGCGCCAGGTCGTCGCCGACGGTCGGGTGCGGGCCGTGGTGCTGAACTCCGGCGGCGCCAACGCCTGCACCGGTCCGGATGGCTTCGCCGACACGCACCACACCGCCGAGCGGGTCGCCGAGGCGCTCACCGCGCACGGCGCCGAGACGGGAGCCGGCGACGTCGCCGTGTGCTCGACCGGCCTTATCGGGGAGCGGCTGCCGATGGATCTCCTGCTCGCCGGCGTGGACGCGGCGGCGGACGCGCTGTCCTCGGACGGGGGAGCCGACGCGGCCGTCGCGATCATGACGACCGACACCGTGCCGAAGACCGCCGTCGCCTCGCGCGACGGGGTCACCGTCGGGGGCATGGCCAAGGGCGCCGGGATGCTCGCGCCGGCGCTCGCGACCATGCTCGTCGTCATCACGACCGATGCCGACGTCGATGCGGCGACGGCCGAGCGCGCGCTGCGGCAGGCGACGCGCTACACGTTCGACCGCATCGACTCGGACGGCTGCATGAGCACCAACGACACCGTCCTGCTCCTGGCGAGTGGCGCATCGGGGGTCGCTCCCGGCGAGGGCGTGCTCGCCGACCTCGTGACCCAGGTGTGCGCGGACCTCGCCCGCCAGCTCATCGGCGACGCCGAGGGAGCGTCCAAGGACATCGAGATCGTCGTCGACCACGCGGCCAGCGAGGACGACGCCGTCGACGTCGCCCGAGCCGTCTCCCGGAGCAACCTGCTCAAGTGCGCGATCCACGGCGAGGACCCCAACTGGGGCCGCATCCTGTCCGCGGTCGGGACGACGTCGGCGACGTTCGAGCCGGACCGCGTCGATGTCGCGATCAACGGGGTCTGGGTCTGCCGATCCGGCGGCGTCGGCGAGGACCGCGACCTTGTCGACCTGTCCGGCCGCGAGGTCCGCATCACGGTCGACCTGGCCGCAGGCGAGGACCACGCGACCCTGTGGACCAACGACCTGACGGCCGACTACGTGCACGAGAACTCCGCGTACGCCACCTGACACGGACCAGACCCCGGGAGTGACATGACCGACCTGACGATCGCGGCCGCGAAGGCCGGGGTGCTCGCCGAGGCGCTGCCCTGGCTCGAGCGCTTCCACGGCGCCACCGTCGTGGTGAAGTACGGCGGCAACGCGATGACCGACGACGCCCTCAAGGCGGGGTTCGCCGAGGACGTGCTGTTCCTGCGGCTGGCCGGGCTGCGCCCCGTCGTCGTCCACGGCGGCGGCCCGCAGATCAGCGCGATGCTGACGCGGCTCGGCGTCACGTCGGAGTTCACCGGCGGCCTGCGGGTCACGAGCCCTGAGGTCATGGATGTCGTCGGGATGGTCCTGGTCGGCCAGGTGCAGCGTGAGCTCGTCCGGCTGCTGAACGCCCACGGCCCGTACGCCGTCGGCCTGTCGGGGGAGGACGCGCACCTGCTGACGGCCGAGCGCCGCGATGCGGTGGTCGACGGCGAGCTGGTCGACATCGGACAGGTCGGCGACGTGGTCGAGGTGCGGCCCGACTTCGTCGTCCGGCTCCTCGACGACGGCCTCATCCCGGTCGTGTCGACCGTCGCCCGCGGAGCCGACGGAACGTCCTACAACGTCAACGCCGACACGGCAGCGGCTGCGCTCGCCGTCGCGCTCCGCGCCGAGAAGCTCGTCGTCCTGACCGACGTCGAGGGTCTCTACGCGGACTGGCCCGATCCGACTTCGGTCATCCGCACGATCGGGGCCGAGCGGCTGCGGACCATGCTCCCCTCGCTGGAGAGCGGCATGGTCCCGAAGATGGAGGCGTGCCTGCGCGCCGTCGACGGCGGCGTCCCGCGCGCGCACGTCATCGACGGGCGGTTGCCGCACTCGGTCCTGCTCGAGGTCTTCACCGACTCGGGCGTCGGGACGATGGTTCTGCCGAAGGAGATGGACGCATGACGTGGAGCCAGCGCTGGCAGTCGGCCCTCATGGACAACTACGGCACGCCGCCGCTCCTGCTCGTGCGCGGTGAGGGGTCGCGCGTGTGGGACTACGAGGGACGGGAGTACGTCGACCTGGTCGCCGGCATCGCCGTCAACTCCCTCGGCCATGCCGATCCGCGTCTCGTCGCGGCGGTGACGGACCAGCTGTCGACGCTCGGGCACACGAGCAACCTCGCCGCGACGCAGCCGGCGATCACGCTGGCCGAGCGACTCGTTGGACTGGTCGGCGACCCGTCGGCCCGCGTGTTCTTCTGCAACTCCGGCGCCGAGGCGAACGAGGCGGCGTTCAAGCTCTCCCGGCTGACGGGCCGCGGCGCCGTCGTCGTCGCCGACCGCAGCTTCCACGGCCGCACGATGGGTGCGCTCGCCCTGACCGCCCAGCCGGCGAAGGCCGACCCGTTCCGGCCGTTGCCCGGTGACGTCCGGGTCGTGCCGTACGGCGACGCCGTCGCGCTGCGTGAGGCCGTGGACGACTCGGTCGCGGCCGTGTTCCTCGAGCCGATCCTGGGTGAGTCCGGCGTGGTCGTGCCGCCGGCCGGCTACCTCGCGGCGGCCCGCGCTGCCGCCGACCGGGCCGGGGCACTCCTCGTGCTCGACGAGGTGCAGACCGGCATCGGGCGCACGGGAGCGTGGTTCGCGCACCAGCACGAGGGCGTCCGGCCGGACGTCGTGACGCTTGCGAAGGGACTCGCCGGCGGCCTGCCCATCGGTGCCTGCATCGGCCTCGGCCGCGCGGCGTCGCTGTTCACCCCGGGCTCCCATGGGTCGACCTTCGGGGGCAACCCGATCAGCACGCGCGCGGCGCTCGCGGTGCTCGACGCCATCGACGCCGACGGCCTCCTGGACCGGGCGAAGGCGCTCGGCGAACGGCTCGCCGACGAGCTGGTCGCCCGGTCCGGCGGCCTGGTCGTGCACGTGCGGGGCCGCGGGCTCATGCTCGCCGCTGTCGTCGGGCCGCCGCCCGCGCCGCGCGCGCCGGAGATCGAGCGGGCCGCTCGTGCATCCGGGCTTCTCGTCAACGCGATCGGGTCCGACGTCATCCGGGTCGTGCCGCCGCTGACCATCTCCGACGCGGAGGTCGACGCCGCTCTGGACCGGTGGGAGGCGGCGTGCCGCGCGGCCACCGTCACGGCGCCGACGCTGTGACGGCGTCCGCCCCGCGGACGATGACCGCGCGGCGGGCTCGCGTCGCGGCGATCGTGGCGAGTCGCGCGATCACGTCGCAGGACGAGCTCCGGCGCGCGCTCGCCGACGAGGGTTTCGCCGTGACGCAGGCGACGTTGTCCCGCGATCTCGACGCGGTCGGAGCGGCGAAGGAGCATGGCGCGGACGGCTCAACGACCTACGTCCTCGGCGCGGATGCCGCGATGGACACCTCCCTGCCCGTCGCGGGCACGGGTGCGGCGCTGGCACGCATAGCTCCCGAGCTGCTGCTGCGGGCCGAGGCGGCGGGCAACATCGCTGTCCTGCACACCCCGCCGGGGGCGGCGCAGTACTTCGCCGGGCACCTCGACCGCGGCGAGCACGAGGGGATCGTCGGGACGGTCGCCGGCGACGACACGATCGTCATCGTCATGCGCACGCCCGCCCAGGCCCGGGCGCTGTGCCGCGCGCTACTGTCCCTCGCCGAGCAAAGGAGCGCGCTGTGAACCTGCGAGCCCCGGAGCAGCCGAACGGAGGACCCGTGACCGACGCCAGCCAGCCGACCCGCCTGTGGGGCGGCCGCTTCGCCGGTGGTCCGTCCGACGCGATGGCCGCGTTGAGCCTGTCGACGCCGTTCGACTGGCGGCTGGCGCCCTACGACCTCACGCAGACCGCGGCGCATGCCCGGGTTCTGCACGGCGCCGGCCTGCTGACCGACGACGAGCTCCTCGCCGTCACGGACGCGTTGACCGCGATCGCCGCCGAGGTCATCGACGGCACCTTGGTGCCGCATCCGTCCGACGAGGACGTGCACACGGCGATCGAGCGGTCGCTCGTCGAGCGTCTGGGCGAGCTCGGTGGTCGGCTGCGCGCAGGGCGCAGCCGGAACGACCAGGTGTCCACCGACTTCCGGCTGTACCTGCGCGACCACGCCGCGGAGGTGGCGCGCGCCGTCACCGACCTGCAGCAGGCGCTGCTCGACCAAGCGCTCGCCCACGTCGACACGGTCTCGCCCGGCTTCACCCATCTCCAGCACGCGCAGCCCGTCTCGTTCGGGCATGAGCTCGGCAAGCACGTGCATGCCCTGGCGCGCGACGTCGAGCGTCTGGCTGACTGGGACCGCCGGACCTCGCGGTCGCCCCTCGGCGCCGGTGCTCTCGCCGGCTCGAGCCTCGGGCTTGACCCCGAGGCGGTGGCCAAGGACCTCGGCTTCGACTCGGCGCTGGCCAACTCGATCGACGCGACGAGCGACCGCGACTGGGTCGCGGAGTTCTTGTTCGTCGCGGCCATGATCGGCGTGCACCTGTCGCGGCTCTCGGAGGAGGTCATCCTCATGGCGAGCCGCGAGTTCGGCTGGGCGACTCTCGACGACGCGTGGTCCACCGGGTCGTCGATCATGCCGCAGAAGAAGAACCCCGACGTTGCCGAGCTCGCACGCGGCAAGTCGGGCCGCCTAATCGGGAACCTGACCGGCCTGCTCGCGACGTTGAAGGGTCTGCCCTTCGGCTACAACCGCGACCTTCAGGAGGACAAGGAGCCGGTGTTCGACACCGTCGAGCAGCTCCTGCTCGTCCTGCCGGCGATGACGGGGATGATCGCGACCCTGCGGTTCGACACCGCCCGGATGGCCGCGTCGGCCCCGGAGGGGTTCGCCCTGGCGACGGACATCGCCGAGTGGCTCGTCCGGGAGGGCGTGCCCTTCCGACAGGCGCACGAGATCGCGGGCGGCTGCGTGCGCGCGGCCGAGGACCGCGGCGTCGAGCTGTGGGACCTGTCCGACGAGGAGCTCGCCGCTGTCGCCCCCGAGCTCACGCCGACGGTGCGGGAGGTGCTGACCGTCCGCGGCTCGCTGGACTCGCGATCGGCCTTCGGCGGCACTGCTCCGGCGCGCGTGGCCGAGCAGCTCGCCGCACTCGCGGCGGTGCTGGACGCCCAGCGACTGCGCTGGGCCGCCTGACCGCCGAGACGCCTCTAGTGGTCGTTATGAGTCCGATATGTCCGGTTATAGCGACCATTCAAGGCGCGTCGGCGGGGCAAGGGTGAGCGGCGACGTGCGGGAGCTGCTGGCCGAGCACGCCGCGGCGGTCGCGCCGCTGCTGCTCGGAGCGCTCGTCACCTCACGCATCGACGGCCGTACCGTGACGGTCCGCGTGACGGAAGTCGAGGCGTACGGGGGAGTGGGCGAGGACCCCGGCTCGCACGCGTTCCGGCGCCAGGGTCGCAAGAACGCGACCATGTTCGGCCCGGCCGGCCATGCGTACGTCTACTTCACCTACGGCATGCACTGGTGCCTCAACGTCGTGACCGGTGAAGCTGGCGAGGCCGGCGCCGTCCTCCTCCGGGCCGGCGAGGTCGTCACGGGCGTCGAGGTCGCCCGCGAGCGACGGGAGACGGCGCTGCGCGACCGTGACCTGGCCCGGGGGCCGGCCCGCCTCACGAAGGCGCTCGGCGTGACGGGTGCACTCGACGGTGTCGACCTCCTGTCCCGCCGGGGACCGCTGCGACTGAGCCTGGCCGGCGCGCCCGCCACTGGTTTCGCCACAGGTCCGCGGACCGGCGTCGGCGGCGACGGGGCGGCCACGCCGTGGCGCTTCTACCTGCCCGGTGAGCAGTCGGTCAGCCCGTACCGCCCGGCCGCCCGGCGGGCCTAGCCTGCGTCCATGGCGATGGACATCCAGGCCGGCACCGAGCGGGACCTGCTCGAAGGGCACCTCGACGGGATGCGCGCGACCGTCGTGCGCAAGGCTTCCGGCGTCGCGTGGGCTGACGCGACCCGGCGCCTCGGCCCGTCGGCGACGAGCATCGCCGGCGTCCTCAAGCACCTGATCGAGGTCGAGCGGTGGTGGTTCCGGTACCACCTCGAGGGTGAGGACGGGATCGGGTTCTGGGCGACGGATGCTGACCCCGATGGCGACTTCGCGCTCGCCGATGACGACAGCGTGGAGAGCCTGGTCGCGGTGTACGAGGCCGAGTGCGCGATCAGCCGCGCGAATGCGGCGAGGCACGATCTCAACGACCAGTGCGCCCGGGCCGGCCGCAGCGGCCACCGTCCGTCGCTCCGGTGGATCTACGTCCACATGATCGAGGAGGTGGCTCGCCACAACGGCCACCTCGACATCTACCGCGAGCTCATCGACGGCGCGACCGGTCGCTGGCTGGACGACGACCGCAGTCCCTGACGGCGCCGCCGTACGGAAGGATGTCGGCGTGTCCACGATCATCGACGACCTGTCCTGGCGCGGCCTCATCGCGCACAGCACCGACCTCGACGCGCTGCGTGAGGCCACGCAGGCCGGGCCGATCACCTTGTACTGCGGCTTCGACCCGACGGCTCCGAGTCTGCACTTGGGCAACCTGGTCCAGATCCTGACGGTCCGGCGCTTCCAGCAGCACGGGCACCGACCCTTGGCGCTGGTCGGCGGCTCGACGGGCCTGATCGGCGATCCGAAGATGTCCGGCGAGCGGACTTTGAACCCCGTCGACGTCGTGCAGGAGTGGGTCGAGCGCATCCGCGGCCAGCTCGAGCCATTCTTCGACTTCGCCGGCGACAACGCCGCCGTCATGGTCAACAACTACGACTGGACCGCCGGCGTCTCGGTCCTGGAGTTCCTCCGCGACATCGGCAAGCACTTCCCGGTGAACCGCATGCTCGACCGCGAGGCTGTCGCGGCCCGACTGGCCGCCGGCGGGATCTCGTTCACCGAGTTCAGCTACCAGATCCTGCAGTCCTTCGACTACCTGCAGCTGCACCGGCAGTACGGCTGCGTGCTGCAGACCGGTGGCTCGGACCAGTGGGGCAACATCACCGCAGGCGTCGACCTCATCCGTCGCGCAGAGGCGACGAGCGTGCACGCGCTCGCAACGCCGCTGCTCACCAAGGCCGATGGCGGCAAGTTCGGCAAGACGGAGACCGGCACGGTCTGGCTCGACCCGGCGATGATGAGCCCGTACGCGTTCTTCCAGTTCTGCCTGAACGTTGACGACCGGGACGTGCCGACCTGGCTGCGCACGTTCAGCTTCGCCGGACCGGATGAGGTCGACGGCCTCATCGCGGCCACGTCCGACAGGCCGGCCGCGCGCGAGGCCCAGCGCTTCGTCGCCCGCGAGCTCACCGCCCTCGTCCACGGCGTGGGCGAGCGCGACGCCGCCGAGGCAGCCGGTCGCGCGCTGTTCGGCCAGGGCGACCTCGAGGGTCTGCCACCCGCGACCCTGGACGCCGCTCTGGCCGAGGCTCCGCACGTGGTCCTCGAGCCGGCCGACATCGTGGGGGAGGAGCTCCCGGCCGTCGACGAGCTGTTCGCCCGCACCGGTCTGGTCGCCAGCCGGTCGGCCGCGCGTCGGACCGTCGAGGAGGGTGGGGCATACGTGAACAACGTGCGCGTCACCGACGCGGCGTCCCGGCCTCGCGTGGCGGACCTGCACCACGGACGCTGGCTCGTGCTGCGTC